>NZ_CM181703.1:0-4074288 GCF_059338565.1 Shewanella sp. 433 | reverse complement strand
GCTGTCCGCGTCATTGCTGGCGACATCAATCACCACCTGCGCGCCTTCGTCGACGTTAGCGGCATCATCTGCACCAATCGGCGCGGTGTCATTCACCGGAGTGACGACGATGGTTAACGTCGCTTCTTCGCCGGTATTGGTGGTGTAAGTGATCACCGGGACGTTGCCGTTCCAGTTATCGTTGGGCGTAAAGGTGTATGAGCCATCGGCGTTGATCACCAGGCTGCCGCCTTCTACTTCAACTGTGGTACCGGCGGTGACGGTCTGACCGTCGACGCTGAAGCTGACCACTGACAGATCGCTGTCGATGTCACTGTCGTTATCCAGTACGTTGCCAGTGGCGACTGTATCTTCTGCAATCGTGTTGCTGTCGTTGGTCAGCACAGAGGCATCATCCACCGGGGTGACGACGATGGTTAACGTCGCTTCTTCGCCGGTATTAGTGGTGTAAGTGATCACCGGGACGTTGCCGTTCCAGTTGTCGTTGGGCGTAAAGGTGTATGTGCCATCGGCGTAGATGACGACTGTACCGCCGTCGAGTTCAACTGTGGTGCCCGCTGCAACGGTTTCGCCGTCAACGGTGAAGCTGACCACTGACAGATCGCTGTCGATGTCACTGTCGTTATCCAGTACGTTGCCAGTGGCGACTGTATCTTCTGCAATCGTGTTGCTGTCGTTGGCCAGCACAGAGGCATCATCCACCGGGCTGACTTCAATAGTTAACGTCGCTTCTGCGCCCGTATTAGTGGTGTAGGTGATCACCGGGACGCTGCCGTTCCAGTTGTCGTTGGGTGTGAAGGTGTATGAGCCATCAGCATTGATGACGAGTGTGCCGCCGTCGAGTTCTACCGTGGTGCCCGCCGTAACGGTTTGGCCATCAACCGTGAAGCTGACCACCGATAGGTCGCTGTCGATATCAGCATCGTTATCTAAGACGTTGCCAGTGGCGATAGTATCTTCATCAATACTGGCTGTATCATTTGTTGTCAGCGTTGGGCTTTCATCGGTAATGATGGTTGTTTCTACAGCTGTATTAGCTAAATCCTGCGGTAGACCTTGGGTGTTAAAGCCTGCAGCTGCCATGGTTTGTGCGCCATCACGGCCAAGGGAGATGAAATCAGATCCACCTTCATTATTCGTTGTTCCACCTGCAGCTGTCTCTGGTAAATTAGCTGTTGGATCTTCTCCTGATTGAATCAGTGCTTGTAATTGCTCGATTTCAGTCAGTGCATCAACACTTTCGGCGTTAGTGGTATCGCTATTTTCTGCCATATTAGATGGTTTCGATGCGGAGGCGCTACTGTCAAACATGCTGCCATCGTCATATGCGATAAATAGACTGGATTCGGTGGGGATAAGCAGCGTCGAACCTACGGGAATGTGCTCGCCAATCGTTAAAGGTTTCTGACCATTACTGGTTTCAATCGAGATCTCTCCGCGAGCATCTATGACCTGTCCATTTGCCGTTGTAACGATTGATTGCATGACCTGCTCCCACACCTTAAATTAACATTTACGAATACATAATGTATTGCAGTTGTTATAAAATTATTCTCAGAATAGGATGCTAGCAAGCTATTGTCTTTAGGTCAATTTTTTGACGTTCTAAGTCATGCTCAGGTTAGTTATTAATTGTTAATTTAGTATGAATACGCTAGGCAGTAGGCTCGTTAACGTAAAAAGCCAAACACTCTTATGAGTGTCTGGCTTTATTGTGCCGTTAATATTTTGACTTAAGGGATGGTATCTACTACCAATGGGCTATAGCCAAGTAAGTTGTTGATGTCTGTTAAGTCACCAAGGGTAACATTAGTGTCTTGTAGGATAATGGTTAGATCGTCAAATCCACTATCATCGCCATTGGCATCGACAGTAATAATGGTGTCCCCATTTACAGCATCGAATGTGATATTGAGGTAATCATTTAAATCACCTAATTGCTCATCTACTAAAATATCTGATAAATCGAGCAAGTCATTGTTTATGTCGAAGTTAATGATGGTGTCTATGCTTCCGTCTGCTGCTCCTACCTCCCAAATGGCAATATCAGCGTCGGTGTCATCTCCTAAATCAATCGTATCAGACCCATTTGTGCCGATTAGAATTTCTCCCCCTGTACTAGGGTCAGTAGATTCATTCACGATTAAGCCTTTAAGGCTACTATTATCTGCTGACATCGTTGCTAATTGCATAGTTTCGGATGGCTCAACTACAATAGTGAAATGCCCATCATCTGGATCACCAGCAAAGATAACGCTATCGTTATCACCATCTGTTGCTGTATAAGAGAATTCTACTCCGATAGGCAACTCTGTAACTATTGTATTTGATGATACAGCAAAAACTTGGAAAGCTTCTCCGGGGTTATTAGGGTCATCATCATGGGTATTATCATAGAAAATTTCAATGGCTAATATTGTGTCTCCGATGGGAGCAATGATTTCTAGATCTTGAGTGCCAACGAAAGACTGATCTGTAAATTCAACGACTCCAGCGTTTTGATAAGTCACTTTATAATAAAAGTAACTTGTTCCATCACGAGTATCATTATTACCTACTCCGAGACTAATCAATGCTGAGCTAGTACCACCATTTACATAATCGAATCTAACGGCCTCACCATTGCCAATTGAAACATTGTCATCAACGCCAATGCCAGCGTTGTTAGAGTTGATCTTGGATTGACTGCCTGTGCCTGTTATTTCTGCGATGACAGTGAGCCCGGGTGTTGGATCCCCAGCTGATATTGAGCCATCAGAATGAACGAAGTAGGTGCCTTTGCTGTTTGCAGGAGCGCCACTGACATCATAACTGATTGTCGATTCTAATTGAATTTCCTGTAACAGATTAAACTGATAGTCGTAATGACCATCAAGATCTTGAACTGCTGTAACGGTAAATACTTCTACAGTTGTGAGTTCATCGATTTTGGCCGTCGCGGTTAATGTATTACCGCTCATGCTATAGCTTAAATATTCACCATTGTATTTAAGCCCAGCAGTTTCCACTGTAAAAACAACTTCACCAATTCCATCCGCACCAGGAGCGAAGAGATCGCCTGATATAGACTGACCAATAGCGTTGAGTATTGAAAGTTCGGCAGACTCGTCAACTTCATCTATGGGAGAGTCATCTTCAATAGTTACCAGCAGCTCGCTTGGAATACTGTTACCCAGCATATCATTTATCGTAACCCCTAAATTGAACTGTAATATATCCTCATCGTTGTTTGAGGGGTGATCAATGTTTGCATTTAGAGTGATTTGATAGCCGACGGTGTAGTCAGGAGAAGTGCCTTCAACCTCTCCGATTATAATGGTCATTACAAGAAGCCCATTTTGTGTGCTACCTGTCCAAGTGTTACCATCTCGCTCCCACACATCTACTGGCTCACCACCCGAGGTCAATCCTACGGGATCAGAAATCAATACATCAAAGGAGGAGCTATCAACATCGGTAAAGCTAATAATGCCAGATGTACTGACCTCATTGGTGGTATCAGCATCACCAGTATTATCATCCTCTATTCCATAGAGTAGTCCTTCTTCTGAAACCCTTGCCGGATCAATATTTGTGATCTCAGGCGCATCGTTGACTGAATCAATGGTGATAGTGACGGTGGCAGGCGTGGCATCGGCCAAATCATCATTATCGACTGAGTGATAGGTAAAGGTGGTTTCACCGTTCCAGTTCGTATCGGGCATAAAGGTGAGGTTGGCCGCATCGGCGACGAGCACGGTCATACCAAGGGTGACCGCCACGCCGTTGAGCATCAAGGTGCCGTTGGCAGGCAGACTGTCAATCACAAAGCTCACCACCTGGCCATCAAGGTCACTACCACTTAAGGCCGGCACCGTAATTAAGGTGTCCTCGTTACCTGAGGTGGCTAAATCGTCGGTCTCAGGCGCATCGTTGACGGAATCAATGGTGATAGTGACGGTGGCAGGCGTGGCATCGGCCAAATCATCATTATCGACTGAGTGATAGGTAAAGGTGGTTTCACCGTTCCAGTTCTCATCGGGCATAAAGGTGAGGTTGGCCGCATCGGCGACGAGCACGGTCATACCAAGGGTGACCGCCACGCCGTTGAGCATCAAGGTGCCGTTGGCAGGCAGACTGTCAATCACAAAGCTCACCACCTGGCCATCAAGGTCACTACCACTTAAGGCGGGCACCGCAATCAAGGTGTCTTCATCGCCAGTGGTGGCTAAATCGTCGGTCTCAGGCGCATCGTTGACGGAATCAATGGTGATAGTGACGGTGGCAGGCGTGGCATCGGCCAAATCATCATTATCGACTGAGTGATAGGTAAAGGTGGTTTCACCGTTCCAGTTCTCATCGGGCATAAAGGTGAGGTTGGCCGCATCGGCGACGAGCACGGTCATACCAAGGGTGACCGCCACGCCGTTGAGCATCAAGGTGCCGTTGGCAGGCAGACTGTCAATCACAAAGCTCACCACCTGGCCATCAAGGTCACTACCACTTAAGGCAGGCACCGCAATCAAGGTGTCTTCATCGCCAGTGGTGGCTAAATTGTCGGTCTCAGGCGCATCGTTGACGGAATCAATGGTGATAGTGACGGTGGCAGGCGTGGCATCGGCCAAATCATCATTATCGACTGAGTGATAGGTAAAGGTGGTTTCACCGTTCCAGTTCGTATCGGGCATAAAGGTGAGGTTGGCCGCATCGGCGACGAGCACGGTCATACCAAGGGTGACCGCCACGCCGTTGAGCATCAAGGTGCCGTTGGCAGGCAGGCTGTCAATCACAAAGCTCACCACCTGACCATCGAGGTCACTACCACTTAAGGCCGGCACCGCAATCAAGGTGTCTTCATCGCCAGTGGTGGCTAAATCGTCGGTCTCAGGCGCATCGTTGACGGAATCAATGGTGATAGTGACGGTGGCAGGCGTGGCATCGGCCAAATCATCATTATCGACCGAGTGATAGGTAAAGGTGGTTTCACCGTTCCAGTTCTCATCGGGCATAAAGGTGAGGTTAGCCGCATCGGCAATGAGCACCGTCATGCCAATACTCACCGCCATGCCATTGAGCATCAAGGTGCCGTTGGCAGGCAGACTGTCAATCACAAAGCTCACCACCTGACCATCGAGGTCACTACCACTTAAGGCCGGCACCGCAATCAAGGTGTCTTCATCGCCAGTGGTGGCTAAATTGTCGGTCTCAGGCGCATCGTTGACGGAATCAACGGTGATGGTGACGGTGGCCGGTGTGGCATCGGCCAAATCATCATTATCGACCGAGTGATAGGTAAAGGTGGTTTCACCGTTCCAATTCGCATCGGGCATAAAGGTGAGGTTAGCCGCATCGGCAATGAGCACCGTCATGCCAATACTCACCGCCATGCCATTGAGCATCAAGGTGCCGTTGGCAGGCAGGCTGTCAATCACAAAGCTGACCACCTGACCATCGAGGTCACTACCGCTTAAGGCGGGCACCGCAATTAAGGTGTCTTCATCGCCAGTGGTGGCTAAATCGTCGGTCTCAGGCGCATCGTTGACGGAATCAATGGTGATAGTGACGGTGGCAGGCGTGGCATCGGCCAAATCATCATTATCGACTGAGTGATAGGTAAAGGTGGTTTCACCGTTCCAATTCGCATCGGGCATAAAGGTGAGGTTAGCCGCATCGGCAATGAGCACCGTCATGCCAATACTCACCGCCATGCCATTGAGCATCAAGGTGCCGTTGGCAGGCAGGCTGTCAATCACAAAGCTCACCACCTGACCATCGAGGTCACTACCGCTTAAGGCGGGCACCGCAATTAAGGTGTCCTCGTTACCTGAGGTGGCTAAATCGTCGGTCTCAGGCGCATCGTTGACGGAATCAATGGTGATAGTGACGGTGGCAGGCGTGGCATCGGCCAAATCATCATTATCGACTGAGTGATAGGTAAAGGTGGTTTCACCGTTCCAGTTCTCATCGGGCATAAAGGTGAGGTTGGCCGCATCGGCGACGAGCACGGTCATACCAAGGGTGACCGCCACGCCGTTGAGCATCAAGGTGCCGTTGGCAGGCAGACTGTCAATCACAAAGCTCACCACCTGGCCATCAAGGTCACTACCACTTAAGGCAGGCACCGCAATCAAGGTGTCTTCATCGCCAGTGGTGGCTAAATTGTCGGTCTCAGGCGCATCGTTGACGGAATCAATGGTGATAGTGACGGTGGCAGGCGTGGCATCGGCCAAATCATCATTATCGACTGAGTGATAGGTAAAGGTGGTTTCACCGTTCCAGTTCGTATCGGGCATAAAGGTGAGGTTGGCCGCATCGGCGACGAGCACGGTCATACCAAGGGTGACCGCCACGCCGTTGAGCATCAAGGTGCCGTTGGCAGGCAGGCTGTCAATCACAAAGCTCACCACCTGACCATCGAGGTCACTACCACTTAAGGCCGGCACCGCAATCAAGGTGTCTTCATCGCCAGTGGTGGCTAAATCGTCGGTCTCAGGCGCATCGTTGACGGAATCAATGGTGATAGTGACGGTGGCAGGCGTGGCATCGGCCAAATCATCATTATCGACCGAGTGATAGGTAAAGGTGGTTTCACCGTTCCAGTTCTCATCGGGCATAAAGGTGAGGTTAGCCGCATCGGCAATGAGCACCGTCATGCCAATACTCACCGCCATGCCATTGAGCATCAAGGTGCCGTTGGCAGGCAGACTGTCAATCACAAAGCTCACCACCTGACCATCGAGGTCACTACCACTTAAGGCCGGCACCGCAATCAAGGTGTCTTCATCGCCAGTGGTGGCTAAATTGTCGGTCTCAGGCGCATCGTTGACGGAATCAATGGTGATAGTGACGGTGGCAGGCGTGGCATCGGCCAAATCATCATTATCGACTGAGTGATAGGTAAAGGTGGTTTCACCGTTCCAGTTCTCATCGGGCATAAAGGTGAGGTTGGCCGCATCGGCGACGAGCACGGTCATACCAAGGGTGACCGCCACGCCGTTGAGCATCAAGGTGCCGTTGGCAGGCAGACTGTCAATCACAAAGCTCACCACCTGGCCATCAAGGTCACTACCACTTAAGGCCGGCACCGTAATTAAGGTGTCCTCGTTACCTGAGGTGGCTAAATCGTCGGTCTCAGGCGCATCGTTGACGGAATCAATGGTGATAGTGACGGTGGCAGGCGTGGCATCGGCCAAATCATCATTATCGACTGAGTGATAGGTAAAGGTGGTTTCACCGTTCCAGTTCTCATCGGGCATAAAGGTGAGGTTGGCCGCATCGGCGACGAGCACGGTCATACCAAGGGTGACCGCCACGCCGTTGAGCATCAAGGTGCCGTTGGCAGGCAGACTGTCAATCACAAAGCTCACCACCTGGCCATCAAGGTCACTACCACTTAAGGCGGGCACCGCAATCAAGGTGTCTTCATCGCCAGTGGTGGCTAAATCGTCGGTCTCAGGCGCATCGTTGACGGAATCAATGGTGATAGTGACGGTGGCAGGCGTGGCATCGGCCAAATCATCATTATCGACTGAGTGATAGTTAAAGGTGGTTTCACCGTTCCAGTTCTCATCGGGCATAAAGGTGAGGTTGGCCGCATCGGCGACGAGCACGGTCATACCAAGGGTGACCGCCACGCCGTTGAGCATCAAGGTGCCGTTGGCAGGCAGACTGTCAATCACAAAGCTCACCACCTGGCCATCAAGGTCACTACCACTTAAGGCCGGCACCGTAATTAAGGTGTCTTCATCGCCAAGGGTTTGTAACGCATTGGTTTCTGGGGCATCGTTAGTACCTGTAATCGTGATAGTCAGTGGTGAGTTGACGATATCACCGTCACCATCGGTCAGTTGATAAGTAAAGATATCGGTGAGTTGCTCACCTTCTGCTAATGACTGAATAGCCGCTAATGAATTATCTAATTGATAGGTATAGCTACCGTCGGCAAATACGATGAGTACACCAAATGTTCCTTGGATAGACGTTGCTCCAGCTATCGCTATCGTCTCGCCTTGGCTGTTGGTGACCGCGGTGACTTCGGCTGAGTCGGCGCCCAAGGTATCATTCGAAAGTAGATTACCTAGGACTTGCCCCCCTTGATCTTCTGCGACGCTATTGATGTCGGCAGAACTAGTTGGCTGGTCGTCAATAATGTTTATGGTAATAATACCGTTGGCAACGTTGCCAGCCCCGTCGATTAATTCAATATTAAACAGTAATTGGGCTTGATCACTGACATTATGATCGACACTGGAGTCAAGGTTGTAGTCATAGTCAAATTGGCCAGTTGCATCATTAAAGCTAGTGATCGTCAGTACACCATTGGCGGTATTAATGACTAATGGACCGACAAATTGGCCATTATCAATAATAGTAATGCCGTTGATTTTAAGGATATCGATTCCTGCTTCAGCATTCGCTCTTATGTTAGATGCCAGTCTATTGAGTAACGCTGACGGATCGCTCCCTTCTGGCATGTTAGCTTCAAAAATGGAGAAAGTTGCTGAAGAAACCGTGGGCGTATCAAGTACGATATCTGGGATCGCTAAGGCTTCGGCTGTAGTCGCCGTTGCTTGAGTGAATCCAGCGGTATCCCAACCCGCATTGGCGAGCGTTTCATCGCCATTACGTGTGAGGGATACAAAGTCAGACCCCCCCTCATTTCCCGGTGTACCAGCACCTGCTGCGGTTTCTGGTAATCCTTCAGTAGGATCCTCACCTGCCAGTATTTGTGCTTGAAGCGCTGCGATTTCAGGGTCGAGGGCGACCGGCGTATCAGCAATTTGGTTGGTATTATCTACCTCTACCGCCTCATTGCTGTTGGCTTGCTGCTCCACTGTGGGCAGGGCTATTTGTGTTTGATCTACTGAAGTACCATCTTCATAGGTTAAGTTAAATGTCGCGTTTTCAGGAAAAATCAGCTGCTCACCCGCTTTAATGGTATCGCCAATATTAATTTCTCTGATATTTCCCTGCTCATCCTTAACGGTAAGTTGACCGACAAGATTAGTGACTACAGCGTCTTGTGTCGTAATTGATGCACCCATAATAATTTCTCGCTTTACTAGGCATAAAACATTGAGCTAATACAGCGGTATTGCTCTAGTTATGCGTGTTTTTGGGGCTTGCTTCTACTTACATTAAGTGTGGTGAGCTTTGAATTGATGTCAACTGTTCGGCGGGGGGGAGAAATGAGTGCCAAAATAAGCTTTTGCAGTAAAAATAAGTAATCATCTGTTTTAACGGGGTTTACTTTTTACCTTGCCATAATGTTGTTCATTCTTTAAACAAAAAAACCACCATGAAGGTGGTTTTTTAGTTAAAAATAATATAAACAATCAGCAGTCGCTAAAGGCGTTGCGGTAACTTTGTAATGCTGCGTGTAGTTCGCCAATATGCTCTTGAGCCGTCGCGAGAGCCAGCCAGCGATTTTTGGTGGGAGCTTGAAAGCATACTTTTCGCCACCACTTGAGTGATTCAGTAAACTCTTTGCTTTGATCGTAAAGGGTGGCTATACAGGCTTGATAATCTGGGTTTTCAGCATATTTATTTTGCAGATCAAATAGCTGCTTTCTTGCCTCAAGATCGACTGGAGTGACGATGGCTGTCATCGCGGCAAAAATATCCTGATCAGCACTATGCTTCAATTGCTTAAATAATAACTTTAAAGCCTCCTCTTTTCGCTCATAGCTCGCCAATCCAATGGCATATTGGGCGATAAATAGAGGTTGCTTACGATCAGCGCGGCTCAACCAGTGCCAAGCTTTCTCAAGCTCTTGCTCATTTTGCTCTGCCGCACTTTGTAGTAATGCCTTATTGGTTTCGGTGTTGAGTGCTTGAAACTCTTCTGCACTGAGCAAGCCGCGTTTACTAATGATAGGAAGCAGTAACTTGAGTGCGGGCCAATCTTGTTGAGCTTGATATAGCTCTAATGCCAAGCGGAGCAGCGGGGCTTTACTTTTACTGGTCGGATTGAGCTTATCTAAAACGGTTCTGGCTTGTTCGAGTTCGCCTTGTTGCATAAGGTAGCGTACTCGGGTCGTTTGCACGGCTTTACTGGCCTGAAGATCTTTTTCGGCCTCGAGTAAATAGTGATCGCGAGCCTCAATATTGTGTTGATGATGCGCCGCTCTTGCTGCTGCTAATAGATTCAGTGCCGGGAGTTCACCCTTGTTAGCCCCTTTAGCCATGGCCTGTTCTGCAGCGCTCCAATCCTCTTCTGCAAGGGCTAATGCGCCCTGAAGAGTATGTTTTCTAGCGGCTTTTCTACGCCATTTTTCCGGTAAAAAACGACTGCTTAATATTAAATTGAGGGTCCAAACCACCAACCATTCAATCAGCACCAAGGCGGCATAAAATAAGATGGCTGCAAATAGGGCGAACATCAGGCTGGTTTCTAGCTCATAGTCGCCAATGGCCAAATAAAGGTAGCCATTAATACCCGATAGATAAGGGCTGATGACTAAGCCAATTAAGATGATAACAAGGTAGACAAGCGCCTTAATCATAATGGATTCTCCTGCTCGCTTATCAAGCTCCCTCGTGTAACAAGTTGTTGTAGCAGTGGGGTTGATGCGAACTGGTTGATGGTTGGCGCTTGAACCTCCAAGGTGACCAAGGCATCTAAAGCGGCTAAGGTTTGCTCGGTTTTGCTATCGGCTAAATCAAAATACTGAAAAATCCACTTTCTTGCCAAGCGGATAGATTGACGATAGTTGACCTGATCTTGGCGCAATAACGCGAGTTGGGCTTGCAGTAATTTATTGCGAATATTTTCGACTAAATACCACTGCTGATCGGGCGCTAATAAGGGGGCCTGATCTGTGGTGCGCTTACGTATCACCACAAACTCTTCAATGAGCGCTTGCCATGATTTTGCTAAATTGTCTTGCCAATCATCCAGTGACTCAGTCATTGCCGATGAGTCATCTTTGCCGCTTAATATTGATTGGGTACGATTTAATTTTAGTTTTGGCAACTTGTCTATCATGCTGTCTAAGGTCAGCACTGTGCCTGCTATATCGGTGGTTTTAATGGCGGCCACATTGCTCATATCTTGCGCTAATGCTTTACGCAGGGGGGTGAGCGAGGGATCTTTCATGGTTGCAATGCGGTCATCAGCGGCTTCGAGTAGGCTCAATGCGGTTTGAGGATCTTTTTCGAGCCAGAGTTTACTCCCTGCCATTCTAACTAAATACTTGGCTTCTTCAGCCATCCAATGATTGGGGTTTTGTTGAGCGAGTTTATTCACTTGCTCCTGCAGTAGCTGTTGTGAGTCAGTGATGCGGTTAAGCTTATTGGTCACCTCACGCTCTATCATGCGTTGCTGCTGCTCTAAATGAGTGAGACGAGCGACAGGATCATCGAGGCGTTGCTGAAGCTGGGCCGATAAATCGAGCGCCTTTTGCTTTTGAATGGTTAACTCTTGGTATAGGTAGAAGCCGCCCGCTATCGTGGCGAACAGTAGCAATAAGATAAATACTAGGTTAAATAAAAATCCCCAAGACACTCCAGTCGATGCTTTAGGTTCACTCGTTGGTTCTGTCGATGATGACGTTGGCGAAGTCTCAGCAAATGTCGCCTCTATGCTGTCATCGGGCTCAGGTGTGGCGACGGTGTTGCTTTGTTGCGTTTTATTGTCCATTCAACAGATCCTTGAAGACGAAAGCCAGTATTGCAGGCGGCTAAAAGGTTTAAGCTGTTAAACCTAAAGCTGTTAGGACTGCATCGCTGTTGGCTGCTTTAGCATTAGTAACGTGTGTAAACCCGGCATTTATGGCTTGGTCATAAACCCGCGAGCTCGGCACTATAATATGACATGCGTGTAACCAAGCAAACAGTTCTTTGGGTACAAGTTGCATTAGATGGCTGAGAATTTGTCCACTGGTAACAACAATAGTGTCGATATTTTGCTGTTGCCAATCGTAAGCAATCCTGTGACTGAGCGGTGGGCATTCCCGTTGATAAACCTGCCAATAACTGACAATAGCACCTCTTTGGGCTAATTGCTCTGCCAAGGCTTCGCGACCACCGACACCACGAACTATGGTGATCTTCTGGCCTTCTAAGGTTTGCAGTGAGGGGAGTGTCAATAGGCCCTCTGTCTGTTGGCAATCTGCTGGCGCTTCATTAGCATTAAGCCCTAGGGCTTGCAGTGCCAGGAAGGTGGCTTTACCAACGGCATAATAGTCGATGTTATCAGGGAAGTGATTGTTGAGCGCCTGAGCGGCATATTCCACCGCATTAGTGCTGATGAAGATAACGATATCGGCTCGATGAAAAGCGGTAATATCGGCTTTATTGTAGATATCATCGGTCGCGATGACTTCGAGTAAGGGGGTAACGACAAAAGGCACCTGTCGTTGACTCAGTGCCTCTATCATTGACTGATTGCGCCCTTCAGGGCGCGTCAGCAGTACTTTCATGTTGATTACTTAGCGTAAACAGCATCTAAGATGGTTTTAGCACCTTTAGCAAGTAGGTCTTCGGCTAGTGCAATACCCAAGGTTTCAGCATCGTTTCTTGAACCGACCGTTGTGCCTTCGATAATTTGGCTACCATCAGGGTTACCGACTAAACCGCGAAGGGTGAGGGTATCGCCCGATATTTCGGCAAAAGCGCCAATCGGCACCTGGCAACCGCCTTCTAAACGGGTGTTCATGGCACGTTCGGCTATTACGCGATGGCGAGTTTCTGTGTGCTCAAGTGGCGCCAATAAGGCTTTAACACGCTCATCATTAGAACGGCATTCGATGCCTACGGCACCTTGACCATTGGCCGGTAGTGAATCTTCAGCCGAGATAAAGCTAGCAATGCGATCTTCTAGCTTGAGGCGAATGAGCCCGGCAGCGGCAAGGATAATGGCATCGTAAGTACCGGCATCTAACTTGGCAAGACGAGTACCGACGTTACCACGCAGATCGCGAATTTCTAGATCTGGGCGAGCCGCACGGATCTGGCACTGACGACGTAAGCTTGAGGTACCTACCACTGCGCCGTGTGGAAGTTCATCAATGGTTTTATAGGTATTTGACACAAAAGCATCACGTGGATCTTCGCGTTCACAGATCACTTCCAGTCCTAATCCTTCAGGAAAATCAACCGGAACGTCTTTCATTGAATGCACGGCAATGTCGGCTAAGCCTTCGAGCATGGCTACTTCAAGTTCTTTTACAAATAGCCCTTTACCGCCCACTTTTGCTAAAGGTGTGTCTAGCATGACATCCCCCTTGGTGCTCATTGGCAGCAGTTCTACAACTAGCGCTGGATGCGCTTTTTCTAATTCGGCTTTTACAAATTCAGCTTGCCACATTGCAAGTGGGCTTTTACGTGTCGCGATACGAATGACGTTTTCAGACATGCTCGATATTCCATCAGAGGCCATAGTTGCGCTAATGCTAACATTGGTTTCAAACTTATGTAAGAATCGACTGTCGATTCTTTGAAGTGTACCCATTTGAATCGGGGTAACCCTCTCAATAAAGTGTGACCCGCTTCACATATACTTGCTGTTTTTGTATTAACTGTTAGCATGCGTAAGTGGAATTAATTTGTAACAGGGTCACTAAACATTGAGTAACCAAGTGCATGATATCGAAACGGCTGAACGCTTAAACCAAGTTCGTTTTGCACGAGCTTTGGCGATACTCACCCCCTTGCAGCGCCACCTTTTCCATTTGATTCCTATGCTTTTTCATGGTCACAGCAGCGAACTCCCCGGTTATAACGGCCCCTTGACTCCCTTTGGTATTGAGCATTACACCCTAGACGACAAGGTGTTAGAAGCATGTAACGTTTTTGAGATCCCTATCCCAGAAAGCAGGCTCGATGAGTCAAGCGCGATCTATGGCGTATATTCCATGGGGAGCACGGCCACCTTTGGTCAAAACCCGAAAAGTGATATCGACATTTGGGTGGTGTATGACCCCAATTTGTCTCGTGATGAACGTCTATCGTTACAGCAAAAATCAACCCAATTGACCGCTTGGTTTGCCCAGTATGATTTTGAGGTCAATATCTACTTGGTGCACCCGAAGCAGTTTTTACTTTCAGTCAGTCAAGATGATGGCATCGCATCGACTATTGGCATTGAAAACAGCGGTAGCTCACAGCATTGGTTGTTACTCGAAGAGTTCTATCGTAGCCATATTTGTTTAGCGGGTAAGCCTGTTGCTTGGTGGCCGCAATCGGCGACCCCCAAGACACACCTATTTTTGGGGGATGTGAGCAACTTACCCGCGAGTGAATATTTTGGTGCTTCGCTTTGGCAGCTATATAAAGGACTAGATAAGCCCCATAAGGCGCTGCTTAAGGTAATGTTGCTCGAAGCTTATGCCAGTGATTACCCCGAGAGTCAGCTGGTCAGTGCCCAGGTGTGGCAGCGTACCTTGGCGGGGGATTTTTCCGCATTTAATGATGCTTACTTTCTATTGTACCAATCGATAGAGCGTTATTTAGAAAGTAAAAATGATCAACGCCGTCTTGAAATTGTTAGACGCTGTTTTTACCTCAAGTGTGGTATTAGATTGACTGTTGCCGATCACCCCAAAGACTGGCGTTATCACAAACTGCAGCACTTAGTTGAGTGTTGGGGCTGGTCTACTAACCTGCTAAGTACCTTAGATCAGTGCGCTCATTGGCACTGTGGACAACTGCAATGGTTTAACGAGCAGTTAAATGAATTGATGCTGGGAAGTTACCAAACCTTATTGCATTTTGCCTCGGTGAACAAGCTGAGTGAAAGCCTTAAGATCTCCGATCTCGGCTTGTTAACCCGTAAGCTACACACCTATTTTAGCGAAGATGACACTCAAATCACGCGGCTCAATTGGCTGTGGAGTGAGTCAATTGCCGAAACCGATTTAACCGTGGTGTATAGCCAGCAAACGCAAGACTACCACTTGTATCGTTGCACGCCTGAGTCGAGAAACTTTATGGCAAACCGCGCGGTATATCACTCGCCCAGCAAGGCGAAGCTATTGGCGTGGGCGGCATTAAATGGCGCTTCTACCGCCACAACCCATTGGTATGAGTTCAATGGTAGCTCGCATCAAACTAAGCGGTTAACCAAAGCGGCTCGGCGCTTACCGGCGATTTTAAAAGAGACAGAGTGGCGGGCTTCAAAACTCGATCTTTGCCAACCTTGGTACTTTCGTAAATTGATTTTTTTGATCAATTTCAATAGCGACCCCACCGTGAGTTGGCGTGGCCAAGAGATCATGGTCGATTATATGAATGCCAATATCTTTTCGCTGGGGCGTCAGCATACCAATATGCTGCAATCGTTAGACGTGATCTGCCAAAATAGTTGGGGAGAGTGGCATTGTCATCATTTTGATGGCAATGAAGCTATTTTAGACGCGCTGTCTTACACCAATCCTGGGGTGCAAAGGGCGCCCAATGAGGTACAAGTGGACGTGGTGAGCTGCTCTAGTCGCCTAGCGTCACAATTTGAGAAAGCGATAAGATTATTGGTGCAACGTGCCAACCGGTTAAGTAAACAAGCACAAAGCTCATCGACCATGGCCTACCCGCTAGAGGTCGGGGGGATAAAATACGGCTTGTTTTTTAACTCCAAAGGGATGAACTATAAAGACCTAAGTCAGGCATCTGCATTTTATCAGCGCCTGTCTAAACAGCGGATGTTAGAGCTGCCTCGGCCAGATTTAGGCAATGAGCCTTTTAGCAAAGTCCCGCAGGTGATCCAAGAGTTTGCCGCGTTAGGCGCGATTCAGTATTTCTTACGTCAGCATGAAGAGGGAATTGATGTGTATGTGCTGGATGAAAAAAATGAGCTTAATCATTACACTCAGCTGGGCACTAATATTGACGAGTTAGCCAGTCAGGTGAGCCATCACCATGCCTTTAACAAATCGTACAACGATAACCAGCGTTTTAACTTGCCACAGTTTTTTAGGTTGGTGCGCATCGATGGCCAATTGCGCGCATTACCGTTTGGGGTCAGTATTGAGGAGGCGTCGGCGCAATTTTAGCGGTGCAGAGACGCCGCACCGCCATCGTGAGCTAACGCTTATAACTTAAGGGTTACATTACCTTGTCGACGAATAGACTCGACGACAAACGGCATAAATTCACCCGCATCACTGCGTTCATCAATCCACTTACCATCGACAAAAGAGAAATGGTATCCACCAAATTGAGTTGCTACCCAAATTTGATGCAGTGGCTCTTGTTTGTTGATCACAATTTTTGAGCGGTCCTGAAATTCCAGTTGTAATACGTTGCCTGATGCGTCGACATCGATATCAGCATCTTGCTCATCGATTGCATATTCTATGGCATCTTCTAGTGCGCTAAACATCTCGTCGGCGAGTTTGTGATACTCGGAGTCAGTCATTGCCATGGGGCATCCTTCAATGAAATGATTTTCAGAGTCAATATAGTAGCAACGCTATCCATTAGGCTCCATTGATTTTTATGCTAAGCGCGGTTAAGCAGTAAAAATATTCACAATGGCGGTCAAGAGGTGGATATCTGCTTGACGTTTTATAGCTATCTCTGCAAACATCACAAATAATGCATATAAACGCGTGTGGCTGGGCTGTTTTAGCCGATAAAGCGCCTGAGCCAAAGGCGGGTCGGCTGATTGAAAACATGTGGATTTTCAGCAGCTGAATCGCTTAATGCGTGAGTTGGTTATTTGGGGGTCCCCCCTGTGGCGCGCGCCATTAAATTAAATTGCTGGCGTAGGTCGATTAGCCATGTAGTATAGGGCGATACAAGCGTGCTAAATCGCAAACTGCGGCGCTGTTGTTGTGTCGTTTATCATCCCTCTAAATCCCGGAATGTCTGATGTTGAACAAGATGAAGTTGATGTCGTTACTGCTGCTAGGCAGTGTATTTATGGTGGCCTGCGGTCAAAAAGGCCCACTATACAAGGCCCCAGAGGTGCAAGATAACCAGGCTGAGCAAGCAACCCCCCAGTCTGAGGTGCCCACAACAACATCTGCAGTAAAGGAATAACCATGGATTATTTTCTGTATCAAGAGGGCACGCTCCATGCCGAGCAGTGTTCAGTGGCTGACTTAGCGCGCACCTATAGCACGCCGCTTTATATTTATTCACGCGCGACCCTTGAGCGCCATTGGCATGCCTTTGATAGTGCCGTGGCTAATCATCCCCACCTTATTTGTTATGCAGTGAAGGCTAATTCTAACTTGGCGGTGCTTAACGTGTTGGCGCGCCTTGGTAGCGGTTTTGATATCGTTTCAGGTGGCGAGCTGGCACGAGTTATGGAAGCCGGTGGTGACCCGAGTAAGGTGGTGTTTTCTGGGGTGGGTAAAACCGTTGCAGAAATGGAGATGGCGTTAGGGCTAGGTATCTATTGCTTTAATGTGGAGTCGGCCGCCGAACTTGAGCAGCTTAATGAAGTGGCGCTGCGTGTAGGCAAGATTGCCCCGGTCTCATTGCGGGTCAACCCCGATGTCGATGCGGGCACACACCCTTATATTTCCACTGGACTGAAAGAGAACAAGTTTGGTATTGCCATGGAAGAGGCCGAAGGTATTTTTATGCGGGCTCACCAATTACCTGGGCTAGAGGTCAAAGGGGCCGATTGTCATATCGGCTCGCAGCTGACCGAGATACAGCCCTTTCTTGATGCGATGGACAGAATGCTTGGGCTTATCGATCGCCTCGCCGAGCAAGGGGTGAAGATTGCACACCTTGATGTGGGCGGTGGCCTTGGGGTGACTTATGATGATGAGCAGCCGCCTGCGCCCAGCGATTATGCCGCGGCGTTACTCGATAGGCTCGACGATCGCGATCTTAAATTGATCTTCGAGCCGGGTAGGGCTATTGCCGCTAACGCCGGTATCTTTGTTACTCAAGTGCTTTATTTAAAAGAAAATAGTGACAAAAATTTTGCACTTGTCGATGGTGCAATGAATGACTTAATCCGCCCATCGCTGTACAGTGCGTGGCAAAAAATTATCCCCGTAGTGCCGCGTGCAGGGATTGAGCGTAATTACGATGTGGTTGGCCCTGTGTGTGAAACTGGGGATTTCTTAGGTAAAGACAGAATGCTCAATCTGCAGGCCAAGGATCTACTGGCGGTACGCTCATCGGGCGCCTATGGCTTTACTATGTCATCTAACTACAACTCTCGCCCCCGAGCGGCAGAGGTGATGGTCGACGGTGATAAGCATTATGTGGTCAGAGCGCGAGAAACCGTGTCGCAATTGTGGCAAGGTGAGCAGTTACTGCCGTAAACTATGGTTAATTCAGCTAGGTAAGCTATTTAAAGGAATATACTTTTGATCCAATTCTCCAAGATGCATGGTTTAGGCAATGATTTTATGGTGGTCGATGGTGTCACCCAAAATGTCTATTTCTCGCCAGAGCAGATAAAGCGATTAGCGGATCGAAATTTCGGTGTCGGTTTTGATCAACTCTTATTGGTTGAACCGCCTTACGATCCTGACTTGGACTTTCATTATCGTATCTTTAATGCCGATGGCAGCGAAGTGGAACAATGCGGTAATGGTGCGCGTTGTTTTGCCCGTTTTGTACGCAATAAAGGCCTCACCAATAAGCATAAAATTAAGGTCAGCACCGCATCGGGTAAAATTACTTTACGGTTAGAGCACGACGGTAATGTCACGGTGAATATGGGCGTGCCCATTCTAGAGCCAAGCCAGATCCCTTTTAGCGCCAAAAAAGCAGAAAAGACCTACTTACTGCAAACCCAGCGTGGCGATGAGATGCGCACCTTTTTATGTGGCGCCGTGTCTATGGGGAACCCCCATTGTGTGCTCGATGTTGATGATATCAGCAGCGCCGATGTGGAAGGCATAGGCGCGCTACTCACCAACCACGAACGCTTTCCCAAAGGGGTGAATGTGGGCTTTATGCAGGTGGTGGATCGCGGCCATATCAAGCTGCGGGTATATGAGCGTGGCGCCGCTGAAACTTTAGCCTGTGGCAGTGGTGCTTGCGCGGCCGTGGTGGTAGGTCAGTTGCAAGGTAAGCTAGATAAGCGAGTGCGTGTTGATCTACCCGGTGGCACGCTCACTATTAGTTGGGACGGTGAGGGGACTCCCTTATGGATGACTGGCCCAGCAGAGCATGTGTATGACGGACAAATATAATAATGAATGATGCTATGAATACAAAAACACCGCTGCCTTTTGATGAGATTTTGATCCGCGAGTATCTTCTTGATAATCCAGATTTCTTTAGTCGTTACCCTGAATTGTTGTTGGCAATGCGTATTCCCCATGCGCAACGTGGCGCCGTCTCGTTAGTCGAACGCAGACAAGAGATGTTACGCAGCCGAGTGGCTCAGTTAGAAGAGGAGATCACCTCACTGCTGACCATGGCCTCGCGTAATGAGCAGATCTACATGTTTAATACAGCTTTATCGCTTAAATTATTGCAGGCCGCCGACTTAGGTGAACTAAGGCAGGTGCTCTCCAATGAGCTGCAGCAACAATTTCAATTTACTCATGTGCGTTTAATTACCGTGCACGATATCGACAGTGAGCTGTCGCATATTTGGAGTAACCGGTTGAAGCAAGGTTACTATTTTGGCCGTTTGACCCAAACAGAGTCTAAACGGTTATTTGGTAGCGAGGTCGGTTCGGTAGCCTTATCGCGTTTATCTAAGCAATGTGGTCAGGTGATCTTTGCTATCGCCAGTGCCGACCCGGTACATTTTCATCCTGAGATGGATAACTTGTTGTTAGACCAACTAAAACAGTTGCTCGATCACCTGCTACCTAAGTTGTAATGTTATGCACGTAGCAGACTGGACGGCGCGGTTTGAACGTTATCTCACCTCAGAGCGGCAAGTTTCTCCCCATACCGTGCGCAACTATCGCTTTGAGTTACGGCGGGTGCAAACCTTATTACCCCAAGGGCTGAGTTGGCACCAGCTGGATGGCGAGCATCTGCAAGGGGTGCTCAATAAGCTGCATCGCCAAGGGTTAGGGCCTCGCTCTATCGCTCTATGTGTATCGGCATTAAAACAGTTTTATCAGTATTTATTGCGAGAGTCGCTCGTTAGCCTCGATCCAGCCGCCCAGTTAAGTGCGCCTAAGCAAGGCAAGCCGCTGCCTAAAAACATGGACGTAGATTCGGTGACCCACCTGTTATCTATCGAGGGGGACGATCCTTTGTCGCTGCGCGATAAAGCGATGATGGAGCTGTTTTACTCCTCTGGGCTGCGACTCGCCGAACTGGCCGCGCTCAATACCTTGGATATTCAATACAGTGATTATCAGGTCAAGGTCATGGGTAAGGGCAGTAAAGAACGTATTGTGCCTGTCGGCCGTATCGCGATGGCGGCGATTGAGCAATGGCTGATGGTACGCGCGAGCTTACCTTGTGTTGATGACGCCCTGTTTGTTACAGCTAAAGGTAATCGTTTGGCCCATCGCAGTATTCAGGCGCGGCTGAATAAATGGGGGCAAGCCCAGGGCTTGAGCATGCATGTGCATCCGCATAAACTGCGCCACTCTTTTGCGACTCATATGTTGGAGTCGAGCGCCGATTTAAGGGCGGTACAAGAGCTCCTTGGTCACGCCAATTTATCGACTACCCAAGTGTATACCAGTCTTGATTTCCAACATCTTGCTAAGGTGTACGATGGGGCTCACCCTAGAGCCAAAAAACGAGGTGATAATGATTAGTGTTGCAATTCGGCCAACGGCCATCAATGCAATCAGCTTCGACTTAGACGATACCCTTTATGATAATCGTCCTGTTATGCGCAACGCCGAGCGTCAATTATGGGCCTTTTTAGCTCAGCAATACCCTAAGACACTGCAGTGGCAAGCCCAAGATTGGCAACACCTTAAGCAGCAACTAGTCATCGAGTCACCTTTATTAGCCCATGACACCACGGCGGCCAGACTCGTCACCTTAGAGCAAGGTCTACTCATGCTCGGTTACGATAGAAAAGTGGCGGCAATAGGGGCAAGAGAGGGCTTAGATTATTTTCGTTATCATCGCGCCGACTTTAGTGTAGCGCCTGAGGTGTTATCGATTTTACAGCAATTAGCCGCGCGTTATTGCCTAGTGGGGATCACTAATGGCAATGTCGATGCCGAGCAAATTGGACTCGGCGAGGTCTTGGAGTTTGTGGTGCATCCGGGTAATGGCACTCGTATGAAGCCTTATGCTGATATGTTTTATCAAGCGGCCACACGTTTAGCTTTACCCACTAAGTTGTTACTGCATGTGGGTGATAGCTATACAGCCGATGTGCAAGGCGCACGCCTTGCGGGTTGTCAGGCGGCGTGGTTAAACCCGGCAGTTGGCCGCGAGTCTCAAGTGGCAGGCTCTGGGCTGTTGCCGCACTTACACCTAACCGCCCTGAGCGATCTACTGCAGCTGGTTTAGCACTGGCATTCACTAGTTGCTTGTAAGTGAAAAATTAGTATTTCACCTACTCCATTACATTGTCGATTGATATGGTATTCAGGGAAAAAGCACGCCTTATTATCAATGGGGCGTGCTTGGTGTGTTCTGAGTTATTGGTCTCGATTCATGATCCAATGGCTTAACAGACGTACACCGTGACCTGTGCCACCCTTAGGCGTGATCCCTTCATCTTTGGCTGCGAGTGCACTGCCAGCGATATCCAAATGGGCCCATGTAGTGTCACCACTGAACTGTTTCAAAAATACTGCCGCCGTGGACGCACCGGGGCCGCCATAGCCGGCATTTTTTAAATCGGCAATGGGACTCTTTAATAGATCCTCATAGGCTAGAGGTAGTCGCCACAACTTTTCATCGACGGTATGCCCAGAGAAGGTTAACTCATCGACTAAGGTGTCATCGTCACTAAAGATAGCGGTATAGCGTTTGCCCAGCGCACGCACTTTTGAGCCAGTTAAGGTGGCGATGTCCACCATGACTTGTGGCTGATAGTGGTGGCGGGCATACCACATACCATCGGCGAGAACTAATCTGCCCTCAGCATCGGTATTGAGTACTTCAACGCTTAAACCTTCGGCGGTTATCACGACATCACCCGGCGCAAAAGCGGTATCTGACACCATGTTGGCTGCCATTGCCATCACGCCGACCACATTGACATCAGCTTGCTGCAGGGCCATTGCTTTAATGGTACCCAATACGGTCGCGGCACCAGCCATATCCGATTTCATACGTGAGATAGAGTCGCCGGTGGCTTTTATGTTATAGCCACCAGAGTCGAAGGTGATCCCTTTGCCGACAAGGGCGATGGGGGTATCATCATTACCCGGCCAGTGAGCCACCACTAAACGTGCTCCCTCCTTCGAGCCACGACCCACCGCGTGCAAGGCGCCCATACCGAGCTGTTCAATCTGCTTGGGCTCTAAGATGGTGATCTTTACCCCGAGTTTTTTGAGTTCTTGGGCCGCGTTGGTAAAATCGACAGGTGTCATGGCACTGGGAACTTCTGAGGTGAGATCGCGAGCTAAAAAGACGCCTTTTTCAATGGCGGCAAGCTGTTGGTAGCGCTTGTCAGTGGCTGCGGGATTATCGACACTAATCTGGTAGTGCTTCTCGGCTGGCTTTTTCTCGGTTAGGTATTTATCAAATTGATAGGCGCGTAAGTTAATCCCGTGGGCCAGTTCTGCGGCGAAACTAACATTGCTGCTAGCATCGCTAAGCCCCGAGGTGAGAATAGATATCGCTTGGTTTTGGCTATCACCAAAGTAGGCCGTAATGCTAGCACCTAGCTTGTTAACATCACCAGGCGTCATGCCATTGTTGTCACCGATCCCCATGACGATGAGCCGTTGGATATCGAGTCCTTGTGGCATTAACACTTCCACGGTTTGTCCCATCTCTCCGCTGAAGTTTTTTAGCTGTAGCGCAGCTGAGATCCGTTGTTGAGATAATGCATCTAGGCGAGTTAAATCACTGGATGCGTGCTCACCCGTTTGAAATACCACCAAGGTATCTTGAGTTTCTGGCTGTGGCATAAAGTCGAACGTCTCTGCTTGTGCAGTTGTTCCCCATAAGCCAAGGGTCAGTGCGGTGGTGATCAGATTTTTTTTAGTTAACATAATATCCTCTAGCGCCAATCGAGCCCGATAGGTTGTTGTATTTTTTACTTGAGTTGGCGTGTGCTTAACTTGACAATTTTCTTATTATGGCCAGTAGCATGTAATGAAAAGATGTCACTGTAATTTAACAGAGGGGATAACTTTCATCATGAGTTGCCACATGGCGGGTAAGTTTACAAAATAAACATGAGTCGAAACTTAAGTTACCCCTAACCTGACTTGTTAATATGCTGTTTTTAATTTGAAATCTTAGATAACCAAGTGTCTGTGGTTGCTAGGCTATGCTACAGACCGCGTGAGCGCAATGTATGCGGCGTTATCTTGCCATGTGCAACTATAGAGTCATTAGCGGGCAACTAAGCCCACTGGCAAAATAATTTGAATGGGGTCGAACTATTGCTACACTCCGGCGGTCATATCCATCACTATATTGAAACCAACCCGTTTTACCTGCACTATCAAACACTACAAAACGTTTATGTGCGTTATTAACCCCAAGAGAGATTGCTATTTTTAAGTTAGCGACTAAGCAAACAGGTAGTTTATGGGGCACAATGGTCTTTACCATTTTGACCTTGCTCTGTTTGACCCAAAATAGTGGAATGCTTAACTTGCTGCTCAAAGATATGAGCGCGCAAGCCGATTCGGCTACAGCGGTAACAAGCGTTAATTCTGTTGCAAGCAATATCGATGGCCCGTCATCGGCTGCAGCGTCTGGCACCGCTCAGGTAAAGCCATGTGAGTTGTCGGAAAAGTCGATGCGTCTCGGTAGCGATAGCAACGATCTGACCCCGTTATTGATCTTACTGTGTTTACTGCCTCTTTTTCCCCTGACTTCTCGCGTGTTTACGCGTTTACCTCTACTTCAGGTTTACCAGGCTAAACCTCGGCGAATACATCTCACTTTTTGTCGTTTTCAAGAATGAAAACAACTTATTTATCATATTGATAGGTGAGTATGTGTCGATGTGTCAGTTGTCACTCCCTTTCGCATTATTACGCGAGATTGAGTCATTGCAGCATCCCCTAATTAGCACTCCTCCTATCTGACTTTTTGATACCGATCTTCTATCGCATCGCTGAATGCTAAGTCATATCGACGTGTAGCTCGTAGCGTAAGCCCGAGTATAGAAGTGACCTAATGCTAAGTATTACTGCTGTATCACCTAAATGAGCTGAATCGAGAATATCAGAGTGATTAGCCGTTATACTGACCAAAGAGATTAAATATATGTTATTGAATAATAATTATTTTATTCACAATCTGGGGGCGAAATGAGTCATTTAAAATCCCTATTAACGACCTGCTGGATATTCGTTTTATTGTTAGCGAGTCCATCGTTGCTCGCGGCGTCAACCGGATGGTTAGTTAATGATAATCATCCGCCCGCCAAGGTACGTTTGATGCTGACTGGTAAGGTGGATGCTAGCACTCGTACCTTACCAGCCGTGTTAGAAGTACAGCTGGATGGCGATTGGAAAACCTACTGGCGTAGCCCTGGAGAGGGAGGGATCGCGCCCTCTATCAAGTGGGATAATTCGAGCAATTTACAACAGGTGGATTGGGCATGGCCAGCGCCCGAGCAGTTTTCGTTATTAGGGCTGCAAACCTTCGGCTATAGCGGCAATACCACGTTTCCGCTAACCCTGACCTTGGCAGAACTTGCAGAGCCCACGGCCCTGCGCGGTAAAGTGACGCTGTCGACTTGTACCACCATCTGCGTGCTGACGGATTATCACATTAGCCTAGATTTTAACGCTAATACCTTACCAGCAGACACGGATGCCATGCATGCTTACAACAAGGCGGTGTCACTGGTACCGCAAAAGGTGGTCACGCCAGCAGCCATGACATTGGGGTGGGATGAAAGGCAAGGCATACTCGAAGTGCGACTGAGCGATGTTCACTGGCAACAGCCGATGGTGATTATCGATGGCGAGCCAGATACCACATTTAAGCTGGTAAGCCTTAAGCGCGCAGAGAGTGATGCAGGCGGTGAGCAACTGGTTGCGCTGTTCAGTGGCACGAGCTGGCTTGGTGAGCCAGCCCTGTTGGGGCAATCGCTTAACGTCACGGTTGTCGATAGTGAGCGTGCGCTGGAATATGCTGCCAAGGTCACCCCCACAGTTGTAATGCAGGAGGGAGGCTCACTGTTTAACATGATCCTGCTAGCGCTTATCGGGGGATTGATCTTAAACGTCATGCCCTGCGTGTTGCCTGTATTGGGGATGAAGTTGAGCTCTGTGATTGCGGCACCTGAGCTGAAACGCAAACAAATTCGACAACAGTTTATCGCCTCAGCACTGGGCATTTTAGTCTCTTTCTGGTTATTGGCAGGTTTTATCTTAATGCTTAAGTTTACTGGCCAAGCCATTGGTTGGGGGGTGCAGTTCCAAAATCCTTGGTTTATCGGCTTCATGGCGCTGGTGACCACTGTCTTTGCCTTTAATATGTTAGGTGTATTTGAGATCGCCTTACCTGCGAGTGTACAAACCAAGTTGGCGACAACCGGTGGCAATGATAATCGAGGCCACTTTTTACAGGGCATGTTTGCCACTTTACTTGCAACTCCGTGCAGTGCGCCTTTCTTAGGAACCGTAGTGGCCTTTGCCTTAGGCGCCGATGTGCTGAGTTTGTTGGTCATCTTTACTGCATTGGCTGTGGGCATGGCATTGCCTTGGTTGATCGTGGCGGCGTTTCCGCAAGTGGCAACCTACCTCCCAAAACCCGGTCGCTGGATGAATACGGTAAAGATCCTGTTCTCAGGCATGCTACTGCTGACCAGTTTATGGCTGATTAGTCTATTAGCTAATTTTATCGATGCCTTGTATCTGTGGCCGCTAGCCGGTCTTATCACACTGACATTTATGCTGTTTATGGCTAAAAAATATGGCGCTATTGCCATTGTTAGCTGTTTCAGTGTCGGCATCATGTTGTCGGCGCTACTAGGCTTTATGACAGTAAATCAGTGGGCTAAGCCTTTGCCAGCAGATTTAGCATGGACACCGCTGGATCAACAGGTGATCGATCAACTGGTCGCCCAAGGTAGGACAGTCTTTGTCGATGTGACCGCAGATTGGTGCATCACCTGCAAGGCCAATAAGATTGGCGTGATCTTACAAGACCCGGTTTACAGCAAATTGCAACAGCCGCATATGCTACCGATGCAAGGCGATTGGACGGAGGCGTCAGCGCCAATTACTCGTTATCTTCAGCGTCATAACCGTTTTGGGGTGCCATTTAACATGGTATATGGCCCTGGTGCGCCACAAGGAATTGAATTACCAGAGATTCTAACGAGTGACTTAGTGATCGAGGCAATCGATAAGGCGTCCATGTTACCCAGATTATCCGCAGATGCTCAACCCAAGGTAGTTCAAGACAAATTAGAGCTCAGCTTAGCGAAAATACCAAGGAGTAACATATGACTAGCGAACAGTCATCCACCCCATTGTTTAAGCGATTATGGGGTGGAGTTAAGACAATTGCACTCTGGTTAGTGTTAGCCATGGTGTTAACTGGTGTCATGGATATGTGGCGTGGTAAAGATATTCCACGGGATAATTTACCAGAACTCAAGGGGATAACCCTAGCAGGGCAGGCGGTGGATATTGCGACGCTAAGCCAAGAGCAAGCGGTACTGGTTTACTTTTGGGGCACTTGGTGCCCCGTATGTAACTTTGTCAGTCCGGCGGTCAATCAAATGTCGGCTTATTTTCCTGTGGTAACGGTGGCCATGAACTCGGGTGAAGATGATAAGTTAGCAAAATATCTTCAACATCAAGAATATGGATTCGACACCATTAACGACAAGGATAATAGCATCGCCCGTACCTGGTCGTTGCAGGCCACCCCCACACTGATGGTATTTAAAGAGGGGGAGCTGAAATATTACACCACAGGCTTTACCAGTCTGCCCGGTATGTGGTGGCGCATGCTCTTAGCCTAACCATAGCTGTTTGCCGCTGGCAAAGCGCTCAAGGCATTGATACGTCTTTCGTTAAGGTTATATTGACTTGAGCGTGCTAGCGACAAACAGCATCACTTCATCGCGGTAAGCACGGCTGCTTCGTAAAATAAACAGATAGATAGCGCCATTATGTAGAGAGTCGAGGGCAACTCTTGTGACGTGATCTCAGCGGTGGGAGTTACCGATTAGAGCGTGTAAGGGGACAATTATGTGCAATAGATAGCAAAACGGGCTTCCCATTTCTGGAAAACCCGTTCTGATACAGCTGGTTAAGAATTACTTCTTAGTTCATGCCGTAGATCGCACTTTGCTGTTTTCAGTGGTTTTGGTAGGTATCTGTTTGTCATAAGTTTTTCTTAGTTATCAACAGTTAAGGGGGTTTTGCTGTCTTCATTGGTATTGGTTGGTTTCGGTCGCTATGGTTAGATGGGGGTACATATGGGGGTACATGGAATTTCGCCATTTACCCGATAAAATGAGCCTAAAATTATGCTGTATGAAACCACATTGCGCGCCTTAAATGGCAAGCCTCAACCTCAAATGAAAGAGTTAACCGATGGCAAAGGGCTCGGGGTGCGAGTCTCTAAACTGGGCAAAGTAAGCTTCCAGTTTCGCTATAAAATCTATGGTAAAAATAAACGTATGGATCTAGGTGGATATCCCGAACTGTCGCTCAGGCAGGCAAGGGATATCGTTGATGAGTGTCGCTCATGGCTTGCAGAAGGGCATGATCCTAAATTAAAGCGCAGCATGAGCAGGGAGAAGACCCTAGCGCCTGTGACCGTTCAGCAGGCTTTAGAGTATTGGATTGATAACTACGCTAGAGATAATCGCATCCACGTCGATAAAACAATCACTCAATTTCAGCGTCATATCTATCCCGCTATTGGCCACTTCCCGTTAGAGCAAACCGAAACGAGGCACTGGATAGAATGTTTTGACCGCATTCGGCGTGGAATAAAAGGTAAACGCAAGCCTGCACCCGTCGCAGCAGGGCAAATACTGCAAAATGCCAAGCAAGCCTTAAGATTTTGTCGCGTTAGACGCTACGCTATCAGTCGCGAGCTTGATGACTTAATTGCCTCTGACGTTGGTCAAAAACAAAGGCAGAAAGATAGGGTGTTGTCTGATGTTGAGGTATACGACTTAATTCACTCAATCCAAAAGCGTGAAGGCGCTTTTTATATGCGTTACCTGTGCCAGCTATTGCTGGTGTTTGGTGCGAGAACCCAAGAGTTGCGCCTATCAAGGTTTGACGAGTGGGATTTAGAGCGTGACCTATGGACAGTGCCTAAAGCCCATAGCAAAACTAACAAAATTATTATTAGGCCTATCCCCGCCAAAGTGAAGCCGATCATTGCGTTTTTGTATAAACGCCATGGTGACTCGGGCTATCTATTGGGTACCTTAAAGAGTGGTGAAACGGTGAGCTGTTCTGGTGGATTACTGTATAAGCGATTAAAGCATAAAGAGTCGTGGTCGCTCCATGATTTACGTCGAACCTTCACCACTAAGCTCAATGATCTTGGGGTCGCCCCTTACGTCGTTGAGCAACTATTAGGGCATTCGTTAGGTGGTGTGATGGCTATCTATAATCGCAGCCAGTACCTGCCAGAAAAGCTCGCTGCATTAAATATGTGGTGTGAGTGGCTAGATAGGTTAGCAAACCCAATTGATAACGTCGTGCTTATCAACTCCGCTAGGGCTGGTTAGTCCAAAAGTGAATGTTACATGTTCAAGATTCTTACCTGCTATAGCGTGTAAATTTCTTTTAACGGCTACAGCGTGTAAAGTCGATTTTAACGGTTATAGCGTGTAAATATTGATTTACCTGTTATAGCGTGTAAATTAATAGGTGATCTTGGTCATTGATTGAAAGGCACTATATGAAGGGCAGCGTATGAAAGTGACGACTACAAAACAGTTAAGCAATTATCTAAAAGATACGCGTTTATCGATGAAGCTTTCACAAAGCAAAGTGGCTAGCAAAGTGGGTATAAGGCAAGACACAGTGTCGAGCTTTGAGCATAATCCAGATTCGACAAAGCTTGAAACGCTGTTTAAGCTACTGTCATCACTCAACCTCGAATTAGAGGTTAAGCCCAGAGCGTCCCAAGCCGACCCATCTGATCCTAGCACCTTATCAAGCCATAAAGATTGGCAAGAGGATTGGTGATGGCGATATTAGACGTTTATATGAACGGTTATCGGGTGGGGGAGTTTACTAAGACATCCACGGGTGCCCATCACTTTAAGTATGATGAGGAGTGGCTGAGCTTAGCTGGAAGTCGTCCCATATCGCTGTCTATGCCGCTGCGTCATCAAGCCTATAAAGGTGATGAGGTATATAACTTTTTTGATAACTTGCTTCCCGATAATCCCGATGTGCGTAACCGAATCGTTGCTCGTCATAAGGCGGCTTCATCACAGCCTTTTGACTTATTGGCTAAAATTGGTCAGGACAGTGTAGGTGCGCTGCAATTAGTCTCTCATGGGCAAGCGCCCCATAACATTAAGCAGATTGACTATAAGCCGCTTTCAGATGCAGCCCTAGAACAGGTATTGAAAGGCTATATGTCGGGTATTCCGTTAGGTATGCTACGGGAGCAAGATGACTTTAGGATCTCAATAGCGGGGGCACAGGAAAAAACCGCACTGCTAAATGCTAACGGACAATGGCGCTTGCCTATTCACGCCACACCAACCACACATATCATTAAGCTGCCTATAGGCACCATAAAGAGCCATTCATACACTATCGATATGTCAGATAGCGTGGAAAACGAATATCTGTGTATGAAGGTCGCAGAGGCGTTTGGCCTAGTGGTGGCACAATGCCACATCCTGCATGTTGGGGATATTAAGGCGCTCGTAGTTGAACGGTTTGATAGGCGCTATGCCCAAGATGCCAGCTGGATCATGCGTCTGCCTCAAGAGGATTTTTGTCAGGTACTCAATGTGCCACCAGCCAAGAAGTATGAGAGCGATGGTGGCCCAGATATTCAGGCCATCATGACTGAACTATTGGGTTCAACCAATCCTGAGCGTGACCGATACGACTTCATGAAAGCTCAAGTGCTGTTTTGGTTATTGGGCGCTATAGATGGACACGCTAAAAACTTCTCAATCTTTATTGAGGCTGGTGGCGGTTATCGTCTAACGCCTCTGTATGACATTTTATCCATCTATCCCGCCATTGGTGGCCAAGGGCTCAATATACGCGATGCTAAGCTCGCCATGTCGCTAAAAGCCAGCAAGGGTAAAAAGGCTCAGCTGGATAAAATATTCCCAAGGCATTTTATTCAAACGGCCAAAGCCGTTGGTTTTGATACAGACGCCATGGCCAACATCATGATAGAGATGGCAGACATGCTTGATGTTGTCATTATGAAGGTCAAAGCAGAGCTTCCTGAAGGCTTCCCTGCTCACATTCGAGACGCGATATTCGATGGCTTAAAATCACGCGGAGCACGTTTGACCCTTGATAATATTTGGCAGGCTTGCGGTTAAGCTAAACGCTGCGCGCCAGCTTAGTCACTAACACCTAGTAAACGATGCCATATTGCTCCGATGCGCAGCCATAGCAAACAATGGCATCGGTATCGAAATCAACAAATGACGCTAAATCCATCGCGTCGCCATCATTGCAGCTTACTTTGCAGTGGTAACAAGGGGCGGGATATCGTTGCTCAGCTTCAAGCTTAAGCCTTAATGCATTCACTTCATCGAGTGTTGCACTCAGCGGCAGGGTGTCGATCATTTCATCGCAGGGGAAGGGGGTATGCGGGTGTGGCCAATCGGTAGATGAGATATAGAACTCGATTTGCTCTTCACCTTTAAACACGCTCACAACGTCACCATAGCGAGATATACGATCGACTAAGCGAGTATCGAAGGATTGCTTAAAAGTCGCTGAGCATGGCTGGTGGGCGCTCTGCTTATCGCTATTGGTATGATTAGCAGTGCTAGCGCAAGTATCACTATTGCAAAGCTCGGCGGATACTAACTGCTTACAGTTACGACAAATCATAAATAGTTGCGACTCATCGAGGCGACGATAGATCGCATTAAAGGTGTTCCCTAGGAGGTTTAAGTTAGGATTGAGCTTGGTGTGAATGGTCTTGCTATCACAGCCCGTCGCGCTGTGGATATGCGCGGTTAGCGTAAATCGCTCTGGTAGTAACTCGATCGAGTAGAGCACTTGCTCGGTGATAGGTCGATTAATACTGTCAATGAGGGTCGGCTCTTGCCGCTCATGTGGACAATAGTCATAGATAGCATTTGGCTTAAAGACATGTGTTTTATGGCGTAGCACTGATGATAAGCGCGTGATTAACGCCTCATCGCCACTTACGCTAATGGCGTTTTGGGCGAGCAGCGAGCGTACCGTTGGGATTAAATCGGCCTTCATACACGTTATCCTTAAAGTGGTGAATTCACCGTTATTATCGTCAAAGTCATTGTTAACAAAGTCATTTGCCACCTTCATAGTACCGATATTGGCTCAGCTAAAGCAAAAGATAATAAAGAGGAGTTGTTATCGTACGTGCTCGAAAAGCTCAATGAAGCATTTGCTAATGAAAACCTATCCGATGGCGATTTGATTAATACCGTCCATAAGTGGAGTGAGAAGGTTCGCGAGAACGAAACCGTGATGGCGCAAATCAAGCACAACTCTGGGCTCAAGCCATGCTAGGCGACTTCCCTGTTGCGAGTGATGAGGCGGTGATGGCTAGTTCAAGCGCCGAGCAAGAGATGATGATGAAGTATCTCAGCGACCCCGCTACTCGCCAAAGCGTATTAGAGGTTATGTTTGATATGTTGAATGGGCAGAGGGCTTAAGCGTGGGCGTTACAGATTAATGCTACTTGCTTTTACTGTATTAAGGCGTAATGACGGCGATTATAACAATCGTTCTACTGCTGGCGGCTGAAAGTCATCGTTGCTTTATTTCTGTTCGTCAATAAGAGGACGTTACTTTAATTACACTCGCGAGTGATCACTGTCATGATCACTTTTTTTGATCACGCTGATGTTTGATCAGTTACTATCGATGCGACTGCAACTTAATGCCAATAAGTCAAGGTGTTACCTATGGCTGGTAGTTTTAGTGCGGGATAAAATGATGAGTGATCATAAAAACGCCGATACGGTTGACATTTCATTAACATTTTTCGGAGTAAAATAACGGGTTGCGCATAATCACGCGGGGAGGCTGAAAGTTGATCTCATCTAGCCTTGGATTTTAGTCGGCTAAAATTGTGGCTTTTCGTTTTGACAGGAAGGTCAGTCTTGCCCTTGTTTTTAGCGAGGTAGCTAAGCCTATAAAATGCGGCTTGCTGACTACTTAAATCGTTTCTTAATACCATGTAGCTGCAATTATAAGGGAAATGGATAGTGATATTTATTAGCAGTTTCATTGCCGCTTTGACGACGTTAAACGTCGTGTAGGTGTTTCTCACTTTTTGGCCGTTAAGCATGACAAAACAGTGGTAATGGCATTTTTCGCTATGGCTATTTTGCTCCCTAACCCAACCGAAACCAACTTCAGATTGGTAACGAGATTCTAATTTTTTTGTTATGTAGCGACTTAGTTTGCCTATCTCTTTATTATCCTCTGGCGAGTCGTATAGCGCCACATCAAAGCGGATCATGAATAGCTTGGAGTGCATAGTGAGGTAGCTCATACAATAGTGATAGAGCTTGTTTAATAATCTATGGTTCAATCCGTCGGGGAACGCCATCACTCTCCACGCCTTGCCATCAATCGTCGTATCAATAGCACTGCCAGCATAGTCAAAGTGAGTCCCATAATGGCTGCTAGAGTGCTTGTTATACAAACGCTCAATTTGATGATTAGGCGTACTTAAGCTTAAAGACATAATAATATTTAAAACCTAGTGTAATTAACGACCAAGCAGGGCTAAAAGGCTTTTGCAATGGTCTTTGGGGATTGTTGCTTTCAATTTTGGCGCTGCGATAAAGTGCATTAACAGCCCAACTTGTTTCATCTTAATTTGATAAAAAGGGCAACCTAATTGCCCTAGTCGATCAAGTCGCTATTGAGCTTCCCATTTCTTATATTCGGACAGTCGCACTTGCCACCTATTTTGTGACTTATAGGCTCTAGGGGCGTCCTTTGAGCTTCTTAGCCACTCTCGGACTGTCTTAGGGCTTCGGTTTAATCTCACCGCTATTTGAGCGGTTGATAAGCTTGGTTCAGGGGTGAAGTTAGCCGCGATACGTTGGCAGGGTTTGGCTCTGTTTTTATTGCTATCAACGTGAGTGTTGGTGTGCTTCATAGGTTTTCCTCCTTCAGCTCTATCACAGGTCGTGAATGAATCCACGCTAGTACCTCGGTTAATTTCCAGTGATTGGTGTTGACACTGTAACCCTCCCTTAAAATCAGAATGTTTTAAATAGAGTTTTCCATTTACACTAAACCAAATGGAGAATCACATGAAAAAGACACGTTTTACTGAAAGCCAAATTATCAACATCCTCAAAGAAGGCGAGTCTGGTGCACAGACTGTGCCTGAGTTATGTCGCAAACATAATGTAGGTCAAAGTACCTATTACAAATGGAAATCTAAGTACGGTGGGATGCAAGCCTCTGACTTAACCCGTATGCGGGAATTAGAAGCCGAGAACGCCAAACTTAAAAAGATGTTTGCTGATGTCAGCTTACAAAATATGGCACTCAAAGATATTGTTGAAAAAAAGCTATAAGGCCAGCAGAACGAAAGGTATTAGCCCACTATGCCATTAATGAATTTGGCCTAGGTGTTGTGCTGGCTTGTGATGCGTTAAACATCAGTCGTTGCACATATTATTATCAACTTAAACGTATAGATGATAATGATATTATTGAGGCAGTATCAGACATTGCTGAAAAACATAAGGCCTATGGGTTTCGGAAGATATTTAAGCGGCTACGGCTCCTAGGCCATAAATGGAACCATAAACGTGTGTACCGTATTTATTGTGGTTTGAAGCTTAACTTACGGCGTAAAGGTAAAAAGCGCTTACCTTCTCGAGAGCCTGAGCCACTGGCCGTTCCAGCAAAGGCTAATGAATGCTGGTCTATGGATTTTATGAGTGATAACTTATTTTCAGGCAAGTCTTTCAGAACATTTAATGTCATTGATGATTATCATCGTGAAGCGTTAGCCATCGAAGTGGACTCGAGCTTACCTGCACAGAGGGTTATACGCGTGCTGGATAGAATCGCAGCCTACCGTGGTTACCCAAAGCGATTAAGGCAAGATAATGGGCCAGAATTTATCTCACATGCACTTGAGATATGGGCTGAAGAACATGGCATCAAGTTAGATTTTATTAAGCCAGGAAAACCAACGCAAAATGCGTATATTGAGCGATTCAACCGCACTTATCGAAATGAAGTATTAGACTGTTACTTGTTCAATAGCTTGACTGAAGTAAGGGAAATCACAGATAGTTGGATTGAAGAATATAATTATGATCGGCCACATGAATCACTGAATGATTTACCGCCTAAATTATATGAGCGATTAATTGAGGAAAACTCTCTCAAAATATGATCGATATAAGGGAGGGTTACAACACTTTGCTTAATGCGCTTAGGGAAGCGACCTTGACGCTCTAGTTGGAAGGCATGGGCTCGACTAACAGCGGTAAGAAATTGTCTCTGTTGTTCGTTGATAAGGGGAGTGCCCGACTCAGGGTGACAGGGGGGAGTAAACAAGTTGTTATTCATCTTTACCTCTATAGCAGTTGTTTTAGTAGAGGCTAGGATTTTCACGAGTTAGCAAGTCAAAACAAAATTTACGGGGATTTTAGCGTTTTTAATGGTTTTGGTGGGGCTTAAATAGGATAAAAGGGCGCTGGTGGTGTTCCACCAGCGCCCTAAAATCAGTGCTTATTTGTCCCTTGTGGGTTTTGCCATTGTGCTAATTGGACGGGATCCCAACCGACAACTCGGTTATTTTTAACGACGGCTTGGAGTAATTTTCCTGATTTATGCCAACGCCAAATAGTCGTTCGGCTTTTTTTTAGCAGCTTACACATATGAGTAATATCTACCAACTCGTCAAAAAGGGGGAGTTGCACCTCTTGTTTAATCATTATTCCACCCCCTATTTAGGCTGAATAGAAGATGCGACAGACCTCGAATGTACCCACGCCACTAGCTCAGATAGCAGCCAACCTACCGAGCGGTTAGAGATCTGTCTACGGCGAGGGAATAGGCCTTTGCGCTCTAATTGGAAGGCTTCGGATTTACTTACGCCTGTGATAAGTCGTCTTTCTTTCTCTTTGACGAGTCTATCTAATGCGATTTTGTTTATCGCCAACGTATCTAGTATGGATAAATCTTGGTGTGTCATAGGAACGCTCCGTATTGAGTGGGTTTTAAAAGCCCATTTTCAACATGAGAAGCGAAACCCTGAAATTTTAGGGCGTTTTAGTGAGCGACATTATTAAGAGGGAACAAAGGAAACTTTTCACACGATTTATTTTAGGGGTGAATTGCTACAGTGATTAAGGTGGGGCAACAAAACAACGGGGGTACATATGGGGGTACATATAAGCAAAAACGGGCTTTTCGTTGCCGAAAAACCCGTTCTGATACAGCTAATTAAGAATCGCTTCTTAGTTCATGCCGTATTTTTTTAATTTCTTGCGTAGCGTACCACGGTTGATACCTAGCATGTTGGCGGCGCGAGTCTGGTTGCCACGAGTGTGCTGCATGATGATATCTAGTAGAGGTGCTTCAACTTCACATAACACCATTTCGTAAACTTCTTCAGCTTCTTGGCCGTCCATTTGAGCGAAAAAGTTAGTTACTGCGCGCTTAACTGCGTCACGTAGTAACTGAGGCTTGATAGTGCCGTTAGCGGTTTCGATTTTGCCTACGGTAAGCTGATGAGCTTCTGGTTGAGTTGTCTGATCAAACATTCGTATTCTGCTCTTTATTAATTCTTTACTAATTCATCAAAATAACGTTCCAACATGGAACATTGTTCTTCAACAGTTTCCAGCCGATTAAACTCGGCTCTCAATGGTCTCTGCGCTTCTTGGTCCAGATACCATCCAACATGCTTTCTGGCGATACGTAACCCTTTGTATTCGCCATACAATGCATATAAGTCTTTGAGGTGTTCCAGCATCACTTGACGCTTTTCGTCCACTTCAATTGGCGCTAGCTTATTACCTGTTTCCAGATAATGTTGGATCTCTCTGAATACCCAAGGCCGTCCTTGAGCGCCTCTTCCTATCATCAGGGCATCGGCACCAGTATGGTCAAGCACAAAGCGTGCTTTCTCTGGGGTGCAGATGTCTCCGTTAGCGACAACCGGAATAGAGACATTCTGTTTAATAGCGGCAATGGTGTCGTACTCGGCTTCGCCTTTGTACATACATTGTCTCGTGCGGCCATGTACGGCTAACGAGGCAATACCACAATCTTCTGCTATTTGGGCTATTTGAATACCGTTACGGTGTTCTGGTGCCCAGCCGGTGCGAATTTTCAGTGTAACCGGGACATCCACTGCGGCAACGACAGCTTGCAAAATCGCTTTTACTTGCTCTGGTTGCTGTAGTAGTGCCGATCCAGCCAGCTTCTTATTCACTTTTTTTGCAGGACATCCCATATTGATATCGATGATCTGCGCCCCTTGTTGTACGTTGACAACGGCGGCGTGAGCCATCATATCCGGATCGGCTCCTGCAATTTGTACTGAGCGGATCCCATTCTCACCAGCATGTGTCATACGCTGACGGCTTTTGTCGGTATCCCAAACTTCAGGATTGGACGAAAGCATCTCTGAAACCGCTAAGGCAGCGCCATAACGTAAGCAGAGATTTCGAAAGGGTTGGTCGGTGACTCCTGCCATAGGAGCCACGATCAGCTGATTTTTCAGTTGATAGGGTCCAATCTGCATTTATCATTACACCTTGCGCTTCAAAGGGGCGCTATAGTACGCCTTTTTCAAGCCGGTGAAAAGGTCAATAAATGACCTGGGAGCAACTTTTTTACTTGACTTTTGTGTGCTGTGAAGTCAGTGGCGGCCTTGCGGCCGCTGGCTTTTACCGTTATTTGCGGGTGCCTGTCAAGCGGCTCCAATCTTCTTTGTGAGCAGGCGCGTCCATGTCAAACCATTGGGCGTAATGTTGGCTAATTTCGTCGGCTTGCTCTTTAAGCAAACCCGATAGTGCCAATAAGCCGCCCGGCTTGACTTTTTCGGCGATAAGCGGCGCTAATTCTCTCAGTGGGCCGGCGAGGATATTGGCCACGAGCACGTCCGCTTTTAGGTCAGCTGGCTGATCTTCGGGTAGGAATAGCGCCAGTTTATCGGCAACACCGTTGCGTTCGGCATTGGCTTTAGAGGCATCGATGGCTTGGTAGTCAATATCGATGCCTGTGACTTTTGCTGCGCCAAGTTTCAGCGCGGCTACGGCTAAAATGCCAGAGCCACAGCCAAAGTCGATCACCTCTTTGCCGTTAAGTTGCAGTCCATCTAACCATTCTAAACACAGCGCCGTGGTTGGATGGGTGCCGGTACCAAAGGCTAGGCCTGGGTCGAGCATCACATTCACGGCTTGTGGGTCGGGCACTTCACGCCAGCTAGGGCAGATCCACAGACGTTTGCCAAACTGGATGGGGTGGAAATTGTCCATCCATTCCCGTTCCCAGTCTTTATCTTCAACTTGCTCTACTTTGTGGCTAAAGTCGACGCCTAAGTAAGGCTGCAGCTTGAGCATGTCAACGATAGGGGCTAGATCATAGTCGGCTTCAAACAGCGCCGTCAGTACGGTGTGGCTCCATAGCGGAGTCTCACCTAAATTTGGCTCGTAAATCGGGTTGTCTTTGCCATCTTCATAGGTGATCGACAGGGCACCAAAGTCCATCAGCATATCGCTTAATTGTTCGGCGTGTTGATTGTCGGTATCAATTTTTAACTGGATCCAAGCCATGGGATCTTCTCTCTTAGGTCAATAATGGCGTTATTGTAAACCATGCGGCGGTTAAAGGCAGAGTGATCTGTTATTGATATTTGCGCTCGGTAGAATAAAAGTGCCGATTCAAGCACTTATAACGCTATTTTCGAATGGATTGTTTTGTTTAAATTGGTTGTTTAACTCTATGATTATATTTGGTTAAGTGGTTTGACCTTTGTTTTGTATTTTAAGGTTTGTTTGTGAACTAAGTCAAAAGTTGCTTGCTTGCTGGGTGAGGTAAATCACGCTTTGCTTATTACAGGCGTTTACCCTGCACGCTTGCTGCTATGGTGTAGATCCCGACACTAGGCGTTGAATGATAATGAATCCCAAAAGTATGCAATCTCATCATATCCATTATGCGTCGCTGGGCAGTCCATGGTCTGCCAAGGCGGACAAAATTCAAAGTGCAACTGGCATCATGCTGGGGTGCTTTTTATTGGCTCACCTGCACTTTGAATCCAGTATTTTATTAGGTAAAGAGGCATTTTATCATGTGGTGCAGTTTCTTGAAGGGGGGCTGTTTACCTCGACAGGTCATGGTATGCCGATTGTCACTAAGGTATTTTCGATTTTTATCATGTTAGTGGTCATTGTTCATGCGGCGGTGGCACTGCGGCGTTTTCCGGCGCAGTTGGGCCAGTGGCGCGCCTTAAGGCGCCATATGCAGGGCATTAACCATAAAGACAGTCACGCCTGGTTTTGGCAGTTAGCCACGGGCTTTATTTTGTTTTTCTTAGCGCCAGTGCATATTTTTACCATGATCACTAACCCTGAGATAGGCCCACATCTTTCTGCTGAACGCGTGTATCACGCCAATGCGTGGTTACTGTATGCCTTGTTGCTGCCGGCTGTGGTGATCCACGCCATGATAGGTTTGTATCGAGTGGCATTGAAGTGGGGCTTGACGCTTAATCGTCGTGGGCTGCGTAAGGTTATCAAGATATTGATTATTTATCTTATTAGCATTGGCGTGTTGAGCTTGGTGTCATACCTCATTATTGGCCGTGAGCTGACATTGCCTATCACACCTTTTGTACCTTGATGATGGGTTAGCTTAGGTAGTTTAGCATTTTGTGAAGTATTAGTTAGTGTTTTGATCTGCCTCACGGTTTAGTGACTGTTTGTGAGCGACATTAGGGCTATTGGTTACCAATTTTAAGGCAACCTGATGCCATCGATAAGGGGAAGATATGTCGCTGACTCGTTATAACAATAAATTAAGTGGCTGGCTCGATCTGAGCCAGAGTCTCACCGGTGTCATATTGACCCTGTTTTTATGGACTCACCTGCTGTTAGTGTCCTCTATTTTACTGGGAGGCGATGCGATGACCATGGTGGCCAAAACCATGGAACTGAGCTTTTTAAGTGCCGATGGTCATGGTTATCCTTGGGTAGTATCTATTATAGCCGTAGTGGTGGCTGTGCTGGCCTTGATACACGTGTTGGTGGCGGTGCATAAAATGCCACTTAACTTGGCACAGCAGCGAGCTTTGCGTAAGCAGATGACGGTGATCACTCATGGCGATACTAAGTTATGGGTCTGGCAGGCCATCACGGGCGTGGGGATCTTTTTGTTATTACCAGTACACCTGTGGTTGATTGGTAGTGCCCCCGAGACTATTGGTCCATCCGGCAGCGCCGAGCGCATTTGGAATGATGGTGTGTGGATGGTGTATTTACCATTGCTATTATGTGTCGAGCTTCATGCCGCCATTGGCCTTTATCGAGTCGCCATAAAGTGGGGCGCCGAGAAAGCACTTAATCATCGCGCGCGAATTAAAAAAATAAAAACCATTATAAGTGTTGTGTTTGTGGTGATTGGCATCGCGTCATTGCTCGCCTTTCTTCCCTATGCGAGCCAATAAGTGGTGGTTCAATACCCTGTTAAGGAGCAAGTGTGAAACTGATATATACCGATTCTCTGGTCGTTGGAGCTGGACTCGCGGGGCTAAGGGTGGCAATCGCTTCAAAAGAGCGAGGTTTAGATACTGTTGTATTGTCATTGATCCCAGCTAAACGTTCGCATTCGGCCGCCGCCCAAGGGGGGATGCAGGCAAGCCTTGGCAATACGGTAAAAGGGATGGGCGATGATGAAGATGTCCATTTTCAAGATACGGTAAAAGGATCGGACTGGGGTTGCGATCAAGAGGTCGCGCGTATGTTTGCCCATTGTGCCCCCAAAGCGGTGCGCGAACTGGCAAACTGGGGTGTACCTTGGACGCGGGTAACCAAAGGGCCGCGTGATGTCGTGGTCAATGCCCAAAAGGTCACTATTGAAGAAGCTGAAGAAGCGCATGGGTTAATTAATGCCCGCGACTTTGGCGGCACCAAGAAGTGGCGCACCTGCTATACGGCAGACGGCACGGGTCACTCATTGCTTTATGCTGTCGATAATAAAGCTATTTCATTAGATATCCCCGTTCATGAGCGTATCGAAGCCTTAGCCTTAATTCACGATGGGTCGCGCTGCCACGGTGTGGTCGCTCGCTGCCTGATCACGGGCGAGTTACGTGCCTATATTGCTAAATCGACCACGATTGCCACTGGCGGTTATGGACGAATTTACGAAGTCTCAACGAATGCCATTATCTGCGAAGGCATTGGTCAAGCATTAGCGCTTGAAACCGGTGTGGCCAAGCTGGGTAATATGGAGGCGGTGCAGTTTCATCCCACCGCCATTGTGCCAGTGGGGATTTTAACCACCGAAGGCTGTCGGGGGGACGGTGGCTTACTGCGTGATAAAGATGGCCATCGTTTTATGCCCGATTATGAGCCAGAGAAAAAGGAGCTGGCATCCCGTGATGTGGTATCGCGGCGCATGACTGAGCATATTCGCAAAGGGAAAGGGGTCGATAGCCCGTATGGGCCGCACCTGTGGCTCGATATTACCTTGTTGGGGCGCAAACATGTCGAGACTAACCTGCGCGAAGTCAAAGAGATCTGCGAAAACTTTTTAGGTATCGATCCAGCCAAAGATTGGATCCCAGTGCGCCCGACCCAGCACTATTCGATGGGCGGTATTCGCACCGATGCCACAGGTCAAAGCCCGCAGCTTAAAGGGTTATTTAGCGTGGGCGAGGCGGCGTGTTGGGACATGCACGGCTTTAACCGTTTAGGCGGTAACTCCTTGGCTGAAACCGTGGTAGGAGGCATGATCATAGGTAAATATGTCGCCGATTTTTGTCAGCAAAATACCTTAGAGATTGATACTGCGCTGGTGGAAAAGTTTGTTAATCAGGTACGCGGCGAAATCGATGATTTAGTTGAAGGGCAGGGCAGTGAGTCAGCGTTTGATATTAAGCTTGAGATGCAACGGATTATGATGGACTACGTGGGCATTTTCCGTAATGGTCCCGAGCTGCAAAAAGCGGTGGATGAGTTGCAAGCCTTGTTGCTGCGCTCGCGCAATATCGGCTTAACCTGTAAAAAGCGCCACGCTAACCCTGAATTGGTAGAAGCACTGCGAGTTAAGCGCATGCTTAAAGTGGCGCTCACAGTCGCTTGTGGGGCTGAGGCGCGCACCGAAAGTCGCGGTGCCCACGCCCGTGAAGACTTTCCACAGCGTAATGATAAAGAGTGGCTCAACCGCACGCTATCGAGCTGGCCAAGTGCTGATGCCACGCTACCCGCGCTGGATTATGAACAGTTGGATGTGATGAAAATGGAATTACCACCAGGTTACCGTGGTTACGGAATCAATAATGCGATAGCGCATCCTGATACCGCCAAGCGTGAGCAACAAATTACCGAAATTTTGAGCGGATTAGGTGACAATGCCAATCGCTTTGAGCGGCAGCGGGCTTTGATGCCTTTTGAGGTGCCGCCGTCTTTACAAGAGAAAAATGAGCGCTTGCATGACAAGCCGTTCGACAATCGCCCAGCGGGAGAGCAAAAGTAATGAGTCAGGGTCGTCTATTAACGTTTTCTATCTTTCGCTATGATCCGCAAGAACCTGGCGATAAGCCCAAGATGGTTAAATACCAGCTTGAAGAAGCCCCCGGCATGACGGTATTTATCGCCCTTAATATGCTCAGGGAAAAACAGGATCCCTCGCTGCAGTTTGATTTTGTCTGTCGCGCCGGTATTTGTGGTAGCTGCGCCATGGTGATCAATGGGTATCCCACACTGGCGTGCCGCACCTTAACCAGTAAATACCCTAAAGGTGAGATCACCTTGATGCCGCTGCCCGGCTTTGAATTAATTGGCGATCTGTCGGTCAACACGGGTAAGTTTATGCGCGAACTCGCCGAACGCCTAAAGTTGTGGTTGCATCCAAGGCAAGATGAAATCGATATCCATCGCATCGAGGCGCCAATGGCCCCAGAGGAGGCGGCAAAGCTGTATGAGCTCGATCGCTGCGTTGAGTGCGGTGTGTGTGTGTCTGCCTGTGCCACCAAGCAGATGCGCGACACCTTTGTGGGTGCCGTAGGCATGATGAAAATCGCTCGCTTCGAACTCGACAGTCGTGATGCTCGTAGCGTGGAAGATTTTTACCATGTGATTGGTAATCAAGATGGCGTGTTTGGCTGCATGACCTTACTTGGTTGTCAGGATAACTGCCCGAAAGATCTGCCGCACATGCAACAAATTGCCTATTTACGCCGCAAGATGGCCGGTGCCTTGGTATAGAAACAGCATCTGCTTACCATAAAAAATGCCGCTAATTAGCGGCATTTTTATTCAGTAAAGCTAACTTATCATTAGCTTTTAGAGCGTTTCATGGCGGTAAAGAACTCTTCGTTCGTTTTCGTCATGGCAAGCTTATCGATAAGGAACTCCATACCCGTCACTTCATCCATTGGATTAAGGATTTTGCGTAAGATCCACATTTTTTGTAGCTCTTCAGGTGTGGTCAGTTTCTCTTCACGACGAGTACCAGAGCGGTTGAAATCAATCGCTGGGAATACACGTTTTTCTGCTGCTTTACGCGACAGGTGAAGCTCTTGGTTACCTGTACCTTTAAATTCTTCGTAGATCACTTCGTCCATTTTCGAACCCGTATCAACCAACGCTGTCGCGATAATGGTTAAGCTGCCACCATGTTCGATGTTACGTGCCGCGCCGAAGAAGCGCTTTGGACGATGCAGTGCGTTAGCGTCAACACCACCGGTAAGTACCTTACCTGATGATGGGATCACTGTGTTGTAAGCACGTGCTAGGCGGGTAATCGAATCGAGTAAGATCACCACGTCTTTTTTATGTTCAACTAAACGCTTGGCTTTTTCGATAACCATTTCGGCCACTTGTACGTGACGACTTGCTGGTTCATCGAAGGTAGAAGCGATAACTTCACCTTTTACCATGCGTTGCATTTCGGTCACTTCTTCAGGGCGCTCATCAATCAGTAGTACCATCAACACTACTTCAGGGTTGTTGTAGGCAATGCTTTGGGCCATGTTTTGTAGTAGTAGTGTTTTACCGGCTTTTGGCGGCGCCACGATCAAACCACGCTGACCTTTACCAATTGGTGAGCACAAATCTAAAATTCGCGAGGTAATATCTTCAGTTGAACCATTACCACGCTCCATACGCATACGCTCTTCAGCATGCAGTGGGGTAAGGTTTTCAAACAGGATTTTATTACGAGAGTTTTCAGGCTTGTCGAAGTTAACTTCGGTGACTTTCAATAAGGCAAAATAACGTTCGCCCTCTTTTGGTGGACGAATCTTACCAAAGATGGTGTCACCGGTGCGCATGTTGAAACGGCGAATTTGGCTGGGTGAAACATAGATATCGTCTGGGCCAGCGAGATATGAGCCGTCAGCACTACGAAGGAAGCCAAAACCATCTTGCAGAATCTCTAAAACACCACCACCGAAAATATCTTCGCCGCTTTTTGCGTGGGCTTTAAGGATTGCGAAAATGATGTCCTGCTTGCGAGCGCGGGCCATATTTTCTAGCTTCATGTCTTGGGCGAGTTGTACTAAATCTGAAATCGGTGTGTCTTTTAATTCTGATAAATTCATCTTGGTGGGTCTTGTTCTTACGTGACAATGCTATCTTTGATCAATGAATGTACAACATATTAAGAATATCGATCGAATAGCAAGAAGTGGGTTAGTTAGAATGAGTCTGGTTATTAAAGTAGCACTAACAAGGCTAGGCGTCTAGAAATTTAGCGAATCCCGACACAATTACTTTTGTAAGCTGTGTCGAGAGTCACTTTCTGCGATCAAAATGTCATAGAGATCGGGATATTACAGCTGTGCGTCGATAAACTCTTTAAGTTGAGTCTTAGACAATGCGCCCACTTTTGTGTCGGCTAGCTCACCGTTTTTGAAGATAAGTAAAGTAGGGATACCACGTACGCCATACTTAGCAGGTGAAGCATTGTTTTGGTCAACGTTTAGCTTGGCGATAGTTACCTTGCCTTCGTACTCTTCTGCTACGTCATCTAGGATTGGGGCGATCATCTTACAAGGACCACACCATTCAGCCCAGAAATCCACCACTACAGGGATGTCAGACTTAAGTACGTCGTTTTCGAAGCTGTCGTCGCTTAAGGTAATAATTTTATCGCTCATGATGTTCTCCAGTTGAGGTGCCATTACTGGTTTGTTAATGGCTTAAGCTGTATATTGGGTCTGAAATCAGCTTTTCAAGATTTTTTTAGCGGCTTTCAGAGCTGTTTTTTCATTAGCCGCTATTTCAAACGATTAAGTTCCTTATTGCAACCCTAACTGGTATGCTTGCGCTATGAGCGAAACACATTTAACAAATACAAAGTTTGCCGACTTTACTCTGCATCCAGAGATACAACAGGCACTAATCGAAAGCGGTTTTGAATATTGCACGCCAATCCAAGCATTATCATTACCAATTTTACTCCAGCATAAAGATATTGCGGGTCAAGCACAGACAGGCACAGGTAAAACCTTAGCCTTTTTGGTCGCCACCTTTAACCACTTATTGACCACTCCAGCTCCTGAAGGACGTGAGATCAATCAGCCTCGTGCGATTGTGATGGCGCCGACACGCGAACTAGCGATTCAAATTGCCAAAGATGCCAACTTGCTGGCCAAGCACACCGGGCTAAAAGTCGGGATTGTTTTTGGTGGTGAAAGCTACGACGTTCAGCGTAAGGTGCTTGATAAAGGCGTCGACATCTTAATTGGTACCACTGGGCGTATCATCGATTACGTTCGCCAAGGGGTACTCAATGTCAGCTCGATTCAGGCAGTGGTGCTCGATGAAGCCGATCGCATGTTTGACTTAGGCTTTATTAAAGATATTCGTTTCCTATTTAGACGTATGCCAGACGCCAAATCGCGCCTGAATATGTTGTTCTCGGCGACGCTGTCGATGAAGGTGCAAGAGCTGGCTTATGATCATATGAATGATCCCGAGAAAGTGGAAATTGCCCCAAGCGAAAAAACCTCAAAAAATATTACTGAAGAAATTTTCTATCCTTCACAGGAAGAGAAGATGCGTCTGTTGCTGACGCTGATTGAAGAAGATTGGCCAGATAAAGCCATTGTCTTCTCTAACACCAAGCACAGCTGCGAGAATATCTGGGCCCACTTAGAAGGTGACGGACATCGTGTTGGACTGCTAACGGGTGATGTGCCACAGAAGAAGCGTATTCGTATCTTAGAAGATTTTACCCAAGGTAAGTTGGATATCTTGGTAGCCACCGATGTAGCTGCACGTGGTCTGCATATTTCTGACGTATCTCATGTATATAATTACGATCTTCCCGATGATTGCGAAGACTATGTACACCGTATTGGTCGTACGGGACGTGCGGGTCAAAAAGGGAAGTCGATCAGTTTTGCCTGTGAAGAGTATGCCCTCAACTTACCGGCGATCGAGAGTTATATTCAGCACTCTATTCCTGTCACTAATTACGACAGTGAAGCCTTGCTGAGTGATTTACCGCCGCCTGTACGCATTCATCGTAAGCACACCACGCGTCCCGCTGGCCGCCCTGGTAGTGGCAAACCACAAGGTGCACGTCCTGGCGCACGCCCAAGACGTCACGATAGGACGCGTAGACACAGCTAAATGAAGCGCGCTGGCTTAGGGCCTAAGTATGCGGCCATTACCTTAGGATCAAATAGTTTTAATATGCTGGTGGCGCAAACCGTCGCCGGCAGCCCTAAAGTGGTGGCAAAATATAAGCGCAAGGTGCGCCTTGCCGAAGGCATTGGCCCTGATGGCGTATTAAGCCCCGAGGTGTTTACCCGTGGGCTTGACTGCCTAAAGATGTTTTCACAGATGCTCGATAAAGAGGGCATTAGCCGCGACCATATTACCGTTATTGCCACCGCGACACTGCGCAGCATCAATAATGCCAGCGCATTTTGCCAAGCGGCGCTGCCTATTTTAGGTCAACCGATTGAGATTATTTCGGGGCTGCGTGAAGCGGAATTGATCTATCAAGGCATGGTTGCGACTACCACCACAGAGGGTCGCCGATTGGTGATCGACATTGGTGGTGCCAGCACTGAGTTTATTATTGGTGATGGCGACAAAGTGCTCCTCAAAACCAGCCTTTCTATGGGCTGCGTTACGTTTAAGCAACTGTTTTTCACTCAATTTCCATTTCAGCTGGCAGACTTTGATTCTGCACAGGCACAGGTCGTTAACCTGTTGGGTGATTATCGTGCTCAACTGCTTCAGCTTAGTTGGCATAGTGTGGTTGGCGCATCGGGTACAGTGCAATCAATCGTTGAACTACTCAACGCGCGTGGCCTGTCTGCAACCATCACTCCTGCGATATTGTTGCAATTACGCGATGAAGTGCTAGGTCAAACCGATGTTAGCATGCTGCAGATTGCAGGCTTACATCCTGAGCGAGCCCCCACTTTTGCCGCAGGATTATCGATTTTACTGGGCTTATTTAATGTGCTGCATATTGAGTCGTTAAATTTGTCGGGCGGTGCGCTGCGTGAAGGCGTATTACTACAATTATCTCGGCGAATTGCAGCTACATCTGCTGCATAATCACGTCTTTATTGTCCACATATATCTGCGATTAACCCACAGTTGCAGCCCCAGAGCGTCTCATTAAGCAAGAACTCCCGCTTAATTTGCATGCAACAAGTTAGCACTGGATTAGTTAACATGACTGCACAAAAAAAAGCCGCTAATGCGGCTTTCTTATGAGTCATGGCTAACGGCCTAGTTAAGAATGTTGGCCAGATCGACTTCTAGTGAGGTCTGTGGACGCTCAACAATGCGGCCAATCTCTTTACCTTGCTGTTTGACGATAAAGGTCGGAATACGGCTAAATTCGTACTGCGCCGCTAAGCCTTCGCTATCTTGTTTGCTGCGATCCACCCCTATGTAGGTCACCTTGACGTTGGGATTGTTCAACTGCTCTATGATGCGAATAAAGCGCGGTGTTTCGCGGTGACAATCAGGGCACCAAGTGCCAATAATAACGACAATTTCAGTCGGCTCTGTGATCGCTTTTAATGGTTCGATGGCTGCTGTATCGACTTGATAAGTTTGGTAACCTTCGCCAAATTCGCTAAGTTCGGTCACTAAAGTTTGTGCTGGAACGATACCGGTTAGAATCACTTCTTGTTTCTCCTCACTGCAAGTGGCAATAAAGCCTTCTTGCTTGCCTTCAAAGGCGCAACCGCCATTAGCCAATACCTGAGTGCTAAAAAATAGCGCCGTAGTGGCGAGTAAGGCTGCAATATTATTGGTCATGATAATTCCTCAGGGACGATAAGCACTAGATTCATTTAACCCTATTCAATCATCTAAATCGGTTAGCGAGTAGTGCTTATTATCTTAGCTGTTAACTGGGTCACGGCTGGGATTCAATTAATGATACCTAGGTCTCATCTCATTTCAGACGGATCATGTTAGACAGCTCCTGAGAAGGATAAATTAGGCTTTTATCAAGCGACTTAGATCGGCAGGGCGGTAGTAAACTGATTTTAGCACCTTGCCTTGGCGCACGACTTTACCTGCCATATCAACATCTTTAGCACATTTAGCTATGATGAAGTCGCCTTTCTTGCTACCGATAATGTCAACACCCTGTTTAGCATAATGAGCGACGGTTTCTGCTAACTCTTGTTCATTACGGCACACCTTACTCATGTTGCTCGAGTGCACTTCATCCCAGCAGCGCACAAAATCGATATCACGATTATTGGCCACATGCAGCAGCAGATCGATAAGGTAGCTGATAGCAATACAGTCGTTAACCTGTTTGGCACCCATATGCACCAGACGCCCCATCAATACATAAACAGAGTCGACAATCGCATCGGCTTGTTCTATGCGGCAATCGGCTTCAGCTAGCTCGGTCAGCTCTTCAATCGCTAAAGAGGTGTGTAATGTATCCGCTTTATCGTCGAGGCTGCTGGTATCTTCAATGGGCAGATCGAAGGTAGAGCGGAACTGGTGAATATCGCGATAAAGGTGATCATAAAGCGGTTGCTGTAGTGCGGTTAATTTCATCAAACTGGCCTTGGGACATAACGATTAATGGCGCAATTCTAATTTAATGGTGCGGTAATTGAAAGTCGTGGTCGCAGCTCAAGCTAGCGATGCCGAGATAAAAAAGACCGCCCGACGAAAGGGTCGCGTTGTCGGGCGGGAGCAATGAAAGCGGGGGGGATAAACTATGGCAAATTAAGAACGAGTGGGTGATGCATACTTGGCGGTGAGTTGTTCAAGGTAGGGTTGCACCTCTTTATCGCCCCAATCTAAATAACCGCGCAAAAAACCGATGAGGTTACCTTCGCCATCAAACACATAGGTAGCAGGCACTACATCTGCTGGAAGCATCTGATCGATCTGCTGCTGTGGATCGATCAACGTAGGGTAGTCTCCTAAGTTATGGCGGGTTAAAAATGCGGCCACTTGCTCGTATTGCTCATCGATAGACAGTGGCAGTACCACTAACTTATTGGTGTGATTATCGCGCCGGATCTTGTCCATCATCGGGATCTCTTTAATGCAGGGTGCGCACCAAGTGGCCCACAGGTTAACCAGTACCAGATTGCCGCGATAATCGCTCAGCTTAACCTTGGCCCCCTCAAGCGTTTCAAAAGGGACTTCACTGACTTTGCGCGCGTGTTGCATCTCGATAAAGCGCGACATGATCATGGGTTTAGGTAAGTTATCACCAGTGGCGTACACCTTTTCATTTGGCATGGCCCCCTGCGATTGTCCCATGGTGAGTAGCATTGATAAGCCGATGATAACCAGCAGTTGTTTAGTCATGATGCGTATCCATATTACTAATTTTAGAGGAAGATGTTGTCGATTGATGTTGCTTGAATCCCCATGCCGCCACCAATAGCAATAACCCCAGCGGAAACAGATACAGCACTAAAGTTCCTACGGAAAATGTTGGCATATAGCGGATCTGCTGGCCGTAACGGGCCACCATAAAATCGATGATCTCGCTTTTACGTTTGCCTTGTTCTAACTGCAGAAAAATTTCTGCTTTGAGCTCATTGGCTATCTTAGTTTGCGAGTCCAACAGGTTTTGATTGGCCGACATGGGACAGCGTAGCGACTTAGCGATATCAAATCCCAGGGCTTTTATTTCGGCTTGCGAGTAGACAGGGGCTGGCGTTGATGCTGGCAAGGATGACGGCGTTGTAGCGTTGGCCGAAAATACGCTTAATCCTAGCCATAACAGGCAGTTGAATGTGACAAGTCGGCAAAGTGTGAGCTTAGACTTCATCACAGCCCTCCATTATGTACTGACGGCGCACCAAGGCGATGCCCTGCGCTGTGAGGGTTACGCGCAGCGCTGGGAGTTGCTGGGCGGCGTAGCAGGCAGATACCGGCCACCATCATCATTAAGGCTCCTATCCAAATCCAATTGACCAAAGGTTTATAACTGATCCGCACAAGGTATTCGCTGTCGCTGAGCGGCGTCCCCATGGAGATGTAGATGTCGCCAAACAAACTGCGATGGATCCCCGCTGCCGAGAGTTGCATGCCGTTAGTGTTAAAGGTCTGTCGCTGTGGGTAAATATAAGCAAACACTTGCCCCTTGGCATCGCTAACCTGAATTTTGGCCTGAATCGCACTGTAGCTTGGATATTCAACCTGCTCAGTTACTTCATAAACAAAGGTGTACCCCGCGACGACTTTACCTTGTCCCGGGCCCATTCGGAGTAACTCTTCCTGCTCAAAATGAGACACAGTGGTTGCGCCTAAAATACTCACTGCCACGGCCAAATGGGCCAGGCACATGGCGTTAAAATGCTGGGTTCTGCCAGTACTGGGCGCTCGGTGACCATAGTGCAACCGCACCGCCGCCACGATGCAGATAATCAACCATAGGGCAGAAAAACTGCCGCAAATAAAGTAGCCGCTAAGCTGGGGTAACGCTATCAGGTTCAGTAGCAACGCCAGCCCGAATGCCAGCCCAGCATATAGGCTTAATTGCATAAACACCTTGGGCTGTGCCTGTTGCCAGCGCACCAGCGGCGCTGCGCCCATTAGCAGGCAAATCAATACCAGCAACGGAATAAACAGACTGTTGAAGTAGGGCGCGCCAACGGAAATGCTTTGCTGGGTAAGGACTTCATACAGCAACGGGTAACAGGTGCCAAGTAAGATGGAAAGAGCTGCAACGAGAAGGATAAGATTGCCCAGCATCATCAGGCTTTCTTTGCTGTGCAGGCTATAGCGGCTAGTTTTGAGTAATGACGGCGCGCGGTAGGCAAACAGGGTAAAGCCCCCAGCCGAAAATAATATCAGTAGAGTCAAAATCGACACGCCTCGGCTCGGATCGGCGGCAAAGGCATGGACCGATTGCACCACCCCTGAGCGCACTAAGAAGGTGCCCAGTAGGCAGATGGCAAAGCCTAACAAACAAGTGAATAGGGTCGAAGCATAAAAATCATCTCGTTTACTGCTCAATATGAGTGCATGCATCATGGCGGTGGCCACTAACCAAGGAATAAATGAGGCGTTTTCGACTGGGTCCCAAAACCACCACCCTCCCCAACCTAGCTCGTTATAGGCCCACCATGAGCCAAAGGCGTTGCCACCAGTGAGTGCTACCCAAGTTAAAATAGCCCATGGACGGATGCGCTTGCAGTGGGCTTGAATGTTAGCTTGGGTATCGAGTAGCGCGGCCACGGCCGCAGCAAAACAGACCGTCAGCCCCACATAGCCGACAAACAGCAGTGGCGGATGCAATATTAGCCCAATGTCTTGCAGTATAGGGTTTAGGTCGCGTCCCTCGAGCGGGATGTTGGGCAGCAAGCGTGCAAACGGGTTAGAGGTAAACAGTAAGAAGAGTAAGAAACCGCACATGATGGCGGCGAGAATGGCGCAAAGGCTGCGCATAAAGGCATTGTTAGCTTTGTGCTGGTTGACGATATAACTGCTCCACAGAGCGGTGGCGGTTATCCAAAATAGCATTGAGCCTTCATGACCGCCCCATACCGCCGCCACCTTATAGATGCTGGCTAATTGGGTGTTGGAATGGTTGGCCACGTAAGCGACCGAAAAATCGTTAGTAATAAACAGATAGCCCAAAATAACAATTGCCCCCAGTAGGGCAACAGTATTGAGATGAATTAATAAGCTGGTGAGTGTATGGGTTTGTGGTTCACCGCTGCTGCTTTTAAATAGTGGTAACGCTGCGATGAGTAAACACATTACTGTTGCAATAATAAGTAGTAATAACCCAATTTCTGCCGCCATAGTTCCACCGATGATATTAATTATTTGCGTGTCTGCATTTATTAATCGATAGCGTTAACTTTGCTTATATAGATAAATAGAGACTGTGTTAAATGCACAGTAAATTAATGGCGCAAGCGTTTCTGTGAGCTTAAGCAAGTAAAAACAATCCATCCTATTCGCTGAATATTTTTGAAAAATAAATCTTTATTTTGAGGTGTTTTTACATCTAAAAGAGTTCAATTCATATCTAAAAAACAGATTTCAACATCACATTAAAGTGTTGTTTTTAATTGTCTTTTGCTGTTTTTACAACTGTTGATAGATAATGGCGCAGGAGGTGTGCGCTAGCTCATGTTTTTAATGGTTTTTATGTGAAGAATACTGAACTTGCTCAGTTGTATAAGTCGTTCGGTTAACGGTTGTTTTTATTAAATCCAACAGATGGTTGTGTAATGGATGAGCAATTAAATGTTGGTTATAGCAATACAAAATAAAATAAAATTTAGGAGTGAATGATGAGACGATGGAAACACAAGGTAGCCTTAAGCGTGCTATTTTGTTTCGGTGCCATTGCTAATGTTAACGCTGCTGGTGGTAAATATAACAGCGTACCAGAAATGGGCAAAACCGCGCAAAATGCGATTGCTAACTACCAAGGTACAGAACAAAAGAATGGTGTGAAAACACTGCAAGATTACGTGGTTCAAGAAGCAGAGCTATTTGACTTCTTATTTGAGAACCACCCCATGTTTAAATACCACGAAGCCGGTAATTTAGTCGGCGAATATCACATTAGTGACCGTGGTGAAGAATATTTAGATACAGGTCACAGCCCTAAATATAGCGCCAGAGTCGGTACGCCGCGTGCGGTGCAGTACCGCTTAGGGGCTAAATCGATTCTTGACTATCCTAATAACTTTGTCGGCCCCGAAAAATGTGCCGAATGTCATGCAACCCAATATGAAAAGTGGCAGCGTTCTCGTCATGCTAAAACAATTCGTTTCCCTGGTGAGCACCCAGAAGTGGGTAACGACATCGAACAAACCATGTATCAGACTAAGGATACCTCCATCTTGCCAGATGGTATTACCCCTGATGCGATTTATGCCACAGTGGGGACGCCCCGCACCAAATATGGCTTTATCGACTCTTGGCTAGTCCGCGGTACTTATCATATCGAAGGCGGTTTACTTAAAGATGGTACCGGTAAGATGATTGCCGGTGGTAACCAGTTCTCTCGTGGTTGGGCGGAATGGCTCACCCCAGAAATGGCTCAAAAAATCAATGCTGTTATCCCTGAATTCCCCACCACAATGGAAGAGTTCGGTGCCAGTGGTTCGCATCAGTGGGGCATGAGCTCTTACGGCGCTAAGTACCGTAAAGAGTTATTGTTCCAACCAGCGAGTTCATACTGTGAAGTGTGCCATACCTTCAAGTTCGACTTCCAAAGCAAGCAAGAGTTCTTTGATGCCTTGGGCGATCCGAAGAAACTGCAAGAGCACACGATTAGCCGCGGTATCGCGTGTGAAGAGTGTCATGGCGCAGGCGGTCACTTAGATGGTGGTACCGGTGGTATGGAGTCAAACTGTGAGCGTTGTCATCAACGTTTCCAATATGACGAGACCTTGGCCGATACACCGCAAGCTCAAGAGAAGCGTGAGTATGCCTTTGGCGTGAAAATGAAGTCACTTTGTCCTTCATGTGGTACCGAAGGGTCGCAAATGTACAACTCTGCTCACTATGAAAAAGGCATGCGCTGTACTACTTGTCATGATCCACACGAAGTCACCGATGGTGATTGGAAGTCGGATATCACTAAGCCTAAGCTGAAAACAGATTGTAAGGATTGCCATGAAGCGCAAACCCTAATCGCTAGCAATACCGATACCCATAGCGAACAAACGTGTCAAAGCTGTCACATGCCTAACATGGGCAGTTGTGAAAACTTCAAAGCGATTCAATTCCCAGACCAAGCCGGTTTCGACGCCGTGCGTAAGTCACACATGTGGAAAATTGACGTCAACCCAACGCGTAAAACTCTTAACCCACCAGAAGGCCAGTCGCGTGTTGCAGGTCCTGAAGGGGCGAAAGGTTGGACAGTGGCGAAAAATGAAGAGGGTCGTTCATACCTTGACTTAATGTGGACCTGTGCTCGTACCTCAATTTCCGACCACGACGTGGTTGAAAACAAAGGTTGTCATAGTCAGTTCCAGTCAGAGCTAGAAACTGGTCTGCATTATGAAGATCAGATGGAGATCTACGGTGAAGTGATGAAGTGGCAGAAGCCAATCAAAGAGGTGTTCACCCAAGTAGAACAAGCTTTGGTTCGTATCGATCAGTTACTCGAAGTCACTAAGCTATCAACTGAAGACAAGACTCAAGTGCTTATGCTCGCAGAGAAAGCACAAGAGGCAGTTGATCTGATTAAGAAAGATGGCTCTTGGGGTGTGCATGGCTTCCGTTATAGCCAAAAACGTCTCGATGCAGCACTGACCTATGTAACACAAGCGCAAAACATTTTAGACGGCAGCGGCTATTCGGCTAAAGCTCACTAAAAGGGATTGCTAACGGACCTAGGCATGGGGGACTGATAACCCTTTGTGCCTGGGTCAATAGGAGCAAGCATATGAAACAATGCGTTGGAATGATCTTAGCGGCCATGATAGCAAGCGGTATCGCCCCTTGTTATGCCGGAGGGGGCGGGGAGATGGCGCCTGCGACCTACCATGAGATCAAGCTCAACACCATCAGCCTGCTGGAAGCCGAGAGCTTACTCAAGCAAGGGGGAGTGTATTTCTTTGATGTGAATACTTTAGAGCTTTGGGCTGAAGGGTTTATTCCTGGGGCAGTGTACTTCAACGTCGACAACTGGAAGGCGTTACTGCCTAAAGAGAAAGATGCCGTCATGGTGTTTTACTGTGCCAATCGTCTCTGTAATGCCAGCGAAATCGCGGCGCGAGAAGTGATGAAGCTAGGGTACACCCAAGTGAGGCAGATGCACGATGGCATCTATGGCTGGCGCCTATCGGGTCGAGCCACTGAAAAACCATAACAATAAGATTTTTATCCATTTGACATTCATTCGAGCAATAACGTTTAGAGAGAATCAATATGAAAACGATCACCAAGAAGTCTTTATCGCTGACCACTTTATCCCTACTTTGCGGTTTCTCGTTGATGGCCTCGGCCAGTGAAGTGAGCCAAGAAGTGAATGATGCCTCTTATGCCATGGGGGCGTCGGTTGGCCATTATATCTCCGGCAAAATTTACAATCAGACTGAGCTTGGCGCCGAGATCCATATCGACACTGTCATCCAAGGGATGATTGATGCGCTTAAGGGCGAGGGCAAGATGTCAGACGAGGAGATCTTGACCCATTTAAATACGCGAGCCGAGCTGCTCAACACTATTCGAGACCAGCGTATCGAAGATCTGTCGATTAAAAATATCGCTGCCGGCAGCGCGTATCTTGCCACCAATAAAACCAACCCAGGTGTTACGGTGACCGACTCGGGCCTGCAATATGAAGTCATCACCTTAGGCACTGGGCGTAAACCGCTAGAGTCCGATGTGGTTACCGTGCATTACAAAGGGCAACTGGTCGACGGCACCGTTTTTGATAGCTCTTATGATCGCAATGAACCCAATCGTTTTGCCTTAATGTCGGTTATCGATGGCTGGAAAGAGGGCATCGCTCTCATGCCTGAAGGCTCCACTTTTCGTTTGACCATTCCATCGGATCTTGCTTATGGCAAAGAGGTGGTGGGCATTATTCCGCCTAGCTCAACCCTGATATTTGATGTGGAGCTGGTCAAAGTCGAAGAGCCCGGTGAAAACGCCAAAGGCATGGGGCTAAGCGGTATGGGCATGGGTGGCATGATGGGCTCTGGTCACTAAGTTTACTCACCAGCAGTAGGGATGGTTATGAATAGTCTGGTTATTGCCATAGTGGTTACGTTAATGAGTTTCATCGCTCCTTTATGGATACTTCATCTCCGAGCCATAAAAAACGTTGACACTAGAGACCTCAAGTCTGCCACCTTGACACGGGATGGCTGGAAAATTCCCAGTGCTATGACGGCTACCCTGCTGCTGGTTCCCCTATTAATTTACAGTCAACTTGGTCGTTTTAATGAGTGGGATAAGGGCTTTATCGATGAAAACATCGACTACCTTATTGCCGCCGATATTAATAAAAATGCCCAAGCCGCCAGTGAAACACCAAGCAATAAAATTGCTTTACTCAACTTAGCCTACGCCTATACAGAGGGCGGGTTATACCGTGAGTCGGTCGTCACACTGGACAAATTACTGGCAATAGAGACAGACGCTGAAGTGCTCGGCATGAAAGCCAATGCGCTCTATTACCGTGATGGTCGAGACATGAGCGAAGAGGTGGCCGATGCCATCTCTCAAGCCCTAGCACTCGATCCGAATGAAGTTCAATCTCTGCTACTAATGGCGACTCACGCTTACTTGAATAGGGACTTTCAGCAAGCGATCGTCTATTGGCAACAGTTATTGAATAGCGACAACCCAAGTATTAACCGAGCATCAATTAACAATGCGATTTTGAAAGCTGAGCAGAAAATAGCTAACCGTATCGTGACTGCATCTGAGTAAAAGAGTCACCTAAAAATCAGGTTAAAACAGGTGGGCATCAATGCCGACCGATGGAGGATGCTGTGAGTGAAAATATAGAGAGACGGAGGTTCCTTAAATGCTTGGGAGCCAGCTCTTTGATACTGGGGCCCTTAGGGTGTTCATCTGTCAAAGAGGAAAACGCCAATAGCAACAAACCGCATTACGTGATGGTGTTCGATCAAAATAAATGTGTGGGTTGTGGCGATTGTAAAGTGGCCTGTAATACGGCCAATAACTTGCCCGAGGGGCAATCTCGTTTACTGCTAGAGCAGCAGTCAGGCCACGTTGAGGGGCAAAAATGTCCTCATTGCGGTAAGACCGACTGTGGTTGTGAACGTAAATATGTACGTGTGTCGTGCCAGCAATGCCAAAACGCGCCTTGTGTTTCGGTGTGTCCTACGGGCGCTGCGCATCGCGATCCTGCCACGGGCATCGTCACTATGGATGCCAGTAAGTGTGCGGGCTGTAAATACTGTATTGCGGCGTGTCCTTACAATGCGCGTTACATCAATGAGGCCACAGATGTCGCCGACAACTGTGATTTTTGTTTAAACAGCAAATTGGCGAAGGGCGAGTTACCAGCTTGTGTGCAACAGTGTCGATACGACGCATTGATCTTTGGCGATATCAATGACCCTAACTCTTATGTGAGTCGGTTATTGGCGGTAAAAGACTCTGTTCGTATCAAGTCGCATTTCGGTACTGAACCCAGTTTACGATACATACCTGTAGTGAAATTGGGAGTATAGCTATGGACGGAACACTTGAATTTACCATCGGGCTGTCTGAAGGCGTCGCCTGGCCATGGCCCATTGCCGTATACCTGTTTTTTGCAGGTATTTCGGGTGGGGCGTTAGCGGTAGCCTTGTTTATTCGGTTTTATAAACAACAAACCATCAATACCCCTTTTTTGAAGGCCTCGGCGCTGGTGTCGTTTGTTACTATCGCCTTGGGGATGCTGTGTCTGGTACTGGACTTAACTAATCCGCTGTTTTTCTGGCGCATATTGGTTTACTACAACCTTAACTCGGTGATGTCGGTCGGGGTGATTGCGCTGACAGCTTATATTCCGCTGGTGGCTGTGATCGCCCTGTTTGCCTTGGAAGAAGAGATTAAGCAGATCCCATTGCTACGTCCACTGTTACCCATTATCGACAAGTTACGCGCCTGGCGCCGTCCTTGTGAGGCATTGGTATTGGTGCTGGCATTGGCGGTATGTGCTTACACTGGCTTTTTGATCTCGGCGTTGATCCGCTTTCCGATCATTAATACTTCGGTATTACCGGCGCTGTTTGTGGCATCGGGATTATCGGCCGGTGCGGCGGCGGCTAAGATGTTGGCCGTGAGCCTATTTAAGGAAGATAGACACAGCCAAGATATGCAGATTTTGCACGGTGCAGAGTGGCCGATTATGTTTGCCGAGGCGCTGTTCCTGTTCATGATCATTATGTCGTTGATGACCGGCAACGCTGGCGCACAGAGTGCGTTTGAAGCCTTTCAATCGGGCACGTGGGCGGTGGTCTTCTGGTTAGGTGTTGTCGGCGTGGGCTTCGGTGGTCCGCTGCTGCTTAACTTCGCCACTGGTAAGCAATTTAGCCATTCATCACAGGCATTTTACCTCTCGGGTTTATGCGCGGTGAGCGGCATGATGTGCTTGCGTATGTTTATTCTGTATGCGGGGCAAAACTTCGCAATTTAACTGTTCGTTCAAGCCTCATCTCGCGGCCGCGAGGTGAGGCATTGAATCGCCACTCTGGCATCGCCATTAAGGAGTCGATATGGCCATCAGAACCTCATTGTTAGTGATATTACTGTCGTTGTTGACCTTCGGCTGCGACACCGCACCTGCTAATGCCGGTCATGAGCACGCCAAGGCCATCGGTGAGCATGAACGCTGCCATATGTGTGGCATGATGATTAAGAAATACCCCGGCCCTAAGGGAGAGTTGCTGCTCAGCGGCGGCGAGATTAACCCGAGTTTCTGTTCAACGCGGGACATGTTTATGTTTGCCCTGCAGCCGGAAAATCAGCGCAAAATTAGTCAAGCATATGTTCATGATATGGCGGTAACCGATTGGGACCATCCAGACGACAGCGCCTTTATTGACGCGACTCAGGCGTGGTATGTCTATGGCACCAGTCGTAAAGCGGTCATGGGCAGCGCCGTGGCGCCTTTTTCAACCCAAGCGGCTGCCGAAGAATTTGCCCGTAAATATGGCGGCGCGATATTCAGTTATGAGCAGATCACCTTGCCCTTGTTAACGGCAGAATAAGTTGAGCCTGCAGCGATGAGAGCCCGGCAGTGGTGCACTGTGACGCTATTGATGCCTTTAATGAGCATGGGCTTAGTGTTGAGCCTAAGCAGCATGGCGCTTAGCGCCAGTGAGATAGATGTCGCTAACACAAGGTGCACGGCAGCGGTTAAGCAGCAAGATACGGCGCCGAATAGGGCGACTATCGAGGTCAGTGATGGTGCTGAACTGACGCAGCAGTTAGCACAGGCAGCAGCGGGTAGCCATATTGTGTTGCAACCTGGCATCTATTCGGGGCAATTTGTTATCGATAAAAGCCTGTATCTCAAAGGATCACCCGGTGCGATTATCGAGGCGCAGCAGCAAGGATCGGCGCTGACGATTAACGCCGCTAATGTGACTATTAATGGCCTTACCATTCGTCAGTGGGGCGGTGACCTGTACCAAAAAGATGCCGCCATTTTACTGCATGCTGGCAGCGATGATGTTCAGCTGCTGAATAATCAATTGCATGGCCAAGGCTTTGGTATTTATGCCCAGCGGCTGCAGCAGTTGACCATTTGCGGCAATCGCATCACCGGTGACAGCTACACCTTTAAGTTAGATCGCGGTGATGGCGTCCATCTGCAGCGAGTGGATAGCGCTTTGATCAGCGACAATCAGATCCAGCAAGTCAGAGATGGTATCTATTTAGAGTCGGGTAAGGACAGCCAAGTGTATGGCAATCAGATGAGTGACATGCAATATGGCATTCATTACATGTATACCCAGCAAGACCGCGCCATGGACAACCAGGCCAGCCGCGTCGATGGCGGCTATGCGTTGATGAACTCCACCGATATTCACCTTGCCCATAATCAAGTCACCCATGCCAAAGAGTTTGGCGTATTGCTTAATATGACCAATGGCGCCTTGGTTGAGGCTAATAGAATGGCCTATATCAGCGCGCCTGATGCAGTTAAAGGCGATCTGTTTTCCGAAGGTAAGGGCATTTTTATCTATGGTGCCCGCGATAACCACATTAAGGATAATCATATAGCCAATAATGATGTCGGCATTGCCATGGCGCTGGGCGGTGAGAGTAATCAAGTGTCCCTCAATCGCTTTATCGATAACAGCACTCAGGTGCGTTACGTAGGGGAGCAGAGCGTCGAGTGGAGCGAGCAACAGCGGGGCAATTATTGGAGTGACTATCGTGGCTGGGATCTCAATGGGGATGGCGTGGGCGACAGTATGTATCTGCCAAACGATCGTCTCGATCGATTGTTTTGGCTCTATCCCGAGGCGAGTTTTTTAATGGCCAGTCCTATAGTCACACTGCTTAAGTGGCTCGATAACCAAATACAGGCGGTCGACGCCAGTGGTGTTATCGACCGTTACCCTTTGATGGAAAATAGCGCGGCGACGCACACGAGGGGCACATTATGAGTGTCAATAACTTAGTAGTACAACTTGAAGGCGTTGGGCATCAGTTTGCCGAACTACGCGCCCTTAATCAGATTAATCTTAGCTTGCCCAGTGGGATGACAATGGCGCTACTGGGCCATAACGGTGCGGGTAAGTCGACCTTAATCAAGGTGATATTAGGCCTGTTGCCCCCAGATACTGGCCGGGTCGAAGTGTTGGGGCAGAGGTTAATGCCAGGGCATAAACCTAGCAACGTGGGGTATTTGCCAGAAAATATAAATTTTTATGACAAGTTAACCGGGTTGGAAATTTTACGTTATTTTGCCGCTCTCAAAGGGGAGAGTCATCAGCGGGTCGCGCAGTTAATTGAGGAGTTCGGCCTAGGTTATGCCCAGCATAAATTGGTTAAGGGTTACTCTAAGGGGATGAAGCAGCGGCTGGGCTTTGCGCAAGCGATTTTGGCTTCACCACAGTTATTACTACTCGATGAGCCGACGGTGGGCTTAGATCCGCAAGCATCGAGTTTTCTCTACCAAAAAGTGGCCCAATTAAAGCGCCAAGGTTGCGCGGTGATCATCTGTACCCATGAGCTTAATTTAGTGGAGTCGCAGCTGGATGTGGCGATGATGTTAGGTCGCGGTCAATGCTTGGCGTATGGCACGTTTGCCGAGCTGGCAAAGGCGAGTCCGTTGCTGGTTAAAATTGAACTCGACGGGGTAGCGTCGCTGCTGGCGGCGCACCCCTATTTACAGCCGTTTTATCGCCAAGGTGCGCTGCGCTGCGCCCAGTCTGAGCAGCCCGCGCTAGTTAAGTACTTAACCACTAAATGCCAGCGTTTTGATTTCACCTTACATTTGCCTGGGCTGGCCGAGATTTATCATCACAACATGGCGCAGATGCAGCACTGCTCAGAGCAAGGTTTAGGTTTCGTTGCCGAGCCCGTATTGCAACCAATGGGAGTATAAATGATGTCGATAATCGGTGGGGCGATCTGGCGCCAGCCTATGATGATCATCGCTGCAAAAGAGTTTAAAGACAGCTTGCGTAATCGTTGGGTGGCGGTAATTTTTGGCTTGTTTTTTCTGCTGTCCTTCAGTGTTACATTTGCTGGTAGCGCAGTGTCTGGCACCTTAGCGTTCCCATCGCTGGTGAGTGTTATCGCCAGCTTATCCACCATAGCGGTGGCTATTATCCCTTTGGCGGCCATCTTACTTTGCTACGATGCATTTGTTGGTGAAGATGAGTCGGGAACCATGCTGTTACTGCTCAGCTATCCACTGACTAAAATGGATATTTTCTTAGGTAAATTACTGGCCCATAGCGGTATTATGTTGGCCGCCATCGTGAGCAGTTTTACCATGAGCGCGATCATTTTGTGCTGTTTTGGGCAAGATTATCAATGGCTGCAAACCTTGTGGGTGTTTGGCCAGTTTATTGCCAGCAGCAGTTTATTAGCCCTGACGTTTATTTTGCTAAGCTATGTGGTCAGTCTGCGGGCCACAGAAAAGGCCAAAGCGGTCGGCATACTATTATCGTTGTGGTTCGCTTTAGTGTTAATTTATGATTTACTGTTATTGGCGTTGCTGGTGGCCGATTTAGGGCCAAGAGTACAATGGCTAGTGCAACTGTTAATGGCATTAAATCCGACCGATATCTACCGGGCTATCAATCAGCTTGCCACCCATGCACCTATGGGCAGCTTACCTTTATTGAGTCAATTTCAGGGGGGCGAGTTGTGGTTATATGGACTGATGTTGTTGTGGACGGGGTTGTTAGCTTGGCTGACCCTGCGCACCTTTGAGCGTAAGGCCATTTAGTTTGTCAGCCGAAAGGCTTGATATTCGATTTTAAAGCCATCACACTCTCGCAGCATTAAGCCTTGATGATGGCGGCTTTAGACGTGAATCGCATTTATTTCACATTATCGGTACATATCGCACTTAATGTTAAAAAAAATTAGTAATTTATCACAGTAAACCAGTCGGGCTTTTACTAAAATTTTTAATGATAATAATAAGATATTCCTAATTTTGCTATTTGGAATGATAGAGGTGCTAGGTGGTGAAAATTACTCCATATCTGGAGTTCGATGGTGAAGCGCAACAATTATATGACCGTGCAACGGCGACCACGATCCATCTGACGTTTTCCGAGTCGGCGATTTTGGCCCATTTGCTGTCGGTCCCTGATGCGATATGCGATAAGGATCTGCTGCTGCAGGTGGGTTGGCCAGACCGTGTGGTTGCCGCAACCTCATTGACACAATGCGTCAGCACGTTGCGTAAGAAGCTCGAACCCTATCCAGAAATTCAATTAAAAACCGTGGCCAGACGTGGCTATCAGCTGCATGTATCGGCTAAATCCCACGTTACCATGTTGGCGGTCAACGATGCCGAATCGATTAAGCATGCGCTGATTGATGTTTCCCTAATGGTCAAAATTGGTGGCATTGTAGTGCTGCTAGCCTTAGTCGCGGCCTTTTGGTACAACAGCGACTACCATCAAGTGGTCAAGCAGGCTGGCCATTGGCGCGCCGACAAAACCCTCGATATTAACCTTGGCGGTAAAACCAGCCCATTAACCCTGATTTATCCCCATGGCGAAACTCAACTGCATCCGTCGATGTGGCAAAAACATATCGCGCCTGAGACCAATCATATCGACGCTATGCAAGATTTTAAGGGATTCGCCCTTACCGACGGTAATCATTATTCCTTAGCGATTTGCCCTCCCGATGAGCAGGGCCATTGCATGGGCGATCATCTGATCAACTTAACCGCCACAGGGCAAGTGCCCGCCGGCCTCAATATGGTTAAGTTTAATGAGCTCAGCGAAATGATGGAGAATCGTATTCGCTACAATCGCATCTTAATCCCTTCGGGCGACTCAGATGGCGATGAGTTGGTGGAGCATCATTATCACGGTGATATCTATTTTCCGGTGGCTAATGAGTTGTTAGTGCGCGCGGATATGAGTATCTCCATGGTGTATGATCAGCCGCTGAGTGGCAAATTTTACTCCAGTGCCTGCATTACCGATCAAGATTGTTTAACCACCCCGATTAAGTATCAAGTGCGCGGCGTGTTTGAGCAGTATCGCCAGCACATTGGCGAGCTCGAGGTGGATGTGTTTCATGTGAAGGTGCTGCAAAAAGATTTGATTAAACCTGAGGTGGTAAGCTCATCTGCGATGCATTTTTACCGTGAGATCCGCAAGCACAATATTCGTGACGAAGAGCTGTTTTATTATCGTATCTATAATGATCAAGGTTCAGCCGTGTGGGTGGTGCCGCTATTAGGCAACTTAGTCACCTGGACCAAATATGAGAAAGTCTCGCTGTAGTGGGTGAAGCGTGGCAGTAAGGCTGCGAATAACTAAGCTACAAAAAGGGCGCTATCTGTGGCAGTGGATGTTACTCCAACACTTACCGCAGATAACGCCCTTTTTACGCTATCAATAAGCCATTATATTGGTCGTGTTAATCACTTAATAAAAGCGAACGCATCGCCGTAAAGGTGCTCTTCTTCGACACCTATGTCACGGAACACTTCGCGCGCCGCACCTACCATATCAAATCGTCCTGCAATGTAGATGTCGTAGCCGCTTAGGCTGATAAAATCTTGTTTGATCTGTTCTAGCAAGTTGGCTTGCTTTCCCTGCCAGTTTGCCGGTGCTTGCTCGACTACGGGCACAAAATGCAACCAAGGGTGAGCCTGATGCCACTGCCGCGCGATGGTTTCAAAGTACATGGCGTCTTGATCGCGGCAGCCCCAATAGAGCATGGTTTCAACCGTTTGCCCCAAGGCAATCTGCTGCTCGACAATGCTCTTAATGTACGAAAAACCAGTGCCACCGGCGATCAGTAGGCGTGGACGAGCGCTATCGCTACGCAGGTGAGCGTTGCCACCGGGAGCTTCGATATCGATGTATTCGCTGTGTTGTAGTTTTTCGACCACTTGCATCGGGTAGCTTTCGCTGACGGCGGCGCCAATGTGCAGCTCGATATGTTTTGCACCAGGGGCCGATGCTATCGAGAAGGGGCGTTTGTCTTGCTCACCCATGACGACACAAAGGTATTGGCCAGCATTAAAGTCAAATTCAGTTTCAGGGGTCAAGGTGACCTGATAGACGGCATCATTAAAGGCGGTGACGTTTTCTACTTTACAGCGAATGGTGTTCATTTTGTTTCCTTCTAGACCTCTCTCTGGAGGTTTCTATCTCCTTCGAATAGTCGCTATCCAAGTTAACTATGCAATGGGTTAGAGTTTTCAGTTAATGTTGTGCACTGTAAGGCGGCCTAGGCTAGGCCGCTGTCGCAGCTCAATTATAGGGTTGGCGCATCATCGATGCCCAATTCGTCCCAAATCTTATCGACTTTCTGTTTGACCGCTTCATCCATGACAATGGGGGTGCCCCATTCACGATCGGTTTCGCCCGGCCACTTGTTGGTTGCATCCATGCCCATTTTCGAGCCTAGGCCTGCCACCGGAGAGGCAAAGTCGAGATAATCGATAGGGGTGTTATCTATCATCACAGTGTCGCGTTTAGGATCCATACGGGTGGTAATGGCCCATATGACATCGTTCCAATCGCGACAATTGACATCATCGTCGACCACCACAATAAATTTGGTATACATAAACTGACGCAAGAAAGACCAAGCGCCCATCATCACCCGTTTAGCATGCCCTGGATATTGCTTACGGATGGAGATCACCGCCATGCGATAAGAGCATCCTTCAGGTGGCAAGTAAAAGTCGGTGATCTCAGGGTATTGTTTACGCAAAATAGGCACAAAGACTTCATTCAGTGCAACCCCAAGCATGGCGGGCTCATCGGGCGGCCTGCCGGTATAGGTGCTATGGTAGATGGCGTCTTTTCTGTGGCTGATATGGGTGACGGTAAACACTGGAAACTCATCGGTTTCGTTGTAATAGCCGGTGTGATCGCCATAAGGACCTTCTTCGGCCATCTCGTCTGGGTCTATGTACCCCTCTAAGATAATTTCGCTGGTCGCCGGCACTTCAAGATCGCAACTAATGGCTTTACAGACTTCGGTGCGCTCACCCCGTAATAACCCGGCAAAGGCATATTCGCTCATGGAGTCCGGCACGGGGGTTACCGCCCCTAAAATAGTGACCGGATCGCTGCCCAGCGCCACCACCACAGGGTAGCGTTCGCCCGGGTGCTGCTGCTTAAAATCTTTAAAGTCGAGAGCGCCGCCGCGATGGTCAAGCCAGCGCATGATAAGCTTATTTTTACCCAGTAACTGTTGGCGATAGATCCCCAAATTTTGCCGTTTTTGGCGCGGCCCTTTGGTGATGGTGAGGCCCCAAGTGACCAGTGGCGCAACATCGCCAGGCCAGCAGTGCTGGATGGGCAGTTGAGTTAAATCGACATCATCGCCAGTTAGCACCACCTCTTGGCAGGGTGGGTTGCGTACGGTTTTAGGCGGCATGTTGAGTGCCTGCTTAAACATAGGGATTTTGGCTATCGCATCTTTAAAGCCGCGCGGCGGTTCAGGCTCTTTTAAAAAGGCGAGCAATTCACCCACATCACGCAGAGCCAATGGGTCTTCTTTACCTAGCGCCATGGCCACCCGTTTAGGTGTGCCAAATAAGTTGGCGAGTACCGGCATGGTTTTACCCACAGGATTTTCAAACAGGAGTGCCGGGCCTTTAGCGCGTAAGACGCGGTCGGCAATTTCTGTCATCTCTAGGTGTGGATCGACAGCATAGCTAATACGTTTAAGTTCACCGTTACGCTCGAGGTGATCGATGAAACTGCGTAAATCCTTAAAACTCATGTGGAAATACTCGCGCTAAGAATAATGTGATATGGCGCGCACTATACCATTTTTGCTGGCTATTCCCAAATTCGTTAATGGGTCATTTTTCAGCAAAATGGCCTGAGTTTGAAGCCAGCATCAATCGGCGTAATATGAGGTGATGTTTTTCTCTGGAGCATAGCAGATGAAACAGCTTAAACCGGTTTATCGATACCTTATTAAAAGGCATGTTTTGCCTGCCATTGGTCTAAGTTTACTGATGTTATTGGGCGTGATGCCTGTGGCCGCAGGTAATCAAGATGACGATCGTTTCAGTTGGCGTAGCAATGTTTGGCTTGAGCCCAGCTGGAGCTCAACTTGGGATCACCGCTGGGGGCATGACTACAGGGAGCCTTGGCGTTGGGGCATAGGGTTTAGTACAGGCTCTGCCTATTGGCGTCCTTACTCTTATCGTCCATATTACCGCCCTTATTGGCAACAGGCGTGGCGCTACCCTTACCGTTATGAGCGGCGCGATGTCGTTAAGCCTGCTACACAGTCGATACCTGTGCAGCCGCCACTGCAAATCACCACCGGAGTGCAGACCAGCCACGCGATTAAGACTCTGCCAGCTAACGCGCGTGTTAAGCAACGCAATGGCGTAATAGTGTATGAGTGGCAAGGGGTGTTATATCGCTACGATTGGGCCAGTGATAGCTATCAAGTCGTGAAATAACCCGCGTGGCATTGAGGGCTGTATTGGCTGACTTAAGAGTTGGCATTAAGGTCGCTTGGCATTAAAGTAGCCGCAATAAATGGTGAGTTGACGTAATTGGAGCGTTTGATGAAGTACCAATGGATATTGTTTGATGCCGACGAAACCCTGTTTCATTTTGATGCCTTTCATGGTTTACAGCTGATGTTTTCGCGTTTTGGCGTGGATTTTACGCACACCGATTTTGAGGTGTATCAAACGGTCAATTTACCGTTATGGGTTGCCTATCAAGACGGCAAGATCAGCGCAGCTCACCTGCAGATCACCCGTTTTCAGGCATGGGCCGACAAGTTAAAAGTGACCGCCGAGCAGCTTAATAGCGCCTTTTTGACCGCCATGGCCGACATTTGCACCTTGTTACCGGGGGCGAAAGAGTTGATCGATGCTCTGCATGGTAAAGTTAACATGGGCATCATCACCAACGGCTTCACTGCGCTGCAGACCATACGGCTGCAACGCACAGGTTTGTTACACGCGTTTTCGCCAGTGGTGATATCTGAAGAGGTAGGGGTCGCCAAACCCGATGTGGCCATTTTTAATCATGCGTTATCGCAGATGAATCACCCGCCAAGGGAACATGTATTGATGGTGGGTGACAATCCCCACTCAGACATTCAAGGTGGGCTCAATGCGGGATTCGATACTTGCTGGTTAAATCACAGCAATCAAGTGCAACCAGAGGGGATAACGCCCCATTATCAAGTGGCTTCACTGTCTGAGCTACAACAGTTGCTGGCGACCTCATCAACGCGATAGAGGGGGACACTCTTATTGGCTAAGACTTAATCGCCATTTGAATCGTCATGAGTCATTAGAAGTAAAGCGTCACTTTTATCTAGATACGCCTCAGTCTGCGGGTGATAAACGTGGCTGTACGGGATAAACATGGGCTTATTGTGAGCCGTTGCAGCGATATTAGCAGTAGCATCAGGCCAATCAAAGCTAACTTTAGTGTGTAAATTGACAGCATAAAGATGGTTTTTAAGCCGGTTATCATTAAAAATAGCCTTAATGGGCTATTTGTTAGTCATTCAGTACAATTTAGGCTTTACATTTTTCGGCGGTATCCTTATTATTCTCGGCGTTCGGAGAGATGGCAGAGTGGTCGAATGCACCGGTCTTGAAAACCGGCATGGGTTTATAGCCCATCTAGGGTTCAAATCCCTATCTCTCCGCCACATTAAGAAAAAAGGCTTCCAGTAATGGAAGCCTTTTTTCGTTTAATTTATTGTCTTTTTTAAAAGGCTTATGAAACAGCTTGAACCCTAGGGTTCCTAGCGTTTAAAGCCTGCTACCTCTGCAGCATATTAAGAAAAAGGGCTACTCGAAAGAGTGGCCCTTTTTTGTTATGGTTCTAACCTTGAGGCAGTCGTTACAGTCAGTTTTTGAACCCTAGGTTCTTATTATTTAAAGTCAGCTATCTCAGCGCCACATTAAGAAAGCCCGTTATCGAAACATAACGGGCTTTCTGCTATCTGAATTTTAAAAGAGTTTTTGAGATAGATATTGAAGAGAATTGTTTGAGCTGTTTGAACCTTAGAACGTAACAGCTTAAAGTCAGCTACCTCTGTGATCGATTAAGAGGAAGAGGGGCGAGAGTGGCTTGTTATTTAGGTTTTTTGCTTTATTAAAAAATCAATTTTTTTTGAGGTGGGTAGAGATTGATGTGTGTCGTGTTGACATGTTGTCGATGTGTGACTCAGCTCAATAATTTGAATAATAAACGGCTCAAATAATAATCAACATTCATTGATTTGTATCAATAATGTTGTCCCTTTGAATTGGTTGGCGTTTCATTTTTTGTTGTCTTTGTGTGTTTCTGGTTTCTTTTTGGTTAATGGTTGTGTGCGCTATTGGTAATATGGATAAGTCCGATTCGATTTTATAATTTATCACCTCCTCATCTGTTTGTTAATTTGTTATCAGTTTATTACAGCAGATCACTTTTGATTATTGAATGATCGTTACATCACCCTACTTAAAATTATTAAAATAGTAATAGGATATCACTATGGATATAAGTAATACTCTGGGCAATGAAGTCGAATCCCCCAGCATATCGGCCTTCACGGATCGGGATAGGCAGCGTCTTGCTGCACGGGGTTACGCCGATGAGGTGCTGCCTCTAGGGCCTAACAAGCGGACTTGGGGAACGAGCAACTTTGTCACTGTGTGGATGGGGCCAATTCACAACATTCTCAGTTACTTTACCGTTGTAGGCTTCTTTGCCTTAGGACTCAATGCATTACAGGTTGTTGCTGCCATCCTTCTCGCGGCCATAATCGTGTCTATTGGCTATGTGTTAAATGGCCGAGCAGCGGCTAAGTATGGTATCCCTTTCGCGATGCAAATTCGTGATACTTTTGGGATCAAGGGGGCGGTCTTTCCTGCCATGATCCGCGGTTTTGTTGCCGGATTCGTGTTTTTTGGTCTCTGTACTATCTCCTCTGCTAAGGCCCTCGATATTGTGCTCGAGATCCTGTTCCCTGGATTCTCCCAAATTGGCGGTGGCACGACCATTGCGGGTCTGGCGATACCAACAGCGATCTCATACCTTATTATGGCTGGCATCACTGTGGTTTTATATCTCGCAGGCCAAAAGCTTATCGATAAATTCTCCACCTGGGCTTCGCCTGTGGTGTGGGTGCTTATGGTGATTGGGGTATTTCTTGCGATTCAAAATGTGGGAAGCCTAGGCGAGGTGTTTAGTTATCATCCCGCACCTGATACTGAGGTGACGGTTATTAGCTTCATTACCTGTGTCTCTATGCTGGTATCAAATTGGGCTGCGCCGATCGTTAATACAGGCGATCTGACGCGTAACGCCAAATCGATGTCAGATCCCATCAAGGGATTTCCTTTAGGCATGCTCATCTCATACATTCTGTTTGCCATCGTCACAGTGAGCTTCATGGCTTCGCTCTGGGCAATATCAGGTGGTTCGGTGGACATTAATAATCCAACGATTTTTGTTGATGCGATTAACTCTATCGGTAATCCATTCATCGTAATATTACTGCTTCTAGCGATGAACGTGGGCGCTACGGCATTCGTGGTATTTGGTAATATGTTGCCATCGGGGCTTCAGCTCACTGCTCAGTTCCCTAAATGGTTCACCGTTAAGACGGGCGGTTTAGTTGCAGCAGTGGTTGGTACGCTTATCTTGCCTTGGAAGTTTGTCGAAAATACCACAATGCTCTTTCTGTTTTATAGTTTCATTGGCTCTATGTTAGGCCCTATTGCCGGTATCATGCTCGCCAGCTATTACTTTGAGCGACGTCAAAAGCTTGATCTTGATGCGATTTACCCAGAGCCTGGCTCAGACGGTGGGCATAAAGGCGGAGTCAATCGACGCGCGGTTGGCGTGCTGATCACTAGCTTTATCATCACTATGGCTGGCAAGGCATTTCCAGATGTAACTGTACTGGCGACGATCAACAGTTGGGCATTCTTCAGCGGCTTAACCATCGGCTTTATCGGCTACCTGCTTGTCGGTGCTCGTAAAAGCGCATAATCGTATCTAAATAATTATATTGAATAAATGGAGACTGAACATGATCAATCAACAAGATATGGACAACTATTTTCCGCCTGCCTGTGATGTCACTATCAAGGGGATGCAGGAGGGAACTGGCGGCCCATTTGGCGCGACACTGGTACGCAATAATGAGGTCGTCTGCGCCGTAGGCAATACTGTGCTCAAAGATACTGATATCTCTGGTCATGCTGAAATGGTCGCTGTACGTGAGGCGTGTAAAAAACTGGACACACTGGATCTGTCCGATTGCGTCATGTACGCCACATGTGAACCTTGTCCCATGTGCGTGGCGGTAATGATGTGGGCAGGTATCAAAACCTGTTACTACGCCTCAACCCATGTGGACGCCGCTGAGCATGGGTTCTCCGATCAGCACTTACGTGACTATCTAGATGGGACCGACACGACGACCCTTGCGATGACGCACATTGAGGAGGGACGAGAGGATTGCGCTGAGATCTGGGCTGAGTTTCGTAAGCTGAACGGTAGCGAAAAACAGGTGTAACCCATAGCATCATCTAGGGCGCCAAAGGGGATCTCTTAGGCGCCTAAATGGCATCATAAATTTGCCAATTAACGATACCGCTTCAATGAATATAAGTGTGCCAAGGCTCAACGGATGAATCCAAGCGTTATTCCTCATTACTAATCGAATGCTGTCTCTTCAATAGGCCAGATTAACCGACTCATGTTATGCTAGCGGCATGTATGTAGCAGTGAGTAGACGTTGTGAGCCAGCAACATTTTCAGGGGAAATTTGAGGTCGAATTAAAGTACCGCATCCCATCTAAAAGCAGATTTCTAGCAAAATTACGCAGTATGCCCCATGAGGTGATGCTGCAAGATAACCTAGAATCAGACACCTATTTCGACACGCCTGAGCAGCACCTATTAGCGCAACATAAAAGCCTCTGTATCCGAGATATGCAGCCATCGGGGATCAAACTTTGGATAGTCAAAGGCCCCGAGGCCGACCGTTGTGAAGCCACCAATATTAGCGATGTCTCTAAAGCCATCAGCATGCTGCAGACGCTGGGATATGTGAGTGTGCTGCAGATGAATAAGGTGCGCAGCATCTATTTTGTCGGTGATTTTCATATTACGGTCGATCATCTTGAAGGGCTGGGGGATTTTGCCGAGTTTGCCATCATGACCGATGAGGTCAGCTTGCTTGATGATTATCGACAGCAACTGCTGAACTTAGCCGCGCAATTTGGCTTAAGTGAGCAAGATCGCGAGCATCGTGCTTATCGCACCTTGCAAAGTGATGAGTTAAAGGCGTAAATTGATCTCCTTTTTGGCAGGTGTTGAGCCTGCCCTAGATGTAGAGCAAACTGTTGGAGCGTGATGATGAGTAAGTTACTGCAAGTTGATTTTGATTTTTCGGGTCCATTTGGCGAGGAGATGTCACGAGCATTGCAAGGGTTAGCCGAGTCGATCAATAACGAACCTGGGCTTATCTGGAAAATTTGGACTGAGAGCGCAGGCGATAAGCTTGGCGGTGGTATTTACCTGTTTGAGGATGAAGCGTCGGCTAGCGCCTATTTAACCATGCACACGGCTCGACTGCAGGCGATGGGGATTACTGAGGTGCGCGGTGTCATTTTTGATATAAATACGCCCCTATCGCTGATCAACAAGGCACCGATCGCCTAATCACCGCAGATTTAACCGTTAACCTTAATCTAATATCGATACCATTATGCAGCTAAAACCGCTGGCTAAAGGCCGTTTTCAGCCGATGTGGCAACAGGAACATGATGCCATTGAACGGGTGATGCGAGAGTGCATTACCGAAACCAAAACCGTCGCGGCGCAGCATAAGTTAATGCAGCAAGGCCAGCGGGTTGATGCGCTGATTTTGGTGCCCCATGGGCGTATTTCTATGGGGTATACCGCTCGAAATGGCCGGAGTTTTCAGCTGGGAACCATGAACTGCGATTCGCAGTTGTTTGGTGAAATGGAGTTTTTTACCAACTATCTGTGCCAACTCGACATTATCGCCGAAGAACCTTTAGCTATATCGATTATTAATGGCGATAAGCTGCAGCAGGCTTTGCTTAAAACGCCCCAATTTGCATTGTTTTTTGCCAGTGCCATCGCCATCGATTATCAAGATACGGTGGACATTTTTACGCGTAGAATGCTCTATCCCATCGCGTATAACATTGCCTATGATCTTTATCATCAACATTTAAAAGACCAACCAGTAGAAGGGTTTACTAAGTGTTATTTAGAAGCTGAGCGTTTTGCTACCACAGATAGAGTGTATCGCCGCGCAGTGAAAAGCCTTGAAGATTTAGGGTTGATTAAACGGGATAAAGAGGGCTTAGTGATCTGTGATTTAGCGGGTCTTAAAGCCTTTATTGAATAGGCCCCAAATAAGATATTCGGGGCCTAAGTTTACCATCAAGTACGGCTTAAGATTAATTCGTTTGGGCTGTTAACCCGACTTGCTGACGATTTGAAACCACTAACATGGTGATGATTAAGGCGTAAATTACCGGAATCGCATACATCACGGTTTGCAGACCGATAACACTTTCAAATAGCGAGCTAATGGCGGGGCTAAACATGGCGCCAGCGCTACCGCTGATTAAAATGTATGACACATTGCGGCTACTGGCAGTTTTAACAAACGAAACGCCATAAGCAATAAAGGCGTTATACAAGGCGGCGCAGGCAAAGCCGTAACCATAAGTTAGGTAGCCAATCGACTCCAAGTTGTCTGTGGTCACAATCAAGCTGGTGATGATCAAGGCGAGGCTTATCATCCCCATCACGAAATGCTGGATTTTGACCCGCGACACAATCACAGTTGAGACCAAGGCACCAACCAGTGCAGCAGACCAATATTGAGTAATGATATTGCCAGCGTCTTCGAAGGGGATGTCGAACTTGGTTTTTACAAACATTGGCGCCCAAGTTAGGAAGGTGTACAGCGCCAACATGCCAAGAAATAAGCCTACGCCACCGCTGATGATCCCAAGGTTCCATTCAGACTCATCTTTAGCCCCAGTGGTTTCATTGCTGCTTTCACACAATGAAAAGTTGGTTAATAAGGCCACAAATGCGGTACCAAGGGCGACAATACCGACAGCAAGGTAGCTGTAACTCCATGATAACGCATTGCTCAATGCGTAAGTGGTGATCATCGGAAACACCACGCCTGCCACGTTAAAGGTGGCGTCTTGCACCACAAGCATGGTGCTTTGGATTTTATCTTTCCAAACCGAGACCACAATGGTGCCAGCAATACATAGCCCTACACCACCGCATAACCCAATCAGGGTCATGGCAAGCATGACGACGCTCAATGAGCTGGTGAAGTGCATGGCCGCTGCACTGGCCGCAATAGTGACATAGCTGATTAAGGTGATGCGTTTGACACCTATTTTTTCAATTAAGAAAAAGGCTGCTATGGTGCCGGCGAGGGCACCGCCATTGAGCAGGGAGAAAATAGAGGCGACTTCGTTAACGTTAGCTGAAAATTTGTTTGCTATCGGTTCTATCAACATACCAAATTGGGTTGCGAAGCCTGCCATGACAAAATTGGCTAAAAAGCTGAGCAAGGTTAAGGATATTTTATTTTTCATTTTTTACGTCCTAATTTGCTGATGCTGCTCATAATGAGCGCGCCTAAATGGCATGAAGCTAACCTTCATGCCTAGTGGTGTTACTGATGAGCGGTTGCTAATGCCAGCTCAATCATTTGATTAAATGTCAGTTGGCGCGCCTCGGCAGTGGTCTCTTCACCGGTTAAGCAGTGATCGGATACCGTTAAAATCGCCAATGATTCGATGCCTTTGTGATGCGCTAAGCCATATAAACCGGCCACTTCCATATCGACGCCCAGTACCCCAAAACGTTCTAGGGCAGGGATCATGTCTTCATCTGGGTCGTAATACATGTCACCACTGAAAATGTTACCTACCTTCACGCTGATCTGTTTCTCTTGGGCGATAGTGTAGGCTTTATGCAGTAAGTCGAATGTGGCTGAGGTCGCCATTTGGTAGCCGCTGCTACGTTTGGCATTGGTGGGTGAGTCAGTGCCTGCTGCTTGCGCTAGGATCACATCGTTAATCTTAACGTGGTGTTGCGTTGCTCCTAGGCTACCGACACGAATAATGCGTTTAACATTAAATTCGGCGATCAGTTCATGGGCGTAAAGCACCATTGAAGGGATGCCCATGCCGTGTCCCATGACTGAAATACGCTGGCCTTTATAAAATCCGGTATAGCCCAACATATTACGAATGTTGGTGATCTCTTTGGCGTCATCGAGGTAGTGTTCGGCGATATATTTAGCGCGCAGTGGGTCGCCAGGCATGATGATGGTTTCGGCAAAGTCGCCCACTTTACCATTGATATGTGCAGTCATGAATAATCCTCTGTAAATGATTATTCTCGATAGTAATGGCCGCTTTAAAATGGCTAGAGGACATAAGTCCGCATTGACGGCAATATGTGCAAAATATCCGCCTGGCTCACAAAATAAGCGGGATTAAGGCTCTAAGAGTCGCTGGAATAGGCGTTTTTGGGTGGGAATTAATAGCCGCGATGTTTCCAAAAGGCACTGACTTGGCTCTGTTCATCATGTAAGTGGACGTAAAATGTCTTGTCGGCGACCACCTTATCTTTTAGCGCTAAGGTCATGCGCCACTTGCCCACTTTGTTGTGTTCAGGTGCCCAGATTGTGTCACCGAGGTAGAATGTCCAGTCATTAGATGCGACGAAAACGTCACCTTCAAAAGGTGGGCGGGCATTACCTTTATCGTCAGGAATATCGGGATGATATATGCAATATCTGAGTTTTTGATTCTTGGCTTTTTTTATTTGCGCCACAAAGCCAAATTCGATATCTAGGATGGCAGGCACATGCACAGTGGCTTTCATAAATTTAGGCAGAGCGTCACTTTCGTCATCCCATTGACTGAAAATGCCTGCTTGGATGATAGACACATCGGCTTTGAGTTTTGACACGCAGCGGGTTTCTCTTGCTTAGATTGAAAATAGGGTCAACAGACCCTAGTTATGGTATTTAACGGCCATATCAATCATAGGTTCGCGACTTGCCTTGGCGGCGCGCAGTCTGGCGAGATAGTTTTCCCACAATGACACCTGATTGGTGGCTAAGTCATACAAGACTTTCCAAGAGAACAAGCCAGTATCGTGACCATCATCGAAGACAATTTTGACCGCATAGTTACCAACGGGCGTGATGGCATCGATATTGACGTTTTTCTTATGGGTGACCAGCACAGGATTACCGTGGCCATGGACTTCTGCCGATGGCGAGTACACTCGCAGTAGTTCACAGCTTAACGCGTAAGTGTTGCCATCATCGAAACTGACTTCTAATAGGCGAGACTTGCGCTTGAGTTTTAGTCCTGTGACCTTGGGGCTTTCTACAGACATCTGATTGGCCTTGTTATGTGAGGTAAAGAGCAATAATACTTAGATTTATACAAAGGGGGCCTAGGTGATACCGCCTAGGCCCCTAAGTATTACAAGATAAAGCGGCTTAAGTCTTCGTCTTGTACTAAGTTATCCAGGTGTGCATTAACGTAGTCAGCGTCGATAATGGTGCTGCTACCCGATTTATCCGACGCTTCAAAAGAGAGCTCTTCCATTAGGCGCTCCATCACAGTGTGTAGACGACGTGCGCCGATGTTTTCGGTGCGCTCGTTAACCTGCCATGCAGCTTGAGCAATGCGCTCTATACCCGATTCGGTAAACTCAATCTTAACGCCTTCGGTTGCCATAAGCGCTACGTATTGCTCGGTGAGCGAGGCGTGCGGCTCGGTCAAAATGCGTTTAAAATCATCGGCCGATAGCGCTTGCAGTTCGACACGGATCGGCAAACGCCCCTGCAGCTCTGGGATCAGATCTGACGGTTTAGACATCTGGAATGCACCAGAGGCGATAAATAAAATATGGTCGGTTTTTACCATGCCATGTTTTGTAGTGACAGTGCAGCCCTCAACCAGCGGCAGTAGGTCACGTTGTACCCCTTCGCGTGAGACATCAGGGCCTGATGATTCACCGCGCTTACAAATTTTGTCAATTTCATCAAGAAACACAATGCCGTGCTGCTCAACCAATTCAATGGCTTGCTCTTTTAGGTCGTCCTGGTTGACCAGCTTAGCGGCTTCCTCTTCGATAAGTAGCTTGTAAGCTTCCTTGATGGGCATCTTGCGGCGCTTACTGGCGCCTGGGCCCATGTTTTGGAACAGGCTTTGCAGCTGATTGGTCATCTCTTCCATGCCGGGAGGCGACATGATTTCGATACCCACTTGCGGCGCTGAGATGTCAATTTCAATCTCTTTATCGTCTAGCTGGCCTTCGCGTAACTTCTTGCGAAATACCTGACGCGTGGCCGAGTCATCTTTGCTTTCGCTGTCCCAATCTTCTTTAGGCTTAGGCAATAATGCATCGAGAATGCGCTCTTCAGCGGCTTCTTCGGCCCTGAATTTGCATTTGGTCATCTGCTCTTCGCGGGTCAGCTTAATTGCGGCGTCGGTAAGATCGCGAATGATCTGCTCAACTTCTTTACCCACATAGCCCACTTCGGTGAACTTAGTCGCTTCCACCTTAATAAAAGGCGCCTTGGCCAGCTTGGCTAAACGGCGAGCAATTTCGGTTTTACCGACACCGGTTGGGCCGATCATCAGAATATTTTTGGGGGTGACCTCTTGGCGCAGATCTTCGTTAAGCTGCATACGGCGCCAGCGATTACGTAGGGCAATGGCGACAGAGCGTTTTGCCGCTTGTTGGCCAATGATATGACTGTCCAGTTCGTGAACAATCTCTCTAGGAGTCATCTCAGACATAGTTTTCCCTTAATGCATGCTGCATTGGTTATTGATTTCGAGCTGAGCTCAAGATCAGTAATTCAGTTCTTCTATCGTTTTGAATTGGTTGGTGAACACGCAGATATCACCGGCAATAGTTAACGATTTCTCAGCGATCTCTTTCGCGCTGAGCTCGGTATTTTCAAGCAGCGCCGTGGCCGCGGCTTGGGCAAAATTACCCCCTGAGCCGATGGCAATCAGATCGTTCTCTGGTTGCACTACGTCACCGTTACCCGTAATGATCAATGAGCATTCGCTATCGGCTACGGCCAATAGGGCTTCGAGCTTGCGTAGCACCTTGTCTGAACGCCAATCTTTGGCCATTTCGACCGCGGCGCGCATCAGGTGTCCTTGGTGCATCTCTAATTTTGCTTCGAAGCGCTCAAACAAGGTGAATGCATCGGCAGTACCGCCAGCAAATCCGGCGAGGACTTTATTATGGTAAAGGCGTCGAACCTTTTTTGCGTTTCCTTTCATCACTGTATTTCCCAGTGAGACTTGGCCATCACCGGCAATGACAACTTGATTGTTGCGACGTACTGAAACGATTGTGGTCACGATATTTCCTCTTCTCTAGCCGAGGGGTAGGAAACCCATCGGTGGACAATGTTTAAGATATGGGGGACGGCCGTTAAAAATTCAAGGCAAGTGAGTGGCCGTTGTTAGCGTTTGCCGTTTTTTAAGCTGAAACTGCGTGCGGTTGCGGTATTTTTCATCATTTACAGCAGGCCAAAAAAGGGGGGCAATAAAAAACGGGCACTAGGCCCGTTTCAGTTAATAGAGGCTTAACTGCCTTCCCAAAACCAAATCTGGCAACCGTTGAGGCCACCGCGCTGTAGCACATGGCGCTGCCTTTCAGCCATGCGTTTACGATCATAAGGACCAAGTACCACCTTGTACCATATGCCGCTACTGCCTTCTACTCTTCGCACTTGGGCTTCGAGTCCTTGAAAGGCTATCATCGCCTTCATCTCATTGGCTTGGGCTTCTTTTCTAAAGGAGCCGCACTGCATCTGATAGGGACGAGTCGGTTGGGTCTGCTCTGGAATATCGACTTCAACGCGTTTATTTTCTAATTCGCGCTGATAAGTCCACTCTTCCTTGGGTTTGGGCGGCAAGGCGTTAGGATCGCGCTTTTCAACCTTAGGTTGAATTGCCGGTTTAACCACAGGGGCTGGCGCTTGCTCGTCGGCGCTATCGTTAATGCTCCAGAGAAAATAACTAAAGCCGCCCAGTAGGGCGACTGTCACTAAGGTCAGCAATATCGGTAAGCGTCGTGGTGCTTGGGTAGCCGATTTTCCTCGGCCACCACGGGACCGGCCTTTTTTGGCCGGTTTTCTGTTGGCGTAGTCGCGATTGCTCATGTTACCGCCTTTCGTTACATGCGCTCTAAGGTGTCGATACCTAATAGATCTAGACCTTGTTTCAACGTTTTGGCGGTAAGTTGCGACAAGAGTAAACGGCTCTTCTTCTCGGCTTCTGAATCGGCCGCAAGGACTGGGCAGGCCTCATAAAAGCTTGAGAATGCACCCGCAAGCTCAAACAGGTAACCACATAGGGCATGGGGCTGACCTTTGTCGACCATGCGATTAAGCACTTCGCCAAACTGGGCCAATTTAGTGCCAAGCTCTTTCTCTTTGTCATGCTCAAGTGTGATGCTGGCATCGCTTAAGTCTATATCGGCGGCACGCTTGAAAATACCGGCTACGCGGGTATAGGCGTAAAGCAGGTAAGGTGCGGTGTTGCCTTCAAAACTGAGCATCTGCTCAAAGCTGAAGATGTAATCGCTGGTACGGTTTTTCGACAGATCGGCATATTTGACCGAGCTGATGCCCACGACTTTAGCGATCTGCTCCAGCTCAGCTTGATCCATATCTGGGTTTTTGCTGCGCACTAATTCTAATGCGCGCGTTTCTGCTTCGCTGAGCAGATCCACCAGTTTCACGACGCCACCGGAGCGGGTCTTGAATGGACGGCCATCTTCGCCGTTCATGGTGCCAAAGCCCATATGCTCAAGGCTCATGTTCGGATTAACAAAGTTGGCTTTGCGCGCTAAATTAAACACTTGCTGGAAGTGTAGCCCTTGGCGCAGGTCGACAAAGTAGAGCGCGCGATCGGCTTTAAGCACATTTGAGCGATAGCGCATCGCCGCCAAATCACTGGTGGCGTACAGATAACCGCCATCGGCTTTTTGGATGATCACCGGCAGCGGCTCACCCTCTTTGGTTTTAAATTCGTCTTGGAACACCACTTTAGCGCCATTGCTTTCAGACAATAGGCCTTGTGCGTCAAGGTCGGCCACAACTTGGGCTAAATCGTCATTGTAAGCACTTTCACCGCGCACATCGGCGCGAGTCAGGCTCACGCCTAAACGCTCATATACTTGATGGCAGTGGCTTAAGGATATGTCGTTAAACTCACGCCATAATTTGTTGCAGTACTCATCGCCTGACTGCAGTTCCACCACCAGCTTACGGGCGCGGATGGCGAACTCTTCTGACTCATCGAAGCGCACTTTGGCGGCGCGGTAGAAACTTTCAAGATCTGACAGTTCCATTTTGGCTTGCTCGCCTTTCGCGGCGCGCAGTTCTTCCATGTAAGCCAGTAACATGCCGAACTGGGTGCCCCAATCGCCAACATGGTTTTGACGGATCACCTTGTGACCCTGAAATTCCAGTGCGCGTACCACACTGTCACCAATGATGGTTGAACGTAGGTGGCCTACGTGCATCTCTTTGGCAAGGTTTGGTGACGAGTAGTCAACCACCACAGTTTGTGGGGTGGGAAGTACCACGCCAAGGTGATCGTCTTTGAGCGCTGTCATTAGCTGTGTGGCTAAGGCATTGTCATCAATAAAGAAGTTGATAAAGCCCGGCCCTGCAATTTCCACTTTAGCCACTTGGCTGTCTTGCGGCAAACTGTCGATGATCAGCTGGGCTAACTCACGCGGATTTTTGCGCGCCACTTTAGTCAACATCATGGCTAAGTTAGTGGCAAAATCACCGTGGGTTTTGTCTTTAGTTCGGTCGACTTGAATGCGCGCTTCAAAATCGGCAGGCACGATCTCCTGCTGCTTTAGGGTCTGAATGGCTTGTTCGAGCAAAGATTGAATATGTGATTTCATTGGCGTTTAATCGACAGTTACTTAAAGATAAAAAGATTCAGGGATAACCGTACATTTTAGCCGCTAGTGGTGGCTAATTGCTATCCTCTGGCATGAATTTTATGTGCTATTTGGCATATTTTTTATTACAACAGATCTTGCGGGTCGCGATCTAAGCTCCAGCGGCACTTTTTGGCCAAGGGTAAGGCTTCGATTTGTGGTAGCGCGACCTCGAACGACTTTTGTAGCAGGCTGCGCTCTTTGGTTTGAAACATCAATTGGCGGCGAAATTTGCCCGCTTTTTTGTCCATGGGTGCAGGCATTGGGCCTATCACTTCACACTGCTCATTTTGCGGTAAGATAGCGGCAATCTGCTGTAAAAACTCATCAGCATCTTCGGCGCGATGGGCTTCGGCGCGCAGCAGCAACATGTGCCATGCTGGCGGTAACAAGGCTTGCTTGCGCTCCTCTAATTGACCCCGAGCAAACTCACCGTAACCTTTGTGCATCAGCTCGCGCAAGATGGGATTATCGCACTGATGGGTCTGTAATAATACCGTGCCAGCTTTGCTGGCTCGCCCTGCGCGTCCCGACACTTGGGTATAGAGCTGGCCAAAGCGCTCTGGCGCGCGAAAATCGGCGCTAAAGAGGGCGCCATCTACGTCCAGCAACCCCACTAAGGTAACATCGGGAAAGTGATGCCCTTTTGCCAGCATCTGGGTACCGACCAAGATTTTATATTCCCCCTTGTGGATGGCATTGAGATGACCCTCGAGCGCCCCTTTGCGGCTGGTGGTGTCACGGTCGATGCGCACCACAGGATATTGGGGAAACTCTTTCGCCAGCGCTTCGGCTAATTGTTCTGTGCCCACCCCTTGGCCCATCAACATGGTGCTACCACATTGATGGCACTGGCGCGGTATGGCGTACTGATTGCCACAATGATGACAGCGAATTTCGCCCAATGATTGATGCACGGTAAAAAAGGCATCACAGCGATCACACTCATGCAGGTGGCCACATTCATGGCACAACAGGGCGGGGGCGAATCCACGGCGATTGAGAAACAGCAGCACCTGATTGCCCGCATCGAGGTGAATACGCATCTCATTGAGTAGCGCATGAGACAGCCCATTTTTGAGCGGCTGATTACGAATATCGATAATGCCTTGGCGCACTTTTTCGGCCGCGCCGGCGCGTTCCCCTAAGCTTAGGTGTTGGTAGCGACCGCTAAGGGCATTTTGCAGGGTTTCCAGTGACGGCGTGGCGCTGCCAAGTAACACGGGGATTTTTTCTAAATGGCCACGCATCACGGCTAAATCGCGGGCGTGATAGCCCACCCCCTCTTGCTGTTTAAAGCTGCTATCGTGCTCTTCATCTAAGATGATAATGCCGGGATAACGCATCGGGGTGAACAGCGCCGAGCGCGTGCCAATAATGATGGCCGCTTCACCCGCGCGAGCCTGTCGCCAGGCGCTAAGGCGCTGATTGTCCGTCAATCCTGAGTGGATCACCGCGACCTGCACCTTAAAACGTTGCTTAAAACGGCTGATGGTTTGCGGTGTTAGGCCAATTTCGGGGACTAAAATGAGTGCTTGCTTCCCCTGTTTGAGCACGGTTTCTAGCAAGGCTAAATAGACCTCTGTCTTGCCCGAGCCGGTGATCCCTTCGAGTAAGGTGCAGTGATAGCCTGTTTGCTGGTTGAGGGTTGCCACCGCAATTGCCTGCTCTGGATTGAGCTTATGGGGCTCTTCATCGAGGGTTAAGTTGTCGCGCCAGCTAAGGTCGAGTTGATTGGCTCTGTCTTGGTGGGTTATCCAGCCACGCTCCTGCAATGCTTTTAGCGCGGGTTTACTCAGTTCGAGCGCGTTTAATTCTTCTTGAGTCAGCTCACCTTGCAGCAAATGTTGCATCACTTTGCGTTGGGCTGGCGCGCGCTTTAAGGTGTCGAGATCGGCAGCTTGCCCTGCGCTGGTTAGGCACCAAAAACGGGTGCTTTCGGCGCTAACCTGTGCGCCTTTTCGTAAGGCGACCGGCAGGGCTTGGGAGAGCATTTGGCCCACACTGCAAAAATAGTAGCGCGCCGCCCATTGAGTCAGTTGATATAAAGAGTCGGGCAGCAGTGGCTCAGTATCTAAAAATTCACTTACCGATTTTATCTGCTGCGGCGCTAAATCACAGGTGTCAGTTACCCCTGTGACTAAGCCTATAAGTTGCTGACGACCAAATGGAACTTTCACGCGCACGCCTTTGACCGCCAGAGGGCTGTCGCTCTCTTTGACGCGATAACTAAAGTTTTGGCGTAGTGGGACGGGCAGGGCAACTTCGACAAACACAGACATAAAACCAGACAAGCAAACTTAAGGTAGAACAAGTGTAACCAGCGTACATCGTTAGGGCTACCACTATCTTTTCTTGGCGGCGGTTTTACCATGTTTTCGGGAGCTTAGTGGCGTTGTGGTCCCTGTTGCAGTGGATAAATAGATTGAATCGTTAGCAGGATTTGTGCTTAATAGTTGTACGGTTTTTGACTATAAAAATGTGGCTATGAAAACTCTGATGTACCTCCTATTACTCGCGCAGCTATCGGTAAGCCACTTTGGCTGGGCGGCAGTGACTCACGTGAGTATTAATCAAGTGCAATTTAATCTTGGGTTCAATCCTAAGCTCAAACTTAACATAGTGACCGACCAGCCTAGTGTCGACAAATTGCAGTTTGTGGTGGCGCAGCAAAGTGGACAAGAACGTTTAATGGTTACACCGGTGAATAATTTTATGTTGCAACTCACCGGTCTTGAAGATGTGACCGACGCCAGTGCCGAGTTGATTGTGCAGGAGTATCACGTTAACCAGTGGCGCGAGGTTAAGCGGATTACACTGTTTGATGCTGCTCGCTCAGCGCATTTCCCGGCTCAGTCTAAGCCAAGCATCACAGCCAAGCCGCTGGTGGCAAGCAATACGCTAACCACGCAATCCTCAAAGCCATTAAAAGCTCAGTCCAAGGCTCGGCAAAATGCCCCGCAAGGGGATGTGGCGGCAGATTTAGTGCAGGCCGATTGTCAGCTAAACTACGATGCGCAGCAAACCCTATGGCGTATTGGCAGTGCCTACGCCAAGCCATGGCAACTGAGCCCTTACGGCGCCATGTTGGCGATTTTTGATGCCAATCCCAATGCATTTAATCGAGGTCAAATCCATGGTCTGCGCGCCGACGTGGTGCTGCGTTGCCCATCGCATCGCGTGAAGGAGCGTTATCGCGATGCCAAGCAAGCTCAGCAGATATTTGAGGCCATGTAAGCTAAGCTCTATTGACTGCCTGAGTCTAGAAGTGAGCCAATACAGAGGTTAATGCTGCGCCTGGCAGGATGGCGAGTACAACGGTCATGATGATAATTACTCTGATAGGTGCAGCCTATGCTTGTATCTCCTGGTCGTATCCTGTACTATCTCGCGCCTGAATATTCTATTAACTGCATGTGGTGTCCGACTTCGGGTTGGAAGAGCGACATGGCCTTTAACTTGAGGTAATCCCAATGAAACCAGGCATTCATCCTGATTATGCAGAAATCACTGCAACTTGTACTTGTGGCAACGTTATCAAAGTAAACTCAACTGCAGGTAAGCCACTGCATTTGGACGTATGTGGTGCATGTCACCCATTCTACACTGGTACCCAGAAAGTTATGGATACTGGCGGACGTATCGACAAGTTCAACAAGCGTTTCGGCGCACTTGGCAAGAAGTAATTATTACTTTTGCAATGAACGTGAAAAAAGGTGCCTTAATGGTGCCTTTTTTGTTGCCTGCGATTTGGATGATTAACGGCTGATTATGGATTGTTGTGTAAGCTAAACCCTGACAGTATGTAAGGTCAGTTTGATATAAAGCAGCCTGGGCCATTATCGATTTCAATTCATGAATGGTCATACTGAATTCAGGCTATCTAAGTGAACCGTTAATCGAAGGATATGATTATAGATGAACAGATACAGCAGATACCTACTCGTCTTATGCGGTTTATTGCCCTGCTACTGTTTTGCAGCCCAGCCCAGTGTCTGTGTGCCCACCCAATTCGATGAAACCGTGACACTCAGTCATGTTATCGATGGCGACACGTTAGTTCTCAGTGATGATCGCCAGGTACAGCTTATTGGTGTCGATGCACCAGAAATAGACTCGCAATATCCCGAATTATCTGAGCCGTTTGCCAATCAGGCACGTCAGTTTTTACTGCAACAGGTTCAGGCCGGACAAACGTTACAGTTAGCGTTCGATCGCAAACGTTTAGATCCCCACGGTAGAACCTTAGCTTATGTTTTCACTCAAGCGGGCGAGCATTTGCAAGAGTTGCTGCTTAATCATGGCTATGCTAAAAGCCGGGTGTATCACAATGATTACTTTTGGCAATGTTTCGACACATTAGAGCGCCAAGCCAGAGCAACAAAGCAGGGGTTATGGCGCCATCCTAGTTATCAAGCGAAGCGCGTTGAGCAACTTAACCGAGATGATTTGAACCGTTGGCGAGAGGTGGCTGGTACTGTGACCGGTTTTGAAACAAAAGGGCAATATTTGTGGCTCATTATCGATGAAATATTTTATGTAGGCATACGTAGAGAAGAATCTGGTAAATTTAACAACATTTTGACCTTGGACTTGCTTCAAAGCCGCGTAATTGTGCGTGGAGAGTTGTATTATTCCTACAAAAAATGGCAGATGATCAGTTATCATCCATCCCAGATAAGTTTGCAAAATGAGCCTTAGCCTGTTTGCTGACATAATAAACTGAAATTTTCTAATATCTTGTTTAAAAAGTGGGTTGATTCGAGTATCTTAGCCTCTAACGACGCTACAGCTTAGCTCTGTTTGATTCAGGCTGAGATAGTAGGGCGTAAGACCTCACTCTAAGATTTAACTTGTCGCACTTTTCAGGATTATTAAGATGGCCGATTTTCGTCAACAAGCCCTTGACTACCATGAGTTCCCCGTTCCAGGTAAAACCGCAGTTAGCCTGACCAAGCCCGCCGAGACCAGTATGGATCTGGCGTTGGCGTACAGCCCTGGTGTCGCGGAACCTGTCCGTGAAATTGCCGCCAACCCTGATAACGCCTATCGCTTTACCGCTAAAGGAAATACCGTGGCAGTTATCTCTAACGGCACGGCAATTTTGGGCCTAGGTAACCTTGGACCGCTGGCGTCAAAACCTGTAATGGAAGGTAAGGCATTATTGTTCAAACATTTTGCTAATATCGATGCGACAGATATTGAAGTGAAACACCGTACAACGGAAGAGTTTATTAATACCGTTGAGGCCATTGCCGATACCTTTGGTGGTATTAACCTTGAAGATATTAAGGCGCCAGAGTGTTTTGAAATAGAAAAGGCCCTAATCGAGCGTTGTAACGTACCGGTATTTCATGATGACCAGCATGGTACAGCCATTGTTACCGCGGCGGGAATGATCAACGCACTAGAGATCCAAGGCAAAAAACTGGAAGAAGCGGTTTTTGTTTGTATGGGCGCTGGCGCAGCCGCGATTGCCTGTATGACCATGCTTGTAAAGTGTGGCGTGCAGCGTGAAAACGTTTACATGCTTGACCGTAAAGGGGTTATCCATACTCGTCGTGAAGATATTAACGAGTACAAAGCCCTGTTTGCCAACAACACCGACAAACGTACCTTACAAGATGTGATCAAAGGAGCCGATGCGTTCTTGGGTCTATCGGGTCCAGATGTATTAACCGCTGACGATGTTATGTTAATGGCCGACAAACCAGTGATTTTTGCTTGTTCTAATCCAGATCCTGAGATCAGACCCGAGCTTGCCCATGACGTGCGTAAAGATCTGATCATGGGAACGGGTCGCAGTGATTATCCTAACCAAGTTAACAACGTCTTATGCTTCCCATTTATTTTCCGCGGTGCGCTGGATGTGCGCGCCTCGCAAATTAACGATGAAATGAAGATTGCCGCAGTGCATGCGATTGCGGCATTGGCCAAAGAGCCAGTACCTGCCGCCGTATTGGCCGCTTATCCTGATGTCTCTGAGTTAACATTTGGCCCAGAGTATGTCATCCCTAAGCCGATGGATACACGTCTACTCTCAAACGTAGCCAAGGCGGTAGCGCAAGCGGCTATCGACTCGGGTGTGGCGGCGATAGAAACCTTGCCAGAGCACTATATGGCGTAAGCGATATCCCGCTGACTGATAAAGGGCCTGAGGGCCCTTTTTTTATTTGTACCCAATACGGTTTGTTTGTATGGTAATTAAGCTGATTTTGACTTTATCAGGGTTACATTTAGCCATTGGCTAACGAGCGTAGATAAACATTTGTCGCATTAATAAATTAACCATTTAATTTTATTGGTATAAAAACCAGTAGCAGCAAAAAATATAACAATAATTCTGCAGGAAGCGGCATGAAAGCAAATGTACTATTAACTAAAAAGCTCACCAGTTTCTGGCTGTTATCGCTAGTGGCAATGGCGTTTATTTTTCTGCTGACTGCGGTGTTTAGTGTAGTACAGCTGACCTATAAACAGCAGCGACAGCAAGTCACACAACTCAGCACTATTTTGTCGCAGCATCAAACGCCAGCGCATATACAAGGGCTCGATCTTTGGCTACCACAACTATTGTCGGCCTATCAGGCACAGCAGTTTGTGTTAACACGTCAAAATGAGGTGTTATATCGCTATGATAGTCCTCAAGGCGAGCGGCGCGTTATTCGTTATGAACGTGCCATCTTACCTGTCGCGCCAATAGCAAGTTTGTCCGCTACAGCCGATCAAGCAGCGCTTATGTTTGAGCTCAGTTTGCCCCGTCCGCTGCAATTCAATCAGATCAGTGGTTATGGCGGGTTGATTTTGCTGCTAGGCTTAACGGCTATCGCGAGCTTTGTGCGCTGGGGATATCTCTGGTTAGCCCAACAACTCGAAGGCATTGAAGATTTAGCTAAGCGTAGCCACCTTATCTTATCTGGCGATTATGACAAAGCTTTGGCCGAACGTGGTCATGGGCGACCAAGGCTCATTAACCGTGCCTTAACACAATTGCTGCTGGAACTCGATGATGCGCAAAAACAGCGAGCGCGTTTCGATAAGGTGATTCGGTCTAACACCTTCCTCGATCCCGTCACGGGCATAGGAAATCGGTTGTTTTTAAAAAATCGGCTCGATGCGTTAAGTAACGATCAGGGGATGATCGCCCCAGGAGTGCTGTTGCTGCTTGAGATGGAAGATCTGGATCTATTGCAGCAAGAGCATGATGAGTTCACCATCCAAGAGATGCTGAGCCACACCATTAATGACATTAACCAGTTGCTCAACAGTTACGCTAACAGTATTTTTTCACGCCGTTCTTATAATCAGTTTGCCATTGTTATTCCGCAAATTTCCTTGGTCGATGTTGAAAAGCTGGTGGCTAAATTGCTTAAGGTCTGTTTGGCACAGCCATTGGATGACTTGGTTAATCGTGATGATTTTTTCCATATTGGTGTGGCTTATTTTAAGGTGGGCGACAGTAAAGAGCAGTTGATTGAAGAGGCGGAAATGGCGTTACGTGCAGCGCAGTTTCAGGGACCTAGCGGCTGGTTTATGTATGACAAGGGGGCCGTCGATGAAGAGTTTGCCCGAGGTTCGGTGCGTTGGCGCAGCTTTTTAGAGTATGCGCTGGTTAACAAGCGGGTGGTTATCTATTCTCAGCCGGTGTTGGACAGTGATGGGGTAGAGCACCACAGAGAGGTGTCGAGTAGGCTACGCGACAGCAAAGGTAACTTGGTTCGGGCCACCCTGTTTTTACCCATGGCGATTAAGTGCGGTCTTACCCCTCAAATTGAGCGTCAGGTGATAGAAGCTGTGTTATTTGACTTGTTAGGCAGCAACCCTCAAAGCACTCAGCGTTACAGTATCAATCTTAGCCTCGATACCCTGACCAGCCGGGCATTTATTCGTTGGTTTAAAACCACCTTACTCGAATACCGTAATCTGGCATGCAAACTTATTATTGAGGTCAATGAAGATATTGTGGTCAATAATATTGAGCAGTTAACGCCCACATTGAATATGATCAGTAAAATGGGGGCTAGCCTGTGCGTTGACCGAGTTGGCCAACAGGTGGTGAGCATGCAATACATCACTAGCTGTAAATTCGATATCATTAAATTGCATCGTTCTATCGTGCGGCAGATTCATTTACGCCAAGAGAATCAATTGTTTGTAAGAAGCCTTATCGGCGGCTTATATCGCGCTGAAGTGCGGGTGTTTGCCGAAGCGATAGAGTCATTCGAAGAGTGGCAAACCCTTAAAATTCTAGGGGTCAGTGCCGGGCAGGGCAGCCTGTTTAGCGATCCGGTACAAGAAATATAATAGTGAGAGGGGTAAGGGCGTTGGCAAATATGACTATGCTAGAGTGAACTAAATTGAAGATATCGCATGGTTCTGGGCTTTTTTCTATAAAATTAAGAAATTAGTCGCTACAATGACCACAATTTTTTCGATGTTTAACACTTACCCTCTGGTTCGATATTGCGCTGTGATTGGATTTTTTGGTGGTTTGGGTGTCTCAACTCAGATTGGGCATAACATAGTGGGCACAGCTTAATGCAACAACGTTTTTTCAGTAAACTGGCTTTTTGGCAAACATCACACCCTAGTGCTAATGTTGGTGTTTATATTGGCGTCGACGAACTGACGGTATATTGCGGGGCTGAATCGCCAGCCTTGATTAAAATTCCGCTAATCAAACATGATTGGCATCTTGCTTTGGCAAGTCTTGCTGAACAAATTCCCGCTGCCAATATGCACATTGTCCTTAGCGATTGCTATTACCAATTGCTACTAGTCGACAAGCCACCGGTTGCCGATGAAGAGATAAGCCAAGCCTTATTTTGGTCGATTAAAGATATGGTGGTCAAACCCGTCAATGCGCTGCATTTAGATTATTTTGAAGCGCCGCAATCGAGTAGCAACAAGTTAACTGTGGTGGTGGCCGAGCGTGCCATGCTCAGCGCTTTGGCGTTGGCCGCTAAGCAACATGAACTCACCATTGCCGGCATCAGTATTGAAGAGATGGCCATCAGTAATTATCAGGTGAATGACAATCAAGCGAGATTGGTCTTGTGCCATATGCCAAACAGTGAGCTGATGCTGGCTGTGATTAAGCAGGGGCAACTGTTTATGCAGCGCAGCGTCAGAGGCTTTAATCAGATAGATACGGTATCGGCGGCGGATCTGCGTTTAGGTATAGCCGATAATCTGAGTATCGAGCTGCAACGCTCGATGGATTACTTTGAAAGCCAATTCCGTCAAGCCCCGGTGGCCTCAATTGACTTGTTAATGGAAGGCGATCGTAATGAGTTGGCTAATTTGCTATCGGCCAACTTTGACCAGCAGGTCGAGGTGATCCCCTGCGAGCGCGTCGCAGACAAACTGGCTGAGCTTGCTTACGCCGAGTTTAGTCGAGATGCTCAACAGGAGGTGGCGTAGATGGCGCAAAAACTCAGGGTTAACCTATTTCATCCCTCACTGTTACCCCCCCAATTACGGCTCTCTTTTGCACGTTTATGCCAAGTGGCGATAGCGGTGGGACTCTTGTTACTGATAGCCAATGGCATCACCTATTGGAGCGTTAATCGTCTGCAGCAACAACATACGCAATTAAGCGCGCAAAAGGCAGACTATGACCGCCAAAAACTGCAGTTAGAGCAGCAGCTCGGCGCGCGCGGGGCTTCACCGACGTTAGTGGCTAAGGTGGATCTGGTGACCCAGCAGCTTGAGCTGAAACGCCAATTGCTGGGTGAGCTCGGCCAAGTGCAAGCGCTCACCAGTCATGGCTACTCCTCCTTATTAACCGACTTGGCCAGTGTGGCAGACAGTCGCACATGGCTGACCCGTATCCAGATTATGGAAAAACAAGTGATATTTGAAGGCTACAGCAGTGCGCCGCAGGATGTGCCGCGTTGGGTGGAGCGTTTAAAGCAGGTCGATACCTTAAAAGGGCAAGCCTTTAGCACCTTGACCATCAGCCGGGGCGAAGGCGAGCCGCTGTCATTCGTGCTTCGCAGTGAAGCCGCAAAGGAGTCGAGCCAATGAAGCCATTTTGGTCCCAATGGGGCGCTCAGTTTAATGTACTCACTCAGCGTGAGCGGCTGATGATAGCTGGCGCTGCGCTTATGGTTATCGCTGCGCTACTCTATTTTCCATTAGAGTCGTTACTGCTTAAGCGTGATACGCTGCAGCGTCAAGTAAGCGCGATGACCACAGAAAACAAGGTCTCAATGCAGCAAATTGAACTCTATCAGCAGCGCTTAGCCCAAGATCCCGACCAAGAATATCGGCAACGATTAACCACGTTAGAGCAACAGTTGGCGGATATCGACCAACAGCTGTCATTTCAGATGGTTGATATGGTGCCAGCTGAGCATATGCCGGCGATGTTGAGCCAATTGCTGGGGCAGATTAAAGGAGTGAAATTACATTCGTTCGATACCCTCGCTCCACAACCTTTACTGCCGGTCGGTGATCAAGACAAGCTGAATTTGTACAGTCATGGTATTAAGCTCACCTTCGTGGGCGACTATTTTGCCACGCTGAAGTTTGTGCAAGCGGTAGAAAATATGCCCAATAAGCTTTACTGGAAGCAGCTCGATTACAGCGTCGATAAGCACCCTAAGGCAAGCGTGGTATTGGAGTTATACACCTTAAGTATCAATAAGGACTTTATCAGTGTGGCGAAATAAGATGAAATCTGGCTTAGCCTTGTTGATTGCTTCAGCCTGTATGCTGGTTATCCCGGCGCAGGCGCAATCGTTACGGGATCCGACTCAACCGGGCGTTGGCGCGGTGTCGCACTCAGTCAGTCAACAACAAGGGGCTGATACACTTAAATTAAACAGTGTGTTGATATCGGATAATAGCGCGACCGCGATTTTTAATAATAAGATGTTCACCCTAGGTGACCGGGTACAAGGGGTTAAAATAGTGCGCATTAACGCCAAAGGCGTGTGGCTAGCCGATGGCCGACACTTCTCCTTGTACCAAGCCGTAACAGAGACTAAGGGACAATAAATGACCGCAATAAGAACCTTCACGCCACTCGTGGCGCTGCTTTTAGTGGCATGTCAGACAACGGATCGTCCGCAGCCTGTCGAGTCAAAGTCGGCATTATCCAGCTCTATTTCTCAGCAAGAATATCAGGTGAATATGCCGCCAGCGGCTGTCATGCCAGACTCGGTGCAGCGTGAGCTTGCCTCGGCCTCATTACTGGGGAGCCCAGCGCCCATGATGCCCCCAGAGCGACGTTTCGATGTGTCGGCTAATGACGTTGATGCCAAGGTGTTTTTTCCAAGCCTAGTGCAGGGCACCCCACTGAGTGTGGCGGTGCATCCCAATGTCAGCGGCACGATCTCACTGTCATTAAAAGGGGTGACATTGAGTGAAGCCTTGCAAGTCGTGGAAGATATTTATGGCTATGAAGTGAGTCGTGATGGGCGTATTTTACGCGTCTATCCTGCGGGCATGCGCACCGAGACCTTCGCGCTAAATTACCTGCACATGGAGCGCAACGGCCTTTCGCTCACTTCGGTCAACTCGGGACGAATCTCCGATACCAATAACTCAAACAGCAACAGCAATAACAACGGTAACAATAATAACGGTAATTTTGGCTCCAATAACGATTCGAACAACAATAACAGTAACGACACCACCAATGGCACCTTTATCCGGTCGACCACCAAGAGTGATTTTTGGGGCGACTTGAAAGAGACCTTAGTGTCGATTGTTGGCGAGACAGGCAACGGCCGCCAAGTGGTCATTACGCCGCAGGCCGGTTTAGTCACGGTTCGCGCCTTTCCTAACGAGTTACGTCAGGTGAAAACCTTCTTGCAAACTGCCGAGAGTCACCTGCAACGGCAAGTGATCCTCGAAGCCAAAATTTTAGAGGTCACCTTGTCGGACGGTTATCAGCAGGGGATCCAGTGGGATAACGTCGTGGGCACCGCTTTAGCCAATGGTAATACCAGTGTTAACTTTGGTACCTCGGCGGGTTCGTTTGGCGATCAGATCAGCGCCGCGATAGGGGGCGTAACCTCCTTACAAATCACTGGCAGTGATTTCGCTAGTATGATCACCTTGCTCGATACCCAAGGCGATGTCGATGTGCTGTCTAGTCCAAGGGTGACCGCCTCGAACAACCAAAAGGCGGTGATTAAAGTGGGCAGTGACGAGTATTTTGTCACCGACGTCTCTTCAACTACCGTGGCGGGCACCACACCAGTTACCACCCCGGAGGTAGAACTGACGCCATTTTTCTCTGGTATCGCCCTAGATGTTACGCCGCAAATCGATGCCGAAGGTAATGTGTTACTGCATGTTCATCCGTCGGTTATCGACATTAAAGAGCAAAATAAATCCATCAAAATTTCTAACAGCACTCTGGAGTTGCCACTGGCACAGAGCGAGATCCGCGAGTCAGATACCGTGATTAAAGCGCGCACCGGTGATGTGGTGGTGATTGGTGGTTTGATGAAGAGTGAAAATATTGAGCTGGTTTCTAAAGTGCCCTTCTTAGGCGACATCCCCTTGCTTGGTGAGGTATTTACCAACCGCAGTCAGTCACTGAGAAAAACCGAGCTGGTGATTTTACTCAAACCTACCGTAGTCGGTGCCGATACTTGGAAGGCTGAGCTTGAACGCTCAAAAGCCTTGCTCGACCGTTGGTATCCAGAGCCTGTAAAGGAGTAGCGTCACTTGTATCAGCAGCACTTTGGCATGGCGCAGACCCCGTTTTCATTAACGCCCAATACGGAGTTTTTCTTTGGGCTAGCGCCTCATGTTGAGGCGCTGCAAGTGCTGCAAACGGCGTTGCAAACTGGCGAAGGCTTTATCAAGGTGATTGGCGAGGTCGGCACAGGTAAGACTCTTCTCTGCCGCAAGCTGCTTAATGATATTCCCGCTCGGTTCCATTGTGCGTACCTGCCGAATCCTTATCTCACGCCCGCTGAACTGCGCTGGGCGGTTGCGTTAGAGCTGGGGCTTAAATACTCAGCCAATATTGATCAACAGCAGCTGACCACCTTAATTCAGCAACAGCTGATCGCCTTATCGGCCCATGGTCACGCCATTGTGCTGGTGTTAGATGAGGCTCAGGCGTTGCCTGACGAGAGCCTCGAGGCGCTGCGGCTATTTACCAATCTCGAAACCGAAAGCCGTAAGTTATTGCAGGTGGTGTTGTTTGCCCAACCAGAATTAGATGAACGTTTGAGTTTAAAGCCGTTTCGCCAGTTAAGGCAGCGCATCACCTTTAGCTATCGATTACGGCCGTTAACCTATGACGAAACCGCCGCTTATCTCACCCATAGGTTACACATTGCGGGCTATCAAGGCGCCGCGTTATTTTCACCCAGTGGTTGTCGGCATATTGCCAAGGCGGCACGAGGGATCCCAAGGTTGATCAATATTTTGTCTCATAAAGCGCTGTTATTGGCCTTTGGTGAAGGGGCGTCACAAGTGCTGCCTCGTCATATTCGTGCAGCCATTAGCGATACCGAAGATGCAGGAGCCGAGCGGCGCAGTCCACGCTGGTGGTTTGCTGTGGTTGCCACCGTATCAGTACTCTCTATCGCGGTGTGGCGCTGGGTGAGTGGGGCACTCGTATGAGTGTGATTAATACCATGCTCAAAGATCTCGATAAGCGCCAGCAAGCTCAGCCCATAGAAACCCTTCCAGTGCCTGATGTACAGTATGTTGCACCTACGCCGGGTGCTTTTGCTCGTCTCTTGCCTTGGGCTTTACTCTTGTTATTGTCTGTATGTGGCACTATTGGCGCCACCATGGCGTGGCAGCAGCTGGCCATTTTAACCCAAAATAATACCCAGCTTGAGCAAGATTTACAGCAAGCGCAGCTGCCCGCAGTCAATGTCGCGGCACAAGAGTTAGCGTCATCTGAGCCTACAGAAGCAAAGGATATGAACGCGCTGGCAGAGTCACAGCAGCAGTTGCCTGATGTCGCGGCTAAGGGGATAGATAACCAAACATTAGCGGCGAATATCACGACAAATGCGAAGGCAAACCCCAATACCGATAGCAGTCCCCATGGCAGCGTCGATGCCATCACTGGCGACAATGCGGGCAGACATATTGCGATGCAACATACATCAGACAAAAATAGAGTAGCCGCCAGTGAGGTGAATCAACAACTAGTGCGCCAGCCTAACGCGGCAGAGCCTCGTCAAGTGGCAGGTGCAATGGCGGTGAAAGAAGTTAAGCTCACGCCATCGGCACTGGCCCAAAAGCGGTTTGCTTTAGGGCAGAGAGCACAAAATGAGGGGCAACTTCAGCAGGCCCAGGACTATTTTTCTGAAGCGATTGGCCTCGATCCTAGCCTGCATCAGGCAAGGCAACATTTAGCGGCGCTCTACTATGGTCAAGGGCGGCTCGGCGATGCCGACAGCACGTTAGCGCAAGGGCGAGTCTTGTATCCTGAACATTTTAATTATGCCCTACTGCAAGCCAGGCTGTATGAGGCATCCGGGGCCATAGATAAGGCATTAGCGGCGTTAGCGACGATTCCTGATGCTGATCTGCTTGCAGTGCAAAAGTGGACCATGCAGAGCCATTTAGCGCAGCAAGTACAACAGTTTGCGTTGGCTGAGCAGAGTTATCGCCAGCTGACGAGAGTCGATCCCAATCAAGCCAAATGGTGGATGGGGCTGGCCTATGCGCTCGACTCTCAGCAACAGTTTTTATCCGCGAAACAAGCCTATCGCCAAGCGTTGGCTCTCGATGGCTTATCAGCCTCTGCCAGCGCCTTTATCGAACAACGTTTAGCGCAGTTAGGAGATGTTGAGTGAAACCCAAGTTAAAAATGCGCCTAGGCGACCTGTTGGTACAAGAACAGATCATTAGCGAAGAACAGCTAATTCAGGCCTTGGCGGAGCAAAAAAAGTCCGGTAAAAAACTGGGGCGCACCTTAATCGATCTGGCTTATATCAGTGAAGAGCAGCTACTGAGGTTTTTATCTCAGCAGCTTAATATTCCCTTTTTGGATATCAGCCGCCGAGCGATCGCACCGCAAGTGGTGAATTTACTGCCAGAGGTTCAGGCGCGCCGTTATCGCGCCTTAGTGGTTGAAGATCACGGTGACAGCGTGTTAGTGGCCATGAGCGATCCGGCCGATCTGCAGGCGATGGATAACATCGAAGTGTTGCTTGCCCCTAAAACGATCCAAATTGCGGTGGTGACCGAAACTCAACTGCTGCACGCATTTGATAATTTGTATCGCCGCACAGGTGAAATTGCGCAGATCGCGGGCAAGCTCGATGAGGAGTATGCCGCCGACGATCAATTTAATCTGGCCAGTTTGACCGATGCCGACAGTGACAATGAAACCACAGTGGTTAAGTTACTGCAGTCGATTTTTGAGGACGCGGTGCAGATGCGCGCCTCGGATATTCATATTGAGCCGGGCGAAAAAGTATTGCGTATTCGTCAGCGTATTGATGGCCAGTTGCAGGAGCATACCCTGTCGGAAGTCAATATCGCAGCCGCGCTAGTGTTACGCCTTAAGTTGATGGCTGGGCTGGATATTTCAGAGAAACGTTTGCCCCAAGATGGCCGTTTTCACATGACGGTCAAGGGCCATAAGATTGATGTGCGTATGTCGACCATGCCGATTTATCATGGCGAATCTGTGGTGATGCGTTTGCTCGACCAATCCGCTGGGCTGTTAACGCTTAATGAAACCGGCATGCCGCCTGCCATGCTCGCCCGAGTACGGCGACAGATTAAGCGTCCCCACGGTATGCTATTGGTGACGGGGCCCACGGGTAGCGGTAAAACCACCACCTTGTATGGTGTACTCAGTGAACTCAACACCGCTGATCGTAAAATTATTACTGTTGAAGATCCGATTGAATATCAATTGCCTCGCATCAATCAGGTGCAAGTGAATCACAAGATTGGCCTAGATTTTTCTAATGTATTGCGCACCACGTTACGTCAAGATCCCGACATCATCATGGTGGGGGAGATGCGTGACCAAGAAACGGTCGAAATTGGCCTGCGAGGCGCGCTTACCGGTCACTTTGTGTTATCGACCCTGCACACTAACGATGCCGTGACCAGTGCGCTGCGCTTACTCGATATGGGCGCCGCCAGTTACTTGGTGGCCAGTGCGCTGCGGGTCATTATTGCTCAGCGTTTGGTGCGCCGGGTATGCCAGCATTGCGCGCAGCCCTATGAGATGAGCGCCCAAGATAATGCCTGGCTTAGTTCGGTAAGCAGACGTGATTTTTCCCACGCCAATTTACGTATCGGTACAGGTTGTCAAAGCTGTGGTGGTAGCGGTTATCGTGGCCGAGTGGGGGTGTTTGAAATTTTAGAACTCGATGATGCCATGATTGAGGCGATGCGCAGTGGTAACCCACAAGATTTTGCCGCTGCAGCTTATCGCAGTCCTAACTTTACGCCATTGGCCGAATCGGCCTTTGATTACCTCGCCCAAGGCATCACCACCATAGAGGAAGTGGCTAAGTTGGTAGAGGATGCCTCTGAGACCCAGATACCGCTGGCGAGTCAGATGCATAGCCCACAGAGTGAGGGATAACCATGCCGGTTTATCAGTACCGTGGTAGAGACGCCCAAGGCAAGGCGGTGACCGGACGGCTCGACGCCGTATCGGCAAGCGCCGCCGCCGACCAATTAATGTCGCGCGCGGTGATCCCTCTAGAGCTGATTGAAACTAAACCTAAGCGTGACTTTAATTTAGGAACCCTGTTTAAAGGCAAGGTAGGGTTAGATGAGTTACAAATTTTTACTCGGCAGATGTACTCATTAACACGTTCAGGGATCCCTATTTTACGCGCGATAGCAGGGTTGTCGGAGAGCACCCATTCACAGCGAATGAAGCTGGCGTTAAAAGATATTTCTGAGCAGTTGACCGCTGGTCGGCCCTTATCGTCGGCGATGAATCATCATCCAGATGTCTTTGATGCGCTGTTTGTGTCGATGATCCATGTGGGAGAGAACACGGGTAAGCTCGAAGATGCTTTTATTCAGCTCTCGGGTTATATCGAGCGCGAACAAGAGACGCGCCGTCGAATTAAAGCCGCGATGCGCTACCCCATTTTTGTATTAATCGCCGTAGCGTTGGCCATGGTGGTGCTTAATATTATGGTGATCCCCAAGTTTGCCGAGATGTTTTCTCGTTTTGGTGCTGACTTGCCTTGGGCCACCAAATTGTTGATCGCCACCTCGAACTTTTTTGTCAATTATTGGTATCTATTATTGCTGGGGCTGCTGCTGGGGTTTGTTGGGACCCGCTACTGGCATAACAGCGAGAAGGGCGAGAAACAGTGGGATCAGTGGAAGCTCAAGATCCCTGCGGTGGGCAGCATTATCGAGCGCTCGACCCTATCACGTTATTGCCGTAGCTTCTCGATGATGCTCAGCGCTGGCGTGCCAATGACTCAGGCGCTCAGCCTCGTCGCCGATGCAGTCGACAACGCCTATATGCATGACCGCATCGTGGCGATGCGCCGTGGTATCGAGTCGGGTGATTCTATGCTGCGGGTGTCGAATCAGAGCCAGTTGTTTACGCCGCTAGTGTTGCAAATGGTGGCCGTCGGTGAAGAGACCGGTCAAATCGATCAACTGCTTAACGATGCCGCCGATTTTTATGAAGGGGAGGTCGATTATGATCTCAAAAATCTCACCGCAAAATTAGAACCTATTTTAATTGGGATTGTCGCAGTCATAGTATTGATTTTGGCCCTAGGAATTTACTTGCCGATGTGGGACATGCTTAATGCGGTCAAAGGGGGTTGAAAAATGAGGCCGCGCACTTATATTCGGCAGGTATTGGGTAGGTGCTAGATGCAGCGACAACAACTCGCCGATAGTGAGTTAATCAAGCTTTACGGCAAGGTGGTCGCCATCGTGGTGGTGTTGATCATGTTAGCGGTATTAGCGTTTCGTTTTATGGGGAGTGTCGAGGATGTCTCTGCCCAAGGGTTGAAAATGGAACATACCCGTTTAGTAAACGTACTTGCCATGGTGCGCTCTCAGTGGTTGAGACAAGGTCGGCCGGACACTTTGGTGTTGCACTGGTCGACAGGTGAGGCGAGCCCCAGCGTTGAGCCAGTGCTGATTAATCAACAAGGGCTGCCAACCCTTAAGCACGCAGATGAGGCCGGGTGTCGGCAGTTGTGGTTGCAGTTATTGGGGCCAAAACCTCAGCAGGTTGCTGTAAGAGTTGCAACGACCGATAGTGGGCCAGTTTGTGAGTATGTCAGCCGCAATGGCGATAAGTTAAGTTATCAGTTAAATAGCGGCCGAGTTATTTGGAAAAATTTGACTAAATATTGATATATCAATAGTTTTTAATTTTTGTGTAACTGTTAGAATTAGCGCTATATAGCATAGAGGCAATAAATATGAATATGACCACCAAGATGGGACGACTAAAGCAGCAAGGGTTCTCGCTTATTGAGTTAGTTATTGTCATCGTGATCTTGGGCATTTTAGCGGCAACCGCGATCCCGCGTTTTCTGAATGTGACCGATGATGCCGAAGATGCCAGCGTCGATGGCGTTGCTGGTGGGCTTGCCACTGCAGTTAGCTTTGTGCGTTCACAGTGGGAAGTTGATGGTCGCAATGCGAACAGTGTCGTACTCGACGGCACCACCATTTCATTGGATCCCCGCTTTGGTTTTCCAACAGCGACAGTGCCTAACGCCAGTGATGTCACGCAGATGAGCGATGCCAGTTGCCAAGAGGTATTTAATGCCATATTACAGAGCCCACCGCGTAATGTGCTTTATACCCAAGATGCGCGTAATCAAAGGTTTACTGCGAGAGTGCTAGACGGTAGTGGGGGCAGCGCGGTTGATCTCAATGGTGATCTAGTCAGTAATATCGATTTGTGTGTTTATCATCAAGTCAATTCATTGGCATTAGATCAAGCTAGTGGTATTGCCACTCCGACTCCAGATTTAGATGTGGGTAAAGGGGTGACCTATAACCCCGCAACAGGTGCAGTAGTGAGCTTCACTCATTAATGCCATTAAGCCTAAGTCATTTATATAATTTATTATTTTTAATTAAAGGAAACACAGTATGAAAAAACAACAAGGCTTTACGCTTATTGAGCTTGTCGTGGTGATTATTATTTTAGGTATTTTGGCGGTCACCGCCGCGCCTAAATTTATTAACTTGCAAAGTGATGCGCGCGCATCGACCATCGCCGGCTTAGAGGCGGCGCTGAAAGGAGGCGATAGTCTTATCTATTCCAAGTCGCTGATTGCCGGGAATGAAGCGCTGGGCGTTGATGACGCTCCAACTGTTAAAGTTGATGCTGCCGGAACCCCTGTAAAGCTCAATTATGGTCACCCTATTGCAGTATGGACCGGCAGCTTAGAGCATGTTTTGGATATTGATGCCTCTGCGGAGTCTGATGCCGATGAGACGACTGAGTGGGTTTATGATACCGAGGATGACATCATCTATTTCTACCCTCAAGGGCAAAATAGTCCTATAGCGACTACTGATACTGGCGCTTGTTATGTCAAATATGAAAACAGCGTAACAGATACTGGCGGCACCTTAGCCATCACCAGTGTGACCACGGGTTGTTAATAAAACTCCCAATGAAAAGGCCTGCTTAGCAGGCCTTTTTTGTTACTGCTTTTTATGCGCATCATTTTTACCAAGCTGTGCTATAAAAATCTGAAATGGGCGGCATTATTTGCCATACTCATTGAGTTATTAGAAAATATAACGCTATCAGCGGTTTGTGGGCGGAATATCAATGGAAAAACAGCAAGGCATTACCCTTGTAGAGCTAGTGACCACCATCATGTTGATTGCCATCTTGTCTGTGGTGGTGTTGCCACGGTTTTTTTCTGCTAGCAATTTTAGCGCCTTCACCTTAAGAGATGAGTTTATCGCCGAGTTGCGGCGGGTGCAGTTGATGGCGATGAATAATCAAGACCGTTGCTATGGCGTCAATGTCGATAATAAGGCCTACCGGATGATGATCTACCAAGAGGATTGCAGCAGCGTTATCGTGACAGGTACAGCGCAAGCACTGCCCAATAACACAGCATTAAGCCTTAACGGCCTGTCGGTGTTTGCGCTGCAATTTGCCCGTGACGGCAGTGTCCCCGCATGCAGTAATGGCTGCGATATTAAGGTGAGCGCTGATGAGGTGTTAACGCTTAGGATTGAAAGTCAGGGCTATATCCATGGACGCTAACACTTACCATGGCCGTTACTTTATCCGCCGCCTAGGCCATCATGGGGCGCAAGGGTTTACCTTAATTGAATTGGTGGTCGGCATGTTAGTGCTCAGCATCGCCTTGGTTATGCTATCGACCATGCTGTTTCCCCAAGCCGACCGCGCCGCAGAGACTCTGCATCGTGTGCGCTCTGCCGAGTTAGCCCATTCATTACTCAATGAAATTTGGGGCAAGCGTTACGATCAAAACACCAACCCTAATGGCGGCGTGCCCGCATGTGGCGCCGCCGCGCGCCCAGATAGGGGCTTGCCTGCAGGCTTACCTTGCACCGCAGAGAGTGACTTTGGCGCCGCTGGGTTAAACCGTAACGCCTATCGTGATGTGGACGATTACCATGGTTTGACTCAATCAAGCCTAATGCTGAACTCCTCTCGAACCTATGCCGATGAGTACCTTAACTATCAACTGGCGGTGCAGGTCACTTACCCTAATAACGACAGCAAGAGTAAATTAATCACCATTACGGTAACCACCCCCAGTGGCGAAGCCATCGTCTATAACGCGCTGCGGAGTAACTACTGATGCCCAATCGCTTCCTAAGTGTTCATACTCGCCGCCAGCACTCAGGCTTTACGCTGGTGGAGATGGTCACAGTGATCATTATTTTAGGGATTTTAGCGGTCGGCGTGAGCAGTTTTATCGTGCTGGGCACCCGTATTTTTGTTGAATCGACTTCGGTCGATCAGGTGTTGAGCCAAAGCCGATTTGCCATCGAGCGTATGACGCGCGAGCTACGTAACGCGCTGCCCAATAGCATCCGCGTTACCCCTGCATCGACCATTTACCAGTGCATCGAATATGTGCCCATAATGAGCAGTGCCAGTTACCTGCAACTGCCTATTGCACCGGGTGAGGCTGCCGCTAACGGCAGTATTATGCAGCCATCACAAACGATTGATGAGGCTCATAAAATGGTAGTTTACCCGCTAACGGCTGCGCATGTTTATGGCGCAACACCTGCAGGGACGACAGGGCGCATGTTTGATATTAAACAGGTGAATGGCAGTTTGGTGGAGTTTCACCGCGCGGTGCGTTTTGATGAAGCGTCGCCGCAGCGGCGCTATTTTACGGTAACGGAGTCCGTCAGTTACTGCTTTTTGGCCAGCGGCGAGGTGAGGCGTTATAGTGGCTATAATTTTAGTGCCGCTCAGCCTAGCCCCGCTCAGATGGGGGCTGGGGTATTGATGGCCGAAAATGTGGTGAATAATCTCATCAGTGACGCGCCCATTCGTTACACACCTAGAACCTTAATGAATAATGCGGTGGTGCAGTTAAGCCCACTATTTGAGGTTAACGGTCAAACATTTCAATATCAGCACCAAGTGCAGGTGATCAATGTCCCCTAAGGTTAACCCCATAATATCATCGACCTTGAGTGCCCAGCGTGGTGGCGCCTTGGTGATCGGCCTGTTTGTCATCACAGTGATGTTTTTGCTGGCGTCGGCGCTGATCAATGTGGTGCAAGATGCTGACGAACAGGTGAATTTAGAGGTGCTGGGCACTCGGGCTTTTGCCGCAGCCAACAGTGGCGCCGATGTGGCGCTAGCACGCTTATTTCCGCTCGATGCGAGCGCCGGAGAGTGCGATTACAGCGCTCAATCTTGGACGCCACCCAATGTGGTGGGCTTTAAGGGGTGTAGCGTCCAGCTTGCATGCCGAGCGAGCGATTACAGTGGCGCAGTGCAGTATCTTATTAGCAGTGAAGCCACCTGCTTCGCAGGGCCATGTGACGGTGATAATTGCATGAGAGTTAACCGTAAAGTAGAGGTCGAGGCGCGTGAGTAAATTATTTGTTAGCTCAATGCTATTCATCATACTGATGCCTCTGTCTGTATTGGCAGTGCCACAATGCGATAATATTTTTACGAACCCCCCTTCTGGTAATCATGATCCTGGTTTAATGCCACCTACAGATATTGGGCCTGAACTTGGTAATCTGGAATGTGATGGTAAGAATGACGCCTCTATATGCTCTATTTTATTGAATAATATAGATTATAACTTTGCTGATGGTGAAGTGAAACAAGGGGATTATATTCGCACTAATAGTGCAAGCACGCGTTTGTATTTTGATAATTTGACCTTAAATCAGGCCAGTGTGAATCAATTTGGCAAGGCTGAGAACTTAATTATTTATGTCAGAGGGAATTTATCGATTGCAGGACAAAATGTGCTTAATGCCATCATTTATGTTGCTGGTACTGTCAAACTTACTGGTAATGCTAGTATTAGTGGAGCATTAGCATCTGGGGATGATTTAGATATTACAGGTAATGGTAATGTGGATTTTGACCCCAGTGCCATAGAAGATGCTGACTTCGGCGGCATGTGTAACAAAGAACCTATCGATCCCGTCATAATCGATCACTATCGCGTCGAATTTACCTCTGGCGCACTCAGCTGCGCGGCTAAAGCGATCACGCTGCGCGCCTGCATCAACAATGATTGTTCCAGTGAGTCAAGTGTGCGGAGTTCGGTCGAGCTTACTAAAAATAGTCATAAATATAGCGATGTGAGTTTTAGCGGTAATACCCAAACACAACTGTGGCACACCGATGGCGGTTCCGTGTCGGTAGGACTCGGTGCCACGGCGCCAAGTGCGCCCTATCGCTGTTATATCGACGGTGGCTTGGTGAATAATTCACAATGTTTGTTGAATTTTGAAGATACGGGCTTCTACTTCGATGTGCCTAACACCTTGTCTTGTAAGGACAGCACTAACTTTAATTTGTTTGCGGTAACCAAAGATACCCAGACTCAGCAGTGTCAGCCTCTGTTTGCCGATCAGACCAAGACGATTCATTTCAGCTTAGGTTACGAGCGTCCATCAGCCGTCAACAACCCAGCTAAATTAACCCTCAATAGTCTACTTGCGCCCACTGCAACCACAGAGATCGATGCTGGCACCACAAGTAGCATGGATGTTCATTTTAATGGGCAAGGGGTGGCGACATTGAGTGCCAATTATCCTGAGGCTGGTGTCGTCAGGTTAACGGCAGAGCATCTTCATACTGTAAATTTACCAACCGGTGGCACTGATACCTTAACCTTGAGTCACAGTGATACCTTTACCGCCGCGCCAGCGGGTTTTCACTTTTTCAATGGCGGCAGTAATAAGCGTTGCGATGCTAGTGATCCCTATGATGAAAATTGTCAAATATTAGCCGCTGCCGCTGAGCCGTTTGCTATGCAGGTAAAAGCGGCCTGTTGGCAAAGTGATGGCGACAGTGATTTTAGCGATAACAACGCGTTGCAAAATTTTGTCTACTCAGGATTTGGTATGCGCTCGCAAGTCGTGGAGCCTAGCTCAGGTAGTGATGGTAGCTTAGGGCTAGCATCGGTTGAATTTACGCTATCTAATACCGAAACAGCACTTTCGATTAGCGAGCAGAGCTGGAACGAAGTGGGCACCATGAAGGTAGCCTTGTCCTCTGCATTAAATTATGACGGGGTTACCATTGTTATCGACAAGTCGAGCAGTGAGGTGTTTGGCCGCTTTACTCCCGCTTATTTGGGGATCACGGGTAACATACCTGAAGTGACTCATAGCTGCGGTACATTCACCTATATGAACCAACCCTTTAGTTTTACCGCGGGAGCCGAGCCAAGGATACAAGTGGTGGGCTATAGTGCCAATAATGGCGTGACGACTAATTATCAACAGGGTGAGTGGTGGCGCTATCAGCATCGAGATGTTCAGCAGCGTAATAGCTGGGGCGGGCGTCAGTATCTCGATACCTCTAGCAGGGCGGCGATTGCTGATAGTCTGGCTCCAGCGTTATCGGGCGTGGTTAATTATTTGAGCACACCTAATGTTGCCGAATTAATTGGCGCGCAAGTCAATTATCTGCGCAGCCCAACGCCGCTCACACCATTTGATGGCAAGTTTGATTTGACCTTGTCGATTGCAGATGTGAGTGACGAGGACGGGATCTGTTATCAGGATGACGCTGCTGGCAGCTGCCGAAGCTTTACCTTTACCGATATCGCCGATGGTGATGCATTTACGCTTAGGTACGGGCGTTTGGCGTTAGAAAATGGTTATGGTCCAGAGTCTGAAAGTTTACGTCTGCCGCTGCGCGCCGAATATGTTAGCAGCGTCGCGTCCACAGGAGAGGCCACTTGGGTGATTAACAGCATAGATAACTGCTCACTCTACAATACTCAAACCTCACTCGATGCAACCGAGGCATCGACTGAGGGATTATATATGCAACCGCCGGCAGGCTTTCCTGCCATCCGCGCCTACAGTAACCCCACTTTAACCCTGCAGAGTGGCAGCCTTAGTTTAGGTCGAGGCTATAGCTATTTCTCTGTGCCAAATGCTGCCGGTGAGGTTCCGCTAAAGCAACACGTTAAGCCGTGGTTAAAGTGGTATTGGAATTTTGATGGCTCGACACCGACCACGCTTTACGATCCACGTGCGAATGCTTACTTTGGCACTTATCGAGGTCACGACAAGGTGATATTTTGGCGTGAAGTACGTTAAGCCAATAGTGACTTGTTAACTGGTTATGATGATGCGATGGGCGGTATAAATTCTTACGATGAGATGCAGGGTTAGCCCAGTAATCTCACTTGTGATACAAACCCTCACAAATGAACAGATATTTATGGTGCGATCGGCATAATATCCTTGTGGAATCGGGGGGTGATTGATAAAGTTACCTGATTTTTATTTTTCCGACTCGACTGAGACAGGCTGGTTACATGTTCAAGAAGCTGCGTGGCATTTTTTCTAACGATCTTTCGATCGATTTGGGTACGGCAAACACCTTAATTTACGTTCGCGAAGAGGGCATAGTGTTAAACGAGCCTTCGGTTGTTGCTATTCGTGGCGAACGCGGCAGTGGTGGGCAAAAGTCTGTTGCCGCTGTGGGCACAGAAGCCAAGCAGATGCTGGGCCGTACACCGGGTAACATTCAGGCCATTCGGCCAATGAAAGATGGCGTGATTGCCGATTTTTATGTCACCGAGAAAATGTTGCAGCATTTCATTAAGCAAGTGCATAACAACAGCGTTTTTCGTCCAAGCCCACGGGTGTTGGTGTGCGTGCCTGTTGGGGCGACTCAAGTGGAGCGTCGCGCGATCCGTGAATCGGCGATGGGCGCAGGTGCGCGTGAAGTCTATTTAATTGAAGAGCCAATGGCGGCGGCAATAGGTGCAGGTCTTCCAGTGTCGGAAGCCACAGGCTCTATGGTTATCGACATCGGTGGTGGTACCACCGAAGTGGCAATTATCTCGCTTAATGGCGTGGTGTACTCCTCTTCAGTGCGTATTGGTGGTGACAAGTTTGATGATGCCATCATCAATTATGTGCGTCGTAACTACGGCAGCCTGATTGGTGAAGCCACCGCCGAGCGGATTAAACACACCATAGGCACGGCTTATCCGGGTGATGAAGTACTGGAAATTGAAGTGCGTGGTCGTAACCTTGCCGAAGGGGTTCCGCGCAGCTTTACGCTTAACAGCAACGAAATTTTAGAAGCACTACAAGAGCCACTGTCTGGCATCGTTAGTGCCGTGATGGTGGCGCTAGAGCAGTCGCCGCCAGAGTTGGCATCAGATATCTCTGAGCGCGGCATGGTGCTCACCGGTGGTGGTTCGCTACTGCGTGATCTCGACCGTTTATTGATGCAAGAAACCGGTATTCCGGTGATGCTGGCCGATGACCCACTAACGTGCGTCGCTCGTGGTGGCGGTAAAGCCTTAGAGATGATCGATATGCATGGCGGCGATCTCTTTTCAGAAGAAAATTAATTCGACTTAATTTAGGCAGCTTAATGCTGGCAACCTGGTTTATGCGCTTTTTGTACTCATTTAGCCAAACGACTCGAGTCGAGTTGTTATCCCAGTCGCCGCAGGTAGCTGCCTTAAGTGTTTTATGAAACCCATTTTTGCGCGCGGTATTTCAAATCAATTCAGGCTAACATTGGCAATTATGTTGTCGGTGATCCTGTTGGTGGCTAACGATAGGCTTGAGCCTGTGCGTCAATCCATCTCCTCCATTTTAAGCCCCTTACAATACGTTGCCAACATTCCAGGTGCGGTACTTGACTGGTCGGCAGAAAGCTTGGCGACCCGTAACATGCTGGCTAAGCAAAACAAAGAGCTACTACGCCAACAACTGCTAATGAGTGAACGCTTGCAGCGTTTTGAACACCTGCGCCAAGAAAATGATCGTCTGCGCTCCCTGCTGGGGTCTCCTGTGCATATGGATGCCAAAAAAGTGGTCGCCGAGGTGATGGAAGTGGCCAGCGATCCCTATCGTCATTACGTGGTATTAAACCACGGTGCACGCAGTGGCGTGTTTGTCGGACAGCCCGTGGTCGATGCTCACGGCGTGGTCGGTCAAGTGGTAGAGATTAGCGAACTCACCAGCCGGGTGTTATTGATCTCAGATGTTACCCATGCCATTCCGGTGCGAGTAACCCGCAATGATGTGCGTCTGATGGTGCAAGGTACGGGTGAAATTGACGAACTGGAGCTACGCCACGTCGCGAAGAGTACCGATCTTCGAGTGGGCGATCTCTTGGTGTCATCTGGCTTAGGTAAGCGTTTTCCCGAAGGATATCCCGTGGCGCGTATTATCAGCGTCGGCAAAGACGATGGCCAGAGTTACGCCACCGTTACTGCCCAGCCTCTGGCAGCATTAGACAGAATTCGCTATCTGCTATTGCTGTGGCCCGATGGTTATGCTGCGCCTAGCAGTGATGAGACTGACAAGCCGGATGACGCTGCGGTAGAGGTAACACCATGAGTATGCATGTTCCCAACGGCCGCTGGGTCGTATGGTTAAGTTTTCTGGTGGCGATGTTGTTTCAAATCATGCCATTACCTAGCATCGTCGAAGGTTGGCGCCCCGATTGGGTCTTGCTGGTGATGATCTACTGGGCGATGGCGTTGCCCCACAGATACAATATTTTATCGGCGTGGATCTTAGGCGTACTGCTGGATATTTTACTTGGGGCCCATTTGGGCATTCGAGCCTTGTCTATGTCATTAGTTGTCTATGTGGTGGTATTGCATTTTCAGCGCCTGCGCACCTTCCCCATGTGGCAGCAAGCCTTAGTGATCGCCTGTTTGGTGTGTTTGCACCATCTGGTGGTATTTTGGGTCGAGTTTGTGGTTGATGTGGCCAGTTTCGATGTCAGCCTGTTTTTACCTGCCGTATCGAGTTTAATCATTTGGCCTTGGGTCTTTTGGATGCTCAGACGGGTGCGGCGCACCTATAAAGTGAGATAAACATGACATTAGTATTAGCCTCAGCGTCGCCGCGTCGCCGCGAATTATTAGCCCAAATTGGCATGGCCTCCCCCGAGTTTAGCTTTGACGTATTAGCTGCCGATATCGATGAGAGTCACCAAGCAGGTGAAACCGCCGCCCAGTTTGTGCAGCGTCTAGCGGTGGAAAAAGCGCAAGCTGGCTTGGCGCTTTACGGCCAGTCACCCGCGGTGGTATTGGGCTCGGATACCATAGTGGTGCTCGATGGACAGATCTTAGGTAAACCAGTAGATGCAGCCGATGCCGAGCAGATGCTGCAGCAGTTGTCGGGGCGCGAGCATAGCGTGATGACGGCGGTGGCCGTGACCGATGGCACCAAGACGTTATCGTGTCTCGTTGAAACTAAAGTGCAATTTTGTGGCCTAACACAACAAGATATCCTCGCGTATATTGCCACCCAAGAGCCGATGGATAAGGCCGGAGCCTATGGCATACAAGGTCTCGGTGGGTGTTTTGTCGAAGCGATCAAAGGCAGCTATTCGGCGGTTGTTGGCTTGCCCTTAGTGGAAACCAAAGCCCTGCTGCGCGAGATGCAGGTCTTATAATTTTGAGCCAATTAGCTGTAGTGTTGGGAATAACGCTAACGCCTTAAATTAGAGTAAGTGAGTAGTCATGAGTCACATTGTCAAAAACAGAGTGCAGCGTAAGATTGGTTCTGAGTTATTGATCAATGTGACGCCGACCGAAGCCCGGGTCGCCCTGGTTGAATATGGCATCTTGCAAGAGGTGCATATCGAGCGGCGCATGAAGCGTGGCTTGGTTGGCAATATCTACAAAGGCAAAGTCAGCCGTGTATTACCCGGTATGCAAGCCGCCTTTGTCGATATCGGTTTAGATAAAGCCGCCTTCCTGCATGCCTCTGATATTGTGCCCCATACCGAGTGTGTCGCCGATGTAGAAAAAGGCAACTTTGTGGTGCGTGACATTGGTGAGCTAGTCCGTCAGGGGCAAGATATTATGGTGCAAGTGGTGAAAGATCCCTTGGGCACTAAGGGGGCGCGTTTAACCACAGACATCACCCTGCCTTCGCGTTATTTAGTCTTCATGCCGGGTTCAAGCCACATTGGGGTATCGCAACGCATCGAGTCTGAAGAGGTGCGTGCCCGCCTAAAAGGGTTAACCGAGCCTTTTGTTGATGAAGATGGCGGCTTTATTATCCGCACCGCCGCCGAAAATGCGGGCGAGCAAGAGCTAGTGCAAGATGCCGCCTTCCTACGTCGTGTTTGGGGTAAGGTCAGCGAGCGCCGTAAACGTCCTGGCGTGGCGCTGTTGTATCAAGATTTAGCGTTGCCGGTGCGTATTGTACGGGATTTTGTCGGCACCGAACTGGACCAAATTCAGGTGGATTCGGGCCAGACCTATGAAGAGCTGCTGCAATTTGCCCAAGAGTTTATGCCGGAGATCGCCGAGAAGATTGAGCACTACTCGGGTCGAGTGCCCATTTTTGATCTTTATGATGTCGAAAATGAAGTGCAGCGCGCCCTTGGGCGCAAGGTCGAGCTAAAGTCTGGTGGTTACTTGATCATAGATCAAACCGAAGCCATGACCACGGTCGATATCAATACTGGCGCGTTTGTCGGCCATCGTAATCTTGAAGAAACCATTTTTAACACCAACCTCGAGGCGACCCATGCCATTGCCCGTCAGCTGCGGCTGCGTAATTTAGGTGGCATTATCATTATCGACTTTATCGATATGCTTAATGAAGACCACAAAAAACGGGTATTAACCACCTTAGAAGCCGCCCTAGCGACCGATAGAGTAAAAACCAATGTCAGTGGTTTTTCAGGCCTTGGCCTAGTCGAGATGACCCGTAAACGCACCCGAGAAAGTTTAGAGCATGTGCTGTGCGGTGAATGCCCGGTTTGTTTAGGTAAAGGTACCTTAAAAACGGTGGAAACGGTTTCTTATGAAATTTTCCGTGAGATCATTCGCCTCGACCGTGGCTATGATGTCGATGAGTTTTTAGTCTATTGTTCACCAGCGGTGCACACCAGTTTAACGGGTGAAGAGAGTCATTTATTAGCTGAGCTGGGCGCCTATATCGGTAAGCGGGTGCGGCTGCAGAGTGAGCCTATGTATGCGCAGAATAAATTTGATGTGGTGATAATGTAGTGTCACGTTCATTTTGTCCCCGTAGCTTTGGCCGTTTATGCTGGCAAACGTTAGCGATTATTTTGGTGGTGTTTGCCCTTAGTGTGAGCTTGTTTCGTGGTTTGCTCCCCAAGCTGGATCAGGTGCGTCAGCAGCTGGTCAGCTATATCGAACAAGAATACCAAGTCGTGGTTAATGTCACCGAGTTGACGGCTGAATGGCAGGCGTTTGGGCCAGCGATGACGGTTAAAAACTTGGTGCTACCACCGCAAAATAATTTACCTTTTACTTTAGTGATCAAAGATGTGCATGTGAAACTCGACTTTTGGCAAAGCCTAGTGTCGGCCTCACCACAAATTGAGAATGTCATTTTTGAAGGGGTGCAAGTCGCCCTAAATATCGATCAATTAAACTCAAGTGCTAGCACTAACGCAGCATCGAGTGGGCCTGCAGCCAATACCGACTGGGTATATAAGTTGCTATTAGAGCAGCTCGATAGGTTTGCCATTACCGATGTTAAAATGCAGCTACTCAGCGATGGACATCAATATCCGCCTATCCATATCAATAATTTGCGCTGGCGCAATCTTGGTGACTCTCATCGTGGCCAGGGGCAACTGTTTCTCGACCATGGGGCCTCCGAGGTCGAGCGTTTATCACTTCGTGTCGATATTAATGGTGATGGGAGTCGCCCCGATGAATTGGTCGGCCAACTCTATGTTGCCGCTAACGCGTTAGATCTCGGTGAATGGGCTTCAAAACAAGTTAATCCTTACGATAAAAACCGCAGTTTACCGCTTGAAGGAGTGGTGAACTTACAGGCGTGGGCTAGTTTTGCACGGCGGCAAATTACGTCTGCCACTATGGCATTTACCCCTAGCTGGTTACAGTGGCAGCTAAATGGTGAGCAGCAAAAATTTGAGATCCAAGCGGGGCAATTTAATTGGGCCCCTACCAGCCAAGGTTGGCACTTAACCAGTCACAATTTAGCCTTTGTGACTAATCAGCAAGCGTGGCCAGAGCTTAATGTCAGCCTGAGTCAGCAACAAGATCGCCTACAAGGGGCGATCAATCGGCTCGACGCCAGTGTGCTGCTGCCGCTGCTGCCCTTGGTACCGGGTATGGAGTTGGCTGGGCTTAATACTTGGCAAGCGATGTCGCCCAGCGGCTCGATTGTCGATGCGCGCCTCGAGTATGAGCTTAACCAAGCTGCGCCCGCGCTGCGTTTTGCTGCCAAGGGACAACAGCTGGCTTGGCAATATGAGCAAGGTATCCCGGGCAGTGGCCCTATCGATGTCGTGCTTGGCCTTGATGGTACAGACCTGTATGTGTCGTTACCTAAGCAGGATTATCGCATCGACTTTGATAGCGGCTTTGCTGAGCCGCTGCGCCTAAGTGGTGAGCCAGCAACCGTTAAGTATGATATGGACAAGGCGGCGCTGATCGCCCCGCGTTTACAGCTTGCCAATGCCGATTTACGTCTCGACGCCGGCCTAAAAATGCAGTTTGTTGATAAGGCACACTTGAGCTTGCTGGCCGATGTGATAGTGAAAGACGCTGCCAATGCTAAGCGCTACTTTCCGCAGCATGGCATGAGTAACACCTTAATCGATTACCTGACTGGCGCCATTAAGGCTGGACGCAGTGACGATGCCAAGGTGTTATGGCATGGCCCCTTAGCCAACTTCCCTTATGACGATAACAGTGGTGTGTTTCAGGCGGGATTTACCCTGCAACAGGCGCGTTATCAATTTGTGCCCGATTGGCCCGAAGTGGACGCCTTGAGCTTAAGCGCCTTATTTGAAAATGCGGCCATGGATATCTGGGTCGAGAAGGGCAAACTACTCGATGTGGTCGCCGACGGTACTCATGTGGGCATTGCCCGCATGGGGAAGGAGACTGTCTTAACCGTCAAAAGTGATCTGCACACCCATGGCGATGCGGCAACCGCCGTATTGTTACAGTCGCCACTCAGAGATAGCGTTGGTGCCACGCTTGAGGTGGTGCAGGTGCAAGGCGAGGTCGATGCCAAGTTGGACTTGACCATTCCCTTGTATGACGGTGGTCAAGAAGATATTCGTGGCAGCGTATCCTTTAACCAGACGCCGGTGTACATCAGTCAACCCGGCGTACAGCTCAATGATGTGACGGGTAAGATCTATTTTGTCAATGAAGTGGTCACGGGCGAGGCCATTACGGCGCAGTTATTCGATCAACCCATCTCTTTGAGTTTCGACACTGGTAAGGTTAACCAGAATTACGGGTTAAACCTGGATATGCTGGGGCGTTGGCAGCTCGATGGTTTATCGCCCATGCTAGACAACCCCTTGAGTGACTATTATCAGGGCAACCTCGATTGGGTTGGCGCGCTCACATTAATTTTCGACCCCTTGGGTTATCGCATGCAAGCGCAGATCAGCAGCGATCTTAAGGGCGTAAGCCTTACCTTGCCCGGCGATTTTGCCAAAAGCGCCGACACTACCACCAACCTATCCCTTGAACTCATCGGCGATAATAAGCAATCGTCACTGGGAGCCAAACTGGGGGAGAAACTCGAATTTTGGGGCGGTTTCAATGAACAATCGGCCGGCCAATTAGCTCATTTTGACCTGCTACTGGGGCGCACCTTCAAGCCCGGAGATGAATTACGCCGCGATAAAGGTCACCTGCAACTGGATCTGCCCGAGACCGATTTTGTGCAGTGGCTGCCTATTATCCAAGCATTGATAGCGGCCGTGCCCGCCAGTACCGATGAACTCGATACGGCCATGGCTAAGGCCTTAACGCCAGAGTCATCAACGGCTCAATCCCCACAAATAGATCCTGATCATAGCATCGCCTCAACCTTGATGAGCGCCGAGATAGTGGAAGATAAGGCGGTCGAGCGTGGATTTTTTCCTGCGCTTATCTCTCTCGATGGCAACATAGATAAATTATTGTTATTTGGTCAGCCGCTGACCGATTTGGCGTTGCAAGGTCACACCACAGAGCATGGCTGGCGTTTTGAGGGGCAAGCCAAAGAGTTTTTAGGTCGCATCGATTTTTACCCCGATTGGGCCACCCAAGGAATCAAGGTGGTTGCTAGTCATTTTGACTTTGCTGTGGCGACTCAAAGCGAGTCGTCAGCGGCGAATTTTACTCAAGACACCGTCTTGAACCATCTGCCGCCATTGGCCATCGATGTCGATGAATTTAGTGTGTTTGATAAGCCTTTAGGTCATCTGGTGTTGCAAGCCTCACCTGAAAATGGCAATTATCAAATTCAGACGATCTCGCTCACCACTGAAGGTATCACCTTTAAGGGCAAAGGGGCTTGGCTTAATCGCGAACAGCAAAATCGTACCGAGTTTGAACTAGATCTTAAGGCTAACACCTTCGATGAGGTGTCAGAACGTTTAGGCATAAATACAGGGCTTCAAGAGTCGCCCGTGGCGCTGCAAGCCCAGTTATCTTGGGCCGGTGCACCTTATGCGTTTTCGTTAGAGACCTTAAATGGCCAAGTGAACTATCAACTAGGTAAAGGTCATCTGTCGCAAGTCAGTGATAAAGGCGCGCGGATTTTCTCGCTGTTTAGCCTAGATTCTTTGCTACGTAAGCTGTCGCTGGACTTTTCGGACGTATTTGGCAAAGGGCTCTATTTTACCTCTTTTACTGGCACGCTTAAGATAGACAATGGCGTGGTTAAAACCACAGATTCTGAGATGGATGCCGTGGCCGGTAATATGCGGGTGCGCGGTTATACCGACCTGACCACCGAAAGCTTAAATTATGATATTCGCTTCGTGCCGCAACTGGCCTCCAGTGTACCGACTGTGGTATTACTGAGTACTGGCGGTTGGACCTTAGGCTTGGGGGCATTTGCCTTGACCAAGGTGCTAGAACCTGTGATTGAGGTGATTTCAGAAATCCGCTTTAGGCTCACAGGTACCATGTCAGAGCCTAAGCTCGAAGAACTCGAGCGTAAGAGTAAAGAGATAGAGATCCCCGAGTCTGTGCTGCCAGAACATCTGCGCAAGCAAGTGGTGCCCAAGGCAACGTCGCCTACCACAATGGAAGACGAGGCGCCGATTGAGACTAACGCCGCAGGAGTTGAGATCCCACAGCCAGCGGTTGAGGCGCGGCCAGCGTTTAATGAGTCGCCCAAACCGATAACACAGCAGGGCAATCTTTCCAGCGCCAATTCGACCCGTGATAACAAGGAGCCAGTGTATGCAGGTCAGCTTATTACAATGTCAAAGCAGCCGCGATGTCAGCGAAAATCTTCAATTTATCGACGAGCAGCTTAAGCTATTAGCGCCGAGTGCGCAGCCACATCTAGTGGTGTTACCCGAGTGTTGTTTGTTGTTTGGTGGCCATGAAAGCCAGCAACTCGCCTATGCAAGTACTGACCAGCACAGCCCGCTAAAGCAGGCTTTGGCGCAAAAAGCGGCGCAATATGGGGTTTATCTGGTGGCCGGCACGATACCGATTTTAGCCGACGATGGACGGGTTTATAGCCGCAGTTATCTGTTTGATGATAAGGGCGCTACGTTAGGCCACTATGACAAGCTGCACCTGTTTGATGTGGATGTGGCCGATGGCACTAAAAGCTATCGCGAAAGTGAGACTTTTTGCCCAGGAGAGCGGATCACTGTGGTCGATACACCTTTCGGTAAAGTCGGTATGGCGATATGCTACGACCTCAGATTTGCCGACCTGTTTCGCGCCATGCGAGAGATGGGCGCCGAGATCATTGTGCTGCCTGCGGCGTTTACTAACGTCACTGGCAAGGCACACTGGCAGCCCTTGTTGCAGGCGCGGGCGATAGAAAACCAATGTTTTGTCTTGGCTGCGGCGCAGTGGGGGCAACATAATCAGGGCAGTCGCGAAACCTGGGGTCACAGTTGTGTGATAAACCCATGGGGCGACATAGTGGCACAGAAAAATGAGCAAATCGGGTGGCTGTCAACGACTATCGAGCTGGATGAGCTAGCGCCTATTCGCCGTGCCATACCTGTGGCTAAACATAATCGGTTTAGCGTGCCTAAGCTCAGATCCTAAGCGATCTGGGTATTGAATGAATCATGAAATAACTCGCACAAGGCGAGCTAAAGAGAGAGTATTAATGCCATTTTTAACCCAAGTAGAACAGAGCTTATTGCAAGATGGATTGTCGCTTGATCAGTTGCAAGGCTATTTAAATAGCATTCATCAGCATCAGGTCGATTTTTCTGATCTCTATTTTCAAGGCAGTCGTCACGAATCTTGGGTATTAGAAGATGGCATCGTTAAGGATGGCAGTTTCCATATCGAACGCGGCGTGGGTGTGCGGGCGATCTCAGGTGAAAAAACCGGGTTTGCTTACGCCGATGAAATTACCCCTAACGCCTTAAACGCGGCCGTTGAAGCGGCGCGCGGCATTTCGGCGGCGGGCAACAGTGGCCAAGTTAAAGCCTGGAAACGACAGCAGGTGCAATCGCTGTATCAAAGTGCTGACCCGATCGCGGCCATGGAAGAGGTGAAGAAAATTGCCTTACTTAAACAAGCCGATGCCTATGTGCGCAGCTTAGACAGTCGCATTATTCAGGTGGTCATTAGCCTCTCTGGCGTCCATGAGGAGATCTTAGTTGCCGCCAGTGATGGCACGCTTGCAGCCGATATCCGCCCCTTGGTGCGCTTCAACTGTAGTGTGATCTTAGAGCAAGACGGTAAACGTGAACGCGGTGCCAGTGGTGGCGGTGGACGTCATGATTATCAGGTGCTATTTGATGCCGATGAGACCGGCTTACCTTACTGTTTTGGATTTGCCCGCGAAGCGGTGCGCCAAGCCTCGGTGAACCTAACTGCCATCGATGCCCCTGCTGGTGAAATGCCTGTGGTGTTGGGCGCAGGTTGGCCGGGCGTGTTACTGCATGAAGCGGTCGGTCATGGCCTAGAGGGTGACTTTAATCGCAAGGGCAGCAGTGCCTTTAGTGGCAAAGTGGGGCAACAGGTGGCATCTAGCCTAGTGACGGTGGTGGATGATGGCACCATAGTTAATCGTCGTGGTTCACTGAGCATCGATGATGAAGGGGTGGCGACCCAAAAGACAGTCTTGATCGAAAACGGTATCTTAAAAGGCTATATGCAAGACAAGCTCAATGCGCGCCTAATGGGCGAACAATCGACGGGCAACGGTCGCCGCGAGTCTTATGCCCACCTCCCTATGCCGCGTATGACCAACACATACATGGAAGCGGGTGAGTCCGATCCGAGCGATATCATTAAGTCGGTAAAAAAGGGCATTTATGCGCCTAACTTTGGCGGTGGTCAGGTGGATATCACATCGGGTAAATTTGTTTTCTCGGCTTCTGAAGCTTATCTCATTGAAAATGGCGAAATAACCCAAGCCATTAAAGGCGCAACCTTGATCGGTAATGGGCCAGAGGCCATGGGGCAAATTTCTATGGTGGGGAATGATTTGGCCCTCGATAAAGGGGTTGGCGTGTGTGGTAAAGATGGCCAAAGCGTGCCCGTCGGGGTGGGGCAGCCTAGCCTTAAACTGGACCGCTTAACCGTGGGTGGTACCGCGTAAGGTATTACTCATTCGAGCTATGTTGATCTGGCTCAGGCCACAATAGCGTAATATGAGTCGGTCAATCGGATAGGTAAAGCGTACCTAACGCTCAACTTCATTCATACAGAGTGATAGTCTGAATGAAGTTGAGCACAGATGCAGACAGTATCGAGTGTGTTTGTGCCCATCTGGCTACTACTTATATGGGATGGATGTTAACATCCACCAAGGATTAGAGTTATAACTCTAGAGGGGCCAATGAAATATTTAACCAGCATATTGTTATCACTGTGCGTGAGCAGCGTTATGGCACAAACTGCGCGTCCAGTGTCAGACACTGCCGCTCAAACTACTCAACCTACAGCGGCTCAAATTGATGCCGCTAAGGCGCTTCAATTTGCCGATGCGTGGCAACAACTGCTGAAGGTCAGCGACAAGCTGCAAGCCAGTGAGCAACAAGTGAATCGGGCGACCGCGCAGCAAAGCGCCACCGACTCGCTGAACTTTCCCTCTCTCTCTGTGAACGGTAGCTATACCCGGTTAGAGCAACCCATTGAGCTGGATCTGCGCGATCTAAATCCGTTGGCTAGCCTCGACCCCGGCAGTTTACCCCCAGCCTTAGGTGGGGCGATTGGTGCCATTCCCGGATCGTTGTTTGTGACCCCCTTTACCGAACAAGATATTTTTCGCGCTAGCCTACAGGCGATGTGGCCTATCTATACCGGCGGGCGCATCACTGCGGCGCAAGCGATTCAAGCTGCCCACGTGGTGGAAAAACAGCAAGAGCACCAACTGTCGACTCGCGATCTGTTTGTGCAGCTGGTGGAGCGATATTACGCCGTGTCGGTGAGCCACGCGTTAGCCAGTACCAAAGGGCAGTTGGTTGAATCGCTCACCGAGCATGCCGAGCATGCGCTTAAGTTGGAGCAGCAAGGACAAATTGCTAAGGTCGAGCGCCTTAATGCTCAGGTCGCATTAGAAAATGCCAAGGTCGATCACGCTAGTGCTCGACGTCAGTTAGAGATGACCCAAATAGCCTTGTCGCGCATGTTACATCAGTCCTCGGTCGATACCGCATCGCCCTTGTTTTTGCTGCCAACGCCGCCCTCTTTGCCGCAATTAAGCCAACTGATGCTGGCTCAGCACCCGGCGCTGAAGCTACTCGAAGCGAAAGAAGCCCAAGCCCAAGGGCTTATCGATGTAGAAAAAGGCGGCTATCGGCCAACGGTGTTTTTGTACGGTAACTATACCCTGTATGAAGATGACAGCCTGTTTGCCAAGGTGGAGCCCGACTGGATGGTGGGTGTCGGGGTGAAGGTGCCGCTATTAAGTCGTGATGGTCGCAGTGGCAAGGTGGAAGCCGCTAAGAGCGCACTATTACAGGCGCGCTACACAAAGGCGCAGACGCAACAGGACTTGAGCCTGCTGCTCGACCAGAGTTATCGTCAGCTACAACAGGCTGAAGAGGAGGTGAAGTCTTTAGATCTGTCTTTGTCTTTAGCTCACGAAAATAAACGCTTACGTGATTTAGCCTTTAGCCAAGGATTATCTACCTCCATTGAAAAGGTCGATGCCGAGTTAAAACTTAGCGCCGTAGCCACCCAGCAATTAGCGGCGCGTTACCGTTATGTGGTGGCTTATGCCAAGCTCATGGCGGTCAGTGGTCAGTTAGATGAATTTATCGGTCGCGCACGCGGCGCACAGGAGAAATAAACATGCGCACCAATCGAATTGTAGCCATTGTGGCGTTACTGGCCTTGGTGGCTATTTTAGCTTACGGACTGACCTTGGCTTACACCCCAGTGCCCGAGCGCTTGCAGGGACAAATTGAGGCGCGTGAATACAATATCTCCTCCAAAGTTCCGGGCCGAGTATCGCAGGTGTTAGTGCGCCGTGGCGATAAGGTGGCTAGTGGCGATCTATTGTTTGCCATCGATAGTCCAGAACTCAACGCCAAGTTGATGCAGGCGCAAGGTGGGCGCGATGCCGCTAAGGCCAAGCAGCAAGAAGCCGATAATGGCGCACGTAAGCAGCAAATCACCGCCGCTAAAGAGCAATGGCTTAAAGCCAAGGCCGCCGCAACGCTGGCGCAAACTACCTATCAACGTGTAGAAGCCCTGTTTGTTGAAGGGGTATTGGCTCGACAAAAACGTGACGAAGCCTTTACCCAGTGGCAGGCGGCAAAGTATACCGAGCAAGCAGCCTATGCCATGTACCAAATGACCGACGAAGGGGCACGTGAAGAGATTAAAGCGGCCGCCGAAGGTAACGCTCGGATGGCACAAGGGGCGGTTAATGAGGTGAGTGCCATTTTAGCCGACAGCCAGATGCGTTCACCCAAGTCGGGTGAAGTCAGTGAGGTGTTACTGCAAAGTGGCGAGCTGGCCCCGAGCGGTTTTCCTGTGGTCAGCATTATCGACATGCAAGATGTGTGGGCGATTTTTCAGGTACGCGAAGATCAACTCAAAGACTATAAAGTCGGCCAACAGCTAGAAGTGCAGATCCCGGCCTTAGGGGCCAGTTACCCCTTTACGGTGGATCACATTAGTGTGCTGGGCCATTTTGCCACGTGGCGCTCGACCGAGAGTGGTCACGATTTTGATATGCGCACCTTTGAAATGGAGTTGCGACCCACTGAGCCGATTGCCGATTTGCGCGTCGGTATGACCACCCTGTTGGTGCGTTGATGTGATGCCCTTTAGGCAGCTTTTACAACGAGAGTTAAATGCGCTGTGGCATGATCCTTGGCAGCTGGCGCTGATCAGCTATATCCCACTGCTTGGGGTATTTGGCCTGTGGTGGCTGTTTAGCGCAGGTGTGCCACGTGAATTGCCTGTGGCCATTGTCGACCAAGATCAAAGCCAGCTTAGCCGCATGCTGGTGAGGCAAATTCAAGCCAACTCTGTGATAAAACCGCTGCATTACCCTGATGTGCTGCAAGCAAAAGCCTCGATGCAGCGTTCAAACACTTATGCCATGGTCGTATTGCCTTATCAACTTAACCACGACCTATTGACGGGCCATCAGCCGACTATCGATATTCGTTATAACGGCCAATATTTATTGGTGGGAAAATTGCTTTCAAGCCAACTGCAGTTGACTCTTGCCACAGCACTGCAGCAAAAGGCGCTGATTAAGCAGCTCGCAGCGGGTGTGCCTATGGCTCAGGCTGAGATCAATATCAATGCCCTTAGTAGCCAAACCAGCGCCTTATATAATGCTAACAATAATTATGTGGTATTTTTACTGCCACCCGTGCTACTGGCGTTGCTGCAGATCATCGCCATGTTAGTGTTTGCCAACTCACTCAATCGTGAGTTAAGTCTCGGGCATCCACAGCCTTGGTGGTCATTGGGCACCTATCGAGTGATCGCCGTTAAAATAGGGCTGTATATGCCACTACTCTTATTACACAGCGCGGTGATTTTCAGTCTTTTATATCGTTATTTAGGCTTACCGCTGGCGGGAGACAGCTGGCAGCTGTTGTTGGGGCTATTCGTGATGCTGCTGGCAATCTGGTTGTTGGTGTTAACCATTTTTTGGCTACTACAAGACAGTGCAAGAGTGATCAGTTTTTGTACCGCGCTCTTTGCACCGGCGTTTGCCTTTATGGGGGTGACCTTTCCCACCCAAGAGATGCCGATATTGGCCCAGTGGTGGCGTTTGGTGATGCCATCGAGCCATTATATCGACACTCATATTGGCGTGGTCAGTTATGATCAGACCAGCACGATACTCGTGCAGCAACTGGGCAGCTATTGGGGCTTTTTACTGTTATTGCCCTTAATCGTTTTCCTCAAGTCTAGAGCCCAAGCTTCGGCCACGGCTGTCGATAATCTGGCTCACAATGAGGAGCGCTAATATGAACTTTGGCGCATTGATCTGGGCTGAGTTGAAATCAATCGTGACCGATAAGGCCATCGCTATCACCCTCTTTGGTGGTGTGCTGTTTTATGCTGTACTTTATCCCTTACCTTATCTCAATGAAGTGGCGACCCTGCAGCAGATAGTGGTACTTGACGCCGACCACTCTAGTTTGAGCCGGCGTTTGATCCGCCATGCTGACGCTAACCCTAAGTTAGATGTGGTCGCACAGGTGACGAGCATCAATGAGGCCAAGGCGATGATTGTCAGTGGCAAGGCCCATGGCTATTTAGTTATTCCCGAGGGCTTTAGGCGCGATTTACTGCGACAAGAAGGGGTGACGTTGGCCTATGGCGGCGATGCCAACTATTTTCTGATCTACTCGGCGATTATTGAGGGGTTAACCGCCGCGGGGATCGATGCGGGTAAATATGTGCAGTTTAATGGTCTACTGGCCCATGGTCGCTCGGCTAAGCAGGTTGAGCGAGACTTAAATCCGATTAAGCTCAATAGTGTGCCTGCATTTAACCCATCACTAGGCTATACCGCTTATGTGGTGCCTGGGGTATTGCTGTTAGTGCTGCATCAAACCTTGCTTATTGGCGGCAGCATTTTAGGCGCGGGCCAATGGGGGCGACAAGGTTACTGGAGCGACATGAGTCCGCTGCAATTGATCGGCGCGCGCGTTACCACCCTTGGTCTCATCTATAGCGTAATGACTAGCTTTTACTTTGGTTTTTGTTACTACTGGTATGGCGTGAGCGTGCAGGGAAAATTGTTGCAGGTGGCGCTGTTTTTGGTGCCTTTTATCTTATCGACTGCCTTGGCTGGAGTGGCTTTTAGTTGTCTTTTTAGTCGTCGAGACTTGCCAACGCAAACTTTGTTACTTGTCTCTATGCCCATTCTGTTTGTGTCTGGTTTTGTATGGCCGCTGGAGCTGATTCCTGCGCCGCTGATTGGGTTGTCGCAGTTGATCCCGGCTGTGCCGTCAATCCAAGGTATATTGCAGCTTAATCAATTAGGCGCCAGTTGGGCGGATGTGGTGCCTCGGTGGTGGCAGTTGTGGGCGCTGGCGTTAGGGTATCTACTGCTCGCCTATGTTGGGGTGCGTTATCGACTCAATCGCGCTGTGGCTCACTGAGCTAAATCGTTTAGGCTGTGGTAAAAAATAATAAGCCCGCGAGTAAGCGGGCTTATAAGTTTAGAGATGATATGGCTATGATAACTCAAGATATATGGATAGCTTGAGCGATAAACGTCAGCAAAACCGTAACCTTATTCGGCGGTTTCTGCCTTGATATATTTCACTAGCTCAAGGGCTGACTTTGAGGCTTGCTCTGGTTGTTTTGCCAGCTCTTTGTTTGCTTGTCTCACTAATTGGCGCAACTTTTGTCGCTCTAGCGTCGGGTGCTGCTCGATTAAGGCTTGAATAGCATCATCGCCACCAGTTAACAGCTGATCTTTTGTCTTTTCCGCCACATTGATTTTTGAGCTCTCATTGCGGTTTTGGTTAAGCACATTTTTAAGATCGCTTTGCAGTACATTAATATCGATATTACGCATTATCTTGCCAATGTATTGCAGATGGCGACGATAGGCTTCGGTATTGATGCGGATGGTTTTAGCCTTGAGCACGTTGTCGTATAGCAACTCATCCAGATCCAGCTTATCAATCTGGCTCTTACTGAGTGCAACTAACTGTTTACCAAGCTCTTGGTAAATCGCGATTTCTCGCTTGGTTTCAGCTCTACTGACATATTCTTCGTCATGGTCAAAGGGCTGTTTAAAATGTTCTGAGTCACCAACAATATTCATAATCAAAAATCTCTAACAAAAACTCCCCTAATAATACCATTTCATTGGAATATCGCCTATTGGGGACGGCAGTTATTTAATGTGAAAGCCTAGCGGGTTTGTTATGCTACAGCCATTATTGACAACGAAAGAGTAGATTTGTGCCTTCTTCTAGCATTGAACTTGAACTGGATTCATTAAAAGACGCCGTTGCTATGGCATTAGAGTATGCCGCTACATTGGGTACCACAGGTGCCGAAGTCGCGATTAGTAAGCAGCAAGGCTTATCGGTATCGACTCGTCTAAAAGAAGTTGAAACCGTTGAGTTTAATAAAGATGGCGCCTTGGGCATCACCCTGTTTAGGGGCGGCTGCAAAGGCAGCTCATCTACGTCAGATTTAAGCCCTGAAGCGATCCGCCGCGCCGTTAAAGCCGCCGATGATATTGCTAAATTTACCTCAGAAGATCCTTTCAATGGCCTTGCCGATGCCGACTTAATGGCTAAACATATTGACGATCTTGAGTTGTACTATCCGCATGACACGACCCCAGCAGAGCTTGAATTACTCGCCGCGCGCGCCGAAGAAGCCGCATTAAGCGCTGACGCTCGTATAAAAAACTCCGATGGCGCCAGCGCTAATGCCCATACCGGTGCTAAAGTGTATGGCAATAGCCACGGTTTCTTAAATGGCTATGTCAGCTCGCGTTACAGCCTCAGTTGTGTAGTGATTGGTGAGCAAGAAGGCCAGATGCAGCGTGATTATGATTACACCATAGCGCGCAAGTTCAGCGACCTGTGGACGCCAGAAACTGTCGGGCTAAAAGCGGCTGAAAAAACCGTTAGTCGACTGGGTGCACGTAAGATAGCGACCACCAAGTTACCGATTCTGTTTGCCCCCGATGTGGCAACTGGCTTGATGGGCCACCTTGTAGGGGCCATCAGTGGCGGCAGCTTGTACCGTAAATCAAGCTTTTTGCAAGACGCCATCGACACACAAGTTTTCCCCGATTGGTTTAACATTGCCGAGCAACCGCATCTAAAAGGGGCGCTGGCCAGTGCTTTTTATGACAGTGAAGGCGTGGCGACCATTGAGCGTAATATTATCAGTCAGGGGATCTTATCCACCTACCTGCTGACCAGTTATTCGGCGCGTAAACTCGGTTTAACCAATACGGGCCATGCGGGCGGCATCTATAACTGGACTTTAGGGCACACAGGGCAAACCTTCGATGAACTCATCAAGCAGATGGGCACAGGCTTAATCGTGACCGAAGTGATGGGACAAGGGGTTAACGGCGTGACGGGCGATTATTCTCGCGGCGCGGCCGGCTTCTATGTCGAAAACGGGGTGGTGCAATACCCAGTAGAAGAGATCACTATCGCGGGTAATCTTAAAGATATGTACCGCAATATTGTGGCGGTGGCTAAAGATCGCGATATGCGATCGTCTATCCGCACCGGCGGTATCTTACTCGACGAAATGAAGATAGCCGGTAACTAGCTTATCCGCAGTCCATTTCCCCCAAGCGATGAATCAGCGAGTGCCAAGGCACTCGCTTTTTTTTGGCCTAAAGGGCCCTAACGCAGAATAAATCGACTGCCAACTTGAACATATGAAAATCCATATATATGCTTAAGCATATGTAATATGTCTGTGTTGGAGCCGTGTATGGCCACTGGGATTTTTAAAGCGCTGTCCGATGAAACTCGATTACTCAGCCTGCTGCTGATTTACGGTCAGGGTGAGCTGTGTGTGTGCGAGTTAATCTGTGCATTGAATTTGAGCCAACCCAAAATATCGCGTCATCTTGCCCAGTTGCGTAAAGCCGAACTGTTGAGTTCTCGTCGCCAAGGCCAGTGGGTGTTTTACCGTATCAATCCGGCATTGCTGCCATGGGTGCATAATGTTATCGAGCAAACTTGGCAGGGTAACCCTAACTTAGTGGCGGCGGCACTGGCCCGTCTAGATGCGATGGGGCAGCGCCCTGAACGTATTAAGGCATGCTGTTAAATCAGCTGAGTCAGGCAAGTTAAGATTAAATACTACAGCAAGATAGGTGAACAGCATGGGACTCTTTGAACGTTACTTAAGTGTGTGGGTTGGTTTAGCGATTGGGTGTGGCGTGGTGTTGGGCCATTTTTTTCCGGCGCTGTTTGCCCTTATTGCTTCATTAGAATATGCCAGGGTCAACTTGCTGATCGCGCTGCTAATTTGGTTGATGATCTACCCCATGATGGTGCAAATTGATTTTACGGCGGTCAAAAATGTGGGCAAAAGCCCTAAGGGATTGGTGCTGACGCTGGTGATTAACTGGCTGATAAAACCCTTTAGCATGGCGCTACTTGGCTGGTTATTTTTTAAGGTTTTCTTTGCCAGTTTAGTGGATGCGCAAACCGCTAGCGAGTATATCGCAGGCATGATTTTGCTCGGCGTTGCCCCCTGTACGGCGATGGTGTTTGTGTGGAGCCAGTTGACCAAAGGCGATCCTAACTACACCTTGGTACAGGTATCGGTTAACGATCTTATTATGGTGTTTGCCTTTGCCCCCATCTGCGCTTTTCTGCTTGGGGTGAGCGATATTCAGGTGCCTTGGCAAACCCTGTTAATCTCTGTGGGGTTATATGTGGTGCTGCCCTTAATCGCGGGAGTGATAACACGCCAGTGGTTAAATCGCCGCGGCGGCTCAAAGGGGGTTGATGGCTTTATTGGTCGCATTAAACCTTGGTCGATATTGGGTCTTCTCGCCACCGTCATACTGCTATTTGGTTTGCAGGCCAATACCATATTGGCGCAGCCACAGAATATTGCCCTGATTGCCATTCCGCTGCTTATCCAAACCTATGGCATCTTCTTTATTGCCTACTTTGCCGCGAAAAAACTCACTATTGCCCAAAATGTCGCGGGTCCTGCGTGCATGATCGCCACCTCTAACTTTTTTGAACTCGCCGTTGCGGTAGCTATTTCACTGTTTGGCCTGCATTCTGGCGCGGCGTTAGCCACTGTGGTTGGCGTGCTGGTTGAAGTGCCGGTGATGTTGTCGTTAGTGGCATTTGTTAATCGAGATAAAGCAAAATACCAGCGGGCCATTGGCGCCGCATCTAAACATTAACCGAGCAGAATTGCCCTTTTCAGGAGAGTAACATGACAATTAAAGTCGGCATTAACGGTTTTGGCCGCATGGGGCGTTTGGCGCTTCGGGCCGCGTGGGCGTGGGACGATATTGAGTTTGTGCAGATTAACGATCCCGCCGGTGATGCGCTTACCTTAGCCCACCTCTTAACATTTGATTCTATCCATGGTCGCTGGTGCCATGAGGCGATAGCTGAGGGGAGCGATATTGTCATTGGCGATAAACGGATAGCGACCAGTATGAATAGCACTATCGCCGCCACCGACTGGTCGGCATGCGATGTGGTAATTGAAGCCTCGGGTGTGATGAAAACCACAGCCTTATTGCAAGCCTATTTAGATCAAGGTGTTAAACGTGTGGTGGTGACGGCGCCTGTCAAAGAGGCGGGCGTACTGAATATCGTCATGGGGGTTAATCATCAGCTGTATGATGCCGCTAAGCATCCTATCGTCACCGCTGCGTCGTGTACGACCAATTGTTTAGCGCCAGTGGTGAAAGTGCTGCATGAGCAGATAGGCATAAAACATGGCTCGATGACCACCATTCATGACATTACCAATACGCAAACCATCTTAGATGCGCCCCATAAAGATCTGCGCCGTGCCCGTGCCTGCGGTGAATCGCTTATTCCGACCACCACTGGTTCCGCCACCGCGATCACCCATATTTTTCCTGAGCTTAAGGGGAAACTAAACGGCCATGCGGTCAGGGTGCCATTGGCTAACGCCTCCATCACTGATTGCGTGTTTGAGATGCAGCGCCCTGTCACCGTCACCGAGGTGAACGACCTATTTAAACAGGCGGCAGCAGCTGAGCTTAACGGTATTTTAGGCTATGAAACGCGCCCGCTGGTGTCGGTGGATTACAAGACAGATCCGCGCTCAGCTATCGTCGATGCCTTGTCGACCATGGTGATCAACGATACTCAGCTTAAGCTGTATGTTTGGTACGACAATGAGTGGGGCTATGCCAATCGCACCGCCGAGTTGGTCAGAATGGTCGGGCGTATAGACAAAGCGTAGTAGTAAGGATATTAGATGTTCGCCACAATTCGCGCATTGCCGTTTGAAATACGCCAATACCTCATTGTCACTGGAAACTATTGGGCATTTACGCTTACCGATGGCGCGCTGCGCATGCTGGTGGTGCTGCATTTTTATCAGTTAGGCTACTCGCCGCTGTCGATTGCCATGCTATTTGTTTTTTATGAGATTTTTGGCGTGGTGACTAATTTAGTGGGTGGTTATCTTGGCGCACGTCTTGGGCTTAATCGCACCATGAATATGGGGTTAGGGCTGCAAGTGGCTGCGCTGGCAATGTTACTGGTGCCCAGTGTTTGGCTCACCGTACCTTGGGTTATGGCAAGCCAGGCTTGCTCTGGGATCGCTAAAGATCTCAATAAAATGAGCGCCAAAAGCAGCGTAAAAATGCTGGTGGCTAAGGGCGATGAGGGCAGGTTATACCGCTATATTGCCCTGCTAACGGGCTCTAAAAATGCCCTCAAGGGCTTAGGGTTTTTCTTAGGGGGCGCGTTACTGTCACTGCTGGGGTTTAGTGGTGCCCTAGGGTTAATGGCAGCACTGCTGGGCATTGTGTGGCTGCTCAGTATCGTTAACCTTAAGCAAGACTTAGGCAAGGCTAAAAATAAGCCCAAATTTAGTGAGCTGTTTTCTAAAAGCCGCTCAATCAACATCTTATCTGCCGCACGCCTGTGTCTGTTTGCCGCCCGAGATGTGTGGTTTGTGGTGGCGCTGCCGGTCTATTTAGCCAGCCAGTTTGGTTGGGGCCATGCGGCGGTCGGCGGCTTTCTGGCGCTGTGGGTGATAGGCTATGGCGCGGTGCAGAGTATCGCCCCCAAGCTCACAGGCCAGAGTCGCACTGGCTTGAGTGTCGTCAAGGTGCCTGATGGAGGCACCGCACTTAAGTGGGCGAGCTTGCTGACATTGATCCCAGCGAGTATCGCGCTGCTGATGACGTTGTTTGCTGCGCCTTATGCGCAAGCGACGTTACTGATAGGTTTGTTGATTTTTGGCGCCGTTTTCGCGGTAAATTCCGCCTTACACAGTTATCTGATCGTCAGTTACGCCAGTGACGATGGCGTGTCGCTCGATGTTGGTTTTTACTATATGGCCAATGCCCTTGGCCGCTTGCTAGGCACCTTGTTGTCGGGCTGGGTGTATCAGGCATTTGGGTTGATGGCCTGCCTGTGGATCTCGACGCTATTACTGGGATTAACAGCGTTAATCAGTGTATGGCTACCCAGGCGATAACCTTGAAATAAAGGTTATCGCCAAAGGGGGTTCTCCATGCCATGAAAACTTAGCATTTATACTTTTTGATTCAGCAGAATTTCGCTGAGTAGGAGTTGCTTAAGACCTAGGCTATTCGTTTCTTTACATCAACAAATCACATTGATATTGTTATCAAAAGGTTAATGTTGTAAGGTGTTGTCCGCAGCGCTAGTTTATAACTAGCTAGACTGATAAGGAAGTCAATGATATGAAAAGAATCGATACAAAATTTAACGTGGTTTGGACGCTTATTATTTTTTTTGTTTACAGCTTAGACTACTCAATATTTAGATATACCCCTCATTCTCGCGAAAACGATACCATTTTCAACAACATTGATAATCCGCTAGTGGCATTGTGTGTCTTGCTCTTGAATGCCATTTTGATGGTATCTGTCATAAGTAAACTTTTCATGGAAATATGGAATAGGCTTATTCGTGATTTATTAAGTATTGGATATATCAGTTTTGCTGAATCATACGCACTCTGTTTTTTGCTACTAGAAATTATACGCGTATAAATAACTGCTGCATCATTTACGGTAGCCATTAGATCACGTGATTTCGTCTTGTCCCCTTGTTTCGTGGGGCAGTTCCTGTCAACTCAACTCTAGTCTTCGGCTCATATGATATTCTTGTTCAGCTGCTCGCATTCTTCATCACTAAAAAGGCTTGCGGCTTCCTCTAGACCGGTCCTCGCAGAAATAAAGGTTTAACTTAAAACACACTTACCAACCGCCACTAATCTGAAGAAAAATGGCAATACTTTCATTCAAAGGGCAAGATTCCTGTGTCCATAACCTCCGCACAAGATCAAATCGAAGAGGTGATAACTCGGTGGATGTTGCTCTAGCGTAAGCCACTTAGACCCTAACGCTAAGGAGCTGCATAACGGTCCTGTGGCGCTTGACAAACATTACCATGTGACTTGCTTATTCGCCATTAAACTAGAGATCGCAACCTCTTGTGTTGTTTCAATTTGTTAACATTCCTTGCTTTCATTTTACGTTGCTTTCGTTGTACTCTGAGGTGCAGTCAATCAATAGTGGCGTAGATCACCAAAAATAACGATAAAAATGACGAGGTTTTAATGGAAGGTATTACAGAATTTGTCAGTATGATCAATGGGGTTGTGTGGGGTGTGCCCATGCTGGTGATGATCTTGGGCGTGGGCTTATTTCTCTCCTTTGGCTTGAAGTTAATGCCGATTTTAAAGCTTGGGACTGGCTTTAAACTGCTGTGGTCTGGACGCATTCCTGATAAAGATAAAAACATGAAGGGCGAGATCAGCCCGTTTAATGCCTTGATGACCTCGCTGTCGGCGACCATAGGTACGGGTAATATTGCTGGGGTGGCGACGGCCATTTTTATTGGCGGCCCTGGGGCGTTATTTTGGATGTGGTGTACCGCCCTCGTGGGAATGGCGACCAAGTTTTCTGAGGCGGTATTAGCGGTTAAATACCGCGAGGTAGACGATAACGGTAACCATATTGGTGGCCCTATGTACTACATCAAAAATGGTCTTGGCAGTAAGTGGGCGTGGCTGGGTACGGCGTTTGCCTTGTTTGGTTCGTTTGCCGGTTTTGGTATTGGTAATACGGTGCAGGCTAACTCGGTCGCCGATGCGTTAAGCAGTAACTTTGGGGTGCCCAACTGGGTGACAGGGGCTATCTTAATGGTGTTGGTTGGCGCTGTATTGATGGGCGGTATTAAACGTATTGCCGATGTAGCGGGTAAGTTGGTGCCGTTAATGACGGTGTTTTATATTGCCGCTGGGCTGGCAGTGCTGGTGGTATATGCCGATGAAGTGCCTGCCGCTTTTGCATTAATTATTCATAGCGCCTTTAATCCGGTGGCCGCTCAAGGTGGCTTTGCTGGTGCTGCGGTATGGGCGGCGATCCGCTTTGGTGTGGCGCGCGGCGTGTTTTCGAATGAAGCGGGTTTAGGTAGTGCGCCCATTGCCCATGCGGCGGCGCAGACCAATAATCCGGTGGCCCAAGGCTTGGTTGCTATGCTGGGCACCTTTATCGATACCTTAGTGGTATGTACTATCACGGGGTTAGCGATTGTGGTGTCAGGAGCATGGACCTCGGGCGAAAATGGCGCGGCCTTGACCTCATTTGCTTTTTCTCATGCCTTGCCTATGGGCAATTATATTGTAGCGATCGCACTGTCGGTGTTTGCCTTTACCACGATTTTGGGGTGGAGCGTTTACAGTGAAAAGTGCGTGCAGTATTTATTAGGTGTTCGTGCGGTTAAGCCCTTTAGGCTGATTTGGGTGTTAGTGGTGCCGTTAGGCGCGGTGAGTTCACTGGACTTTATCTGGTTACTGGCCGATACCCTTAATGCCATGATGGCGATCCCTAACCTTATCGCGCTGTCGCTGTTGAGCCCTGTGGTGTTTCGTCTCACACGGGAATACTTTATTAAGAAGCGTCAGCAAGAAGCACAGGCGTAAGGGCTGTCAGGCTTCGTTGTTGATTAAGCGCCTTAGGGCGCTTTTTATGTTTAACAATGGGTTAATCGAGCCGCTTAGTGAAGCGTAGTGATGCGACTATGATCCCCAGCAGGGTAAAGCCAAGCAGCCAGAGGGTGTCAAATGGCAGATCGCTCAATTGGCCGCCGCGCAGCACTATGGCGCGGATAATACGCATAAAGTGGGTGGCGGGTAGGAGTTCAGCTATCCATTGTGCGGGTTTAGGCATGGCTTCGAACGGAAACATAAAGCCCGACAGTAAGATGGTCGGCAAGATAATAAAGATGGTCATCTGCATCGCTTGCAGCTGGGTTGTCGCGATAGTGGAGATGATCAAGCCTAAGGTAAGACTGGCAGCAATAAACAGTAAGGTGCCCAGTAATAGCTGTGCAATGGTACCGTTTAAAGGCACATCAAAAATCAGATGCCCGAGCCCCAAGATGATGCTCATCTGGATAAGCCCCACAACAATGTAGGGTAAAATTTTACCTAGCATCAGCTCCAGTGGTTTGATGGGGGTGGTGATCAGCAGCTCTAGATTGCCTTTTTCTCGCTCACGGACGATGGCCGCCGAAGTAAATAAGATCATCGTCATAGTAAGAATAACGGCAATTAAACCCGGAACAATATTCACCGCCGAGCGTTGCTCTGGGTTATAAAATAGGGCGACTTCGAAGGTGGGGGAGCTGGCTAGGGGCTGGTCGCTGATTTGCGCTAATGGCATGTTACGCAGTTGGCTGATTGCGGCGGCCACCATGGTATCTGATCCATCGATGATCCATTGGCCGATAGGCTCGTTATTGGCCTGTTTATGTTCAAGATTAGGCGGCAAGATCAGCGCGGCGCGCACTTCGCCGCGGGTAATGGCAGCCTCGGCAGCGGTGGCGGTGGCGTAATAGCCTTCGATAGAGACGACTTGCGAGACCCTGATGGCCTCGACAATCCAACGCCCAGTTACCGAATCACTCTGATCGACCACCACAACCGGCACATTGCGAACATCTGTGTTGATGGCGTAGCCAAATAATAGCAATTGGATCAACGGGATCATCACTATCATGGCGAAGGTGATGCGATCGCGTTTAAGTTGACGGATCTCTTTTATGGTGATTGCTTTAATGCGTCTTAGGCTAGCCATGAGTGTCATCTGGCGCTCCTGCATTATGCTGATGTTTGCCTGTAACAGTGACAAACAGATCTTCTAGGCTGGCATTCACATGGCTGATATTGCGCTCATCGAGCGTGCTGCATTGCTGCTTGATCCATTGACATGGGTCGTTAATATCTTTATTTATCAATACCCTTAGCCGATCGCCAAGTTGGGCGGCGCTGCGTACCTGGCTTAATTGGCTGAGCTGGCTTTTCAATTGGCGCAAATTGTTAGCGCTTACCTCAAGTACATTTACCTCCATCTTTGCCAGTAAAGCTTGCGGATTGCCATTGGCGCGCATGTGTCCCTGCTCCATTATTGCCAGCTGGTGGCAGCGCTCGGCTTCATCCATATAGTGGGTGGTGACTAAAATACTGGTGCCTTGCTCTGAAAGATCAAACAGCTGCTCCCAAAAGTCGCGGCGATTCTGAGGATCGACCGCCGAGGTGGGTTCGTCGAGAAACAGCAGCTCTGGGTTGTTAATGCAGGCGCAGGCCAATGCTAAGCGCTGTTTTTGGCCACCACTTAAGGTGGCAGCCAGTTGATTTTGCTGAGGGACTAAGTTGTAGGTCGATTGCAGCTGGTCAATTTTACGTTTGCAGTCATTGGGGCTGAGGCCATAAATATCGGCGATAAAGCGCAGGTTTTCCTTTACCGTTAAGTCGTCATAGAGGGAGAATTTTTGCGTCATATAACCAATGCGGCTGCGCAGTTGCTCCGCCTGCTGTGGGATCGTTAGCCCAAGGCAGATGATAGTGCCATGAGTGGGGGTCATCAGCCCGGTGAGCATACGTATAGTGGTGGATTTACCGCAACCATTGGGGCCTAGAAAACCGTAAATATGCCCTTGCGGTACCTGTAGATTAAGATTGGACACCGCCTCAAACTGACCAAACTGCTTGCTGATACCGCGGGCATCGATCGCCAATTGACTGCTTGGGAGCATCAGGGTAACTCCACCTGTACGGGGATGCCGCTGGGCAGTTCGGCGGCGTCAGTCAGGGTAAATTCTGCTAAATAGGCTAAGCGCGATCTGTCCTGTTGGTTAAGTGCGTAGTAAGGCGTGAAGGCGGGATCTTTGCTAAGCCAGCGCAAGGTGCCTGTCAGTGGTGTATCAAGGCCATCGACATAGACATTAAGTTGCAGCCCTAAATGTAACGTCGCCATATTGGGCTCGGGGATATAAACCCGCGCATAGGGGGCGTTGTCGGCTTGTAATACGGCCACCACCGTATTACTTGGCACCCGCTCACCGACATTAAAGGGCAGACTGTCGAGGCGCCCATTACGGGTTGCCACTATGCTGAGCTCTGCCAAGGTTTGTTGCGCCAGTTGCAAGTTAGCGGCCGCAGCGTCCATGGCTGCCATTGCCTGTTGAATATCTTCTTGGCGCACACCGACCAGCAGTTTACTGAGGTTTTCGTCAGCCACATGCAGCTCGGCTTCGGCGCGATCGCGATTAGCGATCGCTTGGTCAAGTTCCGATTGGCTCACCAGTTGCTGTTGCTTGAGGCGATAGATACGTTGATAGGTTTTGTCTGCTTGTACCGTGGCCGCGTTAGCGCGCTGTACATTGGCTTGGGCACCGGCGATATCTTCGGGGCGCTCGCCATTGGTGAGACGTAGCAGGTAGGAGCGTGCTTGTTGCCATTGAGCATCGGCTATCGCCACCTTGGTTTTAGCTTTACGGCTATCTAGCTGCACTAGCAGATCGCCCTGTTGTACTAGGCTGCCCTCGTTAATCGGTTGCGCGGTGATGAGTTCTGCGGCGGTGGCGCGCAGTAAAATACGATCGCGCTCAAGGGTGCCTAGCGCCTGTGCTGGTGAGTTGGGTTGACAGCCTGCAAGGCTGAGTAAGATAAACACCAGCGCGGTGTTGTAGATGTGATTCATTTCAACCTCGTCAGCACTAGGGTGAATTAATAATCAATATGTTATTTAAGATAGCACCCTTTAACGGTTAGCCATATGGGGATTGCTCACAGGGGCGTCAGTTATATTGAAGTCGATAATGTACTGTGAGGACTGCGCTTTAGGGGCGAGGTATATCGCCCCGAGATGTTTGCTTTGGTCTATCTTGGACTGGCCTTTGGTAAATTCAGTAAAAATCACCTCCCATTGCCCGCTTAAGCTGCGCCTGTTCGAGCAAGGCTTCTAAGCGTTTTTTTACTTCGCGTCTATGTTGTAACTCGCAAGCCGCCTGAGGATTTTTAGGGGCGGTCATGGCTTCAATCTCTGCATCATTGGGAATAACATCACGTAATTGTGGCATAGCGAATTCCTTCATCACTGTCATTGAGTACCACGCAGCACTTAGGGTGTGCCTATCGGTACCACAAGCTTTGGCTAGCACATGAAGCCAAAGCGATAGTTATCGGCGCTACGTAATGCTTTAGCTGATACCTCAATGAGTTAGCTGCACATTAGTGAGCGCTAATGAGAAAGGTAGCAGGGAGTTTAGGAGCATTTTGAGATCGGCTTAACACAATTGCATTTATATCTATGGGTGAATAATGCTGTGAGTGTTATCCTATTTTAATAATTTAGATTTTGATTTTATTCGTTTTAATTGTTCTCAAAATTACGCCGCTCGCAATATTAGCGGCGGCGCATCTAGTAACAGATCACACATTTGCCCTAAAGCTTATAGATCAAAACTATAGCTATAACCTATCACCACTTTAGGGTCGTCATTTTCAAGGTCGGTATCGCTGATCAAGAAAGAGAAGCTGCCCACATCTGTGTCTTTGCTGAGCGCAATCGAGTAATCGCTATAGCTGTCTTCATCAAACCAAGCGGTCACCACATCACCACTGGAGTAGCCATAATGCACGGTTAACGACAAGCTGTCTGATAGTGGCCATGAAGCCGCCGCATCCACATAACTCATATCGTCATTATCTAGTGGTGCACTGGCGACATCGTCATCGGCATTAACCACATAAGAGTAACTGAGGCTAAACCATTTCCAGCTGAGCGCGGCTTTGAGTTCGCCAAAGTCAACGCTAGCGTCGCTATCTGGGTAGGCATAATAGAGATAGCTGACATCGTAACCCAGATCGTCAGTGATGCTCCCTGCATAGCCGCCATAGAAATCAATTTCGTAGCTGGTGTCATCGCCAAAATCAACATTAGACGCCCAAGTGCCTAAGTAAAAGCCGCTATCATGTTCGTAATCCACTCCGCCTTGCACGGCGACGCCATCATTGGTTTGTGTCACGCCGCGCCATAAGTAATTGGAGGTCATTCCCGCATTAGCAGTGACGGCTGCGCTGGCGGGCACGGCTAACATCATGGTTGCTGCGAGCAGGCTTAGGTTTCGAAGTGCTGTGTTCATACTCATTCCTTTTTATTGGTATAGGGATACTACCTAGCCGTATTATTATGAGTATTGTTAGGTAGTGCTTACGCCGTTGCTAACCCCATGCCAATAATTTATATGTTTATTTTCAGGGTCTTGTATTTATAAGCTGTGATAGCATGAACCAAGATGGGGACTGTTGAGATGTAGAGGCACTGTATTGGTGCAGCTGTAATGCTAGGCCATTAAGTAACCGATAATAAACAGTGCCTTAATATAAGGCATAAAAAAACCTCCTAAATGAGGAGGTTTTTTATAGAGGTAAAGCCGATTTTAGTTAACGCTATCTTTTAGTGTTTTACCTGCTTTGAACTTAGGTACTGTCGCTGCAGGGATTTGAATTTCCTTGCCAGTTTGTGGGTTGCGACCAGTACGTGCAGCGCGGCTTGTTGTTTCAAAAGAACCAAAACCAACAATAGAGATTTTCTCACCGTTCTTCATCGCTTCCGCTACGGTTTGTTCGAAAGATTTTAATGCACGTCCAGCTTCAGCTTTAGTCAGTTCAGCACTTTCAGCTATTTTTGCAACCAGTTCAGTTTTATTCATTTGGATAGTCTCTTCTTTCCATAGATTTAGTAACACCAATTACATTAGGTACTTGCAATTGCTGGAACTAACATGCCATAAGCAACCCTATAATGAAAGCGGTTTTATGTTGAACAATGGGGGTTTAGCTCAAAATTGAGCAAAATCCTAGTTATCGAGTAGGGAGTAGAGCAATTGTTTGACTAATTGTGGCTCGAAAGGCTTGTCACATAAGGCATTGACTCCGGCCTGCGACACATTGCTGAGATGCGTATCGTTTGCCTCAGATGACACCATCAGAATGGGGACATGAGATTGCTGGCTGTGATTACGAATAAACTGAGTCAGGGCTAAGCCATCGGCATTGGGCATATTGTAATCGGTGATCACAAGGTCATACATATTGTCTTGCATCAAGGCGATAGCCTCGGCGCCATCATTTGCTTCGGTGATCAGCTTTAACCCTAAATTAGTAATGGTGCGGCGGATAATATTGCGCGCCATCTTGCTGTCATCGACCACCAGTACCCGAATATTGTGCACATCAAAATGGTCCAGATCGAGCTCGTCATGGCTCAGCAGATCTATGGTGGCATTGAGGGCCTTACCTAGATGCTCAGACGAAAATGGCTTGGGTAAGATTGCCACTACACCTGATTGACGATAGATCTCCAGCTGTTCACGGCGGCATTCGCTCGAGACCAGCATAAATTGGATGTCACAAAAAGCCGGATTCTGTTTCAAGGTATTGAGCAGGTCTAATGCAGTGCCATCTTCAAAATGCATCGCGCTGGCGACTAAATCGGGTTGATGGCGCGAAATAATGATCATGGCCTGCGCAAGTGTGTTGGCCGTTTGAATATTGCTAATACCCTCTTGGCTGAGACGGCTGGTAATGATCTTACGCTGGGTGTCTGAAGGCTCAACCAACAAAATGGAGAGTTCACTAGGGGATAGGGTGGCCATGGTAATGGATCTCAGCTTAATAATTGTAAATACTTAGGTTTTTAAATTACCTTAAGGCTTAGGGTTTAGCAACCGATGGCCCTGAACGCTCAGGTCTGCTGAGGTAGGCTTTGGTTGATTTTGACATTGCGACCCACCACTGAAATAGCAAGAGTAGGGTGACAACGATGGCGATTAAAGGAATTGAGATCTGTTGACCCTTAAAGACCACTTTGACCTCTTCAGGAGTGATCTGATAGGCGATAATTGCTGTCATCCCCAAGGCACTAAATGCCAGCGTTTGAATGGCGACATAAATTTTAAGCAGCAAGCCAGCCCATTCGGCGCGTAGCAGTAGCCCAATAACGACGGGGATCACTCCGATAGTAAATAGATCTAAACTTTGGGTCGCCAGGGTGCGCCATACTGCAATAACAGAGATGACCAGATATAAACAGATAAGCAGTAGCATGGCAAAGTGGGGTCGTTTCATGGCAATTCGTCGACTAAAAATTTGCCAGCGAGTGTAGAAAAAACCTCTGCATTAGTCCAACTATTTACACTGATCTCGATTGCTTAGCTGTCCATTGGCCTAGGTTAGGTTAATATAGTGCCGATTTTTGATTGGATGAGAGTGACATGACAGACATTGAATTTTGGCAATTGGTAACCCGTAGCCATCCAGATCAAGACCAACAGAGCTTGGCGGACAACCTCAAACAGCAACTGACTCTGTTAAGTGATGAGGAACTGGCGGCGTTTGATAAACATTTCACACAGCAGATGCGCCGTGCTTATCAATGGTCCATCTGGGGCGCGGCTTATATTGTAACTGGCTGCGATAGTGAATATGGTTTTGCCGAGTTTCGCTGCTTTTTGATCTCTTTGGGCCAAGAGTGGTTTGAGAAAGTGCTGCAAGAACCTGATGCACTCGGAGATCTACAGCAATGGCCTGAGAAAGATGGCTACGCTTACCCTTTTATCGAAGAGTATGACTTGATTGCGGGGCAGATATTTGAAGATCGCACTGGTGAAGAGCTACCTTTTGTGCCTTCGGGTCAGGCTACGCCGCAAGGTAAGAAGTTTTCTCATAAAAAGAAACAGCTCAAGGCAGCTTATCCCCGCCTGAGTGCACGCTTTCCTTTTTAATGTTCTATAGCTTGTGCTAGCAGGTCAGCTATAGCGTGTCGCTTGCCCCAAGCTCGTATGGGGCAAGATAACGGCATGTTTGTGCTGCGTCGGTGTTACTCATAACAGCTTTGGCTTTGCCGATCGTAATGACGTTGGTGTTTGGCGCAAGTCTCTTTCATAAAGCGTTGTTCAACTTGGGCTATTTGTGCATCAAGTGTCGTTTCGATGCCGCTAATAAGTTGCTCTTCACTCATTTCCTGTTGTTGTGCTAACCGTTCAAAGTGTTGCTCTACTGCGGCTTTTCCTTCAGGGGATAAGGGTTTCGCACTCACTTGAGATGAAATAGCGAGGCCAAAGATAAGGGCTGCGATAAGGGCCAGCTTGCCTGAATAGTTGACTCGCGTTGTTGTCATCAGTTTGTGTATCATAATTTGCTCCAATAATGTGTCGACAGGCCCGTTATCTGCAGCCGTTTATTACTGTTTGAATCGATAAATGATTTCAAGTTGCAAGCAGTCCCCTCATCGAAGGGGGTTGAATGCATTCAGTGATTTAGTGGTTGCACAAAGATTAATCTAAGGTAGTTGAATAAAGGCTGAACAAAAAACAAGCAGGTGTTTAATGGGGGGGAGGTTATGGCGAGCAGATGTCGTTGTGCCTAGGTGGATAGCAGCGGAGCGCTCAAGGCTCTTGCTTAGGACTATTGCTCAGGTGCTTAGGGCTCTCGCTCTGGTGTTCAGAGCTCCCAAGATTGAAGGCAATGCTAAGTTATGGTGTTCTCTCGGTATTGAATAAACCGTTAATCGCGGCGCATCGTTTCACATTGGAACCCTTGGCGGCTTGAATCAAATCGACAGCGCAGGCCACACTCCCACACCACATCTCCCTGAGCTTTGGCTTGCTGAATAGCAAAGGCTTTACAACTGGGATAATCATTAAAATCATCTTGTTTCTGATAATGTCCAGAATTAAAACCTTGGCTATAAACGAAGGCTGACCAAGTTTCTGGTCCTGAGTCTTGTTGGGTTTGGTTTATCCCTATTAAGCTCGCAGCCGCCGCAGAAAACAGCAGTATGCTCACTAATAATGGTAAGTGTTTTTGCATCATGGTCTCCATGGTGAGGCGTGTAAGCAGATTTGCTGACTTAATGGGCTTAGCGTTTGGCAGCATACGATGCTATAGCAATACTGTTTTGGCAACGTTTTTTATCGTCGCGCGAAATGCGATGTTAATGGGATAACTTAGCGAATTTACAGTATATTAAACCGGATTTAGCGATCAAAAAACACCAGGGTATCGCTTGTTAGCTTTGTATTAAGCTATTATTCAGGTTAGCTTTTGTACAGTTGCTATATATTGAACCTAATCGGGTTTAGCCTAAAGGAGGCTGTTATGAGATTGTCCACGCTACCATTACTTGCTGGCGTATTGATAGGGACTATGGTGTCCCTCAATGTCAGCGCCAATGAGGTAACTGCCGATCCCGTCACCGAGGCAGGGATTGTCAACATTACTTGGCAAGGGGTGGATAAGTATCGCGATGTCAAAGCGGTGGGTGACATTCAGTCGCGCTATGAGCTGCGCACCTTTGAAACTTTAACCAAAAACCTCAATAAAGCCGCGAGTAAAATCCTAAAGCCAGAGCAAAAGTTAGCCTTAGTCGTGACCGATCTCGACCTTGCAGGTGATGTCAGACCGACTTTCGGCGCTAGCGTCAGCGAGATCAGGGTGGTGAAAGATCTCTATCCACCGCGCATGACTTTTAGCTATCAAGTGTTGCAAGGTGAACAAGTGATTATGGCGGGCGAGGAAAAGCTTACCGATCTGGGCTTTATGCAGACCATTGGCGTAGCGAACGATAGACCCTTGCGCTACGAGTCGAAGATGTTAGCCGATTGGCTTAAAAAAACCGTCGCGCCTAAGCTTTAAAATCTAAGCTTTAAAGCTGGTGCGACGGACATACTGGTCGGAATAAATTATTTTGCTTGAGCCTTAAAGGCTTGCAAGGTTTGCAGTAACGCGCCCAGTTTACGGACAAACTGCTCTAGTGCTGGCGCTAAGGCGTCAGTATCTGTGGGCAGTTGTGTCATCTCTTGCGCCAACTCTTGCACATAAGGGCTAAAGCGGTTGCTGTGCGCTGCGAAGCCTTGATCTTGAGTGAAGATAGCGACGAACTTTCCGTAACCCGCTTTATTCAGTTCATCCAGTTTAGCATCGGCATCGATCGCTTGACGATAAGCGATCTGAAGGTTTTCTTGCAGTTGCGTTATCAGTTGAGAGTGTGGCATAACAGCCTCTTAATCATAAAATTTGAGCGAATTATAAGGGGCTAGCCTGATGGCAACAAGTCAGCGTTTGTGTTTACTGTTAATGGTGTTGCTCGTGGGGCTCTTTAGCAGTACACAGATTAGGGCGGCAGTAACAGATAAGCCTCCGTTTTATCAGATTAATTATCAAGGTAAGACCGCCTATTTACTCGGTTCTATCCATGTTGGTCGGGAAGATTTTTATCCCATGGCGCCGCAAATTGAAGCGGTTTTTGCTAAGGCTGGTGCTTTAGTGGTGGAAGTGGATGTGACTCAAACCGATGTCGTTAGCTTGATCCGTCGTTACGGCTTGATGCCCCAGCAACAAGATGAAGCCACGGCGCAGCGTATGGCGCGCTTTTGTCAATCTAATCAGGCCATCTGCAGCGCACTAAAACCCTACTCTCCTTGGATGCAAGCGATGCAGCTAGGGGTGATGCGTTTCGATGCGCTGGGTTATCAAGCCCAATGGGGCGTGGATCAAATATTGACCCAAAAAAATGGGCAGCGTCCTGTGATTGAGCTTGAAAGCAGTGAGTTTCAGTTTGAGCTCATGGCTTCTTTTGCTCCCCAAGTACAGTGGGAAATGGTGCTTGAAGCCATTGAGGCGCCGGATGAAGAGATGCTGGCATTGATAACCGCGTGGCGAGCAGGCGACGAAGCCGCGATAGATCAGTTAATGGTAGGTCAGATGCAGCAAGGTGATGACATGAGTTTAATTGACAAAATGCTCTGGCAACGTAATCAAGCCATGAGCCGTAAAATTGCCGACTTAATGACCCGAGACACCACGCCCGCGCCATTGTTTATCGTGGTGGGCGCAGGCCATGTAGTAGGGGATAAGAGCATAGTCGCCATCATGCGCCAGCAATTTAAGGCCCAGCTACAAAATTGCTGGCAACAAGCCTGTGATTAATCAGCTCGCCATTTAGCAATAAAGTGTACATAACGTCCTAGCGCGATATAGCTTGGGTGTTGTGAGTAGATCAGCTCCATATCGAGCAGCTGCTGAAAGTCGAAGTTGGGTGGCTGGTGGGTTTTAAGGTAGTCGTGGATCACCCGCACCCCAGATTGTGACACTAGCTGCATCTGCCACTTATCAAGCCACTGTTTAACGTCATCAATATACAGTGGGTGAGTAGGGGTTAAGCCGACTTTTTTCTTTACCTTAAAATCGGCGGCAACATAATCGAAGTTACCCGAGATAAGGCTATGAAAACGCATCGCTTCTTTGTTATAAAACATCAGCGAAAATAAGCCGTTAGGGGCTATGAGCTGTGTCAGTGTCGCCAAGGTGTTCTCGGCATCACTGAGCCACTCGGCCACGGCATGACACAGTACCAAATCAAACTGGCCATGCTCACTTGGGGTTAGCGTCTGTATTGGTGCGTGAATAAGTTCTATATTAAGCTGACATGAATGGTTAGCATTATATTCGTCTATTTGCGATCGCGCCAGCGTCAGCATTTCGGCTGAAATGTCACACAAGGTGACTTGGTGGCCGAGCTTAGCCAGTTTCTGGCTAAAAAAACCAAAGCCGCCGCCAGCATCTAAGATGCGTAATTTTTGGCCGTTAAAGTGGCGTAATGCCTCAGTGATATCGCGCCACACCACGGCGGCTCGTACTTCGCCTTTAGGGGTGCCGTAGATATTTTTAGCAAATTTACTGGCGAGTGGGTCAAAATTTTTGTCTTGCATTGCAGGCTACCAATGGCGTTGAGCACAACGGATAAAGGAATGATATTTTGCCATAGCCATAACGGCTTGGCACCTGTCGGCATAACCTTATAAATACAAACTGTGATTTTAAGGTATAATTGTTGGCTTTCGATTTAATCATTGTTGAAGGGTTTGGATCGCGTGAATAACGATATTTGTGTGGATTTGAAGGCGATACCGTCGCTGTTATCGCTTTACCGCAAGATTTTTTTTGGCCGTAAACCCGGTTGGGATCAGCAGCCTCTGCCCCATATTTATATCACTTGTCGTGATGTCGGTGTATCGGCCGACAAAGTGCGCCAGTATGCCACTGTGTGTGGTTTTGAGTTTGATGGCCAGCATCTACCGATGACATATCTTTATGTGATGGCGTTTCGTCTGCACGCGAGCATCTTCACCCATTCGGCGATCACTTTTCCGCTGCTGGGGATGATCCACCTTAAAAACAGCATTACTCAATACCGTCAAGTGACGGTGGATGAATCATTTCATATCGACTGCGGCTTACAAAGCAGCCAGATAACCGATTCGGGCTTAGAGTTTGAATTGGTCTCTAAAGCCTTTGTCGGTGATGAGCTCGTGTGGGAGTCGCTGTCGACTTACCTGTATCGTATCGACAGTGTGGGCCGTCGAGTACGGCCACCTAAAGCCACACCAATGGCGTGGGATGCTCCGCTTAATTGGCGCTTGAGTGAAGATCTTGGGCGGCGTTACGCTAAGGCATCTGGCGATTATAATTTGATCCATCTGCATCCTGTGCTGTCAAAACGTTTTGGTTTCGATCGTGTTCTCGCTCATGGCATGTGGTCCAAAGCGCGCAGCATTGCGGCCTTGATGCCGCAAATCGGTGATAAATCCTGTAGCGTGGACGTGGAATTTAAGTTGCCATTATTTATGCCGGCTCAGGTGAGTTTTGGGGCGGAGAATGATCCCGAAGCGGGCTTAATCTTCGAACTCAGGGATGGCAAGGGACGACGGCCACATCTGTCTGGCCGGGTCAGCTTTCTCGATTGATGTTTCGCTTTAACAATGCAGCCAGCGCACATGCTGGCTGTTTGCTTGTTGTGGCTCAGAGCATTAAAAACATCGTGCTGAGCGACACAGTCCCTTCCACTGGCGTAGTTTAGGTCGGCTCGCTAGGGCGAGAACTCACGTATTATCCCCATGAGTAACAGTTTATTACGCCATAGTCACACCACGGCTTAAGGCTATATTCGATTAACCTTAAGTTTCGCCTGCTGCCTGCTGCATAGTCGCCAAAACCCAACGATATAGAGCGGCTATCGGTTATTAAATTGATTTAGATTCATAAATCCTTAATTAACTGACAGTGAACCCATGAATAGGTTTGTAATTGGTTGTTTTTATTTTATATTCGACGTAGCTCATCGTTTCCAAGTGATTTGTATAATAGGAGTTTGCCTATGCTGTCTGATATCGACATCTCGCGCCAAGCCCAGTTGCAGCCTATCGAGGCTATTGCGCAACAATTTGGGATATTACCCTCTGAATTAATTGCTTATGGCGATTACAAAGCCAAAGTTAATATTGATATCAAACAACGATTAGCGGATAACCGCGACGGTAAGTTAGTGGTTGTCACGGCGGTGACGCCAACCCCTTTTGGTGAAGGAAAAACGGTAACCAGCATAGGCTTAACTCAAGGATTACAGGCGATAGGACAGCGTGCCTGCGCCTGTATTCGTCAGCCCAGTATGGGGCCCGTATTTGGTATTAAAGGCGGCGCTGCCGGTGGTGGCTTAGCGCAAGTGGTGCCGATGGAGTCGCTTAATTTACATCTTACCGGCGATATTCATGCCGTAAGTAGTGCCCATAACTTAGCCGCTGCTGCGATTGATGCGCGTCTGTATCATGAGCATCGTCTGGGCGCAGAGGCCTTTGCTGAGCAGTCGGGATTAACGCCGCTCAATATCGATGCTAACCACATTGTCTGGCGCCGCGTGGTGGATCAAAATGAGCGCAGTCTACGTCATATCCGAGTGGGGTTAGGCGGTAACGTGCCTAATGCGCTAGGCAATGGCCCAGAGCACGACAGTGGATTCGATATCAGCGCGGCGTCAGAATTAATGGCGATTTTAGCTCTAAGCCGCGATTTACAAGATATGCGCCAGCGGATCGGCCGTATTGTGTTGGCTCAAAATACCACAGGTGATTTGATTACCGCCGAGGATTTAGGCGTAGCGGGCGCCATGACAGTGATCATGAGTGAAGCCATCGCCCCGACCCTGATGCAAACCTTAAGCGGCGCCCCCTGTCTTATTCACGCCGGGCCTTTTGCCAATATCGCCCACGGAAACTCTTCTATCATTGCCGATGATATCGCCTTAAAGTTGGCCGACATCGTGGTGACCGAAGGTGGTTTTGGCTCCGATATGGGCTTTGAGAAATACTGCAACATTAAGGCTCGTCAGGCGGGTAAATCGCCGGATGCGGCGGTGATTGTGGTGACGGTGAAGGCGCTTAAATCGCACGCGGTTGCATGCCAGAGTGACACGAGCGAATTGACTAAATTAGCGGTGGGGTTCGATAATCTGCGCTGGCATATCAACAATGTGGCGCAATATGGGGTGCCTGTGGTGGTCGCGATAAATCGTTTTCAAAGCGATACCCTTGAGGAGCTAACTTGGTTGCGTGAGCAAGTGATGGCACAAGGGGTGTTTGGCTGCGAGATCAGTGATGCTTTTACTCAAGGCAGTCAGGGCGCGCAAGCATTAGCCGAGCTGGTGGTTAAGGCTACCGAGACCCCCAGTCAATTCCGCTTTTTGTATCCGCTTGAGCAGAGTATTGAAGCCAAGCTAATGACCATTGCCGAGGCGGGATATGGCGCATCAGGCATACAGTTATCGGCTAAGGCGCAGGCGCAGTTAGCCGATCTTAAGCATCATGGTTTTGAACATTTACCCCTTTGCGTGGCGAAGACGCCGCTGTCGATTAGCCACGATCCTAAACTCAAAGGGGTGCCTACAGGCTTTGAGTTACCCATCAGTGAGCTAAAAATAAATGCCGGAGCTGGGTTTATTACCGCCATTGTCGGACAGGTGATGACGATGCCGGGCTTAGGTATTCGGCCAGGGTATCTGAACATTGATATTAATCAGCATAATGAGATTGTTGGTTTGGCATAACGCCGATTAATGATCTTCATTAGCGTTCCAGCCGTGGGATAAATTAACAAAATAGGGGGCGAGATTATCGCCCCCTATTTGTTGTGAGTCGCTTGATTGACATGACTGCAGCCAGTTACTCTGCCGGCTGCATACAGTTACTCGCTTGGTAAAGCGTTTTGCTGGGTTTGATAAATGTGCACATCGCGCTGCGGGAATGGGATTGAGATATTTTCTTGGTCGAAGCGCATCTTCACCTCACGGGTAATGTCCCAATACACATCCCAATAGTCTTCAGGTTTGGCCCATGGACGCACAATAAAGTCTACCGATGACTCGCCTAAGGCATGCAGCTTAATGTTGGGCGCAGGATCGGTGAGTACTTTAGGGTGTTTATCAACGATCGATTTTAACACCTGCTCAGCCTTTTCAATATCATCACCATAGCCTATGCCAAAGGTCATATCGACTCGACGCTGACTCTCCACCGTAATGTTATTAATGGTATCGCCCCAAATTTTGTTGTTGGGGATAATTAACCTTTGATTATCAAGTGTTTTTACTATGGTTGAGACGAGACTCATCTGGCTCACTTTACCCGTTACGCCAGCGGCGTTAATCAGATCGCCCACATCGTAGGGGCGATAGATTAAGATCATCATGCCAGAGGCAAAGTTAGACAGGGTTTCTTGTAAGGCGAAACCGATAATCACACCGGCGACACCAAAGCCAGCGAGGATGGGGCCGAGTTCAAATCCCAGTTGTGATAAGGCCACCATTAACCCTAACGCAAATACGACTTTGCCTGAGAGTGATACAAAGAAATCTTGCAATAACTTGCTAAATTTCAGTTTAGAATTGCTTACAGCTCGCCTGCTGATACGTTTAACCGTTCTACCCGCGAGGCCGGCCAGAAAGATAATTAACATAAAGATAAACAGCTTAAACATCATTCCTGGGCCGTTATCGATTAATTTTGTTTTGGCATTTTCCCACCATTCCTCAATCAAATTACTGACTAAGTTGATGTTTAATACATCTTGGGTGATATCACCAGAGATACTAAATAGCGTCTGCTTTAAGATAGTGGTGTCTTGTTCTAGGTTATCGAGCAGATCGATTGCCACCGCTAGGCTGTCGCTGGTGAGGGTTAAACGTTCTTTGAGTTGCAGCACTCGAGCGGTTTGCTCACTGGTAACATCTTTTCCGGCCTGAGCAACTTCGTCAATGGCGAGTTGTAATTTATCTTGAATAAATAGGACTAGACTATTGAGGATGTCGGCGCGCTTCACTAGGGTCTGGGTAAACTGCGCTTTGGCGGCGGTGATATCTTCGCCCAGCTGACTCAACCAGTTGAGCGTGTCATATTTGGCACTCAACATCTCATCTTGTTCTCTATCGCGATTAGCCAAAGCAAACATGGTGTCGTTATCGTTTTGCTTGCCCAGTTGTGACTTAATGCGTTTGATGTCGTCAGCGTAATATTGGTCAGCTTGGTTGATAAAGTTCAGATAAGCTTGGATGAGCGGTAATAGCTGCGACCTGTCGAATGAGTCATCTTTCATCAGTGTGGCGAGTCGTTGATGAAATCGCCTTGCATGCTCACGAATACGGTACTCAATAAACTGTTTCATTTCCCCCTGCGCGCGAGGAAGCTGACTGACGTCGGTATCGATTAATTGCTGCAAGTGGTGTAATTGGCGGATGGGATTATCGCTATCTTCTTGGTTGCTTAGCGCTGAAGGGCTAGCGGTTTGAGTCGCAGTGGTGGTTTCGGGAGTGGTGGCCAATGCCGCGAAGGTCAACCAACTAAGGCTGAGGCTAAGCGTTAACATGAACGAGGCAGAGCGCAGCATAAATTAAGTCCTTTAATATAGGCGTTGATAGTTCCTTTATTATGACCCCAAAATCACAACTGCGAAATTTAATTATGATCTGTTAAACTGCAGGCGAATATCATCAGAGAGTCTTATCGTGCTGTGTACACATTGTAGTAAAACGTTTGGGGTTGATAGTGTTAAGGCTCAACGAGGTAAGGGGTTAAATGCACAAATTCAGTGCCCCCATTGCCTTGCGTGGTTGGGCAAAAACCCGATACTGACACGATTAAAGATGATGGGGTTTTATCTGGCCGCTGCGGCGTTGCTGTATGGCTACTTTGCCCCAGAGATGCGCCATATCACCACACCTGTTGCCATTATTGCCAGTATAGCCTTGCTGATAAGCCATATGATGGATCACTTAAAAGTGATACAAGCCCCTGAACTGACGCGAGTCGATGACAGTGAGCAGCGGCAAAAATATCGTTAATCATGGCCCAATCGTTTAGCGCTGATAAAGCTGGATATCTGGGCTGAGGCAGTGATGTCTGAGGTTCACTGATAACACTGGGTATGGGAGTAGCGTGATGGCGGTTATCTTGCTGTGGTGAGTGAACTGACTCACCACAGGTGAGATGTCGTTAGTCGATCACTTGCACTTGGGCTTCCAGCGCCGCTTCAACGTAATAGATACCGCCGAGTACCGCAATAAAGAAAACCGATGTCCAAAAAATCATCTTGAAATTTTCGCGTAGAAATTCCTTCATACTGTTTGTTTCCTTGCTGGGACTGTTGAAATCTGGGTTGGGGTGATCTCACCCAATGGCCCTGATTCTAGTCAATATTACTTAAGTCAGACTTAATTTACTGGTATCAGTAAGTGATCTCGCGCATGCTTTATAATGTACATCTGAGCATTTACTTTATGTTACAACCTTGGTTGATCACCAGGCTATTTGTAACTTGACTTCACCGAGTCAATCCATACACTTGGTCAAAAATTCTGTCATATCAGCTTGGAACAATAGTCAACAACATGGCATTAACAATGAAAGGCTTAGCAAGAGGGGTAGCAATATGGCTTAGTGCTGTACTGTTTTGCTTGTCTGTTGCTGCGCCTGCTCATAGCTTAGAACATGTTGATGATGGTGCCAAAAACCATTGCACCCTCTGCATTCAAAAAATTCAGCTCAACAGCCTTCTACCTGTTAATGACTTTAATTTTTCACTACCGCAACTTACCTTTGAGCCCTGTGTTGCCAATGTCTCTGCGACATTGCGTTCACACGTTAGCTATTTCCACAGTCGAGCGCCTCCTAAACGCTAGATAGTCCTATTGCCATATTTTTTGACTATTTCTCTCTGTCGATTGACGGCAGAGAACTATGCCTGTTTTTTTGGAGATGTTATGACAAGCTTTAATCCCTGTATTACTGCGCTGGCAGCGGCCTGTGCCTGTGTATCTACGCTGGTAAGCGCGCAAGACGCCACCCTTTCTAACCCTGCGATAAGTGCCGTACTGGATGGCTACTATCAAAGTGCCGAACGGCCAATGGCTGAGCGAGAAGAGGGCTTTGGTCTTGGCCATACCGAATTGGCATTAAGTGCCAATATCGATGCACTTTTTTATGGCAAGTTAACCGCGGTGCTGGAAACTCACGGTAGTGAGACAGAGGTCGGTCTGGAAGAGGCATTTATTCAAACTTTATCCATGCCAGCAGGTTTTTCTGTGCGCGCCGGCCGCTTCTTATCGGATATCGGTTATTTAAATAATCAGCATGTTCATAGCGATGCCTTTGCCGAGCGTCCGGCGGTTTATCGGGCATTTTTAGGCAGTCACTATTTCGATGACGGGCTACGACTCGATTACGTTGCCCCCACGGATCTGTATTGGAGCATGGGGGTCGAAGCCTTTAAGGGGGACAGCCTACGCGCCGAAGATGAACATGGCGAACGTGAATTCGATAATGTTGGCGTTTATACCGCCTACACTAAGTTGGGCGGTGATATCGGAATTAGCAGTTCTTGGCTACTGGGCTTGAGTTATTTACGTAATGAAAATGGTCGCCTGACTGCCCATGAAGCGCACGAGAGTGAAATTATTATCGACGATGGCCATGAACATAGTCATGGGGCAATGTTCACAGGTGAAAATACCTACATTGCTGACTTTGTCTATAAATGGGCACCTAAAGGAAACTACAAATACCAGCACCTCACCCTGAGTGGTGAGTACTTTCAGGTGAGCGATTTTGCGCCGTTAGCGGCACACACTATCATAGATGCGCATAGCGAAGAGCATCGCCCCGATGATCAAACGGGTTGGTATGTCAGCTCTGTGTATCAATTTAGCCCCAATTGGTCTGCGGGCCTGCGCTATGGCCGGGTGGATACGAAGGAGCTACATGACGAGTATTTCCATGAACAAGCGCTTAAGGAAACCGAAGTCAGCTTGGCGTGGCACCCAAGCCATTTCTCCACGGTGCGATTGCAATATACCCATCAAAATGGCACCAACTTTGACGGTATCGAAGATGATAATCTGTTAACGCTACAATATGTTATGACATTGGGGGCTCACAGTGCGCATCAATTCTAAAGTGATTCAAGCCAGTTGTCTGGCAATGACGTTGACGCTGACCAGTGCAGCACAAGCGGCGCTGAATGTGTTTGCTTGTGAACCCGAATACGCGGCATTAGTTAACGAGCTGGCGCCAGAGGCTAATATCTACTCTGCGACCACAGCCATGCAAGACCCACATCAAGTGCAAGCCAGACCTAGCCTGATTGCTAAGATGCGTCAGGCCGATCTGGTGGTGTGCGCCGGTGCCGATCTTGAAGTGGGTTGGTTGCCTATGTTGCAGATGAAATCGGCTAATGCCAAGGTGCGCTCAACTGAAGAAGGTTTATTTTTTGCCGCCGAGCAGGTCGAGACCCTAGATAGGCTTGAAAATGTCGATCGCAGCATGGGAGATGTGCATGTTCAGGGCAATCCACACCTGCATTTTGACCCAGAACGTCTGCTTAAGGTGGCCGAGGCGTTGCACCTCAAACTGGTGCAGCTAGAGCCAGATTCGAAGACGCAGTACGATGCGGCATTGGCAGACTTTAGCACCCGTTGGCAGGCGGCTACGGTGAAGTGGCAAGCGTTGGCTGCACCACTCATTGGTCAAAAAGTGATTGCCTACCACAGTAGTTTTCGTTACCTGTTTAATTGGTTAGGTATCGAACAGGTGGGCGATCTGGAACCTAAGCCTGGCCTCGCGCCAACGACGACGCACTTAGCCGAGCTGCAACATCGTGCGCAGCAGGGTGATGTGATGGCCATTATAGTGGCGTCTTATCAAGACCTGCGCGGCGCGCAATGGCTTGGGGAACGCACGGCATTACCAGTGCAGGTGTTACCTATGTCGGTTGGTGGCAATGAGGACAGCGACGATCTGTTTTCGCTCTATCAAAGTGTCATCACCTTGTTGTTGAGCCACAGCCAACAATAAGCCAACCCTAGTGCCTGTGCATGCACAGGCGCTATTGGGGTTACATAGTGAGGTACACACCATGTTTGATTTAGATCTGTTATCCATCTTATTACCTGCCTTTGCCGCAGGCATATTAGTGCTGTCGACCCACGTAGTGCTGGGCAGCCAAGTGCTAAAACGCGGCATTATTTTTATTGATTTGGCCATAGCTCAAGTGGCTGCGCTGGGGGCGATCATTGCTCATACTCACCATGAGATTGAACACCTGCCCTATTCTAATGTGTGGATGCCAGCGCTCTTTGCCTTAATGGGGGCGGGGTTCATTGCTTGGTTAGCTAAGCGTATGGCCGATGAACTGGAAGCCATTATTGGCTGCTTTTATGTGTTATCGGCGGTGGCTGCCATGTTATTGCTGGCTAGCGATCCTCACGGTAGTGAAATGCTCAAGCAATTAATGTCGGGACAAATATTGTGGGTCAACTGGTCGCAGTTACTCTTGCCTGCAATCGTGTCGTTATTGGTGCTGGGGACGATTGCCATTAAACCCTGCTGGCTCGAGGGGGCAGGATTTTATTTGCTGTTTGCCTTAGTGATCACTCTGTCTGTAGAGCTGGTGGGGGTTTATTTGGTGTTTAGTTCGCTTATTTTACCCGCCTTAGCAGTGAACAAATATTGCGGTAAGGCAAGGTGGGCTTGGGCTTATTTGGTTGGCTTAGTGGGTTACGGGGCAGGGTTGATATTATCGGCGAGCTTAGATCTGCCCAGCGGTGCGACCATCGTGGCGACATTAGCGTCGAGTGCGGTACTGTTTCGTCTGCTGCATCCACTGTTGTCTGCATCTAGTTCGATTAAAAAAGTATCTGCTAATTCATAAAACAGATACCTTCAAAATACTGCATTAACCTAATAGGCTGCTTTGATGAGAACAGCCTGTTTTTTTTACTATTAAATTCAGTCTGATAGATTAAGTATTGGCCAACAAAAGCCATCAAGATGAATGGGGGATTAAATCTTCAGGCTACAGGTGTAAGTCATTTTTGCTTACTGGTATAATGCCGCCACTGAAATCACAGGAGTATGTTGTGCTGTTAATCTTCAGATCATTGATCTTGGCTATTATGTTATTGCTGGCGTTTGTATTTGGTGGCTTGTACTGCTTATTGCGTCCGCGTCATCGAGATAATGTACACCTGTTCGCTACCATTTTTTCTTGGGCGGCGCCCATATTGGGTGTCAAAGTGGTGTTGCGTAAATCAAAAGCGCCAATATCAGAGCCTTGTATCTATTTAGCCAATCATCAAAACAACTTTGATATGTTTACCCACACGGCAGCAGTGCCGAAGGGGACGGTGAGTTTGGGTAAAAAGAGCCTAGCGTGGATCCCCTTTTTTGGGCAGATCTATTGGTTGTCGGGCAATATTTTAATCGATCGTAAAAACCGTAATCGTGCCTTTGAAACTATGGCACAAACGGCGCAGAAAATTAAAGAGAAGTGCCTATCTGTGTGGATTTTCCCCGAAGGCACACGCTCACGCGGTAAAGGGTTGTTACCTTTTAAATCCGGTGCGTTTCATACCGCCATTGAAGCCGGTGTCGCTATGGTGCCAGTGCTGGCGTCCAATCAAGAACACATCAAACTTAACCGCTGGAATAATGGCGTGGTGATTATTGAGATGATGGATCCGATTGAGACTAAAGGGCTTGCTAAGGCGCAAGTAAAAGAGCTTTCAAGTCGTATTCATGCCATGATGGCGGAAAAGTTAACCCAGTTAAACCAAGAAGCTGCGGCTCTTATGGCTAAAAAAGCCGTTTAACTCAGCCTAATTATTGTTTATTTCGGAGTGATCCATGTCTACAGAACGTCAGTTACAGGAACAGAAACAAGAGAATCAAGAGATCGTTGAGGCGATTCTTGCCGATGGTTCTGAGCCCGATGCTGAGTACACGATTGAGCACCATTTCTCAGCGACCAATTTTGATCGCCTAGAAAAGGCCGCCGTTGAAGCCTTTAAAATGGGTTATGAAGTTAACGATGCTGAAGAGATGGAACTCGATGATGGCTCGGTTATCTTCTGCTTCGACGCCATTGCCTACCATAAGCTTGAAGTGGGATTGCTCGATAAAGCCTGTGAAGAGCTGATCTTGTTAGCGGCCAAGCAAAAAGTTGATTATGACGGCTGGGGCACCTACTTTATTGGTGACGAAATTGAAGAAGATGAAGAAGATGATGCGCGCTTTCATTAATTAGTCATTAGTCACGGCGCGTCTTGTGATAAAAAGCCCCAGTCTGTTAACGGAGATTGGGGCTTTTTAGTCACTAGTCTGTGGTCACTTATGGCTTAGTTCGCTTCGGCCTGAGGAGAGTAGATTTCGCTGCGGTTACGCCCAGCTTGCTTTGCTAGGTATAAGGCGCTGTCGACACTGGCTAGCCACTGCGCACTGTTATCAAACTCGGGCTGTATTTCGCAAATGCCAATACTAACAGTGACACTGATTTTGGCATTTTCGTAACGCATCTGTGAAGCGGCGATTTTTTCACGATAGCGTTCGGCAAATTTAAGGGCATCTTCGGCGCTGGTGTTTGATAAGATCACCGAGAACTCTTCACCGCCATATCGGCCTGCACAGTCGGTTTCTCGCAGTGATTGCCTTAGTATGTGCGACACGTGTTGGATCACCTTGTCTCCGGCAATATGGCCGTAGGTGTCGTTGATGCGCTTAAAGTGATCAATATCGAACATCACTAAGGTGGTGGGCGAACCATAGCGTGAATGGCGGTCAAACTCATGCTGCATGCACTGTTGCCAATGACGGCGATTATGTAGCTGAGTTAAGCCGTCGGTTTGGCTGAGATGCTCTAGGCGTTCATTGGCGGCTTTGAGCTGAAGGCGGTTAATGGCGACATCGGTTACATCATAGATGATCATGCTGATGTGGGTTATCTGCCCTGTGAGTGAAGAGAGTGGCAGTAAGGTGACATTTTGGTACATGAAATCGGCGCGGCCGGTGATCGGCCGATAATTACTAAATTTAAATACATAAGGCCGCTGTTCCCAGCTGATAAAGGCGCGGTTTTTCAATAGAAATACCGACTCCATCTTCTGCTTTAACCAAGTGGCGGGTAGGTATTCAAATTGGTCGAACAGGTTGGCGCCTTTTATCGAATTGGGCGAGATACCGCTGTGGTTCTCCATGAAGCCGTTCCACAGTTGGATATCGTAGTTTCGATCTAATACCACTAACCCCACCTCGATGGTTTGTACCATATCGATGAGCCAATGCAGTTCGTTCATTGCGCTTTTGTCATAGGTCATGGTGTTATCCAACTAATCTAGCAAGTAACCTAGCTTATAATTAAGCGTCGGTAACGATTCTTCAGTGAATAGCAGCAGCAGATCGCATTGAATATTGTGGCCTTCGATACGGTAATTGATCTCCATGGCTAGGGTTCTGGCCCATTTTTCGGCGTTATCATGGATAAGATCGTTCACTGTGCAATGTCTGCCAAGCACTACTGGATGGCTTTGGCTAAATTTCATGTGTAGCTGTTCGGAAATCCCGTTAAGAAACGCACCGATAAGCACGTTACCGGTATCGATCATTACTTCAATCTCAGTATTGGCATCTTCGGGGTTGGCGAGCCCCATCAATTTGGCCATGTCTTGGAACGAAGAGTCGTGAAACAGTAAGAGGGCTTCGCCGGCAATACCAGCACCAATAAATCCTTGGCATAGGGCAGAGATGGTGCCGTTTTCTTCGGTCGCCTTGAGCGTCATGGTCAGCTCACTGACCTCAAGCACGTTAACATTGGGGATCGGCAATAACACAAACACATCGAGTAATTTAGCCAATAGATCGGCTGCGCGTCCCATGGCGACGTTAGCGACTTCTTGGCAAGCGTCCCTAAGATCGACTTCGATCATTGGGCTGTTATTAGCTGCATCACTTTTGGCTATGGTTAAAATGCCATACTCTTGCAAAATATGGCTGATGGCCTCGGCGCTTACCGGTTTTTGAATAAAATCCAGCGCGCCTAAAGCTTTGACTCGCTCATGGGCCTTAATCTGAATGTCACCAGACACCACGACAACCAAAGCGGGAAGATCTTCCTTTTGAATGACCTCCAGCACCTCGTAACCGTCCATTACCGGCATGTTAAGGTCAAGAAATACCACTTCACCTTTACCGGCTCTAATGGCTTCTATGCCCTCGGCGCCGTTGGCGGCAAAGTGGATCTCCACATCCCATTCTTTTGGGAGTGTTCGTGCCATCTGCTTTCTTGCGAGTGCTGAGTCATCGCATATAAGTACTGGTATCGACATGCTAGTTATAACATCCTAATCTGCCCTTCTATTGAAGATTACACTAAATTAGTGAGCTGGGTTGCCAAATGCACTAATTGCAGGGAGTTGGGGCAGTTTTTATTGGTTCATCCTAGAAACCCTAGGAGCGCTATATTTGGCGCGATAATTAAAGAAGACTCAAGCGGTCATCAATGCGTTTCAGGGTTCACACCTTGTTTTTAGCGACAATTCGTCACGATAAAGGTCGCAAACACTACTGGGTAATCATTATCGATCATTTTGATTTAAAAAAGAAATCAAAGCGTCATTTTTTTGGCGCTCATCAAGGAAAACGCATTTTGTTATCTGTTCTAGATAAATGTATCAACTGTGTTAGCATTCTGGTGTGGACAGACCAGTAGGTTTTTAGGAGTAAAGGAATGCAGCACCCATATGTCAATTTGACCCTCGACTCAGGCATCGCGATTGTCGAATTACACCGCCCAGAAAAATACAATGCGCTTAATTATGCCATGTTTACCTCCATCAGGTACGTGCAGCAACAAATCGCCAAAGATCCCAGTGTGCGCTGCGTTATTTTAACGGGCAGTGGCGGCAACTTTAGCTCGGGTCTCGATGTGGCCAGCGTGATGAAAGCACCCAAGCAAGCGCTCAAGCTGCTGTTTAAGTGGCTGCCTGGCAACGCCAATTTAGCCCAGCAAGTGTCCATAGGTTGGCGTCGGTTACCTGTGCCGGTGATCTGCGTGTTAGAGGGGATCTGCTATGGCGGTGGACTACAAATCGCCCTGGGAGCCGATATGCGTATTGCCAGTCCTGAGTGTCGTTTATCTATCATGGAAGCCAAATGGGGCTTAGTGCCCGATATGGCCGGCTTGGTCGGTCTTCGAGAGTTAGTATCAAAAGATGTCGCCATGCTACTGACCATGACGGCCGATGTGATAGAGGCCAAGCAAGCCCATGAGTACGGCCTACTGACTCACGTGTGTGAGCAGCCCATGGCACAGGCTCAGGCCTTGGCGGCCAAGTTATGCGATACCTCGCCAGATGCCAACGCAGCCATTAAGTGCAGTATTAATACTAATTGGCGCGCCAGTGAACGCAGTTTGTTACGGCGTGAAACCTTTAGTCAGATAGCCTTGCTGCTGGGGAAGAATCGGTTGATCGCGGCGATTAGGCAGACGAAAGATCCTGAGCGTCCTTATCGCCATCGGCAGCCTTGGTGGTAGCACTTGCTAGTATCACACTTGCAGTGCGACATAACATGAGCCAGTGATGCTATGTCACGCCTCTTGTGCTTACTGCAGACGTCTGCGTGGAAGGCGGTTACTATACAGCTAATTTTATTGTGTTTTAGGAATGATAGATGAGACTGCTATTTGAACGTTTTCTCTGGAATAGCCGCCTGACGGTGATCGTCGGCGTTTTTGCCTGTGTGGTCGCCGCGTTTGCGGTGTTTATCATGGGCATTAAAGATATGCTGCATATGCTCGAATTACTGTATGCCTATGTCATCACTGGGAGTTTAGATATCCGTAATGACTTGGTGATGGTGGTGGTTGAGATTTTGGACACCTTCTTGCTTGGCTCTGTATTACTGATTTTTGCCTTTGGGCTTTATGAGTTGTTTATCAGTAACTTGCAGGCTGCTGAAGACAGTGTCGCTGGCGGAAAAATCTTAGTGATCAGCAGTATCGATTCATTGAAGAGCAAGCTGGGTAAAGTCATTTTGATGATGTTGATCATCAAGGTGTTTTCTTACTTTAGCGAAATGAAACCCACCTCCATGCTGGAGCTGCTCTATATGGGCATCATAGTGGTATTGGTGGCATTGGCGTTAATGCTCAGTAAAGATAAAAAGTAACTCAGCGCTAGCGTATCGTTACGGATAGGCTTTTGCGATGCGCCGTGCAAAGCCATCGATCAGCACTAAGGTATTTTGCCACGCGTTGGCTTGGTCTAAGTTGAGTGCCAGTGGCTGCTGTTGATAACGTAGCGGCTGGTTTTGCGGCGACAGCGCCCGTCGCTCAGCTGCGGTGGCGATGGCGTTGGGCGTAGCGTCTGGCGACAAAATATCTAATACCGGAATGGTCAGCTGTGCCAGTTGCTCTGCTAACTGGGCATTGTCTTGTGCTGGTGTAAGGTAGGGATTGATCACCACCAACAGATCTGGCTTGGGCAATGTGCCAGCATATAGCAGTTGGATCACTAAGCCTGCGCCCTGCTCGGTAGCGATTAACATGCGTTTACCTGGATAGGGCTCCCCTAAGGCATCGAGCCGATCCATTGTTTGAATTAACTGATTATTCTGCTTTTGTCTGAGACTTTGCCATTCATCAGGGCTTAGATGGGGCAGGGGCTGCGTGGCCTTGAGTGCCAGCTGCTGCTCTCCAGCCTTATGGATCTCCTCTGCATCCGTCTTGTGGTTAATCGCTGGCGCAGCTTGTGGCGCGCTCAAACTGATGGTGGCCCAGCCTTTGTCATTAAGGTGGCGTCGCAGATAGGCGGTCACGCCGCTCGGATCGGCATGCTGCCCCAAATCGGCTAATAAAATCGCCGCACCATATTGATGATCGCCACGCCAGCTGCGCACCAATGCCTGGCTGGTTTGCTCGCCCAAATCAAGCTGTGTGACTTCATTCGCGGGCAAATAGTCATAGCTAGGTTGCGCGCCTTGGCTGGATACGCTGACGAACAAAAAAGAGCCAACCCATAGTAATAGGCCACATTTAATAACCGATCTCATAGACACCTTAGCCTGAATCATTTGCCGGCGAGCATCATCGCATTTTTACGGTGTAAATTAAAACTGTGTCTTGTGCTGAAATGTGTTCAAACATCGCCATGCTTGTTGGGTAGCAAGCCTAGGGCCTGTTGATCTTTGCTGAACCCTTCGGGCAGCGTTTGTTGGTCATTTCTACTGCGTTGTCAGCTTTTTATGTAGAATAACTACACCACAAAGCTTCTGCCTTGTATAAATACCCAACAATTGGCTGCAAAAATAACCTTGAAAGATCAACAGGCCCTAGGATACAGCATAAAAAAACGCTGGATGAGCATGTCAAACCAGCGTTTTGTTATCGTGTCAGCTTACCCTATCTGGGTTAAGCGTGGCTCACCAACACCAAGCGCACGGCATCGAGTTGCAATAAACAACCATCTAAATAGCCATTAAGCTCACTCATCTGTGATTTAAGGTGCTCAAGCTCCTCATCACGGATGTTAGGGTTAACGGCCTTGAGCGATTCGAGGCGCTCAAGTTCGGCAGTTAGCTGACTGGTCATTTTGGCTCTGGCGCTATCGGCCAGCAGTTTAAGTTCGGCCTCGGCGTAGGTTTCACCCTTAGCAAACAAGGGGTGCAATATGGTTTGCGAGGCATTGACCAGTTTACTGGCAATGTGACGATTCACCGCACTCAGTTGTTTGTCGAAGCTTTCATAGCTGACATTATCAGACAGATTGTTGCCATTTTTATCCAGCAAAATACGCACTGGCGTTGGCGGCATATAGCGATACAACTGGCTCGATTTTGGCGCCGATGCATCTGCCATATAGATAAGCTCTAAGAAAATAGTCCCCGCAGGTAGCGCCTTGTTTTTCAAGATAGCCACGCTGGTGGTGCCCGTTTCTGAAGAGGTGATCAAATCCAGCCCGGTCTGCACTAACGGATGCTCTTGGGTTATCAGCGCAATATCATCGCGTGACAGCGCCATCTCGCGATCGAAAGTTACCGTGATGCCATCTTCTGGTAGGCCTGGGTAGGTGGGGAACATCATGTGCTCACTGGGGCGCAGCACAATGGCGTTGTCGCCGCTGTCTTCCTGCTCAACACCTATGATGTCCCATAGGCGAATAACTGAGCCGATCAGTTGAGTATCTTGGTCACGCGCCGCTAAACTTTCAACCAATTTCTTGGCTTTTTCACCGCCATGAGAGTTGATCTCTAGCAGTTTGTCACGGCCCTGTTCCATGGCTTTTTTCAGCTCCTTATAACGCGTTTGCGTATGGTTAAGTAGCTGAGTAAATTGGTCTTCATCTTGATAAACCAGCTGGGTAAGCAGCTCTTGTGAAAACTCATTAAACAGAATATGGCCAATAGGACAGGTTTGTTCGAATGCGTTTAACCCTTTGTGGTACCAATGCATCAGGCTCTCTTGAGCGGTGCGCTCAAGGTAAGGCAGATGGATTTCGACATCGTTAGCCTGCCCAATACGGTCGAGACGGCCAATACGCTGCTCGAGTAGATCGGGGTTAAGCGGCAGATCAAACAACACCAGATGGCTAGCAAACTGGAAGTTACGTCCTTCTGAGCCTATTTCGGAGCAGATCAAGGCCTGGGCTCCGCCAGTTTCTTGAGCAAAGTAGGCGCCGGCTTTATCGCGTTCAATAATCGACATGCCTTCATGGAATACGGTCGCCTGAATACCTTCACGGGTGCGCAGCGCCTCTTCAAGGCTAAGGGCGGTTTCGGCTTGGCTGGCGATGATCAGCACTTTTTTACTGCGATGACTTTTAAGGAAATCGATTAACCAATCGACGCGCGGATCAAATTTCCACCAACTGGCGCTATCACTCTCGAAGGCCTGATACATTTTTTCAGGGCTAAGGGCTTGTTTGACCTTGTTGTTAAGATCGCTTTGGCCACCCATCATGGCTGACACTCTTGCCGCGGTCACATATTGCTCTGGCATGCTCTGTGGGTGAGCATGGAAAATACGTGTCGGGAAGCCTTTGACCGAGGCGCGGCTGTTGCGGTATAGCACTCGGCCGGTGCCGTGACGGTCGAGCAGCTCTTGCAATAACTCTTCACGTGCCGCTTGGCGTTGGTCGGCATCGAGGCTTTCATCTTCGATAAGGCGCAGGGCTGGGGTGATATCTTTTTCGCTTAACAGCTCGGTTAAGCTCGCCACTGCATCATCGGAGAGTTTCACCCCTTTGCTCAGTTGGTCGGCTGCGGTCGCAACCTCTTTGTAGCTGGCTTCTTCGTTAAGGAAGGCTTGATAATCGTAAAAACGATCGGGATCGAGCAGGCGTAAACGGGCAAAGTGACTCTGATGACCGAGTTGATCTGGAGTCGCGGTCAGCAGTAATACACCTGGCACCACTTCACTGAGGGCTTCGACAACGCGATAAGCGCGGCTTGGCGCCTCTTCGGTCCATTCTAAATGATGGGCTTCATCGACCACCATTAAGTCCCAATCGGCGTCTAAGGCTTGTTCTAAGCGTTTCTTTTTACGCAGCAGCTCTAAAGAGCAGATCACCAGCTGTTCGGTGTAAAAAGGGTTGTCGTTATCGGCGTATGCTTCGACACATCTGTCTTCATCAAACACTGAGAAGCGCAAATTAAAGCGGCGCAGCATCTCGACCAACCATTGATGGCGCAAGGTATCGGGCACGATCACTAAGATGCGCTCGGCGCGACCGGTGAGTAGTTGCTGGTGGATGATAAGGCCAGCTTCGATGGTTTTACCTAAGCCCACTTCATCGGCCAGTAAGACACGCGGCGCAAAACGTTGCCCCACTTCATGGGCTATCCATTGCTGGTGCGGGATCAATCCTACACGTGGGCCTTGTAGGCCAAGCAGATCTGAGGTGGCCAGCTTATGGCGTAACAGTTGGCTTTGGTAGCGCACGCCAAAACGGTCAAGGCGATCGATTTGGCCAGCAAAGAGTCTATCTTGCGGCTTATTAAAGCGAATATTGTGATTGAGCAGGGTTTCTCGCAGGCTCACCTGTTCACCGGTTTCGCTATGGATACCGTGGTAGATGATCAGCTGGTTTTTCTCTTCGAGTTCGCTAACCGTTAAGCTCCACCCTTCGTGACTCTCAATCGTGTCGCCTGGATTATAAATTACACGCGTTAAGGGCGCGTCAGCCCGTGAGAACATCCGGTTTTCATCTGTGGCAGGAAACATGACGGTGACCATACGGTCTTCTAATCCAACAACAGTACCTAAACCAAGTTCTGATTCGGTATCACTAATCCAACGTTGACCTAAGGAAAAGGGCATTACAAATTCTCATCTACAGGGTGAATCACGAAAGGGCGCGTATGTTATCCAATCGGGACTATGATGTCGAACATAAATGCCCCGTCGCGCCTCAGCTAAAAGCCTAATGGCTATCTGGTGAGATTACAAATTGTGCGATCGTTTTTTATGCTGCAGGCTTTGTCATCTTAGTGTCATCAATGGCGATCACGCTTAGGCGTGATGAGATAGGCGCTGCGGGGTAAATTATCGATTGATGCCTCAAGATTTTGGTGTCAGTATGAAGTGACATCGGCGCTTTTTTGGTCGGTAAAATCTAGCCTACTTATCACAGGAGATACTCATTATCGCAGTATGTGCTTAGCCTAAATTAACCCCCAACGCACAAGTGGAGGCGCCCATGGAACAAGACGACAAGAAGTTGTTTGTACTGGATACCAATGTGTTACTGCATGAACCTTTAGCCATTTATTCGTTTAAAGAGCATGATGTAGTTGTCCCCATGACCGTTCTGGAAGAGCTAGACCAGATCAAAGACAGAAAGCGTGATGTGAGCCGAGATGCTCGAGTCGCTATCAGGGCGCTAGAAGATATTCTCGGTGGGCAAACCACCCCTGAGCAGATTGTACAAGGGGTTGCGTTACCTAAACGCGAAGGTCATGGAGACGCCGTTGGTTCACTCTCTATTTTCCCCGACCATCAATTGCAATCTACCCAAGTATCGCTGCCTGGCGATCACAACGATAACCGCATTATTAATACCGCATTACACCTGCAAAATCTCCACCATCCTCGAAAAGTGGTGCTGGTCACCAAAGATATCAATATGCGCCTTAAGGCCAAAGGCGCGGGTATTATGTTGGTGGAAGATTATCGTACCGATCAGCTGATCGATGATATTCGCTTTCTCACCAAAGGCTTTCATCAATTCGATGGCGATTTTTGGGCTCGTAAAGAGCATGTCGGCACCGAGATCCAAGGGCGCCATACGGTTCATAGTGTACCGCTTTGCGAAGTAGGTGATGAAAATTACTATGTTAATCAATATCTTATCGATGAGGGGTCTAATTTTTGTGGTCGAATACTGCGTAATGATGGCAAGGAGTTGGAGATCCTCGATCTGGGACGCGAGCGCTTATTGCACCTCGATGCTTGGGGGATCAAACCGAAAAATATCTACCAAGGCATGGCGCTGCAAGCCTTGCTCGATCCCGATATCGATCTGGTGATCTTAACTGGCCCCGCCGGTTGTGGTAAGACGCTGCTGGCGATGGCGGCAGCACTGGAGATGGTGGTAGAACGCGGTTTATATGACAAGGTGATTGTTACCCGTAATACGCCTGAAATTGCCGAATCGATAGGCTTTTTACCGGGTACCGAGGAGGAGAAAATGGCGCCGTGGCTTGCAGCCATTACCGATACCCTCGAGGTGCTGCATAAAAATGATGTCAACCCCAGCGGTAGCATGAATTACATCATGGATAAGGCCAATATCCAATTTAAATCGATTAACTTTATGCGCGGACGGTCGATTCAAAACTCGGTGGTATTACTCGATGAGTGTCAAAACCTAACCGCATCACAAATTAAAACCATGATCACTCGGATGGGCGAAGGGACTAAGTTGATTTGCAGCGGTAACTTAGCTCAAATTGATTCTAACTACTTAACGGCAGTGACCTCTGGATTAACCTATATTGTGGAGCGCTTTAAAAACTTTGATGGCAGTGCCAACGTCTACCTTAATGGTGTGGTGCGTTCGCGTCTGGCCGAGTTTGCTGAGGAAAATTTATAATCCCAGCAGGCTGAAATAGTGTATGAGGGGGCAAGTGCGCCGAGCCAGTCGATGCATTTCGCCCCTTTATGCAGACTTTGGACCCTCGAGATCAGTTTGCTATTACAACGGCTTAGGTTCCTGATATTATAGGCACAATCTTCAGTGTCATCATTGCGCCCAATGATGGCATGAGTTTGTTATCAAAGGTAACTCATGAAACCGACTGAACCCGACTTACAGCTGAAGTCGCCGATCCAGAAAAATTATAATCGCGCTGTGTTTTACACCTACATAGGTGTGATTATTATGGCGTTGCTGACGGCGTGGGTGTTCTTTGAGCGGCAAAAGACCCAGATGATGACCCAGCGCGAAGAGTTAGTCGAGCGTCATGTGTTGCAAATCGACCTGCTGTTAGAGTCGAGTATTCGGGCGGTAAAGAGTCTCAGAAATGTTGCAGTGGATCACCTGAAGCTCGGTGAGTTGGTACGTACCGAGCGGCTACCCCAATATGAAAAATTTAATGAAAGTGGCCAATTTTTTACCCTAGAACCCAGTTACGCTAAAAGCGGTAAGCCATTTACCAATATGGGCCGTATTACTGGCGCAGGTTCGCTCGAGGGGCGCAGCGATAAGTTTTATCAAGAGCTGGAAATGTTGTTCGAACTTTCTTTGTCATTTCCGGTGGCGACCGAAGCCGCCCCCAAAGCATCCTCAGTATATTACATCTCTAAGCACCGAATGATGTCCTATTACCCTTGGCCTTCAGATGAGCAGCGCTTTCGGGATGAACTATTAAATAAACAGCAGTTTCAACTTGTTACGCCAGCAATGAATCCTCAGCGCAGTGTGGCGTGGAGCCCAGGCTATGTCGAGACCAATGGTAAGGGATTATTGACTACCGTTGGAGTGCCGGTGTACCTCGAAGATGAGTTTATCGGCTCAATCAACTTAGACATGACCTTATCGTCGCTCGATAAACAGATCCGCCTCTATTTTAAGATGCCGGGTACGGTAATTTTGCTCGATCAGCAAAACAATATCCTGTCTCACAGTGATATCAATAATGACGATATCAATCGGGTGTACCACATCAGTCAAAAGATCCCTTCGGCGCTGCATTCGGTGCCAGAGTCTGAGCTGTTTGACGCCCATGATGGCATTATGCGCAATGGGTACTATATCCATTCGGTGGCACTGCAAAATGCGCCGTGGCGCTTATTGTACCTGCAAGATCACAACGAGCTGTTTAAAGATTCGTGGGAAAAGTTAGAGCTGACGTTTTTGTTGGTGGTGATCGCCTTGTCGGTGCTGGTGACCATAGTGCATTGGCAGACGCGGCGCTCGTTTGTTAATCCTGCATCTCGTTTATTAAGCCATCTCGAAGGCTGCTCGCAAGAGCCGCGCAAGCCGCCAGAGAAGATCACCCCAGGCTGGGAGCCTTGGTTCCAGTTGGTGAGCCGTATTTTTGAAGAGAACCAACAATATACTCGCCACCTCGCCGAGCAAAATCGTCGTCTCGATAACTTGGTGGCACGGCGCACGGCGCGATTGAAAGAGACCACAGAGCGGCGCGAGCGCGAGTACGCTTTACTGCGCTCCTTGTTAGATTCGATCCCCGAAGCGATTGTCTTTAAAGACAAAGAAGGTAAGTACCTTGGCTGTAACAAGTCTGCCGAGCGGATGCTGGGCTATACCGAAAGTGAGATGATAGGCCAAGACTCGCAGACAATGACCTCAAGCGAGCAGTCCATTCGTATTCGGGCCGAAGATGAGCGCGTGTTGTCGGAACGTATGCCGCTACGTTATCAAGAAAAAGTGGAGCTGGCGGGTAAGCCGGTACTGCTCGATACCCTTAAAATCCCCTTTTACAACCGCCGTGGTGAGCTGCTGGGCTTGATTGCCGTGTGGCGCGATGTGACACGCGAATATGAATCGGCAGAGCAGCTGCGCTTATCTGAAGAGCGTTACCATCTGGCGATGGATGCGGTAGAAGATGGTCTGTGGGATTGGTATTTGGACTCGGAGCAGATCATCTGTAATCCGGCTTACTATTCGATGTTAGGTTATGAAACTAATGAGTTTCCCGCTTTAGTCTCGACCATTGACGAGCTGATCCATCCAGACGATCGCATCCGCGTCGAAGAGTATCGCAATGAGTACTTAGCCAATCCGGTTGGCGCCTACGATATTGAGTTTAGAATGCGCGGTAAGAGCGGCATGTATCACTGGGTGTTAAGCCGAGGTCGGGTAGTGGAATACACTAGCGACAATCAGCCCAAGCGCATGGTGGGCACGCATAAAGACATTACTCGACATAAGAGTAATGAGGTGGCGCTGCTGGAAGCTAAGCAAGATGCTGAATCGGCCAACCTGTACAAGAGTGAGTTTTTGGCCAATATGAGCCACGAGATCCGCACGCCCATGAATGCCATTATCGGTATGTTGCAATTGGCGAGCCGCACCTCATTAACGCCACAGCAGGCCGATTATCTTGATAAAGCCAGTTTCTCGGCGCAATCCTTACTGCGGATCATCAACGATATTCTCGATTTCTCTAAGATTGAGGCTGGTAAACTTGAGCTAGAAAGAGTCGCCTTCCCGCTGGATAAGGTGCTGGATCACGCACTGGATCTCAATGCGCTCAATGCCCAAGAAAAAGGGGTCGAGCTGCTGCTGTACGCCCCCGTCACGGCGGGGCTTATTTTAGAGGGCGATCCGCTGCGCCTAGGGCAGGTGCTGGTTAACATGCTCAGCAATGCGGTTAAATTTACCCAAAGCGGTGAAATTGAACTGGGTTGCGAAGATGTGGGCGAGCGCGATCATCGTATCACCCTTAAGTTTTGGGTGCGCGACACCGGTATCGGCATCAGCAAAGAGCAGCAAGAGAGCCTGTTTGATGCCTTTGCACAGGCCGATGGGTCGACCACGCGTAAATATGGCGGCACCGGATTAGGCTTATCCATCAGTAAGCATTTAGTCTCTATGATGGGCGGCACCATGCAGGTGCAAAGTGAGCTTGGAGTCGGCAGTATCTTTAGCTTTACCATCAGCTTCGAGATCGCCGCTGAGGCAGAGGTTAAGCCTTTGGTGGTGCCCGAGGTACTGGGTAATTTAAAAACCTTGGTGGTCGATGACAACCCTACGGCGTTACAGATCTATTCCAGCGCCCTGCGTGATTTCCACTTTAGTGTCGAGACCGCCTCTAGCGGCGCCGAGGCCTTGTATAAGCTCGAGCGTGATCCGGTCGATCTGCTACTCGTGGATTGGATGATGCCCGAAATGGACGGCGTGGAAGTGGTCAGAGAACTCGACATCATGGTCGCCGATGGCCGATTGCCTAAACGGCCGGTGATCATCATGATGACCGCTTATGCCTCAGATCCATTAAAAGAGGATTTGGATGAACTTAAGATTTACGCCATGCTGCAAAAGCCGTTTAAGGCATCGGCATTGTTCGATGAGATCATCGGTGCCTTTATCGACCAGCCTAAATTGGCTCCGCCACCTGAGCCGCCTAAGCTGGGCAATAATCAAGCCTCTGGGGTGATCCTTCTGGTTGAAGATAACTTTATAAACCAGCAGGTGGCGACAGAACTGCTGAAGAGTGCGGGTTATGAAGTGGATGTGGCCGAAAATGGTCAGCTGGCGATAGAACGGGTTGAGCAGCGCCGTTATGATGCGGTGCTGATGGACATTCAGATGCCAGTGATGGATGGGTTAACTGCCACTAAGTTGCTACGCGAGCGTTATTCGGCGCAGCAGTTACCTATTATCGCCATGACCGCCCATGCGATGTCGGGCGATCGCGAAAAAAGCTTAGCGGCAGGTATGAACGCGCATATTACTAAGCCCATCGTGCTTAATGAGTTGTTCGACACCTTAGCCCATTGGATCAATCAACCGCAGTAGTGCCGTTAACGGCAGCTTGTTAACCCAGCGGAAACCCATAATGGAGAAGCGTACTTTGCCAGTACGCCAATAACAGGAGATAAAATGAAGCCCTCAACATTAGCGCTGGCCGTGGTATTGGCTCTAGCGCCAGCGGTCAATGTCATGGCTGCAACGGATAACAGCGCCAACCTGATCAAACAGAGTCAGGCGGCTAATGGCTTTATTAATTTCTACTATGAGCAAGATTCTGGCGAACTCTATCTCGAAGCTAACCGACTCGAGCAGCCCTTTTTACTCATCACCAGTTTGCCCCATGGTGTCGGCTCCAATGAAATAGGGCTAGATCGCGGCCAACTGGGTGCTACGCGCATGGTGCAGTTTGAGCGCCATGGCCCTTATTTGATTTTAAAGCAGCTCAACACCGATTACCGCGCTGAGACCGAGGATCAAGCGGAGGTGCGCGCGGTTAACGAAGCCTTTGCCGAGTCGGTGCTGTGGCGCGGCAAAGTAGTACCTGGTAAGCGTCCTTTGGTGGCGGTAAGCGAGCTGCTGTTAAGCGATCTGCACGGCATTAGCAGCACCCTTAAAGAGACGCAGCAGGGGGATTATCGCCTGGACACTGGCAAATCACTGGTGTTACCCCAAGGGGTGAAGTCGTTTGAGCAAAATAGTGATGTCGATGTGTTACTCACCTTTACTGGCGCCAAAGCGGGCAGCCAAGTGGCAAAGGTGACACCCGATGCGCACCACCTGTCTATTCGTTTGCGTTACTCGTTTGTCGCCTTACCAGACAACGACTATCGCCCACGAGCTTATCATCCGATGAGCGGTTATTTGTCAGATGCTTATCTCGACTATGCGGCCGATGTCGATAGAGATATCGTCAAGCGTCATCTGTTACGCCACCGCCTAGAGAAAAAGATCCCCGGTGATGCCCCATCGGAAGTGGTTAAACCCATCACCTATTATCTCGACCCTGGTGTGCCAGAGCCTATTCGCTCGGCGTTACTCGATGGGGCGCGTTGGTGGCAAGATGCCTTTACCGAGGCGGGCTTTATTGATGGCTTTAAGGTTGAGCTGTTACCAGAAGATGCCGATCCGCAAGATATACGCTACAACGTGATCCAATGGGTGCACCGCGCGACGCGTGGTTGGTCGTACGGCAGCGCCATTACTGATCCGCGTACCGGTGAAATCATCAAAGGGCATGTCACACTGGGAAGCCAGCGGGTGCGACAAGATCACCTGATTGCCCGCGGACTCACCGCCGGTTGGCCTGATAGGGCCAGCGCAGAAGAAGCCAGTATGGCGCTGTCATTAGCCCGGATTCGTCAGTTAGCGGCCCATGAAGTGGGCCACACCTTGGGGCTTGACCATAACTTTGCCGCATCGACTAACGACAATGCCTCGGTTATGGATTATCCCCATCCAAAGATCACCCTCAATGGCGATAACATTGAGATTAGTCAGCCCTACGGTGAGGGAATAGGGCCCTGGGACAGGTACACCATAGCCTATGGTTATGGCCAGTATAGTGAGTCCAATCAGGCCAGTAAGTTGGCGGCGCTGATGAGCGATGTCGAGCGCCAAGGGCTGCGTTATATTGGTGAAGCAGATTCACGCGGCCAAAACGCCAGCAATGCCTATGCCAGCTTATGGGACAATGGTAACGATCCCGTGGCCGAGCTTAACCGTCTTGCTGCGGTGCGTAGCAAGGCGATTGAGCAGTTTTGTCATCAGGCCTTGTTAGCTGGGCAGCCCTTTGGTGAGCTACGCGATGCTTTTGTCCCCATCTACCTATTAACCCGTTATCAAATTACCGCCGCAGCGAAGTTTATTGGCGGCACAGATTATCACTATGGGTCTTCTGAGCTGGGTCAAAGCTGGCATTATTTAGCCCCCGCATTGCAACAAGAAGCCTTAGACAGTCTGTTACAGACCCTAAGCATGGACGCACTGCGCGTACCATCAGAGGTGATAGAGCAGCTTGTGCCTAAGTCGGGCAATTACCGCGCCACGCGCGAGAGTTTCCAAGGGGCTAACGGGGTAGTGATTGATCCGATTGGTATGGCCGAGGTGCTGAGCCGCCATGTGGCCCAAGCCTTGTTGTCGCCTTGGCGGCTTAATCGCGTCAGTCAGGCCTATTTGGCCGATAAAGAACAGCTATCAGTGATTAATTTGGTCGACCGATTACTGGGCGTGACCGCCTATAGCGATAGCCCATCGGGTGCTGATCTTGGTGTATGGATGCGCGTCAATGCGGTGGTCTTTGATGAGCTATTAGCCTGTTATCATAACGAACAGACCGCGCCCGAGGTGCAGGCCTTACTCTATGATCGTTTGCAATATGCACTTAAGCAGTTAAGCCGTAAGGTGAAACGCAGCAGCGATTTTGAAGCCGCGCATTTTGAATGGCTCAGACAAGGGGTTGAGCAAGGGTTGTTAGATGCCAAGGTGAGGTTAATTAAGCAGCCGCTGAGCTTGCCGCCAGGCTCACCCATTTAAGGGCCTCTGACGTTGAGGGGGAGTGTTGCAGTGCTAAGCTTTCGGCCCTGATGGCGCAATATATCTTCGCGCCATCAAGCCTGAGAAAAAGCGCAAACAGTCTCGCCATCTCCTGGTATCATCTAGGGTCGATGGCGAGCCGTTAATTGTGGCTTATCCCGCGATTGGGGTATCACCAGTGCGAATGTTTTCCATGCTTTTAATTAGCATATAAATACAGGTGGTAATTAAACAGCCACCCAAGTAAAACACCACACCATGGGTCGCATCAGACAAGTTTGCCGCCAATATTGGGCCTAACACAGAGCCGACACTGTAGCTCAGTAACATCACTTCGGTGGCCGACACGATTTTCGCCATAGGTAACAGATCGCACGCTAAGGTGATCGCAATTGGGTAGAGCGCGAAGCTGCATGCGCCTAACACCAGGTAACTTATCACCAAAGGCACAAAGCTGCTTGCTTGTAATATCCCGAGCACTGCCGTCGCGCCAATAAGACAAAACATCGCCATCAACAGGCTCTTACCGATCCGCGTCGACAAGTAGCTCACCAACGGCTGTACTAGCATACCGCCTAAAATGATGCTGGCCATCAATGCGCCTGTATGTTCAGCCTGCTCTGGTTGGTTGGCAATATACATAGGCATTAAGCCATAAATGGGCCCCAATAATAGACCCGATGCTAAGCAGCCCAGCATGGCCGGACGACTCAAGGATTTTATCTCTTTTAAGGGCAGCTTTTGCTGGTGCTGGCTCTCAGGCTGCCCAGAGGTAATTAACAAGGGCGCTAAAATAGCCAAAAACAGCAAGGCGATAACAAACAGGTACGGCGCTGCGCCTGTGGTTCCTAGTGGATCTATGGCTAATTGTCCCACGGCACTACCGCCATATAACGAAGTCATATAGATGCCAAGGCGTTTGGCTCGCGCCTTAGGCGTGCTGGCCATTAGCAACCATGACTCGACTACCACAAATACGCCTGCGACGGCGATACCGGCAATAAAGCGTGCCGCTAACCAAAACTCGGCGCTAGGGATCAACAGCTGGGTAATAACACTGGCGATCAATAACCCCAGAAACAGGATAAAAGCCAGGCGATGGCCAATTTTGGCCACCACGCGCTCAATACTCGTCGCGCCAATGAGCAGGCCGAGATAGAACACACTGGCTAACCAAGGGGCCAGAGCGACATCCAATTCAAATGCCGTTAGCGACAGTGGAATTAGGCTCATCAAAAAACCCGAGGCTATAGCAAAAAAAGACAGCCCAATGACAGGTGCTGCAGGATTGTTCGATTTGCAGCTAGCAGCGCATTCTACCATTAGAACCTCCGAGTTTAATGTGATAAATAGCCACTTGAATGCCAATATGGTTGTTGGTGGTTATTTGTTACTGTTTAATTTGGCGGCGAATGTAGGGCGCTTCGATGACGAAGTAAAGTTAATTTTTATCAATGATGAAAATTTAACTTAAAATTGCTGTTTGGAGCAGGTTTATTGAGCGTAAAGGTCAAGCGCTTTGCTATCTAATGATGTTTTATTGTTAATTTATTAACGCTTATTTTGAGGGGTTTACTTGCTGTATATCGCCGTAGATGGTGATAAAAAGTGTTAATAAACTCGTTTTGATGTGGATGTTGGTAGCAAAAGGCTTAAAGTGAGGGTTTAAGCGGCTTGTTGTGGTAACCAGCCGCTTAGGGAAAGGTTGGTTTATGCTATTTGCAGCGCCACCATTTTGAGCGGGTGGTTGCCATCAAAAGAGGGGACGTCACTGTGGCAAGCTAACCAAGTGGCGTGGCTGATCTTACGTCCCTGTTTTTCGACGCAGCGGCTTAGGGCATCGAACCAAGTTTGACGGTCGACTTTAGCGACATTATTACAGCACACTATGGTGCCACCACTTTTAGTGGCCAGCATGGCGGGTTTAAACAGGCTTTGATAGTCGTTAATCAGATCCACTGTGCCAAAGGGGCTCTTGGCAAATCTTGGTGGGTCGAGAAACACTAAATCAAATTGTGTTTGCGGCAATTTAGGGTAGTTAGGCAATTTTTGATTGCGTCGTCCGCCCACTGGCATCCCCGCGAGCTGACGCATGGCCGGGAAGGCATCACTTTGTACAAACTCACATACCGCTTCAACGCCGTTGAGCTGGGCATTTTTACGTCCAGCGGCCAAGGCAAACGAGGAGAAATCCACATTCATTACACGGCTGGCGCCGCCAACGGCGGCCGCAGTACCAATACCGCAAGTATAAGAAAACAGGTTTAATACGGTTTTATCTCGGCTATTGGCGTGTACATATTCACGGCCGGCGCGCATATCGAGAAACAGTAGCGGATCTTGTCCTTCGTGACGCAGCTTGTTGGTGAAATGGATACCGTTTTCCTGCATCTGCTGTTCGGTATTGGCAAAGGCTTCTAATGTGTCGTCAAGCGGGTTGAGAATACGCGAGTTTTTGTTGGAGCGATCGTTATAGATCACCACAAGCGGGTCAATTTGGCTTAAGGCGGCGCGGATCTGATTGAGCTCATTATCGCTTAAGGTTTGATGAAACGTTTGGATTAACCAAGCATTGCCGTAGCGGTCGATATTGAGGCCGTTAATGCCCTCGACTGTGCCATGAAATACCCGAAAACAATTAGTATTATTAGTTTTTGCGTCAGCAATCAACTGCGCTCGTTGGTGTAGCGCCTTGGCTAACAAATCGTTGATTGACATAGCTTGGGGATCCGTATTCGATGGTATGCTTGAGCAAAGCGGCAATGATAGCAAATATCGCGAATAAGCGGGCGATAATCTTATCGTCAAGGCAAGGCTATGACGGAGGGGGGAGCAATGAAGGTGGTGTTAATTCATGGCATTTTTAACACGGGCCATGTGATGGCTTGGATGCGTAATAAGTTAACGGCGCATGGGCATGAGTGTTTTGCGCCTACACTGGCGCCCTTTGATGGCCGCCACGGCATAGAGCACGCCGCGCAGCAACTGAAACAAGCAATTGAGCAGCGTTTTGGCACCGACGATAACATAGTGCTGGTGGGGTTTAGTATGGGCGGCATCGTGGCCCGCTATTATCTGCAGATACTTGGTGGCGCGGCGCGCACCGAGGCGTTATTTTCTATCTCATCACCACATCAAGGCAGTTACTTGGCTTTTCTACCTTACCCCTCTAAAGGGATGCGGCAGTTGCGGCCTAATAGCGAGTTGCTAAAGTTGCTCGACGAAGTGCAGCAACCCATTGCCAATATGCCGCTCTACTCCTATCGTACGCCGCTGGATCTGACCATAGTGCCGAGCCGAAGTTCTCACTGGCCGCTGGCGATAAATAAAGTCTTTAAGGTGCCATTGCACCTATCGATGATCTTTAGCCAGCGGGTGGTCGATGAGATTATAGCCATGCTAGTTCTGCTGTCTAAAGGTGGACAAACGGCGACGTAGTGTCGGCAAAGCCTCTAGCGAACAAAGGATTAATCCGCTCCAGATCAGGGCAAAGCTCACCGCCTTCACCTGAGCAAAATGTTCATTAAAGACCAGCACGGCTAACAGAAAGTGCATGGTTGGCTCGATATATTGCATTAAGCCAATCATCGATAGACTGGTGGCTCGAATGGCGAGCGCAAAGAAGATAAGCGGCAGCAGAGTGACTGGCGCCGAACCAATATAAAGCAGTAGTTGGGTGGTTGAGCCTGACAAGGCACTGCTTTGATCGGTAAATATCAGCCAAATTAAGTAGATTGCCGCTATGGGAGCCAATAGCGCCGCTTCGATAGTGACTGAGGTGAGCGAGTCAAAGTGAATAAATTTTTTACACAGGCCGTAAAGGGCAAAGAAACCGCCCATCAATAATGCCAGCCAAGGTAGCTCACCGTAGTGAAATACCATGTAGCTGATGCCTGCAATCCCCAATATCACTGCCCACTTTTGTGCTTGTGACAGTTTATCGCCGAGAAACAGTACGCCCAAGGCAATAGCGAACAGTGGATTAATAAAAAAGCCTAAACTGGCGGCGAGCACCTGACCATGGGTGATGGCCCAAGTAAAACTGTACCAAGATATGCACATGATCAGCGACGCCAGGCCACATAAGGCGATCGATCGCTTATGCGCCATTAATTGCTGTATGGATGGCAAAGGCTTACGCAGTATAATAAAGGCTAACAGCATAAAGGGCACCGAGAAGAGTAGCCTGATGGCCAGCATCTCATTGATATCGGCATTAGGCAGGTATTGATAGTAAAGCGGTAATAGTCCCCAAAGTAAAAAAGAGACGAGCGCCAAGGCGTTGCCTTCAAAGGTGGTGCGAGTTGAGCTGTGCATAATATTCCGGCGTGTTGAGCTTATCTGTGGTGAAAAATGGCTAATATTGACGCGGCGGATTCTCGCATTGGTGCTATACATTAACTGTGATATGAGTCACTATTTTGATGGTGTCATGATAGCAAGTCACGGGTTAAGACTAAGGTGCTAAAACGTGAAAGAGTGAGCCCATCTTGTGTTTAATGAGGTGATGAACACCAAGTCTTGGCCCCTTATGATTCGTTGTCTGGCTATTGTGCAGATGCTTCGCGGCAGGGAGCTGCGGCTTTGATTTGTAACAAGCTGTTAACCTGCCTGTTCTTTTGCCCGAGAGTCGGTAGATTAGTTAAGTTGATAATTAGGCAATGAAAGGAGCGAGTTTTACATGAACACAGCCCAAATCGGTTTGCGATGGTCACTTGCCATGATATTGCTGCTTGCTCTGTCTACAGCGCAGGGCGCATCGATCAGTAGCCGACTATCATTGTACTCGCACCATATAGACGCTGGGTTTCGCATTACCCATCCCATCCTAACGGTCAACTTGTTGCCAGATCCAGGTAAAGAGTTAGTCGCTATCGGTGTCGATGATAGGCATCAACGCTGGCTGGGGGTGTATGCGTTCGATACTGAAGTAAAACAATATCGTCAGCGGGTAAAGCAACCTCTACCTAATGCGCTGTTTGCGTTCGATATCTCACCTGATAACCTAGAAAATCCCGATGCCATACAAGCACTGTACTTTCTCTCTAGCGACCGTTTATGGAGATTACAGTGGCGTGACAGCCAAGTTGAATTTGTGCCATTAATGACGGTCGAGCCGCTGATCTTGAGCTCGCGAGTCGATTTTATCTCCCGTGGGCGCTTTGTACGCGATCTTAATCGTGATGGGCTGGATGACTTTATTATTAGCAGCTTTGAGCAGAGCGCACTATTGATACAGCAAGCCGATAAGCGCTACATCACTCAAATATTACCTATCCAGCCGCAGATGCTGTTGTATTTTGATGGTGCCAAGTATACCGAGGCTAGCCTCTATTTCGCCGATCTTAATCTTGACGGTCGCGATGATATTGTCAAGGTAGCTGAGGGCGAGTTTGAAGTGTATTACCAGCAAGATGATGGCCTGTTTACACCCTTACCCAATTACTTACCTGTGAGTTTGGCCATCAGCGGGCAAGATTGGTGGAGTAAACGTGATGCTTATGGTGAGGCGCTGGATCAAAGTAATTTAGTCTATCGAAAGGTCGAACATTTGGGCGACATTAACCATGATGGTCTGGCAGATATGGTGGTGCGCTATACCAAGAGTTCAGGAGTGCTGGATCGGGTTAACGATTATGAAATTTACCTAGGCAGTAAAATAAAAGACAAGCTGCAGTTTGCCAAGGTGCCTAGCAGTGTGATCCGCGCCGAGGGTACCTTAACGGGTTTTGAGCTGGTGGATATCGATAATGATAAGGTTGATGAAGTGCTGGTGTCGGGCTTCGATATTGGTGTGTCGCAGATCATCGGTGCGCTCGTGTCGGGGAGCATTGATCAAGATGTACACTTATTTAAAAGTGATGCCACTAGCCGCTTTGCCAGTAAACCTAATATTACCAAAGAGGTGGAGCTAAGCTTTAGTTTAACTTCGGGGCAAACGGGGCAACCTGTGGTGACTTTTGCCGATATTGACGGCGATGGCTATCAAGATCTCTTGCTCTCTGGTGGCGAGCAGGCACTCACGGTGTATTTAGGCGAGCCGAGTGACAGCCTGTTTAATCGCAACGATGAAACTCTTAAACTACAGCTGCCCCGCGATGGTGAGATGCTCAGCGTGAGCGATCTTAATCATGACGGGAAAGATGAGCTAATCATTAAATATGGCCGCGAAGACAGTCAGGCACTGCAACAGCAATTGATGGTGATTATGGCGCAATAGCCAGGGTTGAACACTCAGCAAAGAAGCTAATGGCACCGCTTAAGCCATTACACCACGAGCGGTGCCTAACAAGCTAGTGCAGTAAGTAGAGGGTGGCCAAGCCTAAAAAAGCAAATAAGCCTATTACATCGGTGACAGTGGTCAGCACCATGCCACCCGCCAGCGCAGGGTCGACATTGAGCTTTTTAAGCAGTAGCGGGATAGTGGCGCCAGCAAATCCAGCCACCGTCATGTTGATTAACATGGCGCCGCCAATTAAAGCGCCTAGGGCGACATCGTCTTTCCATAGCCAAACGGCAGCAAACACCAAAATAGACCAGAGCAGGCCATTAAGAAAGCCGATCGCTAACTCCTTGCCAACTAACCAACGTGAGTTACTTTGACCTATCTGTCCTAGTGCGATACCGCGGATCACTAAAGCTAAGGTTTGGTTACCAGCCACTCCGCCCATGCTGGGCACTATGGTCATTAATACCGCAATGGTAGCAAATTGTTCTATGGTGCCTTCAAACATATTGCTCACCGACGCCGCTAACAGTGCGGCAAATAGATTAATCGTCAGCCAGAGTGAGCGCCGAAAGGTACTCTTAAGGACCGGGCCGAAGGTGTCGGTCTCATCATCCATTCCGGCCATCCCCATCATCGAATGCTCAGCATCTTCACGGATCACATCGACAACGTCATCTATGGTGATCCGCCCAAGCAGTTTATTGGTTTTTTCATCGACCACAGGTGCCGATACCCAGTCGTGGCGTTCAAATAGCTGCGCGACTTCACTGTCGTGCATACCCACAGGGATCCCTTCGAGCTCTTGGTTCATGATGTCGCGCACCGATGCATTCGGATCGCAGGTGAGCAGATCGGCGATCGCTACGCCACCAAGCAGGCTGTCGTGCTTGTCAACCACATATAGGGTATCGGTGGCTTCTGGTAATTCACCACGAATACGCAGGTAACGCAGGATCACGTCGACATTCACATCTGGCCTTAGGGTCACCGTATCTGTGTTCATTAAGCTGCCGGCGGTGTCTTCTGGGTATGACAGAGCCTGTTCGACTCGCGCCCTATCTTGGCTGCGCATCGATTGCAGTACTTGATTGAATACGCTGTCTGGCAGGCTACGCAGTATGTAGGCCAGGTCGTCGGTATCCATATTTTCGGCCGCTTTTGCTACGCGCTCAGGGCTCATCTGGCTAATAAATTGATCTTTGAGCTCTTCACTGAGTTCATCGAGTATCTCACCCGTATGGGCTTGATCGATAAGTTGCCATAATACTTGCCGCGCACGCGGTGGAGAGGACTCTAAAATAAAGGCGATATCCGAGGCCGCCATGTCGTGCAGCATACTACGCACATGGACAAACATACCGCTGCTCAGGGCTTGCGTCAGCTGCTGTAAACGTTGATCTGTAGTTTCATTATCTAACACTTCGATCGGCATGACTTCCCCTTGGAAAAATGGCGCGGCGACATAGGTTATTGGCTAAGTAACCTGAACTCGGGATAATTATAGAATGAGATGAGCCGTTTAGGCTCGAGGTGGGGCGATTATACGGCTTCTTCGAATTTTGCGTCAATCAGTGCGCTAATGGCATCGAGTGCCGCTTGGGCATCTTGGCCTTCACTGGTGATGGTAATAGTTTTACCAAAGCCGGTTTCTAGCATTAATAGCCCAAGCACACTGGCGGCTGAAGCTTGCTTGTCACCTTGAATTAAGGTGACTTGGGCATCAAACTGAGCGGCCAATACCGCCAGTTTGGTGGCGGCTCGCGCATGCAACCCCAGCTTGTTGCAGATGGTTAATTGGCGTTCAAGCTTGTTCATGCTGAAGTTCTCTGTGGCGCGCCTGTACCTTATGTTTCCCTTTATTGAACAGCTTGGCCAGTTGATCGGTCACATACACCGAGCGATGTTGGCCGCCGGTACAACCAATGGCGATCGTTAAGTAGCTACGGTTATTGCGCTCAAGGTGTGGCAGCCACGTTTCGAATAGATTTTCTATCTGCCAAATAAACTTATTTACTAGCGGCTGCTGACTTAAAAACTGCTGCACTGGTTGGTCGAGACCCGTCAGCGGGCGTAACTCCGTTTCCCAGTGGGGATTGGGCAGAAAACGCACGTCAAACATAAAGTCTGCTTCACTTGGCATACCGTATTTAAAGCCAAATGACTCAAAGTTAATCACTAACTCCTTGTCTACTGTGCCTAGTAAGATCTCGCGTACCTTATCGCTTAAATCATAGATGTTAAGGGTAGAGGTGTCGATGTAGTGATCGACCATCTTAGAGATAGGCTCGAGCATTTTGCCTTCAAGTTGAATGGCTTCTTTGAGAGAGGCTTTTGAGCGTGACAGTGGATGTAACCTGCGGGTTTCACTGTAGCGTTTAAGTAACACATCGTCAGATGAGTTTAAGAAGAAACTCAGTATTTCGGTATCTTTAGGGAGATTAGCTAGCTGCTTCTCCAGCTGAATGTCCTCGCTGGGCATGTTGCGCACATCGACGCTTATGGCTACGAGTTCATTTCGACCTTTGAGCTGACTGAGCAGTGAGTCCATCATCTGTAGTGGCAGATTATCGACACAGTAATAACCCAGATCTTCCAGTACCCTAAGGACTACCGATTTTCCTGAGCCTGATCGCCCAGATACCATTACCAATTTCATTGGGTGATCACCTGATACAATTCTGCCTCGTCGTGGGTTTTTCTTAGCTGTTTGATGATGGCTTTATCACTTAATTTCTCTGCCATCGCGGCGAGGGTGCTAAGGTGCTGTTCGCATTGCTCTGAAGGAACCAATAATGCAAAGAGGATATCGACGGGCTGATTATCAATTGCATCGAATGCGATTGGCTCAGCACATTTAATCAATACGGCGACTGGCTTCTCAATATTCGTCAGCCGTCCGTGAGGGATCGCGATACCATTGCCTATACCTGTGCTGCCCATTTTCTCTCTCGCCAAAAGGCTTTCAAAAATCTCTTGAGAGGAAAGGGTGGGGTACTGGACAGCGGCCAAGTCGCTGATAAGTTCCAGTACCTTTTTCTTACTGCCCGGAGTGGCGCAGGTTGTGCACTCCGGCCGCAGGATGGTACTAAGTTCCATCGTTAATGCTTTATTAGCTTCTCTTTGTGTTTAATGACCTGACGATCTAATTTATCGATCAGGGAATCTATCGCGGCATACATGTCCGCGTGCTCTGATGTTGCAAATACTTCCCCACCACGGAGATGTAACTTTGCTTCAACTTTTTGCATCAATTTTTCGACATTTAATATCACATGGACATTATTGATCTGATCGAAATGCCGTTCAAGCTTTGTAAACTTTTCTTCAACATAGTTGCGCAGAGATTGGGTGATCTCGATGTGGTGCCCAGTCAGATTTATTTGCATAAAGTGATTCCTCCGGTTTCCAGTTGTTGATTATAAGCTTTTACGTTGATTTGACGGCGGTATCAACATCGCCTCACGATATTTTGCAATCGTGCGTCGAGCGACTTGGATACCTTGCTCTGCCAGCAGTTGTGCCATCTTACTGTCACTTAAGGGTTTCTTTTGATTTTCTGCGGCGACTAGCTTCTTAATAAAAGCGCGGATCGCAGTAGAAGAGCATTCACCACCATCGTCGGTCCCGACATGGCTGGAGAAAAAGTATTTCAGCTCAAAAATCCCTCTTGGCGTGTGCATATACTTTTGGGTAGTGACCCGCGAGATGGTCGATTCATGCATCTCGACCGCTTCGGCAATATCATTAAGCACCATAGGTTTCATCGCTTCTTCACCAAACTCGAAAAAACCTTGCTGGAAATCGACAATGCAGTTGGTGACCTTAAGCAAGGTATCGTTGCGGCTCTCTAAACTTTTTAGAAACCATTTAGCTTCTTGCAAGTGACCACGAATAAACTGGCCATCGGCTTGGTTTTTGGTGCTGCGTGCCATCGAGGCATAATGTTGGTTTACATTAATCTTAGGCATACTATCGGGATTAAGCTCGACCACCCAGCGACCTTTTTTCTTGCTAACTGTGACATCGGGGATCACGTATTCGTCGCGACTGGCAGTAATGGCCAGCCCCGGGCGCGGATTGAGGGTTTGAATTAGCGCTATGGCCTCACGCAGGTCATCCTCTTTCAGCTTGGTCTTACGCATCAATAGGCGAAAGTCTCGTCCGGCGATAAGATCTAAGTAATCACGGATCAAGAGTCTGGCGTTGTCGATATGCGGGGTGTCGGGGTTGTATTGGGCCAGTTGGATCATCAGGCATTCGCTGAGGTCTCTGGCACCAATCCCGATAGGATCGAAATGTTGTACCCGTTTTAATACCGCTTCAATTTCGTCGAGTTCGATTTCAGGATCGCCCATGGCTTCGAGAATATCGTCGCACGTTTGCGTCAAGTAGCCGCGCTCGTCTATGGCGTCAATGATGGCGGTGGCGATAGCAAGATCGTTGTCAGAAAAGGGCGTGAGGTTTTTTTGCCATTCGAGGTGTTCATACAAGCCTTCGCTGGTTTCCCCTTGAAAGGGCATGTCATCGTCGCGCATGGCACCAGAGCTGGAGTTGGGTGAGGCGGTATAGACCTCATCCCATGTGGTGTCGACGGGAAGCTCATCGGGCATAGAGTCTTGATTGAGTGCATCGGAGGTTTCTAAGCTTGAATTGTCTTCACTCGAGTCGACTTGCAGTTGCTCATTGTAATCGGTGTCGAAGTTGTCATTACGCTCTTGTTCTGAGTCGATATTGGCGCCTTCTTGCTCCTCGTCTAACTCGAGTAGAGGGTTAGACTCTAATGCTTGCTGGATCTCTTGCTGCAATTCCAATGACGAGAGTTGCAACAGACGAATGGCCTGTTGCAACTGGGGCGTCATGGTTAAATGCTGACCCATTTTGAGCTGAAGTGACGCTTTCATCGTACTGCTATTCCCTTGTTTCTAATTCTAAAGTGAGAAAGCTGCCTCTGGTATTAAACCGCTAAGGCGAATGATCTACTTAACAAGGTAAGAGCGGTTTAGCCTTTTACCTTGAGCGCTAATAACGTTAACTATAGCTTGAATTGTTCTCCTAAGTACACCGCTCGAACTTGTTGGTTATCTAAGATCTCATCGGGTGTTCCTTCGGCAATCAAATTACCGTGACTGACAATGTAGGCTTTTTCACACACATCCAATGTTTCACGTACGTTGTGGTCGGTGATCAGTACGCCAAGGCCACGATTTTTCAGTTGCTCAATAATCTTTTTGATGTCGATAACCGAAATGGGATCGACCCCGGCGAAGGGTTCATCAAGCAAAATAAACTTAGGATTGGCGGCTAATGCTCGGGCGATTTCGACGCGACGACGTTCGCCACCGGACAGTGCCATCCCCTGACTATCGCGGATGTGAGTAATATGAAACTCTTCTAGCAGGTGCTCCAACTCCTCTTCGCGCGCATCGTTACTGAGCTCGCGTCGGGTTTGTAATACCGCCATAATATTATCGCGTACCGATAATTTCCGAAAAATACTGGCTTCTTGCGGTAGATAGCCAATCCCTTTGCGGGCGCGCAAATGCATAGGATCTAAAGTGAGATCGTCATCGTCAATAAAAATACGTCCCTTGTCACTCTGGACTAGACCGACCACCATGTAAAAGGTGGTGGTTTTACCTGCGCCATTAGGCCCTAGCAAGCCGACGATTTGCCCTGTGCGTACGGTTAAGCTGACATCTTGTACCACGGCGCGGCTTTTGTAGCTTTTGGCTAAGTTAACCGCTTTTAGCGTCATCTCTGTCATTGCTTTTCCTGCTTGGGCTGTTCTTGGGGCTGACTTTTGCTGTTGTCTTGGTAACTTTCGGGTTGAATGATGGTGATAACGCGATCGCTACCCGTACTTTCGGCTATCAACTGTTGCTGCTCAATGTTGTAGCGAATTTGATTACCTGTGACTTGGCTACCTTCTTGTTCGAGGGTGGCATTACCAATTAGGGTTAGAGTGCGGGTCGACAGTTCATAGCGGATCTCATTGGCGCTGGCTGACGCTGGACGACCATTTTCCATCACCTGTGTATAAGTGGCTGGCTTACCCTTTGCCACTAAGATTTTGCCGCTACTATTTTCTTTGGTAAAGGCGCGTAATTCATCGGCTAAAATTTTAATGGAGCCTTGAGTCACCTCTACTGGGCCATTGAAGATAATCTGATTATTTTTAATATCAGCTTCTTGGCTTGCGGCTGAAATCTTAACCTCTTGCAGCAGGTCGGTTTCATTCGCCGCACTCTGCAGGCTAACCATGGTTAACAGGCCTGCAAGAATAAGATTATTTAGTTTCATATGTTCCTTCTACCTGGCTCGTCAGTCGTACTTTTTGTGCATTGAGGTCGGCATATAAGCCTTTTCCGGTAATCAAAAAATCGTTACCGGTGATCCGAATGGTTTGATCGGATGTCATGATCATGGTGTTGAGGTCCAATTCCATGTAGTTGGTTTCTATGGTTTGGATGGGCTCTTCAGGGCTAATGGCATCAATAATGACATTATTTTCCAAGATGACTTTGCCACTGTCTTTGTCTAATGTACCCCGAGCCGAGCGCAACCGCCACTGAGCATCGCCGTTATCGGGATAGACCAGATAAGTAGGCTGGGTAAAATAGGTCATATTACGCTCGGCATAGTGTTCCATATGGCTAGCCGAGACGCGGCTATTAAGTTTGCCTTGTTCGTCGTATTGCACGCTATTAATGTTGTTAATCACATAATCTGGACGATCGGACGCGTCGAGCAACAGCGCTTGTGATCCTTGCTTAGTCTGCACCTGCCAATAGAGCACTAAAGCGGTACCAAAAAACGCGATAATCGCCAGGGTGACTCTATTCATATGCTCATACCGTGAGCCGATTCAAACTTATCTTGGCTTAGCAAAATAAGGTCGGTTAATTCACGTAGCGCACCATGGCCGCCATTAATATGGGTGACCATATCGGCATGCTGCTTAACATAAGGGTGACCATCGGCGACGCACACCGACAAGCCGACTTGTTGCATTACGGGTAGGTCGACCATGTCATCGCCAATATAGGCCACCTGTTGTGGGCTGACTTGATAGCGTGCCAGAAGCTCTTGGTAGGGGATGAGCTTGTTGTCGACCCCTTGATAAATATGGCTAATGCCAAGGGCCGTCATACGGTCTTCGACAATTTTCGATTTACGTCCGGTGATAATCGCCACGGCAATATCGCTAGTCAGTAGCGAGCGAACGCCATAGCCATCACGAGTATGGAACGTTTTTAGCTCGTCGCCAGAGTTACTCATATAAACCAGCCCGTCAGAAAACACGCCGTCTACGTCACAAATCAGTAGTTTAATCTGTTTAGCTTTTTGCCAGACTGAGTCAGCGATAGGGCCGTAAAAACCTTGATGTGGCATCTTATATCACTCCTGCTTTAACCATATCGAGCATATTGAGTGCGCCAATGGGTTGCTGTTGAAGGTTAGTCACAATTAAGCCATTAATCTGCTTTTCTTCCATTATGTTAAGCGCTTCAGCGGCTAAAATGCCGTCGCTGACGGTCACGCAGCCTTGGGTCATAACGTGGCTGATGGAGGTGTTTCTAAGGTCGACTTCGGCATCGATCACGCGGCGCAGATCGCCATCGGTAAAGATGCCAACCAATACGCCATTGTCATCGATCACGGCGGTCATGCCGAGGCCTTTTTTAGAGATCTCATACAATGCGTCGGTAATGCAGATGTGTTGGGGTACTATGGGGAGTTCATCGCCTTTGTGCATCACATCGCTGACCCTTAGTAGCAATTTACGGCCTAAGCTGCCACCGGGGTGCGATAGCGCAAAATCATCTTTAGTAAAGCCTCTAGCCTGCAATAGAGCCACGGCAAGGGCATCGCCCATCACTAGGGTTGCAGTGGTACTGGAGGTCGGCGCGAGCCCAAGTGGGCAGGCTTCTTCTGGTACGTCGATACACAGATGCACCATCGAATGCTTTGCCATATTGGAGTCGGGCTTTCCCGTTACTGCAATCACTGGCAGCCCCATACGTTTGATCACCGGCATCAAGGTTAAAATTTCACTGGCTTCACCCGAGTTGGAGATAGCAAGTACAATATCATTTTCACTCAGTACGCCAAGATCACCGTGGCTGGCTTCGCCAGGATGTACAAAGAAGGCGGGGGTGCCAGTGCTGGCTAAGGTGGCAGAAATCTTGTTGCCAATATGGCCCGATTTACCCATGCCCATCACGATCACCTTACCAGTACAACTCAGAATTAACTGGCATGCCTTGGCAAATTCGCTTGAATCGACATATTGATAAAGATTATCGAGGGCATTGCGCTCGATATCGATAACATTACGCCCCCATTGACGTAGTTGATCTGCATCTACCATCTTGTTCTCTCTTTAAAAAATCAGTTCGGGCTAGACCTGCAATTAGGATTGAAAAACCAGCACCTGATAAACAACAAAGCTCATCAATAACACTCCGCCGTGCCAAGGTTTGAGCTGACGCGACTTACCCGTTAGTAGGATTAGTATGGCTAAGGCACTGCTGGTCGCCAACACCATGTAAAAGTCTCGCGTGCTGGCGGCGGCATCGACAGCACCAGGTGCAATCAGTGCAGGCAGTGCTAATACCGCTAAAATATTAAATAGATTGGAGCCGACGATGTTGCCTATGGCTAAATCATCTTCTTTTTTCAGTACTCCGGCAACACAGGCGGCTAATTCTGGCAGACTGGTACCAACGGCTATAATGGTGAGACCAATCACCAGATCCGATAAGTGGTACGCTTTAGCGATACCCACGGCGCCATCGACCATCCAGTCGGCCGATAAGGGGAGTAAAATAATACCGACGACTAACCAGAGTATGGCTTTGATTGTTGGGACATCTTTGGGGATTTCGCTATCGGATTCATCGGCTAATAGATCGGCTTCTTTATTGCTGACGGCGTGCCAAATCAGGTAGCCCATTAAGGCTAAAAACAGCAGCATTAGGCCCACGCCCTCAATGCGGGTCAGTTGGCCGTCATGTAGGAAATACCCAGCAATCACAGTGGCGGCCAGCATCATCGGAATTTCACGCTTTAAAGTTTGCGAGCTAACGGAGATGGCACCCAGTAGTGCGGTGAGCCCGAGAATTAAACTGATGTTGGCAACGTTTGAGCCTAGTACATTACCAATGGCGGTATCGGTCATACCTTCCATTGATGCCGTCGCGGCGACAAACATTTCCGGCGCCGAGCTGCCCATGGCAACAATCGTTAAACCAATTAACATGGGTGGTAGGCCCAAATTGCGGGCAAATGCGCCTGCACCATAAACGAATTTGTCGGCACTCCATACTAGAGTGGCTAATCCAGCAAGCAGTAAAAAAATATTAAAAAGCATTAAAGTTCATTTTTGTTTGAGTGTCTGCCGCGCATTTTCGCTGGATTTGGACAAAATTGAAAGTATTGCGGCAAGATAGTGTCGATTCAGTTGTGCACAATAGGTCAATTACGTACAATTTGCCTCTTTTTGTGCCGATTTATCACGGAACATATAGGTCTTACAATGATCAATGAACGAACAGATGATGACGCCACGCCGCTAGTCGAGATTGAACATCTGGCTTTTAGTCGCGGTTCTCATGTGATTTATGAAGATGTTAGCCTGTCGATCCCTAAAGGGAAAGTCACGGCCATTATGGGCCCCAGTGGGATAGGTAAAACCACCCTGCTTAAGTTAATCGGTGGTCAATTACAGCCCAATCGCGGCAATATTAAAATCGATGGTATCGATGTACATCAGTGCAACCGCAGTGAGCTGTTTGAGCTGCGTAAACGTATGAGTATGTTATTTCAAAGTGGCGCACTGTTTACCGACATGAATGTGTTCGACAATGTTGCCTTTGCTTTGCGTGAACATTCAGGCTTACCTGAAGCCATCATTAAGCGTATCGTGCTGATGAAGTTAGAGGCCGTAGGCCTGCGCGGTGCTGCGAAGATGATGCCTAGTGAGTTATCTGGTGGTATGCAGCGACGTGCTGCACTAGCCAGAGCCATCGCCTTAGAACCTGAGCTGATTTTATACGATGAGCCATTTGCGGGCCAAGACCCAATTTCTATGGGGGTGTTGGTTAAGCTTATCAGAGAGTTAAGCGATGCACTTAACTTAACCTCTGTCGTAGTGTCTCACGATGTACAAGAGGTATTGGGCATTGCCGATTATGTCTATGTGTTGGCAGACAAGCGCATTATCGCTCACGGTACGCCTGAAGAGTTAAGGCTGGCCGACAACCCAAAGTTGAAGCAGTTTATTGGTGGGGAGCCTGATGGCCCAGTGCCATTTCATTTTCCTGCTGTAAATTACCAAGAGGAGATGTTAGGTGAGCTTAACTGATCACATTGCTGGTATCGGTCGTAGTGCGATAGCCAGTGTGACTGGACTTGGCAGTGCAGGGCTGATGCTTTGGGGCGCCATTGCCCGAGTACCTAAGCCGCGTAAAGGGATCCCGCTGCTCATCAAGCAACTGTATGTTATCGGTGTGCAATCTATGGTGATCATCTTGGTCTCTGGCTTGTTTATCGGTATGGTGCTGGCGCTGCAGGGCTATAATATCTTGGTAGGGTTTGGCACTGAAGATAGCTTAGGGCCTATGGTGGCGCTGAGTTTGCTCAGAGAGCTCGGCCCTGTGGTAACCGCATTGTTGTTTGCTGGGCGAGCTGGCTCAGCGTTGACGGCTGAGATTGGCTTAATGAAGAGCACAGAGCAGCTATCGAGCCTAGAGATGATGGCTATCGATCCGCTGCGGCAGATCATTGCTCCTCGTTTTTGGGCCGGGGTGATCAGCCTACCATTATTGGCGTTAATGTTTACCGCCGTGGGTATTTACGGTGGACATATTGTCGGTGTCGAGTGGAAAGGGATCGATGGCGGCAGCTTTTGGTCGATTTTGCAGGCATCGGTAGAGTGGCGCCAAGATATCGTTAATTGCTTAATTAAAAGCCTGGTGTTTGCGGTTGTAGTGACTTGGATAGCCTTATATCGAGGTTATAATGTGATCCCAAATCCAGAGGGGATCAGCCGAGCGACCACCCAGACTGTTGTGCAATCGAGTTTGGCAGTATTGGCGTTAGATTTTCTATTAACTGCCATGATGTTTGGTAATTAATGAATGTTTGTTTACGGATGAACTAATTGTACCGCGCAGTGTGGTATCTAAAGAATTGAGTGGTAATCAGAGTATGTTGACTCGAAAAATTGAATTATTAGTGGGCGTGTTTATTCTGTCTGGTTTGATGGCGTTTTTAGTGTTGGTGTTTAATGTCGCTAACGTCGAGGTTAAGCCGGGTCAAAGCCATTACACCCTGTATGCTAAATTCACCAACATTGGTGGCCTTAAAGTGCGCTCACCAGTTAAAGTCGGTGGGGTTGTAGTAGGGCGAGTGACTCAAATCAGCTTAGATCCAACAGAGCTGGTTGCCGTAGTTGAATTGGCGATGGATAAGCAGTATGAGCAGTTTCCAGAAACCAGTAGTCTGTCGATTTTAACGTCAGGTTTATTAGGTGAGCAGTTTTTAGGGCTTACACCTGGGTTTGTCATGGACGATATTGGCATGCTGCAAGAGGGTGACTATATCGACGATACCCATTCCGCGTTAGTGCTCGAAGATCTGATCGGCCAGTTTTTATATAGTGTTAAATCGAAAGACAATTAATAGGGATCATTATGAAACAGTTATGCAAAGTCATCTTTGCCTGCATGGCGTATTTAGTTAGCTCTGTCAGCTATGCTGCCGACCCAGAGGTGAATATTCAAAATCCTTATGCCATGGTTGAATCGGTAGCCAATAAGACTTTTGCCCGCTTTCATCAGGATATTGACATAATTAAGACCAATCCTGACCACCTTAAGGTGATAGTCTCTGATGAGTTGATGCCTTATGTCGATTACAAATATGCCGCATACAAGGTAATGGGCTCCTATTTACGCCAGAGTACACCCGATCAGCGCGATCGTTTTGCCGAGGCTTTTAAGACCTATTTAATTGCCACCTATGCTCAAGCATTTACCGAGTACACCAACCAGAAAGTGGAATTTGCCCCAGCAAAAAGTTTTGCTGACGAAAAAATGGTTGATGTTAACGTACAGATTATCGAACAAGGCCGTCCACCTATTAAGCTGCAGTTTAGAGTGCGCCGCCTTAAAGATGATAGCTGGAAAGCGTTTGATTTGGTGGCTGAAGGGGTGAGCTTACTCTCTTCAAAGAGTGCTGAAATTTCTAATTTGATCCGCCAAAATGGTATCGATTCGGTGATTGAAGAGTTACTGACACACACCAATAACCAAATTAGCTTAGGCAAATTGGAGACTAAGCTGTAATGCTGACGTTTAACTGCGAAGGCAGTACTTGCTCGGTTTGCGGCGAGTTGTCCAAGCAAGCAGTGATTGCACTCTGGCCTGAAGTTGAGCAGTTACTCACTTCAGATGTGTCACGGCTCGATTTATCAGGCATCACCAGCGCCGATACGGCAGGGGTGGCATTACTGCTGCAATTGATGGCACAACAGCGTCAAGACGGTGGCTCATTGATTTTGAGCCAGGCACCGCTGCAATTACAAAAATTGATTGATTTATATGATTTACAAGACTTCTTCGTCGAAGAAGCCAATTAAAGGTTACCCGTTCATGGAATGTAAAGCGATTGAGCAGCTTCTGACTGAAGCGCTATCTCTAGAAGAAGTACACGTGACTCAAGATGGCACCCATTATAAAATTGTTGCCGTGGGTGAGTGTTTCGATGGCGCTAGCCGAGTGAAACAGCAGCAGATGATTTATGCCCCTTTGATGGAGCAAGTGACTAGCGGTGCATTGCACGCCATCACGATAAATGCATTTACTCCAACGCAATGGAAGCGTGAAAAAATCTTCAACATGCCAGCGTAGAGAGTCATTGTGGATAAACTAAAAATTCAGGCCAGTGGTGCATTGGCCGGTGAAGTTGTTATTTCTGGTGCAAAAAACGCCGCGCTGCCTATTTTGATGGCGGGTGTGTTAGCCCACACAGATTTTGTCGTCAGCAATGTGCCTAACCTCAGAGACGTTAATACCAGCTGCGAACTATTACGTTGCTTAGGAGCTGATGTTAAGCGGGCCGACAGTGGCGAAATCACCATCTCTACCACCCACCTTAATGAGTTTTGCGCGCCCTATGAATTGGTGAAAACCATGCGGGCGTCTATTCTGATTTTAGGCCCATTATTGGCCCGTTATGGTACCGCCGATGTGTCATTGCCTGGCGGTTGCGCTATTGGCGCACGTCCAGTTAACTTGCATCTGCATGGTTTAGAACAGATGGGCGCTAAAATTGAGGTGAAAGAAGGCTACATCAAGGCGCGTGTCGATGGCCGCTTAAAAGGCGCACATATCTTTATGGATATGATCAGCGTTGGTGCCACCGAAAACTTAATCATGGCTGCAGCGCTTGCCGATGGCGAAACTGTGATTGAGAATGCGGCGCGTGAGCCGGAGGTTATTGATTTAGCTAATTGTTTAATTGCTATGGGCGCTAAGATCAGCGGTGCGGGTACTGATACTATTCGTATTCAAGGCGTTGAAAAATTAAATGGTTGTCACTATCGGGTTATGCCTGATCGTATCGAAACCGGCAGTTTCTTGGTTGCGGCTGCTGTCACGCGCGGTAAAATCCGCTGCACTGCTGCCGATCCTTCAACATTAGAATCTGTGCTTGCCAAACTCGAAGATGCCGGAGCGCAGATCACCACCGGTGATGATTGGATTGAGCTCGATATGCAAGGTAAACGTCCAAAGGCGGTCAATATCAAGACCATGCCTTACCCTGGCTTTCCTACCGACATGCAAGCGCAGTTTTGCGTGCTTAACGCCTTAGCCGATGGTACCGCGACCATTACCGAAACGATTTTTGAAAATCGCTTCATGCATGTTCCTGAGCTTATCCGTATGGGGGCGACGATGGAGCTAGAAGGTAATACTTGTATTATTCAAGGTATTGAAAAGCTTAATGGTGCTCAAGTGATGGCAACCGATCTACGCGCCTCTGCAAGCTTGGTGATTGCCGGTTTAGTTGCCGATGGCATCACTACAGTTGACCGTATCTATCATTTAGATAGAGGCTATGAGCATATCGAAGATAAGTTTAAAGGCCTCGGTGGCGAAGTGGTGAGAGTGAGTTAACCCACTTGTCTAGCGACTCGTTTATATAAGTTAAAAAGCCACCGATAGCTCGGTGGCTTTTTTATATATCCTATTCTATGTTCATAAATTGCTTATGAGCTCACTTTTGCCTTGGTTGATAGCTGTTATTGTGAGCAGATGTCGACTTTTATCATTTTTAACATCTATCTCTTTTACGGCTTGGTATTCTTTTCCATCGGCTGCGTGGTGTTATTTAGAAACTTTAAGTATAGCCAGTTATCTATTTCGCCCACCCTATGGGCACTGGCGTTATTTGGTTTTTCTCATGCTTTTCATGAATGGTCTGAACTGTATGTGATTCTGTTTGAAGCGGATATTCAGCCTCAATATCAAGTATTAGTCGAGTGGCTGCGATTGCTTAAATTGGCACTATCATTTGCCAGTTTAATGATTTTTGCCTGGTTGTTGTTTGGTATCGTGCCTAACGCTTTTGCCAAAGTTGGGCGGGGGCTGATCATCGCTATCTTAGCGGTCTATTTTATGGTCGTGGCATATTTTTCTAGTGTCTTCAGCCTGTCTGAGTATCTGTTTCGGGAGGCTGCCCACTTCACGCGATTGTTACTAGGGTTTGGCAGTGCGTTTCTAGCTGGCTGTGGCATCGCGATTTATGGTTATAGCTTAATGAAAGCCAAGCATAAATACGGGCACTATTTTATTGCCACAGGGTTAGGTTTATGGATTTACGGCATCATGGCTGGATTGGTGGCAACCGAGCTGCACGTTGGGGTTCCGGTGTTGCGAACATTAGCGGGAGGCCTGATTTTGTTTACCCTGTTTAAGGCTTTAAAGGTATTTGATATTGAAAGAGAGATGCAGACTGAAGCAAAACTAAAGCGTGCGATAGAGGCTGACAAATTTAAAGCCATTGGCCGGCTGGCTACGGGGGTCGCCCATGAGATCAATAATCCATTGGCATCATCTTCATTAGCCCTTGAGTTGTTAGAGCGAAAATACCCCATAACCGATAGTGCGCAGCAGGAGTATGTTAATCGAGTCAGAATGGGTATTAGTCGCGCTGCCGACATAAGTAAAGAGTTACTTGCCTATGCTCGGCCTCGTTCGGAGTCATTTTCGTCCGTTAACCTCGCTAGGGTTGCGCAAGCGGCGATAAGGTTGTTGTCACATAAACGGCGGGATTTTCAAATTACCGTTGAATGTGAGCAAGATATCCAAATGAGTGGACAGAAGATTAAGCTGGAAGAGTTATTGATAAACTTGCTGTCAAATGCGATGGATGCGAGTGAGCCGAGAGGGATGATCCTACTGACGATTAAAAAGCTTCAGGATGGTATCTGTTTATCGGTACAAGATTTTGGTCACGGTATGGATACAGAAGTCGTGAATCGGGCTACCGAACTATTTTTTTCAACCAAAGCAATAGGTCAGGGTACAGGACTGGGGTTGGCCATCTGTGATGCCATTGTTCGTGCTCACCATGGTGAGATGACAATACAGAGTGCGCTAGGGGAAGGTACACTAATCGATATTCATTTTCGCACTGATGAGGAAACATCATGAGTCATATTTTAATTGCAGAAGATGATGCCGATCTGCGTATCAATATGGTGGAGATATTAGAGCTTGAAGGCCATCAGGTGACTGCGGTTGATTGCGCTGAGGCAGCCATAGCGGCTTGTGAGCGCGATATTTTCGATATTGCCTTAATGGATCTATTGATGCCAGGCATGACAGGGGTCGAGGCGATATCTAACTTACGTCAATTGAATCCATTTTTAGCGATAGTCGTCATTACTGCTTATGCGACCGTAGATACAGCTGTTGATGCGATGAAGAAAGGGGCCGATAGTGTGATGACCAAGCCTTTTAATGCTGGCGAGCTGTTGATGACCATCAAACGCAGTATTGCAGAAAAGCAGCTGTTAAAATCCGCATCTGATATCGATCCCGATAGTGTTTATGCTGCGCTTGCTAACCCTTTACGGCGGCAAACCCTTAAACAACTCGGCACGCATAAACAGTTAAAATTTATGGATCTTTACCGTTTAGTTGATGCTTCTGACCATACTAAGTTTAATTTTCATTTACGCCAATTAAAAAAAGCGGGGTTGGTGCAACAAAATGAGAGCAAGATCTACATCCTGACAACAACTGGCCAGTTTGTACTGCAAAATCACAACCTGTCATAGATTTTAAGTAATTGATTTTATTTGCTTTTAATTGGATATGATAATTAAAGTTAACAGACTCAGCGTTGTTGTGAAATCGCCTCATCTATCCCTTAAGTGGTAAAGCGCAAATACTGTGAGTATGTCCAAAGAGACATATCAATCGCCCTCCCTGCAAGTTGGTGATTGTCATAAGCCACGAGAGGATGAACAAAATGAGTAATCAAATTCCATGTAAAAAGCTACTGCTCGCTAGTATGGTTTCTATGCTAGTGGCGTGTGGTAGCGATAATGACGACACTATTATTCCACCAATCGAAGAGAATAATCCGCCGGTAGCCGTTGCTGATACGGCTAAAGTGACCGTGTCTGAAATGGTTATCATTGACGTGTTAGTCAATGATACCGATGTCGATGGTGACACCTTAACGCTTGTATCTGTTGATTCAACGAATGCCGTGATAAAAGAGGGGAAAGTTAATTTTACCGCAGGAGCATCGGCTGGCGAAGTGAAGTTTGCTTATACGATTACAGATGGTACCGATGAAGCGATTGGTGAAGTCACTGTGACTGTCGAGGCTGCTGTTACACCAGAGCCTGAAGTCTTGTCCTATGTGGGCTCTGCGGCTTGTGCAGGGTGTCATAGTGATCAGCATGCATCGTTTTCTAAGACTGGCCACAACTTCAAAATCCAAAAAATCAGTGCTGGTGAACAGCCAAGCTTCCCGTATACACCTGAGACAACCATTACTGGTGCCATCGACTTATTGGTTGATGCTACGCCAAATAATGATTTAGGTGCCCCAACTAGCTATGCCGATGTGAGTTATGTTGTTGGTGGCTACCATTGGAAGATGCGTTGGTTAGATAAAGATGGCTATATAGTTACGGGTAAGGATGTGCAATACAACATTCGTAACGGTAAAGGCGAACTCAATATTCCTGATAATCATCCTGCCGATGCGAACGTGATGGGAGACTATAAAGCGACCGAGTTTAACTACAAGTACAGCTGTGGTAATTGTCATACTACAGGTTGGAAGCGCACCACAGATGTGGCGGGGGGCGATGATCGTAATCCTGATCGTCAAGATAATTTGGCGGGCATGAATGGCACGTTTGCTGAGCAAGGGATCCAGTGTGAATCTTGCCATGGTGCAGGTAGCTTCCACGTTAAGGCCCCATCTACAGACAATATTACCAAGATAGCGATTGCGCGTACTACGGAAGATTTCCTTGCCGATGATATGGGTTATGGTAAAGCGGTAACCTGTGCCGAGTGTCATACCCGAGATGGCGAGAAAGATTATCCATCATTTGTGAGCAAGTACAATGAAGCATTTCCTAACGGTGCGAAAGTGGGTGGTCGTATTGTCGCTAAAGGTGGCCTTGCGCAGCATCACCAAACCGCTGATGAGCTGTTAGGAGTTGTTCCTGAAGATCACGGCACTTATAAAGCGGGTGATGAAATTGGTCCTAAGAGCAGTATGACGTGTACTACTTGTCACGATTCGCATAAGTCGACCAAAAACCAAGATAGTAGCGATGGTCTACACATGAATGCGGTGAAAGCGTGTACTGACTGTCACACTATGGCGTTCACTGATGGCGGTGGTTCAATTGGGCATGGTGTGATGGCTGAGTGTACCGATTGTCATATGCCCAAGCTGGCTAAGAGTGCGGTAACGACAGCGCCTAAGATGGGGACCTCTGATGTAGTATTTGGTGATATCAAGTCTCACCTCTTTACCCTAGATCTTTCACCAGATGCTAAGCAGTTTACCGATGATGGTAAGTTCCAAATGCCTTGGGGCACAGCTAAGTTTACTTGTGGTAACTGTCACGGAGACTACACGGATAAAGCCGCAGTATTGCCTAAGATTCATCAGTAATATAAGGGTTAGAGTGTAAAACTCACTTTAAGTGCTTAGAAAAGACCATCTCCTAAATTATTTGAGATGGTCTTTTAGTTTTAGCAATATTGATAATATCGTAAACAGTGGATTTATCAGGATTCGCTATAGGCTCGCGTAATGCGGACAAGACAAAGATATGCGTTCGAGTTTTTAGCGGTTTTAGTAACTTAACCCATTGATTGTAAACATCTATTTTCACAAGGTCAGGTGTGGTCACACATCAATTATGTGGTAATAGGAACAGATGAATAAAGAACTTGTTTTCATTATGCTATCGTTAGCAATGGCTCGAAAATAAGACATTTGTGGCCTAATGGTAAGAAGGCAGATTCATTATGCTAAGGAGAGTATATGGAGCACGGCAAAAGGATAGTGATATTAATTGTGTTACTGCTAACGGCATTGGGCTGCTATGTTATTGGCTTGCATCTAGGTGCATTGCTCTTTTTGGTGGCTGGCGTGCTGCTCGAATGTGCTTTTTGGTTGCACCTATTTAATCGCGAACAAAAGAAGTAGTGCTGTCACTTTTAGCGCGATGCCAGTCCCAGTAAACTGGGCCCGCTGTTTAACCAAAATCTAGCTTATGTAAGACGTTAGAGTTACTTTGTTCATAAGCATAATTAAGGCCAGCAATTGCTGACTTTAATTGTTCATTAAGGGTGATAAAACCATGGTGGGCTAGGTTTTACGTAACCGAACACAGTTTCCTAAATGCTTTCACCTATTGTCACGGGCACATCAAAGTATTGACCATTACGTATGATGGTCATGGTGACTTTAGTACCTGGTGGGGTTTCTGCAATTCTGTCCATCAGCATCTCAACGCCAGGCACCACTTCATCGTTAAACTTGGTGATCACATCACTGGGTCTGAGCTTGGCAAAGGCTGCAGGGCCTTGGCGATCAATATCGGTTATCAATACCCCTGTGAGATCGGGCAGATTAAGAATTTGTGCCATCACAGGGTTAATAGGCTCGCCTGTAATACCTAATGCGCCACGGATCACCCGACCATCTTTTATCAGTTTACCCATAATGCTGTGGGCTAATTTAATGGGGATCGCGAAGTTAATCCCATGTCCACCACCTTCACCACCCACCTGAAATGCGGCCGTATTAATGCCAATCAGTTGACCGCTGGTGTCGATAAGTGCCCCGCCAGAGTTCCCTGCATTGATGGCAGCATCTGTTTGTAAAAAATCGAGGTAACGCGAGCTGAGGCCATTGCGCCCAGTAGCACTGATGATCCCTTGTGTAATGGTTTGGCCTAAGTTGTACGGATTACCTATGGCTAACACCACATCACCCACTTGTGCCGGGATCTCAAGGTTAATTGGGACGATTGGCAGGCTGTCACCTTCGATTTTTAAGACTGCCAAATCGGTTACAGGATCAGATCCCACCACTTCAGAGGTAAACTTGCGACCATCTTGCAAAGCGACCACGATTTCATCGGCTTTTTTAATCACATGGTAGTTGGTCAGTATGTAGCCCGCTTTACTCATGATAACCCCAGAGCCCAGCCCTTGCAGTGCTCCAGAGTTTAATGGTTGATTTTGGTCTATGCTCAGGCTGTAGATGTTCACTACCGCGGGGGCAGCCCGACGAACCGCATGTGAAAATGACAACTCAATTCCTTGCTTACCGCGGGACTGAAACAAGTTATTACTCGAGTGTTGCCCTGTCAGTAGTGGGGTAAGGGTCAAAAAGACGCCAGCCATGATCAGCCCAAAAAATACAGCTTTGCCAACATATATCGCAGTGTCTTTAAGAGTCATTATTGAATGAATTAGGAAAAAAGTTGAGTAAGATTAACATGTTTATTTATAGTGCACTATTAGCTATGTCAGGTTATTGCAGCAACATAAGCCGAGTAAAAAAACAAGGAGGCGATAATGGGATTATCGCCTCCTTGTTGGGAGAGCATTTAACGTAGGACGAGATAGAGACTATTGCCGTCACGCAATATTTTCAGTGCCACCACACCCGTGGAATCTTTGAGCTCAGCTTTAAGGGCTTTAAGATTATCTATTCGGGTACGGTTTATACCTACAATAATATCGCCTTTGAGCAAACCACTGGCTGCAGCTGGAGAGCCTTGAGCTATTTCGGTGATCTCAACACCTCTCTTAACATTTTCAAGTGTTGCACCGGCTAGCATTGGGTGTACGGCTCCCGCTGCGGTTTCGCTGGCTTGATTTGCCTCACCCAAGGTGGCGGTTACGGTTTCTTTATCGCCATCACGGATCAGTCCTAATTTTACCGTTGCACCCGCCCCCATGGTGGCCACTTTGGCGCGTAATTCTTGGAACGACTTAATGGGCTTATCGTTAACGCTAATGATAATATCACCAGCTTTGATACCCGCTTTATCGGCGGCGCTATCAGGCATCACCTCGTTAACAAAACCACCATGTTGGGTTTCTAAGCCAAAACCTTCGGCTAGGGCTTTATCGAGATCGCGTCCACTGACACCAAGTACACCGCGACGCACTTCGCCATGTTCAATGATCTGCTCAACGAGGTTATTGACCATGTTGGCTGGGATCGCAAAGCCAATACCTACGTTACCGCCGCCTGGGGCCACAATCGCAGTATTGATACCGATAAGTTCGCCATTAAGGTTGACTAGGGCTCCTCCCGAATTCCCGCTGTTAATGGCCGCATCGGTTTGAATGAAGTTTTCTAGCATCTCAATCCCCAGCCCTGAGCGGCCCATAGCACTGACAATACCTGAAGTGACAGTTTGCCCCAGACCAAAGGGGTTACCAATGGCCACTGCAAAGTCACCCACCCTTAGTTCATCAGAGTCGGCACGCTTTAATGCCACTAGATTTTTGGCTTTAATTTGTAATAGAGCAATATCGGATTCAGCATCTGCACCGATTAATTTAGCTTCTATTTCACGGCCGTCATGCAAACCGATTAAGATCTCATCTGCGCCATCGATCACGTGGTTATTGGTGACAATATAACCTTTGTCGGCATCGATAATCACCCCTGAACCTAAGCCTTTAAAGGGGCGTTCTTGTACCTGTTCGCGTGGGGCATTTGGCCCAAAGAAATAACGGAACGCGTCGGGCAGTCGTTGCTTAGATACGTGGGTTCCTGATACTGCTACGGCGACCACCGCAGGGGTAGTTTTTTCTAACATAGGGGCTAAGCTTGGGAGTTCTTGACCACCCACCGCTAATGGAATCGCTGCCTGAGAGACGGCAGGCATCACCATGAGGCTAGCACCTAGTAACGCTGCTGATAGTAGTGATAATTTTGTTTTCATTTATGTCATGACTCCAATAGTTGGGATAATGGACTTATGATAATCATAGATATAAGGTTGATTTACCTCATATCAAGTCATTAATCTTAAATCTGTTATTCACTCCGACCGTACTCGTTTACGCAAAGTTCAGCTTGATTAACAAAGGTTAATTTTTTTGTCATTTATTCAGTGCCTTGTTAATGGTTGTATTGCGCTTATGGCGAGCATTTCGTGGCGCTGTTTTGCCGTCTTTTGTCTGAGTGGTATGACTTAGGTACGCTTACTTAAAAGTGCTGAATCCATGCCGTTGAGTCATCCCTCAATGTTTTTATGATATGTACAAGTGCCACTTGTTAAGCGTATAGCCGTTCTAGTGTAGTTGTTATTTTCGACTATCGTACAGCGTATGCGACTTAAGTCTAAATGAACGTATTTTAATGGTTTAATTCACCTAATCAGTGAGTTAGGTTGGTGTGATGGTTGATGTTAGTTAGATGGAATTAAGTAGATATTTATGAGATTTAGCATTGCTCGTGCTAACATCGCCTCGTTGATTTAAGGATAGAAGAGAATATTTCACGTGTCACATCTCACTCCCTGGGAACATTACCAGCAAGATTTACAGCGAACAGATTTCTCCCATGATCCCGCGCAAGAACAAGCGGTTAAGTCGCTGCAACGTGTCTATGATGAACTTATCGTAAGCCAGCAGCCCCCTAAAGGATTGGCAAAATTATTTGGCTTTATGGGTAAATCGACTTCCCAAGTGAAAGGCTTATACCTTTGGGGCGGCGTGGGACGTGGTAAAACCTATTTGATGGACACCTTTTATGATGCCTTGCCGGGTGATAAAAAGTTGCGTGCCCATTTTCATCGTTTCATGCACCAAATTCATTTGGATTTAGATGGGCTAAAAGGTCAGCGAGATCCCTTATTGGTGATTGCTAAGCGGATGGCCGAACGTTATCAGGTGATCTGTTTTGATGAGTTTTTTGTCTCGGATATTACCGATGCTATGCTGCTCGGCACGCTATTTGAAGCCCTCTTCGCTGAAGGGGTGGTATTAGTTGCTACCTCTAATATTATTCCCGATGAGTTGTACCGAAATGGACTGCAGCGTGCCCGTTTCTTACCGGCGATAGCCTTGATTAATAAACATTGTGAAATTTTAAATGTTGATAGTGGCATCGATTACCGTTTGCGCACTTTAGAGCAAGCCGAAATATACCACTATCCTCTTGATCCACAGGCCGATAAAAATTTGCTGAGTTATTTTGCTCAGTTAGCGCCAGAGTCAGAAATATCTTACGCGCCAATTGATATCGATGGCCGCGAAATCACCATACGTCAGCAAGCGCAAGGTGTGCTGCTCATCAACTTTCGAGACCTGTGTGATGGTCCCCGTAGCCAGCGCGATTATATGGAGTTGGCGTGCCTTTATCATACGGTATTGCTCAGCGGAGTCGAGCAGATGGGGAGCAATACGACAGGCGATGATATTGCTCGGCGCTTCCTCGCCATGGTTGATGAGTTTTATGAGCGCAACGTTAAATTGATTATCTCGGCTGAAGTTGAGCTGGAGCAGATCTATACTGAGGGGTTACTCTCATTTGAATTTAGGCGCTGCCGCTCACGCCTTATTGAAATGCAATCCCATGATTATTTAGCATTGGAACACCTCCCTTAAAGATATCGGTTTATAAACGTTGATTATCCCAATGAGTTACGCGCCATGATTGGCGCGTTAACTGCTGAAGTAATCAAAATCACGATTAATTTATTCTGTTACCCAAGTACGATTAGCGTAACGCGGGGTAAATCATTTAAATTAGCTAAAAAATTAGATGATTTTTAACTCAGCTTTGTCTATAATTCGCGACCTGCCCTCGTTACTCCATCTATACGGTGGAAGTTGTAAAGCCTTATTCTTTGCTCGAAGGGGCGGGGAATGGCACTTTTTGTGTTGTTATTTAATAATGAATGACGGCATGTGAGACAGAATTTTAACATTGGGTTTTTGTAAATGAAGACTACTTTTACTGCTACACCAGAAACCGTTACTCGCGACTGGTATGTTGTTGACGCTGAAGGTAAAACTTTAGGTCGTATCGCTACTGAAATTGCTACCCGTTTACGTGGTAAGCACAAGCCAGAGTATACACCGCACGTTGACACTGGCGATTACATCATCGTTATCAACGCTGAGAAAGTTACTGTTACTGGTAATAAAGCGAAAGGCAAAGTGTACTACTCGCACTCTGGTTTCATCGGTGGCATCAAGCAGATCACCTTTGAAAAGCTGCAAGATCATAAGCCTGAAATGATCATCGAGAAAGCAGTGAAGGGTATGTTACCTAAAGGTCCTTTAGGACGTGCCATGTTCCGTAAACTTAAAGTTTACGCTGGTACAGAACATAACCACGCTGCACAACAACCTCAAGTTCTTGATATCTAAACAGGATTAAGCAAATGGCTGCAACTCAGTACTACGGCACTGGCCGTCGCAAAACATCTACTGCTCGCGTATTCGCTAAAGCAGGTAGTGGTAACATCGTCGTGAACCAACGTCCACTTGACGAATACTTTGGTCGTGAAACTGCTCGTATGGTTGTTCGTCAACCTCTAGAGCTAGTTGAAATGACTGACAAGCTAGACATCTATGTAACTGTTAAAGGCGGTGGAACCACTGGCCAAGCAGGTGCAATCCGTCACGGTATCACTCGTGCACTGATGGAACTTGATGAAGCTCTACGTCCATCTCTACGCGCTGCTGGTTTCGTTACCCGTGATGCTCGTAAAGTTGAGCGTAAGAAAGTGGGTCTACGTAAAGCACGTCGTAAGCCACAATTCTCTAAGCGTTAATATTTCGCTTCGAAAATTCAAAAACCCAGCATTACGCTGGGTTTTTTTATAACTAAATTCTGCTATTTTTAGGATTGAGATTATTTCATTGTCCTATTTAAGGAACGCTGTTTATGTCACTGCAATTAATCATGCTTGCGCTCGGTTTAGTGCTGGTTATCGAAGGTATTGGACCTTTATTATTCCCTAATCGTTGGCGTGCTTACTTACAAGACATTTCCAATCAAAATCAAAGTCTTCTTCAGAGGCTGGGCGGTAGTTTAGTCACTGCAGGGGTGATCATATTGATTATTTTTTCATAAATTACTTGCCACTTCCCCCCTAAGATCTGCTAAAATCCCGTTTTAACCACTACCTTGCAGCAAATAATGGGCAAAAACGTCGTAGTTCTCGGCACCCAATGGGGTGACGAAGGAAAGGGTAAGATAGTCGATCTACTTACCGAACAGGCCAAATATGTCGTTCGTTACCAAGGTGGCCACAATGCGGGTCACACACTGGTTATCGATGGTGACAAAACCGTTCTTCATCTTATTCCATCAGGAATTTTACGCGATAATGTGAAATGCATTATTGGTAATGGCGTGGTGGTAGCACCAGACGCTCTGATGACTGAGATCAACATGCTTAAAGAGCGTGGCGTACCTGTAGAGGAACGTCTACTTATCTCTGAAGCGTGTCCTTTGATCCTTCCATTCCATTGTGCGTTAGATGTCGCTCGCGAAAAAGCGCGTGGCAACAATGCTATTGGTACTACGGGTCGTGGCATTGGTCCAGCATACGAAGACAAAGTTTCTCGTCGCGGTTTACGTGTAGGTGATCTGTTTGATGCAGAATTGTTTGCCGTTAAACTAAAAGAAGTTATGGCTTACCATAACTTCATGCTGACCGAATACTACAAGTGTGAAGCAGTTGATTACGAAGAGACATTGAAAGATGCTCTAGCCATTGCTGATTACTTGAAGAGCATGTGTACAGACGTATCTGAGCTGCTTGATCAGGCACGCAAAGCTGGCGAACCAATTCTATTTGAAGGTGCTCAGGGCACGTTATTAGATATTGACCATGGTACTTATCCGTTCGTAACCTCTTCTAATACTACCGCCGGTGGTGTTGCAACGGGTTCAGGATTTGGTCCACGTCATCTAGATTACGTTTTGGGTATCATGAAGGCATACACCACTCGTGTTGGTGCAGGTCCTTTCCCAACAGAATTGAAAAACGAAATCGGCGACTACTTAGGTACTAAGGGTCACGAGTTCGGTGCCACTACTGGTCGTAAGCGTCGTCCAGGTTGGTTAGACGTTGTCGCAATGAAGCGCGCCGTTCAAATCAACAGTGTTAGCGGTTTCTGCTTAACTAAACTAGACGTTTTAGACGGCCTAGAAGAAGTTAAGATCTGTGTTGGCTATCAATACCCAGACGGTACTGTAGCAACTACGACTCCGTTAGCGGCTGAAGGTTACGAGCAGGTAACACCTGTACTCGAAACCATGTCTGGTTGGAGTGAAACTACTTTCGGCGCCACTTCTGTTGATCAATTGCCACAAGCGGCATTGAACTACATTAAGCGTCTTGAAGAGTTGCTGGAAACGCCAGTCGATATTATCTCAACGGGTCCCGATAGAAACGAGACCATGATTCTGGTGAATCCGTTTAGTTAATCATAAGGGCCGCGTTAAGCGGCCTTTTTATTGAGTCAGGCAAAAGAAACGGCTATAGATAGACGAGCGTTATTAAGGTATATGCCCAGCTGCCGATAAGATAAGTTATACTGCCCAATGACTGTGTTCCTACAGGTGATACAGGGCGCGAAATCGATATAGAGAATTTTGTTATGCTACGATTGGTATTCTTTATTATTTTGAGTTCCTTATCTTTAACCAGCTACGCAGATACCGAGGCTGTTGAAGTTTACAGCCAAGAACAATTGATTGATATGATACGAGATAAATCGTATCTCACTCGAGTCACCAGTGACGACTGCCAGTTACTGCAAGATATTGAGGCCCGTGCCGAAGTGCTGAAACAACCGCTGTATCAGTACCTTTGGGCTGAAATGCTCAATTATGGGATTTGCGTGACCGCCAATCCGCCAAGGGGTATTTCATTGCTTCGCGATGCCGCCGAACAAGGTAGCGCCGAAGCCATGGTTAGGATTGCCGAATATTACCGAGATGGTAAGTTTGTCATCCAAGATAGAGAGCGTGCAGTGCAATACACACTGCCCGCTGCCGCCAGTGGCGATCTTCCTGCACGTATGATGTTAGTGAGGTTGTTTGGCGAAGGCTATGGTAGCCCACGAGATTACGAAATGGGTTATCATTGGCTATACAATGATGTATTTAGTGATGAGGCGATGAAACAACAAGCCTTACAATTATTGATGGTGCTAGAAGCAAAAATGCCCGCCAGTGCAGTTAAGAGGGCAAAGCAGGAGCATCTGAGATCCCGGTAATTGCCCCAAGCAATTAAGCATGGGCTGACATTTTGGATATTGAATGATCAACGATCCGCATTTAAAGCGTGAACAACAGAAGTACGACAACCCCATCCCCAGCCGTGAGTATATTTTAGAATACTTGCGCTCACAAAAATCACCCCTCAATCGCGAAAAAATTGCAGATGCACTCAACATTGTTGATGAAGAGCAATTAGAAGCATTGCGTCGTCGTCTACGCGCGATGGAACGTGATGGTGAGCTAGTCTTTACGCGCGGGCAAGCCTATGGCTTACCTGAGCGCATGGACCTACTCAGTGGCACTGTGATTGGCCACCGCGATGGTTTTGGCTTTTTAAAGCTCGACGAAGGGGGTGATGACCTTTATATCAATAACCGTGACATGTTGATGTATTTTCACGGTGATAAGGTTTTAGCTCAAAAAGCTGGCGTCGATAGAAAAGGGCGCGGCGAAGCACGTATTGTGCGCCTAACTCATCAGCGCACCGCCCCATTGGTGGGCCGTTTTCATATCGACTCAGGCATGGCCTTTGTCATCGCCGATGACAAACGTATCACCCAAGAGATTTTAATCCCTAACGAAGATCGCAACGGCGCCCGTCAAGGCGATGTGGTAGTAGTCGAATTAACCCGTCGTCCAGGCCGCCATATCAAGGCTGCCGGTAAAGTGGTTGAAGTGTTAGGCAAAGAGATGGCACCCGGTATGGAGATAGAAATTGCATTACGTAATTACGATCTTCCCCACACTTGGTCGAGCGCTATCGAAAAGAAACTGCGCAAGATCCCCGATGAGGTAACCGAAGAGGAAAAGCAAGGTCGTGTCGACCTGCGTAAGCTGCCTTTGGTGACCATTGACGGTGAAGATGCACGCGATTTCGATGATGCCGTTTATGCCGAAACTAAAAAAAGCGGTGGCTGGCGCTTATGGGTTGCCATTGCCGATGTGAGTCATTATGTGCGCACCGAATCGGCGCTGGATCAAGAGGCGCGTGCACGAGGTAACTCGGTTTACTTCCCATCGCAAGTGATCCCTATGTTGCCAGAGAAGCTGTCAAACGGCCTGTGTTCACTCAATCCAGGGGTCGATCGCTTGTGCATGGTGGCAGAAATGACTATCTCAGCCTCAGGTAAACTGTCGGGTTATAAGTTTTACCCAGCGGTGATGCACTCTCACGCACGTTTAACCTATACCCAAGTTGCCGATATGCTCGAAGGTGGTGAGGTGAGCGATGAGCTCAAACCTATCTTCCCGCATCTACAGACGCTGCAATCTTTGTATCTGGTCTTAGAGCAAAACCGCGCTAAGCGCGGCGCTATTGCCTTTGAAACTACAGAGACTCAGTTTGTGTTTAACGCCGATCGTAAGATTGAGCGTATTGAGCAGCGTCATCGGAACCAGGCCCATAAAATCATTGAAGAATGTATGATTTTGGCTAACGTTGCCTCGGCTAAATTTGTGCAAAAGCATAAAGGTGAAGTGCTATATCGAGTGCATGAAGCGCCATCAGAGCAAAAACTCACTAATTTTAAGGACTTCCTTAAAGAGCGTGGACTCACCATGGCTGGTGGGTTAGAGCCGACTCCGGCTGATTATCAAGCCTTAATGGAACAGATTGCCGACCGACCCGATGCTGAACTGATACAGGTAATGTTGCTGCGCTCGATGCGCCAAGCTACCTATACCCCAGATAATCAAGGGCATTTTGGATTGGCACTAGAGGAGTATTCCCACTTCACTTCGCCCATTCGCCGCTATCCCGACCTTATCTTACATCGCGTCATTCGCTACCTATTAGCCAAGGAGCGAGGTGAAGGCAAAGATAAATGGACCCCAGATGGGGGTTACCATTACCAGATTGAAGAGTTAGACCTGCTCGGCGAAGAGTGTTCAACCACTGAGCGCCGCGCCGATGAAGCCACCCGAGATGTCAGCGATTGGCTTAAATGTGAGTTTATGCGAGATCATGTGGGGGATACCTTTGAAGCTGTGATCGCCTCGGTGACTCACTTTGGTCTGTTTGTACGCCTAAGTGACTTGTTTATCGATGGTTTAGTACATATCTCTAGCCTAGGCGGTGACTATTATCATTACGATAATATGCGTCAACGCCTTGTGGGCGAAGCCTCTGGTCAGGTGTATCAGATTGGCGATCCGGTGACGGTTAAAGTGGCCAGCGTGAATCTTGATGATCGCCAAATCGATCTTGTGATGGTTGGTGATGAGGGACGCTCGCCAAGGCGAGGTAAGAGTAATAACCCGCTGACGGCCCGTGAGCGGGTTAACCTTGAAGGTGCTAAGCAAGGTAAAGGGACTGGCGATAAAACGGCCCGCAAACCTCGACGCAGTAGCGCTAAGACCGCAGCCGGTAATCCCAAGGCAGACGCCAAAGCCCCCGCCAAGCGTAAAACCAATGGGGCTAAAGGTGGTGCAGCTAAAGCCAAAGCGGATGCAGCCAAAACTGGCGCCAAAAAACGTAAGCCAGTAAAGCGTAAAGTCACTAAGTAATAAGCGCAGTAATAAGAGAAAATATATTAATGAAAAAACAAGATATCACCTTCGGCATTCATGCACTTGAAGCAGTGCTTAACCATAGTCCCGAACGTGTGATTGAGATGTGGGTATTGCAAGGTCGTGACGATCAACGCTTAATCCCACTACTTGAAATCGCCGCCCAGTATGGCGTGTCAATTCAAAAAACATCGCGTAAGGCGCTTGATGAGAAAGCGGGTAGCACCCAACATCAGGGGGTTTTGGCTCGCGTTAAAGCAGTTAAACAGCTTAACGACAACGATCTGTTAGCCTTAGTGGAAAAGACCGACACCCCATTTTTGCTTATCCTGGATGGCGTTACCGACCCACATAATCTGGGGGCTTGTTTACGTAACGCTGATGCCGCAGGTGTTCACGGCGTCATCGTGCCACGTGATAACTCGGTTGGCCTAACCCCAACGGTTAGCAAGGTAGCATGTGGCGCGGCTGAAGTGGTGCCACTGTTTCAGGTGACTAACCTCGCACGTACCATGAAGAGCCTGCAAGACAAGGGGATTTGGATCATCGGTGCAGCAGGTGAAGCTGAGCATAATCTGTATCAAGCCGACCTTAAAGGACCGCTAGCCATCGCCATGGGCGCCGAAGATAAGGGCCTGCGTCGTTTGACTCGTGAGAGCTGTGATTCACTTGCCTCCATCCCAATGTCGGGCAGCGTTTCGAGTTTAAATGTATCGGTCGCGACGGGTATTTGTTTATTTGAGGCGGTTCGCCAAAGAATTAGCTAATCGCCAATTCGATGGTCAATTGTTGATTTGCCCATTAGTTAGCAATAGCTTTTAGCCTGCAGTGTTGATAGATGCCGATGAGGGTTACCCTCATCGGCATTTTTGTTTCTGGCATTAGGTCAAGTAGCTCTCAGTGATACTTGCACACGGTTCCTGCCTACAGGTGAGCTCGGCAACTCAGCCAAACAGCCTGCTATTGTTGACCTTGAAATAAACGTCAGCATCCCTATTTATTATTAGCTAGTGCCACCATAAAGAGGTTATATCGATGAAAAAATTACGTATTAAAAAGATGTTAGCGGTTTCGGCCTTAATGCTGTTGCCATCGCCTATGGTCATGGCATCGAGCGATTGCACACATTTAATGGGCTGTGAAAGAAAATTTTGTGAAATTGAAACTCAGCTAGCACAGGCTAAAAAACAGCATAACTCACATAAAGTTAATGGGTTAACTAAGGCACTTGAAGCGGCTAAAGCTAACTGCAGCAATGCAGCGTTACGCCAGGAGTTGATTGAGGATATTGACGATGTTAACCAAGATATTGCCGAGTATACCCAAGCATTAAAGGAAGCTAAGGCGGAAGGCAAGCAAGACAAGGTGATGAAGTACCAACATAAACTGCAGGATGAGCGGCAGCAGTTATTGCAGTTGCAAACTGAGTTATCCTATCTTAAGTAATGCGGTGCTCACTGACCGACGGGGTTATCAGCAAATGGTCATGAGCGTAAATCTGAGATGGTGTGCCAGTGACGGCGCCCCATCTCCAATATCATCCCTGTCGCTAAGCCCGCTGCGGTATTGACAAATAAACAGATCGTCGCGGTCGAGAGAATGACAAAAATACAAAAGGGTTTACCGTCGATAAAGCGTTTTGACCATGCCAACTGCACTCCAGCAATGGCAAGCAGGCTGCCGAGCACCGCTAAGGGGATAAGCGAGAGTAGACTCGCGATGTTCTCACCCCAACATAGGGCGATGAGTAAGCAACTGGTGCCAAACAGGGCTGGTGCAATCCAGGTTCTGGCACCAAAATGATATTGCACCGCTAGCCCTCCAGCGCCATGGCACATGGCGGCTGCGCCAAAAGGGGCTAATAACAGGTTGGCCCAACCAGAGCTGGTAGCGAGGCGTTGAGGTGAAAATCTGTCTGGGTGATGATTGGCATCGTGGGGAAACTTTTCTTTCGCCATAGCTGAGGTAGCGATCACCGCATTGGTGAGCGTTAGTGCTAGCTGCGGCAGGACTAATAATCCGGCGGCAGAGGCCCACTCTTGCATGCTGGGCCAGCCCAGTTGCCAATCGTTGCTGGCTGCCAGTGTAAAGCTAGGGGCGAAGCCGCTGTTATATTGCCATACAATCCCGACCACTAGCACTAAAGGCATCACAAGGTAGGGCAGGGGTAAGAAACGGCTGGCAAACAGGGTACTAAAGGTCAAGATACCGATGAGCCAAGTGTCGCTCATCATCTGGGCCCCCATCCAAATCAGTTGTAACCCTATGGCCAATTGTATTCCAATGCTGATGGCAGGCGACAGCTGTTTAGCCATCCAAGTAATGGCGCCACTATAAGCCAAGATTAAAAGAATTACCCCCATCATTATACCGCTGGCTTGCAACATGCCGGGGGTTAACCCTTGGGCTATCACGAGCGCGGCAATCACTTTCATCGGTTGTACAGGTATCGGCCTGCGGTAGTAGAAGGCGCTAAATAGGGCGAACAGGCCAAAGCCGATAAAGATCCCTTGAGCCGAGAAGTGATTCAGGGCGATAAGGCCAAGCACTAAAGGTAAAAAAGTGCCTAAATCGGCAAAAGCTCCGCCGAATTCACCTGTAAATTGATTAATATGTTTCAGTCTGTTGCTATTACAACTCATATAGCTTGCCGCAGAAAATGGTCTCTTACTAACGCAATTTTAATGCCACATTTTTTGTGGTTATTCATAGGATTAAGCAGCTTATATAGCCATGGTTGACGAGGGTGTGAGACAAAATGGCCAACTCGATAAAAAAGCTGTATCGAATTGGCCATTTTAGTGACAACTAATGTGGCTTAGGTGTGATTATGCATATCGTTAAGCGCATTGTGTAATAAGTCATCATCATTGGATTGATGCTCTATATCATCAATGGAGTCATCAAGTATATGCCTTGGTTCGTCTCGGTGTGGCTCCTCGTCCGACAGAGGGTTGTCAAAGTGGTCGTGGGTTAGGGTATCAAGCATATCGCTGTCCACATCATGACTGGCTAACGTGGTGACATCCGGCAGAGCGGCCATCATGGGGGTATCTGTAGGTGAGGTAATATCTCCTTGAGTCAGACCCACCATATGTAGGTAGTGATCGACAGGTGCCGCAGGCAAAGGGAGTGCAGCATGAGCTACCTCTGCGTCGGTCTCTGTCTCTGCTTTGGCGACGGCTGGACTATCTGCTTGATGATCTATGGTGTCACCGGATAGGTCGATGTCATCAATTGTCACCCTTGTTACCTCATCGTTTTGCGGTGCATCATGCATCACAGGTGCAGCATGGCTGGGAGATGGCGCCATCGAGGTGTCTGGTGTGACCGTCATGCCGACAAGCTGAGTGGTACTTTGGTTCTGTCCACTGCGACCATGAATGTATGTCACATCAAGATTCACTTTTACATCAACATTTGATGCATGGGCATCGTGATATACTACCTGAAAAATATCGTGGTGTTCTTCTGATATTTTTTCACCTGCCCTATGCGTCCCGCCAGCATCTTTTCCACTAACCTTAGGGGCTTGGCTAAAGAGGTAATCAACATGACCCGTTGCAGGGTCTATGGTCAAGGTACCGTATTGGCCATGTAAACTGGTTGATGTGTGGCCGTGACCATCGGTAATTGCCCAACCACCACTACCTAACGTTGGGCTGAGTTGTTGCATCAATGGCGGCGCAATCAAATCGCCCGAGATATGTGAGCCAACATCGCCAACGCCTGTTGGCGTTGGTGGGGTTTTAAAGCTCAATGATGGTATTGGATTGGCAGCATCACCAACAAATAAGGGACTATTGAATGAGGAGGCATTGCCTGCATGATCGACGGCCGAGGCAACAACATTTACTAGTCCGCCAGGTAAGCTCTGTACTTCTGCGACAGACAGCTCAGTGTGCCAACTCCCTTGATAGACAGTTGCTGAGTAGTGGTGCCCGCCCATGGAGATGGTCACTACTTGACCATCCTCGATGCCAGTGGCTGTGCCACTGATTGTGAGTGGCTGATTGAGCTCACTTGCCTCAAGCATATTGTCATTGGTTATCGGGTCGACCATGATATCGATATGGGTATCTATGGTGACATCAAGGATTGGAGATATTGCTGGCGTGGTAGCGCTAGGTGCTAAAGCCATCGCACTGAAATGATGAGTCGCATCGGGAAGTGCGGCAAGATCTACCTGATAATGCCCCTGTTCATCGGAGCGAACCGAGGCAACATGGCGACCATTGTCAAAAATCGAAACCTGAGAGAAAGGCGTACTCGTCTGGCCAACGATTGTAGGGCTGTTGTCTTTAGTGACACTGTCAGTTGCTGAGTCGCCCGTGTCGCTTAATGTGGCTAAATCTATGCTGACACTGTTTGATGGCGCTATTCGTGTGGCTCCTAGTATGGGTGGAGTGTCAGTCACCAAGGGTTGTGTTGGTACAGAGGTACTGACTTGCAGATGATCCCCTGCTGATGAGAGGCTGGCATGGGCTGCAAATGTAATGTACTTCGTTGCTTGTGCCCCTTGGCTATCGGTCACTTTTACTTCAAAAATGTCGGTGCCTGTGTAACTTCGCTGGCTGTTATCGTAGGCCATTCCTGCCACCGAGCTGTTTTGTGTGTAGCAATAGGCTCCCGTGGTGGCGTCGACACTCAAAGTGCCGAACTGCCCTGTGCCTTGGATGACCGAAAAACTATGGCTATCACCGGTATCGACATCGGTTTCAACTAAGTAACCTTGGGTATGAGTCACTTGATTAATTGACAGCAGTGGGCGGTCGTTGACTGATGAAATGGTGATTTCCGCTTGGCTTTCACTTGAGTCTTGATGGCCGTCGTTAACGGTAAAGTTAAAATGAGCCTGACCATGATAATTGGGACTGGGATTAAAAACTAAATCCTTCAGTTCGCTAGCCATGACCTGACTAGATTGGGCTATTGGCTGACCATTTAACAACAGTTGTCCTTCGCTGGGGTCGGGCAACTGGGTAATCGTAATATGGTCGATAGGGTCACTGTCACTATCTTGGTAACCAAATTGGCTTTGGCTAAAGTGCAGAGCCCGATCTTCATCGGTGGTGACCACTAAGTTTTGCACTGTTGGCGCGTGATTGGCGTCAATATGGATGATTAAGGTGCTTTGGCTATTGTCCTGCGGTGTGCCATGGGTATCTGTGATTCGATAGATAAATGCAGGTGTCTGGCCGCTAAAGTGGCTATCCGGATTAAAGGTGTAGTGACCATTCTGGTTGATGGCTATGGTACCTACGCCAGTCATATTATGGCTTTGTCCTGCTTGTACTGTTACATAGTGATGGGTGTTGGGGTCTTTAAATTGCAGATCATGCAAGGTTAGATGGGCATTATCATCGATATCGGCTACGCCTTGCAATAGATCGCCCGACACCGGGCCGCTGAACTGGTCAGCATGCGGGGTAAAGGTATGAATGATGGGGCGATCGCTGGTCCCTGAGATCACTACATTCGCTTGTTGTTGGGTTAATAGGCTTGAATGCCCCGCGCCTTGCTCCAGTTGATATTGTATGTGAATACCAAGCGCGATGCCGTTGCCCAGGTGATTGTAGCTGGTATGGGCTGGATCAACCTGTAGGGTGTGCCCGTCACTGGCAAGCACAAAGCCATCGGGCACTTGGCTACTGTAGTGCACTCCATCGGTTGAAAACTGCATTTGACTAACTTTACCTGCGTTTAGGCCACCGAGCAGATCGAGTGATTGCACTGCGCCGCCCTCATTCAGACTAAGGCTAGGAGCATCATCGTGGCCATGGATCATCACACTGATTGTTTTACTGGCGGTGCCGTCAGGTGAGTGCACCGTAAAGCTGTCACTGACCACTTGCCCAGCGGCTAAGTTATCCGTGCTGGCTAAATTGTTGTCGAGCTGATATTGCCAATTGCCATCGGTATCTATGGTTAAGTGGCCATAAACCCCTTGCATGGGCGTGTTGAGACTGAACTTATCTTCGCCATTGTCAGTGTCAACGAGAGTCAATTGGCCGCTGATCACCTGTGTGTTACTGTCTTCTGTCACCGAGGCGGATACGGATGAATGCGTTTGCCCGTCGATGGTGGCAGCATCATTCACTGCGGACAAGCTAATATTCGCGCCAGTATGCGTGACCCCACCATGGGCATCTTTAACGTCATAACTAAAGTGCACGTCACCGTGATAGTCTTTCTCTGGGGTAAAGGTAAAGCTGCCATCAGGGTTTGAGGCGATGGAGCCATGATTTGCATTCAGGTTATCAATGCTAAGTTTGCCAATGTCATTGATATCAACATCGGTCGCATTAGCGAGTAATACTGCAGAAGTGAGTTGTACTTTTGTGTCTTCTGAGCCGTTTGCTAACACCACATCCGCACTAATGACGGGGGCATCATTGACCGCCTGAAGATCTAGGTTAGCGCTCGCTGGCGTAGCGCCTCCATGACGATCGATCACATCGTAGCTAAAATGGACACTGCCGTTATAATCTTTCTCTGGGTGGAAAACATAGTTGCCGTCTGCTGACAGCGTGATTTTGCCATGGTCAACGTTAAGATTACTCACTCTTAACCAGCCGCGATCATTGATATCAACATTGGTCGCGTTTTGTAATAGCTCCGCTGGAGTGATGATGTAGTCGCTGTCTTCACTGCCTTGGCTAAGAGTAAGGCTACCTGTCACTCGAGGGTTGTCGTTGCTTCCCTCGATTTCAATAGAAACAGATTTGCTGGTGTGACTGCCATCACTTGACGTCGCTTCAATGGTGAAACGTTCATAATAGACACGCCCTTGCCCAAGTTCTGCCGCCTTGGCGCTGTCAATATCAAAGTGCCAAGCTCCATTACTATCAACATGGAAGGTACCATATTGACCTGCAACCCCTGCTTGAGGGGTATGGCCCCAAGTCACGTTATCATGGGTATCGGCATCATGTGCCATAAGTTGCCCGCTAATATTGTGACTAACTGAGCTGTTTTCGACGACATGGGCTAATGTGCCATGTGTGTCGATAATGATGCCGTCATCAGTACCTTGAATGGTAACAGATAGCGGGAATGTCGTGCCGTCGGGGGCGATGAGCTTAATGCTTTCATTTAGCGATTCACCCGACTTGAGGCCTTGTACTTCTGGGTTATTGTTGTCACCAATATATAACCAAGCATATTTGCCAGCATCCGCGCCTGACGTGATCGAATGTAGCTCAAATTTCCCAAGGGGTGTCATGATGTCTAAGTCTTGGCCTAAGTGCCAAGTATATTGTTTGCCAGCAAACTCAACCTGTACTTGATCTACATGGCTGTCACTGTCGGTGATAGAAATGACTTGCCAGTCGTCCATGGAATCAAGTTTACCAGGAATGCCTGTCCACCAATTTGCTGCGACGTCTTCTGTGGCTGTCCCTGTATTAGGGCCTGATATTTGTGTGGCATCATCAACAGCGGCTAACGTAGTGCTAGCACCTGTATGCGTAACTCCACCATGGGCATCTTTGACGTCATAACTAAAGTGCACATCACCGTTGTAGTCTTTTTCTGGGGTAAAGGTAAAGCTGCCATCAGGGTTTGAGGCGATGGAGCCATGATCGGCATGCAGATTAGCAATACTGAGTTTGCCCAGATCATTGGCGTCAACATCTATGGTGTTTTGCAGTAATTGGCTGAGGGTTAATACCTGAGCAGTGTCTTCGTGTCCTGAATTCAGGGCGACTTCAGATGAGCAATAAGGCTTGTCATTATCGCCATGGATGGTAATGACGATATCGTGGCCTGTACCATCTTTGGAAAACACTTTAATGGTATCGGTCAGGGTTTCATTTTCGCCCAGCTTATCAATGGTTGAGCCCACACCTGAAGCCTGTTGGCCCAATTCTACTGTGTAGTGCCAAGTGCCATCTTCGAGTAACATAAGATGACCATATTGTCCGTGGTAATTATATCCTGAGCCTTTAGTATCAAACGTATTTTCTCCAATATCGCCATCAACAATATTGAGTTTGCCGTCGGCATATAAAAGATCATTGGTAATTTCACCCATGCCAGGTTGGGCATGATCGGGTGAGCGGTTTGGTCTGCTACTTTCGTTAATATCTCCGGTGTCTAAACCGTCGATGATGGCTTTGTCATCAACTGCCGCTAGCGTAGTGCTAGCGCCCGTATGTGTGACCCCACCATGGGCATCTTTGACGTCATAACTAAAGTGCACATCACCGTTGTAGTCTTTTTCTGGGGTAAAGGTAAAGCTGCCGTCAGGGTTTGAGGCGATACTTCCATGATCGGCATGCAGGTTATCAATGGTTAATTTACCTGCATCGTTATCGTCTATATCAGTGGCATTAGCGAGTAATTGTGCTGGGGTGAGTACTATCTGGGTATCTTCTATGCCCGTATTAAGCCTAATTGCGCTACTTACCACAGGTGCATCATTGGTACCATGCAGCGTGACCGTAATGCTTTGCGTTGCTGAGCCATCAATAGATGAAACCGTAAATATTTTTTGTATGGTTTCATTCGCACCTAGGTGTTGAACTTTTGTATTGTCAATTAGATACGACCAATTACCTCGTTCGTTAATACAGAAGTGACCCTCTGGGGTATTGAGGCTTTGAGCAACAAAGCCCGCTTGGTGGTGATCGGGATCGATTACTTTGAGGTTCCCCCCGCTATAGATTTGGTTTGGTGTATTGGCTGGACTGAGCCGATCTTCATACACATCATTTGTTAGGCTAGAATACTTACCCACCTCAATACCGGCTTGATTGTCTTCGCCAATGACCTTAACCATAATAGTCAGTTTTTGACCGTCGCTGGTTTCTACTTGATAGGGGATTTCCATCGACTCACCGCTATGCAAACTGGCAATTAGCTTATCGGCGTCGCGATTGGTCGCGCTATCTAAATAGAATTGATACTTGCCACCAGGCCAAACTGTCAAAGTGCCTGGTGCGTAGCCTTGGCCTAAATATTGGCCACTGAAAACAAAGTCGGTTTGGTCGCCACTGTCAGGGTCGACGAGTTGAAGTTGACCATGATAAATAGTGTGTTGACTATCTAAGGCTTGAGTCTCAGTCAGTTGAATGACATTGGAGATTAGTGTGGCTTTGTCATCCGTCCCTTCAATGGTTAAATTTGCCGTTTGTGGACTGCTTCCCCCATGACCATCTTCAACAAAGTAGGAGACTGTAATTTGTGCAGTTTGTCCGCTGGCTAAGTGTTGAAAAGCAGGGCTGGTGGCATCGACTAATAAAGTGTGTCCATCCGGTGCGAGTGACAGGCCGCTTGGCAATTGTGCGGATGGAGAATGCCCATCAATGGCGAAGGTTAAATGGCTAATATTTAGTGCATCACCTTCTTTGTCGGTAGCGCCTTGCAGTAGATTTAAGGCGTGGGTGTGCAGATCATCTTCATTAATATGTTCAGAAATTGGCGCCACATCTGGATTGTCGTTGACAGCCGCTAAGGTGGTGCTAGCCCCTGTATGCGTTACCCCACCATGGGCATCTTTCACGTCATAACTAAAGTGCACATCACCGTTGTAGTCTTTTTCTGGGGTAAAGGTAAAGCTGCCGTCAGGGTTTGAGGCGATGCTTCCATGATCCGCTGTTAAGTTATGGACACTCAGCATGCCAACATCATTTTGATCAACATCGCTTGCATTTGCTAACAGGCTTGCTTGTGTAATTATCACCGAGGTATCTTCAGTGCCCGTTGCTAAAGTGACACCACCCTGCACAGTAGGTGCATCATTGGTCCCTGTTATATCAACTGAAATTGTATGTTGGGTTCCGTCTGCACTAGTTATTTGCAGAGAATCAGTGATAACAATACCTGCCCCTAAGGCTTGAACCCTTGGATCCTCATTATGAACAACATAGGACCAATGACCATTAGGTAAAACTGCAAATTGCCCTAAATGTTCACTACCAAATACCCCAAGCTGAAGTTTGAAATGCTCTTCTCCCGTATCAATATCGGCTACGCTCAACTCACCATAGGCTGTCAGTTGTTTAGGGTTACCATCAATTCCTTCTTGAACAGTTCCTCGGTCTACACCTGTTATAATGGCACCATCATTGGCGCCATGAATTGTTACTATGATTTCTTGCTCTTTGCCATCAAGAGATTTGACTGAGAGAGTTTCTGTTAGGCTGTGTTGATTACTTAAGGCTTGGATTTGTGCAGAGCTGTTATCCGCAATATAGGTCCAATGGCCCTGCTCGTTGATCGACAGCGTACCAAATTGGCCTTGTAAACTCTCAGCATTGAACTGGGCTTGACCGTTGTCAGCATCAGTCACGGTGAGTGCGCCATCGACACGCAGTTGGCCTTGGTAGAGGTCTTTATCTTCAGTTAAGCTGGCCGTTGAAGAGCCTGCAATTACCGCGTTATCGTCAGTGCCGTTAATGGTGACAGTGACTTTTTGCTCGGTGCCATCGATGCTGTGGACCAATAAAGTATCGGTGAGTGACTCACCCGATTTCAGCCCTTGAATAGCCGCTTGGGCATTGTCGGCGGTATAAGTCCAGTGGCCGTTTGAGTCAATCGACAAGGTACCAAACTGGCCTTGCAGACTTTCAGCATTGAACTGGGCTTGACCGTTGTCAGCATCAGTGACGGTGAGTGCGCCATCAACACGCAGTTGGCCTTGGTAGAGGTCTTTATCTTCAGTTAAGCTGGCCGTTGAAGAGCCTGCAATTACCGCGTTATCGTCAGTGCCGTTAATGGTGACAGTGACTTTTTGCTCGGTGCCATCGATGCTGTGGACCAATAAAGTATCGGTGAGTGACTCACCCGATTTCAGCCCTTGAATAGCCGCTTGGGCATTGTCGGCGGTATAAGTCCAGTGGCCGTTTGAGTCAATCGACAAGGTACCAAACTGGCCTTGCAGACTTTCAGCATTGAACTGGGCTTGACCGTTGTCAGCATCAGTGACGGTGAGTGCGCCATCAACACGCAGTTGGCCTTGGTAGAGGTCTTTATCTTCAGTTAAGCTGGCCGTTGAAGAGCCTGTAATTACCGCGTTATCGTCAGTGCCGTTAATGGTGACAGTGACTTTTTGCTCGGTGCCATCGATGCTGTGGACCAATAAAGTATCGGTGAGTGACTCACCCGATTTCAGCCCTTGAATAGCCGCTTGGGCATTGTCGGCGGTGTAAGTCCAGTGGCCGTTTGAGTCAATCGACAAGGTACCAAACTGGCCTTGCAGACTTTCAGCATTGAACTGGGCTTGACCATTATCTGCATCAGTTACGGTGAGTGCGCCATCGACACGCAGTTGGCCTTGGTAGAGGTCTTTATCTTCAGTTAAGCTGGCCGTTGAAGAGCCTGCAATCAGCGCGTTATCGTCAGTGCCGTTAATGGTGACAGTGACTTGCTGTGAAGTGCCATCAACCGAGTGAACCAGCACGGTATCCGTGAGTGACTCACCCGATTTCAGCCCTTGAATCACGGCTTGTGAGTTATCAGCGGTGTAAGTCCAGTGGCCGTGTTCATCTATCGACAGTCTGCCATATTGGCCTTGCAATGAGGCTGCAGTAAACAGGCTTTGATCAGCATCAGGATCAATGAGAGTAAGCTGCCCGCTCGTATGCAGTTGCCCCAAATTAACATCTCTATCTTCGTTCAAAGAAGCACTGGATACGCCATTAATTAGAGCGATCTCATCTGTCCCATGAATTTCAATTGTGACGATTTGATTTACAGGTAATCCACTACTGTCTGTGGCGGTAACACTAAATGTTTCAGTAACTACTTGACCATTATGTAGCCCAAGGGTACTTGCTGAACTGTTGTCTAACTGATACTGCCAGGCACCAGTAGTGGGATCAATAATGAGGTGACCATATTGGCCTAAAGCCTTTGTTACCGCCCAAGTTAAGGTGTCTGCATGGTCTGGATCTGTGGCAATTAATTGACCGCTAACAGTATCAACAGTTCCCATTTCGTTAAGACTTGCATGGTGCAGCCCTGAAATAGTGGGGAGATCATTGGTACCTTCCACTTCAATACTGATAAGTGTGTTGACTGAATGCCCTTGGCTATCAGTGGCTTTAATAACAAACTGTTCGGTTTGATGCTCGCCAGAAGATAGGGCATCTGTTTGAGGTGAATTGTTATCTAAAACGTAATGCCACTGACCTGTTTGCGAATCTAAAATGAGGCTACCAAACTGTCCCTGTAAGTTAGAAGTTGACCAAGTAACTGCATCACTGCCATTACCATGGGCGGTAAGTTGACCATTAACTGTATCAACAGGGCTATTTTCTTTAACATGTTGATTTTGTTCTTGACTCTGTATCTCTAATGGCTTTTCATTCGTGCCAGTGCCAGTGCCAGTGCCAGTGCCAGTGCCAGTGCCAGTGCCAGTGCCAGTGCCAGTGCCAGTGCCAGTGCCAGTGCCAGTGCCAGTGCCAGTGCCAGTGCCAGTGCCAGTGCCAGTGCCAGTGCCAGTGCCAGTGCCAGTGCCAGTGCCAGTGCCAGTGCCAGTGCCAGTGCCAGTGCCAGTGCCAGTGCCAGTGCCAGTGCCAGTGCCAGTGCCAGTGCCAGTGCCAGTGCCAGTGCCAGTGCCAGTGCCAGTGCCAGTGCCAGTGCCAGTGCCAGTGCCAGTGCCAGTGCCAGTGCCAGTGCCAGTGCCAGTGCCAGTGCCAGTGCCAGTGCCAGTGCCAGTGCCAGTGCCAGTGCCAGTGCCAGTGCCAGTGCCAGTGCCAGTGCCAGTGCCAGTGCCAGTGCCAGTGGATACTTGTGGCTGCACAGAGGGGGTTAGCAACATTGGTTGAGCCGTTTTAGAGGGCGCTTTGGGGCTTGGTGACATAGTGATCGAAAATGCCGGCGTCGCTCCAGTGGTCTTAAGTATTTGGGGAATAGGCGATAATGAGCTCAATTGGTTACTTGGTGGCTCAAACCCTGAAAATGGCGTTATCCCAGTAGTTTCTGCTGAGCGAGGTGGTGAACTTAGTTCTGGTGGCGGTAGCGTTGATGCTGGGCTAGGGGATAGTGCTATCTCGTCGTTCGGTGTTGCCTTAATCGGGTCGATATCTCTAAGCTGGGTGATGACCTCGCTGCTGTTTGCTGGTTTGGCGTCGGCGTCGGCAACGGTGTTCGTTGCCGTGAGTTGACCACCTTGTGCATCATCATCTTCTTGCTCAGCAAGTGGGTGGCTCCATGGTTTGGCTGCCACCATATCTTGGTTAAAACGCGTATTAAGCTGGGCATCTCGGTACTCTTTTGCCTTGAGTCGTTCAACATCTTTATCGATAGCTCTGGCTTTACGCTTTGACTTGTCGTCTCGTTTTTTCGCTTCGGTGTCATGCCCCATTTGTTTTGTTGGCGAGTGTTTATCTTGACTCATAGCGTAGCTTCCTATCGTTCACCAAAAGCTTGGGTGATATTGGTAAATACAGGTTTCCATAAATATTGAAATACGGTTTTATCACCTGTGACGATATTGGCTTCGCCTGTCATACCGGGAATTAGATCTAACTTACCGGGTTGATCGCCAAAATAGGGTTTTTCGATCGCAATTTGTACTTTATAAAATACGCCGCCCTTTTCGTCGGCATCCGTGCTAGGTGAGATGCGTTTAACCACACCATCGATGGCACCATAACGGCTATAATCAAAGGCATCAATTTTAATTCGAGCGTGCTGACCTACGGTGACGAAACCGATATCTCTTGGAGACAGTTTAGCTTCTAATAGGGCTGTTGGGGTGGTGGGCACAATAACGGCAACAGTACCACCCGGTTGAATAACACTACCCGAGGAGGTGTTGGGTAGCGATTGAATGATGCCATCGACTGGTGAATGTAATGTATTTTGCAGCACTTGAGAGTTTGATGACTTTAAGCGTGCCAGTACTCCAAGTAGTTCTGCTTGTGTATCGGCACGCTTTTCTCCTACCTCGTTGAATAGGCTAGCTTGTTTTTGTTCGAGTTGTTTTTGTAAGTTTTCGATATTACGCGCTAGCACGACTTCTTTGCCTTGAAGGCCTTTTAATTCACGAATATAGGCGTCGAGTTTTTGTTGCGACTCTAGCATGCTCAGTTTTGATACTGCTTGCGCTTCTTTGACCGCATTCATCATTTTAAGCGTCTGCTGCGCCGAGTTAATTTGATTCTTAAGCGGAGGGATCTCCTGCTCGATACTTGCAAGTTCTGCCTCTGATTTGGCGATATCTGACTGTGATAGTTGCACTAAAGCTTGCTTCTCTTGATTCATGCGAGCCAAGCTTTTCAGATGTTCTTGTACTAGAGAAGGGTGGCTGATGGTGTAGGTGTCAAAATCGGCTTCTCTGCCTTCAATAAAAGCGTTGTAACGTTCTATTTTAAGCTCTAAATTGGCTTGTTTACTGAGAAGTTCTTCGACCACGGCTTGACTGTCGATTGCGACAAAGTGGCCAATGATATCCCCTTTTTTGACCATATCGCCTTCGGCAACTTCGATAGAAGCAAGGGTGCCGCCGAGTTGGCTTTGAATTACTTGCCTATGCCCTAATGGCACCACTTGCCCCTTGGCTTTCGCTATCTCTTCTATATTGGTCAATATTGACCAAATCACCATGATCACGACTACAGCTGTAATGAATATGGTGATGCGCTTGATGACGCGCTTTTCCGCTGGTGACTCAATGGCTTCAGTAAATTCATGTTCTGGCCAAGAGCTTTGGCTAAGCTGGTGATCATTCATATTGAAGCCTCCAATGTGGGCGTTAATTTGTTTGCTGGGGGGGGAGCTTGTTCTGGAAGTGGACCGGCATAGATCACCGTGCCCTTATCTAAAATAACGACTTTATCAGCCTGTTGGATTAACTCCTGGTCGTGGCTGGTAAACAAGATAGTGGTATGTCCTTTAAGTTGCTTTAAGGCGCTGATAAAAGCTTTTTTAGCATAAGGATTACGGTTCGCTATGGGCTCATCCATCACAAGTAGCGAAGAGCGTTTGAGTAGGGCGCGTGCAAGGCTTAAGTAACCGCTTTCAACGGCGGCTAGCATGCTGCTTTCTTGGGCATATAAATCGGTATTAATATCGTTATCTAATGCTTGCAATAATGCGCCAGCGCCAGCATCTTCTAAGGCTTGCCGTAATTGATCATCGGTGGCATCAGGTTTGGCTAAGCGTAAATTATCGGCAAGACTGCCTGGCATAATATCGCTGTGAGTTGGGCTGTAGGCCGCCCATTGACGAAAAATTTCGGGGTCAAACTGTTTGAGGTTTTTACCATTGATAGTGACGTAGCCCGCTTGAGTATCAATGACTCCTATAGTGCTGAGCAATAATGAGGTTTTACCGCAACCGTTAGGGCCAATGATGGCCACTGTCTCGCCAGCGTCTATATCAAAAGTGATACCAGATAAGGCCGGTTCGCTGTCGGCGCTGTAACGTAGTGTAAGGTGTTTAAATGAAATTGCTGGGGGTTTTTGCCTGTCTGGTGCGTCTAATCTGAGTTGATTAAATTCAGTGGTGACCGCCATAAAGCGATCAAATTGGTTGATTGCCCCGTTCATCATGGTGAGTTTTTGTCGCGATGCAAAAGCCAATTGTGCTGGCCCAGTAATCCGCCAAATGAGCATGACGCAGGCAATCAATTCACCCGGTGATATGCTTTGATTGAGCACTAAAAATACACCGGTAAATACTGTGGCCAGCGCGGTAAAAAGTCCCATCGCATGAGCAACTGCGCTGTTGAGTCCGGCGCGCTTATTATACAAAAATTGTTGCCGGCAATGCTCTTGGCAGCGGCGTACAAACTGACGGTACCAAGCTTGGGTTTCACCAGCTGCTTTCAACTGCAGCAGTTGCTTGGCTAATTCATTGAGACTGGCCTGATATTCGTTACTGATGGTGGGGCTGGCTGCTTGAGCAAACTGAGTGAGCACCTTCATGATCCAGTAGAATAGCAGTAACATCAATAAGGGCACCAGCACCAGCCAGCCACTGAGTAAGGTTATGGCTATCAGCGCTACTAGGGTAAAAGGGAGATCCAGCAGGCCGGTACCATTGGGGCCAGAGATAAGGCTACGTACTTTTTCAGCATTGCGTATTCTGGCTAAATGGTTTGACAGCCCAACACGTGAGAGTACAGTGAGTGGCATGCTCAGTAAGCGGTTAAAAGTGATCCCTGACAGATCGCGAGCAAAGCGATTACTGCTAGTGGCAACCACTCTGGCGCGGATCAATCTACTTCCAATAAATATGCCCAATGCCAATATCGCGCCCAAAGCGATATTGGGCAATATTTCTGGTGCTTGCCCTCCAATGACTCTGTCATAAACCACCATGGTAAATAAGGGAATAGCTAATCCCGTTAAACTTGAGAGAAGGCTGAGCCAAAATACCGGTGCGTACCACTTACGTTGTTTGCGTAAGTGGGTGGCGAATGAACTCGCTTTCTTAGCACTCGAAGGCAAGCTGTCGATAATAAAGACATAACCATGAGATGGCAGTGAGTTTAGTTTGGTCCATTGTTGGTGCTTGTCCAAGTATTGATATTGTTGCTCGCTTCGGCGGGCAACTATGGGTTCGCCATCGACGGGGAGTAAGAGAAAGGGGTAGATGCTGTGGCTCAGAAGTGCCGAATCTATGGCTTGGACACTGACGCCAACATGATGTTTTTTGAGTAAGATGTAGGCTTCTAAATAGGTCAATTCATCGGCTAAATCACTTTGTTGTACGTTGCTGGATTGCCCGTTTAACCCCAATTGGCTTAGGAGGTTAACCAATGGTGTCTTAAGGTTTTGATATTGCTTGTTATCGGTATTCATTCTGCAGCCTCGGTTGTTGGAGCCATGGACGCTGAGCCTGTTTGATCAATATTAATGCAATAATCACTGATGTGAGCGACATCCTTAAAGTGGGACGCAACCAGAATGGTCATTTCTCCTTTACTCTCTTTTAATAAGGACAACAGTCGTGTCTGAGAGTCAGCATCGAGTGACACCATAGGTTCATCGAGTAACAGTATTGAAGGTGATTGCGCCAATACTCTTACCAGAGAAATCAGTTTTATAGCGCCTTGATTGAGTAGGTGGTTATCGTTACTCGCTACTCTGGTTTGGTATCCAGCTGGAAGTTGGGCAATCGTATCGGCTAATCCTAGCTGATCGGCCAATGCCATCGCCTGACTGTCACGCTCATGCCTAAATAGGGTCATGTTATCTAAAATTGATCCTGAAAAGAGTGTCGCCCAAGGCGGGGCATAACAGATGGACTGGCGATATTCGTGAGCATCATGGTCACCTTGGGCTATGCCTGCAATCGTAATTTGGCCTTGTGTTACTTGGTGAAATGCGCCGACAGTACTGAGCAACAAACTAGCATGTGTCAGAGGATTAGAGGTGATAGTGACCATGCTACCGCTTGGGATCTCAACGCTGAGGTCAGTTAATTTGGCACTGGTTTGATTGGCACTCACCTGCTGGAAGCTAATGGGACCTGCGGGCAGTTTTTGCTGATAGCGCTGTTTGCCGTTAAAGGACTCTTGGGGGGTAGCCACGATCTCATTGACATCCAACATCGCATTTTGAGCGGCAATAAATTTTGCCCGTAAACTGCCTATGGCACTTAATGGGGCAACTGCTCTGCCAGCTAAAATGGAGCATGCAGCTAGGCCACCTGTGGTGAGGTCGCCATTGAGGACTTCAAAACAACCAATTAACACTATGGCTAAAGTCGTTGCCTGTGCAGCCCCCTGAATAAGCTCTTGGAGTTTACAAGAGAGCCAATCAACTTGGTTTTGCTGTGCTAAACGTCGATGGTTAATTTCTTTATAGGCATATGTGATCCGCGATTCTAGCGCCATTGATTTAGTGGTCGTCAGTCCGGATAACACTAACATGAGTAAACTCGTACGCTCATTGTCGCTGGTGGCCAGCTCACTGGTGGCCGCCGATAACTGTTTCCCGATTTGCCACACTCGTAGCCCCACAAGCAACCACATCACTAGCGGAATAAAGACTAATGGGCCACCAATATAGGCGACTAATGCAAGGAAGATAAAGACAAATGGCAAATCCATTAATGCGACAGCCGCTTGGCCTGAGTAAATCTCGCGCATTGTGCTAATACTATTCAGAGCGTGGAATACTTTACCTGTACCTAATGAAGCTAGCTGTTGGTAGTCGGCTTTTAGTAGGCGCTCTACCACTTGGGTGGTGGTTTTTAGTTCAAAGTTTGCAGCAGAAGCACCGAGTAACCAGCTACGAGCATAGCGCAAGAGTAATTCGAGTAAAATGGCAAGACTCACGCCAATGGCTAAAATGCTTGCGGTACCGAAGCTTTCATTGGGTAAGATGCGATCGTAGATTTGTAACATGGTTAATGGCAGTGCTAGCGATAACAAATTGATCATTGTCGACGATAGTAAAAGCTCGACAAAAGACTTATTGTTGAGCAATAGACGAAAGGATTGAATCATGAGTTACCCACCCTGTGCCGCTTTCTGGAGCCCAGAAAAATAGTTGGTATTTACTTTTTGTTAACATTAACATTAGCATTATGGCTATAGGCTGTAAATTGAACAAAGTTATCTATTTACGAATGGGGGAATTCAGAACATAAGTCGACAGCGGCTGGCGGTAAGGCATAAATTGACTGCAAATCGCAAGGGCCTGTTGATCTTTCAAGGTTATTTTTGTAGCCAATTGTTGGGTATTTATACAAGGCAGAAGCTTTGTGGTGTAGTTATTCTACATAACAAGCTGAGAACGCAGTAGAAATGATCAACAAACGCTGCCCGAAGGGTTCGGCTAAAAACGTTTTACTCTTTGTTAAGTGAATTTTGCTTAGATGACTAGGCTGCAATCCACTCGCCTCGATTAAAACGTTTCAGTCTCGAACGAAATTTAACCTGCAAAGCTCAACAGGCCCTAGCCTAATATCAAAAAAGTGTCTCGTGTTGTTAAAGCAATGACTCCCCGGCTTTCGGGGGAGTCATTGTCAGTTATTGCAGGGATACTGACTCGCTTTTTAACTTTACTTAGCGTGCTTTACTCCTTGCTTGTTTTTCATCGGGTCGCCGTCATAACCTAAGGCTTGCCAATCCATACGAGTGCCTTTGTTGTGGCAGTCGTTACATTTAAGAGCTTGAGCTGATGGTGATACCATATGGTTGATACGCCACCACATTTCGGTTTCAGCAAAGCCATGCTCGCCACTGTATGTGATACCTTGCTCGGTTAATGCTTGGTTAGCTTCCATACCCAGTTTGGCGGCTTTATCCCAGTCGAAATCTTTCCAGTAGCCGCCTTTGCCATAAACCTTGGCCGTGACAAAGATATTTTGTTTCTTATCGTAGATCTGTTTGCCTCTGTGTACTTTGAACGGATAGATCTTAGCGGTAGCGTCGGTAATATCGCCTATGGGGTAAGTCAGTTTAGTTATCTTGGTGGGATCCATTTTATCGCCGACCATGTAGGCATCGGCTTTGCCGTTGTACCAAGCATATTCAGGAGCTACCATCTTAGCCCACACGAAGCTGCCTTTTTTCTTCATAAAGGTGTGCTTGCCATATTCATCGACGGTTTCTTCTTGATCGCTACCAGCAGTAGACCAATCCCAGCTCATCTTGGTGGGCTCATTGCGCGCAAAGAAGGGGATATGGCATGTCTGACAAGCCACACTAGCGGTATGGGTGTTAAGGCGGTTATTGCTGTGAGGCGCAGCTTCATGGCAGCTTTCACAGCCAATGTCATTCGTGCCGCCTGGTGATACACCCATGGCATTACCGCTGATTTGATGTTGCTCGGTAGCATGGCAGGTTTGGCACTGGAAGTCGTTGCCATCGCTGTCCATATGGACATCGGTTGCCTTATCTGGGTAAGCCATGGAGGAGTCGAGATCGCCATGTTTAACCGCATCTCCACCGCCGCCATAGAAGTGGCAAGTACCGCAGTTATCGCGGACTGGCATACCGACATTTTGCGCTACGCGCTCAAGGTTGACCTTGGCTAGCGCTTCACCCGCACCGGCAGGATCTTTAATATAGGTCCCTGTGGTGTCGTGACAGACCAAGCAGTCGACCTTGGTCATGTCGGTGAAGTCGAAGCTGTCGTCTTTCCAGCCATAACCGGCATGGCAACTAGTACACCTGGGTTCGTTACCCGAGATTGAGGTGCAAAAGTTATTGATGGCATTTTTTTTGCCACGTTTAACTGTGCGTCCGGGAAGTTCTTGTTGCAATTCCCACGTCCAGTGGGATGATTTCATAAAGTCTTTAGCATGATCTTCATGACATTCAACACATTGTGCCGTGACTTGTGTCCCTTGGGTAAAGGGGCCTTCAATGGCGTCTTTATGGGGATTGTCTGCGGCATTGGCGCTGGCCAGTCCCAATAGCCCCATGGCCATTATCGAGATTAAAAAGCGTGGATGTTTCATCGGGTGATCCCTACCCCCGGCGTGAGCCGGGGGATAGTCTAAGTTTAGAAGTTGACTGTTAACGAGGCATTGATGTCAAAGGCGGTGTCGACCACAGGCAGCATCGAATAAGCGCCGCCTTCAATGACATCATCAATTTTTTGCGGCGCGCCAACAGGGGTACCGCTACCTGTGTATTCATAGTCGTAATACAGCCCTGCCAGTTTGATAAACATACGTGGGTTGATATCAAACATGTAGTAGGCTTCGGCAACATGACCACGGGTGGCAAGCTTACTGCCAATAGGATCGTCTTGCGCTTGAGTAAACGGAGTCCAGTATTTAGAGCCATAGTTATATTCCAGACCTAACTTACCGTAAGGCGCCGGAATTTGGATGCCGACATAAACGCCGTACCCATCTTTAGTGTCGGCGCTATCGGCGGCGTCTGGCATCATGATAATTTCGCTGCCGTCGGCGTTGAGCTGTGCTTCAAATACCGCATCACTTAACATGCCGCCAAACATACCGGCATTGCCGTTGCCTTCGGCTCGTGTCCAGCCAAAAGAGGCGAATAGCTTCATATCCTCATCGCTTTCATAGGCGTAACCGACCCCCCCTAAATACATGTCACCAATCACCCCACTAGGTTGTACCCGGGTTTGAAAGTTGAAGTTTTCAAACTTCTGCATATCTTGGTACATGGTTGGGGCAAAAATGCCTGCCAGTTGAGTAGGAAAAGCCATGGTGCCTTTGAAGCCGTCGTTAATGTCTTTGGCACCAAACAGAGTAAATTGCAGGAAGTGGTTACCGTCGTTGATGGCGTCGATATTAAAACCACCTAGATGCGTATCTTTGGTGACGATATCACCAAACATTTCGCCATTACCCCATTGTGACTCAAAGCCTTGGCCGTAACAGAAACGCACTACTTGGCCATCAATACCAGTGATCTCGCCTAAGTTGTAACCTAAGGTGGCGCCATCGAAGTTAAAGTTGACTAAGTGACCTGATGGGGTGCCGCCGCGCTTCTCGTTTTCTCTGTAATGAGAGGGTGGGCCGTAGGTTGAGGGACGACGACCGATAGAAAGATAGGTGTTGGTGCCACCGATGTTTTTCCAGTCGAAGTAGGCGCGCTCGACTCTGAGCCAGTCGCCGCTGGTATTGCCGCTACTACTGCCATCCATGGTGAACGAACGCCATGAATCAAATACTTGGGTGCCAGTTGAGTCCCCCCAGTTTTTATACATGCTTAATCGAGCTGAAAAGCCAACGTTGTCCCATACTTTGGCTTTTAGATTGAGTCTGAGGCGGGTGGTATAGAAAATATCATTATCGATATCTTGTACCGATTTTGGCGCCAGCACATAAGGCATTACTCCCTGCAACATGCCATTTTGGAACGCACTGGCTAATTCAGGGTTGGCGCTTAACATCTTGCCTAATGGCGAGTTGGCATCGTTTGGCATTCCAAAGGTGCCAGACATGGCTTTTTGGCCAAAATCATTGAAGTCAACTTTGATGGCAGGGTTCCAAGTGACATTTTGATAATGCAATGAATGAGCCTTGGTACGAAAATCTCCTGTGAGTTGGATTCTATCCAGTGCTGTGTGGCGCTCATTTTTGTCTACGCGGCTATTAATATCGTCAATTTCTTCTGATAGCTCAGCTAGTTGCTGTTTTAAGTCTGCCAGCTTTTGTTGTTCTTGAACGGCACTGTACGCGCCGCCAGAAAAGGCTAATGCATTGGCAATTAAAATCGATAGTAGTGTACGCATCTTTGTCTCTCCGTCGCGCGAGGTGCGCAGTAGATGGGCTTAGTGAGTCTTAACCGCAAGTCTGTGGTTGATCGGAATCTGCCGCATGGTCATAAAGAAACTGCTGAATATCCAAGCGGTCTTTTTCGGAGAGTTGCTCAAAAACCTCAGGCTTAACCTTGTGTTGATCACGTTTAAAATAGCGATCCCACTGGCTCATGGTTTTACTCATCGGAGTGATTTCACCGCCCGCATCGCCTTTGCTATGGCAGGCTTTACACTCTTTCTTGTAGAGGTGTTTACCTTTTTTCGGGTTACCGCCATCTACGGCATAAACTTGGGCGCCTAACGAGAATGTGAGCATGATGCACGTTGCAATTTTTACTATGTTTTTCATCATCTTTCCTTAATCACCACCCGTGGTGATTTTTTATTAAACAAAGCGGGTGTTTGTTGTTAAAAAGTTTACTAAAGGAGTCGAGATGTGAGTTTGAGGTTGATCACCTTTACAATAAAAATCTAATTGATAAAAATATCATTGATATTAATCTAATTGATGTGGTTTAAGTTTTTGTATTAAAAGCCTTTTATTGTTTGCTGTTTTTGCAGGGATGAGGTGTTGGCTATCAATTACTGGTGGAGGTGAATCACACTTTTGTAGTTAAACATCTGCTAAATAATGGCTGTAATGTTAATGAACTTGTTATCGCTAACGCTGTGATTGTCGTCGAAAGGGGGCGTTATTTTTGGGAAATACGTCGCGATGGGCAGTATTTTGATCTTATCAGCCATAGTGGATTATCGAGCATATTTACGCAGCAGAGGCTGGGGGAGTAAAGGTTAAATACGGGCTAAATATCAGTATTTTTACTTGCCATATCATCTAGCACTTAAGAAATGAACTATCTTTAACAATCGAGCGTACTAATCTTTCAACACGCTTAAAATGACCATTATTCGGAGGGGGGAGAAAAGGGAATGAAGTGCCTTAGCATAATAGTGTTAATCACGCTGATGAGTCTCACTAGGTTTTCCTTTGCCGAGCAGCAATATGATGGTGTACATAACTCTGCTTTAAACAGTTCACACGTTGCCGTAAGTCATCAACATGGAGATCTCTTCAATCATCCTGCCTTGTCAGTGTTAGATGCGACTAAAGAGGCGCGGGGGATTGCATCGCCGCAAGCAGAGAGAACCTCTGCGACACAAGGTACATCGATTGTCTTGCCGACGGTGCAGATGCCAATGACACTGTTTCATAAGACTTATATCGAGGCGGTAGGTGTTGCAGATGCGATTCAAAGCAATTTAGACCATTTTGATGTTAACAATCCTGCAAATGTTTCAGAGTTAGGCTCTCTCGGGGCGTTGGTGTCGGGGGGAGTGTCTGATGTTGGCGTTGTATTGAGTTTTCCTCTATCAATTGTCAACATGCCAATATCGGTTGGGCTCTCGCCCAAAATACAGCGTATCGACACTTACAATTATGTAGTTAATGCGAATAACGTGACTTTTGATAGTGGTAATGATTCCCCCTATCGTAATGATGATACGGTATTTAATCTTGATGTTGGTGTGGTAATTAAGCCTTTTAATGGGCTAACCGTTGGCTTGTCTGGACGCAATTTAATCGACCCAAAACAACAGAGTGTAGAGTCATTAGGGCGGCAATTTACTTATCGAGTTGAGCCTTTATATACTGCTGGGGTGGCTTATGATTGGGCTGCACTTACCCTAACAAGTGATATCGATTTGAATGCTCATCAAGGTTTCGATGAAGTGGTTAGTACACAATATTGGCGCTTCGCAGGGGAGCTAAAAACCACGGATTGGTTGGCGTTACGTGTGGGTTATCGCCACAATTTAAACAATACCGCAATCGACCTGTATTCGGTTGGTACAGGCTTTAGTATTGGTCGCACCTTTAATCTGGACTTAACCGGGCTGTTTGGCAGTGATGATGCCATTGGGGGCGTGATCCGAACCTCATATCATTTTTAGTGATTATCTTGTTTGCTGATTTTTATTCCCTTTTACGGACACCTATTTGAGGTCGTTACGTTAGTTCTATAATCGATTTTACCGCTAAGATCAGCGCACTTGTACTGCACAATATCAGGGTAAGGCGTTGGGTTTTTTGTTTGTCGATGCCGCCGACAATACGATTAGCAACTACAAAGCCTAGCAGGACCGATGGTAGCAATAGCATTGAAAGATACAGATGACGCAGTGTGAGTAATCCACTGAAAGCCAAAATGATTAAGGCGATCATTGAGCTAAAGATGAAGAAGGCTGACAAGGCTGCGCGAAACTGTTTGGCGTCTTTTCCCGAGAGTAAAATAGCCATTGGCGGTCCACCAATGGCAGCGATATTACCAAAGATCCCCGACAATATGCCCGCCATAAAAAGATTACTGCGATTTATGGGGAGACGTAGCTTGAATAGGCTCAGAACCACGGCTAGAGCCACAATGATTGCAATGGCTAATCCCAATACTGGTTGTGGTGCTAGCAATAATAAGGTTGCGCCTAATATTCCGCCAGGGATACGCCCCAGTAAAGCATATTGTAAGCCGTTAAATTCCAGTGCGCGCCTCTCTCTTAGCAGGGTGAGTAAGGCGATAGAAAAGCCCATCATAATGACAGGTGCGGGCACTAGGCTTGGGTCGACGAGATAGAGTAACGGCGAGGCGACAACGGCTAAGCCAAAACCGATCAGGCTTTGGGTTAGGGCGCCAATAAAGATGATCAGCGACGCTAGGCCAAGGATCATGGGATCAATCATAAGTTCAGGCACTATACCACCAGGGGTTGCAGTGTGTTTAGACGTGATAAAGAGGAGGGATCGCAGTGCGATCCCTCTTTAGCAAAACAGGATAGGTAAAGTCGATTTACTCGACGTCTTCCCATTCGATGCCCATCTCAGTCATCAGCTTTTTCACTTCGGCTGGAATACTGTCGGGTTTGTCTTTTGACAAGTCATCATCATGGGGTAAAGGTTGGCCAGTATAAGCATGCAAAAAAGCTTCACAAAGCAATTCGCTGTTTGTAGCGTGGCGTAAGTTATTCACCTGACGACGAGTGCGTTCGTCGGTTAAAATCTTAAGCACCTTGAGGGGAATAGAGACAGTGATTTTTTTCACTTGCTCATTCTTCTTACCATGTTCAGCATAGGGGCTGATATAATCGCCATTCCACTCAGTCATTGACTCACCTGTTAATTCTCAAATTCGGGGCAGATTTTATACCCTTACCGGGTACAGTCAAATTATTGCCTCTAATTTTTGTTAATTGCAAATAGATTTCTACATGTTTGGACGTCTAAACGTCTAAATATGTTGACGCTACCGCTTGCCTTAGGTACATTTAGACGTCCAGACATCTATAAAGTATAGATGACTGCCGCCGATTTAACTTTAGGAGTAAAAGATGACTGAGCGTAAATTAGCCACGGCAGCTGTGCGTGGGGGGATAGAATCCGATACCCAATATGGTGCCGTTGTACCGCCCATCTATTTGTCGACCAATTACTCCTTTGATGGCCATCAACAACCGAGAGATTTTGATTATAGCCGCTCGGGTAATCCGACTCGCTGTATTTTGGCTGACGCCATAGCGGAGCTGGAACGTGGGGCGGCAGGCATAGTGACATGCACTGGCATGGCGGCCATCACCTTAGTAACCAATTTACTGGGGCCCGATGATCTACTCGTGGTGCCGCACGATTGCTATGGCGGCAGCTATCGACTATTTACCCACCTCGCCAAGAAAGGGGCATTTAAACTGGCAGTGGTTGACCAAACGAATGCCGCTGCTTTGGCAGACGTTATTGCTCGCCAACCTAAAATGGTCTGGTTAGAAACCCCTTCGAACCCATTACTGCGCGTGGTTGATATCGCAGCGATTGCGAGCCAGAGCCATGAAGTGGGGGCGCTAGTGGTAGTCGATAACACCTTTTTATCGCCTATCTTGCAACAACCTCTGTTGCTCGGCGCTGACATAGTGATCCACTCAACGACTAAATATATCAACGGGCATAGCGATGTGGTCGGCGGCGCGGTTGTCGCTAAAGATGCTGAAGTGGGTGAGCTGTTACATTGGTGGTCTAATACCTTAGGGTTAACCGGCTCAGCCTTCGATAGCTATTTGACCCTACGCGGCTTAAGAACAATTGCGGTGAGAATGCGTCAGCATCAAGCCAACGCACAGCAGGTGTTGGCTTTGCTAACCCGTCATCGCGCCGTTGATAAGGTCTATTATCCTGGTTTGGCGGACCATCCAGGCCATGAGATCGCGTTAAAACAGCAAAAAGGTTTTGGTGCCATGCTCAGTTTTGAGTTAAAAGGTGGCGAAGCAGAGCTTATTGCCTTTTTAAATGCGTTAGAATACTTCTCTTTAGCCGAAAGCTTGGGTGGAGTAGAGAGCTTAGTGGCGGTTCCTGCTACCATGACCCACAGAGCGATGGAGCCAGCGGCTCGTTTAGAGGCAGGGGTGAAAGATACCCTTATTCGTTTATCTGTTGGGATTGAAGATGGTGACGATCTGGTGGCAGATATTCAAGCGGGTTTAGATGCGGCTATCGCGGTAAGTTGTTAAAGGTATTGAGGAGCAAAAAATGACACGATGTCATTTGCATAAATTTGGCGGTTCTAGTTTAGCGGATGCAGATTGTTACCGCCGTGTCGCTCATATATTACTCACCCATGGCCATAGCGATGATCTCATCGTGGTTTCTGCTGCGGGCAAGAGTACTAATTTTTTATATAAATTACTTGAGCTAACCGAGTCCGGTCTGTTGTGGCAAGAAGAGTTGCAAGTGTTGATCAGTTACCAGCAAAATCTGATCGAGCAACTGTTATCTAACGAACAGGCGCGCAGCTTGCGCGAGCGTCTATCGACCGATAAATCCCAACTCAGCACATTACTTTCTCTTGCCGATTTAACGGATTACCAACGCAATCAAGTGGTTAGTTTTGGCGAGCGCTGGTCATCGCGTTTACTTGCCGCGCTGCTGCGTGAATCAGGCGTCGGGGCAGTCGATGTGGATGCGCGCACTTTATTAGTGGCCGATGAAGGGGCGGTACCGCAAATTCGCATAGGGCAATCAAAGCAAAAAGTGCAGGCGATGCTGAATGCTCACCCTAATGAACGCCTAGTGATCACCGGTTTTATCTGTGCTAATGATAAGGGCGATACCCTGTTGCTGGGCCGTAATGGTTCAGACTTTAGCGCCACCTTGCTGGCCAGCCTCGCCAATATTGAACGGGTGACCATTTGGACCGATGTGGAAGGGGTGTTTAATGCCGATCCCAATCGCATTAACGATGCACGCCTGCTCAAAAGCATGTCATTAACCGAGGCTAATCGCTTAGCCCATCTTGGTTCGCCGGTACTGCATAACCGTACCTTACAGCCACTGTTTGACACTAACGTGAGCCTAGCGGTGCGCTCGAGTTATGCGCCCCATACCGATTTTACGCTTATTGCGCCTAAGAGCTTATCGGCTAGCGCGCCCGTCGTTACTAGTCTACCTAGCGTGTCGTTGTTTAGCTTAAGCTTTAATGCCGAGCTGCCTCAATTATTAGAGTGTTTTGCTAAGGCAGGACTGGCTCCCTTGGCCTACTGGTCATCGGCGTCTGGCCTTGCAGAGCTGGCCTTTACCCACGAGAGTGAAAAACAAGCGCGGGCGATATTTGAAGTCAATACTCAAGCACTGGGGATCGATGCATTAGAGGTGCGACAAGACTTAGGCTTAGTGGCGTTGGTCAGTGCCGATGCTGCACTTTATCGCCGGGGTTTTTCACGTCTATTAAGCCGCGATGCTCACCCATTGTGTAACGATGGCCTAAGTTTGGTCACTTTGGTCCCTAAGGGGCAGGTGAGCCTATTGACGCAAAAGGTACATCGTCGCTGCGCTGGCCCGCGTAAACGTATCGGAGTATTACTGCTGGGTATTGGTAATATTGGTGATGCGTGGATTGAGCTGTTTAAGCGGGCGAGACCGGTATTAAACAAGGAGCTTGAGGTCAGTCTCGAGTTGGTGGGATTACTGAGTTCCAAGCTGGCGCTATTAAGCGAGACCGATATCGATCTTAATCACTGGCAGCAGCAATTTAATGAGCAAGCAACCCCTTGGGATTACAGCCACCTGTTTGAACGATTACGCCATGTTGAATGTGATGAACTTATCGCGTTAGATATCAGTGCTAGCGCCGATTTAGCGTTGCAGTATCCAGCATTTTTTGCCCGTGGTATTCATATGGTTAGCGCCAATAAGCTGGCTGGCAGTGGGCCTTTACCTTTTTATCAAGAATTAAAACAGCAGCTGGATAATCGTCGACTTTTTTGGCGCTACAATGCCAGTTGTGGTGCGGGATTACCCGTGCAACATGCCCTAAATGATTTACATAACAGTGGCGACGCCATCGAAGCGGTGGGGGGGATTTTTTCCGGCACCTTATGCTGGTTGTTTGAACATTTCGATGGTACTAAACCCTTCTCTGAATTGGTGCTGCAGGCTAAGGCGCTTGGGCTGACAGAGCCCGATCCGCGTGACGATCTGTCGGGGCGAGATATGCAGCGTAAATTGCTTATCTTAGCGCGAGAGATAGGCCATGATATTGAGCTTGATGATATTGCGCTGCACTCTTTAGTGCCGCCGCATCTTGCGCAGCTCCCGTTGGCTGAATTTATCGAGCGTATCAGTGAGCTAGATGCTGAGATGCTACGTCAATATCAAGCGGCTGCGGAGCAAAATAAAGTGTTGCGCTATGTGGCTTCCTTGCAACACAGTGACGGTCAACTTGCAGCGCAGGTCGGGATTGAGTGGGTGGATCGCAACGATCCTTATGCTAACTTAACGCCCGGTGATAATGTGTTTGTGATTCGTAGTCACTTTTATCAAGATAATCCTTTGATTATTCGTGGTCCAGGTGCCGGCCGTGAAGTCACCGCTGCTGCGGTGCAATCGGATCTGGCGCAGATCTGCCGCGATCTATTGCAAGAGTAACCTCTTCTCAGACGTCATACCTTAAGCGGCCCAAGTTAGCACTTGGGCCGCTTTTTTTGTCGATAATGCCGCTATATAGTGCATCTAATACTTCATCTCAATGCCACATTATTCGCTTTTTCTTGGAAAATTTCTGTTATCCAGCCGGTAGTTATATCGGCAACACCTTGTCGGTAAGCAGGTAATACATTTTATGTAACAATGGCTTGATGCTCATGTCGCTCATGCTGTAATCGGTTTGTTGTAGAGGCGAATAGACTATTTTAATTTTGGTTAACTTTTACGCTTGACTTAGAACTGAGTTTCTCTAGTATGTAGACATATAGACGTCCAAACGTCTAAGTACTATCGTCGAACGTCTGAGGGAATAAAGATGGCTTTTCACCACGCGCAACATGCAAACTCATTAAACCAAAGCTTGTCTGAGCTTAATGGTGACATTAACGTCTCGTTTGAATTCTTCCCGCCAGCCACCCCTGAGATGGAACAGATCTTGTGGAACTCAATCAGGCGTCTCGAACCGTTAAAGCCTAAGTTTGTCTCGGTAACCTATGGCGCTAATTCCGGCGTACGTGATCGTACCCACGGGGTGATTGAACGCATTCAGAAAGAAACCGATCTGGTGGCTGCGCCGCACCTGACCTTAGTGGATGCCAGTGATGAAGAGCTAGTTGAGCTGGCCAAGCATTATTGGCATTCCGGAGTGCGTGACATAGTGGCACTGCGTGGCGATTTACCCGAGGGCAGTGCCAAGCCCACTCGATTTGCTAATGATTTGGTGCGCCTATTACGTTCGGTGGCCGATTTTGATATCTCGGTAGCGGCTTATCCAGAAGGCCATCCTGATGCGACCAATGCGCAAGCGGATCTGATTAATTTAAAAAAGAAAATTGATGCAGGGGCCAACCGTGCTATCACGCAGTTTTTCTTCGATGTCGAGTCCTACTTACGTTTTCGTGATCGTTGCGTGGCCGCGGGTATTGATGTTGAAATTATTCCAGGCATCTTACCTGTTACCAACTTTAAGCAACTTAAACGCTTTGCTGGCATGACCAATGTGTCGATTCCCCGCTGGTTACATAACCAATTTGAAGGCTTAGATGACGACCCTGCGACACGACAAATGGTAGGTGCTAATGTGGCCATTGATATGGTGAAAGTGTTATCGCGAGAAGGAGTTAAAGATTTTCATTTTTACACCTTGAACCGTGCCGAGCTAACTTATGCGATTTGCCATACTTTAGGGGTTCGTCCAGGGCAATAAGTCTAGGTTGTGTTGCCATCGTTATGTTTGAACGCATCCTGTTATTGAACGGATGCGTTTTTGTTTTTCGGGGAGCTTTTATAATTTTTTTGATGAAATCCATTACCTTATTCGTTCGAATCCCTCTATCATTAAGGGCAGTTATAATCGGGAGGATATTATGAGATCGATAACGTTAGGTTCGGCTTTGTTGTTATTGTCGATGCCTTTATTGGCAGAGCCAATGGCGATGCCGCCATCAGCACAATTGTGTGCGTCATGTCATGGCCCAACAGGGCAAGGTGTTGAGCCATTAGGCCCAAGATTAGCAGGGCTATCTGCTGAATATATCACTCAGCAGATCAAGTTGTTCCAAACAGGCCAACGCCAAAATGCCAGCATGACGCCTATGTCTATGGTGCTCCAAGGTGATGCAATTAAGCCTGTCGCGGACTATTTCTCATCTCAAGAAGTGCCTGAAGTCAGTGTTCACCTTCGCGGTGAAGCCGCAGTGTACAGCGACCCAACCCAAGAATTAGTGTATCAAGGTGACTGGGACAGAATGATCCCAGCATGTGTCACCTGTCATGGTCCGTCTGGCATAGGTGGGGGCCAGTTCCCACGTCTTGCTGGTCAGCAGGCAAGCTATATCAAGACCCAGTTACTTGCTTGGCAAGCGGGCACTCGCAAGGGTGATGTAGATGCAATGATGGGGACCATTGCAAATAAGCTAACCGCAGAAGAGATTGATGCGTTAGCCAAGTATTTTGCCGAGATCAAATAGGGAGTCTGACCATGAATCATGTTAAATCGCTACGCAGTGCTTTGATAGCGTTGATTGGACTCTGTGTGCCAAGCCTAGTTATTGCCGCTGAGTTACCTGACAAACAGGCTGAATTACAAGTCAAGCCAAAGTCAGATGATACGGTTTATTTAACGCCAAGAGAGATGAGTGCCATACCTCAAGGGGCATTTGGCGATAAAGTTAAACAGGGTTATCAGCTGTTTGTTAATACTCAGCAGTTACGTGGTAAATATGTCGGTAACGAGCTGAACTGCTCTAACTGCCATATGGATGCAGGGCGTAAACCCAATGCATCACCGCTATGGGCTGCCTATATGGCTTACCCTGCTTATCGTAAGAAAAACGATAAGGTCAACAGCTATCAAGAACGTATTCAAGGTTGCTTTACCTACTCGATGAACGGGAAAGCACCGGCAGATGGCAGTGACGAGTTAGTGGCGTTATCTGCTTATTCCTACTGGTTGGCCATGAGCGGCTTGATGGATCAATATCAAGTGACGGGCGAAGTGCCAGAATTGAGCGATGCAGAGTTGCTCAAAGGCGGCAAGCGTGAAGACTTTGCTCTGCCCGCGGCGGTTAAAGCTGCGATGAATATCGATGAGTTGGCAAAGCTTCCTGGTCGTGGTTTTCCACCGATTGAAAAGCCTGAGTTAGCCTATTCTCCTGAGCGCGGAGCTACGGTTTACCAAGCGCATTGTCAAGCCTGTCATGGTGATGATGGCCAAGGGCTTGCTATTGCGGGTGTTTATAGCTTACCGCCATTGTGGGGGCCACAGAGCTTTAACTGGGGCGCAGGCATGCACAGGGTCAATACTGCAGCGAACTTCATTTACGAGAATATGCCATTTGGTAAGAGTATTCAGCTGACAAACCAACAAGCTTGGGATGTTGCAGCTTACATTAATTCGAAAGATCGCCCACAAGATCCACGCTTTAAGGGGGATGTTGAAGCGCTACAGAAGCAATACCATAAGCACCAAGGTTATTATGGTCAATCGGTTGATGGTGGCGCAGTTTTAGGTAGCCAATCTTACCCCGTGAATCCTGATAAACAGTAATCTTAGGCGTTAATAGGCTCTGCGATTGCCGTATAATAATCTGAATTAAGGGGTGTTAGCTTGGTTGCTGACACTCCTTTTTTATTGGGGATGATGAGGTATGACACACAACAAAGCGGTTGCGACTGCTGAGTCAAACTTGATATTAGGTGCAGCGATAAACTGCCCCCTATGCCAGCAATTAAATCAGTGTGCTATCGCCAACCAGCAGCCCAGCGCCTCTTGTTGGTGTCAGCGGCAGGCGTTTGTGCCAAAGGCATCATTAACCGTTAATGTTCGCTGCGATGCGTGTATTTGCCAAGTCTGCGCCGCCGCATTAATGGCAGAGCAGCAGGCTGGATTGAAACGCATAGATTGATATAGATAAAGGCGCGCTTGGATAGCGACATTGCGGTTTGTATGCTCAGTGCTTTCTGGTAACGCTGAGTCAATCTCAGCAACATAAATCTTATTAGGGAAACGTAAAAAAGGAGCCATTAGGCTCCTTTTTTGTCGCGTTTGCGATGAGGTAACTCTCTTATTTAGCCACGCTAGGTTATGTCAACACATGGTGGCTTTAAGTGAGCCGGACTCGGCCTAATTAGGCGTTGTCTTTACCACCCTTACGGTGTGGTTTACGGTCGCCTGCTGGCTTACGACGACGTGGTGGACGGCTGTCATCACCCGCGCTTGCTGGCAGTTCGGTGCCGGCTTCACGGATGTTAAGTGGCTTACCACATACACGCACCTTCTTCAGATGTTGTAATACATCTTTTGGCATGCCGTCTGGCAAGTCGATGGCGGTCATTGAATCAAATAGTTGGATTTGTCCAATATAACGACTGTCGATGTTGGCTTCGTTAGCCACAGCACCAACAATGTTACCGACACCAACACCATGGTCACGACCCACGTCGATAACATAGCGGCACATCTTAACGTCTGGATGATCCTTTAAGGTATCAGCCGTTCCTAGATTGCTTGGCGTTGGGCGTGAATCACGACGGGTACGTTCGCGAGGAGCACGATCACCGCGTTCACCGCGTTCACGACTGCTACGCTCATCACGACTGTCGCGTTGACGTTCGTTGATATTAGGTAGCTGCAATGGACGATCTTTCTGAACTTGCTGTAGTAACGCCGCTGCAAGTACATCAGTATCGACTTCTAACTCTTGACATAGTTGTGCAACAGCGCCTTTCATGAAGTCTAAAGAATCTTTAGCAATGACTTCAGAAATCTGCTCACCTAAACGAGAAAGACGACGCTCGGTCACAGTCTCTGGGCTAGGCACGTCCATTGGCGAGATACGGCTCTTAGTCGCGCGCTCAATGGTACGTAGCATACGCATTTCTCTGTGCGTCACAAACAGAATTGCCATACCTGTACGACCAGCACGGCCAGTACGACCAATACGGTGAACATAGGCTTCGGTATCGTATGGGATATCGTAGTTTACAACGTGACCAATACGTTCAACGTCAAGACCACGTGCCGCCACGTCGGTAGCGATAATAATATCAAGCTGACCACGTTTTAGCTGATCAACGGCGCGTTCACGAGCCTGTTGGTTCATATCACCATGTAGTGGTGATGAAGCATAACCGCGAGCTTCAAGCTTTTCTGCCAGTTCAACACAGCTGTTTCGTGTACGAACGAAGATGATAATACCTTCAGTATTTTCAACTTCTAGCACACGTACTAGGGCTTCTAGCTTGTTGTGTTGCGATACTTGAACGAAACGTTGTTCGATTGATGCAACCGTAGTATGGCTAGCAGCGATACTGATGTGCGTTGGTTCAGTCAGGTACTTATTGGCAACGCGCTTAATTTGCTCAGGCATAGTGGCTGAGAATAATGCAAGCTGGCGTTGTTTCGGCGTGTGCTCTAGGATCCATTCGATATCATCGATGAAGCCCATTTTTAGCATTTCATCGGCTTCATCGAGCACCATAGCTTTAAGCGTATCAAGCTTAAGGGTGCCACGACGCATATGATCCATTACACGGCCAGGCGTACCGACAATGATTTGTGGACCACGACGCAATGCATTAAGTTGTTGATGCATGCTTTGGCCGCCGTAAATCGGCAGTACGTGCATACCTTTCATGAATTTTGAATAGCTACCAAATGCTTCGGCGACTTGCACGGCAAGCTCACGAGTTGGGGCTAATACTAAAATTTGTGGCGTATTTGACGTTGGGTCGATCGCATTTAATAGCGGCAGCGCAAATGCACCGGTTTTACCGGTACCGGTTTGTGCTTGACCTAAAATGTCTTTACCGGCCATAAGTGGCTCGATACTAGCAGATTGAATTGGCGTTGGTTTTTCGTAACCAAGCTCGTCAAGAGCACGCAACAAAGGCTCGGCAAGACCGAGTTCGCGGAAAGTTTTTTCATTGGATGACATGGGTTGTAGCCTTGTGGTGTAGCAAAGTGCAGAGACTGCACTAAAGATTTTATAGACAGAAAATCAACCCCGTGTCGACTTCCCGCACCGAAAAGTATCAGTAAGCCGATTATTATAGCAGTGAGTTGATAGATTGGCTACCACTTAAGTCTGATTTTTAGGGGTAAACAGGGGGCTTTACAGCTAAAGTCTATAATTAACAGTGAGTTGTTTTTTAATAAATTACAAATTAATCTATTGTTTTGCTCGGTTATTTAAGAGATAACTGTCGATAATGAGTAGTTTGTAAGCCGTTTCTGTAACAGCTGCTAGAAACTCGATATCTAGCTTTGATGCGATGTCACTGGTTTGATGGTAATCGCTATGGGGTGGAATACCCAAATAGAGCCAAGGCAAGCCGGCTTGATAAAAGGAGATGTGATCTGACGATCTTAACCAATCTATCCTTTGTATCGATTTACCCGCTTCGGGTGGGTGATTGGCTCTGATACACAACCCTACCGTTTGCCTTAAACGGTTTTGTATCGCTGTAAATTGGGTAAAATTTTGGCGCCCTTCTATATAGAGGGTGTGGTGGCGGTTGGGGCGCCCCACCATATCTAAATTAATCACGAATTCAATTTGTGCCATCGCAGGTTGGCTGTTGTCATCTTGTAGCATTGCGACTAAGGCTTTGCTGCCATAGAGCCCTGGTTCTTCCGCATCGGTGGCGATAAAGAGTAAATGACTTGGCCGCTGCTGGCCCTTGGCATGCTCAGCCAGCGCTAGCATCGCGGCTATCCCCGAGGCATTGTCGTCGGCGCCTGGGTAAATCTCGGTGTCTTGTGTACCTAAATGATCATAGTGGGCGACAATCAGCCGCCATTGGTCGCTAGCTTGAGTTGCAGGTAGCATGCCGATGAGATTGACACCCTGGCGCTCAGTAAACTGATATTGATAGCTAAAGTGCTGGTCAAATTCCCTATCGCGCGGAGGGGCATTAGAGGGAAGTGGGGCGTGCAGCCTAGGCCAAGGCATTAAGCCCGCCTGTTGCATACGCAGGTTAAGGTAGTCTCGGGTCATTGCTGCGCCAAGCGTCATGGTTTTACGCCCAGCAAAAGCGGGCGAGCTTAATTTGTTTACATCCTCTAGGAGCTGAGTCTGATTGGCCCAATTGAGCTGCAATTGGCGGTGACAAGCATCGTCTGTACTGCTACAAGCGGACAAGAGCAGCGTAAAGGCGAACAAGAGCGAGATGAGGGTGATGATGCGAGCAGGATTGAGCACTCTCATGGGCACCTAGCTTGGGTGGTGGGCTAGGCTATAACTTAGCTACAATTAATTAATAAAGACAGTCAAAGCCAGAATTAATTGATAAAGACCGCCAAAGCCAGAATGATTTCATACTGGCTTTGGCGGTTATCTTTAATAGAGCAACGCGAGTTGGCTTACGCCTTGAGTAAAGGCTTAAGGAAGCGCGCGGTATGAGACGTTGGATGCTCAGCTACTTGCGTAGGAGTACCGCTGACCAAAATGGTGCCGCCACCTGAGCCGCCTTCAGGGCCAAGATCGATGATCCAATCGGCGGTTTTGATCACATCGAGATTGTGTTCAATCACCACTATGGTATTGCCGTGAGCCTTAAGGCGATGCAGTACATCTAGTAATAGCTGAATATCGGCAAAGTGTAAGCCAGTCGTTGGCTCATCTAAGATATACAAGGTCTTGCCTGTGTCACGTTTTGACAGCTCTTTGGCCAGTTTGACCCGTTGTGCTTCACCGCCAGAGAGGGTGGTTGCACTCTGGCCAAGGCCGATATAAGACAGGCCAACCTCCATTAAGGTTTGTAGCTTACGGGCAATGGCTGGTACGGCATCGAAGAACTCTCGAGCTTCCTCAACGGTCATCTCTAACACTTCGTGAATATTCTTGCCTTTGTAACGCACCTCTAAGGTTTCACGGTTATAGCGTTTACTCTTACAGCTATCGCAAGGTACATACACATCGGGTAGGAAATGCATCTCAACTTTGATCAGACCATCGCCCTGACAGGCTTCACAGCGTCCACCTTTCACATTAAAGGAGAAACGCCCCGGCTTATAGCCACGGGTTCTGGCTTCTTGGGTCGCGGCGAACAGCTCACGAATAGGGGTAAAGATGCCGGTATAGGTGGCTGGGTTTGATCGCGGTGTACGGCCAATGGGGCTTTGATCGATATCGACCACTTTATCGCAATGATCCATCCCCTCTACTCGCTTGTAAGGGGCGGGTTCATCGACCGTGGCACCATTTAGCTGACGATGAGCGATCTTATAAAAGGTGTCGTTGATAAGCGTTGACTTTCCTGAGCCTGACACTCCCGTCACGCAGGTAAACAGGCCTACGGGTATGGTTAAGTCAACGTTTTGCAAGTTGTTGCCAGTTGCGCCAAACAGTTCGATAACTTGCTCTGGATTATATTGCGCTGGCGTTTCGCTGATGTGGATCTGCTTAATGCCAGAGATATATTGCCCAGTTATCGAGTCTTTACAGCTGATAATGTCATCTAAGGTGCCATCACAAATCACCTGACCACCATGAACCCCAGCACCTGGGCCGATGTCGATGATGTGATCCGCCATGCGGATTGCATCTTCATCGTGCTCAACCACGATAACGGTATTACCCAGATCCCTTAGATGAATGAGGGTTTGCAGTAAACGTTCGTTATCGCGCTGATGCAAGCCAATGGAAGGTTCGTCGAGAACATACATAACGCCAACAAGACCTGCGCCAATCTGGCTGGCTAAACGAATACGCTGCGCCTCTCCGCCAGATAAGGTGTCGGCAGAGCGCGACAAGCTCAAATAGTTAAGCCCGACATTGACCAAGAAGCCTAAGCGATCGCGTACCTCTTTTAAGATTTTTTCGGCAATTTGCGCGCGCTGACCTGTGAGTGATAGCTGCTCAAAATAGCTCATCGCCTCGCCAATTGACCATTCGGTCAGCTTTGGCAGATTAAGATCTTCAATAAAGACATTACGCGCCTCTTCGCGCAGACGCGAACCGCCACAACTGTTACAGGCTTGCGTATTAATATACTTGGCTAACTCTTCGCGCACCGAATTAGATTCGGTCTCACGATAGCGCCTGTCCATATTGTTTAAGATCCCCTCGAAAGGGTGGTTACGCACCACGACATCGCCACGATCGTTGATGTATTTAAACGCGATACTCTCTTTACCCGAGCCATGTAGTACGATTCGGCGAATTTTATCGCTGAGCTGCTCATAGGGCACTTCGACATCAAACTTATAATGCTCGGCCAATGAACTGAGCATCTGGAAATAGTAAAAGTTGCGTCTATCCCAGCCGCGGATCGCACCGCCTGCAAGGGATAACTCAGTGTTGGTGATCACGCGTTCGGCATCAAAAAACTGTTGCACCCCTAAACCATCACAGGTGGGGCAGGCGCCAGCCGGATTGTTAAACGAGAAAATACGCGGCTCGAGCTCGGCCATAGAATAGCCACAATGTGGACAGGCAAAGTTGGCAGAAAACAATAGCTCGTCGATATCGCCATCCATAGAGGCGACGGTGGCTATCCCCCCCGAAAGCTCAAGGGCGGTTTCGAATGATTCCGCTAAGCGCTGGGTGATATCTTCACGCACCTTAAAACGGTCGACCACCACTTCAATGGTGTGCTTGACGTGCAGTTCAAGGGTTGGCGGATCGGACAGGTCGCACACTTCACCATCGATACGAGCGCGGATAAACCCTTGTGCCGATAGGCTCTCAAGCAGTTTGACGTGTTCACCTTTGCGATCGTTAATCACTGGTGCGAGCAGCATCAAGCGGCTGTCCTCTGGCATCTCCAGCACCTTGTCGACCATCTGGCTAACGGTTTGCGCCGCCAATGGTTGATTGTGGGTGGGGCATCTTGGCTCGCCGACACGGGCAAACAGTAATCTTAGGTAATCGTAGATTTCGGTAATCGTGCCCACGGTTGAACGTGGGTTATGAGAGGTGGATTTTTGCTCGATAGAGATGGCTGGGCTTAGGCCTTCGATATGATCTACATCGGGCTTTTCCATTAAGCTTAAAAACTGACGGGCATAAGCAGAGAGGGATTCGACATAACGACGCTGCCCCTCAGCATAAAGGGTATCGAAGGCTAATGACGATTTACCCGAGCCCGATAGGCCGGTGATAACGATCAGCTTGTCCCTTGGGATTGTCAGGTTGATGTTTTTTAGATTGTGGGTGCGGGCGCCACGAACTTCAATCTTGTCCATCTGTCTCTCTGATTGTCCGAATAAAAAAGAGACTGATTATCGCATAAAAATTGTCTCAGGTCATAGCAAGCTCACACAAAAGCGATAGGGGGAATGTTGACGAACGATTATGGCTTTGTGATTGAATAGCTACATAACCTGAACTCGAGATAAGAAATTGAACTAATAGCCCTCTTTGTGATCAGATCTCTCGACCAAGATTAATCAATCACGCAGAGGGCATATGAATAATTTAGTGGATGTATTTTGTGATGTCGATGATTTTTGTAATGCTTTTATTCCTCAATGGGAATGTAACCCTCCCTTAAAATCAGAATGTTTTAAATAGAGTTTTCCATTTACACTAAACCAAATGGAGAATCACATGAAAAAGACACGTTTTACTGAAAGCCAAATTATCAACATCCTCAAAGAAGGCGAGTCTGGTGCACAGACTGTGCCTGAGTTATGTCGCAAACATAATGTAGGTCAAAGTACCTATTACAAATGGAAATCTAAGTACGGTGGGATGCAAGCCTCTGACTTAACCCGTATGCGGGAATTAGAAGCCGAGAACGCCAAACTTAAAAAGATGTTTGCTGATGTCAGCTTACAAAATATGGCACTCAAAGATATTGTTGAAAAAAAGCTATAAGGCCAGCAGAACGAAAGGTATTAGCCCACTATGCCATTAATGAATTTGGCCTAGGTGTTGTGCTGGCTTGTGATGCGTTAAACATCAGTCGTTGCACATATTATTATCAACTTAAACGTATAGATGATAATGATATTATTGAGGCAGTATCAGACATTGCTGAAAAACATAAGGCCTATGGGTTTCGGAAGATATTTAAGCGGCTACGGCTCCTAGGCCATAAATGGAACCATAAACGTGTGTACCGTATTTATTGTGGTTTGAAGCTTAACTTACGGCGTAAAGGTAAAAAGCGCTTACCTTCTCGAGAGCCTGAGCCACTGGCCGTTCCAGCAAAGGCTAATGAATGCTGGTCTATGGATTTTATGAGTGATAACTTATTTTCAGGCAAGTCTTTCAGAACATTTAATGTCATTGATGATTATCATCGTGAAGCGTTAGCCATCGAAGTGGACTCGAGCTTACCTGCACAGAGGGTTATACGCGTGCTGGATAGAATCGCAGCCTACCGTGGTTACCCAAAGCGATTAAGGCAAGATAATGGGCCAGAATTTATCTCACATGCACTTGAGATATGGGCTGAAGAACATGGCATCAAGTTAGATTTTATTAAGCCAGGAAAACCAACGCAAAATGCGTATATTGAGCGATTCAACCGCACTTATCGAAATGAAGTATTAGACTGTTACTTGTTCAATAGCTTGACTGAAGTAAGGGAAATCACAGATAGTTGGATTGAAGAATATAATTATGATCGGCCACATGAATCACTGAATGATTTACCGCCTAAATTATATGAGCGATTAATTGAGGAAAACTCTCTCAAAATATGATCGATATAAGGGAGGGTTACAGGAACAACAGTGTCTAACTGATGGAACCCGCAAGCGTAAGCGCGCTGGCAGAATGACGATGAGTGAAATTATGACAATTATCATTGCCTTCCATATGTCTAATCATCGTGACTTCAAGAATTTTTACACAGGATATCTGGCTCGTTTCTACAAATCTGATTTTCCAAACTTACTCAGCTACACTCGATTTCTTGAAGTCATGCCGAGTACAGTCATTCCAATGTGCAGTTATTTTTCCTCTTTAAAAAGCGCCCCAACAGGCATCGAATTCGTTGACTCAACGAGCATTAAGGTTTGTCATAATTTACGAATTCCAAGGCATAAAACGCTAGCAGGTCTCGCCAGCCGAGGAAAAGGCACGATGGGCTGGTTCTATGGTTTTAAACTTCATCTTATTGTGAACCATCGAGGCGGCATCGTTGCAGCCAAAATAACACCTGCGAATGTGCATGACACGAAACCCGTAAAAGGTATGGTCGTTGAATCAATGGATAAACTCTATGCTGATAAGGGGTATATCGGCAAAGCGTTAGCAGGCGACCTATTAGAACGTGGGGTAACTATCGTTAATAACGTGCGTAAAAACATGAAAGCAAAGGCTTTATCATTATGGGATAGAGCCATGCTTTCTAGACGATTTATTATCGAAACAATCAATGACCAGCTAAAAAACATCTCACAAATAGAGCATACGCGGCACCGCAGCGTACATGGTTTCATGCTTAATGTGATAGGAGGTTTAGTGGCTTATCAACTCAAAGAGAATAAGCCACAACTCAATATTACATCAGCAGAATTCAACGTGATTTCAGTGTTACGTTAAACCGATCTGAGGTTACATATACATCGCATCTTTAATTTTTCTTTTTGAGCTAAATCCACGCTTCGTGATAACATGCACGGCTTATTAATGTATTCATATCAGGGCGAAAAATGGCCAATAATGGACTGTCTAAGACTGAGAAAAAAGTCGCGTTTTCGTTAGCCAGTGTATTTGGTTTGCGCATGATGGGCTTGTTTATGATCATGCCAGTGTTTGCGCTTTATGGGCAACACTTAGAGGGCTTCTCGCCATTATGGGTGGGGGTTGCCATCGGGGCGTATGGGTTAACTCAGGCGGTGTTGCAGATCCCAATGGGGATCTTGTCAGACAAATATGGGCGCAAGCCAATTATTTTAATTGGCTTGTTGGTGTTTGCTATTGGCAGCGTAGTTGCAGCCATGGCGGACTCTATTTATGGGGTGGTTGCCGGACGCGCTATGCAGGGGATGGGCGCGATTGCCGCGGCCGTTTTAGCCTTAGCTGCCGATTTAACTCGCGATGAGCAGCGCACTAAAGTGATGGCGATTATCGGTATGTGTATCGGTTTCTCCTTTGCGCTTTCGCTGCTGGTCGGCCCCATTGTCGCGCAGCATCTTGGCCTCTCAGGGCTGTTTGCTATGACAGCAGGTTTAGCCTTGCTGGGCATGGTTATTGTACAGTTGCTGGTGCCAAACCCTATTAGCCAAGCGCCAAAAGGCGATACGGTTGCGGCGCCAGCTAAGCTTAAAGCCATGCTCAAAGATCCGCAGCTGTTCAGGCTTGACGCCGGTATTTTTATTTTGCATCTGGTGTTAACGGCGGTATTTGTGGCATTGCCATTGGATTTGGTCGATGCGGGTTTAGTTAAAGAAAAGCACTGGATGCTCTATTTCCCTGCTTTTATTGGCGCGTTTTTCCTTATGGTGCCGTTGATCATCATCGGCGTGAAAAAGAAAAACACCAAGGCCACCTTTCAAATTGCCCTGTTAATCATGATGGCAGCGCTCGCTTCAATGGCGTTATTTGCAAATAGCTTAGTGGTACTCAGTGCTGCGATTGTGCTGTTTTTTACAGGGTTTAACTATCTTGAAGCCTCACTGCCGAGCTTGATTGCTAAATTTTGTCCGGTAGGGGATAAAGGCTCTGCCATGGGCGTGTATTCGACCAGCCAATTTCTAGGGGCATTTTGTGGCGGCTTGCTTGGCGGCGGAGCTTACCAATTGGTCGGCGCGGCTGGGGTATTTGCTGTTGCATTAGGCTTGATGTTTATTTGGTTACTATTAACCTTAGGCATGGAAAATCCCGTGCTATTAAAGAGCTACACCTTAGAAGCCGAAGTTGAGGGCAAAGAGGAAGCCAGAGCCATGGCCACTAAGTTGTCACAGCTGCCTGGTGTAGCCGAGGCTATCGTGGTACTTGAGGAGAAAGTCGCTTATTTGAAAGTTGATGAGCTTTTCGATTTGAGACAAGCGCGAGCTGTGTTAGGCTCTGTCAATTAACTGTTTGGGACTTGAGTTGACCTCACCCGTTAAGCAGTATTTATATTAGATTTGTAAGAATATCGCAGGAGATTTCAATGGCCAGTCGTGGTGTCAATAAGGTAATTTTGGTCGGTAACTTAGGGAAAGACCCTGAAGTACGCTACATGCCAAATGGCAATGCCGTAGCCAACTTTACAGTGGCGACCAGTGAGTCTTGGAAAGACCAGCAAGGTCAAGTGCAAGAGCGTACAGAATGGCACAACATCGTCATGTATCGCCGCTTAGCGGAGATCGCGGGTGAATACCTAAAGAAAGGCTCTAAAGTTTACCTCGAAGGCAAACTGCAAACCAGTAAGTGGCAAGACCAGCAAACTGGCCAAGACCGTTACAAAACTGAAATCAATGCCAGTGAAATGCAGATGCTAGACAGCCGTGGTCAAGGTGGTCAGCAAGGCGGTATGGGACAAAGTGCAGGTGGTTACGCGCCACAGCAAAACCAATACGCACAGCAGCCAGCCGCTCCCGCTTCACGCCCAGCACCACAACAAGCAGCGCCGCAGCAGCAGGGTTATGGAGCGCCGCAACAAGCCGCTCCTCAGCAAGGCTATGGCGCGCCACAGCAGCAAACGGCTCCTGCAGCGCCGGCTTATGCACCTAAGCCTCAAGCGGCTCCGCAGCAACAAGCGGCACCACAGCAGCGTCCAGCGCCGCAACAGCCACAGCAAAACTTTACTCCAGATTTGGATGATGGTTGGGATGACGATATCCCATTTTAGCAGACGGTTTATTTAAAACTGTAAAGTTAAAGTTCAAACCATATATGAACCCAGTGTAAAAGCTGGGTTTTTTATTAGCCTTAATTTATATCAAAGTGGGTAATTATGCCCTTTAAGTATGATGTTTTTGACGTGATTGATTTAATACAGTGAAATTTATTGCTATATAGAGGGTTGAATTATTAGGGATTGATACAAACTTTAATGCAATGAGATAGCTAAATCGAGGCCAGCCACTGACATTTCAATGAATAAGAGGATCCCCCATGAATAAAAGTACGTTATCTTGCCTGCAGGCGCATGTTAGTCACTTTGGCGAGGCAGAGGTGATCTCTTTGATTCAGGGGGAGGTGGCGTCACCTGCGCCCGAACAGGTATTGATTAAGGTACACTACGCTGGGGTTAATGGCCCCGATATCGCCCAGCGTAAAGGGCTTTACCCTGCGCCAGAGGGGGCTAGCCCAGTGTTAGGGCTTGAAGTGTCGGGTACCATTGTCGCCCTTGGTGAGTCAGTGACGCAGTGGTGTATTGGCGATCAAGTCTGCGCCTTGGTACCTGGTGGTGGTTACAGCGATCTGGTGGTGACTTGGGCTGACCACTGCTTACCCATCCCTCACGGGATTAATTTGGCCCAAGCGGCGGCGCTGCCTGAGACATTTTTTACCGTGTGGGGGCACCTATTTATGCGTGGTGGCTTGCAAGCTGGAGAAACGGTATTAATTCACGGTGGTTCGGGGGGCATAGGCTCGGCCGCTATCGCTCTGGCTAAGCAATTTGGCGCCAAGGTTATCACCACCTCTTCGAGCCAGCAAAAATGTCATTATTGCCTCGAATTAGGCGCCGATCACGCGCTTAATTACCGAGATGACACATTACTGGAGCAGATTTTAGCCATAGCCCCTGAGGGCGTCGATGTCGTGCTCGACATGGCCTCGGGCGATATGGTTAATCTTAATTTGAAAGCCTTGGCGCTGGAGGGGCGTTTAGTGACCATAGCGCTGTTACGCGGCGTGACGGCGAATGTTGATGTGTTTCGCTTAATGGCCAAGCGCATTACTTGGACTGGCGCGACACTCAGGCCACAATCGATAGCGGCGAAGGCGAAAATAGCTGATGCATTACGTGAGCAAGTATGGCCCTTATTTGCAACCTCCTCGGTACATTCACTCATGCCTCGGCTGTTTGCTGAGTTTGCCTTTCGCGATGTGGTCGCGGCGCACCGCTTGATGGAGTCCGGTCAGCATACCGGGAAAATTGTGCTTAATATGGCAGCTGAACAAGGATAGTGCTAGCAGCGAACAGGCCACATCGATGAGGAGGTTGATGGTGCTTGTGTTTAGAAAAAACTTGAATAACTGATTTGATCGGCTAAATTCGATATGAGTATCTGCAGAATGCACAATTTGATAGCAATTAGATGAAATAGATCGATTTGGCTATTGATTTCTGCCGATTTTTATTAAGAATGTGCGCAAGCATCGCTGCAGGTTATTTCTGAGTGATGACAATGACTAAGCTAACGAAATTGTCAGCTTAATAATTTTATATTGGTATGTGTTGATTTAAGGGTATTAGCATATATGTATGACACTTCTAAAGAATCTGTCTGGTATGGTGAGCTGCGTACTGCTCGAGGTAACACCATTCTCATTCATGATAAAGAGTTCCCTGAAGCCTCTGCGGGACGCGTTTATCTTTATAACACGGCAAGAGATGCCGTGATTGAATATGCAGTTGATATTGTTAAGGTAAACCTGCATGACCTTACGGATGAGGAGATCAAAGCCGCTAAAGCAGAATATGATGCTAAATGGCAGGTTACCCGAGAACAGTTTATGCGTCAGCATTCTGCTTGGGTTGAAGCGATACATGCTAAGCCTGCACCGGCGCCAAAGAAAGTGAAAATTGATGTCGATTTAGATTCAGATGATGACGATGATGACGTTGAATTGGAAGTCGACAGCATAGATGATGGTTTCGATGATTGGTCGGATGACGATGAAAGTTAAGTGTCAGCTTGTATCAACCCGCTTGTCAGTTAGGTATGAGGTTTGATGTTAGTGTTTGTCATTTGGGTATGAGGTTCTAGTGTAAACTAGGGCCTCTATCTAACAATATCGATTAACCCCCGATTAACCGCTTAGATGTGCCTATTGTTGAGTAATTTCTACCTTCACCTTAAACGACGCTTTATCCTCTGTTTCCCCACACATTTTGCCTTTGCTGTAGTCTCTAAAATCTGTTGTGGCACAGACTTGCGACTAACGGCCCTCGAGCATTACCTTGGCGGTTGTCGTTAAGGAGCTAAAAGGCCGAATGCAAAAACAATATTTCAGCGACAGGATTTACGCTTAATAAAGCTCACCCTCAAGCCAGCTTTCGTCAATGCGGCTAGCGCCACCACTGGCCGAACATAGATAAACGGTCGGTTCAATCCCAGTTCTCACTTGATATTGGGCTTCAATCGCCGCCACCACAGTATCGCTCAGTTCATGGTCTACTAGCGCAACGACGCAGCCACCAAATCCTTTGCCTGTCATACGCACTCCACCTTGTTGGCCGACAACCTGAGCGATGATTTCAACTAAGGTGTCGATTTCCGGCAAGCTTATTTCAAAATCATCACGCATCGAGGCATGAGATTGCGCCATCAACTCACTTAAGCGGGCAATGTTACCGGCCTGCAGAGCATGGGCGGCGTTTTGAGTGCGACGATTTTCGCTGAGCACATGGCGTGCGCGGCGATAAATAAGCTCCGGCAGCTCGCTGCGAGCGGTCTCTAAGGTCGTTAAGTCCAAGTGACGTAGGCTGTCGATCGCAAAGTGATCCGCCACCTGTTGGCACTGCTGACGACGTATCGCTTCTTGTGCCTCGACTTCACCGCGCGGGAGATTGGAGTTAACGATGATCAGACTCAGGCTTTCGGGTATTGGTACGGGTTCACTGTCGAGATCTTCACAATCAATTAATAACGCATGATCGGGTTGCCCCAGTGCGCTGATAATTTGATCCATAATGCCACAGGCGTAACCCACGTATTGGTTTTCACCACGCTGGGCCATTTGAGCAACGGCTAACGGAGAGAGGCGTAGCTGACTGCATTCGTTGATGGCCGTGCCGAAAGCGATTTCTAATGCCGCCGAAGATGATAGCCCTGCGCCCAAAGGCACGTTACCCACCACAGCGATGTCCATCCCCTTGGCTGGTAAGCCTGAAGCGGCCATCGCGGCAGTAAAGCCTTTGAGGTAGTTTATCCAACCGTCCTCTGGATCCATCTTGCCTTCTTGGCCAAAGTGCCAGCTGTTAATTTTGCCAGGATAGACATCGGATACTGCTCTGAAGCGATCATCTTCGCGTTTTTTTACTGCGATGATGGTGTGAAAATTAATTGCAGCAGGCAATACAAAACCGTCATTGTAATCGGTATGTTCACCGATCAAATTAACACGTCCTGGGGCACGATAGAGATCGTCAGCATTGGTGCCAAAGGTTTGCACAAATAATTTATTGGCGCGTTGCGCGGGATTTGCCATGCTATCAAGCTTCTCTGAAAAGGGTGATCACTCTCTGCGCCAAGTACTGGTCACAGTATTTTCACGCCATTATTGGGTCGTGATTCGTTCCTTGTCATTTTTATATCATGAGTTTACCGATTGTGTAACGCAGTTTTTGTTTATCGGCGAATATCATGTCAATCATAGTGTCTATGTGGGTAAGATCAACGTGGATGCTAAGGGAAGGGGGGAATCGGCGCAGGGGGGAGACGAAATTAACTTGCGCCGTAGAGCCTTAAATAATGGGGCTGAGCAATAATAGCTTGTGCCAGTAAATGCTCACTGGCTACCTGTTATCAATGGGATAGCAGGTAGCCAATATCAACCGATGCTTAGATATTTAGCTGGCGTTAGTGGATTCGACAACTATATCCGCGTCGTGTTGCTGGCCCGATTGCAACTCGTGGATAACATGTTCAACAAAACCCGCGCCAGCGGCCTCGTAGAGGTTAAATACACTGTGGACTCCCGCCTCTTTGAGTGAGAGTGCATCTTCACTGTATTGTACAATAGCACTTAACTTACCTTGATAATTTAAACGCTTAAGTTGCTCAACGGCAAACTCATTACCCGTATGTTGGGGCATCGCCAGCAGCACTAATTCTAGGTTCGGCGCGCGATCGAGCTTTTCCCAAAAATCGGTATCGGATGCATCACCTTGCACCACGTTTCGCCCCTCGCTTCGATGAAAATCCACTAACTCCTGTTTATGTTCAATTCCTAAAATTTCGCCTTCAAATTTATTGGCTAGCTCGTCGTAGGCTCCTGAACCTATTCGGCCCATACCTAAGATTAGAAAGCGTGGATTACCGACGCGTATTGGTCTGTCTTCAGGATGCAGTGGATGGCGCTCTAGCTTCTGTAGGCGACTTTGGTACTTTTGATATAAACGGCTGGAAGCGGCGTTTAGCGGAGCGGCAAAGAGGAAGCTAAGGCTTAATGCCACCGCTAAAATCACCATCCAATGGGCCGGTAACCAGCCTTTACTGGTGGCAACAGCGGCCACAATGAGGCCAAACTCACTGTAGTTACCTAGGTTAAATGAGGTCATCAATGAGGTGCGCGAGCGCAGCTTGAAGTAGGTCAATAGATAGAGGAAGAGCACTATCTTAATCGGTATCACCAAGACCAGCAGCGCGGCAACGCCAATATCACTAAAGCTAGGTAATCCATTTAGACCGACAGTTAAGAAGAAGGCGACCAAAAATAGCTCTTTAAAGTAAAATAATGATTTAGCCAGTTCCGATGATTTGGCGTGTCCTGCTAGTAAGATACCAACAACCAAGGCGCCTAAATCCGGTTTTAAACCGACCAATTCAAATAGGCCCGCGCCTACCACTAAGGCCATGACTAGGCCAAAGAGAACCAGCAGCTCGCCGTGACCCACACGGTCGAATGCCTTATAAATAAGTGGTCTAGCAAAGGGTAATAACAGCAAACTCAGCGCCCAGATGGAGGGGATATCACCTTTGGATATAGTCAAAAATGCGACCGCAAAGATATCTTGCATGATCAAAATACCAATAGCGACTCGGCCATAAAGGGATTGCATGTCACCTTTATCTTCGAGTACTTTGACGGCAAAAATGGTACTTGAAAAGCTCAAGGCAAAGGCGAGTAGGGCCAATTGCTCTAGATCTAAGCCACTCAGTTGTTCTAGTCCTATTAAGCCTAGTAGTTTGAGTAGCGGCACCAAAAACAGCATAGAGCCAATTAAATGCAGGCTGGAGCCTGCCCACACTTCCACTTTAAATAAGCTGCGCAGATCCAGCTTTAACCCGATAGCAAATAGCAGTAGCGTGACCCCTAAATTGGCGAGCTGCTCCAACAGTGGCAAGCTGGTTTCATCTAGGCCAAACAAAAACAACATAAAGCCCGCCACTAAATAGCCTATTAAGGGGGGTAATCCGATACGACTAACTAAGATGCCACAGGCTAAGGTAATGATGAGTATGGCGGGTTCCATGTTGCTCCTTGGGGGATGAGGTGTGTTCCATGACACTAAACAGCACTTATAATATAAGATTTAGATTAACAATAAATAAAAAATCACTGTACAGAGCCACTTTTATCCGTGGTAAGACGCTATTGCTTGCTGGCGAATAACAAAAAACCTCCCGAAGGAGGTTTTTAAAAAATAGATATCATCAGTGGCTTATGGCGGTTATTTCTCTAGGACGAGATCGAGGTGACTGGCAAATGCCGCAGGCTTCATAAAACCTGTGACCCGCAGCTCGTCACGCAACTGCCCTTGAGCATCAAACATCAACAGACTAGGAAGGCCTAACACGTCGTAATGTTCTAACAGCTCCACATCGAGTTTATCCATTTTAGTCACATCGGCTTGCAAAAATACCATTTGGGCGAGACGTTGCTGCACAGCGGCGTCTTTAAAGGTGATATTTTCAAACTCTTTACAGGCGACGCACCAATCGGCGTAGAGATCGAGCATCACAGGTTGACCTTGTGCACTGGCGGCCTCAATTTCAATTTGCAGGTCGGCCAGTGACTTGATGGTTTTGTGGCTCACCATATGATTGCTGGTTTGATTGCCGTTATGCGCTTGGAAACCCAGGCTTGTCATGACCGCTTGGAAGCCGTAAGAGAAGCTAGCTAACAGCATCAATAATAGTAATACCGAACGAACGGTTTGCTTCCAGCTAAATTCAGTCAGTTTATTTTGGTGCATCAGGTAACCGGCCAAGCTCACGCCCCACAGTGCCCATAGGACATCCGAGGTGAGCCCGGTCCAGATACGGCCTAGCATGATGATGGACACGGCAATCAGCAGGAAGCCAAAGATGGTTTTTATCACATCCATCCATGCGCCGGCTCTTGGCAGGAGTTTGCCACCTGAGGAGCCAATGATCAGTAGTGGTAAGCCCATGCCCATGCTCAACACATATAGCGCCAAAAAGCCTTGCAGTAGATCGCCAGTCTGCGCCACATACACCAGTGCGCCCGAGAGTGGCGCAGTGGTACAAGGTGAGGCGACTAAACCAGAAATCACGCCCATCAAGAACACGCCAGCAACATTGCCGCCTTTTTGATTATTGGAGAAGCGGTTCATTTTTTCTTGCCAGCTCGAGGGTAGTTTTAAGTCGTATAGACCAAACATGGATAAGCTGAGCACGAAAAACAACATGGCTAATACAATCAATACCGCAGGGTGTTGCAACGCGGCTTGGTATTTCATTCCCGCGGAGGCAACAACAAGGCCAAGTAAGGAGTAGGTGATTGCCATACCTTGAACGTAAACCATCGATAAGCTGAACGCTTTGGCTGTTGATAGTTTTTCACCTTGACCGACAATAATGCCCGACAAAATAGGGTACATGGGGAATACGCAGGGAGTTAATGCGAGGCCAATGCCTAAACCAAAGAAGATGATTAAGGTCCACAGTAGGTTATCGCCCGATAACATCTGGCTTAGTGAATCTTGTTCTGTGATAGGCGTATTAGATGCTGGCGAGTGATTAGCCGCAGTACCAGTCGTGACATTATCGCTTGCCGGTAAGATCCCCTCGTTAGCGGCGACGTCACTCAGCTGTACACTGCGCTTGGTGGGCGGATAACAGAGTTTGCCTTCGGCACAGCCCATAAAGGTTACGCTGAGCGTGCCATTGTTAGCCGCCTGTTTAATGGCCACCGGGATTTCAACGTAAGCGTAATATACTTGCTGCTCGCCAAAATACTCATCGGTATGGGTTTTGCCTTGGGGGAGTTGTATTTCGCCAAGCGTGGCGCCGTCCGCTTCAAACTTAAGTTTGTCGCGATACATATAGTAGCCATCGGCAATCACCCAGCTGAGCTCAAGGCGTTGGTCTTGTTGTTTAAAATCGAATACGAATGCCTCATCCACAGGCATTAGCTTGGGCTCATCCTTTAGAAAATCGAATTTATTGGCGCCGAAAATGCCTTCGCTATGTGCACTGGGGGCAAGCAATAGAAATGAAGCGAGAGCGATGAACAGTAATTTTTTCATATTTGTGTGGTTTCTTTTATCCAATCTAAATAAGCAGCAGAGCCATAAGCTATCTCGGTAGCGATAAGTTCTGGCACATCATAGGGATGCAAAGTTAATATCAGTTCAGCAACTGCATCATAGGCTTGGCTGAGGCATTTGATTTGCAGCGAGATCTCTTGCTCTTCGCAAATGCTGTCCTGCCAAAGGTACACCGACGTCACCGGAGCGGACAGTTGCACACAAGCAGCGAGCTTGGTATCCACTAAAGCGCGCGCGATGGCGATCGCACTGTCTTGGGTTGGGCACGTTGTCATGACTAATAAACAAGTATCATGCATGGTATTATGGTCTTCTTCGGTTGTGATTTTATGTTGTAGTGGTCAATGCTCAGTTTATTACTGACTGGCCGGCACATAACAGCGTCACTCTCAATGGCGGATACTTTACGACTTTTACTGCCTCGTTGCATTAAACGACGCTTAAAATAGTGAGATTATCCCAGCTAATTTGCTCAGGCTTTACCGCTAGGGGTAATTGCCCGACTTGAAAGTAGACCCTTTCACCCCCATTTAGTTTTCAATGAATTAAAAATTATTTAGTGAGGTCAGTGTGTTTTTTATTCTATTAGTGATCTTTGTACTGGTGCCAGTCATTGAGTTAAACGTACTGATCCGTGTCGGTGAAGCCTTAGGCAGTTGGACCACGGTTGGATTAGTCTTATTGACGGCGGTGGTTGGGGTGTCCTTGGTCCGTAGTCAAGGGATCCACACCCTCATGCAGGTGCAACAAAAGCTGGCACGAGGGGAGGCGCCAGGGCAGGAGATTGTCGAAGGGATGATGCTGGCCATTGCTGGTTTGCTCCTGCTGATCCCTGGATTTGTGACTGACTTTATCGGTTTACTGTTGCTGACTCCTATTACGCGTATCCCACTGGCGGGGTTACTCTATAAACGTATGCAATTGAAAGTGCTACGCCAAGGTGGCTTTCACGCCAGTTTTGGTCAAGGCCCTTTTAATCCTCATGACTCAGCCAATGGGCGCTCGCCCTTTGGTGATGATCCCTTTAAAGGGGATAAAGGCAATACTTTCGATGGCGATTATGAACACAAGCAGGATGAGACTGATACTCATCGCCTGGACGATAAACAAGATAGTGCAAAGGATGACGATAAACAGTCTCCGAAACACTAATCATCTGCACCTAGCGCCTTAGGGTTTTTAGGGTAAAAGTGCTCGGGTTTACTGTCGATATGGTTAAAACGGCGAGTATTTTTATAAGGTAATTTCATAAAACCAGAGACCCCTTTGCCCTGTATTTTATCTACATGGCTTAAGATCCTGTCCAAACTGGCGCGAAATGCCGCCTGTTTCCTAGGATTGAGTAAGCGTAAATAGCTGTGAATTTTCATGTGGTTAGGCAGTACTTCGAAAATAATACAGCCAGTGTGATGAATCTGATTTATCCAGCCCAACTCAGTCATAATCGCTTTAGGGAGTTCGAGGTTTTCATCGGGATCGCGGCCATCTTCAAAATATGAGTGTAGCCGCGACTTATCTTCTAATGAGGGCACATCACCCACTTCAAAGGGAAGCTGTTGATCTGGGCTGAGCTTAAAGGGCTGGCTGGTATCGCTGCGCTCAAGATGCAAGGTATCTCGAGCATTAAAGAAGCAGGCCTTAAACACCCCAATGCGACGAATTCCCCGCGCTAAGGTCACCATATTATTCACCGCCCGCACTAATGCTGCTTTTTCCTCACTGTTATAGGTCGCGAGGTTGGAGTCGATATATACGCCAGACTCTTGCCAATGAATCGCCAGTCCGCCGACGATTGAATATTGCCCGACTCGGCCAACGGCGGCGATAAAGCCTTTTTCGGTATCACCCATACCCGCCATAAAGTTGCGATAGTATTTCTCAAGCTGTAGATCGTCCATCTTTGCGATGGGGTCGTCACTATTGTGCTCTTTAAGAAACGATTTACGCGAGCTGTAACTGACAGTTTCGACCTCCTTGCTGCGGGGCAGAGACCATACCGGAATGTCCGGTTTAAGGGCCGGTTGAGGTAACTCCGGTAGATGTAATCGATGGCTATGGGCCATGCTTTTGAGAAAATAGTCGCCAGCTTGATTACGAATTTTGGGGTCGTCACTGAGCATGCCATCTAAAGTGCGGGCAAGCTCAATGGGCAAGCCGATACTGGCGGCGGGGATCACCTTGCTGCCAAAGCGGCTAGCTTGCCCCGAAGCTAAAGCGTATAAGGTGGCTGCAACCCCTTGCTCGTCGAACCTTGGGCTCGACAATGTGCCATTGAGTTGCTCTTCCCCGATGAAATAGACATCCCCCATGCGTGCATTAGTATGTTGTTGATCATTTGAGAGCAGGTCCATCACATTGCCATTAACCGGATTGCCCTCGCCATCACGCTGAGCAAAGACTGCCGAGCCCCAGTCAATTAATGACAGATGCTGGCTGTCAACATCGTAAACTAAGTTAGAAGGTTTAATATCGCCATGGACAAGGGGGCGGCCATGATGCAGATACTGCACGATATTAGCGAGTTGCCGAGCAATGCTCATGATCATCGCCACTGGCAGTGCGCCCCTGCGCAGGCAGAGTTTATCGAGATCTTCTCCAGGAGCCCTTGCCATCACTAAAATGCCCTGTTTGCCCACACGCTCAAATTTAATCATAGGTGGCACATTGGGGTGGGTCACCTGCGATAGCATAAAGGCTTCCTCTTCGAGGCGGTCTTGAATGTGTTGCGGCAGGGTCATGCGTGAAAATTTAAATACGTGAGCATTATGCTGGGCATCAACCCCCGCAAAAACAAAGCCGTAAGCACCTTTACCGACTAACTCTATCTCTTGGTAGCCTAATTTGAATAACTGCTGTTTGCATAGGCGGATCCAGGCTCTATGTTTGCGCGCATCATCGGCCTTGAGCAGATAGATGGATTGCTCTTCAGAGATATAGAAATGCTGTAACTGCGGCGTTGCTGCACTGATATTGGCCATGATGGGTATCGTTAATAATGAATATGTTTTTATAACAAGAACAACGGCAACTGCACAATAGCGAGATTTTTCATACTTGGGACTCCTAACTGATTTTTTCGCTGCTGATGTTGACCTACATCAATTCTGAACCACAGCCATAAAGGTAACCTGAAGCTAATATAATATTAACCGCGTAAATGAAGCGCTATACCCGATAAGTAGGAGGGTGTGATGTCACAACCCGATAAAGCCCTGTTAATAGAGTTATTAGAATACCCTAGAAAACGTATTGTGCAGTCGATGGAGTTAAAGTTTTGCCCTCATGCCGGTTTTTTTAACAGTACGGATATGCAATGTATTCATTGTCATCAGGGAATGGAATGTACTTGGATGAACCATAATGATGAGCTGGTGGCCGTTGAGCAAAAATCGGTGCAAGAGCTAAAACAACAGTTGTTGATCGCAGTCGACTTTATCGATTCGAGCTTAACGCCACATCATTTGTCACGGCGTAACTGTGAGTGTGAAAACTGCGTCTGGCTCAGACGGGTACAAAAGGTATTAAATATTGCCTGATTTTCGTGCGTTTAGTTAAGCTTAGTTTTACACTCGCCAACACTTGGCAGTAGAGTATCCTGCAGATTATTTGTCATGAGTCGCAGTGGAGCAGGATATGCAACCAAGTTTTTGGCACGAAAAGTGGGCATCGCAACAGATAGGCTTTCATCTCGGTGAGGTTAACCCATTATTGATTGAACACTGGCCGCAGTTGAATGTGGCGTCGGGGGCAAGTGTATTTGTGCCCATGTGTGGTAAGAGTTTAGATCTGTGTTATTTGGCAGAACAAGGGCTAGAAGTGGTTGCTTGCGAGCTCAATCAAGATGCCGTTGAGCAGTTTTTCACCGACAATGAATTAAGTGTCGAGGTTCAACCCCTAGGGGAGCATACACGTTATAGCACCGAGCAGGTAACCCTTTATCAAGGTGACCTATTTACCTTACCGACTCATCTGACTGCGCACTGCACTGCCTTTTATGATAGAGCCGCCCTAATTGCGTGGCCCGAGGCGATGCGCCAGCAATATGTTAAGCAGCTAGCCAAGCTTATCGCCCCCCAAAGTATTGGTTTACTCATTACCTTAGATTACCCTCAGGCCGCCCTTAATGGCCCACCATTTGCCGTATCTGACGATTGGGTGATGGCTAATATGAGCGAATACTTCGAGATTGAGCGTTTACGCTGTGATGATGTGCTGGATCAAAACCCCCGCTTTGTTAGCAAACAGGTGCCCTGGTTAACTGAATCAGTGTATCGCTTGGTGAGAAAGGGTTAGGTTATTTATTTCAAGAACCTATAACAAATTGCAAAAAGGCGACCCTAAGGTCGCCTTTTTATCGAACTAGAGTCAGAGACTCAGCCGATTAGAAGTCGTAACGTACACCAACAGTGAATACATCATCATCTTCTAAATCTACTGTCACGCCGCCAGCATTTTTGTAATCACCTTCGTACATAGCATAGTGGCCATATACCAGTGTTGATTTAGCTACGCGGTAGTCGGCACCAACTGTGATAACTTGTACATCGATGTCAGTACCATCTTGAGCTTGTTTAGAGTACTTACCAAAGCCAGCTTCATCTTTACCGTATTCAGCTTTTAGGTTAACGCCATTAAGGTTGTAAGCGACGTTAACGAAGTAAGTGTTGCCATCTTCTGAACCATCAACAACGCTTTCAGAGTTTTGGAATAGACCACCCACTTTGAAATCGCCTAATTTAACTTGAGCTACACCACGGTAGGCATCGATACCAGCAATACCTTTGTTATAAGCTGCAGCGACATAGTAGTTTTGCGCTTTAAACTTCTTGTCACCTACCGTTGCACTAAATGCATACTGCTCTTTATCGCTGGCATGGTTATCTTCCATCAGATAAGTTGCGTTGACGGTGACTAAGTCAGCAATCTTTGGTGAGTAGTACCAGATGCCGTCAGCTACACGTGACTGAGCACCAACTAAACGGTCGATATCGGCGTTACTGTTACCAAATAGGTCGATGCTGCCTTCTGATTGTTTAAATACAGTGTCGTTACGACCTACAAGTACAGTACCAGCGGCGCTCTTAAGGCCTAGGAAAGTGTTACGCGCCTTAAATACATCACCTTTAGATGAAGTGTTCTCTACTTGGAATTCCATTTGGTAAACAACGTCGAAGCCGTCTGCAATCTTCTCGCTACCCTTAACACCTAGGTTGGAAAAGTTGTTTTCTAGAATGGTGCCTTTTTTACCTTCTTGTGTAGTTAGACCCGTGTCTGAGTTTGTCACGGTTAGGTCTAAACGACCGTAAAAGTTAGGGCCATCGGCTAGCGCACCGAATGAAGCCAAAGTGAGTACTGAGGCGATTGATGCAGAGATTAAAGATTTTTTCATGTGTTGTGCTCCCAAGAACTGAGTTCTGTTCCATTTTGTAATGGTTATTAACATCGTTTCCATATTTTGTTACGAGCATCCCTACTCGCAACAAGATGGTCTGCAGTGTACCTTTTTGTGGTTTTAAAATTGTGGCTTAGATCAAACTTTTACCGATTGAGAAAGCTTTTTAGTCAAGTTTTGCAAACAATTTGCTCATCTTGTGTAAAAAGTAATCGCTAGGCGTAAGCCGCATTTGTTCTCCTGCTGACACACTCAAGCGACTAATTAACAAGGTTAATTAAGTTTTTCTGAATAAGTAGCAGCTAACATTGTAGTTTATTTACAGAGTAATGCAGCCTAGTGGTGTGATAATTCTGTTGAACAGTTGTATTTTGATCAACAAAGTGTGTTTTTCTTAGTATCAAGTCGAATAAATGCGGTTGAAAAGGCACCATGTAATACATGGTGAGTAAGAGTTTTGGCTGTGTACGTAGTAAATATAAGGTTAATCGCCTGCATTGAGTTAAGGTTAACTCAGCGTATATTGCACGGGTTTCGTTTTCGCTTTGCTAGGGTTTAGGATAAAATCGACACGTTTTTTAATCTCTATTTTGGAGTACAGCTTGAGCTTGCCAACACATACAGATGCATACTTAAATCGATTCGCCGGCATAGGTCGCCTTTATGGTGCTAAGGCATTAACCCTGTTTGCACAGTCCCATGTGGCAGTGGTGGGAATTGGTGGGGTAGGCACCTGGGCTGCAGAGTCATTAGCACGCAGCGGTATAGGTGAAATTACCTTAATCGATCTCGATGATATCTGCGTGACTAATACCAACAGACAGTTGCATGCACTAAAAGAGACTGTTGGTGAGTCTAAGGTTGCGGTGATGGCAGAGCGTATTCGGCAGATAAACCCTGAGTGTCGAGTTAATGAGGTGGAAGACTTCATCACTCTCGATAATCTTGCTGAGTATTTTAACGGTAAAAAGGCCGGTGGCTCGCTCGATTACGTCATCGATTGTATTGATGCGGTAAAACCTAAGGCGGCGCTTATTGCTTGGTGCAAGCGGCAAAAACTCCCCATCGTTACAGTCGGTGGTGCGGGAGGGCAAACGGACCCCACTCAAATACAGGTAACTGATTTAGCAAAGACCTACCAAGATCCCTTGCTGGCTAAAGTCAGAAATATACTGCGCCGTGAGTACCATTTTTCCAAAAACCTGCAGCGGCGCTTTAGTATTGAAGCCGTGTTCTCGACTGAGCAATTGGTTTATCCTCAAGGTGATGGTAGCGTTTGTAATACCAAGGCGACGGCCGAAGGTAGTATGCGTATGGACTGCGCATCAGGTTTTGGTGCAGTAACGGTAGTGACTGGCACCTTTGGTTTTGTCGCCGTCAGTAGAGTGCTGAGCAAGCTTGCGGCTAAAGCTTATAACAAGTAAAGCCTGCAATATGAGCTGATAAGTGACTGGTCGGTGTTAGTTAGTGGTGACGCAAGCAAACTGGTTTAACTGCGACTGTCAGTATATTGGCTCAAATGATGGCGATTAAGAGCGCCTATCGATGCCAATGGCATCCCATTGTGCGATTCGCCTTTAATGATTGACCCTTGGGTTGCTAGTTGAGCTGCTTAAAGGGATAAGGCATTTGTCTTTGAGTTATAGATCTCTATAAATGATAGATAAGCTCAGATCCAACGGCGTTCTATTTCGCTCACCATCGCATACACTTCATATAAAGCCGATAAAGTACATCTCTTTTAGGCTCTCGCTACATTACGTAATATAGCGTTGAAACCAGTCTATTTTTAGTGAGTTACCTTTATTTTATCTTAGGCGTAATTCAACTCATTTTTGGTATCTAATTTGCATTATTTAACTACTGCAGATTTTTTGACACTGGATAATACAATGGAAAAGTTGAATTTAACTCTTTTTAAACATGCAACGCCAAAGCAAGTGATGTTTAACTTAATCCTATGGCTGACATTAGTTAGTGCGGCTTTGATGTTCGCGCCGCTATCGGTGATTAGTACGCTTAAGTTAGAAGGGTTGGTTAATCAGCACGCACATATTATTGGATTAGGGCTGCTGCTTGGTATGGCTTATCTGTTGATGAAAGTCGCGAACTACTTTATCGACGAGGCGATTACACACCTCAAAGGGAAGCGCACCCTTGAAGTCATTGAAAAGAAGGTGCTGTTACTCGATCCGACGGAGCGGGCATTACTGCGCGAGTTTTTCTTACAAGGTGAAACCATTTTGACCCTGCCTGAAAATGAGGCGGCAGTAAAAAGCTTACTCGAGAGTAATATTTTAGAGTATTTAGGTAATAAGAAACATTATGCAATTCAAGGGCCCACTGCCGATTATAAAATCTCAATGGCAGCAAGGAGTCACCTTAATCGTCAAGTTCTACGCTTGCCGCAAGGTGAGCCTAATCAAGAGCAGATCCAGTTGTTGATGAAAGCTAGACCGCACTTTATTCATAGTATGGTGCCAAGCCGCAAACACGCTGCTTGAGTGATGTTGAGATAAAAAGAGGGGGCGTAAGCCCCCTTTGCATTAGAAATGTGTATTAACACTGAGCCTTAAAAGACCCTATCTATTCTGGTTTTGACTTCGATATAAACAGCCACATGATGTATGACATTATTCCAATGGTGGTGAAGATAACTAACATAGACATTAAACCAATGGGGTTACCGAACATTAAATCTAACCAAAATGCCATTTGAGAAGTCCTCTTTCGCAGATGTTTATAAAGATGTCACAGCTAAATTAGCGCTATTAGATATGCAGTATGCTGATCTTGATCAATTAATGATGCCAAAGCGTTTCTGATCTGCATTAATTTGGTTAAATCTGTGCTGGTGATCGTGTTATTATTTATTCGCAAGGTTGATGTTGGGTTTATCCACTTCCCAGGCGAGTGAAATTTGCTCATTCGATAATTAATCGTGTTCAAAAGACTTGCCATTGGCTAAAGCGAAGGTATAATTCTGTTCACTTGCTAAGGAGATGTTGTTTAGCAAAGTCTATTTGATAAGCCGGAGTGGTGGAATTGGTAGACACGACGGATTCAAAATCCGTTTCCTTCGGGAGTGACGGTTCAAGTCCGTCCTTCGGTACCATTATCAAATACTCTCATAGAGAGATAATTAACCTGCTCTATAGCAGGTTTTTTTGTCGATGACATTGCAGATGTGGTGGAATTGGTAGACACGCTAGCTTCAGGTGCTAGTGGCCTAACGGCCGTGCGAGTTCAAGTCTCGCCATCTGTACCAAATCGCTTGATGAGAGACACTTGCCTGCTTTTTAGCAGGTTTTTTTATGCCTGTAATTTGCTCTTATCATGGCCATGCATAAGAAAGCAGGGCTAGGCCTACTTTCTTATTGCCGATTTCAGTGGCTTAACTTTGTAGTATTTTCAATGGCAGGCCGAGCATGTCGTCGCCGCTACCCGCGAAATACCAGATGATAGCTACCAAGGCCCCAACCGTTAGCAGATACCAAATCGCCGAGAAGAGTTGTCCGTATCTGTCTAATGGCAATAGATGACTCTGATGACGCGTTTTCCATTCAAACACTATCTCCATGCTGCCGATTAAGAGTAAGAAACCCAGTAGTGCTAACCCTAGTGTATAGCTGATAAACACACCCACTGCGGCGCCAGCGATACAGGCCATAAGCCCCAGCGTACTATTCATCGAAAAACTGATGCTTTTAAGAATATGGCCGCCATCTAAGGGTAAAATTGGCAATAGGTTAAATAGGTTTAGTAGTGCGTTAAAGGTGGCTAATCCGGCAAAAAAGATATTGCCAGTGGCCCAGTAAGCCAATAATGCCGCCAGCGACATCAATAGGCCGAAGGTGGGCCCCATGATAGAGATCACCACATCTTGCCAACGGGTATTGATTTTTTCGTCACTAAGCGCCAAGCCGCCCATGAAAGGGATAAGGTAAATCCCTTTTGTTTTCATACCGAAATATTGCATGGCGCGGATATGACCATATTCATGAAACACTAAGCAGGCGATAAGCGCTAAAGCAAATTGCAGCGAAAAGAGCCAAGAGTATGCGGCCACACTGGCACCAGCAAGTACCACCTTGATCACCTTGGCACTCTTAAATAACTTAAATCCCAATGAGCCTAAACCAACCCAGCTAAATTGTGGCTTGGCTGCTATCGGTTGTACCGGTGTTTGTTGTTCTATGTCTTTGCTGTTACGGCTGCCTTGAGTGATGATGTCATCGTCTTTTAATAGGCTGTATTCTAAATGAAAAGGTTGCCATGCTAGGTCAATAGATAGGGTGATTATGATGCTCGGCTGGCCATCAGCTAATGGATTTTTTAGTTCAAACTGATGCTGTTTTAAGCCCTCATTATTGGCAGATGCCGGTAGCGCCGACACTAATTGTCCGCCCCAATACAGTTGTTGCCAGCCCGCCATTGAGCCCTCTAATCTTAGCTCTTTACCTAAACAGTCTATCTTAAGGAGTTCCACGTCATATCTCTTGTTGATTGGGCATCATATGGGCGAATTATGCCTGTAAATATGCTAAATATGAAACAGGTATAACACTAAGTTATACCTGAGAATATTGAGACAGAGATGACACTGGTCAATGACGGCTATAGTCGAAGCTGATCTCATGATTATGATTGTTCACAATGCAGGGGCCATGTTCGCGCTGGGTTCGCTGGTGAGCTGGGCCTATATGCAGCTCAACATTGGCAAAAATATGTTTACTGGCTTCGATCCGATATTGCTGATAATAATCTTCCACTTCTCGTTGCAGTAAGGTGTATTCCACCTCCTCACGGGCGCATTCGGCGGTAATACGATGTTTCTCTTCGAGCATTCCTTTGACTTGTTCAACCATCAACTCATCATCTTGCCAACTGGCTTTTGGTGGCAACTTGTTTAACCTTGACTCAATATTGAGCCTAGCGACCACCATCTGTTTGATACCTTGATCCAGCTGTTTTAATGCCTCTTTCAGCTCACCTAAGTGCATGGCGCAATAGGTTTCTGTTTTGGTGCCCGCGGTGGCACCGATGATCACCGCCTTGATGCCTTTATTCGCTTTGGCTATGCCACCAACTAAATCGCCTCGACGACCATTGGCATCACTGACGGTGAGCCGAGATTGAGTTTCGGTGTGACTGTGCAGCAGTTGTTTGGTGATCAGGATATCTTTGTCGGCCGTAACATTTGAATACTGTACAAATTGTGCCGAGATCTGCCCCTTCGCCTCTAAAGTGGTCGACAGTCGCTCATCTTTTAGCTGGCGGCCGATCACCCCTTTACTGACGGTGATATCCCCTTGCGCAATAAGGTGGGCCGAATCGACAAAGCCCATGACGGTAATATCGCCACTGCTTTTAACGACCATTCCTTCATGGACGTCACCTGTGATTAAGATGCTGCCTTTAAAATCGACATTACCATAACCGATATCGACATCTTTTATTTGCAGTACATCGTCAACCTGCATGCCGTTAGTGGTTTCGACAGGCTGGCCAGCTTTACTGGCGATAAGCGTGTTGTGGCAATCTCTTAAGAAGTGAGTTCCATTGCCAGCGACCATTTTTATATCTTTGCCTATCACTGGGGTGAGCTTTTCGCCGTTGACTTTATAACCCTCAGAGCCATGAGTTGCAGGTGTTTTAATCATTAAAACGTCATTCGGTTTGACCATGATGACCTCACCGAGATTGCGCATATCGACGGTGCCATCTTCGCGCTTTTGTGGCTGCAGTAAACGTTCTCTCGCCAGGGGCACTTTACGTTCAATGCTGGCGTGGACACCGTTAATTGCTGCTTTGCCGTGGGCTATCACTTCGGTGCACTGCTCACCCGGACGCAGCTGGGTTAATTGCTGCAGTGCTGATTGAATTTTTAACTTGCTTAACCCCATACAGATAGCTTGTTGCTTTAATGCGTTAAGAATATTGGGCAAGCTGATCTCCTTGCCACCCCATGCTGCGGTGAGGGTCATTGCAGCGCTCATCTTGTCTTCGGCAAGCTTAAATTCAAGCTTGCCATCACGGCGCTCTGCAATGTTAAACAGTTGGGGGCTGTGGCCGTCATCTTGATCGATAAGTTGGTTGACTTGTATGACGGCTTTATCGATAACAGGTTTCAGTGGATATAGCTGACAAAATTCGCTCAACGAAAGTAGTTGGTTAATCATCTCGACGGAAATGGGGCCGTGGATAGCCGGGGTCACTTTGAGTTGAGCTAATGTACCATCACTGCTTAGTTCGATTAGTTCAGGGGACAGCATAAGTGTTTCCACAAGTTGACTCTTATTATTAGTCACTCGAGTATAACAGCATAAAGTTTAGCCAATGAAGCCTTAATTTGCTAAGTGTTGAGCTGGGTCTCGCAATACTAATCAAATTAAATCATTAAATTATTTATCAATACGCCATGATAACAGCAGTGGGTGTTAAGGCTTGATGGGGGGCGGTTGAATTCACTTTTCCGCCAGTGGGCTACAGTGAAAAAAGCTAGGCGACAGGGGGGCGGCTAGCTAATCTCTTCATCCTAGCGTTAACAATAGGTCATTTGCGTTGCGAGTAAACCTTGTACTTATTGTTTTCAGCGCTGACATTGACGCCCTTAAAAGTGCCAGCGATAGCCTCACTATAGGGCAGGTGGCGATTGGCGACGATATGCCATTGTCCACCGCGAGTGAGTTTTTGTGCGCTATCTTGTACAAATTGGGTGGCGATATTCGTGGTGCGATGTAAGCCATCATGAAACGGCGGGTTAGAGATAATCGCGTCAAATTGCCCCTGGGTTTGTGCTAAGCCGTCTGATGGATAGATTTTAGCGGTCATATTATTGGCCGCGAGCGTCAGCTCACATGAGGCTAGTGCCATGGCGTTAATATCGACACACTCCATTGTGATAGCGGGGTCTGCTTTGAGTAAGGCGGCGCTAATCACGCCGGCGCCGCAGCCAAAATCGAGCACTCTACCCGAGAGTTTCGGCAAATGTTCAAGCAGTAACTTCGTGCCTTCATCTAAACGTTTTTCGCTAAATACTCCCACCAAATTACAGATGGTTAATGCGCCTTGTGGAGTATCGAGTGTATAGCGGCTGACCCAGTCATTGAGATTCATTTGCGGTGCGGCTTCTATTAGCTCGGCGCTAAATAACAAACAGTGGCGAGCGTTATCCAGTTTGCTAACTGCATCAAAGTAGTTTGGTAGCTGTTTAGTTAGTGAGCGCACTCCACCCTTATTTTCACCCACTACCAGCAGTTGCCCACCTGGTTTAAGGTGCAGACCGGCTAAATTCAGTAGGTAGGGCGCTAAGCTTTTAGACTTAGGATAAAACAGCACGACACAATCGAATCGCTCATCATTGGTCATTTGATGGCCAAAATTCAGTTGTAGCCGCTCAGAGCCGTAGGGTAATAGTGGTAAATGGTGGTTGAAATCCAGTGCTAAGGTGCTGACCTTATTCGCGACGCTCAGTAGCTCTTTTGCTAATAAGTCGCCTTCGATGTTGAGCAGTAAAACATCTTTTGATTCAAGTAGATGACTGTTTCTTACGATCAGTTGTGATGGATTAGATAGCACGAATAACCAATATCATAGGGAAAATTTGCAGGGATTATATCCCATGGGCAGAGATTATAAATAATCATTTTATTCTGCTGCTGAGCTGATTTTTGGCTAACCTATTAATTATATGGAGTTAAGTCTCTTTTTAGTCTGGAGACGCCATGTGTTAACGCTTCACATCTTACAGCTTCACCATCATCTTTATATTGTGCTTGGAGCATAAATTGAAGGTGACGATTCATCATCACTAGCTAATGTTAAGCGCATCTGGCGTGCAGCTTTAACCATACAGCACGCCAGAGTGAAGTCGCCAACGCCTATAGGTCAAAACTAAGTTCAGCACTTAAGCCCCTCATGTATTTTGCCAACTTAAACTGAAAAGTTAAGCACATTAGGGACTAATCACGCTGTGGTAAGTGCCTGTTACTGGACGAGTGTGACGTTAGCGGCGTTAGGCTTTTGTGTTGGTGATTGCACTTTGTCCTCTACGGTTGCTGGCGTTATCACCGCCGCTTTTGGGGCGTCTTGAGTATGCGATTGCTGAGCTGGCATCACCTTGGGTAATAGGCTTATTATTTTGTTGGCAATATCAGTATTATCTTGATGCCCAGCAAATATCGTAGCCGCAGGGCCTGTGGCAAAGACTTGCACATCCATGCCAGTATGGCCATCGGTTGTCCAGCCAGTGTTAGAGCGGGTATCGATAAGGCGTTTAATGGCGTTATCGAGCACCTTGTGTCCTTGCATTCGAGCGTTGGCCAGTTGGCGTGTTTCAGGCTCATTCAGTGATAAACCTAAGCGACTTTCAACCACGGTGCGCCAGTCATCGGCGGCTATCGCTTCGGTGGCAATCGTCGCAGGGTTGGCACTGATGTTACGCAATACTTGGCTGTCCCAGCGATAGTCGCCATTGGCACCTATCGATAATCCGCCCGTGTTGTGATCAGCCGTCACCACTAACAAGGTGTCGTTGTGGTGACGAATGTACTGCTCAACCACCTCGATGGCTTTGGCAAATTCATGCATCTCCGCCATTGCGCTTGCAATATCCTTGTTATGGCCGGCCCAGTCGATAAGGCTACCTTCGACTAATAAGACAAAACCTTGCTGGTTAGTTGAGAGTAATTCAAGGGCTTTACTGGTCATCTCACTAAGGCGGTTGGCATCTGGCTCATCAATCGCCCAAGGCAATTGCACCTCGGCAAAGAGCCCGATAACCTTAGGTTGCGTCACCTGTGATAGCTGGCTGAAATCGGCAAGATAATGATAACCCTTGGCCTCAAACTCTTTAATCAGCGCGGCGGGGAAATACTTTTGCCCACCACCGAGCATGACATCGGCATCGGTATTGAGGTAGCTTTTGGCTAATGCTTCGTAGTTACGGCGACTCTCATTATGGCTTAAAAAGGCGGCGGGAGTGGCGTGATTGATTTGCGAGGTGACCGCTACGCCAGTACTCATATGGCGTTTTTTAGCTAGCTCCATGATGGTCGCTATCGGTTGATTATCGGTATCGACCGACACGGCGCCATTATAACTTTTGACCCCAGTCGCCAGTGCGGTGGCGGCTGCGGCGGAATCGGTTACTACGCCGCTAACCGCTGCCGGATAAGTACTGGCATTGCCGATGGCGAGACGATCGAACACCGTCTGCTCAACCTCTTGAGTGCTAGGGTTATCCTGATAATAACGGTAGGCGCTGGTATAAGCGGGCCCCATACCATCACCCACCATGATCACGATATTTTTGGGACGGCTAGGGGCCGCCTCTGGCGATAATGGATTAGCACTTATCACGCTGCTGTGCAGCAGCACCGTAGCAAGTGAGCAGGTGGCTATAAGCGTTGATAACTTCATCATGGCTCCAGATTATGACTTTATACGGGCTTCGATAGCGTCCATCAACATGCCGGTAATATCGACGTCATAGGCTGCCTGGATCTCTTTAATACAGGTTGGGCTAGTGACATTAATTTCGGTTAGTTTGTCGCCAATCACATCTAAACCGACGAAGATCAGTCCACGTTTTTTCAACTCAGGGCCAATCGCATTGGCAATGGCCCAATCGCTTGCAGACAAAGGCTGCGCCACGCCTCTACCGCCAGCCGCTAAGTTGCCACGGGTTTCCCCATTTTGTGGGATCCGCGCCAAGCTATAAGGCACAGGTTGGCCATCGACTATTAAGATCCGTTTGTCACCCGAGGTGATATCTGGGATAAAGGCTTGTGCCATGGCATATTGCTGACCATGGTTAGTTAAGGTTTCGATGATCACCCCAAGGTTAGGATCGTTTTGCTTCACGCGGAAAATCGAGCTCCCACCCATACCATCCAATGGCTTTAAGATGATATCGCCTTTTTGTTGATAAAAAGCACGAATACGCGCAGCATCGCGCGTGACTATGGTTTCGGGAGTAAATTCGCTAAACCAAGCGGTAAACAGTTTCTCATTGGCATCACGCAAGCTTTGCGGTTTGTTGACGATTAGCACGCCTTGCTCTTCGGCGCGCTCCAGCATATAAGTGGCGTAGATGAATTCAGTATCAAACGGCGGATCTTTGCGCATTAAGATAACATCGAGCTCCGCCATTGGGGTGTCGACGGCGTCACCTAACTGGTACCAGTTTTGCTCATCTTGCTGCACTGTTAATGGGCGCATAGTCGCCATGGCGTCGCCATTGACCATGGCAAGATCATGCATCTCCATATAGAACAGCTGATAACCCCGAGATTGGGCCGCCATCAGCATGGCGAAACTAGAGTCTTTCTTGATGTTGATGTCGCTGATGGGGTCCATCACGATGCCAAGCTTAATCATCTCTCTTTCCTTATTCAATTGTGACGCATTCGTTATGGCGAGTGGGTTAGCCCAAGTCGCCGAAATTAAGTTGTAGTGCACTAATGGCGGTTAAGGCTGCGGTTTCGGTGCGCAGTACTCGTGGGCCTAGCAGTACATCAGTAAAATTATCTTGTTCCGTCATCGCGATCTCCTGCTCCGACAGTCCGCCTTCGGGACCAATCAGCAGGCGTACACGCGTGGTATTCAGTGCTAAGCCTTTGATACCGTGCGAGGCTCTTGGATGTAAATTGAGCTTAATAGCGGTGCTGCTTTCATGGCTCCAGTCTGCTAATGCCATGGCGGGGCGTACGATGGGGACCACGCTGCGGCCTGACTGCTCGCAAGCACTGATCACAATTTTCTGCCATTGTTGAATCTTTTTCTCTAAGCGTTCACCCGCTAATTTAACGCCGCAACGTTCTGAAAATAGCGGTGTAATGGTATTCACGCCCAGTTCAACTGACTTTTGTATGGTAAAGTCCATTCTATCGCCGCGGGAGATCACTTGCCCAAGATGCAGGTGCAGTGGTGATTCATTGTCGTTAACCGTTTTAGTTAAGACCTTCACTTCGACATTTTTCTTACTGGCACTGACGATCTCGGCGACATAATTGTGTCCATCACCATTGAACAGTTCAAGCTGCTCACCTGGGCCCATTCGTAGTACGCGGCCTACATGCCCAGCCGCTTCAGCATCGAGCATGACGCTTGCGGTTAACTCTAATGCACCTGCTTGATAAATTCTGGGTATTCTCATCTGCTACTCCGCAGTTTGCTGTATCTTAGCCTGTTGCTGACACTGGCTTTGCACAAATGGGTTATGGTTGCCCTGACGTGTAGCGATGGCGTTATCGCGTCGGCACTCAATAGTATCAACTGGATAGGTTTTATCCCATGCTTTAAATAGCTTTAGCTGACTTTTGGCAATTTGTAAGCCGTAAGTTTGCTGCATATAAAGGTAAGTGCGCGCTATCTGCCCACGGGTATGGGGTGGTGGCTCCACTTTGCGAGACTTAAAATCGACGACCATGGCACATTGACCATACTGCTCAGGCGTAGCATTCCACTGGCTAAAGCGGTAGTTGCTGCGATCGCCATTGACCTCGCCGATAGCAGGCACCAAATTATGCAGGTCACTTTCCATTTTTTTGAACAGGTTATCGCTCTTGCCGCAATGTTTACGGCCACCTTGTTGCCAGCATTGGCGTTGATGATCAAACTCCCAAGCGGGCACTATGTGCTCCCATTCAATTCTGCTGGCGCGCTTTTGTTGCTTGCGCACCTGATAACCGCAGCGATTAAAGTCCGGTTGCCACAACTTGCCATTGATGGTGATGTCGCAGCCGCAATAAAAGCTAGTGGTGTTAAGGTCTTGGCTGTAAATCGTGCGCGCAATGTTTTTGGCTTGGTTAAAACTCGTGGGGTGCGAGGCAAGCGTATTGGCCGACGCCAGCGATAATGCCAGCAACGCCATTACCCTCAGCGCCATAAGGCGCCGAGTATAGATATTCTTTAACACATTTAATCCCTAAAAAAGATAACAAAGCTTGCGTAGACACAGTGGCGATTAACACGAAAGCGGTCTGAGCAAGCTTACTAACAGCACTTTGGCCGTTTGGTGCCGATTTTACGGGATGGGACGCAGCTTAAGCAAGGGGCGAGATGAACAGGTGTTGGTTGCCTCTTAGTCGAACTGTCGAGTAGGTATGCTACCTCGTGGCTGACGATGCTAAGGTGAGGGTCTGTTTGCAGCGTCGGCAGCGATAGTGAGTTTGCTCTCGCATGACTTTATTATGGCGGCGAACACTCAAAGCTATCGGACCACAAGCACATTGATAAGCGAAGGTTTTTCCTTGTACTGAGCGGGTATCTAAGCTGTGAGTTGTACTCGGAGTCAGCTTAAACAGGGTTATCATCAGGGTTTGCCACTCAATGCCATGGGGTTTGACTCGACCATAAAGCTGGTGGGCGAGCAGGTGACATACCTCATGGGGGACGACTTGAGTTAAAAACGCCTCTGGATTTTCTTCGAGTAAAACGGCATTAAATCTCAATTTATTGAGTTGTAAATGCGCTGTGCCAGCGCTTTTACCCCTGAGTTTAAAGTTAACTTGTGGGCGAGGGAATCGGCGCTGTAATTGATGCTCAGCCTGTTGATAACAAAGGTCAACTTGGGCCAGTATTCGTGCTTGGTTGTCTGTCTGTGGCAATGGTGTTACAGCAGGTGATAAGGGAGCCTTGAGCATCATAGCTTTATTAATCAGTCTTTTAATACGTTGATACATCTAACATCTTATATTTGCGCCCCTATTTGATTGTCGGGGCGCTGTTGAGTGTGCTGATTATAACCGAGTTGCTGCGGCTTCGACCATAGTGGTTATCTGGTTGACAATAGCCATCTCGGTGGCGGCGTCGTAGCGGCTGACGCGCGGGGTGTGTATATGGCCAACCTTAATGCCACTATTAAATTGCAGCCCTAAGAGCACTGCACGGTAGGAGATCTCATTGGAGAGATAACCGCCGCCGGAACCCTCAACCGAAGTAGCGTTTTGCAGCTCCAGCAATGAATCGGCGCTAAAAGTCCCTCTTGCCAAGGTGGTCACAGTGCGATTGTCATTAATAGGCCATTGTCCTTCGATGTTTTGCATCGCACCCACAGGCAGTGAAAATTCAACAAATTCTGGGCCGTTTAAGGTGTTGCCCTCTAGTAATGGTGCTTTAGGTGCGGTTGGTGTGGCTCCGGTCAGGACGTTGAGGTTGTCGGGAGCGTCGGCACTGCGGTTACGGCCTGGAAAGCGTTCTAAATCGAAGTTCTCTCGACCCATGCTGACGGTAACAATGGCATCGACGCTATTATCGCGATAAATCGGTGTGAGCAGTGATTCAATGATCCCTTGGTCAAAGTCGGCAAATCTAACTGGTATCATGACGGTCTCAATTTGAGCTTGCTTGCCATTAACCGTGAAACTGTAGCCATCGAGAGCTAAAGCGGCTAAGCCCGAAGGGTTACTTTGGTCAATATTGCGATCGAGAAAGAAGGGGTCGAAGCCAGTTAATAATATGCGGATTTGGCTTTGCTTATTGAAGTTGATATCGCTAAAACCACGTGAGGATTTCTCAACAGCATTGAGTAATATGGTGCGCTGCCAAGGGGCAATGTTAAATGCAGGCTGATGTTGTTTTAACTGAATTTTCATTGCTAGGCGACTCCAGTAGAGTGGCCTATCATCTTGACCGCCAGATTGTACGTCTCTGACTGCTTGCTGCCATAAGCGCTCGCCTTGACGAGCGACCATTTGGGTCATCACCAACTCATCTGATTGACGCCGAAATTTTTGTTGTAAATCCTCTACCATCGCCTGATATCGGTTGACCACATTCGGCATGGCAGCACTCGCTTTGGGTAATCGCGCCTCTTCAATATCCGTTTTAGCAGCTACGGGCAAAGCGATAATGTGGGTTGCAAGCAGAGTACATAACAGTGCCGAGCGCAAGTGAGTCATTGCCATATCCTTTCAATTGTTAACTGTACGGTAAACATACGCAATATCAGGTGACTAAGCACCAACATGGGGCGTATTTTATGGGGCGTATTTTTGGGCTTCAGTATGCACCAGAATAGTGGTGATGGAAAGTTGCCTAAACTTGAGGCTGATAATGGATAAAGTAAATAACAATCACTCGTTTTAGTTAGCTTTTTCAAGTAGGTGGCTATTATATAGCAGGTGGCTTGGTAAGCCCCTCTAGTTTTTTAGGCACTTACACTGTTTCCAAAAGTGGAGCTTTCCCAACTGAACTGGAGACAGAGCGTTATCACTCCATGTCGTTACTGCAACCGTGGCACTTGAGATGGGGGGATTGCCTAGGTTATAAGTTAATCGTCGGCGATGCTACATCATTAACGATTGTAATGATTCATGGCTACTAAAGCGTTTGGTAAAAAAATCTAAAAATACGCTAATGTTCGTCGCCAATTGCCGTCTGCTCGAATAGACCCCGTATACTTTAAAGGGTTCGATGGGCCAGTCTTGTAAAAGTGGCACTAGGCTGCCGCTAGCTAATTCCGTTTTACACACAGAATTAGACAGCATGGCAATACCAAAATCATCCAATACTAATTGTTTGACCATTACGGCACTGTTGACTCTGACTTTACGTTTAAAGTTAACCATGGTCTTACGTTGACCTTTACCTAGCGGCCAAATAGGGGCTGAGCGCGAGGTGCCAAGCAAAATACCATGATGGTCGCTCAGTTCCTGTGGTGTTGCTGGGGTGCCTTTGGCTTTTAAATATGCTGGACTGGCTACTAATATAGGTTGGCGCTCTAACAGTAAGCGCGCTACCAAGTCAGAGGATTGCAGTGGGCCGTATTTGATGGCGATGTCGTAGCCTTCACCCACTAAGCCGACATCATTGTCGGTAAATTGGACGTCGAGTGCCACGTTGGGATATAAGCGCATAAAGCTACTGCATAGGTTGGCGATGAGCTCTTGGCTAAACGAAACCGGAATAGCGATACGCAGTGAACCAGATACATCATTATGAGTATTTTCAATGGTTGCCTTGGCAGCTTCGACTTCATCGTTAATACTACTGCAGTGTTGATAAAATAATGCACCCACTTGAGTAAGGCTTAAATTACGCGTATCACGCTGCAATAAACGCACGCCTAACTGCTCTTCGAGTTGGGCGACTTTACGACTGATGGTCGACTTTGGCATGCCGATATCGCGAGCCGCTTGAGAGAAACTCTTAGCTCTCACTACCGCTGCGAATAGCATCATACCGTTCAAATCTGGCATTATTTTATCACTGTCTCAAAAATGGAACATAGCGTCTAAGCCAGTTTAATAGCATTTGACCCTATAACAAAGTTATATTTATTGGCTAAAAATTTTAGAGGCTAAAGCAGAGGATCAATTGATGACCAGCACCAATCAGCCCACAAACACGACTCAGGTTCAAACTGCCGATCCGCTTTTTCTTCAAGCGGAGCATTTGGCACAAGATTTTTCTTTGTTTCCAAAACACAGTAAGCAGAGTCTGTCAGAGCAGATTAACGGTTTATTAAGTGAAGAGACTATTCAGTCTAATCTTAAGGAATTGGAACAATTAGACGTAGATGGTTATGTCGCTAAAGTGATTCAACCCACCTTAGATAAAAACCGTCTTGGTGCCAAGCGCGTTATTGCCGATCTCAAAGGCAAGCTGATCACCGATAAACACTTAGGCCCATTTTACAGTGCTGAGGTTGAACTCAATTTTGGTACTCGCACTCGCCGTATCGGTTTTATTGCCCAAGAGCGTACCACCAGTAATGGTGCATGGATGCCTGAGCATCATCTAGCCGCTTGTGCTGCTATTCGCCATTTTGCTGAATTAGCTATGCCTATCGTTTACCTTATCGACACCCCAGGTGCCGATGCGGGTGAAGTGGCTAACAGTCAAAACCAAGCGCACACAATTTCTAAAGCCATTGCCGAAAGTGCCAACGTCGATGTCCCTACGGTGGGTATCGTGATTGGCGCTGGCTACTCTGGTGGTGCCATCCCCTTAGCTGCGGCTAACATTTTGTTGTCACTGCGTGATGGTATTTTTAACACCATTCAGCCTCAAGGGCTGCAAAGCATTGCGCGTAAGTACAACTTATCATGGCAAGAGTGTGCTAAGTCGGTAGGTGTATCGCCAGAAGAGCTTTACACCTCGGGTTGTATTGATGGCATTATCGATTTTTCTCCGTCAGATAAAGATGAGCGTCAGCATAATCTTCGCCGTGCGATCATTAGTAGTATTGAAGCGGTTGAGAATGCCGCAGTGCAGTTTGTGCGCGAGTCGAAAGATTTACGTGAACATTATGACCGCAGCTTAAATCGTTTCTTGCACCCGTCAAAGAACCTTTCTGCTCTAGAAGAGCAGGCGGGGTTATCGGTTGCTGATAATCCAACGATGCACCTTAATTTATTCGGTAGTTCATACCGTTACCTACGTTACTTAACCTTACGTAGCCGTATTCATTCTATTTCTCAAGAGCAATATGGCCGTTTATCTAAGGTGAGCGTGCCTGAAGGCGATCTGCTGGCGCGTATCCAGCAAGAGCAAGATAAGGTATTCCAGTCTTGGTTATCTAGCCCAGATAAACTGGTTTACGACGAAGATCTCAATAAGTTATGGAGCAACTTTACCGCCAAGCGCGATGATGTGTCTACCGAACGTAACATGCTGACGCGGTTTATTTTAGGTGAGCCTAAAGAGAATTATAAAAAGGCGCGTAAGGCACTGTTATTCAATATCGGTTGGTCGTTATACCATCGCTGGAAAGGCAACGCCGAAAACAATTTCAAAGGCTTGATCCACTATCTAGAAAGCTTGCCTGATGAAGTGACGCAAGCTGACTGGCCAGAGCTTAATCAACTGACAGTTCTGGATGTGATCGTCCATGACGAGCTACGCGAAGATTTTATTTGGCAATGTTATAACATCTTAATTTTCAATGCGCTGTATGACAACGTGGTGGGCAACCTCGCCTCAATCGCGAAAGAAGCCATGATGACGAAGAGTTTATCGCGCGCCTCTGTCGACAAGCTGCTGCATGACTCAATCGATCGCGCTATCTCTAAGCAAGATACCGCTAACGATAAGAACAAGTTCTATAAGTGGCTGAAGTATTTTATGTCGCAGTCAAACCGTGCCGATCTACTGACCAAAACTGAACAGTGGAAGAGCGTTGGTTTCCCGCAACTTAACGACAGTCTATTCGTTATCTTGACCTATTTCTTCGAGCGTCTACTGCCTGAGTATTTTGCCAGCGAAGAGAAGAGCAGCGATTACACTGGTGCCATCAACCCTGTGCGTATTGGTCGTCGTAAAGACTTCTGGAACCGTTTGACCATGGGTTATCAAGATCTGCTTATCCAGAAAGTGCTTCGCGATGAGAAGCGCAAGGGTAAGATGACTTGGGAAAATGTCATTGCTAAATTCTTCAGTGATTTTGATGAGCTAAATGGCGACAAAATGTCGGCTAACCTACTCAATTTCCCAGGTTTCCGTTTATCAATTGAAGATGCACTCGATAAAGGCATTCGTCCGTGTGGCTTGATCACCGGTACCGCTAACGTTGAGTACAAGGGACAAACCATTCGCGCAGGTGTGGCGGTATCCAATACCGCATTCCAAGCGGGTGCGTTCGATATGGCTAGCGCCGAGAAATTCAGCGCGCTGTTGATCGAATGTGCTAAACGCAGACTGCCGGTTATCTGTTTCATCAGTTCTGGTGGTATGCAGACTAAAGAAGGGGCGGCAGCGCTGTTCTCTATGGCCGTGGTAAACGATCGTATTACCCGTTTCATTCGTGATAATGAACTGCCAGTGTTGATGTTTGGTTTCGGTGACTGTACCGGTGGGGCTCAAGCCAGTTTTGTGACCCATCCTTTGGTGCAAACATATTACCTGTCTGGCACTAACATGCCATTTGCAGGTCAGATGGTGGTACCCGCCTACTTGCCATCGACCTCGACACTGTCGAACTACCTATCTAAGGTTCCGGGCGCAATGAACGCCTTGGTCACTAATCCATTTAGTGACACCATAGATGACCAACTCAGCGGTATCGATCCACTAATGCCTAAACCGACGGCTAAAATTGAAGATGTGATCGGCAATGCTATTTCGACCTTAGTGCCTGAAATGCAAGTGGCGGTGGAAGAGATTGTTCAAGACGATCCTCGTCAGTTGATGAAGCCGATTGAAAAGGTACTGGTGCATGCGCGTGGTTGTACCGCGGTTAAACTTATCCGTAAGGCCCACGACAACAACATCAATGTAGTCTTGGTGGCATCAGATCCTGATATGACCTCGGTGCCGGCCGACATGCTTAATGAAAATGATAAGCTGGTCTGTATCGGTGGTAATACTTCAGATGAAAGTTACCTTAACGCCTATTCAGTGCTGAAAGTGGCTGAATATGAGAACGTTGATGCGCTGCACCCTGGTATTGGCTTCCTGTCTGAAAGCCCACAGTTTGCCGCATTGTGTGTCAACAACGGCGTTAACTTCATCGGTCCTAGCGTACACAGCATGACCACCATGGGTAACAAGTCGAATGCGATTAAAACCTCGCAATCGCAAAATGTCCCCGTGGTCCCTGGTAGTCACGGTATCTTGACCAACGCAGAGCAAGCGGTCAACGTGGCCAGTGAAATTGGTTACCCAGTGCTGCTCAAAGCGGTACAAGGTGGTGGCGGTAAGGGTATTCAAGTTGTTGAACGCCCAGAAGATATGATCTCTCTATTCCAAAAGACCTCTACCGAAGCGGCTGCGGCATTTGGTAATGGAGACCTTTACCTAGAGAAATACGTTACCTCTTTGCGTCATATTGAAGTGCAGTTACTGCGAGATCAGTTTGGTAATACTAAGGTACTGGGCTTACGAGATTGTTCGGTACAACGTAACAACCAGAAAGTGATTGAAGAGTCTGGCTCAACGATGTTGCCAGATGAGCTTAAGCAAAAGGTGATGGAATACACCCGTGCATTAGGCGATGCTACCGATTACATGGGCGCAGGTACGGTAGAATTTATCTACAACCTCGATACCAATGAAGTGTACTTCATGGAGATGAATACTCGTCTGCAGGTTGAGCATCCTGTCACCGAAGCCACCTCAGGCATTGATATTGTCAGCGCCGGTTTCGACATTGCCGCAGGTCGCTCTATTGAGCACCTTGAGCCACAAGAGATTGGTTATGCTATCGAAGTGCGTGTCACCGCCGAGAAAGCGGCATTAGACAGCAATGGCATATTGCAGTTATTACCGCACCCAGGGGTGATCACCGAATATGCGATGCCTGAGCGCGATGATATCGAGATCATCTCAATTGCCGGCGAAGGCAAAGAGGTATCACCATACTATGACAGCTTGATCGCCCAGATCATCTGCCGTGGTGAGTCGCGCGAAGATGTGATCAACAAGCTGCATGACTATCTTGCCAACGAAGTGGTCATTAAAGGTATTGCGACCAATATTCCGTTGCTTACACGTATCTTAAAAGATGGCACCTTCAACGAAGGCGTGTATGACACTAACTATCTACCACGCTTCATGGCTGAGCTGGATATTCCTGAGCTGATTGCCGAAATGGAAGCTGCAGCGGAAACCGTGGGTGTCGATACCGAATCGCTACGAGTTGGTGAGAGCAATGAGCTAAAAGTATTAGCACAAGGCGCGGGTATCTTCTATACCTCGCCAGCACCGGGTGAAGCTGACTTCGTTAAAGAGGGTGACATTGTCACGGTCGATCAAACGCTTGCGTTAACCGAAGCGATGAAGATGTTCTCTCAGGTGACGCTGGCAGGCTTTAATCGCCAAGGAGCAGTGTTGTACCCAGAAGATAAGCAATATCGCATTGAGCGTATTCTTAACAGCAATGGGCAGCAGGTCTCACAAGGCGAACTCCTGTTTGTAGTATCACCCGTTAACTGATGCCATTGAGCGCCAGCTAAGCTAATTAAAATACCCATCGTTTGATGGGTATTTTTTTAGCTGTTGTTTAGTCACGTGCTACAAGGTATCAGTTAGAGGAGCCTTTGGACGTCGCCTGAGGGGAAGATTGCAGCGCCCATTTGAGTAACAAGGGGCCAACAATGGTGGTAATGGCGATCACTAATACCAGTTCGGTAAAAAGCTTTGCGCTGATGATGTTCATCTGAAGCCCCATCTCGGCAAACACCAGCCCCACTTCTCCCCTTGGCACCATAGCACTACCAACAATCAATTTAGACCGCATAGGGCCATTGATAAAGGCGCCGGCTGCGACTTTTGCGACAATGGCTAAAAGTGACAGTGTGATTAGAATTAACATACCACTGACACTGCTATCGACTTGGCTTAAGTCGAGACTGATCCCCACATAGACAAAGAAGATAGGCGCAAATACATCGACCAAGGGTTTCGATGCCTCTTCCATCTTATGGGTAAACGGGAAGGGATTTTTTAAATAACGCTGCAGCGGCGACACAAATTGACGGCTTAATGCCAAGCCAACGGCGAACCCGCCGAGCAGCGCTGGTGCGCCAAACGCATGGGCTATCCAAGCAAATAGACAGATAAGGCTTAAGGTAATTATCGCCTCATAGCCGCTGTGATGGTCGGTGGGTCTGATGGCTCTGAACAGGTACAAGAGTCCGCGCGCTAGTGGGGGGGCTAACAGTAAAAAATCGACCACTTTGATAATAAGCAGCAAGGTCGCCGCGAGACTAAGTTCGCCAGAGGTGGCGAATTTAAACAGTATGCTGAGTAAAATCACCCCAGCAATATCATCGATCACCGCCGCCCCCAAAATAATATGACCCTCGCGGGTTTGGGCCTGTTTAGCCTGCGCCAGTACGCGCACCGAGATACCAATACTGGTCGCCGTGAGGGCGCAGCCTAAGTAAATGGCGGTAAAACTGGGTTGATTAAGCCAGAGTACGGCGCAGATCCCTACAACGACGGCGGGCAGGATGATACCGATGAAGGCGACGCCAATGGCGCTGCCGCCGGCTTGATAAAGGTGCTTTATTGAGGTTTCGCAGCCGATAGAAAACAGCAGTAGTATCACCCCCAGCTCAGCCATAATCGCCAAGGTGTCATTGGGAGAGATCCAGTTAAGCAAGGTTGGACCAATTAGAATGCCTGCCAGCATTTCGCCCACCACAGCAGGCAATTGCCAGCGCTTAAACAGTTCACCCAGTAGGCGACCACAGAGCAAGATTAAAAAGAGTGACAGCACAAAGCTATCTATGGCCATATTGGCCTCCTGCCGCAATGGTGTATATGATAGTGAGCTTGGTCAATTTTATGACCAAGATCAAGGCACAAGTCACAAACCGTGACTAAGCTCAACTTAAGGTTTAGCGGTAGGAGAGAACCATGGATAAGGTGTTTATCATTTCGCAAAAAGAGCAGCAACAAGCCGATGCAATCGCCACAGGAGTGGAGCTTGCGAGGGCCTTGGACAAAACGGCCGAGGTGTTTGCCTATAGTTATGAGTCTTTTAGTGGCAAAGAGCACTATAACCCTCGGCTTGCTGCCGTGGCGAAGCAGCATATTATGAAGCAACGTAACAGCGACATTGAAGCGCAGCTGCAATCGCTTAAAGCCGATGATATCCCCGTCAATACGGTGTGGACTAAAGATCTGTTCGAACATGCTTGTCATCACTCTATTCGCCATGGCTTTGATTTAATGGTTAAAGCGGTTCATGATGCCGAGCACTATTTACCTGTGGATTGGCACCTGATCCGCCATGTTAAAATTCCGCTGATGTTACTGACCGATAATCCGGTTAACCGCGCCAACAGTGTGCTAATGGCCGTCGATTTAGGGAGCGATAAAGCCATAAAACAGCAGCTTAACCATAGTGTAATTACACATGCCCGCCAACTGGCTAAGGCTACAGGTTGCGCCTTGCATCTGGCTTATGTGGTACGGGTGCCGAAGATCCTCAGAGATATGGATCTCATCAATACTCGCACTCTGATTAAAGAGGCTTATCAGCGTTATCAGTCGCAGCTCGATGAGCTTGGCTTGCCGCAAGATAATATTCATATCTTAGCGGGCGAGCCCGATCTCTGTTTATATGAGCTTGCCTGCCGTTTACGGGCTCGTTATGTGGTGCTTGGGGCGCGCCAGCGTCGCGGCCTACTGGGTTATGTTATCGGTAATACTGCTGAAGCCATGTTGAGCCGTATCCGCAGTAATGTATTGGTGATCCCCGCGGATGACCAGTTACTGTCCTCGCCAGCTTAACGCCTATGTGATGGGCAGTAGTTGACGTTGACGGCGCCAATGGCGTTTATGCCATTCATCTATCAGTAATAGTGTAAGTGCAGTGGTTAAGAGTATTAGCCACTGCGATACACTGATAGGGCTGATTCCAAGTGCTTGGCTAATACCGGGTAAATAGCCGGCGCTAATATGAATGCTCTGAGCAAGCACAATCCCCAGTAACAGCAGTGGATTACTGAGCCAAGGCATAGCAAATAGTGAGTTATGCTCCGAGCGACTGTTAAGGGCATGCACATTTTCAAATAAGACCATCAACATTAAGGTGAGGTTACGCGCGGCTTCTTCGCTAGCGCCCATTTTTAAGTTTAAGGCAAACAAGCCAAAAGCGATTATCCCCATCCATAAAGCACTCACTAACACACGCTCTAGCATAAGACGATCGAATATCGGCTCAGTAGGTTTTCGTGGCGGTTGTTCTATCTCATGGCCTTCGGCGGGTTCAAACGCCAGCGCCACATCTTGCACGCCGTTGGTAACTAGGTTGAGCCATAAAATTTGCAGAGGAAACAGCGGGATGGGCAGGGCAAACAGGACACTCAAAATAAACAGCAGTAGCTCTGCGGCGCCAGTACTGATCAGCAGATAGATCACCTTGCGGATATTGTTGTAAACGATGCGCCCCTCAATAATGCCTTTAACAATGGAGCTAAATTTATCATCGGTTAACACTAAGTCGGCACTCTCGCGCGCCACATCGGTGCCTTTACGTCCCATGGCAATGCCCACATGGGCATGTTTAAGCGCTGGAGCATCGTTGACGCCATCGCCTGTCATGGCGACGAATTCTCCTTGGCGAATCAGTGATTCAGTGATCTCCATCTTCTGCTTAGGCTGCACCCGTGCAAACACGCGGTGGCGCGCTACCAAGGCATCAAACTGAGCTATGCCAGCTTGTTGTGCCTGGCTGAGTTGCTCACCCGTGACAACGTCATCATTCTTGCCTGATACCAATTTAAGTTGATGGGATAGGGCAAGGGCGGTCACGGGATGATCGCCAGTGATCATCGCCACCTTGATGTGGGCCCGCTGGCAAAGATCAACTGCCGCTATCGCATCATCCCTCAGCGGATCGCTCATGGCGACCAGTCCCAAAAATGACAGCTCAGTAAAAGGGTGACCGGGATGTTTCAGTTTAGCCGACGCCACCGCCAATACCCGATAGCCATGCTGAGCCATATAGTGAGTTTGCTGATGGATCTGGGCAAGCTGCGCTTCGGTCAGGCTGCACATGGGGAGCAGTTTCTCCACCGCCCCCTTTACCGATACCACCAGTTCGCTTTCTATTAGATTAATGCTGGCACTAAATTGGTTTTCAGACTCATAGGGAAACAGCTGCTCTTGCTGTGGCTGCAGCGAAGGCGCCATAGGTAAATTGAGCTTATAACCCAAGGCGAGAAATGCCAGATCGACCCCATCGCCATCGGCGTGGATGGTGTTATGGTCAAACTCAAGGTGGGCTTCGTTGGCTAATATGCCGCTCAATCCAAGTTGGCACAGTGCTGGTGCGTTATCAAGATTGATGGGATCTGTGTCATCCCCCTTATGGATCAAGCCGCTGGGAGATAAGCCCGCGCCCGCTACGTGATATTTATCGCCATTGAGTAGCCACACTTGGTTAATGGTCATCTCGTTAACCGTCAATGTGCCTGTCTTGTCTGAGGCGATATAAGTGCACGAACCTAATGATTCGACCGCGACTAATTTGCGCACAATGACATTGGCTTTCGACATGCGTTTCATGCCTATGGCTAAAGCCACGGTGATCGCCGCAGGCAGGCCTTCGGGGATCGCCGAAACTGCCAGTGCCACCCCAAGCAGGAATACCTGCGACAGATCGGCGCCACGCAGCAGGGTGAGACCAAAGATCAGCGCAATAATCACCAAGGTGGCGACGGCGATTATCAAAGTAAAGCGCTCAATACGCTGCATCAGTGGCGGTTTGGTGTGACCGCCGCTGTGAACCATATCGGCAATTTGACCAATTTGAGTTTGCTGTCCAGTGGCAATGACCTCGCCTTCAGCGCGCCCATGGGTGACTAAGGTGCCAGCAAAGGCTAAATCGTTCTTGCTAACCGCTACCGACTCGCCAGTTAACGCCGACTCATCCACCTTAAATTGGTCTTGTTTTTCAATGCGAATATCGGCGCCAATGCGATCGCCATTGCCAAGCATCACATAGTCTCCGGGGACTAAGGTGCTGCTGTTGATGGTCACTGGGTGGCCGTCGCGGTAGACACGGCTTTGCTGCGGCACCATATTGCCTAGGGCATCGGCCGCTTGCTGGGCTGAGTATTCTTGCAGCGTCCCTATGATGGCGTTGAGCAGCAGCACGGCAAAAATAAAGATGGCATTAATGAATTGGCCTAATAGTAAACAGACTAAAAAAGCCGCCAATAGCACATAGATAAAGGCGCTCTTAAACTGGGTCACAAACAGTTGTAAGAAGCTTAATTTGGGCGGTTTAGGCAGGCAGTTTTCACCGTATTGTTGTAAGAGTGTCTGTGCTTGCTGACTGGTGAGTCCGCGCAGTGCCACTGCAGATCCTTAAGTTAAGAGCGGGGGATATGCTTGATCTATAGCTGATCTTTATCCACTTTGCAGGGAATTACTTTGCTTGTTGATGGAGATCAAATGGTCAATATGCCGCCCACCAAGCTTGGCGGCGGTCAGCTGTGACCCAGTCAGTTGGTGGAACGAGAGATGGGGCAAGTGGAGGTTCGAGAGAATAGGCATCAGCTTAGTTATCCAGACAATGCCTAGGATCGGGCTTAGTTAAGCAGCGGATGATCTTCAGGTAGTTGACGACTGATCCATAAGATCAATTTGTGCTTCATATTAGGGCCATCTTCTTTGTCTGTGGCCAAGGGCTGGATCAGTTTATCTTGCACTAACAGTCGGTAGATACATTCGACTTTATCTTTAGGGGAGATGCCTTTGCCAAAATCGGCAAAGCCACGTTTTTTTGCGTAACCTACACCAATATCCATGGCGAGTTTTAACAGTTGGGCGTCGTGCTTACCTTGTTTCATAAAAGGCTCCATCAAAGCTGATAATCACAAGCTACCCTAAATCACATCAATAACAAAATAGCTAAGCCCCATTTTTGAATCATAGGGGCTATTTGTGTTTAACTGGGCAATCAACTGGTTACTCTTTCAGCAACCAGCAATGAATAACGGCACCAAAACATAGGAGGTTAACGCGCATGATAGAGGTTAACGGAGTGGATCATGTGGTTTTTCGTACCACCAAGCTTGAGGCTATGCTGCATTTTTATACCCAGGTACTTGGCTGCCATCTGGAGCGGCAGCTGGCAGAAGAGGGCTTAACTCAGCTGCGCGCAGGCACCGCCCTCATTGATATTGTCACCTGCGATAGTGAACTCGGCCGCCTCGGTGGTAAAGCACCGCAGCAAGATGGCCGTAATGTCGACCATGTATGCCTGCTCATCACCTCAATGGATGAGCAGGCATTACTGGATTATCTCGCAAAATTTGGTATCACCACCGAGGGATTTGCCAAGCGTTATGGCGCCCAAGGTTTCGGACGCTCGGTTTATATCAACGACCCAGAGGGTAATGTCATCGAACTCAAGTTTTCGAATTAGTGCTGTCGAAAGGGCAGCTTACAGCATTTTGCCTTCGGCTAAGTGGGTGTTGGTGATTGTTTTGTGAACCATAGCTTCATGGTTTATCAATTGCCTTCGAATGAAGGTGTTGGCATTTTTGGTTGGTAGCATTTAGTCGAGTTTGTTTTTATTGATTGATGGTAGCGTTAACCTTCATCATGTTGAATTGCTTGCCGCAGGCCTTTCGTGCAGGTGCTTCTTCGGCACCGCTGTAAACCCATCCTTGGGCGCTCTGCGATTTCATCCCTGAAATCGAAGGCCTCAGCCGCACCTACACCGACTTATCACTCTCTTCGATTTAGCCGTAATTGGTATCCACAGAACCGTTAAAAGCTAAATTATTTTTGGACATTTCCGAGTCAGGACTTTTGCTCTAATAAATGAGTTTCAGATTAATATTTCTATGGATTAAGGTAAAGTTCGGCACCTTACAAGCTGTTGAGTGGATCGATGCAGTGCTGCACGACTTGCACGCCGTACAACGCGGCTACAGCAATGGTAATAGGGAGTGTCTTGAATTCTGCGAGTTCGCGATATATAAGTCTCCTTCTTTAATGCTTAACCAAAGCACTGGGGGATCCCCTCATAATTCAGGTCTCCCAGCAGTGTGAACCAACTTTATGTATTCATGCATTGCCCAGCGTAAATGCTGCGCTGTTATTTGATAGTTTTCCCTCCGCCGAACCTCTTTCCCCAATCTGACAATCGACAGCACAGGCCGGTGCCGAATGGTGTTGGCCTGAAAGTGTTTTTGCCAGCCTAGATGTAAGGCAACGATACCAATTAGCCATAAGGCAATTTCTGCCAGCATAGCGATGAGCAGCAACACATCTAGCCGCTTCGGACAACGACTTTTGCAGTGCCTCAGCCCCATGCCGTATTGTGGACTCTTCAAGTCTCGAAAGGTCTCTTCAATCTGCATTCGCTTAGCGTAGAGCTTTGTCACTTGGACCGAGTTAAAGTGATTAGGTGGTAAGTTGGTTGCCAATAGCCACGGCTCTTTGCTGCTTCTTCCGTAGCTTGCTTGGGCGGTATGGTTTCTTCCTGCATTTGAGGAACGGCGGTCTTTACGACCTTTTTCTTTCGCTTTGTACAGGTGTAAATGACAGGGCAATGGGCTTTTTCGGGCAAGGTTAACACGGCCGATGTATTTGGCTTTGTTCGTTGCTGTTGGGTAAAGCGACTTATTGGAGTGCCATTGATGTGTTCCAACATGCTGATAACTGACGTCACCACGAACACGCCCTAACCAAAACCAGCCGTGACTTGCTACTTGAGCGAACCAAGTATTGCGATAGCCAGCATCGGTGACGATTAGCGGACAGCAGCCATTCGGAAGCACCTTTGCCAACTCAGTCAGAAAAACATTGTGGCTGCGAGGTGCGTTGTAATCTTTGAATTCAAAAGTACGCTCATAAAGGGTCACGCTGCGCCCTTGAACACTGATGGAGGCGCGCAATGTCATCAAGCGGAGTTGTTCTCTTACATCGGCCCAATCGACAAGCACGATAGGCATTGGGTTAGCACCGCAAAGATGCATTGCATGCCAGCGATATATCGTCAATCGGTCGTTATTGATGTGGCGATTACCGAGCAAGCGGTCAATGCGTTTGATACTGTGCTTAGGCGCCACATTACCAGAGATATTACGGCCTAGCTGGGTCAAAGAGAGTTGATCACCATCTAGTAATGATTTAGTGGCAACCATAAGAGAATTAAGACGTTTTTTGTGGATGGAAGAGCATTGATTGCTAAGAGAGTCATGTAGTATTGTAATGTCACGCATGGTGTTGTTCTAGTTTGTTTTTGGCGAAATTGATTAGATCAAACAGCACCATGCGTGTCTACTAATTGATTGTAAAAGAAATTATCTGGGGATTCCCTAGACCAAAGCATAGTCGGAGGTTTATTGTTATGCCATTAAGAGTGGATGTCCACTTTTGATTTATATAATCACTAACCATGCTGTGTTGGTTTAAAACTTCGATCTATATGTTCAAATAACTTATTAGACCAACTAATATAGTTTTCTAGTTTTGGGTTTCCTGACCTCTCCTTTTTAGTTTGAGATGTCATTTTTATGTTGGCATAATGATGTAATTTATCAAGATCTTTACCATCTAAATACAGATAAGTGCTTCCATCGGGTTTATACTGAACATTCCCAGCATCGAAGTTATAATTTAAGCTAATAGAAATATAAATATTAATAAATGGGGTGTCAATAACAATGCTTTCATCAGTGCCTGAAATTTTAGTGTTCGGCGGAAGGGTTAATCCATTAACTATACCAAAATCTAATATCTCTGGTGTTATAGGTAGTTTCAGATTATCAATCAAATCTTGAATAGAAAAGAAGGTGTTTTTACCTGCATAAACCCTATCATTATTAAAACTAGTCCTCGATTCATTTCTGAAAACTATAGAAGTAGACGACCAGTCAGGGAATAGTTCAAGCAGCATACCGACAATATTAATTCTTAAGTACTCCGATAGTTTTATACCTAATGCTTTCCTACTATCTAAATCATATTTAAATGCATCTCGAGAATCAGGAATCTCCAAAAATCTGGAAATCACATCACGTTTAAAAACAGTGAATGATGGTTTAACATTATCACTGCTTGAAATAGAGTGTATATCAATAGAATTACCATAATGATATAAATGGGGTCTAACTACTTTAGTAACATTATCGCTCTTCATTGAAAATATGACATTCAATATAAACATAATAACAGCTGCGGCTAAAGCTGTGTATGCAAAAACCATATCTTTAGCTAGTAGGTTTTTACCAACCACATAAAAACCAATCCAAACCACTACTATTATCAATAGTATAATTGGTGCAATAAAGCTCCAATTAAATCCAAAAACTTTCATAAAAACCCTTACTCAACATTATTTCATCACATAAATTACCTGACAGAAACCATTAGAAAAATTCTGACCATCTAATTTAAATCAACAACATAACGCACTTTCAGTTTGTCTACAACTTGTACGACCTAAAATTTCTTAAATTAGCACAACCAAATATTAAAGGGCTAAAACTGAGACATAAAAATGAACTAACTCATTAAACCAAAAAATGGGACATGCATAACTTCTTGGTTGAACTAGACCCTTTCACATCAACTTTTCTATAGGCAAAACCCTACTTGAACCATTTTCCATTTTAACTGCGAAACACACTTTGGGGCATAAACGAGTCTGCTGCATTTTACTGTCACGTACCTATACAAATGGAAGCGAGAGAATAAGTGATATTCATTATTCCTTGGCGAAACATAGATATGCTCAAGGTTCAAATACTGGTTTTGGCTCCATCTTGAACTCGTAGTCTGAAAGCTTCATCTCATATACTGGAATTTTTTTCTCTATAGCGATATTGATTAGTCTCGTTCTGTTTTTTGGCAGCATCTTTGCGCCCAAATAAATTGCTTTTACAGATGGTGATGGCTTATTACCCGCTGGTTCAGAGAACCCATTCATCAAAATTAAGCGCCATTCATGCTCGTATTCCCAATCCTTTGCTTTATGCATTGAGGATACAATACCCATCATATTGCTTGCTGCTCCTCCGTTTAAACCCACTTCAAAATAGTTCGATGCGTCAAATAAGCGGTCTTCATAGATAACGGGCCAGACTAACCTTCCCAAACCTGATTCTCGATCTAACTCCGAAAAATCATATTCCATAACAAAACCCTTGTGCTCATTTGTATAATGTGACCACATCAAGGTTGAATCAACTCGTTCACTCAACGAGCAAATGTTAGGACCATTTTTTAGATACTGATTAATCTGCTTAACTTGTTCGATGTTAAAATTTTTACCTAAAAGAATGTCATGTACTTTCTCTGGGGCTGGGCAGTTATGAGATTTAGCCGAGATTATTTCTGCGATAGTCATTAATGGGTCTGAAGAGCCTTTTATTATTGCTATCTCATCTTTTGTGTAAAGGCCATGAGCATTCTTCAAGTGATTATTTGCCAATGTATCAGGATGGTATTGGAAGAAAAACGAGCTATCATACGGATCATTGAACTGACTAGCTTTACAGCACCATAGAGTGTTGTTTTTAAGGTTATCTAGCGAGTACTTCCCAAAAGTACGATACTTAAATAACCTTTGGGGTATATGCTTTAGTTTCAAGTCTACAGCTCTCGGAACATCTACACCGTCAAGGTTTGGGGAGAAAAACAGTTTTTTAAGTTCATCGATCCATTCTTTGCTCATCAAATCATTCCGTTATTTAAAAGCAAGATGCTCATATTAAAGGTTTTTAATAGTTCTGAATAGTCATCAAATCAGTAGATGCAAGCCAAAAAACAATCAATCCAACGCATAGCTAATTATTAGGGAAATTTGGTTAAACATCGATGATTAAGAACGACGAGAGTAATAACTCTAACGAGGAAAGGGGCAAAAGCTTCTTAGCCTTTAACTCACTAGTCGTATCAAATGAAGTCCAATCGAAGAGGCGTTAGGTAGAGGTGTAAGCGCGGTTTTGGCCTTCGAAATCATGGATGATTTCGCAGAGCCCACACGGACGTGCTTGAACAACGTCCATGCCTAAAAGCCAGTTCGGCATCCATGCCTCTCGTTCGTAAGCACGAAGCTATGCTTCACTCACCGAGCCAAAAGAGCGCTTGCACATTCCCCGCCGGACAGGCGATTAACAACAGTGAAGGTTCGACCTTCAAACACTTTCAATAAATGAAAATACAGCCAGCCGCTACTCAAACAAATGTCATCGTTCTTCATTCCAAGACCAGCACACTTTGGGGCAAAAGCACGTTAGCCTTTAACTAGCAACCCACATCAAATGCGGCTAAATCGAAGAGGCGTTAGATATAGGTGTAAGCGCGGTTTTGGCCCTTGGCGGCATGGCCAAAAATGTTCCTTACATTTTTTGGCATTCCCTCCATCCATGGAGGTCAGATACCGCCGTGGAGCGTATAGGGACGGCGCACAACGATATCCCTATCTAAAAGCCAGTTCGACAATCCCTGTCTCTCGTTCATAAGCACGAAGCTATGCTTCACTCACCGAGCCAAAAGAGTGCTTACACATAAAGCCTGCTGCAAGCAATTAACACCTATTGAAGGTGCGACCTTCAAATAGGCCGCCAAGTAATACTTGAGCTAGATGCTACAACAACTGCTATCAGCATTCACAGGCAGAATACCGTCGTGCTAGCAGACAACTCACCATGAAGGTGAAACCTTCAAACACTTTGCCATTATTGCAAACACAATAAAAAACCACCTATTGCTAGGTGGCCTTTGCTTGTAACAATAGGCTAGTTTTCAAGCCTGCTCGAATCTCGCACCTTATTGGTTAGAAAAGTTATTCTCAACCAACTTCTGCTTGTTCTCCGCTTGCGGTACGTGGCACGTAGTACAGTTGAAATACTCATTGTTGAGTTGGCTATCGGCCTGCATATGCGAGTCATGAATTGGGGTTGCTTTCATGCGCACGGCTTTTTCTGGGCTGTGGCAAGTCATGCAGCCGTTTTTCTTAATGGTAATTTTATAATCAGCCTTATGGGGAATTAGCGGGGGCTGGTGGACAAAGCTGCGGGCTATCGGCTCTCCCTTTTTAGGGTAAGTGGGCATCGCATCGGCAGCGCGTACCTCAGTGATCGCCGCGTGGCTGAGCGAGCTCACATTAACGGGCTCTGTTTTGGTTGGTGCGAGTTCAGTAGCGCTGGCATTGAGCGCCATGAGCGCGACTAAAGTGAGTGCTTTTTTCATTGGTTGTTCTCCGCCTTTAGGGCAATTCGATTTTGATACTGAAATACGCGTGGAGCACAGACATCGATGCAGCGACCACATAGAGTGCAGTCACTGTCGGTTATCATGGGATTTTTCCCTTTTAGTGCAGGTTTTAATACTTGGCGCTCGGGGCAGACCTCAAAACAGGCCATGCAGTTATCGCAGCTGCTGGCGTTAACTGCGCTGATTTTGATTGGGCTGGTTTTACCCAGTAGGGCAAACATCGCCCCGGTTGGGCAGAGGTGACCACACCAGGCTCGCTCGCAAATGAAGAGATCGAGCAAAAAGATGGCGGCTAATATCCACAAGCCACTCCCTGCGCCAAACAAGAGGGCGCGATAGAGTATGGGCACCGGGTTCACCCATTCCCACACCGCAATACCGGTGAGCAGCGGCAGTATGAGTACCACGGCTAATAGGTAATAGCGTAAATGCCGTGGCATTTCGCTTGTGCGTGGTAAATGTAACTTACGCCTTAGCCAGCTGGCGGCATCAGTCACTAGGTTGACTGGGCATACCCAGCTGCAAAATACCCGCCCACCTGCTAGCCAATAGAAGATGGCGATAACCGCGGCGCCAAGTAGCAAACTGAGCTCTGGCCAGTGGCCGCTCATCAGCACTTGCAGTGTCGCTAGCGGGTCGGCCAAGTGGACGGCACCTAATAACTCACTGCTAGACAGATTCCCCTTAAGCAGCCAGAAGCCAAACCAAGGGCCAATCGCAAAGGCAAACAGCACACCTAGCTGGCAAGCGCGGCGCAGCAATAGAAACTTGTGGGCGCGCCACCAGCCGAATTGGTCAATCGCGGCTTGGTCAAAGCGCGTCTTGGCACCTTTGTTTGTGGTATGACCCATGCTGTTATGCGTCATGGCGTGACCCCTTGTTTAACATCTCAAGCGTGGTCTCTTCGGTATTGATATAGGTATCGTGGGTGGCGGTTTTGCCCTTGGCAATATGGGGCGGTAGCACTTTGATCGCCGCTTCTTGCAACACGCAAGCATGCTCACACTTCCCACAGCCGGTGCAGCTGTCGCTGTTGACCGTGGGGATAAACAGGGCGTGATGGTTGCTACGTTGATTGTGCTGGCGCTTAAGGGTGATTGCTTCATCAATCAATGGGCAAACGCGATAACACACATCGCAGCGAAGCCCCTTAAAGTTGAGGCAATTTTCTTGGTCGATAAGCACCGCAACCCCCATTTTTGCTTGGGTGATATCCGTCAAGTTGTGATCCAGCGAGCCCGAGGGGCAGGCTTTAACACAGGGGATATCTTCACACATTTCGCAGGGGATCTTGCGCGCCGTAAAGTAAGGTGTCCCCGTCGGCGCACCCTCAAACCAGCGGGCCAGTTTCAGGGTGTCGTACGGGCAAGCCTCAACACACAGACCACAGCGCACGCAGGCAGATAAGAAGTCATCTTCTGCTAATGCGCCTGGGGGCCTTATTGCTAACGGGTCAAGGTGCGATGATTGCTTCGCCACGCCGGTGATCCCTAATCCCAATAATCCCATCGCACAGCCAGCCTTAGCCGAGGTGGCTAAAAACTGGCGGCGATTAACGCCTTTGGCTTGGGTGTGTCGATTGACCTTACTCATAGCGTACTGCTTAAACCTCTTTTAGTGGTGCAAACTCATGGTTAAATAACATGCCTTAGGCCTTCATCACTTTTACCGGACACTTCTTGTAATCGGTCTCTTTCGATAACGGATCGGTCGCGTCGAGCATCAGCTTATTCACCAGTTGGCGAGCATCGAAAAACGGCATAAACACCACGCCTCTTGGCGGCTTGTTACGGCCTTTGGTTTCGACGCGGGTTTTGACTTCACCGCGAGGTGAGGCAACGATCACCTCATCGCCGCGCTGTAGGCCTCGGGCTTTGGCGTCTTCTGGATGCATAAAAATTTGTGCATCGGGATAGGCGCGGTAAAGCTCTGGCACGCGAGCGGTCATGGAGCCGGTATGCCAGTGCTCTAGTACGCGACCAGTTGACATCCATAAGTCATATTCTGCGTTTGGCTCTTCGGCAGCGGGTTCATAAGGCAGGGCGAAAATCACCGCTTTGCCATCAGGCTTACCGTAGAAGCGAAAGCCTTCGCCAGCCTTAACGTAAGGATCGCTGCCTTCGACAAAGCGGCGCAGGGTTTCTTTGCCCTTAACGACAGGCCAGCGCAGACCGCGAGAGGCATGGTAGGCATCAAAGTCCGCCAAGTCGTGGCCATGACCGCGACCAAACTGGGCATACTCCTCGAACAGGCCTTTTTGCAGGTAATAACCCACGGCCGCAGACTCATCGTTAAGCTCGCCTTTGCAGTCTGACAGCGGGTACTTGTTGACCACACCGTTAGCAAATAACACCTCATACAGGGTTTTATCGGCGTACTCAGGCTTCTTGGCTATTAGCTCAGCTGGCCATACTTCTGACACTTTAAAGCGCTTCGAAAACTCAATTAATTGCCATAAGTCAGACTTAGCCCCTTCTGGCGCTTGAACTTGCTGATGCCACATATGGGTACGACGCTCGGCATTACCATAGGCGCCCTCTTTTTCAACCCACATGGCCGTTGGCAGAATCAAATCTGCTGCCATGGCAGTGACGGTTGGGTAAGGGTCAGAGACCACGATGAAATTGTCTGGGTTACGGAAACCGGGGTAAATTTCATCGTTAATATTGGGGCCTGCCTGCATGTTGTTGGTGCACATGGTCCAGTAACAGTTAAGCTTGCCATCTTTGAGCATACGGCTTTGTAATACCGCGTGATAACCCGGCTTGGGCGGAATAGTACCTTCGGGCAACTGCCAACGTTGCTCTGTGATGGCGCGATGCTCTGGATTGGCGACCACCATGTCAGCAGGTAGGCGGTGAGCAAAAGTACCCACTTCACGAGCGGTACCACAGGCCGAAGGTTGGCCTGTGAGTGAGAACGGGCTGTTACCCGGTGTGGCAATTTTACCTGTGAGTAGATGAATGTTGTAGAGCATGTTATTGGCCCAAACACCACGGACGTGCTGGTTGATCCCCATGGTCCACAGACTCATGATTTTCACATTGGGATCGGCGTAGGCTTTGGCCATGATGTCGAGCTTTTCAGGTTCAACGCCACTCATCTTGGCGGCGTATTCCAAGGTGTAGGTGCTAACAAACTTAGCGTACTCATCGAAGCTGATTGGCGTCGACTTGCCATTACCTGGGTTTTTGGCTTGTTGCTCTAACGGATGCTCTGGACGTAAGCCGTAACCTATATCTGTGATGCCTAAGGCAAACTTGGTGTGCTTGTTAACAAAGTCCTTGTTAACCGCATCGTTTTGGATGATGTAGTTGGCTATGTAGTTCAAAATCACCAGATCGGATTGCGGCTTAAACACCATGGCATTATCGGCGAGGTCGAAGCTGCGGTTTTCGAAGGTGGATAATACATGTACCCGACAATCGGCATTACTGAGGCGGCGATCTGACAAACGTGCCCACAAAATGGGATGCATCTCGGCCATGTTGGCGCCCCACAACACAAAGTGGTCGGCCGCTTCTAAATCATCATAACAACCCATGGGCTCATCGATACCAAAGGTACGCATAAAGCCACCCACGGCAGATGCCATACAGTGACGCGCGTTGGGGTCGATGTTGTTGGTGAGAAAACCCGCTTTGTGCAGTTTCGAGGCGGCATAACCTTCCCAAATGGTCCATTGGCCTGAGCCAAACATACCTACCGCGGTCGGCCCTTTGGTCTTGAGGGTGTGTTTCCATTTTTCAGCCATGGTATCTAAAGCGACATCCCAGCTGACAGGGGTAAATTCGCCCTCTTTATGATATTGGCCATCCTTCATGCGCAGCAGTGGCGTAGTGAGTCTGTCTTTGCCATACATGATTTTTGATAGAAAGTAGCCCTTAATACAGTTAAGGCCTTTGTTAACCGGGCTTTCTGGATCGCCCTTAGTGGCGACCACTTTGCCGTTATTGGTGCCCACTAATACGCTACAGCCCACGCCACAAAAACGGCAGGGGGCTTTATCCCACTTGATGGTGTCCTTCTGCTCAGCGGCTTCAACGATCTTCACTGGCAGAGTGACCCCAACAGCGGTCGCAGCGGCAACTGCGGCGTTGGCTTTGAGAAACTCGCGGCGGCTAATGCTCATGGTGTTTCCTCACTCTTTTCTGCTATAGGTTCAACTTGATGGTAGACAAGGCTGCTCGATAGCACCCCGTTGAGGGCGTTAATGGCTTCGATGTTTTTGAGTATAGATGCTTGTGACTCACCCTCTAGGGTGACCACAAATTTTGCTTGGTCGCTGATAGCGTGGATATCGGCGCCAGTTAGGGCCTCGATACCAGCTGTCACTTGTGTCACCGCGCTCGGCGCGGCATGTACCACTAAGCTTGTAACGTGATATTCCTGACGCATGGGGTTTACCTTGTTATTCGCAGTAACAGTAGCCAACTCAGTTGGTTAGTTATGGTGACCGCCTTAGGATTAAATTGAGTTTAAACCGTGTTTTTTTTGTGGGCATACCTCCAGAGAGGTAATACCAAACTGGAAAACTAACTGGTCATATTTGCCCAGTCCCTAGAACACATTTGTGTCACTCGTTCTGAACTATCGGTAAAGGTATTCCAGGCATCACAAACGCTATCGACAATGTCTTCATAATTTCTAAAAACTCTATTGGCGAGACAATGCTGGCGCATCCAGCTCCATACTTGTTCGATTGAATTTAGCTCTGGTGAATAAGGCGGTAATTTGATGATGCTGACATTTTTGAATTCATCTGCGATACCTTCGGTATGCCAACCGGCTCCATCCATTATCACGACAGCATGTCGATCTATATCAGTGACGTCCGAGATCTGTTTTAAGTGGAGGTGCATCGCTTCCTTGCTCGTCCATGGAACGACTATTGCCTGACCTATGCCCCTATTAGGACATACAGAACCAAATAGGTATGCATATTCGAATTGCTGCTGCCGTACAACCCGTGGTCTGGTACCCGTTCTGGCCCAAATCTTCGTTGTCGTATTTTGTTGGCCAAATCTTGCTTCATCTTGAAACCAAATATCAATGCGATCTAAAGAAAGGTGCCCGGGGATCTTAAGGATCGTTTTAATTTGGAATTTTTTTAAACTCCTCCTGGGCTTCAATTGATTGTTTTGGGTGCTTAGAGCGTGAGGTTATCCACGAAAACCCCATATGATTCAACAAATAATAGATTGAGTCAGGATGATAGCTTTTACCAAACTCAGATAAAATGTAGCTATGAATATGTGCCCCCGTCAATCTACCACCTTGATCGCTATTTGCTCTTTTTTCTATATAGTCAGCGAGTTGGGCTTGTTGTTTCTTGCTAAGAAATGGTGGCCTACCTGTACGTGGCTTCTCTTGCAACCCAGCTAAGCCTTCCTCTAAAAAGACATGTACCCACTTATTAACACTCGTTCTACTCACTTTCAAAAAACGTGCAATTTGTGTTCGGGACTTTCCATCTTGAAAATGAGCAAGTGCAAGTAGCCGCATCTTCATTTGAATAGATGTTTGCTTACGAGCTAGTGAATTAAAGTCGGTATTCTTAAAGTTATCCATAACAACAAATGAAGAGAATATGATAAATACAATTAGATCATATTTTTACTTAGATTGGTATAACTGAGCGGTTTGTCGATCAAGATCAAGTTTTTAAGCGTGATCTAACGCTCAGTTCGTTATTTATGGGGCTGCGCTTTCGTTGTAATTAATCAGCTTAGTAAGTCGATGGGGACTTCGCCACTTCAATGATTAACAAGATAGATATGCCGGTGAGGACGCTTAAGCGGGCAGTTTGTCGCGCCCTGCGAGTAAGGGAGGGAGTGAGCACGCCTATCTATGGCTGGGCCACTCCTTATCCGTCAATAGCCTGTCAGTTCCATATAGCCAGTGCCTTGGTGACTCCCCGATATGCTAATGGGCCCTTCCCAATAACTCACGCTCAATGGCATATGGCTGTCACGATTTAATGGCTTAATCGTCAGTTGCAGTTGTTCACTTGCAATGGCGATACGCCAAGCCACTGGGTATCGACCCGACGGCGTTTGTTGCCAGTCGGTGGGTGTCATCTCAATGTCTGCCGGGGCGCTGGTGGAGTCGATATTACGGCCGCTGCCATCGGCATACATGCGTCTGGCGCTGTAGAAATGACTCACCTGATTATCGCCGCTGCGCAACTGAAACAGCATCAGCGCCGAGCCATCGTCTAAACGCAGCGCAAACCAATCCCAGCCCTGTTGATGTTTATTGAGAAACTGTGAGCTCCACTCTCTGTCGAGCCAAGCATCGCCTGAGACATTAACTGACTTCCCCTCTAGGGTGACTTCGCCAGTGACTTGGATGAAAGGCTGGCTATAGTAATAAGAGGCGACGCTGCCATCACCGCTTTTAATGCTGTAGCCCTTATCGCCCTGTAATTGATAAGGGGCGCTAGTTGTAAGTGACAATCGATAACTGAGCTGCTCATCGCTGACGGTTAAGGTTGCCGGAAACAGGTCTTGGCTTTGGCTCTGCCACTGCCAGTTGTCGAGTTTAATCGTCAGTGGCGCGGCATCGCTGCCGGCTAATTGAGGTTGGGCACGTGACCAGCGCTCTTTTGCCACATGTTGCTGTGCGGTGGTCACCGCGCTGTGGGCCATATACAGCTGGTTAGTGGCCCAGTCTGATGAGGACTCACTCGCCTTGGGCGATAGGGCTATCCTAAATTGTGTCCATTGCAGCCCCAGAGGTTGGCCCGATGCCGTGGTGAGATTGGCGGTCAAATACCACCATTCTTGGCGAAAATCGTTATGGGCTTGGTGATCTTCAGGAAAGCGCAGGGTTTGCCCTGGGGTGACCTGAGTATAGCCCTGTAGATTATCGCCCATCAGTGAGCCCATTGCGCTTTGAGGGTTGGTGTCTGGTGCATCGCAGCCAAGCAGTAAGAGTAATAGGATAAACAGGCCCGCGCGGGGCGAGGATAATAGTGTCATAACACATCACTCTGTAGGCTACTGATGAGAGGGCGGCGAGTTTGCTGATACAAGGGCAGGGCTACGGCAAAGCCGCTAGCGACGAGGGCGAGCAGAGTCACGTCGAAGTAGGCTTGCCAATCCCATATCATGGCAATGCTCCAACCAAAGGCTTGTAGGGTCACTTTATTGATCAGCAAGTAGCCTAGTAGCGCACCAGTCGGCAGGGCAACAATACTGGTGAGTATGACCATTAGTAGCATCTGGCTGGTGACCATTAGGGAGAGTTGACGGCGATTAACCCCTAAGGTGTACAGGCGTGCAATCGGCGCCATACGGGCTTGGGTCAACATATAACAGGCGCTAAACAATCCTATGGCGGCCACCAATAAGGTTAAGCTATTAAGCACCTTAGTAATAGAAAAGGTGCGTTTAAACATCTCTATCGCTTGCGCCTTAATACGGGCTTGGCTGTATATCTGTGCATCTGACAGTGAAAACCTTTGCATCAAGCGCTGGCTTAATTGCGCTAAGTCGCCCTGATAGGTGACCGCTAGGCTAATGGGTAAGGTGGACAGCATGGCTTGGTGCCAGGTGACAGTCGAGACGATCACCTCCCCATAGGGATTGCCATAGTCGTAGTAAATCGCCCCTACTCTGAGGGGGATATCGCCAAGCACATCGACCTTTATGGTGTCGTTTAACCGCAACTGGTGTTTGATGGCAAAAGGTTCACTTATCATCACCACATCAGCGATTAAAAAGCGTTGCCATAAGTTATCGACCGCAGTTTTAAGCACTGTGGTGTGCTCAACTGAGTAGTCATCGCGGGCCACTAAATAGATAGGCTGCTGCTCAGCGCGGCTCTTAATCGACCACTGCTCATAAATGCCAGTGACCTGTTTATCGGCGGCTAAATAATCTGCAATTTGCTGCATCTGGCTAGCAGGTGGGCGGATATAAAGGTCGGCATGCAAACGCGCATTGAGCCACTGTTTGAGCGTGAGCTCGAAACTGCTCACTAGGCTATTCATCGAAATATTGGCCGTGAGTGCCAGCAGAATGGCCATCATGGCAAGAGAGAGCGGCGGGATCAGCTCCTTGGTCTCGGCAATTTGATAACCAATTAACCCTTTGGGTGCCACTCGCTCAATAACTTGAATTAATTGCTGCAATAACCAAGGCAGGGCCAGCGGGATACTGAGCACCACTAAGCCTAATAACGCCATGGTGATCCGATAATTGTCGGTTAATGCCATGCCGGTTAAGGCGACGGTTGCTAAGCATAGCGACACCCATAGTTGCCGCTTATGGGCGCGATGGGCACTGGCTTGTTGATGAAATTGCCCAGCGCTCTGGGCCAGCGGTTGGCGCAGCAGCTCAATAAACAGCGAGCTACAGGCCAGTAAGGCGGCGATAAAGGTTAATAAGGTCGCCTGAGCGAGCCATTGCCATTGCCATATTCCCGGTAAAATGGTGGCCCCATAGAGCTGTTCTAGGGTCACTGAGACCATAGGTTGTAACCAGTAACTGAGCTGCAAGCCGCCAATAAAGCCGATGAGCGAACCTACCACAACCAACACCAGCAGCTCGCTGGCTAATGCCGACATGATTGACAGTTTCATGATGCCTTGCTGCTGCAACTGAGTGATCAGTCGTTTACGTTTAAGCAGGCTGTAACGCACGCCGTTATAGGCGATAAACAGGCCGACAATAAAGGCCAGTAAACTCATGGCGGTGAGGTTCAGGTGAAAGCTGTTTGTGAGCGCCTTCATGCTGTCGCCATTGTCACTTGGGCTGAGATGAGCCTTATCCTCAAGCCACTGCTCTATTTGGTTTTTTTGTGCGCTAACATCGTTAAAAATGGCGATATAACTCAGTTGCTGCGGTTTATTGAGCAGTTGCTGCGCCAGTGAGATATCCATCAGTAGGCGGTTGCCTAAATTAAGTTGGTCATCCACGGCGATAACACTGAGCGTTTGCCCTTCGACAGTCAGCGTAGGTTGATTGAGCTGCTCGACGTTTGATTGACTCATTAATACGATAGGCTCACCAGCGATAAGTTTTGCCAGTGGCAGCGCGTTACCGTTAAAGCGATGCCGACTTGCGGTGTTCTCGTCATTTGAGCTATGGCCGCGGGCTGCGCTCATGGCGGCGATAATATCACTGCCTTGAACTTGCCAGTTCCGTGCCTGTTCGTCCACCAGCATGCCTTGCACCACCGCCAAGCTGTGGGTGATCCCCTGTTGGCGCAAGGTAAAATAGAGCTGTTCATTTAAGGGGGTATTAGGCAGTGGGGTGATAAACCACTTGGCTTGCTGGCTTAACAGTTCGGTGGCGTTACTATAGCTGTTGATCGCATTTTCATTGGTCGCGCGCACGCCTGTAAGCAGGGTGACCGCGAGGATAATACCGATAATAATCGCGCCCGCTTGCAGCGGTGATTGTCGATAATGAGCCAAGAACACCCGCAGGGTGAGTTGCCAACCTTTTAGGGCTTGAGGATTACCGATGTGACGGCTACTGGGTGGGTTATTCATGAACCTTACCCAAATCCAGGTGCCAGCGGCGCTGCATAAACTCGGCGCACTCTTGGCTATGGGTGACCATTAAAATACTGGTGTGGTGCTCAGCCGCGAGAGCGCAAATCAGGCGCATCACCTCAAGGCTGGCCTGTTGATCTAAATTGCCTGTGGGTTCATCGGCGAGTAACAGCGCAGGTTTATGTGCCAGCGCCCTTGCAATGGCCACGCGTTGCTGTTGTCCACCGGACAGGGTTTCCACATGGCGTTTACGCAGGGCGCTAAGCCCCAAGGTGTCGACGAGGTGATCGCACCAAGGGTTCCAGCGCTCGTTATTGAGGTGCAAGGGGAAAGCGATATTGTCTTCAACATTAAGCGGGGTGAGTAGATTAAATTGCTGAAAAACAACCCCTAGTTGCTGGTGGCGAAACTCACTCCAGCACGCATCATTCCACTGGGTGGTTGGCGTTCCCAAAAGGGATAAGGTGCCCGAGGTCGGCCGCTCAAAGCCAGCAATAATATTGAGTAAGGTGCTTTTACCGCAGCCACTGGGGCCGGTTAAGGCAACGGTGTCGCCTCGCTGCAGGTGTAAATCGACATGATCGAGTACCTGATGAAACTTATCGCCGTCGGTAAATCCTTTGCAGATCTTATCTAGCGTAATAACGCTTGTACTCATGACAACTCCTGTAGTGCATCACCTTAGGGACAAGCCTTGGTCAAATAATGCGCGAGTAAGATATTGGTAACACATTGCAATTTAACATTCATCTTCTAATTGCATTGATTGTCGATTGCATCAAATAAGTGGTTGATTCAGACCGTGGGGTTATACGGGGGATAATCCATAAAGGATCGGCTTAGTGTTATCGATAGGGTCATTAGCATCATGGATGGAGCCTGCTTAAGCTATTGCTTTTATTAATAGGCTTAATAGTGCCAGGGCCAATTACGGCGGCATCGACAGGGCAAAAGGGTTTAACATTTGCTGGTGAGTGCTGTGTCAATGAATTCAGCTTGTCGATGCGCCAGCTTTCTTGTTACCTTACTTAAAATTTAAGCGTAAGTAAGTGGCCCCATGAACAATCTTGTGATCAAACCCAATTATGTCAGTCTATTTAACTGTGTTGGCCCCGAGTGTGAAGACAGTTGCTGTAACGATTGGACCATTACGTTTGACAAAAAAAGCTATAAAAAAACCGTTAGCCATCCTAAGTTTGCCTCGCTTGCCAAAATAGCCTTTACCGAAGTGAAAAAAAATGCGGCTAATTGGGCCACGGTAAAGCTTGATGAACAGGGGGGCTGTCCGTTTCTCGATGAGCAAAAGCTGTGCAATATTCATAAACATGCTGGTGAAGCCGCCTTAAGCGACACTTGTAAGACCTATCCTAAACTCGACCGTCATCTTGGCGGTAACAAGTACCGCTCGCTGAGTATGTCTTGCCCAGAAGTCGCGCGTATCGTGTTGTTTCATCCCGATGCATTTCAATTTGATGTGCAAAATAGTGGAAATAAGGCGGTAGTTAAGCCCTCTCCGATTTGGCTTGAAAAGAGTTATGAGTACAGCCTAGAGTTGTTAGTGGGTTTAGGACTCGATTGGGAGCCGGCGCTGCTGGCCATTGGTTTATTAATGAAAACCAGTGAAGAGGTGCGAGCGGGCCTGTTACCCGACAGCGCCCTCGATGAGCGTTTTTTGCAGCTGAAGCAATTTGCCGAGGCGGGATTATTGGTTGAGCAATACGCTAAATTGCCATATACCCCTATCCCACAGTCGCACGCCTTTTTTGGGGTTCACTCCACTTTTTGTCAAATTCATTCTCGGGCCACAAGGGCGCGATTTACTCGCTTAAACGAGGCGGTGTCGGCCATCTGCAATGAAGACAATGAATTTAGTGTCGCGGCCATGAATCAGGCATGGAATGCTATTGCGCTCCCCGCATTAGGTGAGCATAGCGATCTGTTTGAGCGTTATATTCTCTACGCGATTTTTCATCATCACTTTCCTCTGCTTGGCGAAGAGGCGCCGCTGAAAGCCTTTAGGCTGTTGGTGCTCGATTGCTTTATCATGCGCGGTTATCTCTCGGCGATGGCGCACCAACATAAGCAGCTTACTGAGAGTGACATCATCTTGTGTTTTCAGCTCTATCAGGTGGTCAGGCAACATCGTCCAGTTATGGCACAAACTATTGAAGAGGTGATGAAAGAGTGTGAAATTGAGTCGGTGCCTGCGGTGATGAGCTTATTAAAAACGCAGTAGTCATCAAGAGACTAAGGATTAAAGAGCAATAATAATGGGGCAATTATGCCCCATTTTTATTGGGTGTAGCCGAGATAATTCAATGAACTAATGAACTTACGCAGTTACCTGCTCAGCCACAAGCTGTTTGCGCTTACTAAAGTAGTGGCGGGTTTCAGCCAAAATCACATCTCTTAAGCCGATGATCGCAATGAGGTTAGGGATCGCCATTAGGCCATTGACGGTATCGGCCAGCATCCAAATTAAGTCCAGTTGGATAAAGGCGCCGGCGGCGATTAAGCCTAAAAATAACCATTGATAGATTTTAATGCCGTGCTGGCCGAGGCGGTTACCCGTGAGGTAGTGCCAGCAGCGTTCGCCATAATAGTGCCAGCCTAAGATAGTGGTAAAGGCAAAACAGACCAGCGCGATAGTCACCACATATTGACCGACGATGACCGAGCCACCAGAGGCAAATGCGGCGCTGGTCATGGCGGCGCCAGCTGTGTCGCCATTCCAGACGCCAGTGATGATCAACACTAAGCCTGTCATGGTACAAATTAAGATGGTGTCGAAAAACGTGCCCGTCATGCTCACCAGCCCTTGCTCAACCGGCTCGTTGGTTTTCGCCGCGGCGGCGGCAATGGGCGCACTCCCTAGACCAGACTCATTGGAAAATACTCCGCGAGCAATACCAATTTGCAGTGCTTGGGCCACAGTGGCGCCAAGGAATCCACCGGCGGCCGAGATCGGGGTGAAGGCTGAGTGCAATACCAATTCAAAGGCTGGAATTATTTGCTCTGAAAAGCTAAATAAAATCCAAATGCAAGCTAATACATAGCCTATTGCCATAGTGGGTACTAACTTTTGTGCGACATTGGCGATACGTTTAACCCCGCCCAAGGTGACGGCGGCGACCAGCAGGGTTAAGACCACGGCGGTCCCCCAAGTGGGGACGTCGAAGGCAATGGTTAAGGCATCGCTAATCGCATTGACTTGGGCGAAGGTGCCGATCCCAAAGAAAGCCACGCCAATACCAAATAGGGCAAAGAGTTTTGCCAGCCAAGGTAGCCCCAAGCCACGTTCAATATAGTACATGGGGCCACCGGCAATATTGCCACGTTCATCGACCGTGCGGTATTTCACCGCCAGCATGCATTCGGCGTATTTGGTCGCCATGCCAAAAAAAGCGGCCAGCCACATCCAAAAGAGGGCGCCAGGTCCACCAATTTTTATGGCGGTAGCGACGCCAACAATATTACCTGTACCTATGGTGGCCGATAGGGCGGTGCACAGCGCTGCAAAAGATGACAGATCCCCTTTACCGCTGGCGGGTTTAAATAACAGGCTTAACGCCAAGGGTAATTTAAACACCTGTAATAGCCGCAGTCGCAGGGTGAGGTATAGACCTGTACCAACCAATAAACATAGGGTAATGGGGCCCCATACAATGGCATTGATATCTGTGAGTAAAGCGTGAAAGTTCATGTTGTTCCTCGAGTATTAAACTGCTTGACGATTCGTCTTAATAATCGGAGGAGGAAAAGAAATGGCTGAATTTCGGTATCGTAAAGTGCAGATGTGCTGTTTCGGCCAAGCGATGGCAAAAAATGGGCAGCGGCAAATGACGACGCATACAGTCATCCTCTCCTCTGTCCTTTTGCCTGAGCGTTTCGCGGTGATGGATTGATACCATCGCCACTTTCGCCTTCGGCGCTGTGTCATATTTAGGTAAACGCTCACCTATCTGTGCACAGTCTCTCCAGAGGCTCGTCCAGTAACAGTCCTCACCACCTAAGTGGTACCTGAAAGAGTGCTCTGTACGTTAAGCGCTGAGCTTATGCATGCAGAGTTGCCTCGTCGGTGTGGGGTTAATCCCCGCTCTCCTGCTACCTTCATCCGAACGGATCCCTTTTACAGATAAAGTGATACCACTTGAGTCTGTAAAGGGGCTGATATCATGCGCTAATTGCGGTTGTGGCTCAAGGGTGTAACTTCACATTTGTGTATTATCTCGGCCGCTCGCTGATTTTTTGAGCGGGTGTCAGTAGCGGTTAATGACCTTAGTGAATCTTGGCTTTATCTAGGCTTAAAGCCTCAGTGGTAAATTATTTATGCCCAGCCCCTTACATCCATGCGTGCTGTAGGTTTACAATAAAAAACCATAATCACGCTGTGGTTATAAAACTCTTATGTTGCTAAGCGCTTTTGCTTTTTCGCACACAGAGACTCTAAGGTGTATCGTCACCTCATTGACTTGCCCAAACTTGCCCTAGCGCAAACAAGCCGTGATCTGGACTCATTACACTCGATAGCCCGTTAGTGTGTTGCAAGCGTTAGCGCTACATTATCGGGATTAAGATGTTATCAGCACTGAAAAAATCATTGAGTAAACCGCTTTCTGGCGTCGAGTTGCAAGCCAATGTGTTGGCGGGCTTAACCGTTGGCGTCATCGCGCTGCCCTTATCTATGGCACTGGCTATTGCTAGCGGTGTGCCGCCGCAACATGGCCTGTATACCGCTATGGTCGCTGGGGCAATTATCGCCATTACCGGGGGCTCTAAAGTCAATATTTCGGGGCCAACAGCAGCCTTTGTGGTGATTTTGCTGCCGATAGTACAGCAGTTTGGCTTAGGCGGTTTGCTGCTGAGCGGTTTTATGGCGGGCATGATTTTAGTGCTGATGGGCATGGCGCGGCTGGGTAGGCTGATTGAGATAGTTCCCTATCCTGTCACGATAGGCTTTACCGCTGGTATCGGGGTGGTGATCGCCACATTACAAATTAAAGACTTTTTTGGTTTGAGTGTGGCGCCTGTAGAAGGTCACTATTTACAACAGGTGTCGGCCATAGGCTCGGCGTTTTCTAGTATCACTTGGCAGGAAACCTTGATTGGTGCAATCACTTTAATGGTGTTATTGCTGTGGCCAAAGTTGCGCTCAAAAATACCGGCACACTTAGTGGCACTGACCGTTGGCGCCGTCGTGGCGTGGTTATTAACCCAAGGGCTAACGGATTTTAGTGTGGCGACCATAGGTAGCCGTTTTCATTATGAAATTGGTGGGGTGGCAGGGCAAGGGATCCCGCCGTTATTGCCCAGCTTTACTTGGCCATGGGAGCTTCCCGATGCCAGTGGCGCTCCCATAGGATTGAGTTTTGAGCTGATTAGGCAGCTGTTACCTTCAGCAATCACCATCGCCATATTAGGCGCATTAGAGTCTTTGTTATGTGCGGTAGTAGCCGATGGGATGTCGGGCAAACGGCATCACTCTAATGATGAGCTGATTGGTCAGGGGATAGGCAATATGGTGGCGCCCCTGTTTGGGGGGATCCCCGCCACGGCAGCCATTGCCCGCACGGCGGCGAATGTGAAAGCGGGGGGGAGCTTGCCACTGTCGGCGGTGGTGCATAGCGGGTTTATCTTATTAAGCATCTTAATGTTGGCACCGTTATTGGCTTACATTCCGATGGCGTCGATGGCGGCATTACTGTTAGTGGTTGCCTGGAATATGAGTGAGGCGCGCCATTTTATGCGCACGCTTAAGATCGCGCCTAGAGACGATGTGGTGATTTTACTCGCCTGTTTTTTACTGACAGTGTTATTTGATATGACCATTGCCGTTGCAGTCGGTATGGGGATGGCGGCAATCTTGTTTATCCGCCGCAGCATTAGTTTGAGTGGTCCCAAAGCGATGAAGCTCGACCATGAGCATTATGCGATTCCTGAGCAAGTGGTTATTTACGATATCGATGGACCGCTGTTTTTTGGCTCGGCGCAAAAGGCGCTGCAAACCATTACGGCGGTGCGCCCCGACGTGCGGGTGGTGATTTTAGATATGTCCCATGTCACCTTGCTCGATATGAGTGCCATTGTCGCGATGGAATCGATAGCTCAGCAACTGCAGAGCAAAAATGTGGCGCTGATCATTAACAATCTGCAGCCGAGAATGATCCTTAAATTACGCCGCGCAGGCATAAGAAAGCGCCAGGGTAAGGTGGCCTATGCGCGCCACCTTGAGGACAGTTTAACGCTCGCCAAAACCTTATTATAAAGGATAGTAGACCGCTTAGGTTACTGTTACCTAAGCGGTTATGTTTATCCCTGTTTAGCTTACTTCTCGATGAAACCCTGCTATAGAGAATTAAAAATTTAACCTTGGTAACTGTTATTGTTAATGTTATTTCTTGCGCCGCTGTAGTAGGATTCAGCAACCTCGTTACAAGCCGTTTGCAGGATGCTTACAAGTGACGACGGTGTAAAACTGAGTGCTATCCTGTTGAAGGGGGCATGAGCTATTCAACCTTTCACCAGTAGACCGCTTAGTATAAGTTACTGAAAATATAAAAATTAAAACCTACTCATAAATACGGATGGTGATAACAATGCTAATATTCTTTATTTGTATTGGGTTACTCCTACTGGCTTATAAATTTTACAGTCCTTTTGTAGAACGTCAGGCGGGTATTGACCCTAACGCAAAAACTCCTCAATCTCGTTTCAATGATGGCGTCGATTATGTCGAAGTGCATCCGGTTAAGGCGTTCTTAATTCAATTTTTGAACGTGGCGGGTGTAGGGCCGATTTTCGGTCCTATCTTGGGGGCGTTATACGGTCCAGTAGCGCTCGTCTGGATTGTACTGGGTAACATTATTGGTGGTGCGGTGCATGACTACTTCTCTGGTGTATTAAGCATCAAAGAGGACGGTAAGAGTCTGCCTGAAATTGCCGGTCATTATTTTAATATCTATTTTAAAGCCATCATGTTGATCTTTACCGCCATGCTGCTGTTTTTTGTGGGCGTGGTCTTTATCATGAGCCCAGCAGGATTGCTGAGTAATTTGGATTTTTTCAAAGACACCATCTTTGCTGAAAATACCTTTTGGGTATTGGTTATCTTGGGCTATTACTTTTTAGCAACCTTGCTACCAATCGATAAAATCATCACTAAACTCTATCCATTTTTTGGATTACTGATGATTGTTATGACAGTATCGATTGCCGTAGCTTTGTTGTTCAGTGCGCCGCAACTGCCAGAGATGGGCGATATCTTTGCTTATTTCGATCACAGCCATTACAACAACGACCTGTTGGCGCCCAACCCTGATGGATTACCAGTTTGGCCCCTGCTGTTTGTGACTATTACTTGTGGTGCGATCAGTGGTTTCCACTCGACACAGGCTCCTATCATGGCGCGTTGCTTAACCAATGAAAAATATGTGCGTCCAGTGTACTACGGCGCAATGATGTCAGAAGGTATTGTGGCGTGTGTGTGGGCTATGGCAGGTATTGCGGCGTTCCCGGGCGGTTATGTTGAGCTAAAAAGTATTCTCGATGCAGGCGGCCCTGGCCTAGTGGTAAATCAGGTAGCGACCACTTACCTAGGCGTTGCTGGCGGTATTATGGCGATTATTGCCGTGGCCGTGTTTCCTATCACCTCGGGTGATACTGCGTTTCGCTCATTGCGATTAACCATTATCGATGCCTTTAAGATCCCACAGAGCATTCGTAATCGTCTCTTTGTTGCTGTCCCTATCTTGGTGATCGCCTACTTTATGACCAAAATTGACTTCTCTTTGGTATGGCGTTATTTCGCCTTCTCTAACATGTTGTTATCGACCAGTGTGTTGTGGTTAGCGACGAAGTACTTGTTCGATCGTGGCACCATCCACTGGATCGTCAGTCTACCGGCGACCGTAGGTACCAGTGTGACCGTCTCTTATATCGCCACGGCAGGGATAGGTTTAGGGCTTGAGCAATCATTGAGTCAGCCCATCGGTATCGCGGCTGGGGTGATCTCCTTAGTTGGTATCATCATCGCAGACAGAAGACGTAAAGTCGCAGTCGCATAAGCGGTCTGAGTGACTCTTGTTAACAACCGCTCCATGTTGCATGGGGCGGTTTTTTTATGGGTAGTCATTGTAGTCAGATTAAAATGCAGTAGGACGAGTTAAGTCGAAACGCTGCGCTTCTGAAATACCGTAATAAGCCGATGGGCCGCCGGCTCGCAGCACAGGCTCGGCCAGCGCCGTTTGATAAACACCTTGAGCGTCAAGCAGATGCGGTGCAATATGCACCGCAACCACTTCGCCAAGTACTAACCAAGTATCAATTTTGTCCCCGTTAGCCGCCTGCAGTTGAATGCATTGCGATAGCTTACATTCAAAATTCACTGGGCTTTGTGCCACCCTATCGGCCGCCACGAGAACGCCTGGGGCAGGAGTGAGCCCGGCAAACTCAAATTCATCTCGCCCATGGGGTAAGGCCGCCGAAGTTTGGTTCATCTGCTCGGCTAAGGGGCGCGTTGCTAAATTCCAGACAAATTGACCCGTATCGACAATATTGGCCACGCTGTCTTTATAGCCGACGCTGGCAAAGCCGATGATGGGCGGATGATAGTTAAAGCAGTTAAAAAAGCTATAAGGTGCCAGATTGCGATCACCTTGCGCATTGCGTGAGGCGATCCAGCCAATAGGGCGCGGGCCAATAATGGCATTTAAGGGGTCATGGGCTAGGCCGTGGCCGTTGCGGGGTTCATAAAAGTAACGCTTATCTGTACTCATATTGCACCTAAAGTGATTGCCTGTAAGAGCCATTTAAGCGCCAATTGCGACTAAATACAAACAGCGCAGGGCTGTTTATTCCAGTGGGCTGCGCGATGTTGCCAGGAGTGTTCTCGTCATCTGAGGGCTGCGCTATACTCGCAGGCATCTTATGTCACAGGACACCTGTTTAATGATTATTTTGACCACCAATTTAGGTGATATAGAGATTGAGCTCGATATGCAACGGGCGCCGATCAGCAGTAAAAACTTTCTCAAATATTGCCAAGAGGGATTTTTTGAGGGGACCATTTTTCATCGAGTGATTAAAGGTTTTATGATCCAAGGTGGCGGTTTTAGCGTCGATATGCAGGAGAAGCCAACGCGAGCGGCTATCGTTAATGAAGCCAATCGTGGCCTTAGCAATGTAAAAGGCACCATTGCCATGGCGCGTACCGATGCGCCTCATTCGGCCACCGCTGAGTTTTTTATTAATCTGGCCGATAACACCTTTTTGGATCATGTGGCCACGACTAATGCCGGCTGGGGATATGCGGTGTTCGGTCGGGTGCAAGCGGGTATGGATGTGGTCAATCAAATTGCCTTGCAAAAGACTCAGTCGCAAGGCAAGCATGATGATGTTCCTGTTAAGGCGATAGTGATTGAAAAGGTCACCATTGTTAATTAGTCCAACATGTAATAGGGGCGAGCAATCGCCTCTTTGAGCTCCCTTATCGAAAACACCTTAGAGAAACGACCAAAAGCTTGCCCCTGGAAATAGAGTTCTACTACAGGCAGGCTAAATACATGGTGCGCCGCTGCAATGGCGGGGTGTGCATGGCAGTCGATATAAGCCCACTTCATCTGACTAAACTCATCCCTCAGCATGTCACCTATTCGCGGTTTAATGCTCTGACAAACCCCGCAATGAGTGGCACCAAACAATAACAGCACAGCATTATTTTGTTGCAGCAACTGGCTAAGTTCAGTGGCGCAGTGGATCTCAATTAGCGTGGTCATGATGATTAACCTTGTGGGTTTGCGAGGCGATATAAGTCGACATCATCGAGGCTACGACCTGACTTTTAACTACCTCTAAAGCGGTATTTTTGCGACATATGATAGCGTAATTTGTCTAGGCAGATCACACTTCTCAATATAGGAAAGTTTATCGGTTGTCGCTGATGGCAGCTGTGGATACACTTAAATTATAAGTTGCATTTATAATGTGTGTTTATTTGGGCGCTGAGCCACAGTATTAATGGACATGCCTGACTGAATACGTCAAGAATGGCCATTCAATGAGGTTAAGTGATTTTTAATCAGCTAATTATGTTGAATGTTATATTGGAATAGTCATGTTGAATATCGATGATCCACGCGCAACAGAACAAACACCAGCCATATGGCGTTTAGGCTTTCGGCCATTTTTCCTCGGGGGAGCCATACTGGCCACTTTGTATATCCCTTTGTGGTTGGTGACTTGGTTTTTGCCGCAATTTAGCCTGTTTTCCAATCAATTCTGGCTTAAGGTGGTGCCATTATGGTGGCATCCCCATGAGATGCTATTTGGTTTTGCCTTGGCGATTGTCTGCGGTTTCTTACTGACATCGGTGCAAACGTGGACCAATCAACCTAGCTTAAAAGGGTATCGATTGGCATTGACGTTCGGTTGTTGGTTGATGGCTAGGTTATTGTTGTTATTGCCTATGGCGCTGCCGCTATGGTTACCGTCGTTATTCGATTCACTGTTTTTAGCCATCACGGCTATAACCTTATGGCGCTGTATTTATAAAGTTAAGCAGTGGAATAACATTGGTTTTCCCATCATGTTACTGCTTGCCTTAGTGATTAATTTACTCAGTTACTACGCGCTCAGTGAGCGTAATTTCACCCTTAGTCAGCAGATTTGGCAGGCGATGTTATGGTGGCTGGGACTGTTGATCACCATAGTGGGTGGGCGCGTTATCCCCTTCTTTACGGCTATGCGCATTAAGCAGTCTAAGCCCAATCCCATCGTCATCTTAGACCGTTGCCTCATCCTGTTAATGCTGACGCTTGTGCTGCAGGCAATGGTGAAGGTCATACCAGCTAATATCGAGCAAGGCTTGCTGGTCGTTGCCGCCCTGCTGCATTTCGTGCGCTGGTCTCGTTGGTATCCTCATAAAACCTTGGGTGAACCTTTGTTGTGGTCGCTGCACAGTGCTTACTTATTTTTGCCCATTACCTTGGCTGCACTGGCGTGGAATATTGATGATGAGAATGCTTACCGTCAACTACTGCACCTATTTGCCATCGGCACGCTCGCCGGGATCTGTTTGTCGATGATCTCGAGGGTATCGCTGGGTCACACCAGTCGCAATATTTATCAGGGGCCCAATATGGCTATCGCCTTTATCGGATTGATCCTCGCGGCCTTACTGCGTGCGGTTTTACCACTGCTGTGGCCGCAATATGCTCAGACCTGGCTATGGTTAGCGGCGGGGTGTTGGACCGTCTCCTTTGGGTTGTTTGTGTGGTTTTATCTGCCGATCCTCACTCAGCCCAGAATAGACGGACGCCCTGGCTAGCAGGTGCTGCTCGATATCGGTATGAATATTGTGTTAAACGTTGTTAAAGAGGGATGATTTATAATGTTGTTTAATAAAGGGTTATTCGGCTCTGCCCTAGGGCGAAACAAAGGCTTGCTATTAACGCTATTGGGTAGCGCTATGTGGATAAATTATGGCTACGCCCTGGCAGAGTCAGCCAGTCCTGAAACGATGCAGGCTAAGTTTCCTAATCAATATACGAGCTGGGCGGCGACATCAGAGCAGGAGGAGCGGACCGATATGCTGGCCAGCTACCCAGCTGCTATTGTTTTATGGGCTGGCTCTGCATACGCCAAAGAATATCACAGCCCTCGCGGTCATCATTTTGCGGTGGCCGATGTCAGTCATACTTTACGTACGGGCGTGGCGCCAGCTGCTGGGGAGCAAGGCCTATCGGCGAGTTGCTGGACCTGCAAATCACCGGATGTGCCGAGATTAATCGATAAGCTGGGTGTAGAAGGATTTTCGGCGCAAAACTTTACCGATCTCGGCAGCGAAATGAACAGCGTGGTGTATTGTACTGATTGCCATGTCAGTGGCTCTGCCGAATTAAACTTACCGCGCCCGCACGCTCAAGATGCCATGGCTAAGGTGCACCTGCCGTTTGATAAACAAGACAGTAATATGCAGGGAGCCCAGGTGTGTGGCCAATGTCATGTGACCTATTATTTTCAGCCTGAGCGCAGTAATAAGGTTAACATTCCGTGGATATTTGGCAGCACCGCCGACCTTATCGAGAAATATTATGATGCGCGTCGTTTTTACGAGTGGATCCATCCCATCTCGAAAACCCCTATTTTAAAAGCGCGCCACCCTGAATTTGAACACTGGAGTCGCAGCCAACATGCTGAAGCAGGCGTCACCTGTATTAGTTGTCATATGCCACCGGCAAAAGATGCTACGGGGAAAGAGTTCACTAATCATCAAGTGAGTGACGCGTTATCGAATTATGAGCAAGTGTGCCAAGACTGTCATGCTAATAAGACCGATTTGGTTGGCCGGTTGCAACGGGCCAAGATGCAAATTGACGCTAAGGCTCGTGAGATAGAAGATTTGTTGGTAAAGGCACATTATGAAGCGGGCGCCGCCTGGGATGCGGGCGCGAATTGGCCGATGATGAATGATGCCATCATGGCTATTCGGCATGCACAGTGGCGCTGGGATTTTGCCATGTCGTCACATGGTTTGTACGCTCATAATCCTCAAGAGGGCAATGCGTTACTCGACAAGGCGATTAATCAGGCTAATGAGGCGCGCGGCCATTTGGCTGGTGTGCTGAAAGAGTTAGCTGTCATCCAAGTCAGCTACCCCGATATATCGACGAAACAGGCGGCTCAGCAGGCGGTTGGTATTGATTTAGACAAGTTAAATGCACAGAAGCGAGCTTTTATTAAACAAGAGGTTGATAAGCATTGGTCTGCAGTGAGTCGTCATGGTTATTAACTTGATGGATTAACGGCTGTTAATTATAACAAGGGATCAAAGATGGGTGAGCTTCGCCAAGAGAGTCGCCTGTGATAGGCGCAATCGTCATCATGATTGCGCCTTTTTATTGCATCGGGCTTATAGGGTAAGGCCGTAATGTATGCTGCAGTTGAGGCGGTTGTTTAATATGACGATTATTGAAAGGTATAGAGTAGGTTGAAAGTGGTTACGGTATCGGTTTGTTTCGAGCCTTCGGGCACCACTTCGGTGTACTTAACGTTCATGCCGATTTTAAAGGCCCAATCTTGGAACAGGGTATTCTTGTAACTTAAATCTAGGGTTAAGGTGTTGTTTTCTTCGCCAGCTTCTGCGGTCAGATCGGCGTTAAAGCTAGTGTATTCATGGATACGTTGCTCCAATTTGGCTGCGGTACGTAAAATGATATCGCGATCGGCGGCGGGGGCGGGAATGTCATCGGTTACCGCTGGTAAATTATAACGATAACCAGGACCTACCTCTAAACTGAGGCGGGTGTTATTGTCGCTGATCACATCGAAACCATAGCCAGTTGAAACGGTAGAGCTGCGGGTATAACTACCGAAGCGGTCTTCAATAAAGTCGCCGCGAGCAAACACATAGCCGCTGTAAAATTTATAACTGGACTGTAGCTGTAGATCGTACTTTTCCGAGGTGGTTTTTTCCGCATCGGCGGCGTAATAGGCTTTTATCACCCCTTCTTGACGGTACACCGCCGTATCGTAAACCAATTTTGTTCGGCCGTTAAAGCTACTGGAGTCGGTGTTACCGGTGTTGATCTGTAAACCCGCTTCGATTTCGGCAGAAAAATCACTGGGGGGCTCTTGGTAGTCGGGCGGAACAAGTGCCCAGGCGCTGTAAGAAAAACAGAGTGTGACGAATAAAAGAGTAGCTCTTACCATTATTATTATTCTTAATTTGCTTAAGCGAGCCCAGATTTCGGCGCTCGTCAATACGACAGCCCAATATGATAGCGTTTTCATGCCCTGTCGGTAAAGTGCAACGGCTTAAGATATCGCTTGAATTTTGTTGCTTGTGCAGGTAATATTCCGCGGCTTAATTCAGTCACTTTAATTAGTTCCTTGCCTCTATTTGGTCTGACTGAGCCAACAACGAGGCTAGATAACCGTAAGGAGCAAAAAATGCGTCATTATGAAATCGTATTTTTAGTTCACCCTGATCAGAGTGAACAAGTGCCAGGTATGATCGAACGTTACACGGGTATTCTTACCCAAGCTGGCGGTCAAATCCATCGTTTAGAAGATTGGGGCCGTCGTCAACTGGCTTACCCAATCATCGAATTGCATAAAGCTCACTATGTTCTTATGAACGTAGAAGCAACTGCAGAATCGGTTGAAGAGCTAGAAACAGCTTTCCGTTTCAACGACGCTGTTCTTCGTAGCATGGTTATGCGCACTAAAGGTGCCATCACTGAAGCTTCTCCAATGGCTAAAGCAAAAGACGAGCGTGATTCACGTCGTTCTAGCGAAGATCGTCCAGTTGCTGATGCAGCTGATGAATCTGAAGAAGCCGCTGAAAACACAGCAGAGTAAGTTTTTCTGTGTCCACCAATAACTTGGTGTTGTCTGGAACCATAACCCGTTCTAGAAGCTTTAAAAGCCCTGCTGGTATCGCGCATTGCGTGATTATGTTGGAACACAAATCACAGTGTTATGAAGCTGAAATGCTCAGAAACGTATACTGTCAGATACAAGTCATATTGAGCGGCGAACGCTTTGAAAGCGTTACAGACAAACTGAAATCCGGGGTGGATATCGAGGTTCAAGGTTTTATTGCTCTGCAACAAGGGCGAAATGGCCAAAACCGTTTGGTATTACACGCTGAAAATGTCGAATTGAAAACTTAGGAGACTGTCACATGGCACGTTATTTCCGTCGTCGCAAGTTCTGCCGTTTCACTGCAGAAGGCGTTACAGAGATCGATTACAAAGATATCGCTACTCTAAAGAACTACATCACTGAAAGTGGTAAAATTGTTCCTAGCCGTATCACTGGTACAAACGCTAAATATCAACGTCAACTAGCTCGCGCCATTAAGCGTGCTCGTTATCTTTCTCTACTGCCGTACACTGATTTACATCAGTAATACTGCATCAATTTAGAGGAATATAAAATGAACGTTATTTTACTTGATAAAATCGCTAACCTAGGCAACTTGGGTGACCAAGTTTCTGTAAAAGCGGGTTACGCACGTAACTACCTTTTACCACAAGGTAAAGCTGTTGTTGCTAACACTGCTAACACTGAAGTTTTTGAAGCACGTCGTGCTGAACTAGAAGCTAAGTTAGCTGCTGATCTAGCTGCTGCAAACGAGCGCGCTGAAAAGATTAACGCACTTGAGCCAGTTGTTATCGCTTCTAAAGCGGGTGACGAAGGCAAGCTATTCGGTTCAATTGGTAACCGTGATATCGCTGATGCAGTTACTGCTGCTGGTGTTGAACTTGCTAAGAGCGAAGTTCGTCTTCCACTAGGTGCTATCCGCACTACTGGTGAATACGAAATTGATGTTCAAGTTCACACTGAAGTTAAAGCTGTAGTTAAAGTTTCTGTTGTTGCAGAAGCTTAATAACTTAGCTTAATCGCTTTAAAGAGAGCACCGCACTAACGTGATTAGAGCGGTGTTTTTTTATGCCTAAAATAAGCGACTAGCAAGTTGGTAATTTTAAACCGGCAATAAAAAACCACCCGCAGGTGGTTTTGATATAGCCTAGGCGGTTAATTACTGACGAGTGTTAGCTCATCAAGCAGATTATCGGCATGATCCACCTCATCCATCATCCACAGGATATACCTAAAGTCGACGTGCACAGCACGTGTAATGGTTGGGTTAAAGAACCAATCTTTAGTGATCGCCTCATAGGTCGAGTCAAAATTCAGCCCCACCAGTTCACCTTTGCCGTTAAACACCGGTGAGCCTGAGTTACCTCCCGTGGTATCGACACTGGATAGAAAGTTAACCGGCACCGAGTCGAAGCGTTCAGGTTTATCTATACAAGAAAACAGACGGCACAACCATGAGGCGGGATCTTGATAAACCGACTCCACTTGGTGACTGCCGTAACGCTTAGCGGTAATGGCATCTAATACCTTTTGCGGCGCATTAAATGGCGTGACGCCAGTATGTTTAGCCGCAAGTCCTTCTAAGCGGGTAAAGGGCTGTTTATAGAGGGCATCTTTTGATTGATAACCATCGACCATACCGTAAGTGATGCGCAAAGTACCGTTAGCATCGGGATACACTGGCCAATCGTTTGCCTTGTAGTAGGCGATAACCGCTTGCATATAATCTGGGCGGGCTTTAGACAGTTTACCGGCTAAGGTCTTTTGCGCTTGCTCTTGTGCCATATTGGTGTCGTATAGGGCAACCGCTAAGCGAATAAAGGGATCGCTACTGCTTTCAAAGGCATTAACATCGGCATCCATCCAGGCTAAACGTTTAGCTTGATCTGTAAGTGAAGTTAATGAGTAGAGGCCGTCTAATTTATCTGACAGCGTGATGTTACTCCCTTCGGTGTTGAGCATCTCGTCGAGCTCAGCCACTCGATGTTCTTGCGCCAGATACGCGTTAAGATCCTGCAGCCATAACGTCTTATCAACGGAAATGGCAAAACGTGAATCGATACGTTTAAGACGCGCTTTAAACATCTTCATGTCACGGGTTTGATAACCCTCTTCACGCTCAGCATCGGGCTTGGTTTGCTCTTTGGCTAAGCGGTAAAGCTGATTGGCCGCAGACAACAAGGCGCTAGACTGAGCGTTGTCGAAGAAGTAGCGCCGTTGCTGCGCTGCACGTTGCTCAATCAATAAGGCTTCGAGTTGGTCAAATTTGGCTTGGTAGTGCTGATACTCACTATCGTTTGCTAGCCAGTGGCTAAAGCTATCTTCGCGTGACTGTTTGATGCTCGCAATATCGGTAGCCTTAAAACCATCGAGTAGACCATTGTACTTTTTCATGCGATTAGCCATCGACAGTAGCGTGCCTGCATATTTGATGGCTACATCCGTATCATGTTCTCCCATGGCTTCGAGGGTATCGATACGCAGTTGATAGCGCGTAGCGAGGGTAGGGTAGAGCCAGTCGCTGGCAAACTTAAGTTCACTGGTGAGGCGGTAACGGCTGGTCGAACCCGGATAGCCTGCGGCAAATACGCCGTCACCGGCTTTGACGCCATCGCGGTTAATCTTGAGGTAGCTTTTAGGGGTAAAGGGCACGTTGTCAGCTGAATATGCCGCAGGCTTACCATCTTTGCCTACATAAGCGCGCAAGAAGGTAAAGTCGCCCGAATGGCGCGGATATTCGTAGTTATCGATATCACCACCAAAGGCGCCCACGCTCTCTGGTGGGGCATAGACCAGACGCACATCACGAATGATTAACTGCTTGATAAGGTAGTATTCTAAGCCGTTATGAAAACTGCGTACCGAGCAGCGGTAGTTTTCATCGCTCTCACACTGTTTGATTAAGGCTTTGCGATGGGTTTGGATTTGCTCAAACCGTTGCAGTGGATCGTCGCTTAATTGGTGTTTGACTTGGTCACTCACATCGGTGACCGCCTCGGTAATATACAGGCGCTCATTAGGGCCCGCCGAGGGTTCATCGCTCATTTTTTTGGCTAAGAAGCCGGTTTCGATGTAGTTATGTGCTTTTTTACTGTTGTATTGGATAGCCTGATAAGCACAGTGGTGATTAGTCACAACTAACCCTTGGGGGGATACGAAACTGGCGGTACAATACCCGAGGCCAACAACGGCATTCATTGGGTATTGGGTCAGATCGGCGAGTTGCTCTGCTGCAATGTGAATACCGCGTTCGCTAAGTTTATCGGCGATTGACGGCATCTGATAAGGTTGCCACTGCCCTTCATCGGCTATGGCGATGCCTGATGACAGCATTAAGGCTGCAACCAATGCTTTGCGCATGTTTATTCCTTAATTATTATAGGTGTGTTTGTTGGATTAACTGGCGTAGGCTGCCAGTTATGGCTCTGCTTGACCCCAGTTTTATATCATATTTTGCCTAATTGTTGGAAATTTGGAGAGTAAATGGCACAGCAAGGTAGTTTTCAGGCTAAGAAAAAGCCCAGAGATTTACAACTCGATGCATTAAAGATGCCGCCACATTCGATTGAGGCCGAGCAATCTGTGCTGGGTGGTTTGATGTTGGACTCTGACGCGTGGGATAAAGTGGCTGAGGCCGTGGTAAAAGAAGATTTCTATTCCCGTTCTCACCGGATGATCTTTATGGCGATGGAGTCTTTGGTGGCTGCCGGCCAACCGATAGATTTGATCACCGTATCAGAGCAGCTCGAACTTGAAGATAGTCTTGAAGATGCCGGTGGTTTTGCCTACTTAGGTGAAATTGCTAAAAATACCCCAAGTGCAGGTAATATTTTATCCTACGCCTCTATCGTGCGTGAGCGTGCGGTGGTACGCGAAATGATTAAAGTCGCCAACGAGATTGCCGATGCCGGCTTTAATCCTGAAGGACGAAACTCGGGCGAGCTACTGGATTTAGCCGAGAGTAAAGTCTTTAAAATCGCCGAGCAGCGCACCAATGCCAATGAGGGACCAGAAGGCATTAAGACCATTTTGGAAAAAACGGTCGATAAAATTGAAGCCCTATATAACAACCCGCATAACGGTGTTACCGGGGTATCGAGTGGCTTTGGCGACTTAGATAAGATGACCGCCGGTTTCCAATCGGGTGACTTGATCATCGTGGCGGCGCGTCCCTCTATGGGTAAGACCACGTTTGCGATGAACCTGTGTGAGCAAGCGGCATTGAATGAAGGCAAACCGGTATTGATTTTTAGTCTCGAGATGCCTTCAGAACAGATCATGATGCGTATGCTGGCGTCGCTTGGACGCGTCGACCAAACCAAGATCCGTACCGGTCAGCTCGACGATGACGATTGGGCTCGGGTATCGTCGACCATGGGCATTATGCTCGAGCAGGGCAAGATGTATATCGATGATGGCTCGGGTTTAACGCCAACCGAGGTGCGTAGCCGCGCACGGCGGATTGCCAGAGAGCATGGCGGTTTGTCGATGATCATGATCGATTACCTGCAATTGATGCAGGTACCTGCTTTGTCAGACAACCGAACGCTGGAGATCGCCGAGATCTCGCGCTCGCTTAAAGCCTTGGCAAAAGAGTTAGAGATCCCAGTGATCGCACTGTCACAGCTTAACCGCTCGTTGGAGCAACGCGCCGATAAACGCCCTGTAAACTCGGATTTGCGTGAATCGGGTTCTATTGAGCAAGATGCGGATTTGATCATGTTTATTTATCGTGATGAGGTGTATAACGACGACTCACAAGATAAAGGCACCGCAGAGATCATTATTGGTAAGCAACGTAACGGCCCTATCGGCCGGGTGCGTTTGGTGTTCCAAGGCCAATATTCACGCTTTGATAACTACGCGGGTCCTCAATTCGAAGAAGATTAATCGCCAGTGGGGCAGGATGAAAGATGATTTATCTTGCCCCGCGAGCCGTTAATTTGCGCTATGTTGTTATAGGTTACTTGCTTCTAAAATAAGGTTATTGTTTGAAACCCTTTCCCCGTGCAGAGATCAGTGCCGCGGCGCTGAAATCGAATTTACGCCGATTACGCGAGCTCGCCCCCCACAGTAAGGTCATGGCCGTGGTTAAGGCTAATGGCTATGGTCATGGTTTACTGAATGTTGCTAACTGTCTATCGACCGCCGACGGTTTTGGCTTGGCAAGATTAGAAGAGGCGCTCGAACTCAGGACTGGTGGCGTTACTGCTAAACTGCTGCTGTTAGAAGGTTTTTTTCGTCAAAGCGATCTGGAACTGCTCGTCACCCATGACATAGATACCGTGGTGCACCACGAGTTTCAAATCGAGATGCTCGAGCAGCAAACTCTGACTAAGCCTGTGACCGTATGGCTAAAAATTGATTCGGGTATGCATAGGCTTGGCTTTAATCTGGCCCAGTTCAACGCCATTTATGCCCGTTTAATGGCGTGCCCGCAAGTGGCCAAACCTATCCATTTGATGACCCACTTTGCCTGCGCCGATGAGCCTGATAATCCAGCGACGGCGAAACAAGCCGAACGTTTTAATGAGATGACCCAAGGTCTGCCGGGATTTCGCACCTTAGCTAACTCGGCTGCAGCATTGTACTGGCAGCAAACACAGGCCGATTGGATCCGCCCAGGTATTGCCCTTTATGGTGTCTCACCCGTTGCCAATGACTTTGGCAGTAATCATGGTTTAGTGCCAGCCATGGAGTTGGTGTCGCAGCTCATTGCTGTTCGCGACCACAAGGCCGGCGATCCTGTGGGCTATGGCAGTTATTGGCATGCTAAGCAAGATACCCAATTAGGGGTGGTGGCGATTGGTTACGGTGACGGTTATCCGCGTAATGCCCCAGAGGGTACCCCAGTGTGGGTCAATGGCCGCTTAGTACCTATTGTTGGCAGAGTATCAATGGATATGCTTACGGTGGACTTAGGCATAGACGCCACTGATAAGGTTGGGGATGCTGTCATGTTGTGGGGCAAGGCGTTACCCGTTGAGGATGTTGCCGAGCATATTGGCACTATCGCCTACGAGTTAGTGACCAAATTGACCCCGCGCGTAGCCGTTTGCATGGACTAACGACAAATACCCCATTAGCGCTGATTTTTATAACGATTAACTACCTTAACGACCCAAGTCGTTAAGGTCTGTGTTAGCGTTCGAAACAGATTTCGATATAAGCGTTACCGAATTCGCTACTAAAAGGCATAACGATTTTTTGCCCATCTGATTTATGGGCTATGGTGTGTGCCTTACCCGATACCACTACTGGGGTCGCCATCTCAAAGTCGTAGCCCTTTTCCCCTAATAGTTTTTTTGCTCCGCCTGTCACCATGTTGGTTAATTCGCCGACCAGATCGGTGATCTCCTCGTTGATCTGTTGCGGCTTTTCTCCCAGCATCTTATGCATGATCTCAAGTATCAATGGCGCTTCAAAGGTGATCGATAGCGATCCCTTTGTCTGCGGCCCAACTAGGCCAATAAGTCCTGATACATCTCCCTTAGCGATATTATCTTGCTTTAAATTTGGCTTACCCGGCGTCAGTTGCATGTTCGCCATGGTCTCCAGCACATTGAGTAGCGAGGCTAAAAAGGGGTTAATAAAGTTAACATTCATGACGGATGAGGCCTTATCTCAAGTAGGGATTAATTCAAGGCTATAAGCTTAGGTGTATTTAGCGTTATAACACATTGTGGTTTGACCACCTTAGCATAGGCGTACCGATCTCGAGCAAGGGCTTTATTAGGCTTACGTGATCGTTTGACGTTTTTATAGGCGGCATTTGAAACTTGTCATTACTGTGTATTTTATTTGCTGGGTAAACATGTCAAGTAAGGCGCTGATAGTGGGGCAAGTAGCAAGGGGAAGGGGCATGACATGTATAGAGGATATTACAGGTAAGTTTGCCCGTTCTTTTTACGTCTCAATTGAACGCAGACCTGTGCATTCTCTAGTGGTCGAGGTAAAATGCGCGGTCACGCCCTTTACTGTGGCTTGCTAAACTAGGGGATACCGTTTTTTATGTCGTTAAATATCATGCCATCAGTCATCAATCGTACTTTCAGTATTGCGCCCATGCTGGATTGGACGGATAGGCATTATCGCTACTTTGCTCGCATCATGTCTGCTCAAGCTTTGCTGTATACCGAGATGGTGACAACGGGAGCGATTATCCATGGTAAGGGGGATTATTTAGCGTATAACGAAGAGGAGCACCCGCTTGCACTGCAACTTGGTGGGTCGAATGCGGTTGACTTAGCCACCTGTGCCAAATTGGCTGAGCAACGTGGTTATGATGAGATTAATCTTAATGTCGGTTGCCCGTCAGATAGAGTGCAAAATGGACGCTTTGGTGCCTGCCTTATGGCCGAACCTAAGTTGGTGGCCGAATGTGTCGATGCAATGCGCAGTGTGGTGGATATCCCCGTTACGGTCAAAACCCGTATTGGTATCGATGAGTTAGACAGTTATGAGTTTTTGACTGAATTTATCGACACAGTTAGCACAGCAGGCTGTGACACTTTTATTATCCATGCCCGAAAAGCTTGGTTGCAAGGCTTGAGCCCAAAAGAAAATCGTGAGATCCCTGAGCTGGATTATCAGCGCGTTTACCGTTTAAAGCGCGATTATGCGGCGCTGAGTATTTCTATTAACGGTGGCGTAAAAACCTTAGATGAATGTGCTGAGCATCTTAAACATTTAGACGGTGTAATGGTGGGGCGTGAAGCCTATCAAAATCCTTATATATTGGCTGAAGTTGACCAGCGTTTATGTGGTAGCGAAAAGCCAGTGTTGAGCCGAGATGCCGTGCTAGAAAAGATGATCCCCTACATCGAAAAACACTTACAAGCGGGCGGGCGTTTAAATCATATCACTCGCCATATTACTGGGCTGTACCAAGGTGAAGTGGGCTCTCGGGCGTGGCGTCGTTATGTGAGCGAAAATGCCCACAAACCTGGCGCGGGCATCGAAGTGATCCATCAGGCCAGAGCCAGCATGGAGAGTGTGTAAATAAGTACTAGGCATGTTATTGGATAGCATCAGGGTTTAATTCATTTTTACCTTATTATGTCAGCGTAAGCCTTCACCTTTGGTGAAGGCTTTTTTGTTGCGCTCGGCGCTGATCTGGACGTTCGGCGTAAAGGGTAGTAAAAATGACCACTGCCTAGCGAAACTCGCTAACACCTACTGACTTGGTTAATGCTTGTTCGTTATTTGGGATAATGCCCATCTTGTGTTTTCTATTTTAATTCAGTTGCTTAGTTTGTTTTTGTCGAGTTGGCACACCGCTTGTATTGTCTTATTTATCACCATTCAACAACAAAGGGTAAGACCATGAACAAGTTAACTAAGATGTCATTAATCGCTGCCACATTTATCGGGGTTAGTTTTTCTGCAACGGCAGAGGATTTTATACCCAATGACATCAGCGCCACTTTGGAGCGTCAGTTAGCGGCGCAAATGCAAGAGGCGATCGCTATTGCTCAACAAGAATTAACATTGTCACTGCAGGCGCAGTTGTCGGAGTCGCTGTTTGATAGTGGCTTTGAGTCATCTAACCCGGTGCTCGATACGGTAATGCCAGAGCAACATCCTGTGATTGCCAGTGTGAGCCAAAAGGACTAGGCAGATGTATTTTGTGGAGCTGGCATTGATTTTATTGTTACCTGTCTTAGGTTTTGTGATTTGCGCGGCACTGGTGTGCACAGTAAGAAGTCTGACTGGCAGTTAACTGTAAACTTGTATTGCTAAAGCAATAATTTAATAGGAGTCACCAATGAAGATTGATGATTTAACTGATGCTCTAAAGCGATCTGATAGTTTGATTTGTGGGGTTGCGGCGACGATGGCTGATAAGTTTGCTTGGTCGTGTCTGTGGACTCGCGTGGTGTGGGCACTCGCGGTGGTAATAAATCCGGCTATGTGGTTACTGATTTATTTTGTGCTAGCACTGGTATTACCGAAGCGAAGAGCACCTTATTAGTTAGCTACATAGGCTTTGATTGATAGGTCATAGCAAGTGTTAAACCAGATGATAGTGATATTTATTGAGAGGATACTATGATGAAACTTAGATTAACCAGTACACAGAGCCCAGCCGCTATTGCCGTAGAGTTAGGCGTGGTTGTTGTAATTAGCTTGCTGATTTTTACCTTAGTACTTTAGCTGTAATGGTTACGATAAATAGATTCAATGAGTTAGAACTGATTCTCGCTTCACGATAATAGCTAAGTGTGAGGTGACTTTTGTACCAAGAGGAGATGACAGCATCATATAGGTTGGATTTAGGTTGTAAATAATGATGTCGCCGGCTTAGGTTGGCTAAACCGACGCTGTATTATCACTCGTTTATGGTGTTACTTATTCAAGAAAGCGGTAAATTGCGCCTTAGCTTCATCACTTTGCAGTCGCTGCGCGAACGCTGCTAACTCTTGTTGCATTTGCGAGCGCACCACCTCGATATCGTATCGCATTAAGCGGCGACTCGCCTGCAAGGCTTGAGGCGGTTTCTGCGCTAACTTAATCGCTTGGTTGAGCGCATGGTCAAATAGCAGCTCACTGGGTAACACCTGATTGACGATATTCATCGACAATGCCGACTCGGCATTAAAGCTTTCACCTAATAGCAGCAATTCGGCGGCTTTTTGCGGTCCCACTAAACGTGGCAATAACAGGCTGGCACCGGCTTCGGGAACCAAGGCTAAATTGACAAAGGGGAGTTGAAATTTAGCACTGTTGTCGGCGTAAACTAAGTCGCAATGCAGTAGCAGTGTGGTACCGATCCCGACGGCAGCTCCCGTCACGGCAGCAACAATGGGCTTATTGAGATCAAGCAGGGTAAAAAGAAACTTAAACGCAGGATGCTCTGGACCTAAGTTACTATTTTTTAAAAAGTCAGCGATATCATTACCTGAGGTGAAACAATCTGTTTGCCCTTTAATCAGAAAGGCATTAATTCCGTTGTCTGATTCCCCTTGGATAAGGTATTCTGTGAGCTGATTGTACATATCGAGATTAAGCGCATTGCGTTTTTCTGGGCGATTTAAGGTGATAATGCGAACGCCCTGCTCATCCAGAATTTGAATGGTACTCATTGGTCAAGATCCTTATTGTGGCAAATGGGATTAAGAAGGAGTTTAAGACATTGAAACAGATTTTCAAACACGCGTTTAACTTTGTGTTGCTATCATGCACTTCATTCTCCGCTTTGGCAAATGTGATGCTAGTCGATGGTTATGTGCGAGCCATGCCTACCACAGTCCCTAATACGGCAGCCTATTTTACCCTGATGAATCATGGCCCTGAGATCAACTTAGTGGCTGTAGAAACCGATGTTGCCGAGCAGGCACAATTACACACTCTGGTCGAAGAGGGAGGCGTGATCAAAATGCGCCAACAAGCCCATTTTACCATTGCCACCCATGGCAATTTGGCCTTGGCGCCATCGGGTGACCATGTGATGCTGTTAGGCTTAAAACAGCCATTGCAAATTGACCAGAAAGTTGATTTAACGCTTAAATTTGATAATGGTACCGAGCAGGTCATTACCCTGAAGGTCACCAAACAAGATGCGGCTAAGCAAGATGGTGAAATGGATCATCATCACCACCATTAATGGAGTCATCGTATGCAGATAACATGGAAAAAAGGCGGCCTTGTAGCCGCGATAGTGTTTCTAATTGGCTATTTCGTCAGTGTCTGGTGGAGCGTCGAGCCCGATAGGATAGAGCCACACCAGCTTAACAGTGCCACTGGCCACAAAGTGGTAGGCTATGCGACGACCACGTCACTGATTTTAACGGTCGAGACCCTGCTCGATAAGAGCGGTGGTTGGTTATCTAATGACATTATGCCGCCCTCGTTATTTATGGATAACATGCCAGCGTTTGAATTTGGTGCTATCGAGCAGGCGCGCGATCTCGCCTTGATCATGCGCAAAGAGTTTAGTCGTTCGCAATCGCAATCGACTGCCGATAAAGACCTGTTAGCCGCCCATTCTAAGCTGAATATTGAACACACCAGTTGGTTGGTTCCCAGTGCCGAAGGTGAATACCGTGATGCGATAAAATTACTCAAACTGTATCGTGCCCGTATCGCGGACACTAATAATCCAGACGCTCAGTTTTATGCCCGTGCCGATAACTTAAATGAATGGCTAAAAGAGGTGCAAAAGCGCCTAGGTAGTATGTCACAGCGGCTATCTGCTAGCGTAGGACAGGATCGTCTCAATACCGATTTGGCCGGTGATACCGAAGCCAGTCAGTCGACCCCTAATCTAGCACATAAGCAGATAAAAACAGGTTGGTGGCAAATTGATGATGTCTTTTATGAAACTCGCGGTGCCACATGGGCCTTGCTGAATTTTATGAAGGCTATCGAGGTCGATTTTGCCGATGTATTAAAGAAGAAAAACGCTGAAGTCAGCTTACAGCAGATCATTCGTGAGCTGGAAGAAACTCAGCAACCTGTGTGGAGCCCGATGATCCTGAATGGTTCTGGGTTTGGCATAGTGGCTAATCACTCTTTAGTGATGGCCAATTATATTTCCCGCGCAAACGCTGCGGTAATTGATCTCACTAACTTATTGACTCAAGGTTAAATGATGAAAAAAACACTACTTGCATGTGCTCTGCTGAGTTCATTGGCAGCGACTTCTGCACAGGCCGCGACACTGGTTGGTTTTAAAGTGGGTGGCGATATTTGGCAAGCAGATACCAATGGTACTTTTGCACAAGGTGGTCAAACTCAACAAGATTTTGATTACGGCTCATCATCACAAGGTAGCCTTTGGGTTGCCGTTGAGCACCCGATCCCATTAGTACCTAATGTTAAAATTCGTGAAAATCGTTTAGACGCCGATGGTCAAGGCACATTGGTTGCTCCTTGGACTTTTGGAGAGCATACCTTTAATCCTGGTGATATTACGACCGCGACTAACTTAAGCAATACCGATTTTGTGCTGTATTACGAACTGCTCGATAACGACTTGGTCGCGCTCGATTTAGGTGCGGCTTACAAACGTATGCACGGTTCATATCGAGTTGCTGATGCTGGCCATCCTGAGCAAAAAGATCTCAGCAGTGGTGTGGTGATGGCGTACGCTAATGCCGAAGTCGGTTTACCCGGCTTAGGTTTATACGGTTTTGCTGATGTGATGCTCGGCATCGATGAAACTAGCGTATATGATTATTCTGTTGGTTTAGGTTGGCAGTTTGATGGGGTCGCGCTAGACACTAAAATCCGTGTCGGCTACCGTGATTTTACCTTCGATGTTAATGGCTTTGACGGTATCACTGCGAATTCACAGTTCAAGGGCGCTTTTGCTGGTGTAGAACTGGTGTTTTAAAGCCCTTATTTAAGGTACATTCAACCTAGCGTGATTATCTGTATGTGTTGAATGAATCGATATAAAAAAACCGCCGTAAGGCTAATGCCGATCAGTTAAGCATATAAACGATCAGTTGACCGATCTTTAAAAGGCTTCAAAATCCAATATCAGAAATGATATTGGATTTTTTTATGTCTTTAGAACAAGCTTTCTGCACCGCTTTTGAATACCACCAAGAAGCCACAGCCTTTACCAATCTTAATCACTTATTGGATGAAAACATCATCCAGCAAGCCTTTGAAACTGCTGGGGTCGCCACAGTAAGAAAACGTCGCTTACCCCTTGATGCAGTTATGTGGTCTGTCATTGGTATGAGTTTTTACCGACAACAGTCTGTATGGGAGCTTGCGACTCATATGGAGTTGATGCTACCAGGTAAAAAGAAGCTCATTGCCCCCAGTGCTCTTGTTCAAGGGCGCCAGAGGTTAGGTGTGCAGAGTATGAAAAATGCCTTTCAAATGATGGCAAAACATTACTATAGCAACACTCAATTTGAGACGTGGTGTGGACTGAATTTATTAGCCGTTGATGGTGTAGTCTGGCGCACTCAGGACACCGCTGATAATCGTAATGCTTTTGGCTCACCATCAAATCAACATGGTGACACCTCATTTCCTCAGGTTCGTATGGTGTGTCATATGGAGCTCACTAGCCATCAACTGATAAATAGCGCGTTTGATGGTTATAAAACGAGTGAAATGAAGCTAGCAGAAGCGCTCATACAGTCAACTCCAGACCATAGTCTCACGATGTTCGATAAAGGTTTTTACTCCTTAAACTTGCTACATCAATGGCAACTAGGTGGTGAAGAGCGGCACTGGTTAATCCCTGCGAGAAAGGGGCTTCAGTACGAGGTTTTACACTCAAATGGCCGGTTAGATAAACAGGTGAAATTGGCAATAACCGCCCAAGCCAGACAACAAAATCCAGCGCTACCGACGCATATAGAAGCGAGGCTGGTGACAAAATCAATAAAAGGTAAGACGCATCAGGTATTAACCTCAATGGTCGACCCATTACGCTTTCCAAGTGCTGACATCGTTGAGTTATATAATCATCGATGGGAAATAGAGCTTGGCTACAGAGAGATGAAACAAACCCTACTAAACAGCGAGTATACGCTAAGAAGTAAAAAATCAGAGATGGTAGAACAGGAACTTTGGGGCTTACTACTTGGCTACAACCTGATGCGTCAAGCAATGACTGAGGCCGCGTCAAGAAAAGGAATATGGGCCAATCGCCTCAGCTTCAGTAACTGCGCGAGTACGATACTAAGTTACCTAGCAAGATTACCACTGATGAGCCCAGGAAATTTACCCAAACATTACGAGCAACTGATAGAAATGCTAGGTAACTTCGAGCTACCAACGAAACGAGAAGATAGGGTGTACCCAAGGGCTATAAAGTCAAAACCAAGCAAATATCCCCATAAAAAGAAAAATGCCAATCAGCTTAACTGACTGGCATTAGCCGTAAGGCGGTTTTTTTATAATTAACAATCCGTTTTACTGGCTGACAACAGGTGTAATTAACCCACTGTTAATCGCAATCACATCATCTTCATTCAGGGTACCAGCCGCTTGTTTTAGCGCTAAAATGGAGTTGATGTAACCGTAACGGGCATTCGATAATTGACGTTTTGAATCGTACAAATCACGGGTACGGTTTAGTACGTCAACAATCGTACGAGTCCCCACTTCAAAACCGGCTTGGGTGGCTTTTAGTGCACTCTCTGAAGAGATAACTGATTGCTCATAAGCACGAATTGAGCTGATAGAGGCGCCGACGTTGTTGAAGTTGTTGCGCACATCTTTAACGACTTTACGGTACGTTTGTTCCATCTTTTCACTGGCTTCAACATACTGATACTGTGCTTGATTAACTCGTGAACTGACTTTGAAACCTTCGAAAATCGGTACGCTTAAGGTTAGGCCGACATTGGCATTATCCACATCCGGCTGATTACCTATTTGGTTCTTTTGCTCAAGATTAGTGGTGTAACCTGCATTTAAATTCAGCGACGGCATATGACCTGATTTGTAAAGCGTTATGGTCTGCTGTGCAATATCTTTACCGATGCGGGTCGCCATAAGATCAACACTGTTACTTTCGGCCATTTTTAACCACTCACCCGGTTTAGCTGGCATCGGTGAAACGGCGGTGAAGCGATTAGTATCTAAGATATCGATTGATTTATGGTCGATGCCGGTGATCTCGCGTAAGGCTTCGTAGCTGTTGATTAGCTGGTTTTCCGCTAAGATTTCAGAGGCGCGGGCTAAATCGTACTGTGCTTGAGCTTCATGTACATCGGTAATGGCAGTCAAGCCTACCGCAAAACGTTGTTTAGTTTGTTCTAGTTGACGTTCAATCGCGCGTTTTTCTGCGCCTTTAAACTCGTAGTTATCTTTTGCCGACAATACCTCAAAATAAGCACTCGTGACGCGAATAATTAGGTTTTGCAGCACGGATGCATAAGCAGCATCGGCCTGCGTGGCGGCAAGTTCAGCCAAATCCAGACCCACCCACGCACTGTGGTCGTATACTACTTGCTTCAATGACACGCCAGCATTTAAGCCGCTGTTATAGATACTGTCAGATACATCTGACCAACTCTTGCCATAACCAATGCTAGCGCTAATGGTTGGCAGCAGTGGAGCGCGATTTTCTTCAATCTGCTCGTAGAGTCTGTCGCGCTGAGATTGCGCTTGCAGAGCAATAGGGTCGCTGGTGAGGGCTTGTTGATAAATTTGCAATAGATCGTCGGCGTGCACGGCTGAAGTTGTCGCCGTTAGAGTCAAGGCTGCACACAAGGTGCGAATCTTAAATTTCATTACCTGTCCTTTTTTAGACATAAATACTCCTTAGGGTGGAGCAATTTACTTAATAAAGTTAAGTGATGCTTTACAGCAAATCATTGAGTAAAGCGGTTTGCGCTTCCCGACGCTTCCCGATACATCTAAACTTATAAGGTTAAGATATTAAGAAATTAACCAATTTTAAGTCAACTATGAAGTGTAACAGTTTTTGATTTTATGTCTGCAATTTTTAGGAGCTTACATGCTATATTTAGCGACCCTGCATATACCCTAGCGACGATGAAGATAACTCAAAGGAAAGCTGATGAAACAGAAGTTTAGCCGTGATGATATCGAGATGCTCAGCAAAGAACCCCTCTATCAGGGATTTTTTCGTGTTGATGAATATCGTTTTAAACACAGGTTATTTGCCGGCGGATGGAGTGAGGTAGTGACCCGTGAGGTATTTGAGCGTGGCCACGCTGTGGTGGTGCTGCCCTATGATCCAGTTAGCGATAAAGTGGTGTTGATTGAGCAAATTCGGATACCTGTTGTGGCGGATACCTCGACACCATGGTTGTTTGAGTTAGTGGCTGGTATGATTGAACCTGGTGAATCGGCAGAGCAAGTGGCCCACCGTGAGCTGCAAGAGGAAGCGGGATTGGTGGCAAGCAAAATGGTGCGAGTAGGTGACTACTTTGCTAGCCCTGGTGGCAGTAGTGAACGTTTTGACTTTTATTGGGCCCAAGTAGATGCGAGTGTAGCAAATGGTATTCATGGGCTTAGTGATGAGCATGAAGATATCAAGGTACATGTGATGTCACGTGAAGCGGCTTACCAACTATTATGTGATGGTGTGATAAATAACGCCTCTACCATGATTGGTCTGCAATGGCTGCAATTGAACTACCAAAAATTAAGAGAAGGGCTGTGACAGTTTCGTTAAACAAGCGGCACAATAGCTATCAAGTGGACGTCAGTCGCTTTTTGGCTTTATGTAGTCGAAATTACTTTAATATATTGCGTTGGCTACCCGCCTCTTGCGAGCAAGGGGCCTGTTGGCAAGTCAATGGTGATTTTGGCAGTTTAGACGTAAAATTGCTCGAAAATACCCAATATACCCAATTGATTGAAATCTCTAGAGCCATCGACTCCGTGCAATTAATTGATACCCCGAAGGTTGTCGTTCGTGTTTATCACGATGCTAAATTAGCAGAAGTGTTAACTAGTCGACAGATTTATCGCTTAAGACCAGTATATGATTACCCAAATATACGTATGTATCATAGAGATGAAAAGTACCAGGTAAATGCTTTTCTTGAAGAGTTACTACAGATTGACAACCATGTCAGGATTATTTGTCAGTCGACATTTTAGGGTTTTAATGTGCTAAAAGAGGCAATCTCTTATTCTATCGGTGAAGGTGAAAGCGTTAGACTGGTCCAAGTGACCGATCCGCACCTGTTTGCCGATCGCGAAGCTCAACTTTTAGGCGTTAATACCGCAAATAGCTTAGAAGCGGTGCTTAGCACCATTAAGGCGGTTGATTATCCCGCGCACCTTATGTTGGCGACAGGGGATATAAGTCAGGATTACTCGCACGAGTCTTATCATAATTTTGTGCGTGCGATTGAACCGCTGAATTTACCTTGCCATTACTTACCCGGTAATCATGACGATCCCCGAGTGATGTACCTGCATATGCAAGGGCCTCGAGTGTATGGCGAACAACGCATCTTGGCAGGTAACTGGCAAATTATCATGTTGGACTCCACTGTTAGGGGAAAGCCCGGAGGCCATATGGCGGACACTCAACTAGCTTTGATAGAGTCCGCGATTGCCGCACAACCAGATAAACATACATTATTGGTGATGCACCACAATCCAATTTTGGTGGGGTGTCAGTGGCTGGATCAACACTGTATGGACAATGGTTCTGACTTTATTGCCAAGGTTGCTAAGCTACCTCAGGTTAAGGGATTATTGTGGGGGCATGTGCATCAAAGCTTAGATCAAACCCACCCGACAGAGCATGGCAGCATGCGTTTAATGGCAACACCTTCCACCTGCATCCAGTTTAAACCTAAGTCGCCTTATTTCGCTTTAGATGCGCAGCAACCAGGCTATCGATTACTGGAGCTTAAAAGTGATGGTGCTATATTGACCAATGTTTACCGGGTTCCAGGCAATAAGTTTTCTCCCGATCATGAGTCAAGTGGCTACTAACGAATCCTCATGCTAGCTCAGCGTCATGGTGATGCTTGATTGGAGCTAAAGCTTTATTTGGTGAATTGCGCTGCCAATGTTAGCATCGTGGCACTTACTCTATCTGTCGCTACCTTTTGATTTATTCGGTGTTGTCAGTGTCGGTATCACGAGTTAAATAATAGCAATCGTTATCGAGGAAATATGCTGCTCTATCTCCATGGCTTTAATAGCTCCCCTCAGTCAGATAAAGGACTGGCGACCGCTCGATATATTGCCAAGCATTTTCCACAACTCTCTTTTTTTCAACCGCAGTTACCCGCCACTCCCGCAGCCGCGATGACATTACTGATAGAGATTGTCGAACAAGCATTGGCTAAAGGGGAGTCGCTGCATTTTATTGGTTCCTCATTGGGGGGCTACTTTGCTAGTTACCTCGCCGAAACTTACGGTGGCAGGGCGGTACTTATTAATCCTGCTGTCACGCCTTATGCCTTATTTGATGATTTTATCGGCCAACAGTACAATCCCTATACTGATGAAACGTATCAAATATTACCCGAGCATAAACAAGAGGTTGCACTGTATGATACCCAGGTTATTCTCTACCCTGAGCGTTTTTTTGTATTATTACAATCTGGTGACGAAGTGCTCGATTACCAACAAGCAGTGAATAAATACCATTGTTGTCAGCTGCTAATAGAGGCGGGTGGTGACCATAGTTTTATCGGCTATGAACAACAGTTGGATAGGATCTGCCAGTTCCTGTTTCTTAATAAATAGACATGTAGGGCCGCAATAAGGCCTGAATAACCATATGTGTGTGCCATGACAAATCAATACACCTCAGATGCAATTGAAGTACTTAATGGACTCGACCCTGTTAAGCGTAGACCCGGCATGTATACCGACACCACCCGTCCGAACCATTTAGGACAAGAGGTGATCGATAACAGTGTGGATGAGGCGCTGGCAGGACACGCAACTAAAATTGACGTGATCCTTCATAAAGATAACTCGCTGGAAGTGATTGACGATGGTCGTGGTATGCCCGTTGATATTCATCCAGAAGAGGGGATTTCTGGGGTCGAATTGATCTTAACTAAACTGCATGCCGGCGGTAAGTTTTCTAACGATAACTACCAGTTTTCAGGCGGCTTGCACGGGGTGGGTATCTCGGTGGTTAACGCCTTGTCTGATCGCGTGGAAATCAGCGTGAGACGTGGCGGTGAAGTCTATGAAATGGCGTTCCAGAATGGTGATAAGGTTGAAGATCTTAAGGTCACAGGCACCTGCGGTAGACGCAATACGGGCACCCGGGTGCATTTTTGGCCTACCGCCAGCTATTTTGATTCAGTTAATTTCTCTATTCCTAAACTGGTTTATTTGCTGCGCGCCAAAGCGGTATTGTGCCCTGGACTGCGAATTAAATTCACCAATAAACAAACTGGTGAAAGCGAAGAGTGGTTTTATGAAAGCGGCCTAACCGATTATCTGCAAGCCTCGATTAACGGAGCAGAGACCTTACCCAAAGAGCCGTTTATCGGCACTATGACAGGCAATACCGAAGCGGTTGATTGGGCGATAACTTGGTTGCCAGAAGGCGGTGATTACCTTAACGAAAGCTATGTTAACCTTATTCCGACCCCGCTAGGTGGCACCCATGTCAATGGATTTAGGCAAGGCTTGCTTGACTCTATGCGCGAGTTTTGTGAGTTCCGAAATCTGATCCCGCGCGGTATCAAGCTCTCGCCCGAAGATATTTGGGACCGCAGTAGTTATATCTTGTCGATTAAGATGCAGGATCCGCAATTTGCAGGACAGACTAAAGAGAAACTCTCCAGCCGCCAGAGCGCTGCATTTGTCTCTGGTATTGTGCGTGATGCCTTTAGTTTATGGCTTAATACCAATACAGAGCAGGCCGAAGCCTTGGCCGATATGTGCATTAATAATGCGCAGAAACGCTTAAAAGCAGCCAAGAAAGTGGCGCGTAAAAAAGTGACCTCGGGCCCAGCCCTACCCGGGAAGCTAACCGATTGTAGCGGCCAAGATCCTATGCGTGGCGAGCTATTTTTAGTCGAGGGTGACTCGGCAGGCGGCAGTGCTAAACAGGCAAGAGACCGTGAGTTTCAAGCCATCATGCCCTTGCGCGGTAAGATTTTAAATACCTGGGAAGTGGACGCATCGCAGGTATTGGCCTCGCAAGAGGTGCACGATATTTCAGTGGCGATAGGCTGCGATCCTGACAGTAATGATATTGCTGAGCTGCGTTACGGCAAAATTTGTATTCTGGCCGATGCTGACTCCGACGGACTGCATATTGCGACCTTACTATGTGCACTGTTTATGAAGCATTACAAAGTATTGGTAGAGAAAGGCCATATCTATGTGGCGATGCCGCCGCTGTTTCGTATCGATGTGGGTAAAGAGGTGTTTTATGCCCTTGATGAGGCGGAAAAGCAGGGCATTTTAGATCGCATCGCCGCTGAGAAAAAGAAAGGCAAAGTACAGGTGACTCGCTTTAAAGGTTTGGGCGAGATGAATCCGCTGCAACTGCGCGAAACTACAATGGATCCCAATACGCGCCGTTTAGTGCAGTTAACTATTGATGAAGCCGATGATACGATGGCTCTGATGGATATGTTGTTAGCGAAGAAACGCTCAGGCGATCGTAAAGCCTGGCTGGAGACCAAAGGGGATATGGCTCAGCTATAACCTATATGATTCAAGGATGAATAAGTAGATGAACTTAAGATAATGAAAAATAAATCAATAAAAACTTTATCTTTTAAGTTGTTTATAGCCATGGTCACCATGGCTATGGCAACAGCGGTCAATGCCGAGCGGCAATCGATTATGATCACGGTCGCCAAAGGATTTGGGCTCTCTTTGTATGCTTCCGATCTGGGCGATGCTAAGCAGATGGCCATGGGCGACAATGGTACCCTATTTGTCGGCTCCTATAAGGCGGGGGCAATCCATGCATTGGTGGACAGTAATGCCGATGGTCGAGTCGATAAACGCTATATCGTCGCCAAGGATCTACATCATCCAGAAGCACTCGCTTTTCATGATGGCGATCTTTACGTGGCCGAAGGCTCGCGGATTATCCGTTATGCGGATATCGAAAATCGCATGCGTCGTCCTAATCGTGGTAAAGAGGTGTATAACCGCTTACCAGGCAAAACCAACAAGAGTCGCCGCGCGATGCGCTTTGGTCCTGATGGCCGCTTATATGTTGCTATTGGGGCCCCCTGTAATGTGTGCGAGGCTCCTGCGCCGTTTGGCAGTATCATCGCCATCGATGTCAACAGCGGCAGCAGCCAACAGGTGGCCACAGGTTTACGTAATGTGACCGGTTTTGATTGGGCACCAGATGATAATAAATTATGGTTTGCCGACATAGGTCGAGACTGGATGGGGGATCGATTACCCCCGGATGAGATCAATCGCGTTGATACCGTTGGTAGTCATTACGGGTTTCCCTATATTCATGCTACCGACGTCGAGGAACCCGCTTATGAAAAACCTAAGGGGTTAAAAGTGATCGCTCCGGTGTTTGAGTTACCCGCCCACGTTGCGCCCATGGGGTTGCAATTTTATCGTGGTCAGCAGTTTCCGGCCAAATACCATGAGCAGATGTTTGTTGCTGAAAATGGCTCGTGGAATCGGTCGAGTAAAATCGGTTACCAGGTCACTATGCTGACGCTCGCGGGCGATAAGATAGTTGAGCGGCAAACCGTGGTGAGTTTTCTAGATGGTGAATTCCCGGTCGCTAGACCTTACGGGCTGCTGTCGGCTCCCGATGGCACTATCTATATTTCTGATGATTTTAAAGGCAATGTTTATCGACTGTTTTATAAAGATGACGGCGTCAATGAGAGTGAACCGAGTGAACAACAGGATCCAAATTAATGAGTGATGCGATAGATTTGAGCCTCGATGGTGTCGAGCAGATGCCACTGAGGCGTTTTACAGAAGAAGCTTATCTCAATTACTCCATGTACGTCATCATGGACCGTGCATTACCGCATATCGGTGACGGCTTGAAGCCAGTGCAGCGGCGTATTATCTACGCCATGAGTGAGCTAGGTTTATCGGCGCAGTCTAAGCATAAAAAATCGGCTCGTACCGTCGGTGACGTATTGGGTAAATACCATCCTCATGGTGATAGTGCCTGTTATGAAGCCATGGTGTTGATGGCTCAGCCATTCTCTTATCGTTATCCGCTGGTTGACGGACAAGGTAACTGGGGGGCACCCGATGATCCTAAATCGTTTGCCGCCATGCGTTATACCGAGGCGCGTTTATCGAAATTCTCAGAAGTGCTACTCACAGAGCTGGGTCACGGCACTGTCGATTGGGGCGTTAACTTCGACGGCACCATGAAAGAGCCGCTGGTGTTACCGGCCCGTTTACCGCATATTTTACTTAATGGGATTACCGGTATTGCGGTGGGGATGGCAACCGATGTGCCACCCCATAACGCACGTGAATTAGTCGATGCTTGTATCGAATTATTGGATAACCCTAAGACCGAACTTGAACGCATTATGGAGCTGGTTCCGGGGCCGGATTATCCGACAGAAGCGGAAATCATCACGCCTAGAGCCGATATCGCTAAAATTTACAGTACTGGTCGTGGCTCGATTAAAGCGCGCGCCGTGTACACTATCGAAGCTGGTGAGATAGTGATCACTGCACTGCCGCATCAAGCCAGTAGCGGTAAGATTTTAGAGCAGATAGCCGCGCAGATGCAGGCCAAGAAGCTGCCGATGGTCGCCGACCTACGTGATGAGTCTGATCATGAAAGTCCGGTGCGCATGGTGGTTGTGCCTCGCTCGAATCGCGTTGATTGCGATCAACTCATGGCGCATCTATTTGCCACGACCGATCTGGAAAAGAACTTTAGGGTCAACTTAAACGTGTTGGGGCTCAACGGCCGTCCGCAAGTTAAAGGGCTTAAGCAGCTCCTAAGCGAATGGTTAGAGTTTAGGATGAGCACCGTCAGACGCCGCCTAGAACATCGGCTCGATAAGGTGCAGGCCAGATTACATATTCTTGATGCCTTGATGATAGCGTTCCTCAATATTGATGAAGTGATTGAGATCATCCGTTATCACGACGATGCGAAAACCGAGCTGATGTCGCGCTTTAGCCTGAGCGAAGACCAAGCTAATGCCATCCTTGATTTAAAACTGCGCCATTTAGCTAAGCTAGAAGAAGTGAAGATTAAGGCGGAGCAAAGCGAGCTCGAAGCCGAACGTGAAAAGCTCGAGCTACTGCTTGGCTCAGAACGTCGTATGAAAACCTTAATCAAAAAAGAGCTTAAGCAAGACGCTGAAACCTATGGTGACGCTCGCCGTTCGCCGCTGGTCGAACGCCAAGAATCTAAAGCTTTAAGCGAGCAAGAGTTAGTCCCAGCCGAAGCGGTGACTGTGGTGTTATCGGAAAAAGGCTGGGTACGTTGTGCCAAGGGCCATGATATCGACCCTACAGCATTATCTTATAAGGCGGGAGACAGTTTCCTCTGCGCCGCCTCAGGGCGCAGCAATAATGCCAGCGTGTTTATTGGTAGTACCGGCAGGGCATTTGCCACCGATACCCATACCTTACCGTCGGCGCGTAGCCAGGGTGAACCATTAACCACGCGCTTCCAATTGTCGCCAGGTGAAACCATTGAGCATGCCTTGATGGGAGAAGATGGGCAATGCTTCCTACTGGCGAGTGATGCAGGTTACGGCTTTATTGCTGACTACAAAGATATGGTGTCGCGTAATAAGGCGGGTAAAGCCCTATTAAGTTTGCCTGCTAATGCCAAAGTACTGCAGCCTAAACGGGTCGATAAGTCTCGTCGTGAGTCGATTTTAGCGATCACTAATGAAGGTCGAATGCTACTGTTTTCAGTAGATGCACTGCCACAACTGTCTAAAGGTAAAGGTAATAAAATCATCGGTATTCCGAGCGAGCGCGCTAAAAATCGTGAAGAGCTGCTGATGCATTTACAGGTGGTGCCCGAAGACACCGCCGTCACCTTGTGGGCGGGGAAGCGTAAGTTGACCTTGAAATCTAGCGATCTTGAGCATTATCGTGGTGAGCGTGGCCGCCGCGGCGCTAAATTACCGCGCGGTTTACAGCGTGTGGATAAAGTTGAGCTCGGCGCCGATGAGCCAGTGCTTTAACCCCTCAGAGCTTTAATATCTGAGTGAGATAACAAATCTTGAGATAACAAAAAGCTGCTTTTAAGCAGCTTTTTTATTGGTCATTTTTTATGTCTAAGGCTTTACTGCATCAGGTTACTAAGGAGTCCTCAATACATAACGCTATGGTTTTAGCTTTGTGGCGTAAGTCTGTCTTAGTATGACTAACGCATCGATTAAGCCACTTCGTAGAAGTTAGGCGCGACATCTAATCTTGCTTGAATAATCTCACTGGCCATGCGGGTACATTTACCGCATTGGCTGCCAACGCCCAAACGTTTTTTAAGATCGGCTAAAGAGGTATCTCCCTGATCGACAGCTTGTTTAATCTGAGTATCGGTAATGGCATGGCATAAACAAACGTACATACTAAGGCTCTCTCTATAGTGATGCTTGAGAGTGTAAATGAAAACGATTCTCAGTTCTAATAACTTTAAGTTATAGGTAGTATTTATGCGGCAAGCTTCAGCTATTAAAAACCAGACGCTATTTTAGTCCGTTTTGACAGCTCCCTTGATAGGTGACTAGCGCCAATATAATGCTTAAAGGTAAGTTTTCAATAGCCGCGTTCAAAGTTGACTAAATGGCTGAGCGCTTGCCCCTTGATAAAGTGGTGATAGTTAGCGGCAAAGATTTCCACCACTTGCTCAGGCTGACTCGGTGCTGCAATATGCGGGGTGATGGTGGCATTGCTTAATGACCAGATGGGATGGTTGTCGGGTAACGGCTCTTGATTGAACACATCTAAAATCGCTTGTTGCTTGGGTCGCTGTAGTAGTTGTTGATATAGCGCATCGAGATCGAGTACATCACCTCGACCGAGATTAAATAAAATGGCTTCATCTTTAATCATGCTGAGCATTTGGCTGTCTAAAATGCCTCGGGTATCTGGCGTACTAGGCAGGATCGCGGCAATGGCATCGGCCTGGGCAATATGGCTGGGCAGATTGGCGAGGGTATCGACCTTATCGAATCCAGTCGTTGGTTTGGCACCGCGGTTAATTCCGGTCACCCGCATGCCGAAGTGTTTAGCCGTTTGTGCAATATGTTTGGCAATATTGCCTGTGCCTAAGAGTAATAATGTTTGCCCTTGCAAGGTTTTAAAGCTGCTAGGGCGCCATATTTTATCCGCCTGTTGTGACTGATACTGTTTATGTTGACGTTGATGAGCCAGCAAGTAGCCAAATAGATATTCACTCATTAAAGGGCCAAATATCCCTTTAATGTTAGTGAGTTGGTAATCGCGGCGTAGGCGAGGTTTGACTAAGGGGTCGACACCCGCATAGGTCGATTGCATCCAAGTCAATTGCTGCGCATGGCCCACGAGCGGCGCCGCTAATGGGGGCTCTGCTAACCAAATGTTTGCGCTGAAAATACTGCTAGGATCATCGTCTAGTAGCGTCATTTGTGGGAGGTGACAGGAGTCGAGCAGTTGGCGGTATTTCTGGTTATCACTGGTGAGCAGCAGCAGTTTATGTTGCATAGCAAGTCCCTATTATCATTGGCGTTATCGCGCTTATTGTGGCCATATGGTGAGCAACTCTAGCCTAACACGTTAACTTGGTAGCTTAACCGAGTGGCTTAGATTAGCGCTTAGATTAGTGTATTCGCTTTTCAGCTAAGCTGCTCGATAACTTGCTGACTAATATCAGGATAGTTACTAAAAATCCCATCAACGCCGAGCTTAACTAAATAGGCGATATCTGCCGCATCATCGACGGTATAAACATAAACCTTAGCCCCGCGCTGGTGGGCATCTATCACTATCTCTGGGGTAATAAAGCTCAAGCTGAGGTGCAGCGAATAAGCCTGTAAGTGGCTCACTAAGGCGGCATTATCAAAAGGAATGCCCTCAATAAGCGGCGCCACTAAGACTTGAGGAAACTGCTGTTTGACGCTGGCAACAAAGTGGTGGTTAAAGGAGGAGATCAACAGCTTATCGGCGCTAAAATTTAGCTGGGATAAGATATTAGGGTACAAGCTTAAAAATGGCGCCAGTGAGTTCATCCCCTTAAGCTCAATATTGACGATACAGTCGACGTGTTGCAGATAAACCAGCAACTCCCACAGGGTGGGGATAGGCTCTGCGCCGACGCGTACCGTGGCTAAATAGGCTTGGCTGACTTCTTCTATCAGTCCTGTGCCAGTGCTTTTACCATCGAGGCGCCTATCATGAAATACATACAGTTGGCCTTCGACATTGTGCACGTCAATTTCTATAGCCGTGCTCCCAAGTTGCACTGCTTTTTTTATCGCGGCTAGGGTGTTTTCTGGCGCATAACCGCTAGCCCCTCGGTGAGCGAATACCTGCATTAGTTTCTAATCAACCCTTGAGTTTCTTTGCCTTGGCCACTGTTAATATGCACTTCAAGCTGTGGGTAAGCGAGTTCTAAATCGTTTTCTTTGAGTTTCTTATTCACCTGTTTATGCAGCTTGTGACGCAGCGGCCAACGGGTATTCATGTCTTTTGCATAGGCGCGAATTTCGTAATCTTGGGTGTGTTTACCAAAGCCTGCAAACCACACTTCGGGCTCAGGGATCGCCAGCGCTTCATCGCACTCTTTAACAGCTTGATACAGTGCCGCTTCAACCCGGGCCGGGTCTGAGTCTCGCGCTACCGAGACGTACACAATCACTCGAGTGATAGGATCGGATAATGACCAGTTGATCAGCTGCTCGGTAATAAATGCTTTATTGGGCACAATGATCTCTTTGCGATCCCAATCGACAATGGTGGTGGCGCGGATCTGAATTTTACTGACAGTGCCGGTTAAGTCGCGAATGGTGACCGTATCTCCAATCCGTACTGGCTTTTCGAATAAGATGATAAGACCCGAGATAAAGTTGGCGAAAATTTCTTGTAAGCCAAAACCCAAACCCACCGAGAGGGCAGCCACTAACCACTGCAGCTTGGACCATTCCATCCCTAAGGTGGAAAAGCCACTCAACATACCAAAAAACACCACCAAATAGCGGCTTACCGTGGTAAGGGCGAAACCCGTACCCGGTGTTAGATCTAGCCGCTGGAGGATCATCAGTTCCAGTAGGCCGGGTAAATTAGTGGCAATCATTAATGAAAAGCCCACAATAATCAGTCCCAGCAGTAACGATTTAAGCGTGATAGGCAGCTGCTGAGAGATACCATCGATCACGGTCGAGCTGGTCCAGAGGGTGATGCCATCCAAAAATGAGAAGATGGCACTGTGGGTTTGTGTCCACAGTCCAATTAAGCTGATTAAGAAAGCCAGGGTCAATAACGAACGCACCAAGCCTAATGATTGACTCGAGATGGTTTCTAGATCGACCACTGGCTCTTCGTAGGTGTCGCCTTGTTCATTATTGGCGCTGTCGTCATCTTTTTCTCGTTGGGCCAATATTTCGGCGCGTTTGGCTTTTGCGCGGTGGAAGGCGATCCGCCGGCGCTCAATCAGCATCCAGCGTTTGATCAGTTGATAGAGCAACATAAAGCTCAATGACAAGATCAAGGACAGCTGTAGCTGTAACAACATCTGGAAGGCGGTAAAATAGTAGCCCCTAAAGGCTAATATAGCGCATGCGGGCGGCAGCAATAACAGTACGGCCCAGAGTGTTTTTTGCAGGAGGCGCTTGTTTTTATCATCTTGATGATAACGTCGCTTCTGCTTAGATAGCTGTAAAATATCTTTATAAAACCAAAACAGCATGATGGCAAATAAGATAAAGGCACCACGGCCTAAGCTGTTACGGATCATTGAGGTTTCTAGCACCTCGGTAAAACCCAGCACACCAATGATTGGCATGGTCATCAGAGTGAAGGTGCGCAGCCGTTGCTGCCCCGCATGAATGGTATTGGCATCACCTTTAAAGTGGCCAATTAATACCCCTTTTTCTAACGCAAGCAGATCGGTAAAACGATATAGCAGGTACAAGGCGGTGATAGCTAAGATCCCCATACCAACCGATGATACCAAGTTATGCTGTGAGTAATATAAAATCAGGCCGCCGGTCAATAATGGTAAGGGTTTGATGGCGCTATAACATAGCGAAGTAAAAAGCGCGGCTATGGTGTAGGCAAACTTATCTTGGGTTACGTTACCGACAAATGCGGCATTGTGGGCCATGGCTTTATTAAAGCTTGGGGTGACTAGGTCCTGAAGCACTAGGCATAAGACAAATAAGATTATCCACCAAGACCACAGCGTACTTTGTTCCTTAAAGGAGTCGGTAATTTGGTACCAGGGAGCTTGGGTTAGCAGCCATTGGCTACTTTGCAGCAGATCACTAAACCAGAATCGGTCAATACTATTGGCGTTAGCAACCCAGAACAGATGTTCGTTGAGGGTTGTTTTAAGATTTTTGTATTGTTGATTGAGTTGCTCATAGAGCACCCGCAGTTCGGCTAACTCGCCGATATACAAATCGTAGTTTTCCAGTAGTTGTTGTTGCAATTTATACTGTGATTGCAACAATTTAGTTTGCAATGGTGTGTGATCGCTCGCCCCGTTGTTGAGATTGGCATGCAAGGTGAGATCTTGCTCTATTTGATAGCGTTCAAGACGTGCGTTGGCGATATCATTGCTGATCTTGTCTTGATTAGGTGGTTTAGGCAGTGACGATAAAATGCGCAAAAAACGCTCACCAAACGCCGAATTCAGTTTGACTAAGCCTATCTGCTGCTGAATATTACTCAACTGCTTGGCTTGCATTTGATATTGGGTTTCGGCTTCTTCTTGTTTGGTGGCCACTTCGCTCATTTGGTAAGTGAGTTGTTGTAGCTGTTCGCCGTAGGCTTGGTTTTGTTCATTAAGTGCTAGCGCAAGTGCATCATCGGTTGCCGAGGTTTCAATTTGGCTGGCCGCTATGGTGGCGGCAGTGGTTTTATGGCGTTGCACTGAAATCGCCGCATTTAGCTTTTCGATCAGCTGTTCTTGCTGGATCAATTGGCGGCGCACTAAGGTTAACTGTTGTTGAGTGAGGGCGATCTGTTTTTGGCTGCTGGCAAGCTCTGATTCCAGTGTCGACAATGTCTGGCGGTAGAGCCGCCCTTGGGCTTCGGTTATGTCGGTTTCGTTACTACTACTGGTGCGAGTGTGCTGCGCTAGCGTGCTATTGGCCTGCGTAATAATGGTGGGCAGTTGATGCTGTCGTTTGATCAGTTCGTTAATTTGTTGCCCTAGGCTGGCTTCAATCTCTTTTAGTTCAGATAGGCGAAGGTAAGCCATGGAGGCTTGTTGGCTTAAATCTTGTTGTGGTTGCCAACTTAACGGCTTAGATGCCTGCTCTATTTGTTTGCTGATATCATTTTTTTTGTTTTGATATTGATGCTGCAGCGCCTCGAAATTACTTTGTAGTTCGCGCTGCTCATTGATCTGTTGTTCCAGTAAAGCCAGTTGCTCTTCGGGGGTTTTCGTTATGGTATTTGTGCTTTGGCCTATCCCTAAGTGTTTGTTAAGAGATAGCGGTGAGTTAGCAGTGGCTGCAAAAGAAAGAACACATAGAAAAATGAGTAAAATACGAGACATAATCTGCTTTTTATTGGCATTAATACATGGATAGACCGCTATATAGTACCAATATAGATAGAAAATGATATTGATGGATCGGTTAATTTGAACTGAATCGCGACAGGGCTGCTTGATCTGTGGTTATTGCCAATCACCTTGACTATGTCGAGGCGGTCTCTGATCGTTTTTGGGCCCGCTGACTTTTATGGCTCTGTTGCGTTTCATAGATGGCGGTTACCACCACCAGCGCGCCGCCAATCACCGTATTCAGAGCTAACTCTTCCCCTAATAGCCACAGTGCTAATAGCGCACCATATAAGGGTTGCAAGCAGGAAACTAAGCTGACGGTTTTGGCGCTAAGTTGACGTAGTGCCGATGTAAATAACGCATGCGGCGCGGCGGTAAATACCACGCCGAGTAGGATAATCAAGCCCCAAACTGAGTGGTTGATGGTGCTGATATTGACTTGATGCCAAGGCATTAAAAACACAACGGCCACGGCGGTTTGATACAGCATGGCTTGTGCGCCGCTATATTCAGCAAAGTAACGCTTGTGGAGTAAATTACGAGCAGTAAACAGCATGGCTGAGAGTATGCCCAAAATGATCCCCAAGGTGACATCGTTACCGAGTGTGGCTTCGGGGATCAATAAACTGACGCCACAGAGCACACTAATACCGCTTAGTAAGTCGGTGCGTTTGAGGCGGCTTGCGTTAAACAGTGGCTCAATTAATACCGTCATCACTGGATAGGTAAAAAAGGCAATCATCCCTATGGCCACAGATGAGAGCTGCATAGAGGCGAAATAGGTGACCCAATGCAGGCTCACGATAACCCCAAGCCCAATTGCTATCAGGTAATCTTTGTGAGCGTTGAGACGAAGGCGGCAACCACTGCTTTTAACAATAAGCGCTAAAATGAGGGCGGCAACAGCGCAGCGCAGCAAGGTAATATCGAGTGCACTCAGTGGGATTAATTTAGAAAACAGTGCCGTCCCACCAAAGAGTAAGACGGCAATATGCAGCTCGATTAATCCGTGATGGCTGCTAGCGTTCGGCTTCAATGTCGCAGTTAGTCTATTTCGGCAAAAGCTTGACCCATGCGCGTGACCGCTTTGGGTTTAACACCGTCGGCAAACTCTTCAATGGCATCTTTAGCAAACAACATCACCACAGTACTGCCTAGCTTAAAGCGACCCATTTCCTCACCTTTGTCTAAGGTTAAGGCTTCCGGCCCTTCAGTTGGGTAGTCCCAGGTGAAGACTTTTTTACCCGTTGGCGGGGTGACTGTGCCAGCCCAGACAGTTTCGATGCTGGCGACAATGGTTGCGCCAACAAGCACCATAGCAATAGGGCCTATTTCGGTTTCAAACATCGCCACGACGCGCTCGTTTCGAGCAAATAGCCCAGGTACGTTTTCAGCCGTTAATGGATTGACCGAAAACAGTTCACCAGGGACATAGGTCATCTTAGATAAGGTGCCTTTTATTGGCATATGAATGCGGTGGTAATCTTTAGGCGCTAGATAAATGGTGGCAAAATCGCCTCCTTCAAAGCGCTTTGCATCATCGACTTGATTGCCTAATAAGGCTAAAGCAGAGTAGTCATGGCCTTTAGCCTGAAAGATGCGTCCCGATTTGATAGGGCCACATTGACTGACGGCGCCGTCGACAGGATGGACGATATAATCGTCATCATCACATAAAGGACGAATTCCCGGTTTTAATGCGCGGGTAAAAAATGCGTTAAAGCTGGCATAAGCCTCTGGTTCACTTTGGGCGGCTTCGCTCATATCAATTTTGTACTGCTTGATGAACCACTTAATTACGCTAGTGGTGACCATACCTAGCTCTGCTGCCGCTAACTTACCAACCAGGCGTGAGAGAAGGTGTTTTGGCATCATGTATTGCAAGGCAATTTTCAGTTTGTCCACGTTAGTTATCCTTAAAATCCAATATGGCTATGTTGCTGGCAGTTGGTTAGTCGCTGTCATTTCTAAAATGACGAGCATGGCGCTGCTCATCGAGGCTGTCTATGATGCGATGATAGTTGTTGTACCTATCTTCGAATATTTTGCCTTCGTTAAACGCAGCGGTAATGGCACAACCTGGATCGTTTTTATGTTTACAATCCCTAAACTTACAGGTGCCAATATAGTCTCTAAATTCGATAAAACACCAGCCGACACGTTCTGGAGGCAGATGCCACAAAGCGAATTCGCGCACGCCAGGTGAGTCCACTAGGTCACCGCCGCTGGGGAAGTGCAGTAATTTAGCCGTGGTGGTGGTGTGTTGACCTAGGCCTGAGTTTTCAGACACATCGCCAGTGAGTAATTCGGCGTCGGGTAATAGCGCATTGATTAATGATGATTTTCCAACGCCTGATTGGCCGACAAACACACTCACTTTATCTTTAAGCAGCGCTTTTATGGTGTCGACCCCTTCGCCTTCGATGCTGCTGACTTTATACACAGGGTAACCAATTTCTTGGTAGCGACGTAAAGCCGCTTCAACTTGGGGGGCTTCCTCTGCACTAAGTAGGTCAATTTTATTGAGGATAATGACAGGCGCTATGCCTGTGTCTTCAGCGGCCACGAGGTAACGGTCGATAATTTGGGTGGTAAAACTTGGTACTACCGATGAGACAATCAATATTTGGTCAATATTGGCGGCAATAATTTTGATGCCATCGTACATGTCAGGTCGAGACAATGATGAGTGCCTTGGGTGCACCGCTTCGACAACGCCGGCAATGGTCGCTGTGGTTTCAACAGTAAGGCGGACAATCACTTTATCGCCAGTGACTAAGCTTTGAATATTTCTGCGTATGTTACAGCGGACCAATTGGCCATCTTCGGTTTCAATGTCAGCATGTTGACCAAAACGAGAGATGACGGTGCCGAGCAACTCGGGCCCAAGTGAACTATCTTGTAGTTCTGGTGCGGCGTCACCAGCCTCTTTGCGCTGCAAACGTTTTTCGTGGTTAGCACGCATACGGCGGCGCTGGCCTTGACTTAAAGGTTTCTTTTTACTCACAGTGTAATCATCGTCAAAATTAAGGTTATTTTGTGTTGTCTAAAGAAAGCAGTATGATACACGGTCTTAAACAAAAAAGCCTGAATTTAGGCAAACGTAATAATAAGGCAGAGACATGGCTGCAGATGAAAGTAATCTGATTTGGGTTGATCTAGAGATGACGGGGTTAGAGCCTAGTGTCGATAGAATCATTGAGATAGCGACTATTGTGACTGATAAGGAGCTAAATATTCTGGCAGAGGGCCCTGTGATTGCGATCCATCAGTCAGATGAAGTGTTGGCAGGCATGGATGATTGGAATCAGAAACATCATGGTGAATCTGGCTTAATTGAACGGGTTAAAGCAAGCCGCATCAATGAAGCGCAAGCAATTGAACAAACGATTGCATTTTTAGCGTTACATGTACCCAAAGGCGTGTCACCCATGTGCGGCAATAGTATTGGTCAAGATAGACGCTTTTTGAACCGTTATATGCCAACACTTGAGGCTTACTTTCATTATCGTAATATTGATGTGAGTACAGTAAAAGAGTTGGTTCGTCGCTGGAAGCCTGAAGTAATGGATGGCTTTACTAAGCGTGGCACCCATCAAGCCTTGGTCGATATTCAAGAATCTATTGCTGAATTACAGTTTTATCGTGATAAAGTATTTAAAATTTAATCAATCAGTATAAATTTTTAAAGCAAGGGGTTGCAGCGGGGCGAAATTCTCCTATAATGCGGCCTCAACTTTCAGCTAGCGGCTCACGTTAGCAGGATTGAAACGCGACATTAGCTCAGTTGGTAGAGCGATACCTTGCCAAGGTATAGGTCATCGGTTCGAACCCGATATGTCGCTCCAAATTACAATTTATAGCGTCACCAAATGCTATAGATAAAAAGATTTATGCGACATTAGCTCAGTTGGTAGAGCGATACCTTGCCAAGGTATAGGTCATCGGTTCGAACCCGATATGTCGCTCCAAATTTGATTGCGACATTAGCTCAGTTGGTAGAGCGATACCTTGCCAAGGTATAGGTCATCGGTTCGAACCCGATATGTCGCTCCAAATTACAATTTATAGCGTCACCAAATGCTATAGATAAAAAGATTTATGCGACATTAGCTCAGTTGGTAGAGCGATACCTTGCCAAGGTATAGGTCATCGGTTCGAACCCGATATGTCGCTCCAATCTCCTTTTCGTTTTGTATCCCTCCCGCTAAACTTGCTTGCAATTTTAGAACAGTTGACTCTAATTTATCAGAGAAACAGTGCTATACTTTACCTAAGGTCTATGTCATCGGTTGCTTGTTTCGAAGCCGATATGTCGCTCCAATTTTTCTTTCGCTTTTATTATTTCTCTCCTCCTTAAACTTGTTAGCGCCAGAAATCGCTGCAATCGTATGCTACAAGTTTGTTCTTGGTTCATGCTAAATGTCTTGTATCAGTTAATTTGGTCTTGGGCGATTGCCGCTTAATTTCTTTAACGAAACCTAATGTAAATATGGTTGAACTGTGCAAACTATGACCTTGTTCAAAAAAAAATTCGCAAAATACTTCATAATGAAATCGAATCGATATTGACGCCTAGTCAAATGGCTTGGCTTGGATGGGAGAGGGTAAGATGAGATTTCAGCAGCTTAATGAACAATTGGAGTATATCTCTAAGTGTCGCTTAGAAATGGCTCGACTATATGGTCGTTTACACAGTGCAGTTGATTCATCTCGCGTCAAGTTGATGCTTGAGTACTTACAGCAGCATGAAAAAGAGATGTCACTGAAGATAGATGATTATATCGAAGAGGCCCCCTCTAAATTATTAGAACTTTGGTACAACGATATTGTGTTTGAAGACTTCATCAAACGCTGCCAAGAGGTGGTTCCTAAAGCCAATATGAATGAAGAAGATTTATTAGAGCTGCATTTAGATTTGGATAACCGTCTGATTGGACTGCTGCAGAAAACGGCCGACTCATCTGTGCCTGGTGATGTCAAAAATGCGATGAGCGAGCTGGTACGAGTAAAGAAAATTCAACAGCAGCGTTTAGTGCATAGCTGCATTCGTATGGATGATATCTAAAGTATGTCGATAACTTAGTCGCTTAACAGGCTTAAGTTACTGAGTTATCTGTTGCTGGGAGCTACGCCCAGCATCTATTGCTACCAGCTTGAACCGCGCTAACCGTTTCTATCTTGCGCGTTTTCCCTTCTTTATTGCCCAAGGTCACCACATTGTTTTACCCCCCGCCCCGCAGAATGCCAACCTTTACCTAAAGCTCAGGCTTAAGTCGTACTATCTGGCTCATTTTTTTGTGCAAGATCAAACTTATCTCAATAATTACGGTAAGTCGTGAATCTAATGACAAACAAGCTATCTAACATCGAATATGCTAAGCCTTATCTACCGCATATGATGTTTTATTAACTTTTAGGAGTCTTTCCATGTTGTTTTGTGATGCACAACTTCCGCAAACATTATATTCGGCACAAATGGTGAGAGAGGCTGAGGCCCATTTTATCAATTCAGGTGAAATATCGTTATTAGGGTTAATTGATCGCGCAGGGCAGGCGGCCTTTGCATTATTGCAGCAGCAAAATAAGTTAACTAGCCAGATTTTGGTATTAGCGGGATATGGCAACAATGGGGCTGATGCTTATATCTGTGCCACGCTTCTGCTTGAAGCTGGCTGCCAAGTAAAATTGTATGCCCTTGAAAAAGAACCTGTTGGCGAAGGCGTGAGTTATGCCAAAGCGGCGTTTCTGGCGGCAGGCGGTCACCTAGAGCAAGATTGGCAGCAAGGGTTATTAGCGGCTGATGTGGTGATTGATGGTTTACTCGGTACCGGCTTTCACGGCGAGCTCAATGAGACGTTTACGGCCATTATTACCACTGTCAATCAGCAGCCTTCTTGGGTGTTATCCATCGATGTGCCTTCGGGAATTAATGCCGACACGGGGGCTGGGCAGCTGGCGGTTAAAGCGGATGTGACATTGACCATGGGAGCCGTAAAGCAAGGGCTTGTTACCGGCAAGGCTCGAGATTGCGTCGGTTATTTATGGTTTGCCGATATTGGATTAACCCCACACCTTCCTCCGTCTAATGTCATTAATATTGCGCACCGAGTCACCGACTTAGGCATGCCCACTCGGGCGAAAAATAGTCATAAAGGCTCTTGTGGTAAGGTCACTGTGATCGGGGGGGATATCGGTATGGCCGGTGCGCCAAGGCTGGCTGGCGAAAGCTGTTTACGCGCCGGTGCAGGTCTTGTTGCCGTGGTTTCCAGGCCGCAGCATCTCCCTATTATCAATGCTGGGCGACCAGAGTTGATGTTTTGGGGGTGTGAGTTGGTTGATATGGAGGTGTATCAACGATTGGGGTGGGCCGATGTATTATTAATAGGGCCAGGCCTTGGCAAGCATGACTGGGGATACAATTTACTCAAAGCCACTGGATTAAGCGATAAGCCATGCGTTATGGATGCCGATGCGCTTAATCTATTGGCACTTGAGCCCAATAAGCAGCGCCATTGGGTGTTAACGCCTCACAGTGGCGAAGCGGCAAGGCTACTGGGGCTCAGTATTGAAGAGGTTGAACAAGACCGCTTTGCTGCAGCTTACGCCTTGCAAGCCAAGTATGGTGGCGTTGTGGTATTGAAAGGCGCGGGCACACTTATTTACGATGGCACTCGTTGCCATGTTGCCCCAGTGGGTAACCCTGGATTAGCCAGTGGTGGCAGTGGTGATGTATTAGGGGGCATAATTGCGGCGCTAATGGCGCAAGGAATGTCCAATATGGATGCGGCCAGCGCGGGTGTTGTGGTGCATGGCGTCGCTGCAGATATGGCGGCTAAAGAGGGTGAGCGTGGTATGTTGGCTTGCGATCTGTTTCCGCATATCCGTGCGCTAGTGGACAAGATTTAAAACCATCAGATTAAAAACAGCTAATGTTTGTTTAGATAGAATTCAGTTTGGGTTAAAGTATCTGGTTATAATCAGTTTGCTCCAATTTAGGTTACGACAAATATAACATGACGCCAGTGACAGTTTATCTTGAAAACGAGTTTGACACAGTGAGCTTAGGGCAGCAGTTAGCTCAAGCGATCACGCCTCCGTTAACCATCTATTTGAGTGGTGAATTAGGCGCTGGAAAAACGACCTTTAGTCGTGGTTTGATCCAAAGTTTAGGTCATCAAGGGGCGGTTAAGAGCCCAACTTATACGTTAGTTGAACCCTATGAACTGAATGGTATTGAAGTTTATCATTTTGATTTATATCGTCTCAGTGACCCTGAGGAGTTGGAGTTTATGGGGATTAGGGATTATTTTGCCGATAATAGTTTATGCATTGTAGAGTGGCCCGATAAAGGGGCTGGTATATTGCCCGAAGCCGATCTATTTATCGATATAAAATACCTTGATCAAGGCCGAGAGGTTACCTTAAGTGCAAATAAGCCTGCTGGGCAATTACTGCTAGACAGTTTACCTCATAATGATAACAACTGATTCGATAATAAAGCGTGTATTGCTGCTGTTGCTGTTGTGTGTTCCAGCAATGGCTCACAGCGCGAATAGGTTAGATGGTGTGCGAATTTGGGCCGCGCCGAAATCGACGCGGGTAGTTTTTGACCTACGTCAGCCGCCGCAATATAGCCACTTTACTTTGACGAGTCCTTATCGACTGGTGGTCGATCTCAGTGGTACCTCGACCGCGATGGATCTTCGCAAGATCGAGAATAATAGTAAGCTAGTCAAAAAGGTGCGCATTAGTAAGCCTCCAAAAAAAGGCACGCTTAGACTCGTCATCGATTTAGTTAAGCCTGTTAAAGCTAATTTATTTGCTTTACCCCCAACAGCGCCGTACGGCAATCGTTTAGTTGTCGATCTTGAAGACGGTGGGGCAGAACAGCAAATCGTTAAAGCCAAGCCCGTGTCTGAATTAAGGGATGTGATCGTCGCGATTGATGCAGGTCATGGTGGTGATGATCCCGGGTCAATCGGCCCTAAAGGGACCTATGAGAAAAAAGTGGTGTTGCAGATTGCTAAAAAGGTGGAAGCGAAAATCAATGCCACCCCAGGCATGAAGGCCGTCATGACCCGTTCTGGTGACTATTTTGTTAACCTCAATAAGCGCTCAGAAATTGCACGTACCAGTAAAGCCGATCTGTTAGTGTCAATCCATGCTGATGCATTTACTTCGCCTCAGCCACACGGTGCCTCGGTTTGGGTGCTATCAATGCGACGGGCTAACAGTGAGATCGGTCGTTGGCTGGAACAAAAAGAGAAGCATTCAGAACTGCTCGGCGGTGCGGGTGAGATCATTCAAAATGCCGATAATGAACAGTATCTAGCCATGACTTTACTCGACATGTCGATGGACCGTTCTATGGCCATTAGCCATAATATTGCCGGTGATGTATTACTCAATTTAGGCAAAGTCACTAAATTACATAAGCACCAGCCAGAAGCGGCCAGTTTTGCGGTATTAAAGTCTCCCGACATTCCCTCTATTTTGGTTGAGACAGGCTTTATCTCTAACCATAAAGAGGAGCGTTTACTGACACAGCGCGAGCATCAAAACAATATTGCTAATGCGGTACATAAGGGCGTATTACGCTACTTTGAAACCAACCCGCCCGCCAATACCCTTCTGGCTAATCGTAGTACTTTGAGCCATAAGGTCGAAAGAGGTGAGTCGTTATCGGTTATTGCTCATCGTTATCAAGTGTCGGTAAGCAGTATTAAAAAGGCCAATAACCTTAAATCAAACACAGTTCGTATTGGCCAGAAGCTGGTCATTCCCCGCGCTTAATAGGAGTCAAAATGACCATTAAAATTTTGCCTCCTCAGCTGGCTAACCAGATTGCCGCTGGCGAGGTTGTTGAGCGTCCCGCATCGGTTATCAAAGAGTTGGTTGAAAACAGCCTAGATGCTGGCGCCAGCAAAATCGATATCGAAATCGATAAAGGCGGCAGTAAGCTGATTAAGATCCAAGATAACGGATCAGGGATCGAAAAAGATCAACTCGGCTTGGCGCTGTCGCGTCATGCGACCTCTAAATTGGCTTCTTTGGATGATCTCGATGCTATTTTAAGCTTTGGTTTTCGTGGCGAAGCACTTGCCAGTATTAGTTCGGTATCGCGTTTAACCTTCACTTCGCGCACTGCTAGCCAAACTGAGGCGTGGCAGGCTTTTGCTGAAGGCTCTGAAATGGCGGTAAAAGTGATCCCCGCCGCACACCCTGTAGGCTCTACGGTAGAAGCGGTCGATCTGTTTTTTAATACCCCTGCTCGTCGTCGTTTTCTAAAAAGCGACAAAACAGAATTTACTCATATTGATGAGTGGCTTAAGCGGATTGCTTTAGTGCGACGTGATATCCATTTTACCCTAAAGCATAATGGTAAAATGGTGCGTAATTATCGTCCGGCGAATACCCAAAATCAGTATCTACAGCGTCTAGCTCAGGTGAGCGGTAAACAATTTGCCGAGCATGCGTTGGCGGTAGATTGCGAGCATAATGGGTTAAAGCTCAGTGGCTATATCCAGTCGCCGCATTTCGAGGTGAGCTCAAGTGATACTCAGTATTTTTATGTTAATGGTCGATTGGTGCGTGATAGGCTGGTTAATCATGCGGTGAGACAAGCGTTTGCTGAGCAATTGCAGAGCGTTCAGGTTGGTTATGTGTTGATGCTTGAGATTGACCCACATCAAGTGGATGTTAACGTGCATCCAGCAAAGCATGAAGTGCGTTTCCATGAAAGTCGCTATGTACATGACTTTATTTTACAAGCCTTACAATCGGCTCTGTCACAGGCTGAGCTGTTGCCGTTGAATGCTTATCAGCCTGGGGGGAATGAGGCTCTAGCGGAGCACACCGAAGAACCATCAGCACAATCATCGCCAGCGGCAAACCGTCCATCGTCGCCGTTTGCTGGGCAGTATGGCGTGTCTGCTCCTGTTTCTTCCCCGATTGAAGAACGTCATGTGCATGAACGAGCTACTTCGGCGTATGGTCAACGGGAATCAGGCTATAGTCAGTCTACTGCTTCTGGGTATCGATCAAGCCATTCAGATCGCTATCAAGCACCAGATTTACCTTCGCAGGTAGCCATTGATAATTATGCGCAGTTGCTTGCGACACCCGATGTAAACAGGTCCACAACTGCACCACCATCGCCTATGCCTTTGGTTTTAGCTGGGCAATACTGGGTAATTGCGCAAGGTGATGCTCTGAAGTTATTGGCGTTTTCGAACGTCGCCGATGCAGTGCTGCGTCAACAGATAGAGCACAAGCTTGCATCAGGGCTCGTGGGGCAACCATTATTGATGCCGGTGTCAATAAAAGCTGACAATGACTGGCTCGATACTCTTGAGCAACGAGAGCAACTTATCAGGAAACTGGGCCTCGAATTAACTATTCGATTGGGGCAGTTGATTATCAAAAAAGTGCCCCCATATCTAAGGCAAAGCAAGTTAGCGGATGTTATCGCTGATTTTTTACAGTGGATTCGCTTTGAAGAGCCAGAAGATGAGGCCATCGTGAATTGGTTAGTTGGCCATGGCCGAGATCACTTTACTTCGGCGTCAGCACTTTGGACTGATTTTTGTCAGTTACCTGAGCCGCAACAGCAACAAATAATATCGAAAGCCAAGGCGTTACCTTGGCAAGAGTGGTTAAGTGAGCAAACGAGTGACTAGCAATAATAAGCCGACAATTTTAACCCTAATGGGACCGACGGCGTCCGGCAAAACTGCGTTAGCTATTGAGCTCGTGGAGCGTCACCAGTGTGAAATAATCTCGGTTGATTCAGCTCTCATCTATCGTGATATGGATATTGGTACCGCTAAGCCCAGTGCTGAAGAGCAACTTCGTGCGCCACACCGATTGATTGATATTCGTGATCCTAGCGAAAGTTACTCAGCCGCCGATTTTCGCCATGATGCGCTTAACGAAATTGAACATATCTTAGCCGCGGGGAAAACACCGTTATTAGTGGGTGGCACCATGCTCTATTTCAAAGCCTTGCTTGAGGGATTATCACCATTGCCAGCGGCGAACAATGAAATTAGAGCCGATATCGCCAAAGAGGCTGAAACACTAGGCTGGCAAGCACTGCATCAGCAATTGCAGCAGATTGATCCCGTGTCAGCGCAGCGTATTCATCCTAACGACCCACAGCGTTTATCGCGGGCATTAGAGGTGTTTCGTATCAGTGGTAAAAGCTTAACCGAATTAACAGAGGTGAAATCCGCCGCATTGCCATACTCAGTTGTGCAATTTGGTATATCCCCAAGCGATCGGAAAGTGTTACATTCAGCCATTGCTACACGCTTTGATACCATGTTAAAGCAAGGGTTCATCGAAGAAGTGCAAGCGCTCAAAGCGCGTGGTGATTTGCATTTAGAACTGCCTTCGATGCGCTGTGTGGGGTACCGTCAAGTATGGCAATACCTCGATGGTGATTACGACTATGATACTATGGTTGAAAAATCCGTAGTTGCGACTAGGCAATTGGCTAAGCGTCAATTAACATGGTTACGCGGCTGGGCCGATTTAAATTGGCTAGAGAGCGGTGATGATGCAAATATAGGTCGACTAATACAATATTGTCGCTAGCTAATTCATTCACTCTATATAATACTAAAACCAAACCCGAAGTTGATGCAGCATTAGGTTTTATTTAATTTTAATAAAAAAGGAAATTATATAATGGCAAAGGGGCAATCTTTACAAGACCCATTTTTGAACGCATTACGTCGTGAACGCGTTCCGGTATCTATCTACCTAGTTAACGGTATCAAGCTTCAAGGACAAGTTGAATCATTTGATCAGTTTGTTATTTTATTGAAGAACACTGTCAGCCAGATGGTATATAAGCACGCTATTTCAACAGTTGTGCCAGCGCGCCCATTTAATGTGAGCAACCATCACAACACCCCTAATCAGACGGGCAGTTACAACGCACCTACAGAAGACAGTGCTGAGTAATTTCCTGAGGAGTTTACTTTTTGTTTGATCGCTATGAAGCGGGAGACGCAGCCGTTCTTGTTCACATCGACTTTGCCGATGAAAGCAGTAGAGAAGATATTACTGAACTTCGTTTGTTAGTTGAGTCCGCAGGAGCCAAAACCGTAGGTGTTATAACGGGAAGTCGTCGCTCTCCAGATCGTAAGTTTTTTGTTGGTTCAGGGAAAGCGGAAGAATTAGCAGCGTTAGTTGCTGCCACTGACGCGAGTGTGGTTATTTTTAATCATCCATTGAGCCCAGCCCAAGAGCGAAATCTTGAGCAGGTGTGTCAGTGCCGTGTATTAGACCGTACAACACTCATCCTCGATATTTTTGCGCAGCGTGCGCGTACGTACGAAGGTAAGTTACAGGTGGAGCTAGCGCAATTGCGCCACATGTCAACGCGCCTCATACGTGGTTGGACCCACCTTGAGAGACAAAAAGGCGGGATTGGCTTACGTGGCCCTGGTGAAACACAGCTTGAAACCGACAGACGTTTGTTGCGTGGACGTATTAAAACAATCAACAAGCGTTTGGAAAAAGTCGACAAGCAGCGAGAGCAGAGTCGACGAGCTCGTCAGCGCAGTGAATTAGCTACCGTATCCTTAGTTGGTTACACTAACGCTGGCAAATCAACATTATTTAATGCACTTACCGTGTCAGATGTTTATGCGGCAGACCAATTGTTTGCTACGCTCGATCCGACCTTAAGAAAGCTAGAGTTACAAGACGGTCCGGTTATTTTAGCCGATACCGTTGGTTTTATTCGGCATCTTCCGCATGATCTTGTCGCTGCTTTCAAAGCGACATTACAAGAAACGCGTGAAGCCGATCTGTTATTACACATAGTCGATTGTTCTGATGACAATATGGGTGATAACTTTGAGCAAGTGCAGTTGGTGCTCAAAGAGATAGGTGCTGATGATATTCCACAATTGGTTGTCTGTAACAAGATAGACCTGTTGGAAGATGTGGGTCCCAAGATCGATTACGATAGTGAAGGGGTTCCTACGCGGGTGTGGGTTTCGGCTCAACAACGCAAAGGCTTGGAATTGCTCGAGGAGGCGATCAACAAAATTGTAGGTCGTGCCGTTTTAGAGCTTACCTTGCAAATACCAGCGACGGCTGGGCATTATCTTGGTCAGTTTTATCGACTGGATGTGATACAGCAGAAAGAGTATGACGATCTGGGGAACTGTATCTTGTCTGTACGTTTATTAGAAGCCGATTGGCATCGATTAACAAAGCAGAGCCAAGGGGAATTGGAAACCTTTATTGTTGAAACAGCAGCAGTAGAGTAGTTTTTAGTAATCTCGTTTATTTCATACCTATGGAGTGCTAAATGGCTTGGAACGAGCCCGGTAACAAGGGTCAAGATCCTTGGGGAAATAAAAATAGCAATGACAAAGGGCCACCAGATCTAGACGAAGTGTTTAAGAATATTTCTAAACGCTTTGGCGGCAAAGGTAATGGCTCTGGCGGTGGATTCAGTACATTAGGATTCGTTATTGTTTTAGGTATCGCCGTGGTGGTGTGGGGACTCTCGGGTTTCTATACCGTTAAAGAAGCTGAAAAAGGGGTTGCGTTACGCTTTGGCCAATATATCGGTCAAGTGGAACCTGGCTTACAGTGGAAAGCGACCTTCATCGATGAAGTGTTTCCGGTAAACGTGAGTAATGTTCGCTCGATCCCTGCATCGGGAAGCATGCTGACAGCTGATGAAAATGTGGTGTTGGTTGAGCTAGATGTGCAATACATTGTAGTCGATGCTTATCGCTATTTGTTCAGCGCTGTCGATGCGAATTCAAGTTTACGTGAAGCTACTGATAGTGCTTTGCGCTATGTGGTCGGTCACAACCGTATGGATGACATTTTGACCACCGGACGTGATCAGATTCGCCGCGATACTTGGGATGAAGTGAACCGTATTATCGAACCGTATAATTTAGGTATCGAAATTCGCGACGTTAACTTTTTGCCTGCACGCCCACCTGAAGAGGTGAAAGATGCCTTTGATGATGCTATTGCAGCGCAAGAGGATGAGCAACGCTTTATCCGTGAAGCTGAGGCGTATTCGCGTGAGATTGAGCCTAAAGCTCGTGGTACCGTACAACGTATGGAACAACAAGCTAACGCATATAAGGAACGTGAAATTCTAGAGGCTCGCGGTAAAGTCGCTCGCTTTGAGAAATTACTTCCAGAGTATCAAGCTTCTCCAGAAGTGACTCGTAATCGTCTTTATATCGATGCGATGTCAAAGGTTTATTCGGGTGCTAACAAAGTATTGGTCGATGCGAAAAGCAGCGGCAATATGATGTATTTGCCTTTGGATAAATTGATGGACCAAAACAAAGCATCTAAGCAACCTCAAGCGGCAGCGCAAGGTTCATCGAATCAGTCTGCTAACAGCGTGGTGGATAATTTAAGTATGCCACTTGACGGGCGTCCTTCTCGTAGCGACCGTACTCGCCAGGGGAGAAACTAATCATGGGTAGATTATCTGTCATTATTATCGCAATCTTGATTGCGACCGGTTTATCTTCACTGCTGGTTGTTAATGAAGGTGAGCGGGCAATTGTATCGCGATTTGGTAAAATTCTTAAAGATGATGGTGTGACAAGGATTTATACGCCGGGTTTACACGTTAAGCTGCCATTGATTGATAAGATTAAGTTTTTAGACTCACGCATCCAGACTATGGACGGCGCAGCAGACCGCTTTGTGACTTCAGAGAAAAAAGACTTAATGGTCGATTCGTATGTCAAGTGGCGTATTTTCGATCATGAGAAATACTATCTTGCTACAAACGGTGGTAACAAGGTTCAGGCAGAATCTTTGTTGCAACGCAAGATTAATAACGATCTTCGTACCGAGTTTGGTCGTCGTACTATCAAAGACATCGTCTCAGGTAGCCGTGATGAGTTACAACAAGATGCATTGAGAAATGCATCTGAAAGTGCTGAAGACTTGGGTATCGAAGTGGTTGATGTGCGTGTCAAGCAGATTAACTTACCCGCTAATGTGAGTTCGAGTATTTATCAGCGTATGCGTGCAGAACGTACCGCGGTAGCGAAAGAGCATCGCGCACAAGGTAAGGAGCAATCTGAGATCATTCGAGCTAAGACCGATGCGAGTGTAGAGATTCAAATTGCTGAAGCTGAGCGTAAAGCCTTATCCGTACGAGGTGAGGGTGACGCTATTGCAGCAAAAATCTATGCAGATGCTTATAACAAAGATCCTGAGTTTTATTCTTTCTTACGTAGTTTGGAAGCATATAAAGCCAGTTTCTCAAACGGTTCAAACGTGATGGTATTAGAGCCAGACAGTGACTTCTTCAAATACATGAAGCGTTCTGACGGCAAATAAGCCATAAAAATAAAAAAGCCCGACGAGTTCGGGCTTTTTTGTACTTATTAAATTCAAACAACTAATTTAGCTTAAGTTGTTAATCTATCGTTAATCAATTTGCTGCTTCATTTTCGCATAATATGTGCTATTTCCCTTGCTATTGCCCCTATAGATTGATTGTTTTGCAAACAGAGTTAACTTTGTTCGCTGTTTTACTATGATCTGCTTCTAATTTTTGGCTATAATGAGCCCCGCCTCAAATTTGATTTTTGTGCTTTGGGGTAAAACCCCAATATCAAATTTTTTAAAACAAAAATTCCAACACTCTCTGGAGATAAGTGGATGAGCAATGCGCCAGTCGATACCGGACGTCGCAGATTCCTGACCGCAGCAACCGCCGTAGTAGGTGGTGCTGGTGCCGTCGCTGTAGCGGTTCCTTTTATAAAGTCATGGAATCCGAGTGCCAAAGCGAAAGCTGCAGGTGCACCGGTTGAAGTAAACATTAGTAAGTTAGAGCCGGGTCAGTTGATCCGTGTTGAATGGCGTGGAAAACCTGTATGGGTTGTCCGTCGCACCGAAGAGATCTTACAAGGTCTTGCTACTCACGATGAGAAATTACGTGATCCTGGTTCGAGTGAAGAACAGCAACCTGCCTATGCGCAAAATGCGGTTCGTTCAATTAAGCCTGAGTACTTTATCGCTGTAGGTCTTTGTACTCACTTAGGTTGTTCGCCTACGTATCTACCGGATACTTTTGGTGAGCAAGTCGAAGGTGTGGCCTCTGGTTTCTTCTGTCCATGTCATGGTTCAAAGTTTGATATGGCAGGCCGTGTATTCCAAGGCGTTCCAGCACCCTTAAACCTTGTTGTTCCACCTCATCAATACATTGATGACGGCAACGTAATTATCGGTGTCGATCAGGGAGCTGCGTAATGGTAAAGAATATTATTGATTGGATTGATGCAAGAATCCCCATGACGGCCACCTATAACCGTCATGTTGGACAATATGCAACACCAACAAACTTTAACTTTTGGTACTTCTTTGGCTCGCTAGCCATGCTAGTGTTAGTCAACCAGTTACTGACTGGTATTTGGCTAACCATGAACTATGTACCTACCGCTGAGGGTGCGTTCGCCTCTATTGAATACATCATGCGTGATGTTGAATATGGTTGGTTACTGCGTTATATGCACTCCACTGGTGCCTCTGCATTCTTTGTCGTTATCTATCTGCACATGTTCCGTGGTCTTATCTACGGCTCATATCAAAAGCCTAGAGAGCTTCTCTGGTTGTTTGGTATGCTAATTTTCCTTGTGTTGATGGCCGAAGCCTTTATGGGTTACCTACTACCTTGGGGACAGATGTCTTACTGGGGAGCTCAGGTAATTATCTCGCTATTTGGCGCGATCCCTGTGATTGGTGATGACCTAACGCTTTGGATCCGTGGTGACTTTGTTGTTTCAGGTGCAACACTAAACCGTTTCTTCGCACTGCATGTGATTGCACTCCCATTGGTGCTAGTCGTATTGGTATTCTTGCACTTAATTGCGCTACACGAAGTGGGTTCAAACAACCCTGACGGTATCGAAATTAAGAAGAATAAAGATGAAAATGGTTGGCCAAAAGATGGCATTCCATTCCACCCTTACTACACAGTAAAAGATATTATGGGCGTCGCAGGCTTCCTAATTGTCTTCTGTTATGTATTGTTCTTTATGCCTGAAGGCGGTGGATACTTCCTAGAGAAGCCAAACTTCGAAGCAGCTAACCCGATGAAGACACCTGAGCATATTGCGCCAGTTTGGTACTTCACGCCTTTCTACGCGATTTTGCGTGCGATTCCTGACAAGCTGTTAGGGGTTGTGGGTATGGGCTTAGCGATTGCTGTGTTGTTTGTTTTACCTTGGCTAGATCGTTGTAAAGTTAAGTCGGTGCGCTACCGTAGCATGATCCACAAGCTTAACATTGGTCAGTTCGCTGTATCGTTTGTTGTCTTAGGATACTTGGGTGCGGTTCCAGCCACGCCAGCGCTAACCATTGCGGCTCGTATCTTTACTCTGACTTACTTCGGTTTCTTCTTAGCGCTTTGGATTTACAGCAAGAATGAGAAGACCAAGCCTGTACCAGAGAGGTTGACTCACTAATGAAAAAATTATTGATTGCATTAATTACATTGGTGCCATCACTTGCCTTCGCTGCAGGTGGTTCAAATGTACATTTAGAAAGTGCCAACATCGACCTAAAGGATACTGAGTCACTGCAACGTGGTTTAGATAAATTTCAGCACTATTGTGCTGGTTGTCATAGCACTCAGTATCAGCGTTATAACCGTGTTGCCGAAGATTTAGATATCTCATTAGACGATATGCGTAATAAGTATATGGTCGTTGAAGGAGCTAAAGTTGGCGATTTGATGGAAAACTCGATTCCTGAAGTTGACGCGGCAAAATGGTTTGGTGCAGCGCCGCCTGATTTGACTCTGGTAGCTCGCGTGCGTGGTGAAGATTGGATCTACACTTACCTTAAGAGCTTCTATCATGATGAGAGTCGCCCATTTGGCGTGAACAATACCGTCTTCCCATCAGTGGCCATGCCTCATGTGATGCAAGAACTGCAAGGCCTATCGGTTAAGCAAGAAGATGGTAGCTTTGTGACAACTGGCGGTAAGCTTACTGCAGAAGAGTACGACCAAGTAGTGCGTGACATCACGGGATTCCTTGTTTATTCAGGCGATCCGGTCAAACTTGAGCGTGAAAGCTTAGGTTGGTGGGTGATGGGCTTCCTGTTCATTTTCTTTATCGTGGCTTATCTGTTAAAGAAAGAATACTGGAAAGATGTACACTAACCCCTAATAAAGGTTAGAATGTATTATCCGCATATTCCAAACGGGGGGCTTTGCCCCTCGTTTGTTTTTGCTTTTTTAGCTTTCGACTTAATTTTGGAGGGTATCAATGGCTGTTGCTGCCAATAAACGCTCAATCATGACCCTGTTTTCAGGCGCTGACGATCTCTATAGCCACCAAGTACGTATCGTATTGGCGGAAAAGGGCGTTACCGTTGATGTTCTACAGGTTGACCCTAATGAGATGCCTGAAGATCTTATTGAGCTAAATCCATACAATACAGTTCCGACATTAGTTGATCGTGAGCTAGTACTTTATAACTCGCGTATTATTATGGAATATTTGGACGAGCGTTTTCCTCATCCGCCACTAATGCCTGTTTATCCTGTATCTCGTGGTCAGACTCGTTTGATGATGCACCGTATAGAAAACGATTGGTACACCTTAGTAGATCGTATTCGTAAGGGGGATCGTGCCGACGAGGCGCGTAAACAGTTGCAAGAGAGCTTAACCTCAATTTCGCCAATCTTTAATGAAATGCCTTATTTTATGGCGGAAGAGTTTGGTCTGGCTGATTGTTATTTAGGTCCGCTATTATGGCGCCTGCCTGTACTGGGTATCGAGTTAGATAGCCGCACAGCCAAAGAAGTTAAAGCCTATATGACGCGTCTATTCGATCGTGAGTCATTCAAAGCATCATTAACAGAGTCTGAGCGCGAAATGCGCATGGGTATCTAAAAATGAAACCGATGACACCTAATCGTCCGTACTTGCTGCAAGCATATTATGATTGGTTGATGGACAATGAGCTAACGCCACATGTAGTGGTTGATGCTTATGTTCCAGGCACTCAAGTGCCTCAGCAATATGTTAAAGATGGACAGATTGTGCTGAATATTACCGCCAGTGCGGTGGGTAATTTACAGATCGGTCACGATGCTATCGAATTTAGCGCTCGTTTTGGTGGTGTGCCTCAGCAAGTTGTTTTACCTATGGCATCCATCGTGGCTATTTATGCACGAGAGAATGGTGCGGGGACGGTATTCGACCAAGAAGAAGCCTATCAGATTGAACTTGAGCCAGAAGAGACAGGCCTATCGGTAGTCGAGCAGAAACCTGCGCCAGCGACGTCTTCAACACCTGAGGGTGATGAAGCTAAGCCTAAGCGCCGTGGTCATCTAACGGTCGTTAAGTAGCAATACGTTTAACTGCATATTACAAAAAACCAGCCAAATGGCTGGTTTTTTATTGCCTACTCTTTGTCGAGTTGGGCATTGAGCTCATGGGGTTTGCTAGTGGATGAATAGTTAACTTCTCTGTGTTAGCATCTGCGCCACAAGAACAACCTCACGACCTTAGGCTAGTAGCAGTATATGCTCTTAATGATCGACAATTACGATTCATTTACGTATAACTTAGTGCAGTATTTTCAGCAGCTCGGGCAGGAAATCATAGTTAAACGCAATGATGAGATCACCCTAGCACAAATTGAACAGTTATCGCCTCGCTTACTGGTTATCTCGCCGGGGCCTTGCTCACCTAATGAGGCGGGGATTTCATTGGCTGCTATTAGCCATTTTGCTGGTAAATTGCCGATATTGGGTGTCTGCTTAGGTCACCAAGCCATTGCTCAGGTGTTTGGGGCGAGTGTGGTGCGCGCCAAACGCGTGATGCACGGCAAAACCAGTCGTATTACCCATAGTGATAAAAGGTTGTTTGCAGGGCTAAATCAACCGTTAACTGTGACTCGGTATCACTCACTGTTAGTCGACAGTGTACCGAAAGATTTTGTACTCGATGCTTGGTTTGACGATCCGCTTCACGGACGCGAGATCATGGCGATGAGCCATTGCTCTCTACCTATCTATGGCGTTCAGTTTCATCCAGAGTCGATTTTGACAGAGCAAGGGTTGGAGTTACTAAAGCGCTTTATCGATATGGCGGCTTAACTTAGGTATAGGTGCATATTTTACAGCTTACCTGCATTTTCTTTTTCAAACTGTTACAACATTTTTACTTGTCCTTCCGCGTTTTTAGTCCATTTTGTGATATAAAAGGCAGCAAAATAACTGCCATGCAGCGACAGCTGTTTATGCAAAATAATAAGAAGGAAGGATGATGATGGGTGCTTTTCGTGGTTTTAGCCTCAGCCTATTAACGCTCGCCATGTTGGGTGGCTGTGCTACCTCATTGCAAGAAAATTCAGCAGAGACGACAACCTCTGCGCCAGTCAACTTGGCTGCACCGCCAAGTATTGGCCACCCACTCACACTCAAGCAAATAATGGCCAATCCTGATTGGATGGGGATTTTTGCCAAGGGCGAATATTGGAGTGATGACAGTCAATCGATTTATTTTGCCAGACAGGCCCATGGCGCACCGATTAAGACCTATTATCAGCAGCGTCTAACTGAGCCCAGTGCTAATGAGTTAGCATTAGAACAATTACATGCCGCGTCACAGCAACACGGGGTTTTGGACAACGCTAAAACACGTAAAGCCTACCTTTACCAAGGCAATTTGTTTGTTAAAAACCTGTTGTCAGGCCAAGTGACTCAGTTGACGCGTCAAAATATCGCTATCGATGGGGTGCGGTTCCTAAACAGTGGCGATATCGCTTATTGGCAAGGCGATGATATCTTTAAGATCCATCAAGACTCTGGTTTGCTGGAGCAGATGGCTAATATCAAGATGGCTATAGAGCCCAAAGGGGTAGAGGAGCCATCAAGCTACATTGCCAAGCAACAACACAGATTGATTGAGTATGTGGCCTTGCAGCAAGAAAATGCTATCGCAAAGCAAACCTATCAAACTCAGCTGGCCAAGAGCGATCCAACCTTATCGGCCAAAACCTGGTATTTAGGTGATAAAGAGGTAGTGACCCAGTTAAGCCTGTCGCCAACGGGACGCTATGTTTTATTGTCGCTGCGTGACAAGGATTATAGCTGGCGTGCCGAGCATGACATCATGCCTAATTACCTAGGTAAGGATGGCTATGTTGATGCTGTTCCTGCGCGAGCACGGGTTGCAGAAGACAAGCATCCAGGCGAGCGTTTAGTGTTATTAGATCTGCAAACCCGAGATAAAAAAGAGATCACTATCGAGGGATTAACTGGTTTTGATGACGATGTCTTAGCCAAGGTTAAAGCTGAAAATGCGCAAGCTAAGGGCGAGCGTTACCAGAGCCAAACCTCCCCGCGTAAGGTGCAATTAATGCAAGATTGGGGTTGGTCTCAAAGCGCCATTCAATGGCAAGCTACGCAGGATAAGGTCGCAGTAATGCTGGAAGCGATTGATAATAAAGATCGCTGGCTTGCCACACTCGATATCAACCAAGGGCGTTTAGTTACCCAGCACAGATTGCACGATGATGCTTGGGTAAACTACAACTTTAATCAGTTTGGTTGGTTACCCAATAGCGATAGCCTTTATTATCTGTCTGAAGAGACTGGTTACTCTCATCTCTATGTAAAAGCAAAGGGGAAGGAGGCTACGCCACTGACTCAGGGGAAATATGTTGTTAGCGATATCATCCTTGGCCCTAAAGCGGAGTTTATCTACTACAAGGCCAATAAACAGCACCCTGGGATCGATAATGTTTATCGGGTTGAGATAGCCTCGGGGAAAGAGCAGCAGTTAACCCAGTGGAATGGTCAGCTCGATTACCAACTTAGTCCTGACGGCACTAAATTGCTGCTTAATGCATCTCGTCGTACTCAGCCAGCAGAGCTGTTTGTACAGGCCATTGATGGTGAGTTAACTCAGCTAACCCATTATACCAGTGATGCCTTTAAGCAATATCCGTGGCAAGCGCCCGAAGTGGTTGCTGTGCCGTCAACCCATGGCGCCGATGATGTTTATGCGCGAGTGTATTTACCTCAAGGGTATGATAGCGCCAAGGCGGATAAGTATCCGGCGGTGATCTTCAATCATGGCGCAGGTTATCTGCAAAATGCCCATTATGGCTTCTCGGGTTATTTTCGAGAGTTTATGTTTCATAACTTACTGACTCAAAATGGTTATGTTGTGATGGACATGGATTATCGTGGGTCCAAAGGTTACGGTCGTGATTGGCGCACCGCGGTTTATCGAAATATGGGGCACCCGGAGGTTGAAGATTTAAAAGATGGCGTTAGCTGGATGACAAGTAACGTCAATGTTGACGCTGAGCGCGTCGGCACCTACGGGGGATCTTATGGTGGGTTCCTCACCTTTATGGCGTTATTTACCGAGCCTGAACTATTTCAAGCAGGAGCAGCTCTGCGCCCTGTGAGCGACTGGGCACATTACAATGCGCCTTATACCTCTAATATTCTTAATACACCAGATGTGGATGCTATCGCCTATGATCGCAGCTCACCGATAGAGCACGCCCAAGGGCTTAACAAGCCATTATTGATCATGAGCGGCGTACTCGATGATAACGTCTTCTTCCAAGATAGTGTACGTTTAGTACAACGTCTCATTGAACTGGAGAAGCCAATGTTTGAAACGGCTATCTATCCGGTAGAGCCCCATGGTTTTCGTCAACCATCGAGTTGGTTAGATGAGTATCGTCGAATCTTTAAGCTGTTCGAACAAGAGCTTAAATAAAGTAATAACACAAGGCTTCCTATCGGAAGCCTTTTTTATATCGCAAAATAAATAAGTTAGCTTAAGGGGATACTGTTTTGCCATTCCCATTCAGGTTCTTAGTCACGAAAATGTCTGTTTTATGGTGTTACAGCAAGCTGTCTGGCTGGGGATTTAGTGTAATATAGCGCAATTAAGCGTTAATCTTGGCCTGTCATAAAGGGGTTTAGGTGGGAAAATCTGTTTCAGGTGGTGTGCGTCCGGGCATCATTGTCGATATTGAACATCGGCTGTTAAAGCAACTGATTGTGGGAAAACAAACAGCGACAACATCGATGTTTGATGAACTCGATCGTGAGCTCGAGGGCGATGCCAATAAGCTGGCTATCGAACGTGATGCGATATTTGAGCGTTTATCTAAGCAAATTCAAGCCAGACAAGTGTTTGAGACTGTATCGGCACAGCTCATTAGCACGGTTAATTCCACTTTAGATAACCAATTAGCCTCACCCGAGCAATTGCTGCCACAATCGGGGCTCAATGAGAGTCAGATGTTGATGCTGGAGGTGCTACATCAACAAAATCTGGATATCAATCGTTTAAGGCTGATCATGAACGATCTGCCTTGGCTGTGCCGTGACCTAAGCAATATCGTTAACAGTCCTTCTTTTAGGCAAAAAAGGCAGCAGCGCTCCGATGTGAAAGTGACCGACTTGAAATTAGTGCTTAATTTTATTGGTATTGAAAATCTGCGCCAAGTGATCCCCTATTTTTGTCTACGAAATTGGCTGCCCGCCGCCAATGCCAACTTGCTGTGGACCACGCGTAAATTATGGCGCTATTCGATGCTCACCGGCATCGCGGCTAAAGCTTTGGCTAAGCTTAATGAGCAAGACGTGGCCTTTGCTTATAGTTGCAGCTTGTTATACCAGTTAGGCACTTCAGTGGTGCTTAAAAATGGTGCAAAAGTGTTTGAAACTGTCTGGGGTAATTGGCTCAGAGAGGCCAGTGCTAGTCGAGATAAAGAGCTGTATGATGCTGTATTAGCAACTGAATTTCCAGCCAATAACATTTATCAGCAGGCATTGCAGCACGCCCATAAACTTAACTGGCAACTACCGAGCTTGCTTGATTTTACCGCGAGCCCCTTGACTCAGGTACAAATTGAACTCGATACCCATTTAGCTTACAGCGAGTTATCGACCTATGCCGCCTTAGTCGCGCGCGCGAGCTGCTTTGCTAAGGTGATGATGTTAGAAGAGATGCGCTTAATCACCCCAAAAGAAAAGTGCTTAATGTTTGATTATTATGAATTATCAGAGCAAGAACTGCTCAGGCTCAAGGGGCAAAATTACCGTAAGTTAGATCTCTTATAAGCTCACTCAACCCTCTTTGATCAGCCAAGGCTGTCGTCGATAGTCTTGGTGGTTGTAAATGAATGCAGATGTAATCAATTTCCTCGTTACGCCATCGTTAATAAATGTGTATATATTCATTATTACTGCATTGTTAATGGTTTTGCAGTCAACTAAGTTTTTTTGTGACTAAATATGCTGTAAACCCCGCCTTTAAACGCTTGTATAAGTCATAAAGCCAAATCTTTATGCATTAATCGTGCACCTGTTCAAGGTGTATAGTGTTAGAAACTAGTATTTTGTTCACATTTTCGTTATTAATGTCATCTAAGATAACTCAATAACCGTCGTCGTTGCAGGTCATTGTCACGACTAAAGGCGGGTACGAATGGTTTTTAAAGCCATCGACAACAAAGAAAGGATAGAGGAATGAGCGTTAACAACAAGCTAACCCGAGCCCAGTTTGATGAAGTTATGGTGCCTAATTATGCACCTTCTGCCGTGATCCCAGTGCGTGGTGAGGGAAGCAGAGTATGGGATCAGGATGGCAATGAGTTTATCGACTTTGCCGGTGGCATCGCGGTAAATTGTTTAGGTCACTGTCATCCAACATTGGTTGCAGCGTTAAAAGAGCAAGGCGAAAAGCTTTGGCATCTTTCGAATGTGATGACTAACGAACCTGCCTTGGCGTTGGCGACTAAATTGGTCGATGCCACTTTTGCTGAAAAAGTCTATTTTGCTAACTCTGGCGCCGAAGCAAACGAAGCGGCGCTTAAATTGGCTCGCCGTTATGCGCTAGATAAATTTGGCGCAGGTAAAGAGCAAATTATTGCGTTCGATAAAGCCTTCCATGGCCGAACTTTCTTTACTGTGACGGTTGGCGGCCAAGCGGCATATTCTGATGGATTTGGTCCTAAACCTCAGGGCGTGACGCATTTACCGTTTAATGATATTGCCGCGCTTGAAGCTGAAGTATCAGATAAAACCTGTGCGATTATGCTTGAGCCTTTGCAAGGTGAAGGTGGGATTATTGATGCCTCACCTGAGTTTTTGGCTGCGGTACGTGCATTAGCCGATAAGCATAACGCCTTGGTTATTTTCGATGAAGTGCAAACCGGTGTAGGGCGCTTAGGTGCGCTGTATGCTTACATGTTGACCGACGTGGTGCCAGATATCCTCACCACGGCCAAAGCCTTGGGCGGCGGCTTTCCGATTGCAGCAATGCTGACTACCACTGAGATTGCCGAGCACCTTAAAATCGGCACTCACGGCTCAACTTACGGTGGTAATCCGTTGGCGTGTGCCATAGGTAATGCGGTATTGGATGTGGTTAATACACCTGAAGTGCTTGATGGGGTTAAACGCCGTGAACAATTGCTGCGTGATGGCCTAAACAAGATCAATGACAAGTATCAAGTCTTCGCTGAAATTCGTGGCAAGGGTTTGTTGATGGGCGCGGTATTGAATGAGCAATATCAAGGTCGTGCTAAAGACTTCTTAGTTGCAGGTATCTCACAAGGGCTTATGAGCCTGATTGCCGGTGCCAATGTGATCCGCTTTACTCCTTCTCTTGTGATCCCTGAGGCTGATATTGCCGAAGGTCTGGTGCGTTTCGAGCGCGCGGTAGCTCAAGTGGCTGCAGACTAAGAGGCGAAAAAGCGCGAGGCTCCATTATCGCGCTTTTTTGTTAGCATAAATTCTTGGCTCTCAAGTGCATTTTCGGCACATACCTGCCGTGCTGCCTGTACTTGAGCGCCTTGATAAGTGAGGAGACTCAAAGATGTTAATTATCCGCCCCATCCGCTCGAGCGATTTTGCTGCGCTGTACCACATAGCAGAAGAATCTGGCCATGGATTTACGTCTTTACCCGTCAATGAGGAGTTGCTGCGCAATAAGATTGCCCGCTCAGAAGCCTCATTTGTAAAAACTATCGACAAGCCATTTGATGAAGGTTATCTGATGGTGCTCGAAGACACCGACACCCAAGAGGTGGTGGGTACCTGCGGTTTAGAAGCCGCTGTGGGCATGGTCGATGCGTTTTATCATTATCGTTTAGGCACCGAAGTGTACCACTCGGAGCAAATTGACGTGCGCAATGAGGTTGAGACCTTAACCTTATGCCACGATTACACTGGATCAGCCGAGCTTTGTACTCTGTTTTTAGGCGACAAATACCGTAAAAATAATAATGGCCGCATGCTGTCACGCAGCCGTTTTCTATTTTTAGCCCAACATAGCGATCGCTTTGGTGAGACGGTGATCGCCGAGATGCGTGGCGAGAGTGACGCCGAGGGGAATTCCCCTTTTTACACTTGGTTGCAGCAACACTTTTTAGGTATCGACTTTGTGCAGGCCGATTATCTGTCAGGCCTAGGGCAAAAAGCCTTTATGGCAGAGATGATGCCTAAAAACACTGTGTATGTGTGTATGTTGCCAGAAGCCGCGCAAAAGGTGATTGGCGAAGTGCATACTAATACGCGTCCGGCGCTAAATCTGCTGCAAGCTGAAGGCTTTCGTTGCCGCGGGTATGTGGATATTTTTGATGGCGGCCCCACGGTCGAATGCAATATTAATGATATTCGTTCGGTCAGAGAAAGCCGTTTATTGACGGTCAAGGTCGGAGATATGCCGCCCTCTGACAGTAGTTTTATCCTCTCAAATACTTTGTTAGCCGATTATCGCGCCACATCAGCCAAGCTGGTTGTCAGCGATGAGACCGATGAAGTGATTCTCTCTCCTGAGCTCGCGGCCGCATTAATGGTTGCCACAGGCGATCCCATCCGTGTCTTAGCAATGTAGGAATAACCAATGACTCAATTTATTAACGGCCAGTGGGTTGCCGGTCTTGGTCACGATGTGACCTCAACTAACCCAGCAAATAATGACATTATCTGGCGCAGCAAAACGGCGACAGCAGAGCAGGTTAATCAAGCCGTTGCAGCGGCGCGCGCGGCACAGTTTGACTGGTTTATGCTTGGCTTTGATGCACGTTTGGCGATTATTGAAGCTTACCGCGCCGAACTTGAGGCGCACAAAGATGACATCGCCGAAACCATCGCCCAAGAAACCGGTAAACCTCAGTGGGAAACCGCTACCGAAGCGGGGGCCATGATAGGCAAAATCGGATTATCCGTTACCGCTTACCATAAACGCACAGGCAGCAGCGAGAGTGAAACTCCAGCTGGACGCGCTGTATTGCGTCACAAGCCCCATGGGGTAGTGGCGGTGTTTGGCCCCTATAATTTCCCTGGACACCTGCCTAATGGGCATATAGTGCCTGCACTATTGGCGGGTAACACTGTGGTATTTAAGCCGTCGGAGTTAACGCCTAAAACCGCTGAGCTGATGCTAAAACTGTGGCAACAAGCGGGTTTACCAGCCGGAGTGATTAACCTAGTGCAAGGCGAGGTCGACACAGGTAAAGCCTTGGCATCACATCCGCAAATTGATGGCTTATTCTTTACTGGTAGTTCGCGCACGGGTCATCTTTTGCATCAGCAATATGCAGGGCATCCGGGTAAGATTTTGGCATTAGAGATGGGCGGCAATAATCCACTTATCATCAAAGATGTCAAAGACACTAAGGCCGCGGTGCACGATATTATCCAGTCGGCTTACATCTCTTCTGGGCAGCGTTGTACCTGTGCTCGTCGACTCTACATAGAGCAAGGCGATGCCGGTGATGAGTTACTCAATCAACTCGTGCAAGCGGTCAAACAGATCAAGGTCGGTGCATGGAATGCTCAGCCTCAACCCTTTATGGGCTCAATGATCTCAGAGACTGCCGCCAAAGGCATGGTGGCGGCGCAGCGTAATCTACTTAACTTAGGTGCTACCTCGCTGGTGGCGTTAACGCATCTAGAGGCAGGTACCGGGCTGGTTTCTCCTGGGCTTATTGATGTCACTCAGGTGATTGAATTACCAGATGAAGAATATTTCGGCCCGCTACTGCAAGTGGTGCGTTATAGCGATTTTGATCAAGCGATTACGTTAGCGAACGCTACCCGTTATGGTTTGTCTGCAGGGCTACTTGCCGACAGCCGTGACGATTATGAGTATTTCTTAGCGCGTATTCGAGCTGGCATCGTTAATTGGAATAAACAGATCACAGGGGCGTCGGGCGCGGCGCCATTTGGTGGTGTCGGCGCATCGGGCAACCACAGAGCCAGCGCATTTTATGCGGCCGATTACTGTGCCTATCCAGTTGCCTCGGTAGAAGCCGATGTGGTGAGCTTACCTGTGACACTCAGCCCAGGTTTAACGGTATAGCGCTCAATAGATGGGGGACCTTATTCCCCCATGTTTATAGACTAGCTGCAAGTTTATTGGCGACATAATTAACGGACAATAGATGCCGTTTAAGGATGAAATTGATGCACACAGATGTAAACCAGCTTTTTGCGTCCCTGTGGGATGATTATGTTGAAATGACCCCTTCTGCCGCAAAAGTACACCAACTCTTGGGTAAGGGTGAGCCGATCATTAACGATCACATTGCCCTGCGTACCTTTAATCTCGACAAGGTTAATTTAAGTGTGTTGGCCAACCATTTTGAGTCTTTGGGGTATGTAGCGTGTGGCGACTACCATTTCGAAGCCAAGAAACTTAAAGCAAAACACTTTGAGCACCCTGATGCGACTCAGCCTAAGGTGTTTATCTCTGAGCTATTGGTGGAAGAGTTTAGCCCGCAGTTGCAAGCCATAGTGAAAGACTTGGTCGACCAAGTCGATGTTGCTGCCACCACGGCGGATAACTTCCTCTATTCTGGGTGTCACTGGACGCTGGATATTGCCACCTATGAAGCCTTACTCGCTGAAAGTGAATATGCCGCTTGGGTTGCCGCCATCGGTTACCGAGCTAATCATTTTACGGTATCGATTAACCATTTAGCGGGGGTCGAAACCCTAGCTGAGGTTAATGAGATCCTAAAAGATAACGGTTTTGTGCTTAACTGTGTGGGCGGTGAGATTAAAGGCTCGCCAGAGGTGTTACTTGAGCAATCATCGACCATGGCCGATAAAATAGAGGTGAGCTTTAGCGACGGGCAGAAGACGATCCCTAGCTGTTTTTATGAGTTTGCCTTGCGTTACCCTAAAGCCGACGGTGAGCTTTACACCGGCTTTGTGGCGGCCTCTGCGGACAAGATTTTTGAAAGCACCAATAGTTAACTGCCCTGTGGTGTAGCGAGCGAGTATCAGCTTGCCTCAACGCACTAAAAAGCCGATGTTGAAACATCGGCTTTTTTATTGGCTTAATGCTACTCATTATAATGGAACAAACGGCAGGGTTATTGCGGCGTAAAGCGTAACTGAATTTTTAAGCCGTCAAGGGTGTCACTGTGCTCAAAACTAAGGTCAATCTCATACTGCTCGGCAATGTCTTTCACTATCGAGAGCCCTAGGCCATGACCTATGATGCTCTCATCTAAACGAGTCCCTCTGTGAGTAAGCAATGACAGCTGATCACTATCGACACCACAGCCATCGTCTTCGATGGTTAATATAAGCTGCTTATCGTCATTTTGTGCTGTTGCCCTCTTCACGCAAACAGACACTGTCGATTTAGCCCATTTAAAGGCATTATCGAGCAGGTTGCCAATCAGCTCCATGCCATCTTCCCGGTGTATCGGCAAGCGGTTGATACTGTCATCAATGGCAAATTGACTCTGTATCTGTTTGCCATGGTGAACCTTATTTAAGGTCTGACACAGATCATGTAGATCTTTGGGCAGCTGCATCTGCGCCGCCGGTAGCATGTCGCCAGTGATCCGCGCCGCCGCCAGTTTGCGCTCTATCATTTTATGAATAAGATCGAGTTGCTTTTGCAATGCCATGGCCGAGTCAGGGTCTTTTAGCCCCAAAGCTTCAACTTGCTGCTGCATCACCGCCAGCGGGGTTTTTAAGCCATGACTAAGATTACCCAAATTATTACGACTGCGTTCCATCTGCTTGCTTGAGTATTGCAAAAGCTCGTTATAGGTGGTGGCTAGTGGGGCAAGCTCTGGAGGGATCTTGTTGACATCTAAAGAGGTTATTTCTCCGCCGCGCAGTTTAATCAAGGCTTGTTGCATATCATTTATCGGTTTAAAAGATTGCCTTAATACGATAAAAATCCCCGCGATCATGGCCAGCAGCATGGCTAAGTTGACCCCCAGTTTGGTGCCATAAACTTGAGTGAAGACTTGGCGGCCAATACTCAAGTCTTGGGCGACTGTAATGGTGGCCTGTACTAAGGCGGTCTCACTGCTTAGGCCTAAAGAGAGCAGTTGGATGTCGTGATTTTGCGGCCCTTTGGTCTGCCAGACTCGGGTTTCCCCTTTGGTTAAGGGGCGAATATCGAGGCGTTGATCCCATAAGGAGCGGGATCTGAGCTCGATATGATCCATATTAAGTTGATAATAGCGGCCCGAATAGACAGGTTTGTAGAAGCTCGATAGTTGGCTTTGATCTATGCTGATGTTGCCGTTATCGAATTGAATCGCCAGTAATACCTGCTGTAAATCCTCTTCGAGACGGTCAATAATCGAGTCATGAAACGCTTGCCTGAGCATCGACTCAAAAATGACGATGGCAACAAAGGTTGAGATGATCACCAAGCCTGATAACCACAGGCTCAGCTTGGTGCGAATGGAGATCATTGTTTTAAGCCGTGAAAAATATACCCTTGTCCGCGGCGCGTTTCGATGGCGGTTTTGCCCAGTTTTTTACGCAGATGGGTCACGTAAACCTCAACCACATTACTCTCTTTCTCGTCATCAAATTGATACAGTTTGTCGGTCAGCTGCGCTTTTGATAGCAGCTTTTTCGGCGACATCAAAAAAATCTTCAGTAAGCGAAACTCCATGGCGGTCAATTCAAAATGTTGCTCGCCAACGCTGACGCTTTGCTGGCCTTCATCTAAAGTCACCCCCTCGAAGCTGAGTTCTTTAGTGGGAGTACTGGCCTTGCCGTGGGCACGGTTGATCAGCGCATTGATGCGGGCCAACAGCTCCTGAGTATGAAACGGTTTACCTAAGTAATCATCGGCGCCAGCATTAAAGCCTTCTACTTTTTCGTGCCATTGACTGCGAGCCGTCAGCATAATGACTGGTGTGTTAACCCCTTGATTACGCCAATTTTGTAGTAACAATAAGCCATTACCATCAGGCAAACCAATGTCGAGGATCACGCAATCATAATTGGTCTCTTTGATAAGGTAGTCGGCTTCTGCGGCTTTATCGGTGATATCGGTAACGTAACCCGCTTGTTTCAGCTGTTTTTCCAGCTCGGCAACTAAGAGGGTGTTGTCTTCAACGAGCAGCAATTTCATATATGGATTTACCTGTTTGGGTGATCATTTCTGGTTGGAGTTGCTCAAAAAATGATTGTTTCTAAGCATTATCTAGCCTAGTTATTAATACCAATAAAATTGAATAAGTGATCTATTTGTTGATAAAAAAACGAGCTATACAAGGTGCGAGTTGAAATAACGATTTACTTTGCTTGTAAACTTATACCTTGTAGCAGCGCATCTTAACCATCAAGCATGACCCGATAATTAATGCGATTGGCATAAATCATACACCTTTTCCAAGAGGCCATGTAGCGCTGTGTTATTTTTTGTCGTATTGGCAATGAGTGGGCAGTTCCGCAGTGTTTCTTGGTTCGCCAGTGGTGGCATCCATCTTCAGCGAGATTAATTCTCCTTGCAGACTTCTAAGTTGCAGATGGTAATGCCATTGTCCTTGAGCTTGATACAAATGGGCGTCGAGCAGTTTAACGCTGCAATAGCTTTCGACTTTGGCTAGTACTACATCGAGGGGGAGTATTTTACCATCGCTGACCAGTTTTTGGGCTTGATTGTGCTCAAGTTCGGTAAGTGGCGTGGCTGATAGCGAGGCGAGCGAAAAGAGATAGAGGATGAATGCACTAGCAATGTAGATGGGTTTCACTAATGCTGTCCTAAAAAAAGTGGCCTGACATAATGTCAGGCCACTTTAGCGAAGATCTATTAAATCTAACTTAACGCTAGCTTAGCGAGTACCATAAACTACGATAGTTTTACCGTGCGCCTGGATAAGATTTTGCTCTTCAAGCATTTTTAGGATTCGGCCCACAGTTTCACGTGAACAGCCCACAATCTGGCCAATCTCTTGACGAGTGATCTTAATCTGCATACCGTCAGGATGGGTCATCGCATCAGGCTGTTTAGCTAGGTGCAGTAAGGTTTGCGCAATGCGACCAGCAACATCAAGGAAAGCTAAATCGCCCACTTTCTGGCTGGTACTGTGCAGGCGGTAAGCCATTTGCGAAGAGAGTTTCATCAAGATCTCAGGATTAACCTGGATCAATTGCTTAAACTTCTTGTACGAGATCTCGGCGATCTCACACGCCTGCTTAGCGCGAACCCAAGCGGTACGTTCAGCTTGTTCTTCAAACAAGCCTAATTCACCAATAAAGTCGCCTTGGTTAAGGTAAGAGAGGATCATCTCTTTACCTTCTTCATCTTTGATTAATACTGCAACAGAGCCTTTAACGATGTAGTACAGCGTATCTGAGTCTTCACCAGCATGGATCAGTGTGCTTTTGGCTGGATATTTATGAATGTGACAGTGTGATAAAAACCATTCCAAAGTTGGATCCGGTTTAGGCTTACCAATCAGAGCCATGCCTGTGTTCCTCGACTGAATTAATGTAAATACAAGAATATGCTAAATAAGTAGATTACGTCAATTGAGCAGAAAAAACCTCGTGAGAGATCAAACTTTGCGACAAATTTGCAACCCAATAAGCAGATTTTACCGTATTGTAAATATCGGACTTTATAATGATACATTAGTAATATATGTCAACTATTACCGTGTTAAGTCGACGCTATTTGCCTAACAATGCTGTATGCATCACACCAACTGCTTGAGCCGATTCTCTATGCCGTTATTTACGCTTAGATAGCGTTGGTTAGGCGCTATTGTCAATTTTGTTTAAAGAGCGTTGCCTATGCGACGATTTATCTCGACTTAGCGTGGCGATTATTGTTAACGTTATCGGTCTATGTCGCTGTTGGTGTTAGTAGGCTTTTTAATGCCTCTAGTTAACGTCCCTAGCGATTTCGGTATGGCACCCAGTGCCGATGGCTGGTTACGCCACTAGGTTTTATGGGTTGCTGTATTTGTCTTATCAGTGAACGTTTATTGCTTTAACGGTCGGTTTGGTTGGCCAATTGAGTTGTTTGATTTGGGAGAAGTGAACCATGAAGATCAATACGTGGATGATAACCGCCAGTTTATTGTTTGGCAGCGCGGTAAGCCATGGGGCGTTCGCATTTTCGATTCCAGCCACGGCGCAAGCGCAAGCGGCGAGTAAGTTGGCTCATATCCAACTCAAAGCGGTTCAAGGCGACTCCGAAGCCCAATACTTGTTGGGTTTGATGTATGTATCGGGACGTTTTGTCTCACAAGATGCCTCTCTAGGGCAACAATGGATCATTCGCGCCGCAGAGCAAGGCCACCTCAAAGCGGCACAAACCATTGCCGATCTCTCCTTCGATGGTAAGCTTATCGATAAAGATTTAGCCCAAGCCGAACGCTGGTATCAACAATTAGCGGCTCAAGGCGATACACGGGCTAAATTTCGTTTAGGCTTTATTTATGCATCAGGTGGTCATGGCGTAGTACGTAATTGCGGTAAGGCGGTCGATTACTTTCTTGCCGTGGGTGATAACGTGGCGCTGGGCAATGCGGCGTGGATATTATCCACATGTCCCGAATCTGAACATCGTAACGGTGATAAGGCGATGGCTATCGCTAAGGGTCTAGTTGCTGCCAATAACCAAGATCCGACTCATTTAGATAACCTTGCGGCGGCGTACGCCGAAATGGGTGACTTTAATGCTGCGGTTAATATCCAGCAACAAGCTATACATGCGCTTAAACAGATGGCAGACCAACATCGTTTTGATGAGTTTCAGTTGCGCTTGCAGCATTATCAGCAGCAAAAACCTTACCGCGAAGCTTTACCCTTATAGTCTGCAGTGAGCTTGGCTGCCGCTTGCAAATATGCGCAAGTGCATCCGCTGCAGCGCATATTAAACAAGGCGAAGCGGCGTATTGCTTGAGCTCAAGCCGAATTGTTACTTTTGAGTCTAAATGACGGCAGCAATCCCCAGGGTATTAAAAACCGAATTCAATAATAGGCAGGTATTCACGAGCCGATGTAGTGAGCACTTATGTGGATATAAATAGGCTGGTGTGGATACAAATGGGTTGGGTTACAGCATAAATGACAAGCCGTACTTACTGAAGAATGGTGTACTAAGGTATCGTGAGCAATAACTTACAGTGGGGGATGGTGCGCTAGCATACTCAAGGAAGCAAACAGATCAAGATGGGGGAATTCACTCCCAAGAGTATACTAACTATCAGTCTTTCGCCTGAAATCCCGATGAGTGAGATTCTACGTGGACTGACTTAAACGAAGCTTAAGCTACGCCATTATTCATTATCTAAATCGAGTAGCTGTTGTCTTTTTTCTTGTAGATCGCGGATAAGCGGATTCAAAATCAGCTCCATCGCCAGTGACATTTTACCGCCAGGCACTACCAAGGTATTGATACGAGACATAAATGAACCATCGATCATCTTAAGGTAATAGGGAAAGTCGACGTTGTTGATACCGCGAAAGCGGATCACCACAAAACTTTCATCTAAGCTGGGGATGGTTTTGGCGCTAAAAGGATTAGAGGTATCGACGGTGGGCACGCGCTGAAAGTTAATATGGGTGCGTGAGAACTGGGGCGTCATATGGTTAATATAATCGTCCATGCTGCGCACAATTGAGCCCATCACTTTCTCGCGGCTATGGCCACGTTCAGAGGTATCGCGAATGATCTTCTGGATCCACTCTAAATTAACAATGGGGACCATGCCGATTAGCAGATCCACATGTTGCGCCACATTGCACTCATCGGTGACCACCCCACCGTGTAACCCTTCGTAATAGAGCATGTCGGTGTTGTCGGGTAGCGGTCGCCACTGGGTAAAGGTGCCGGGCATCTGATTAAAAGGCACTGCCTCATCAAAAGTGTGTAGGTAGGAGCGGGTCTCGCCTTGGCCCGTTGCGCCATAATCTCGAAAACACTGCTCTAGTTTCTTAAAGTCATTGGCTTCTGGGCCAAAATAGCTGATATTTTTGCTGTCGTGTTGCGATTGGCGGATCTTCAGTTCCATCTCGGGACGGGTATAGTGATGAAAGCTGTCTCCCTCGATCACCGCCGCGTTGATCCCCAGTTGGCGGAATATATGGCTGAACGCAGTCGTGGTCGTGGTGGTGCCGGCTCCAGAGGAGCCCGTCACGGCAATTATCGGGTGTTTGGCTGACATTTATTTACCTAAAAACGCTGAAGTAGTCACGGTCTGCTAAGCAGCAGTGAAGCAATAGTTATACGGTACAGACCCTGTGCAGGTCAATCTTCTGTTGATTTGGCTAAGGTATTGTCTTTGTGACGAATCGCAATCGATTCATCCTCTTCACTGTACTCGACGACCAGTTCATTGCGCGCTAGTGCCTGCTGGCATTGACGTATCGCCGTAGACATTGCCGCGTCATCGAGGGCAGCAAAACTGCCATCTTCCATCTGAGTGAATAAAAATTCTTTGATTAAGTTATCCAATGTATCACTGGGCAGTTGTTGTAACGCAGAGTAAGGCACCAACATGGTTTATTGTCCTATGTCGAACAGAAAATGGGTGATACGTTTTTCTAAATAATATTGCGGTTTTAGTGGCGTACCGCCGTCGATAAAGCCCACATGGCCGCCATTATGATGCAGCTCATACTGCACCGCGCTCGCCAGCTCACAGGCATTGGGGATCACCTCATCATTCATAAAGGGATCGTCTTTAGCGTGGATCACCAGTGTCGGCTTGGTAATTTTACTCAGATAGGCCAGGCCGCTGGCGCGTTGATAATAATCGGCTACGCCGCTAAAGCCGTGTAAGGGGGCGGTAACCCGATCGTCAAACAGATGGAAGGTCGTTAAAAGTGCAATATCGGCATGGGACACTGGCATCTGGCCCTGCAAGGAGGGCATATCGAGTTTTTCACGCACTTTTTGCTGTAACTGTTTAATAAGGTAAGTTTGATACACTTTTGAAAAACCGCTTTTCAGCCTAGTGGCGCAAGCGCCCAATTGCAGTGGCGCCGAGACGATAATCCCCCGTTCAATTAAGCTGTTATCGGCACGTTCCCCCAAATATTTTGCCAGCACATTGCCCCCTAAGCTATAGCCGACGGCCAATAAGGGGCTGGTGGGATAATGCTGCTTAAGCATGCTAAGGGTGGCCTGTAAATCTTGGGTATCGCCGCTGTGATAACTGCGGGCCAAGCGATTACTCACCCCAGAGCAGCTGCGATGATGATGCACCACGGCGCATACCTGCATACTGGCTAAGCGGTTAAGTAGGCGCCTGATATAGTGGGAATCGGCGCTGCCTTCTAAGCCATGCACCAAGACCACAATGGCTTGATTAGCCTTGGGCTCACCTAAAAAATCAACATCGATAAAGTCACCATCATCGAGTTCGAGGCGTTGGCGTGTTAGCGCAGGGCCATCCACTTTTGTCAGCACCGGTAATATCGTCTGAATATGTGGGTTTTTAGCCCACCAAGGGGGAGAAAATTGTGGTTGCGTCATCATTGGCTGTTGCTGAATATTAAAACATGTGTTTAATTATTGTAAGTGTCGATAAGTGTACCACAGAAAGTGGTGCCGAATTTAAGCCTCTACAGGTCGATTAGGGCAATGCAGGAGAGAGAACATGAACAGACGAACCTTTTTGGCTACGGCGCTCGTAGGCACTGGGGCGTTGGCTTTAGGTGTCACTCTTTATCGCCCGCCTTATGTGCAAGTCAATAAAGCACTCGACCGTCACCACCGCCTGTTGTTCAGTTTGCTGCTGCCAGTGGTATTAGATGGCGCACTGCCGCAAACTGATTCGCTGCGAATTGCCGCGCAAAATCGCACTCTAGATGCTATTAGCGACACTATGGCACTGCTGCCTATTGATGCGCAAGCCGAGCTAGAGCAGTTACTGAATCTGCTGGAATCGCGACTTGGCATGTTGTTGCTCACCGGGAGCATGACGCCACTGTTACTGCGTAGCCCAGCGCAACTGATTGCCATGTTAGAAAGTTGGCGAAACAGTTATTTAGATATGATGATCACCGCATATCAAGGTTTAAGGGAGTTGATAATGGCCAGTTATTACGCTTGCCCAGAGCATTGGTCGCGGCTGAATTACCAAAAACCTGCCTTGTTTGGCTAAACCTCCGGGCTCACTCATGTGGCTAACGATAACCGTTCGCTGCGTATTGATACCATAATCCACCCTTAAACAAGGGTTACAGCAGCATTAGTACGGAGGCCAGACATTGGCGATACCAGACCCCATAGTAGAAGGCTTAGCAAGCGGATGGCATCACATCGATGGCAGCCATCTTGACGCGCCCACCACGTTAGAAGCCGATGTCGTGATTGTGGGCAGCGGCGCTGGTGGCGGTGTATCGGCGGAGATCCTTACCCAAGCCGGTTTATCGGTGATCATCATCGAGGCGGGGCCGCTCAAGTCCTCAGAGAGTTTCAATATGGAAGAGCGCCGTGCCTATCCTAACTTGTACCAACAAGCGGCCTCGATGAAAACCAAAGATAAGGCGATAGGCATTTTTCAGGGGCGCGCCGTAGGTGGCTCAACCACCATCAACTGGACCACATCGATTCGTACCCCTGACGAGGCCCTGCGCTTTTGGGCTGCTGAAAAATCGGTGAGCGGCCTGACAAGCGAGACTTTAGCGCCTTGGTTTGAGCAGATGGAGCAGCGACTCAATATCAGTGAGTGGGCTATTGAGCCTAATAACAATAACCTGGCGCTCAAGCGCGGCTGTGAAGCCCTAGGCTGGCAGCACACAGTGATCAAGCGTAACGTGGCGGGCTGCTGGAACACAGGTTATTGCGGCATGGGCTGCCCAGTCAATGCCAAGCAGTCGATGTTAGTGACCACCATTCCGGCGGCGCTATCCCAAGGGGCGACGTTAGTCAGTCGAGTGAAAGTGACTAAAATTGAGCACCACAAGCAGCAAGTATTTGCCTTAAAAGCGCAGGCGCTGAATGACACCCTCACGCCGACGGGGGTCGAAGTACTGTTTAAGGCCAAGCATTATATTTTAAGCGCCGGTGCCATACATACCCCAACCTTGATGCTGCGCTCAAAACTGCCCGATCCTTATCAACTCATCGGCAAACGCACCTTTTTACATCCCACCTTACTCAGTGGTGCACTGTTTAACGATGCGATTAATGGCCACAGCGGCGCGCCGCAATCTATCTATTCTGACCAATTTGTGTGGCAAAATGGCGCTTCAGGCGAGCTAGGTTATAAGCTTGAGGTACCGCCGATCCACCCGGTGTTAATTGCTTCTAAAACCTTAGGATATGGCCAGAGTCATGCGCAGTTAATGGCCGAGTTTAATCAACTGCAGGTGACCATAGCGCTGGTGCGCGATGGTTATCATCATGACAGTCAGGGGGGCCAAGTGCAGCTAACCGATAATGGCTTTAATCTCGATTATCCGCTTAACGAGGCGTTTTGGGGGGCAGCGCGGCGTGCCTTTGCCAGCATGGCAGAGCTGCAATTTGCGGCGGGCGCAAAGCAAGTGCTGCCCATGAGTGAGGGTATGGGGCTGTTGTCGAGCTGGGCCGAGGCGAAACAAGCGATTGCCGAGATGCCCTTAGCACCACTGAAAACCATCGTCGCGTCGGCGCATGTCATGGGCGGTTGTCCAATGGGTGAGGACCCGGCAATGGCGATGGTCAATAGTCAGGGGCAATCGCACTATTTCGATAACTTGTCGGTGATGGATGGTTCAATCTTTCCCACCAGTTTAGGGGCCAATCCTCAACTGTCGATTTATGCGATTACGGCTAAAAATGCCACCGCGTTAGCGCAGCGGTTAACCTCTGGCATATCAACGCCCGATGGCTGAGCGTCAATGCCGCAGAGATAAGTTACCTGTTGGATATGCGCGCCAAGTGCTCGCCAATATCCATATCGAACAGGCTCAAATAGCGGGCTAGGTTATCGGCATGGGGTGAGGATTGCAGTAAGCTTGGGGTGTGCAAAATCAATTTTTGCACCTTGCGCTCTAACATCAGTTCCGCCGTCAACATCTGCTGATACTCATCGGGGGCGAGATGGCCTTTACTGAGTTTTCGCAGGTGACGATAGGGCTGGAGCAAGTTGAGCTCAACGCTTGCTATCTGTGTGGTGAGGTGTTGCCAGCTTTGAGTAGGCATAAGGTAGTCATGGCTGTCGAGCCACGTTGCCAACAGCGCTAGGTTAACATTTACCCCGTGTTCATCCTGTAGCTTGAGGTACTCAGCCTGCTGCTGGGCATAGAGTAAGTCGCAGTCTTGCCAAAGCGATGGGGGAAGTTGGGTTAAACACGTCATGGTGACAGATCCTTGTGCTACTTGATTACGATGAACAGGTGTTATAAGCGAGCGTGAACTACCCCAGTTTTGGCTGAGTACTTGTGCGTGCTGGTGGCTGGCGAAAGCCTTCAGCGCCAACATTAGCCTTAGATGCAATCTGCCTTGAGGCGAATAAACCGCCTCAAGGGAGTTGGATGACTGTTATAGTTAAGTGGTTATGGCTAAGTGATTGTAGTTAGGTGATTTGTGCGGTTACGCTTTGTTCCATCGCTTCAATCTGTTCTTGCAGTTCCAGCCACTCCATTTCGCTCTCTTCCAATGCTTGGGTCAGCTCGGTTCGCTCGCTCAATACCGCCGTCAGCTTGGCCTTGTTATCGGCATCATACAGGCTGGTGTCGGCCAGCATGTTTTCTAATTCGCTTAGGCGTTCGCTGCACTCTTGCTGCTGTTTTTCCAGTTTGGTTTGTACTTTCTTCAGCGGCGACAGTTTTTGTCTTAACTCAGCTTCGAGGCGCTTTTGCAGTTTTTTATCTTGTGCAGGCGAAGCTTCGCTCACGCCTTCGTTGTGATTATCGCTCTTGGCCGCATCGAGCAACCATTGGTGATAATCATCGAGATCGCCATCGAAGCTACGCACTTCACCTTGATCCACCAAGTAGTAGTCGCTGCAACTGAGGCGCAATAAGTGCCTATCGTGAGAGACGATAATCATCGCCCCTTCGAAAGATTGCAGTGCCATGGTGAGCGCATGACGCATCTCAAGATCTAAGTGGTTGGTGGGCTCATCGAGTAGCAGCAGGTTAGGGCGTTGCCATACCAAGAGCGCTAACACCAAGCGGGCTTTTTCACCACCCGAAAAAGGCCGCACTGGCGATAATGCCATGTCACCGTTAAAGCCGTATCCGCCCAGAAAATCACGCAGCTCTTGCTCGCGATGGTTGGGGGCAAGGCGCATTAAATGTTGCAGCGGTGAGTCATCTAAGCGTAAAAACTCCAGTTGATGCTGGGCAAAGTAACCTATGTTAAGTCCTGGGTTGGTTTCATAGATGCCGCTTAGCGGTTGCAGTTGGCCCGACAATAACTTTATCAGGGTGGATTTACCCGCGCCGTTACGTCCGAGCAGGCCGATACGCGCACCGGGCACCAAGTTAAGGTGAACATGGTTTAAAATCACCTTATCGCCATAACCTACAGAGACTTGCTCCATTTTCACCAAAGGATTGGGCAGGGCGTCGGGGGCTTTAAACTCCATATAAAATGGGCTGTCGGCTTTAGATGGCAGCAGTTCAGCCATGCGTTCGAGCGCCTTTAAGCGGCTCTGGGCCTGCTTAGCCTTACTGGCCTTATAGCGAAAACGGTCAACAAACGACTGCATGTGCGAGCGCTCTTTTTGTTGGCGCTCATACGCCACCTGTTGCTGCGCCATCCGCTCGGCGCGAATGCGTTCAAAGGCGCTGTAATTGCCTTTGTAATAGTTGAGTTTGTGGTGTTCGACATGGACAATTTCATCCACAATGGCGTCGATAAAGTCCCTGTCGTGACTGATCAGAATCAAGGTGCCTTGGTAGGACTTAATCCACCCCTCAAGCCAATACATGGTGTCTAAGTCTAAGTGGTTGGTGGGTTCATCGAGCAGCAACAGATCCGAGCGACACAGTAGCGCTTGGGCCAAGTTGAGTCGCATGCGCCAACCACCCGAGAAACTTTTAACCGGATTTTGCTGATCGGCTTCGGCAAAGCCAAGGCCAGCCAATAAGCTGGCGGCGCGCGATTGAATGGTATAGCCGCCGATGGCATCGAGTTTGCCGTGCAGCAAGGCAATGGCATTACCGTCGTTATCTTGCTGGGCTTGATGCAGTGCCTGCTCTAATTGTCGATATTCTTTATCACCGTCAATCACATATTCTAATGCGCTGACACCTAACGCGGGTGTCTCCTGCGCCACCGAGGCAATTTGCCAGCCACTAGGAAGGCTAAACTCGCCTTTATCTAAGCTTAAATGACCGAGGATCAGCGCTAACAAGGATGACTTACCCGTGCCATTAGCGCCCACTAAGCCGACTTTATGGCCGGGATAGATGGTCAGTGACGCTTCGTCTAATAGGGTTTTTGAACCACGAATAAGTTGTGCTTGAGTAATGGTGATCATTAAGGTCGACTTGATACTGCATGGAGATAATTGGCTGAGGATAATAGCGTAAAATCGCCTATTTTAGCCACCGTTTCGCAATAACAATTTCTAACTAATGGAAGTCTTTTTGATTGGCTTATGGCAAAATGCCGCCATTGAATTGCTAATTTACAGACTACAGGTTAATCGCAACGTGAGTAAAGTCAGAGTAAAGAAACGTTTTGTCGCCGGCGCGAAGTGCCCCAAGTGTAAAGCGGTAGACAGTATCGTACTGTTTAAAGAGCAAGGAGTTGAAACGGTAGAGTGCATCGAGTGTGATTACCGTGAGCAACAAGCCGAAGCCGAGGTTGCCGCTAAGGCGACAGGTGGTGTTATTGGGGTGTTTAAGCCTTAAATAACTTAAGCCCTTAAACAGCTTAAGCTAGGTGCTGCTAGGCGCTGGCACCTAGCACTGTATCTGACGCTTAATCCTTAAAGCCTTCATATAAAAACAGATGACGCGTCTGGTTAAAGCGTGCTTCATCGCTGTTGATAAAATCGATAGCCAGTTGCGCCTGCTCTTGGCGACACTTATCGAGCTTGGCGATTTCATATTCGTTCATCACTATGTTCATCGCCTCGACCGTCCATTCGCACTCACCTAGGCCGATGGTGACTTCGTCGGGATCATAGTGAGTCACCATCCAGTCTTGCAGCTGCTCAGTTGAAATCTGCTGATTTTTCCATTGTTCAAGTTGTTCGATAAGTTGGCTTTTGCTGATATTGGCTTGTGTCATTGGGTTGTTAATTACTGGCTGATAAATCTTGCCGCCTAGGATACCGATTTATAACCGGCGATGCGATGCTAAATGGAAGCTTGCCGATAACTTAGGCTTAATTAACTTAGCCACAATTAACTTAACCTTAATTGACTTCGCCTCAAGCTGCGCGTCTTGGTGATGTGACTGTTATCGCTAGCGCATGCCCTATCTTTTATCCCTAGTTGTTTCGTCATAGTCATATTAGCCATTGCCATTTAGCCAATGTTATTTCGCCAATGCTACTTCGCTCCGCCACTGCTTTTTAGCTATTGCTCATTAACCACAGTGACTCACTCGCAGACACTGAGCCAAGTGGTTTAACCCATAAGCGAGGGGTGAGCCTGTGGTGTGTATCGCAACCTTGATAAAATGGGGGGGCATTTAGGTTGCAAGTGTTGCCTTGTTGTACGCGGCGGGGTAGTTTGTTGTGTTTTTTTTATTTTTGGATCACATCAAATGAATAATAAAGTTACATCCAAAGCCACCGAGTCGGCTGCGTCGACTCACACTAAGACGGCTTTTCCGCGTATGTTTTGGGTCGCCAATGGCGTCGAACTGCTCGAACGCGCCGCCTATTATGGCGTGTTTATCGTCATCACCTTGTATTTGTCTCGTATCTTGGGCTTTAGCGACGTAGAAGCGGCGTGGTTGGCAGGCTCCTTCTCGGCGGGTCTCTACTTTTTACCCACCTTCAGCGGTGCCTTAGCCGATAAGATAGGCTTTAGGGGCGCCTTGTTGCTGGCGTTTGGTCTATTGACCATAGGTTATGCCTCATTAGCGATTTTCCCCATGCTAATAGAAAACCAAGGGCTGGTGGAATACGGTAAAGACACTGTCTACCATGGCTTGAGAGAAGCCGATATTCGCTGGGCGATCATCCCTATCTTAATCGTCATCATGATTGGTGGCTCCTTCATCAAGGCGGTGATCACCGGCACGGTTGCGCTATCGACCACCACAGCGACCCGCGCTAAGGGCTTTTCTATCTTTTATATGATGGTTAATATCGGCGCTTTTTCCGGTAAAACTGTGGTTAAACCGCTGCGCGAGTCGATGGGCGATCTGGGATTAATTAACCTCAACTATTTTGCCGCTAGCATGACGCTACTGGCGTTTATCAGCATTTTGCTGTTCTTTAAGAGCACAGATAACAATCGCTCGGGTAAGAGCCTGGGACAAATTTGGCAAGCATTAACGAAAGTGCTGTCTAATGGCCGTTTGATTTCGCTTACCGTGATTATCTCTGGTTTTTGGATGGTGCAACATCAGCTGTATGCCACCATGCCAAAATATGTGCTGCGCATGGCGGGCGAAGGATCTTCCCCTTCTTGGTATGCGAACGTTAATCCGCTGGTGGTGTTTCTGTGTGTGAGCCTAGTGACCACGCTAATGGCAAAACGCAGCGCACTTTCTTCGATGACCATAGGCATGTTTATCATGCCTGTATCGGCGCTACTCATGGCCTCGGGCAATATGTTTGCCGGTACTGACACCATTTTAGGCATGCATCCTATTGCGGCGATGATGATCATCGGCATTGTGTTTCAAGGCTTAGCGGAGTGCTTTATTTCGCCGCGTTTCTTGGAGTACTTTTCACTGCAAGCACCTAAGGGCGAAGAGGGCTTGTACTTAGGCTTCTCGCATCTGCATTCGTTTATTAGCTCATTGTTGGGTTTTGGTTTGTCAGGATATTTACTCGAGGCTTACTGCCCCGATCCGCGCACCTTTAGTGACCATGCTGCCTGGGTTGAAGCCTCATCCCATGCCCATTACATCTGGTACGTGTTTGCCGGTATTGCCAGCGTGTCGGCAATCTCGTTAATTATTTATGGCGCTGCGATTAAACGCATGGACGCAAAAGTGACAGCTGAGGCCGAGCTGGCCACCGCTTAACTCGCGACTCTTTTAACCGCTATCTTAACAGCTGTTATCTCAAGCCCCTGCGCCGCGTAGGTAAATATTCACGCGGCGTCGGGGCTTTTTAGTGATAAACCCTTTTAACCACACTTGCCTAACGCACTTTGATTAAAACATTGCTATAATCGCCGCCAATACAGGGCAGGGCTTAACGCATTCGGTAATATGAGGGTGTTGGGTTTGCCTATCGACATGCTTTAAATTCGATTAGCTGTGCACGCGCGATTAATACTCGGCCAAGCCCAGCTGTCCGACTAGGAAAATACCGTGAGTCAAGCCGACAACAACACCGCAACTGCTTTTAACAGCCTGGCATTAAAACCTGAACTGCTTGAGACCCTAACCACCATAGGTTTTGAGTCTATGACCCCCATTCAAGCCAAAAGCTTGCCAGCCATCTTAAACGGCGAAGATGTGATTGGCCAAGGCAAAACTGGCTCAGGGAAAACCGCCGCCTTTGGCTTAGGATTACTCAATAAATTGGATGTGAAACGTTTTCGCATTCAAGCTTTGGTGATGTGCCCCACCCGCGAGCTGGCCGACCAAGTGGCGGCCGATCTGCGAACGCTGGCCCGTGGCATCCACAATATTAAAATTTTAACCTTGTGTGGCGGCGTGCCTATGGGGCCACAAATTGGCTCGCTTGAACATGGTGCCCATATTATTGTGGGGACGCCGGGTCGTATTATCGATCATCTCGATCGCGGTCGTTTAGATCTTGAAAACGTCAACATGTTAGTGCTTGATGAAGCCGATCGCATGTTAGAGATGGGGTTTCAAAAAGAGCTCGACGCCATCATGCTCGCCGTGCCGCGTGAGCGTCAAACCTTGCTGTTTAGCGCCACTTTCCCAGAGCAAATTCAAACCATCAGCGAGCAGTTTTTGGTCAACCCTGTGATGATCAAGGTTGAAGGCAAGCACGACGGTGACACCATTGACCAGCATTTTTATGAGTGCGGTAACAATAACGATCGCATGAAAGCCCTGCGCCTGCTGCTACTGCATCACAAGCCAGAAAGTGCCGTGGTGTTTTGTAATACCAAACGCGAAACCAAAGATGTGGCCGCGAAATTGGCTAACGATGGCTTTAGCGTTGTGGCGCTGCACGGCGACTTAGAGCAGCGCGATCGCGACCAGATGTTACTGCGATTTGCCAACAAGAGTGCCAGCGTGATGGTGGCTACCGATGTGGCCGCACGCGGGCTCGATATCGATGCGCTCGATATGGTGGTTAACTACCATGTTGCTTACGACACCGAAGTGCACATTCACCGTATTGGCCGTACTGGCCGCGCGGGCAGCAAAGGGGCGGCGCACACCTTCTTTAACCATGAAGACGGTTACAAAATTGCACTGCTTGAAGATGAAATTGGCCGTGACATTCTGGGCGAAGCCTTGCCAAGCGAAAGCCTGCTCGACACTTACCCACCCCAACCACGCATGGTCACTATTCAAATTGATGGCGGTAAGAAAAACAAAATTCGTCCAGGCGACATCTTAGGTTGCCTCACAGGTGACAACGGCATCGAAGGCACCGAAGTGGGCAAGATTAAGATCACCGAGTTTCGCTCATATGTTGCTGTCGATCGCAAAGTGCTCAATAAAGCCCTTAACAAGATAACCAAGGGCAAGCTTAAAGGTAAGAGCTATCGCGCTTGGGAACTGCGCTAACTTATCGCGCTAATGTGAAAAGGAGCTGACTAACGTCAGCTCCTTTTTTGTTTGTTGTGTTTCTTATTTAGTGTTTGGCCGAATTGCTATTGGTTAAGAGGGTTGAAGGCGTACCTTCATGGCAACCTATCACCTGCGGTGAGCTAATGTGCAAGCGCTCTTTTGGCTCGGTGAGTGAAGCGTAGCTTCGTGCTTACGAACGAAAGAGGTATGGATGCCGAAAAATGTTGGGAATATTTTTGGCCATGATTTCGAAGGCCAAAACCGCGCTTACACTTATATCTAACGCCTCTTCGATTTAGCCGTATTTGATGTGAGTTGCTGGTTCAAAAGCTAACCAGGTTTTGCCCCAAAGTTTGGTGGTCTTGAAATGAAGAACAATGACATTTGCTTGAGTAGCGGCTGGCTGTATTTTCATTTATTGATGTGCTATGAAGACGCACCTTCATGGCAATTAATAGCCTGCCGCAGGCTTTATGTGCAAGCGCTCTTTTGGCTCGCTGTGAATATATCCCTATACGCTCCACGGCGGCATCCATGCCGCCAAGGGCCAAAACCGCGCTTACACCTATCTCTAACGCTTCTTCGATTGGACTTCATTTGATACGACTAGTGAGTTAAAGGCTAAGAAGCTTTTGCCCCATTCCTTGTTTCGCATGGCTGAACTGGCTCTGCTTTGTATTGGACTGTTGACCTAATTTTAGTAATTCTAGAACAGTGTCTACTGTTCTAGAGGCTTACCATTCTCTAGATAATCTTGGTAGCGCTTTTCTAATGCCTTCAAGAATGTTGCTCCACCCAATACGTTCTTTCCAAAGCTTGCCATCGACTATTACTCTGTAGCAGTCAATACGATTGGTTTTATATAACTCTAACGTGTGCGTAGTTGGCACTCCATTGTCGTAATCTGTAATTTCAATCACTCTTCGAAGCTCAGGAATACATTGCACAGATACATCACCTTGTTCGTATTGTGCTGAAGTAGAATTTACTTTACTGTATGATTTACGATAATTTTTTTGAGTCTTACTAGTGTGTCTATACATGCTTGGCCTCCTACCTTACAAGGTAGCGTACCTTGCAAGGTAGCGCTAAAAAGCTGTTAGCTTTCTCTAGGAATGAGTGTCATAAATGTCAAATGTATCATCTGAAAAAAATAAACAACCAGAAAAACCAAAACATAAGCAATTGCTTTCAATCATTGATGAATACCTAGTAGATCTTGAATGTTTAAGGGAAATGCACGCGAGTGTTGTACCTGTTTTACAAGCCCAAGATAAAGAAAGGAAAGACGCATTATCGGAAATCTTTAGAGTAGCCAAAGAAAAAGGCGAAGAGAAGGTTAAGCCTTCAAGTGAAGAGCTTAGTGAGCCACAGGAAGAAACAACAGGCGCAGCTTCAGATTCGGAAAAAAAGGAAGAAGAAACTACTGCAAATTCTGAGCAAAATGATGAAGATAAAAAGAAAGTTACTTTAAAGTTCAAACGAACAGATGTTGAATATATAACTGCCAACATAAATAAAGTTGAAAAGGCAGAAAAACTTTTTGAAAAACAATTAGTAGTAACTCTGGTATCAAGATTTGATGAGTTCCTTGGTAAAATTCTAAAGCTAATACTTGAACAAAACCCTGAGTGGGTTATTTCAGCAGACAAGACTATCAGCTATAAAGATTTAATTGCTTTGAAATCAGTAGATAAAGCCATTCAAGGCATTATTTATAAAGAAGTAGAAGATCTACTACGTGATTCTCATGAAAAACAGATCCAATACATTGATGAAAAATTAAAAATTGGTATCGAGAAAAACTTCACAAAACTCAAAGAATTCTTAGAGGTCGCTGAAAGACGCAATTTATTTGTTCATACAGGTGGGACGGTTTCAAGCCAGTATATAGATAAATGTAAAGGTTTTGGCTGTAAAATATCAAGTTCACTCGGAGATAACCTAGGTTCAGATATAGACTACTTTAATAGTGCTTTTCTTGTGTATTTTGAGATTGGACTGCGTATTGGGCAAGCGTCTTATAGAAGAGTATTTGAGGACGAGATAGAGAAAGCAGATCAAGCACTAAATAACCTCGCAGTAAAATTTATGAATTTAGGTGAATATTCATTATCCGAAGTTATAACTGAATTCGATCTTGCAATTCCCGAAAAACTGCGTTCAACAGACTCTGAATATTTATACTTTGCAAAAATAAACAGGGCTGTATCTCAAAAATTTCAATGTAAAGATTTTGAAAAAGGTTTATCACAAGATCCATGGAAAGTTTTTCATCCCAAATACGCTCTGTCTATTCATGTATTGAGAGAAGAGTATTCTGATGCTGCAAAATTGATGAAAAGTGACGAAATTAAATCTAGCATTGGACAAGAAGGTTTTCGTGCATGGCCTGTGTTCAAATTCTTTCGGGAAACAGATGAGTTTAAAGAGTCATATAAAGAGATCTACGGCAATGATTACGTGCCTGATTTCGAGAAAGATTCTGAATTAAAAGAAGAGCAAGAAAATAAGGCATTAGAAAGCGAAAGCTAACAAGTCACTCAAAAGGACAAATAACAGTTGGTTTTGCTCCTTCGTCGCTTATTTTAACCAACTATTATTTGCCTCTTAGTGAGGCGCTGGGGGATCCCCTCATAATTCAGGTCTCCCAGCAGTGTGAACCAACTTTATGTATTCATGCATTGCCCAGCGTAAATGCTGCGCTGTTATTTGATAGTTTTCCCTCCGCCGAACCTCTTTCCCCAATCTGACAATCGACAGCACAGGCCGGTGCCGAATGGTGTTGGCCTGAAAGTGTTTTTGCCAGCCTAGATGTAAGGCAACGATACCAATTAGCCATAAGGCAATTTCTGCCAGCATAGCGATGAGCAGCAACACATCTAGCCGCTTCGGACAACGACTTTTGCAGTGCCTCAGCCCCATGCCGTATTGTGGACTCTTCAAGTCTCGAAAGGTCTCTTCAATCTGCATTCGCTTAGCGTAGAGCTTTGTCACTTGGACCGAGTTAAAGTGATTAGGTGGTAAGTTGGTTGCCAATAGCCACGGCTCTTTGCTGCTTCTTCCGTAGCTTGCTTGGGCGGTATGGTTTCTTCCTGCATTTGAGGAACGGCGGTCTTTACGACCTTTTTCTTTCGCTTTGTACAGGTGTAAATGACAGGGCAATGGGCTTTTTCGGGCAAGGTTAACACGGCCGATGTATTTGGCTTTGTTCGTTGCTGTTGGGTAAAGCGACTTATTGGAGTGCCATTGATGTGTTCCAACATGCTGATAACTGACGTCACCACGAACACGCCCTAACCAAAACCAGCCGTGACTTGCTACTTGAGCGAACCAAGTATTGCGATAGCCAGCATCGGTGACGATTAGCGGACAGCAGCCATTCGGAAGCACCTTTGCCAACTCAGTCAGAAAAACATTGTGGCTGCGAGGTGCGTTGTAATCTTTGAATTCAAAAGTACGCTCATAAAGGGTCACGCTGCGCCCTTGAACACTGATGGAGGCGCGCAATGTCATCAAGCGGAGTTGTTCTCTTACATCGGCCCAATCGACAAGCACGATAGGCATTGGGTTAGCACCGCAAAGATGCATTGCATGCCAGCGATATATCGTCAATCGGTCGTTATTGATGTGGCGATTACCGAGCAAGCGGTCAATGCGTTTGATACTGTGCTTAGGCGCCACATTACCAGAGATATTACGGCCTAGCTGGGTCAAAGAGAGTTGATCACCATCTAGTAATGATTTAGTGGCAACCATAAGAGAATTAAGACGTTTTTTGTGGATGGAAGAGCATTGATTGCTAAGAGAGTCATGTAGTATTGTAATGTCACGCATGGTGTTGTTCTAGTTTGTTTTTGGCGAAATTGATTAGATCAAACAGCACCATGCGTGTCTACTAATTGATTGTAAAAGAAATTATCTGGGGATTCCCTAGAGTGAGGCGTTAGCCCATAGAAATATTAATCTGAAACTCACATATATAGAGCTAAAGTTCTAACACGGAAATGTCCAAAACCGAGTTAGCTTTTGATTGTCCGAGTGACACTAGTAAGATCAAATCGAAGAGATTAAGAACTCGGGTGTAGGTGCGGCTGTGACCTTCCGTGACATGGATGTCACGGCAGAGCCGACAGGGATTGTACTTGCGGCGTGTCACAGAAGCACCTGCACAAAAGGCCTGCGGCAAGCAATTCAAAATGATGAAGGTTAACGCTACCATCAATCAATAAAAACCAACTCAGCCAAATGCAAAATCCAAAAATGCCAACACCTTCATTCGAAGTCCCACAACCTTTTGTCCAAACATAATTTTGCTTTTTACGGTTCTGTGGATACCAATTACGGCTAAATCGAAGAGATTAAGAACTCGGGTGTAGATGCGGCTGTGACCTTCCGTGACATGGATGTCACGGCAGAGCCTACAGGGATTGTACTTGCGGCGTGTCACAGAAGTACCTGCACGAAAGGCCTGCTGCAAGCAATTGATAAACCATGAGGTTATGGTTAAAACAACCCCTTTAAATACCTAAGTCGGGTAAACGTAAGGCCACACTCACCGTGCCTCAGAGGTATCGACACATTCCCCGTTGGCCAGCCAATCGCTATATTCGTAGGCTTCATCCCTAATCCCTAATCCCTAGACCGGGTAACACCTAGGGCGAATAATTCCTAGGGTAGGAAATTGCGAGATAAAAAAATGGCCAGTATTGCTACTGACCATAGTGTGGTTACGACTTACCGATAAGCGTTACTTAGCGGTTTGCGCGGCACTTGGGCGACGCGTACGGCGACGACTCGGGGCGTTACCGTCTCGGTGTTCGCTCTTGCCTTGGTAAGGACTTTTGCTTTGTCCTTGGCCTTCGCGGTTGCCTTGCGGCTTATCGTCATTGCGGTTGTGACCGCCGCTATTACGCGCTGGGCGATTGCCGCTGGGCTTAGCATTACGTGGGCCACGGTTTTGTCCATGACGCTTAGGTGTTAAGTCTGTTTCTGGCAGCTTATGAGTCGACTCAAAGCCTGCCACTTCGGTGCGCGGCAGGGTTTTACCGATCAAGCGCTCGATATCGGCCAGCAATTTGCTCTCTTCGCTGCTCACCAGTGAAATCGCTTTACCCGCGGCGCCGGCGCGACCAGTACGACCGATACGATGTACGTAATCCTCTGGCACGTTCGGCAAGTCAAAGTTGACCACTTGTGGTAGTTGATCGATATCGAGGCCACGAGCGGCAATATCGGTCGCAACCAATACGCGGACTTCGCCACTTTTAAAGTTAGCCAGCGCCTTGGTGCGCGCGCCTTGGCTCTTATTACCATGAATGGCCGCAGCTGTGATGCCTTTGGCATCTAAGCTCTTAGCGAGGCGGTTTGCGCCATGCTTGGTGCGGCTAAAGACCAATACTTGTTGCCAATCATGTTGCTTAATTAATTGCACCAGTGCAGCCGACTTTTGCGTCTTGTCTACTGGGCAAATTAACTGCTCTACCGTATTGGCGGTGGTGTTACGCGGCGTTACTGAGATCTCGACCGGATTGTTAACCAAGCCTTTGGCTAGGGTGCGGATCTCATCGGAAAAGGTGGCCGAAAACATCAGGTTTTGACGCTTGGCGGGTAATACGGCCAAGATTTTTTTGATGTCGTGGATAAAGCCCATATCCAGCATGCGGTCGGCTTCATCGAGCACTAACACTTCTAGCTGGTTAAAGCTAACGGCGCGTTGGTTATAAAGGTCGAGTAAACGCCCTGGGGTGGCCACTAAAATATCGACGCCACGATTAATTTGGCTGATTTGCGGGCCAATGCCGACGCCGCCAAATACTACGGCGCTACGCAGGGGTAAATATTTGCCGTAAGTAGTGACGCTTTCTGCTATCTGTGCAGCCAGCTCTCGAGTTGGGGTTAACACCAGTGCACGCACTTGTTTGGCGCGAGCACGTTCTCCTTTGCTTAGCAATTCGAGTAGTGGCAGGGTAAAGCCTGCGGTTTTGCCCGTGCCGGTTTGTGCCGCCGCCATTACATCCTTACCTTCTAACACGGCTGGAATCGCCTGCGCTTGAATTGGAGAGGGTGTTTCATAACCTTTGTTGGCTACAGCTTTTAAGATAGGGGCGGATAAACCTAGGGAGGTAAAACTCATAGATGGGTCTCTTGGGGCTGCATGGGCAGCAAAATTCAGGTGCCAGGTACGCTGGCGGGCGTGCATCTTACAGGATTTACTGAAAAATCGCTAATTATTCGCTAAAACATGGCGAATAAATGTGCAGGCATGGGAGCCATGGGCTATCAATGGCTGGGTGGAAGTATAGCGTTTAAGTGGTACGTAAGACACCTTGTGTGGTTAAGGGGTCGTTAAGGCACCTGTAATATCGAGCGTCGGCTGTAGATGACTAGGCCGTTAGGCGATATATTTAGCTGGGCTTAGCGTCGCTAAAAATGAGGGGCAGTATGTCATTAAACATAACTTTAATAATAACTTAGGCTTATACTTGCCTTGTGTTAGTACTTTTTGGGTTATTAAAATTGACCCCTTAGTTAAATTGATTAGTATTATTCACTCGCTCATGATTGAGTTTTGTGCAAAGGAGACTACAATAGCCGCCTTTCGGGCAAAACCCATCGCGGGCCTCGCCCAACCGGTGGTAGATATTTAGACACTCGAAGATCTATGCCTTTACTTATGTTAGGACTGAATCATGTTAAAAGATAAAAAGTATGCCCTTCGTGTTGTTGAAACCGAAAAAGGCTGGAGTGCACAAGTCACTCGTCGTATGACTGCGCGTAAAACCGTGGTTTCTAAGTCAAAAGCTGGCTTTGCAACCGAAGCGGAAGCGACAGAGTGGGGCAATGCCGCACTGCAACAGATCGTTGAAAACCTAATGGTACGCAATCAGCGCCGCGCTAAGCAGCGTGAAGAGCGTACCGAAGCGTTAGCGGCAAAAGAAGCGGCAGCGCAAGAGTGGCGTGACGCGCATCCAGATGCCGATGCAGATGAAGATGACGACGAGATCTATATCAAGCAAGATTAAAGCTTGTTATTGATATATCGCCCTAAAAGCCAGCCATAAGTGCTGGCTTTTTTGATCTAGCTCAATTTTTGTGAAGCGCCTAACATTTACGCTCGCCCCTGTTTATTAAGCTCCCATTGCCTGCGATACTTCATGGATTGGCAATATACGCCGTTACCCTCGCCTCAATGTCGTCGGAGCCCCATGGACAAAAGCTTAGAAAAAGTGCTTTCCCGTTGGTTGAAACAGCAAAAATCAGCCTGTGGCATCTACCTTAACCTCACTGTGTTGTTTGGCGTATTGACGGGCCTAGCCTTAGTGGTACAAGCCTATCTGCTGGCCACCATGTTGCATGGCATGATTATCGAGTCGCAGCCCAAAACCGATTTCATCAACCATTTTTATCTCCTCATCGGCATCATAGCGCTTAGGGCATTATTGGCCTATGGCCGCGAGCGCGTAAGCTTTAAAGCGGGCTGTTTGCTGCGCGGGCAGATCCGTAAAGCGGTGCTGGATAAGTTAACCCAACTGGGGCCTGTGTTTATAAAAGGTAAGCCGGCGGGTAGCTGGGCCAGCATTGTATTAGAGCAGGTTGAAGATCTGCATGACTTTTACGCCAAATACCTGCCACAGATGCTGCTGGCGGGCTTTATCCCGCTGACCATTTTGGCGGTGGTGTTGCCGATAAACTGGGCCGCGGGCATCATCTTGCTGGCAACGGCCCCGTTAATTCCGCTATTTATGATCTTAGTGGGCATGGGCGCTGCCGATGCCAACCGTAAAAACTTCACCGCCTTGTCGCGTTTAAGTGGCCACTTTATGGACCGCCTTAAAGGCATGAGCACCATTAAGCTGTTTTATCGTGGCGAGCGTGAGATCAAAGCGATTGAAACCGCCTCCGAAGAGTTTCGCAGCCGCACTATGGCGGTGCTGCGTATGGCCTTTTTAAGCTCAGCCGTGCTGGAGTTTTTCGCTGCAGTGTCGATTGCGGTATTGGCGGTGTATTTTGGTTTTAGCTTTCTTGACCATCTCGATTTTGGTCATTATGGCGCTGGCCTTACCCTGTTTACCGGTTTATTTGTGCTGATCTTGGCCCCCGAGTTTTATCAACCGCTGCGGGACATGGGCACGCATTATCACGCTAAGGCGCAGGCCATCGGCGCGGCAGAAGCGTTAATGGCCTTGCTTAATCATCCCGAGAGTGGCTGTGGCGATAACAATAGTGGCGATAACGGCGATAACCATAGTGGCGGCAATCAGGGGGTGCCGTTTGCCTCTCATCAGCCGCTGAGTATTGTGCTGCAAGATGTGACCGTGCGTAGCCTCGATGGCCAAGTGTTGGCCGGGCCGCTGAGTGTGACGTTAGCGGCTGGGCAACGTATGGCGTTGGTGGGGCCTAGCGGGGCAGGCAAAAGCAGTTTACTCAATATGTTGCTCGGCTTTTTACCCTATGAAGGGTCGGTGTTGGTCAATGGCATCGAGCTGAATACACTCGACAGAGTCAGTTATCGCCGCCATTTGGCCTGGCTGGGGCAAGAGCCGCAGCTGTTTCATGGCACGGTGCGCGATAACGTGGCGATGAGTAATATCGAGATGAGCGACGCCTGCGTACTGGCGCTTTTGGACAAGGCGCAGGTGAGAGAGTTTGTCGACGCGCAGCCGCTCGGGTTAGCCCATCCCATAGGGGAGCAGAGTGCCGGGGTATCGGTGGGGCAAGCTCAACGCTTGTGCCTTGCTCGTGCGATGGGGCAAGAGGCGCAGCTTTTGTTGCTTGATGAGCCTACCGCCAGTTTAGACAGTCACAGTGAGCAAGCGGTATTAGTGGCACTGGATGAGGCGATGGCAGGCGCGAGCGCCTTGATGGTGACTCATCGTCTAGATTCTCTGCAGCAGATGGACAAGATAGTGGTGTTAGACAAGGGGCGCATTGTGCAGCAGGGCGATTATCAGACCTTGGTAAGCCAGCAGGGGCTATTTCGGGAGCTGTGCCATGAGCAGGCTTTAAGCGAGGCATTGTCATGAAACGTAAAGGGATAAGCCAACTGTTGCCGTTTTTAAGGCTGTTTAAACGCCAATGGCTGATGATGGGCGTTGGCCTGTTGTTAAGTATCACCACCTTGATGGCTGGCATTGGCTTGTTATCGCTGTCGGGCTGGTTTCTCTCGGCCACGGCGGTTGCAGGACTCTCGGTGGCGACCGCACAGGCGTTTAACTATTTTACCCCCGCAGGTGGCGTGCGATTTTTATCCATCGCCCGCACCGCCAGTCGCTATGGTGAGCGCCTTGCCACCCATGAGGCCACCTTTAAATTACTGACCGAGCTTAGGTGCTGGGCATGGCGCAAGTTGATGCCGCTGAGCGCGAGCGATCTTCAGGCGGTGCGCGGTGGCGATCTGCTGAATCGTTTAGTGTCAGACATTGATACGCTCGATCATCTCTATTTACGCTTAATCACTCCCATGGCCGCCTCGCTGTTGATGATTGGCGCCTTATACCTGTTTTTGGGCTGGTTTGATGCCACCTTAGCGCTCACCCTGTGCGGCGTGTTATTGGCCTTATGGTGTTTATTGCCGTTGATCTTTTATGCCTTAGGCCATCGCCCGGGCATCGCCCAGCTTGAGGCAAAACGCGACTTTAGAGTATTAATGCTCGAATATGTGCAAGGTCAGGCCGAGTTAACCCTATTTGGTGCGCTACCTCGGTTTCGCGCTGAGCTTGATAGGGCGCAGACAAAGTTGTTTGCCAGCCAAGCGGCGATGGCCAATGTCACTGCACTGAGCCAAGCGGCGTTGGTCTTGTGTCATGGGCTTGCCGTGGTACTGCTGCTATATATGGCGGCCGATGGGGTGGGTGAACATCTGCCACCTGGGCCCATGCTGGCGCTAGTAGTCTTTATGACACTGGCTTGTATCGAGATGTTGATGCCGCTAGCGGCAGCGTTTCAGCACCTGTCTGCGTGTGTGATGGCCGCCGAGCGAGTCAATGAGGTGGCGCTGCAATCGCCTAGCATCATCTTCGATGAGCAGGCAGAGCATAGAGTCACCCACGGCGCGTTAAGCTTGCAGCAGGTCGATTTTGCCTATACGGCAGATAAACCAGTACTCAAAGGAGTTGATCTAACCCTGCAGGCTGGCGACAAGGTGGCGCTGCTGGGGCAAACTGGTTGTGGCAAGTCGAGTTTGTTGTCATTAATCACTCGTCAGTGGCAGCCGCAAGCGGGCTGTATCATGCTCGATGGGGTGCCTATTTCAGCCTACAGCGAAAAACAACTGCGCCAAGGCATGACTGTGGTGAGCCAGCGTATCTACCTGTTTGCCGGAACCCTGCGCGATAACTTAACCTTAGCCCAGCTCGATACGCAAACGGAGATCCAGACACAAGGCTTAAGCCGTGCAGCCAGGCGTGAGGCGCAGGCGGCCAATGATAAGCTGCTCGTTGAGGTGCTCAATAAAGTGGGCTTAAGTACCTTAACTCAAGGTGATAAGCCACTGGATACTTGGATTGGTGAAGGCGGGCGGCAGTTGTCTGGAGGGGAGCAGCGCCGTATTGGGGTTGCCAGAGCGCTATTGCGTGACGCGCCGTTATTGCTGCTTGATGAGCCTACCGAAGGGTTAGATCAACGCACCGAACGTGAGATCTTGGCGCTGTTATTTGAATTTGCTCAAGATAAAACCTTGTTGATGATAAGCCACCGCCTAACTGCGATGGCGCAGATGGACTGTATTCATCTGATGGAAAATGGGGCGATCCGCCAAAGTGGTAGCCATCAAATGCTGCTGCAACAGGATGAATACTATGCCAGTTTACAACGGCGCTTAGTGTAAACAAGGCTTGCTTAAGCCGGCGATGAGCCGTTAAGCTGACAGTAAAAAGCCAGTTGCATTGCAACTGGCTTTTTATTTATCTACTTTTTATTTATCGTCGCCGACACCTTACGATATCGGCTAACTTGTTCATTTGCCTACTTACGCTATGGGATACGCTAATGGTATTAGTCATCACTATCGCCCAGTGATAAGAGGGTCGCATTGCCACCGATGGCGGTGATGTTATTGGTGCGGGTCTTTTCGGTCACAAAACGGGTTAAGTAGTGTGGGCCACCGGCTTTAGGGCCTGTGCCCGACAGGCCTTGTCCGCCAAAAGGCTGCACGCCAACGACAGCGCCAATTTGGTTGCGATTGATATAGACATTACCCACATTAACCTTGTCGGCTAAGGCGAGGGCATGGCTTTCGTTACGGCTATGGATCCCCAGGGTGAGACCAAATCCGGTTGAATTGATCTCATCAATAACCTTAGGTAAATCGGCAGCCTTATAGCGGATAACATGTAGGATAGGCCCAAAGTGCTCTTTTTCTAACACTTTAATCGAGTCAATTTCTACCGCAATCGGCGCCACAAAGTGGCCATTTTCGGTGCCAGATGGTAACTCAAGCTGGTTAATCAAACGGCCTACTTGCTTAATGTGATCGATATGGGCATTAAGGTTGGCCTTGGCGGTCGCATCGATCACCGGCCCGACATCTGTCTTCACCGAGTTGGGATCGCCAATGGTTAACTCATTCATCGCCCCTTTGAGCACATCAATAACACGATCGGCGATATCTTCTTGTAAAAACAGCACTCGCAGCGCCGAGCAGCGTTGTCCTGCACTGGTAAAGGAAGATGACACCACATCATTAACCACTTGCTCTGGCTGCGAGGTTGAGTCCACTACCATGGCATTTTGGCCACCAGTTTCGGCGATTAGCGGAATGATGGCCCCTTCGCGCTGGGCTAAGGTTAGGTTGATGCGCTTGGCCGTGACGGTTGAGCCTGTGAAGCAGACGCCCCCTATGCGCTCATCGGCGGTGATGGTCGCGCCAACGCTAGCACCCGTGCCAGGCAGGAACTGTAACACCTCTTTGGGGATCCCCGCTTGATGCGCCAGCTGCACCGCGCGGTAGCCGATAATTGAGGTTTGTTCGGCAGGCTTAGCCACCACAGTGTTACCCGCAGCAAGCGCGGCGGCAACTTGACCTAAGAAGATGGCTAGCGGGAAGTTCCAAGGGCTGATACACACAAAGACGCCGCGACCTTGCAAGAACAGCTCATTGAGTTCACCCGTTGGGCCAGGCAGCAGTTCAGGCTTGGCCATCATCTTCTTGGCTTGCACCGCGTAGTAGCGACAGAAATCGACCGCTTCGCGCACTTCATCGATACCGTCTTGAATGCTCTTACCCGCTTCACGGGTACATAAAACAATCAACTCTTCGCGGTGTTCTTCTAATAGATCCGCTAGCTTTTGTAACGCGTTGGCGCGCACTTCAACGGGCGTTGCACACCATGAACTAAAGGCGCCGTGGGCACTGGCGAGCGCATGTTCTATGGCGTGGCTGTCGGCAAAGGCGACGGTGCCGACCACCTGAGTGGTGTCATAGGGGCTGAGCACTTCTATGGTGTCACCCGTTAGGGTTTCGCCATTGACCAGCGGGCCCGCGCTCCAGCGCTTGTCTTTAAAGGTGTCTAGCGCCGCGAAAAATGGCTCAGATTCCGAGATGATATTCATATTGAGTCCCTTAGAGTTTTTACGTTCGGCGCCAAAAATATCGGCTGGCTGAACAATTTTATTATTGGCTAGGGTGTTGTAGTTTTGTAGGGTCGTCAAAGGATGGACAACCAAAGAGTCGATGGGGGTTTTAGGGTCCACCAGTTTATGCACAAACGAGGTGTTGGCGCCATTTTCTAGCAGGCGACGCACCAAGTAAGGTAGCAGATCTTTGTGGGCACCAACGGGCGCATAGATACGCACTGTGCTCACGCCAGCTTCGGCCAGCAAGGTGTCATACAACTCTTCGCCCATGCCGTGCAGACGTTGAAATTCATAGAGGCGATCGCCCGCCATATCGGCAATGGCCGCGACAGTTTGCGCATTGTGGCTGGCAAACTGCGGATAGATGGCGCCGCGTGTGGCATCTGACAACAAATAGCGGGCGCAGGCAAGGTAAGAGACATCGGTGCCTGCCTTACGGGTGTAGAGTGGGTAACCGCCTTCACCTGCCATTTGTGCCCATTTTAGCTCGCTGTCCCAGTAAGCACCTTTCACTAAGCGCAGTGGGATCTCATCGCCTTGATCTTTCGATAGGCGCGTTAGCCAGCACAGTACCGGCAGGGCGCGTTTAGAATAGGCTTGCACGACTATGCCTAACAGGCCCCAGCCTTTGGCGGCGTCTGAGTTATACAGCTTTTGGAACAGCTTGAGCGACAGCTCTAAGCGGTCGGCTTCTTCGGCATCGATAGAGACGCCAATATTGAGGGCGCGTGCTTGCTTGATTAATTTGATAACGGTGTCGTACAGCTCGGTGAGTGTGCGATCTTCGTTAGCGACTTCATAGCGTGGATGCAGCGCTGACAGTTTAATAGAGATGGTTGGACGCGGCGCTTGGCTTTCATCGTACTCTTGCTCGCCCAAGGCGGCGATAGCACTAGAATAATCGTCGAAGTATTTTTGCGCATCTTTCATGGTGAGCGCCGCTTCGCCGAGCATGTCGTAGCTGTGGGTATAACCTAGCTTACGTTTATCGACACTGTTTTTTAGGGCTTCTTTAACGGTGCGACCTAATACAAATTGCTTGCCCATGATCTTCATCGCTGCCAGCATGGCTTGGCGGATCACAGGTTCGCCTAAACGGTTAACTAAGCGGTTGAGTAGGCTACTAGGCTTACCATCAATCTCTTTATCTAGGTTGACGATTTTACCCGTTAGCATCAATCCCCAAGTCGAGGCATTGACTAAGGTGGAGCCACTCTTATTGAGGTGTTCGTCCCATTTCGCCCCTGAGAGCTTGTCTTCAATCAGTGCGTCGGCGGTCTCGGCATCGGGGATGCGCAGCAAGGCTTCGGCGAGGCACATCAAAATAATGCCTTCTTGAGTCTCTAAGCTATATTGCTGCAAAAAGGCATCGATACCGACCATCAGGCCTTTTTTATCGTATTGACGTACCTTGCTGACTAGGTCGTGAGCACGCTGGGTGACGCGCTGGATCTCTGCTTCACTGGAAGGCACCAGTTGGATCAGTTCTGAGAGGTATTGCTCTTCATCGACAATATAGTTGTGGGTGATCGCTTCAAAAAGCTCATCTAGGGTAGCTGAGTCATAACGACCAGTCAGAACTTCACTTGCTTTGAACATAGTAGTAACTTCCACCTGGACCTACATTAGGGACAGTTTTGGCTTGAACAAAAGGTCTGTTTAAAAGGCGTTTGGTCTTATTTTTGTATCCAATCTGGCGCCTTCGCGCGCCGATTATACATTCAAAATGTGACGAGGAACACCATTGTGAAAACTAATGTGATCCTTGTTTGAAATGATGTAAATAGATGGTGTGCTATGCCCAGCTTGTATGGGTTTAGTTAGTGAGTGGTAATTGCACTGCGTTTGAAATCAACTGTAAATGGAGTGTTAAATACGGTCTGTTTTGTCGTGTTGACCTTAATCGCTATGGTGTCTGCTGCAATCCATTTGTTGTCATCGCGGGCTGGCGTTATCGCAGCGGCTGACAAGGTGGCTTTGTGCTGCTCAGATGTGGTAACTCCCTGACATTTGGCTATCAAAAAGTGTAATGCACAAAAAAGCCAGCAGCCTAGCTGCTGGCTTTTTTAAAGCGCTAATAGTTATTACCAACGATTCTTCTGGCGACGACGTGGTCTTGGCAGGTAAGCGATGATCACCCCAAGAATTAAGCCGATACCGGCAATCATACCGCCTTGCTTGAGCTGTTCGAAACGCTCGTTGTTTTGGATTTTTGCTAGCTCGCGTGTGGCGCTGTCGCGTTCGCTACTGGCTACGGCAAGCGCTTGCTCACTGTTGGCAAGCTGAGAGCGAAGTTGACGGATAAGTTGAGTGCTGTTGCTGCTTTCATTGGTCAAGGTATCGAGTTCAGTTTGTACCTGAGCCAGTTTGGCTTCGACTTCGGGTAATTGCACTCGAAAGCTCTTGCTAGTCATGACTAGATTACCATCTACCCAACCCTCACGGCCTTTGTGGTCGATAATTTTAACGTAGTCGCCTTCAGTCTCACCTAAGTAAGTGATGGCTTGCCCTGCTTCTATACTGCCTAAAATACGGAACTGAGTGCCGGGGCCGCCATGAAGGAAGATGTAGACGTTATCTGAAATATAACGGGTTTGTTCTGCTGCCGAAAGCGTCGCTGACAGCAACATCAATGCAACGATAGATAGGAGTCTTAACACTTTGAGTTCTCTTCAACGAAATATTGCCACATGCTAGGGATTTCACGGTCTTTTTGCAAGGGGTGGCGAGGCTGATATTTTGTCAAATGACGACAGAGATCAATCATGGTGTGTGGTTGTAGGCTCTGTGGCTATGTAGTAGGCCCATGTGGCGGCCATAAAAAAGGAAGCCTTAAGGCTTCCTTTTAGTGGTGCTATCAATACTATCAAGCGATTAGCCGAAAATACCCTTGATGGTAAAGAAGAAGATGATCGATAGACCCGCACCAGCAGGTAAAGTGACCACCCAAGATACCACGATGTTACGTACCACACCGATATTGATAGCGGCAATACCACGTGCCATCCCCACACCTAATACTGCACCCACTAAGGTTTGCGTGGTAGAGATAGGTAAACCGGTGCCCGAGGCGATAACCACGGTAGATGCGGCTGCTAGCTCGGCGGCAAAACCACGGCTAGGAGTAAGGTGGGTAATATTTTTACCTATGGTTTGCATAACGCGCTTACCAAAGATAGCCAGACCCATCACAATACCCACGGCACCTAAAGGTAGGATCCACCATACCAATGGGGCTTTGCTGCTGATCTCACCGCCACTGTTGACCACAGAAACAACCGCGGCCAGTGGGCCAATGGCGTTAGCAACGTCATTAGAGCCGTGCGCAAATGCCATACAACAAGCGGTAACCACCATCAAGATGGCGAACACTTTCTCAACGTTACCAAACTGGGTTTGACGATCGGCTTTGTCGCTCATCTTCAGACGTTTAATCGCCACCATACCGCCAAGACCAACAAGGATGGCAATGCCTATGGCTAATGCATAAGACTCAACATCACTGAAATGCAAACCAACGTGCTTTAGCCCTTTCTTGATGGTCACAAGTGACATGACAAAGCCAGCTAAACCCATGTAGAACGGCACATAACGTTTAGCATTTTCAAGCGGATTTTCGGTATTGAAAATCAACTTTTGTACGCTTTGGAATATCATAAAGGCGATAAAACCGGAGATGGCTGGCGTGACCACCCAAGAGCCCACAATGCCAAACACCTTACCCCAAGCCACTGAGTCAGCACCCACTCCGACCGAGGCAAACCCCACTATCGCGCCCACAATTGAGTGAGTCGTCGATACTGGCCATCCTAATGCCGAGGCAACCACTAACCAGATACCTGCAGCTAATAGCGCCGCAATCATGCCGTAAACCAATAACTCGGGTGAGTCGACAAAATACGCTGAATCGATGATCCCTTTTCGAATCGTGCTGGTAACTTCACCGCCGGCAAGATAGGCGCCAGCGAATTCGAAGATCATTGCAATAATGATCGCTTGTTTAATGGTGATCGCGTTTGAACCTACAGAGGTTCCCATTGCATTGGCGACATCGTTTGCGCCGATACCCCACGCCATTAAAAATCCAAATGCGGCCGCAATAGCAATAAGCCATGGGCCGTTGGTGACTAATACATCAACCATGTTGATACCTTGATAACTTGTTTTTTAGACGCGAGCTAACATTAGCTCTAAGCGAGAACCGACGCGCTCAGCAAGATCTGCTAAGTCACCAACCCACTCAATTATCTTATAAAGGAACATCACATCGATAGGATTTAGCTCATTTTCAATGCTAAATAACTGGCGACGGATTTTGATTTGTAGATCATCTGTGTCCTCTTCGATTTGGTCGAGTTCACTGATCATCTTAGCTACAAGATCGACTTCACGCCCACGAAAACCTGTTTCTAGTAGGTCGTCGAGTTCGTTAATGGCTTCCTTAGCCTGCACAACAGCATCAATACAGCGTTGTAAATAGGCGGTGAAGGGTTCTTGTATAGCTGCGGGGACAAGTAGTTGACGGCCAATGACGCGGCCTGAAATGTCTTTCGCCTTATTAGCGATCTTATCTTGCTGGGTAAGTAGCTCCAGTAAGTCAGTTCGTTCAACTGGCATAAACAGGCCACCAGGAAGAGTCAGACGGATCTCTCTTTTAAGATCATCCGCTTCACGTTCCGCTTGGCTAATTTGCTTACGAAGTTGAACGGCTTTGTCCCAGTCACCTGCGACAGTTGCTTCAAAAAATGGTACAAGTATCGACGCACAATAGTGCACTTTATCGATATGCTCTTGTAACGGTTTGATTGGCGATTTTGCAAACACGCCCAAAATAGAGTTTACTGGCATTGCCGTGTACCTATTTAGGTTATTCCACTGTTGGAAAATGCGGGCGCATGTTAACCCAAGCGTCCACGTATTGAAACTGTGTTTTTATATAAAAACTGACAGTTTTTATTCTAACGAGTTATATAGAAACTGCAAAGCGTAATCCTAAAGTGCTTTTGTGACAGCAATATTACATTATGACGTTTTCATTAAATAATAATGAAAGCTGCATTACAGAAGCGAATTTATTAATCAAAAAGTGAGCAATTGGCGAATGGTAGCCGAAATAGAACTTAAACTATTTTTCCCACAAAAAGAACGACAAGCCTTGGTGTCACTGCTAAACAGTTTACCTCATAGTGAGTCAAAAGGCGTAAAACATCTCAGTAATAGTTATTTTGATACCCCAGACTTACAGCTGCGGCAATGGGACATGGGGCTGCGTATTCGCGGTTACGATGGCCATTATGAGCAGACTATCAAGACTGCGGGCAGTGTTGTGGGCGGAGTGCATTCTCGCCCCGAATACAATATTGATATCGATCAACCTAAGGTCGATTTATCACGCTTCCCGCCTAAAATTTGGCCAGCAGGTGCTGACATCGATAAAGTGCAGCGCCAATTAAACTCGCTATTTGATACCGATTTTAGCCGGATGATTTGGCATATTTATCTGCAAGATAGCTTGGTTGAGGTGGCCTTAGATATTGGCACTATCACTGCCAATGGTGTCAGTGAACCTATATGTGAAATCGAGTTTGAGCTGCTTGCTGGCCAGACGCAGGCGTTATTGACATTGGGCGAGCAAGTCACCGAGCAGGTCTCTGCGCGTTTGGGGCGAGCCAGTAAGGCGCAGCGAGGGTATCGCTTGGCCGCGATGGCAAGCCCACAGCAGTTAGAGGCGCTTGATGTTATCGCCTTAAGCGATAAGGCAACGCCAAAACAGGCATTATTAACTGTGCTTAGTATTGGGCTGGAGCGTTGGCAATTGCTTGAAGCCATGGTGTTAGCGTCCACCGAGTGTGTTGAGCAACCAGAACTGGTATATCGGCTGCGCGCCTGTATCAGGCTGCTGCGCTCTACTTTGATGTCATTTGGTCTGTTAGATGAGCCCTTATCACAGGCTTTTGCGCGCATAGAGCAACATCTGGCCCCAGTGGATACAGCTTTAGGCTACAGCACCTTATTAACTCAAAGCGACACTCTGTTAGCGACGCTGCCGCAGATGGAGGGGGTTGAGCCATTAATCACCGAGGCTTTAGTTGCACTGGATTTACCCGGCATGATGCAAACTATGTTGGCAGATACCAATTATGGCCATCTGCAGCTCAAGTTGGTTAACTTATTATTTGCCTATCGCGAAGGCTTACTGCCGCTTAATCTCTCGTCTGAGCTGGTGCAATTTGCCAATATCCAGCTAGAAGATTCATGGCGGCAAGTGAGTACTATGATGTCGTCTGAGACGGCATTAAACCGTGATGACTTGCTCTCGCTGGGTAAGGCGTTAGAGCAAAGTCACTTAGTGGGCATCGCTTATGGCGACTTGTATCGCGTCAAATCAAGAGCGCTATTTAACGCTCCTTGGCATGATTTAGCCCAAGGGATCAGCAGCTTAATTGCCTACCAATGTTTAGCAAAGCTGGCTAAGGCGCACAATGTGGCGATTCAGCCTTGGCTCGATGAGCAACAACAGAGCTTATTGGTGGCGATGGAACATTCGCGCCGCTCAGCCCTTAAGGTAACGCCTTACTGGCGTTAATTCCGGCTAAGGCTTGGTGTCAGCGCTTGGGCTCCCAAGCCTTAATTGGGCTTATGTTGGCATTGGCGGTGTTGAGCTTTGTGGTTTAATGCTGATATGGCTGGCCAACCCCTTAGCATTAACCATGTTGGCTATCTGGGGGGGGACTATCTTGTTTGAGCGACTTGTCTTGCTGGAGCTGTTGTTTAAGTTCAGCCACCTCTTGTAGCAGTATGGCTTGGTTTTGCTCCATTCGTTGCAGGGCATGATGAAGATCACTACGAATTTCTTCGCTCTGAGTATCTAACTTTTCTGACTCATCGGGAGCGATAAAAATCGAGGCCATATAGCCCGATATCACCCCGAAAAAGCTCACACCACACACTATGACTAGACCGCCGATAAAGTGGCCTATGGTGGTGACCGGATAATGGTCGCCATAACCTACGGTGGAAATAGTTACCAGCGCCCACCAGATGGCCTCTTCAGCGGTATGGATATTCGACCCAGGCTCGCCACTTTCTACAATTAATATCAATACTGAGGCGAAGGTGAGTAAGGTGACCAAGGCCACTAGTAGGCTAGCAAGCGTCGCCTGACGTCGCTGTTTCATCATGGGCACAATGATTGAGCGGGTCATTCTGAGTAGGCGAATCACCCGTAAGATCTGAAATAACCTTGCCATGCGCAGCGGTTCAATCGCCGGGATACTGGCAACAAGATCGATCCAATTGTGTTTGATATAGTGACGCTTATCGTCGGCGCGAAACAGATTGATGAAAAAATAACTGATGAAAATGGTGCAAATACTGGCATCGACAAATAATAGCAGTCGGCGAGTTTCAGTGTCGAGCTTGGCAAAAGTGAGCATCAATACCACGACCACAGAGATTAATGATAGCGCCATCATGGCTAGCTGAAACGGTGATGGGGCCTGCTCCATTGGCGGTAACCAACGTTTTTTCTCTGCCATAAAATGGTTCCCTAAACGGGACGCAGGTTAATCTCGCGCCCTTTTGTGTTGTATATGAGACACAATCTTATTCGTTTTCTCCAACAAAATGAACCAAGTCATCCAACACCCGGCGTTTTATTTCCAGCTGTTCGTTAGGGGGCAGGTTGTATTTTTGCGCCAGTAGTTGGTAATCATCTAGGCTGAGCGATACCGTGAGTCTTGGACGTTTGGGGCGTTTAGTGACCGATAATCCTAAGATAGTGCGGATTTGATCCGAGGGGCTAACCCCAGCATCCAGTGCCGCTTTTCGGATGGAGTATTGAAACTTTTCATCTAGATCGAATGCCACTTGCGTGGCCTTGGCGGCCTTTTGGTTTTGTAACCACTGCTCCGGGAGCGGTTGTTTAATTTTACTCATCTATCGTTACCTCTGCTGGGCGGCAAGTCGCTAAGGGGGCTGCGGATTTAGCGCTGCTGCGCTTATTACTTGCCTGGCCAGTATTCACGAATATCACTCAATGGGCGATACAGGGTCAACATGACATCGGTCTCACCGCCTTCATAGACCTCGACTTCAATGCCATAACGTTCTTCATCGTCGAGTAGTTGATACAGCTCAAATGGCTCACCACTATTAGTATCTTCGTCTTGGGGAGGTGTCATGCCACGATAATCTTGACGGTGAAAATAGCCAAATTGGGCAAAGTTAATCTGATGATATTGGCTGCCTAACCAAGCGTTCAGTGATTCAGGTGCTGTGGGCAGTATATTGAGGCTTGCCTGAACATCTTCTTCAAAAATATCACTAAATTGGTCAAGGTCGACAATTTGTTCAACTTGGCTGCGGGTGATTTTTAGGGCAAAACACAGATGAGTTTCATCATCTTCGTCGAGTGATAAAAACAGGGTTTCACTGCCATGACCTTTTAACACCCATTCGGTCGATTGTCGACGTTCAAATTCATAGGTGTTGACCGCTTCGACACGCAGTTGTTGGCCGCGCAGTTGTTCGGGCAGGGCAAAGCTGTCATCGAGGGTGATCATATCGCCAAGCTGGAGATGATTGGGGTGGCTTAGTTGACGTGGCGCTGGGGCTTTTTTACTAAAGAGCCCTTTTAAGAATCCCATGAGATACTCCTAACACTAACGAAAATGGCTAAAAGCACCTTAAGGCAAGCCCCAAAGTGCTTTGTAGCAAACTTAACAGCGATTACTTGCGCGCTTTAAGGCGTTCGAGTACCGCATTGGCATTGGATTTCTGTTCGCCAATGCCCGCTTCGGCTAATTTGGCCTGTAGCGATTTATCACTGTTCTCTTCGGCTAAGGTTTCAGAGGCCTTTAAGCGATCGTCAAACTGTTGTTGACGTGCTTTAATGCGCTCGAGTGAATCTTTAGCGTTCAGTAGTTTTGAGTTGCTGCTGGCAAATGAGTCGGTAATGGTTGCCGTGGCTTTTTGTACACTCTCAGTGGTTTTAACCATGCTGAGTTGGCGCTGATAATCTGCCAGCTGGCGCTCGGTTTTACGCACTAACTCTTTGAGTCGGGTCGCATGAGCACTAAAGCTATCGTTAGCCGTCTGCTGTTCGGCAAGCTCTTGGTCTAGTTGGGCTATCTTCTCGGCCACTTCTAGCGCCAGGGTTTCATTGCCTTTTTCTAGCGCCTGAGTGGCATAGCCTTCATGCTCGGCGACAGCGCGTTTTAGACGGTCGATTTCGCGGCTAGCATGCATCTCTTTAGCCATCACATCGGTTAGCTCACGCTTAGCCTTAGTGAGGTGCTTTTCTGCATCGCGGATCTCTTGCTCAAAAATACGCGTGGAGTTGGCATCAACAATGCTTTGGCCCACTTCGGTCGCGCCGCCGCGAAACGCGGTTAAAATCTTATTTAGAATGCCCATTATGAGACTCCTCTACAGTGTAATCGTGTGCTAAAAACCGAATGTCTCGCTCACAGTTACCACAAGTTAATTTGGTCTGAATCTAGTTTAAGAACTCGCTGAGTTCATCGATCACTTCTAAGCAGTTATCCGACAGTACCGATAACTCTTGTTCAATTTCTTTCATGCTCGAGTTGACCGACAGCGCTCCGTACACCACGTATTTGTCGTCAATTTTGGCAAAAGAGGACAGCGGCATGGGAATATTAAGCTCTAGCATGGTTTCGAACATCTGGCTGCGACGCTCGGGTTTTACTTCATCTTCGCCCCACAGATAACTGATGCACAGCACCTGATTCTCTGTGACCGACACAAATAACGGTATCTCTTCACGTCCAACAATATTGACTTGTAACACCTCAACATCACCGTCAATGGGATAGCAATCAAACTGAAAGCCAGTGTGGCTATTGTCGCCAAGATCATTGAGGTGGTTGGCAATTTGGTGAATGTTCATAGTTGTCCTCTTTGACATATTATGTCTGCGGTTAAAGATAGCACTGAGACATAATATGTCAAGCGCTATTTTACGATTCAAAATAGGGTTAGATTTTCATTTTCAGACCAAGCTTGTTGATGATACTGATACAGCTGCATTGAGCCAATCTCATTCACTTTTACCTCATCGGCGTGTTGATAATAGTTGCCAGGAAACTCAAATGCCCCTTTGATAAGCCCCGGCGTTAACCAAGCTTCCTCTATCGATAACTGGGCCAGCGCTTGCAGACGCTCACGTGGCGCTTTGCCTGCAAGGGTGGCGATACTCCAGCCCCACTCGCCAAAACTGGGCACATTATGGTGATATTGCTGCATATTAAACCCTGCGCTGGCGAGGGTCTTACCCACAGAAATAAACGCCTTAGGGGCATGATAGGGCGAGGTCGATTGGATCGTAATTGCGCCGTCTGCGCTCAGTAGCTCTTTGAGTTTAAGGTAAAACATGTCGGAGTAGAGTTTATTGAGATCCGGATGGCTCGGGTCGGGTAGGTCGACAATAATGGCATCAAATTTATCGCCGCGGCGGATCAGTTTATCGGCGCCATTAAAGGCATCATCGAAGACCAGCTCGACCCGCTTGTCGTTGAGCGCATCATTATTGAGCTTAAGCAAGGCGTGACGCAGTCGCGTCGGCATGGCGTCATTGGGGTTTTTAAATAACGCCACTAAGTCCGCATCCAGATCCATAAGTGTCACCTGCTGGGGTTGCCACTTGAGGACTTGGCGTAAGCCTAAGCCATCGCCGCCGCCAATTATCAGCACCTTGTCATGGCGCGCACTGGCTTCGAGTGTCGGATGAACTAAAAACGCATGGTAGATATGCTCATCCTGGCTAGAAAACTGCAGCCGGCCATTAATGTAAAGCGAATACACCGGGGGCAGATCATTTCCGCGTAAGCGTTCGGTAAAGGTTAGCTGTTGGAAGCGAGTCGCCTTGGCGTAGATCACTTTATCTTTGTAGAGCAAGTTATTAAATTGTTGCTCCCACTGCGGCCCATGGCTGGCGAGCAGGACTAACAAGCCGCTAGCGATAATATGGCCAGCGAGCAGTAATTTGGCGTGAGTGATATTATCCCAAAAGCGCCAAATAAAGATGAAGCCTGCGAGCAGGTTAAAGCTGGCGGTTAAGGCCGCCGCCAGTTGAATATCGATGGCTAACATCAATGTCACCCAAATCGCCGCGCCTACCCCTGCGCCAATATAGTCGGCGCCATAAATGGTGCCAGCATTGTGCAGCAAATGGGCTTCACACAGGGATTGTCTGACTCTGGCGATCAGCGGGATCTCCATGCCGATCATCAAGCCCAGCAATACTCCCCAAAAATAGGGCAGATACTCACTTAGTTTTTGCAAGCTGCCGATAAAGCCGCCTTGAGGCAGCTGATCGGGTGGCAGGCCGATAGTGTTAGCGATCAGCATCGGCAGCTGCTGACCAAAGCCGATGACGGCGGCGGTGATTAAAATCGCCAAGGCGCCGCACAGGGCGACACTGAGTTCTAAAATCGCAAAGCCAGTATAAGCGCAGCGAATTTTTCGCGCCGCAAAGGCGCCAATACCCATGGAGACGATCATTAGGCCAATCATGGTGTAGATGGCGGCTTCTAATGCGCCGAGCACTCGCCCGGCATAGTGAGACAATAAGTATTCGTAAATCAGACCGCAGCCAGCCAGTACGGCCATGATGCCCAGCAACAGTAGATCGTCAAACCAGGTGAGTTTTTTGGCGCCAACCGAGGTTGGCGCAGTCGTGGGAGAAGAGTGCATTACATCCTTGCTGGTGTGGTTAGATTACACCATCAAACTGGTTAAAATAAGGGCGATAGCCACGCTAATGGCCAATTCAACGGTGGCGATCCCCACATTGTGTTGCAGCTCCACCTCTTCGGCCAAATTGATGTTAGCTAAGACTAACTTTTTCACTAAGGCTTGCAGCAAAGAGAGCGCCAGCAGCATGATCACCGAAAACACTAACCAGCCAATAATATTGTTGATATAGGCATCGGGGATAAAAATAATAAAGTGACTGGCGGCATTAAAGCTCAGCGCCATCGCTAACATATAGCCGCTGTGGCGAATGGCTAATGCGGTTTGACCTTGAGCTAAGGCTTGTTGCATCGAGGTATCTTGGTGGCGTTTAGCGTAGCCTTTTTCACGGATGCGGGTGAGTAACACCAACATGAGTTGTGAAATAGCAAATGCACTAAAGATAGCGATAAAGGTATCTAGAGTCAGATCTTCAGCCCAAATCAGTACGGCGCGAATAATAATGGCAGTGGCGATGGCTGCGGTGGCATCGACAATTGCCACCGAAATATTACCCTTAATGATGAGGGCGTTTTTATCAATCTCGTTAAGGGCGATCTTATCGTGTAAAAAGCGCCCCAGTTTGATCAGCATTAAGCCGAAGATGCCGTAGGCACTCATGCCGATAGCTTCAACCCAGTATGACTCGGCCGCCTCACCAGTGATGGCGCCCGTTAGCACTATGCCTAAGCCTGCCACTGCGCCAGCGGTGCTGATACCAAAGGCAAAATTATCGCGCTCAGACAGTTCATGGGTGCTGTTCACCTTAACGGTCCAGCCCTGCAGGTAGCGTATCGCCGTAAGGAGGATAATGGCGATAGCAAGATCGATCCCCAAAATGATGGCCAGTTCGGTGGTGATACCGAAGTGTTGCAATATTGTCATCTTAATTTCCTTTATTTGCCCCGACGGACACCGCGTGTCGTGCGACTGCCTGAATTTCTAAAGTTGCTGTTTTTGGAGTAGTTAGAGCGAAATTTACTGCCACTGCTGCGGCCAGCCGTGCTGGCTTTAGGCACGCTGGCACTTTGGCGTGACAAGCTAGTAGAACCTGCACGCGGCTTGGCATAGGGGCTGTCGAACTTTTTCCCCTGGGCATTAAACTGCTTTTTGGTACGCTCAAAGGTTTGATTCTGCGCCTGAGCTTGTTTCGGTGATGTGTAACGGTAGCGACCGACATCATTGTAATAACTGTAGTTACGGCGGCTCGACCAACGGTCGTAATACACTGGGCCGCGCACCAGATTAGAGAACATGGCATACATGCCATACCAGGCCCAAAACGACATGCCGTCGGAGCCTGTTTGCCAATTACCGTAGGCGGGGTTACCAACCAGTTGACTGCCTGCACCAAAATCTTCGGCGCCATTGGCCAGTACTGCCGCCTCACGGCTGATGGCATTGACCCGTGCCAAGGCGCCATCTGACATATCGGCGACCACATTAACCGGATCCGACAGCATATCGTTAAACAGGCTAGGATCGGCGGCTTGATAGAGGTTTTCTGCTTCGCTGAGCTGTTGATCCAGATCGACAAAGTTATTGCCATCACTGAGCTCGTTAAGGCGTCGTTGCAGCGAGGTATACATAGGCCCGGCTGACGTTGCATCTTTGGCTAACTCGCGCAGCAGTGGGGCGAGATCGGTTTTTTGTCCTTCGAGCACCTCAACATACTGCCTGAGTAGGTTGGCATTACGGATCTCACCATTGTCGAGCATCTGACCCAGATTATTGATGCGCTCTTGGGCGAGCTGTTGAAATTTTGCGATTTTTTCTGGCCTGTCATCACCGCAGCCCGTTAAGGTCAGCAGTAAGGTCAGGGTGAGAATGCGCATTAGCATTACTGCCATGTTTTCTCCATAAACATAAGGTTAGATTACAACGGATAAAGGATGAACCGTTGAGCACTTCTTTGCATAATATAGCGACTAGTTGGGTTATAGTAACCCTTAAACGCGATCAATTTCGTCTCCTGCGGCCCTTTTTATTGCGGCACAGGGCTCGATAAGCCATATCGCGCGAATTAACGCATATCTATATCATTCGAGACATATTATGTCGAATGTTTAAATGTTAGGGATTGTTTAGGCTATGGAAAATATCACGCATCACCCGTTACCCGCAGTGGTTAAGCAAGCCGCAGAATTGCAATGGCAACGCCTGACTGACGTTTGGCCTGATATGTCTGAGCAGTTAACAACAGAGCAAGAGGCACAATTACGCCAGATGCTCGGTTTAAGTGACTTTGTCGCCGAGCAGCTTTGCCGCCACCCAAACTGGATCATGTCGTTATTTGAAGGGCAATTAGCAAGCCTAGACCGTGCCGATTTCAGCAACGAGTTAAACTCCTTGTTGGCGGGTGCTAGCGATGAAGAGCAGGTCAAAGCCATATTGCGCCGCTATCGCAATCGGCAAATGGTGCGTTTGGCCTGGCGTGATTTTCAAGGCTATGCCTCACTCAATGAAGCCCTACTCGATTTATCGGCGCTAGCCGAAGCGCTCATTATTGCGGCGCGCGATTGGCTTTATCAGCAAATGTGCACGCAACATGGTACGCCATGCGATAGCGAAGGGGTTGCGCAGCCCTTGATGATTTTGGGCATGGGCAAGCTGGGGGGACGTGAGCTTAATTTCTCCTCCGATATCGATCTGATCTTTACCTTTCCCGAACATGGCGAGACCCGTGGTGGTCGGCGCGCCTTAGACAATCAACAATTTTTTATTCGTATGGGTCAGCGCTTAGTGAATTTACTTCACCAAGTGACGGTCGATGGCTTTGTGTATCGAGTCGATATGCGTCTGCGTCCCTATGGCGAGAGCGGCCCCTTGGTGGTCAGTTTTAGCGGCCTTGAAGATTATTACCAAGAGCAGGGCCGAGACTGGGAGCGCTACGCCATGGTGAAAGCCCGCGCGCTGGGGCCGTGGAACGCGTTTTCTGATGAGCTACATGACATGTTACGCCCGTTTGTTTATCGGCGTTATTTAGATTTCTCGGCCATCGAGTCACTGCGTAAGATGAAACAGCTGATCAGCCAAGAGGTGCGCCGGCGTAAGTTGACCGACAATATCAAGCTGGGCGCTGGTGGGATCCGTGAAGTGGAGTTTGTGGTGCAAAGCTTTCAATTAATTCGCGGCGGCCGTGAGCCCGCGTTGCGCCAGCAGAGTCTGTTTGCTGCCATCGATACGCTGTACCACTTAGGCCAACTTGAATATTTGGCGGTCGATGAGCTGAAAAACAGCTATCAACTGCTAAGGCGTGTCGAAAACTTATTACAAGCCATTGGCGATCATCAAACTCAGACCTTACCTAGCAGCGAACTCGATTGGCAGCGTCTCTGTTTTGCCATGGACATGACGGATGAGGCTGAACTTCGCAGCCATATCGATGCGGCGATGAGTAAAATTCACCGTTATTTTAACGACACCGTCGGTGGCCAAGATACCGAAGAGATCTGCGATCTGTGGACGCAACAGTTATGGAATGTGCAAGACGATGACGATGCACATAGCCTGATGGAAGAACAAAGCATTGCCGATCTCGCCTTATGGCCAGCGTTAAAAAGTTGGCGCGAGACAGTTGCTAAACGCACAATAGGTCCACGTGGACGAGACACCTTAGATAAATTAATGCCTTTGCTGTTGCAGGAATTCACTCATCTGGCGGCACCGTCTAAGGCCTTTACGCCGGTCTCTAAGGTGCTGGATCAAATTTTAACTCGCACTACCTATTTAGAGCTGTTGTTTGAAAACCCCGGTGCGCGCCAGCAATTGGTGAGTCTGTGTGTGGCCAGTCCGTGGATCGCGCAGCAGTTAGCCAAATTTCCCATGTTGCTTGATGAGCTTATCGACCCATCGCAGCTGTATGACACCACATCGCTCGACGATTACCCCAGTGAGTTACGCCAATATTTACTGCGGGTTCCCGAAGAGGATATGGAGCAGCAAATGGAAGCCTTACGGCAGTTTAAATTGTCGCAGCAGTTAAAAATTGCCGCCGCCGACGTCACCGGCGTATTGCCTGTGATGCAGGTGAGCGATCATCTCACATTTTTGGCTGAGGCGATCATCGAGCAGGTGATTCAGCAGGCATGGCAACAGGTCGTGGCGCGCCATGGGGTGCCGCCCCACTTGCAAGGCGAGCAGATGGGCTTTGCCGTGATAGGTTATGGTAAAGCCGGTGGCATAGAGCTGGGGTATGGCTCAGATCTTGATTTAGTGTTTTTGCATGACTATAGCCGCGAAAAATATCCACAGAGTAGCCAAACCGATGGCGATCGCCCTGTTGATATTGGTCATTTTTACTTAAAGCTGGCCCAGCGAGTGTTACATCTGTTTTCAACTCGTACCACCTCGGGTGAACTGTACGAAGTCGATATGCGCCTGCGTCCCTCGGGCGCATCGGGTTTACTGGTGAGTGAAATTGAATATTTTGGGCGCTATCAACAAGAGGAAGCTTGGACCTGGGAGCATCAAGCCTTAGTACGTGCACGCTTCCTATTTGGTGATAATGCCTTGGCGGTGCGCTTTAGTGAGCTGCGCCGCGATGTGCTGGCGATGGCACGCGATAATAACCAGCTGGCGAAAGAGGTGCGAGAGATGCGCCAGAAAATGCGTGCTCACCTGTTGAAAGTTGAGTCGGGTTATTTCGATTTAAAACAAAGTCCCGGTGGCATTGCCGATATCGAGTTCATTGCCCAATACCTAGTCTTAGCGCATACCTATACCCACCCTGAGTTAGCAACCTGGTCTGATAATGTGCGCATTTTTGAAACGCTTTCAGAGTTAGAGTTATTAGCGCATCTCAGTGCCCAACATTTGACTCAAGCCTATTGCTTTTTGCGTGATGAAAGTCACCGACTGACATTACAGCAAGCACCCGGCCAGCTGCCGCTGGAGCGGGTGGCGTCTCATACCCAGCGGGTACTGTCTATCTATGAGCAAGTCCTCGGAAGTGATGAGTCGCAATAACCAGATTGATACTCGGTCGCTAGTCAGATGGAATACGCCGCAGTAACAGTTTACCGCTGGCATTGAGGCTATAGTTAACCGACAAGCTGAGGGCGAGGGTGACACATAAGCTGAGCATGATAAATATGGCCAGTAAGATGATCAGCTGATATTTGATCGCCAGCATAGGATCGCTACCGCCCAATATTTGCCCTGTCATCATGCCGGGTAAGGTGACTAATCCTGTGGTGCTCATCGAGGCCAATATGGGCGCTAACGCTTGGCGTAATGCCTGTTGAACAAAAGGCTTAGCGGCCTGTTTTGGCCGCGCCCCCAGGGCTAGGCGGCCTTCATATTCACTGCGATTCTCCTCTAAAGCGTTAAATAGGCGCTGCAGGGCAACGATATTGCCGCTGAGGCTATTGCCTAATAACATACCAGCCAGCGGGATCAAATACTGGGCGCTATAGGTGGGCGTGGGTTGCAGTAATCCCAGTAGTAAAATGGCCAATACCGGCAATAACGACAGGCTGACGCTGGCTAGCATGGGCAAAAATAGCACCCGCTTAGGCAATTTTGCGCCGCCTAAAATGGCACTCGCACCAATTAACATCATGGCTGCTAACCACGTCAAGTTGAGCCAGACACTGTTGAGATCGAACAAAAACTGTAAGTAGATCCCCACCAGCAGGAGTTGCAGCGTCATACGCAGCACCGCAATGCCAATATCACGGCCGATCCCCAATTGTAGCCAGTGATTAATGGTTGCTGGGATGCTGAGTAGCAGCATAAACAGCGTTAAATCTACCCAACTAATATCAATGGTTGCTTGCATATCGCGTCTCTAGTGATCGCTCTTATCGACAGCGCTAAGTGTAGCGGTTAAATATTGGCGTGATTGCATTTCAATCAGCCGGCTCTGGGTACGCTTAAACTCAAAGGCCAATGCCCCTGGGGTATAAAGGTGCTCCAGTGGCAGGGCGGCATGTAAATACAGCTGTACTTGTTGATCGTAAAGCTCATCGACCAAGGCGATAAAGCGCCGCGCCGGATCGTCATTGGCAGCGTAGTGTAACTGCCGCTCGCCAGTCTGGGTGGCCTGTGCGCCATCTTCGGTGCCCCGGGCGCGTATCCATGAGCGCGGCGCTCCGCCCAGCGGCGGAATGTCGCTGAGTAAAATAGTGCGATAACAACTGGCTAGCTCAATATAATCCAGTTGAGATCGCGGCCCATCACAGAGGGCATCGAAGCTTAGCCAAAGTGTGCTGCGGGTGCGTTTTATTACCGGGATCTGTCGACCTAAGATCTGGATCGGCTGGGTTTGTACCTCAGTGTCATCACGCAGTTGTTCAAACAGTGCGTCAAACCGAGCAGCATGGTTGTAAAAGTAGGTTTGTTGATAAGTTAATTGCCGCAGACGATGATCGAGCGGGCCGTCAAGATGGAACGCTTGAGTATGCTTATTGAGCAGGTCGATGGTAGGTAAAAAACGCTCGCGAGCTAAGCCGTTTTCATACAGCTTATCGATGGGGGTATTAGAGGTCGCAACCAGCACGATACCGCGGCGAAATAAGGCCTCAAACAGCTTGCCTAAAATCATCGCATCGCCAATATCGGCAACAAAAAACTCATCGAAACAGATAACCTTGCACTGCTTAGCGAGGCGCTGGGCAATCCGCTCTAACGGGTTTTGCTGGCCCTGTTCGAGTCGCATCTCTTGATGCATTCGCGCCATAAAACGGTGAAAGTGCAGCCTAAGTGGCATATTGGCGGGCAGGCTCTGGCAAAATAGATCCATCAGCATGGTCTTACCGCGACCGACACTTCCCCATAGATAGAGGCCGTTAATGTGCGGCGTTTGGCTGTGGAGTTGTTGATACAGGTGCTCTAACTGTTCGATGGCGGCTCGCTGGTGGGGGTCGTCAACAAAATGGGCTTCACTTTGTAATTGGGCGAATCGTTGGCGTGGAGAGAGTGACATGAACACTGTGGGTTATTGACCAATCGCATCAGTATATCAGCATATTATGACAATAATCGAATGGGGCCCGTTTAGCATGCTTGCCCGTAAGTGAGGTAAATTGTCTTAGGTGGCTCGCTGTTCTGAGTGACCACAACATGGGTATCGACCCGAGTAAAAGGGCCGCAGGGAGGCGCTGAGTCTGCAGCTCTTTGCGATGGGACGTTGCTATGAAAAGTGATTATGGGAAGTGACTCGCAGCGGGTAGCAATCATAACGCCAGCACTGCGCTGGCGTTATGATGAGCTTATTGATACAGCGACGGATCGTCTTGATTAGGGCGAGTTTTAAAGCGGCGATGCAGCCACATATATTGGGCGCGATTACGATTGATGATAGACTCGATAATTTGGTTACCGCGAATGGCATCTTCGATTTCATTGTCGCCGGGAAAATTATCCAGTGGCGCTTGGACTTCAATGGTGTAGCCCTTATCGTCGCCGTTGCGTTCGACCACAAAAGGCAAGACTTTAGCTTTGCCTAGCTTAGCCAAGGTGGTTGCGCCTGTGATGGTGGCGGCATCGGGCACATTAAAGAAGGGAATAAAGACAGCGCTTGAACGGCCAAAGTCTTGATCGGCCGTATACCAGATAACATCGGGGGCTCTGAGGCTGCGCACCATTTGACGTAAATCTCGCTTAGGTACCAAGCCTTTGTTGGAGCGTAATCGGCCATTAACCTGCAGATATTCCATCAATGGGTTGTTATGTGGCCGATACACGCCGATACCGGGTTGAAACTGACCAAAGATGCGCGCGCCCATCTCTAGGGGTAGACAATGCACCGCAAACAAGATAACCCCTTGGCCGCTAGCCAAGGTTTGCTCGACATGTTCTTGGCCTTTAATCGTCATATGGCGCTGTACTTTGGCATCTGACCACCACCATGCGTTGGCGATATCAAAGATGGCTTTGCCAGTCTCTTCAAAATTCCGATTCAGCAATTGCGCTTGCTCTTGCGCTGGCATATCAGGAAAGCACAGCTCTATATTACGTTTGGCGGTATGCACTCGGCTGCCAGCCACTCTTTTAGCGAAGCGCCCAAGCATTTTCCCCAGCCACATCTGCATCGGTAGGGGTAACAACTGAGTGAGGCGCATCAAGCCGACGCCCAACCAGACTAGCCAATATTTAGGATGACAAAATGTTACCGAGAATTCTGCTTTTTCGACCACGAGCCACTCAAATCTATTAATCAAAATTACTGCACATTCTAACTCAAATATTAGGTAAAATTAGGTATAATCATGGATTAATTTTTAAAAGATAAGCCCAATATGAAGATTTCTCTGCCAGCATTTGAAAAAGCTAAAGTTCTCGTGGTCGGCGATGTGATGTTAGACCGTTACTGGACCGGACCGACTGGGCGCATCTCTCCTGAGGCTCCGGTACCTGTGGTGCGAGTCAATCAGGTTGAAGATAGACCGGGCGGCGCAGCTAACGTGGCGCTGAATATTGCAGCCTTGGGCGGCAACGTTCGCCTAGCGGGTATTGTTGGCGAAGATGAAACTGCCACAGCCCTTACCCAAGGCGTGCAAGCCTTAGGTGTTGAGCCTAAATGGTTCAGAGTAGCTGAGAAGCCGACAATCACTAAGCTCAGAATTTTGTCACGTAATCAGCAATTGCTGCGTTTAGATTTTGAAGAGCCTTATCTGCCCGCGCACAGTCAAGCGCTGTTAAATAGTGCCGAGAGCGAATTTACCGATGTATCTGTTGTGGTGCTGTCTGATTACGCTAAGGGCGCATTAGATAAGCCGCAAGAGTTTATTGCCAGAGCGAAAGCGAAGGGCATTAAAGTCTTGGTCGATCCTAAAGGCAGTGACTTTTCTCGTTATCGCGGCGCAACGCTATTAACGCCCAACATGCTTGAGTTTGAGCAAGTTGTGGGGACTGTGCGCGATGAAGCGGATCTGGTAGAGAAGGCACAGGCGTTGCTTAAAGAGCATGATTTAGAAGCCATGTTGGTGACGCGTTCAGAAAAAGGCATGACCCTTATCACCGCTAACGCGCCTGAGTTACATATTCCGACCGTGGCCCGTGAAGTGTACGATGTGACAGGTGCTGGTGATACAGTTATTTCGGCGCTTGCTACCGCCTTAGCCGCGGGAAGCGATCTGCCACAAGCATGTGCGATTGCTAACACTGCCGCAGGGATTGTTGTCGGTAAGCGAGGCACCTCAACGGTGAGCCGTATCGAATTGATCGCCGCCTTAAACTTAAGCCATGGCGAGAGCGGCTTTGGGGTGATAAGCGAAGATCAGTTAGTTTATGCGCTAGAAGAGGCGAAGCTGCGCGGTGAGCGCGTGGTGATGACCAATGGCTGTTTTGATATTTTACATGCGGGCCATGTTAGCTATTTGCAGCAAGCCAAAGCCTTGGGCGATCGCTTAATTGTGGCGGTTAATGATGATGAGTCGGTAAAGCGTCTCAAAGGCGATGGTCGTCCGGTCAATCAACTGGATCGCCGCATGGCGGTGCTTGCTGGACTTGCGTCGGTCGACTGGGTGGTGTCATTTAGTGAAGATACGCCGCAACGCATTATTGCCCGCCTGCTGCCCAATATGTTGGTTAAAGGTGGCGACTATCAGGTTGAGGATATCGCAGGGGGTAAAGAGGTGATTGCCGCCGGTGGCAGCGTTGAAGTGCTTGGCTTTGAAGATGGTGTATCTACTACAGCGATAATACAAAATATCATGGCGAAACAGTGATCTCAGAGGCGTTACTGCTAGCCAGTGCTTGGTTGTGGGTCCCTATGTCCCATGGGCAAGCATTGGTTTGTCATACGCCTGAGCTTGTTCAATGTTTAGCCCTGTTACCCAGCGATGCGCGTCAGCAACTGCCACCCAAGCGAGAGCTGCTTAAAGAGCTGGGTAACCGTGGCGCCATGGCGAAACCTATCGACCACCCTGAGATCACTGGGGTGGTATTGCTTAACCCTGAGAATATTCCTCGATTATCGTCGGCACGTTGGAGCGGCGAGTTGTATAGCTTAGCCCTTGATAATGCCGTGCCAATGACGCTCTGGCATGAGCTGGGGCATTTGGCTGTGACCTCTTCTGCGTCAGCATGGTTAACTCAGCATCCCTTGTCGGGTTATCAACATGAGTGGCTGGCCGATATTTACCTCGTGTGGGTGCTGGCAAGGCAAGGGCAAGACCAGCATCTGGCTTGGCAGCAATACCATAAACGTAATCTCGCGATGTTTGATAATGTGCTGGCTCTCTCTCACTGGTCAGCGCCTATGCTGGCTCAGTTGCTGCATAGTTATAGCTGGCAGGAGTTAGGTCAGTTTAAGGATTTTGATCGCTTAATCGATGAGATTTATCCGACGTTACACCAATATCAGGCCGATGAATTAAATGAGTTTGCAAGTTTGTCACAGCATCTTTTTGGCAGCAGTATTCGCTATAGACTGCCACATTATATGTTTTGGCGCCGGGCACAAATGGCGGATGTGATTCGACCGACACTGGAACACCTTATGGGTAAGCCAAAGGCGCTAGCGTGGTTAGATACGCAGACCATGAGTGGTGATTAAGCCTCATTGACACTTGGAGCTCGCTAGAGCAAAACGCGCCGATGTCTCAAGGGCAAGTTGCACCACTGATACACTATAACTGTTGCCGTGGCGGGCGACGCTCACGCAATATCACATTGGGGTTAAAGTCGATATCACCTTCATCATTGATGGTCACCAACTGATCTTCCTGTTTGGCTATTGCTGTGGAGGTGTTTGGGGTGCGTCTAACAAACAGTAACTGGTAGCCGAGTTTGGCTAAAGTGTAGAACGCAAACCGCTGCGCATTAGTGAGCCTATCCCAATGTTCATCTGATTTAGCTTGAGAAAGGCGTCTATCTTCAGTCGATAACAGTGGATGTTTAAGTGCGATCTCTTGCAACATAATCTTCCCCTTAGGCAATAGAGAATGAGTATCGATGTCATGTGATAAATGTCATGCAGTACGTGACGCATATAATCAGAAGATTTTGGCTTTAGCAAGTTAAAGCTCAGTTTGTTACATTTGCTCTGTGTTAATGGCAGATGGTGTATATTAATTGCAGAGGCTAAGACTTAGGTGCCGATATGGTGCGGGGTATCGAAAGCGTGGCCGACAACGTTGCTGACACACGGTATAACCTACGCCTATTTCGGGCTAAAAGCTGGTCGTATTTTTAGCCAATAAAAAAGACCGCTTATGCGGTCTTTTTAACGGCTGTCTTAGATAATGTGGCTAATCCCTATGGGGTTAACCTATACCAATATTAATCAGCTTCTTTCAAACTTTGGGTTAAATCGACAATGGCCTTTTTACCATCGCCAAATAACATCAAGGTGTTATCTTTAGCAAACAGCGGATTAGGTAAGCCGGCAAACCCTGGGCTGAGAGAGCGTTTCACCACGACCACAGTGCGCGCCTTATCGACGTTTAAGATAGGCATGCCGTAAATTGGGCTGCCTTTATCCTCGCGTGCCATGGGGTTGGTCACATCGTTTGCGCCAATTACAATCGCCACATCGGTCTGCTCAAACTGAGGGTTGATCTCATCCATTTCGATTAACTGCTCGTACGGCACTTCGGCTTCAGCTAAGAGTACGTTCATGTGCCCTGGCATACGGCCAGCAACAGGGTGAATCGCGTAGAGCACTTGAGCGCCGCGAGCTTCTAGCACTGAGGCGAGTTCGCGCACCGCGTGTTGCGCCTGCGCCATTGCTAAGCCATAACCCGGTACAATCACCACGCGCTCGGCGGTTTCTAGCAGCATCGCCACTTCTTCTGGTGAAGAGGAGGTTACCTTGCCAGCATAAACTTCGTCGGCATCGATAGTTTCGCCGCCCTCGGCCATGACGCCAAATAGGACGTTAAATAGTGAACGGTTCATCGCCTTACACATGATCTGGGTCAAGATGATGCCAGAGGCCCCAACCAGTGAGCCCGACACAATCAATACCGTATTACCCGTGATAAAGCCGGTTGTCGCCGCCGCAATACCCGAGTAGGAGTTCAGCAAGGCAATTACCACTGGCATATCGGCGCCGCCGATAGGCACTACTAAGAACAAGCCCAATAATACGGACACCGCGACGAGCGCATAGATTAGCACCGTGTTGCTTGGGTCTAGCACTATGGCGACTGACAAACAGATTGCAGCGATTAATAAAGCGGCATTAATCACTTTATTGCCTGGTACTTTAATTGGATTGCCTGAGATCAACTCTTGTAACTTAGCAAAAGCAACGAACGAGCCTGACAAGGTAACCGAACCTATGAGTACCGTTAAGGCAATTGAGATCAGCGCCACGATATGGGTGGCCGAGTCAGGGTCAAGGAAGCTGGCTAAGGCGATAAACAGCGATGCACCGCCACCAAAACCGTTAAGCATAGCGACCATTTGAGGCATGGCGGTGACTTGGATTTTAGTGGCCATCAAGGCCCCAATGGTTCCGCCTAATAGAATACCGGCAATGATCCACTCGTAGCTTAAAATGCTTTGATCGAACAAGGTCACGACCACGGCTATAAACATACCTAAGGCCGATAACTGATTACCACGTACAGCGGTGCGTGGTTTAGTTAACCCTTTAATGCCTAAAATAAACAGACTCGCGGCCACGAGGTAGGCGAGATAAATAATCGTCATACTCATGTTGGCTTATTTCCTTTTAAACATGGCAAGCATGCGATTGGTAACCATATAGCCACCGACCACATTAATCGTGGCAAGTACCACAGCGATAAATCCTAATACGTTAACCCAAACACCCGCGCCAGACCCGGCCGACAGCAGGGCGCCTACCAGTGAGATGCCTGAAATGGCATTAGAGCCAGACATTAATGGGGTATGCAGGGTTGGTGGGACTTTAGTGATCAGTTCCACCCCAAGGAAAACGGCCACCACAAATAGGGTGAGTAGTAATAAAATTTCCATTATTGAGCCTCCTCTGGCGCAGCAATGTCGGGCATGCCCAATAGCGAACGGATCCGGGCGTTAACCACTTCTCCTTGATGCACGACAACAGTATCGCGCACAATTTCATCGTCAAAATCTAAATGCAGTTGGCCGTCATTATCGACGAGCAATTTCAGTAGGTTTTCGATGTTGGTGCCATACATTTGACTGGCGTGGGTTGCGGCTGTACCTGGTACATTCGAAGGACCCAAGATCGTGACACCATTATGCACAACAGTTTCATCGAGACGGGTCAGCTCACAGTTGCCGCCGGTTTCGGCAGCCAAATCGACAATGATGGTGCCAGGCTTCATGCCCTCGACCATGGCTTTAGTGATAAGCACTGGCGCCTTGCGGCCAGGAATGGCAGCGGTGGTGATAACAATATCTTGTTGTGCTAGCACATTGGTCATGGCTTGCTGTTGGCGTTTAATAAAGTCATCACTTTGCTCGGCGGCATAACCGCCTTTGGTCTCGGTGTTTTCCGTTTCCAGATCCAGCTCGACAGGCTTGGCACCGACAGACAGAATTTGTTCGCGCGCGGCGGGGCGAATATCATAAGCTTCCACCACGGCGCCAAGGCGTTTTGCCGTTGCGCATGCCTGTAGGCCAGCCACACCAACACCCATGATAAAGGCGCGGGCCGGTTTTAAGGTGCCTGCAGCCGTCATCATCATGGGGAACATGCGCGGGGCTTTATGGGCAGCCAGAAGTACTGCTTTATAGCCAGCGATAGTCGCCATTGACGATAGAATATCCATGCTCTGGGCGCGCGTGATACGTGGTACGAGCTCAAGGGCAATCGCTGTGGTCCCCGTTGTGGCAAGCGCCGTGGCATTGTCTGGGTGAGCGAGGGGATCCATCATGCCGATAAACAGCTGGTTAGCTTTGGCCTGTGTTTTGATTTCATCAAACTGGCTACCTTTACAATTAACCACTGTGATGATGTCAGCCTGGTCAAACACTTGCTCGCGGGGAGTGATAATAGCTCCAGCTTCTTGATATTGCTGATCGCTAAAACCTGCGCTTTCGCCAGCGCCGCTTTCGACAAGGATTTGGAGGTTTTTTTTGATTAACCGAGTCACGTTTGCCGGAATCAACGCAACGCGTTTTTCATCGGCTTGGCTCTCTTTTAGTAGACCTAGTTTCACTGAGAAACCTCTTAGTTAGGGACAGACGTCGTTATTAAAGTTGACTCATTATTGTGGCGTGTCTAAAAGCATAAACAAGCACGAATTTTTTATATTTGGCTTTTTAACACTGGTCAGGGCAAAAAATTTGCGCTAGGCCACAATTTCTTATTTTAAATTCTGTGCTTAACTAGTCATTTTTTACGATTTTGATTCGCCACCCTCACTTTTGTAGCTCAATTAATGCGCTTTGCATATTCCAAAAAGATATTAAAAATCATATTTTATTCTTTTTTGCTTTTCAAGTAAGGCTCTAAGCTAGGTCTATTACACTGATATAGGGCCGTCCTTCATGCTGTTAAAAGAGCTTTCATCACTGGCTTCTCCACTGTCTCAAGGGCAGGTCGATAAGCTAAAACAACTCACGAGTGAACTTACTGCGGTGCAACTGGCGTGGGTGGGCGGCTATCTGTCGGCGACTGCCGAAGTGGCGAGTCATGCCATCAATACTGCCAGTGCGCCAGAGCAAACCATCACTATTCTCTATGGTAGTCAAACAGGCAATGGCCGAGGTGTTGCGACCGACTTGGCTGAAAAAGCCCAGGCACAAGGCTATGCCGTTAATCTCGTTTCTATGGCCGACTACAAGGTGCGCCAGCTGAAACAAGAGACCTTACTACTTGCCGTGGTCAGTACCCATGGTGAAGGCGAAGCCCCTGATGATGCCATTGAGCTACACCAGTTTTTAGCATCGAAACGTGCGCCGCGTTTAGAGCAGCTTAATTATGCTGTATTAGCGCTCGGTGACTCGAGTTACGAGTTTTTCTGCCAAACCGGTAAAGACTTTGAGCAGCGCCTTGCCGCGTTAGGTGCTAAATCGATTGTGCCGCTAACTGAGTGTGATGTCGATTATGATGTGGCTGCGAGCCAATGGCAGCAGCAGGTGTTGACTGCCGTTAAGCCGTTAATCTCGGCCTCTAGCGCGAACGTGGTCTCAATAGGCGGTGTCAGTAGCGCCACTGCAGCAACTTACACTAAGCAAAAACCCTATAGCGCCGAGGTGCTAGTGAGCCAAAAATTGACCGGGCGTGATTCAGACAGAGATGTGCGCCATGTTGAGATTGATCTCGCTGACTCAGGGCTCAGTTATCAAGTGGGTGATGCACTCGGGGTATGGTTTAGTAATTCAGATGCCTTGGTTAATGAGATTTTGAGTGCCTTGTCCCTCGATGGCGCAGTGCAGGTGACGCTTGCTGAGCAAAGCCTGTCGTTTTTTGAGGCGCTTAAAGATAAGCGCGAATTAACCCAGCTTTACCCTGGACTGGTGCAAAGCTGGGCACAACTAAGCGGTGATGAAGCATTACTGGTAATTAGCGAAGACCGAGAACAGACGCGTCAGTTTGTGCTCAATCATCAACTTGCCGATCTGGTTGCTCTGTATCCGGTTGATATTACCGCTTTCCAGTTGGTCGAGTTATTGCGCCCAATCACGCCGCGCCTCTATTCGATAGCATCGAGCCAAGCCGAGGTGGACGGCGAAGTACATCTGACTGTGGCATTGGTTGCGGATGAGCGAGAAGGTGTTGCCCGTTTTGGCGGCGCGTCACACTTTTTAGCGACCGCAGCAGAGGGTGCAGCAGTTAAGGTCTATGTTGAGCCGAACAACCACTTTCGTTTGCCTGATAATCCAGAAACGCCTGTGATTATGATAGGTCCTGGCACCGGTGTGGCCCCTTTTAGGGCCTTTATGCAGGAGCGTGCCGTACAAGGGGCGGCTGGAGAAAGTTGGTTATTCTTTGGTAATCCGCACTTTGAGCAAGACTTCCTGTATCAAACCGAGTGGCAGCAATATCTTAAAGAGGGCACGCTAACCCGCTTTGATTCGGCTTTTTCGCGAGATCAGGCGCACAAGGTTTATGTGCAGCATCGCATTGCTGAGCGCGGCGAGGCCTTGTGGCAGTGGTTAGAAAAGGGGGCTCACCTCTACGTGTGTGGCGATGCCGAGCGAATGGCTAAAGATGTGCATCAAGCTCTGCTTGATGTGGTGAAGCAATATGGCAGTAAAGATGAAGAGGCGGCCGCAGCATATTTAGAGCAACTTCGCCGTGATAAACGTTATCAAAAAGATGTTTATTAATCGACGTATTACGCATTTTAGCTAAAAAACCACTTAAAGTAGCGAAACGTGCATCGGCAGCGCCCGGGCACTTATAGGGAAAGACAGTAGCCATGAGCGAACAAAAATTATCAGTAAATGAACACCTAAAGACCGACAGTAACTATTTGCGCGGCACTATCGAAGAGGGGCTAGATACCTCATTGACTGGCTCGTTCAGCGAAGGTGACCAGCAACTGATCAAGTTTCATGGTTTTTATCAGCAAGATGACCGCGATCAACGCAATGAACGTAAAGCGCAAAAGCTAGAACCTCTTTACAGTTTTATGTTGCGTGCTCGAGTGGCGGGTGGGGTGTGTACGCCGAAGCAATGGTTGGGGGTCGATAAAATTGCCTCAAACCTCACCAGCTCAAATAGCATTCGTCTTACGACGCGTCAGACGTTTCAGTATCACGGTATTCCTAAGCGTAATCTTAAAACGCTAATTCAAGATTTGGACAAAGAAGCGCTAGATTCAATCGCAGCTTGTGGTGACGTCAACCGCAACGTGATGTGTAATCCCAACCCGGTAGAGTCTAAGCTGCATCAGCAAGCTTTTTACTGGGCCAAGCAGTTGTCGGATAACTACTTGCCGCGTACTAAAGCTTACGCCGAGATATGGTTAGGTGATGACAAGGTGGCCGTCAGTGAGGGTGATGAAGTAGAGCCTGTGTATGGCAAAACGTATCTGCCGCGTAAATTTAAGATGGCGGTGGCGGTACCGCCCGATAATGATGTCGATGTCTACACCAACGACCTTGGCTTTATCGCCGTAGCTGAAGCGGGTGAGTTAATTGGTTTTAATATGGTGGCAGGCGGCGGTATGGGATCAACCCATGGCGAGGTTGCCACCTTCCCGCGTCTGGGTGATGATTTTGGCTTTATTAAAGCGGAAGATTGCCTTAAGTTTGCCGAAGCGGTACTTAAAGTGCAGCGTGACTGGGGCAATCGCTCCGATCGTAAACAGTCACGCCTTAAATACACCATTGTAAAACATGGATTTGATGCCTTTAAAGCTGAAGTTGAAAAGCGTGCTGGCATTAAGTTTGAGCCTAAACGTGATGTAGTGATCGGCGATCGCGGCGATCGTTATGGTTGGATAAAAGGCGTTGATGACCAATGGCATTTGACCCTATTTATCGAAGGCGGTCGGATTAAAGATCTACCGGATCAGCCGTTGCAAACTGGACTGCGTGAAATTGCCTTGGTACACAAAGGGGATTTTCGTATGACCTCTAATCAGAACATCATCATCGCGGGTGTTGCCGAGGCAGATAAAGCACAGATTGAAGCGATTGCGCGCCGTCACGGTTTGATGGGCAAGTTGATCAGCGAAACCCGTGGTCATTCCATTGCCTGCGTAGCATTGCCGACTTGTGCATTAGCGATGGCAGAAGCGGAGCGTTACTTTCCTGATTTCTTGACCAAAGTTGAAGCGCTGCAGGAAAAGCATGGTTTTCTCGACCAAGGTATTGTTATTCGTATGACGGGGTGCCCTAATGGTTGTGCTCGTCCTTTTGCGGCTGAAATTGGCTTGGTTGGTAAGGCTCCCGGGCGTTATAACCTCTATCTTGGTGCCAGTTTTGAAGGTACGCGATTGAATAAGCTTTATCGAGAGAATATTCAAGAGACGGAGATTTTAGCCGAACTCGATGCCCTGTTTGCTCGCTATGTCAGTGAGCGAGAAACGGGAGAAACCTTTGGTAACTTCACTGTGCGTGTCGGCGTAGTGAAAGCGGTATTAGATGCCGCCAGGGATTTTCATGGATAAATTAATGATATCGCCAAACCAGTTACAGGCGCTGATTGGCGCACCTAAAGTAGAGCAACAAGCTGAATTAGCAAAGATAAATGAATACCTTGTGACTCTTACAGCGGCCGAGCGCGTCCTGTGGGGATTAGCCTATTTACCCGGTGAGCATGGTTTGTCATCCAGTTTTGGCATTCAGGCGGCAGTCATGTTGCATCTGGTCAGTCAGGCTCAGAGTGATATTGCGGTGATCTTAACCGATACAGGTTACCTGTTTCCTGAGACTTATCAGTTTATAGATCAATTGACCGAGCGCTTGCAACTTAACCTTAAGGTGTACCGAGCGCCAATGAGCGCCGCTTGGCAAGAGGCCAAATTTGGCAAATTGTGGGAGCAGGGGCTCGATGGTCTAGAGCAGTATAATCGCATCAATAAAGTGATCCCGATGCAAAATGCACTACAAGAGCTTAATATTGGCACTTGGTTTGCGGGGTTAAGACGCACCCAAGCCAGCACTCGTGAAGCTTTGCCTATTTTAGCCATTCATGGCGAACGTTATAAATTACTGCCCATAGTCGATTGGAGTAATAAAGATGTGCATCAATATTTGATCGCACATCAATTACCCTATCATCCGCTGTGGGAGCAAGGTTATGTCTCAGTAGGTGATACCCATTCTACCCAACCCTTAACACTGGGAATGACAGAAGAAGAGACACGTTTTAATGGCTTGAAGCGGGAATGTGGCCTGCATTATGAGATTTAGGTGTTATGGGATTGGTGTATAACTGCTGGTGTTTTTTTAGGCGCTTAGATTGTAGCTATCATCATGATAGTTAAGCTAATAAGACGTTAGTCTTAATACTTTTTCATGCTTTATGCACTTTTTTTAAACATGGTTATACACAGGCTGGTGATTTGTTCTATAGTTGTAAGTTCCCGTAGATGGTTTTGATAGTTTGTCTGGATTTTATTCCGCTGGGGTAGCGTAACTTTTATCTTCCTTATAAAAAGGTTACCAGCAGACAGGGCAGCAATTCGATACCAACACGTCACTGCGAAACTTGATTGGTTTGCTAGCGCTTGCTAATTATCGCTTAGGCCCTGGATAGTCCGGTGTGGCTATCCAGGTGTCTGGGACTGTTATTCACTTATGTGGCATCGCCTGTTTATCTTCTTTCTTGTGGTATTTTCACCTGTTCAATTGCTTGATACGCCTAACTAGTCCAATAGTCATTTCCCTTTTTATTCATCCATATAGTACTATCTGTACACTATTTTTTTGTACCAGCCAAAGGCGGTGACAATGTCTTGGCGGATCATCGATATTTAAAGGGAGTTTTTAATGAAGAAGGCATTAGTGGCCGCGGCCGTGATCGCTATTGGAGCCGGTGCTTACTGGGTTTCGCAACAAGAAGAGCCGCAGTCACATAATGCGACGTTGGCCTATATTCCTGCCGATACTCCTTTGTTTTCTGCACAGTTTAGTCCGTTTCCTATCAAAGATTACATCGACGCTATTCCTGAGGCGCAAAAGCAATATCCTGAAGAATTACGCGAGTTGATGCTTGAAGAAGATGATCCGCGCGCGAAGTTTGTTCTCGGATTATTGAATCGCTACATGGGGAGTATTAAAGATGGACAGACCTTTATCGATACCTTTGGTTTACCGCAAAATATCACCAGCTATTTTTATACCTTAGGCGCACTTCCTGTTCTTAAACTTGACGTTGCAAAGCCTGAGGCGATTTGGGCGCTGTTAGACAGCCTCGAAGCCGAAAGTGGCTTAATGCATGACATGCGCTCCTTGGGTGATGTTAATTACCGCGCCTATCCATTGATGGATAAAGGGGATACTGAGCAAGTCGATCTGGTGGTCGCTATCAATAATGACATGCTGACCCTAACCTTATCCACCAACTTTAGTGAGCCGATGTTGTTGGAAACGGCCTTAGGGATAAAGGCGGTGACCAATCCTATTAGTGATACCAATATTATCGATGACGCTATTGCTAAACACGGTTTTTTAAAGGATGGATTAAGTTATATCAATCATCAGGAGTTGGTGAAGGGCATTACCACTCGTGACGGCAACCAATTGGCTAAACAGTTAACTCGTCTCTTTGCCATGGCTGATGAAGATCCCTTTATCGAATTGCGCTCACAAGTGTGCCGCGATGAGTTTAATGGTATCGCCAACAACTGGCCTAAAACCGTAATGGGGTACACAGAATTTGAGTTAACCAAGCAGCAGACCACTATGGGCATTAGTACGGTTATCGAAAGTCACAACCAGGTGATTATGGGCGCGTTGCAACAAGTTCGTGGTTTTTTACCTACTTATACTCAAGATATTTCAAGTAGTGTATTTTCTATCGGTTTAGGCATAGATGTCGCTCAGTTTGTGCCTGCGATGACAAAAGTGTGGGACGACCTGCTTACGCCATCCTATCAGTGTGAACCTCTACGCCAAATACAAGCTGAGATGGAAGGTCAAAGTCCAGCCATGTTAGGTATGTTTACAGGGATGGCCAATGGGGTTAAAGGGTTGTCGATGTCGCTTATTAACTATGAGTTAAATGAAGCGGCGGCGGATTTTGAGATTAAAACCTTGGATGCTATTGTGACGCTGTCGGCAGATGACCCCGCCATCTTGTTTAATATGGTGAAGCCATTTGCACCAGAATTAGCCAATATTCAACTCCCTAAAGATGGTAGCCCCGTTGATTTAAACAGCGCGCTGCAATTCCCGCCTTATTATGGCTTTACCGTGAAGATGGCCCTTAAAGGTAATCATTTAGCTCTCTACAGTGGTGATAAAAGCCAACAAATTGCAGATGGATTAGTCGAGGAGGCGTTAGCGAGCAACGGGTTATTGCGCCTATCGGCCGATTACGCCAAGCTGTTTACGCCGATGATGACGTTAATGGAGATCAGTGGTGAGCCTATCCCTGAAGAGTTAGCTAGCCTTAACGATTACCGTATGAAGGTAAAGGTGGATTTAGATGTTAATGCTAGAGGCATAGTGATTAATTCATTGATGCAGACGGCAAACGACAAGTAAGCCATTAATCGATTTGAGCCCTCCCCCAGTGGTGAGTCACCAGGGGGAGGGCTTTTTAGTTTTTACAGCAGGTGAATATTGTGGTGATAACAGGTGTGTTTTTAAAGGGGAATGAAGCTCGTTTAGTGAGTGTTGAGGGGACGCGTGCAGACCATAGGGTGTTAGTAAGTAAAATCAATAAACTGGCTATTCCTAAGGCTCCTACCGCAGAGGATATTTCGCTGTTTTGCGCCGCCTTTGGGGCGTATTGTCAGCAACATAATGTGGCGCAATTAGTGCTTAATCGCCGCGCAACAACTGGACAAGGTGCTGGTGGCGCAGGCACTTTTATCCTTGAGGGAGTGTTATTGACTATCGCTAATGTGCCATTGAGCTTGGTGCATCCGGCGACACTTAAAGCAACCGATAAGCGAACTGCTGAGTTGAAGGCTGATAAGCCTAAAACGGTTGATTTAGGCAAGGCCTACGACCTTGCCTTCGAAGGGTTAAGTTAAGGCTTAACTGCGTTTCTCTACGCCTAGCTCAGCTAAGGTGGCGGCGATATCTTCGGCTGCGCTGGCAGGGTTGATATCGTCATCAATTTTTAAGATAGTACCGTCCTTTCCAATATAAAAAGTCACTCGGCTGGCGACTCGCACTAAATTAAGCACATCAAAGGCTTTAGCCGTGGCTTTTGTCGGGTCGCTTAACATGGGGAAATCGGCTTTTTGTTCTTCGGCAAACTTTTGGTTATCTTCAAGATCATCGACACTGGCCATCATATAAACGGCGTTATATTCCCGAATAAGGTGGCCTTTTTGCACCAGTGATTTGCACTCTAATGTACAGCCGTGAGTATTAGCCATGGGATACCAAGCCAGCACCAGCGTTTGTTTGCCTAAATAATCTTGTAGTTGGTAGAAATGACCGTCGGTTGCTTGCAGCCTAAAGTCTGGTGCTTTATCGCCTACTTTTAAATCGGTTGCATGGGCCAAATTGATGCTGGCTAGGCCGAGGAACAGGACGCTTGTGAGCATCCTAATATGGGGCCATCGGCTCGATAGGGTGTTGATTAGTGTCTTCATGTTATTGCTCCTTTTTTTGTGGACATTAGGCGATTGCTAGAGGGCTTTCTGGTCATTCTAGAGAGTCTTTGCTGGCGTATAAATCGATGAGCGAGATGATCGAATTGCGCCATAACATGGCGTCTGTATTGGTTAAAATATCAGGATAAGTTGCTAGCCCTGATAACTGTTGGCCGAGCATATCATAAATGAGGCTACTGCTAATGCTCACCTTAATATTGCTGTTGGGTAACGTAATGAGGTGATATCTATCAAAGCTACCGCGAGTCGGCTCACCGATTAATAGGGTATTTGCCCATTGCTGGGCAAAATAGGCTACCCACTGGCATTGCTGACGACAGTCGGGGCCAATCAATAATACTAGCTGTCCCGCTTGAGCCATGGGGGATGTTAATGGTGTTAGCCAAGCGGGCTCATATTGAGGCATCTGATGTGCGTCTGGTGGATAGGGGGACAATTTAGGCTGAGTGAGCCTTTGTTGGGCAAATGTGCCGCTTGGCAATCTCGCTCGGCTGGTCGCTGATGTTGGCGCACTACTGGGCCATTTACGTGCATGCCATTGACTAAAGCGAGTATCAAACTGGCTACGGATCTGTTGGCTGGCTTGGTTTACCTGCTGTTGTTCATCGGTGGGGAGGTTATCATAGGCAACAAATTTCAATTGCGACAAATAATCGCTGCGCAAGTTTGGCGCTCGTCGATAACGGGCAATGGCGTAAAGTGCTGAAGCCGTGTCTACATTGGCTTGTAAGTTGTGCTTGCGATAGTGTTGCGCCAACCCAGTTAACAGTTGATCCCCATGGCCATAAGCATTACGTAAATCTATGATGGTTAGCGGCGTTGATAACGACTGGCTGAGCGCTTTTTGCAATGGACTATTGGGAGTGAATTTACTTAAGTCATGTAGGCTAAATTGACCGCGGACTGCATCATAGTAGCCCTCTGTTTTTAGTGCTGTTGCAGGCAAGATTTGAGTCGAAGATGGTAATGGCAGATTAAGCTGGCGGATATGCTGTTGCAGATCACTCAAGGTGATGCGTACATGGTCGCTATGCTCTATGCCTATCTCTTGTCTCAGTAGCGAAATATGGTGTAGCAGTTTGGCTTGCTGATCAGGCTGTGATTGCTGTGATGGTGCTAAAAACCGTTGCCAAGCATCGACCCAGCGGGCAATGGGCAGGCCATCAATATGAGTCACTAAAGGGTGTTCGCTATCGATTAGCCTATTGTCGTTATTGAGTACTCGCCAGCCATCGTTACTGTGTTGAAGATGAATGGGCAGCTTAGCTGCATTATTTACATCAGATATGCGACTAGCAATATCATCGAGAGGTGCTAATACATTATGTAGCTGCATGGCAAACTCACTGCGCTTGACGGGCAATGTGCTCTGCTCGGCCAGCCTTTGAGCCCGCTCGCTAATAAGTGTTAATCGCTGCGGTGCAATAGCGGCAAATGAGGAGTGTTCGGCTAATTGTTGCTGCAAAAATTGTAAATCGTCACGGATCTCTTTACCTGTTAACAGCGCCTTAGGTGGCTCGTTTCGCAGTGCGATAAACGTCAGTTGCAGGCAGCTAATAAGCATGATTAATCCAAAGCCATTGATGATGGATTGATGACCGAATTTCATCATGCTGATGGTTTATCCTCTCGTGCTGAACCCACACTCAGGCCGTTATAAAATGTCGTTTATGGAAAAGCCAATCCCAATTCTATTGGTGTGTGAGTTATAGTCTAATAGGCTCTCGCCATAGCCGTTAAAGTACTGCGTATACAGTCTTAGGTTGCCGACGATGGGGTAACTCCAAGTGACTTCCACTGCGCCATAGTTAGGATTATCTAAGTTGTTACGCAGTAGCATACTAAATCTATGTTTATCTAACCCGTACACCGCGTGTAATTCAACATTACCCATATAATCAGTGATATCGGGGTTGTCGTCGCCTCTTGCCGATGTGGGCGTCTCTTTGGCGTCTTCAGGAATACGCCACCACACCTTGGCGCTCAATGCAAAGGGGCCGCTGTCAAAAACCATAGTACCGTAGATACGATTCCAGCTACGGGAGAGATCACCTGTTTGGCCATTGGATTGATGCACCGCGCCGATCCCCCACAGCGAGTTAGTTAGCGGGCCAATTTTCCAATCATTATTGAACAGCATAAATACTTCGGGTTCATGATTTGTTTCCCGAAACGGTGATGAAATCTCTTTATTATAGACCTGCCAATAAGATTGATTGGTATAGGCAAAAAACAAGTGGCCATTATCGCCAAATACGTTGTACATCAGCGGAAACTTGAAGCTAATTTGAAATTTAGCTTCCATTTTATCTATATCGGCGTCGGAATTTTCTATCTCTTCTTTAAAGGGCTCGATATTGGGACTGGTGTTATAGGTGAAAGGTAAGATGTAATTGACCTTGTGCGGGGTGATCACAAAGGGTAAGTCGGCGGTTGCCAATTCCACCTTTATCCTCTCATCAACCAATGAGTCGCTTTTTGAGGGAGAGGCGATCTCTGGTTTGTCTGCGCTAAAGGCTGGCGTAGCGAGCGTAAGTAATCCAAGTAGAGGCGTCCAATAACGACACTGAGATATTTTCATCCATGTGTTCCTTTTAGCATATGCGCTTTGAGCATATGAGATCATGTGGCTATAACAGTAAAAGCTAGATCTGTTTTAACATTTGACTCGCCACACTGCATCTTTTATCTGCGCCGCGACGGTTTTTGCTACCGTCATAGGTTCTTTTCGATACATTCTTAATAACTAAATGGAATAGAATCTAATTATTATATATTTTTTAAGTAATAAAAATGACGCTATATTAAGCTAATTATTATTGGCAGAGATGCGGACATGGAACTAATTACTTTACCTAGGCAGCAGGAGCGCGGCAAAGTTTGGCTGGTTGGCGCAGGCCCAGGAGACGTTGAGCTACTCACGCTTAAAGCTTTTCGCATCTTAAAACAAGCCGATGTAGTGCTTTATGATGCTTTGGTGAGTGAGGACATCATGGCCTTAGTGCCAGTAGCTGCCGAGAAAATTGCCGTGGGTAAACGCGCTGGTAAACATAGCGCGGCCCAAGATGAGATCAATCAACTGCTTGTTACTAAGGCTTACACCCGCAAACATGTGGTGCGCCTTAAAGGCGGTGATCCGTTTATCTTTGGTCGCGGCGGTGAAGAGCTAGAAACCCTGGTCGAAGCCGGCGTCGCCTTTGAAGTAGTCCCTGGCATAACGGCGGCGAGCGGGACATCAGCCTATGCTGGCATTCCATTGACCCATAGAGATCATGCGCAAGGCGTGACCTTTATTACCGGTCATTGCAAACTGGCGAGTCGTCCGATCGACTGGCAAAGCTACGCCAACAGTCAAAACACCCTAGTGATTTACATGGGGATTTTAAATGCTAACACCATTAAGCAAGGGCTCATTGGGGCGGGTCGTGCGTCGACGACACCGGTTGCGATCGTTTCTAAAGCGACGACCGATGAACAGCGAAGCTTTATCGGCACCTTAGAAGAACTGGAACAGTTGGCGGCATCGCCACAACTACAGATGCCAGCACTCATGATTATTGGCGAAGTGGTTGATTTAGCTCAAAGCCTTAACTGGTTTAATCCTCAGCCTGTAAATTGCGGCGTGGCGCAAACGAGTCAATAATCAATTTTAAAGTCTTTACTAAAAATGGCTGTTAGCGCTTTAACATACTCTTCATCCGGTTTAGAACGCACCAATTGGGCGAGTTCATCGCCCGAAGGAGTTAAGCGATAGTAGTTAAATTGCAGGTTTCCATGTTTAGGGGTGAGCGTCATAGATTTGCCCGATAATGTCAGGCTGATGGCGGTTTTAGCGTTAAGCACCCCGGTTTCAAACTCGCTTTTATGCAGTAATCCCGCATCCACCATAGTTAGGATGGCGGAGTAAGGTAAGCCAAATTGTGACAGGGCGATGTGGGTATTGTCTGACTTGCGAAACAGTTGTCCAATGCCACCAGAATGGCGATAGCCCATGAGTAATTTCAGTTTGGATTCGTTATTAACGGTTACGCTCATGCCTAAGGCTTTTTCAAACATCTGTGCTTCTTTGTGAGTTAGCTGTTTGAGTGTCGATAGGCTGCGTAAGCTAAAGCGACCGGGACTGGTGAGTTCATTGGCTAATATACGCCCCCATAAGGTTTGCATGTTACGGTTATGGATCTGCTCCGCTAATTGAAAGAATTGATGGATCCAGTCGGGGTCTAAATCAGCGCCAATCACATCAGAAGGTGTTTGTGCTAGCGCAATAGTATAGATAGTTTCTAGATTACTCTGGTATTGGTTGACTAACAGGTTTTGCCGTTGCTGGGCACGCGCAGTTATTGATGCCATCGAAGGTCGATACCCTTCCTCACCACTCAAGCCTATATAACGCCCAAGTGACAAGGCTTTTTTACGTGCAGAGACATCAAGCTGATTGTGCTGTGAAGCGCTAGAACCCTTTTCAGTCATGGTTTCAAATGTAATTATGTGATGAAGTAACAAGCAGTCTATCGCACTATTATTGACCTTGCCTTGCTTAATTTCATCTTATTTATTACTGATATCTATGAATTTACCTTGGTTTTTTCTTTAGGAGTTGAGCAGCATGATGCAAGGGGGGGCTATCGTTAACAGTGAGCGCGCACTGAGCATGGCGAGCTGGGCGAGGGGCATTAATCTTAACGAATTATCGCTGTATTTGTGATGCAGGTAAACTTACCAGGGCTTTTGCTGCAACCCCTCGTGATCTGTTTCAATTAAATATTGCTACAAATCGCTTATGATGATTTTATTGGTTGATATTAATAAAGTTAGAGGTATCAGTGAGTAAAATATTAATTATCTATTCTAGCGTACATGGACAGACGCGTAAGGTCACTGATCACCTCAAGCAGCGTCTCGAATCTTTTGGCAATCAGGTTACTTGCGCCAGTATTGACGATGTGCCACCACTTGAAGCCTTTGATAAGGTGGTGCTGGGGGCCAGTATTCGTCACGGTAAACATCATCCCGCGGTCTATGACTTTATTAGTCAAAATATGCAGGCCTTAAATGATAAGGTGAGTAGTTTTTTTTCGGTCAGTCTAGTGGCCAGAAAACCGGCTAAAAACACCCCAGAAACCAACCCCTATATGCAGGCATTTTTAGCCAAAACGTCTTGGAAACCTAAGTTACTGGCAGTATTTGGTGGCAATTTAGATTATCAAGGCTACAACGCCCTCGATAGAAATATTATTCGCTTCATCATGTGGCTCACCAAAGGGCCGACAGCGCCAGATACTCGGGTGGAGTACACCGATTGGGATAAAGTGGGCGAATATGCGAGTCAATTGCATCAACTGTAAGTGTGGCTTACGGCTAGGAGATGACTGATATGCTCCGTAAATTGATTAATAAAACCATAGAGTACCAACATCTGCTGTTGATCTTGTTATCGCTATTTTTGATCCTCACCAGCAGTTGGATTGTAATGGGGCGCAGCATCAGAGTGAATGCTTCAGTCTGGGATTATTTACATGTTTATTTAGGTATGGTGGTTGCCGGTTTGTCGCTACCGATGTTACTGGCGAATGTTGTTAAGGGGAAGTGGCGTCAATTTTTTCCTTGGCTTATGGGGGATTTTACCCAACTAAGTAGTGATGTTTGCGGTTTAAAGCGCGGTAAGATCCCTGCAGCTGGGGGGCGAGGCCTCTTTAGTGTGATAGAGGGGGTTGGCCTGATATTGCTGTTGTTAGTGTCGTTTACCGGTGTGATGTGGTTTGTGACTCAAGGCAGCAGTGAAGCGTTAAATTGGCGCAGTTATCATCAGAGTTGTGCCCATGGATTTATAGGCTTTATGCTGGTGCACTGTATATGCGCTGCAGCGCACCTTATTGACTTAATTCGTAACTAAATATTGGGTTAACTGTCCGTCCGTGACAAGGTTAGCATCTTCATCGTAAATTAATATACATGGCCGTTGGTGTAGACTTATCAGACGAGTAACTGCTGACCTCTACTAATTGAGGAACAGCAATAAGCTCAACGTTATTTTCTGTTATAGCCTATTGGCTTGATGGTAACCTTAGGTTAGATGAAGGTTGTGGCTGCTTTAAACTGAACTTCGCTGTTATGTTAAATTTAGCGACAGCTTTAGGCGGCATTAACGGCTTATTACGAGTGGTGAAATTGATAAATCACCTTTTACAAATTACTGATAAAAATCTTATTTTTCATCTTTAATTGTATTAGGCCACTGTTTAGTTGCAATACTCGATAATACTGGATAGATTTAAACAAGTAGCGCAAAAGAGAGACTTGTTTTTAATCGTTAGCCGGAGTGTAAATATATATCATGTATTATCAAAACGATGATGTTCGTATCAATAAAATTAAAGAGTTATTACCTCCAGTCGCGATTCTTGAGCGATTTCCGGCTACTGAAAATGCATCTGCCACTGTTTTTAATGCGCGTAATAGTATTCATCAAATATTAAAGCAGCAAGATGATCGCCTGTTGGTGGTGGTGGGCCCGTGTTCAATCCACGATCCTGTGGCGGCGTTGGAATATGCGCAAGGCTTAGTGAAGGTACGAGAGCAATATAAAGATCAACTTGAGATCGTCATGCGAGTTTACTTTGAAAAGCCGCGCACCACTGTGGGCTGGAAAGGGTTAATCAACGATCCTGATATGGACAATAGCTTTAAATTAAATGATGGGCTGCGCACAGCACGTAAGCTATTACTGGATTTAAACGATATGGGCGTGCCGACTGCCGGTGAGTTTTTAGATATGATCACACCGCAATATGTTGCCGATCTGATGTGCTGGGGAGCTATCGGTGCTCGCACAACAGAGTCTCAGGTTCATCGTGAATTGGCGTCGGGTTTATCTTGTCCTGTGGGATTCAAAAATGGAACCGATGGCACTATTAAAGTGGCGATCGATGCTATTGGCGCGGCCAGTGCCCCACATCATTTCTTGTCGGTGACCAAATACGGCCATTCTGCCATTGTATCGACTAAAGGTAACCCTGATTGCCATATTATTCTGCGGGGGGGCAAAGAGCCCAACTATAGTGCTGAACATGTTAAAGCGATTAACGAACAACTGCTTAAGGCTAAGTTGCCTACCAATATTATGGTGGATTTTAGTCATGCTAATAGCTGTAAGCAGTTTACACGTCAGTTGCTGGTGGCTGAAGATGTTGCAGGGCAGATAAGTGCTGGTGAGCGAGCCATTTTTGGCGTGATGATTGAAAGTCACCTAGTGGAGGGGCGCCAAGATCACGTAGAGGGACAGGCTTTACGTTATGGCCAAAGTATTACCGATGCGTGTTTGGGCTGGCAAGATACTGAAACATTACTCGGTATGCTTAACCAGAGTATTATACGTCGTCGCGAAACAGGTTAAAAAAATATAAATATAAAGAGGAAGCCGATGGCTTCCTCTTTATTATTAAAGTGCGATTAACGACTTTGCTGAGTAATGAGGTATTCGTTAGCCTTGGCTAAACTGCCAAAAGAGGAGATTAAATTACTCTGACCTTTTTGTTGAATTTCGGGGTTATTCGATTCGGTCATCATCCATACCCAAGTTTGTATTAACGGTAGTGGTGGGTATTGCGCGTCAGATGATTGTGGCATATCGGCTTCCTTAACATTTAGCGGGTTATTCCCGATGCTCTATACAATATTGGTTGAGCGACTTTATATAATACCGAGGTTATCAAAAATCGCCATATATGATAACCCCTTGAGGTTATGAGTATATTGACGATTAACGGTCCCTTGTTCGGTCAAGGTGTCAACCTAACGGTAATACTTTGTAACCGTTTTTTACCACAAAAATAACACTAAAGTCTATCAGCTGATTGAGGCTAGATGGGGAATGTTTTCTTGCTGGTTACTTCTCGATATTTGTGGTGTTTATTGATGATACGGAGCCCCTATGCGCCCGACACTTTATTTTGATGGACCGATAGATAAATTAAATTGGCATGTATTAAAGCTACTTTGGCCCTACTTACTGGAGTTTAAGGGGCGGGTGATACTGGCTTTGCTGTGTTTGGTTATCGCTAAACTCGCCAGTGTTGGTTTACCCTTTGTACTCAAAGAGATTGTCGATACTTTAGATAAAGCATCGACAGAGCAAATTATTAGCGTACCTATAGCCTTAGTCGTTGCTTATGGCGCAATGCGGTTGTTAAACACGGTCATTTCTGAGGTGCGTGACACCTTATTTGGTCGAGTGACAGAGCGAGCGATTCGTCGCCTTGGCTTGTCGGTATTCCAACATCTACATCGATTAGATTTAGCCTTTCATCTGGAGCGCCGCACTGGTGGTCTGTCTCGTGATATTGAGCGTGGTACCAGCGGTGTCAGCTTCTTGATGCGTTTTATGGTGTTTAATATTGTGCCCACCCTGTTAGAAATTGCCTTAGTGGTGGGGATTTTGTTTTATAACTACGGTTGGCAGTTTGCGTTGATCACTTTAGGTGCAGTGGTGGCTTACATCTTATTTTCAGTGATAGCCACCGAATGGCGTACCGGTTTTGTTCGCGAAGCGGCATTAGCTGACTCACAATCTAATACCCGCGCTATCGACAGTTTATTGAATTATGAAACCGTGAAGTATTTCAATAATGAAGAATATGAGGCGCAAAAGTACGATCAAGCATTACAACGTTGGGAGCGGGCAAAGCGCAGTAATCGCTTATCATTGTTTGCCCTAAATGCTGGTCAAGCATTAATTATTTCGTTAGCCATGACCTTGATGCTAGCGTTAGCCGCGCAGCGGGTTAGCGCTGCGGCAATGACCATCGGTGATTTTGTGTTGATTAACGCCTTTATGATGCAGCTTTTTATGCCACTGAATTTTTTAGGCTTTGTCTATCGTGAGATCCGAGGCGCCCTAGCCAATATTGAGCGCATGTTCTCTTTATTAGATCGGACACCTACCATTGAAGACAAGCCAGATGCCGCCAGTCCGACACTGACCCAAGGTAGCCTACGTTTTGAACATGTTAGCTTTAGTTATGATGGCCGTAAGATCCTTGATGATGTGAGTTTTGAATTACCCGCAGGTAAAAAAGTGGCGATTGTGGGTGACAGTGGTGCGGGCAAATCCACCATAGTTAAACTGCTATTTCGTTTTTATGAAGCACAGTCTGGGCACATTTTTATTGATGGTGAAGATATTACACAATTGAGTCAACATGCTCTGCGACAAGCCATTGCTATAGTGCCGCAAGATACTGTGTTATTTAATGATTCACTATTGGAAAATATCCGCTATGGCTCACCAAATGCAACTGATGAACAGGTGCAAGGCGCGATTAGGATGGCTCATTTAGCCGGATTTATTGAGCAACTTAAGGACGGCTGGCACACTAAAGTGGGTGAGCGCGGTTTAAAGCTCTCGGGTGGTGAAAAGCAGCGAGTCGCTATTGCTCGAGCCGTTTTAAAGGGATCGCCTTTGTTGGTGTTTGATGAAGCCACATCATCGCTCGATAGCCATTCAGAGCAAGCTATTTTGACGGCATTAAAAGAGATGGAAAAAGGCCACAGCAGTTTGGTCATCGCCCATCGCTTATCGACGGTGGTCGATGCTGACCAAATTATAGTGCTTAGCCAAGGCAAGATAGTGGAGCGCGGTGATCATCACAGCTTGTTAAAAGCCAAAGGCTTGTACCATAAATTATGGACGGTGCAGCATCAACATTAATCGGCTTAGGTTGTAATCATACACGCTGTTTTATTTGCTTGCGGCAGGCTGGAATTCGTTTTTGCTGCAGATTGACATGCGACCCGATCGCCCCCGTTGCCACCTTGGTTTGACTAACCCATGAAGCTAATCAAAGATAGGTGATGGCTCTTGGGGGAAATGTTATTAATGGAACTTAGTGGTGGTGACTGTATATAATCGTGATGCTCTATATTTCATGATGAGCGCCTAACAGACAGCCATTACGCTGTTTTTGAGGTGTTAATGGGTCTCCAACCATCGCAAAGTAGGCTTAGTTTATTATTGCCAGTGTCGTAAGGCGTGAGTCGTATGATCTCCCCGCGCTTAAAACAGATGGTTTCGCCTTCGATGACGGTTAACCGATCACAGTTTTGACAGCTGACCGAGAGGGGTTTACTTTTTCCACCCGCTCCAAAAAACGAATCACTCACCAGATGTTCTCCTTGGTATTGAATTTTATACTAGCTGTACCGCTATTCCATATGTTGCTAATGTAGTCAAGTGTAACGTATAAAGCTAGCGCTATCCAAGTCGCATTAGATTAATAACTCTAAATCATCTATTTAGTTAGCCCTAAACCTTAATCATTTTAGTCAAGGCTCATAGCGCCGGCATTACTCGATTACTGGCAGTGAAAGCTTGGGTCGAGCAAACGCATGCTAGACGGTTAATCTCGATGATCTATGTGTGGTTTTCGAGATATAGGCTTATGCCAGCGGTTTCCACTTGACCGCTGTGGCACTGTATTGAAACACATCAATATGATTTAAATATTGCACTGCTCACGGTAGGCCTATTGCCTTGTTAGCTCTATGTCACATTATTATCACCACATGGTAACCCATTTGGGGGGTAAATTCGATCTAGTTAGCACTTTTTACTTAAAATACACCATCTTGATACATTTTAAGGTGTTATAGCGTAAAGGTGCATAAGGCAGAGATAAAAGTTAAAGCGGTTTAAAAAATGGTCGATAATAGAAGCTAGGCTAAAGGGCCATTATCGCTTAGAGAGGCAGTTATGCAGATTAACAATCATGGCACCGCCGTGTCAGAAACGGCTCGAACTAAATCAGAAGCCAATATGGATCACGGCCAGCAGGTGTCGGCAGTGGCTAAAACTAACACAGCTCAGGCAACGAGTAAGCAGCTAATGAATAAGGCCATTTTGTCAGCACAGCATGAGGTGAACCTCAGCTCAGCTAACGAACCTATGCGGCTACTCTATAAGGCTGCGATAGCTTCAATTAATGAGCATCTCGCTCCCTCTATGGGTGAGCAGGCGATTGAAACCGCGGTTGAACAAGGTGTCGATACTTCTGCTGAAGCGACAGCCGAACGTATTGTTAGCTTTGCTACGCAGTTTTTTACTGTGCATCAAGAGCAAAACAGTAATATGGCCTTTGACGAGCAGCTTAACTCATTTTTGGCGATTATTGGCGGCGCGATTGAGCAGGGGTTTGATGAAGCTAAAGATATTCTATCTGGATTGAAAGTTCTCGAAGGGGATGTTGCCGATGGTGTAGAGCAAACTTACTCTTTGGTGCAGCAAGGGTTACAGGAATTTCGTGACAGCTTTAACCCAGATGTTGGATCTCTATAAGCAAGTGATGATTTAATCTTGTACCGACTCATTAATTGGTCAAATAAGCTCTATGGTATAGGTTGCCTTGACTCTACTCTCAATAACTTCAATGATGGTGTTTATCGACCTTGATAAAACTCTCAAAGGGGACGCCAATGTGGCAACAGGCAAACGTGGTAGAGCGCATAGATTGGAACGAACGGTTATTTACGTTAAAGCTGTCTGCTGATATTGGTGATTTTATTGCGGGGCAGTTTATTAAGCTCTCACAAGTTATTGATGATAAAAGAGTAGCGCGAGCTTACTCATTAGTAAATGCGCCTTCGAGTCAGTATCTTGAGATTCTGGCGGTAAGTGTAGAAGAGGGGAAGCTCTCTCCGCAATTACAGATGCTAAATGTTGGCGACAGTATCGATATTTCCACTCAGGCGACAGGTTTTATGACCCTAGATGAGTTGCCAGCTCAAGGCCAACATTTATGGCTATTTGCAACCGGAACCGCTGTAGGGCCTTTTATCTCTATGATGCGAACCGAGCAACCATGGCTGCGTTTTGACAAGGTGATTTTGGTTTATGGGGTTAGGCAGGCAAATGACTTAGCTTATTACCAAGAGTTGCAGCAGTTTAAGTTAACCTATCCGCAGCAGTTTGAACTCGTCACCTCTGTGACTCGTGAAAAAGGCGTTGGTACCATAGCTAGCCGTATACCCGATGCGATGGCTGCAGGCGTTATTGAGGCGCAAGTTGGGCTTCAATTAACCCCCGAAGATGCTCAAGTGATGATTTGTGGTCACCCTGAGATGATTAAAAGTCTGACTCAACAGCTTAAAGAGCGTGGTTTAGCCACTAATTTACGCCGAGCGCCCGGCCAAATCACGGTTGAAAAATATTGGTGACAACAGGCTCTAAGCCCCATCTCTTGTGTCGCAGTAACGCTTATCTTCTTTGCAAAGATGAGGTAGCTTAAACCAATTAACTGAAAGGTGGGGGCTTTAATGCTATCGCCCACCTTTAGCCTACTGTCTCAACCCCCTAGCTTCTAGCCACTAAATACTGCTTTAGTGTCATAAAGCCTTCTTTAATGCCTTACTCCTTTGATAACGGCCGCCTTTTTTACTGCTGCGGTGTTTTGCCATGTATTGGCGTTTGCTGTACTTGCTACTCGGCGTATGACTTTACTCGCCATAGACTGGTTAACAGCATGGTCCGTGTTATCTTTGGTCGTATTGGCGGCGGCCGCTGCGTTTGCTGTTTCTGCGGTTTTGTTCGCCAAAGGTTCCGTAAAGTTCATGGCTAACGCCAAATTGTATTCGCCGCTCCTCATCGAATTTTCGTCTATCGGCATGGTGAACATAGCGACAACGGCACGGCGAAGAGTTGCACCCTTTGAGGGGGAGCGTAGGGGCTTGCGCAGAAAGGTAACGTTGACCTTGCAGTGAGTTGGCTCTGGTACAATCCATAGCATCATTGACAATTTCTACGCTATGAAAATTCGACTTTGATTGACAGATTTTGTAGCTCCGCAACAGGTGGGTATTCACTAATCGGTTTGGCTATAGTTTTGCTACGTGCTGTATTTGCAGATTTTTTTCGCCTTATACCTAATCTGTGCTTAAACAGATATAGCAGTAACATCAGCGCCAAGATCAGTGCGGTAATTTTAATAAGCATAGTTATTCTCTGTGATGTATCGCTTGTCAGGTTGTTGCGTTTGCCCTGTTAGTGTAGACACTATTGTTAACTAAGCACAAAACTGCCGATATATGATGATTTTTTGATAATTCGACTTGCCGTCATGTGAGGTTTTGATTACCCTATTCGCAATTGATAACCATTATCATTATCGGTTTGTGACTGGAGAGTTGAAATGAACTTTACTAAAGGCATTATTGCGTTAGGTTTGGCTTGTATAACATCAATGACAAGTGCCGCTGAGACGTTAACGATTTACTCATATCGGCAGGCATTTTTGATAGATCCCATTTTAACTGACTTTACCAAACAGACGGGTATTGAGGTGAATGTGGTCTTTTCTAAAAATGGCATTGCCGAACGTATTGCCAGAGAAGGGCGCTTATCTCCCGTTGACTTAGTGCTGACATCTGACTTTTCTCGCTTAATGGAATTGACCGAGAAAGGTTTGGTTAGTCCGGTGAAGAGTGATGTGTTGCAGAGCAATATCCCAGAAACGATGCGCTCGCCCAGTGGAGAGTGGTTCGCATTAACTCAGCGGGTGAGAAATATTTATTCATCTAAAGAGCGTTTAGGGCCATTAGATATTGATTATGAAGATCTTGCTGACCCCAAATATAAAGGCAAAATTTGTACTCGCAGCGGTAAACACCCCTATAACATTGCTTTGGTTGCCTCGATGATCGCCCATCATGGTGAAGCTGAAACCAAAGAGTGGTTAAATGGTTTTAAGGCCAATTTGGCACGTAAGCCACAAGGTAATGATCGTGCTCAGGTGCAAGCTGTTAAAGAAGGTTTGTGTGATATTGCCATAGGTAATAGCTATTACTTAGGTAAAATGTTGCAAGATCCTAATCAAGTTGCTTGGGCTGAGGCGGTCAATATTAACTTCCCTAATCAAAGTAATCGGGGTGCGCACATTAATATTTCAGGAATGGCGTTGGCTAAGTATGCCCCCCATAAAGACAACGCAGTCAAATTAATGGAATATTTGTCAGGTGATGCCGCACAGCAATCTTATGCGCAGATCAATATGGAATATCCGGTCAAAGTCGATGTCGCGCCATCTGAGCTAGTGGCCTCTTGGGGGGAGTTTAAAGCCGATGCGTTACCGATCTATAAATTGGCTGAGTATCATCAGGCAGCCGTAAAATTATTAGATGAAGTGAAGTTCGATTTATAACATATAGTCAATGCTTGCTTTTGATATCGGTATAGCCTTCTTATTTAGAAGGCTATTTTGCTTTTTAGCTACAGAGCGCACATTTTTGTAAGTTATAATCGTTTTTATTTAAGCTTCGATTTAGGTTGGTCCTTGATAATTATCTGACTAAGCCAGATGAGATAACGAATGATTTTAGGTTTTGCTCGACGTTGGTCAGTGCTCAGTTACTTGATAGCAGTGATCTTAACACTGCCATTGTTAGCCATTATTGTGCAGGCGGCTGTGCCCGGTGAGGCTATATTTGCTCATCTACTCGATACCGTATTACCCACATATATCTTTAATACGTTGGCGTTGATGCTGTGTGTCTGTATTGGTGCCGTGGTATTTGCACTGCCCGCAGCTTGGTGCATTGCCCGTTGTGAGTTTCCGGGGCGCCAACTCTTCCAGTGGGCATTGTTATTACCTTTAGCTATGCCAGCCTATGTGGTGGCTTATGTGTATACCGATCTGCTCGATTATGCTGGCCCGATTCAACGAAGTTTGCGTACTTTGTTTGGTTGGCAATCGCCCCAAGACTATTTTTTCCCCGATGTACGCACCTTGATGGGTGCAGCAGTGATGTTAGCTTTAGTGTTGTTTCCCTATGTTTATCTGTTGGCTCGCACCGCATTTATGGAGCAATCCTCAAGCTTACAACATGCAGCTCGCGTGATGGGGTGCTCCCCATGGCAAGGTTTTTGGCGCTTAAGTTTACCCATGGCAAGGCCCGCATTAGCCGTTGGCGCTTCTCTGGTCGCAATGGAAACCGCAGCTGACTTTGCTACAGTAAGTTATTTTTCTGTGCCGACATTAACCACAGCGGTATATGACACTTGGCTAGGCTATGGCAGTTTATCTGCTGCCGCCAAGTTATCGGCAATTATGTTGTTGGTGATTTTTTGCATGATTGGCAGTGAGCGTTTTGCGCGCCGTAAGCAAAAGTTATTTCAGAAGCAGGCCGAGCTCAATGATCGTGACCGTTATCTGTTATCGGCACCTAAAGCATGGCTGGCAACTTTTTACTGCGCTGGTTTATTGGTGTTGGCTTTTCTACTGCCTTTTACTGTACTTGTCAGTTATGCTTGGCAATATTTTGAGGTCAGTTGGCACAACCAGTTTTTACAATATAGCTTTAACAGTCTTTACATTGCGTTATTAGTGGCCTTGAGCACTGCGGTTATTGCAGTGGTTCTGATGTTTGTTAGGCGATGTAGCCCACGGCGCAGCGACCTATTACCGTCACGTTTAGCGTCTACCGGCTATGCGCTGCCTGGTACCGTGCTGGCGATTGGGATCTTGGTGCCACTCACTTATATGGATTTTGCCATTAATGATATTTACGCCTACTTCGATGCACAAGGGCCTGGTTTACTGTTAAGCGGCAGCGTATTTGCGTTAATTTTTGCCTTTTCAATTCGCTTTGTGGCTATTGCTATTGGCAGTGTGGAGAGCAGTTACAAGCGTATAAGTCCAACGCTGGATATGGCTTCGATCACCATGGGGCTAAGACCCAACGCCTTGCTGCGTAAGGTGCACCTTCCTCTGTTACGAAAAGGCATTTTTGCTGGCGTGTTGTTGGTGTTTATCGAGTGCATGAAAGAGCTGCCTGCGGCCTTATTACTAAGGCCGGTCGGGTTTGAAAATCTTGCCACCTACGTATATCAGTTCGTGTCAGATGAACAGCTTGAGCATGGCGCTCTGGCGGCTATTGTTATTGTTCTTGTTGGTCTCATTCCGCTGATCTATTTAAACCGTTCTTTGGAGCATAATACTTAAATGTCTACCCTCAATATCGAAGATGTTCATAGTGATTACCAAGGTCTGGTGATTTTAAAAGGACTCAGCCTTAATATTCAACGGGGAGAGATTGCTGCGCTGCTAGGCCCCAGTGGCTGCGGTAAGACTACCCTGCTCAGGGCGATTGCTGGGCTGCAACCTATCTCTGCTGGCAGAATTAGTATCAATAAGCGGTTGTTGTCGGGCGATGATCACTTTGTGCCGAGTGAGCAAAGAGAAGTGGGGATGATCTTCCAAGATTATGCACTGTTTCCCCATTTAACGGTTGCCGACAATATTTTGTTTGGGGTCAAAGGATTAACTAGTGCTGAGCGACAAGCGAGATTAACTGAAATGCTAGCTCTGGTGAAACTCGATGGTTTAGCAACCCGCTATCCACACGAGTTATCTGGCGGTCAGCAACAGAGGGTATCGATTGCTCGAGCACTGGCCTATGAACCTGAGCTATTACTGCTCGATGAGCCTTTTTCTAATATAGATGCCAAAGTGCGTAATGAAATGATGCTGGAGATCCGCAGCATTTTAAAACAACGTAATGTCAGTGCAGTATTTGTGACGCACAGTAAAGATGAAGCCTTTGTATTTGCTGATAAATTAGCGCTATTTAATCAAGGAGCCATAGTGCAATATGGTTGTGCCGAAGCGCTTTACAGTGCGCCAGCCGATAAATATGTTGCTGAATTTTTAGGAGAGGGCAATTATCTTGCTGCTGAGGTGGTGGACGGTTTTACACTCTCTACGCCACTGGGGGTGATTGTCAGCACTGCACCTATGTTGTTTGATGTAGGGCATAGTGGTGAACTGTTATTGCGTCCAGAGCAAATCGATATTCATGCCAATGAGCAAGGGGAGGGGATGATCGTCGAGCGACGTTTTTTAGGCTGTAATTGTCATTATCGAGTATTGGTCGGTACACAACGCTATGATGTTCGCAGCCCCAAAAACGATTTAGCGCTTGGCCAACGGGTTCAATTAGAGGTGATCCCTCATTCCTTGGTGTTATTGTCGCGTCCTGAGTAACATATTTGTCACTCATGGTGGTTGTTCTGGTTAATAAACGTTAATCTAACCGTAAATACGGTTTCTTTTTAACGCGTTGTAGATTGTGTAATACTATTCATCATTAAAGTTTTGGACAATATTGCCGAAAATTGAAACTGACAGAGGGTAGGGTCTATATGGATAGTCAGGTTATGCCACGTGAACAGTTAGGTGTGTGTGCCGAAGGAAATTTGCATAGCGTATATTTGATGTTTAATGCCGAGGACGGTGTGGAATCACAATTACGTCCTTGTGTAGCCAATGTTGCGCAGTACATTTATGAGTTATCGGATCAATATGCCGATAGCGCCTTTAATGGTTTTGTCGCGATTGGTGCTAATTACTGGGACAGCTTATACCCCCAGTCTCGTCCAGCTCAATTGAAACCGTTTCCGGCTATGAATGCCGATAATCGAGATGCCCCTGCACATGAGTATGATCTCTTTATTCATCTGCGGTGTGACCGTTATGATATCTTGCACTTGGTGGCTAATGAAGTGTGCCAGATGTTTGAAGGTTTAGTTGAGCTGGTCGATGAGGAACGTGGTTTTCAGTTTATGGATACGCGGGATCTTACCGGCTTTGTCGATGGTACTGAAAACCCCAAAGGGCGTCACCGCCAAGAGGTCGCCTTAGTTGGGGATGAAGATGCAACCTTCCGTTCTGGTAGTTATGTGCATGTGCAAAAATACGCGCACAACCTGAGTAAATGGAATCGACTTCCTCAGAAAAAGCAAGAAGATATCATAGGTAGAACTAAAATCGATAATATCGAATATGCCTCGCGGGATAAGCCTCTAACCAGCCATACTAAGCGGGTTAATCTGAAAGATAGCCAAGGGCGTTCGATGGAGATCTTAAGGCAGAGTATGCCTTATGGCTCAATGAAAGAGCAGGGGTTGATGTTTATCGCCCTGTGTCGTAATTCTGAGCATTTTGAAAAAATGCTCCACAGCATGATCCACGGTGATGGTGCTGGTAACCATGATCACTTAATGCACTTTACTCAAGCACTGACGGGATCGGCTTTTTTTGCTCCTTCGCTAGATTTTATGCAAAATGCAGCCACCGAAAGTGACGAGTGAATAGCGGCAACCTATTGTTCGTTGCGCCATTGATTAACTACAGTCCTCCAAGTCTGTTGACTCTTTTTTATCGCGCAGTGGTTCAAACTGGTGCGCAAAATGAGTAGCCATCAAAAGCAGGCTGCAATAAAATTCGCCTTAATCGGCTTTAGCAAGTCTTTTTAGCAGGCTGGTTAAGCATCAAAAGCGATAAAATCTTGCATGCTGATTAAATGCCGACAAGAGAAACTTGTCGGCATTTTTATATGATTTTAAGTGACACTGGCTTTGATTGATCATTAACGGCTAAATTGGAGCCATTGTTTTGGCATAAAAAAGACGCCATTGGCGTCTATTTTTCAGTAAATCGTAATTAGTCTTGATCCAGGAGCTGTCATTTAACTGCCAAAATAGAGGCTATTGATTCCTTGAGCTAGCGTGCTATAAAACGCATATAACGAATTAATCGGTATAGTTAAATAATGACTTTATTGTGTTGAACGTTTTACCAACTTCTTGAATATTAGACGGGCAGATAAAAATCGTGTCATCACCAGCAATGGTGCCCAATATTCCCTCTGGTTTACCTATAGAATCCAGCAGTCTAGCGATTAACTGCGCTGCTCCAGGGCTGGTTCTCACCACAATCATAGATTGATTATGGTCGACATCAAGTACGAGGTTTTTCAATGGGCTGCCAGCCGTAGGCACACCTAGTTCTGCAGGGAGGCAGTAAACCATCTCTTGTTTAGCATTACGTGTACGCACCGCGCCAAACTTACTTAGCATGCGCGAGACTTTCGATTGGTTAATATTGTTATAACCTTCGGCTTGAAGTGCATTGACGATTTCGCTCTGAGAGCCAAAGCGTTCCTCTTTTAAAATAGCCTTAAAGGTCTTTACGAGTTCTTCTTGGTTTTTATTGGCTTGCATAAATTTGGCATTCTTTTATTCGTAAAATTGGCTCATTGTGAATAGCTATGCAAAGCAAGTCAAGCCTTACTCGTTGTAGATGAATAAACATTCACTCATTATTGCTGGTGATCATGTAAGTATCGAGGCCGCAGCGATAGGTATCCTTTTCATTTAGCATTATTAATGATGATAAAGGTGGCGGCTGCATCTATGTGTGTTAAGTCAAACGGTTATCAATTAACCGCTAATACATGCACTTTTCGAGGTTATTTATAAAATATCTTGCTACACGACTAAGGGATAATTGAATTATTGATGTGATTGCAGTAATGTTGCGCCATCTGTGAATTTAGATCTATGTCACATAATAACCAAGAATTAACGGAGATAACTATGAAAGTTGCTGTACTTGGTGCCGCTGGTGGTATTGGCCAGGCTCTTGCTCTACTGCTTAAAACTCAATTGCCTGCCGGCTCTAAATTATCCCTTTACGATATCGCGCCAGTGACCCCTGGTGTTGCGGTTGACTTGAGCCACATCCCTACAGCGGTTGAAGTCAAAGGATTTGCGGGTGAAGACCCAACACCAGCACTAGAAGGCGCTGATGTGGTACTTATTTCTGCAGGTGTTGCGCGTAAGCCTGGTATGGATCGCTCAGATCTATTTAACATCAATGCAGGGATCGTTAGAAACCTTGTTGAAAAGTGTGCAGCAACTTGTCCTAAAGCGCTTATCGGTATTATTACCAATCCTGTTAACACCACCGTCGCTATCGCTGCTGAGGTACTAAAGGCTGCAGGCGTTTATGATAAAAACCGTTTATTTGGTGTCACTACCCTTGATGTTATTCGCTCTGAAACCTTCGTGGCCGAAGCCAAAGGGTTAGATGTGGCTGATGTTAAAGTCAATGTCATTGGTGGCCACAGCGGTGTAACCATTCTTCCTCTGCTTTCTCAAGTTGAAGGCGTTACTTTTAGTGATGACGAAGTCGCTGCTTTGACTACTCGTATTCAGAATGCGGGTACTGAAGTGGTTGAAGCTAAAGCCGGTGGTGGTAGTGCAACACTTTCAATGGGTCAGGCTGCGTGTCGTTTTGGTCTGTCATTGGTTCGCGGCCTTCAAGGTGAAGCGAATGTTGTGGAATGTGCCTATGTTGACGGTGGTAGTGAGCATGCAGCATTTTTCGCTCAACCAATCCTTCTAGGTAAGAACGGTGTTGAACAAGTACTGGCTTACGGTGAAGTGAGTGAGTTTGAAGCTAATGCGCGTGATGCGATGTTAGATACGCTAAAGGCTGATATTAAGCTTGGAGTCGAATTCGTTAAGTAAGCTAAACGAATCAATAAAAAAGGAGCCGATTGGCTCCTTTTTTGTTATTTAAATCTTTGCGCCATTAGTCAATCATTAGTGATTACGCGCTACGGCGATTCTAGCGAGTGATATTAGCGCTTGCTTGTAGTCACTCTCTGGCAGTATTGCTAAGGCACTAATGGCCTTATCAGCCTCTTCTAGCGCTCTTTGTTCAGTATATTTGAGTGCACCACATTGCTTGAGCGCATTGAGAATTGTCTCAATGTGACCAGAACCGTCACCTTGCTCAATCGCTTGACGAATCAAGGCTTGCTCTTCATCGGTACCATTGGCAATGGCATAGATTAGCGGTAACGTAGGCTTACCTTCGGCTAAATCATCACCAATGTTCTTTCCTAACTCTTCGGTTTCTGCTGTGTAGTCTAATAAATCATCGGTGAGCTGGAATGCTGTGCCTAAATATTTACCATAGTCAGCTAAGGCGGTTTGCACCTCAATACCGCTATCAGCCAAAACGCCTGCTAAACGGGTCGCAGCTTCAAACAGCTTTGCTGTTTTGCAATAGATGACACGCATATAGCTTTCTTCAGTGGTGTCAGGATCGTTACAGTTCATTAGCTGTAATACTTCGCCTTCTGCTAATACGTTAGTAGCATCGGCTAGGACTTCTAACACTTGCAAGCTGCCCAGCTCGGTCATCATCTGAAACGAGCGAGTATATAAAAAATCACCGACTAACACGCTTGCGCTATTACCAAAAAGTGCATTAGCTGTCTCGCGACCACGTCTTAGCATTGACTCATCTACCACGTCATCATGCAGTAATGAAGCGGTATGAATAAATTCAACGATTGCAGCCAGCTTGATATGAGCTTCACCGTCATAGGCAATCGCACGAGCCGCCAGAATGGATAGCAGTGGGCGCATTCTCTTGCCCCCGCCATTGATAATATAGAATCCAAGTTGGTTAATTAGGGCTACATCTGACTCCAACTGTTTATAGATCAGTTGATCGACGGCTTTCATATCAGCATCAGCCAGCTGACGAATGGCGTTCAAATCCATATTAGGCTCTACTTCTAGTGGTATTTTGTAATTCAGGCAGCCCAAATTAAGGCAAAAATGTTATAGTATTGAGATTCTACCTAAAAATGTCGAGTAAGGCATTATTAGAAGACTAATGTGAGAGTAATTCCGATCTTTTTTTGATCAAAGTGAATTAGGGCTTGTCAGCCTAATGAACTTAGCGTAAACTCCGCGACCATTGTCATTAAAGCTTTTATAGCGCCCAGCCTAACATTAAAAGGTCTGCGTGCTTGAAATATCGGAGTAAAATAGCTATGTACGCTGTTTTTCAAAGTGGTGGTAAGCAGCACCGTGTTGCTGAAGGCCATACAGTTCGTTTAGAGAAATTAGAAGTCGCTACAGGCGAAACTATCGAATTTGACCAAGTTCTTTTGGTTGCTGATGGTGAGACTGTACACGTTGGTGCACCTTTAGTTGAAGGTGGTAAGGTTGTTGCTGAAGTTGTCAGCCATGGCCGTGGCGAAAAGGTAACTATCGTTAAGTTCCGTCGTCGTAAGCACCACGATAAGAAGATGGGCCACCGTCAGTGGTTCACCGAAGTTAAAATTACTGCTATCAACGCTTAATAGGAGTCTAACTCATGGCACATAAAAAAGCTGGCGGTTCTACTCGTAACGGCCGCGATTCAGAAAGTAAACGTCTTGGTGTTAAGCGTTTCGGTGGTGAATCAGTTCTTGCTGGTAACATCATTGTTCGCCAACGTGGTACTAAATTCCACGCAGGTGTTAACGTAGGTATTGGTCGTGACCATACTCTATTTGCACTAACTGACGGTAAAGTTAAGTTTGAAGTTAAAGGTCCTAATAACCGCAAGTTCATTAGTATCGAAGCTTAACTCTTAGTTCACCTAAGATAGTTTATAAAGCCCTGCCTCTGGTAGGGCTTTATTGTTTATAAATCTGGTGAAATGAGCCGGTTACGCTGCTCCAGCACCAGTAAAACATTGAACCCTCAAACCTGTGTATCTCGTTTGAAGTTCAATACAGAAATTGTTTTTTGGCGGTACGATTAGATTGGCAGTATAATCGGTCTATTGTGTGGTGCCTGGAGTTGGTATGAAGTTTGTCGATGAAGCTGTGATCAGAGTAGAAGCTGGTGATGGTGGTAGTGGTTGCGTTAGTTTTAGACGTGAAAAATATGTGCCTGATGGTGGCCCAGACGGTGGTGATGGTGGTGATGGTGGTAGTGTTTATCTGCAAGCAGATGAAAACCTTAATACCCTAATCGACTATCGCTTTGAGCGTTTTCATTTTGCCGAGCGTGGTAAAAATGGCCGTGGCCGTGATTGTACTGGCCACAGTGGTCAAGATCTTATCCTTAAGGTGCCAGTCGGGACCCGCGCCATTGATGAAGAGACTCAAGAGGCATTAGGCGATCTCAAGACCCATGGTCAAAAACTGCTAGTGGCAAAAGGGGGCTTCCACGGCCTAGGTAATACGCGCTTTAAGAGCAGTACCAACCGTGCGCCAAGACAGAAAACCCTTGGTACGCCAGGTGAAGTACGTAGCTTGCGCTTAGAGCTGATGTTACTTGCCGATGTGGGCTTATTGGGTATGCCCAATGCGGGCAAATCAACCTTTATTCGCGCCGTGTCTCGTGCAAAGCCTAAAGTGGCTGACTATCCGTTTACCACATTGGTTCCTAACCTTGGTGTGGTGACGCCGCGTCATGGGCAGAGCTTTGTGATTGCGGATATTCCCGGCTTAATCGAGGGCGCCGCAGAAGGTGCCGGTTTGGGTATTCGCTTCTTGAAACACCTCGAGCGTTGCCGAGTGCTGCTGCATATTTTGGATATTGATCCTATCGATGGCAGCGACCCTGTTGATTCAGCCCGTGCAATTGTTGCCGAGCTTGAAAAGCATTCTCCATTGCTGGCGAGTAAGCCGCGTTGGTTAGTGTTTAACAAGACAGATCTGCTCCTTGAAGAAGAGATCCAAGAGCGAGTAGAGCGTATTGTTAAAGAGTTAGACTGGAAAGGCGAAGTCTTTACTATCTCTGCGTATAATCGCGAAGGCACCCAAGAACTTAGCTTGAAGTTGATGGACTTTATTGCTGCGCTACCTGAAGAGGTAGAAGCGGATCCTGATGCTGAAGTTGAATTCAAGTGGGATAATTATCATCAACAGACTCAAGATGTTGTCAACGAAGATTATAATGGCGATGACTTGGATGATGATGACTTTGACGATGATGATTATGATGTTGAGATCATCTATCAAAGGTAAGCTTAGCTTATTATCGCTTTCATTCTGAGAACCACGTGTACGCAGATACTCAAAATGATATTACTCGGCAAGTTGTCCGGGTTGCCCAACTTTTGCTAGCCTATGGCGCTGAATCTGAACTCATTGAAGAGATCAGCCAGCGCCTCGGTTTGGCATTAGGGTTGGCTAGTGTTGAAATATCCATCTCCTCTAACTCCCTCGTGCTAACCAGCTTAGTGCATGGGCGGTGTATTACCACCACGCGTCGAATTCGCGAACATGGCATAAATATGACCATTATCTGCGAACTACAGCGCATCTGTTTATTAACTGAGAAGGGCATATACGGCTTAAATGAAGTGCGTAAGCGCGTATCTCGTATACAAGCTAAAAGCTACCCTAAGCGCTATTTAATCCCCATGATTGGCTTATCCTGTGGCAGTTTTTGTCACCTATTTGGTGGCGATATGGTAGCGATAATAATCACCATCTTTGCCGCCTCGCTAGGCATGTTTGTGCGCTTAGCCATTGCTAAGCGTCATTTCAATTTATTGGTGAACTTTGCCGTCACTGCCTTTGTGACAACCTTAGTGGCGCAAATGGGCTATCACTTTGATCTTACCAGTACACCAAAGTTACCTATGGCGGCGAGTGTGTTAATGTTGGTGCCGGGCTTTCCGATGATTAATGCGATTTCAGATATGGTTAAGGGACACCTTAACGTGGGGATCTCGCGTTGGGGGCATGCCACTTTATTGACTGTTTCCTCGGTGATCGGCATAACTATCGCGATGCAATTAGGTGGGTTATTCCTTTGATAGAACTCTTACTAAAATTGGCAAACGATGCGCTGTTTTCATCGATTCCGGCGGTAGGTTTTGCCATGGTATTTAACGTGCCGAAACGCTTTTTACCTTATTGTGCGTTAGCCGGCGCAACGGGCCACAGCGTCAGAACCTTGTTATTACATATTAACTTACCTATTGAATGGGCCACGTTTGTGGCGGCTGCATTGGTCGGCGTATTGACGATTAGCTTTGCCAAACGTCATCTTGCGCCACCTTTAATGTACGCAGTAGCGGCTATCATACCTATGATCCCAGGTACTTATGCTTACAATACTGTTATTGCGTTAGTGCAGCTGTCTGCCCAGTCGCAGGTGAGTCCAGAGTTGACTGCTGAAGTGATCAGTAATGGTTTAAAAACGGTATTTATACTCGGTGCATTGTCTGTCGGCTTAGCGATGCCCAGTCTGCTCTATTTTCGCACCCGTCCAGTCATTTAATCCTGTTGATATAATCCGTTTTAATTAAGCGGCCGAGACCGTTGGAGCTAATATGAAAATTGCTATGATTGCCGCGATGGCCAATAACCGTGTGATAGGCAAAGATAATCAGATGCCATGGCATCTGCCTGAAGATCTGCGCCATTTTAAGGCCATGACCTTAGGTAAACCGGTAGTGATGGGGCGTAAGACCTATGAATCCATCGGTCGTCCGTTACCTGGGCGCCACAACATTGTGATTAGTCGTCAGGTCGGACTTACTATTGAGGGCGTGACCTGCGTCGATTCATTTGATGCTGCGCTGCAAGTGGCTGGTGATGGCGATGAGCTCATTATCATTGGTGGTGGTCAGTTGTATCAGGCGTTATTGCCCAGAGCCGATAAACTCTATTTGACCGAGATTAATCTTGATGTTGAAGGGGATACGTTTTTTCCTGATTGGGATGATGGATCGTGGGAGCGAGTGACCACTGAAACACATATGAATGAGAAAGGTTTAGAGTATCGCTTTATCAACTTGGTAAAAAAATGTTAACGTGTGGGTGCTATCCTAAGTAGTCTTAGCGTAAATGTTACCGTTTATGCTATTGAAAAAAATAATAAATATTATAGGAGTACCCCATGCGTCTGTTACCTACGACGATTGCAGTGATATTAGTGGCCTCATCTTATGCGGTGCCAGTAAAAGCCAACGATCAACTAGCTGCCAATATTTGTAATTACGTTCAAGCGGATGATAAAAATCGCTTACGTAAAAAGCTGAAAGAGACTCGTGTAAAACTGCGTAACGTCTACCAAGATATCTCCTGCGATGGTGATAGCTTGTTACGCTTTGCGATGAAAAGTGGCGCTAATGACGTGGGAGCCTTTGTCGCGAAGCGTCTCTCTGCCGAGGATTTGGCCAGTAAAGAAGCTGATGGTCAAAGTATTCTTGAATGGGCTGAGGCTAACGATCATAGTGCGTTGGCGATGACCTCTGCAATTAAAGAACGGATTGCTGGAAGCTAACCTTATACCTAATCTAGAGTTATAAGTATCAAGCCATAAAAAACCGGACTAACAGTCCGGTTTTTTTGGGGTTAATGTTTATCGAGTCATCGCTCCCATCACACTATTATTTCATTGGATAAGTGCAATGAAAGCAGTGCTTTTTTAGCGCCTATAAGCGTCTATAAGCGCCTATAAGCGCCGTTAATCAGGCTTTAGCGAGCGCGAGTAGCGTCATAAGCACTAGACTTTAAACTCGCCTACAGAGGCTTGTAGCTCCTCTGCTAATCGTGCCACCTGATGGCTCGACTGCGCAGTTTGATCTGCACCAATCGCGGTCTCTTCTGAGATGGCGGCGATATGTTCAAGCTTCTCAGACACCTGTTGGCTGACAATGTTTTGTTCTTGCGCCGCATTAGCAATATGGGTGCCTGAATCATGGGCGCGATGCACTGCATGGTTAATGCTTTCGAGCGCGAGGTTAGCTTGCTCTGTTTTCTCTACGCAATGACTGGCTTGCTCTCGTCCTAGTTCCATCACTGATACCGCTTGCTGTGCCCCTTGTTGCAAGACTTCAATCATCTGCTGGATCTCTTGAGTCGAGTCTTGTGTGCGCGAGGCTAAGCTGCGGACCTCATCGGCGACCACGGCAAACCCGCGGCCCTGTTCGCCGGCCCGCGCGGCTTCGATGGCGGCGTTTAATGCCAGTAAATTGGTTTGTTCTGCGATACCGCGGATCACATCCAATATTGAGCCAATCGCGGCGCTGTCAGAATGCAGTTTATTGATCACTTGACCGGCTTTGGTCACTTCCTCGGCTAAGGCTAAAATCGTACGCTTATTGTCATCGGCTATGGTGCGCATATGCTGAGCTTCTTCATCGGCACTTTTTATCTGGCTCAATGCATCATCGGCACTGCTGGTGACTTGCATTGCACTTGAACTTAACTGCGTCGTCGCAGCGGCGACCTGATCGACCTGATTTTTTTGCTCTTGAATACCCGCAGTAGTCTGCGCTGTGATGGCTGATGTCTGCTCAGCTGCGGCGGCCAGCTGATTAGATCTATCCAAAATGCCTTGAATAAGCGTGCGTAAACTATCGACTAAGCGATTACAGTTGCGCGATAACTCGGAAAATTCATCATGGCCCGAATCATCCAATTTATGGGTGAGGTTACCTGATGCGAGAATATCGAGTGCATTATTGACCTCGCCCAATGAGCGGGTCAGTGGGCGGATCACCGCAATGCTCACCATGATAGCGACGATTATGGCGATCACAACCAGTGCCATGGTGCTATAGCTGGCACTGTCGATATCATCTATGGCCTTGTTACTGATGCTTTGAGAGATGTTTTCAATCGACTGATTCAGGTTACTCATGCCTTGATTAACAGTATCGACGTCGGTTTCAACTTTGCTCAATAGATCGGTCGCGGCTATGTCAAAATCCAGTTGTTTCCCCTTTTGTAGCTGGATGGCATTGGGGCCATCAAGTATCACGAGGACTTTAGTTGCTTCTTGGTTAATATTGTCGAGCACCTGCTGGTCGATAACGCCCTCCCAGTGCCGACTCACATAGGCTAGCTTGTTACTAGCATCGCTTAAAATGTAACCTATTTCTTTGGTGATGGTGTCATATTTAGCTTTATCGTTAGTATTAACCAGATCATAACTGCTAGTGATGAGGTTACTAAAGCTGTTATCGATATTACTGGCGGTGGCTGCAATTTCACGTTCGGTAGGATCTTCGCTGATCTCCAGATCGATAAGATCCAGCAGCAATGAAGCGGTGTCATCGGCTGCCACTTCCAAGTCGTCGAGCGTAGCAAGCAAAGCTTCTTGCGTTTGTAGCGACTGTAAACGCGCCGAGATCATTTTTTGGCTATCATCTTCAAAAGCTTGATAACTGGTTTTAAGGGCGGCAATTTGTGTATCGAGCTCTTGCCCTTGTTGCAGCCCTTGAATAATGGTTTGTAAGTTATTTAGCTCGCTAATAAACCCTTTAGCATCTTCGTCGAACCTTGTCTGGATCTGTGGTAGTTGGGCCGAATGCGTACTGTGGTAAGCCTCTAATAGTTGTTTTTCTTGTAGGGCGAGACTTTGTGTCAGGTGGTTACTGCTCTCTAGCGCCGGAAGGCTCAGCTCTTGCAGCACCAAGGTGCTGCTCTTGATATTATTATTGGTGATTAACGAGGCAACGCCTAATGTGATTAACAATAAAGTGACAATGCTAAATCCGCCAATCACTCTTGCGGCGACATTTAATTTCATAGGGGACTCCGATTTTTTTTGTTGTTATATCCCGAATTACCAATATTTTAATAGGGTTGGCAGGGCTGTTACTCTAGCTCTATCGGCCAGTTAGTACTTTATCTTAACCTTTTTTTAACTTGTTTTGGGTGATTTTTTGGTTTGATTCTAAGTGCCAGAGGGTTAAATGTTGACCCCAGCAACAGCCAGTGTCTAATGCTTTAAGCGCTGGATGAGCCACTTTCCCCATTAATGAGGCCCAGTGGCCAAACACTAAAGTATGGGTTTGCGCCGCTAAATTGGGAAGTGCAAACCATGGCACTAAGCCTGGGTGACTGTCACTGTCGGGGGGCTGTTTACAGTCGAAGTCTAAACGACCGTCATGGTGTAAATAACGCATACGGGTGAGAGCGTTAATACAATAGATTTTTCGCTCAAGCGCCGGCATAGATAATGACCAAGTATCGACATCATTGGTGTACATCTTGGCGATAAGCTCGGTTAAATAATCGGGGCGTTGTAGGGCTTCATGTACGCTACGGGCTTCTTGTATGGCGGTTTGTGCGTTCCATTGCGGTGGCACACCCGCATGGGTCATCAGTAATTTGTGTTCACTATGTTGTCGCACCAGTGGCTGTATTCTCAGCCAGTCGATCAGATGGTTAATGTCGCTGGCCGCGAGCAAAGCGTCAAGTTTGTCACTGGGTTTAGGGCGCTTAAGTTTGCCATGTAAGGCTAGCAAATGCAGGTCATGGTTACCCAGCACAGGTTGAGCAGCGCCATCTAATGATTTGATATACCTTAATGTTTCTAGTGACTTATCACCTCTGGCAACCATATCGCCAACCACCCAAAGCTCATCTTTTGATGGGTTAAAATCGACCTGACTCAATATGGCTTGTAGTTCATCAAAACAGCCTTGTATATCGCCGATAAAATAGGTGGCCATCAATTACTCATTTAGTTGGAGGATATAAGAAGTTAAGTACGCTAGTGTATGAGCCCGGGCGCAGCTAAGCGAAAGGGCGCGATGGGGGCTTTAAATTCACGGCCATCTTTTGTGACCATCACATAATGACCTTCCATCACGGCGAAAGGGGTCTCACACACGGTACCACTGGTATATTGGTAGGCGGTGTTCGGTGCAATGGTTGGCGTTTCGCCGACCACGCCTGCACCTTGCACTTCGCTATAATGACCATTGGCATCGGTAATACACCACATACGGCTGATTAGGGTGACGTCTTGCTCACCTAAATTGATAATAGTGATGGTATAGCTAAAGAGGTAACGGTCTTCTGCGGGGGATGACTGCTCTTCGATATATTCAGTTTTAACCTCAATTTTAATTGAGGATTCAAGTGGTTTCATTGAATGTCCTAAATGTAACAGAGAGTGCGGGGAGCTATTCCCCGCGAAGAGACTTAGCCGTTTTTCTTGTCGATGACTAAGTTAGCCATGGCAACGTACTGCTCAACCGTTATCTGCTCTGGGCGTTTGGTCGCATCAATATTGAGCGAAGCAAAGTCTTCATCAGATAGCATCTGTTTGAGATTATTACGCAGCGTCTTGCGGCGCATATTAAATGCGGTCGTACACAGGTGTCTTAATAAGTCGACATCTTTACATGGCCAAGGCTTATTCTTATAAGGCACTAAGCGTACTACGGCCGAGTCAACTTTTGGCGGTGGGGTAAAACATCCCGGTGGCACCTCTAACACAGGCATCACTTGGCAAAAATATTGCGCCATCACCGTTAGGCGACCATAGGCCTTAGTGCCGGGCGAGGCCGATAGACGCAGCACCACTTCTTTTTGCAGCATGAAATGCATATTTTCAATATGCTCTGCAAACTCAAATAGGTGGAACATTAATGGTGTCGAGATGTTGTAAGGCAAGTTGCCAAACACCTTCATCTGCTTGCCTTCTTCCACGAGCTGGTTAAAGTCAAACTTAAGCGCATCACCTTGGTGGATCTCGAGTTTATCTTTAAGAAATGGATGGGTTTTAAGCCGCTCAACCAAGTCTTTATCGAGTTCAACCACGGTCAGCTTGTCGATGCTTTCGGCAACAGGTTCTGTCAATGCCGCTAGGCCTGGACCAATTTCAACCATGACATGGTCATTGTCGGGGGCAATCGCGCCAACAATTCGATTGATCACATTGCTGTCGGTCAAAAAGTTTTGTCCGAAGCGTTTTCTTGCGGTGTGGCCTAAATGTACTTTATTACTCATTACTTCTCTTTTTGTGACTCGTTCGTAGTGGCTAATTCAATAGCCTTGTTTAACGCGCAGACAAAGCTACCTATTTCGGCTTCACCTGTACCAGCAAGGGCTAATGCCGTGCCATGGTCGACGGAGGTGCGAATATAGGGCAAGCCTAAGGTGATATTAACCGCACTGCCAAATCCTCGTGACTTGAGTACTGGCAGGCCTTGGTCGTGATACATGGCCAAGACAACGTCGGCATCTTCTAAATATTTAGGTTGAAATAGGGTATCGGCAGGCAAGGGGCCCACCAGACTCATGCCTTGCTCACGCAGCTCTTCTAATGCTGGACTGATAACATCTATCTCTTCTCGGCCTAAGTGGCCATCTTCTCCTGCATGCGGATTGAGTCCACAGACATATATTTTGGGGTTTTGTAAGCCAAATTTATTCACCAAATCATGGTGTAAAATGTTGATAATTTGATGCAGGCGATCGCGAGTGATCGCTTTAGACACATACGCCAGCGGAATATGAGTGGTCACTAAGGCGACCTGTAATCCGGGGGCGGCCAATAACATCACCACATCTTGGCAGTTTGCCTGATGGGCGAAAAATTCGGTGTGGCCACTAAATGGAATACCCGCTTGATTGATAATCCCTTTGTGCACAGGGCCCGTTACGACGGCATCAAATTCGCCGCTCATATTCTTGTCGCCAGCGTAACTTAATGTGTCAATCACATAGCTGCTGTTTTGTTCGTCAAGCTTGCCGCATACAGATTCGGTGACCAAGGGAAAAGGTACAATGGTCAAGGTGCCTGCTTCTTGAGGTTTAGGGGCTTGATTTGGCTGATAAGGACGCAGCTGGATCGGTAAGCCAATTTTTTTGGCTCTGGCCTTCAATAAAGCCGGATCGGCACAAACAACAAGCTCAGCGGGCCAAGCACGCTGAGCAAGTTGGATGACTAATTCTGGTCCCACGCCAGCCGGTTCGCCCGGCGTGATTGCGATACGTTTAGTCGTCAATATGATTAACCTCGGTTAAAGTCGGCATCAAATACTTCGATGTAAGCTTCCGCTCGCATCTCATCCAGCCAGTTTTGCAGTTCTTCATTAAACTTGCGACGGAAAATCAGTTGATGAGCACGATTAGTATTGAACTTGTCTGTCGCGTCAGTCTTACGTTTTTCTTCAAGCTGTACTATGTGCCAGCCATGACTGGAGCGAAATGGCTCACTGATTTCATTAATTTGTAGAGAGTTCAAGGTTTGTGCAAATGCAGGCACATAAACCGCAGGATCAGCCCAACCTAGCTCGCCACCTTTGGCGGCAGAACCTGGGTCTTCACTGTATTGACGCGCTAAATCGGCAAAATCGACATCTCCGGCACGCAGTTGCTGCACAAAGTTGTCGAGCATGGCCTTAGCGCGCTCTTCCGACAGGATTGGCGATGGTTTAATTAGAATATGGCGAGAGCGAACCTCATCAACCTCTTGGGTTTGTAGGCCGCGCGCATCCATGACCTTGATAATGTGGAAACCCGCACCGCTGCGAACAGGGCCAATAATGTCATTGGTTTTGGCACCCGCCAGTAGTTCAGCAAACAGCGTTGGCATTTCATTGATGTTCATGTAGTCCCAAATACCGCCTTCAAGTGCTTTAGGACCCGCCGATGACGCAATGGCGGTTTGCTTGAAGTCGGCGCCATCTTGCAGACGTTTCAATACGATATTGGCCCGTTTACTGGCACTGTCTAACTGTTCGCTATTGGGGTTGCTTGGTACTTCAATTAAGATGTGACCAATTTGAAACTCCACCTGCTGCATGCCTTGTTCTTCAATCAATTTAACTAGGCTACTGATCTCTTGTGGCGATACTTGAATACGGCGCTGAACCTGAATGCGTTGGATTTCACCTAAGGTGATCTCTTCACGTAATTGTTCGCGATATTGTGCCCAGCTCAAGCCGTCGGCTGCAATTTTGGCTTGCATGTCGGCTACGGTGATATTTTGTTCTCTAGCAATATTCTCAATGGTTTGATCTAGCTGTAAGTCACCAATGTGAAGGCCGATACGGTCTGCCATTTGCAACTGTAAGCGGGTCATGATCAGCCGCTCAATCACCTGGGTACGAAGGGCTTCGTCAGAGGGTAACGCTTGGCCTGCAGCTTCTGCGTTCGCTTTGACTGTGTTTAGCATGTTGGTGATTTCGCTTTCCAGCACAATCCCTTCGTTAATTTGTACTGTCACGCGGTCTAATGGCTGTGCGGCCATAACGCTGTGGCTCATCGCCAATGTGAGTAACGCAATAATCAGTTGTTTACAGGGTCTCATCCACAAAAATCCTTGGCATATTGAGGTCGTTTGTCATTGTTGACCGACCACTTAATTCGATTATTTTGATTGGACTACAAGTCCGTATCTAGGTTCAGCAAAAGAGTAACTAATTTATTGAACCCTAGTTTTTCAAGTAGAGCGGCTTACGATAATTAAACAAACCATCATCGAGCATATCAGCCACACCTAATGGGCCTGAACCACCTAAACCTTTGATAACAAAATTCAGGTAGAAGCCATGCTCAAACAGTTCTCGATCATCAATGGTGGGTTCTAAATTATCATCGTAGTTGGTCTTAATGCGATAATGATAACTTAAGCGTAGCGCCCAGCAACAAGATTCATATTGAAACCCGGTATAGGTTTCAACACTTCGGCTTTCATTGAGGTCATAATACCAGTTGCCAACAATATACAAGTTGTCACTGATTGGCCATGCGCCGCGCACACCTGTTTGTGACACATTAACCGATTCATTGGTGTTGCTGTTAATTAAATCGGGTACATAGCGGTAACTTAACTGCAGTAGTTTATTGGTCTCGGGTCGAAAATCTAATGTGACTTCACTCTTTTTATTTTCACTATTTTCGGTGTCGTATTGAATAGCGCCGCTCATAAACCAATCATTATAGAGTTGCGTATTCAGCTCTGCCGCTAATACCGAGTTAGAGGTATTTTCTTGTTGAAAGCTCTGGTTAGGTTGCGACACCTCGGTGAGGCCGACTTTACTGTCTTCAAAGTAATAAATTTGGCCAATACTGAACTGAAAGGTCTCACGGTTATGCTCATCAAACAGGCGTGTGGTTAACCCGAGTGTCATTTGATTCGCATCGGCAATACGGTCGAGGCCTGAAAAACGGCGATCCCGAAACAGACCATAGTAGTCATCTTGCAGCAAGGCGGTATCGTAGATACCAATTTGCGATTGATCTTCATAGCCGACATACAGGTATTGAAATTGAGGCTCTAATGTTTGACGGTAGTTGACATTAAAATAGTCGGTATAACGCTCAAAATTGATCTGCCCATGCAGGCGCACCTGAGGTAAGGTGCGGCTCACGCTACTGGCTAGCTCAGAATCAGGATTATTATCGGTATCTTGCCAGTAGTTGGTTTGCAGCAGTTTAATTTCGCTGGTTAATGAGCCCGCGGGACCATGAATTGGCAAGGATATACTGGGCTCTAGGTGCAGGCGATTAGCACTATTATACTGATTGTCTTTATGGCGAAAGTTGCTCGCTTCGGCCAGTAGATTAACATCTAAGCCACTCCACAGCTCTGGACTGCGGTAATTGAGCCCCACTTGCGGCATCACCTGATATGGCGATTCATCTTCGCCTAATACCTTAATATCTTGTACTCTGGCAGTGATATCCCAGTTGTTCTCAAAGTAGGCTATCTCACCAATGCGTGACAGTTGGTTATCGGTGGCGCGCAATACGTCCGATTTCAGATCGTTAAAGTAATTATTATCAGAGACATCGGTAAAATTGGCTAATACGCGCCAATTCTCATCCACGGCGCCTTTATGTTGCCAGTGATATAAGTAACGGTCAGAGCGATTAGTCAGTAGGTTGTCGTTGGCTAAATATTCAACATTTAAGCCGCCTTGCTGGGCTTCACCAGCCAGATAACGGAACTCCGTTTTTAAGAACAGACCGCGCGCGGACATGTAATGCGGCGTGAAGGTGAAATCGTATTCGGGAGCGATATTCCAATAATAAGGGGTCGCAAGTTCAACCCCATTGGTGGTGCTGGTACTAAATAACGGAAACAGGAAGCCTGACTTGCGTTTATCCGAGACGGGTATCGTCATGTAAGGTAGATAAAAAACCGGTACGCCAGCAATTCTTAACTTGGCATCCCACAGTTCGCCCCACTCTTCGGTGCTGTCAATTTTAATGGTTTCAGCTTCAAGCAACCAAGAAGTATCGCCCGGAGGACAGGTGGTGAAATTGGTATTGCTCAGATGCAGGTTATTATCTTGAGTGATTTGCAGTTTTTCAGCATCGCCATGAATCTGCTGCCCATGCAGCCAATATTGGGCACCGCTTAATTCGGCGCTATTAGTGCGCATTTGCGCGCTCAATGAGTCGGCGGTAACGGTAAACATACTGTCTTGAAACACCAAGTTACCGTTGGCATCTAAGCGTTCGTTGGCTTGATCTAGCGTTGCGTTATCGGCTGCAATGTGCCGCCCGCCTTGGCTGAAAGAGACATCGCCGCTAAAGGTTGCCTTATCGCCTAACTTAGCCTCAGTGGTGTTTGAAATGATTTTTATTTGCTGTAAATCGAGTGGCACATCAGCGCTATTGGCATCTGGAATAGGCACGGGAGGTTCCACAAGACATTGTGTGTCGGTATCGACGGCGCGATCTAATTCGTCTGCTAGGACTAGGTGTGGAAGCAGTATTAAAGCCAATAAGTAACGGATATGCATCTTTATCGTTTTTGTGATTTCTTAGTCTAGACAAATTATCGAAGAGAATAGTTGCAGCTATTTACACAAGCAACCGAGCAAAAGAGATAGAATCATCTTAATTGCTGTTTCCATTTTGCTTTATAATAAAGCAATTTTTGCTTAAGAGCCATGAGGTGCCCTTGTCAGATCTAAGATTTATCGCCTTAAAAGCGTGGATTGAACGCGTACTGAGCGCCAATGCCGCCATAGAACTCATTTCTGGTGATGCCAGTTTTCGTCGATATTTTAGGGTAACTCTGGGGCCTAAAAGCTACATCGCCATGGACTCACCTCCGGATCTAATTGCCGTGGGCCCGTTCATCACATTAGCAAACGAATACCAAAAACAGGGGGTTAATGTTCCTCAAGTCATTGAAAAAAATGTTGAACAAGGTTTTTTGCTGCTCAGTGATTTGGGTGATACTCAGCTACTGAGCGTATTAACACCCGCCAATGTCAGCGATTATTACCAGCAGGCATTAGGTTTGCTCATTCCTATTCGCGCAGTCACCACTGTCGATGGCGTACCATTACCACGTTATGACGCCGCCTTTGTTTATCGAGAGTTAGATATTTTTTCTGATTGGTTAATCGGTCGCCATTTACAACTTAAGTGCAGTGCTGATACTCAGCAGATGCTAGCCGATACCTATCGGATACTGGCTGATAGTGCACTAGCGCAACCCCGCGCGGGGATGCACCGCGACTTTCATAGCCGTAATTTGATGTTGTGTGATAAACAGTTGGCGGTGATTGATTTTCAAGATGCAGTGATAGGGCCTGTCACCTATGATGCGGTGTCACTGCTTAGAGACTGTTATGTGCGCTGGCCTGGCGAGGTGGTTGATACCTTGATGCAGCAGCATTACCAGCAATTACTCTCTGACAATGTGCTGAGTCAGGATGTCACTTTGGCGCAATATCAGCGTTGGTTCGATTTAATGGGCATACAGCGTCATCTTAAGGCCGCAGGTATCTTTTGTCGGTTAAATTACCGTGACGCTAAGCCCGGTTACATGCAAGATATTGCGCTCACATTGCAATATGTTAGCGATATCGGCAAGCACTACTCAGTATTACACCCCTTTATCCACTGGTTAGATAATCAAGTGATCCCCAAGATGGAGCAGACCCTGTGAAGGCGATGATTTTAGCTGCAGGTCGTGGCGAGCGTTTACGACCGCTGACGGATAAGCTACCCAAACCGCTGGTTGAAGTGGCAGGTAAGTCATTGATTGTCTACCATATAGAGCGTTTAGCCGCCCTTGGTTTCACCGATATAGTGATTAATCATGCTTGGCTGGGTGATAAGCTTATCCAGGCCTTGGGTGATGGCGAGCGTTGGCAAGTTAACTTGCATTACAGCGGCGAAACAGAGGCATTAGAAACCGGTGGTGGGATTAAAAACGCCTTAGGGTTACTCGGATCTGATCCGTTTTTAGTGATCAACGGCGATGTGTTTATTGATGCGATGCCAACCATCGCAGGCCAACCTCTCTCGTTAGCGGCTATCAAGGCTGCAATGGGCGAGGCTCAGGCTTATTTGTGGTTAGTCGATAATCCGTTGCAGCATCCAGAGGGGGATTTTGCCTTACTTGAGGGGCGGCTGAGCGCTGCTGGCCCAGCCAAGCTGACCTTTTCAGGTATGGGAATTTACCAGCCAGCGCTGTTTAATGGCACCACCAGTAAGCGGTTTGCACTGGCGCCCCTTCTAAAAGATAAAATGGCGCATGGATTAGTTGCCGGTGAACATTTTAACGGCTTTTGGTGCGATGTCGGTACGGTCGAGCGATTAGCGGCACTAAATACGCGCATGACAACACTAGATAAAAAATAACATTAGGTTAATAGATGAAAATTTGGGGTAAGGTATTTGGTTTTGCGATCGGCTTTATGTTTGGTCGTATTTTTGGCGCAATGTTAGGATTATGGCTAGGCCATTTATACGACAAAAAGCGCGCCGAACTCAGTGGCATTATTGGCAAGGGCAGTAATCGCCAAACGCTGTTTTTTAATACCACCTTTGCGGTGATGGGGCATGTTGCAAAGGCCTCCGGCCATGTCACCGAAACGGATATTCGTATCGCTAGCGCGCTCATGGATCAACTGCGCTTAAGCGGTCAGGCTCGGCGCGATGCCCAGATGGCTTTTAACCAAGGTAAAGCCAGTGATTTTGATCTTAACGCTTGCCTCAAAACCTTTCGGTTATTGTCCATGGGGCGTAAAGATCTGGTGCAGATGTTTTTGGAAATCCAGATCCAGACCGCCTTATCTGACGGTGAGCTCGATGCCAAAGAGCATGCTATCTTACTGTTGGTCGCTAAGGAGCTGGGTTACAGCCGTCAGCAGCTCGATGAGTTACTTAAACGCTGGCAGGCGGAGTTTAATTTTCATCGCAGTGGTGGCCAGCAACAGACCTCGATTGCCGACGCCTACAGCGTGCTGGGGTTAACCGAAGCCGACTCTGATCAACAGGTCAAACGTGCCTATCGTAAGCTGATGAATGAACATCACCCAGATAAGTTAGTCGCTAAAGGCTTACCTGCTGAGATGATGGAGCTGGCTAAGAAAAAAGCTCAAGATATTCAAGCGGCTTATGATAGAGTCAAACAAGATCGCGGTATGAGGTAGCGATTTCAAATAGCAGGTTGAAACTCGGTATTAAGCCTCCATCATTGGGTGGCTTAGATCGCCAATGGATTAGCGCCATCTTGGTGCTCAGGGAGATAAACATGAAAGCGATAACGACAACGAGTCGATATCAAGTCGGCTGTCTATTACCTTTGCTGCTCTGCCTAACTGTCCCGTCAACCCCAGTGCAGGGGGCCTCTGTTCAGACTGAACCCGGAATGTTTGTGGCGCCATTTGGTGGTTACAGTTTTGCCGCCAGTGAATTCGATGCCATTGAGGTTAACAGCCAAACTCAAAGTGGGCTTAATATTAGCGAGTCTGGCCATTATGGCGTGATGGCTGGTATAAATACCCGCGATCCTGGTGATGTCTATTTGCTTTATAGCCATCAGGCCACTGAACTTAATCGCCGCGGCAATGTTAATCCTAAGCTGCTGACGACATTGGATGTTGATTACTTGCACATCGGCGGCTCGCTCTATTTCCCTCATGGTGCCTTGCGCCCCTACATCACCACCAGTTTAGGGCTGACTCAAATGCGCCCCGATAACGGTTATGGTAATGAAACGCGTTTTTCGATGGGCTTTGGTGCCGGGATTGAGTATCAAGTGAGTCAGCGCCTTTCGCTGTTTACCGATGCGCGGGCATTTGCCACCTTTGTTAACAGTGACAATTTGCTCTTTTGTGATGCTAGCCAGTGTATCTGGCAGATCAGTGCCGACATTATGTGGCAAGGACAGGTCAATGCTGGGCTAAAGTTACGTTTTTAACTGGCATTGAGACGATAAACTCACCCAACGGATGATGAGAGCAATAACGATGAAAATTGTAGTACTCGATGGCTATACCTTAAATCCGGGCGATCTGAGCTGGCATGGGTTTGAGTCGCTCGGTGACTTTCACTGTTTTGAGCGCACCGCAGCGCCATTAGTGTTAGAACGTGCTCAAGATGCCGATATTATATTAACCAACAAAACCGAGCTTAATGCCGATACCCTTGCCATGCTGCCTTGCGTGCGTTACATAGGTGTATTGGCGACGGGCACGAATGTGGTTGACGTTAACGCCGCCGCAGCGCGGGGGATAGTGGTCACGAATGTGCCAGGGTATGGCCCCGATGCCGTAGCGCAGATGGTTTTTGCCCATATATTGCATCACACCCAAAAGCTCGCTGAACATCATCAGGCGGTTACTGCTGGTCGATGGAGTCAGAGCTCGGATTTTTGTTTTACCTTATCGCCGCTGCAATCGCTTAAAGGTAAAACCTTAGGCTTAATCGGTTATGGCGATATCGGCCGTCAGGTGGCCGCAATTGCGTGTGCATTTCAGATGCAGGTCATGGTCAGTACGCCGCAGCCAAAAACTGACTTACCCACAGGTGTTCGCTGGTGTGAGCGCAGCGCGTTATATCAAGAAGCTGATATTATCTCTTTGCATTGTCCACTCACGCCTGAGACAGATAAGGTGATCAATGCCGCTAGCCTTGCAAAGATGAAACCCAATGCGCTGCTGATCAATACCGCTCGCGGCGCCTTAGTCGACGAAGTCGCGTTAGCTAATGCGCTGAATGGAGGAGCTATTCGCGCCGGTGTCGATGTGTTGTCCAGTGAGCCGCCAGCGGTCGATAACCCCTTGCTCACGGCGAGCAATATCAGCATTAGTCCACATAATTCGTGGGCGACCCGTGAAGCGCGGCAAAATTTGATGGATATTGCACTGAGTAATCTAACCGGCTACCTGTCGGGGCAATCCATTAACCGTGTCTGTTAGTGTGAGATGAGAATTAAAAAAGGCGCTTTAGGCTAATGCTGATCAGTTAAGCATATAAACGATCAGTTGACCGATCTTTAAAAGGCTTCAAAATCCAATATCAGAAATGATATTGGATTTTTTTATGTCTTTAGAACAAGCTTTCTGCACCGCTTTTGAATACCACCAAGAAGCCACAGCTTTTACCAATCTTAATCACTTATTGGATGAAAACATCATCCAGCAAGCCTTTGAAACTGCGGGGGTCGCCACAGTAAGAAAACGTCGCTTACCCCTTGATGCAGTTATGTGGTCTGTCATTGGTATGAGTTTTTACCGACAACAGTCTGTATGGGAGCTTGCGACTCATATGGAGTTGATGCTACCAGGTAAAAAGAAGCTCATTGCCCCCAGTGCTCTTGTTCAAGGGCGCCAGAGGTTAGGTGTGCAGAGTATGAAAAATGCCTTTCAAATGATGGCAAAACATTACTATAGCAACACTCAATTTGAGACATGGTGTGGACTGAATTTATTAGCCGTTGATGGTGTAGTCTGGCGCACTCAGGACACCGCTGATAATCGTAATGCTTTTGGCTCACCATCAAATCAACATGGTGACACCTCATTTCCTCAGGTTCGTATGGTGTGTCATATGGAGCTCACTAGCCATCAACTGATAAATAGCGCGTTTGATGGTTATAAAACGAGTGAAATGAAGCTAGCAGAAGCGCTCATACAGTCAACTCCAGACCATAGTCTCACGATGTTCGATAAAGGTTTTTACTCCTTAAACTTGCTACATCAATGGCAACTAGGTGGTGAAGAGCGGCACTGGTTAATCCCTGCGAGAAAGGGGCTTCAGTACGAGGTTTTACACTCAAATGGCCGGTTAGATAAACAGGTGAAATTGGCAATAACCGCCCAAGCCAGACAACAAAACCCAGCGCTACCGACGCATATAGAAGCGAGGCTGGTGACAAAATCAATAAAAGGTAAGACGCATCAGGTATTAACCTCAATGGTCGACCCATTACGCTTTCCAAGTGCTGACATCGTTGAGTTATATAATCATCGATGGGAAATAGAGCTTGGCTACAGAGAGATGAAACAAACCCTACTAAACAGCGAGTATACGCTAAGAAGTAAAAAATCAGAGATGGTAGAACAGGAACTTTGGGGCTTACTACTTGGCTACAACCTGATGCGTCAAGCAATGACTGAGGCCGCATCAAGAAAAGGAATATGGGCCAATCGCCTCAGCTTCAGTAATTGTGCGAGTACGATACTAAGTTACCTAGCAAGATTACCACTGATGAGCCCAGGAAATTTACCCAAACATTACGAGCAACTGATAGAAATGCTAGGTAACTTCGAGCTACCAACGAAACGAGAAGATAGGGTGTACCCAAGGGCTATAAAGTCAAAACCAAGCAAATATCCCCATAAAAAGAAAAATGCCAATCAGCTTAACTGACTGGCATTACGCTTTAGGCGCCTTTTTTAATGTTTCACACCACGGCCTTGAGTTGCTGGCAATGGGCTAACTTGGGCATGATTACTCGAAGATAACCTCGACCTTAGCCGCAACCGTTAAGGCTTTTTCTATCGCATGTTCAATGGACTCTCCACGGGCAAGGCCGACTCCAAGTCGACGGCGTCCGTCAATTTCAGGTTTGGCAAACAGACGCAGTTGCGTATTCGGCTCGGTTAAGGCCGCAGCCATATTGCGATAACGTAAGTCACTCGACTGGCCCTGAGCCAAGATCACCGCTGATGCTGACGGGCCATGCTGCGCAATATTAGCGATAGGTAAGCCTAAGATGGCGCGCACATGCAGCGCAAATTCAGACAGGTCTTGGCTGATCAAGGTGACAAGTCCGGTATCGTGAGGGCGAGGGGAGACTTCAGAAAAATAAACCTCATCGCCTTTAATAAACAGCTCCACACCAAACAGACCGTAACCGCCTAGGGCCTCTACTACTTTACGGCCAATCTGTTGCGATTTAGCCAATACGCTGGCCGACATGGCTTGTGGTTGCCATGACTCGCGGTAATCGCCATCTTCTTGTCTGTGGCCAATAGGCTCGCAGAAATGGATACCATTAATGGCGCTAATGGTCAGTAAGGTTATCTCATAATCAAATGGCACGAAGCCCTCAACGATGACGCGACCGCCGCCCGCACGGCCACCCTCTTGGGCGTATTGCCATGCTGGCAAGACTTGGGCGTCTTCGCGGATCACGCTCTGGCCTTTACCTGATGAACTCATCACAGGTTTGACCACGCAGGGCAGGCCAATCGTTTGTACTGCCTGTTCAAATTCAGTTTGAGTGTCGCAAAAAAAGTAAGGCGAGGTGGGAATGGCTAGGGTTTCTGCGGCAAGGCGACGTATGCCTTCCCGATCCATGGTCAGTTGGGTGGCTTTGGCGGTCGGGATGACATTGAGCCCTTCGGCTTCCATATCGACCAAGGTTTGGGTGGCAATGGCTTCAATTTCTGGAATAACCAAGTGCGGTTGCTCTAGTGTGATCACTTGGCGCAGAGCCTCGCCATCGAGCATGTTTATCACATGTGAGCGGTGGGCGACTTGCATGGCAGGTGCATTGGGGTATCTGTCGACGCCAATCACTTCAACGCCTAAACGTTGCAGTTCGATTGCGACCTCTTTTCCAAGCTCGCCGCAGCCGAGCAACATGGCGCGCAGCGCGCCTTTAGTGTGGGGTGTGCCTATCATGGTGTGGGTACCTTTTATTCATTATTGGCTAAGGGGATATGCCAATTTTTTATTAGTGTTTTTTAATATCTTACCTTTTTACAGCAAAGTTAAACGGTTTTCGAGTCACCGAGTGTACAAGCGATAACTGCATCAAACTCTGCCGATACAAAAAATGTGATGTCACTGTTGGTTATTGTTTTATTTAAGTGTTATAAGGATGTTAATTGTGGTGGGGTTTCACCGCTCAGAGTACGCTATTGTCAGCGTATAAAAGAATAAGGAGAGCGCTATGTTTTTGGATTACTTTGCGTTGGGGGTGATTATTTTTGTCGGCGTGTTTTTGTTTTATGGCGTTATTGTTATCCATGATATTCCTTATGAAATAGCTAAAAAGCGTAATCATCCGCAACAAGATGCATTGCATGTAGCAGGTTGGGTGAGTTTATTTACCTTACATGCCATTTGGCCTTTTTTATGGATATGGGCCACGTTATATCGAGAAGATAGAGGGTGGGGCTTTAACCAAGTGGTTGAGCGAGAATTACAGTTGGAAGATGAAGTTAAGCAACTCAATCAGACTGTGGTGCAGTTAGAGCATCGAATACAGGCGATCGAAGAGTCTAAGGCGGTTTTGCCAACGCCTGCCAGTGTTATCCCCCCCCAGATGGCTGAAAAGGAATCATAAGATGGATCTGTTAATCGTATTGACTTACGCAGCTTGCTGCATCGCCATATTTAAGGTTTTCCATATTCCGTTAAATAAGTGGACTGTGCCTACCGCGGTGTTGGGTGGTATTTTTATTGTCGGTGGACTGGTGCTGCTGATGAATTACAACCATCCCTATACACCTTATGCTAAAGAGATGTTTGTGTCTGTGCCTATTAACCCTGCTGTTAGAGGGGTGGTTACCGAGGTGAATGTTGCGCCTAATGTTCCTCTGAAAAAGGGCGATGTGCTGTTTAAACTAGATCCGACTCCCTTTGAGGCAGTGGTGATGCAGAAGCGAGCAGCGTTAGCTGCTGCCGAGCTAGAAGTGCCACAGTTAGAAGCGGCTTGGCAGACAGCTAAAGCCAGTGTTGAGTTAGCATTAGCCGATCGAGACCGTACTAAGTCGGCCTTTGACCGTTACGATAAAGGTCAAAGACAAGCTGGTGCCAACTCCCCTTTTAGTGAGCTGGAACTTGATAATCGCCGTCAACGATACTTTGCAGCCGAAGCACAATATACCGCAGCAAAATCGGAAGCATTGCGGGTTCGTTTGGCTTATGAGTCTAATGTTGATGGCGTTAACACTAAAGTGGCGGGGATCCGCGCCGAATTAGATAAGGCGTTGTATGAGCTTGATCAAACTGTGGTTTATGCGCCATCTGACGGAATGGTTACTCAAATGGCCTTGCGTCCAGGTATTGTCGCTGTCCCTATGCCGTTGCGTTCAGTGATCAGCTTTATTCCCAATGAAGAGCGTTATATGGCGGGTGCATTTTGGCAAAACTCTCTGTTACGCCTCAAAGAGGGGGATGAAGCTGAAGTGATATTAGATGCCGCGCCCGGACAAGTATTTAGCGGTACTGTGGCTAAAATATTGCCAGCGATGGCCGAAGGTGAGTTGCAATCAACGGGGAGTTTGATGCCCGCGCGTATGTTGACTTTGCCTGGGCGAGTGGTGGTGTTGATCAAAGTCGACAATAACCAGATTAGCCAATCTTTCCCCGCAGGTGTATCGGGGGAAATCGCCATCTATACTGAGCATTTTTCCCATGTTGCGGTTATGCGTAAGGTGTTGGTGAGAATGCAAGGTTGGTTAAATTATCTGTTCCATTAATCTTATTACACTGCGTATAGAAGATTAATGCTTAATGTTTTATTTCCTGCGCCGATAACAATAGATGATTATCGGCGCAGGAAACTCCTCTGCTCAGTATAAAAACCTATCTGGCTATAATCGTATTTAATATCAGCTCACCAACAGGCTCCGGCATAACGCCTTCGTGTATGGGGATTTTAGGCTCATCTAGTTGGTTTAAATTGTTAATTATGTAGCGCTTGGGGGGAGGTGATGTTTCAGGCCTGCTCATTGGACCTGTGAGGCCACTTTTATATGTGACGCAGTGCGCGAAACGGGTAAAATAGTGACATGCCTGCTGATCCGCTCCGCCAGCTATGCCGTATCGGCTACGCCAATTTAATAAGGTGCTGGTGTATATATGAACTGTGTTGAAAGTGATTTTGCTTATTTAAAGTAGAGTGCATGTGATCGGTTAGATTAAGTCTATGCTGAAGCATGCATTTTTTGTTCTGTTTAGGGGGCCCAGTCTCCAGAAGTTAAGGTGTAACTGTATGTTTGGTTTTGGTGGTGGTAAGTCAGCGTTGCAACAGCAACAAGCGCTAATGAATGAAGCCTTGCGTACTGATAACCACATTTTAAGTGCTATCCGTAATAGCGTGCCTTACATTGAGTTTTCTGTCGATGGTCACATATTGACAGCCAATGAACAGTTTTTGGCCGTTATCGGTTACTCGCTTAAAGAGATCCAAGGACGGCATCATAGTGTCTTGTGTCAAAGCGAATATGTCTCTGATCGCAGTTATAAACAGTTTTGGTACGATCTAGGGCAAGGAAAACTCAATCAAGGTACCTTTCAGCGCATTTGCAAAGATGGGGCTACCATCTGGATTGAAGCCACCTATGTGCCAGTTAAAGATGCACAAGGCCGGGTGAGTAAAGTTATCAAAATCGCCAGCGATGTGACCGAAGACCGGCAACAGCTCGATCGTCAAGAAGCGATTTTTAATGCGTTAAATAAGTCGCTGGCATTTATCGAATTTACCCCAGATGGTGAAGTCATCGACGCCAATAGTAATTTTTGTAACACCATAGGCTACTCGCATCACGAGATTAAGGGCCTGCATCATCGACTTTTTTGTACCGAAAGCTTTTTACGTGAGCAGCCTGACTTTTGGGCGTTGTTGGCTAAAGGCCGATTTCAATCTGGCTTATTTGAACGTATCACCAAGCAGGGTAATACTGTGTGGCTAGAAGCCACCTATAACCCTATCGTTGACGAGAAGGGCAACGTGGTGAGAGTGGTTAAGTTTGCCAGTGATGTCACCCCGCGTATAGAGCACCAGCAAGCGGTACAAAACGCGTCAGTATTGGCTCGTCAAAGCGCAGTTGAGACGGTTGATATTGCTCAAAATGGTGCCAACATGCTCGATTCAGCCTCCGAAGTGGCTAATGATATTGATACATCGGTAACAGAGGCGGCGGCTTTAATGGAGCAACTGGCGCTACAATCACAACAAATTACCAATATTGTGAGTACCATAGCTAAGGTTGCCGATCAAACTAACCTACTGGCGCTCAACGCTGCTATTGAAGCGGCTCGAGCTGGTGAATATGGCCGCGGCTTTGCTGTTGTGGCCGATGAGGTGAGAACCTTAGCGGCAAATACCTCCAGAGCGACTCATGATATCGAAGAGATCGTCAAACGTAATAGTGAATTAACCAAGGTATCAGAAGCGGGGATGTTAGCCATCCAAGCCAAGGTATCTCAGTGTAATCAACAACTGCAATTAACCCAGTCTTTAATTGACGACATTCGCAAAGGGGCGCAAAACGTCGCCGATACGGTTAATGGATTGGTGAGCGACTAGTCAATACTCGTATGCTTACGCCGCAGGATTATTTTGATGACTCTTGCGGCGGAAATTGAGCTAATATTTTTGCCACGGTTTGCTGTGTTAGCTGAGCTTTATCTGCGCCGCCTGAATCAAAACTAAAGCTGTCGCTGCCACGCCAAATTAGCTGCTGTGTCCTAGTATCAATCATATCAATTTGAATCGTTTGTAATTTTGCCGAGTCACTGCCGATAGGCACGCCCACGCTGGTGCCTATGCCCACTCCACCAGAGCTGCCCCAACTGCCTGTTCCCAGCCCTATGGATAGCCCGGACGTTTTAGGCTTATTGGTAATACTGAAGGTGTAATTGACCTTAAATTGTGCCGCGTCATCGGCTTGGTTAAACCCTTGGGCGAGCAGAGATGATTGTATGGCATCGGTTATCCGTTGTGCGCTTAGAGGATCGCTATTGCTGGCTGTGGTGATGCTAGAGAAAGTGTGCAGCTGACTAAAGTCATAAGCGGTATCGTAATCTTGATTTGGGTTGCTGCTGCAGGCCAACAGCAGTAGGCTACAAAAGAGTATGCTTGCCAATCGTGTCGATATCATCATTAATCCTCTACGGTTATTGCCGTTACTGACTCTAAGCACTACAGCGAAAAAATGCAGTGATTCACATGGTTAGTCGTGGTGGCTGATCGTTTATCTGCATTTTTTGAGTATGTATCTCATGGCTTAATATTAGCCAGTTTGCACCAGATAGGTTATGTTTTATTAACATTTAACGTTGTCGATACGCTGTGAAATAGACTTTGGGATGACTGGCTGTACTCAATCATTAAGGAGGGCAAGTGGAACAATTAGAGTTTTTTGCAATACCTAGCCCTTGTATTGGGGTGTGCCAGACGGATGCGAGAGGCTACTGTAAAGGGTGTTTACGTAACCGAGATGAGCGCTTCAATTGGCTCAACTTTTCAGATGCACAAAAATATAATGTGATCCGTTTGTGTAAACAGCGTAAGCGCCGGCGATCACTGGCGTTACAAAAAGCCAAGAAGAGTGAAATATTACAAGCAAGATTAGCGCAAACTGCTCGTTTAGATTTCGATGAGCAAGCCTAATCGCTCACCAACTGAGGGTAAACCTCGTCTCACTAGGTTTGCTGGTAAGTGTCACGTCACCATGATGCCACTGCATGATGCGTTTGATGATGGCCAGTCCCAAACCGTGCCCTTGGCTATCTTGTGTTGTGGCTTGGCTACGATAAAAGGGCTCAAATATTTTATTCTGCTCTTGCGGTGCGATCCCATCACCATCATCAGTGACACTGATACTGACCCCTTTATTAAGAAAGCTGAGTTCGATCTGGATCTGCTGCTTGGCGAACCGCTGTGCATTGACGAGCAGATTTTGCAGGGCGCGGTCGATAAGCGCTGGATCGGCGCTTACTGGGCGCTGATCTCCTGCGATAGTAAAATCGATGGAGATAGGGCTGAGGTGTTGTAAACGTTCAATCGTTTGCCGCACAACAGATGTTAGATCGCACTGGATCTGAGGTTGCGTATGCCGCCGAGTTTCCAAACTGGCGTAGGTTAGCAACTCTTGTAGTAGGTTTTCCATCTCTTCGACATCTTGCTGCATCTCGGCTAAAAAAGCCTGTCGCCGCTCGATATCGATATCGGGGTGACAATACTGTGGCATTAAGGCTAGCGCGAATTTAAATCGGGCCAGCGGTGTTCTAATTTCATGGGATACCGCATTGGACAAGTGGCGCTGATTTTCTATTAGCGCACTAATATGTTGAGCCATTTCATTAAAAGTTTGGGCTAGTGGCAACACTTTTGAGTGAGGGGGCAGTTGGATTTGGGTGTCCCACTTGGCCTGACCAAAGGCTTTGGTCGCCAGCCTTAATGTTTGTAGATCTCGCGATAGCGGCCACACCCACAGCAACACCACTAAGGCTAATGACAGATAAAACAATAGTGTAAACAGCCTTCTAAGCTGTCCATTTGGAGTCAGCTCTATTGGGCCAGCCATTAATATCTGTTGCTCATCTAACTTGATAAAATGCAGCTCATGCTGATCATTATGAGCCGTCACTAACACCTTATCTGTGCTGAGTTGGTCGCTATCGATTAAGGCAATTTGTTTGGCATCTAATAGTTGCAGCGGATAGAGCCTGTTGCTGCCTATCTGGGCGAGCAGTTTCGCTCGCTCAGCTCGTGGGTGGGCGGCCAGCAGTTTGGCCATCGCTATCAGCGGTGCGTTAGCAGCATCGCTGTCTTCGATGTTATTTTGCCAAATACTGTCCAGCGTCCAGCCGATCCCCAGTACGCCGATGCTGAGTATAAGATAGAGGCTAACAAACAGTCGTTTCAAAAGTCATTTCGCTTAATTGTTCCATGCCTCGGGGGCAAATAGGTAGCCTTGGCCCCACACGGTTTTGATTCTAAAAGGCGTATCAATATTGTCCCCCAGCTTTTTGCGTAAACGTGAGATGCGAACATCTATCTTTCTATCTTTACCATCGAAGTCGATATTGAGAAGGTATTGATAGATATATTGGCGGCTGAGTACCTGCCCACCTTGTGAGGCCAGCAACCATAATAGTTCAAACTCATGGCTGGTGAGGTCGACTTGTTTATCTCCTAGACGGATAGTTTGCGTGTGTGGATCGATACTGAGACGTCCGTAAGTCAAACAATGTGATTCGGCCTGCATAGGTTTCGCTTTGCGGCGTAGCAGATTATTGATTCTAGCAATCAATAAGGCCGGTTCGACGGGCTTGACGACATAATCATCAGCGCCGAGTTCTAGGCCTTTAATTTGGTCTTCATTTGAGCCCATGGCGCTCATCAGTAAGATAGGGCCAGCAAAATAGTCGGGTAGCTTTTCACACAAGGTGAGCCCATCCATGCCAGGTAGCATGATGTCGAGCAAGATAATATCGGGTTTATAATTGAGCAGTCGAGTGAGTACGGTATCGCCACGACGCTCAACTTCAACATGCATTCCGTGGGATTTTAAATAATCCACGATGAGGTTGGCTAGACGGATATCGTCTTCGACAAGCAGGACTCTATGGGTCGCTTGAGCTTCTGACATTAAAATAGACTCCAGGGGTTACGATAGCGGCGCCGAGTTTTGGGCTCCGAGGTTGGGGTAATGTTTAATTGCGCACTGGCTAAGGTTTGGTGCGTCAGTTTGTTGATCAATATAAATTGAATATCTTCTTTACTTGAAACCTTCAGCGACAGAGCATGAATGTCTGCGGTATCGGCGCACCATTTAGGTATGGTTTGATAATTAGATAAAACACATACCACTTGCGGAATAGCGGTATGCCAGTTTAAGTGCAATTCTATCTCACAGCTTTGTTCTTCAGTGGCGGTAATACAAAATTGTGGCGATACCGACAGTGAGGCCGTATGTTCGCTTTCTGTCGCCATAGTGCTATTGGCTAAGAAGAACCACAGCAATGTGGCATGTAAAAATGGGATAATCAACGAGTACACTAGTCTTAAAACCTATACGCAGCGCCAACAAAGAAGGTGTTGCTGCTGTGCTTATTGACTAAGGGACTGGCAACTATCTCATCGGCCAGGTCGGTGTAGCGGGCTAGAAATAACAATGCCCAATGTGAGTTAATTATATATTGAGTCGTCAATGTTAGGCTTACGTTGGTCGCAGAACCAGGATTGTAAGCTTGGTGCCAGTAATAATTTTCGCTGCTTCTGACGCCATAGTAATAATTGACCACTTCTTGGCTTTTCCAATTGGCACTGCTTGCTAGTTCAAATTTCCATTGATCGATGGCAAAGCGGTACATCCATTTTAGTTGAGCTTCCATACCTGAATGAACATCGAGTAGATCGTGAGCCCATGCCATATTGAAGATGCCAACAGGTGTATATAAAAAGGCTTCAATGCCACCTAGAACGGTAAAATCTCGCTCCTCCAATTCATTAAATTGTAATGCATAAAGATCGTCTAAATCCCAAAATGATGTTGAATTAGCGCTGCCTGTTGAGACTCGGCTGCCACCAGCAACAAAGATATTAGAGGGATCCCAGCGAGAAAAATAGGCACTATCATCACTAAAACTGGTGACAAGATTAACGGTCATGTTTTCGCTTTCAAGCAGGCTATAGCCAAGGTTACCGTTATCTAAAAACCACTTTTCACCGTAGTAAGCAAAGGTTGGCGTGATATAGATGGGAATGTCATCGAACTGGGTGATGGGATTGGATTTTACGCCATAGCCAACAGCAATACCGATATCCCAAATGCCAATGGTGATGCACTCGCTATTATTGTTGCAGTCGACAGTCTCATTGGCATAGGTTGCAAATGATAATAAAGCTGTCGTTAGTAGTGCAGTGATAAATTTTTTCATTATGGCTATGGGATCATGGGTGATTAAGTAATTAAATTCCTACACTACAGATTAACACTGAAGCCGTTTTTAAGCTGTTGTTTCAATAAGGTTGATACAAAGTGATACAGTTGTCGATTCACTAGCATGCTTGGGCTGTAGGGGATAGGAACACCTGCTCACAATGCTCCCACTAAATGACGTAATACCGCCTTTTAAGGTAACCCAGCGTGTCTATTTTTCTACATCATAACCTCTTAGGTAAAGTCATTGACTTAACCACCGACGAGTGTTCACTCCAAGGTTGAGACGGTGATGACAAGGATGGGGTAATAAGCTTATCGTCGTTGTTAATGGAGCCACGGGTAAGGCATTTGATATCACCTAAGGATAAACAGCCTCACAGAGCAACCCCCTGCAGTGTCGGGCTGGTCGTAGGCTGGGCGCATGGTGCGATGTTTCGCGCGACTTTAACCTGATCTAGATCAGCCATGCTGGTTTTTTAGGATACGCTGCTTAATTTTGTGGCCTATATCTCACTATGATTGATTGTGCCTGCTTGATCACAATAAGCGGCGCTATTGCCTCGCCTTGAGAAGGCGATAAGCTCAGTGGTACCCACTCGTTGTGATGCGCGTCATGCTAACTGTCTATTTGTGATGTCGGTCTCGTTTTTGTGGCGGATTTATCTATCTTTATGATTATATTGGATTATATACCCCCTCAAATATGGTGTCCCGCCACGATCTAAGCGCAACCATCTGTATTTAAATACTATTTCATTTAATTTTGCTCGAATGTGGCTGTGGATTGCTGTCGTACTGCAGCTGCTCTAGAATCCGCCGCTTGCTGCGCGACCTATAGGAGATCGCGTATTTCTGCATTGCAATTGATTAGGGGAATTTAATGTCTACCACTTTCGCAAATCCTGCGCCTTTAGGCTTAATGGGATTTGGCATGACCACTATTTTACTCAATATTCACAACGCTGGATATTTTCCCATTGACGCTATGATCCTCGCAATGGGGATGTTTTATGGCGGACTAGGGCAAGTGATTGTAGGGATTATGTGTTTTGTCAGAGGCGACACCTTTGGTACCACAGCCTTTACCTCATACGGTTTATTCTGGCTGACCTTGGTAGGGCTTATCATCTTGCCTAATGGCGGGATTGCTGCGAGCCCAGCACACTTTATGGGCTGGTATTTGGCATTGTGGGGCACCTTTACTGCCTTTATGTTTGTGGCCTCGCTGCGCTACCCAAGGGCAAAACAGTTTGTGTTTGGGTCTTTGACGCTACTGTTCTTTTTACTGGCGGCGCGTGATTTTACTGGCAGTGAGTTAATTGGCACGATTGCGGGGTTTGAAGGCATTATCTGTGGCGCCAGTGCCATCTATTTTGCCATGGCTCAGGTGATCAACGCCGAATATGGGCGCACCATTTTGCCTGTAGGTGAAATCAAAAAAGCCTAACCTAATAGTGATGTTCAGGCTGCCGAGGTTTGCAATCGAGAGGTGCAAAATGGCAGCCTGAGCTGTCACGCTGGTATTAAGGCGGCAATTGGCCTTAATTAATGGGGCTTAACACTATTTCAACGCGGCGATTTTGTGCTCGACCTTGTTCAGTACTGTTACTCGCAATAGGACGTGACTCGCCCATGCCTTGTGAGGCGATACGTACAGGTGCAACATTTTGTGACATCAAGTAGTTGGCCACTTCACTGGCACGAACTTGTGATAGTCGTAAATTATATGACTCACTTCCCGTGCTATCGGTATAGCCAATAATATTCAGTCTGGTTTCATCATATTCTTTAGCCACTAACGCGACGCTGTTGAGCACTTGCTGTGCACGTGCACTCAGTTGACTCTGGTCAACACCAAAGGTCACTTCGTTGGGCATATTCAAAATAATATTATCGCCACTACGGGTAACACTTACCCCCGTCGATTGTAGTTGTTTACGCAGCTCGGCTTCTTGTACATCCATATAATAACCAACCCCGCCACCAACAGCCGCCCCAGATGCGGCGCCGATCAAGGCACCTTTACCGCGATCGCTCTTGCTTGAAGAGGCCACGCCAATAGCGGCGCCAGCAATCGCGCCAATAATCGCCCCATTGGTGGCTTTGGCATTTTGCGATTCATTAGTGTATGGATTGGTGGTTTGGCAGGCTGACAATAGTAGCGCCGAGCCAGCAACAAGCGCGGTTAACGCATGTTTTTTATGGTTCATGGTGACTCCAAAATTGATCGACAACGCTCTGTTTGCCGAGATTGATGAATATTTTTTATTAACAATGATCTTAGTTTACCTAAGCGAGAGTCAGTTAATTCAAGCTGACACTTTGCTCCTTTTGCGTTTAACTATACTCACATACCGTGGGCCAGTTAATATTGATTTTTGTCGGTGAGTTTTATCGGCTCAGTAGGCCCAAACTGCTTATATCTTAGCCCTAATAAAATCGCAGGCCTGAGGATTCAGATGACTTTTTGATACGTAACTGGTGCCTTTGGCTAAGGTGATGAGGAAACCTTTATCGGTTTCTTTAATGCGATACATCTCATCCCAAGCAATGAGGGTGTTGACGCAATAAGACTGAGTGCTAATGCCGCGCTCATCTACGGTCAGGGTGGTTTCATTACCTGCGGCTTTGCTCCACATCTGCCTTATCAGCCACCATGATCGTTTAAATTTAACACTAAGTGCTTCCAGTACCCCAAGGCCGATAATAAACCATGAAGCATAGCTATTACTGCCAGTGAGCAGAAGCGCCGTGCCAATAACAATAAAGCCGATGGCTTTGTAATAGGCTTTTATCGATGTGTCCTGCGTCACCGATTGGTCAAAGCATTCTGCATAATAGGCTTTATCGAGGGTAAATTGGGTGGTGTAGTGAAATGGGTCACTCATAGGGAATTTAAAGTCACTTAAAACGATTTTGCCTTAGTGTAATGGCAATAGAAATTTGTGCAACGATGTACTCGCTTTAGAGTCTATTTATCAACAAACTTTAATATAAGACTGTCGGTTATCCTAAGTGTCAAAGGGCTAGGATAAAGGGCTGTGTTACTCGCAAGCGTTATGTTTACTCAGCCGATCTGGTTAAGGTAAGCAGCTAAATCGCCTGTGTTAACTGCTTAACTAAGATGCGATGCTTATCAGGGATAATGGGTCCAAGCATCGGTGAGTCAGTTACTACTAACCGGCGTTTTCGTAATGATTGCGCTCACTTGGGTTGTCGCTTACATATTGGACAAACTCCACTTCAAATCCGTCAGGATCAATAAAATAGGCATTGCGGCGGTGTGGAGCGCTCACGCCTTCTTTGTCGACTGCAAATCCCGCTTGAGTTAACCGTTTGATGACGCCGTCAAGATCATGGGTGACAAACGCAAAATGGGCCAGCCCGACTTGATGACCTGTCAATTCTCGATTGTTCGCTTCACCATCATCATTCAAGGCCAAATATTGATAGTCATCACCAAAGTGTACCCAATGGCGTGGCTTGCCATACCAAGTCCCTTCGCCACCCCCGCGGATCGCCCAGTGAGGCAATGCCGCCTGATAGAAGGCTAGGCTGGTGTTGATATCTTTAACGACTAAATTCACATGCTCTAAATGGATCATGATTTACTCCTTATGTACATGGCTTAAAGCTACATGCCGTAGCTGTATTCCTGCTGTTTTGGGTAAGCTTGATGCTGGTGGTTATGGCGAATGGTGGCTAAGGCGAGGGCGTATTGATGCAGCATGTGTAGGCTGTAATCAATGCGCGCTCTGAGGTGTTGTTCGCGCGCATCTTGCGGACCTTGTTGCAGCACATTTTCACTGTTTCTAATGATCAGGTGATCGGGAATGGGCACCAGTTTGTTGTTCTTTAGTGCATTCATTTTGAGCTCGGCAATTGGGTAGGCGCCGCTTATGCCGCTCGATACCGCCACTAATAGCGCCGGTTTGTGGGCGGTGTCTTGACCATCACACAGCAGCAGAAAATTCTTTAATAAGGGCGATGCCATGCCGCCCCATTCTGGCGTGATAAGCACTAAGGCATCGGCCTGTTTCACCTGCTGGTCAATACTGTGCCAGTCGCTATCGAGTAATGCAGGACTCGCCCTGTCACCATCCCAAAAAGGTAGCTGATACTGACACAGTTCAACATGGTTAATGGACTGAAATTGAGGGCTATGCTCTGCAATATATCGCGCGACATTGGCGCTTTGAGATGGGGTTCTTTGGCTGGCACTGACGATGAGGAGATTCATATTGTAAACCTTTTTGTTTATTTAATAATTTATAAAGTAGATGCTTTACTTAAGTTTGTAAACAATAAAGTAAATAAAAAAGTTTACTTATTGGTTGGCTCGACATGATTGATCGCAGATAATAGTCAGATAATAGTCAGATAGCAGTCTGAGCCGGGAGCCGAGAGTGACCAAGAAAACCAGTGAAAAAATAGTCGATTATATTAAAGTGACTGGGCCGTGTACCGCCAAGACCTTAGCTGAACAGTTTTCATTAACCACCATGGGGGTGCGCCAGCATCTGCAAGGGTTAGAAGAGGCCGGGATGCTGGCCTTTGACGATCGCAAGGCGAGTCGTGGTCGGCCGACACGCTATTGGTCTCTCACCAAGAAAAGTGACGCCTTGTTCCCTGATAAACATGATGATTTAACTCACCAACTGATTGAGTCGGTTAAGGTTGTGTTTGGCGATAGTGGATTAGCACAATTGATCAGCCACAGAGAAGAAGCCAGTAAAGTGCTTTATCAAAGTGCATTGGCGCATCATGCCAGTGTGCTCGATAAACTGCATGCCCTTGCCAGACTAAGAACCGACGAAGGCTATGTCGCCACCGTTGAGCAAGAGGATAATCACTTTTGGCTGCTGGAAAATCATTGTCCTATTTGCGCCGCAGCCAGCAGTTGTGTCAATTTTTGCCGCTCAGAGTTACAGCTTTTTCAATGGTTATTTGAGGGGGTCGCAACTGTCAGCAGAGAGGAGCACATTATTGAGGGCGCTCGCCGCTGTGCCTATAAAGTGACGCCTACAACTGGCCTTGTAGGTGAGTCATAATGCAGTCTAAACGGGCGAGGTTAGACAGGTTTATTAGCAGCCATACGCAGATCCCCAAAAAGCAGATACGGCTAATTCTGGCCCAAGGGCGGGTGACGGTTGACGGCCAACTAGCCCGTGATATTGATTTAGCGGTCGACCAATTTAGTCATATCGTTTTTGACGGCCAGGTGCTGCAGCAGCGCCGCGCACGTTACATCATGTTACACAAGCCTGTGGGAGTGGTATGCGCCACCAAAGATGAGCAGCACAAAACGGTCATCGACTTGCTCGATGGCACTGATAATCGCGATCTGCATATTGTAGGCAGGCTCGATCTCAATACCTCTGGTCTAGTGCTCCTGACCAATGATGGCCAGTGGTCTAAACGCATTATGACGCCAGACCATAAAGTGGCTAAAACCTATTTAGTGACCCTTAAAAAACCCTTGAGTCAGGAGTATATTGAGGCCTTTGCTCAAGGGTTTTATTTTGCATTTGAAGATATCACCACCTTGCCAGCTCAGTTAACCATAGTGAACGCTGCACTGGGGCATCAAGCATTAGTGACCTTGTATGAGGGGCGATATCACCAAATTAAGCGTATGTTTGGCCGTTTTCGCAATCCTGTCGTGGCGCTGCACCGTTTATCGGTTGGCACCTTAGCGTTGGATGAGCACCTGCAACCAGGCCAAAGCCGCGAGTTGACACCTCATGAGGTGGCGACAATATAGTTCGCCGTGATCAATCGCGCCGCTTGGTGTATTTGCTAGCCCCAGCTAAACGCAAGACCATGATGATTACAATTGTTAACGGTTTGTTTTCAAATGTGTGATCAAGCCGCTAGTGTGGCGATTATTGGCTATGCTATAAACAGATGATAACCCTCATAGACAATAGTGCCGATGATGAGTCAAACCTTAAAAAAGATCAGTGAGCTCGACGTGTTTTGCTTAATGGTATTTAAGGTGATCTTTCAAACAGGACACGCCAACGTCGCCGCCAAACAACTTAATGTCTCTGCGCCAAAAATTAGCCGTTGTTTAAATATGTTACGCGCCACCTTTGATGATGAGTTGTTTTATCGCCGTCAACTGGGGTTAAAACCCACCCCCATGGCGGAGTTTTTATATGAGCCTGTCTGTCAGTTTTGTGATGCGGTGTTAAAAATAGAGCAATCGCTGGTGGATCAAACCTGTGAGCCCAGCCGAGGCTGTTTCAAAGTGGCGGTGATCCCCAGCATTTTGGCCAGCTTATCGTTAGCCTTTGCCCAAAGTGAGCATCGTCAGTTAATGGGCCAACTGCAGTTTGTGACTTGGGACAATGAATCAGCCGACAGTATTCACAATGGTGAACTGGATATGGGCATCGCTTTCGCCGCCGACAGTGAGCATACGTTGAGTATTGAACCTGTCGGTGATTTGTCACAGCTTTGTGTTGCGGCCCATCAAAGCCATGCGATTTGGACGGATGCTTCAGAACTGACCTTAGAGGCCATCTGCCAATTTCCGTTTTTGTGCCTAAATGGCAAAGGCTTTAATGATAAGATCGATCCCTTAGAAGTGTTTGCTCGCCAAGCGGGGCTTACTCTTGAGGGGATCGATAGAGTCTGCTCACGAGATGAATGGTATAGCCACCTACTCACCATGGGCTCCTTGTCATTTTTACCTTGCTCAGAGGCGCTGATTTGCACCGCTTTACCCGGTATCAAAGTGATGGCATTGCCTAGTGAACAGGTGCAACGTTTGCATGGTGATAGCATGTCTCCACAATATTTACTTATTGAAAATGCACCAGAATATCGACGTTATTCAACCGAGCAGCGCGCGCTAATGGTTCAATTACTTAAACAATTGCTGGCCACTGGCCAAAGCTGACCCTCTGTTTTAAATATTGAAATTTACCGTTGCAGATTTCGAAATTTCCATTCATGAATCTATCAATTACAGTCACAACTCGAACACAATTCACTAACAATTTGTATTGCCTGCCTTATATTTGGGTTACTGCAATAGCAGCAAATACCTAGAAAGGGATATGGCGATGAAAAAAAATAAAACAACGTTATTAGCCATGGCACTCATGTGTGCCATTGGCGTGAGCGCATGTAGTGATGGTGATGATGGCCAAGACGGTGCACCCGGCGCCCCTGGGATCCCAGGTGAGCCAGGTAGTCCAGGGACTCCAGCTGGTTCTACAGTCAATACGGTCAATTCAGCAGCAGACTTCATGCTAACCTTACAACCTGCCGATATCGTCGTTGTGGGCACTGATGCTTTTAGCCTCAAGTTCGATGTGACCGGCAAGAATGCTAAAGGAGAAGAGGTTCCGTTTACGGGTTTAGATAAGATAGCCTTATATGTCACCAATGAAGTGGTCAACACTACTGATGTTGGCGCGCCCATGTTGTGGTCTAACAATGCATTGGTCAATGAGTTTGGCTCGAGCATGTACTGTACGCCAACGGGTGATACAACGGATCGCAGGGGTAATGTAGTCGATGCCTGTACTCTGGTGGAAGATCCTGAAAATCCAGGTACCTATATGGGCACATGGGAACATGATGGTAATGCGCCTGTTGTCTCTGCCGCGGGTGATCCTAATAGTTTATTTAGGGTGATGATCCGTAGTTATGATGTAACCGATGCAAGTGGTGAAGGGATCTCGGATAAGTTACTTTCTACTCCGCTAGATTTCATTCCTGCCACGGGTGAATTAGCCGTATCGGCTAAAGATGCGGTATCCAATGCTGCGTGTATTCAGTGTCACAGTGAGCTGAAAGGCTATGGTGATGGTGATATGCGCATCGCCAATATTGGCGCCCACCACAACTATCAAAAAGTGGAAAATTGTGTGGCGTGTCATAACCCCGCTTATGCCACCGATCAAAACGATCCTGAAAGAGGTTATAACCTTAACTTCAACGCAATGATCCACACCATTCACGCCGGTGGTCATCTTGCAGAGTGGGGCGTGTTAAAAGGAGAGGCATTAGACGAGTTTGGTGAGATCCACTTCCCTGCTGAGCTTAACGAATGTACCACTTGTCACGATAACGGTGAGCAGTGGAACGTTAATGTCTACCGCGAAGCGTGTGTGGGGTGTCACGTCACCGTTAACTTTGAAACCGGTGAAGGCCACTCTGAGTATACTTTGCCACAAGCAGATGATTCAGCCTGTATGACCTGTCATATTGGTGGACTCAGCCCTGCAGTTGCGCATAAAGTGGGTGGCAGAGATGAGCTAGCTGACAAGTTTATTATCGACATCCAGTCGACAGAAATCCTTGCATCGGCTACGGCAGGTAAGAGCACATTGGTTGTTACTTCAAAAGTGACTATGAATGGTGTAGCACTTGATGCAGCAACATATGCCGAGATTACTGACTATATGACCAGTGCTACTCGTGGCTTCTTAATCGGTCGCTTAGATGCTGATACTGGTGATATTGCACATGGTTATGCTTCTGCTGGAAGCTTCAAAATGAACTTCACTGGCGGCGTTATGGGTGCTGGTGGTGTATTGGTCAATCAAGCCGAGTTCGATACTGACGAGTTGGTTGGGCCAATATATGCGACTGCAGAAGTTCAAGTATGTGGTGAAGCAGGCAAGATCGTTAAGTGCACTGGTCATGAAATTGGCGTGGCAAATCAAGCGGAAACCAAATATTTTAATCTTACAGATGGTGCCGCAGCAGTTGAAATGCGCATTGCTGATGCTGACCGTACAACTGTTAGCGAAGCAAAATGTAATGCTTGTCATGGTAACCTTACTTACCCTAAAGGAACCCACGGAACGACTGAGTTTACGCAATGTGTAGCTTGTCATAGTGAGAATTTAGGTGCCGTTCCAAGCTTCCACCCTACCGTTACTTTCAACACTGGTAAAAAAGATGCTGATGGTAATGATATTTGGGAAGCTGTAGAAGGCTTAACTTTTGCTAACCGCGATCTTGTTACTGTCGCTCACCGTTTCCATAGTGGTCACTGGGATGGCGAAGCAGGAGTTTATCGTGATGAAGATGGTAACCTGAATGGTTTCTCTGCAGTTGAAACTGATTGTCAAGCTTGTCATAAAGATGGTGCTACTTTCTTTGCAGCCGATGGTGGACTAACTTCTGGTAAGCGTTCAATTGAAACCGATGCAGGCTTTATCTCTCCAGTGGCTGAATCTTGTCGTAGCTGTCACGTTGAAGCGTCTGCGCTGGCTCACTTCAAGAGTAATGGGGCCTATGTTCAGGACGATCCAGGTTCAATTTCGAACTTGCCAGTTGAGTCTTGTGCAACCTGTCACGCTGAAGGTAAGACTTACGGTGTTGATAAGGTTCATATGGGAGGCGCTCATTAACACGTATGTGTACCCAAGATAGCCATAATAATAAATCTCGTTAGGTGAGCTCATCCCTGCTAGTAGTTCACTGAGATAAAGCAAGATTTTGGGGACCGATTCGGTCCCCTTTTTTATGGCCGAGTATTCAGACCGCATACTTACATTGAGTAACTTAGATTGAGTATTTTGAATGAGTGTTCTGATTGCATATGAATGTCACTCCCATGAATCGCGCGTATTCACAGCTTAGGTTGTCATCCATGGGGATAAGGTCAAATCGCGCTCAGATGTCATTAGGGCTAAGTCGATATGTGAGTGAGATAAAAGAGGGCAAATAATTTGCCCTCTTTGTGTGTCAATCACCAGCCCTTAAACAAGCCACTTACTGACTTTGTTGTAATTTAAGCAACCATTTACCGTAAAGGAAAATCCCCACAGCCGAAATAGTGCCGATTGCCGCGATGATATACCACGCCATACCGATATTGTGGGTGTTATACAGCAAGGTGGTGAGCGATTGCGCCGACTCGCCGGTATAGCTTACCAAGGTGGTGAAGGCTTCACCCTGTGGGATCGCCGCCACATCGTTCACACTCATGCCGCGCTCAGCTAATAGCTCACGGGAGAAGATCTCTTTTGAGGCATAAATCTCATATAGCTTAGGGCCAAAATAGCCTTCCAATCCCCAGCCTATCCCTTGGGGGAGCATCACAAAGCCCAAGTACATGGCTTTTTTACCTTCGGGGGCAATGTTGCCCATAAATTCGTTCTTTTTCGGGCTAATCATCATCTCACCGAAAGAGAACATGGCGATGGCCAGTACAATCATCCAAGCTGCATTGGTCGCGCCAATGAACACAAAGGCTAAGATACTCAATAAGCAGCCACCTAACATGGCGGTGGTGATACGGTATTTAGCAGTGAGCGCCGCGACTAAGAAGCAACTGGTCATGATCATGCCAGCGTTAAGGTTAAGCATGCCTTCTGGCATCACCTTAGTGCCGCTGTTATCGAGCCCGAGCCAGAACTGCAATATACCGTTTGAGGTGCCCTCAGGGCCAAACAAACTGGTGACAATTACGCTGGTATCGACCCATTCGGCAATGTGGATAGGTAGCACATCAAATAACGAGTTAAACAGAAACCAGAAACCAGCAAACACCAACATATAGTAGATCACGACTGGTTTTTTCAGTTCATGCCAAGCATCTTTCCATAGGGCTTGCTGGGTCACTTCGCCATTTTTTATCTGTAGGTTACGCGCTAAACGCTCATCTTTCCCCGGCTCTTTATAGGCCAGTAAAAAGAGAAAGTTGAGCGAAATAATTGCCGCGCAGGCATAAAACACATTGTCCCAAGAGAGCTGGCGCATATGCACGGCAACGAGCGGCCCTAAGAAGCCCCCAATGTTGACGACCTGATAAAAAATACCCCACGCCATCGAGGTGTTTTGTCTCCCCGTCGATAGCACTAAGGTGCCTTGAATACCGGGTTTAAAGATGCCGGTACCGCCTGCTAATAACATGGCACCAAACAGGAACCCCCAGAAACTGGGGAATAAGGCCATTACTAAATAGCCGCCAATTTTGATTAAGGTGGAGGCGAAAATTGTTTCCTTGTAACCGACGCGATCGGAAATGCCCCCAGTAAACACAGGAATAAAGGTTTGCATCAAGGCCCAAATAGAGATGATAACGCCATAGTCGTGCAAACTAATGCCCAAACCGCCTTCAGACACCGGCGCTTTGGCATACAGGCCAGCACTGGCTTTGACGCCGTAGTAAGCGATACGCTCTACTAGCTCCATGCCGCCGACAATCCAAAAAATATAACTTAAGCTGGCAATGGAGGCCCACATACCCAGCTGTTTCACTTCACGCAGGTCGTTATCTGCGTAAGTATTGTTGGAATCGCTCATACCCTTCCTTCTTATTATTATCCCAATCCCATTAATGATGTGCTGCTGACTGATGCTTAAAATGGGCTGTTACTACGGGGTAAATTTAATATGACCAGCTATTGAGTTTACCTTTGCATTCGTCCATTTGTTGATCGATAAGTCATCGCTTATTAAATGTGATGGGTACTCTTTATTGTTGTTTTATAGGCAATAATGTTGATATTGCGCTAATAGTGTGTGATCTAGTGGCACACTTTACCTAAATTTCGCCCTAAAAACCAAAGTGATTGTTGTCAATGTGCTTGGTGTTACAGCGCTTAGTCTTGCCGCTGCAAAGCAAATGGCATCAGTTAGGTGATAGATGAGAGGGCTATAAAGGTGGATAACAAGATGAAAAAAGCGAGCACCTAAGATGCTCGCGAGATGATTTAACCGTGGTTAAGCAATTAGCTCAGGCCGATTAGAGTGGCCAAGCTTGAGTGCCATCAACTGGTACCTCGAGTAAGTCTAAGCCAAAGCAATAGTCACCCGGTTGGTACACATAGACAGATTTGTTCACTAAGGGATAAACAAAGCTGGCCACCTGAGCCTTAGCGGCATCAGTGGTCTCCAGTCCCCACATTTGATAGAAGTCACGATAATCTAAGCCAGTTGAGTAGCTCATGGCGATCATCAAGAAATCGTTTTGGCTCATGTTTTTAGCATCATCCAAACTGAATTGGTCAAATCCTATCCCTGCGCGATCCGCCAGCCAACTTGCTTCATCGGCCTGCGCCCGCTCAAATGCACGCAGTACAATGTGCAGTCGTGCAAGCAGGTGCCAACCGTTTTGCAGGGGTCCTTGTTGCTGCGCCACGACCATAGATTGCAGCATAATCGCCATACCATTAGACCAGCCAGTGAGCTTAGCCGCCTGCATATAAGCAAAGGGATCGACTTCATTTTGGCTCGCTTGCAAGGTGGCAAATTCATCGCTTATCTCTAGCCCTTGGCATTGTGGTAACTTGCCGCTTTCAAGGTAGGCGCGAGACTTGCTGTAATAGGAGTAAGGGTTGGTTGAGGCGTGCCCCTCATGGCCATTGAAACGTAGGCGCCAGCTTTCTAAGCCATGGCCTAACTCATGAATGTCGCCATGTCCGGTAGGACTAAATGACCAGCCCGCATCGTAGGGGTTACCCGAGCAGCCTGCACCGCAGGTGGGTTGATCCGCATTCATGTGTTTAACGATGTCGAGCTGATTGATGGTCAGTCCTTTGCTGGCGGCAAAGTCATGAATTTCATCGACCCTTTCAATAAATGGGCCTTGAAAACCCGCCAGTAGGTGAGGGTAGTTATGCACATGGGTCATGATAGCCTGCCCCATTTTCTCTGGGGTGTCCCATAGCGGCTCATGGCTCATGGTGCTGCGCATCTTATCGAGGCGAGAATGCACCTCAAAGTGCGGTGTGGCCAGCTCAGCCCAATCGTAGTCACCTTTGTCGAGTGCTTGTAAAAAGGCGGTGCCGTCCATCCCTTCACGCCAATAGGGGTGTTGCCCTACAGTCGTAAACGACAGTGTCACCGGGAGATCGTTGGCATTAAAACTGACCTGCAATGGACCGCCGTAGGGGGAGGTCAGCTTAATAGTTTCACCCGGCTTAATTTCAATATGGGGTGATTGTAAAAACTTAGCGCGGTTATAGCCATTATTGGCAAACTCATGGGTTGAGCCTGAGCGCTGGGTATTAATAAATACCCAAGCGCGCAGTGGGCTGTCATCGGTGCGGGTGACCTTAACGGTTTGTCCGGGCAGTGCATAGACACCCGCCGATCGAAACCCTTGCTTGCTGACCAACTTGACCTGCTGACTCATTGGGGTGATATGGCTAAAGTCGGTGCGGCTGAAGTTACCTAAATCGAGCGGCACCGCATTGATATCACGCGTGTAATAAACCGTATGATCGGCAAAAAAAGCCTTTAAATAGTCCATGGTGGCAGTGGTTGCCACATTCATAGGGTAGCTAATGTCATGGCGATAGACATCGCCCAGCATGATCAGGTATTTGTACAGCTGGTGATCATCTAGGCTGAAAATATCGAGTTTTTGGCTATCAAACCCAACTATCTGGCTACGAATATGATTGAGTGCGGGGCGATAATCGTCATTAAAGCGAGCATCGCAGCCAGTGGCGCAGGCCGCTAAATTAAACGGCGCTGTTTCATCCCTTAGTAGGCTTAACCATAGACTCTCTTGGGTTAACGAGGGCTTAGCGTTAAACATGGCGCTATAGTTAGCCCAGTCGGCTTTATCGGCACCATAATAGTTACCAGGTCCACCCGGACCCTGCATGGCAAATCCCATGGTGTTGAGCACAGTTTGAGTGAGCGGCACGCTGTTCCAACTGTGCATATGTAGATAAAGCAGTGGTGTACCAGCCTGTTGCAGGCGCGTTAGGTTGTCGCTGACCAGTGCGTCGCTAAAATCGCCGCTTGAGCCCATGATCACCAGCTGAGCATCGGCTAAGCAGTCGCTGAGCTCGGCGGCCACATTGCAGCGCGTCACTTGCCAATCGGGGAACTGTTTACCTAACCATGCTGTAATACGGTTATTGCTCCAATCGCCCATCATTAGCAATTTGACCTGCTTTGATTGAGGCAAGGTGGTGGCATCTTGGGCTAACAACCAACCTAAGAGTCGCAGCATACTGGGTTCAAAATCGAGATTATTGCCCTCTTGCATACCAGAGATGATATCTGAGCCAAACGCGGCGTTACGCTGGCCTGCCGTTTCACTGGTCGCCGCGAAAATACGGCCATTATTGCCGCGCACCAGTTCGAAACGTTTGTTGTTGGGGTAGGCATTGGCGGCGGAGATGATCTGGATCATTTGCGATTGTTGACCCGAGTCATAACGCACCACATCATTTTGATAAATCTCGCGCAGCATCGCCAGATGCTCTTGGCGATACTGAGCGATAAGGTTGACGGCGCGGTCGATCACCTGAGTCTCAAAGCCACTCATTTGGCCAGCATCCCCAGTGCGAATGGCGGCGCTGATCTGATCTTTAAGGGTCAATGTCAGCTGATCTTGACTGCGTTGACCTGCGCCATCGGTAACCTCTAGCGATAAGCTGATGTCGGCATCTTGCTCTAATGTAGTGGCATCAATGGTTAACACGGCGGTATCTGCGCCCGATAAGTTCACGCTTGGGCCGCTCAGTTGTTGCCAGCGGTAGCTCACGGTGCCCTGGTTATAGACGGCCACCTCGGCGATGAGGGTCTGCAGCTGATGGTTCCACCCCTGCAAGTCTGGGCCCAGTTCAACATCGGGTGGCTGCACAGGCTCCGGCTCCGGGGTTGGCTCCGGATCAGGATTAGGATTAGGATCTGGGTTAGGCTCTGGCTCCGGATCTGGGGTTGGATCGGGATTAGGCTCTTGATCCGGATCGGGTGTAGTCGGAGGCGGCGTGGTTGGCGGGATAATGTTGCCTTCACCTGTACCACTATCTGGGATGCTAGGGGAGTTATCCTCTACGCCACCACCACTACAAGCCATCAACCCCAGTATGAGGGGCAGGAGTAACCATTGTTTCATTATTAACATTCCATGATCATTTTGGCGCTATTTTGATTGTATTGACATGACAAAGCAATTGTTTAAAGAAATTAATCAATAAAAACAATGGTTAATCTGGTTTATTGACGTTAGTAAAAATATTGACGCTAAGGATGAGTGATATTTATTCACTTTTTTCGCGGTTATTTTTGATTAAATTGTTGTTTTTAAAGTTTATACTTCTGGGGTTTGTTAGAATTGTTTCTTATATGTTGATCTCCCCCTAAGTATTGATATGTAGCGCTTGTCAGACTGTCCGACAATAAATATGGTGTCGTTTCAAACAATCATCTTTTATCCTGTCGACTAGGGTGAATCAAGGAAAATCGGTATGTCTCGGTTAGAAAACGAATTGCTTCAAGCCAATACACAGGCTGCATCCAACAAAGGCCAGCGTTTTTTTAAACGCTTCAAATCGGTGCGCTTTCAGTTAAAGCTTAATGTTTTTTTAGTCATCCTCTCTTTTTTCCTGTTGGGTTATAAGGGGATAACCGGTATGCAAGATGCAGGCGACTCGATCAGCGACCTTTACAGCCAAGGCATGCAGCACAGTATTCGCGCCGGTAAAATTTTAAATGCCTTAGAAGGGGCACGTAGCGCCTTGTTACTGGGTTTTCAGCACGATCCATCCGGTGAGTTTGCCACCATGCATAACCACCCAGTGAATAAACATGTCGAAGATAGTCAAGCGATGCTGACACTACTGCATGATGTAGTCGATAATGAAATTTTAAGCTCAGATCTGGCCGTAAATGAGCAAGAGTTGGTGCAGCAGTTGGCCACCTTGCTGGATAAAGTGATTAAAGTAGGCTTTGACCCCGCCATCGCCGCGCTCAGTCAGGGTGACTATAAGCAATCAAATCAATTATTACTCACCCAAATTAATCCCATGTTTAACGAGATCGCTAGCCAAGCGCAGGCCTTTTTAGATCTGCAGATCAATGAGGGCAAGCTCAGTTACGAAACGTTTCAAGACAACATGGCACTGTATATTTTATTAGTGGTGCTATTTTCCAGTATCAGTATGTTAGTGATTATATTCAGTGCCACACTCATTATTCGCCGAGTTAACCAGTCTGTTGTACAGCTTGAACAGGCCGCCGATGATATTGCCGGTGGTGATTTAACCCAGCGAATCCAGTTAGGTGGTGATGATGAGTTTGCCCATATTGCTAATTACGTTAATCGGATAGCGGCTAGATTCCAGCAGGTAGTGCAAAATACCCATGGTTCTACGGCGCAACTGGCCAGTGCCGCCGAAGAAAACTCTGTGGTGGCTATTCAAGCCCAGCGCAGTGTGGTTGAGCAGCAGCAACAAACCCAGCAGGTTGCCGCCGCGATACATGAATTTACAGCTACCGTACGCGAAGTGGCTAGCAATGCTGCCTCAGCTGCCCAAGCATCGGAAGCTGCCAATGAGGCGGCGGAAAGTGGTCAAACTGTGGTTGATGAGAGCATGACGGTGATTCAAACCTTAGCGACAGAGCTTGCAGATGCCAGCAAGGCGATGACTTTGCTATCACAGCATTCAAATGAGATAGGCAGCGTTATCGAAGTGATCCAAGCCATTTCAGAACAAACTAACTTACTGGCACTGAATGCGGCGATTGAGGCTGCGCGAGCGGGTGAGCAAGGACGCGGTTTTGCCGTGGTGGCCGATGAGGTGCGCTCGCTTGCTAAGCGTACACAGGATTCGACTGAAGAGATCCAAAAGATGATCCAGCGTCTGCAGCAAGGAGCTAAAGACTCTATGGTGATGATGGAACGTGGCACCGAGCAGGTTAAATTAAGTGTCGATAAGTCGCAGTTGGTGGGTGATGCGCTGCAGCAGATCATGCAAAGTATCTCTGAGATCAATGGCTTAAATGCGCAAATTGCTACCGCATCAGAACAGCAGAGTGCGGTAACCGAAGAGATTAATATCAATATCACCAGTATCAGTGATATTGCCGATCAAACCGCTGCTGGCGCCGAGCAAAGCAATGCCGCCACTCAAGAGTTGGCAAAACTGGCCGAGTCGATGGCGCAAGAGATTGCTTATTACAAGGTGTGAGCCCTTTTAGTTAAGCCTATAGCGCCATAGCTTTTATAATAATGGTTTAGGCAATATAGACTTAAGCCATGAAAGCGTTAGCAATAAAGGTGTTAGGCAATAAAAAAGGCAGTCTTATGACTGCCTTTTTTGTTAAGCGGTTAAGTCTCTAGGTTTTCAGCTTTTAAACCTTTCAGCCCTAAAACCTTACAGCTCGCAAACGCGGTTAAGCTTCCAGCTTGGCAAGTTCTGCTTTTTGCTCGGTGAGCTTGTCCATATCACGTTGGTATTCCGCTTGCTTAGCACGCTCTTTTTCAATCACGGCAGCAGGGGCTTTCGCCACGAAACCTGGGTTAGACAGCTTACCTTCGATGCGCTTAAACTCACCCGCTAGCTTCTCAAGCTGCTTGTCGATACGCGCCATCTCTGCCGCCACATCGATAAGGCCTGCCATCGGGATCAACAGCTCCATGTCACCAATCAACTGCGTGGTCGACATAGGTGCGGTGTCGTCGTCGCCAAGAATGGTCATGCTTTCAAGTTTAGCCAAGGTTTTAAAGAAGGCTTGGTTGGTCTCGATACGGGCCTTGTCGCGCTCGCTTACGCCACGCAGCAGTGCATTAAGCGGCTTGCTTGGGGCGATGTTAAGCTCGGCGCGAATATTACGTACCGCGGTGATCACTTGCTTAACCCACTCAAGATCTTCCATCGCGGTGGCATCGACTTTATCTGCCTGATACTCAGGGAACGGCGCGAGCATCAAGGTGTCGCCTTCAACGCCAGCTAGCGGTTTAACGCGCTGCCAGATAGTCTCAGTGAGGTAAGGCATCATGGGGTGCATCAGGCGCTGCATCGCTTCAAGGATGGTCACCAAGGTGTGGCGAGTACCACGCAGTTGGGCGTCAGTGCCGCTTTGCATCACAGGCTTAGTGAGCTCTAGGTACCAGTCACAGAACTGGTTCCAAGTGAACTCATAAATGGTGTTGGCCGCCAAGTCGAAGCGGTAGTTTTCCATGTGCTCATCATAGGTTTTCACGGTTTGATTAAACAGACCGATAATCCAGCGATCGGCCAATGACAGCTCCATTTCGCCGCCATGTTGACCACAATCTAATGGCTCGCCTACAGCATCATCTGCAGCATCATCCGCTTGCACTTCGGTGTTCATTAACACGTAGCGCGATGCGTTCCAGATCTTGTTACAGAAGCTGCGGTAACCGTCGAGACGCTTCATGTCCCAGTTGATATCACGGCCAGTGGAGGCCATTGATGCCAAGGTGAAACGCAGTGCGTCGGTACCGTGGGCTTCGATGCCGTCGCTAAACTCTTTACGGGTGCTCTTTTCAATCTTTGCGGCTAGTTGAGGCTGCATCATGTTGCCGGTGCGCTTCTCAACTAAGGTTTCAAGATCGATACCGTCAATCATATCCAGAGGATCGAGCACGTTACCCTTAGACTTAGACATCTTGTTACCCGCTTCATCGCGGATAAGGCCTGTCACATAGACCGTCTTAAACGGCACTTGTGGTTTGCCATTTTCATCTTTAATGAAGTGCATGGTCATCATGATCATGCGCGCCACCCAGAAGAAGATGATGTCAAAACCTGTCACCAACACGTCCGTTGGGTGGAAGGTTTTAAGCGCCTTAGTATCTTCTGGCCAGCCCAAAGTTGAGAAGGTCCATAACGCTGAACTAAACCAAGTGTCCAGTACATCAGGGTCTTGGCGTAGCACTACGGTGTCGGCTAAGCCGTGCTTAGCACGTACTTCGCTTTCATCGCGGCCAACGTACACTTTACCCGCTTCGTCATACCAAGCAGGAATACGGTGTCCCCACCATAGCTGGCGCGAGATACACCAATCTTGAATGTCACGCATCCAAGAGTTGTACATGTTCTCATACTGCTGTGGTACAAACTTGATATCACCGTTTTCAACCGCTTCCATGGCGGTTTTCGCCATTGGCGCTACGGCAACATACCATTGGTCGGTAAGAAGTGGCTCAATCACCACACCAGAGCGATCGCCATAAGGCACTTTTAATCCGTGGGGATCAATTTTGCCCAGCAAGCCTAAGGTTTCAAACTCTTCAACAATGGCACTACGGGCTTTAAAACGGTCAAGGCCGGCATAACGCTCAGGCAGAGCGTTGTCTAACTCGTTGTTGGCGGTGCCGTCGCTGTTAACCACTTCGGCCGTTGAGCGGATCGCCGCGTCCATGGTTAAGATGTTAAACATGGGTAGGTTGTGACGTTTACCGACTTCGTAGTCGTTAAAGTCATGGGCTGGGGTGATTTTGACACAACCGGTACCAAATTCCATGTCGACGTAATCGTCGGCAATGATCGGAATGCGGCGGTTAACGATAGGCAGCAGGATAAATTTGCCAATCAGTGATTGATAACGCTCATCATCAGGGTGCACAGCAACGGCACTGTCACCTAACATGGTTTCAGGGCGCGTAGTGGCCACTTCAAGGTAGTCTTTTCCGTCAGCGGTCAGTGCGCCATCGGCCAGCGGGTAGCGAAAATGCCACATGCTACCTTGCTTCTCTTTGTTCTCAACTTCGAGATCTGAGATCGCGGTGTGCAGCTTAGGATCCCAGTTAACGAGGCGCTTACCACGGTAGATGAGCTCATCTTCATACAGACGAACAAACACCTCTTGTACCGCTTCAGACATCCCTTCGTCCATGGTGAAACGCTCACGATCCCAATCAACCGATGCGCCAAGACGACGTAGCTGTTTAGTGATGGTGCCGCCCGATTGGTTTTTCCAATCCCAAATACGTTCGATAAAGGCATCGCGACCGAGATCGTGACGGCTCTTACCCTCTTCGGCTTCTACTTTGCGCTCAACCAGCATCTGGGTGGCAATACCCGCATGGTCGGTACCCACCTGCCAAAGGGTGTTTTTGCCCTTCATGCGCTGGTAACGGGTCAAAGTATCCATGATGGTATCTTGGAAGGCATGGCCCATATGCAGACTGCCCGTCACGTTTGGTGGCGGGATCATGATGCAATAGTTGCCTTTTGACTCATCGCCGTGCGGCTTAAAGTAACCTTTCTCTTCCCAGTTTTGGTAGAGGCTTTGTTCGATTGACTGCGGGTTGTATGTCTTTTCCATAGGAGCGTGTGCTTCTCAAACTAATTAATTGGTTGTTGGGTCGTCAGGGGGATCCCTAACTGGCGATACTGACGATAACGATCGCGGGCGGTCGCTTTCATGGCAGCATCGTTAGCAACGAAGTCGATAATCTGGCCAAAGTTTACCGCAAATTGCGGCGCTTGGTCTGCAAGATTTATCAGAAGATGACGATTTTTATTGGGGCCGAGCTTATCAAAGCCAATTTCCACTGGCGCGCCGCCTGTTGGCCCTTCACCTTTTAGGTTGTGGGGCACGAATGCTGTGGGCTCAAATAGCCATAATATTTCGTCAATGGCATAGGCTTGCTGTTGGTCATTACAGTGAACATACACTAACTGCTGGCGAGCAAACGCTTGCTGTGCAAGTTGACACGCCAAACGGTAAACATCATCGAGCGCCGATGTCACCGTAGCTGCTGCGGCAGCAGGTTGCCCAGCTTTAGGAAGTGTTTGCGGCATCAGGTAAAACAGGGCGTTTGGCATTATCTGGCTCTATGTTGGCTGAGTCTGACTTGATGATTGACGAAAGGGGAGATTTTACACTAAAAGTGGGGTGTTAAACCATAGGGGGAGGGGATTTGTCGAATAACAAATTGGGTAATATTTTTGGTGGTAGCGTTTGGCCGCATCGTCATTGATTTGGTGTGTTTGAAGGTCGTACCTTCACTGGTATCAATCGCCTGTCCGGCGGGGAATGTGTTTGAAGGTCGAACTTTCATTGCTATGAATAGCCTGCGGCTCGCTTATGTGCAGATACTGCTTCGGGACGCTATGCGCCATCCATGGCCGCTTAACGAAAACATCCATGTTTTCGATACCCTCTGCCGCATCTACACTGGGTTATTGCTCTCTTCGATTTGACCTTGTGGGAGGTTTTTACCGTAAAATTAGTAAGGTAAATTGGTATCTGCCTAACTTTTAAGTTGACCAAACTGATTTATAGGTGTTATGCGTACTTTATTGAATGCTTTGTTTTCGCCAGTTTTCTACTGCTGTTCCTAAACGCCCATTAGTAACAACGCCTTGCCACTCTTTCCAAAACTCAATAGTTCCACTATCTGGTTTATTAATCGGCTCATTAATACGTATTCTACTTGGCAGTAAACTTGCGTCACCAACGACTAAAGCCTCTCCAGTATCTAATGTCGGTAAAATATCGCTGAACCCACCTAAGCTATCTGGTAGAAGTTTCTTGATTACAGCTTGGTCATCAGAATTTGTGAGCCTCATAGCAACAAAGTTGCTGCATTGACTGAGTATTGTTTTATTAACTTCTGATGGTCTTTGGCTTACAACAACTAAACTCACCCCGTACTTTCTTCCTTCTTTAGCTATTCTTTCAAAAATTTGAATTGAGATATCATCGCTAGCACCTGCCGTATTTTTATGAGGAATGTATAAATGTGCTTCGTCACAAAAAATTGCGACTGGATGACGAATACTAGAGGGTGTCCATTGTTGAACCGAAAATGCTAATCGAGCTACAAGAGAAACTATTAATGGTAAAACATCAGAAGGAACCTCTGAAAAGTTGATTATTTTAACACCACCATTACCTTTCTCATCATTACAACCTAGCAGGGCATCAGCCAACCTATTTAACCAGTCAAATTTAAGAACGTCATCGCCACCTTGGAATAAAAAACCTAATCGACGATCAGATATTTTATTTTCTAAGCGCGAAATCATCCTGCTGAGTTTTCCATTGAACTCACCTGCTTTAGTCGTATTAGCTCTAGCTCCAGGAACTTGTTCAATATTAATATCATTTAATGATTGAAGTAGCTCTGCTAAATTAAAAGGAACAGGACTATCTACTGTAAAGTTATCAAGAATGTCTTGATGGTCACCTTCTGTTAAATAATTAGTTTTAGCTGTATTTACTTCTCTAGCCATTAACATCGATTGATTAGGTGCATTTTGGTCACTTCTATCCACAAAAAGTGACACTAAGGCTTCGTATGACAATAACCAATATGGTAAATAAATAGAACCATCCGCTAAAGTTCGTTTAGCCTCAATATCACTAGGTCCTGCAACTTTATAATGACTGATACCATTACCTTGCAGAGGTGAATACTCACCATGTAAATCAAATATAATAGCATTGGAGTTTTTAAGTTCTGCTACTTGCTCTATTATTCGTGCAGTTGTCCAAGACTTACCCGCACCTGTACTTCCACCTATAAAAGCATGTCGTTGGAAAAATTTATTTCCGTTTAAATAAGCAACTGCATTTTCGTCTAATGTGTATTTACCAAGAGTCAGGGAGTTACCATCGGCTTCAGCATGTGAAATTACTCTCATAAACGAAGTTAAATTATCTCCTTCCAGCGCAAAGCAGTTTGCATCGATTTCAGGAACGCTTTCTAGAGTTCTTCTAAAAATATTACGTTTAATACCATCAGCATCTATTAGTGAGCCAATTAAAGAAACCTTACACAAGTTTTGCTCATTGTCTTGATCTTCATTATTTTCATCCGTTGATAATAATGCCAATTTTTTTCTTGTCACCTGACTAATAATTCCAATTAAATGCTGGCCTAGTTTGCTGCTCTGTAAAACAGCTAATCTATTTACCTGTAGTCTTTTTAATTGTTCTGAATCTGCCACTTCCACAACAACCGTTGCAGTATCGACTGAAGCAACTTTCCCTAAAGCTTCATCATCATTAAAATTAAATATAGTCATATGCTTCCTTACATTATTAAGTTCATGAAACCATTCAGCGACCAAAAATCACCGTCAACCTCGACAGGCGTATCATACAGAGAGCTATATACTTTTGATTTACCTTCGCCTAGTGCTTCAATGGCTAAATACTTATTTGTATTATCATTTGAAATGAATTCTTTTGTAGCACCAGTTAACTCATAAGTAATAATAATTACTGCGGCTCCATTGTTTGCACATCTATTTACCAATTTGGTTTGGATATGTTCATCATTGAAGCCAAATCCGACGCATAGGTATGCATTAGCTTGATCCATTACGTCATCAGATTCATGGATAATTGTTTTATAGGGCTCTTTATGTGTACTACGGTACTTCTCTATGCCAGGTGTAACTATTAACGGCGTTAAGTTATCAGGAAGAACGCTGACATTACCTAGAGAAATAATTACTCCGCTTGTATTGACAAACCAACCTAAAGATCCATGTACTTTCCAAATGTTTACTTGCCTCGTGCATGTTAAATAGTCTTTCTTCACGGCATTCCCTCTGAACCCATGAGAGAAACCACTATAATGATGTATATTTTCTTGTTCACAGGCATATTCGGCAAGACGATCATAATTAGGAGTTATAATGTTCAGCTCTTTGGCTGTGCTTCTAAACATATGCTTTAGCAATTTTCCTAATGGAAACAGGTAAGCATTATTCAACGATTCTTTAAATACGCTAATATCTTCAGGAGCAAGTAAATTCCATGTTGCATTCACAACTCTTGATGTAAGATTTTGCGACAACGGAATTTTATGCAATGCAGTCTCTAGATCTACGTCGTTATTTAACTCTGCGCAAAAATTTACCCATGAAGTTTGTTCGTCGCCACTTAAGTCAGAAGCATCAACATGTTCTATTAGGTGTTTTGCTAATTGCCACATACCAGACATTTTAAAAGCAGCAGAAGCACCGCTACCCAATATTATTACTGGTGAATTTTTGTAATAATCCTGGGCTTGCTTTGAAATTTTTTCTAATACGTCTTTAGACATAAAACCCCTTATATAGAATTAGAGATCAGCAATAAGTGCAGTCAGAGTCAACTTTTTAAGGGGGTGGTTGGCTTTTCATTCCCTGAATGGCGTGGTCGATGCTTGAGTCGAGTTGGCCTAGCTCTGTCCTTGATTGGTGATACTTTAATCTATTTTATAGCGAGTATTCAACAAGCTGTGTCACATTTTATTGCTATTTTCTCCGTAAAAATAATAGCTTGTATCGATGCCACTCAATGAAGCTAAATCGAAGAGAGTTAATAACCCAGTGTAAACACGATTTTGGCCTTCGAAATCATGGATGATTTCGCAGAGCCCACATGGATGTGCTTGCGGCGAGCCAAAATAGTGTTTGCACATTCCTCGCCGGACAGGCGTTAAGTAGCAATGAAGGTACGACCTTCAAACAGATTCAATAAATGAGCACTCAGCAAAATGTCAGCTAGCACTTCATTGACAGTATCAAATGAAGTCAAATCGAAGAAAGTTAATAATCCAGTGCAGATGCGGCAGAGGGTATCGAAAACATGGATGTTTTCGTTAAGCGGCCATGGATGGCGTACAGCGTCCCGAAGCAGTATCTGCACATCCTCCGCCGGGCAGGCGATAAATTGCCACGAAGGTTCGACTTTCAAATCACCTGTAAATACAAATTAGGCCAAAGATTCCTTCTCAATCGCCCACAATAGAGTTAAATCGAAGAGACGTTAGACATAGGTGTAAACGCGGCTGCGGCCTTTGCCAGCATGGCCGCTCTTTGACATCCGTGTCATCGCGGCATTTGTGAATCCATTCACATCAGATGCTGGCGTAGAGCCCACAGGGATTGTGCTTGAACAACGTCCATGTCTAAAAGCCAGTTCGGCGTCCATGCCTCTCGTTCGTTAGCGCGAAGCTACGCTTCACTCACCGTGCCGCAGAAGTGTTTGCACATTCCTCGCCGGACAGGCGTTAAGTAGCAATGAAGGTACGACCTTCAAATCTCCTGTAAATACAAATTAGGCCAAAGGTTCCTTCCCAATCGCCCACAATAGAGCCAAATCGAAGAGACGAAATGACCCAGTGTAAACACGATTTTGGCCTTCGAAATCATGGATGATTTCGCAGAGCCCACAGGGATGTGCTTGCGGCGAGCCAAAATAGTGTTTGCACATCCCCCGCCGGGCAGGCGTTAAGTGGCCATGAAGGTACGACCTTCAAACAGATTCAATAAATAAGCACTCAGCTAAATGTTCGCTAGCACTTCATTGACTGTATCAAATGAAGTCAAATCGAAGAAAGTTAATAATCCAGTGCAGATGCGGCTGCGGACGTTGATGGCAGGGATGCCATCGTCGAGCCTCCACGGATGGCTCACAACGATATCCCTATCTAAAAGCCAGTTCGGCATCCCTGCCTCTCGTTCGTGGGCTCGAAGCTACGCTTCACTCACCGTGTAGCAGAAGTATCTGCACATATGCCCACGGCAGGTGATTGATAGCAGCGAAGGTTAACGCTTAATCAACCCTCACCGCAGGTGATAGATTGCCATGAAGGTACAACCTTCAAACACATCCAATAAACAAGAACTCAGCTAAATGTTAGCTAACACGTCACTCACCTTACCCAATGAAGCCAAATCGAAGAGACGAAATGACCCAGTGTAAACGCGGTTTTGGCCCTTGGCGACAGGATGTCGCCGTGGAGCCTCCATGGATGGAATCTCGGCGAGCCAAAAGAGTGTTTGCACATTCCTCGCCGGACAGGCGTTAAGTAGCAATGAAGGTACGACCTTCAAACACATCCAATAAATACGAACTCAGCTAAATGTCAGCTAACACATTACTCACCGTGTAGCAGAAGTATCTGCACACGCCCCTGCCGAACAGGCGTTGTATTAACTCTCGGTCGATGAGATAAGAATATCGAACCTTGGGTTGTCTCTTAGGTTCGCAAAGTCGGCTTCATTGGCGGCTACCTCTCTAAAGGACACGCTGTTTTCAATGGCTTGCTGCAGATCCGACAAGGCGCGATCTTCCTGCCCTAGGCAGGCGAAGGCGCAGGCACGTTGATAGAGCGCATGGGCGTTATTAGAGTCGACTTCGAGCACGCGATTACACAGGCTGAGCGCCCAGTTAAACTCGCGCATCTCCATGGCAGCATCGGCTTTCGAGGTCATGGCTTCAAGATCGCCCGGGCGAATGTTTAAGATCTCATTGTACACCGCGATTTTTTGCTCTGGGGTTTGTGCGCCTTGAGCGTGTAACCATAGGGTATGGATTTCATTAATAATTTCAATATCACGGTTGTTTTTGGTGATGATGCGGCTTTTCCGTTTAAGGTCATTTTCCAACTCCTTAAACTTAGATTCATATTGTTCGGTAATGTTATCGAGCTGATCGGCGGCGAGTTTGGCGGTATTCATTTTTATCTCACGCAGTGATTGCCAGCCGATAAAGGCGATAAGCGAGGCGACGCCAGCGATAATATAAAAGAAGTAGGTCACGGTCACGTTGGCATAGTTAAGTGACTTGTCGGCGACCGACAGCTCGCGGTCGGTAATGCTGACGATCATGCGGCGCTCAAGATCTTGTTGCTCGCTTCTTAACAGTTTCAGTTCATCGAGAATATAGCGCTCAATCAGAGGTCTATCGAGAATATCCGTTTGTGAATGTGCCAATGGGGTTACTGGGGGAGTTTCTGCATCTTCATTATTAGTCGCGGCGTTAACCTGTATCGAAAACTGCATGAAAATAAGGGTTAATAGAGGTAACAACAGGCGTGACATAGCGGATTCCTTTGAGCAAATATAAAGATGTCGTATCAAACAGGTTTGAGCGGATCACACCCTAACAATTTCCACTCCTAGATGCCAACTCCTTGACCATAAAGATAACGATTAAGGCCGGAGTGGCCGTTTTAATTGATAAAAAAAGGGCAGCCCTTACAGGCTGCCTAAATGCAGAGATGATAAACAGATGATAATTAACTATGTATTGCAGCGTATTGGGGTCATCACCTCCTTTTTTCGGGCGAACTCATGATGTTCGCGTTGTTAAATTGCTTGGTAAGCAGGCCGTTGGCCATCTTCATTTGCGCCGACACTATTTTGCCAGTTTGGGGCTAACTTGTTTTGTCAGGCTGGCAAAGCCGCCTTTGAGCACTTTGACATTGTCATAACCCAGATGACGCAGCGCCGTGCCAGCGGCCATGGCGCGAAGGCCTGATTTACACACTATCACCACAGGTTTATCGGTTGGGATCTTGGCGAGGTTTTCTGGGGTAAATAGCTCATTAAGACTAATATCGATTTGCTGGTTTATCCCTAAACCAAAGATGCCACGCTCTTCGGGGGTGCGAATATCGATGGCAAGCATGGGTTGGTTTGATTGAGCCAGCGTTATAAAGGCATCGGGACTCATTAGGCCAATGGCCTTACCCACGGTCGCGCCTTTGGCGCTGTTAAACTGCTGCTGATAGCTTTGGGCTAACTTGGCATCAAAGGCTTGTGCTTGGGCACTGAGGCCGAATGCAACGCAGATTAAGGCAATATTTAAGTACGATTTCATTGGATAGTGTTTCCTTTTATGTCGTGCCGGTGATGGCTAACCGGGCTAAGCTTGCGCATTATTACGACTGCAATTGGCGCTAACAGAGCGACGTTGGCAGTATTCCTTACAGATTTCACACTGTGTTTCATCTCGCAGACCCAGCGCGTTTTCGGCGATGAAAGGTGAGTTGGGCTGTAGATGAGTTGGGCTATTATGAGCTTAGGCATTTGGGGATATATTGAGCTTAATCACACTGCATTCGCCGATGATAAATCAAAAATTCTCAATTAATCAGTGGGTAATCCAGTACTGGTTTTATAGTGTGTATCGGCAAAAATATGGTGTTTATCACTGCTTTTTGCTGTGCAGGGTAGAGACATATTTTGCCGATTTAGATGTTATAAAACCTAAAGCAGATATGCTGATGCTGAATATCAAGGTTATTCAATTGTAAAAATGGCCCACGATGACAAAACTGCGGCGTGAATGGCCATGAGGATATATGAGTGTGTCTATTGCTGAGGTGAGTTAATGTCGTCGGTGGAAGAATAGATTTGAAAGACGGGTTTGAAAGACTGGTTTCAAGGGCTGGCTTGAAGAATTAGCTTGCTGTATTAGTGACAGGCGGTTGTCAGGGTTAAAAGGCGCAGCGTTAGGCCGCGCTCTTGGTCAATAACTCATGTCCCTAAATGGTGTGGTGAGCGCGTTTGATTGGCGCCTTAACTCTTTGGTGGCGATTGAGGCGTTAAAACTGAGAAAAATCGACTTGTGGCAGGTGCTCAAATCCAGGTTTGGCAAACAGGTAGCCCTGCATTAGCTCAATACCAATATCACGCAGCCAAACCATCTCTTCGACAGTTTCTATGCCTTCGGCTAGGCAGGTGATGTTGAGCTCATTAAACATATTGAGGGTGTGTTTTACAATGGCTTGGCGCGCAATGTCTTGGTCGATATTACGGATAAGATCCATGTCGAGCTTAATGATATTGGTCTGGAAATTGGCTAATAAGCCCAGTCCGGCATACCCTGCACCAAAATCATCGATTGCGGTGATAAACCCCAGTGAGCGATAGTATTCGACTACACGTTGAACATGGTTGCTGTCTTCAATTTTTTCCACCTCGGTAAATTCAAACATGATTTTATTGGTGGGAAAGCCATACTCTTTGGCAGCAGCGAGGGTGGTGCGAATGCAGCGCTCGGGTTGATAAATGGCATTAGGTAAAAAATTGATGCTCAGCATAGAGTCGAGCTCAAGCTTAGAGGCCAAGGCAATGGCCTTTACCCGACACGCCTGATCGAAGGCGTAACGATTTTTTTCGGTGACTTGGGAGATAATAGAAAAGGCCGATTCATTATTTAAGCCGCGCACTAAGGCTTCATAGCCAAATATCTGCTGTTGCTTAATATTAATGATGGGCTGAAAGGCCATGGTAAAATCAAAGCATAACTGGGTGTTGTTGGCGCAGTTGCTACAAGAAAATTTGTCGAGATTAAAGTCTGAATTCAAAATGGTTTCTTCCACCAGACATCCCTTGTCAGGTCTAATTTATGGTTAGGTTAGTCGGTTTACTGTGCATCAACAAGTGGTTGAAAGTGATTACAGCACTTGGCGATCCGCTCGGTTGTTAGCCAGATAAAAAAAGTGAAGCTGAGCGCTTCACTTTTATCGGCCAAAAACCTTTTTACTGTATCAATTACTCGCCTTGTTCAACACCGGCGCGATTGATCAGAAATTGGGTTAACAAAGGCACTGGACGGCCAGTTGCCCCCTTGTTTGCGCCACTGTTCCATGCTGTGCCTGCAACGTCGATGTGGGCCCAATTGTACTTTTTGGTAAAGCGTGACAGGAAACACGCCGCGGTGATAGCGCCAGCTGGGCGGCCACCTAAGTTGGTCATGTCGGCAAAGGGGCTTTCAAGGTGCTCTTGATACTCATCCCACAGTGGCATGCGCCATGCGCGGTCACCACTTTGCTCACCCGCATTAAGTAGCTCGTGTGCTAATGGGTTATGTGACGAAAACAGCCCTGAAGCATGCTTACCCAGTGCGATCACGCAGGCGCCCGTTAGGGTCGCGGTATCGATCACCAACTCTGGGTCGAAACGCTCAACGTAAGTCAGTACATCGCATAACACTAAGCGGCCTTCCGCATCGGTATTGAGTACCTCAACGGTTTGCCCCGACATGGTGGTTAAGATATCGCCCGGGCGGTAAGCATTGCTCGACGGCATGTTTTCACAGCCGGCTAAGATGCCCACTACATTGATAGGTAGCTTAAGCTCACATAAGGCTTTCATTGCGCCAATCACACCGGCTGCGCCGCCCATGTCGTACTTCATCTCATCCATGGCTTCGCCAGGTTTGAGAGAAATACCGCCTGAGTCGAAGGTAAGACCTTTACCTATCAATACGATAGGTTTTTCTGTGCTGTCGACCGACCCCTTATATTCCATGACCGTCATGACAGATTCGTTGTCGCTGCCACGACCGACGGCAAGGTAGGAGTTCATGCCCAGTTTGGCCATTTGCTCTTCACCTAGGGTGCTCACTTTTAAGGTGTCGTGGTGCTCGGCAATTTGACGCGCTTGTGAGGCAAGGTAAGCAGGGTTACAGATGTTAGGTGGCATATTGGCCACGTCGCGGCACAGGTGCATCCCTGAAGAGACGGCCATGCCGTGTTCGATAGCCCGTTCGCCTAAGGTCAGTTCGCGGCGGGTAGGCACATTAAACACTAATTTGCGCAGCGGACGACGGGTTTCGCCTTTGCGAGTCTTGAGTGCATCGAAGCAGTACAAGCTGTTTTGGGTGGTTTCGACCGCTTCGCGGACTTTCCAGTAGGTATCGCGCCCTTTAACATGCAGCTCGGTTAAAAAGCACACCGCTTCCATCGAACCCGTTTCATTGAGGGTGTTAATGGTTTTGGTGATGATCTGCTTGTATTGGCGCTCATCGAGCTCGCGCTCTTTGCCACAGCCAACCAATAGTACGCGCTCACTTAGCACGTTAGGTACATGATGCAACAGTAGCATCTGTCCAGGTTTACCTTCTAAATCGCCACGGCGTAAAAGGTTACTAATATAGCCTTCACTGATTTTGTCGAGTTGCTCTGCAATACCAGATAGGCGTCTAGGTTCATAGACACCAACGACAATACAGGCTGACCGTTGTTTTTCTGGGCTGCCGCTCTTAACGCTAAACTCCATGAGCTCTCCTAGATTCTTAAAGACAAATTTTATTATTTATTAGATAATGTCTGCTTATGTCCAAATCGTCCCTAAAAAATGGTACACCGCTGTTAATTTTATGGGTGTTCTTCTGCCAAGTTTAGTTAAGGTTTGGTCACAAAACTACCAAAAGTAGACAGTCTACATGAAAAGTAGGCTGACACCAGCATAAATATAAGTTTAGGGACTGGATCCTGCCTGTGATTGTATTTAGATACTTGATTCGAGAAGTTTTAAAAGCGCAAATGGCGGTACTTTTAGTGCTGTTAGCTATTTTTATTAGCCAACATTTTGTCCGCGTACTTGCTGATGCATCCGAAGGAGAGTTTCCGGCCTCCTTAGTCATGACCCTGCTTGGCCTTAACCTGCCTTACCTTGCCGTACTTGTAGTGCCCTTAAGCCTGTTTTTGGGCATTTTGGTGGCCCATGGGCGCATGTATGCCGAAAGTGAAATGGTGGTGTTACATGGGGTCGGGGTAAGCGAATGGTATATCACCCGCGTCACTCTACTGCTGGCGCTAGCCAATATGCTGTTTACCGGCATATTATCGATTTATGTGACGCCTTGGGCCGAAGAGGCGCAAAATCGCGTGTTAGAACATGCCCAGTCTGAAGCGGGACTCGCGGCAATCACTCAAGGGCGTTTTCAAACCAGCCCCAATGGTCGAGCGGTATTGTTTGTTGAACGTATTGGCCGTGACAATCAACTAGATAAAGTATTTGTGGCCCAGTTACCTGATCCTGAGGATGATTCGGGGCAATCCAACATCGTTGTCGCTCATGGGGGCAGTGTGGTGGAAGATGAATCGGGCGCGCAAAGGCTCAAGCTAAACGAGGGCACTCAGTACCAAAATACTCCTAATCAACTCGACTATCAGTTGGTTGAATTTAGCGGGTATGAGATGCAGATTAAAGAGCAAGAGGTGGATCAGCGAAGGCGTAAGTTGTCGGCTTTGCCTATCGACCAATTGATGGCCACCGAAGGGGCGGGCGCCGTCGCCGAGTTCCATTGGCGTTTGGCCATTCCGTTGGCGATCCCCTTTATGACCTTAATTGCCGTGCCCATGGCGCGGGTTAATGTGCGTCAAGGTAAGTTTGCCAAGATGTTTCCGGCGATTTTACTTTACCTAGGTTATTTTGGTTTGATGATTGCCGGGCGTAAAGCACTCGAAGATGAGGTGATCCCGGCCTATTTAGGCATGTGGTGGATCCATGCGTCGGCGCTGTTGTTAGGCATATTGCTACTGGGTAAGGAACGACCTTTTGGCGCCAAACTTGCTGGCCTTCTAAGACGTAAGAAGGTGGCCGCATGAGAATTTTAGATTTCTATATCGCCCGCACCCTGATCACCACCTCGGCATTGTGCTTGCTGGTGCTTACCGGTTTGTCGGGCATTATTAAGTGGGTCGATCAACTGCGTGTCGTGGGGCGCGGCAGTTATTCCATGGTGGATGCAGGCATTTACGTGCTGTTTTTGATCCCCCGTGATATTGAGATGTTTTTCCCGATGGCGGTGCTACTCGGCGCGTTGATCGGCATGGGCATGCTGGCCTCTAACTCTGAGTTAGTGGTGATGCAGTCATCTGGTTTGTCACGCTTTCAAATTACCTTATCGGCGATGAAAACCGCGGTGCCACTGATGCTAATTGTGATGGCCTTGGGGGAATGGGGCGCACCCGTTGCCGAGCGTCACGCGAAAGAGTTGCAAGCGGTGAAAGTGTCTGGCGGTAGTCTGTTTAAATCCAGCCGTGGGATCTGGGCTAAAGATGGCGATCTATTTGTTAATATAGGTGAAATCCAAAGTATTGATAACCTACGTAATATTGTACTGTATGAGTTTGACGCCGAACTCAACCTGGTGCGCACGATTGCGGCAAAGCGCGGAGTCTATTCGGGCGATCATTGGCGCCTCTTGGATGTGCGTCAAACCTTGCTGGAACAAGATAGGGTGAGCTCGAGCAATTTAACCCTTTACCGCTGGGAATCGACGCTTACGCCAGATAAGCTTAGCGTGGTGTCGGTGAAACCCGAGGGCTTGTCTATCGAAGGCTTGGTGGATTATCTGGACTATTTAAAGATTAACAATCAAGATTCCGGTCGTTATGAACTGGCACTATGGCGTAAGGTGATGCAGCCAGTGACCGTGGCGGTAATGATGTTGGTGGCGCTGTCGTTTGTATTTGGGCCGCTGCGCACCGTGACCATGGGCGCCAGAGTGTTATTGGGGGTGATGGCCGGTTTCAGTTTTTATATCTGTAATGAGATATTTGGCCCCATGACCTTAGTGTATGGCTTACCGCCTATTCTTGGGGCGATAATGCCGCCTTTGATCTTCAGTAGCTTGGCGATTTACTACATTCGTAAATAAGGCTGAAAGGTTTAAACTCGTTGCGCGAAAACCTAGCACCTAGCACAAAAAAGGACCATTGAATGGTCCTTTTTTGATGCTGGTGTTGAGGGTTATACCCCGTGCCAATTACGCAGTTGGTTGGCTTCTTTAGACAATACCACCACTTCAGAGCGGGTCATCATATCTTGCAGCGCGAGCTTGTCGCCATTGATTAAGATCCACAAATTACCTATGCCAAGCAGTGACCAGACTAAACGTGCGGTGGCGGTGATCACACTCAGGCTTTGGCCGTTAGGGTGTTGGAGCTTCAGACGCCAAGCGCGCATGCCGAGGGTTTGGCCGCCGTAACTCCAAAACAGGACGTAAAACAGCCCTACACACAAGGCGATCCACAGCTGATACAGACCTTGATAAAGCGGGGTGCCGTTGAGCAGATCGGAGACATGATCAACACCTTGCATCGATAACATGCCGCTGGCGGTGAGTGCGATAAAGACACCAAAGCCGATGGCGCCAGCGATCATATATACCGCCACGGCCAGTAATAAGTCATAAACGATGGCCCCGAGGCGGCGAATAAATCCCGCCCGAGGAAAGTTAGCGTGTTCACTATTGGACATTTGAGTTCCTACATCTACAGGTTAGCTAGGGCTGTTATGGCTGCCATTAAGATCTGATTATTCGACTTCATCGCGAATAAAGTGAATTTTGGTAAAGCCAAAGCGCTCAAACTCTTTTAAGCGATAATCTTTTACCGCTTGTGAGCCTTTAGAGGTCATCGCCACTTGGGCTTCCATCGCATGATAACGGGTCAAATCGACCCCTTCGGCGGCTGCAACCGCTTCATACATGTCGTTATACTTGTCGTAAACGAAGTTGATCTCTTTGTACTGCTTGTTAAAGGTGTAACCGACTCTACGGGCCATATTGCTCTCTTAAATATGTAATTAACTAATTTTTCATCGACTTACAGACCCAGCTCAAGCTAACGGATACACCATATAGCAGGCGTCAGCGGGGTAGTCGTCGAGAGATTTGCTGATTATACGCGATTTAAAGCCTAATCGTTGCCAATATGTGTGAGCACCGCCCACGGCCACTAAAGAGATACTGGCCACATTGTGCTGTTTGGCGTTATCGATTAAGCGCTTAAAGATCTGTTCACCCGCGCCTAAACCTCTGGCCTTGGATGATAAGGCGATGTCGTGCAGATACAGGGTATTGCAGCGGCTAGGCTGAGTTACTACCTGCTCTAATGTTGGCGGCTGATCCAATTGCCATGGATGGGCGAGGCAATAGCCAATCAGTTGCTCGTTACGTTCGATGGCGTAGCAAGAGTCTGGTGACAGTTGTACCTTACTTTGCAGTGCCTGTAGCGATTCGGGTTCGATATTGGGGTAGCACTCATCTTGGATCTGCAGTATCGCGGGCCAGTCAGCGGCGTGAATAGGGCGGATAATCATGGCGGTTGTACTCTATGAGTCGCTTTCTTGTCAGTGGTGATTAATGTTGATGGTCTCACAGCTGGCTAGGCTAATCAATTTGGGCGTTATAAGCCGCCCCGTGATGGCAAGTACAGGGTGATCACGGTGCGACTATCTAGATGCCATTACCCCAGGAAAATTAGAGGTAGCGAGTCATTAAATGCTGCTTAAAGTGCGCCGGGTTTAGTGTCTCTCCAGTGGCGGCGATGACTAACTCATCAGTTGTCAGTAATGCGCCTTTCGACCAAATATGGTCCTGTAACCATTGGGTCACTAATGTCAGTTCGCCCGCGGCAATTAAGGCATCGATACTGCCAATTTGGTTTTGCATGCTGGCGCTAAATTGGGCTGCATACATGGCGCCTAAACTATAGCTTGGGAAGTAACCCAGTTCACCCACTGGCCAGTGAATATCTTGCATACAGCCGTTGCGGTAATCCCCCAGGGTGGATAGGCCTAAGAGTGATTGCATCGAGGTGTCCCAAAATTCGGGCAGATCGGCTACCGTTAAACGACCCTCAATCAGGTCTTTTTCCACCTCATAGCGCAACATGATATGGCAGGGATAAGTGACCTCATCGGCATCGACGCGAATGCGCCCCGGTGACACTCGAGTGAGCCAATGTTGTAGCTCAAGTTCACTGAGCTGGCAGCCTAAATGGTGATTAATGCGTTGCAGTAATAGCGGCAATATGCCCGTGCCGCGCGCCATCTGCATCTCAAAAAATAGACTTTGGCTTTCATGTATCGCCATGGATCGTGCATTACCTGCGGGCTGGCCGCGCCACTCAAGGGGTAAGCCTTGCTCGTATCTGGCGTGGCCAGTTTCATGGATAGTGCTAAAGAGTGCTGTTAAAAAGTCATGCTCATCATAGCGGGTTGTGATGCGCACATCGCCCGGAACTCCGCCTGAAAAGGGGTGGCTGCTGGTATCGAGTCGGCCCTGCTTAAAGTCAAACCCCAGCAAGGTCATCACATCTAGATTGAGCGCTTTTTGCTGGGCGATTGTCGCGTGAGGCAGCGTCTTGGTCGGCCACTCTTGCTGCTTGGCTTGTACCTGCTGGATGAGCGAGGGTAACCAGGTTTTGAGGTCGCCAAACACGCGATCAATTTGCGCCATAGTGGTACCGGGCTCAAATTTATTCAGCAGCGCATCGTAGGGCGCAAGCTGCTGTGCCTCACCTAAGATCTGCGCCTCTTCTCGCACCAAGGCGATAACGGCTTCTAAATTTGGTTTAAATCCTTGCCAGTCGTTTTGTTGTCGCTGGGCGCGCCAGGCATGTTCACAAGTATAGGTTAATTGCGTTTTCGCCTGCACCAACTTGCCCGGCAGCGCGGTCGCTTGTAGCTGCTGATAGCGCATTTCACGCAGGTTAGCCTGTTGCGCGGCAGATAAGGGCTCGTCGGCCGCGCGGGCCAAGTGTTCCGCTAGGCTGGGGGCGGTTTTTAATGCATGAATGTGCAAGGCTAATTGCGCCATCGCTTCACCCCGCGCCTGACTGCCGCCCGCTGGCATCATGGTGGCTTGATCCCAGTCACCAAGGGCTTGTAAGTGCTCAAAATGATAGATGGTTTTAAACTGCTGGCACAGGGCATTGTAGTGTGATCTTGATGTCATGGGCTGTCTCGTTGGCTGGCTATCGGGGTTATTTTAGTTATTTGACGAGCAGGGCAAGCGCCGGCTGTCGATTATTAGGATAGAGCTTATAGGCCTTATGATGCTTAATTAAGCTGGCTTTTTTATTCCCCGCGCTGAGCAACAATTGATGCTCGGCGGCTAACTTAGCGAGCGCTTGTTCATCGCTGCGCACATAAAGGGTAATAGGTTTTAGTAATTTACCCTCGGCAATATCTTGCTCATATTGCTCCACTGAGATGATTAAGCTGTTGCGGCCATCGCTGTCGAGCTTGAGTTTGCCACTGACTTCGCAATCCACAATCACCAACCAGTCATCCTCGTTGAGAGAGTCGAGCATAGTTTGCAGCGATGCCCCAATGGTGTGGTTGTCCATCGCTGCGCGGTATTGCTGGTCGATACGAGCCAGTAACCCCGGCAGATTAGCTGCGGCGCCCATGCTACGTCCGTCGCGGATCCAGTGATTCAGATCGTCAGCCACCAGTTTTGAAAAACGGCGCTCCTTTAACGATTGCGCCATCCAACTGCAGATAAAGTGACTCTCGGCCGCGGCGGTTTTAAGGGCGTTGGGGCTGTCGGCGCGTGCAGCTAAAGCGGCCAGTCCTGCTTGCGCTAATTCAACGAGGGCTTGATTATAGGTTTGCTCTGTCATGGTTTCTCCGAGCACAAAAAAAGGGGGCAATTTGCCCGCCGAGTATACCTTATGTTGTCGCTAACGCCCTAGAGTGCGGTGATCACCCTGTGCTTGTTCGCGATAGCGAACGATGCTGAGGCTATTAGTGGCACGCGGCTTACGATGCATAATTAAGCGCGGTGCACAAAAAAGGCACCGTTAAGTGCCTTAATTGTTTAGTAAATAATTTTGTGACCGTACGTCGATTATTTTTGCTTCTTAATTTTAGCGTTTGCCGAGTTCTTCACTTTGACGCGGCGAGCGCCCATGTTCTTCTCAGCGATCACTTGCGCGCCCACATTGTCGCTACGCTGTTGCTTTTTAGCAAAGCTGCGACGTTTTTGCAGCTGTTTAATCAGCAGCTCACGACTGCCCACTTCGTAGCCCGGAATAGTGATGCGGCGGATCTTAGTGCCGATCAATTTTTCGATATCGGCTAAGGTGCGCTCCTCTTCACGGCTCACCAAAGAGATGGCGACGCCGCTGCGACCGGCACGGCCTGTACGGCCAATACGATGCACATAGTCTTCGGCGAGGAAGGGCAGATCATAGTTAACCACATATTCCAGCGCTGGGATGTCTAAGCCACGAGCGGCCACTTCGGTCGCAACCAATGCGCGTACCTTGCCCTCTTTAAATTCGCGCAGCGCACGGCGGCGATTGCCTTGGGCTTTTTCACTGTGGACCACGGCCGCAGGAATGCCGTCAAGGTTAAGTTCTTTCACTAAGGTGTCGGCCGCTTCACGGGTGGCGGTAAACACCAACACCTGTTGCCAGTTTTTCTTACCGATAAGCTCAGACAGTAACTCACGCTTGCGGCGTTGCTCTACCGGATAAACCACTTGGCTGACGGTTACCGCTGTGGTGTTTTGTTTGTCCACGCTGATAAGCTTTGGTTTAACCAACATTTCGTTAGCCAGTTGCTTAACGGCATTAGAGAAGGTCGCCGAGAACAACAGGTTTTGACGCTTGCTGTTTACTGCTTGTAAGATTTTTTGAATGTCGCTGATAAAGCCCATATCCAACATACGGTCGGCTTCATCGAGTACCAAAAATTCCACATTCGACAGGCTCAAGTTACAGGCTTGGATATGCTCGAGTAAGCGCCCGGGCGTGGCGACAATAATGTCGGCCCCTTTTTTCAGCTTTTGCGCTTGGGTATCCATCTTGACGCCGCCATAAATGGTCAGCACAGAGATAGGCAGATAGCGGCTGTACTCTTTGATATTGTCAGCCACTTGAGCCGCGAGCTCTCGGGTGGGCGCTAAAATTAAGGCGCGGGTGTTTGAGCGTTGGGTTTCGCTTGGCTTATCAACCATCTTTTGCAGTATCGGCAACGCGAAGGCTGCTGTTTTACCAGTACCGGTTTGTGCACTAGCCAGTACATCTTGACCACGGCGAATCGCTGGAATCGCTTGCTGCTGAATAGGCGTCATTTTTTGATAGCCACAATCGGAGATAGCACGCACAATCTCTGGAGCAAAACTAAAAGATTCAAATCTCATTGGGGTATCCTGTTTTTACCTATTCAACATATCGACAATATAACAATTTAGTTTGGTCTATTTAATCAGTAGAGAACGCATCGCTAGATTAATGACCGACGCCAAATGGCGGCCGCGGAGTATAGCAAAATTTTTGGTTAAAACCTGCACTTTTATTGTATTGGGGTAAGTGCGCTTAATAAAGTTCGAGCTTTGGATGTAATGCTAGGTAAGCCCTGAGTGAGTTTTTATCAGTAGAAATAAAAACAGCACCTAGATTCGGTGCTGTTTATCGATATTTTTTACAGAAAAGTTGTCATCACTTGAACGTAACTTAAATCGCTGCGGTTGCTTGTAATAGCCAAGCTAGCGCGTCACCTTGCATTAATGGTGATAAGGTGTCACGCACTCGTTGATGATAATCATTAAGCCAAGTGAGCTCCTGCGTTGTCAGCAACTGGCGCTCAACTAGGCGCGTATCAATGGGGATTAAGGTGAGCGCATCAAACTCATACATCTCTCGTTCAGCCCCAGCCAATGCTTGGCATGGACGAATGGCGACTAAGTTTTCGATGCGAATACCAAACGCATCGGCGCGGTAATATCCTGGCTCATTGGACAGTACCATGCCGGGCAATAAAGCCACATTGTTGCTGTTTTTACCGATCCGCTGTGGTCCCTCGTGCACACTTAAGAAGTGGCCGACGCCATGGCCGGTGCCATGATCATAATCGAAGCCGTGCTGCCACAGGTATTGGCGCGCAAAGCCATCGAGCTGTTGCCCTGTGGTGCCTTTAGGGAAGCGTGCTTGGTCAAGTGCGATATGGCCTTTAAGCACTAAGGTGAACATCTTACGCTGCTCATCGGTGACATCACCAATGGCGATAGTGCGAGTCACATCTGTGGTGCCATCGAGGTATTGCGCGCCAGAGTCGACCAGATAGAGACTGTTCATGCTCATCATAGCGGGCGTGCCATTGTTATGATTGTAATGGCACATCGCCGCATTCGCGCCAGCGGCCGAAATGGTATCGAAACTCGGCTCGCGATAGCGCGGGTCGGTTAGGCGAAAGCTTTCCAATTTATCGGCCAGTTGGCCTTCATCATAGAGACGTTTGGCGGCCACTTCGTTGTCTAACCACGCTAAAAATTGGCTGACGGCCACACCATCACGGATATGACTGGCGGTCATGCCGGCTAATTCTGCTGGGTTTTTCTGCGCCTTGGGTAAGGCGACCGGATCGTCACCTGTGATGAGCTTAGCGCCATGTTGCTCGGCAACCAGTTGCATCCAAGCGTTGGCGTTGTTGGGGTCAGCCAATAGCTTAACGCCATTGAGTTGGCTTAGCGCAGTTTCGAGTTCGCTTTCAGCGTTAAAGCTGACGCCTGCGCCTACGTGTTCGCTGATGCCTGCGGGCAGTTTATTGATGTCGGTAAATAACACCATATCGCCATTGGCATGCAGCAAAGCGGTGCCCAGTACCACAGGTAAGCGAGGCACATCGCGGCCACGAATATTCAGCAACCAGCAAAATGAGTCCAGTGCGGCGATAAGCGCCGCATTGGCGCCGGCTTGTTTAATCAATTGGCCAATGTGGATGCGCTTGTCGTGGCTGCTGGCCCCGGCGCTTTGTTGATCAAATAAAATGATCTCATGGGTCGATGCTGCAGGGCGATTATGCCAATGCCTGTCGATAGGGTTGTCGCTGACACAGACCAGCTCAATGCCTGCGCGTTCGAGCTGGGTCTTGGCATCTTGATACCAACTCAGTGAATGTAAGCGTGCATCGACGCCGACCTTAGCCCCGCTCGGCAGCTGTGTTATTAACCAGGGGATCTGCGGCGTGTCGGTGAGGCTTTGATATTGAAACAGCGTCTCATCGACTTGTTGTTTCACTTGCACTGTGTAACGGCCATCGACAAAGATGGCTGCGTGCTCTTTTAACACGATAGCCATACCGGCAGAGCCGGTGAAATGGGTTAACCAGTGTAAACGCTCGTTGCGTTCTGGCACATATTCGCCGAGGTATTCATCGGCTCGAGGGACGATAAAAGCATCGATATTAGCGGTCGTCATCTCGGCGCGCACGGCGCTAAGGCGTTCTGCAATCGGTTGGGTCATTATGGCTCCTGTTATTACCACAATCTTGTGGCGTCGGGCTTTAAGTGCAAGGATTATCGCAGTTGCTGGCGTGGGTTGGAAGTGCCGTTAAGGATTTGTACTAGATTGCAACGGCCATACTGGTTTATCTTGTATCGATAATAATGACAATAAGATAACTGACCAGGAAGTAAGCTAATGCCAAGAAATGTATGGGTATTAACCCTAGCGCAGGCGTTCGCCATGAGCGCCACGCCGATGATGATGTTGCTAGGGGGCTTAATTGGTGTCGAGCTGGCCCCAAGCGCCGCATTAGCGACGCTACCCATCGCCATGATGGTGATAGGCGTAGCGTTATCGGTAATTCCAGTGAGCCGCTTAATGCGCCGTTTTGGGCGTAAAACAGTGTTTATTTCGGGGGCATTGTTAGGCGCCTGCGCCGGTGTGGTTGCGGCGATTGCCACGCAGTTGCATTGGTTTGGCTTATTCTGTGTGAGCGGTTTTATGCTGGGCGCAGCCGGGGCGGTGGTGCAGCAGTATCGATTTGCGGCGATGGAGTCGGTGGCAGCCATTGATGGGGCTAAAGCCGCATCACGGGTGTTAGTCGGCGGGCTGGTGGCGGCGTTCTTTGGCCCCGAATTGGCAGTCTTAGGATCTGAGCTGATAAGCCAGCCTTATGTGGGCGCTTTTATCTTTTTAACCTTAGTGTGCCTAACCGCTGCGGTGATATTAAGCTTTTATGAAAACGTCGATGCGCCGATGGGGCGTCAGGTGGTTAAGCGCCGCGACGGTCGAGACTTAAAGCAGATCTTGTTGCAACCTCAGATTTGGACCGCCATCGGCGCGGCCACCATAGGTTATGGCATGATGAGTTTTATTATGACCGCGACACCACTGCATATGCACCATGTTGAGCACCATTCATTAGCCGATACTAAATGGGTTATCCAAAGTCACATTATTGCGATGTATTTCCCCTCATTATTCAGTGGTTATTTGATGTCAAAATTTGGCCCCAAACCTATGATGCTGGTGGGGCTTGCCGCCTATGGGATCACCATTGTGGTGGCTTTGCTGGGGCATGATCTGCTTAATTACTGGCTGGCACTGGTGTTACTCGGGATCGGTTGGAATTTTCTCTTTGTGGGTGGGACGGTACTGTTACCGCAATTTTATCATAGTGATGAGCGTTTTAAGGTGCAGTCCTTTAACGATGCTTTTGTTTTTAGCGCCCAAGCGGTGGCATCACTCAGCGCCGGCTGGGTGTTACATAATATGGGCTGGGAAGTGATGCTCGTGACCTGCATTCCGTTGATCGCCATGCATTTGTTGTTGATGGCGTGGGGGCGAATAACGGTAAGCAAAGAGCAGAAACTTGAGTTATAGCCTGAGCCTTAACGGGCTTATTGAACTTCTATTTATTAACCCTGAGTGGGCCAATCGCGGCGCACGATTTGCTATTTAATCACGGCTAAATTTTTGTATACTTTATGCCAAATAATCATCCCTTCATTTAATCAGATGAGTGGCGCTAACAGGTTAGCGCCGACGCATCAAAGGTAGTGTAATGACAATAACGACGACAAACGGTATAGGTGGTTCAACGCCGGCACAGGAATTGGCCAAGCTTGTTGATATGACTCAAGGGGTTGAGGCGATAGGCTACGCTGAATATCAGGCAAGAATTGCCAAGGCGCAGGCATTAATGCAAGCGCAGGGGATAGATGCCATCTACCTTAATGCGGGGACTAATCTGTATTATTTTACCGGCACGCGCTGGTATGCTAGCGAGCGCATGGTGGGGGCTATCTTACCGGCTAACGGTGCGTTGCAATATATCGCGCCGGCATTTGAATTATCGACCCTACTCGGCTTTATGGTGATTGAAGGCGAGGTGAATACTTGGCATGAAGATGAGAGCCCTTATGCCTTGTGCGCTAAGGTATTAGCGCAGATGGGCGTAGCGCAAGGTAAGGTCGGTATCGATGAATCTGCCGCCTTTTTTATCTTTGACGGTGTGCGTCAAGTGGCGCCGCATCTTGAGTATGTCAATGCTAAAACCATTACTGCGGGCTGCCGCATGATAAAATCGGCTCAGGAGTTAGCCCTGCTGCAACGGGCGAAAGAGATGACCTTAGCGGTGCACCAAGCGGCGGCGCGTATCTTATATGAAGGGATCACGGTAGCCGAGGTAGAAGCCTTTATCAACGACGCGCATAAGGCGGTCGGCATTGCTGCTGGCTCTTATTTTTGTATTGTACTCTTTGGTGAAGACACCGCTTACCCCCATGGAGTGAAATCGCCTAAGGCGTTAGCATTAAATGACACTGTGCTTATCGATACTGGTTGCCAGTTACATGGGTATAATTCAGATATTACTCGCACCTATGTGTTTGGCACGCCTAGTGCGCGCCAGCGACAGTTATGGCAGTTAGAGCAAGAGGCTCAGCTTGCGGCATTTGATGCGGCTCAAATTGGCGCGACCTGTGCTAGTGTCGATCGCGCCGCGCGTGATGTGCTGGAGGCCGCAGGTTTTGGCCCTGGATATGACGTGCCAGGGTTGCCACATCGTACCGGTCACGGTGTTGGACTCGATATCCATGAGTGGCCCTATTTGGTATTAAACGATCACACACCACTGGCAGCGGGAATGTGCTTTAGTAATGAGCCTATGCTGTGTGTGCCGGGTGAGTTTGGTGTGCGGCATGAAGATCACTTTTACATGACAGAGCAGGGCCCAGTATGGTTTACCGAGCCTGCTCACTCAATCGATAACCCATTTGGGTACTAGGGTCTGTTGATCTTTCAAGGTTGTTTTTGCAGCGAATTGCTGGGCATTTATACAAGGCAGAAGCTTTGTGGTGTAGTTGTTCTACATAAAAAGCTGAGAACGCAGTAGAAATGACCAACAAACGCTGCCCGAAGGGGTCGGCTAAAAACGTTTTACTCTTTGTTAAGTGAATTTTGCTTAGATGACTAGGCTGCAATCCACTCGCCTCAATTAAAACGTTTTTGTCTCGAACAAAATTCAACCAGCAAAGATCAACAGGCCCTAATGATTAATGCATAAAAAAACGCGCCTTGGGGGGCGCGTTTTTTGTTGAGCGAGCGTCGCTCTTGCGACTAGTTGTCGATACTGATGAGTTCAACATCAAAAATCAGTACCGAGCCGCCCTCAATTTTACCCGTTGCACGGTTGCCATAGGCGAGCGTGCTTGGGATAAAGAAACGATACTTGTCGCCAACACTCATCAATTGTACTCCTTCGGTCCACCCTTTAATCACCCGATTAAGCGGGAAAGCGATGGGCTCACCGCGCTCAACTGAGCTGTCAAAGACTGTGCCGTCGATTAAGGTGCCGTGATAATGCACCGTCACGGTATCGCTGGCTTTGGGATGGACGTTACCTTCTCCTTTAGCCAGTACTTGATATTGCAGGCCTGATAAGGTCTCGACCACGCCCGGTTGGTTTTTATTGTCGGCTAAAAATTTCTGGCCAATTTCGATATTTTTTTTGGCCGCTTTTTGGTTGTTCATGCTGCTGTAGAAGTAGAACAACACTCCAGCAATAACGACAACCGCTAATAACATTCTCATAGTCAATTCTTCTGGTTAACCCTGGCGCCATGATAACCAATCTCTTAGGCTAAATATAGCTATCTCATCGGTATAAACTATTGAAAATGGGTTACCTTAACCATTGCTTAAGCATGGCTTGGCCATTATCTGTCACCAGCCAGATAAGCAAGCTGCTGTTTAATAGCACCATTAGCCATAAGCCAAGACGAAAGGTCACTTTTTTAGATTTGTGCCTCAATGAATGTTGGCCGAGCAGGGCACCAGGCCAGCCACCAATGAGTGCTAAGAGTTGTAAACTATTTTCTTTGATGCGCCACTGCCCGGTTTGCGCCGCCTGTTTATCTTGGGCGTAAGCAAGGTACGTGATTAGGCTAACAAGGAGATAATAGAGTATTAAGCCAATAGGTAGGCGTTGCATTAGGCTGGCAAAGAACAGACCGCTAAACAAGGCGCCAATCAGCAGTAACCTAAACCCGAGTTGTCCACCAAAGCGAGAGGGGGCCTTGTGTTTATGCCGTTTAGCTTTGGTGTTAATCTTGCCTCTGCGCTGATACACGGGCGCGCCCTTATCATCGACGATGAGGGCGCAGCTGCGCCCCTGCTTGTCTTTTGCTGTTTGGTAATGCAATTTAACACCGACTTTGGGCGCTGTAGCCTGCGCCCCTAAGCTACTGATATGGAGAAACAGTCGTTCGTTGCCATTATCGGGTTGAATAAAGCCATAACCCTTGTCGTTATTCCAATTAACGAGTGTGCCTGTTAGTGGTCTCAATGGGGTACCTACATCCTGTATGGGGTAATGAGGAAGCTAGCGCCTAAGCCGCCGCTTTTGGGGTGGGTTTGGCCGAGATCCACAGTTTGATATGTCCTTTTACAACGACAACATCATCTTGATCATAAGCGGTCACGGGCACCAATAGATCGCCCTCAACCCATTGCTCAGGTTGTACCACAGCTTCGCAGCGGATGTCACTGCCCGCCTTTGCGGTATAGTCGACACTCATCCCTTTGGGGATCCACCTTAGGTGCGCCGGAATAGAGGCCTCAGCCATCACCCCCATGGCCATTTCTAAGCCATTACAGATGGCGATAACATGCACGGTCTGAATATGATTGTGCACCGCCTTACGTTTTTTGATCAGGCATTGGCAGTAATTGGGGCGTAACTCGGTGATCAACGGGCGTATGGTGCCAAAATAGGGGGCCATGCGTGCCACCATGATTGAGAACAGCTTATTGCCAAGGGGGAGTTTGCTCAGCCTGTGGTAGAGGCGCATAACTTTGGTGGGTTTCTGTTTCATTATGAGTGTCTATGATTATATTTATCTGGTCTGATGAGTGCCTAGGTTAGCCTAATCACAATTAGTTAACAATAGGGGCTAGTTAACAATTGGGGCGCAGTAGAGCGGCCGCAGAGATGATTAAAACTGAATAAAACAAAGTTCATTTCCACTTGCTTCGTGAGCATGGGTATAATCCCCCACAGAGGCTCCAGAGCCTAAGCATTAATCATTAACATAAGGATTTTGAGTGAAATACCTGCTGACTTATTTAAAGGGCATGGCGATGGGCGCCGCCGACGTGGTGCCGGGCGTATCTGGCGGTACTATCGCGTTTATTACCGGAATTTTAGACACCCTACTGGAGAGTATCCGCCGCATTAACCCTAATCTGATTAAGCTCGTTCGTCAGCAGGGCATTAAGGCCGCGTTTGAACATATCAATGGCCCATTTTTACTCGCGGTATTCGGCGGTATTTTAACCAGTATCTTTACCTTGGCTAAATTGATCACCTATCTGCTGGTGGCTCACCCAATCCCTGTGTGGTCGTTTTTCTTCGGCCTGATCATTATCTCTGTGGTGCATATGTTAAAGCAGGTACAGGGTTTTAGTCTGGTGCGTTTGGCCTTGTTTGTAATGGGCGCTGTATTTGCGTGGGGCATCACCATGCTTAACCCTATCGCAATGGAGATGACCTACTTAAATGTCTTTATTGGCGGCTGTATTGCGATTTGCGCCATGCTGTTACCGGGGATCTCCGGCAGCTTTATTTTGCTGCTACTGGGCCTGTATACCTCGGTGCTGAGCGCGGCCAAGAATATCGATATCGCTGTGTTGGCGACCTTTGCGGCGGGCTGTATTGTTGGTTTGCTGTCATTTAGTCATCTCTTATCGGCATTACTGCGTAAGTATCATGACGCCACATTGATTTTTTTGACCGGTTTGATGCTGGGCACCTTAGGTAAAATTTGGCCATGGAAACAAGTGCTGACGTGGCGCACTAACTCCCATGGAGAACAAGTGCCACTGCTAGAGCAAAACTTATCACCCATGCAGTTTGAAGCCGTGACTGGCCAGCCATCACAGTTTATCTGGGCGCTTGTGGCCATGTGTACCGGTATCGCTTTGGTGTGGGCGCTGGAATACTTTGCGGGAAGGAAACGTTGAGTTAAAACATAAGCCGTTAGCCATTGTTGGCTCAATGGTAACAGTTTATCAGTGGAGCAAGGATGAGGCGTGTCATTACGCAACACTTTAACAATAGCGCTCAAGGTTAGCTTGAGCGCTAGGCCGACTTCGTTTAATAGGATTGAGTTAACCCGCTTGGCGTGAGTTGTCGGTGGTTTTTTTATCATAGTATTCGAACGGAAATACATTACGAATACGCTGGGTAATGCTATCCCCCACATTGGCCGAAACATGTAAGCGAACATCGCCCGCTTTTTCAGCGCGCACCACACAGGTAAGTTTTTCAGCCTTGGCGATCGCCCTGCATTCACGCAGGAACTTTTCGGGGATCTTGCCTTTGTGTTCAGTCAGGCGGCCCTGTTTAAAATGCATCTCAAATAGGGTGAGTCCCTTCTTACCGCTAAAAATAAGTTTATATACCAACATTAAACCGACAAGAATAAAGATAACTTTGAGTACTGTCGCTGTCATGCTAACTCCTTATTGCACTTTTTAATCAAGATACTCCCGCTGGCGGTTTTTTCATAGCGCTGCAGATCAACTTTTTAAAAGATGGCTATACTTATTTTTTCCTGCTTAGGTTGCCGCTTTTGCGGCGTACTTTGCCAATAGGTAGGGTTATGAGTAACACCAGTGGCGAGTGTGGATTGGTGGTTTACAGGGAGCGATTTACATCACTTAAGGATGACATGATGCAACTTTCTAATGCACGCCGCTGGGCGCAGTTATGTGAACAACAAGCCGAATTGGTAGAGCGTCTATCTACGACTTTTCCAGAGCGAAAACAGCATCATGAACAACTTGGGGGCGAGTGGCGTTTACTGGCCGATAAGATCCGTAATGGTGAAAGCCCTAAATTAACCGACTAGCGTTACTGGTGAATGTACTGAGTGAAAGATAAAAAACCGCCAAATGGCGGTTTTTTGATGGGCAATGAGTGCAGTGCTGCACTTCATATCAGGTTAAGCGCTTAAAAAGCGTAACTTGCCGAGACTAAGAAAGTACTGTCATTACGGAAGCTGCCTTCATCAAATTGGTACTCGCTATCGATATCGTTATCTAACCAAGCGGCAGATAAGCCGATGCCAGCAAGCTCTGTTGAGACACCAATTGAGTAGTCAACATATTTACCCATATCATCATCTGGCGCATCACCAAAGTTGTAGCCTACATGCAAGTCTAGGCTCCAGTTGTCGGCGAATTCCCAGCCGTAGTTGAGTTCAGTGTAGTGGTAGTCTAAGTCACTTCCGCCGTAGTCATTGGTGTACCAATAGGCTGCATGAAAGTCGGCAAAATAGAAACCGACTGAGCCTTCAAGGTAATCTTGTGAGACATCATCACCTGGGTAGGTGTAGTAGAGTAAAGTCACGTCATACTCGACTTCTTCACCAATGGCTCCAGCGTAGCCCGCATAGAGATCGACCTCTATGTCGGCGCCATTACCATCTTCTGGATCATCAAAATCAACATTACTGCCCCAAGCGCCTACAAAGAAGCCGCTGTCCATGCTGTAATCGATACCAGCTTGTATGGCAAAATCGCCAGCCGATTGTGACACGCCACGAAAGCGGTAGTCGTTTGTAACACTCACTTCGCCAGACACTTCAGCGTGCGCTATTGGTGAGAGTAGCGCTGCTGTTAAGGTCAAAGCCGCCGCTTGGGCAATCCGTTTCTTATTAAATTTTTTATGCACGGTAATTTCTCCATTTCACTTTGTTGACATGGGTATTTTTAAACGAGTAAAAATACCAAATTTAGCCAAACAACAGCTGCTATTGCTGAGACATCATGGCGATTACTCACAATCGAACTCAGTTACTTCGGTTCAAAAATGACGTAAATTTTTCTACATTGTTCAATCACTTTCCACACGCCAGAGAAGCCTGCTGGGATCACAAAACGATCGCCTTTGGTCACGGTTATGCTATTGCCTAGGCTGTCGGTGATCTCGCTGCTACCCGCTAAAATTTCGCAATATTCGTGCTCAGTGTAATTGACCTTCCAACTGCCTTTTTCACCTTGCCATACACCCGTGTGAAACTGATCGCATGGGCTGGAATAATGATTTTCAAGCTGTTGTTTTGGGTCGCCAGAGAGCACTTTTTCTTTGGCTACATCATAGTGCTCAACCTGAGTGCTATGTAGAGCAAGATTTATGATGGCATCGACTTGTTTTGTCATTACATCTCCAATGGTTAAACATATACAGGTGCAGCGAGAACTGCACCCTTTTTTTAATTGTTTTATAGGTTTATTTCATTGTTGGCATAACAAATTCAGCCTGCGCTTCTTTCGGTTTAGGCCAGCGAGCGGTGATCGCTTTACGCTTGGTATAAAAACGTACGCCATCGGGGCCATGCATGTGCAGTGGTCCAAATAAAGAGCGTTTCCAGCCGCCAAAACTATGGAATGCCATTGGCACAGGGATCGGCACATTGACACCGACCATGCCCACCTGAACGTGGTGACAGAAATGGCGCGCCGCTTCGCCGCTTTGGGTAAAGATGGCGGTGCCGTTACCAAACTCATGATCGTTGATCAGCTGTAGGGCTTGGGCATAATCTTTAACGCGCACAATGGCCAGTACTGGGCCAAAGATCTCCTCTTTATAAATGGTCATCTCCGGTGTGACGTGGTCAAACAGGCAGCCCCCGAGGAAATAACCCTGCTGGTGATCGGCAACGCTCAATTGACGGCCATCGGCAAGCAGTGTCGCGCCTTCGGCCACACCGATATCGACATAGCTGCGAACCTTATCAAGATGCTGCGCCGACACGAGCGGCCCCATATCCATATCGGCTTCTAGACCATTACCCACTCGTAACGCCTTAATTTGCGGCAGCAGTTTGTCGACTAATGCATCCCCGGCATCACCTACAGCGAGTACCACCGAAATGGCCATGCAGCGCTCTCCTGCTGAGCCGTAGGCCGCGCCCATCAATGCGCTTACCGCTTGGTCAAGATCGGCATCTGGCATCAATAACATGTGATTTTTAGCGCCGCCCAAGGCTTGGACGCGCTTGCCATGTTTCGAGGCAGTTTCATAGATATATTGCGCAATAGGGGTTGAACCCACAAAGCTGACCGCCTGAACATCTTGATGGGTTAACAGGGTATCGACCGCCTCTTTATCGCCATTGACGACATTAAATACGCCATCAGGTAAACCCGCTTCGCTAAGCAGTTCGGCCATGCGCATCACTGAGCTGGGATCTTTTTCTGACGGCTTCATGATAAAGGTGTTGCCTGCGGCGATGGCGATTGGGAACATCCACATGGGCACCATGACAGGGAAGTTAAAGGGGGCAATGCCGGCCACCACACCTAAGGATTGATTGAGTGTCCATGCATCGACGCCACCACCGACTTGCTCGGTATGCTCGCCTTTTAACAGGTGGGGGATACCACAGGCAAATTCGACCACTTCCAAACCACGGATGATTTCGCCCTTGGCGTCATCGAGTACTTTGCCGTGTTCGCGGGTGATCATCGCCGCGAGTTCATCCATATTGGCTTCGACTAAGGCTTTAAACTTAAATAAGATGCGTGAGCGATTCAGCGGCGTCATCTGTGACCAAGGGCCATGGGCTTTCTTCGCCAGCTCAATGGCGCCGGCCACTTCTGCAGCGCTGGCTAACGAGACACTGGCTTTTTGTTCGCCAGTGGCGGGTTCAAATACGGCGCTTGAGCGCTCACTCTGGTTACTGTGCTGTCCGTTGATGTAATGGTTTATCTGTTGCATAACACTGGTATTCCTAAAAAATGGGATAAAATGGATTCGATGGACGCTGGCCTATTAGCCCACCGCAGTAATGGCATCACTGAGCGTATTGACCATGTGGTCTATCTGCTGTTTATCGACAATCAGTGGCGGTGACAGGGCGATAATATCGCCAGTCGCTCTGACTAAGGTGCCGTTATTGAAGCAGGTTTCAAAAATGCCAAAGCCACGTTTGCCTATGCCTTTTTCGCTTGGACTAAATTGCAGACCAGCGACAAGGCCGGTATTGCGAATGTCGATAAGATTGGGCAGCCCTTTTAAGCTATGCACCGCCTGTTCAAAATAATCTTCAAGTGAGCGCGAGCGAGCAAAGAGTTGCTCCTCTTGATAAATATCGAGCGTGGCTAATGCCGCAGCCGCAGCTACTGGGTGGCCTGAGTAGGTGTAGCCATGGAACAGCTCAATGGCACCTTCAGGTGCATCCATGCTGGCATCATAAATCGCATCATCAATCAGCACCGCGCCCATGGGAATGGTGCCATTATTGAGTGCTTTTGCCGTGGTGATCATGTCGGGTTTGACATCCCAGCGCTGGCTGGCAAAGGCATCGCCTACGCGGCCAAAACCGGTGATCACTTCATCAAAAATTAATAAGATGCCATGCTTTTTAGTGATTTCACGTAGCCGTTTAAGGTAACCCTGTGGCGGTAAAATCACCCCTGCAGAGCCTGACATTGGCTCGACAATCACAGCCGCGATATTTTCAGCACCATGCAAGGTAACCAATTGCTCTAAGACATCGGCTTTTTCTGCTCCGGTTTCGGGCAGCCCTTTACAAAAGGCATTGGTGTTGATGTCTAGGGTGTGGGGCAGGTGATCGACCCCTTGCAGTAATTGCTGGCTAAAGGTACGGCGGTTACCGCCGATGCCGCCGACGGAAATCCCACCAAAGCCGACGCCATGGTAGCCCAACTCTCGTCCGATAAAGCGGGTGCGAGTGGCTTCACCTCGGGCACGGTGATAATTGAGGGCAATCTTCAATGCCGTATCTACTGACTCAGAGCCTGAGTTGGTAAAGAACACTTTATTGATGCCAGCGGGCGCGATATCGGCAAGGCGCTCGGCTAGCTGGAATGCCAGAGGATGGCCCATCTGAAACGAGGGGGCGTAATCCATTTCGTGGATCTGTTTGCTCACCGCCTCAGAAATCGCCTTGCGGCCATGTCCTGCGTTGCAACACCACAGGCCAGCAGTTCCGTCGAGCACGGCACGGCCGTGCACATCGGTGTAATACATACCTTCTGCTTGAGCAAGTAATCGCGGGCTTTGTTTAAACTGCCTATTGGCGGTAAATGGCATCCAATAGTGGTCGAGTGTTTGCCCTGTCTTATTATCGTGTTCCATATCATTTACCTTGGTTCGGTTTATTTGTTGTTTTTTTGAGTGGTCGATATTTGCTATGCTATGTCAGAAATAATGAACATGAAAGTGATTTGTGCATTATTTGTAGCGAAAAATATCTTTTTGTAAAAAATATTGAAATTTTATTAACGAAAGGCGTAATCTAGGCAGCCAAGACGCGCACTAATGTGCAAAGGGTGCGCTGCAAATTGATTGTAACTATCGTAATGATGATTTATCACCCGCTAAGAGGTCAGAATGAGTACTCCCCAAAGTCGAGAACAGTGGCAGCAGATGGCAGATTCGCTATCAATTAATGGTCAGGCATTTATCAATGGCGAATATTGCGCTGCGGTGTCTGGTGAGACGTTTGATTGTATTAGCCCGATTGATGGCAAGGTGTTGGCGCAAGTAGCCAGTTGCGATCTTGCCGATGCCGATATTGCCGTGGCCAGTGGTAGAGCCGTGTTTGAACGCGGTGATTGGTCACAGATGGCGCCCGTTAAACGTAAGCAGGTAATGATTCGTTTTGCTTCACTGCTTGAGCAACATCAAGATGAATTAGCCTTATTAGAAACCTTAGATATGGGTAAGCCTATTCGCTATTCTACTTGCGTGGATGTTGCTGGCGCCGCTAGAGCGCTGCGATGGTCGGGAGAGGCGGTTGATAAAATTTACGATGAAATTGCGCCAACGGCTCATAACGAAATAGGCATGATCACCCGCGAAGCCGTGGGCGTTGTCGCGGCCATTGTGCCGTGGAATTTTCCGTTGTTAATGGCCTGCTGGAAACTCGGCCCTGCGCTGGCAACCGGTAACAGTGTGGTATTAAAACCATCAGAAAAATCACCGTTAACCGCTATTCGTGTGGCACAGCTAGCCATCGAGGCCGGGATCCCTAAGGGGGTGCTCAATGTGTTACCAGGGTTCGGGCACACTGTGGGTAAGGCGTTAGCCTTGCATATGGATGTTGATACCTTAGTGTTTACTGGCTCAACTAAAATAGCCAAGCAATTAATGATTTATGCTGGCGAGTCTAATATGAAGCGAGTCTGGTTAGAGGCGGGGGGCAAGAGTCCTAATATCGTCTTTAACGATGCGCCTAATTTGCAAGAAGCGGCCATTGCCGCAGCGTCGGCCATTGCATTTAATCAGGGCGAAGTGTGCACCGCTGGCTCTCGTTTGCTGGTGGAAGCTGGGGTTAAGGATGAGTTGATAGCCTTGATTGCTGCCGAGATGCAAGCATGGCAACCGGGTCATCCTCTCGATCCTGACACCACTTGTGGCGCGGTTGTTGACCAGCAGCAGCTCGATAACGTATTGGCCTATATCCGCTCTGGTGTTGCCGAAGGAGCAAGCTTAGTGCAAGGCGGCGAGCAGGTGATGGCTGAGTCGGGTGGCGTGTATGTGGCGCCAACCATCTTTGCCGATGTAAACAATCAGATGACCATCGCCAAAGAGGAGATCTTTGGTCCTGTGTTGTCTGTGATAAGTTTTGAGGGCATGGATGAAGCCATTCGTATTGCCAATGACACCATCTATGGGCTGGCCGCAGGCGTATGGACTAGCGATATCAGCAAGGCACATAAAACCGCCAAGGCACTGCGCAGTGGCATGGTTTGGATTAACCATTACGATGGTGGCGATATGACGGCGCCATTTGGTGGCTATAAACAGTCGGGCAATGGTCGTGACAAGTCGCTGCATGCATTTGATAAATATACTGAAATCAAGGCTACCTGGATTGCGCTTTAAGTAAAAAGCCTTACTTAACATCGTCAGTTGCTCAGCCACTCGCTCAGCACTTTCTGGTGCTAACCCCGTAACCGCACGCTAGCATCATGCATAGTGTGCGGTTTTTTATGGTGAGCATTTACATCCCACTAGGGACAGTGGCAGATTGTATGCCTAACAGTTGATACCGAGATTGTTATTGGCATTTTTTGCTTGTAGCTACCTAGGTTATTCGTATATGTTGCCAAACAGTCACCAGTTTAATTGGCCAAAGCCTGTTTGGAGTCACAATGCAATACCCTTTAGTTAGCACTGCCTGGCTTGAAGCTAATCTATTTGAAGCAGGTGTCATTATTCTCGACGCCAGTATGGATAACGTCATAGGTAAGACGCCTATTGTTTACGATAAATTTATCGCTATACCGAGAGCGCAGAAAATCGATTTAGAAACGGTGTTTTGCGACACCACCTCAGCACAAGTGCATGCCATGCCTAGCGTCGAGCAGTTTAATCAAGGTATTGCCAATTTAGGTATCGACAGTGATAGCACTGTGGTTATCTATGATAATCAAGGTATTTATTCATCACCACGGGCCTGGTGGATGTTTAAAGTGATGGGGTTTGAGCGTGTGTTTGTGCTCGATGGTGGCTTACCGCAGTGGCTGCTTGAGGGGCGCACCACGGTTGAGCAGTATCACCAACACCCACATCAAGGTAATTTCAAAGGCCAATATCAAGCGGGCTTAGTATGCGATATGGCATATGTGTTAGCGCGATTTGATGCCGACAATGCACAAGTGTTTGATGCCCGCGCCGCCGAACGTTTCAATGGTGAAATGGCAGAGCCTCGTGCCAATGTACGTAGTGGTCATATCCCAGGTTCGATTAATCTGCCATTTAGTCAGGTGCTTGATGGGCATAAATTACAAGCAACGCCAGTGTTACAGACGTTATTTGCTCAGCAAGAGAGTGGCGATAACATCGAGCGAATTTTTAGCTGTGGCTCTGGCATCACCGCCTGCATATTGATATTGGCCGCTGTGGCATCGGGTTGCCCTAAAACCGTGCTCTATGATGGCTCTTGGACCGAGTGGGGCAGTCATCATCACTTGCCCATTAGCCCCTGTGCACCTGTTATCGTCCCCGACGCTTAAAATAGATCCTTAAATCTGTGGTACAGCATACCGGCAGCCAGCATGGGCGACCTAAAGGTCGGCCCACCAGGAAAAGTCATATGCTGCACTTTATCAAAAATATCAAACCGTTCAGCCTGGGCCGTTAGTGCTTCACTGATCAGTTTAGCTGCCATATGGGTGGCGTTAACCCCATGGCCAGCATAGGCCTGCGCGTAGAGAATATTGGGGCAGTCGGGGAGGCGTCCTATTTGCGGTAAACGATTAGCGCCAATGCCTATCATCCCCCCCCATTCGTAGTCAATTTTGACCCCTTTTAACTGTGGAAAGACCTTTTCTAAGTTGGGGCGCAGTGCGGCATTAATGTCTTTAGGATCTTTACCCGAATAGGTGCACAGGCCGCCGAATAGTAAGCGATTATCTTGTGATAAATGAAAGTAATCTAAATCGATACGCAGATCGGCAAAGGCCATATTTTTGGGGATGATCTCGTCACACTGTGCCTGAGTTAGAGGTTCGGTCGCCAGTAAATAACTGCCAGCGGGCAACACTTTACCGCCGACATAACTTTCCAGTTTATGGCCAATATAGGCATTGCCTGCCAGCACCACATATTGACAATCCACTTGCCCCTGTTCGGTGATGACTGTCGGGCGTTCGCCCTTGATAATGTTTGTGGCGGCGCTGTATTCAAACATCTGCACGCCCAAAGCACGAGCCACCCGCGCCTCGCCCAACGCCAGATTAAGAGGATGTAGATGACCACTGTTCATGTCGACCAGCGCGCCAATGTAACAGTCCGAGCCAATCACCTCTTTGATTTGGTGCTGCTGTAGCAGCGAGAATCCTTCACCGCGACCTTGATCCACCATCTCTTGATAATCCGCTTCAAGCTCTGTCATGTGACGAGGCTTTGTGGCGAGATCGCAATAACCCATCTGTAGGTTACAGTCGATATTATGCTGTTTGACGCGGTTTTTGACGATATCGACGGCTTCAAAGCCCATCTCATGGATAGCCTGTACCCCTTCGGTACCGATTTCGTTTCTAAATTGGTCAACGTTGTGGCCTATGCCGCGGATCAATTCACCGCCATTTCGACCCGATGCACCCCACCCAATGCGTTTGGCTTCCAGTAAAGCCACACTAAAGCCTTTTTGAGCCAGTTCAATGGCAGTATTGATACCGCTAAAGCCGCCGCCAACGACGCAGACATCAACCTTGATATGTTCGGTCAGTTTAGGCAGTGGCTCTAATGCATTAGCCGTGGCGAAGTAGTAAGACTGGGGGTAATTGTCACTGTGGATCGGCGGTTTGCTAGACATTGTGGCTCCTGAATCGCTTTTTATTGTTGTTATTCGACTTAATCGACCCGAGGAAGAGTGTACTTTTAGCTTTCGGGTTGGTTATAATTCACACTTGTTGATTATATTTAACATGCTTTTTTGTTTGATACAAACTAGTATGACAAATTGTTTTGCCATAAATCGGTTGGATAGGAGAGGTTTTTTGGATATCGGTGCAAATCTCAAAGCTGTTCGAAAAATGAAGGGGTTATCGCAACGAGAGTTAGCTAAGCGTGCGGGCGTAACCAATAGCACTATCTCGATGATAGAAAAGAACAGTGTGAGTCCTTCAGTCAGTTCTTTGAAAAAAGTCTTGTCAGGACTGCCTATGTCATTGGTGGACTTTTTTTCTATTGAAGAGAGCCTGCCCAGTGAGCAAAAGGTGGTTTATCGCGCTGGTGAACTGCTCGATATCGGTGATGGCAACCTTGATTACAAACTGATCGGTCGTGATTATCCTAACCGTGCCATGTCGGTGATGAATGAAGTGTACCCCCCCGGCGCCGATACGGGGGAAGAGATGTTGCAGCATGAAGGCGAAGAGGCTGCTATGGTGATTGAGGGGCAAATTGAGATCACCGTTGGCGATGAAGTGTTTATTCTCTGCGCAGGTGACAGTTACTACTTTAACAGTGAATTACCGCATCGCTTTCGCAACCCGTTTGAACAAGCTTGCCGTATTGTGAGTGCCACGACTCCCGCTAACTTCTAATCAGTAACTCCTTTGGCGGTGCTTGATTGATAAGCAGCGCTATGGGGTTATCCTTGCTGCGCTGTGTTTGATATTTGATCTCTAACGGAGCATTATTTCGTTTGAGGTGTAAATAATTTTATCCACTCAATCGGCTTGTTTTTACCTCCTCCACTCACTGTACTCCCCGTATTATCGCAGACTTTTGTTCAAAATATTCGTCGTTGTAGCTGGTGCTATCAATCTGTTTGGTGATCGCTTTACTGTTTTAATTCAGTTTTGCCGCTTTTGTTGCGCAAGTGTTTATTTTTTGTTTTGAAGACCTATTGCCTAGTGTTATTTTTCAGTGTAGTGTGTGAAAAAATGAACATTCGGTTAGCCTTTGCTCATTATTAACAACTATAAGAAAAGCAACAACTCTACAGGTGATCTATGTCCGAGGAAGGACTGGCTGTTATTGGCGTGACAGCTTGTAATCAACAATTAGGCCTACACCCATTTAATATCGTCGGTGAGAAATATCTATTAAGCATTGCTGACGCCACTAACGCTTGGCCACTCGTTATCCCGTCATTGGGTCATTGCCCTGCGGCGGCGATCCTGCCACGACTCGATGGCATTCTATTCACTGGGTCTCCCTCTAATATCGAGCCTCATCATTATGATGGTGAGGTGAGTGACGCAGAAACGTTACACGATCCTAAGCGTGATTCAACCACACTCCCCCTATTAAAGGCTGCTATTGCCGCGGGAATCCCTGTGCTGGCTATCTGCCGCGGGTTTCAAGAGATGAATGTGGTGTATGGCGGTTCTTTACATCAAAAATTACATCAAGTGGGTGGTTTTATTGAACACCGCGAAGATAAAACCGCACCAGTAGAGGTTCAATATGGGATATCGCATCCAATCCAAATTGAACCTGGAGGCCTGCTCCACGAGGCATGGGGCCGCAATTTGGCAGAGGTTAACTCTGTACATACCCAAGGTGTCGACCGCTTGGGCATTGGATTGCGGCCAGAAGCTTACGCACCCGATGGATTAGTCGAGGCGTTTTCGGTCAAAGATGCGAAAAACTTTGCGTTAGGGGTGCAGTTTCATCCGGAATGGAAGGTCTTAGACCATCCTTTTTATCGCGCAATTTTCACCGCCTTTAACAAAGCCTGCCAACAAAGAGCAGCGCAACGAACGAGATAATAAAAATGAAAAAGTTAATCAGCTATTTAAAAGAAAATAAAATTACAGAAGTTGAATGTGTTATCAGTGATATGACAGGTATCGCCCGCGGTAAGATTGCCCCTGTTGCTAAGTTTATTGATGAAAAAGGCATGCGTATGCCTGAGAGCGTTTTATTGCAAACGGTGACGGGTGATTATGTTGATGATGAGGTGTATGACTCATTGCTCGATAAAGCCGATATTGATTTTGTCTGTGTCCCCGATGATAAAGCCATCTTTATGTTGCCTTGGTGTATTGAAGCCACCGCGCAAGTGATCCACGATACCTATGACAAAATGGGTAACCCGATTGAGTTGTCACCGCGTAACTTGCTAAAAAAAGTCTTAAAACTTTATGAAGATAAAGGCTGGAAGCCCGTCGTCGCGCCAGAGATGGAGTTTTATCTTACTAAGCCAAATGAAGATCCTGATATTCCACTGAGTCCACCTATTGGTCGAAGTGGTCGCCGTGAGTCTGGTCGTCAGTCATTTTCAATCGATGCCGCGAATGAATACGATCCACTGTTTGAAGATATGTATGACTGGTGTGAAGCACAGGGGCTAGATATCGATACCCTGATCCATGAAGAGGGCACTGCCCAAATGGAAATTAACTTCAGTCATGGTGATGCGTTATCACTGGCAGACCAAGTGTTTGTGTTTAAACGTACGTTGCGTGAGGCAGCACTGAAGCATAACGTGTGCGCCACCTTTATGGCGAAGCCCGTTACCGATGAGCCCGGCAGTGCGATGCATATTCATCAAAGCGTGGTTGATGCTAAGACGGGTAAAAACATTTTCACTAATGAAGATGGCACTAAGAGCGCAAAATTTTTAAGTTATATCGGCGGCTTACAAAAATACATTCCTGAACTGCTCCCTTTGATGGCGCCTAATGTGAACTCATTTAGACGTTTCTTACCTGGTACTTCGGCGCCCGTTAACTTGGAATGGGGTGATGAAAACCGCACTTGTGGTCTACGTATTCCAGAGTCTTCGCCGCAAAACCGCCGTATCGAAAACCGCATAGCCGGCGCTGATGCTAATAGCTATTTGGCCATTGCAGCGACACTACTGTGTGGTTTTATGGGCATGGTTGAAGATGTGAAACCATCGACACCAGTACAAGGGCGCGCAAACGAGAATCGACTCGGTAACAGCTTACCGTTAACGCTAGAAGAAGCCTTAGCTGTGATGTCTGAAAGCTTAGCAGTGCGTGAATATTTGGGTGAGACATTCACCAATGGCTATATTGCGGTCAAGCAAGCAGATTTGGAAAACTACCGCCGCGTGATCAGTTCTTGGGAACGTGAGTTCTTATTACTAACCGTATAACCATTACTGTTATGAATGTCTTAGCCCAGTTGCCTGCTAACTGAGACGTAGAAATAGTCAGTATATTGGGCGCAGTGTTGTGCTGCACCATAGCGCCCATAACCTTATCTACATAGAGAAAATGAAGGAGGCTTAACCAGTTCGATGCGGATGTAAGCTGTAGCATTGTAGGTAATAACCAGATCAGGGTTGCCTAAGTCGGCAATTGTTGGTCCAAAAGGGATACAAGCCAATTGGCTATCACTATGACACAGTCTTACCCGTGAAAGCGGCGTGGCAAGGGAGAAAACGATGACATTATTAAAGCGAATAACCGCATCTTGTTTGGTGGCGCTATCGGCATTAGCCAGCAGTGCGGCCTACAGCGAAGAAGTATTGAAAGTGTATAACTGGAACGATTATATCGCCAAAGATACCCTAGATAACTTCTACAAAGAGACTGGGGTGCGGGTGATTTACGATGTGTTTGATAGCAACGAAATGGTGGAAGCCAAGCTGTTGTCGGGCCATTCTGGCTACGATATTGTCGTGCCATCCAATGACTTTCTTGCCAAACAGATAAAAGTAGGGGCATTTACCCCACTGGATAAAAGTAAGCTGACTAATTTAGGTAATCTCAACGCCGACCTGATGAAGCAGCTTGAAAAAGCCGATCCGCAGAACCTTTATTCGGTGCCATATCTTTGGGGAACCACAGGCATTGGCTATAACGTCGACAAAGTGAAAGCGCTATTAGGCGACGATGCACCTGTGGATTCTTTAGCGCTGATCTTCGACCCCAAATATGCACAAAAGCTCACGAGTTGTGGTTTGTCTATGATGGACTCTGCTGACGAAATGATGTCGCAAGCCTTATCTTATCTGGGGCGCGATCCTAACAGTACCGATCCTGATGATTATCAGGCTGCCGGTGAAGTCATTGAGCAGGTACGTCCTTACGTGACCTACTTTCATTCATCGCGCTATATCACCGATTTAGCCAATGGTGATACCTGTGTGGCATTTGGTTTCTCTGGTGATGTTTTTCAAGCGGCAGCGCGCGCCGAAGAGGCTGGCAATGGTCAAAAGATCGAATATGCCATAGCCAAAGAGGGCGCCTATTTGTGGTTTGATATGTTGGCGATCCCTGAAGATGCAGAGAACAAACATAATGCACACCTGTTTATCAACTATCTGCTGCGCCCTGATGTGATAGCCGAGATCTCTAATTATGTGGCTTACGCTAACCCTAATGATCCGGCGCAAGCCTTGGTCGATGAGGCGATCCGTAATAACCCGGGGATCTATCCGAGCGAAGCGGTGCTGAAAAACTTGTACATTCGAGAGGTTCGTCCTCTGCGTGTTCAGCGGGCAATGACTAGAGCCTGGACGAAAGCGAAATCTGGTCTTTAATCCATCTAATGAGTTGATAAGTATATCTATTAATCCATTAGATCTTGTAAAGTATTAAGCAATCTACCGATGCGTTTAACTGGCTGTAGCATTGGATAACTATAACAACGAAAGCCGTCATTATCGGCCATGCAACGGCAGTAAGTCTTAACGATATTACTGGCAAGCTAAATAAGGAGATAGCATGAATCTTTTAAAGAAAATGTCCACGGTCGCCGTCGTCACGGCTGGTGTATTTGCCAGTTCGATGGCCAATGCTGAAGAAGTGGTACATGTGTATAACTGGTCTGATTATATCGCCGAAGACACCCTAGCAAACTTTGAAAAAGAGACGGGTATCCGAGTCGTTTACGATGTGTTTGACAGCAACGAAGTGGTTGAAGCTAAACTGCTATCGGGTCGTTCAGGGTATGATTTAGTCGTGCCATCAAACAACTTTCTTGCTAAGCAAATTAATGCTGGGGCGTTTCAAAAGCTCGATAAGAGCCAGCTGAGTAACTATAACAACCTCAAGCCTGAGTTGATGAAGCAACTTGAAGCCGCCGATCCGCGCAATGAGTATTCAGTGCCCTATTTATGGGGCACCACAGGCATTGGTTATAATGTGGCAAAGGTGAAGGAAGTCCTAGGTGAAGATGCACCTGTTGATTCACTCGAACTGTTATTTAACCCTAAGTACGCACAGAAAGTGTCTAAATGTGGTATGTCTTTCCTCGACTCTGCCGATGAGATGCTGCCGATGGCGTTGGTATATCTCGGTCTAGATCCAAACAGCACCAGTAGCGATGATTATGCCAAAGCGGGTGAGGTATTGTCTAAGGTGCGCCCTTATGTGACCTATTTCCATTCTTCACGCTACATAACCGATTTGGCTAACGGCGATATCTGTGTTGCCTTTGGTTATTCTGGCGATGTGTTTCAAGCTGCCGCGCGTGCCGAGGAAGCTGAAAATGGCCAAGAGATTGGTTATTCCATCCCTAAAGAAGGTGCTAACTTATGGTTTGATATGTTAGCCATTCCAGCAGATGCGAAGAACGCCAAAAATGCGCATACCTTTATTAACTACCTGCTTCGTCCTGAAGTTATCGCGCCAATCACTAACTACGTCGCTTACGCTAATCCTAATGTGCCAGCGCAAGAGTTTGTCGACGAAGAGATTTTAAACGATCCGGCCATCTATCCAACGGCTGAAGTACTTGAGCGTTTATACGTTGCCGATGTGCGCCCAATGAAAGCACAGCGCGCGATGACTCGCGTGTGGACTAAGGTCAAATCGGGTATGTGATCCCTTAGTAAGGGCGAACCCATGGGTTTGCCCTTTTTATTCACTTTTTAATTTTTAGTGTTGCAGTAAGTGCCAATGAGGCACTGTCGTGGAGAAGTACTATGACCAACAATTCGGGCGTCACCAATAAACCGACAACAAAGACGCAAGGAGAGGTATTGCTGAAGATCGATAGAGTCAGCAAATTATTTGACGATGTTCGCGCGGTAGACGACGTGTCATTGAATATTAATCGTGGGGAAATTTTTGCCTTATTAGGGGGATCGGGCTCCGGCAAGTCAACCTTGCTGCGCATATTAGCCGGTTTTGAAAAACCCTCTGAAGGTCGCATCTACCTCGACGGCGAAGATATTACCGATATGCCGCCCTACGAGCGTCCTATCAATATGATGTTTCAGTCTTATGCGTTATTCCCGCATATGACAGTGGCGCAGAATATCGCCTTTGGTTTAAAACAAGACAAAATGTCCAAAGCCGAAATCGACACTCGTGTGCAAGAGATGTTGAAACTGGTGCACATGGAAGCTTATGCCAAACGTAAGCCAAATCAGCTCTCTGGTGGTCAGCGTCAACGTGTCGCACTCGCTCGTTCGCTTGCTAAGCGGCCTAAATTATTACTGCTCGATGAGCCCATGGGCGCACTGGATAAAAAGTTGCGTACTCAGATGCAGCTTGAAGTGGTCGATATTCTCGAAGCGGTCGGGGTCACCTGTGTCATGGTGACCCATGATCAAGAAGAAGCCATGACCATGGCCGAACGTATCGCCATTATGAGCGATGGCTGGATAGTACAGACAGGCTCACCTATCGATATCTATGAGAGCCCAGCTAGCCGTATGGTGGCTGAGTTTATTGGCTCGGTTAACTTATTTGAAGGCGATATTGTCGAGGATGAGGTCGACCATGTGATTATTCAATCGCCCAATATTGACCAGCGATTCTACGTTGGCTACGGGGTATCGACTAGCGTGGATACCACGCAGGTATGGTTAGCGGTTAGACCGGAAAAAACCCAGATCAGCCGAGAGCAACCCCAAGGCGAATACAACTGGTGTGCAGGGGTCGTGGAGGATATCGCTTACCTTGGTGGTATTTCGGTCTACTACATTCGCTTAAGCAGTGGCCAACTGGTCCAGTCGGTGATGACCAACAGCGATCGCCGCTCAGATTCCCCCACCTGGGAGGAGAAGGTGTTTATCGGATGGGAGGCCACCAGTGGAGTGGTATTAAGATCATGAGTGGGGTCGTGCAAAAGCGAAAAAAATCGCTAAGACAACGATTATTCAAAGGGCAGCATTTAACCATAGGTGTGCCATACCTGTGGTTGTTGATGTTCTTTGCCTTGCCATTTGCGATTGTATTGAAGATCAGCCTATCGTCGCCAGCGATCGCCATTCCGCCTTACGACGCACTGTTTCAATATGCCGATGAGTCGCTGCAGATCTTACTTAATCTGGGTAACTACATCTTGGTGTTTGAAGACTCCCTGTATGTGAATGCCTATTTGGGGTCATTGAAAATGGCCTGTATCACCACGATTGGGTGTCTGCTGGTGGGATATCCAATGGCATACGCCATTGCTAGAGCGCCGAAGCAGCATCAAACCGTGCTGATTTTGCTAGTGATGTTGCCTTCATGGACCTCATTTTTGATCCGCGTTTATGCCTGGATGGGCATATTAAGTAATAACGGTGTGATCAATAATGTGTTGATGTGGCTGGGGGTTATTTCCGATCCTATTCAAATGCTTAACACCAACTTTGCGGTTTATATCGGTATTATTTATACCTATCTGCCGTTTATGATTTTACCTTTGTATGCCAATTTATCTCAGCTAGATGGCAGTTTACTCGAAGCGGCAGCCGATTTAGGCTCGCGCAGCTTAAATACCTTCTGGAAGGTCACTTTGCCGCTCTCTAAGGGGGGGGGGATTGCTGGCTCTATGTTGGTCTTTATTCCTGTGGTGGGTGAGTTTGTTATTCCTGAGCTATTGGGTGGCCCAGATTCTCTGATGATAGGTAAGGTGTTGTGGCAGGAGTTCTTTAATAACCGTGATTGGCCTGTAGCCTCATCGCTTGCGATTGTGATGTTGGCGCTATTGATTATTCCTATCACGCTGTTTCACCGTTATCAGTCAAAAAGCATGGAGAAAAAGATATGAGTAACAGACTAAAAAAACTCAGCTTTTCTACCGTTATGCTATGGGCTGGGATGATATTTCTCTACGCGCCTATGTTCATCTTGGTGTTCTACTCATTTAATGAATCCAAGTTGGTGACGGTATGGGGCGGATTTTCGGCCAAGTGGTATGGCGAGTTGTTTCGCGATGATCAAATTTTAGATGCGGTTGCGACCAGTTTAAAAGTGGCTTTCTTCGCCTCTACCATGGCGGTGATCTTAGGCACCATGGCGGCATTTGTTATGACACGCTTTGCTCGCTCATGGGGCAGGTTAACCTTGTCGAACATGATCACGGCGCCTCTGGTGATGCCAGAGGTGATCACGGGTTTGTCACTATTGCTATTGTTTGTTCATATGGCAGATCTGTTTGGTTGGCCTGCTGAGCGCGGTATGTTGACGGTATGGATTGCCCATTCCACCTTCTGTGCCGCCTATGTTGCTGTGGTGGTCTCGTCGCGCTTACGTGAGTTAGATATGTCGATAGAGGAGGCGGCGCAAGATTTAGGCGCGACCCCGCTCAAGACCTTTTTCTATATCACGGTGCCGATGATCTCACCTGCCTTAATTGCCGGTTGGTTGTTGTCATTTAGCTTATCGCTCGATGATCTCGTGATCGCCAGTTTTGCCTCTGGTCCAGGTGCGACCACGCTGCCTATGGTAGTGTTCTCGTCGGTAAGGATGGGGGTATCACCTAAAATCAATGCGCTGGCAACCTTGATTATTTTACTGGTGTCACTGATCGCCTTTATCTCATGGTATATGGCGCGCCGCGCCGATAAGCGCAGCCGGATGGCCAGCGAATAACACCGATAGCATCGCAAAATAATGGCAAGCTACAGCAGTAAGGCTGCTGTAGCTTGTTAATACAACAGCATAATTATTATAACGATAACAATTCAGGGTGGTTGATATGAACTGTACACCTCATGCAAATTCCTATTATGCCGCGTCTGCAAATAACAAGCAGTTACGCGAAAAACTGGCCGATAATATTGAGACTGATGTCTGTATTATTGGCGCAGGATATACTGGTTTATCTTCGGCGATCCATCTATTAGAAGCGGGTTTTAAAGTCACTGTGCTAGAGGCCGCCCGTGTGGGCTTTGGTGCTTCTGGTCGTAATGGTGGGCAAATCGTCAATAGTTTTAGCCGTGATATCGATATGATTGAAAAAACGGTTGGCGTGGACAGAGCTAAATTATTTGGTGAGATGGCGTTCGAAGGTGGACGCATTATTAAAAATTTAGTCGCGAAATATAATATTCAATGTGATTTAAAAGATGGTGGGGTATTTGCTGCACTCAATAAAAAGCAGATGGGGCATTTAGAATCACAAAAAGCCTTATGGGAGCGCCATGGTCACCTTGGGCACCTTGAATTACTCGATGAGTCGGGAATTCGTGGGGTGGTCGATTCTGAGCGTTACATGGGCGGCCTGCTCGACAAGAGTGGCGGCCATATTCATCCGCTTAACTTAGCGTTAGGCGAAGCCGATGCGGTGGAATCCCTTGGTGGGCAAATTTTTGAAGATTCGGCTGTCATTAAAGTCGATGAGGGGGATAGCCCTGTTGTGCACACGAAAGAAGGTTCGGTCAAATGTAAGTTTGTGATCGTGGCGGGTAACGCCTACCTCAATGGTTTAATACCTGAGCTACAAGCTAAATCTATGCCTTGTGGCACTCAGGTGATCACCACTGAACCCTTAGGGGCTGAGTTGGCGCAATCGTTATTACCACAAGATTACTGCGTCGAAGATTGTAACTACCTGCTTGATTACTACCGTTTATCGGGTGATAAACGTCTTATTTACGGCGGCGGGGTGGTGTATGGCGCGCGGGATCCCGCCGATATTGAAGCAATTATTCGACCCAAGATGCTCGAGACCTTTCCGCAGCTTAAAGACGTTAAGATAGAATTTGCCTGGACGGGGAATTTTTTACTTACCCTGTCTCGTCTGCCGCAAGTGGGGCGCATTGGCAGTAATATTTATTATTCGCAAGGCTGTAGCGGCCATGGTGTGACTTACACTCATTTGGCTGGGCAAATTTTGGCTGAGACGATTAATGGGCAAGCTAAACGTTTTGATGCCTTTGCCAGCTTACCTCATTATCCGTTCCCTGGCGGCCATCTGTTGCAGGTGCCATTTTCAGCCATCGGCGCTTGGTATTACACCATGCGTGATAAGCTTGGCGTATAAATAAAGGTGTAGCCGCAATACGCTAACGACTTATTATGAAGTATTAAAAAGCCCGAGTCTCTCGGGCTTTTTTGTTTAAATGGGTGCCCATTACAGACTTGAACTGCTTGGTACTTGAACTGATGACTATGGTGAGGTGGCCACTTTTAGTGTAGTCAGTAAGCTTATTGGCATGAAAAATTACAGGCACAAAAAAGCCCGCACTAGGTGCAGGCTTTTCTGTTTAAATTGGTGGCCCCTCACAGACTTGAACTGTGGACCTGACGATTATGAGTCGTATGCTCTAACCAACTGAGCTAAGGGGCCGACTTAAGATGGTCGTCACCATCGAAAGCGCAGAGAAGTATACGAGGTTTAATTGCGCTTGTCACCCCAGAATATGGCTCAAATCCCAAGTTTGAATTCAATTGGTTATCTGTTAATCAATCTGGCGCAAATCTCCATTGAAAACAAAAAGCCCAGCAAGATGCTGGGCTTTTTTTGGTCGTTAAAACGCGTATGACTACTCGTCGAGGAACGACTTTAAGATCTCTGAGCGAGAAGGGTGACGTAGCTTACGCAACGCTTTTGCTTCAATCTGACGAATACGTTCACGTGTTACGTCAAATTGTTTGCCCACTTCTTCAAGCGTGTGGTCGGTATTCATGTCGATACCGAAACGCATCCGCAGTACTTTGGCTTCGCGGGCGGTAAGGCCGGCTAACACTTCGTGAGTGGCGTTTCTCAAGCTTTCGCCTGTCGCCGAATCCAATGGCAGCTCGAGGGTAGTATCCTCGATAAAATCACCTAAGTGCGAATCTTCATCATCACCAATAGGAGTTTCCATTGAGATTGGCTCTTTAGCAATCTTTAGTACCTTACGGATCTTATCTTCAGGCATTAACATGCGCTCGGCCAACTCTTCTGGTGAAGGTTCGCGCCCCATCTCTTGTAGCATTTGACGAGAGATACGGTTGAGCTTGTTAATAGTTTCAATCATATGCACTGGGATACGGATCGTTCTTGCTTGGTCAGCAATAGAGCGAGTGATCGCCTGACGGATCCACCATGTTGCATAAGTTGAGAACTTATAGCCGCGACGATATTCAAACTTATCAACGGCTTTCATCAAACCAATGTTACCTTCTTGAATTAGATCCAAGAATTGTAAACCACGGTTGGTGTACTTTTTCGCGATAGAGATAACCAGACGTAAGTTGGCTTCGACCATCTCTTTTTTCGCCCGGCGAGCCTTAGCTTCACCGATTGACATACGACGGTTGATATCTTTAATCGCGGCAATCGCCAGACCGGTTTCGTTTTCAATCGCATCGAGCTTAGCGCGGCAACGACGTACGTCGTCGGCAACCATAGCTAAACCTTCTGAATAAGGCTTTTTAGCGGCGATTTCGTCGTTAAACCAGTCGATGCTACTTTCGTTAGAAGTATACACTTTAACGAAGTTTTTCTTTGGCATCTTGGCTTGTTCAACACACAGTTTCATGATGAGGCGTTCTTGCACACGCACTTTGTCCATCATTTCACGCATGCTTTTAACAAGGCGATCGAACTGTTTTGGAACTAGGCGGAACTCTTTAAAGATTTCGCCAATTTCAAATAACGCCTTGGTCGATTCCGGATGCTCACGGCCTTTTTCGGCAATGATTTTTAATGCGCGTTCATGGGCTTCGCGAAGTTGAGTGAAACGCTCGCGCGCTTCTTCAGGATCTGGCCCTTTCGGGGTATCATCCTCTTCATCTTCACTATCCTCATCATCGTCGTCATCTTCGTCATCGAGTTCGTCGTCTGAGAGTTCCGAGCCAATGTGTGTTGCTGTTGGAGCAACATCTTCAGCATTGGGGTCCACAAATCCAGAGATTATGTCTGATAGTCTGACTTCTTCAGCTTCGTAGCGGTCGTATTGCTCAAGGATCATGGCGATCGCTTTAGGATACTCAGCTACAGAAGCCTGAACGGTATTGATGCCTTCTTCAATACGCTTAGCGATAACAATCTCGCCTTCACGGGTCAGAAGTTCTACCGTGCCCATTTCACGCATGTACATGCGCACAGGGTCTGTCGTACGTCCGAGTTCAGCCTCTACCGTAGCCAGTGCTGCGGCAGCTTCTTCGGCAGCATCCTCATCGGTGCTGTCTTCAGACATCATGATCTCATCGGCATCCGGCGCCTGCTCGTAGACGCGAATACCCATGTCATTAATCATCTGGATAATATCTTCGATCTGGTCAGAATCGACCATATCTGCAGGTAAGTGATCGTTCACTTCTGCATAGGTTAAATAACCTTGCTCTTTACCTTTGGCAAGCAACAATTTAAGTTGCGACTGCGGAGTATGCTCCATAGATATCATCCAAGTTGGGTAACTGTTACAACGACGGACAAACGAGTGCCGCGCAAATCGTCAATTATAGCCTTGTGTGTAGCGCTGTGCTAGCCCAAGTCATTACTTTAAGACAAATTTTGCTCTTAAGTTTGACCCTGTATCACAGCAATGAGCTTTTTCAATTGCATCCGCTCTTCTTTAGTATGGTGCTGTTTTAAGCTCAATTCCTGATATCGTTGCTCAATGTATTGATTGTTTAACCATATCAGGGCTTTTTTGAACTCTTGCTGCAAATTTTCATCCGCCACTTGATGTTCCCATTGGGTCAATTTTTTCAGGGTGCCTAATTGGTCATCACCTCTGAACTGTTCAAGTAGTTGTGCGCTGTTTATCTTGTTGGCTCGAGTTCGGTCTAATAAGAGGGTCAGCAAATCGATGCCGGCCATCTTGATATGTTTTAGCGCTGGTTGCTCTGGTAATCCGTTACCTAAGCTGGGATCTTGTACTAACAGTGCGATGGCTAGTCGCAACGGTGTCCCACGTCCCTTGAGCGCTTTATTGTGCAGCGTTTGACTCTGTTTGCTTGCTTTAAAACCGAGTTTACGTTGCAACTCTTCCGCACTGTTCATGCCCAGTTTATAGGCTAGATTTTCTAGTAATAAACTTTGCAGAACAGTATCTTGTACTTTTTCTATCAGCACCATGGCTTGTTTAGCCAAGGTGCCTTTATCTGTACCATAGCGGCTGGCTAAGGTATCGAATAAAAATTCGGGTAACAGCTTAGCCTCTGTTATTAACTGTTCAAATGCTGGCTTGCCAATTTGTCTGACCATAGAGTCAGGATCTTCGCCTTGAGGCAAAAACATAAATTTGACCTGATCGCCAGGTTTTAACAGCGGCAGCGCCGTCTCTAAAGCGCGCCAGGCGGCTTCGATACCCGCTTTATCGCCGTCATAACAACAAACGACCTCTTTAGCACTTCGTAACAGTAACTGAAATTGTTCTGCCGTTGTTGATGTACCGAGCGAGGCGACGGCGTAATCGACATCAAATTGAGCCAATGCCACCACGTCCATGTAACCTTCAACGATTAATATCTGCTGCGGGTCTCTGTGACGCTGCTTTAGCTCATATAAGCCGTATAGCTCATACCCTTTATGAAATATGGGCGTTTCAGGCGAATTCAAGTATTTTGGCGTGCCGTCACCGAGGACGCGCCCACCAAAGCCGATCACTCTGCCACGTCTATCGCGGATCGGAAACATCAGCCTGTCACGGAACCTGTCGTAACGTTTGCCATTATCGTTTTCGATCACCATTCCGGCGGTGAGCAGTTTATCTTGTGAATCTTGGTTGTGCCGATAACGACTGAGTAATCCATCCCAGCCATCGGGTGCAAAGCCAATATTGAAGTGTTTAATTACTTCATCGGACAATCCACGATGGCTTAAATAATCGAGCACTTTTTGTTTATCTGGATGCTGTCTCAGCTGGCTTTGAAAAAATAGGCTGGCCTCATCCATTAATTGGTAGAGGTCGCGACTTAGCCCTTCATCACGGCGTTTTCCGGTGCCTTGCTCTCTGGGGACTTCTAAGCCTAATTGGCCTGCAAGTTCTTCTATCGCATCGACAAAGTCTAATCTGTCATATTCCATGACAAAGTCGATAGCATTGCCATGAGCGCCGCAGCCAAAACAGTGGTAAAACTGCTTGTCTCTGCTGACAGTAAAGGACGGTGATTTTTCGCTATGAAACGGGCAACAGGCAGAATGATTTTTCCCCGCCTTTTTCAGGGGGACTTTAGCATCGATAAGATCGACTATATCGGTGCGAGCTACAAGCTCATTGATAAAATCACGAGGTATCGCCATTGGTATATAAATGCCGCCTTTTCGCGAAAAAATTGAAATAGTACAAACAAACAAGCCGTGCTTTAGCACGGCTCATTCATACATTGAACACTAAGTTACTGAAGCTTAGCCTTAATCATGGCGCCAATCGCCGCCATGTCAGCTCGTCCTTGTACCTTAGGTTTCAACGCTCCCATTACTTTGCCCATATCCGCCATGGATGATGCACCGACCTCTTGGACCGTTGCATCTACTAGCTGAGCTACCTCTTCTTTTGAAAGAGGTTTCGGCAGGAAAGTTTCAAGTACTTGAATCTCACTTGCTTCAGCATCGGCTAGTTCGTCACGACCCGCTGCACTGTATTGCGCAATAGAATCACGACGCTGTTTAACCATTTTGGTTAAGACAGCTATGGCTTGATCATCATTCAGAGATTCGCGGGTATCCACTTCAATCTGTTTGATGGCAGCCAGTGCCATACGAATAGTTCCCAAGCGCACCTTATCTTTGGCGCGCATGGCATCTTTCATTTGGTCTTTTAGCTGATCAATTAGGCTCATAAGAGATTAGTATAAACGTACGCGACGCGCATTTTCACGAGAAAGCTTCTTAGCAAGACGCTTAACTGCAGCGGCTTTAGCACGCTTACGTGCAGTAGTTGGCTTCTCGTAAAATTCACGAGCACGAACGTCGGCTAAGATACCAGCTTTTTCACAAGAGCGCTTGAAACGACGTAAAGCTACGTCAAATGGTTCATTTTCACGTACTTTAATAATTGGCATACGCCATCACCCCTTAGGTGTAGGTTGTATTGAGTTAATTAATTAACTCAAGTTAATTTAAAAATGGTGCGGAATTCTATACCGACTACCAATAGTTTGTAAACCCCTTTGTAGCGATCCTATTTGCGATCTTTACTCGGTGTTTAGATAAAGTTTAGCATTTGGCGTTGGACTTGGTGAGTCCTCAGCCCTGATATAGCGTGATAATCAACCATTATAACGCCGTCGCGGCAAGGGGGGAAGAGGGAGGTCATTTATCGATTGGTATAATTGCCACAGAGCAGGTAAAATTGGTCGCCACTTCATTTAGGTAGACAGGAAACGATGCGAGTTATAGGTATAGAGACATCTTGTGATGAAACCGGTATTGCCGTTTATGACGACGAGAAAGGGCTTTTATCTCATACACTTTACAGTCAGGTTAAGTTACACGCCGATTATGGTGGGGTGGTCCCTGAGCTGGCCTCGCGCGATCATGTCCGTAAAATAGTGCCACTGATAAAACAAGCGTTAGCCGATGCTAACTGCACCCAAGATGATATCGATGGCATTGCTTATACTAAAGGTCCTGGTTTAGTGGGGGCATTGCTTGTTGGTGCCTGTGTTGGCCGCGCTTTGGCCTTTGCTTGGGGAAAACCCGCCGTGGGCGTACACCATATGGAAGGGCATTTACTCGCGCCTATGCTCGAAGATAATGTACCTGAATTCCCTTTCTTGGCCTTGTTGGTGTCAGGGGGGCATTCGATGATGGTCGCGGTTGAAGGCATCGGTCGTTATCAGGTGCTTGGCGAGTCGGTTGATGATGCTGCCGGTGAGGCGTTTGATAAAACCGCCAAGCTGATGGGCTTAGATTACCCCGGAGGCCCAAGACTGGCAAAATTGGCCGCTCAAGGGCAACCTAATTGTTATCGTTTTCCACGCCCTATGACAGATCGCCCAGGGCTTGATTTTAGTTTTTCTGGCCTTAAAACCTTTGCCGCCAATACGATTGCCGCCGAGCCCGATGATGAGCAGACTCGCGCGAATATTGCCCGCGCATTTGAAGAGGCGGTGGTTGATACCTTAGCCATCAAATGTAAGCGCGCGCTTAAGCAAACTGGGTATAACCGCTTAGTGATAGCCGGAGGCGTGAGTGCCAATAGCCGTTTAAGAGCGTCATTAGCGCAAATGATGCAAGATCTCGGCGGGCAGGTTTATTATCCACGTGGTGAGTTCTGTACCGATAATGGCGCGATGATCGCCTATGCGGGCATGCAGCGTTTAAAAGCCGGCCAGATAGAAGATTTAGCCGTTAAAGGTATGCCACGCTGGCCGTTAGATTCATTACCGCCAGTATAGTCGTGCCGTTAGCCTGTGAATAGCCCAGTACAAAGTAGCCCTTTTTACTGGGCTTTTTCTTTCTTTTTACGCGACACTTTCGACTCTTCTCCCTTTAACAGGCGAGCGATATTTTCTCGATGGCGGATCACTATTAACATGGACAACATGGCTACGGGGATGGTGAAGCGATCGTCGAAATACCACGTATAAACTGGTGCGAGTAAAGCGGTCATGATGGCCGCTAAAGATGAATAACGGCAGATAATGACTAAGATTATCCATGTCAGCATCAACGAGAGTGATAGGTCTGCACCTATGGGAGCCATAGCGCCAAAGGCGGTCGCAACGCCTTTACCACCTTTAAATTTAAAAAAGATAGGAAAGATATGCCCTAGGCAGGCGCTAATAGCGATAATACCTAAGGGAACGGCATCGACACCGAGGCGAAAAGCGATGTAGGTAGGGATGGCGCCTTTAAGCATGTCGAAGAGCAACACCGTGGCTGCGGCGCTCGCGCCACCGATACGCAAGACATTGGTCGCGCCAGGGTTACCAGAACCTTCGTTACGGGGGTCGGGTAAGCCTCGAAGACGACACACTAGCACTGCACTGGAGATTGAACCGGCCAAGTAGGCGATCAAAATCATCGCTAGAGTGAACAGCGTTAAGCTCAAATTGGTTTCCTTATCCTTCTTAAGGTATTATCGCGACCTAGCATTGAGGCCTCTCATTAACCTTATATTTTACGCACTGGTTGATAGAGCGGTTGTAATGAGCAGCGGGGCGATGTCATCCGTTCTCATGAACCCTGTTTCGATGCCATTACAGCAGCTTATCCTACTTGGGTTTTTAGCTGTAAGAAAGGGGTAAACACAGTTATCTGTACAATTTTGTCATTATATCAAGATTGGACTCATTAGCTTATTAGACCTCTTTTTACCAACACTTAACTTGCCTAGCGGGAGGCATTATGGACAAGGTGCTTATTTCACAATTGAAAGTGGAAACAGTGATTGGAATTTACGAGTGGGAAAAGCAGATCCATCAGCAACTGTTAATCGATCTGGAAATGGCCTGGGATAATGGCCCTGCCGCTGACAGCGACGATTACCAATATGCGTTGTGCTATGAAACGGTTTCTAATCGTTTAGTTGAGCTTATTACCGAAAAGCCTATTGAACTCATTGAAACGGTTGCCGAAATGTGCGCTAAGTGCGTGATGACTGAGTTTGATGTGCCTTGGGTGAAAGTGAAAGTGATGAAGCCCGGTGCTGTCCCTTTAGCATCCGCTGTGGGCGTCGAGATACAACGAGGTCATCTATAACACTATGGCGCGTATTTTTATTAGTATTGGCAGTAATATTGACGCCGAGCATTATTTTAATGTGGCCCTTAAGGCGTTAACCGAACACTTTTCAAACCTGTGCCTATCGTCGGTATTTGAAAGCGAAGCGGTGGGATTTAAGGGCAGTAATTTTCTCAATATGGTGGTGGCTGCCGACACGCCATTAACCATAGCGCAAGTGGTTGCGTTGTTTAAGCGCATAGAGCAAGATAACGGCCGCAGTTTAGGGGCCAAAAAGTACAGCCCACGCACCTTAGATCTTGACCTGTTATTGTATGACGACTGGGTGGGTCAAACCCCGGTAGAACTGCCTCGCGCAGAGATCACCACCAATGCTTTTGTACTGTGGCCATTAGCCGAGATCGCGCCGATCTTACGGCATCCCGTCGAGCAGCAAACCTACCAAATCTTGTGGGATAACTTTGATAAGTCGCAGCAAAAGCTGTGGCCGATTGAATTTCATTGGTGTTACTAACAATCCATCGCTAAAGGATAAATATGGATACGTTTCAGGTAATTGTATTGGCACTGATTCAGGGCCTTACGGAGTTTTTACCTATTTCTAGCTCGGCGCATTTAATTCTGCCCGCCCAGCTTTTAGACTGGCAAGATCAAGGGTTAACCTTCGATGTCGCCGTGAATACTGGATCATTATTGGCAGTGGTTATCTATTTTCGCCGTGAGCTATGGTCGATGTTTACCGCTTGGACGGGCAGCATTGTCAGCGGTCAGCAAGATGAGCAAAGTAAACTCGCATGGTGGATCATTTTAGCCACCATTCCAGCGGTTATTGTCGGTTTTACTGCCAAAGGGTTTATCGCCACGCATCTGCGCAATATTGAAGTCATTGCCTTTACCACCATAGTATTTGGCCTGCTACTTTGGTGGGCCGACCGCATGACGCGAGAAGGGTTTAGTGAGTTTCAGGTTGGGTGGAAGAAAGCCCTAGTGATAGGTATCGCCCAAGCGATGGCGTTGATCCCGGGGACGTCACGTTCTGGGGCCACCATCACCGCCGCCTTGATGCTCGGGCTGAGCCGCGAAGCGGCAGCGCGCTTTTCATTTTTAATGTCGGTGCCAGTGAGTTTAGGGGCCGCTATTTTAGTGGTTAAAGATCTCATTGAAAGTGGTGAGGCGCTAGACTATCAAGCCTTGGGCTTAGGTACCGTGCTCTCTTTTGTGGCGGCATACCTTTGTATTCATTATTTTCTTAAAATTATTAGCCGCATGGGTATGACACCCTTTGTTATTTATCGCCTAGCGTTAGGTGCAGTGTTGTGTGTGGTGATTTTCGCTTAACGTTTTTATTTACCATGAATTATTAAAGAGATCACATGATCAGCCATTATTTATGTCCCGTTTGCCAAGCTCAGATGTCGATTCATGAGGCTTCACAAGGGCTACATTGCCCTAACAAGCATCATTTAGATAAAAATGAGCAAGGGTATTGGGTTTTTAGCCAAGCTAAAAAGCCGCACATGGACTCTCGTCAGGTGATGCGCGCCAAGCGTTTCTTGCTTGAGTCTGGCGTGTTTACCCCACTGCTAGATGCGTTAAAACAGCAACTGACCCTCGCATTAACAGACTATGTGACAGATCAAGATGCTGCGGTTAACCATTTAGATTTTGATTGCGGTGATGGCTTTTACTTGCGAGCCCTGACCGATACCCTGCAAGGCGTGGCAACAAACTGCAATCAAACAGGGATAGGTGAGGCGGAAAACGCCTTATTTGCGGCGGTTAAAAGTCACCCTGAGGCAACCTACATCGTCAGTCAGTTAAAGCAGCTTCCCTTTGTGGATGAATGCTTTGATCTCGTCACGCTTATCGATAAGCCACTTAAAGGCAAAGAGTTGTTACGTGTGCTTAAGCCTAACGGTTTGTTTGTACAGGTGTCACCCGGCCCGCGTCATCTGTGGCAAATTAAGCAGTATCTCTATAAAGACTTAACCGAAAAACCTGCCGATCTTACCTTAGCGAAAGGGCTTGAGCTTATCCATCAGCAGCGAGTGAGTTTTACACTTAATGTTACCCCTGATGAGGCGGTGACCCTATTAGAGATGACGCCTTATGCTTGGCGAGCGGCCGATAAGGTCAAGCGGCAGATGTTAACTGGGGACTTTAGCCTGCTTGAAGTTGATTTTTACCTTACCCTAAGTCGTAAACAAGTGATTGAAAAGGTTAATTAGCCTTGGCTAACATTGAGCACTAGAAAATAGGCTTGGCTCAAGGTACCCTTTAACTTATTAAAGCTAGGCCATTAACACCCAGATTAGGAAGTAATATTGATGATGCGTAAAATGCTGTTGGTCATCTTGTGGTTATTGCCGTGCTATACACTTGCCAATGTCTATTCTTTACCAACCAATGGTGGACGCCTGATTGGTGAGTTACAGACGCATGTGGTTCAGCAGGGGGAATATTTTAAGACTATTGCCGATCATTATAATGTCGGTATTTTAGAGTTGATGGAAACCAACCCTGGCGTCGATCCTTTTTTGCCAACGCCAGGCACGGCATTGACCATACCGACACAGATGTTGTTACCAGATGTGCCGCGTCAAGGTATTGTGATTAATCTGCCTGAGCTGCGTCTCTATTATTTTCCTGATAATGGCCGTGAAGTCCATGTATTTCCTGTCGGTATTGGCCGTGTTGGGCGTGAAACACCAGAGATGGTGACTAAAATTAAGTCGCGTATTCCTAATCCAAGTTGGACACCGCCGGCCAGTATTCGCGCCGACCACTTACGCGAGCGTGGCGAAGTGTTACCGCGCGTGGTGCCAGCGGGGCCCGATAACCCCTTAGGCCAATATGCGATGCAACTCTCTTATGGCGATGGTAGTTATCTGATCCACGGTACCAATAAAGATTTTGGTATCGGTATGCGCGTCAGTGCCGGCTGTATAAGGCTTAACCCTGACGATATTGAGTGGTTATTTAATCAGTCAAAATATGGCGATAACGTACGAGTGATAAATCAAGCGGTGAAAATATCGGCTGAGCCAGATGGCAGGCATATTATTGAGGTGCATTCGCCGTTGTCTGAGTCGGAAGATGAGCCCAGCAATAAGGTGATCACCTTAAACAGTCAAGTGGTTAAGTTCATCAGTCAAGATAAGGTCGATAGGGCTAAAGCTAACGATGCCATACTGACTCAAAATGGCATTCCTGTGAGTATCTCTCGTGATGAGATAAGTTCGCCTGAGTTTAGCTCATCTGGGAATTAATATTCACCTTGTTTGCATCAAGCGCCCAATGGGCGCTTTTTTTATGCCCGACTTTTGTCAGAATGGTTTCAACAGGATAGCTAGCTGCCTATGTTAGGTTAATTTTTCTGCCACTATCTGATGTGTTAAATCAATAAATGCCGCTGCCGCTGCGCTTTGGTAGGCGCCTTTGCGTTGTATTAACACCGCAGTTCGTTGTAACAAAGAGGGCGCAAGGGCGATTGAAACCAGTTCGTCGCGATTACTGGCAATGTTGGACGGTAGCAGAGTGGTCAGCGCCGTGTGGCGCACGATCTCAATCACCGCACTGAGAGAGTTGACCTCCATGAGCACCCGCGGTTGCACCTGATGTTGACGGCAATAACGATCGATCTGTTCTCGTGTAGCAAATTCACTGCTGAGCAGGACCAGTGATTGTTTACTCAGTATAGGTAGGTCAATCGCGGCCACCTTAGCCAGCGGGTGATCTCGTCCCACGACTAATGCCAGCGTTTCCTCTAATAGTGTTTGCGAGACAAGATCGGCAGACTGTACATCATCAAAGGCGATACCTAAATCAAACTTGTCCTCAAGTAAGTGCTCTTCCATCCGCTCTTGCGACATCTCCTGCACACTCAGTGTGACATTAGGATAGCGCGCATGAAATGCCTGTATTAACGGCCCGATGAGATAGGTGGTGAAGGTGGGCGTAATGGCAATGCGCAGCGCGCCGCGACTCAGGTTTTGCACATCATGAATCGCTCGTCGCCCCTCTTCTAAGTCTTGCTGGGCGCGACGGGCATAGCGTGCATAAACCTCTCCAGCATCGGTTAGTTGTATGGTGCGACCGGTGCGATCGAACAGGATCGTTCCAAGGTTTTCCTCTAGTTGCTTGATTTGTTGTGACAGTGCCGGTTGCGACACATATAGAGCGTTTGCAGCCCGCGTAAAACTGCGGTGCTCAGCAACGGCGAGAAAATAGTTGATATGTCGTAATAGCATGGTTCACCCATAAGTTTTACTTATGGGGCTGATAATACATCGGTCTTTTACCTTATTACAAGGTGGGCGTAACATCCACTGCATCGATTAGAGAGAGACACCACTATGAAAGAGATCATTGAAGGTTTTTTAAAGTTCCAGAGTGACGCATTCCCCGAGCGCGCCGAGCTGTTCAAAAATCTGGCCACTAAGCAAAATCCACGTACGCTGTTTATCTCCTGCTCGGACAGCCGCTTAGTGCCTGAACTGGTTACCCAGCATGAACCCGGTGGACTGTTTGTTATTCGTAACGCTGGCAACATAGTGCCATCTTACGGTCCTGAGCCTGGTGGTGTATCAGCTTCAGTGGAATACGCAGTTACGGCATTGCGCGTCACCGATGTCGTCATTTGTGGCCACTCAGATTGTGGTGCGATGACCGCGATAGCCACATGCAAGTGCATGGACCATATGCCAGCAGTTGGCAGTTGGCTGCGCTATGCCGATTCGGCTCGTATCGTTAACGAAGCTCGTCCTCATGTCAGTGAACGAGACCGTATTGAAGCTATGGTGCGAGAAAACGTGATAGCTCAACTTGAAAATATTAAAACCCATCCATCAGTGCGCCTGGCCCTAGGAGAAGGTCGTTTGGCATTACATGGCTGGGTTTACGATATCGAGTCAGGCCGTATTGATGCGTTAAATGGTGCCACTAACACCTTTGTTTCACTTGCGGATCATACCGATGTCCGCGCCTATCCAACACAGCTACCAGTAGCTGTATAACCCTTACTTAACTCAAAAGAGGTATTAATTATGATCCAGTCTCAAATCAGCAATACAGCTCGTCAGGCGTTAACTGAAGTGATTATTGCAGCCAAAGCAGAAAAAAACTTGTCGTTCGAGCAAATTGCCGAGGGTACAGGCCTTAGTGATGTATTTGTTACTGCCGCCCTGTTAGGTCAGCAGCCATTACCAGCCGAAGCCGCCCAAAAGGTGGGTCAAACCCTTGGTCTTGATGATAGCGCGATTGCATTACTACAAACGATCCCTTTGCGTGGCAGCGTTGAAAACAACATGCCAACCGATCCAACAATCTATCGCTTTTATGAGATGATGCAGGTTTATGGCACCACACTAAAAGCCCTAGTACATGAACAGTTTGGTGATGGCATCATCAGCGCCATCAACTTCAAGATGGACATGAAGAAAGTAGAAGATGCTGAAGGTGGATCGCGCGCGGTGATCACCCTTGATGGTAAATTCCTGCCTTATAAGCCTTTCTAACCATTGGCCTTATAACGATAGTCGGTGCATTGCGCCGACTTTTTTCTTCAGACAGGCCAGTATTTACCTATGAACACTGATAATAACAAGGCGTCCAAGTCTTTTACGGGTCAATTTAGCTTGGCTTCCTTTTGGCCTATGCTCGTCATTGCCGCATTGGCAATCAATCTACGTCCGGCGCTCACCGCCATCGGTCCCTTGCTCGAAGAGATCCGTAGCAGTACCGCAATAGGATTATCAACGGCTTCACTGTTAACCGTATTGCCCATGCTATGCATGGGGCTATTTCCCTTGCTGCAACCCTGGCTAGGACGACGACTGAGTGAAAGTGTGTGGATAACGCTTGGGCTACTTGCCATCGCCTTTGGCTGTCTATGGCGTTTATGGCTGAGTGACGGCGCCGCGCTTATTAGTAGTGCGTTACTGACCGGAACAGGCATAGCCATAGTGCAGGCAATAGCGCCCGGTGTCGTTAAACGGTGGTATCCACAGCGTGTGCCTTTGGCCATGGGTATTTACTCAGCGTCTTTGATGGCTGGAGGTGGCTTCGCCGCCATATTCAGCCCTATGGTGGCGCACCATTATGGCAATTGGGGCGCAGGGTTAGGTCTGTGGTTCATCCCCGCCATCATCGCTATGCTGCTATGGTGGTCAAGGCCTCGCGAAGTATTAGCAGCTAAGGATGATGGCGTCTCAATCAACTTTTTCACACATCGGCGTGCTTGGTTGCTGGCCATCTACTTCGGGCTGGCTAATGGCGGTTACGCTTGTATGATCGCTTGGCTACCCAGTTATGCCCGTAGTTTAGGCTTGAGCGCGCAGAGTAGCGGCGAACTTATCGGCATCATGACGCTGTTTCAGGTGTTGGCCGCACTGACGGGGCCAGTGTTGTCAGTTGAGCGAGATCGACGCCCATGGTTGTTTTTTGGCATTGGCATTCAGTTAATCGGATTCAGTGGACTAATGCTGGTACCTCAGCCAATGTTGGTGGTTTGGGTCGCAATGATTGGCACCGGCCTTGGCATCGGTTTTGCGCTGACGCTGACGGTGGCACTCGAACATCTATCGACACCGAGGCTAGCGGGGGCGCTAACCGCATTTATGCAGGGCATGGGTTTTATCATCACCGCCATTATCCCCTATATTGCAGGAATACTCCGTCAATCGACAGGGAATTATCAGGCCTCTTGGCTGATGTTGATCGTCGCGCTTGTCGTGATGCTTATTATCACATCGAGGTTCTCTCCAACTGGCTACACCAAGGCGATGGCTCCCAATAAAGCCTAACCATGTAGTTTCTGTGAGCTTGAGGATTTCTGAGTCTTAGTGTGCGAGCATCTTGGTATTAATCTTGATTTGGCTGGACCCGACGCCAATTTGCGCTGTCCGCGTAATAGGCTGTGCATGATGGGATGATAAGAAACGCTTTTCTGCCTATGAGTGTGATATTAAACGTGAAAGCTGCTGAGCAGCGGATAATGCTTAATCACCACAATGGGCATCTATGGTGTCGTTAGTTATAGATTAAACACTAATAATTTGAATCACGAATAATTAAAGCTTAAAAAAATGGTTTGTTTATATCATCAAGTGAGATTGCTATATTTATTTAATGAATAGTATTTATTGTGGATATTAATAGCGCTATATCATTAATGACTCGTATCACAGTTAATGCAAGGCGTAGTTATTAATCTCTTGTGTGTTTCTGTTATTTGGTGGTATTAATATTCCAATAGCTAAATTAGCTATCTTAGTTAATATAATTAGAGTCGATAATCTAATCCCTCTTAATCGAAATTGTGTTAAAGCATTAATTTATGCTTTAAAGCCTTTGTGTGTTTAAAAATTAGCATGCATTTAAACGTAAATAAAATAACTCTACATAAATGATATAAAATAGGATGTAACTATATGAGTGGTAAAATTATTAAGGTTTCAAGAAATACCGGCAACGCACCCGAAAGCTCTGTATATACACAAACGGTGGCATTTTCTCATTACAATAATATTTCGGCTCAATTACCCGTAGACCCTAAAACGGGGCAAATAGTGACTGGTGGTGTAAAAGAGCAGACAAAGCAGTGCTTAAACAATATTAAAGCCATTGTCGAGAGTATCGATCATGTAATGGACGACGTTGTAAAAATTAATATTTTCCTTAAAAACATCGCCGATCTTGATGCTGTAAATGACGTTTATAGCGCATTCTTCCAAAGCTATCTTCCAACACGGACGACAGTTGCTGTTGCTGCTTTACCTATCCAGGGGGCTTTAGTTCAAATTGATGCGGTTATTTCCAATGGGGAGGGTACTGCTCCACAAGCACCTTGTGCACTGGTCAAGGTCGCCAGCAATACGCAGCAGGCACCCATTAGTTCGGTATCGACGCAAACAGTGGCGTTTTCGCATTACAACAATATTTCAGCTCAATTACCTATCGATCCTAAGACTGGGGCAATGGTCGAAGGTGGTGTACAGGAGCAGGCTGCGCAGTGCTTAACAAACCTCAAGGCCATTTTAACCAGTATTGATGTACCTTTTGACGATATTGTCAAAACAACGATATTCATTAAAAATGCCGCCGATATTGAAGCTGTCAACGAAGTGTATACCACTTTTTTCCCAGACTCTGCAATTGCTCGAACCGCAGCTTATGTACCCGCACGCTCTATCTTAGTTGCTGCAGCTTTGCCTATGGATGCTTTAGTGCAAATTGATGCGGTGGTATCACACGGAGATGGCACTCCGCCACAAGCGGTAGAAGACAGACATGGCATTGTCATAAGGGCAAGTAATACGCCAAACGCCCCCCTAAATGCGCTATATTCACAAACTGTAGCTTTCTCACATTATAATCATATAGCAGCTCAGTTACCTTTAGAACCACAAACAAATCAACTGGTTGATGGGGGCATAACAGGGCAGGCCGAACAATGCTTACGCAATATCAAAGCCATTGTTGAAAGTATCGACCATGTGATGGACGATGTCGTTAAAATCAATATTCAGCTGAAAAACATTGCCGATATTGAGGCGGTAAACCAAGTTTATACCCGCTTCTTTGACGGTGCTCTGCCAGCAAGAACAACTGTCGGGGTTAGTGCTATCCCTATGGATGCCTTAGTGCAAATTGACGCGGTTGTTGCTAATGCAGAAGGGACACCGCCACAAGCATAGCGTGGATGTTATTGCCGTTGAGCCTCTCTTCAATAGCGGTAAGTTAAGTTTGGCTTACATAACATATGACATTTATGGTCGAGGTGAGGATCTGGAAGTGATGCTAGATGCTAACTTTGTATTCGAATCTGTCGGAAGTTTTGTTGTATGTGCCGTAAGATTAGAGGAGCTGGGCGAGTAATGATTTTTATGACTAAAGACTTTGATTCGCTTTGGCAATGCGAGTCAGGATAACGCCAAAAAATTAAGGCTTGGTATGGTGTGTGTCACTAACAGTGGCACTTTTACTCACCTTTAACCAAGCCTTGTAAGTTCACTTATAAAAATAAGCTTAACTTTGAGACAAATTACTTCTTGTAAGAAGAAGCGATGTTGTCGATACGGCTGTTAGCACGCTTAGCTTCAGCTTGTGCGTCCATAGCTGCTGCTTTTGCATCTTTAACGTCTGCAGAAAGAGCGCCTTGCTCAGACTTAAGAGAGCTAACTTCAGCTGATAGTTGATCAACCTTGTTGCCTAGGTTCGCAACGCTTTCTTCTAGAGCAGTAGTGTTTGCACAACCACCAAGAAGGGCCGTCATTGCTACGCCAGCAAGCATAAGTACTTTTTTGTTCATTGGGAAATCCCTTTAGAGTGTGTTGGATTAAGTGGAGCAGTTGAAACACAACTGCAACTAGTTAATTATGTCATAGCTATATTATTTTGCTATGAATTTTCGTGTTTACCTTGCAATACAATATCTCATGAGCACCCAAAAGCAAGACCCTGTAGGTAATTTGTGTCAATTTAGGTCATTGATCACCATACCGTTAACCTTATGCTAGTGCTTTGTATCAGTTTGCAGCCTATTAGCTTTGTATTTTGCAATAATTTCAATGCGCTGACGTTGTAGTTCGCTTTTGATCTCGGCCCCAGTAAAGCCAGCATCGATAATGGGTTTTATGGCAATGTTTTGTGCCGCCTCAAAGCAGTCTTGTAAGTATTGCGACTGCGGGTAGTCGTGCTGTTCAAATCCGCTGCGGCCTTTCATGTCGGCTTCACAGGCCAACAACAGCTGAGATAGCCGCTGGGGCTTACGCCAGAGATCGGCTTTGTCGAATATTTTGATGATGGTCTGCGGCTTTAACTCAAAAGCCTGATGTACATTTTGATGCTGATCGCATACCAGTAAAGCCAGATCGCGATATTCATTAGGTACCCTAATGCGAGTACACAGCGCTCTGATTGGCGCCAGCCCTTTTTGTCCATGGCCGTGATGTTTAGGCAGTAGCTCAGGCGGTGTAAGGGCTTTACCTAAGTCATGCACTAGGGCTGCGAAGCGGATTGCACGCTCTGGTGATAACTTTGCGGCTTGTTCGAGTACCATCATGGTGTGCACACCAGTATCAACCTCTGGGTGCCACTCTATTGGCTGGGGGATGCCAAATAACGCGTCAATCTCGGGGAACAACACTGGCAGTGCAGCGCACTGGCGTAATACCTCAAAAAACACTTGCGGCGCCTCGGTTGCCAGTGCCTTATCTAATTCTAAAAATACCCGTTCTGGGGTTAAGGCATCGAGTTCGCCGCTGCGGCTTATCTGTTGCATTAATGCCATGGTTTCTGGCGCAACACTAAAACCTAAGTGGTGGAAACGTGCGGCGAAACGAGCCACCCGCAATACCCGCAGTGGATCTTCGACAAAGGCCGCCGATACGTGGCGCAGTAAACGCAGCTCAATATCGCGTTGGCCGCCATAGGGGTCAACCAGTGTACCTTGCTCATCTTGAGCGATCGCATTAATGGTTAAGTCGCGGCGCAGCAGATCCTCTTCAAGGGTGACATCGGGGGCGGCGTAACAACTAAAGCCACCGTAACCTGCAGCCGTTTTGCGTTCGGTGCGCGCTAAGGCATATTCTTGCTGAGTTTTAGGGTGCAGAAACACCGGGAAATCTTTACCCACTTGATTGTAGCCTTGAGCGAGCATCTGTTCAGGTGTTGCGCCAACTACCATGTAGTCACGATCTTTGATGGGCAGTTGCAATAATTGGTCGCGGACCGCGCCGCCAACGAGATAGATTTTCACCAGTTTAAGTCTCTTTGCTTACTTTGCCTCTAGCTTATCATGCTAAGGGGGCGTGATCGTACTGTTTGCAACGCGGCGGCGCGCAAATATTTTAGGCTAATTTTTGACAATGGATTGGCTAAAGCTTAGTTTGGAGCGTCAATTATTTTTTGGGACTACAGCCTGCATGTACAAAGCGTTTTATGGACTTAACGATAACCCATTTTCTATTGCACCCAACCCGCATTATCTGTTTCTAAGTGACCGTCATCGTGAGGCGTTGGCACATTTGACCTATGGCCTAGGTGAGACGGGGGGCTTTGTACTGCTAACGGGCGAAGTTGGCACAGGAAAAACCACGGTGTCGCGTACCTTGCTCAATCAGTTACCGGACAATACCGACACCGCCTTTATTCTGAACCCTTCGCTAACCGAGTTAGAGTTGTTAGCCACCTTGTGCGATGCATTGAATATCGAATATGGCCCCGCGCCGAGCCTGAAGCAGCTTACCGATAAAATAAGCCAGTTTTTATTGGCGAACCATGAACGCGGACGTAATACCGTGATGATCATTGATGAAGCGCAGCATCTGCGCGCCGAAGTCCTTGAGCAGCTGCGTCTGTTAACCAATCTCGAAACCGACACTAAAAAACTATTACAAGTGATTTTGATTGGTCAGCCAGAGCTACAACAATTGCTTAAACGCCAAGAGTTACGTCAATTGGCCCAGCGCATCACCGCCCGTTATCACTTATTGCCTTTGACTCAGCAAGAAATTGCTCTGTACGTGCAGCACAGATTGCAGGTAGCGGGGCGGCATGAGCCTTTGTTTCATCGCAGTGCGATCAAAGCCTTGCATCAATACAGTGGCGGTATTCCGCGGTTGATTAATCTGTTGTGTGAGCGCGCCTTGATGGCCGGTTACGCGCAATCTAAGGTGCCGATTGATGCCAACATGGTGCGCACTGCGGCAACGGAAGTGCTCGGCGAAGAGGTTAAGTCGCGATCGCTTTTTTGGCCTACGGCAGCGGCGGCCGCCGTGGTATTCACCTTTGCGGGGGCATTTTATCTGTTTAACCACACTGATGAGCGTGGCGTGCTTAATCTGGTCGCAGAGCCGAGTACTAATTCCAGTGCAGTACTAAGTTCAGGTGCGGGCGCTTCATCGAGCCAGATGCCTAATCAATTGGCGCAGCGCGAGCGCTCAGGCGATTGGGGGGCGACTCCTCAACTGTCAGATGACCTTGATAGCATGAGTGCGCCTAAGTCGGCGCAACTAAGCGCCAGTCAACAGATTTTACGTCAAGCCATTGAGCAGAGCCGCAGCATAGATAGCGCTTACGCCAGTATTTTAGGCTTGTGGGGCAAGTCACCCTATATCGGCTTAACGGCTTGTCAGTCGGCGCAGCAGCAAGGGCTCGATTGTTTTCAGCAGCAAGGTAACTGGTTTTCGCTACTACGGTTAAACTACCCAGCGGTGGTGTATCTGCAAGATGAAGATCAACAGCCATTTTATGGCACTGTGGTGTCGCGCCAAGGTGAGCAGCTGTTGTTGCAACTGGGCGAGCAGCAATTGTGGGTCGACAGAGCTTGGTTTACTCGCCATTTCAGTGGCACCTTCGAAATTTTATGGCAGGCGCCCAGTTACCAGCCTAAAGAGATAGGTCGCGGTGCGCCAATTGCGCAGGTGCAATGGCTTGAAAATGCGCTGGCACATATCCAGCAAAAATCTCCACGTTTGGTGAACCAATTTGACGATGAGTTAGAGCAGGCGCTGCGAGCGTTTCAACGTCAGCACGGTTTGCGGGCCGATGCCATTGCCGGCAGCCAAACCTTAGTGCAGCTTAATCTTTACTTGAGTGATCAAGGGCCGCGGCTGCAAGAAAGTGGGGGGCGCTACTGATGTCTATTTTACTCGATGCCGTGATGCGAGCTAAACAGCAAGAGCAGCCTCTAGATGCAATTATTACTCCGCGTGCCCAATATCAGGCGATGAACCGTACTCGTCACCTTGGATTAAAGTTGGCGCTGTTTGTCACTCTGCTGGTGCTCGCGGTATTGGCGGCATGGCTACTCAGTAGTGTCAGCCCGTTACGCCCAAACGCTTTGAAGGCGCCGTTATCTGAGCCCACAGTGACACGACAGCCTGATGCGCTAGCGTTAATGTCGCCGTCTAAGGTCAGTCACAGCCAGCAAGCTAATTCTAGCCCACAAGCTAATGTGGCCGACACCACGCAGCCGGCGAGCCCAAATGTGCAGCTGGCGGGAAAAGTTGCATTGCCTGTACCCATAGCACGGCCTATGGGCTATCAAGCGCAGGCAGTGCAGGTTAGTGAGCAAGCCAATTTGGCGCAGGGGTCGCGCACCATCGCCATGGCAACCCAAGTGACAGATAACGCCGCCCAAGAGCCCATTATTTTAGGCGCGAATAGTAATCAACGTGGCCAAGACTTACTTAATTCGCTGCAGGCGCAAGTCGATGAAGCCGCTAAAGATGTGGGCTTTAGCAACTCAACCCACGCGCGGGGGCACAATGCACCTGTGAGCCAAAGTGAGCCGCCAAGTGATAACCTGCTCGCCGCCTTTGAAGCGGCATTAAAAGCGGTGGAGATAGATAAGGCGGTGGCAACGCCTGTGACCGAACCTAAGCTTGATCCTATTCCTGAGCCTAGCGCCGATACGCTGCCTAAATATGGGCAGTTACCCGCTAGTGTGCAGCTACAGGTGCCTGAATTTACGATATTGGCTCATGTCTATGCCAGTAACCCCGATAAGCGCTGGCTTAATGTCGATGGCGCCGAGTTACAGCAAGGTGACATGATTGGCGACGCATTACGCATTATCGAGATAAGACCGCGTGATGTGGTACTTGAAGTGGCTGGCACCGAGTTTAAAGTGCCGGCCATTTAATATTTGTTAAGCATAATAAAAAGGCCATGCCTTCTGATACAGAAGAGATGGCCTTGTAGTACTGACTTATACCTTAGGGTTTGACATGAGTCGTTAAGCGTTAACCGTTATTAGTCAGTGCGTTACTCTTGGATTGACCGATACGCGTTAATAGGAAGTAACCTACTGAAGCTATCATCAAAGAGTCAATCGATGGGATCCCCGATAGGGTGAACCAACCATTTACCGTGCAAAAGCCCACTAATGAACCCACACCCCAAGCCACAAAAGTCATTGGCTTAATGGCAGGATCTTGTTGTAAGCAGGCTTCATCATAGCCGTTACGACGATTGATAAAGAAGTCGGCAATGTAGATCCCTGCAATGGGAGGGGTTGCGATACCCAAGAACAATAAGAATGGAATAAACCACGCCATAATATCCATGCTACCGACGATTGCCGCCAGAATACCGAGTACCACAGTGAGCTGCCATTTAGGGAACTTAGTAAACAGCGTTGATACCACTAAGGTGCCCTGGAACATGTTACCCGCGTTACCTGTGATGCAAGCAAACACCAGCAAAATAGCTGCAGGCAGCGTGCTACCAATAATCGCCATGGCAGACAATAGCGAGCCTTCAGAGGTGATAGACCCAGGTATCGCGCCCACCAAAAAGAGCACAGGATAGGCTAAACCAAAGGTTAATACACCCGCTAATACCGCATGCTTACGATTGTGAACAAAGCTGCCAAAATCGGGTGAGGTGGCCACTAAGACGATGATGGTACCCACTACCGATGACACCGCTGCACCGAAACTTAAGCTACTGACTTTCTCAACCACTGGCACCGAGGCGGTTAATGCCATATAAAGGATCACAAACATCAACAACACTATGATGGGCACGGCAAATTTTGATACCTTGCCCAGCGCTTCAAAGCCAAAGGCGGTAGAAGCAACAAAAATAACACAACCTAGGGCCACGATAAGCGCTACGGGTAGCTCAAGCCCAAATTGTGTGGCCAGCAGATCATGCACGCTGTGGCCAAACATGTTCGCCGTCACTGCTATCCAACCAAACAAGCTGATGGCCATGATGACATTGATGGCGATAGCACCTTTGCTGCCAAAGGAGTATTTCACAATGCCGTATGTGGGCAAGCGAGCCTGCTCACCAATGGCAATGTTGATCACCGCAAGCACGGTTAAGATTAAGCTGCCCACAGCAATCACCGCTGCTGCAGAGCCTAATGTTAACTGGCTACCGAGACTCGATGAGGCTAATAGCACTGGGGTTACAAGGATCCCTAGCAGGATCATTGCGATTTGAGCACCGGAGGCCGTGTTGGATTGTTCGGTATTATTTCTGCTACTCATAATTAGTACGCCTTAAATTCACAACTGAATGTGATTGAAGAGATCCCAAAGACAATCGGTGGTGACTTGTCGATGTTATTGTTATTTGTGTATCTCGATTTATGCGTTAACGGTTTATGCCTTGGTTGTCTTGATATAATTGCGCCATCCACCGGTCTCGGTGATTTCACGCTGTCCTTCGACCAGCCATGGCTCACCTAACACCCCCAGTACTTCACTACCATCGGCAAGCTTAACTTTACCGATAGCAAGGCCTGCAGGCTCATTGCTCAATACCGAAGCGAAGGCTTCCATAGGCAGTTCCCACACTTCAAGGTCAACGCTGTTGCTTGGCGCAGTGGTGCGGATCATTGCAGGGTGAACATCATTGATTGACCATAGGCGGTAATGCTGGTCGGTTTTATCTTCACGAATGAATTTACCGCCCACATTGATTAGGTTTGGGTTGAGTTCAAGGCCGCGCATTAGGGTGCCGTTTACTGCTAAAAGAGTTGTTTTAGACATAAGATTTACTCCGTAAAAAAAAAGGGTCCGGCCATGCCGGACCTCAAAAAAATGATTAGTGGTTGCGGATCCAGGTGCCCGTTGCACCATCAATGGCTTCGATAACGGTGCTGGCTTTAGTGATAAGCCCTGCGCCATCTGGATTACCGGCTAAGAATTGCAATAAGGCGTCGACTTTAGGCTTCATTGACCCTTCGCCAAATTGGCCTTGCTCGCCCAGTTTTTGCGCCTGTGCTGGATCCAGTTCACTTAGCCACTCTTGCTCTGGGGTGCCAAAGTTGATGGCCACCTTTTCAACGCCAGTTGGAATGATCAGCATGTCGGCGTGCAACTCTTTGGCGAGCATGGCTGAAGCTACATCTTTATCGATGACCGCCTCAACGCCCACCAAGTCCCCTTGTGCGTTGCGTTCCACCGGAATGCCACCACCGCCAGCGGCGATGACGAGTGCGCCACTGCCAAGCAGGGTTTTAATGCTGTCGGTCTCGATGATCTCTTGTGGGCTAGGGCTCGCCACGCAGCGGCGCCAACCGCGTCCTGAGTCTTCCATAATGTGCCAACCTAATTCGGCGGCATATTGCTCGGCTGTGGCTTTATCCATAAATGAACCAATGGGCTTATTCGGCGCTTGGAACGCTGGATCATTGGGATCCACCCGGGTTTGAGTTACGAGTGTGACCACAGGGCGGGCAATACCGCGGCGGCTTAACTCATTACTCAATGCCTTTTGGAACATATAGCCAATGGCACCTTGGGTATCGCCAACCGCGTAATCAACCGGAACAGGGTCGACTTCGTGGGCGGCCAACTCAGAGCGGCGCAGAATAAAGCCAACTTGAGGGCCATTGCCGTGGGTTAATACCAGATCCCATCCACGTTCAATTAAATCCACCAAGTAACCTACGTTATTCACCACCGTTTGGTACTGATCATTGATGGAGCAGTGGTCATCATTGTCTATCAACGCATTGCCGCCAAAGGCGACGACTGCTAAAGGTTTTTTAGTCATGGTTATTCCTAGTGTTCACGTTGAGTGGCAAAGGTTTGTAAAGCATCAACAAAGCACTGCATTGGTGCTGTGGTGATCCCGGCGCCAATTTGGCCTACACCCGCTTGTTTATGGGCGATACCTGTGTTGATGATGGGTAATACAGAGTGATCGGCAACCTTGCGCGCATCGATACCCGCCGCTGTTGGGGCAAAGTTAAGTGCTGGCAAGGTAAAGGCAGGGTTACCGCCTAAGGTGATGGCCTGCATTGCGCGGCTATTATTAGTCGCATCAATCGGGGTGCCGCCGACAAACTTCACAATCGCTGGCGATGAAGCCATGGCAAAACCACCGACCCCCGCGGTTTCAGTAATGGCGCTGTCGCCTAAATCTGCCGCAGCATCTTCGACGCCATAACCTGGGAAAAACAGCCCATCGACCGGGTTTGCAGGTGCTTGGAACCAAGTGTTACCCGTGCCAGACAGGCGGATACCAAAGTTAACCCCGTTACGCGCCATCACAGTTACCATGGTGCTGTTAGGGATATTCTCGGCCGCTTTAAGCATGCTCTTACACGCTGCCATCGACAGGTTTAAGAAGAAATGATCGTTGGCGGTGATAAAACTAATCACTCGTTGGATCTGCTCTTTAGGCTCTGCGGTATTAAGCAGTGCTGGTACCAGTTGTTTTAACAGTAAGCCGGTTGCTGCCGCATTACGGTTGTGTACTTCATCACCCATGTGCAGAGCTTGGGCCATAATGGGCTTTAGCTCGATAGGGCCAGATTGAACCAACATGGCTTTCATCGCTTGAGCCAGCTCAGTACCCATCCACTCTAAGCGTTCAATCACGGCTGGGCTATTGGCACCAAAACGCAGCACTTTACCTAAGCCTTCGTTAAAGTTGCTGTAGACGCGCTCATTACCATTATTTGGGTTTTCGACCACCCACAACGGCATTGAACGGCTAATGATCCCGGCCATTGGGCCTACGGCATCAAAGTGATGACAAGGCTCGAAGGTCACTTCACCTGCGTGGATCAACGCCTCTGCTTGCTCAAGGTCATCAGCCCATTTTTCAAATAAGATGGCACCTAAAATCGCCCCTTGTACTGGGCCGCACATCTCCTGCCACGCAATCGGTGGGCCTGCATGTAGGATCAGTTTTTTCTCTGCTAGGGTGGGTATCGCCTCGCCAGCAAGCATCACATCGACCAGCATAGGTTGGGCGGCTAAGTAGCGCTCCATGGCCGTTTGGTTGGCAAGCTCAATCTCTGGTTGGTTGAGTAATTCTGCTAGGGCTAAGCCGCCTTGACGATCGCCACCTGCTGGAGGTTGCCAGTTCATGGCTATCGCTTCACCGCCGGCACGTTCAATGTTAGTGGCGAAACTTGCTAGGCCTGCATTGAGGACTGTCAGTTTCTGAGTGAAAAGTGCTTTCATTTGAATTACCTATTTAGCAAAGTTGAGAAATGAATTTCGCAGCAAGGTGCGCAGCATCGGCATTGCTATCTGCAATTAATACCCCGGCCTCGCTCAAGGCATCACGGGTTAAATCACGAGACTGGGGATCTAACTCTGTGCCGCACACATGGGCAATAAACAGTGGTGCAGTGGCGGTTTTGCTACGAACCGTGTCAATCACATCAAGTAGCTCAGTCAGTGGGGCTTCTGACGCGCCATAACCTAACACCACATCAAACAGGATCACGGCGGTGGCTGGGTCTTGAGCATCTTGTAAAATGCGCTGGTTACGTAATGTCGGGTCGATCATCGGATGCGGACGACCTTGGGTGAAGGCATCATCACCGAGATCCACTATGGTGTGCTGCTGGCTTGTCCATACATCATCAAGCTGGCTGTTACCTTGGGTTGGCGTGTTTGAATACGCATTTATGCCATATTGGCTGGCAATAATTTGCGCTTCGAAGCAGAAGGTTCCGCCGGCAAAGACCCCTCTAATATAACGCTGGCTAGGCAATAACTTGCTGCTTAGCGTAGTTAACACTGAATCATCTTTTGGCTGAGTTTGTACGTCTGGAATCGCTTGCTGGTTTAACACTGCCACTGCCACTTCGGCAGAGTGCGCCAACGAGTGGGCAGCATAAACCCCATCGAGTGCCATTGAGGAATCTGCCGCGCCAAGAAAATGCACCACAACCGGTTTATCAACTTGGGCTGCGGTCGCTAAAATTTGCTCTGCAATCGCCTTTGCGGGTGGCTTAGAGATCAGCACGATCACCTTAGTGGCCTCATCATCGGCAAGTGCCTGTAGGCCATGCAGCATAGAGATACCGCCCACATCTTGGTGCAGATCATGACCGCCCGTGCCTAACGCTTGCGATACGCCTTCACCCAGTTGATGAATGCGGCAAGTGGCTTCTTGTAGCCCAGTACCAGATGCCGCAACGACGCCAATCGCGCCGCGGCGTACGACGTTTGCAAAACCTAGGGGAATACCGTTGATAATGGCGGTGCCGCAATCGGGTCCCATGACCATCAGTTCTTTTTGCTGGGCCAGTTGTTTGATGGCGCGCTCATCGGCTACCGATACATTGTCGCTAAACATCATGACGTTCAGCCCAAGATTTAAGGCTTTTATCGCCTCTGCGGCGGCATATTCACCAGGGACAGAGATCATCGCCAGGTTAGCATCAGGATGTTGGGTTAACCCAAGCGCAAAGCTGGTCAGTGGCTGAGAGAACTGTTGGCTGTCATTGCCTGCATCGGGTTTTGCCGTGAGCGCCTCAAATGCGATTTCAATCGCTTCTTGGCATGCTGCCTCGTCGCCTTTTACCGCGACAACCAGATCATTGGGCTTGGCAATAATATCGCTGCCAAAACCGGCATCGGTCATGCGTGCTAAGTTCGCTTCTGTGCCCATGGCGACAGAGGCCTCTTCTATGCCACTCATTTTATTGAGGCGGGCTGAAATCTGCATCAAGGAAACGGAATCCTGATAGAGATTTTCAAATGTTTTATATTTAATGGTCATATAAGTACCTGTTAAAATAAGTTTTAATTCAGTAATACGTTATTGAGGCAATACAGCATTCCCGCAAGGGTGTCGGCACCTGAGCTGGCGCCAATGTTGAGGTTAGCCATCACTCTGTGGTTAAGTATCGAGGCGTCCGTTGCGGTAAATAAATCATGTATTAGCCATTGCACTGGGTGCGAAAAATGGTGATAAAGAGCCAATGTTAAATAATGTGCGCTAATCTCATTGGTCTTATTAATATCTAACAGTATTGCTGTTTTAATTTGATTAAAAAGCGTTTCGGCCTGCGGATGCACTGTGGTTAAACTGGATAGTACCGCCAGCACGCCTATTAAAAAGTCATCACCTGATGGTGTGAGTCCCTTACCATGACCTATATTTTTAGCTAATTTTTCTGAGTGAATATAAATACAGTTTGGGAGTGTTAATCCTAAGTGTTGAATATATTCAGCAGCAGAGTTAATGGTTAACTTTTCCTTACTGGAAATATACTTTCCAAGTAAGGCTTCCGTCATACCGACATTATTTTTAATACGGTAATGATTAATCGTTAATAACGCTGGAGCTTGTTGCCACTTTCTGGCTGTAAGGGTATTAATTGCTAAGTTTACAGTGGACTTTAGCCGTATCATGCCACCTCGCATAAATAGCGTCTCGCCCACCTTTATCTTGTTGGTTAATGGCCCTATCGACTCGAAGTCACACTGATATGCAGTGGGAGTCGCTGGTAAACGTGTATCAAGAAGGGATACCCAAGGCGTGTCAATCAGATCGGTTTTGATATTCATCGACCGCCGAAAAACGCTGTGTACCTTGCCGTTAAATGATGTTGCTGGGCAAAGGTATCCCTTAGTGAGCGAGAGTATCATCTCATCGACTTACTTAAGTCCTTCGATGATATTTTCGCTATTTGATACCCAACCGAATATCGCGCCCTGCGCCTTGATCATATCAAGGGTCGATTGATGGAATTCTGGGAAGTAAGACCCAACACAATCTTCAGGCACAATGCACTCATAGCCGCGGTCATTGGCTTCTCGTACTGTAGTACCAACGCACACTTCGGTGGTGACGCCACACACAATCAAGGTTTTGATATTGTTGTTTTGCAGGATTAGGTGCAGATCGGTTTGGTAAAACGCCCCTTTACCTGGCTTGTCGATAATCGGCTCGCCAGCAATAGGGTAGAGTTCAGGAATGATATCGTGACCTGCTTCGCCGCGGATAAGTATACGGCCTTTTGGCCCTTTCTCGCCGATAAAGGTTTTGCCACCACGGGTTAGTTTTGCTGGTGGGCAGTCGGTTAAATCGGCGCGGTGACCTTCGCGGGTATGGATAACCATGATCCCCGTTTCGCGGGCGGTGTTTAATAATTTGCCACAAGGTTCAATTGCGCTGCGCACTAAAGAGACATCGTTACCTAGCGCTTCGCCAAACCCACCAGGCTCAACAAAGTCTCGCTGCATATCAATGACGACTAGCGCAGTCGTTGCTGGATCGAAGTTTAATGCAAATGGTTCGGCTTGAAATAATCTAGTCATAATTTAATAACCTTTATAATAATTGGGCCGGGTTAACTCAAAGTGGTTAACACCGTTTGATAGTATCGGGCTAATATTGATTAAAAAAGTGATAAAATCAGGCTTGAGAAATCAAATAATTTGATGCTTTAACCTGTTAAAGCGACGGCTCTCTCAATATGATGATGCCTATAGGGCGCAGGTCTCGTCTTAATTGGTATTGGGCTAGGATGCGTCAAATATTTTGACGCATCACTTCGCTTTAATTGTTTAATGAGGGGGGTGAAACTGTGAATTGGCTCACACGCTAATCCCTCAGAAAATGATGCAGGACGCGGTTAGGCGCGTTATAGCAGTTTAGTCGCACCACTGATTGGCGTGTTCGGGTTGCATTAAGTACTCAATACACCAATTTAATACCGGGCTTTCACGGTTAGCATGCCAGGCATAAAACAGCTGAGTAGGTTGTTTGTGTTCGACAATGGCCTTTTTAATCACCTGACCTAAATCAAGCGAGGTTTTAATGCGGTGATGCGGGATATAGCCTATCCCTACGCCACGCTCAATTAAGGCTATTGCCGTTGATAGCTCTGGCGCGTAAATGATTTTTTGTCCGGTGAGGGACCAGGCATCTTGTGGCAGGATATGTTTGGCGGTGTCTTTAACCACAATAACGGGATATTGTCTTAGCTGCTCGGCCGTTAATACGTTGATTTGGCTGGCTAACGGGGAAGATTGCGCCACGATGAAATCCCACTCAATTTTACCAATTGATTGCGAAACCACCCCTTCCATCTTGGGGGCGGAGTGCGGCGCGCCAATTACCAGATCGGCTCGTCTATCATAGAGTGCATCCCAGCAGCCATTGTACACCTCTGTGGTGACTGAAATTTTTGTGGATGGAAATTGCTGATTAAGTTGCGCAATTAGATCGATTAATCCATCACGATTAATTATGTTGTTAATGGCAATATTAAAGGTGGCATCAACACCGGTGCAGATCATGGCGCTGTTACGCACTAGCTCGTCATAGGTATCGAGCATCCACTGACTATGATCAATAAAATATTGCCCAGCCGGGGTGAGTTTGATCTGTCGTCCCTTGCGGTCAAATAGAGCAAATCCAAGCTCTTCTTCCATTTTTTTTACCGTGTAACTCACGGCGGACGGTACGCGATTGAGTCGTTCGGCTGCAACCGCAAAACTCCCCGATTTAGCGATCAAATGGATGGTTTTAAAGGCTTCCTTAGACAAAGGCATAGTGAGATTCGCTTTGGTAAATTTTTGGCAGTATATGCTTTTGGTCGCACTAAGCAAATCCCTTCAGTCGACTCTATGCTGGGGACGATGGATAGAGGGGGCAGTTTGGGTCTCATGCTGTGATAACCATCAACTAGCTTGGTGCTGCTCATCTTATAATTGTGCTGGCTTGCAATAAAGGGGCTTTAATAGCAGGTGACTTTTAATCAAGTGGGCTGGTAATCAAGCAGGCATGTAATAAAGCTGGCTGGTAATAGAAGGTATGGCAAACAATAGGCTGAGCTAATAACAATGCGATGAGCAGGGTCATCGCATTGTTAAGTGCTAAGGGGTGGTTGCGCGCTTTAGCCAAAAAACTCGTAGGCCAGCAGTAAGGTTAAGCCATAGCCGCAGGTGTAGCACAACAGAAGTGCTGGGACATATTTTAAATAGGCCACAAAGGTCAGCTCTTTGACCTTACTCATGGCGATGATGCCCGCCGCGCTACCAATGACCAGCAATGAGCCGCCAACCCCAACAGAATAGGTGAGGCCTAACCATTCTGGGGTGGTCAGCACCGGTTCGGCTTTCAGTAATGCGGCTGTTAATGGCACGTTATCGAGCAATGCCGAGCCTATACCTGTGACAAAGTTAGAGATATTGGGATCAAACTTGGCATACACCTCGGTGAGCAGATGCAAGGTACCAATCTCTTTAAGCATGCCCACCAATAATAATATGCCGAGGAAGAACAGTAGGGTGTCGAATTCAACCTGACGAATATATTCGAGGATCTGTAACTCCTCTTTATTACTGCGAGAGGTGGTGCCCACTAAAAACATCACCGACAACCCAGAGAGGAAAGTCAGCACGGGTGGAATACCAAACAAGATATTGAGCACCATGGTTAATATGATGGTGATCAGAAAAATAATGGCGATGAGCACATCTATACGGCTGTACTGAGGCTTTATCGGCGTGGTGCTCACTCGTCCTTCGGCTTTGAGCGAGAACAACACTGCCAGTAACATGACGCTTATCGCGGCGGGGATAAACAGTATCAGTAACTGCGAGATATGCACATGGCCGCCAAGGAAGATCATCAAGGTGGTCACATCACCCGTGATCAGCGCGACACCGCCAGAGTTGACCGCAAAGATGATTAATACCGACATACGGCGTTTCATCTGGCTTTCAAGTTGAAAGGTGGTTAATAACCCGAGTGAAACCAAGGTGGCGGTGACGTTATCACAAATGGCCGACAGCACCAGCGAGAACAAGGCCACTTGGATCATCAGCATGCGTACCGATACTTGCTGTGGAAATAACTTTTGCACTAAGACTTGGATCATCCCTTTGGCATTGAGATAAGCCACAAAGGTCATGGTCGACATAAGGAACAGCCACAAGGTGGCGATTTCTAATAGGTTGTGATCAAGTTCCTGGGCCATTAGCCGCTGGTGATCGGCATCGTTTGCGGCAACAAACAGGGTTATCCAGGCTATACAGCCAAAAAACAAGGTAGTTTTAGCTTTGTTAAGGTGAGTCACCTCTTCAAAAATGATGCTTAATAGCGCTAGCACAGCAAGGGTGATCAGGAAAATGTCGAGCATACATTGGTTCCTACGGCCGACTTAAGTCCGCACCTCATGGCGATGAGAATGAAGATTTAAAATCAAGGTTATATTAAGGTTGTTGTGATAGCTGGCGATCAGACCATAGGAAAGTGCAATAGGCAAGCGTTACCTTAGTCTAACTTTGCAGTAAAACTGTGATGCGGATAGGCTTTTGAGGGGGCTGTTCATGTTTAATGTGCTGCAATTGCAGGCTTTGGTAGATGATTTAACTGTTTGCTGGCTGTGAATCGTCCGTTAACATTAGCTTCTACTTTATTATATGATTGCTCATTTTATGTGATTTTATCGGTTTAGCGTGGCGGGCTCCTTATGGGCATGGGGCAGATAAACAAAAAGAGGACACTAGGTCCTCTTTGTTTTGTTAGGCATACGCGTTATCGGTACTGCTTAACGCTGGTGTTATTTAGCCATTTTTGCAAACACGCGATCGGCAGCGGCAAGCGTTGCTTCAATCTCTTTGTCGCCATGAGCCATAGACAAGAAGCCTGCTTCATAGGCGCTTGGCGCTAGATAAACACCTTCATCTAACATGCCATGGTAAAACTCTGGGAAGGCCTCGGCATTACATTGAGTGACTTGGTCGAAACGTGTGACTTTCTCTTCGTCAGTGAAGAACAAGCCAAACATACCGCCAACATAGTTGATGCTCAGTGGAATACCATGTTTGTTGGCCGCCGCCTTAAAGCCTTCGGCAACACGTTTTGTTTTATCAGCAAGCGCTTCGTAAAGACCTGGCTCGCTGAGTGCTTCCATCTGCGCAAGACCGGCTGACATCGCAATCGGATTACCAGACAGGGTACCCGCTTGATAAACTGGGCCCGTTGGCGCGATAAACTGCATCACATCTTTACGGCCACCGAAAGCGCCTACTGGCATGCCGCCGCCGATCACTTTTCCTAATGTGGTGAGATCGGGCGTGATCCCGTAGTGGCCCTGAGCCCCGCTTTTCGATACGCGGAAACCAGTCATCACTTCGTCGATAATAAGCAGTGCGCCGTATTGATCACACAGGGCACGCAGGCCTTCAAGGAAACCAGGGATTGGCGGAATGCAGTTCATGTTGCCAGCTACAGGCTCAAGAATGATGCACGAGATCTCTTCTGGATACTGTTCAAACAGCGTTTTAACCGATTCAAGTTCATTATAAACGGCGGTTAGGGTGTGCTTAGCAAAATCTTCAGGAATACCAGGAGAGCTTGGCTGACCCAGAGTCAGCGCGCCAGAACCTGCTTTTACGAGTAAGCAGTCCGCGTGGCCGTGGTAGCAGCCTTCAAACTTAAGGATTTTATCGCGACCAGTGAAACCACGAGCCAGACGAATGGCGCTCATGGTCGCTTCAGTACCTGAGCTCACCATACGGACTTGTTCCATCGATGGCACCATCTCGATCACTTTTTCAGCCATGCGCACTTCAAGTTCAGTGGGGGCACCAAATGACAGGCCATTTTCCACGGCGGCCAATACCGCTGCACGAATCTTTGGATGGTTGTGACCTAGAATCATCGGTCCCCAAGAGCCAACATAATCGATATAGGCTTTGCCATCGGCATCATAAATATAAGCACCATCCGCTTTTTCGATAAACAGTGGCGAACCACCAACACCGTTAAAGGCACGTACTGGCGAGTTAACGCCACCAGGAATAGTTTTTTTAGCCTGTTCAAATAGGGTTTCAGAGCGGGTCATGCTAGATCCTTTAAAGTCAGTTGCCAGATTAAAAATCGGCTTTTGTGAATATCAATTAACGGCTCATTAGGGTTGCTCAACTTGTGCCGCAACCCTTTATATCACTGCAAATCTTGCCATGGACATGCATAGCCCACCGTTACCTGCCTGTTTTTCTTGCGTTCGTGGCAGCGGGGCATAAGCACCATCTTTGCAATGCTGTGTATCAATTTTGTGGGTTAAGTGCAACTTAACAGCGCCTTGTTAGCGTTTTACCGTGAGACAAAACCTTGCGCCTGAATATAAGCCGCTAGAGTATATCAGCCCATACTAAATTGTCTTCAAGTTGATCTATTATTGTGACCGTATACGCAGCATTTTCAATGTCATCGATCACAGAGTGGCGGATTGCTAGTACTGACGCGAAGCGGTCTGTTTTATGGGGAGAGGGCTAAAAATAATGGGCGGACCTGATGGCACCGCCCATGATGTTAGGTATCGAAGTTATCTTATGGCACCGCATTAGCATAGCTGCCGCGCCGAGTCATTCGAACCTTGAGTGAGCTTACATGCACTTAGTGCAGCGTAAGTGTTGCCTGCTGCGAATAGTACAGCGAGACATCTTTCATCTGTTGCTCAGATAGCTGCGCGGCTTGCCCTTGCATAATGGGGTTGCTGCGCTCGCCGTGCTTAAACGCCATTAGCTGCTTAAACAGGTAAGCGGCTTTTTGCCCTTCGAGCATGGGGTAGCTTGGCATCACCTTAAGCATAGTTGCGCCATGGCAAGCGATACAGCGAGTCGAAGCCAGCTGCTTTCCCTGCTCAACATCGGCCGAATATGCCAAGGTACTAGGGCTTATCTTTAGCCCCATATTTTCGATCGTTTGGTTGAACTCTCGGCGCTCATTGCCGCTGACAATAGCGGCAAATAGCAGTGCAGCGATGAGGCCAAGGCTCACAAATAAACGTTTCATCAGTGGTCTCCTTTAGCCGTTGGCATGGGGGGCATCAGCTCAGGATCTAACGGTTTACGCCTAAAGATCTGCATGTCGATACCAGTCTCGTTATAGTAAGTCGACAGGTAATCGAGCACAGGATCCCAAGTGTCAGATAAATCCCATAAACCTTGGGTGTCAATCATCCACTCAATGGTCTCGCGCCATACGGCTCTATTTCCGGGGTTTTGCGGGATAATATGACTGGTGTGACAGGCGTTACACTGATCTTTTACCATCTCCCAGCCCGGCGCCATAATCAAACCCGTTTCAGCATCCACCGGATAGGTGGCCACCTCAGACGAGCCTGCGGCTACCCCTGGCATACTTGCTAGCATTAACGCTGCCGCAAATAGGTGTTTTTTCATTACACCACCCTTAATGCAATGCGGTGGCAACCGTTAAATAGGTACCCTTTGGGGTTCCACTGAGGTTGTACCATTGGTTGGGTGTCACCTTGGCTGTCGGTGGCACGGGCCCAAATTTCGTAGTAGCCAGTTTGTGGTAGCTTGAGGCTAATGGCCCATTGTTGCCATGCCGTTGGATTGGCGGGTTTGGTGAGTGACGCGCTTTGCCACGTGGTGCCATAGTCATAGCTGACTTCCACTTTAGTCACTTCACGCACACCAGCCCAAGCATGGCCGCGCACTTCAATGTTCTCGCCTAGGGCTAGCTCACCGCCGGTTTGTGGTGAGGTAATTAACGACTTAACAATCATCTCTTCGATGATCTTAAAGTCTTTGTTGTCGACCTTTTCACCTGGGGCGACAGGATGCTTTGGTACTTGATAAGCGGGAGCCGCCATCTTTTTACCATCGTGCACGCGATCGCGTACGCCAATGCCGGTGGCACATTTTTGTGATACTGAGCCAGGACGACCGCCAAAGACGATACGCAGTGGGTAACCGTGCATGTAAGGAATATCTTCGCCGTTCATTGCCCACGCGATAAGGGCGTTTTCATTCATGGCCGCTTCAATCGGCACGCCACGAGAAATGGCCGCGCCTTTACCACTAATGTGCTTGTCGGCGCCATAGTGCGCGGTATACACCGCATCGCTCTTTACGCCACAGTCGGCTAATACGTCTTTGACTAAAACACCAGTCCACTCTGCGCAAAAGACAGCCGAGTTACTCCACTGGTTACCTTTGGCGTTAGGGTAGAAGTTGACTCGGCTATTGCCGCCACATTCGAGTACCAGTTTTTGGGTATGGGTCTTAAACTTCTTTTTTAGCTCGGCGATGGTGTAGGTTTTAGGCGTTTCGATTGACTCGCCATCGACGGTAAACTCCCAAGTGTCAGGATTGATGTTCTCGAAGTCGGGCATCTGGCCATTCCAGCGAATAAAGGCTACATCCGATGGCGTGGTCGCAGGATCAAGCAGATGTTCTGGTGGGAAGGCATTCAGTGGGCTGCTGTTGAGTACCTTAAAGTGTTCAGGCAGGTGATCGACTTTACTCCACTTTACCGCTGACACATCCATGGCTGCCATGCCTTCTGGTCGGTTTTGCGCAAATACCCAATTGACTGGCAACATGGCCGCTACTGAAGTGGCTACCGCCCCTTTAAGAAAATTACGTCTATCGATTGCCATGGTGTGTTAGTCCTTACCTTTAGAAAAATAGTGCGCCATCTGCTGCATCTGCTCAGTTGTTAACAATTTGGCGACTTTACTCATGGTTTTATCTTGGCGTTGGCCGTTTTTAAATGCGGTTAATTGCGCAACCATATATTGACTGTTTTGCTGAGCAAGATTGGGAATGCTGGGAAATGGATTATTGCCCGACTGTCCATGACATGCTTTACACATGTTGAGCAGTTTCTCATCCGATGCTGCAAAGCTGTTGGTGCACAGGCTTATACTTGCCAATGTGACGGAAGCAATAAGCCAGCGGCTGTTACGTTGTCGCTGCATGTTATTTAATACTCGTAGTTATGTTTAGCCGTAACGGTCAGTGAGTTATTTGCATCAATTGAGTGCCTATCGAATTGCGCATAAAAAAAACATCACTAAATTCACGCTAATGCGCGTAAGTGTTACTAGGGTCACAAAACTAAGGCTAAATGAGAGTGATAGCATGTAAAAAGTTATGAAAAGTTATAAAAGACCATGATAATCAATTGGTTGCTGATTTGTAGTCAGGGTGAGCTAAGGGGCGGGGGGGGATCACATCAACCAAGATGTGCTGAAAAACTGAGCGCTAGGCGGGTGGCAGCGTTGACGTAAGCCGAATGCTGCCGAACTCGTTAGCGTTAAATTTGGCCTGAATTAATCTGTTTTTGTAACGCCGACCAGCCGATCACGCCAACGACATTATCGCGCTCGCCTTGATAGACAAACACCTCGCCGCGGCGCTCGATGGCTAAAATTTCGTAGACCTCTTTTAATGTGCTGCTATCGGCAACGCCTTGTATCGGGTGGCGGCTTAAGGTGCTTTTGCTGTCGTCATGTTGCAGCTCTAACTGCAACATCTCCATTTCGCCTTGGTGGTTCCGCATTAACACCGAGCGTCCTTCAGCGCGTTTTAGCACTTCAAGCAGCAATTCATCATTGTCTTTAACGATAACAAAGCGCTTATCCATGATGGCGCGCACACCGGTTTTTTGTAGCCCCAGTTTGACCGGCGCAATTTTGTAGTCCAGCCCCATCAGCTCCATCTGTTTATAAAATAGCGACTGAGTATTAAAGGCTTGGTGGGCAATTAAGAAGGCGGGTATGGTGACAAACATTGAGGGCAAGATGATGGCGGCGTTATTGGTGAGTTCTAGCAATGCCACCAAGGCGGCCAGCGGTGCACTGAGGCACACGCCCATCATGGCGGTCATGCCTATGATGGTGTACAGGCCTATATAGGGGCTAATGCCGGGGAAGAACTGCGCGCTGATAATGGCTAAAATGGCGCCAATTAAGGCACCGATCCCAAATAAGGGGCCGATAATCCCGCCTGGGATCCCAAGGCCTATGGCGGCAATGGTGGCGATAATCTTGCCTATCAGCAAGCCCACTAATAACCACAGGCTTGGATGCTCACTAATAGCGTAACTTATCGCCTGCTCACCACTGCCCAAAGCTTGGGGTAACAGCAGCCCGACTGCGCAGGTGACCAAGCCTGCCAACATGAGCCTAGCAAACAGCGGCCATTGCTGGCCTTTAGCGGTCACCGTTAGCAGGCTGTGATTAAACAGGGCGGCGATGCAGCCGAGTGTTAGGCCACACAGGGCTAAGATCGGATATTGCGACAAGGGGATATGGTCGATGCCTATCTGTTCATATTCATGAATGTTGCCAAATACCAGCTGGCTGCTGAGTGCCCCGCAAATGGCTGAGAGCATAATGGGGAAAAAGTAATGCACCTTATATTCCCTGAGTATCACCTCAAAGACAAAGATCACCGCAGCCAATGGCGCATTAAAGGTCGCAGCAATACCCGCAGCGATGCCACTGGCGCACATAATGCGTACGCTGTTGTCCGGTAGCTGGAATTTTTCAGCCATAACACTGGCGCTGACAGCCCCTAAGTGGATGGCTGGGCCTTCGCGGCCCACTGAAAAGTTGCTAGCAAGGGCAAATAAGGCTTGGAAGAATTGCCCCGGCGCCGATTGTAAGGGAATTTTGCCGTAGTGCAGTTTCATGCGGTGCATCACATAGGCGATACCCATGCGTTTGTAGCGTTTAGAGCCCAATTGCGCCACGAGCCAGATCAACAATCCACCAAAAAGGGGTAATAGCACTCGCCAGTCGCTAAAGTTGTCAGTAAAATCCCATACTTGGGTTTGGGTTAAGCTATTAAGCCACTGCAGTAATAGCCTAAATAATATAATGACCCCAGAAGCCACCAAGGCAAATGCGAGCGCCAAGCCGCACAATTGCACACTGATTTTGGCTTGTGACAATTTATCTTTGAGTGCTGTATTAAGGTAATGCTGGCATTGAGAAGTAAGGCGATTAACGAGTTGCTGCACAGAAACCATGGTGGTAAACCTTTACCGTACTAAAAGCGTGAGTGTCGATTTTTTTATAAGGGGCTAGTATTTAATGTCAAATTATCATCGTTGGATCGATCGCTTGCAAGTGATAGAGCGAAAAATTCGACCTTCGAGCGTTTATCTTTTCTTTTTGATCTTAGTGGCATTTTTTGCTGGCGTATTGACCTGGGATCTCTGGTCATCGCAACATCCAATTCAGCCCGCTCAATCGAAAAATAGCACCGAGCTAAGCCAAGCCTTAACAAAGCAGGCCGAGATGTTAGCTTCGCGCAATTTGGAATTGGCGTTAGCCCAAGAAGCCAATGACAATATGCAAAAGATGTTTTTAACTCAACATCAAAAACAGAAAGAGCTTGAACGAGAACTGGCGTTTTATCGCAGCATTATGGCGCCAGAAAACCAAGCCGACGGTGTGGCAATTCATGATTTAGGCTTAAACCCTGGCCTATTGCCCAACCAGTTCAGGGTTAAATTGGTATTAACCCAACTGCAAAAGCGCAAGCAAGCCTTGAAAGGTAAGGCCGAGCTCACGTTTATCGGTTTGCAGGATGACAAAGTGGTGAGCCTGCCGTTATCGTCACTCACTGATGATAAGCTTAACTTTAGCTTTCGCTATTTTCAGATTTTAGAAACCGTGGTGCAATTCCCTGAAGGCTTTGTGCTTTCTCAGGTCGACGCAAAAGTCACAGTGCCAGCCAGTCGTTGGAGTAAAGGCGACAGTGCCGAGTTGGTGTTTGCCGCTGCAGATCTGTTGCAAGTGGAGCCGACGGTTGATGGTGTCGATGAGGAGGTCACTATAGAAGATGACGTACCTGAAGAGACTGAGCAGCATGAGGACGACACCCAAAATCGCAATGAGGCCATTGATCCACTAGCCCAATAAGCTGTGGGTGATAATACAAAAATAAATTGATTTTATCTGAGCCAAGACTATTACTTGAACAAATTGGTCAGGTATTGGATAATTCGCTCAGCAAACCGATGTATAGAGGTAGTAATGACTGAACAAGTTGAAGATACAATGCCAATCCGTTTTACCGACGCGGCAGCTTCAAAGGTAAAAACCTTGTTGGACGAAGAGCAAAATGATGCACTTAAGTTGCGTGTGTACGTGACCGGTGGCGGTTGCTCTGGTTTCCAGTACGGTTTCACGTTCGATGAAAAGGTCAATGAAGGCGACTTTACCGTTGAGAAGCAAGGGGTTCAGTTAGTGGTTGACCCAATGAGCCTACAATATCTTGTGGGTGGCGAAGTGGACTATACTTCGGGACTTGAAGGCTCGCGCTTTTTTGTGAAAAACCCTAATGCCACCACCACCTGTGGCTGCGGTGCTAGCTTCTCGGTATAACCTAGCCGCTTGACCACCTATGGTGAGTCTGACGCATAAAAAAGCCAGCATTGCTGGCTTTTTTGTGTCTGGAACACTTATGCCAATTTACCAGGGACGGTAAAAAATTGGCGTTGCGTCTAAAGCACTTATGCCAATTTACCAGGGACGGTAAAAAATTGGCGTTGTGTCTAAAGCACTTATGCCAATTTACCAGGGACGGTAAAAAATTGGTGTTGTGTCTAAAGCACTTATGTCAATTTACCAAGGACGGTAAAAAATTGGCCTTGTGTCTGCGGTAACCCAGCCTGAATGTCTTAACGTCACAAAGACCAAAGCACAAAGCACTGCGTGATAGCGCCTGACTCTATGTAGCGATAAAGGTTAACGCATGATGTTCATGTTATTTTTAACATGACAGTAGGCCGACACTTGGGCGGTAAACGCTATCCACACTTGTAATATCGCTAATAAAATCAGCACGCCAAACACCAAGTAGTCGGGGATTTTGCCTTGCCATTCGCCTAATTGAAAGGTCGATGGGCCTGTGAGCAAATTATCTGGGTCGTATAGCAACACAGGTAAAATGCTGACCAGTCCAAGTTGCACCACAGTGTAACCGCGCAGTAGATACAATCCCGCCCGTTGGCGGCCTAGCACAGCAATCACCATTAGTAGCGTCAACAGACAAAATAACACCCCTTGTTTGGCTACAAGGCCACTAATCGATGCGATGCTTAGGAAGAGTAACAAGCCAATTAAACGTTTTGGTAGCCGCGCTTTGACTGGCGTAGAGCTGGTTTCCTGCGGTTGAGTGGCATCATGTAACGGTGAGGATGGTTGCACGAGTGAGGCTCCGTCATCGAATAACAAGATAAGCGCTTTAGTCTGGCTAAAGCGCTGTTTAGCGACTGGCTGATCGCGCTGTGGCGAGCCAGTGATTGTCGAGCTTAGTGGCTCTGCTTAGGCGTTAAGCGCTGCTCTAGCTCATAAGGCGGGATCACCACGCCAAGATCTTCTTGCACTGGGAATACGGCAACAAACAGATCATCATCTTGCATGCCTGGAACCCAACGTTCTAGCCATTCATCAAGGGCAATGGCTAAAGGGGTACAATCAGCCCAATCATCTACGGCCCACATGGCAGCAGACTCTTCGCAAGGCCACATTGGGATGCAATCTTCATCATCTGTGGTGAGCATGACGCAGCCATCAGCGTCTTGCAATGTCCATAGGGTTTTGTGGACCTTGGCTTGTTCGACAAGGTAGTCGTAACGCGCTTCTGGCGTCATCTTGCTGGCATCTTTTGCACTTTTGCTCATGGTGTTCTCTTTCATCTTAATGGGGCTAAACCGATTGGCGGCAATCATAACATTTGTTACGCCGCAGTATAGAGGATTTTGTTGCGCGGTGAGGCGGGAGTTAGCCGGCCGCAATACATTGGCGGCCAGCATGTTTACCCAAGGAGCAGGTTTAGTGGATTAAGTCGATCAATTTTTTGGCGATTTGGGTATTGTCTTGATGACCATTAAATTGCGCCGCACCTTGACCATAAGCAAAGACTTGTACGTCGACGGCGTCGTGCCCGCCGGTTGTCCAGCCAGTAGAGGTCAGGGTGTCAATTTGTTGCTTTAATCGCGTAGTGGCTTCTTTTACCCCATTATCTTGTGCTAATGCCGTTTGCAGCTGCTGGCGATACTCATTGCGCTGCTCGGCATCGATAGGTAAGCCTAAGTGTGTTTGCCAAAAATCACTAAAGGCTTGTTCACTTGCCAAGTGTGTCGGTGATTCAGACAGCCACTTGGCTAAGGTACTGGGCATCTGCTTGACGCTATGCAGCAGCTGACCACGCCATTGATAGATCCCATCTGCGCCGAGGCTCAGGCCGCCGGTCGAGTGATCGGCTGTCATCACCAATAAGGTGTTGGGATGCTGGTCGATATAGTCGACGACCACTTGGGTGGTGGCGGCTAAATCGGTCATTTCAGCCATGGCGCAGGCAATATCATTGCTGTGGCCACACCAATCGATTTGGCTGGCTTCTATCATCATCACAAAGCCTTTAGGGTTAGGTGGCAACAGTGTGAGCGCATGCTCGGTCATTTGGCTTAAACGCAGTGGGGCTGGGCTGCCCAAGGCTGGCGCTAATCCTTTGGGGGCAAATAGTCCCAAGGCGGGTAGGCGCTCGAGTTGGCTCAGCGCGCTGAGATCGTCTTGATATTGATAACCTAAGGCGCGCAGTTCGGCGACTAAATCTCTATCTTCACGAATAAAATACTGTTGGCCGCCACCTAGCATAAGATCGGCCACCGGCTTGTTGTTGATGAGATTGCTGAGAAAATCATCGGCTATCTCATTGTAGTTTCTGCGATGTTCATTGTGGGCCAAAAAGCTGGCTGGGGTGGCGTGGTTAATCTGTGAGGTTACCACCACGGCGGTAGTGCGCTGCTTGGCTTTGGCGTATTCGAGCAAGGTCGGCAAGACTTGTTTGTCGCTGTTAACGGCAATGGCGCCGTTATAACTCTTATGGCTGGTGGCTAAAGCGGTTGCCGCCGCCGCTGAGTCGGTGACATAGGTGTCATCATCGGGATAGGTACTTGCCATGCCCACTAACAACTTATCAAAAATGGTCGGTTCAACGGCCTTGGTGGTGAGATCATCATTAAAATAACGATAGGCGCTGGTATAGGCGGGCCCCATGCCGTCGCCTATGATGTAGATGATATTGGTCGGCGCTGCCGCCACTGCGCAAGGCAGGGTTGTGATTAAGGTGGCGAGCATCGCGTTAAGCTTACATGAGCGAGCCGAGCGGCTGATGGCCGCAGCCAGACGCACCATAGTGGCAAAGCATGACTCTAATGTAAGTTTTGATGTAAGTTTTGATGTAGATTGCAATGTGGACTGGGTCATTATGTTACTCCAACGACTTGATCAATTGATGATGTTCAGCGCTCTGGACCTTACCGATGTCAGCGTTAATGGGCTTAACGTATTGCTCTAACCATTGCTGCTGCTCCCAAAGCATGTGTTGTAACGACTCTTTGGCTGCATAGCTGTGGCTTTCATAGGGCAGCATCACCAACTTTGCCGTACCACCTAGGCCACGGATGGCGTTAAACAGTCGTGACGATTGCATCGGGTAGGTGCCTGAGTTGGCATCCATCTCGCCATGGATCAGCAGTAGCGGCTCATCAATTTTATCGGCATGGGTAAAGGGCGACATCTGCTGGTAGAGAGCGGGCGCTTCCCAGTAATTACGTTTTTCATATTGGAAACCAAAAGGGGTCAGGGAGCGATTATAAGCGCCGCTTCTCGCGATACCGGCTTTAAACAGATCCGAGTGAGCCAAGAGATTGGCGACCATAAATGCGCCATAAGAGTGGCCGCCGATAGCGACTCTGCCTGGATCGGCGATACCCATGTCACTTAAGGTGTCGATGGCCGCTTTAGCATTCGCCACCAGTTGGGTGCGAAAACTGTCATTGGGCTGAATATCGCCTTGACCGACAATGGGCATAGCCACTTTATCGAATACGGCAAAGCCTTGGGCGACAAAGGGCAGTGGCCCTTTGGCGCTGATCCCTTGGTATTGATGCACTGAATAGTTCACTTGGGCGGCAACTTTCGCGTCTTTGTATTCGCGTGGATAGGCCCACATGAGCAGGGGCAGCGGCCCTTGTGATTTATCATAACCGGCAGGTAAGTAGAGCATGCCTGAGAGGGGCAAGCCATCGGCGCGCTGATAGTTAACCAGTTGGCGAGTCATGCCTTGATAGGCGGCCAGCTCATTATCGGCTTGATAAAGTAGTTGCTCGCTGCCTGTATGTGGCTCCACTAACACTAAATGTGGCGGGGTTATAGAGTCTTCACGCTTAATGATTAATTTAAGAGGCGACAAACTGATGACATATTTAACCTGCTCAAGTTTATCGCTCGCGCTTTGCCAGATAGTCTCGCTATAGTTGTTATCGAGCTGGGTTTGCTTGAGGAAAGGGCGATAGCCCTTAGCCGATGCACCAATACCATAATGGCTGAATTTACCTTGGGTTATATCTACAAGAGCAACCCCTTGTTGTCTATCGCGATAGAGCCTACCGGGGGCTTTATAGGTGTCACGCTGGGCTTTTTGATACCAGAGTTTGGCGTGCTTGGCTTCGTCTGTACCCAGTAAGCTTACATCCAAAATGCTGACGCGCACCTGCTTCTTGTTGGCATTTTTTTCACTGACAAACAGTCGGCCTTGTTCTGCCCAATCAAGATCGTTAATACGCCATGGCATTTGCAGCAAAGCGTGTGGGATTTGGGTAAATGGTGCTGGCCAGTTGAGCACTTCATCGCGCAGCGCGGCAGGCTGCTCGCCATCGCCGTTATCCAGAGGTTGAACAAACACTAAGGTGTCGGGTTGATCGGGTCGCCAGTGGATAAGGCGCGGGCCAGCACTGACCGAGTCGGCGCCAGCTGCGCGAAACTCGCCGCTGTCGATATGACCTAAGGTTTTGATATGTTGGCCATCGCGGCCAAATAGCTCAACCTGCTGGGCAAAGTCATAGTATTTAACGATATAGGAATAGGGCGCGTGTATCTGTTTTGCGATCAGGAACTGATCGTTGGGTGATAAGGCAAAGTGACTGTTGATCTGCGGCTGGCCCACATCGATGCGTTGACCATCGAGGGTGATGATCGCCAATTGGCTGGTGGTTAACTGCTTAAATGCCTGCTCATCTTGCTGATTTTGAATTAAATCTTGATAAGTACGCCTTGGTGCTTTTTCGCCCAAGGCGTGGCTAATGTTAGGGCCTATGTTGGCAAGGGAGGCCAGCTTATCTTGCGGCACCGCGAAGGTGGTGACAATGGCCTTGCTGTCATGTTGCCATTGGTATTTGGCTCCAAATACCGCATTAAGTGGGCTGGCATTGAGACGCCGGGTTTGGCCGCTGGCCAGTTGATACAGGTACAGATCAACGGCGCGAGGCGTAATGGCAATGTAGCTTAGGTATTGACTGTCGGGCGAAAACTGTACGTTAGCAATGTTAGCGTCTTGCTGCTGTATGGTGAGGCGTTGATTGTTATCAAGATTAATTAACGTAATGAACTGGTAGCGTTTTTTCGGTCTGCTTTGGGCTAAATTATCTGGCGAAATTCGCAGGCCGGCCAACTTTTTTTCGCTCTGGGCCAACTCATGAATAGTGGGGTGCGCTTGAGGATGCAATAACGCTATATGGCGTGCATCGCCTGCCAGTCGTGTATCGACCATTTTGGTTTGCTCGAGCACCTGTTGCAGTGGCGCCGAGGGCTGCTGATAGTCGCCAGCGGTTGCGTGTAGGCTGGACAACAAGATCAGGGCAGCCATTAGATATTTTAAAATGTGCATTAGTTATCCTGACTTAAATGCATGAGTGATGAAAAAGCGCCCATTTGGGCGCTTTTTATGACTTATTCAAAAGCTTAAAACTTTTGTGAATAACCTAAGAATAAGGTGCGACCTACGATAGAGTAGCTGCTGTTGCCTTCTTCGAAGAAGGGCCAATCGTTATGATTGTCACTGCGGACGTCATATAGAGGGGGCATCTCATCGGTGAGGTTTTTCACCCCAGCAGTAAACTTACCATTCCATGGCGCGTTGTAGCCCAGAGTTAAGTTGATCACCTGATAAGCATCGAGCGTATCGGGATAATCATCTTGCTCATAGCTATCACCATTGGCGTCAATAAGGTCAAAGGTATCGGTACCCGTGGCTTCCCCTGTGTAGTAGTAGGCCAAGGTTGCGCTGACATCTTGATAGTTCCAAGTTAGGCTGGCATTACCTTTCCATTTAGGCACAAAGTTAGTGTCGGTTTCTTCTTCAATCTCACTGTCGAGGTTCTCTTGATACTCTTTGCTTAGCAGATAAGAGGCGGCCAATTTCAGCTTAAAGTCACCGACTGCGGTTTCAGCAAAACGATAGTTAAAGCTGGCATCGATACCTTGTGAAGCTTCATAGGCACTGTTAATCGGCCCCTTACGCATACACGCTAAGTTGCTGATCCCCTCATCATCGAGCTCTGTAAGATAGCCGACCACATCCATCTGATCGCAGCTGGTGTAGTTGCCGGTTTGGTCATAGCTTGGGTCATCGAGCATTTCACGAGTAGAGATGGTTTTTACCGCGCCCTCGAGCTCAATGTTCCACCAGTCTAATGACACATCGGCGTTTTCGCTTAGGTTGGCAACAAGGCCTATGTTCCAGAAATCACCCTTTTCTTCAGTTAAATTGAGGTTGCCAGAACTAAAACCGTCGTAGCTATCTTCATAAATCTCATTAGGGATGGTGGGATGTGGGTAATCTGTGCTGCCAAAACTACGTGTTAGGCCGGCATACAAGCGATGCATATCGGGGGCACGGAAGCTTTTACCTATGTTGGCACGCACCATCACTTCATCGATAGGGCGATACATAATGCCCATCTGTGGTGTGGTAGCGCCGCCCACGTTTGAATCGTCTAAGTAACGGTCATAACGCAGCGCCGCAGACAAATCTAATGATTTAACCCCAGTCATGTTAGCCAATAGTGGGATCTGTACTTCACCTGCGATGGCAACGCGATCGCGATCACCTTCACCACCCGTGCCGCCCATGCCGATAAAGCCGCCGCTCTTGGTGACTTCATCTAAGGTATCTTCATAGCTTTCACGCGCCCATTCGGCTGTGGTGGCAAAGCCAACTGTGCCTGCGGGTAGTTCCATAAGGTCGCCAGTAAACACCGCTTGGAACTGATGCATGCTTGAGGTGGAGTCTTTGGTTGAGGCGCCGATTAAGGCTTCAATTTGGGTATCGGTAAGCTTATTGTTTGGATACCATTTGGTCGGATCGGTGTTGTTAGGATCGAAGGTGATGATATCGAGCAGTCCATCGGCGCGAACCATATGGTTGTTTTGTTTCTCGTAACGGTTAAAGCCACTCGACCAAGAGAGGTCCAGTTCATAGTCGCCTATTACGCCGCTGGCACCCAAAGAAAACGCTAGCTTGGTATTTTGGGTGTCATAAATACGATCGCCTGGGAACTCTTCCATGCGACGACGCAGCTGGAACTTGTTGTCGTTAGCAAATTCACCAGAGTCATAACTCAGCGCGCCAGTGGCTTGATCTTCATAGATGTAAGTGCCAAAGCCTTTCTCATCTTTGTACTTTTGCGCCTCTTTATATGAGGCGTTGATCATGCCATACAGCTGCCACGCATCATTAAGATCGTAGGTACTGTTAACCACTAGGTTGATTCTGTCATAAGCCGATTGCAGGCCACGGTCGGCATATTTGTCATAGTAGCAATCGTAAGTCCCCACTGGGGTATAAATGCCTTTATCACCGAACAGGTCGGTACATTGCGCCTGATCCAGTGGGCTGTATTTGTCACTGGTATAGGCCTTGTCGTAGTCGCGGATCCACGAGGCCCAGCTAGAGGCTGTTGCATCACCATAGGGGCCTGCGCCCCAACGTACATTGCCATCTTCATCTTCATAATAAGCTGGGCTGAATAAACTGTCGCGCTGGGATGTTTTAATCGCCTCAACTTTCTTATATTCGAACATGACCAAGGTTTGGCTGTTTTCGGTATTAATGCCTTGTAGGTATGACAGATCAAGTTGCTCGCCACCGCCTTGGGTCGGTGAGTTGTACTTAACCGCCGCTTTAGCGCCGTCATATTCTTTCTTTAAGATAATATTAACCACACCGCCGACGGCATCTGAGCCGTAAATGGCCGATGCACCCCCGGTGAGAATTTCGATACGTTCTACCGCTGCGGTAGGGATATCTGAGGTATCGACGAAGTTACTTGAACCGCCAGCAGCACTGGGGAATGACGCCTGACGACGACCATTGATCAACACTAGCGTTCTATTAGCGCCCATGCCACGTAGGTTGACAGAGCTTGCGCTGTCGGTAAAACCGTCGCTTTCGCCATTAAGTGAACCGCCGGTATTGGCGACCGATGATTGCAGTACTTCTGCAATAGACGTTAAGCCACTGTTAGCGATATCGTCGGCAGAGATCACGGTAACTGGCGCCACACCTTCAAAGTCAGCACGTTTAATACGTGAACCTGTGACTTCGATTTTTTCTATTTTTGCTTCATTGTTATCGGTGTCGGCCTGCGCTGCTATTAGAGTGGTTGGCGTAAAGGCCAGCGCCAGCGCTATGGTAATGGCCGAGTGCTTAAGTTGGGGTTTCATCTAATATGATCCTTATTATTATCGTTAACTACCTTTTTTATCTGCAAACCTAAAGAGCTTTACTGGCTGCTCCGTGTGATGTGCGGAGAGCGCAAATGACGGTGTCGTTTAACCATCAAGATAGCTTGCTGTTTACTGCGCCTAGTTGTAATTAACTTGTTACCTCCCCACAATGCCTAGCGTGTCGTTTATAGGTTGTTTATATCTCTATTTAAAATCTATTGTGTTTTTAAACAAAGGTTTAAGTATCTATTATTATCTATCCTTAATTGTGTTATTTTGTCGTTAATCTTGGGTTTGGTGTTACACTCGCTTTGCCTAGGGATAGCTTTAACGTTTCATATTTTGATTAAGCGCTAGCAAAAAACGGGGATTAAGGTGGCTGTGTTAAAAGAATTGGGATTTAAATTAGGTCGGTGTGAGGTCACTCCGCTGGGGCATCGTTTAGTGTTTTCCCCTCAAGCGCCGGGGCAAGATGCTGTGCAGGTGTCTTTGCAACCTAAGTTTATCGATGTGCTGTGTTACCTTGCCCAGCATTATCCTAACGTGGTGACTCGTGAAGCGTTAATCGATGCCATTTGGGATGGTAATCGTTATGTGGGGGCAAAAGCGCTGACTAATGCGATATGGCACCTGCGTAAGCAACTTAGCCCGGTCGCAGGCGATCAAGAGGTGATTGAAACGGTGAGAAAGTCAGGTTATCGACTGCTTATTGCCCCAGAATTTAATCCCGAAGATATAGCTGAACAACCCGATATTTTGCAACAGGCACAGGAACAAATGACGAGGCTCAAGCGAGGGTATCGACAAGGCTTGATGGCCGCAGCGGTATTGGTACTTCTGCTGGCAGGTTTTACGACTTGGCACCTGTATCATGATGAGGCGCATTTTATCCCCACCACCAAAACACAATTAACCACGACCACGGATGCGGAACTGTTTCCTAACGTGTCGGCCGATGGACGTTGGTTGGTGTATGGCAGCCGGGGTAATGGACAAAGCTATAGCCTGTATCTGAAGGATCTTAACGCCTTAAGTGATACCCCTAAACGACTGACCTCGGTTAATTCGGCTGAGATCCGCGCAGTATGGAGCCCAGATGGTAATACGCTCTATTATCCGTCACAGCGCATTGCTACTCGCCAGTGCCATATTATGCAGTTAACCATAGAGAGCGGCGAGGTGACGCCACTGGCGCCTTGTAACTCGTTTAATACTGCATTGGATCTCTCCCCTAATGGCAATCAATTAGCCTTTATTTGGCTGGCTGAGGGCGATGAGTCCTCAGGTATTTATAGCTTGGCACTGGGCTCCTCAGCCTCACAGCCTCAACGGGTGTCGTGCCAGCAAGATTGTGGTCATCGCGATAGAGATCTTGCGTATAGCCCTGATGGACGTTGGTTGGCAATAGCGCGTCGTTTTGGCAATATTTCTGAAGATATTTTTTTACGCGATTTAGGCTCACAGCGGGAGTTGCGCTTAACCACTGGGCTGGAAGATATCCGCGGCTTAAGCTGGCACCATGATAGTGAGCGCTTAGTCTTTAGCACCGAAAACTCTGGTGTGCGCAACGGTTATATTATCGATATTGACGATAAACAGATCCAGCCTTTAGACGTCGAGGGGATGAGCTACCCACGCTTTATCTCTGGCCGCAGTGAGTTAGTGTACGCCAACTATATTCGCGATAATCAGATCTCGCTGCTAGCGTTAGAGCAATCGATCCCCACCACGCCGTTTTCATTATTGAATGTGGAATACAGCTACCGTAATCCAAGTTATTCCGCCAGCCGTCAACGTATTGCTTATGTGTCCAATCAAACCGGTTTTAACGAGGTGTGGAGCGTCAATACACAAGGCGGCGATGTTCGTCAACATACACACTTGAAACGGCGCGTGGCTTACCCCAGTTGGTCTCACGATGGCAATAAACTGGCATTTTTAGCACCCGATGATAAAAATGAGGGCAATAAAATCCATGTGCTCAATCTCGACTCGGGCACTATGGCTATCTTGGCGACGCCCTATTTAGATCATAACCGCCCAAGCTGGGGCTGGGACAATGAAAGCGTATTTGCTAGTACGCTCGATGGCATTACCGAGTTTTACCTCGATAACCGTCCGCCTAAGGTGTTAAGCCCGCTGAATATGCGCCTTGGACAGTCGATTGCCGCTGATAAGTTAGTCTTTACTCGCCTGGATAAACCAGGGTTGTGGGCCTTAGCCCTTGATGGCGATGGTTCTCATGCTCTGCAGCACAATACGGCGGCGAGTAAGGTTGAGCTGCTGCTTGGTGGCGACAAGTTTACTGAAGGCTACAACTGGGTCGCGACAGATAAAGGGGTCTATTACCGTGCTAACCATAGCGACCATCAGTTAGTTAACTTTTGGCGATTTAATACCAATTTAGTCACGCCCATTATCAAGCTTCCCCCCAGCGTTATTCCACGTGCAGGCTCGATGGCTTATATCCCCGACTCCCATAGCTTACTGCTGACCCAGTCGCAAAATTCGAAACGTGATGTGATCAAGTTGCAGCATAGATTATTGCTATAACGTTAGGGAGTGACTGTAATGGCCATCCGATGATTGATGACCGTGTAAATTGAGTTACAAGGGCTGAGTCGCACGCGGAGGGACGCTTATCGGCTAGCTCGCTATGCGGCAGGGAATAAGCCGCCCAATACCGCAGGGCGTGACGCGCCAGTGACGGCGGGGAGGTTACCCGCTAAGCCATCATGATAACGCTTAGCCAGCCAAGCAAAGGCGATCCCCTCAACCCATTGTGGGTCTATGCCCAGTGCAACTGTGGTATCGATGTGATAATGGGGCAGCAACTTGGCCAAGCGGCGCAGCAACTCTTGGTTAAACGCACCGCCACCGCAGACAAACAGCTCGGCTTTGTCGGTCAGTTTTAGGCAGTCATTGGCAATGCTGTGGCAGGTTAAGTCGAGTAAGGTCGACTGAATGTCGACCTCATTTAAATGGCCAAAGTCGGCGGTTTGCTGCTCTAACCAGGCTTGGTTAAAGAGCTCACGCCCAGTGCTTTTGGGCGCATTTAAAGAAAAATAAGCGTGCGATAACATCTGCTGCAGTAAGGCGGCATCTGTCTTACCGCTGGCAGCCCATTGGCCGTCGTTATCATAAGCCTCATCTTTGACCTGCTTTATCCAAGTATCAATCAAGGTATTACCTGGGCCGTTATCAAAGCCAATCACCGCGCTGGCATCACCGGGTAGATAAGTGATGTTAGAGATACCACCGATATTTAATATGATGCGTTTGCTGCCCGCTTGAGCAAAGCATTGTTGATGAAATGCGGGGACCAGTGGTGCCCCTTGGCCACCTAAGGCGATATCTTTGCGTCTAAAGTCGGCGATAACGTCGATGCCAGTGAGGGCGGCGATGGTGTTAGGATCGCCAATCTGCAAGGTAAAACCCATCTCAAGGTTTGGCATATGACGCACGGTTTGACCGTGGCTGCCAATGGCCTTGATGCGCGCCTTATCGATACCCACTTTGTTTACCAGCCCATTAACCGCCTTGGCAAACAGTTGTCCCACGCTTCTGTCGAGTGTGCCTAAATAATTGATTTCATCATGGCTGCCAGATTGACATAGTCGCTGTAACCCGCTTAACAGATGGCTTGGCAGCGGCTCGGTATGGGTGTCGATAAGCGTGAACTTATCAGCCTCAAATTTCACTAATACCGCATCGACACCGTCCATGCTGGTGCCTGACATTAGGCCAATATAGTACTGACTGCTCATCTGTTTACCTTATTGTGCGGCAAGCTGAATATCATTGTTTTGCTTAAGTTTTGCCATCATCTGCTGACTAATCGCCAAGAATTGTTGTTTCTCTTTTTTGTCGATGGGCACTGACTGTGGCAGCTTAACCGTGCGCGGATTACGGTGCACGCCATTGACGATAAACTCATAATGCAAATGGGCGCCAGTGACTCGACCGGTAGAGCCGAGCGTGCCGATGATTTGCCCCTGTTTTACCGTTTGACCTTGCTTTACTTTACGCTTTTTAAGGTGCAGGTATTTCGTGGTGTAGGTTTCATTGTGCTTAATAAACACATAGTTGCCATTGTATTGGTTATAGCCCGACTTTATCACGCGCCCCTTACCCGCGGCTTTGATCGGTGTACCAACTGCGGCAACATAGTCTACGCCGCGATGAGCTTTTACTTGGCCAGTGACAGGGTGTAAGCGACGTGGATTAAAGCTTGAGCTGACATATTTAAAGTCCACCGGCGAGCGTAAGAAGGCTTTACGCATGCTGCGCCCTTCTGCTGAATAGTAGTTGCCATCTTTATAGCGCACCGCGGTATAGGTATCGCCTTGGTTGATAAACTCGGCAGCTAAAATATTGCCATTTTGCAGGAACTGGCCATCGGCAAACTCCTCCTCAAATAAGATGGCAAATTTATCGCCTTGACGCAGATCGAGCGCAAAGTCGACGTCCCAGCCGAAAATGGTCGCCAGCTGCATAATTTGATTCGGGGTTAATCCTGCGGTCACGCCAGCATTCCAAAAGTTACTGCTAATGGTGGCGCTGGCAAATTTAGTGCGCTGTTCTACCTGTTTAGTGAGCACCTCTTCGCTGTAGCCGCTTGCCTGCTTGCTAATGACTAAGGTAGAGATGGGATCAAGATGATAACGTAACTGGCTGAGTTCGCCGCTGCCGTTTTTGACTATGGCTATCTCTTCGCCGGGTAATATTTTAAGCAGATTTTTTTTGGCTTTAGGCAGTTGGGTTATTTCATATACATCACGGGGCGTGAGGTCGGCACGTTTAAACAGTTTGGCTAAGGTATCACCACTGCGCACGGTAAATTGCTCAGTGTGCAGCTCCATAGCTGGGCTTTCGGTTGCATCTGATGCTGCAACAAGATTATTAGGTGGTTGTTTTGGCTGACTGAGTTCGCTGACGATGTCGTCTACGCTGGGGGCATCTGGAGTTCTAAAGGCCAGCGGCACAGGATAAGCTTTGGCATTATCATTGGAGTTGATATCGTGTTGTAACGGCGCTTCATCGACCAAGTTGATGGTGCCAGAGAGCGTGCTATTGGTGGCGCGCGAAGCTTGTGCATCGTCGGTAGGTAATAGTAATACCGCTAGGGTGACGACCAAGAGAATGCCCAACAATATTTGATGTAGTTTGGGTAGTAATTTTAAGAGTGTAATGACCTTTCCCATTGACTCCGATACCAATTTTCAAGACTTAAGCGATTCCTGTAAGTGTACACTCTTTCATTTGTGCTGGCTAACAAGTAACATGAGTCCCCCGTAATTTATCTATAGGCTCTTAGGAGTAGCTGCCAAAATGGCTGATTTAGACCAAGCATTAGCAGAAATACAACGTGGTACCGATGAGATCCTTCTCGAAGCGGATTTACTGGAAAAGCTGAAAGAGGGGCGTCCGCTGCGCATTAAGCTGGGTGCCGACCCTACCGCGCCTGACATCCATCTTGGCCATACCGTTATCTTAAATAAGATGAGAACTTTCCAAGACTTAGGTCATGAAGTTATCTTCTTAATCGGTGATTTCACCGGCATGGTTGGCGATCCAAGTGGTAAAAATAGCACTCGTCCTCCGTTGACGCGCGAGCAGGTATTGGCTAATGCCGAGACCTATAAGCAGCAAGTGTTTAAGATCCTCGATCCCGCTAAGACCCGCATTGAATTTAACTCAAGCTGGCTGGAAGATCTGGGCGCAGCAGGCATGATCCGTCTGGCATCACAGCAGACCGTCGCCCGCATGATGGAACGTGATGACTTTAAAAAGCGCTATGCCTCGGGTCAGTCTATTGCCATCCACGAATTTATGTATCCTCTGCTACAAGGTTATGATTCAGTTGAACTTAAAGCTGACGTAGAGCTAGGTGGTACCGACCAGAAGTTTAATCTGCTTATGGGGCGTGAGTTACAAAAAGCGGCAGGGCAGAAGCCGCAAACTGTGATCATGATGCCACTGCTTGAAGGCCTCGATGGCGTGAAGAAGATGTCTAAATCGGCGCATAACTACATTGGTGTTAGCGAGCCAGCTGGTGAGATGTTCGGTAAAATCATGTCGATTTCAGATGACTTGATGTGGCGCTACTTCGAACTGCTCTCTTTCCGTCCGCTAGGCGAGATTGAGCAGCTTAAAGCCGATGTTGCCCAAGGCACTAACCCAAGAGATGTAAAAATTGCCTTGGCTAAAGAGATCATCGCCCGTTTCCATGATGAAGCTGCAGCAGAAGCGGCTCATCAAGAGTTTATCAACCGTTTCCAAAAAGGTGCGCTACCTGAGGATATCGAAGAGATTGAACTTGTCGCGGGCGAGGGCATTGCCATTGCGAATGTGCTCAAAGAAGCAGGCTTGGTTGGCTCGACATCTGATGCCATGCGAATGATCAAACAGGGCGCAGCCAAGATTGATGGTGTTAAGATTGAAGATACCCGTCTGCAGCTGAGCGCTGGCACCTCGGGTGTGTTCCAAGTGGGTAAGCGTAAGTTTGCCAAGATAACGCTAGTCTAAGGTAAGTTATAACGCTGATGAGGGTTATTGACTCACTTGCTATGCTAAAAAAGCCTGCAGCTGCAGGCTTTTTTGTGTCTGGAACATTGATGCCAAAAGCCAGGGAGGGATATTTTTGGTATTTGTGTCTGGAGCATTGATGCCAATGGTCAAATGGTATTAACAGACGGCTCTAAATTGCGGGCTGATATTGATGACCTCATGTGCAGATACCACTTCGGGCCGCCACGAGGGCATCTTCGCCTGCTTAACGAAAACGTCCATGTTTTCGATACCCTAGGTTATATCTGCACCTAAGGCGTAGTCTCTTAACTGTATAAACGGGGGACAATCTGATTACTGACTCAATCTAATGGGTATTACGCCAAACTCCCCAACGTCACTGGGTGGCGAGTTGATCTTGCATCGTCTGATAGTCCATCAAATCTTCGTGGGCGGTCACCCTATGATTGGTTACATCCAGCTTTACTGTGGTCACTCCTGGAATGGCCAGCTCAATCACCTTACCCGGTTTACCAAATAAACTGCCGGGACCTCGATAATGGTAGTTGCCAATCATCACCACCAAGGAGCCTGCGTTATACATGTGCTCAATATTAAAGTCATACTCTAATACACCACGGTGAGCGCGTTCGAAAAACTCTAAGATATCGCGTCTGCCTTGGTATTTTTTACTGGCAGTGCGATCGAAAAACACGCTGTCACGATTATAAAAGGTGCTCAGCGTACGGTAATCATGGTCAGTCAGCGCCTGAATATATTTAACCGCCATCTGCTGCTCGATTGGCATATCGCCCGGCTTGGCCTGAGTGATGAGTGGTATTAACACTAAGATGCTAGTTAAAAAATATTTGATCATTGTTTGGTATTCTTTAAATCAAAAGCGGGAAGTTTTAAGTGCCATTTTATCGCGGCTAAGCGAATGAACAGCGCGCTTATCAAGGCTAAACCAAAGGCTGCTTTATTATCGGCCCCTAACTGCAGCGCTACCGTGTAGCCTATCCCGCCACAAATAGAGGCGGTAGCATAAATCTCGGTGCGTAAAATCATCGGCACTTGGCGACAGAGCACGTCCCGAATAATGCCGCCTCCTACGCCAGTTATCAAGCCCATAACGACCGCAATCATGCCACTTAAGCCCAAATTAAGCGCTTTCTCAGCGCCAATTACGGTAAATAGCGCTAAACCAAAGGCATCGGCGACAGGCAGGGTGTATTGAGGGACTTTTTGAGGTTTTCGGATAAAAATTAAGGTTAACAATATGGTGGCGAGGATCACTATGATGTAATTCGGGTCGCGGATCCAAAATACCGGCGTGGTGCCCAGCAAAGCATCGCGGATACTGCCTCCGCCAATGGCGGTCACCGATGCCAGTACAATCACCCCAAAGGGATCCATGCGATGACGGCCGGCGGCTAACGCGCCAGACAGGGCGAATACTGCGGTGCCGAAAAGATCAAAAAAATAGACCCACTCTTTCATTGATCCAACTCTTTAAGGTGGAAGTTGAGCGCATCGACGGAAATGCGGATCTCGATAACCGACAACACCAGCGAATACAACAGCAGCAACAGGCTAGTGCCAAAAATCACCGAGCCGGTTTTATTGAATCCGATATAGATAAAAATCATACACAATACGCACAGTGCGAAACTCAATACCCCCGCCTCTTGCATGCGGCGAATGATCACGATGCGTTGGCGTAAGTTTTTTAGTTGGCCACTGTGCACCGGTTTGCCTTGACTGCTGAGGCTGCGAATAAGGGCTGCCAGTGAAAAGAAACGATTAGTGTAGGCCAGCAACAATAGCGAGATGGCCGGAAACAGTAATGCAGGCGTGGTCAAAGAGACGTGTAGGTGATTAAACAAGGTGATGATGCCCAACAGTTGGTAAGCGTGCCACAATGGCGTAATTCTAATCTATTGGCGTGTGTCGAGTCCAACATTAGTGACGACTTAAACTAATGGTTTATAACGACAGTTTGGCTTATTAAGCCTCCAATAAGTGGGCAATTAAAGTACGGCGGCCAAGCCAGTTACAGATAGCGTAGCGCGGTCCAGAGCAGCGGTACTAACATTAAAGACACTATCCACAGCGTATTGGTGCTGCTCACTAAACGCAGCGCGCGTGGCAATACGCTAACATCGGGTTTGTGTGGTGGGCCGACTTTGTCCAGCGGTACTTTGACACCGTTAAATTTCACCGGCCCGCCAAGCTCCACATTTAAGACATGTGCGGCGATGTTACACGTCGACAGGTGATGATTAATGGCGTAATGGCTTCTGCGGGGACTAAGCAGCGCCTTGAGGGCTCTGGGGCCACCTTGGATTGCTAAGGTAAAGTTCCATAACATGCTGGGCACGAAATAGAGTGTGTAACAAAGATAATAAGCGGGCTTGCCAAAGTGGCGGTAACGCGGGTTAACCGCCGGCCAACACAGTTGTAATTGTTTCAGCATGCGCGCGCCCAGCACTAAGGGGGCGCCGCCAACAATAAAAAATACAATAGCGGCGACGATGCCATATACCGGTGTGGTGAGCAGTTTTTCGGTAATGGCTTTGCTTAACCCCACCTCAGATAAGCCTTGGGTGTCGCGTCTAAGCCAACCTTTAATTAAGGCGCGGGTTCGGGGTTTATCGGCGTGTTGTAAGGTTTGTGATGCCTCCTCTGCTACCCTATAAAACTGCTCATCAGATAAACATAAGTACAAGACGAGAAAATCGAAAAACCAAGGGAAGGCAGCCAGTTGTAGTAAGAAACTGATGATAAGCCAAAAGGGAACTAACAGTAAAATTATCGACAGTAAGCCTGCCGTCACTTGCTGGGAAGAGGAACGCTCGGGGTGATTAACCTTATCAGACAGCCGCAGCGCCAGTTGACTATAGAGATAAAGGGGCTGCATGGCTCTGGGCAGCGGCGCTAACTTTGCCAGTAATATCGACACCAATAAGAGTGCCGCCCCTTGGTAGAAGGGACTGTCTTGCATAAACTGTTGTGAAAAGTCTGGCAGCATGGCGAAATCCAGTTTGATGCTAAGCGCTACTTTATCTCGGCTACAGCGCCGGTCAATATCAACCCTGCGCCCTCATCAAGTCAGGCGCAGGCGTTCATGCTTACAGCTGTTGCAGCAAGGCTATGACCATTAATGCTGAGTGGTGGCCCGCTTTGACGATATAGCTGTCAAAATCCACTGGCGAGTCATTATTGGCATTATCTGACAATGAGCGGATCACCACAAACGGCACGCCAAATTGATGACATACCTGAGCAATTGCCGCCCCTTCCATTTCACAGGCCGCCATCGTTGGGAAGTTAGCTAGCATCGTTTTGGTGCGAAGCGGATCGCAGATAAAGCTATCGCCCGTACAAATTAATCCTTCAATCGCTTTCACTTCGCCTAAGCTAGCAACGGCTTTTTTAGCGGCGTTGACCAAGGTCGCGTCGGGAATAAAGGCGGCTGGTTGCTGCGCCATTTGGCCAATCTCATACCCAAATGCGGTGACATCCACGTCATGGTGGCGCACCTCTGATGAGATAACGATATCGCCAATGGCAAGGCTATCGACAAAGCCGCCAGCCGAGCCTGTGTTAATCACATAATCGGGCGCATACTTTTCAATCAGCAAGGTGGTCGCCACGCTGGCGGTCACTTTACCTATGCCAGAGCGAGTCACCACCACCTCTTTGCCAGCCAGTTGCCCGGCAACAAATTCGATACCTGCGATGGTGTGTGACTCAGGGTTCGTCATAGAGGAAATAAGGTGAGCAACTTCTGGCTCCATGGCGCCGATAATACCAATTTTCATTGAATGACCTTTAGTGATGTATTGATGTTCATGAGGCGCTGTCATGTTTTATCTGCGCCGCGCTTAATGGGCGCTAATATAGCAAACAAGTGGTTCTGTGGCGAGATCGCTTGCCGTAATGACGGCTAAGCTCATCTATTGCAAGAATGATTGCTTGCCGCATGCCTTTCGTGCAGGTATTTCGGTGGGGCGCTGCAAGTATATCCCTATACGCTCGACGGTGGCATCCATGCCACCAACCCCCACTGCCATACCTACACCGACTTATCACTCTCTTCGATTTAGCCGTAATTGGTATCCACAGAATCGTAAACAGCAAAATCGTTTTGGACAAAAGTGTGTTGGCCTTCGAATGAAGGTGTTGGATTTTTTGGGCTTGTAGCATTTAGTCGAGTTAGTTTTTATGTATTGATGGTCGCGTTAACCTTCATGGCAACCCATTGCCTGCAGCATGCCTTCCGTGCAGGTATTTCGGTGGGGCGCTGCAAGTATATCCCTATACGCTCGACGGTGGCATCCATGCCACCAACCCCCACTGCCATACCTACACCGAGTTATCACTCTCTTCGATTTAGCCGTAATTGGTATCCACAGAATCGTAAACAGCAAAATCGTTTTGGACAAAAGTGTGTTGGCCTTCGAATGAAGGTGTTGGATTTTTTGGGCTTGTAGCATTTAGTCGAGTTAGTTTTTATGTATTGATGGTCGCGTTAACCTTCATGGCAACCCATTGCCTGCAGCATGCCTTCCGTGCAGGTATTTCGGTGGGGCGCTGCAAGTATATCCCTATACGCTCGACGGTGGCATCCATGCCACCAACCTCCACCGACATACCTACACCGGCTTATCACTCTCTTCGATTTAGCCGTAATTGGTATCCACAGAACCGTTAAAAGCTAAATTGTTTTTGGACAAAAGTGTGCTTGCCTTCGAATGAAGGTGTTGGCTTTTTTGGGCTTGTAACATTTAGTCGAGAACATTTAGTCGAGTTAGTTTTTATGTATTGATGGTAGCGTTAACCTTCATGGCAACCCATTGCCTGCAGCATGCCTTCCGTGCAGGTATTTCGGTGGGGCGCTGCAAGTATATCCCTATACGCTCGACGGTGGCATCCATGCCACCAACCCCCACCGACATACCTACACCGGCTTATCTATTTCTTCGATTTAGCCGTAATTGGTATCTACAGAACCGTTAAAAGCTAAATTATTTTTGGACAAAACTGAGTTACGAAATGTAGTTCTGCACTACAGATTAAAGATAAAACATGATGGTGATTCATATATAGGATAATATCTTTACATCAATAGCTTATGTAGGAACCTCGTATGGCAAAGCAGTTTATGTTAATGGAACCAAAAAATGAGAATTTTAACGAGTTGATTGGTGGCTCAAGTAAATACCTAGTTCCTAGATTTCAGCGTGATTACGCTTGGGATATTGAACAATGGGAAGACCTTTGGAATGACATAAATGCCCTAGATGAAGAAGGCTTCCATTATATGGGCTACATAGTTTTACAGCAAACTGAGCAGTATCAGTTTGAAGTGATTGACGGCCAACAGAGGTTAGTGACACTTTCAATAATTGTTCTCGCAGCAATGAAAGCTCTTTCGGGTATGATTGAAAGAGGTGAAGATGAGGCCGATAACAAGGAGAGGCTTGATGAACTTACCAAGAAGTTTGTTGGTAATAAAAATCTAATCTCGTTAAAAGTTGTTAGTAAGCTAGAACTAAATCGAAATAACAACAGATATTTCCAGAAGATATGTTCGACACTAGAAGCGCCAAATCATCGAGGGATCACATCTACTAATAAGCTAATTAGAAAATGTTTTGACTTCTTTAGCGCAAAAGAGTTTGGAATTACTGGTGCAGACATTGCGCAGTTCATAATGAAATTCTCTTCTGCAATGATCTTTACAAAAATTATTGTCCAAGACGATTTAAATGCGTATAAAGTTTTTGAAACCCTTAATGCACGTGGTGTTCAGCTCTCAACCCCAGATCTATTAAAAAACTATTTGTTTTCAATTGTTACCAAAAACAACGACATTGAAGATGAAGAGTTAGATGACTTGGATGAGAATTGGTCAGAGCTAATTGCTCAGCTAGGTGAAAGTAATGTGTCAGACTTTGTCCGATACCATTACAACTCGCATAGGAAAATGGTCACTAAAAAAGAGCTTTTTTCATCTATGCGTAAAGTAGTCACAACACCTCCAGAGGCTTACGCTTATCTTAAAGAGCTAATCGAGTATGCCCCGATTTATGCGTCACTCATAAACCCTAGTGATTCATGGTGGGTTGAACAAGCCCAAGAATATAAAGATTCGCTCAAGTTCTTAGTTGGTATTAGGTTGTTCAATATTAAACAACCATTAGCGGTTCTACTCCCTGCATTCAAGCACTTCACACCAAAAGAGTTTGTAAAAAACAGTTCAATATTTATACGTTCTGTCTATTCGATATAACGTAATTTGTCATTTGTCGCCAAGTGAACAAGAATCACTTTACAACCAAATAGCAATAAAGGTATCAGGAAAAGAGTATAAAAGAGCAGGCCATATAAAGAATAGTGAAGAGTTCAAGAGGTTATACCCAAATGATGATACATTCTTTAATGCTTTTGAGTTTCACCGAATGCCAAGCAGGCAAACAGCGAAGAAAATTAGATTCCTGCTTGCAGAGATTGAGAATCATCTTGGATTCCATTGTGACTTCAATAAAACAACGTTGGAGCATATTTGTCCTTATAACCCTGAAAAGCAATGGGTTGATAGCTTTGGTGAAGGCATAAATGATGTTAAAGATCGTCTGGGTAATATGCTTCTACTTGATAAAGATGAGTTAAAACGGGCAACTTTTGAAGAAAAGAAAGGTGCATACGGCAAAGCTCAATACCATTTGGCTCAGAAAGTCACTGAATACGATGAGTGGAATTTAGACACCGTTAACGAACAACAAAAATGGATGGCCGAGCAAGCTGTTAAGACATGGCGTGTTGACTAAGAACATAGGACATACCACAGGTAAATAGAAGTTCCGTTCTTATAGAACATATCTCTGCAGCAAACACATTCTGGGGCAAAAGCACATTAGCTTTTACTCATTACTCGTATCAAGTGAAGCTAAATCGAAGAGACAGAATAACCCAGTGTAGATACGGCTGAGGGTATCGAAAACAGGGACGTTTTCGTTAAGCGGCCATGGACGGCGCAAAGCGCCCCTAAGCAGTATCTGCACATTAGCGAGCCGCAGGCTATTAATTGCCATTAAGGTGCGTTTTCATAGCACATCAATAAATGAAAATTCAGCATAACGCTGCTCAAGTAAACTTAAAAAAATGCCAAGCCTTCATTTCAAGGCCAGCAAACTTTGGGGCAAAACTGAGTTAGCTTTCTACTCGCCACTCACACCAAATGCAGCTTAATCGAAGAAACGTTAGAACCCAAGTGTAAACGCGACTGCGGCCTTTGCCAGCAGGGATGCTGGCGTAGAGCCCACAAGGATGTGCTTGCGGTGTGTCGCAGAAGTGTTTGCACATGAGGTCGTTCCTTCACATCCCTGTGATCACGACATTGGTGCTGCCATGCACAGCACCTGCGGTAGGCAATTAGCTAAAGCGGGTTAACGCTTAATGAACTCTCACCGCAGGTGGTAGGTAGCCATGAAGGTGCGACCTTCAAAATCAACCTCGTTTTCCCGAGGCAAAAAAAAGCACTTTAACTTCACTCAAAGTTAAAGTGCCAATCACAAGCAAACCTTTGCAGTATGCCTAACGGTTAGGCTTCAAAGCTGTTTAAGATCCCCATGGCGGCATCGCGGCCTTCGGCAATCGCGGTGACGACCAGATCAGAGCCGCGTACCATATCGCCACCAGCAAACACTTTTGGATTACTGGTTTGAAAGGGGTTATCGGCCACCTTGGGCGCGACCACCAATCCCCACTGATCCAGTTCTACACCGTGATCAGCCAGCCAGCTTGCTGGGCTAGGCTGAAAACCAAAGGCGATGATAATGGCATCGGCCTCAATCAGTTTTTCGCTGCCTTCGATAGGCTGTGGACGGCGACGACCTGAATCGTCGGGCTCACCAAGTTGCGTCTCGACGCACTCGATGGCGCACACCACCCCGTTTTCGGTCTTAATGGCGGTCGGTTGACGGTTGAACAGGAAGTTAATGCCCTCTTCGCGGGCGTTTTGCACTTCGCGGCGAGAACCTGGCATGTTTTGTTCATCACGGCGATAGACACAAGTGACCTCACTGGCGCCTTGACGTATGGCGGTGCGCACGCAATCCATGGCGGTATCGCCGCCACCGAGCACTACCACTTTTTGCCCAGCAAGGCTCAAATATGGCGATTCGCTCGACTCTGTCCCCATGATGTGGTGAGTGTTACCGATAAGATAGGGCAGGGCTTGATAGACGCCTTGGGCATCTTCATTCTCCAGCCCTGCTTGCATCGCTGTATATGTCCCCATGCCAAGGAATACGGCGTCGTACTGGTCGAGCAGGCTATCGAAGCTGATATCTTCACCGACCGTGATACCAAGTTTAAACTCGATCCCCATCCCTTCAAGCACCGAGCGGCGAGTCGCCATGACCGCTTTGTCCAGTTTAAAGGCGGGAATACCATAGGTGAGCAGGCCACCAATTTGCGGGTTCTTGTCATACACCACAGCTTGTACGCCATTACGGGCAAGAATATCTGCACACCCAAGCCCAGCAGGCCCTGCGCCAATGATCGCTACGCGCTCAGGGCGGGCGGTCACCTTACTCATGTCTGGGCGCCAGCCTTGGGCGATGGCGGTATCGGTGATGTATTTTTCAACGTTACCTATGGTGACAGCGCCAAACTCATCGTTGAGGGTGCAGGCGCCTTCGCACAGCCTGTCTTGTGGGCAGACTCGACCACAGATCTCGGGCAGGGTATTGGTTTCATGGACTAATTCTGCCGCTTCTAAAATGCGTCCCTGCTGCGCCAGTTTTAACCAGTTAGGAATATAGTTGTGCAGTGGGCACTTCCACTCGCAGTAGGGATTACCACAGTCGAGACAGCGGTCGGCTTGCTCGACGACTTGTGGCTGCGCGAACGGCTGATAGATCTCGATAAACTGGGTCGCGCGCTTTGCCGCTTGGTGTTTTGTCGGATCTTTACGGCCTACTTCAATAAATTGAAAGTCATTGCTCATTTGAAGTTACCCCGCTACTACTGAAAGTGCTGTATCCGATTGCTCGAGTCGTAACAGATCATTAAGCGCGATATTTTTCGGCTTAACCAATACGAAGCAGTCGATCCAGTTTTCAAAATCATTTAATAACATCTTAGCGTGTTCACTGCCGGTTTCAGCCAAATGTTCTTCGATCAGGCCTTTAAGATGTTGCTGTTGAATGGGTGAGTCGACCTTATGGGTGTCGACCATGTCGGTATTCACGCGGCGGTTGAAGTGGCCGAAGCGATCAAACACGTAGGCAAATCCGCCGGTCATCCCCGCGCCAAAGTTAACTCCAGTCTTACCCAGCACCAAGACTATGCCGCCGGTCATGTACTCACAACCGTTATCGCCAACGCCCTCGACGACGGCAATGGCGCCAGAGTTACGTACGCCAAAACGTTCACCCGCTTGGCCTGCGGCAAACAGCTTACCGCCGCTAGCACCGTAGAGGCAGGTGTTACCGATAATGACGCTCTTTTCGCTTTGGAACATGCTACCAATAGCCGGATAGATGGTGATCTTGCCACCAGACATACCTTTACCAACGTAATCGTTAGCATCGCCACACAGATTGAGCGACAGCCCAGGGGCGTTCCATACCCCAAAGCTTTGGCCTGCACTGCCGCTAAAGTTGAGCTTGATGGGGGCTTTAGCCCCTTTAAGGCCAACGGTCGTGGCAATATGGCCTGAAAGTGCGGCGCCTACAGAGCGGTCGGTGTTGTTGATCTCAAAGCGGCCTTCAAAAGATTCGCCTTGCTCAACCGCCGTTTTAGCGGCTGTCACAATCGCTTGGTTGAGTTCGCCTTTATCCGCGGTTGGGTTGATCTCCTGCCACGTGAGTGCGCAACCTGCGGGCACGACGGGTTTATGTAAAATGGCCGACAGATCTAACTGTTGTTGCTTAGGTGTTGTGCCTTCAAGGGCACTGAGCCAGTCGCTACGGCCGACAAGTTGTTCAAATTCGGTGACGCCTAAGGCGGCCATCCATTCACGAATTTCTTGGGCCATAAACTCAAAGTAGGTCATCACCCGCTCTGGCAAGCCGTGATAGTGGTTATCTCGCAGCTGTTTATTTTGGGTGGCAACACCGGTCGCGCAGTTGTTTAGGTGGCAGATACGCAGGTATTTACACCCTAGCGCTATCATGGGCACGGTACCAAAACCAAAGGTTTCAGCCCCGAGCAGTGCCGCTTTAATCACATCGGTGCCGGTTTTGAGCCCGCCATCGACTTGGAGACGAATTTTATGGCGTAAGCCATTAGCCACCAGCGACTGATGCACTTCGGCGAGCCCTAGTTCCCATGGACTACCAGCATATTTCACCGAAGTGATCGGGCTGGCACCGGTACCGCCATCGTAGCCAGAGATGGTGATCATATCGGCGTAGGCTTTAGCAACCCCGGTGGCAATGGTGCCCACGCCGGGTTCTGATACCAGTTTGACCGAGATCATCGCCTTAGGGTTGATCTGTTTTAGGTCGAATATCAGCTGCGCCAAATCTTCAATCGAGTAGATATCATGATGCGGCGGCGGTGAAATCAGTGTGACACCTGGGCGGGCATTACGCAGCGCGGCAATTTCGACACTGACCTTATCACCCGGTAGCTGTCCACCTTCACCGGGCTTAGCGCCTTGGGCGACCTTAATTTGTAGCACTTCGGCGTTAACTAAGTAGTGCGCGGTCACGCCAAAACGCCCTGAGGCAATTTGTTTAATGGCTGAGTTGCGCTCCGAGTTAAAGCGGCGTGGATCTTCGCCGCCTTCGCCAGAATTTGAGCGACCACCAAGACGATTCATGGCGACGGCTAGCGCCTCATGGGCTTCTGGGCTGAGCGCGCCGATACTCATGGCGGCGCTGTCAAAGCGTGGGTAGAGGGTTTGTGCCGCTTCGACGGTATCGATATTGACCGGGTTTTGGCTGGCGTTCACTTTCAACAGGTCACGCAGGGTCGCCACGGGTCTGTCATCCACCAGTTGGGTAAAGCGTTTATATCCTTGGTAATCCTTATCGCGTAAGCAGGCTTGCAGGGTGTTGACCACATCAGGGTTGAAGCAGTGGTATTCGCCGCCTTCAACATACTTAAGCAGGCCGCCTTGAGGCAGCGGTTGATGAGGTTGAAACGCCCGTTTTTGCAGCTTCTGTTGATCTTGTTCTAACAGGTCAAAGTCAGCGCCTTCGATACGGCTAATGACGCCATTGAAGCACAAGTCGACCACGCTTGATGATAAGCCTACCGCTTCAAACTGCTGACTGCAGCGGTAAGAGCCTACTGTGCTGATGCCCATCTTAGACATGATCTTACGCAGGCCTTTGTCTATGCCTTGGCGGAAGTTGAGCATTAAGCGCTGGGTTTCGCTGATCCCACGGGTCGCGGCCAGTGCTGAGATACTCTCGTAGGCCAAATAGGGGTAGATGGCAGTGGCCCCAAAGCCAAGCAATACCGCAAAATGATGTGGATCGCGCGCCGATGCGGTTTCAACAATGATGTTAGTGTCGCAGCGTAAGCTGTTGTCGACTAATACCTTTTGTACTGCGCCTACCGCCATGGCGGCCGGGATCACTTGCTTGCGCTTGTCGGTGGCTCGGTCTGATAAAATCAGCAGCGTGGTGCCGGTGCGGGCTAAGCGCTCGGCTTCATCGCAGATGCGAATGATGGCGGCTTCTAGCCCCTCTGACAGATCATAATTAAGGTCAACGGTCTTGGCGCGATAGTTACTTGAGTCTAAGGCTAATAGCTGATTAAAATCACTAAAGAGTAAAATAGGCGAGTTAAACATCACTCGATAGGCATGGCCTGTGGTTTCGTTAAACAGGTTTTGTTCGCGGCCAATACAGGTGGCAAGCGACATCACATGCTTTTCGCGCAGGGGATCGATGGGTGGATTGGTGACCTGAGCAAACTTTTGCCTGAAATAGTCATACAGGGTGCGTGATTGCTTCGATAACACCGCCATTGGGGTGTCATCCCCCATGGAGCCAGTGGCCTCTTCGCCTTTATCGGCGAGCACCCAAATCACCTGCTCGAGCTCTTCGCGGGAATAACCAAATTGCTTTTGGTATTGCACTAAGGTGTCGGCTGAAAACTCGCAAACCCCTTGGGCTTCGGCGGGCATCTGCTCGGCGGGGATCAAGGTTTGGCTGTTTTTGGCCATCCACTCTTTATAGGGATGACGACGCTTGAGATCGTTATCGATCTCAAATGAGGAGTAGAGCTGACCGTTAAGGGTATCGAGCACCAATAGCTCACCAGGGCCTACGCGGCCTTTTTCGACCACTTCGTCGGGGGCGTAATCCCAAATACCTATCTCAGAGGCGAGGGTTAAAATACGATCTTTGGTGATCACATAGCGCGAGGGGCGCAGACCATTACGGTCGACGGCGCAAGCCGCGTGACGCCCATTGGTCATGACGATGCCAGCCGGGCCATCCCAAGGCTCCATATGCATGGAGTTAAAGTCGTAAAACGCCTTGAGCTCATCATCCATCTCTGGATTACTCTGCCAAGCAGGTGGGATAAGTAAGCGCATGGCGCGGTACAGATCCATGCCGCCAGCTAATAGCATTTCGAGCATATTATCCAGTGAGGAGGAGTCTGAGCCTGTCTCGTTGACAAAGGGCGCCGCTTGCTGCAGATCGGGCAGCAAAGGCGCATTAAATTTATAAGCGCGCGCTCGTGCCCATTGCCTGTTACCCGTAATGGTATTGATTTCGCCGTTGTGGGCTAAATAACGAAACGGTTGTGCCAATGGCCACTTGGGTGAGGTATTGGTTGAAAAGCGTTGATGGAATAGGCAGATAGAGCTTTGCAGGCGGATGTCGGCCAGATCTGGGTAGAAGGCCGGCAGATCTGCTGGCATCATTAACCCTTTATAGACGATGACTTGGCCTGAAAGGCTGGCAACATAAAAATCTTTGCAGTCGCTCATCTGCTGTTCAAGCCGGCGACGCGCCATATAGAGGCGTCGTTCTAAATCTTTTTCACGCCAGCCGATAGGGGCATTAATTAACACTTGCCAGATCTGTGGCTGGCTCGCTTGGCCAATCGGGCCTAGTACGTCGGCATCAACCGGGACTTCACGCCAGCCGGCAACACTTAAGGTTTCTTTTTCTAATTCACGTTCGAGTAAGTGTTTGGTTTGTGTTGCTAGTTGTTCATCTTGGCTTAAAAACAGCATACCTACTGCGAATTTACGGCTAAGGTGCCAGTCATTTTCAGCGGCAATGGCTTCGAAAAATTTAATCGGAAGTTGCATAAGCAAACCACAGCCATCACCTGTACGGCCGTCTGCAGCAATACCACCGCGATGTTTCATACGGTCGAGACCGTGGATCGCAGTTCGTACTATTCTATGGCTGGCTTCGCCATCCATCTGGGCGATTAAGCCAAAGCCACAGTTATCCCGTTCAAAACTGGGGTGATACAAGCTCATATAAAAACTCCCTAATACTACTAACTAAAACACGTCGGGGAAGTTACGATTGCTATACACCCGAATCAACCAAATTAACTTTAGCCTGATAAAAGGTCAATTCAAATTTATGCATAAAAGTGGGTTGGGTGGTGGTGGTTTGCCTGCGTAATTATGCAACCTTACGTTAACGTAAGCTGTTCATTGATTGCTATAACATTATGAATAAAAACAATTTTGGTTTTGGGTTTATTTTTGGTTTACCAAAATTTAACAATCGAGCGGGTGGGTTTTATTTTTGGGAAAGTGATTTTTATTGCAGGTGTGATGAATTATTTAACAGATCTTGGCTGTGGTTAACACTTTGACCGTTTTAGTATGTGACATGTCGCTCGTTTGTGATTGTGGGAAATAATGCAATGAGGCTTGTTTGAGGTAGGCCAAGGTTTATTGTATTGGGATTCGCTAAAATACCGCCCCATTTATTGATAGAGACAACCTTGTGGGACTAGATAGCTTCGTAAATACCTTTGGGGTGCAGTGCCGACAAAAGTATGGCCAGCGATTAAAAAAATTAACCATAGACGCTAAGTTTACCTGCCCCAATCGTGATGGGTCACTTGGGCGTGGTGGTTGCACCTTCTGTAATGTGGCTTCGTTTAGCCACGAACATGGAACCGTAGAGACTATCGCCGAGCAGTTAGCCCAGGGGCGTACGCGTGCTCAGGGGAAGTCATCAAAGTTTATCGCTTATTTTCAAGCCTATACCAGTACGTATGATGAATATAAGGTGCTTAAGCAAAAGTATGATGAAGCGATAAAAGAGCGTGATATTGTCGGTCTGTGTGTTGGGACGCGACCAGATTGTGTACCCGATGAGGTGATTGAACTGTTGGCGCAATATCAAGGCCAAGGGCTTGAGGTTTGGTTAGAATTGGGGTTACAGAGCGCCAATCCAGCAACCTTAAAACGGATTAACCGTGGCCATGGTTTCGATGAATATCAGGATACCGTGCAACGTGCAAGACGAGCGGGGCTTAAGGTGTGCACTCATCTGATTTTAGGCTTGCCCGGTGAAACCCATGAGGATTATGTCACTACCCATAAGGCCGTGCTTGCCGCTGGTGTTGATGGATTAAAGTTACACCCACTGCATATTGTCGAGGGCAGTACTATGGCCAAAGCATGGAGAGCGGGGCGTTTACCGCTGCTGTCTCAGGCAGAATATGCTCATAGTGCGGCGGAGCTGATCCGTTTCACCCCACAGGATATCGTGTTTCATCGGGTGACCGCTTACGCTAAAAAACCTATGTTATTGGCACCGGACTGGTGTGGTTTTCGCTGGGATGGGCTAGTCGCTATCGTCGATGACTTAGCCAAGAATGGTGGCCAAGGGCATTATTTGTCGCAAGCATAAAAGTGTTTATATTCACTTTAGTCTTCATGCCGCTGCCCAATAACGTGAGTCAGTCGCTCAATATTGGGCCAGCTATGTGTATCTAGTTAGGTTATTAGCTAAGGCCTGTTTGCATAATTTGCGCGTTAACGGCAATGTTTATGCAATAGCTTTAACGGCTTGTTGCGCAAGTGTTAATTGTGGTGTTTTTTTCACGTCATCTGCTTCAAGTTGGTTGCGCAGGCCATAATTGGCGGTATTATGAAGTGAATGAACAGTATTAGAAAATAAGCATTAAATTTAAGAGGTGTCTAAATATGGCGACAGTTGAGTTAGAATCAATTTTAGATCTAAACACACTAGAGCAATACTGCAGCGCAATTGGTGCTAGCACCTTGCTTAAAAGTGTCGTCTTATTTGAGCAGCTCATGCCTGAGTATGTCGGCAACCTAGTCAATGCCAACGCTGCGCAAGATAAAGATACCTTATGCTCTGAAGCTCATAAATTTAAAGGCGCGGCCGGCTCTGTCGGTTTAAAGCGCATTCAAGAGTTTGCTCAGTTGCTGCAACATGGTGAGTCTCCTGAGTGGGCCGCTGGTCATGATGCTTGGCTACAAGTGATTGTCGATAATGCCAGTGATGATTTAGCCCAGCTAAAACAGTATTTACAAGCTAAAGGCTAACCTTAGCCGATGAAAAAGCCCTCGATGAGTCATCATCGAGGGCTTTTTTTATGCTAAAAAATTGTCGATAGCGGCGATGTTCACAATTTGGGGGAAATACAGCAGCCATCTTGCGAGCGGTTATGTTAGATTAGACTTAAATTGAGTATTTGAATATAAACACAGGTTGGTAATCGATTTTATGAAACATTTACCGAGTCTTAAAAATCTCTACTATCTGGTGAATCTGCACCAAGAACAGAACTTTAATCGTGCGGCTAAATTGTGTCATGTCAGTCAGTCGACGCTCTCTAGCGGGATCCAAAATTTAGAAGAGCAGCTAGGGCATCAACTGATTGAGCGAGATCATAAGTCGTTTATCTTTACCGCGATAGGTGAAGAGGTGGTATTACGCTCGCGTAAATTACTGACCGATGTAGATGATTTGGTCGAGCTGGTTAAGCATCAAGGTGAGCCAATGACGGGGGAAATTCGTCTAGGATGTATTCCGACCATCGCGCCGTTTCTACTCAGTCGAGTCGTCAAACATTGTCAGGCTAGTTATCCTAATTTAACCCTATTTTTAAAGGAAGATACCACTGAGCGTTTGCTCGATGCTTTGGGGAAGGGAGAGTTAGATTTATTGCTGTTGGCTTTACCTGCCGACACCAGTGGTTATCACAGTATGAAGGTGGGAATCGATCCCTTTAAGCTGGTGATGCACCGCGAGTTATCATCTGATATTACCCAGCCGATAGATTATAAAACACTACCCGATGAGAGTATTTTCTTGTTGCAATCGGAGCACTGTATTACTGGACATGCGATTAGTGCGTGCCGCTTGGGAGATAGTGATAAGATAAACCCGTTTGCGGCGACCAGTTTACATACGCTAGTGCAGATGGTGAACAGTAAATTAGGCACGACATTTTTGCCTCAAATGGCAATCGATGCGGGTATTTTAAAAGATACCGATTTACTCGCCATGACGCCACCTGGTGAAGCGCCCTATCGTGATATTGGTTTGGTATGGCGACAAACTTCGAGCCGTATTATGACTTTTAGAACCTTAGGCAAGGCAATTGAAAACTTACTGGCACCACCGCAGCCGTAAACTAGCTCTTTGAGCCTCGAGGGGAAACACCAAACACTTCTATAGAGTGTTGTTTCCCCTTCAGTTTTATTGGGCCTAAGTGATTAAATTCATAGCTACTTTCGCCAATGTCTAATTGAGAATGCAGTGCACCTGATATCAACATACGTTGTCCAAGTGGGTTACATTGGTCTTGGAGTCTGGCAAGAGTATTGAGTACATCACTGAAGAAGCTGATCTCCTGTTTTTGCACCCCCACCACAGCCGCTACAACTTGACCGCAATGAGCGGCAGCCTTAAATTTAGGCACAAAACCATACTGGTCTTCAAAATATTGGCGTTGCCAATTGAGCTGCTGGCTGAACTCATAATAGATATTGAAACTGCGATCGTGAACGATACCTTCCTCTAATGGCCAGTAGATGAGCACCGCATCACCCATATAGCGATAAATTTCGGCATCATTGTTGATAACTGTGTCCGATAACAGGCTAAAGCAATCTTGAATAAGGCGGCTAAAACGATAATCGCCCAGCGACTCGGCATGGGTCGTGGAGGCGACCATATCTAAGTATAAAAACAGCCGTTGTTCATATCGAGGGCGATGGTATTTACCTAAACCGATATTGAGCAGTACCTTAGGGCCAACCAAGAGCGCCATCTGTTCGATAAAGGCTAAGCCAACACGTACGGCGACAAGGTAGATGATTAAGGCTTGAAAGGATGGACTATAGAGAACATGGGCCGTGAGCATTTGCCGCAGAGTGGCCATATGATTTTCTATGGCCCACATATTTAGGTATTGTGTTATATAGGCCAGTGTCGTTGCACCGAGCAATAAAAACAATCCTTTAAAGATAACAGAAAACAGATAGGGCAAGCGGTTGATGGCGCTAAATTCAGCAATGATGTTTGACATCCAATGCAAGCTGCCAAAAATAATGCCCATATAAATCGCTAATGTTGCAAGATCGGCACTACCCACAGCCCATTGCGGTAACTCTGGGGTTTGGGCATAGCGAAAAAAGACAAAGGCCGCCATAGCGATTGTCCAAGCGAATATGGCAAAAATGAGCTTCTTTGCTTGTCTGCGCGCTCTCACGGTAAAGAATAAACCCTAATACTACTTATATCTCAGAATGCGCTAGTGTATAGAAAACCGACCTACAATTTCCAGTGATATTTGTGATCTAAGTCAAATGAAGTTGAGTTGTACTAAAAAAGCCTGTGTCCAAATGCAGTATTAGATAGGTGGCATCTATTATTGACTGTTTTATGTGCTTATTTGTGGTTTACTAAATTAGTATAAGTTGCTGCAGAGCTTGTTGGCTCTACACCTTCGGCTGAGCAGTGTTGATTGTGGTTATGTTTTGTCAGCCTTACTCTTTGTGCCAGTAATTCGGCACTTTACTTGTCCATAACTTACTTTTCGGATAATCCGGATAAATAGTTATTGAGTATCTGTTGGGTGAAGGGGATTTTTAAATAAAACCCTCTTGGATTCGTTAGCTTAATCTTGCCATCGGCTGCAATGCTTTGGGTCATGGAACGACTGTTGGCACCTTTCGGGCGCAGTTGTAACACTTCGCCGTGACGTGCGGTTATCTGTTCGACTTTACCTAACGCAATTAATTCCATTATCTCTTCCCAGTCCTGACGGATCTGAGCGAACTCTTGTACAGAAGGGGTCCATAGAATAGGCATACCGATTTGCCTATCGCCAACAGGTTTGGTTCGTATTCCTTCAACTGGGATCCACAACACTCGTTGCAGTTTGTGAAACACCAGGCTTTGTTGCCAACTGAGTCCCTGAATATTAACCAGTGGCGCCACGGTAACGTAAGTGGTCTCCATCGGCTTACCCATTTCATCTACCGGAATGGTTTTAAGCTCGACGCCTAGGTGCAGAAAGTCTTGTTCAGGCTTAGAGCCTGCCATTGCGCCCAGTTCATGTTCGATAAGTTGGCCAATCCAACCTTTATCTCGCTTGAGATCAGTCGGCACGCAAATATGATGTAACTCTGCCAGTTGGCCTAGGGTTAACCCTGCCATGTCTTGGGCACGTTGCATCAGTTCATTTAGTGTTTGTGGCGGGCGTGGTGTGTTGGTCATGGCTCGATTTTACTGTACTTATATCATTTAGCCAACGCGGTTAAAAACTGCTCGCTGACATCTTTGTGAAGTGGATTTAAATGGCTTTCAGCTTAAGTTGTTGATTTTAATTGTTTTGCTGTTTTTTTATTTTCTGTTAAAGCGGCGCGTAATTCGCCTACCAAGTTCTTTCCCAGCGTTTCCAACATGGTTATCCACAGAAATATTGGATAACTCTGGTTTTAAATTTTTAATTGCTAAGTATTTGTCCCTGTCAAGCCTAGTAGACCGTACTCTATCGCCAAATTTGATAACCTTATACTTTTGCCTGTGTATAACCTTAATCATGGTAGCGCTCCTGTATGGTAAATTATTATTTTGGTTAAAATGTGTTCTGTTTTTATGTGTCACTCTGATTAAAAATGGTTAATGTGTTTTATGTTGTTTTTAATCAGTTGCTTATGGTTTGCTGCTTTGGTGCGAATAAGGCTGCAATTTCAGTCTTAGCTGATTGTAATAACATTTTTAACTGAGTTTCAAACAGAGATATCCACAGATTTTGTGGATATCATCGCGTGTTTTTTACCGCCTCTGTTGATAAAAATAAATATTTGGGTTTTTTATCCAAATAATATCTGTTATTAGGCAATTGCCTAGGATCTCACTTTGTGAAACAATCGATCCATTAAAATTTGATATTTGGAGTCCATGTGATTGATAGTGACGGCTTTCGTGCAAATGTAGGCATCATTATCTGTAATCGCTTTGGGCAGGTTATGTGGGCTAGAAGATTTGGTCAGCATTCCTGGCAATTTCCACAAGGTGGCGTTGATGAAGGCGAAAGTGCCGAGCAAGCCATGTATCGGGAGTTGTATGAAGAGGTTGGGTTAAAAGCTGAGCATGTGCAAATTTTAACTTCAACTCGTTCCTGGTTGCGTTATAGATTACCGAAACGGTTAATTAGGCAAGACAGTAAACCTTTGTGTATCGGCCAGAAGCAAAAATGGTTTTTGCTACAATTAAAAAGCCAAGAGTCAGCTATTGACTTGGGCGCCAGCGGTCACCCAGAATTTGATGATTGGCGTTGGGTGAGTTACTGGTACCCTGTGAGACAGGTTGTGTCGTTTAAGCGAGATGTTTATCGAAAAGTAATGAAAGAGTTTGCCCCAACGGCCTTGCCGTTTCAGACGCAAGAGCCTTCCCACAGTGGCAGAAGACGAGGTCGCCGCAGGTAGAAAATAGCATAAGGAGATCAAGTCCGTGTTAAAAACGCTTAGAGACATAACTCAGGCTGTCGCAGCTGCCGACGATCTCCAATCTGCTTTATCCCTATTGGTGAGCCAAACTAAATCTGCCATGGCAACCCAGTGCTGCTCTATTTACATTCTTGAAGACAATCAATTAGTTCTCTCTGCTACCGACGGCCTAGATCCGCGCGCCGTCGGACAGGTTAAAATGCGCCTGACCGAAGGGTTGGTGGGGCTTGTCGCCGAACGCGAAGAGCCTGTCAACCTTGCGGATGCACAGTTACATCCCCGTTTTAAGTTATTTTGCGAAGTCGATGAAGAAGATTTTCGTGCCTTTCTTGCTGTTCCCATTATTTATCAAAAATTGATCTTAGGTGTGCTGGTCGTGCAGCAGGCCGATGCGCGGCAATTTAGCGAGGCGGAGGAAGCATTTTTAATGACCCTTGCTGCACAGTTAGCTATGGCCGTTAGGGAGCAGCGTAAGAAAGCCGAAGTCAAGTTGACACCTAATAAGTGTGTGTATACAGGGGTGCCTGCGGCCGATGGGGTTGTGATTGCGAATGCCATGGTGATTGGTGGCGATATTGCTTTAGAACAGCGCGATGAGCTGAGCAGTGATATTGCCGCTGAACTCGCCTTACTCGACAACGCTCTTATCACCTGCCGTAACGCCTTGAGCGTGCAATCTCAGCGTTTTGATGGTGAGAACGAGAAAGAGGTACAGTCAATCTTTACTGCCTTATTGTTACTGCTTGATGATAGTAGTTTGGGCGGTGAATATGTGCGTGAGATCCAAGCTGGTTGGAGCGCCATATCTGCGGTAAGTCGAGTCTCTTTACGTTATATCGAGCAATTTTTACAGATGCAAGATCCCTACTTACAAGAGCGAGCCAGTGATATTCGTGACCTAGGTCAGCGAGTATTAAGGGAGTTGATTGAACCGCAGAAAATGCATATCGAACTTGATGTGCCAGTGGTTTTGGTGACCAAAGAGGCCACTGTCACTATGTTGGCTGAATTTCCTGAGCATAAACTGGTTGGGATTGTGACCGAATTAGGCGGGGTGAACTCCCATGCGGCGATATTGGCTCGCGCATTTGGGGTGCCAGCCGTGATTGGCGTTGAAGGTATTTTAAATGCAGGTATCGACGGTAAGCTTATGATTCTTAATGGAAGTAGGGGGCAAGTGTTAGTGTCACCTACCCCCACTTTAATCAAAGAGTATCGTAGCCATATTGCCGCTGAAAAGGCCTTGCAAGACCGCTATGCTCAAGAGTTAGCTTTACCTGCCATTACCTTAGATGATACGCGAGTACATTTGTACCTCAATGCCGGTTTGCTTAGCAGTTTGGCCTCGGAGATTGCCGAAGGTGCAGATGGCATCGGTCTGTATCGCACCGAAATTCCGTTTATGTTACAGAGCCGTTTTCCCAGTGAAATGGAACAAACAGAGGTTTATCGACAAGTGCTTCAGGCTGCAGTCGATAAGCCGGTGGTGATGCGTACTTTGGATGTCGGTGGCGATAAGCCGTTGTCTTACTTTCCCATTATTGAAGATAATCCCTTTTTAGGTTGGCGTGGCATACGGTTAACATTAGATCATCCAGAGTTGTTTTTAGTGCAGTTACGGGCGATGCTCAATGCGGCTGGCTCGGGTGAGCAATTGCATATTTTGCTGCCAATGGTCTGTTGTCTTGACGAGATAGATCAGGCCATTGGTTATTTGGAACAGGCATATAGTGAGGTAAAGCAAGATGTTCATCCCGCATTAGTTAGGCCCAAAATTGGCATAATGCTTGAGGTGCCGGCGCTGTTATTTCAGCTTGAAGAGGTGGCGAAGCGAGTCGATTTTATTTCGGTTGGGTCTAATGATTTAACCCAATATTTGTTAGCTGTTGATCGTAATAATCCTAGAGTGAGTTCGCTTTATGATTGTTACCATCCAGGTATTCTTAGGGCGTTAAAGCGGGCGCGATTGGAGTGTGACCAATACCAGTTACCAGTGAGTGTTTGCGGTGAACTCGCAGGTGAGCCCATTGGCGTTATTTTGTTGGTCGCGATGGGATTCAATCAGTTAAGTATGAACCAAGGTAGTTTAGCCAAGATAAATTATCTTATTAGACGAGTTTCTTACACGGATTTAAGTGAACTATTAGTACAGGCGTTATCACAGTCTAATGGCGCCGAAGTGAGGCAATTAGTGACAGAGTTTCTTTCTCATCGACAGTTAGCCGAGTTTATCTAAAGGTTAATTGAATCATCTTAGCTGCTAAGCAGTAGATTTCAATCTAGGCTTTTTTGATTTAAGCTAATAGATATAGATGGGCTGAGCTGTAGAGATAAGATGTTAACCATATTTTTAAGTTGTGTGGCCCTCGGTGCATTTATTGGTTTTATGGCAGGACTGTTAGGGATTGGTGGTGGCATCATTGCCGTTCCCGTTTTACTCTATTTACTGCCCCAAACAGGCATTATGCCTGAGCATTTAACCCACGTGGCGATTGCAACCTCTCTGGCGGCAATTATCTTAACTTCTTTATCATCAGCACGTGCCCATCATCGCCTAGGTAATGTACCTTGGTCATTATTAAAAGTGATGTTGCCAGGCTTTGTGCTTGGGGCGTTATTGGCAGGCTTTATTGCGACTTTATTTGCGGCCGACACACTCAAGCAGGCGTTTGCCATCTTTGTTATTGTGATGGCGATCCAGATGATGTTTCCTTATAAAGTACCAACGACGACTCGGCCCTTACCCCATCGAGCCGTATTATTTAGTGTGTCATTTCTAGTGGCGATCATTGCCGCCTTAATGGGGATTGGTGGCGGCGTACTACTGGTGCCATTTTTATGTTGGTGCGGGTTACAGATCCGTCAGGCGATTGGGTTTTCGTCGGTAACCGGATTAACCATTGCGCTGTTTGGTAGTGTCAGCTATGTCATCGCAGGGTGGGGAGAGCCAGGGTTAACCGATTATACCTTAGGCTTCATTTATCTACCGGCTTTAATTGGTATCGTTTCTACTTCTATGTTGGCAGCTCCCTTTGGTGCTAAAGCTGCCAGTATTTGGCCAACGTCAAGGTTAAAGAAAATCTTTGCCGTACTATTGGTATTTATCGGGTTGAAGTTAGTACTTTAGTCCTGTAGTCACGATAGTCACGACCTAAAAATTAGTTATTATTTAAGTTTGTTGGTTAGCGATAACTAACTGTTATCTTATTAAAGTAGGGAACCATGAAACAGTATCTACAGCTATGTAACCGTATCATTGATGAAGGTGTTTGGGTTGAAAATGAGCGCACCGGAAAACGTTGTTTAACCGTGATAAATGCCGATTTGACGTATCGGGTCGATGCAAATGAGTTTCCGTTAATTACCACGCGTAAAAGTTTTTGGAAAGGCGCCATCGCTGAGCTTATCGGTTATATCCGTGGTTACGATAATGCAGCTGACTTTAGAAAGTTAGGCGCTAAAACTTGGGATGCCAACGCTAATGAGAATAGTGCTTGGCTCGATAATCCCCATCGTAAAGGTGTCGACGATATGGGACGCGTCTATGGCGTGCAGGGGCGAGCTTGGCGTAAACCCGATGGTGGTAGTGTCGATCAGCTGAAAAAAATTATTGATAATTTAAGTCGTGGCGTAGATGACCGCGGTGAAATTTTGAGTTTTTATAACCCAGGCGAGTTTCACATGGGCTGCTTACGTCCATGTATGCATACACATAATTTTTCTTTGTTGGGTGACACCCTCTACTTAAATAGCTTTCAACGTTCTTGTGATGTCCCTCTGGGGCTTAATTTTAATCAGGTGCAGGTGTTTACCCTATTAGCCTTAGTGGCGCAGATCACAGGTAACAAAGCGGGGACTGCTTACCATAAAATTGTTAATGCTCACATTTATGAAGATCAGCTGGAGCTAATGCAAACGGTACAACTTAAGCGTGAGCCATTACCATCACCACAACTTATTATCAATCCAGATATTAAATCGCTTCATGACTTAGAAACTTGGGTGACTATGGATGACTTTGAAGTGCATGGTTACCAACATCATGACGCGATAAAGTATCCATTTTCAGTATAATATTTCCTAAGTAACAGCGGAAATACTGAGGTAAAGCGCAAGACATGTTTAATCATGTCTTGCGTTTTTTTTATCCGGAACGCTTAAAAACAAGACTAAATAGCGGTATTTGGTTTTTTTTGTTAACTATTGGCCTTTTTTGATAAGCTAATTAGAATGAAATTGTATAAGAGGTTGTAGCTAGTTGTTCATGATATAGTCTAAATGATCGGTATTTTCGATGTTTGATGCAGATGCAAACGATTATTCACTATTCGCTTATTCAGCTAGACTCAAAGCATTGAGTGTTAATGGAGTTTATATATGGAAAAGGCTATTAGAAACTTTCTAAGCCAAGAATCAGCTGGTGGCATCTTGTTGATGGGAGCCGTCTTGCTGGCAATGCTAATGGCAAATTCACCGTTAGCAGACATGTATCAAGGTTTTTTGCATACAGAAATGCAAGTGCGCGTGGGTAGCCTAGATATCGATAAGACCCTTATTCACTGGATTAATGACGGCTTGATGGCGTTATTTTTTATGCTTATTGGCCTTGAGGTGAAACGAGAGTTATTAGAAGGGGCGCTATCCAGTAAAGAACAGGCAGCATTACCGACATTTGCTGCGATTGGTGGCATGTTATTTCCCGCGGCCATCTATTTAGTATTTAACTTTAGTGATCCTATAACTCAATCAGGTTGGGCGATTCCTGCGGCCACCGACATTGCATTTGCACTTGGGATCATGGCGTTGCTTGGTAGTCGAGTGCCAGTAGCGTTAAAGGTATTTTTGTTAGCGTTAGCCATTATCGATGACTTGGGCGTGGTGGTGATTATTGCCATGTTCTATAGCTCTGATTTGTCGACCTTCAGTTTGTTGATAGCAGCACTCGCCATCGTCGGTTTGGTCGCACTCAATCGAAAAGGGGTCACTAAGATACTACCGTACGGCTTTGTGGGACTCGTGTTGTGGATCGCAGTGCTTAAGTCGGGTGTGCACGCCACGCTTGCCGGGGTGATTATCGCCTTCTGTATTCCGCTACGAGCCAAAGATGGCAGTTCTCCATCGGAGAGATTGGAACATAATCTCCACCCTTGGAGTACCTTTGTTATTTTACCTATTTTTGCCTTTGCTAATGCCGGTGTCGATCTGTCAGGCATGAGCATAACTGATCTGTTGTCGCCTGTTCCGGTTGGCATAGGATTAGGTTTGTTATTGGGTAAGCCTCTAGGGGTGCTGTTTTTTAGTTATGTGGCAGTAAAGTTTAAGTTGGCTGTATTGCCAGAAGGAATGGGCTGGCGCCATATTGCTCCAGTGGCTGTGATGTGTGGTATTGGTTTTACCATGTCGATGTTTATCTCCTCTTTAGCGTTTGTTGGGGATGGTGAAGTGTACGGTGATCTGGCACGTCTTGGCATATTAACGGGATCGATTTTGTCAGCTTTAATTGGTTACTTTTGGTTATCAAAAGTACTACCTGAGAAAGGAGAGAACGCATGAAAAAGCAACTAACTATATTAGGGCTGTCATTGGCTATGGTGACTGGCGCTTCAGCATCACAGATTCAGGCTTGTAATCAGGAGATCGATAGCCCTGCTTGTCAGCACTATCTTGAAGGCGTTGTTGATGGGGCATTAATGTATAAACCCAATACTATGGGGCAACGCCTCGAATCCAATGATTATGAGTCACGAGCACTTAAATATCGCAGTGGTAAACGTTTTCAGCAAGCAAATAGAACTTACTGTGAGAGTCGTATTCCCGATCGTGAAGTCTTGGTGAATGGCCTAGAAGAAGCCTTCGCTGCCGGAAACATTAATACAGCAGAAGAGCTGACTAGTGTGATGTTCAATCTGATGGATTGTCAACGCCTTCAATAATTTAGCCCTGTATTTAGCCTGCCAATACCTGAATAAATGATTATCGTCACGCTCTCGTATGGTTGCCATTTTTGTTCGGCATCCTGCGAGGTGTACGGTATGATATAAACCAATGTTGCTATCACTTTGAATAGTGCCTCGCATTCATCATACGCTAATTTACTTAGCGTTGAGGGCCGCGATAGGGGTTAATTACGTGCTGATGTCACACCTTAATTACAATCATCTCTATTATTTTTGGATGGTACATAAAAAGGGCTCGGTTGCGAAAGCAGCGCAGGCTCTTTGTTTAACACCGCAAACGGTTACTGGGCAGATCCGGGTATTGGAGGAGCGTTTAAATGGCAGTTTATTTAAACGTGTCGGGCGCTCGCTTGAGCCGACTGAACTAGGTGAATTAGTATTTCGTTATGCCGATAAGATGTTCAGTCTAAGTTACGAAATGCTGGATCGGCTTAACTATCAAAAAGAAGACAATATTCTATTTGAAGTTGGCATAGCCGATGCCTTATCAAAAGCCTTAGCGAGCCGAGTGTTGCTGTCTGTGGTGCCCTCCGATGGCTCAATGCGCTTGGCCTGTTTTGAATCGACGCATGAAAGCTTAATGGAGCGATTACGCGAGCATAAGTTAGACATGATCTTGTCCGACTGTGCTGGAGAGTCGTTAAAGTATCCTGAGATCTTGTCGAAAAAATTGGGTGAATGTGGTGTAGGGTTCTTTTCATCAGAACGCTACAGTAAGCCTTTTCCTGCTTGTTTAGAGCAAGCTAAGCTATTGATCCCTGGTAAACGAACTTCACTTGGGCAACAGTTACACCATTGGTTTGATGAGAACAATCTCAATGTCACCATCTTGGGCGAGTTTGATGACGCTGCCATGATGAAAGCGTTTGGCTATTTTAAACAAGGGATTTTTGTCGCTCCCTCGATTTATAAACAAGATATTTTAGCTCACGGGATAAGTTTTTTGGGTGAAACCACTGATATTAAAGAGGTGTACCACGTGATGTTTGCTGAGCGTATGATCCAGCACCCAGCAGTGAAACGCTTGCTGGCGACCGATTTTAGCGACCTGTTTGCTGGCAAAGACAGCCAAGTTGAACTGCTTTAAAGAGTGCCAGTATTACGGTGAGCTGATACACTAACATCAATAATAATTAAGGGAGTAGTTGCGTGTCAGAACCAATGAACATAGCCAGAGTCAGATGGGCATGCCGACGAGGCATGTTAGAGCTAGATGTGTTGTTCCAACCCTTTGTGGAAACCCAATATGCCATTCTATCAAATCAAGATAAAGCCAGCTTTGTGCGTTTGTTAGAATGTGAAGATCCTGAGCTATTTGCTTGGTTTATGGGGCATGAAGTATGTCCTGATCCCGAGCTTGCTCAAATGATCATTCAAGTTCGTGGCCGGCCTGCGCCATAATTTTTATTTATATCCCTCTTTCGACCAACGACTCGCGTTGGTCGTTTTGGCGTCCGTATGCCTCACTTCACTCTTGGCCTGGCCGCCTGTCGATGTTATCTGGTTTACTGCCATTAAATGGGGGGTTATCGCTTTGGTGGTGGCCGTCTTTATTAGGTTATTGATTCGGCTTCAGCGTTGGTCTTTTGCCTTTTGGCTTGATGAGTCAGGTAATGCTGGCATGGGTAACAACGCCGCTATCTATACATTAAAGCGGCGCTGGATAACGCCACTGGTAGTACTATTTGAGTTGCACAAGGATGGCGATAAACACCTAGTGATGGTGTGGCGAGATATGTTGGACGACACAAGTTATCGTTACTTGTGCCGTCTGTTGTTACGTTTTGGTTAATATCATGAGTTAGCTAAGCGATTTTATTGGGCAGTAAAATCGTGGGCTGTGGATCATCACACTTTTCAGGGTGGTCGATATTATAGTGTAAGCCGCGGCTCTCCTTACGTTCCATCGCGCAGCGAATAATGAGTTCAGCTACTTGCACTAAATTGCGCAGCTCAAGAAGATTGTTACTTACTCTAAAGTTACTGTAATACTCCTGTATCTCTTGCTGCAGCATGGTGCAGCGCCTTAGTGCGCGTTCGAGGCGTTTATCTGAGCGAACAATCCCCACGTAATCCCACATAAATAGTCTTAGCTCATGCCAGTTATGAGCAATAACCACCTCTTCATCAGAGTTAGAAACTTGGCTTTCATCCCAGTGCGGAAGGTTCTGCGGCATCGGAATTTTATTAAGCTGACTGCTAATATCTTCAGCCGCCGCTCGGGCAAAGACCAAACATTCTAATAGCGAATTACTGGCGAGACGATTGGCGCCGTGCAATCCCGTGTAGGCCACTTCGCCTACGGCATATAAGCCGTTAAGGTCGGTCTGGCCGTGTAAATCTGTCATCACGCCACCACAGGTGTAATGCGCTGCAGGGACCACAGGAATGGGATCTTTGGTTATGTCGATGCCCCATTCTAAACAGCGCTTATAGATGGTGGGGAAGTGTTTTATGACAAAATCGGTTGGCTTATGAGTGATATCCAGATAAACGCAATCTGCGCCCAAGCGTTTCATCTCGTAATCGATGGCGCGTGCCACGATATCCCTTGGGGCCAACTCTGCACGTTCATCGAAATCGGGCATAAAGCGTGAACCATCGGGGCGACGAAGATAAGCGCCTTCGCCTCGTAATGCTTCGGTCAGTAAAAAGTTACGTGCATCGGCATGGTACAAACACGTGGGATGGAATTGGTTAAACTCCATATTGGCTATACGGCAGCCAGAGCGCCAAGCCATAGCAATACCGTCACCCGAGGCGATATCGGGGTTCGATGTGTATTGGTAGACTTTAGATGAGCCACCAGTGGCTAATGCGACAAAGCGGGCCTTGACCGTTTCGACATGTTCTTGATCTCGGTTCCATACATAGGCGCCGAGCACCCGGTTACCAGGGCGTTTAAGCTTGCGACTAGTGATTAAGTCAATAGCGTTATAGCGCTCTAACACTTGGATATTTGGGTGATTAATCACGCTTTGTTGCAGCGTAACCTGGACTTCTTTACCTGTGGCATCGGCGGCATGCAGGATGCGGCGATGACTGTGCCCGCCCTCGCGAGTTAGGTGATAAGGGGCATCACTGTTATCACTCCCATCGGCACGCTCCTCTTTATCAAAGGCGACCCCGCATTGAATTAACCATTCCATTGCGCTTTTCGCATTTTTAGCGGTGAAGGTGACCACTTGCTCGTCGCATAATCCCGCCCCTGCCACCAGTGTATCGGCGACATGGGATTCAATGGTATCCTCTTCATCGAACACCGAGGCGATACCACCTTGAGCATAATAGGTCGAGCCTTCGCTAAGGGGGCCCTTGGAGAGTAAGATAACTTTCGTTTTTTCAGCCAGATGCAGTGCTAAAGTTAACCCTGCAGCACCGCTACCGATAACCAAAACGTCAGATTGGTGTTCAACTACTTGTTTCATCGGGTATCATGGTAAGTCATGTGAGTATTGCTATGTTAAACCAAGATAGAAATTATGGATATGGGTTAGCCGTAGAAAATAAATTCATATTTGGCAAACTTTTTTAGAACTTTTTCAGTAAGCGCTAGTCTACATAGGTGAATATGATTCGAGCGACTGAGAAATCAGCATTTTAGATTTAGGAGTAGTCGGCTCGGATGAGTGGACAAATAAGTGATCAACAATTAGTTGAACGGGTACAGCAAGGAGATAAAAACGCTTTTAACCTGCTGGTACAGAAATACCAGAGTAAGGTCATCAACCTGATTGCTCGCTATGTTCGAAATCAGGCCGATGTGGCAGATGTGGCTCAAGAGGCGTTTATTAAAGCCTATCGAGCGTTGCCAAACTTTCGGGGCGAAAGTGCATTTTATACTTGGTTATACCGTATTGCAGTCAATACTGCGAAAAATCATTTAGTGGCCCAAGGGCGACGAGCACCGGCTAATGATGTCGATGCCGAAGATGCTGAATATTACGATGGCAGTGATGCGCTCAAAGAATTCGCCTCGCCAGAGCGGTTAATGTTATCTGAAGAGATTCAGAAAGTCGTGTTTGATACCTTGGATACGTTGCCACAAGAATTGAAGATAGCTATCTCTTTGCGTGAACTCGATGGTATGAGTTATGAGGAGATAGCCAATGTGATGGAGTGTCCCGTTGGTACGGTAAGATCGCGTATCTTCCGAGCGCGAGAGGCCATCGACAAACAGTTACAGCCACTGCTGGAACGCTAAATTGTTATCTCAATAAACTAAATTTAAATGGGTGTTAAATGGATAAATTAGGTCAGGAATGGGTATCCGCTGCCGTCGACGGAGAAGTCGAAGAGCAGGTATTGGCTGAATTAACGGCCGATAAGGATTCACATGGTCAGTGGCGTGATTATCATATGATTGGTGATGCGATGCGTGGCGAATTGCCGAAGATGTTCGATCTCGATCTCAGTGCCAACATCGCTGCTGCTATCGATGCGGAGCCTACGCTCATTGCACCAAAACGTGTTGAACCAACACAAGCTGCTCCAGTCAAGAAATCGGCAGGTATCATTCCTTTGTTTAAGCAGTTTGGTCAATATGCCATTGCCGCCAGCGTTGCATTAGTCGCTGTGGTAGGGGTGCAAAATTATAACCAAACATCCGAGTTAGACGCATCGCCATTACCAGTGCTCAATACTCGCCCCTTGATTGGCAGTGCATCACCAGTGAGTCTACAGACTGGGCCAGTGCAAAAGAACCAAAGTTATACCAACGAGCAAGTGATGGAGCAACGTCACCGTATTAATACCTATATTCAAGATCATATGTTGCAACAAAGATTGAATAATAGTGTGAATATAGACGACAATAGTGATACTTCACCGATCCCGGTTAATCACTAAAAGCTATTGCTACTTATCGCTACCGCTATATTGTGATTGATGATAAGTATGATGTTAAGGAGTTAGCTTGCGTCTTATCTGGTTGGCCCTGTTAGTCCTCTCTCTTCCCGTGACCGCACGGGATGATATGTCCGCTAAAGCTTGGTTAGAAAGCATGAGCCAAGCCCTGCGGACTCAAGAATTTAAAATGTCGCTGATCCATTTACAGTCGGATCATATTCGTCCTCTGGTTTATATTCATGGTCAAGTTGAAGATCAAGAAGTGGCTTTTCTTGAGCATTTAAACGGTCCGCCTAAAAATGCCGTACGAGTGGGTAATACGGTGACGTTTATCGAGCATGATCAACCGGCATATAGCATTGAAGCCGATCGTATCCAAGGCGTATTACCTCCCGCATTTGCGAGTAATATCAGTTCGCTAGAGCAGGGGTACCAGTTTGTACTCGGCGGAAGAAGCCGTTTGGCAGGGCGCCCCAGTCAGTTGGTGCGTATCATAGCCAATGATGATAATCGTTACAGTTATCAAGTTTGGTTGGATATGGATACTTACCTGCCGCTGCGATATGACATGCTCAATCTTGAGAAGCAATTACTCGAACAGATACTGGTGGTTGAGCTGATCGTATTAGAAGAGGCTCCCGCGATTTTACATGAGGCCTATAAGCAACAGTGGCCACCTGTGATGCCGCAGCCACCAAGAGAGCAAGGCAATAACTGGCAATTTAGCTGGTTGCCCTCAGGCTTTACTATCGTGCTTAAAGACAGTCACCGGCTAATTGGCAGTCACGAAGCGGTAGAGTATATCGCGCTCAGTGATGGCTTAACTCATATTTCTGTTTATGTGGCTAGAGCGCCTGAAACCGTGTTACCAGAAGAGTTAATGACTCGAAACGGTCTGTCGCTGGCGAGTGAGAGGGTGGGGAATGCAGAAGTGGTGGCAGTCGGTAAAGCACCGGTTGAAACCCTGTCGCGTATCGCCAAGAGTATTAGAATCGAGTGATGGCATTATGATGGAAGAGATTGCCACCGTCATTCGTGATAATCATGACGGTTGGATTACGGTAGAAGTTAAGGTTAAAAACGCCTGCAATCACTGTGACAGCAGTGAATCGTGTGGGACTTCAGCGGTATCGAAAGCCTTTTCGCCTAAGGTACAGCGCTTTTCTGTGTCAGCTACGGAGCCCTACCAACCAGGCGAATTGATAAAGTTGGGTTTACCCGAAAGCGTACTGTTAAAAGCCGCTGCGATTGTCTATTTACTGCCGTTATTAGGCTTGTTTATGGGGGCAAGCTTTGGCCGTTTTTTTATGCCCATGCTGGATATTGCTGCTACCGAAGTCGTTGTGATAGGTTTTGGTGTGTTTGGTGGCGTGATAGCTTGGATGGTGGGGCGTCGTTGGGCCAAGAAGTTAGAGCAGGTTAGCCAACCTGTGATTATCGCACGGTTAGGACAACGCATCGTGTGAGTAAATTAGCTCGCTGCCAACGTTGATATTTGCTTTCACTGTATGATTACAATTGGTATTAAGGCAGCGATCGGGTACAATTCGGCACTTTTAGATAATTTTCAACTTTGAGTTTAGTCATTTCGCATAATGAAGCATATTAGAAACTTTTCGATTATTGCCCATATTGACCACGGCAAATCAACCCTTTCTGACCGTCTTATTCAAGAATGCGGTGGCCTGTCTGACCGCGAGATGGCGGCGCAAGTTTTAGATTCGATGGATCTTGAACGTGAGCGTGGTATTACCATTAAAGCCCAGAGCGTAACGCTCGACTATAAGGCGAAAGATGGCGAGACCTATCAGCTTAATTTTATTGATACTCCTGGTCACGTGGATTTCTCCTATGAAGTCTCACGTTCGCTGGCGGCTTGTGAAGGTGCGTTGCTGGTTGTCGATGCGGGCCAAGGGGTTGAAGCACAAACCCTAGCTAACTGCTATACCGCGTTAGAGATGGATTTAGATGTTGTTCCAGTATTAAACAAGATTGATCTTCCACAAGCCGATCCTGAGCGTGTTGCCGAAGAGATTGAAGATATTGTCGGTATCGAAGCCACTGACGCGGTTCGCTGCTCAGCCAAAACCGGCATTGGTATTAGTGATGTACTGGAAACCATTGTTGCCAAAATTCCCCCGCCAGTAGGCGATCCTGATGCACCGCTACAAGCCTTGATCATCGACTCATGGTTTGACAGTTATTTAGGTGTCGTCTCGCTGGTACGTATTAAGCATGGCAAGCTCAAAAAAGGCGACAAGTTTAAGGTAATGTCCACAGGACAAACCCATACCGCCGACAGAGTGGGGATTTTTACACCTAAGCAAACTGACACTGGTGAGCTTAATACGGGTGAAGTGGGCTATGTGATTGCCGGTATTAAAGAGATCCATGGCGCGCCAGTCGGTGATACTTTGACACTGGCTAAAAATGGCGCATTAGCACCATTACCGGGCTTTAAGAAAGTTAAGCCTCAGGTTTATGCGGGTGTATTCCCTATTTCTACCGACGATTATGAGAGCTTCCGTGATGCGCTTAATAAGTTAAGCCTCAACGATGCCTCGTTATTCTTCGAACCTGAAACATCATCGGCGTTGGGCTTTGGTTTCCGTATTGGTTACCTAGGTCTGCTGCACATGGAGATTGTTCAGGAGCGTCTTGAGCGCGAATACAATCTGGATTTGATCACCACGGCACCCACTGTAGTGTATGAAGTGGTCACTACCAAAGGCGAAACTGTCTACGTCGATAATCCATCGGATCTTCCGCCGATGAACAACATCGAAGAGATACGTGAGCCGATTGTTGAAACCAATATTTTAGTGCCTAAAGAATACTTAGGTAACGTGATCACCTTGTGTGTTGAAAAACGCGGCATGCAAACCAATATGGTTTATCACGGTAACCAAGTGGCGATCACTTATGATATGCCGATGGCTGAAGTGGTTATGGATTTCTTTGACCGACTTAAGTCAACCAGCCGTGGCTATGCCTCGCTTGAGTATAATTTTAAGCGTTTCGAAGCTGCTGATATGGTGCGTCTTGATGTCTTGATTAATGGCGACCGCGTTGATGCCTTAGCGATGATTTTGCATAAGTCCAACGTACGTTATCAAGGGTTGGCATTAGTGAATAAGATGAAAGAGCTTATTCCAAGACAGATGTTTGATATTGCGATTCAAGCGGCCATTGGTAGTCAAATTATTGCCCGTTCTTCGGTTAAGGCGCTGCGTAAAGACGTTACCGCTAAGTGTTATGGCGGCGACGTATCTCGTAAGAAGAAGCTGCTCAATAAGCAGAAAGAGGGTAAGAAACGCATGAAGCAAGTGGGTAACGTCGAAGTGCCACAAGAAGCCTTCCTCGCGGTACTCAAGCTAAATGAGTAATCACTGCTTACGTTAATAAATGTTAATAGTGATAGATATTGGGCGCCGCGGTTTGCGGCGCTTTCGTTGTTACAGTATAAATGAGCAATGCAGAGCGTATGGCAAACTTGTCAGATGCGCAGATTCTCATTTGGCAGGAGTTTAGTTAGCTATGGCGGCTTATTTTTCCCTTATTTTAGTTTTGGTCACACTCAGCAGCGGTTTAATCTGGCTGTTTGATGCCTTAGTGTTAGCACCTAAGCGTCAGCAGAAGTTGGCGATGGCGCAAGCGACCCAAGCCGATATCAGTGAAGAAAGCGCTGAAAAAATTGTCCGTGAATCGGCGATTGTCGAGACCTCGCGTTCCATTTTTCCAGTTATCGCTTTTGTATTGATTTTACGCTCATTTATTTATGAGCCATTCCAAATCCCGTCTGGATCTATGATGCCAACCTTATTGGTAGGGGACTTTATTCTGGTTGAAAAATTCAGCTATGGCTTAAAAGATCCGGTATGGCGTAGCCAATTGGTTGAAACCGGAAAACCAGCGCGTGGCGATGTGACCGTGTTTAAGTATCCTGAAAACCCCCAAATCGATTACATTAAGCGCGTCATCGGTTTGCCAGGTGATCGCGTGGTGTATCGTAATAAAGAGCTTTATATTCAAAAAAGCTGCTCTGAAGGGCAAACCGATTGTCCTAAGTTGGAAAAAGTGGCGCGTGTTGGGGTGAATCAAGGGGAATTTAATCAAGATAATATCCCATTATTACGCTATAAAGAGCAGCTTGGTGATGTTACCCATGACATCTTGATCAACCCAGGCCGTGGTGAGCCTACCTCTTTCTACTACCGTGAAAATAACTTGGCTGTGGGTGAATTTGTGGTGCCAGAAGGGCAATATTTTGTGATGGGCGATAACCGTGATAATAGTACCGATTCACGTTTTTGGGGCTTTGTACCTGAGGCGAATTTAGTCGGCAAAGCGGTGGCCATTTGGATCAGTTTTGAATTTGAGCGTACCCCAGCGGACTTCTTACCCACATGGATCCCAACAGGGGTGCGTTTTAACCGTGTAGGTGGGATCGTTTAACATGGAACCGATTAAAAATTTGCCACGTTTGTGCAGAACATTGGGTTATGAGTTTAATAATATCGCTTTGTTAGAGCAGGCGCTGACTCACAGAAGTGCCGCGAGCAAGCATAATGAGCGTCTGGAATTTTTGGGCGACTCCATATTGTCTATCGTTATCTCAGACGCTTTGTATCATCAGTTTCCTAAGGCGACCGAAGGCGATTTAAGCCGGATGCGCGCCACATTGGTGTGCGGCAAGATGCTGGCCGAAGTGGCTAAAGAGTTTAAGTTAGGTGATTACCTAAAATTAGGTCCTGGTGAGCTAAAAAGTGGCGGTTTTCGCCGTGAATCGATTTTAGCCGATGTGGTCGAAGCCATTATCGGTGCAATCTATCTCGATGCCGATCTCGAGACCTGCCGCGCACTCGTACTAAACTGGTATAAGAGTCGCTTAGCGGTGATTGAACCCATTAATCAAAAAGATCCCAAAACCCTGCTGCAGGAACACCTGCAGGGCTTTAAAAAACCTCTACCGTTATACAAGGTTGTCAATATTAGCGGAGAGGCCCATGCGCAAACCTTTACAGTTGAATGTAAGGTGGAGCAATTAGATGAAGCGGTCGTTGGCGTGGCCAACTCCCGTAGAAAAGCGGAACAAATTGCCGCAGCAGAAGTTTTGGAGCGTATCAAGCGATGAGTAATACCGAAAAGCCACAAGGCAATAATGAACCCAGTTTAGACGAGTTACTGTCTCGTATGAGCAGTGGCGCCAGTGGCAGTCAATACGATGTCACTTACTGCGGCATGGTCGCCATTGTCGGTCGGCCAAATGTGGGTAAATCGACCTTATTGAATAAGCTGTTAGGGCAGAAGATTTCGATCACCTCTAAGAAGCCGCAAACTACGCGCCATCGTATTATGGGTATTCATACTGAAGGCCCGCGTCAAGTGGTGTTTATTGACACCCCAGGTTTGCATATCGAAGAGAAGCGTGCCATTAACCGTTTAATGAATCGTGCGGCATCGAGCTCATTGGCTGACGTTTGTTTAGTGGTATTTGTGGTCGACGGTTTGAACTGGACCGCCGACGATGAGATGGTGCTCAAGAAATTACAAAGCCGTGATGATGGCCGTAAAACCGTGTTGGCTATCAATAAAGTCGATAATATCAAAGATAAAGAAGCACTATTTCCGCATTTGCAAATGCTGGCTGCTAAATTTGAATTTGATGAGATTTTACCTATCTCAGCGACTCAAGGCACCAATGTGCAGCGTATTATGGATATGGCAATTGAGTCTGTACCTGAGTCGCCACATTTTTTCCCTGAAGATTATGTCACCGACAGATCGCAAAAGTTTATGGCTTCAGAAATTGTCCGCGAAAAACTGATGCGTTTCTTAGGCGACGAGTTGCCATACGATGCCACGGTGGAGATTGAGCAGTTTAAGATGATGGAGAATGGCGTCTACCAAATTAACGCCCTAATCTTAGTCGAACGTGAAACCCAAAAGCGCATGGTGATAGGTAATAAGGGTGAGCGTATCCGTACTATCGCCACTCAAGCCCGCCTAGACATGGAAGTGTTATTTGATAACAAGGTCTTCCTTGAGGTATGGGTGAAAGTGAAGTCAGGTTGGGCCGATGATGAACGGGCGCTGCGTTCATTAGGTTATGGCGACGATTAAGTCACCGTTCTTAAGCTGAATCAAAGGCCGAGATAGTCGATGGCAACTTAAGCTTGCAGTTGAGTATCTCGGCCTTTATTGTCATTAAATAGCAATAATAGAGCAGGGGCTGATGCAGCGGGGATATGTACTTCATACTCGTGCCTATAAAGAGTCGAGTGTACTGGTTAATTTATTAGTCGATGGCCAAGGCCGTATCGACTGCGTCGCTCGTCTTGGTAGTGGCCGCACCTCGATAAAAAGCATTTTACAACCGTTTCAACCTTTGCTGTTTGAGTTAGCAGGCCGCAGTAGCCTAAAGAATCTTTATCAAGTCGAAGCTGCCAGCCCTGCTGTGCCATTAAGTGGCGATGTGATGTTTGCAGGGTTCTATCTCAATGAGCTCTTGGTGCGTTGCTTAGGGATAGAGCATGGTGCGGAGCAACTCTTCTTTGTTTACCATAAAACCCTCATGGCCATGGCGGCGGGATTTAGTCAGGCACAGCTACGCTACTTTGAGGTGGAGTTACTCAAAGAATTGGGGGTGATGCCTTCGTTAAATTTGGATGTGGATCATGCGCCTATCGAAGCCGATTTTTATTATCGCCTGATGTCAGAAGAGGGCTTTAGTAGCGCCTTGGGGCCGAAATCGAATCATTATCGTGGTGAGATGTTATTGGCCCTAGAGACGGGGCAATTACATCAGGATGACTTTAAACAGGCGAAGTTGTTAATGCGCCAATTATTATCGGCTGTGCTGGGCGATAAGCCGCTTAAGTCACGCGCTTTATTTAATAAAGGCGTTAAAAAATCTTCTTATAGCAAGTAATTTACTGCGCATCATATGAGTTTCAACTGGTTTTTCCCTTGTGGCTTAGTACAATAAGCGCCAATCAATCATAGAACACTCTCTATCTGTAAAGGTTAAGGACACTTCATGGGCCGTATTCATTTGGGCGTTAATATCGATCACATTGCTACTCTACGTCAGGCTCGTGGTACTAGCTACCCAGATCCTGTACACGCCGCCGCCGTTGCCGAGCATGCAGGCGCTGAGGGGATCACCGTACACCTGCGTGAAGATCGTCGTCATATCTGCGACCGTGATATTTATCTGTTGGCTAAAACCATTAAAACCCGTATGAATTTCGAAATGGCAGTGACCGATGAAATGCTCGACATCGCCTGTGAAGTTAAACCCACCTATGTTTGTTTAGTGCCTGAAAAGCGCGAAGAGTTAACCACTGAAGGTGGCCTTGATGTGGCGGGGCAGTTGGATAAAGTCCGCGCGGCAGTTGCGCGTTTAACTGCAGAAGGCATCAAGGTGTCGCTGTTTATCGATGCCGATAAAACCCAAATTGATGCCACCGTTGCCGTTGGCGCACCGGTTATTGAGCTGCATACTGGCTGTTATGCCGATGCCGAAACGGATGCTGAGCAAGCAAAAGAGCTGGCTCGTATTACTGAGATGGCGGCTTATGCTCATGGTCAAGGTTTAGTGGTCAATGCGGGTCATGGCCTGCATTATCATAATGTTAAGCCGATAGCGGCGATCCCTGAGTTGTATGAACTTAATATTGGTCATGCGATTATCGCCCGTGCGGCCATTGACGGCTTAGACAAGGCGGTGCGTGATATGAAACAGCTAATGGTTGAAGGACGTAACGGTCAGTAACTAAGGGCTTTTAGGTAACGAGTATGATGCTGCACTGGTGACGGGAAAGTCCCAGTGTATTGGTTAACTGGATGATATGCCAGATTTGTTGGAGTGGTTATGATCGTCGGTTTAGGCACTGATATTGTTGAAATTGAGCGTATCGAACAAAGTATTCCTGCTGGCGGCGATATTGATGCGCTAGCCAAGTGTCGCCTGGCCAAACGAGTGTTAACCCATGTTGAGTTAGGTATCTTCGTCGACTCTACTCAGCCTGGTCGCTATTTGGCAAAGCGTTTTGCCGCTAAAGAGGCGGCAGCGAAAGCACTTGGTACCGGGATTGGCCGCGGTGTTTCATTTCAGCATATCGAAATAAGTAACAATGACAATGGTGCCCCATTGATCAGTTTTAGCGGCGGCGCTGCCGATAGGTTAGCGGCACTTGGGGGGGCGCGAGCTCATCTCTCTATCGCCGATGAAAAGCACTACGCCACGGCGACAGTGATTATTGAGTCTTAGGTATCACAGCCCTTATAGGCTAGCCTTTCTAGCAGGCTTGGTATAACAGAACAGCTTTAGCGATATAACGAAACTTTGTTACGCCCCTCCGTTTTGGATTGATAAAGCGCTTGATCAGCACGCGCAATGAGCGATGCTACATCTTCTTTAGCTTGTAACTGAGCAACCCCAGCCGATATGGTTACCTTTGCCATTTTGGGGTAGTCAATATTCGATACTGCAATGCGGCACCGCTCAATCAGGTTGTCGGCGGCATTGAGGTTACAATTATCAAACAGCACCAAAAATTCTTCACCTCCCCACCGAATGACATGGTCAGTTGTCCTAAGGCAGGATTTAATCGTTTTTGCGACCATTTGCAGTACTTTGTCGCCAGTTGGATGCCCCCATTGATCGTTAATTTGCTTAAAATGGTCGATATCGATCATGGATAATGAAAAAGGGGTACCGTGGCGTGACTTCATAAAGTACTTTTCAATTTCGATCTCGCCTGCATTGCGGTTGAGCATGCCTGTTAGTCCATCAAGTTTAGATGTTTCTCTAAAGGCTTGTTCATCTTTAACGCGCTCAGAGAGATCTTTACTTACGCTAACATAATGTGTGATGTTACCCATATTGTCTTTGATCGGAGTGATGCTTTGGTCCGAATAGTATTGGCTGGCATTTTTACGCCTATTTAAAAATGTCGCCCTGAAGGTATTGCCCTGTAACAAGGTACTCCAAAGTTCTTGATAGAATGCCTTTGGGTGTTCTCCTGATTTTAATATTGAGGGATGTTGGCCAAGAATATCACTGTAAGTATAACCTGTTTGCGATACAAACCATTGATTAACATAATTTATAATGCCATTAGTGTCGGTTATCATTACAGAGTCTGGTGTGGTATTAAGGGCTTCCATTAGGAGTTGCTCAGTATTATTTGAGGCCACCTTGTGACTAATATCTTGCTGAATCGAAATATAATGACGTACCTTACCCGTATCATCGAACACTGGGGAGATGTTCCACTCTACATAATAAATAGATCCATCTTTTTTATAGTTTATGGTTGAACCGTGAAAAAATTGACTGTTTGCCAAACAGTAACGTAGTCGATTGATAACATTTTGACAGGTTAATGGGCCTTGTAAAATACGTGGCGTACGGCCTATTAATTCAGTGCTTAGGTAACCAGTCATCTTACAAAATGCTGGATTAGCATAAAGGATTTTGTTGCCAGATTGACTTAAATCGGCATCGGTAATAATGACGGCGTTAAAAGATTGCTCGACCCCCATTTTCAACATGGCCAGTAGGTCTGAGTGGGTTATTTCAGACTTGTCATTTAGCGTGTTTAGCATAAATTTTCCATATCTCCCCAAGAGGATGTCTGTTGATATAATACCGACTTCATGATGCTTACTAGTTGTACCAATATTAACGGGTAAGCGCTGAATTAAGTGTTAAGGCACACTATTACTTATACTGTTCAACTTGTTGTTGCAGTGCTTCTTATCCTCAACATAACTTGGGTAGACAGCCTATCTCGTTTAATTCTGCTGCTTCCCAATCATTACAAGTTTTTTCAATCGCATGAATTTTACAAGCGTTTGAAATAAAACGATTATAGCACGCTAATAGCTTAGTTTTTTCACGAGAGCATACAACGAGATTGTTTTGGCATATTTGACTGATTTTAGCGGCTTTAAGAGTAAATTAGTGTCGGCAAGGCTTAAGGGGAGCAGTGAAAGTCGCTAATGATCTGATTTAGCTTGATAGCATAGATAGCCTATCATAGGGATTATGCATGGTTGGGAGCTTATTGCTGTTATTTATAAAGGCGCTTAACCAGTTAAGCTAGTAACCTTGCTTAAAATACGCTAGGTTACTTTTAATTTACTGGTAGTCTCATCTCATGGTTACACTATGAGTCTCCAAAGTGAACTTACATTAATACAGTGGCTGTTTAAGATTAACAATTAGGCCTATCTTAAAAGTTAAGACGATACATGGAGTGTTTTGATGAAATCAGCGGTAGAACAACTATCCACTTATAAAAGTGTCCATCTTAATCCGGTTAATATAAAGACTCACTTTGTCGGTGTTCCGTTGATTATCTGGTCGGCATTTGTGATGTTAAATACCATACCCATAACGTTTTTGAAATTGGATAATCCCACTTTGGTGTTAAATGTGGCCGGTTTGTGTGCCATTGGTGTGCTTATCTATTATTTCAGGTTACACGCGAGTTTGGCCGTTGGATTAAGCTTATTTATTTTACCTGTGCTATTTAGTTCATACTACATGGCAAAAATGGAAACGGCTTGGGTTATCGCTTTGGGTGTGTTTGTCATTGGTTGGGTGTTTCAGTTGATTGGCCACAAGTATGAAAAGGCAAAGCCAGCCTTTATTGATGATTTAAATCAGCTGTTGATTGGGCCATTTTTTTTGATGGCAGAGCTCTATTTTATGCTGGGATTAGAGCAAGATTTGAATAAAGAGATCACCCCGTTAGCGATTGCTAAGCGTCGTATGTTAGAAACAGGGTCTCGGTCCAGATAAATATCAAGCCTAGCCTCATTAAAATAAAGGCGCTCATTGAGCGCCTTTATTTTTGAGGTGATTAAGCTTAGCGTTTATTCGCTTTGGGCAGATTATAATGCTGGGGCATCACGCGAACGGTCTTAATCATATTTTCGCCGACTTCAACGATTTCTATGGGGTATCCAAATATACGCATCGAGGTATTGGGCTCAGGAATATCTTCAAGATATTCGATAATCAGGCCATTAAGAGTTTTTGGCCCATCGATAGGAAAGTGCCAAGCCATCTCTTTATTCAAATCACGTATGTTAATGGTGGCGTCAATAAGGTAACTCCCATCGGGTTGCTTATTGATATCTTCACTCGGAGTGGTCACCATCGAAGTGGTAAAGTCACCCACAATCTCTTCGAGGATGTCTTCTAAGGTGACTAAACCTTGGATATCGCCGTATTCATCAACGACAAGGCCTATACGTTCTTTATTGCGCTGAAAGTTAGCTAGTTGTACGTTGAGCGGTGTCCCCTCTGGGACAAAGTAGAGTTCTTTAACCGCACGTAATAGCGATGATTTACTAAATTGCCCCTTTGATTGCAATCGTAAGGCATCACGCAAATGCACAAAACCAACGGCATCATCGATAGTATCGCGATACAGCAACACGCGAGTATGCGGGCTCTGGATCACTTGGCGGTTAATGCTTTTAAAGTCATCATTGATATTGATGGCGTATAACTCAGAGCGTGGGATCATAATGTCTTCCACGGTGACTTTCTCAAGATCCATAATCGATAACAGCATTTCTTGATGTCGTCTAGGGATCAAGGCGCCCGCCTCATGTACCACAGTACGGAGTTCTTCTTGGCTTAGGGCATCATCTTCCTTAACCGAGCGAATACCTAAAATATGCAAAAAGGTTGAGGTGATTAAGTTGACCACTTTAACCAGTGGCCATAACACCACTAATAGCATTTTAAGTAATACGCTAGATGGGAAGGCAATGCGCTCTGGGTGCAGCGCTGCAACCGTTTTGGGAGTGACCTCGGCAAAGACCAGTACCACTAAGGTTAACACTCCGGTCGCGATAGCTACGCCCACATCACCAAATAGACGAATACCCACAATGGTGGCAATCGCTGAAGCGAGAATATTGACTAAGTTGTTACCAATCAGAATAAGACCGATAAGTCGGTCGGGTCTATCGAGTAGTTTAATTGCTCGCAGCGCACCCTTATGACCATTGTTGGCTAAATGACGGAGTCGGTAGCGATTAAGTGACATCATGGCAGTCTCAGACCCTGAAAAATAGGCTGAGATAATGATGAGTACGAATAGAATAATAAAAAGTACGCTGGTGGATATTGCGTCCAATCAGTGGCCCCACTATGGCGATAATTAAGAAAAAAGCGTTGAGGAGTAGTAAATACAGCGATTTGCCTGAAGAGTCAAGCTAACCCAGGCTACGCATGGTTATGCGTAGCCTCAGGTAAACGCGATTACTGCGGTTATTGTAAAATCAGTTCTTTGACGATTCTGGCCCCAAAATAAGCCAGTGACAGCAGTATCGCGCCACTTAGCGTATAGGCAACGGCAGTACGGATTTTACAACCAACCCAATATTGCTGCGCTAGCATAGCGATGTAGGTAAACCAAGCCATAATCGACAAAATAGCCTTGTGCCCCTTACCTTCGGCAAACATATCATCAAGGAAAATAAAGCCAGTGGCTAATGACAAACTTAGCAGCATGACGCCAATAATGACTAGATGATATAACTGTTTTTCAACTGTCATCAAAGGGGGGATAGCTGGGCTTAACATCAATTGCTTTTTCTTAAGCTTGTTTTGGATCATGGCGAGCTGTATTGCATATAGCGCAGCAATCATCAATGCGCTGTAGGCCATGAGCGACAGCACCACGTGGGCCAATACTTCAGGATAGAGTTCGAAATGGATAATAAATTCTGGTGGCAGTAACCAGAGTAAAGCGACCGAAATGACCGAGCAGGCGTAGACAACCGGTACGACAACAATCACCTTGAGTCTAAACATTAAAATAGTAAAGGTGAATGCAATAATCCAATTCACCATAGAGATCACATTGGTTAGGCTAAAATTTTGTCCATCGCCAGTAAAGATGGCTTGGTAAAGTGCGGCGGCATGTAGTACTACGGCGATAGCTGCAAACCCTGCAACGGCTCGACGATTAGGCCCTTGGGCATGAAACAGACGACCAACGACCAAGATAAGGGCGATACTATAGAAAAATATGGCTGAAGCCGAAAAAATGACCATCGAAAATTAACCTATCGTTATGTTAGCTTTCTGTGCAATATCAACCCATTTAGGCTGGATTGTATGTTACCAAGTAATATCATTAGAATAACACGATCGGCGCATAAATGGGCAGAGGCTTTACACACAAAAATTAGTTCTTTCTGAGCGTTACTCCTAAGTTTTGTGATTTTATTGTGTGGTAAGACAAAAGAGCGACATCGATTACTTGCATCAGTGCGGTAGCATAATCTCTATGCATGGTTATAATACTGGCCAATCATGTACATTCTAAACGGTAAAGAACGCGATAATGTTTGAGAACTTAACGGACAGATTATCACGTACCCTGAAGAACATCAGTGGTCGTGGTCGCTTAACTGAAGACAATATAAAAGAAACGTTACGCGAAGTGCGCATGGCGCTACTTGAAGCCGATGTTGCTTTGCCTGTAGTGCGTGCCTTTGTTAATAGCGTAAAAGAACGAGCGGTAGGCCAAGAGGTTTCTAAAAGCTTAAGCCCAGGCCAAGCCTTTATTAAGATAGTACAAAGCGAGTTGGAAAACGCCATGGGCGAAGCCAACGAAGCGCTAAACCTATCGGCTCAGCCGCCTGCAGTGATCATGATGGCTGGTCTTCAAGGGGCGGGTAAAACCACCAGTGTTGCCAAACTGTCTAAGTTTTTGCGTGAGCGCGAAAAGAAATCAGTACTTGTGGTCAGCGCTGACGTATATCGTCCTGCGGCAATCAAACAGCTTGAAACCTTAGCGACAGAAGTTGAGGTTGAGTTTTTCCCGTCGGATGTCAGTCAAAAACCGATTGATATCGTAAACGCAGCACTGGCACACGCTAAGCTCAAGTTTATCGATGTGGTGATTGTCGATACTGCGGGTCGTCTGCATGTTGATGAAAGCATGATGGACGAGATAAAGGCGTTACATGCGGCCGTTAACCCGATTGAAACTCTGTTTGTGGTCGATGCCATGACAGGTCAAGATGCGGCCAATACGGCTAAAGCATTTAATGAGGCATTACCATTAAGTGGTGTGATCCTCACCAAAGTCGATGGTGATGCACGCGGTGGTGCGGCCTTATCGATTCGCCATATCACGGGTAAACCGATTAAGTTTTTGGGTGTTGGTGAGAAGACCGACGCCCTAGAGCCATTCCATCCTGATCGCGTGGCGTCACGTATTTTAGGAATGGGTGATGTCCTGTCGCTGATTGAAGAAGTTGAGCGCGGCGTCGATAAAGAAAAAGCGATGAAGCTGGCTTCCAAAGTGAAGCAGGGCGGAAGTTTCGATTTAGAAGATTTCCGTGAACAGCTACAGCAGATGAAAAACATGGGTGGCATGATGAACATGATTGAGAAGCTGCCCGGTGTGGGTCAGCTTCCGCCTGAAGCGCTCGCGCAAGTACAAGATGGCAAGATGACAGGGCAAATGGAAGCGATTATCAATTCTATGACGCCAGGTGAGCGTAAGCGCCCTGATATTATCAAAGGCTCGCGTAAACGCCGTATCGCCCTTGGCTCTGGGACGCAAATTCAGGATGTTAACCGCTTATTGAAGCAGTTTACCCAGATGCAAAAAATGATGAAAAAAATGTCGGGTAAAGGTGGCATGAAAAAAATGATGCGTGGCATGAGCGGAATGCTACCGCCTGGAATGAAAATGCCAGGCCGTTAAATACGTCTTTTAAAATACGCCAATCATAAGCTCAAGCAACCTGCTTGAGCTTTTTTTATTGTTCCACCTCGTGATGTCGATTAAAGCTGCAACTATGGTTAGATAGACATGTTGGGCTAGTGACTGATTTTACGTTTTTTTGTCTTGCCGTTGCCTAGCTGTTGTCTTAATGTTGTTGGGTGTTGTCGTTTGCGCTTCTTTGTTAGTACCATGCTGTATTAACTTTGCTCATTGATTCGTTGTATTTTAAATGGGTTGCCTTGTGCTGCGCGGTACGATTGATTAATTTAGGGCATATTCATGATTATAAACGTTTTTTCGGCAAAACACTTCGTCGTTGTCATTGCGGCATTCATTTCTTTATTTGGCTGTGAGAAGACAGAGCTGAAAATCACTCCTAAATTAGTCGTTGTTGAGAAAGTCAGTTCGGCAACGGTGCCACTTTACGGCAACTACATTGGCGTGACACAAGCGTCACTCGATGTAGAGGTTAGGGCTCGTATTAATGGTTTTGTTGAAGATAAAAGCTTTATCGAGGGTAGTGCAGTCAAAGAAGGTTCGGTGTTATATCGCATTGATAATCGACCTTATTTGGCGGTAGTAAACCGTTTAAAAGCCAATGTTGAGGCCCATCAATCTGCCTTGGATAAAGCCAAGCGTGATGTGGATCGTTTAAGGCCTTTGTATGAGCAAGATGCCGCGAGTCAACTCGATTTTGATAATGCGTTATCTGTGTTATCCCAAGCCAAATCAAGTTTAGCGGCGAGTATGGCAGAGTTGGAAGAAGCTCAGTTAGAGCTGAGTTATACAGAGATTAAATCGCCAATATCGGGTTTAGTTAGCCGCTCAGAGGTTGATATTGGCGCTCTCGTTGGCAGTAATGGTCAATCTTTGCTTACTCGGGTGAAGCAAGTTGACCCGATTTATGTCACTTTCAACATGTCGGCCTTAGATTATCTTAACGCTCGTCGGCGCATGACGAGTTACTCTGACAAGAAAGAAGCCGAGACCGAAGGTAAAGCCGTTGAGGGTTTTGTGGCCATCACCTTACCCGACAACAGTGCCTACCCATATCTGGGGGATGTGCGCTTTACCGATCCGTCTGTTAATCCTGAAACAGGTACCTTCCAAGTAAGGGCAGAGTTACCCAATCCTAATAAAGAGCTGCTGCCTGGCCAATACACCAATGTACGAATCAAGCTTGACGAGATAAATGACGCCGTAGTGATCCCACAAAAGGCTACCCAAGTTGAACAGGGCGGGGTATATGTCATGGTGGTGCTGCCTGATAATAAGGTCGAGCGGCGTTTTATTGTGATAGATCATCAAGGCAAGATGGGGGTAGTGGTTAAGAGCGGTTTACGCGCCGGTGAATTGGTGATTGTTGAGGGGATGCACCGCGTTCGTCATGGTCAGCTGGCAGAACCGTTAACTCAACAAGAATATCAACAACGTGAAGATAGAGCGCAAAAAGAACAGGCGCTTAAGCAGCAAGCTTTAGAGCAAGAACAGGAGCAGTAACCATGGCACAATTTTTTGTGACTCGACCGGTTTATGCTTGTGTTATCTCCATTGTGATAGTGCTGCTTGGTTTAATTGCCATGTTCAAACTGCCCATAGATCAATATCCTTATATTACGCCGCCACAAGTTAAAGTGTCGGCTTTCTATCCTGGTGCCGCATCAACAACTGCAGCAGAGTCGGTTGCTACGCCGTTAGAGCAAGAACTAAACGGTTTACCGAACATGATTTATATGAGCTCTAAGAGCACTAACTCTGGCAGCGCTAATGTCACCATTACCTTTGATGTTGGCACTAACCCAGATTTGGCTGCGGTTGATGTGCAAAACTCAACTCAACAAGCCGCTGGAAGCTTACCCATTGATGTGCAAACCGAAGGTGTGTCTGTTTCGAAAGAAGCCTCGGTTGAGCTACTCAAATTGGCGTTAACATCGACCGATGATCGCTATGACGAAATTTATTTAAGTAACTACGCTACCATCAATATTCAAGCAGCCCTTAAACGTATCCCTGGCGTCGGGCGAGTGCGAAATACCGGGTCACGTAGTTATTCAATGCGAGTCTGGTTAAAGCCCGATATTATGGCGGGTTATGGTCTTACGACTAGCGATGTGATCGCGGCGGTGAAAGCACAGAACAAGGAGTCGCCCGCGGGGGCAATTGGTTCGCAGCCCAATGCCGAGTCCCTAAGTATGACACTGCCTATCACCGCTGAGGGGCGTATGAGCAGTGTGCCGCAATTTAAAGAGATTATTGTGCGCGCCAATAGCGATGGCTCTCTTATCAGGTTGCGTGATATTGCGCGGGTGGAGTTAGGCTCGTCATCGTACACCCTACAGTCACAACTTAATGGAATCAATGCGACCATTTTGCAGGTTTACCTGTTACCAGGTGCCAATGCCCTAGAGGTGACCAAAAACGTTAAAAACGAGATGGCGACACTGGCTGAGAAGTTCCCGCAAGGTATGAACTGGGAGGTCTTTTTTGATGCCTCGATTTTTATTGAAAACTCGATTGATGAAGTGGTCAAAACGTTAATTGAAGCGTTGATACTAGTGATATTGGTGGTCTATCTGTTCCTGCAGAACTTTCGGGCGACCTTGATCCCAGCGATTGCAGTGCCTGTATCATTGATTGGCACGCTGGCGGCCATGCTGGCGTTTGGGTTTACCATTAACACTGTTAGTTTACTGGCCTTAGTGCTGGCGATCGGTATTGTGGTTGATGATGCCATTGTGGTCGTTGAAAATGTTGAGCGCTTAATGCACGAAAAGGGCTTAAACTCCGTTGAGGCGACCCGTGTTGCCATGAAAGAGCTTTCTGGGGCGTTGGTGGCAACAAGCTTAGTCTTGGCGGCGGTATTTGTACCTGTGTCTTTTTTATCGGGGATAACCGGGATAATGTACCGTGAGTTTGCCATTGCGATTACCGTGGCGGTGTTGATCTCCACGGTTGTTGCGCTGACATTGTCGCCGGCCTTGTGTGCCTTATTACTCCGGCCTGGAGATAAGGCCACCTCGGGTTTTTTCAAATGGATGAACGACAAGCTGGATATTTGTACCAGTCAATATGTCGCGATTGTCGCATTAACCGCTCGGCAGGCTACACGTAGCTATTTGGTGTTTGCCATTATGGTCGGTGGCGTTTATATGATCATGTCAAACCTACCTTCGAGTTTTATGCCTGATGAAGATCAAGGTCGCTTTTTCATCGATATGACCTTACCCGATGGTGCAACCGTGAATCGTTCACAAGCTGTGCTAAAGAAAGCCGAGGCCAAAGTGCTGGCCCATCCCGCTGTTGCGTATTCGTTTACCTTGGCCGGAGAGAATCGCCGTTCAGGCTCTAACCAAGCAAACGGTCAATTCGAAATTATTCTTAAGCCTTGGTCTGAGCGAACACAGAATGATGCAACGGTTAAAAAAGTGATGAAAGAGATAGACCATGCGTTACTCGATATATTGGAAGCTGAGTTCAACGTGTATTTGCCATCGGCAGTGCCAGGATTAGGTAATGGTTCTGGGGTTGAAATGGAGCTACAGGACACCTCTGGGACAAACTTTAAAGGCTTGATGGAAACGGCTGATGAGCTGGTTGAACGACTTAAATTACAACCAGAAGTTGCGACGGCAGGACTGTCACTTCAAAGTGCGATACCACAGCTGCACTTAACGGTTGATGAAGCCAAAGCGATGGCTATTGGCGTTAATGTGGCTGATATCTACAGTACGATAAAAACCTTTACTGATTCTGCTACAGTTAATGATTTCAATTTATTTGGCCGTGTTTATCGAGTGAAAGTGCAAGCCGAGGAGAGTTATCGTCAGTTTCCTGAGCAGATAAAAAATTACTACGTGCGCTCATCCAGCGGCGCTATGGTGCCTATCGGTGTGCTGGCGAAGTATGAGTATTCTGTTGGCCCAGCTGCGGTAACTCATTACAATTTATTTAGTAGCGCCTCGATTAATGCAACGCCGGCAGCTGGTTATGCGTCTGGCGATGTGATTAGAGCCATAGAGCGAGTGGCTAAACCCATGTTACCCAATGAGTTTAGTTACGAATGGACGGGTATTACCTATCAGGAAGTACAGTCTGCCAATCAAACCAGTATTGCTGTCGCGTTAGCCATGTTGTTTGTATTCTTATTCCTTGCAGCACTGTATGAGAGTTGGACTATCCCCATTGCGGTATTGCTAATCGCACCGATTGCTATGTTGGGGGCGGCCTTAGGAACTTGGGTCAGTGGCATGGAGAGTAATTTATTCTTCCAAGTCGCCTTTATTGCTCTCATTGGGATGGCGGCGAAGAACTCTATTTTGATTGTCGAATTTGCCAATCAATTGCATAAGGAAGGAAAAGATTACCTTGAGGCCGCGTTAGAGGCCGCTAACATGCGTTTTCGTCCGATTCTAATGACCTCAATGGCATTCATTTTAGGCGTGTTGCCGCTGGTGTTATCTGTGGGGCCAGGCGCTGTGAGTCGCCAGAGCATCTCTATCCCTATTCTGTGCGGAATGGTGTTTGCGACCACCATAGGGATTATTATGGTTCCCCTCTTTTTCGTCACGACCGCAGGCTGGTTAAAGTCTAAAATAAAGCCTACTGCAGCGAATGAACATCCTGCGCAGGAGGGCAATGCTCATGGCTAATCAATGGCTCGGACATCAAGCAGCATTCGCGCTAAAGCTAGCTTTGGTTGCTAAGGCTAAGGCTAAGGTCATAGGTATTACGGCGACGGTACTGAGTTTAGTTGGTTGTGCAATGGGACCAGATTACCAGCGTCCAGACGTTGAGCTGCCGGCGCAATATCATCATGAGTTGGTACAAAATACCATCGACAATGATGGTCTGGTGCCATGGCAGTCTTTTTACCTTGACCCCAATGTACGTAAACTTATCTCTTATGCGCTGGCGCAAAACTTAGATCTTGAGGCGGTACGTTCTCGCCTCATCGCCGCTCGCTCGAAAGTGACTGTGACTGACGCGACGCTTTATCCGGAACTTGGTTTAGGTGCTAAAGCAGAGCGTTCAGTCGACAGTGGCATAACCAGCACTAATCCCACTCACAGCAATGAATTCGACATTGCAGGTACAGTGTCTTGGGAGCTGGATATCTGGGGAGCTAATCGGCGTCGCAGTGAGGCTGAATATGCTCATTTTCTGTCGGCACAAGAAGCGCTTAATTTGGCGGTTATCTGCCTGATAAGCGATGTTGCCAGTCGTTATTATGAATGGCTCGATATTGAGCAGCGTTATCAAATTTCTGTCAATACGGTTAAGTTGCGTAAAAAAGAGCGTGATTTGGCAAGGCTAAGAAAACAAAATGGGGTGATTTCAGGCTTGCAGGTCAAGCAAGCCGAAGTGGAATACCAGAGCGCTAAAGTCACCTTGCCCACACTCGATTTTGAGCGCCAAGAAAAAGCCAATCAGTTAAGGGGCTTGCTCGGCGAATATGATTATCCGCTTAAAGTCGATGGAGACATAGCATCCCTCATTGCTGAAATGCCATTTTCAGGTTCCTTTAGTGTAGGCATCCCGTCAAAAATGTTGTCACAGCGGCCTGATGTCAAAGCTGCAGAGCAGGCATTAATTGCGGCCAACGCCAATGTGGGCGTGGCCAAAACGGCCTTTTTCCCAAAATTTAACATTACCGGTAGCTATGGCACAGAATCTGATGATTTAGATAAGATCTTTGATAGTCAGGGAGTCACTTGGTCACTACTTGGGGGGATCACAGCCCCCATTTTCAATGCTGGCAGTATAGCGGCTCAATACGATATAGCCCAAGAGTCATTTAAGCAGGCTCTACTTGCTTATCGAAGTACTGTATTGGCAGCATACTTTGAAGTTAATGATGCCATGAACAGCTTTCGGCGCTCTGAATCTGCAATAGAAGCACAAGCAGAACTGGTTGAAGCCTCGCGCGGATATGCCCACTTGGCGATGTTAAGATATCGCAATGGCGTATCGAGTTCGTTAGATCTAATGGATGCACAACGAAACTTGTTTAATGCCGAACTTAGCTTAAGTGAGGTGAGACGAGATAAACAGCTGGCGATGATTAAGCTATATCGTTCACTCGGTGGAGGTGTGTTTAACGCAAACGAGCTGAAGCAAACCTTCACGGATAATTCTGGCAGCGTAGAGAACGTTCAATAGCCGCTAGTTACTATCAAAATTTTGATTTACACTTATCATTAATTAACTGCTTAAGCTTATTTTTGGCTATTTGAGTTGTATCTCTGCAATTGCGAGTAAGCCTATTACTGCTAAGTATTTTCGTGGTCAAAAAAGTTGCATTCGTCGCCGATTCAGGTAGAATCGGGCGGCTTTCTATCTGGGACTCTTCGCGAACACGGGGTTCCAGTTTTTATTTTTGCTTTATAAACAAGCAAACCATTAGAGGATAAAAGACGCATGGTTACCATTCGTTTAGCTCGTGGCGGCGCAAAAAAGCGTCCATTTTATAACATCGTAGTTGCCGATAGCCGCAACGCTCGTGACGGTCGTTTCATCGAACGTGTTGGTTTCTTCAACCCATTGGCTCGTGGCCAAGAAGAAACGCTACGTTTAGACCTTGAGCGTGTTAAGCACTGGGTTTCTAACGGTGCTGCTACTACTGATCGTGTAGCAAAACTGATTAAAGACGCTAGCAAAGCAGCTGCTTAATAGCGTTAAGGTATAGATTAATGAGTAGTCACCAAGAACCTGTCGTACTGGGCAAATTAGGCTCATGTCACGGCATTAAAGGTTGGTTGAAGATCACTAGCTATACCGATTCTGTCGAAGACATTTTTAACTATTCACCTTGGCTGATTAAAGAACAAGGTGAATGGCGCGAGGTTAAGGTCGAACAGTGGCGTTTTCAAGGTAAGGCGTTAATCGCTGAGCTTGAAGGGGTTAATTCGAGAGACCGAGCGCAAATGCTCACCAACTGTGAGATTGCCATTCCTGCAGAGTTGATGAAAGCCTTGCCAGAAGACGAGTTCTATTGGCGTGATTTAATTGGCTGTAATGTAGTGAATACCAAAGGCTATAACATGGGTAAGGTCGACCAGATCGTGGAAACAGGATCAAACGACGTACTCCTTGTAAAAGCTAACGCTAAAGATGGCTTCGGCAAAACGGAACGTATGATTCCTTTTGTGACCGAGCAGTTCATCCTTGAGGTGAATTTAGCAGAGAAACAAATTTTAGTGGATTGGGATCCGGACTTCTAAGTCGAGGGGCAACAGATGTGGTTAGGGGTAGTAACCCTGTTTCCAGAGATGTTTCGTGCCGTAACAGACTTTGGTGTAACGGGTCGGGCCGTTAGCAACGGCTTGTTGGAGTTGCAAACGTGGAATCCTCGTGATTTCACCCATGATAAACATCGTACAGTGGACGACCGGCCTTATGGCGGCGGACCCGGTATGTTGATGATGGTGCAACCTTTACGCGATGCCATTCACGCAGCGAAAGCCGCTGCAGGTGATAAAGCAAAGGTGATTTATCTTTCTCCTCAAGGACGCAAGCTGACTCAGCAAGGCGTCGAAGAGTTAGCGAAATCAGAGCGTTTGATTTTAGTGTGTGGTCGCTACGAAGGTATCGATGAGCGCATTATTCAAACGGAAGTGGATGAAGAGTGGTCGATTGGTGATTACGTGCTTTCGGGCGGCGAACTACCAGCGATGACTCTGATAGATTCAGTATCGCGCTTGGTTCCAGGGGTTCTTGGAAAACAAGCTTCGGCAGAGCAGGACTCCTTCTCTGATGGGTTACTGGATTGTCCCCACTATACTCGACCTGAAAGCTTAGACGGTATCGATGTACCAGCCGTATTGCTAAGTGGTAACCACGAACATATTAGACGCTGGCGTTTGCAACAAAGTCTCGGAAGAACTTTGTTACGACGACCAGAATTATTTGAAAATCTAGCTCTGACTGACGAACAAACTAAGCTATTAGCCCAATTTGTCGATGCTACCCAAAAGGGTGAGTAACAAATGGTCAGTTATTACTAGGATGGAGTTTATTCATGAATAACATCATTAAAATGCTCAACGAAGAGCAAATGAAGCAAGACGTACCACAATTTGGTGCAGGTGATACTGTTGTTGTTAAAGTACGTGTTGTAGAAGGCGGTAAAGAGCGTCTACAGGCGTTTGAAGGCATCGTTATCGCTAAGCGTAACCGTGGTCTGCATTCTGCATTCACAGTTCGCAAGATCTCTAATGGTGAAGGTGTTGAGCGTGCGTTCCAGACTCACAGCCCAATCATCTCTAGCATCGAAGTTAAGCGTCGCGGCCGTGTTCGTCGTGCTAAGCTTTACTACCTACGTGATCGTTCAGGTAAATCTGCACGTATCCGTGAGAAGCTTGCTAAGTAAGCAAACGCTTCAAGTAAACAAGATGCAGTGTTCGCACAAATACCCGCCTTATGGCGGGTTTTTGTGTTTTAGGGCACTGGAAAAGTTCGCAAAAAGAGGCTTGCTTGTTAGTATGCAGTAAAACATTGCCTTAACATTGTCTTTATACTTGTTATAAGCTCACCTATTGAAGGTGGGTTAACCTTCAATCGATAACCACTAGTTAGTCCCTAAGTAAAAAATGAATAACTGCAAAAGTGCATTGAATTGTTATCGATAGGCATTTTTTTGCTTGATTCTAAATAAAACCACAGGCATAGTTAAATCAATGGTGTAATGGTGAACTGCTACGGCATTGCGCTTACGGGTGATGAGTAAGTCAGTAATAGTTCGGTGGGCGTTATTCTAATAAGCCTAATTTTTGTGACAATATAATTATAGATAGAGGTTGGTGACGGGTATGCAGCAAGACACAATTAATAATGTCCATATTAGTTCTGAAAAAGTATTAGTAACCCCAGAAGAGTTAAAGCAACAACTTCCTTTATCCACTGCTGCCTACCAATATGTATTGAATGCTCGTAAAACCGTATCCGATATTGTGCACAAACGTGATAATCGTGTGCTAGTGGTCAGTGGACCGTGTTCTATCCATGATATCAAGTCTGCTAAAGAATACGCACTTAGACTCAAAACCCTACATGACGAATTGCAAGATGAGTTTTATATTTTGATGCGTGTGTACTTTGAAAAACCGCGGACTACCGTGGGCTGGAAAGGCATGATAAATGACCCAGATATGGATGAGTCATTTGATGTTGAAAAAGGGCTGCGTATGGCTCGAGAATTGATGATCTGGTTAGCCGAATTAGGCTTACCGGTTGCCACTGAAGCCCTTGACCCGATTAGCCCGCAATATATTTCTGAACTCGTCACTTGGTCGGCGATTGGTGCGCGCACGACTGAGTCGCAAACTCATCGTGAGATGGCATCTGGATTATCTATGCCTGTCGGGTTTAAAAACGGTACCGATGGCAAGTTAGGGGTCGCCATTAATGCACTTGAGTCTGCAGCCAGTAGCCATCGATTTATGGGAATAAATCAACAGGGGCAAGTGGCCTTATTACAAACGGCGGGCAACCCCGATGGGCATGTGATTTTGCGTGGGGGCAAAGTACCAAATTACGATGCCCACAGCGTTGCCGAGTGCGAACGTCAACTGCATGCCGCTAAGCTTAATGCACGGTTGGTAGTGGATTGCAGTCATGGTAATTCTTCAAAAGATCACAATAAACAACCCGTGGTTTGCCAAGATGTATTTGATCAAATTGAGCAGGGTAATCGTTCGATTATAGGGGTGATGCTAGAGAGTCATCTTAATGCAGGTAATCAAGCTTGCGATAAACCTTTAAGTGAACTGGATTATGGTGTCTCGGTGACGGATGCGTGTATAAATTGGCAAGATACTGAAGAGTTATTACGTCATGGTGCGGCGCAATTAGCGTCGGTTTTACCGACAAGATTTGATATGCTTAAGGCTGCAACTGCCTGATGGATAATTAAAAAATGAATGAAAAGACCACTGAAGAGCTCGAAAAGTTACGCGGCCATATTGATAATGTCGATCAACAATTATTGCACCTACTGCGTAAACGCTTGGATCTTGTTGGGCAGGTGGGGGCGGTAAAACACGCTGCAGGGGTGCCAATTTATGCACCCGAACGTGAAGCGTCAATGCTGGCTAAACGCCGTGAAGAAGCCAGTAAAATGAACGTTTCTCCGCAGCTTATCGAAGATATTTTACGCCGATTAATGCGTGAATCGTACCTTAATGAGAAGGATGTCGGTTTTAAACAGGTAAAAACCGATCTGGGTCATGTGGTTATCGTTGGTGGTAAAGGTAAGCTTGGTGGGCTGTTTAGCCAAATGTTACGTTTGTCAGGCTATCAAGTGAAATCACTCGATAAAGATGATTGGCAAGATGCTGATGCTATTTTTGCCGGAGCTGGGCTGGTTATCGTTACCGTACCCATCAGGATCACTTGTGAGTTGATTGCCAGTAAATTGGGCCAGTTACCCGAGTCGTGTATTTTAGCTGATTTAACATCGATAAAAGCCAAGCCACTTGATGCAATGCTAACGGCCCACCAAGGACCCGTAGTGGGCCTACATCCTATGTTTGGCCCAGATGTGGGCAGTTTGGCTAAACAGGTAGTCGTGGTGTGCCATGGTCGCGATCCAGAAAAGTATCGATGGCTGATGGAGCAGATACAGATTTGGGGCGCACGTTTGGTTGAAGCAGATGCGCAAAAGCATGATAAGGCGATGCAACTCGTGCAAGCGATGCGTCACTTCTCCTCGTTTGTTTATGGGCTAAATCTTTATCGTGAAGCGGCTGATATCGATACCCTATTACAGTTTAGTTCGCCCATTTATCGGTTAGAACTGGCTATGGTAGGGCGCCTTTTTGCTCAGAGTCCGGAACTGTACGCCGATATTATCTATGCGCAGCGCGAAAGCCTGACGGCGATAGGTGATTATTTAGATAATTATGCCCAGGCCCTTGAGTTGTTGAAGTCGGGGAATAGGCAAGGATTTATAGCTCAGTTTGAAGAGGTGGCTAACTGGTTTGGTGATTTTGCGCCGCAATTCCAGCGAGAGAGTCGTGTGATGTTACAATCGGTCAACGATATGAAAGTGGGCTAGTTATCTGCGTTGGCAGCGCCATTTTTGAACTCAACTCTATACTTAACCTGAGCCGAGATTAACGCTATCTGGCTCAGGTTTTTTTGTGGATTGAAAACAGGTTATCGTCCATCAATCTCATATGTTCGTTGTTCTTAAGCTCAAAAAATCCCATATTAGTTGCACTTATTCTAATTTGATCTGCCTCATAGTTTATCGCATTGATCCAATAAATCGCTTTAGCTGATGACCAAGTCGCAGTAGACTTTATTAAAACATGCAAAATAAAGGCATGATTAAAAATAGGAGTAGTTGTAATGTTTTGTATTCAGTGTGAGCAAACGATTAGAACCCCAGCGGGTAATGGCTGTAGTTATTCTCAAGGTATGTGCGGTAAGTTGTCTGATACCTCAGATCTGCAAGATCTGTTGATCTACTTGCTTCAGGGCGTTTCAGCCTATGCGGTTAAGGCAAGAGAGTTTGATATTATTGATAGTGAAATTGATACCTTTGTTCCTAAAGCCTTTTTCGCCACACTAACAAACGTCAACTTTGATGATGAGCGATTAATCGATTACGTCAATCAGGCGGAACTTTATCGTAACCGCCTAAAGGCGGCCTATGAAACGGCATGCGCTGAAGCTGGCAAAGCTGTCGATACGCTTATTCCTGCAGCATCATTAATATTGGCAACATCTAAGCCTGAAATGCTTGCTCAAGCCGCTCAAGCAGTGCCTAATCGCGGTAAAGAGAGTGTTCATGAAGATATTATGGGCCTGCGTTTACTTTGTCTTTATGGCCTAAAAGGTGCTGCGGCCTACATGGAGCATGCTCGCGTTCTTGATCAAACAGATAGCGACGTAGCGGCTAACTTCCATGAAATTATGGCGTTTCTTGGCTCAGATTCAGAAGATGCCGACAAACTGTTTGCCACGGCAATGGAGATTGGTCAGCTAAACTATCGCGTGATGGCGATGCTAGATACGGGCGAAACTGAGTCGTTTGGTCACCCTGAGCCGACGCAAGTCAACACGGTTGCTGTGAAAGGCAAAGCTATTTTGGTCTCTGGCCATGATATGAAAGACTTAGAGCTAATTTTAGAGCAGACACAAGGCAAGGGCATTAATGTCTTTACCCATGGTGAGATGTTGCCAGCGCTGGCTTACCCCGCCTTTAAAAAGTACCCACATCTTGTCGGTAACTACGGCAGTGCGTGGCAGAATCAGCAGAAAGAGTTTGCTAACTTCCCTGGTGCAGTAGTGATGACCTCTAACTGCATTATCGATCCAAATGTAGGCGATTACTCTGACCGTATTTTCACCCGCAGCATTGTAGGTTGGCCTGGTGTAACCCATATTATGGGTGATGATTTTTCTACAGTGATCGATAAAGCACTATCGCTAGAAGGCTTTATCTATGATGAGATCCCCCATCTTATCACCATAGGTTTTGCTCGAAATGCGTTAATGGCTGCTGCGCCTGCCGTGATTGAAAATGTGAAGAATGGCTCGATTAAACACTTCTTCCTTGTGGGAGGGTGTGACGGTGATAAGTCTGAGCGTAGCTACTTTACCGATATCGCAACAGCGGCACCAAAAGACTCAATTATCATGACCTTAGGCTGTGGTAAGTATAAGTTTAATAAGCTTGCATTTGGCGATATTAACGGTATTCCGCGTTTATTGGATATTGGTCAATGTAACGATGCTTATTCAGCGATCCAGCTAGCGATTGCACTGTCAGAAGTGTTTGAGTGTGAGATAAGCGAGCTGCCACTGAGCTTAGTATTGTCATGGTTTGAGCAAAAGGCGATCGTGATCCTGTTGACCTTGTTATCACTGGGCGTGAAGAACATCCGCACAGGCCCAACGGCTCCGGCATTCTTGACTGAAAATCTCGTTAAGATTCTAGAAGATAAGTTTGGTTTGCGTACGACTACAACTGTCGAAGCCGATCTCAAGGATATCTTAAGCGTCGCTTAATTCGTCTAACACCTATGGCTAAGGTCATAGGTGTTCTATTTTCCAGGGTAACTCACTCTATGAACAGCCAACAATATCACTCTGCGACTTGGCAGCATGGCGAGGTACGTCTAAGGTGCGTCGAGCGCTGGCAAGAAACTCACGATGTCACTAGTTTCCGTTTTCAGGGCGAACAGAGTGTCAAGTTTCATTTTAAGCCAGGGCAATTTATCACCTTGTTGCTTAATATTAATGGTAACGCCGTTGCACGTAGCTATACCATATCTTCATCGCCTTCTCGTCCTTACTCTATCGTGGTAACGGTTAAGCGGATCGAGGGCGGAGTAGCATCAAATTACTTAGTGGATCATCTGCTGCCTGAGCATAGCGTTACGGCTCGCGGACCAGATGGGGTGTTTAACTTGGTTGATATCGATGCTGATAAGTACCTGTTTTTAAGTGCAGGTAGCGGCATTACCCCTATGTATTCTATGTCTCGCTGGTTGACCGATACTCAAATCGGCAGCAACATTGCTTTTTTCCATAGTGCCAAATCACCACAAGATCTGATTTTCCATCAGGCTTTACAACAGCTAGAGCAACGCCATGAACACTTCTCGTTAGATTATAGCTTAGAAGAGGGGGAGAATGCTGAGATTGATTGTTATCAGGGACGTCTCTCGTTAGTCTCCTTAGCGTCAGCAGTACCTGATTACAAAGAGCGAACCATATTTGTCTGCGGCCCCGCACCTTATATGCAGGCGGTTCGAACTATGCTTGAGCAAGCTGGTTTTGACATGAGCCGTTATCATCAAGAGAGCTTTGGTGATGCGCTCGCAGCGCCTTTACTGTCAAAGTCTACCACAGCGTCAGCCCCGTTTATGTTGCATATTGGCGATGTTAAGACGCCGCTGTCAGCGGAGCAAACGGTGCTTGAAGGCATTGAAGCGGAAGGCTTACCCATTATCGCTGCATGTCGCTCTGGCGTATGCGGAGCGTGTAAATGTAAGGTGATCGAGGGGAAAACCATCTCAAGTAGTTCTTTAACCTTATCTTCAGCTGAAATTGAACAGGGCTATATTTTGGCATGTTCGACTCGGCTTCAATCTAATGTAAAGTTGAGTTTGAATGAGTAATACTTGATGGATTTATTGGTATAGAGGTGGTTTTAACGTAAGCAAAATAGAGTTAAAAGCGGCATCATTACATTCGACAGATTTGCGTAAATGCAGGTGACACAGTATGGTTAATTAATAGAGACTCTCGTATTGAGTCTGCTCATACCATTTTTTGGCAGCCTTGGAGTGACCGGCTTATGATAACCACGACATCTCAACATGCTGGTATTGATGATCATAGCCTCGGTCATCTGTTATATGGACTAATGTTGGCATTTCCGCTGTTTTTGCTGCCGCCATTGCTTGGCTTAGCCATTAATTGTGCGCAGAAAAGTAGTAAGATGAGTCAGCTACTTTATTCACATATCCGTTGGCAACGTTGGTCTATGTTGACGCTGTTGTCGATGTTAATATTGGCTTATATCATGCCGCAGGCTTGGCTAGCGGTGACATTAAGTATTGTCTCTTTATGTTGGTTTTGTCATCGCACCATAAAGGGCTGGATGGCGCTAGTTGATGGCCAAGCGATTTAATATTTTATCTTCATAATTTGTTATTAATATAAAAAGAGGGTGTTTAGCCCTCTTTTTATATGCCGTTCAATGCTCCATGTATGCCTTAACTACGGTATAACTCACTTAAGCTGCGACAGTGGCGGTGTATTTGCTCATCGAAACTGCCTATATCTGGCATCACCAGCAGGATTAATCCGTCAGCATGTAACTGTTTTGCTGCTATGGCTATATCGGTCTGGTTAAGCACTTCACAGGCATAACTGGTATTTATGATTATTGGCAGGTGACTCATGGCTTTTATTTGCACCAGAGCGGCTAAATCCAAAGCGGGTTTAACAGCGTCATTAAAGGTTCTTATGCCCGATTCACACAAGATAACCTGTTGATTACCGCAAGATAGGATGGTTTCAGCGCCATCGAGAAATTCCTCGATACTGGCCATGGTATTGCGCTCTAGAATAACTGGTATGTGCAGTGCACCAATTTGTTGCAGTAATGCTTTGTTGTGCATCTGTTTACCGCCGATAAGTAAGATATCCGCATGTTCAACAGCGTGCTTTAATTCGGTTTCGTATTCGATTTCGAGCATGCAGCTTAAATCGAATTGGTGTAAGGCACGTTTTACTTGATCCAATAGCGGACTGACTTGTTGAATATGATGTATTCCGGTGAGCAGTACGGCTTGGAAACCCGCTTCTTTTAGTTGTTTTGCTTGTTGACCAAAGTCTTGATTATCCGTGGTTAATCTAAGCTGTGCGATAGCGGCAAATTGTCCAGCACCTATGGCCAATTGTCCATGAGTGATCTGGGTAAGTTGAGGCTTTTGAGTCAGGCTCCAGCGTCGATGAGACGTTTGTATACGGCTATCATTATTGTTGTTGCTATCGTCAAATTCAGCCGTTCTGCTGGTAGTAGGCTCTATCATAAGCTGGCTATTGTTCAGCTGTGTTGGGTTAACTGTTTCACAGGGGTAGCAACCTAATACCTTGATAAAGCGAGTGATATGCTCCAGCTCGTTAAGGGCTTTTTGCATCGACTCACTCGATAAATTGGCATCTAGGTCTAGGTAGAACATCTCCTCCCAGGGCGTTCCCGGGATTGGGCGAGATTCCAGTTTGCTCATGTTGAGGTTGTGTGCTTTAAGCACTAATAAGGCTTCTACTAAGGCTCCGGGTTTTTGTCCTGTGGCCATGATCAGGGTGCATTTGGCCGGGAGTTGTTCTGGTACTGCCACAGCTTTACGTGCAACTACGATGAAACGGCTTTGATTAATTTTTTGATTGGCGAGTTCTTTCTCTATCGCTTCTAGCTGATACAGTGCGCCACCTTCGGCGCTGCCAATGGCGGCAACAGTCATATCTTTACTTGCTAAGACTTGTTCCATCGCTTCGGCGCTACTTGAGCAATATTCTAACTTGAGTTCAGGATGATGGCTTAAAAAACGACTACATTGGCTTATGGGTTGTGGGTGGGCGTAGACGGTCTTAATTTGAGCCAACTGAGTACCTGGGTGAGCGAGTAAACAGTGACCGACCTCGATAGTGGTTTCACCAACAATGGACAAGCTTGTATGTTGCAGTACGTCATAGACTTCATTTATCGATCCCGATGAAGTGTTTTCTATCGGTAAAAAACCATAATCGGCGTGACCAGACTCTACCGCTTGTACTATTTCATCGAAGCTTTTACAGCCCAAGTCTTGCATATTGACTTGGCGGCGGTCGCAATAGCGAGTGGCGGCTAAGTATGAATAGGAGCCGCGGGCCCCTAAATAAGCAATAGTGTATTGCTGTTTTTGTAATGTAGGATTCGCTCGTCCTTGCAAGTAAGCTTGCTGATTGAGTACTGAGTCTTCGATAATACTTTGGTATAGCGACAACACATAGTGTGCATCTAATCCCTGTTCACGCCCCTGTTTAACCAGCCGGGTTAATAATTCCTTTTCTCTTTGCGTGTCACGAATGGGGCGAATATCAACCTCTTTACTGCGGGCAACATCTAAACTTAAGTCGCGGCGCCTGGCGAGCAGTGCCAGTAGTTCATTGTCGAGTGCACTGATCTGTTCCCGCGTGTGATTTAAGGAATGTGGTTTGGTCATGCTGTCCTCTGTATATGAACGAGTATCTGGTTACGTTTTAAAACAAAAAAGCCTCCCTGAGGGAGGCTTTGGAATTTTCACTTTCGTTTTTACACCGAAACTCCGCCTCCCTAAAAGGATGGAATAAAAAAGAAAGTAAAAAAAGTGACGCTAGTTATTTTCATAGCCATCAAATTAGATCGCTACGTTGTGAGTGTCAATGAAAAGTTATGCAGTATGTCAATTTATCATTTTAGGCGTAGTATGAAAAAGCGCACCATCAGGTGCGCTTAGTTGGAGCTTAGATTGCATTCTCAAAATCGGTAGGCCCTCCTCTAACTTACTAAGGATCTGTTGCTTACCCTAATTCAACTTGGTAGTGAATTGGTCTAGATCCTGCTGACAACTCGGCGACGATGCTATTACATTAGCGATGTTCCAGGCGTTGATTAAATCAATGTTGCGTGGCTTTTTCTGTCGCCGTTAAAAACTCATTTGCCTTTCACTCAAACTGTGATCTCTCCTTAATGCTGTTACTGCGCCATTAACATTCACTTTCGTTGTGAAACTGGCGACCTTACCAAAGAGAGACGACCATTACTGTTTAGCTCGTTAGCTGATCCTTGTTGGTACATTTGGGTACCATAAGGCTAGGATAGTCGTCGTTTTTTATTGTGTTGCAAAATCGAATTCAAGTGTCGGCGTTCTCCTATATCTATTTCAGGTTTACCTTGTATTACTGTTTCTCAATACCGCTCTACCTTCAAGTATAACAAGGGGTGGCAACATCGCTAGTTTGTTAGCTAGATTCCTCCAGTAAGTTGATAACTCGTTGAGGCGGTTATTAGCTGCCAAGACCCAATCGATATAACACGAAAGGCATGTTCATTTTAATTATTAAGCATTTATCGAAAATACAATATAGCAACTGTAGACAATGTGGCTAGTTTGCTAGTGATATTCCTCGGTGTTTATTGAGCCTAAAATTATTGCCTACAGTCTCAACAATAACTCCTCTACGCGATATACTCCTTATCAAATGTCTCTTCATATTCATCTTCTAAGTCATCACCAACAACATCATTATCGATGACAGGTACTGCGCGACGTGCTCCTTCGGGTTTGTGGTTTAAACGGTTGAGTTGCTTTTCAAGCTTTTGTCCCATGGCATTGATTGCGGCATAAAGATCTTTATCTGTTGCTTGGCCAAATAATTGATTACTGGGAATACCGACCGATGCTTCTATCTTAAATCCTTGCTTCTCTTGTTCTATGATGACATGCGGATTAATTAATTGGATATCGTGTCTGCTGAGTTTCTCCAATCGACTTTCGATACGTTCACGGATAGGGGCAGTTACGTCGAAATCTTTGCTAGTAATCTTTATCATATATCCAACCTTGTCTTTGCTTCCTTGAGTTCAGATTACCAATTTGGCGCACTAATAATGTGATCTAGATCGTGTTTGGTGGCGGTATTTTTATGTTCAACGCTTTATTTGATGTCATCGACAAATTGGCTAAATAAACATTAGGAATAGCTTGTATTTCTTATTTTAAGACGTCATATTTGATTAGATAACTTCAGAAATTCATTTCTATTGCCTCTATGAGTCGCTTCAAATATCATCTCACGCATCTTCTGTTGTAAAGGAAATGAGATGTCTTCCAAATTGTCGAGTGTCGATAATAAAATCAAATTAAAGGTGTGGGATCTACCCACGCGAGTCTTTCATTGGGGCATGATTGGGCTACTCGGTGCATTGTGGTGGAGCGCCGATGCGGGAGAAATGCAATGGCATCAGGTATTTGCTTACTCATTAATGGTATTAATTATATTTCGCCTACTATGGGGCTTCATCGGTAGTGATACCGCGCGCTTTAGCCATTTCGTGAAGCCACCTCATCAAGTTATCCGTTATTTAAAGCAACCGACTAAAGCTACGCTTGGGCATAATCCATTAGGTGGCTATATGGTAGTAACTATGATGGTGATACTGCTAGTGCAGTTAAGCAGTGGTCTGTTTGCTACCGATGAAGTGTTTACCGAAGGGCCGCTTTATCGTTACGTTACTAGTGAACTTGGCAGCACGTTAACCTGGTTACATAAGATGAACTTTAATCTGCTATTAGCACTGGCGGCTATGCATGTGTTAGCGGTTATTGTGCATAGTTTTAAAGGTGATAAGTTGGTGGGCGCAATGATCACAGGTTATAAATATGTCACTCAAGATATGGTTGCTGAGTTGAGATTTCGCTCTAATATTATTGCATTAATCTTGGTAGGTCTATTGATGGGCTTGGCGGTCAATTACTTGATTTTGCCGTTAACTGTAATGTTGTAGTTGTTAGATAAAATAGCCATATAAAAAAGGTTAGCGGCAGATACCGCTAACCTTTTTAGTATTCGTTTTAATAACAGTATCCATGTAAGTGAATAAGTGATCATTTAATTTTTATTATTAAATATCAGTGCATTAACTTACATCTTGGCTGGTTGGCATAGTAGTTAGGCAAGCTCTGTTACTGGCGATTAGTCTTTTTTGTAGACGTCGTGGCAACCTTTACAGCTCTTACCAGTAGCCATAAATGCTGCTTTAAATGCGTTTTTATCATCACCTTGTGCAGCAACGGCAAGCTTAGCTGCATTATCCTGAAACTCACTCATTTTGCTGTCAAAATCAGTCTTGTCGCTCCATATTTTAGCCAATGCTTCTGTATTGCCTTTATCAGAACCTGCCACAAAACCTTCTGCTGGTAGTTGACTTAAGGCGGCAACATTTTGTGCGCGCATAGCGAATACTTCAGCGTCAAACGGTTTTTCACCCTTCAACATAGCGCCCATATCACCAAAGTTGTATGCGATTAGACCAAATGCTGATTGGCGATATTCGATTGCATCCTCGACTTCTGTAAAGTTGTTAGCGTGTGCTACTGAAGCTAGCATGGCGCTGCCAGCAAGTGCGAATAGGCCTAACTTAATCTGTTTTTTCATTGGATGGCTCTCACGATTTTTGATGTTTATGTGACTTGGTGCAATTATTCTAAGCGCAATTAACTGTCAGATACCAATCATTTTTTATTAAAGTTACTTCAATGTTTGTTGCTAAGTGTGTTTCAGTTACGAAAGCTACTATTTTCGATGAATTATCATATTTTAGACTGACGGTTATAGCCTTTAGCGTAGCTTTATTGCTACACTTTCGTAATGGTCAACGATTACAACAGAGGTTGCTGTGCGCGCCAATTGGGATCTAGTGTTAGATAAAGTAATGACTCATCAAAAGCCTGGTGAATTGAACGCATTATTTGAATTATTACTCACTGAAGAGGAACGAAGTGCCGTTGCCGGCCGTTTAAAAGTGTTTCAAGCCCTGTTACTGGGGGAAATGAGTCAACGGCGGATGGCAGCTGAGTTTGAGATAAGTATTGCGACCATTACTCGTTGCTCTAATTATCTTAAACATATGAGCGAGGCGCAACGCGATACGGTTCGAGCCTTAATATTGTCATAAAAACTTCTATGATGTTCTGCCACTATGCTCATTATTTATAAATTGCTAATAAGTTAGTGCAGCCTTATTGTAAAGATAAGGTTGCTATTATTAGGCAGTATATAAGTGGTGCTTGAGAAGCCTTGAGTCAGGATTATCTGGACTGAGACGCTTTCGATAATGCGACTGCTGGATATAAAATATAAGCGATGTAATAGCCTAAAGTAATGGCGATTAGCTTAACTATTGGTGACTATCGATGTGAAGAGGTTGATTAAGCAGTTAAAGTAAGTGAAAGTCTAAAATAAAAAAGCTGGCAAAATCCTAAAAAAGGCTGCCAGCTTTCAATATTACAACTCGAGTCTTATATCGTCGGATCAATTACAACTTGAGTATTAAATCATCATCTGATGATAAGTGTTTAGTGGCGACAACCACATCCACCATTGCCATCACAGCCTTCTTTGGCTTCTTTTTCGCTGTCATCATTGCAGCATCCACCCTCATGGCTGTGGCTTTCACCGCCACAACAACCGCCTTCGTGGCTATGTTCATGACCACCACAACTGCCGCCAGCATGAATGTGGCCATGGGCAATCTCTTCCTCGGTCGCGTCGCGAACAGCAAGCACCTCAACGGTAAAGTTAAGTGATTGACCGGCTAATGGGTGGTTGCCATCAACAACGACAACATCATCTTTTACTTCTGTCACTTGTACTGGACGTTGACCCATTTCAGTTTCGGCAATGAAGCGCATACCCGGTACGATATCTTCAATGTCACCAAAGGCTGACAGCGGTACGTCTTGGCGTAGGCCATCATGATAAGGGCCATAAGCTTGTTCAGCTTCAACGGTAACATCGAGCTTATCACCAACCGTTTTGCCTTCTAATGCCGCTTCTAAGCCTGGGATCATATTCTCGGCGCCATGAAGGTAAAGCATTGGTTCACCTTCAAATGAACTTTCAATTAACTCACCTTGTTGGTTTGTTAAGCGGTAATGGATGCTAACAGCTTTGTGTTGGGTGATTATCATATCGCCTCCAATTCAGAATGTGGCGGCATTTTAACTTGCTTTTTAATACTTGGCGATGATCTAGTACCGCTTCTTGAATGAAAAATTTATAAATTGTGAGTCGGGTTGTTAGCTCGGGTCATTGTACCGTTGGAAGTTGTGATGATGCGGTCGGTTTTTGTTGAATTTTTTCTCACTATTTCCAATAAATTATGCACTCACCTTAATTGCAGTAAATGAGGGGGGAGTTATGATGTTATGTCGACTTTAGTCTTAAATATTACACAAAGGTCTATTTTGCATTGTTAACTTTTTCTGGAATACTATTTCTACTGTTATTACCTGTTAATAAAGGAATTAATCTAGAATATCTGTTTGTATAGCTTAGATTTGTATCGTCCTAAATGGCGAATGTTCGCAATTGTTGATGTTTGAATTGATCTACTTTATATGTTCATCATCAAAGTGATGTGAATTAGCTATTTTTGAGAAAGTTGCCTGTAGGGGGTTGACAGCTGCATACAAAAAAAGCAATTCTAGTTACCACTTAATACACAATTAATTGTGAACAGATAATTATAATGTTTAGCCTATATTTCGTAGTAACCACCATTATTACAACCACCACGACAACCATCGTGGGGGCCGGCTGAACATACGTAAAATATAAGTATTGAATAAGCCCGCTCCCTCCAAGGAGCGGGCTTTTTTGTTTCTGGGGTAGCGCGGTACAAGGAGATGATATGAAAGTGATGAAATTTGGTGGTACCTCGCTGGCTAATTGGCAGCGTTTTAATGGCGTGGCAGACATTGTCGCTAGCAGTGCAGAGCAAGAAGGTATTGCCGTTGTGCTTTCAGCCCCAGCAACCGTGACCAATGGGCTGCTTGAAATGGTCGACTTGGCGGTTAGCGGCGGTGATTTTCTACTGGTACTGAATAAGGTTAAGTTGGTTTTTGAACAGCTATATCAGCAGGCGAGCCAAGAGAAACTGTCCTCACAGCAGTCTAGTGATCTTCAGCGAGTATTGGACAAGCAATTGTCGCTTTGGCATGACAAACTGCAAGGGATCATGCTACTTGGCGAATGTCCAGATTATGTTCGCGCTGAAATCATCGTGGGTGGCGAAAAGTTATCTGCGGCCTTAATGGAACAGTTAATGTTGGCCCGAGAAATATCGGCTAGTCAACTTGTGCCACAACACTTATTTTTAGCGACAGGTGAAGTGCTTGAATCATTAGTCGATATTAATGCCAGTAAACAACGACTTGCCGCGCTTTCGCTTGATGCTCATCGCGTGTGGGTCATGCCTGGCTTTACCGCTGGTGATAAGCATGGACGTATCGTTACCCTTGGGCGCAATGGTTCAGACTATTCGGCGGCGGTATTATCTGCCTGTATCGATGCTAGTTGCTGTGAAATATGGACTGACGTAGACGGGGTGTACAACACAGATCCTCGCGTGGTGGCCGACGCTAAACTATTAACTCAATTAAGCTATCAAGAAGCAATGGAGCTGTCTTACTTTGGTGCCAAAGTACTGCACCCTAAAACCATCTCTCCTATTGCCCAATATCATATCCCTTGTTATATCCGTAATAGCTTTAATCCAGATGCACCAGGGACATTGGTGTCTAACCAAGTCGATAAGACAGGCCTTAATGTTAAGGCGATCTCTAACCTCGATGAACAGACCATGTTTGATATCGCAGGCCCAGGCATGAAGGGCATGGTTGGCATGGCTAGTCGCACCTTGGGGGCTATCTCTCGTTCGGGCGTTTCGGTCTCATTGATCACCCAAAGCTCATCTGAATACAGCATTAGCTTCTGTGTCGCGACACAAGATGCGGACAAAGTGCGTATGGCGTTAGAGCAAGAATTTGAGCTTGAACTTAAAAGTGACATTCTTGAAGAGATAGAGATGCGTCATCACTTGGCGATAGTGTCGTTAATTGGTGATGGTATGCGCACTCATAAGGGCGTTGCGGGTAAGTTTTTCCAAGCGTTAGCACAGGCGAACGTCAATATTGTTGCCATTGCTCAAGGCTCATCTGAGCGCTCTATTTCGGCGGTGATTGAGCTGCGTAAGACTAAACATGCTATCGCCGCCTGCCATCAGCGCTTCTTTGATGTGCAGCATTATCTGGATGTATTTTTAGTCGGTTGTGGCAATGTGGGCGCAGGCTTACTCGAGCAGATAAAACAACAATCAGAGATGCTTAAAGCGCAGCATATTACCGTCAGAGTCTGTGGTATTGCTAATTCTCGCCAGATGTTGCTCGATGCTCAAGGCGTTGATCTTAATCATTGGCAAGGGCGCTTAAGTGACAGCCAACAAGATTATGATTTAAATCAGATGCTAGCATGGGCGACTGAGCAGCAATTACTTAATCCGGTATTGGTTGATTGCACCTCTAGTGAGTTGGTTGCCGATCGTTACCTCGATGTCATGAATGCCGGCTTACATGTGGTTACGCCTAACAAAAAAGCCAATACTCGAGACTTAGATTACTACCGCGCGTTAAGGCAAACTGCGTTAAAACAGCGTCGTCAATTTTTGTATGAAACGACGGTAGGTGCTGGCTTACCTGTGATTGATAACCTTAAAAAATTGTTATTTGCTGGCGATAAATTGCAAAAATTTAATGGCATATTATCGGGCTCGTTATCCTTTATCTTTGGTATGCTTGATGAGGGAATGACCCTCTCTGAGGCCACCAAAATTGCTCGTGACAAGTGCTTTACCGAGCCCGATCCCAGAGATGACTTGAGTGGCATGGACGTAGCGCGCAAGGTGTTGATCTTAGCCCGTGAAGTGGGAATGGAAATTGAGTTAAGTGATATCGTGGTTGAGTCAGTATTGCCTACGCATTTTGACGCATCAGGCGATGTTTCGGCCTTTATGCACAACTTAGCGTCACTCGACAGTGAAATAGCAGAGCGTGTAGATGAGGCTAAGGCACAAGGTAAAGTACTGCGCTATGTTGGGCAAATTGATGAGCAAGGTTGCCGAGTCAAGGTCGCAGAAGTCGATGCTAACGATCCACTCTATAGCGTTAAAGGGGGCGAGAATGCGCTGGCCTTTTACAGTCGTTACTATCAGCCAATCCCGTTTGTGCTCAGAGGCTATGGTGCTGGCACCGATGTGACTGCTGCTGGGGCTTTTGCCGATCTTCTACGGACCCTTAACTGGACACGGGAGATGGGCGCATGAGTTTAACGGTTTATGCACCTGCGTCGATGGGCAATGTTGGGGTGGGCTTTGATTTACTCGGTGCGGCGTTAGCGCCCATCGATGGCACATTGCTTGGCGATTGCGTCACTATTGAACCAGCCTTAACGGGAATATCTCTATCGTTGGCGGGTCACTGGGCCGACAAGTTGCCTGCAGATGCGGCTGACAATATTGTCTATCAATGCGCTGAGTTTTTTTTAGCGCAATTAGATAGTCAGGCGGGTATCGCTATGACGTTGGAGAAGAATCTTCCTGTGGGCAGTGGCCTCGGCTCCAGTGCATCATCAGTGGTAGCGGCTCTTTATGCCTTAAATGAATATTTCGATCGCCCTTTTGATGAGCAAGCCTTGCTGCGTTTAATGGGGGAGTTTGAGGGCAAAATTAGCGGCTCGGTACATTATGATAATGTCGCACCATGTTACCTCGGTGGCATGCAATTGATGCTCGATGTGCCGCATTCGGTATGTGAAGGATTACCCGTATTTAAACAGTGGTATTGGGTGGTGGCATATCCTGGGATCTCCCTATCGACCGCTAAAATGCGGGCGTTATTGCCAGAGGTGTATGACAAATCTGTGGCTATCGATTTTGGTCGTTATCTTAGTGCGTTTGTCCACGCCAGTTATAAGCAAGATGCAACCCTTGCCATTGCGGTATTAAAAGATGTGTTAGCCGAGCCTTATCGTGCCAGTGAAATTCCTGGTTATGAACAAGCCCGAGCGGCACTTGCTGAACTAGGCATGTTAACCACAGGCATTTCTGGCAGCGGTCCAACTCTATTTTCGGTTACTGACGACCTTGCTACCGCGCAGGCGGCGCAAGCATGGCTTGATAGCCACTATGTAAAACAAGGTGTGGGATTTTCTCATATCTGTCAGATTGATACCCAAGGTACTCGTCGGGTCGATTGAACATTATTATCAGATTAAGGCGCACTACAGATGGAACTATATAATTTAAAACACCCGTCGCAGAAAGTTACTTTTACTCAGGCGGTTAAGCTGGGTCTAGGCCGTGATCGAGGACTGTTCTTTCCGACATTAATCCCGGTATTAGACAATATGGATGAGCTGCTAGCCATGCCGTTTGTCGAGCGTTCTAAACAGATCTTAGGAGCTTGGCTAGCACAAGAACTCGGTCAGGAGATGGTCGATAAACTGGTCGATAATGCGTTTAATTTTGAGCTTCCTTTAGTGAAAGCCGATGACAACCGCTACTGTTTAGAGCTATTTCATGGTCCCACATTAGCGTTTAAAGATTTTGGTGCACGCTTTATGGCCCAGTGTCTCAATAGCTTAGCTACCGACGATAGGATCACCATATTAACGGCTACGTCCGGTGATACAGGCGCAGCCGTTGCTGACGCCTTTTATGGTTTGGATAACATCGAAGTGGTGGTGCTGTACCCCAAAGGTAAGATAAGTCTGCTGCAAGAGAAAATGTTTACCACCCTAGGTGATAACATTCACACCGTTGCTGTAGCGTCAGATTTTGATGCTTGTCAGGATTTAGTCAAAGCTGCATTTGAAGACAGTGATATTCGCGACGGCTTACATCTTAATTCGGCCAACTCGATTAATATTAGCCGCTTACTGGCGCAAATTTGTTATTACTTCGAAGCCGTTGCCCAGTTTAAACGCATTCATAACAGCGATCCTGTGATTGCCGTGCCGAGCGGTAATTTTGGTAATCTCACTGCAGGGCTATTTGCCAAAGCGATGGGATTACCTGTGAAACGCTTTGTGGCCGCCACCAATAGCAATGATACCGTCCCGCGTTATTTGACCTTAGGTGATTGGGCACCTCAAGCCACCGTCGCCACCATGTCTAATGCCATGGATGTGTCTGAGCCAAGTAATTGGCCTAGGGTTGAGGCGATTGTTGAGGCGATGGGCTGGAGTTTAAGTGATATTAGCGGCGTGGCATTATCAGAGGCCGATACTGAGGCAGCATTGTCGCAATTGTATCAAGGTGGTTATCTTTCTGAGCCCCATGCCGCGATTGCGGCGCAGGCCCTATCGATGACCATGAAGCCTAGTGAGCAGGGGGTTTTCCTTGGCACTGCGCATCCGGCCAAATTTAAAGAGGTAGTCGAGGCGTGCTTGTCTATTGAGGTCGGTTTGCCGCCAGCATTAGAGACAGTAAAAGATAAGCCGATATTGTCGGTCAATCTGCCTGCGGATTTCACCGCCCTCAAAGCCCACCTTTTTGCAACGCTGTCACGTTGAGCACGTTAAGGCTTTAGCTCATTTGTTATGAGCTGGTGGGTAAATACGGGGAAGCTTTACCCAATAAAAAGGACGATTGCTACTGCATTCGTCCTTTTGTTATTTTATGCTGGGAAAGTTGTCATCTTTACGGCTTAATTTAAGCGCTAAGCTTGGCTTGACGGCGCAGCCAGTTAATCTCATCAGGCCAATTGGCTGGCTCTATGGTTTCTAAAATTAACGGAATACGCTTTGTGGCCGGCAGTTGCATAATAAAGCTAAATGCCTCATGGCCTATGTGCCCCGCGCCAAGAGAATGATGGCGATCAACGCGGCTATTTAGAGGGGTTTTACTGTCATTAAGATGCATGGCCTTGAGGTATTGATAACCGACAATCTTGTCGAACGCGGTGAAGCTTGTCTCGCAGGCTTCTCTGCTGGTCAAGTCGTATCCTGCGGCAAACATGTGGCAAGTGTCGATACAGATACCAACCCTTGATTTATCTTCAACTTTGTCAATAATTTGCGCTAATTGCTCGAAGCTGTGACCTAAATTTGAACCTTGGCCTGCGGTATTTTCTATTACAGCAGTGACACCTTGGGTGCAGTCTAAAGCTAAGTTTATCGACTCGCTAATGCGGGTGAGACATTGATCAATACTGATCTGCTTTAGATGACTACCAGGGTGAAAATTTAACAAGGTGAGTCCCATCTGCTGGCAACGTTGTAATTCATCGACAAAGGCGTCGCGTGAACGTTCGAGCTGAACCTGATCCGGATGACCGAGATTTATCAAGTAGCTGTCGTGAGGTAAGATAGCATCGACATTGATTTGGGCATCGTAACAGTGTTGCTTAAAGGCTGCTATTTGCTTAGGGCATAAAGGTGCTGATTGCCAACGCCGCTGATTTTTAGTGAATAACGCAAATGCATTGGCGCCAATCTTCTTGGCATTGAGTGGCGCATTGGCGATGCCGCCCGCTGCACTAACGTGGGCACCAACCCAATGTTCATCTTGCATTTATTTCCTACCCTGTTGAAAATTTTTGATAAACCACTCTTTATATGTAAGCCGTATTACTCGGCTGTACATAACGTAATCGTCATCTCGTAGCCATCTAGTTTGTGAGAATCTGTTAGCACTATTAGCACCGACTCTATCGTGTTTATAGCCGTGTCTCAATCACAATGTTCTACTTAATGGCCGCTTTATTGATTCGTTGGTCGATTGGGTGACTTAGCCTTAAATATGACGAACTAGAGCTAGTGGCTGGGGGCTGTTGTGGCGTTGAGCTCGGTATTGAATTGAGCGTATATCTGCTACGGTGGTGGCGTCACTTTAATCAATATTGACGTGCTTGGTGAAGCTCGTGGGGGATTCAATGTGCTGTTTGCATTAGGCCTAATATCAACCAAATTATTAGCAATATACCGTAAGTGATTATTTTAAATTGGTTTTAGTTGATCTGAGTCACATCATAGCGTTGAGTTACATATTAGTGTGAGTTAAAAGCAAACTATTTACTATAGTGAATAGAGGCGTTTCATAAGTATGGAGGTGACGATGTTAGCAAGGCTTCATAACGACCATAAGCATATTGCGATACTGTTAACATTATTGCAGAAAAAGCAGCATAGGCTAGAAAATGCCAAGACGGTTAACTTTAATTTGATCCGGGATATCGTTGAATATATGCAAAGTTATACCGAGCATAGTCACCACCCTTTGGAGGATCTCATTGATGACTTTTATACGAAAAAATATGCTACTGAAGTAAATGAAAAACGTTTAGCTGATGAACATGAGAGACTGGTAGAGAGTTCGTCGACATTGATGGCAACATTAAACCTTATTTTAAGTGATATTCCGGTTCAATTAGAGCTGATGAGTGAAGCATTGAAAGAGTATGTCGAACTTCAGACTGAACATATGATTTATGAAGAGCAGCATTTATTTCCGCAATGGCAAGCAAGAATGACCGATGAAGACTGGGTTAGTGTTGCGGCTCAGTGCAAAGAGCGATTGATTTCTGATCCACTGTTTAATGATGACGATAATGTTTTGTTTGAAGAGTTACGTGACTATCTTGCTAAGGTTGATGATTGACTTTCCATGCCGCAATACAGTAAATAAAAATAGCGCTCTGGGCGCTATTTTTATTTACTGTATTGAACAGGCTTTACATCAGAAGGTTATCAAAATCGTAATCGAAACTACTGTCAATATCTTGGAGTTCTTTAAGCAAACGATGTTTCTCTTTGATAGCCTCAATTTCACGCCATTTTCGCTTTTTATTGGAGCTCCGCGAACGACTGCTGGGTCTTTCAATGACGGTATCATCTAGCGCACTACCATAATCTAAACGATTCATGGCAACCTCCTGTTGTTGTATTTTTTCTCATCAATTAAATATCACATTTCCATTTTATGGTGCAAGCTAAATGTTTCATTTTTGTTAATATCAAATGGATATTTTATGATTTTTAGGCGGTACAGGAGGGGGCATTAGACAAGTTGCGTTAAGCTAGAAAATACAAAAGCCAGTCGAAACTGGCTTTAACATTGTTGTTCTTAGCTTTTATATCTTGTTCATTGGTGTTTTGAACGAAATAGATTGATTAATGCATTACTTGAACTGTCGAGCTCATTCGTATCATGCTCTGCTTGTAGTCGACTCAAAATATCATTACCAAGGGTTTTACCCAGTTCAACACCCCATTGGTCGAAGGAGTTAATGTCCCATAGCGCGCCTTGCACAAAGGTTCTGTGCTCATATAGTGCGATTAAGGCACCTAGAGTGGTTGGCGTGAGTTTATTCATTAAAATGGTGTTACTTGGCTTATTGCCTTGCATCACTTTATGTTTAGCGATCAATATTTTTTCATCATGGCTTAATCCGCTAGCACTTAATTCGGCTAAGGCTTCATCATAGGTTCTACCTTGCATCATGGCTTGAGTTTGACCAAAACAGTTTGATGCAAGCTGTACATGATGCTCACCCAATGGATTATGACTTTGTAGCGGCAAAATAAAATCTGCCGGGATCAGTGCCGTTCCTTGGTGAATGAGTTGGTGATAGGCGTGTTGGCCATTGGTTCCTTCTCCTCCCCAGATAACCGGGCCTGTATTGTAGTCAACTTCAGTGCCACCTAATGTCACAGATTTACCGTTACTTTCCATGTCTAGTTGTTGAAAATAGGCTGGTAGTCCGCGTAAGTAATGGTCATAAGTGAGCACCACATGAGACTGAGCATTATGGAAGTTATTATACAGCAGTGACAACAACCCCATGATAACTGGCATGTTTTGCTCTAATGGTGCGGTTAAGAAATGTTCATCCATCTCTTTAGCACCCTCAAGTAGGGCGTAAAAGTTATCCATGCCGATCAATAGCGCAATAGGCAAACCAATCGCTGACCATAGAGAGTAACGTCCGCCAACCCAATCCCACATAGGGAAAATATTATCAGCGTCCATGCCAAATTCTGTGGCTTTAGTTACGTTAGAGGTAACTGCAACAAAATGTTTTGCAACATCGGCCTGAGTGGCGCCATGGTCGAGAAACCACTGTTTAGCACTTAAGGTATTGGTGAGCGTCTCTTGCGTGCCAAATGACTTTGATGACATCACAAATAGTGTTGTTTCTGGATCAACCAAGCGTAATTTTTCACATAAAGAGGTGGCATCTACGTTGGCGACAAAGTGGCAATTAAGTGACTTATTCCAATAAGGACGAAGTGCCTGAGTCACTATTTTTGGGCCTAAAAATGAGCCTCCAATACCGATGGCAACGATATCGGTAATTGTTTTACCGGTATAACCGCGCCATTTTCCCGAGGTTACAGCATCGACAAATTGGGCCATTTTAGCCTGTGTTTGTTTTACCTCATCAATAATATTACGGCCATCGACCAATACTTGTTGATCTGCATGGGCGCGCAGCGCTGTATGCAATACAGCGCGTTGCTCGGTATTATTGATGATCTCTCCGCTGAACATGGCTTTGATTTTGGCCGTTAAATTGCTCTCATTAGCCAGTGAGAATAATAGTGAAAGCGTTTTCTCATTGGCTCTATTTTTAGAGTAATCAAGCAGTAAGCCACAGCAAGATAATGACATTTTATCAAATCGCAGAGGATCGCTATCAAACAGCGTACGCATATGAGGCAGCAGTGCCGTATGGGCTGCGATGGCAGCCCAAGTGTCGCGTTGAGTTAACTCTGTCATGAGATGCTCCGCCTTTTATGCTTGCAGTTGCGTTTTTAACATCTGTTCAAGTTTGCCTTGATCTACGGCAAAGTTACGTATGCCTTCGGCCAGCTTTTCTACAGCCATAGGATCTTGGTTAAACTCCCAGCGAAATTCGGCTTCTGACATCGGAGTGCCCGGTGCAACGATATCCGTTGTTGGGGTTAACTTTTGTACTACAGGGGTATGACTATTAGCCATCTCTTCAAGGAGGGCTGGACCAATGGTTAAGCGATCGCAACCAGCTAACTCCATTATTTCGCCGGTGTTACGGAAGCTGGCGCCCATCACCACGGTTTTAAACCCATGACGCTTATAGTAGTTGTAGATCTTGGTTACTGATACGACGCCAGGATCCTCGCTCGCCGCGTAGTCTTTACCTGTGTCTTTTTTGTACCAATCGAGAATACGCCCTACAAATGGCGAAATAAGATAAACACCAGCTTCGGCACAGGCCCGTGCTTGTGCAAAGCAAAACAGTAACGTTAGGTTACAGTTGATCCCTTGTTGTTCAAGCTCTTTTGCTGCGCAAATGCCTTCCCAAGTCGAGGCGAGCTTTATCAAAATACGTGATTTATCAATTCCAGCAGCTTCATAAAGCTTGATCAGCTTGTGTGCTTTATCGATAGAACCCGCTTTATCAAACGATAATCTAGCGTCAACTTCGGTCGAGATGCGACCAGGAACAATTTTTAGGACTTCTACACCAATATTGACAGCCAGTTTGTCGCCCGCGTCGGCTATTTGTTGTTCAAGATCGTCGCTCTGAGCCTTAGCCCAGACAATCGCATCATCTATTAGGTGTTGATATTCAGGGATTTGTGCTGCTTTGAGGATAAGTGACGGGTTAGTCGTGGCATCTTGTGGTTGATAACGCTTGATCGCCTCGATATCGCCAGTGTCGGCAACGATAGTGGTGATCGATTTGAATTGCTCTAGTGTATTAGCCATGAAAATTACATCCTTCTTAAGAAGCAGCTTAAGTTTTGTTGTTTACTAACCGCTATTAGACGCGATTTTGCCGATATTTCCAACCATGATTGAAAAAAAATTACAGAAAAGTTGCTAAATATCGTGCAGGTGCCCTAGCGGCGGCATATTGTCTAGCTATTTAGTTTATCTTATTGCTAATTAGTATACGTTGTTAAGTGTGGCAATAAATAAAATCGCTGCCTAAGCAGCGATTTTTATCCTTAATGGATGTGACTAGCAACTAATTACCGCATTACCGGTTCGGTTCGAATACCTGTCAAATGAGCCTCTATACGGCGGTTGGCTTTATTCGCTTCAGCTGAGCGACCTTCAATGATTGGTTGGGTAATACCATAACCTTTTGCAGATACGCGATCTCGACTGACACCATATGTGTTTACCAGAATATCAGCAACCGCCATTGCACGGCGCTTTGAAAGATCCATGTTGTAATCGGGATCACCTACATTCGAGGCGTGACCAGAGATAAGTACGGTTGAAGAGGGGTTCTCCTTCATGTATGTCGCAAGTTTCTCTATACGCTCATATGATTCTTGCTTAACTGCTGCAGAGTTGTTGGCGAATAGAATAGAGCCAAGATCACGTTGCTCCGTTACTTCTTTGTAGATAGTACAACCATTGGCGTCGACTTTATGGGTTGTAGGAGTATTGGGGCATTGATCCATATCGTCGGTGACACCATCATTATCAGAGTCAACTGGAGCTGCAACTACAACTGGATCGGGCACGGTATGGCCGAAGCGATAACTTAGTTCAAGACCCCAGTAGTTGCTTTCCATCTCTAGGGTGTTCCATTTATCTTCATCGAGATTTTCATAGCGACGGTATTTAGCTTGCAGTTTGAAGTTTTCAGTAAAGTTATAGCCGATACCTGCACCAACATAGGGGGCAATACCGTTGTCGCTGTAGTATTCGCTACCCCACTGTTTGTTGTTTGAGAGCACGTAGTTCATTGCACCAGCTTCAGCAGAAAGGCTCCAACGATCCGCGAATGGCCAAAAACCAACTAAACCTAAGGTCATGCCTTTAGCGCCAGCATCATTGAGCTTGTTTGCATAATCAACCCACTCGGCGCGGCCAAGATCGCGGTAACCTAGTTCAACACCAAAATAGTCGTTGAATAGATAACCACCAAAAACGTCCCAAGCATAAGGGTCATCTTCGCCACAGGTTTTCATGGTTTTTTGATCGCAGTTAGGTTCGTAGTTATTTACACCTAATCCACCACCGACATACCATGGGGTAAGTTCTTGTGCTGCATGGGCTGCAAATGGAAGCATTGAGGTCAGCAGAATTGCTTTTAATGTATTATTCATCATTTCAATATCCTTTGATTATTTATCTAGCCCCGAGAGTGTCTATATTGCACGAAAGACACGCTAGCACTTAATGGGGGATCCTTTGCTTTTATCGCTAGCCCTAATATTATCTGTCGATAATTCAGATTTTGCTATTTTTGTAGCAGGTTTTTTGGTTTTTAGTTGTTTTAGTGTAATAAAAAAAGGTGCTCATATGAGCACCTTTGGTCTTTTAGACGGTGAATATTGGCTTAACGAGTCCAGACCCAGTTTTCGATATTGCTTGGGTCAACGCCATTCGCCTTGATGTAATTCCGGTGGTCGACTAAGCGTTGTAGCATATCGGTTGTGATACCTACGTGCTGAGTTTCGTCGATAACGCCTTGTTGGAATAGCTTGTATGCCATATCGATAACAAGGTGGTAGCGAGAAGTACCGTTACGTACTCCCATATCGAATGGAGTCGTAGTCGAACCTTCCTCTTCGTAGCCTTTGATGCGGAATCTGCGGCTGCCTTTGTAATCAAAGACCAACTTTTTAATGGTATTTGGATAGCCGTGATAATTAAATACCACGCCTTTATCAGCAGTGAACACCTCATCCATCAACCAAGGCTTGCTTTGGAACTCTAGGCTACCTAGACCGCTACTGGTTAACTCGGTTACGCTGACGAAACGGATACGTACTTTTGGTAGCAGTTCTCTAATGAGTACGAGCGAAGCCATTGCTTCTTGAGTGACGTAGTCACCACAACCAACGAGGACCACATCTGGATTTTCATCAGAGGCAAAGTCCCACACCATCACCCCATCTTTGGCTTGCTGGCGCGCTTCGGCAAGCGTTAACCATTGTGGTAACTCTTTCTTACCTGCCACTAAGATGTTGAGCTTGTCACGATCTTGATATGCGCGCTCGGTATACACTAGCGTGCTGTTACCATCAGCAGGAAGATACGCAGAGATGATTTTTGGATGCTTCTCTAACATCGCACCCAAGAATGAGGGGTTTTGATGTGAGTAACCGTTATGGTCTTGACGTTCAAGCAGCGAAGACAATACCACGTTACATGCAGGCACTGGCTTACGGAAATGAACACCTTGGCTAGCGTATACATATTTACAGTATTGGTCAGCCATAGACGATACCACTTGTGAGAATGCCTCATAAGTGGGGAACATGGCGTGACGCCCCGTTACTGTGTAGCCGTGAAGCATACCAAACAGGAGGTTTTCAGATAACAGTTCAATGACGCGACCGTCGCGAGACATATCTTGGTCCCAACTCTCTATCGGCCACTGCCAAGCGCGATCGGTTTCTTCAAATACGGCTTGAAGCTGATTTGAATAAGTTTCGTCAGGGCAGAAAATACGTAGGTTGCGTTGATCTCGGTTGAGTTTCATCGCATCACGCATCCATTCGCCCATTTTGTACATGGATAAACCACGTTGACCACGAGGCGTTTCTGCACCGTAAGCGAGTTTTTCTAGATCGGGCTGCGCTAATGCACGAACGACTTCGCCACCATAACTTAACTTTTGACGTCCGCAAGTCAGCTCTTTTGGCGGTAGTAAAGACTGGATCTCTTCATCAAAAATGAGCTCTCCCTTGTCATTGATGCTGTAGAGTTCATCAAATTTATAGCTGGCTAACCAAGCTTCTAATGCATCTAGGTGACCTTTGTCTGTGGCACACTTGTTAACGATAACTTGGTGTGATTCACAGTTACCTTCCAATTTCTTACCGCCAAATTCCGCGGTACCTGTCCAACCTTTAGCGGTACGCATAAGAATCACAGGCCAGCGAGGCTTAACCACATCTTCGCCTGAGCGGGCACGCGTTTGAATGTCGTTGATCATTGCATATGACGTATCCATTGCGGCAGTCATTTGAACATATACGTCTTCTTCAAGCTGATCATCAACAATAATGGGGTGGTAGCCTAAGCCTCTAAACTCAAGATCTAGCTCTTCATGGCTCATACGTCCCATACGGGTAGGACCAGAGATTTTGTAACCATTGATATGCACGATCGGTAGTACCGCACCGTTATTTTTTGGCGAAACTAAGCGGTTGGCATACCAAGATGCTGCCAATGGACCCGTTTCAGATTCACCATCACCAATCAGACAAGCAGCGATCAGATCTGGATTATCGAGTACGGCGCCCCACGCAACAGAGAGAGAGTAGCCTAATTCACCACCTTCTAGAATTTGTCCTGGCGCTTCAGGGTTTGCGTGTGATGGGTAGCCATACGCTGCTGAAAATTTCTTACAGATATCCTCAATACCCGTCTCATTGTATGGAATGGTCTCTGGGTAGTAGTGGCTTAGCGATCCTTCCATAAACAGGTTAGCTTGTACCGCAGGAAATCCATGGCCTGGACCGACTAAATAGACGAAAGAACGGTTATGTTTGGCGATGAGGCGGTTAACGTTAGCATAAACGAAGTTAATCCCAGGGCATGTGCCCCAGTGCCCTAATAGTCTAGGTTTGATATCGCTGTGCTCTAAAGGACGTTTGTGTAGTACGTTTTGTTTTAAGTAAATTTGCGAGGTGGCGAGGAAGTTGGTCGCTCTCACAAATTTCTTAAGTGCACTGATCTCTTGTTGTGACATAAAGAACCCCATTGATGGTAAGCATAAAAGTTAATTAAATCTTATGTGGGTCACTATATTTGTAATTTTATTACAAAAACGTGTTCGATATCTTATTTTTTAAAAGTCATAATTTGATGGGTTTGTTAACAACCTTTCTGTGATCGCATTGTTACTTAGGTTATTAGTGTGATTTATTTCTGTAATATTGCGTGACTAGCTTGTCGTGTGGATGGGTAATTGTGATCTAGATCACATGGTGATTTTTTAAGGGTATGCTATTTTGGCGCGTTGAATCCGGTAGGCATGATGTTTAGGCATCATGAAAGGACAATTCGAAAAGAAAATTCTACCGAGATTGTTCGATCAAATTGGGAAGGAAATTAAACACACTGACGCTGAGAGCGAGCCTGTTGGCCGTTTGAATTCGTTCTGGGGATTATCAAGTACTATGTTTGAATCTTTATTAAATTTAGTTGAAACGACGATCAATGCGATAAACGGTGTGCTATGGGGCAGTGTATTGATATACGTGCTGGTGGCTGCTGGCGTATTGTTTACTTTGCGTTTAGGTTTTATTCAACTTCGCATGTTTGGCCATGGCGCTAAGCTGGTAATACAAGGTCGTGAGAAAATAAATGGCATTTCGTCATTCCAGGTGTTTTGCACTTCGATGGCGGCGCGAGTCGGCACTGGTAATATGGCGGGGGTAGCCGTTGCCATTACGGTTGGTGGTGCTGGAGCCATTTTTTGGATGTGGCTTATTGCATTATTAGGAATGGCCACCGCATTTATAGAGTCGACCTTAGCGCAAGTCTATAAGGTTAAAGACAGCGATGGTCAATACCGTGGTGGGCCTGCTTATTATATGGAGCGAGGCTTGGGTAAGCGGTGGATGGGGACCGTATTCTCTGTGTTACTGATCATCGCCTTTGGCTTTGCATTTAATGCAGCGCAAGCCAACACCATGACTGATGCGTTAAATAATGCCTTTGGGTACGACAAAACCCTTGTAGGTCTGGTCATTATGTTTGCTGCGGCCTATATTATTACAGGTGGGCTCAAGAAGGTTGCTAAGGCCTCTGAGCTTATTGTGCCTGTGATGGCGGTAGCTTATTTGGCCATTGCGCTAGTGGTGTTAGTGATAAATATCGAGCAAGTGCCAGCGGCACTAGCGTTCATCGTTAAAAGTGCCTTTGGATGGGAAGAAGCCGCTGGTGGTGCAATGGGCGCCATGATGGCGGGTATTGCTCGTGGCCTGTTTTCGAATGAAGCCGGTATGGGCAGTGCGGCTAATATCGCAGCCTCTGCAAGTCCTAACCCTAATCATCCAGCCTCTCAAGGTTTTGTACAGATGATTGGTGTATTTGTTGACACTATCATTATCTGTAGCGCTTCAGCGGCGATTATCTTGTTATCTGGTGTGCTGGATAACCCAGGGGATCAAAAAGGCATTGGCTTGTTGCAGCTGGCGTTAACGAATGAAGTTGGTAGCTGGGCGGCGTATTTTGTCGCGTTTGCCATCATTTTATTTTGCTTCTCATCGATTATTGCCAACTACAGTTACGCTGAAAGCAATGTGATGTTTTTAACTAAGAGTAAAAAAGTGCTCTATGCGTTTCGCGCATTAGTACTTGTCATGGTGATGGCAGGCTCGGTTGCTTCATTACAACTAGTATGGAATTTTGCCGATCTTTCTATGGGAATGATGGCGTTAGTGAACATTGCGGCAATTGTGATGTTATCTAAGGTGGCGTTTGCGGTGATCAAAGACTACGAGCGTCAGATCAAGGCCGGCCAAACCCCCACATTTCATGCATCTGACTTTCCTGAGATCAATGGCTTAGACGAAGGTATCTGGAAAGGTAAGCCGAGTGCTACCGTACTCAGCAATGAAGAAAAGAGATCGAGCGCCGTACCTGAAGCCTAGTTACGTCTACTGGATTTGATTTAATAATTGAATCAGCACTATCTAAAAAACCACGCCGTTTAAGCGTGGTTTTTTTATGGTTGCATCAGTATCATAGTCCTATTGAATCCTCACCTTTAAAGGACATCTAATGCTGATTTTAGTGTCGCCAGCCAAAACATTGGATTATGACAATCCTGCTATAACCCAGGAACATACCCTGCCAGCCTTGCTGCAACACAGTGAGCTGTTGATTGATACTTGTCGACAATTAACCCCTGCTGATATTGCCTCCTTAATGAAGGTTAGCGATAAAATAGCGGGACTCAATGCAGCGCGCTTTGCATCTTGGACTGCCGATTTCAATCTTGATAATGCCAAACAAGCACTGTTTGCATTTCGCGGTGATGTCTATACCGGCTTAGATGCCGATAGCTTATCGGAGTCGAGTTTGCAACGAGCTCAGGCACGTTTAAGAATACTGTCGGGTTTATATGGCTTACTGCGTCCATTAGATTTAATGCAGCCTTATCGTCTCGAAATGGGCACCCGCTTAGCCAATTCTCGTGGCAGTAATTTGTATCAATTTTGGGGCGACATTATTACCGAGCAGGTCAATAAGGCGCTCGCAGAGCAGGGTGATGAGCTGATTGTCAATTTAGCGTCTAATGAGTACTTTAAATCGGTAAAACCTAAGCTGTTAAATGGGCAGCTGATCACCCCTATTTTTAAAGATCATAAAAATGGTCAGTATAAAGTCATTAGTTTTTATGCCAAAAAAGCCCGCGGTATGATGGCGCGTTATCTGTTAGATAATGATGTCAAAGATTATCAAGGGGTGATTAAATTCGATTGTGCAGGCTATTACTATAGCGAAGCCGAATCGACACAGCATGAGCCGGTTTTTTTGCGTGAAGCGCAGTAGTTAAGCCTATAAAAAAGCAGCCAACAGGCCAATGTTGAGCGGTTAAAAGTTAAGTGAGCGGTTAAGTTCTTTTTAACAGTAAAAAAAATCCAATATCAGCGATGATATTGGATTTTTTGTCTGTGGTGTTGCCCTTGACTTATTTTGACGTATCTACAGGTCTTAAGGGGATGTCTGATTGCGCCATCAAATAGGCAAATTGAGCATAGGCTGCCGCATTTTGCGCTAATGCCTTAGGATCGATTTTATCTAGAGTATCGTTAGGGGTGTGATGATAATCAAAATAGTCGCTGCCATCTTGGCGTAATGAAGCAACTGGCACGCCATAGCTAGGTAGCATAGAAACATCTGGTCCCCCAGAGGCGTTATTATTGCCGGCAGCGACATCATTGGCTTGCATAGATTGGGTCAGTTGTTGTAATGGGTTAAACGCATCGGGGTCCACATTAAAATCAATTTGATAGATGCGTCCAGCACCAAAGTCGGACTCAGCAGCAATGTAGTGTTTAGCTAGCTCTTGCTGATGTGCTTTGGCATAGGTTTTACCACCGATTAAGCCTATCTCTTCTGCCGCATACAGCACGACTCTGACTGTACGGGCAGGCTTCGTCGCTAGTTGTGAGATTAAATGGCCGGCAGTGGTGACAATGGCCACGCCTGCGCCATCATCGATAGCACCTGTGCCCTCATCCCATGAATCTAAATGGGCACCAATCAGTACAATTTCATCGCTTTTGCTGCTGCCAGTGACTTCAGCAATCACATTGTAGGAGGTGGCATAACCTAAATTTGTCGGTGACATGTGCAATTGCAGCACGACATTGGGATCGCGTTTTAACATCAATCCTAATAAATCTGCATCTGGCGCTGACATGGCGGCCGCCGGGATTTTTGTCACACCCTCTTGATAACGCATCATACCGGTATGCGCCATACGATCATGATCGGTACCAATAGAGCGAATGACTATGGCTAGAGCGCCTTTTTTAGCGGCAGCCACAGCACCTTTAGAGCGGCCACCAACGGTTTGGCCATAGCCTTTGCCCGTTTTAAAGCGGGGGGTGCGATGATCGATAAAGACAATTTTGCCTTCGACTTGCTGCCTGTCGGCTTGTTCGAGTGCCGCGAGGTTGGCAAATTGAACAATAGGGGCGCTTATGCCTGTAGTTGAGGTTGCCACACTGCCGCCAAGGGCGGTGATGACTATCGGTTGGGGGAAAGGAGAGACCACCCGAGCACTGGCTTCACCACGTTGCCATACGGGGATTTTTACCGGCTCTTTATAGACCTTATCAAACCCTAATGAATTGAGTTTGTCTTCGGCCCATTTTACGGCGAGTAAATCTTGTTTACTGCTTGGTAAGCGTGGGCCCACTTCAACGGTTAATGATTCGACAATATCAAACGCCAATGTTGAGTTTAATGCTTGTTGTTGCAGTTGCAGGCTCACCTCTTGATGATTATCTTGTGCGGGTGTTTGTTGGCAGCCAATTATTCCAGCAAAAAGAGCGCCGGAGAGTAGAGTAAGGGCAGAGCGTTTCATGAGTTTCCTTTGTTTTTATTACGTATGTCCCATTTTTGAAAACAATCTACCAAAAAGTGTGCTTTATGTCCCGACTATATCTTTAAGTCAACGCTATATTAGTGCCGGGGTTTGTTTTAGGAGAGATTGCTCGTAATGAATATAGAATTGATGCAGCAACGAGCTGACAATGCTGTTGTATTGCTCAAGGCGTTGGCCAACGAACGTAGGTTATTTATCTTATGTTACCTTCTGAGTGAAGGTGAGATGTGTGTGGGTGAGATGAATAAGAAGTTAGGCCTAAGCCAATCTGCGTTGTCACAACATTTAGCGTGGCTCCGTAAGGATAATTTAGTTGAAACGCGTAAAGAAGCTCAAACCGTCTTTTACTCGCTAAAGAGTCAAGAAGTGTCTGAGATCATTAAGCTGCTCAATACTATCTACTGCCATTGATCTGAAACGGTTAGTGCAGCGAGGGCAAAACTGACATAGCGAAAGCTTTGTCAGTTTTTTTATTGCCTTTTTATGATGAAAGACACGGTCTTGGTAAATTGCAGATACAAAAAAACCGGCTTGAGCCGGTTTTTTTATGTCGCTAACAGAATTAAGCAGCTAGAGCTTTGATTCTGGTATTCAAGCGAGACTTTTGACGAGCAGCTTTATTCTTGTGAATAAGGCCTTTAGTCGCCATACGGTCAACGATTGGTTGTGCAACATTAAATGCTTCAGTCGCCGCTTTGTGATCGCCAGCGTTGATAGCAGCGATAACTTTCTTAACGTATGAACGTAACATTGAACGACGGCTAGCATTATGCTGACGACGTTTTTCAGATTGAAGCGCGCGCTTCTTTGCAGACTTGCTATTAGCCAAGGTGCAACTCCTAAAAGGGTTAGATATTTTTAAAGGTCGAGGAATATGCCTTTTTTTAGTCACTTTGTCAATGACAATGATCGGATCTTTATCTTAAAGATAAATTAATCAGAGCATACTTGGCGTTCTTCAACCTAACTCGTGTAATATGGTGCGCAATTCTAGCAGCAAAAGCTGCATTGGGACAGAGCTTAAATAGACTTTTCCGTTTATTTTGTCGCTGTCTGTGCTCAGAACAGGGGGCATTTTGAGCAAAAAACTATTTAAGTCTGGCATGATCGTTAGTGCCATGACGTTGATTTCTCGTATTTTAGGGCTTGTGCGCGATGTGGTTATCGCTAATTTAATGGGCGCCGGTAGCAGTGCCGACGTGTTCTTTTTTGCCAATAAAATTCCTAATTTTTTAAGGCGTCTTTTTGCTGAGGGAGCCTTTGCACAAGCTTTTGTGCCGGTATTAACGGAATATCAAGAAAAACACAATGCACAAGAGGTACGTGAGCTGCTGTCGAAGGTGGCAGGTACACTGGGGATTTTAGTGACGATAGTCACCCTTGTCGGGGTGATAGCTTCTCCGGTATTAACCGCCTTGTTTGGTGGTGGCTGGTTTTTAGCTTGGTTAAATGATGAACCTAATGGTGAAAAGTTTGAACTAGCCTCATTAATGCTTAAAATTACCTTTCCCTACTTGTGGTTTATTACCTTTACTGCATTGGCCGGCTCAATTCTTAACACTCGAGGACGCTTTGCGGTATCGGCTTTCACGCCAGTGTTTTTAAACGTAGCCATCATCGCAGCGGCCATCTATCTCGCGCCGACATTGCAAAAACCTGAAATAGGCCTCGCCTGGGGTGTCTTTTTCGGTGGGGTGATCCAGTTCTTGTTTCAAATTCCCTTTTTGTTACGCGAAAAGGTATTAGTTAAGCCATCATGGGGTTGGCATCATCCTGGGGTGGTGAAAATTAGAACCTTGATGATCCCGGCGTTATTTGGTGTGTCAGTGTCGCAAATTAATCTGCTGCTCGATACCTTTATTGCCAGCTTCTTGGTGACAGGTTCGATCAGTTGGCTCTATTATTCCGATCGCTTATTAGAGTTCCCCTTAGGCTTGTTTGGCATTGCCATTGCGACGGTAATTTTACCGGCATTATCTAAGCGGCATGTAAATGCGCAAGGCCAAGGGTTTTCGCTGACCATGGACTGGGGAGTGAAGGCCATTTTATTGCTTGGGCTACCGGCTATGTGCGGCTTAATCGTGCTGGCTAAACCTATGTTAATGGTGCTGTTTATGCGCGGCGCCTTTAGCCTTGAGGATGTCAATATGGCGTCATACAGTTTAATGGCTTACGGTGCAGGCTTACTCAGTTTCATGTTGATTAAGGTACTGGCCCCTGGTTATTACTCTCGCCAAGATACTAAAACACCCGTGCGCTATGGCATCATCGCTATGGTCAGTAATATGGCGTTTAACCTTATTTTTGCCATTCCCTTTGGTTATGTTGGTTTAGCCATTGCCACATCCATGTCGGCGTTGCTGAATGCTGGCTTGTTATATCGTGGTTTACATCGCGCTGGGGTTTATCAGATTAGTAAGCAAACATTAATATTTTTCATCAAAACCTTGGTAGCAGCTAGCTTAATGGTAATTGTGTTATTATTGAATTTACCTATTTTAGAACAATGGCTTGCCATGTCTTTCACTGCTCGGGTTATGGCGTTATCAGGCCTTATAGGACTCGGTGCTGTGGTCTACTTATTGGCTATGGTATTGTTAGGAATTCGTCCTTGGAGAATGAAAGCTGGCTTTTGAGTGCTGATTATCGTGCTTAGCTGGTATATAATCCGCCAACTTATGCTAGCTAGTTATTGAATGTAATGGAACTGATCCGCGGTATACACAATATTTTACCTAGACACCATGGCTGTGTGCTAACCATTGGTAATTTCGATGGTGTGCATCGAGGCCATGCCGAAGTCATTACTGCGCTAGTTAAAAAAGCGCAGCAGCATGGTGTTCCAGCAACGCTTATGACCTTTGAACCTCAGCCTCAAGAGCTGTTTCAAGGTGATAGCGCGCCTGCACGCTTGAGTCTGCTGCGGGATAAAATTGTGTTGCTTGAAGAGTTAGGGATTGACCGCTTACTGTGTGTTAACTTTAACCGTAAGTTTGCCGCGATGCCTGCTGAAGCATTTATCGAACAATTGTTGGTCAAACAGCTTGGGGTTAGATACTTAGTTGTTGGTGATGACTTTTGTTTTGGCCAACATCGTAGCGGTAATTTCGACATGCTTAAGCGTGCGGGTGAAAAGTTTGGTTTCGCCGTGGTCAGCACCGCAAGTTTTGTCCTTGGAGACAAGCGCGTCAGCTCCACCGAAATTAGAAAGCAATTGGCACAAGGCAATTTAGAGCAAGCTAGGCGTTTACTCGGGCACCCTTTTACCCTGTGTGGCCGTGTTGCCCATGGTGAAAAAATTGGGCGTACTATCGGTTTTCCGACAGCCAATATCGCCTTGAAACGTAAAGTCTCTCCGGTGCGGGGGGTATTTGCTGTTAAGTTGTTTTGGGCCGGAAGTGATATCTATGAAGGTGTCGCCAACGTTGGTTTTAGGCCGACAGTCAATGGACAGCATTGTCAGTTAGAAGTCCATTTATTTGATTTTGATGGTGATCTTTACGGAAAAACCGTTGAAGTTGAATTAGTGGCAAAAATTCGCGATGAACAGCCATTTAAATCGTTAGATGCGCTGAAGCGACAAATTAAAAATGATGCTGACAGAGCACTGGCTCTGCTTGGCTTTGATGCAGGCTGAGCTCTTTTAGCTAAATAAACGGTATAGGATCAAATGAGCGACTATAAATCTACTCTGAATTTACCGGAAACAGAATTTCCGATGCGTGGTAACTTGGCTAATCGTGAGCCAGAGATGTTGAAATCTTGGACCGAAAAAGGTTTATACCAAAAGATTCGTGAAAGTCGCACAGGGGCTAAGCCTTTCATTTTGCATGATGGTCCTCCATATGCAAACGGTGACATTCATATTGGTCACTCTGTTAACAAAATCCTCAAAGACATTATTATCAAGTCTAAGACCATGTCGGGTTTCGATGCCCCTTATATTCCTGGTTGGGATTGTCATGGCCTACCGATTGAACTTAAGGTTGAGCAGAAAGTCGGCAAACCTGGTCATAAGGTTTCAGCAGCAGAGTTTCGCCAACAATGTCGTGAATACGCGGCCAAGCAAGTCGATGGTCAGCGTGAAGACTTTATCCGTTTAGGTGTGTTTGCCGATTGGCAAAATCCATACTTAACCATGGATTTTAGCACCGAAGCCAACATCGTTCGTTCATTGTCTAAAGTGATTGAAAGCGGCCATTTACACAAAGGCGTTAAGCCAGTGCATTGGTGTACCGATTGTGGTTCTGCTTTAGCAGAAGCGGAAGTGGAATATGAAGACAAGATGTCGCCAGCTATCGATGTGGCATTCTCTGTGGTTGATAAACCTGCACTGTTAGCTAAATTCGGTTTAAGTGACTACAAGCATACTATTTCAGCGGTTATCTGGACAACGACGCCATGGACACTGCCAGCTAACCGCGCCTTATCGGTTGCGGCTAACATTGAATATACCTTGGTTGAAATCACTAAAGATGGCCATACTCAAGCCTTAGTGTTAGCCGATGAATTGGTTGAGTCGTGTGTGGAGCGCTATGGCGCACAAAGCCACACTGTGCTAGCAAAAGTAGCTGGTGCTGAGCTAGAGCTATTACGTTTTAACCATCCCTTCTACGACTTTGATGTGCCGGTTATTCTAGGCGATCACGTCACTGTTGATTCTGGTACTGGTGTGGTGCATACCGCGCCTGGTCATGGTCAGGACGATTTCGTCGTTGGCCAAAAGTACGGTTTGGAAGTGGCTAATCCTGTTGGTGATAACGGGGTTTATAAAGCCGATACTGAGATCTTTGCTGGTCAACACGTATTTAAAGCCAACAAGAGTGTGATTGCGCTGCTCGAAGAGAAGGGCGCCTTAATGAATCATGTGGCGATTAATCACAGCTACCCGCATTGCTGGCGCCATAAAACGCCAATTATCTTCCGCGCTACGCCACAGTGGTTCATCTCAATGGATCAAAAAGGGCTACGTACGCAAGCATTGAGCGAAATTAAACAGACGCAGTGGATCCCAGATTGGGGCCAAAGCCGCATCGAAAAAATGGTCGAAAACCGTCCTGACTGGTGTATTTCACGCCAGCGTACTTGGGGCGTGCCGATTACCTTGTTTGTACACCGTGAAACTGAAGAATTACACCCAGACAGCGTGGCATTGATGGAGCGCGTAGCGCACCGCATTGAGCAACAAGGTATTCAAGCTTGGTGGGATCTCGATGCCGCAGAACTGCTTGGTGATGAAGCGGAACAATACCGTAAAGTCACTGACACCTTAGATGTGTGGTATGACTCAGGCTCGACTTTCTCATCGGTTGTTGCTGCGCGTCCTGAATTTAATGGTCATCCCATTGACCTGTATTTAGAGGGAAGCGATCAGCACCGTGGTTGGTTTATGTCATCATTGATGATCTCAACCGCCATGAACGGTAAAGCCCCATACAAGCAAGTATTGACTCACGGTTTTACCGTTGATGGTCAAGGCCGCAAGATGTCTAAGTCTGTGGGTAACGTGATTGCCCCGCAGCATGTCACCAATAAATTGGGTGCTGACATTCTTCGCCTGTGGGTCGCAGCCACCGATTACAGCGGTGAAATGACCGTTTCTGATGAGATCTTAAAGCGTAGCGCCGATGCCTATCGTCGTATTCGTAATACCGCTCGTTTCTTGCTAGCTAACCTTACTGGTTTCGAGCCGGCAACCGATATGGTTGCCGTCGAAGACATGGTGGCGTTAGATCGCTGGGTTGTACGCCGCGCTGCAGCGCTGCAACAAGAACTGCTTGAAGCGTACGATCAATATAACTTCCACTTAGTGACGCAAAAACTGATGCAGTTCTGCTCGGTTGAGTTGGGTAGTTTCTATCTTGATATTATCAAAGACAGACAATACACGGCTAAAGATAGCAGCCATGCACGTCGTAGCTGTCAGTCTGCCTTGTATCTGATCTCTGAAGCCATGGTGCGTTGGATTGCACCAATCTTAAGCTTTACCGCAGATGAGATTTGGCACTTACTACCGGGCGAGCGTGGTGAATTTGTCTTTACCGAAACCTGGTTTGAAGGTTTGCAATCGGTGACGCTTGAGTCTGACTTGAGTGATGCTTATTGGCAGCAGCTGTTGAGCGTGCGTGATGAAGTCAATAAAGTGATTGAAAATGCACGTCGTGAAAAGCAAATAGGTGGCTCGTTAGAGGCTGAAATAACTCTTTATGCCGACGAGACTCTTGCTAGTGCATTAAACACTTTGGGTGACGAGCTGCGCTTTGTGTTACTCACCTCCAAGACTACAGTGGTTGATTTAGCACAGGCACCTGCCGATGCCATTGCGACTGAATTAGCTGGCCTGAAGCTAGGTTTGCATAAGTCGACTGCTCACAAGTGTGAGCGTTGCTGGCACCACAGAGAAGATGTTGGCCAAGTGGCTGAGCATCCAACCTTGTGTACGCGCTGCGTGACTAACATCGAAGGTGACGGCGAAGTTCGTCAGTTCGCGTAAGGGAATCGTTATGCCATCAAGCTGGAAAGAGAGTGGCTTACGTTGGTACTGGATAGTTGTGTTGGTGTTTATCGCCGATCAACTTTCCAAACAATGGGTGTTAGCCAGTTTTGACCTGTATGAGTCAATCAAGTTGTTACCATTTTTTAATTTCACCTATGTGCGAAATTATGGTGCAGCCTTTAGCTTTTTGAGTGATGCAGGTGGTTGGCAGCGTTGGTTATTTACTGTGGTAGCCGTCGGCTTTAGTACTCTATTGACTGTGTGGCTGCGCAAGCAGCACCGCGGTCTGTGGCGATTAAACTTAGCCTATACCTTGGTTATTGGCGGTGCATTAGGTAATTTAATCGACCGTTTACAACATGGGTTTGTTGTCGATTTCCTTGATTTTTATTGGAATACGAGTCATTTCCCCGCCTTTAATATTGCCGACTCAGCTATCTGTGTCGGTGCGGGGCTTATCATTGTTGATTCGTTTATTACCGAGCGTAAACCAAACGGCGAAAGTGCCGCAAAGGGGTAATTCAGTGTCTGTATCTCGTTCGTTATTGTGCCACATGAATATAGTACTTGAAGATGGTTCGACCGCTGACAGTACCAAAGCATCGGGCAAGCCGGCTAAATTGAACATTGGTGATGAGACGTTAAGCCCAGCTTTTGAGGCTGAGCTTATCAATTTAACTCAAGGCGATAAGCACAGCTTTACATTGCAGGCGGCCGATGCCTTTGGTGAGTCCAATCCAGATGCAATTCACCATATGGACAGAACAAAATTCCCCGCCGATATGAACTTAGAGGCTGGCGTGATTGTCAGTTTTGCTGGCCCCGGTGGCAGCGAAATTCCGGGGATTGTACGTGACGTGTTAGGCGACTCGGTGACGGTTGATCTCAATCATCCATTGGCAGGTCGCGCCGTTACTTTTGAATTAGAAGTGGTTCAGGTACTTTAATTATGGCGATGACCAACCCTCCGCAAAGTTTGCAAATCAAACTGGCCAACCCTCGTGGTTTTTGTGCCGGCGTCGATCGCGCCATCAGCATTGTTGAGCGTGCCCTTGAACTGTTTTCGCCGCCAATTTATGTGCGTCATGAGGTGGTGCATAACCGTTACGTGGTGCAAAACCTAAAAGATAGAGGCGCCGTGTTTGTCGATGAGCTAAATCAAGTGCCCGATGACAGCATAGTGATCTTTAGTGCACACGGAGTGTCGCAGGCTGTTCGCACTGAAGCGAAACAACGCGGTTTACGCGTTTTCGATGCAACTTGCCCATTGGTGACTAAGGTGCATTTGCAAGTGACTAGAGCGAGCCGTAAAGGGATTGAATGCATCCTTATCGGCCATGCTGGGCATCCTGAAGTTGAAGGCACCATGGGGCAATATGACAACCCTGACGGTGGGGTTTTACTGGTGGAGTCTCCAGCCGATGTTGAAGCATTAGTGGTAAAAGATCCTGAAAACCTATGTTTTGTCACTCAAACTACGCTTTCAATGGATGACACTGCCGATGTTATCGCGGCTTTACAGCAGCGTTTCCCGTCGATCCAGGGGCCACGTAAAGATGATATCTGTTATGCCACCCAAAACCGTCAAGATGCGGTGCGCAATGTGGCCGATGATGTCGACTTGTTTATCGTGGTCGGTTCTAAGAACAGTTCAAACTCTAACCGGTTAAAAGAACTGGCCATAAAGAAAGGCACTCAATCATATTTGGTCGACAATGCCGATGATATTGTCGCCGAATGGTTTGATGGTGTCGAAAAGGTCGCTGTGACCGCCGGAGCCTCTGCGCCTGAAGTTTTGGTTAAGCAAGTAATCGATGCCATCGCGCAGTTAGCACCAAGCGTGATAACTGAAGTGGAAGGGCGTAAAGAAGATACTGTTTTTGCCGTGCCAGCGGAACTGAGGTAATTAACCGATTGTTTTGGTTTAAAAAGGAGGCTTAGCCTCCTTTTTTGTGTTTAAAATTCACGCAATTGAACGAGCTTACTTCAAGCTGGATTAATGGATTACTAGCAGGTAACATTCGACTAATCTACTATTAACGAGTATAGTTTATGGTCAAGCTAACTTTCAGATTTGTATAGAGTATATGGCTGAAATGGCTGTCAAGATTATGGCGTATATCGGAGAGTTGACACCATGAAAAACAGTGGGAAAGGGTTTTCCCTCATCGAAGTGATGGTATCGCTGGTCATTTTAGTTATTGGCTTAGTCGGTATTTTTAATCTTCATGTGATTGCCAAGCGAGGCAGCTTTGAATCCTTCCAGCAAACCCAAGCTTCCTATTACGCAAACGATATTATTAACCGTATGAAGTTAAATCGAGGCGAGATAGCTAATTATGCTGGAGTCTATTCAGGAGTACCTTCTGCTGCGGGAAAAGAGTGTAAGGGGGCTGCGCTATGTGATCCTGCTGAACTCGTTGCATGGGATTTATATGAGTGGCGTGCTTCTTTTGTAGGGACTGCAGAAACCGTGGGTGGCAAAAATGTCGGCGGATTAGATACGCCGACGGGGTGCATTAGCGTTGCTGTTAATACGGTGACAGTTGTGATGGCATGGCGAGGTATAAGAGAAACTAAAATTGATGCCGACTCACCTATTATCGACACATCACCAAAGTGCGCTGCTAGCACTGAAAACCGCCGTATCTATTCTATTCAAACAGTGATTATATAGATGAAAAACACGTCAGGTCGTTATTATTTCCAGTCAGGGCTATCACTTGTCGAGTTGATGGTCGCTTTGGTGATTAGCTTATTTTTAACTGCTGGCATATTCACCATGTTTAGCATGTCTTCCTCTAATGTCACCACTACTAGTCAATTTAACCAACTGCAAGAAAATGGCCGTATTGCCTTGGCGATTATGGAACGCGACCTTTCACAACTTGGGTTTATGGGAGATATGACGGGGACTGATTTTATCGTCGGTACAAATACTATTGTAGACAATGCGATTTCAGGCAAGGATTGTGTCGGTACCGGGGTAAAGTCGGGTTTAAACAATGCCAGTTTACCCAATGATAAACCTGCTCATTTTCGCCGTTTGTGGGGGTATGAGGCTGGCGTAAGTGGCGGTTCATTAACGTGTTTAGCCTCATCAGGAGTAAATAATGCAACGGATGTTTTGCAAATAAAACGTTTTATCGGACCAAGTGCAGGACCTGGTGATGGCAGTGTGCCTTCGGTTGGAGATGGCGATCATTACTTTGTATCTGCAACATCTAGCCAAGTAGTATTTTTTAATGGCATCAACCCCTCCACTAATTTAACAAACTCTCGTGTATGGGAGTTTCAACATCATGTTTATTTTATTGGTGACGATGCTAATGGAATCCCCGTGTTACGGCGTAAAACCTTGACAGACACTGGGATGGATAACAATGAGCAACTAGTCGAAGGTATTGAGAATATGCGTTTTCTATATGGCTTTGATAATGATGGCGATGGGACGCCAGATCGTTACATTGCAGAGTCAGAGGTGACATCATCAATGTGGGATAATGAATCTTTTCAGAGATTGATAGCGATAAAAGTTCATCTATTAGTGCGCTCGATTGAGCAAGATAGAAGTTACACTAATGAAACAGAATACACTCTAGGTGATAAGACCATTGCAGCGCCACGGGATAACTTTAGGCGTAAAGTAATGTCGACGACAGTAATTTTAGAAAACCCTGTTTTAATACGAAGTTAAATATTGTAGAGGCTTCAATGACAAAACAAAAAGGCATTGTTCTTTTTTTCTCTTTAATCGTGTTGATAATTATGACTGTTATTGGTGTGGCGCTTGCGGTGAATTCAACCCAATCGCTTAGAATGGCTGGTGCGGGGGCTGAGCGCGTCGAGGCTAATGCCATTGCCAATGGTGCCCTTGATTTGCTAATTAATAACAATAAAGGTGCAGTCTTTGCGAATATGGCCGAAACAGATACTACAAATGAATTGCTTGGTGGTAGGCAAACTATAATTCCAATGCCTAAAGATGGCACCATCCAGGATGTAAGTTGTCAGCGTACCAGCAAGGCTAGTGGGGCAAATTTAATTAGTTGTCGACGCTTAGAGATTCAAAGTGCAGTGGCTTTTGGTCGAGATGACTTAGGACAGTTACAAGTAGTTGCAGGTATCGAACAAGAAGTTCTTACCGGGGGGTAATCATGATTATTAAACGTTTATTGTGTTCAGGCTTATTTGTGCTCCTAGGTGCTTCTGCGATGTCTCATGCAGACGATACCGAACTTTATTTGGTAGATACCAGCGCAAGAAGTGATCGTATACCAAAAGTCCTTATTATCTTTGATAACTCAAATAGTATGAGCACAATTGAAGAGGACTCAGAGGGTGCTTACTCGCCTGATTGGGCTCCAGAAGGTTTTGATTATAGTGGTTTTATTAATGAGAAAGCCATTTACTGGAATCGAGGCGGAATAGATAACACCAACACAGCATCGGCGCCATTAAGACCCAATCAAGCGCGTCGCTTTAATGTCAACAGTAATGGTTGTGCAACTAGCTGGGAAATTTTAGCGGAAAAGGGCCGTTATACGGGTTATATTAGAGAGTTCAGGAAGAAGAGTTGGGAAGAGGTTGCCGACAACAATGGCCTTAATGACAACAAATTTGATTGTCTAGCAGATATTCAAGGTGAAGATAATCAAAATGCAGATGGTGTAAAAGACGGCTTTCCTGTTGACAAGGCTTCAATGTATTCAGTTAATGTAGCTGATTCAAATGGAACTGGATTTGGAGAAGGTCAACCGATAACCTTATATACATCAGATTATCTTGTATGGTACCAATGGGTTACTGGGCAGGTAGATAACGGCACACCTCCACCAGTAAATGTGGATTCACGGCTAAATGTTGCTAAAAGCGCATTGAAAAGTGCATTAGAGACTTTGGGGGCGGATATTGAAGTTGGTCTTGCCGTATTCAATTTAAATTCTCATGCATTATCTGAGAACGACCCGAATAATGATGCCGATTTTATCGATGAAGGAATGCGAGATGGCGGACGTGTAGTTTCAGGGATAAAAGAGATGACTGCAACAAATCAAGGTGCACTATTTACCTTGATTGACGGTATGCCAGCTGAAACAAACACTCCATTGTGTGAAACATTGTTTGAAGCACATCAGTACCTTTCTGGTGGTAGTGTTGTATTTGGTAATAAAGATTCAAATACGGGTAATAAAGCGATACCCCCTAATTATATTTCTATGCCACCAAGGGATACGAGTATCGAATCTGCTGGTGGAACTTATATCACGCCATTTAAAACTTGCCCCGAAATGGCCTACGTTATTTACATGACAGATGGTGCCCCAACTGTAGATAGTATTGCTGATGGTAGAATTAAGTCATTAACTGATGCGGCAGAAAATCAATCTGCAGATTATTCCGTATTTGAGTATGAAGATGAGTTTGGTAAACCTGCTACTAGTTACTTGCCTGCATTAGCTAGTTACATGTATAACAACGATCTTGTTAAAGGCAATGTTGACAAAACGGGTAATGATAATCAGCAAAGTGCAAGGTTATTTACAATTGGGTTTTCTGATGGTGCAGTTAAAGCAACTGAATTGCTTAAAGAGGCTGCAAAGCGTGGTGGTAATGTTGAAGGTGGAGGATATTATACTGCAGATAGTTCGTTAACTTTAGAAGGAGTTTTTGACGATATTCTTAAAACAATTTTATCTATTGATTCCAGTTATACCTCTCCCAGTATTGCTAGTAATAATTTCGATAAGACTCAAACATTTAATTCAGCTTATTACGCCATGTTTCTTCCTTCAAAAGGCCCTCGTTGGGCGGGGAATTTAAAAAAGCTTAAAGTTACAGCTGATGGTGTGTTAGTTAAACCTGGTAAGGTGTCACCTGTTGTTGATGATACAGGCAATATTAGCTCTAATACCTGTACGTTTTGGAGTCAATGCGCAAGTGGCCCAGATGGTAATAAGGTCAAGCAAGGTGGAGTTATTGAATCGTTGCAAGGTACAGATGGTGAAGGAAATGGATTAGATAACCGAACCATATATACAGGGGCTTCAGCGACGCTTACTGAACTGAAATATTTATCGAGTACAGCTGCTGCAACCTTACTTAATCTTGATTCTAGCGACTCATTAAACATCACAAATCACATAAATTGGCTTTATGGTTTTGACGTCGATGATGATGATGCTGATAACAATTTCAGCGAAGGGCGTGATGATATCATGGGCGATCCGCTTCATTCTAAGCCTTTAGCGCTGAATTTTGGTACAAAAGGGACACCCGATGTAAGGATTATTTTAGGGACTAACCAAGGTCTAGTGCATATGTTTAAAGACTATGATGAAGGCAGTGATGATTTTGGCAGTGGTAAGGTAGAAGAAAGTTGGGCATATATTCCGCCAGAATTAATGACTAATATTCCAACTTTAAAGGCAAATATAGAAACGGGATCCCACAGTGTCTATGGCATGGATTCATCGCCAGTTGCTTATACCAAACTCGATTCCACAGGAAAGCTTGAAACTGCATGGGTGTTTATGGGGATGCGCCGCGGCGGTACTTCCTATTACGCCTTAGATGTAAGTAGTCCCGATAATCCAAAATTTTTGTGGCAAATTAAGGCTGAGGGGGCATTTTCCGAATTAGGCCAGACGTGGTCAGAGCCCGTTGTCACCACGATACCAGTCTCAACGGGCCAGTCTGAACCGGTGCTGATATTTGGTGGTGGTTATGATTCGACGTCCAGTCTAGGAAATGCTGTTTATATTGTAAAAGCGCAAGATGGATCGCTGATTGCTAAGATTTCAGATTCTGGAATGGATAGTATTCCTAATAAAGTCGCTGTGTTAGACAGCAACAACGATGGGATTACCGACAGAATTTATGCATCCGATGTCAGTGCAAATATTTGGCGGATTGATCTATTTCCATCAAAGTCACCAAGCGTTTTCAAATTTGCTAGCTTAGATAATGGTTCTAATCGTAAATTCTTTAATGAACCTGTTGTTGCACAAACACAGTTTCCCAATATCAGTAAAACCAGTGTAGATGGTAACACTACTGTGGTTTCTCAAAATATTCCATATGACGCTGTTACAATAGGTTCTGGTAATCGTCCTCATCCCTTGGATAAAATAACCCAAGACTCATTTTTTGTACTGCAAGACCGTACAGTAAATCCCACCGATTTTAATGCTGTAACACCGCCTGGAACGATAGGGCTAAATGATTTATATGATGTTACAACGTCTGCCCCCGCACCAGATGATGAGACCCAAAATTTAATTTTTGGTTCAAAAAAAGGCTGGATTTATCAATTCTCAGGAGTTGGAGAAAAATCCTTATCTGCATCATTAATATTTGATGGAAAAGTGTATTTTACGTCATTTATACCGCCATCAACCTCGGTAGAAAATCTTGAGCTAGGTATTTGTGGAATTTCAGGAAAAGGACGACTTTATGTTTTTGATTTACATAAAGGAACTCGGACCTATAGTGAAGTTTATTATGACCTAGGTGAACGTGTACCTGACACTCCTCAAATCGTCGTTCCAGCACCTGAAAATGAAGGTAATGACTCGAAAGCTTATATTATTGGTATTGGTAAGGGGGAGTGTGAAGGTGGCGAGTGTAAAGGTACAATTGAACTCGGTTCAGGACTTACCGTTAATAAAATTTATTACCACATAGATGAGTAATAGGAACGATGACTAAATATGATTTAAAAGGTTTCACCCTAATAGAGCTGATGATAACGGTAGCTATTATTGGTATTTTGGCGTCAATCGCTTACCCCTCATATATTGACTATATTACTAAAAGTGGTCGTGCTGAGGGGGTTGCTGCTGTGATGAGAATAGCTAACTTACAAGAACAGTACTATTTAGATAACCGTGCCTATGCGACAGACATGACTAAGCTTGGTCTTGCTGCAAGCCCGTTTGTGACCGAAGCGGGTCATTACTCTGTCACCTCGGCAGGTACCAGTTCTTTTACCATCACAGCGACGGCGCAGGGGAGTCAAGCTAGCAGAGATTCGACCTGTAAAACTATCACCATGACATCAGCGGGTGTTAAAGGGCCATCTAAGGAGTGTTGGAAATGATGAAATTGATTATCGCAATACTATGTGCAACGCCCCTTTTCGTTCTAGCTGCGGCGGGGAATACCAAGCAAGATTATAAATGCCATATTATTACCGCTAAAGCAGATAAGGTGGTTTTTTATCGCTGGAAACTACAAGGAGTGGCACTTAAAATCGCATCGCTTCCCGGTAAACAATTAGTGGATACTAAGGGTAAGAAATATTTCATTAAAGATGTTGTTGAGTGTGTACCGTTAACTGAAATGTTTAGCAGCGATAATTCTAAAGCATTAGATGAGCGAACATTAAGATAATCTTCACTCGCTATTAATATAAAGCCCTGTACATATTAAGACTTTTGAGTCGTAATATGTACAGGGCTTTTTTATTATTTTTAGTCTTGTTTATGAGCAACTAATACCAGTCGAACCATAAGATACTAACCCGCTGCTGCTAATATCGATACTCTGTGACGAGGCGGCGTTACCGTTGGGGCAGTAGATAATCGTTCCTCCAGATGATAAGCCTTCTGATGAAAAGGTGATGTTACCGTTAGGCCCTGTTATAGCATCCTGACTATTAAAACTGTCGATCGCCCTCAATTCAGTATCGGCGCCATTTGCATTAATAAACACCCTTACACCACCGCTCCAATCTGTTGTCGTTCCGCACGACGTTGCACTTGCAAATGGGCAGACATTGACGGTAGTGCCGTAGCTAATTGCCTGGTTGCGTGCAAAAGCCATGACATTATGAATTTTTTCAATATTATTACTGGCACGTACGTCTTCATAAACGGATATTAAAGAGGGAACGCCTATAGTGAGTAATATGCCAGCGATCACTATCGTGACCATGAGCTCGACTAGGGTGAACCCTTGCTGCAGATATCGCATTGATATTGTCCTCGTGGTTAACGGGTTTAGTATAAGCGAGAACTTTTTCAATTTCAGTATATATAACTTATTCTTTTTAATGCTAATAAATTGGCATTAAATACGTTACAGACAAGTAAGTGACAGCGTATTTTATGGTTGGGAACTGGCATCACTTAATGCAGCTAATCTGTTGTTTATTTGAAAATCGTACTCGCCCAGCCTGATTGACGATAACGGCTTTGGAGTTGGGGTTATTAGCCGATGTCGGACAATAAGTGAGTGTGCCGTTGGTTCCTGATGCAAGACCATCCGGTTGAAAGCGCACCGCGGCACGGTTGTAGTCAACAGTATCACGTGGGTGAAAGGGCCTCGTGCTTAATAGTAACTTGTCATTAGCATCAAGTTGATTGGTTACGCCAGAATCGGTAAATACGGATAAGCCATTTTGCCAATTTTCATCGCATTGGTTATCTTTTAGTGGGCAAATAGTGACTCTTAATCCATAGCTTATTGCTGCATTTCGGCCAAATTGTAATGTTTGTTGAATCTCTCGAATCGCGCTGTTTGCCCGCTGTGCATCGTAAAGGTTACTTAAGCTTGGTGCGGCGATGCCGATTAAGATAGTGGCGACAATTAAAGTCACCATTAATTCGATGAGGTTAAATCCATAATGCTTATCCATACATCATCCTTGTGCATACATGATCATCGCATCCTGCGATGATTCAATTGAGTAAAAGCGTTGTAGGGGTGGTTAAATTGACTAGGCTATAATTGGTCACAGAATGTAAAGTATAGTTGTTGGCGTGGCTTAGTGCCGATTTGTTATCTGGCATTGTTTTATATTGTTCTTAGCTGCGGATATTACTTCTGCTTGGTATCGTAGATATTCAACTTCTGCGTAATCATATAGCGTGGTAAGCTAATAACAACATGTTGTTATTGCCAAATAAAGTTAAAGGGAGCGTTTGATGAAGAAAGTTGAAGCCATAATTAAGCCATTTAAGTTAGATGACGTACGAGAATCTCTGGCTGAAATCGGCATTACCGGCATGACAGTTTCTGAAGTCAAAGGTTTTGGGCGCCAGAAAGGTCACACCGAATTATATCGTGGCGCCGAATATATGGTCGATTTTTTACCTAAGGTGAAAATTGAACTTGTTATCCAAGATGAACAACTAGAGCAGGCTATCGAAGTGATAGTCGATACCGCTAGAACGGGTAAAATTGGCGACGGTAAGATATTTGTGACTGAAGTCGAGCGAGTTATCCGTATTCGTACCGGTGAAGAAAACGAAGAAGCAGTGTAATTATTGTAACTTCTATCACGTGACAGGCCTTTCGCTACTGGGACAGTTCGTTATTTGCTGTTGCGGATCCTCAAGTTACTAAAAAGCCGTTGTAATGAACAACGGCTTTTTAGTACTTGCATGGCGCGTCTTGAGTCAAGTTAACACTTAGGATGACAGCGGGCTCGCAGAAGAATCTCTGATCACTGGTTCTGGCATAAACATATGCTCGGTGGGGGTATCTTCTAGTTTGTTTTGCTGCGCAATCAACAGCTCGGTAGCAGTTTGGGCTATCTTATCGTTTGGCTGATGCACTGTGGTGAGTTTAGGCCAAGTTTGCCGCGAAAAGGGGCTGTCTTCAAAGCCGACAATGGACAGTTCAGCAGGAATTGAAACGCCCTCTAAACGCGCGGCAAATAAGGCGCCTGCCGCAATTTCATCGTTACAGGCGACAATAGCAGTTGGTCTATCTGGCTTGCTAAGCAATATTTTGGCACCTTCAACCCCAAATTCAAAAGAGTATTGACCATTAATGATATAATTTTCATTAACGGCTAACAGGTTGCTTTGCATCGCTTGCTTAAAGCCAGCTAAGCGCTCTTTTGTTGATTCATGCTGCTGATCACCACTAAGAAAGGCGATATGTTGATGGCCAAGATCGATTAAATGCTGAGTAATCGATACCGCGCCCTGCCTGTCGTTAACTAATACCGTTAAGCCACCATATTGATCCGCCGCTTCACCGGCAATAATACGCACATAATTAGCGTTAATGTTATCCAATGCCGCGAGCACTTTGGGATCCTCTGACAGAGGGGGGGTTAGCACTAAGCCCGATAGGCGTGCGTGGCGTACCATATCTGTTAGTTCTTGGCAGATATTTTCTGACGTTGCGTCACAAGGGTGGATCAGTAGTTCGTACCCCCTTTGTTTGCATGCTGATAAAATACCATTTTGCATATCAATGACATAGTAAGCATTAGGGTTGTCATACACAAAAGCGATGACATAGGATTTTGTTCCGGCTAGGTTACGTGCAGCGAGGTTTGGTTGGTAGTTAAGCGCTGTAATGGCTTGATTGACTTTATCAATGGTCGCTTGCCTGACCGACGGCTCCTTATTGGTGACTCTGGATACCGTCTTTATCGAGACGCCAGCGTACTTGGCAACATCATTTATGGTTACTTTCATCTAGTGGTCACTCATTGTGATAGCTGCTAATTGCAGTCTACAGAATTTAACTTTATTCAAACGATGTACTGTATGACGACACAGCAGATCTCACTTCCCCTACCGACAATATTGCTAATTTTTAACGAATTAAGCAATCATCAAATCGATTTTAGCATTTTATGCGAACGATTCTTCTTAACGAATAGTAAATTCAAGATTACTTTTAATTAATATTATCAATGCCTTATATTTTTGTTCCTAAACAAATTATTGTTGGCTTTGTGATGTGTTAGACGATATTTAAGTTTTTTTGGTTATTTTGTTGTGGCGCAACTGTTAATTGTTGTGTAATCTTTGTACCCACATGACAGCGTTGTCATTCCTGTTGAGGGAATGGGCATGAAACTAAAACGATAATAAAGTTATGGAAGGGATACGAGATGCGACCATCTACTTTTAAGAAAAGTATACTAGCTACAAATATTGCACTACTCATGAGCGGCGCAATGTCGGTTTCAGCCATCGCAGCGGAAGCTGAGGCACAAACTGTTAATACCGATAATATTGAAAAAATCGAAGTGCGCGGCTTACGTGCATCAATGAAGGCGTCCATCAACGCTAAACGCTTCTCTGATGCCGTTGTCGACGCAGTGACCGCTGAAGATATTGGTAAATTTCCCGATGGCGATGTGGGTGAGTCTTTAGCGCGTATTCCTGGTGTGACTGTTAATCGTCAATTTGGTCAGGGGCAGCAGGTGTCTATTCGTGGCGCTTCATCACAACTTACCCGCACGCTGCTCAATGGTCATTCAGTTGCCTCAACTGGCTGGTTCGATCAACAGGCTATTGACCGTAGTTTTAACTATTCACTATTGCCGCCAGAGATGGTGAGCGGTATTGAGGTGTATAAGTCTTCACAGGCTGATATCACCGAAGGTGGTATTGGCGGCACTGTCATCGTTAAGACCCGTAAGCCGTTAGATTTAGATGCTAACACTGTGTTCCTCAGTGCTAAAGGGGATTACGGAACGATCTCTGAAGAGACCGATCCGGCGCTTTCAGGACTATACAGTTGGAAAAATGACAACGAAAACTTCGGTATTCTAGTGTCGGCAGCAGGCTCTCAAACTGAATATCAACGCAATGGTATCGAGACTTTATTGGGCTGGGGTGAAATTGTCCCCACGACATTCCAACAAGACAGAGAGCGCACGGCATATAACGTTGCAGCGCAGTATCGTCCTACAGATAAATTAGAGTTTGGCCTCACGGTAACCAGTATGGATTTAAAGGCGGATAACGCTAATACTTCTATTTTCTTGTTTCCAACTCAACAAGGTGTAAGTACCTGTAATCAAACCAATGCAGCCGGTGTTTGTACTGATATTACTCATACAGGTGAAGGCGGGTTTGCATGGGCACAAACTTGGGCTCGTCAAGCTGAGATGTCGTCAGACACCTATGACTTTGACTTTAAGTATGAAGCGGATAATTTCACTCTAGAAGGCCGTGTTGGCAATACCAGTTCAGACGGTGGTACAAGCCTAACGTCTAATTATGGTAATTCAATTGGCCAACCCGGTGACTTTGCTGGCCACTATGATGCTACCGGTGAAAAGATTGCTATCGATATTGCAAATAAAGATTTTGATGCCAGTGATTTTAATGGAAAACTGGCAACCGCTGGCTGGGCATTGAAAAAACAACCCAATACAGATGAAGAGACTTATGCGCAAGTCGATTTAACCTTCCCGGTTGACTTTGGGGCTATTACTTCAATTAAAACCGGTGTGCGTTACGCCGACCATGATGTGACTCAAGAAACTGATGCGGCAATTGTGGGTGATATCGCCGAGAAAGACGCCTCTGATTATTATTCAGGTACCATATCTTCTGGTGCTGGTTTTACGTTACCTAAGCCCAATTTTGATGCGATGATCAATGATGCATACGCTGCAGTTGATGGCTTTACTCGCGATAAGTCGGGTTATGGCACCTTGAACGAAAAAAACCTTGCGGCGTACGCGATGGCGAATTTTGAGGCCGATGGTATTCGCGGTAACTTTGGTTTGCGCTTTATCTCTACCGATGTCGAATCAGATTACTATGCATTGAGTGATTCAGGCCAATTTGCCGATGAGATGAGTACTGATAAGTCTAGCTATAACGATGTGTTGCCAAGTGTGAATATCGCATTTGATTTAGCTCCAGATCTGATTTTACGTACCTCTGCGGCGCAAGTGATATCGCGTCCTAACTATTCTGAGCTTTTTGCTACATCAACACTTCCAGGCCTGAACGATGGAACGCCGGGTAATGAAAAGTTAAACCGTGGCTCAGTTTCATTAGACCCGTTTAAAGCCACGCAGGCAGATCTTAGCTTAGAGTGGTATTTTGGCGGCGAAGGCTTAGCATCTATCACTTACTTTATTAAAGATGTCAGCTCATTTATCACCACTCGTCAAAAGTTAAACCAGCAGATTGGTATTGATGATAACGACCTTATCGCCCAAGGTGATAGTGCATGCGGCGTTGGAATTTACGATTGCTGGACCGTCAGTGAAAAGTACAATGCCGATGGTGGTCGTATCGAAGGGATTGAATTACAACTTCAAGACTCATATGACAATGGTTTTGGCTACTCGGCTAACTACACCTTTGCCGATGCGGGTTCACCAGCGGAGAACTACCCTGATCAAGTCGGTGTCTTCTCTGACTCCTCTAAGCATACAGTTAACTTAGTCGGTTACTATGAGATGGAGAGCTTCAATGCTCGCTTAGCTTACAACTGGCGTAGTGAGTACATGATGCGTGAACTGCCAGGATTTTATGGCAACCGGCAACATGAAGACTATGGTTCACTCGACTTAAGCATGAACTACAGTATTACCGATTGGATGGACATTACCTTCGAAGCGGTTAACTTAACCGAAGAAGATAGCATACAAACAGGTATTGCTCCGCTAGATGCCGAAGTTATCCCTGAATTTAAAGCCGATTACCCGGTGTGGAGTTTCGAAGGTGAAGCTCGATACAAGGTGGGTGTTGCACTTAGATTCTAATCACTATTGAGATAGTTGATTGTAATTAAGCCCAGCATCTGCTGGGCTTTTTATTGACAGCATAACAAGATTAAAGCTGTTGCTATCAGGCTCTATAGGTCAGATTGAAAAGGTAATACATGGACATTAAAACAATCGTTATTGTTGGCGGAGGCACGGCTGGTTGGTTGGCGGCAAATCATATTGGTCAGGCATTAGCAGATAATACAGCGGTGACTGTGACGCTTATTGAATCGCCCGATATCCCAACAATTGGTGTTGGTGAGGGAACGGTGCCAGCTATTCGTAGTAGTTTAAAGCGATTCGGTATCAGTGAAGCTGAGCTTATTCGAAGTTGCGATGCAACGTTTAAGCAATCGATAAAATTTGTTAACTGGCTAGATAAGGAGCGTCACGGCGAACATAATTTTTATCATCACTTATTTGATTCCCCATTGCTTGTGGAGGAGGCTTTAACCCCTGTTTGGTTGCAAAATAAACAGGGCTACTATGGTGATGTGGTCTCACCTCAACATGCAGTGTGTGAAGCTTATAAAGGGCCAAAACAGATCACCCATGCCGAATATAAAGGCTCACTTGGTTACGCTTATCATCTTAATGCGGCGAAGTTTGCGCAGTTGTTGGCAGCCAATGCCACATCTCGCTTCAAGGTCGAGCATATTAGAGCAAATGTGGTTGCGGTAAATCTTAATGATAGTGGTGATATAGCGTCTCTTGAAACCGATAGTCACGGTACGATATCCGCTGATTTTTATATTGATTGTAGTGGCTTTGAGGCACTGCTGATTGATAAGACGCTAAAGGTGCCATTTGTCGACAAGTCTAAGCAACTTTTTGTCGACAAGGCGATTGCGGTGCAGGTGCCCATTGCTGATGATGCACCGATTGCGCCATTTACACTAGCTACTGCTCACCAGGCTGGGTGGATTTGGGACATAGCCTTGACTCAGCGTCGTGGAATTGGTTTTGTTTACGCATCAAAATATATGAGCGAGGCTACGGCGCTTAAAAAATTGGCGACATACATTGGTGACGATTTAGCGAAGTTTCAATACCGTATTTTACCGATGAGGCTAGGTTACCGTGAGCGGTTTATGCACCAAAACTGTTTGTCACTCGGTTTGGCTCAAGGTTTTTTAGAGCCATTGGAAGCCACTTCTATCTTATTAACAGACTTTGCCGCAGGTTTTTTTGCCAATCGATTGCCAAAACATAAGGCAGAATTAAGCTTGATTGCCGAGCAACTAAATAAGGTGATGAGCTACGCCTGGGAGAGAGTGGTTGAGTTCATTAAATTACACTATTGCATATCCGATCGAACAGATGCGCCTTTTTGGGTCGATAACCGCGACAGCAATTCCATTCCTCCCGCATTAGCCGATAGGCTTCAGTTGTGGCAAAACCATATTCCGAGTCGGCAAGACTTTTTTAGTAAGTTTGAGGTATTTGACCTAGAAAATTACCTCTATGTGCTTTACGGGATGCAATTTAATACTCGGCCGCATGCTGGCGAGAATCAAGATCATCAAGCATCGTGGCAATCTCGTCGACAAAAAGGGCAACAAATGACGGCTCAATTAGTCGACACGCTGCCAGATCATAGGGATTTATTACAAAAAATTATTCGCTATGGATTACAAAAAAACTGATTTCAGTGGTGCTTATTTCCATTAACGCTAAAAGTGAGGTGAGCACTAAACGCTTGATATAAAGCTGCGCCATATTACTCATTTGAGAGCCTAGCTCATCTATTTATATTGAGCACTTGGCGATATGACTTTTTGTTATATCGCCAAGTGTAAATGATTACTTATCCCCACTAGATTATCGCGTGATGAATTATTGTTGGTTGTCGTATTTATTCTGTTCAACAATCAGTCTTGATAACTGGTTTAACGAAGCTCTGTGAGCGTAAATAATGGGCAGTAATCCTTTGTTTTTAAGTGCTAAAAAGTCCTCATCGCTGATAGCGTTAAGATTTTCATCATCGATCACATATACGCCATTAATGTTGATATGTTGTACGTTTTCGCCTCCCTTAATAGTGAGTTGTTGCGGGCTAAGCAGATTTTTATCAGCCAGATATTGGCATATAGCCTGTGTTTGTTGATGTAGTGCTGCAATATCCATTAAGGCATTGGTTCTGGCAGTAAGGTAGTCCGTCTGCTCACCATTATCGTTAAAGAGCCTGATCCCTTCATGTTGTGAGAGTAAGGGGCTCTGCTCATCGATACAGATCATGAGTTCATCGCTTTGTGCAGATGTTTTGGCGAGGGAGAGAGGAGCATTACTAAACCCTAATGGGGTTACCGGCGCATGCCATTTAGTTGACTGACAATAAAGATTTATTTTAGGTTTAATGCCCATCATTGCCACAGGAGTAAATCGACCTGTCTCGCTATTTTTCACAAATACAATGGGGAACTCAGCGGCTAAATTGGGGATCTCTCGCGCAACAACAGGGATTAAGTGTTCAGCAGAAAATCGGCTGTAGTCTGTTGATTGCGCTAACTTGAAGTGCAAGTGTTTTTGTGAAGAAAGGGGGGCTATTTGTGTCATGGTTGGTTACCTTTATGCAATTCGTTGGCGTTAGTTTAAGTTGGCTAAAGTCACATAGCCGCCTTTAAATTATTCCTAACGCTAATTAGTTTCATTAACTTAAAGGCTTGTTTTTATTGGGTATTTACTTTGGTTGTTATTTTGTGAGTCTAGTCAATTTATCTCTTTTACCCCCCAATAGTTAGAGTTGGTTTTATTGGGGCAATGATACCCAGTCATTTAGCATCGCATCACTTAGTGTTTAAAATAAGTTTCTTCATGTACTCATCTGTTTATTAAGGTTTTTAATTGTAGATATCGTGCCATGCTTAGACATATCGCCTCATCAATTGAGCATGACAATTACAGTACAGCTAACTTAGCGAAGGTTACATATGAGAGCAACATGATTATGTTATCAATAGTTATCAATATTGTCGTGAAATTGTTTTTGATTTTTATATCTCTAGACTGTGCCAATCTGGATAGGAATAACAGTGGTTAGGCTAAAAAAAACATTTTTTGTCAAAAAAATGTAGATATTCTGTTTTTTGTTGTGTAAGTTTACGGATGACAGCGTTGTCATTTGCTTGTGTGACATCTCTGTTTGTAAGGTTAACATGATGTAGGAAGAGGTCTCTTACATGCATGTGTTTGGCAGTTATCGCTTGGTTTATCCGGCATGATTGTGTTTGATGTTTCCTATAGTCTCTCCCCGGATGCTAGAGATAGCTAGGTGCTTTATTCTGTGAATAACAGTTACTGCACCTAGCATTTTTTTATGGCGATTTTTAGTGATTGATAGCGAAGCATCATAGTGGCTAACGGTATTTAAAGTTGCTGTCGTGAAACCATTATTCACCCTCATTAGCATGCAAAGGCACTGGGTTAATCATAAATCGTATCGCTCCAATGAGTATGGATAAAAAACCACAAACTCGGTATCGCGCGTTGTGGATAAGATAATAGAGGAAGTCCATGAATAATAATCTTGCCGCTCTCGCGGTGATGCTCACCTTATCAAGTGCGGCGTGTAGCCCAAAATCACTCGAGTCTTCATCTCCACAAAGTCTTCTATCTGATCCTCAGCCCGCCACTACGACCAAAGCTGCAGCTATCAGTACGGCAGCGTCTCAAAACGGCGCGATATCGCAACAGCAGTTGCATGATTTTGCCAACACCTTGGCCGTTACCTATGCAACGCTGACTAATTATCCGCAGCAATGCACCAGTAGCGGTGTCGATGGACGCTGTTTTGCCGCGCAAATCACTTTTACATCGGCAATTGATTTTAAAGCACGCGACTGGGCGATTTATTACAGCCAACTGCGGCCCGTTAAGGCGGTGTTACCACCGCAGCAATTGTCTGTGTCATCACCACAGTTTGCTATTACCCATGTCAAAGGTGATCTACATAAAATTACCCCCACCGAGCAGTTTGCCAGTTTTGAGGCCGGGCAAACATATACTGTGGATTTTCTCGGGGAGTTATGGCAATTATCTGAAACGGATGCGATGCCTAATTACTATATTGTGGCGTCAGGGCTTGAGCCTGAGGTGATTGCCAGTACTCGCTTGGGTATCGATCCTGACACCGGCATGGAGACGCGCCCCTACGCCGTGGCATTTGTCAGTGAGCAAACTCAATATAAGCGCAGCGATACCGATACGCTTAAATGGGCCAGGGCTGAGGTGTTATTTGAGGCCAATGCCCAGGTGCAGCCGGAGCCAACACTTGCTATTAACACCATAATTCCTACACCTAAATCGCAAATTATCGACAGTGATGCACTAGCAGTGTCACTCAGCTCTGGCTATAAGTTATCAGCTACAGAGGTCAAGCGTAGCGCAATTGATGCAGCATTGGCACGCCTTGAGCGCCTTGGTGTTACCGAGCAAAAGCAGGGGATCTCGTTGACGTTACGCCCCTTAACGAAACCACTTATGGCCGGGGGATATCAGCTCTCCATCGCGCCTAATAACATTACGATCCGCGCTGGCGATGATGCGGGATACGCCTATGGTATCGCTTCGCTCACTAGCCTTATCGATGTGAATGCGCTTAGCGTAAATACCATGCAGATTGAAGATGAGCCAAGATATGAATTTAGAGGCATGCATGTCGATGTGGCGCGTAACTTTCACAGCAAGCAGTTTATCTTAGATCTGCTCGATCAGATGGCAGCCTATAAGCTTAACAAGCTGCACCTGCACATGGCCGATGACGAAGGCTGGCGATTAGAGATTGATGGCCTGCCCGAATTAACCGACATTGGCAGTAAACGCTGCCATGACTTGCAGGAAAATCGTTGTCTGCTTCCGCAGCTTGGCAGTGGTCCCGACGCCGCGAGCGCTGTTAATGGTTATTACACTAAAGCCGATTATATCGACATCCTTAAATATGCTAACGCGCGCCAAATCCAAGTGATCCCCTCGATGGATATGCCAGGACATTCGCGCGCAGCCATTAAGTCGATGGAGGCGCGCTATCGTAAGTTGTTGGCAAAAGGTGATATTGCGGCGGCGAATCAATATCGTTTAATCGATCCTCAGGACACCACACAATACGCCTCAATCCAATATTATGACGATAATACGCTTAACGTGTGTCTGGAGTCGTCATTTGATTTTGTCGGCAAAGTGGTCGATGAGATAGCCCTGCTACACCAGCAAGCAGGCCAGCCCTTGACCGTCTACCATATTGGCGCCGATGAAACGGCAGGCGCTTGGATTGAGTCGCCAGTATGCCAAGCGTTTTTACGCAATAACGATAAAGGCGTGGCCAGTGAGCAAGATTATGGCGCCTACTTTATTGAGCGTGTTGCCAATATGCTGGCTGAAAAAGGCATAGAGGCAGCAGGGTGGAGCGATGGCATGAGCCACACTCGCCCAGAGCGGATGCCAGCCACTACCCAGAGTAATATTTGGGATGTGATCTCCCATGACGGTTTTAAGCGTGCACATAAACAAGCTAATTTACAGTGGCATACAGTGCTGAGTAATCCTGAGGTGCTCTATTTCGATTTTCCTTATGAGGCCGATCCGAAAGAGCATGGCTATTACTGGGCAAGTCGTAATACCAACGAGCGCAAGATTTTTAGCTTTATGCCCGATAACCTCCCCGCTAACGCCGAGCAGTGGACCAATATCGAAGGCCAACCTTTTATCGCTGACGACACCATTAAACTCAATGAGCAAGGACAACGTCTCAGTGGTCCCTTAGCCCAAAGGGTGACATTTCGTGGCCTTCAAGGGCAAATATGGAGTGAGACCATTCGCAGTGACGATGTTGCCGAATATATGATTTTTCCGCGCCTATTAGTACTGGCCGAGCGTGCTTGGCATCAAGCCGACTGGGAAGTGCCATATCAGTACCAAGGGGCTATCTATCATCAAGATAGCGGCTTCTTTACTGATGATATGCGCGCCAAGCAGCTGGCTCAATGGCAGGTATTTGCCAACACGCTTGGTCATAAAGAGTTGCTAAAACTTGATATGGCCAATATTGCCTATCGAGTGCCGACCCTAGGGGCGCGTATTAAAAATAGCATGTTGCAGATTAACCACTTCTATCCTGGTTTGCAGGCCCAATACCGACTGAATGGGGGGCAGTGGCAACCCTATACTCAACAAGTCGAGGTTGAGGGCAAAGTCGAGGTCAGAGGCGTGGCGGCGGATGGGCAGCGCAAAGGGCGCATACTCAGCGTCAATTAGTCTGCTTGAATTTGAGAGTGACAACCTACTATCAAGGTCACTCTTTTCCTGCTCCACCATCAACAAGCCGCGGCATGACGGAGCCTTTTTGATGTGGTTTTACTTACGTTTTCGATGCGAAGTTTGCAATATCAAGAGCAATAATCAATTCGATGCTAGATGGCATGTTAGTTGTCTATCGATAGCAATAAAATAAATGACAACGCTGTCATTGTTATTGTAACATTGTATTAACTTGCAGTAGCGACCCAAAGTTATGGTTTCGATTAACGGTAATTTTGGATATTAACACGGTAAAAGAGGTCCGTAATGGGATTGAATCAGACGAAGGATACGCCCTTATACATAGGTATAGATGGTGGGGGAAGTAAATGCCGTGCGACCATCTATGCTGCAGACAATCGTATTTTAGGCAGTGGCGTTGCTGGGCGCGCTAATCCACTTCATGGTTTGTCGCAAACCTTTGAGTCGATTAAACAGTCGACCGCGCTGGCGTTAACCGATGCAGGATTAGCCTTAAGCGATAGCCGCCAGCTCATTGCCGGATTAGGGCTAGCAGGGGTTAATGTGCCGCACCTATACCAGCAGGTAGCAAACTGGCAGCATCCCTTTGCGCAGATGTATGTCACAACCGATCTACACGCCGCCTGCATTGGCGCCCATAATGGAGGCGATGGTGCGGTTATCATAACGGGTACGGGGTCGTGTGGTTATGCCCATGTCGGTGAGCAATCTCTGTGCCTGGGTGGCCATGGCTTTATGTTAGGCGATAAGGGCAGCGGCGCTTGGTTAGGGCTAAAAGCGGCCGAACAAGTGCTGTTACACCTCGATGGCTTTGCGCCGCCAACGGCGCTAACTGAGCGTTTACTGGCATATTTTAAGGTGTACGATGCCATGGGTATCGTGGCGCATTTAGCCGGACAATCCTCCAGCAGCTATGCCACGCTGGCACGGACGGTGTTAACCTGTGCCAATGATAATGATGAGGTCGCCAAAGCGATTGTGACCGAAGGCGCCGCTTATTTAAGTCAGCTGGCCCATAAACTGTTTGAGCTTAATCCACCACGTTTTTCAATGATTGGGGGCTTAGCCGAACCGTTAGCACCTTGGTTAGATAGCGATGTTGTGGCCAACATCGCGCCGGTGATCGCGCCGCCAGAATTTGGTGCCGCTTACTATGCCCGCCAGCAGGTGGCCGCACAATCCACCACACGTTAACTATTGCACGCCGCCAGCGTTAACGGCTTCAGGGGACATTAGTTATGCAACAAACTTTCATTGCTGAACGGCTGTTTGATGGTGAGCAGTTTCATCATCAGCTGCCCATCACGCTAGAAGATGGTCATATTCGCGTATTTGATACGGTATCGGGCGTTGAGCCCATTAAACTGACTGGCACCTTAGTGCCTGGGTTTATCGATATACAGGTGAACGGCGGCGGTGGAGCACTGTTTAATGCCGACCCCAGTGTTGAGTGTATTAACACCATAGGCCGGGCTCACGCGCAGTTTGGCACCACAGGATTTTTACCCACCCTGATCACCGATAAGGTAGAGGTGATGCAGCGTGCTGCCGATGCTGTTGCCCAAGCGATAGCTCAAGGTTGTCATGGTGTGCTTGGGGTGCATTTTGAGGGCCCGCACTTGTCGGTGCCCAAAAAAGGGGTGCATCCCCAGTCGCATATTAGGCGTATTTCTGATGCGGAATTAGCCATCTTTAGCCGCAACGACTTAGGCACCAAAGTCGTTACCTTAGCACCAGAAAATGTCTCCACTGAAGTGATTGAGGCATTAGTCGCGCAAGGGGTTAGGGTCTGCTTAGGCCATTCTAACGCCGATTATGACACGGTAGTCGCAGCCTTGGCTGCGGGGGCCACCTGCTTTACGCACCTATTTAATGCCATGTCACCAATGGGGTCGCGGGAGCCTGGCATGGTCGGCGCCGCCATCGAGAGTCGTGACGCCTGGTGCGGGTTGATTGTCGATGGTCACCATGTACATACCGCTGCCGCTAAAGTCGCGATTTACGCTAAACCTAAAGGTAAGGTGATGCTAGTGACCGACGCCATGCCGCCTGTCGGTATGGCGCAAGATGCCAGTTTCGAACTATTTGGCACGCAGGTGGTTCGCCAAGGCTCGCGTTTAAACGCGGTGACAGGTGAACTGGCGGGCTGTGTACTTGATATGATGGGAGCGGTGAATAATAGCGTCAACTTACTCGGATTATCACTCGATGAAGCACTGCGCATGGCAGCTCTCTATCCGGCGCAGTTTATCGGACATCAGGCGCAGCGGGGACAGCTGAGTGTGGGCGCCAAGGCCGATTTGGTACTGTTAGACCAGCATAAGGTACAGCAAACCTATATTGCTGGGCACTTGGTGTATCAAGGCTAACGCATTTGAATCAATAACAGGCCCTAAAAGTCATGCTTTTAGGGCCTTGCGCTATCTAGTGATAGATAAACTACATCTTTATAAACATCATAGGAAGTATGCCAATGCAAGCCGAACAGGCCAAGATGGCTAAGCCGAGATTAATGTCACTCGATGCTTTACGGGGCTTCGATATGTTTTGGATCTTAGGCGGTGAAGCCCTATTTGCCGGCCTCTTCGCTTTGACCAGCTGGCAAGGTTGGCGCATTGCCGATGCTCAGATGCAGCACAGCCAATGGCACGGGTTTACCTTTTATGATTTGATTTTTCCGCTATTTATTTTCCTTTCGGGCGTCGCCCTTGGCTTATCGCCCAAGCGGCTTGATGCTTTGTCTTGGTCTGCGCGCTGGCCTGTGTATCGTCACGCAGTAAAGCGTTTGTTATTACTGCTATTTTTGGGTGTGCTTTATAACCATGGTTGGGGGGGCGGGGTGCCTGCATCCTTAGATGATGTCCGTTATGCCAGTGTACTTGGGCGCATTGCCTTTGCCTGGTTTTTTGCCGCCATCTTAGTGTGGCATACCAGTTTGCGTACTCAAATTATCGTGGCGCTGGGGTTGCTGATTGGCTACGGTGCGATGCAATTGCTGCTGCCAGTACCGGGTGGGGTGGCAGGTGATTTATCGATGGAGGGTTCGATTAATGCGTATGTCGATAGTCATTTTCTCCCCGGGATCACCTACCAAGGACGAGCGATGGATCCCGAAGGGATACTATCCACTTTACCCGCGGTGATTAACGCCCTTGCTGGGGTGTTTACCGGGCGCTTTATTGTTAAAACGCACCCCAAAGGGGAGTGGACTAAAGTGGCGCTGTTGCTGCTGATTGGCGTTAGCGTATTAACTTTAGGCTGGTGGTGTGATGGCTTGTTGCCAGTCAATAAAGATCTGTGGACCAGCTCGTTTGTGTTGGTCACTACCGGCTGGAGCTTGTTGTTACTTGGCGTATTTTATGCGCTGGTGGATGTGCTGAAATGGCATAAATTGGTTTATGTTTTCGTGGTCATCGGCTGTAACGCCATCATCATCTATTTAGCCTCTAGTTTGGTGAAATGGGATTATATGGCACGCAGTCTCTTTGGTGGGCTCATCGATACATTACCCGCCAATGCGCAGATGTTGGCCGCCACGCTAGCCTTATTGCTGGTGCAGTGGTTGTTACTTTTTTGGATGTATAAGCGTGACATATTTATTAAGGTGTAATTTTTACTGCTGAGTGGTTTTATTGTCTTTTAGCCCGTTAAATCTTGCTGTTAGTACTTGATTTTATAAAAACCCAAAATGACAGCGTTGTCTTTTTGAGGTTTATGTTTTAACATCGATGAAACAAGGTGGCAAAGAGTCTGGTTGAATAAGCGTCGCCATTGTCATAAGTACCATTATCAATACTGAGCCGGTATCGGTTAACCCCATACCAATATATTAATTACTATAAGAAACTTGGCTTATGGAAATGACATTAAATAGCGAAAATAAGCGCAGCAGCGTGATCCCGATGGCGATTGTCGCAGGACTGTTCTTTATATTAGGTTTTGCGACGTGGTTAAATGGGTCGTTAATGCCTTACCTCAAACAGATCCTGCAACTCACCCCTCTACAAGCATCGTTAATCCTCTTCTCTTTTTATATTGCGGTGACATTTACTGCCTTACCCTCGGCATGGGTGATCCGCAAAGTAGGCTACAAGAGTGGTATGGCTTTAGGTATGGGGATCATGATGTTGGCGGGCTTACTCTTTATTCCCGCGGCTAAAACACAAATATTTGCGCTGTTTTTATTGGCTCAGTTAGTGATGGGGACTGGGCAAACTTTACTGCAAACAGCGGTAAACCCCTATGTGGTAAGAATTGGTCCAGAAGAATCGGCAGCAGCGCGCGTTAGCGTAATGGGGATTTTAAATAAAGGTGCGGGTGTGATTGCCCCTATGGTGTTTACCGCACTCATTTTAGACAGCTTTAGTGATCGCGTCGGCATAGAGCTTACCCAAGTGCAAATTGATGAAATGGCAAATAGCCTAGTGTATCCCTATATGGGAATGGCGTTATTTATCGGCTTTTTAGCCATTTTAGTGAAGAAGTCGCCATTACCTGAGCTGGCTAAGGAAGATGATGAAACCTTAAGCGGTAAAGGGCACACTCGCGAAGCGTTATCGCACCCTAATCTTGCTTTAGGTGTGGTTGCGCTATTTTTCTATGTCGCGGTAGAGGTCATTGCTGGCGATACCATAGGTATTTTTGCGTTAAGTTTAGGGGTCGAAAAATATGGCGTCATGACCTCATATACCATGATCTGCATGGTGTTAGGTTATATCTTAGGTATATTAACTATTCCGCGCTTTATCTCCCAACCCACGGCATTAACCATCTCGGCTCTATTGGGTATCTTGCTGACGATGGGGATTTTATTGGGGAATAATGAGTCCTATGTGATAGCCAACACCCTATTGGTGCCGTTAGGTGGGGTCATGCTGCCCGATACCTTGCTGATGATCGCCTTTTTAGGTTTAGCTAACGCCATCGTGTGGCCTGCGGTGTGGCCTTTGGCGCTGTCGGGGATGGGTAAGTTGACCAGCACCGGCTCGGCATTGTTGGTTATGGGGATTGCCGGTGGTGCGTTTGGTCCCCTATTTTGGGGGCTAACCAGCTCAGCCACCTCTTTGGGATTACAAGGCGGTTATATGGTGATGTTACCTTGTTATCTGTTTATCCTGTTTTATGCCTTGAAAGGCCATAAGATAAAAAGCTGGAAGTGAGCCAGTGATCGAATAACAGGATTATCAAAAGGAGCGCAGGCTCCTTTTTTTATGGGCTATTTTTATTGATAACAAGCCACTATCTTTTGTTTATCTACAATGATTAAAGGAGAGAGGGGGATAGGGGACGTTGGCATTATGTCGCTTTAGCTTAGCAGGGGGCGCCAATGATCTACATAAGAGAGATTGATTAGCCTGATAAGCTCAGCCTAATCGATAACGTCTATTTTAGGGATAGGATGATGAGGTAAATTTTAGACATAAAAAAACCACTCAAAGAGTGGTTTTTTTATTTTTATGGTGCCGGCACCAAGAGTCGAACTCGGGACCTACTGATTACAAGTCAGTTGCTCTACCAACTGAGCTATGCCGGCTTAACTGTTACATCTAAATAGTGGTGCCCGAACCCGGAATCGAACCAGGGACACGAGGATTTTCAATCCTCTGCTCTACCGACTGAGCTATTCGGGCAAACTAAACTAAGCGTTAGTTAACTACTTCAAACCAGGTGTTTGTAACCCGTCTCGTTTGGAGTGCGCGTATAATATAGCGATGATATTTTTCCTGCAAGTGCTTTTTTAGATAAATTTAACTGCATGGTCAGTTAGTGTGCGAAGTGGTTTTTTTTTATCAAAAACGCTGCTTTTTGATACGAGATGAGCGGGGGGACGGGGATCGAGAGAGAGCTTAATCGCCAATGATTCGACACATTTTGGCTTCCAGTGAGCCGATTGAGCTGATGATTTTTAGGTTTTTCTAAAAAATAGAACGTTATTGGCTAAATTACGCGCTATTACCCTATTAAAGTCGAAAGTAATATCGGCAACAGAATTAACTTGTGGGGTAAAACCGTGATTAACAATACGCAGAACCGTTATGGTGCGGTCAGTATGGTATTACATTGGGCATCGGCACTGGTGGTGATCGGCTTATTTGGGCTGGGTTTCTGGATGGTGGAATTAACGTATTACAGTAGTTGGTACCAAACGGCGCCAGCATTACACAAGAGTATGGGGATTCTACTGCTGCTTGCCACCGTTGTTCGCTTGATGTGGCGCTGGGGCAATCCTAAACCTTTGCCGTTACCACAGCATAAGCGTTGGGAAAAGCGGCTCAGCTCTTGGGTGCATGCTCTGCTGTATCTATTGTTAATGGCCATTTTTGTCAGTGGCTACCTGATCTCTACCGCCGATGGGCGCAGCATACCGGTATTTGAGTTGTTTGAGCTGCCCAGTATGGGGGAGTTATTTGCTGGTCAAGCCGATATTGCTGGCCTAGTGCATCAATATTTGGCCTATAGCATTATCGGCTTGGTGATCGTACATGCCCTAGGGGCGATTAAGCATCATCTAATAGATAAAGATTCTACATTAATCAGAATGACTACATTTAAGGAGATAAAATGAAGCAGGGTATATTAAGCAGCGTTATTGCTGGTGCACTTTTAATGTCGGCGCAAGTGAATGCCGCCGATTATGTTATCGACACTCAAGGCGCGCATGCCTCGGTGCAGTTTAGTGTCAGTCATCTTGGTTACAGCTTTGTGGTAGGGCGTTTTAACGACTTTGCTGGTGACTTTAGTTTTGATAGCAGCGATATCGGCGCCTCTAAGGTCAATGTCACTATCAATACTGCCAGCATCGACTCTAATCATGCTGAGCGCGATAAGCATCTGCGTAGTAGTGATTTTTTGAATGTGGCCAAATTCCCTAAAGCTACCTTTACGTCGACATCTGTAGAACCACAAGGTGATGGCGAATTTGTACTTAAGGGTCAGTTGAGTCTTAACGGTGTGACCAAAGAGGTCACTATCGATGCACACTTGGTGGGTGAGGGGAAAGACCCTTGGGGCGGTTATCGTGTTGGCTTCGTTGGCCAAGCTGAACTGGCACTAAAAGATTACAATATTAAGATGGACTTAGGGCCAGCCTCTAGCCATGTTAACTTAGATTTAGTGGTTGAAGGTATTCGCCAGTAAGCTTAAAGCTTAGGTAGGTTCATCATGGCTTAGCTGCTTACTTTATATAAGTAAACTAACATAGGTAATAAGCATAGGTTAGCTAAATAGCGATAAGCTAAAGCCTCGAGACCTGCGGGTATAGAGGCTTTACTGTACTTAACTTGCCTCACTATCTTGATGATATTGATAGTTAAATTTTGGCATGCTCCAGTGATAACGAATGGCTAGCATTCTAAAGCCAAAACCAAAGGTCAGTGACAGGGCTAAATTAAGCCAACTGGTTACTGCAAAATGATCCAGAGCGATATACAGGCTCGCCGTGAGCAACGCGACTAAGGCATAGAGCTCTTTTTGGAACACCAATGGTACTTGGTTACACAAAACGTCTCTGATCACGCTGCCAAATACCCCCGTGACCACGCCCATCACAATCGCCATTACAGGGCTAAAACCCAGCATTAAGGTTTTCTGCGCGCCAATGATTGAAAATACGGCTAAGCCGAGTGCATCTATGGTTAAAAATAATTTGGATAAATAGCGCATCACCGGTGCAATGATCACTGTGAGTAATGAGGCAAAAGCTATCGCCACTAAGTAATGCACATTCTCCACCCAGATCAAAGGGTAGTTACCCAGCAACATATCTCTGAGTGTCCCGCCGCCAATGGCGGTAGCACAGCCGATGATCACCACGCCAAACAGATCCATTTGTTTGCGTCCAGCACAGAGTGCGCCGGTCATGGCTTCGGCGATGATGCCAATAAACCAAAGTAAGGTGATAAATTCAGCTTGTTGCATCTTTTGCTCTCGTTGATCAAATGGAGCGGGATTTTGCCTGATGACAAGGCAAATTGACAACGATATTTTTTATAGTTTTTAATTAGTTTTATTAATGCTGCGTGGGTGCACTATTGAAGGTTTTTACTGATGTGGCGCGATATCTTACTCGATTTGATTTTGTTTTTTACTTAGGGATTTTTATGCATAGCCATAGCTCCTCATCGCGATTAGGTGTTGAGCTAGATCTTGGTGCCATTTTAGGGCTGACAGATTAAAGCACTTTGTGTAACCACTCACTTTACTGGATCTTTAAAGGCTTTGGTTTTAAAGGCTCTGGTTTTTAATCAAGCAAAGGTTTTATGACGCTTTTTCAATAAGGCGCTGTTCAATAAAAAATCCTCTCCTATGCTGGCGAGGATTTCAGCCGAGGAGTAAGATGCCTGCACTGTGTATTGTGTAGCGATAGGATAGGGGAATAATGATAGATTTTCGCAGTGATACGGTAACTCAGCCAACAGTGGCGATGCGTAAAGCAATGGCCAGCGCCGAGGTTGGCGATGATGTCTATGGAGACGATCCCACGGTTAACCGATTAGAGGTGATGGCGGCAGAACGCTTTGGTTTCGATGGCGCCCTGTTTACCTCGTCGGGCACTCAAGCCAATTTGCTGGCGCTGATGTCGCATTGTGAACGGGGCGATGAATACATTTGTGGGCAACAGGCGCACAACTATAAATTTGAAGGGGGCGGCGCCGCAGTACTTGGCAGTGTGCAACCGCAGCCATTAGCCAATCAGGCCGATGGCTCTATATTGCTGAGCGATATTGAAGCGGCCATTAAACCCGATGATATTCATTTTGCTAAAACCCGACTGCTTAGCTTAGAAAACACCATTGGTGGCAAGGTGTTATCGGCACAATATTTGGCAGATGCTCAAGCGCTAGCGTTTAATCATCGTCTTAAAATCCATCTTGATGGTGCCCGGGTCGCCAATGCGGCTGTGGCCCAGGGGCTGGCGATAAGTGACCTTACCCAATATTTTGATTCTGTGTCTATCTGCTTGTCAAAAGGCTTATGTGCGCCAGTGGGCTCGCTGTTGTTGGGTGATGAGCGTTTAATTAACAAGGCGCGGCGTTGGCGCAAAATGCTCGGTGGTGGCATGCGCCAAGCTGGCATACTGGCCGCTGCCGCAGAGTTGGCACTTAACGAGCAAGTCGAGCGTTTAGCGATAGATCATGACAATGCCCATTATCTTGCCGAGCAGTTTCAGGGCGTGGCAGAGTTTGAGGTGAATGTCGCCGAGGTGCAGACGAATATGGTGTTTGCTAAAGTCAGCGATAAACTTGATATCACTGCCATTGCTAAGGGATTAAAAGCACAGGGGATATTATTAAGCCCTGGTTCGGTTGTGCGTCTGGTGACCCATGCCGATATTAGCCGCAATGATATCGATACCTTTATTAAGACACTTAAAGCTCTACTGTAAACTAAGGTGGTTAGCTACCAACAACAAGCCATCCTCAGGGAGGCTTGTTGCTGGCGCCCATTAATTATAGTAACCGGTTCTTGCTAGCTTAAGCCGCTTGTTATCTGACGAATAACATCTAGAGTAAGCGTGCTGTTACGTCACTCTTCTTTGCCGTTTTCTTGTTTACTCAGATCGTCTTTAACTGCAATGACCGCGTCACGAGAAGCGTGACCAATGGCGCGAGTGACATCGCGAGTGGTATGGCCAATTTCAGTAGTAACATCGCGTGTAGTATCGCCAATGGTACGTCCGGTTTGTTTAAGTTCGGCGCAACCACCTATGCTGAGCAGTGCGATAAGAGGAATAACAATGACTTTCATATGGGCTTATTTCGATAGGTGGTGAGGGTATTCTAACCCTTTCTCTGAGCCAGTAAAGGCTTGCGTGCTTAAGTGTAACCTTGCAAGGCTATAGCAATGAGTGTCATTAACTTATCGACAGATGAAAGTGACGGACGGAGGAGATCAGTTAAGGGGATGATTAATAAACTACCTCCAATGACGGAGGTAGTATCGGAATACTGGTGGCTATCCTTGAAGTGAGTCGAGTTTAGATAATCTCTGCTGATAGTCTTTGATAAGGTGCACCATGATTTCTTGTACCGAAGTGTCTTTAGTGAAGTCATCCATATAGATCTTAAAGGTGACCAAGACATGACCGTTGCACTTGAGACGAGAATAGTTCATCGAGAAATAAGAGCTTTCAGCATCGGCTTCTCTAACAACAAATCCCTCTTGTTCAAAGATACGATGGCCGGAGCGATCGTGCCATTTGGTGATACGGTTAAGGCCTATTTCGCATGATTCGTTAAATTCGACATGGTTTTGCCATGTGGTGGGATGAGCAGGATCTTTAATGTGTGGGCATCGAACTGTGTAGTTGTAAACATGAGAGATTGCTGTCATAAATTACCTACCTGAATTATGGATATCAATGCCATCATAGGCATCGCGTTTCTTTTCGGTCAATGTTTATTCGACTCAAAACATAGAGAAAACTGATTGAGTACGTAGAGTTATAAATCGCTGTCGACCTTTTGTAACACGACTATAGCAAGCATAACCTGTGCAATGTCTCATTTCTCATAGTCTTACATATTTTATATTACCACTGATTAATAAAGCAGCAGCTAATCGAGTCGTATTGAATTGAGCTATGGTCTAGATTGCAGGTGGGTCAATTAAAGACCTTGGCGGGAATGGTAAGAGGTAATGCAAACAGATAAATACAAAGTTGGCTGTTCAAAAAATTATCAGGTTTATCGGTAGGTATTAAAGTTCAGTACGAAATATAGGTACAAAAAAGGCGACCTAAGGTCGCCTTTTGTTCGGAGTTAAGCGGGGGTAATGTAGCTGCTTATGCAGGAACTACGTTAGCCGCTTGTAGGCCTTTTTGACCTTGCTCAACTTCGAAAGAAACTTTTTGGCCTTCTTCTAGGGTCTTGAAACCGTCAGAAGCGATAGCACGGAAATGAACGAACACGTCAGCGCCGCCATTTTCTTGAGAGATAAAGCCAAAACCTTTATCTTCGTTAAACCATTTTACAGTACCAGTAGTTGTATTAGACATTGTGTGTCCCTTATTTAAATTCATTAAAAAGTATCGCGATAGTGCGATGTGCTGAGTAGCTGAATTATTAATTATTACGAGAAGCTAAGGGAAACGCTGAGTACAAAAAGGGTGAGGATTTGGCTTAGGGTTTTACTTTTACTTTTACTTTTTTAATAACTCTTGAACAACAGAGCGAGTGCATGATAACACGCTTTATCGACTTTGCACGCTTTATTTTGGCCTAACGCTAGAGCTTTCTCGACTTTAGCAAGCTAATTTGTTGCTAATCAATATGTTGATGTTTTATTTTTAGTCATTTTATTTTGTGCTAAAGCCGAGCGTGACCATGGTTAACTTGCTTTATTGTCGAGCTTAATGCGGAATCTGTCTTTTTAGGCGGTTTTAATGTTGTTAGCGGCATAGGTTAGCGCCATAGGAGAGGGGCTGTTAGGGGGGGCATTACTGGGATGGCGATACACTATGGCTAATATAAGGGTTATAGCTAAAGCGGTGATATTGTCGACGCAGCGCTTAGAAGCAATGGGCTTAACTAGCGAGTGTTTAGTGGCGTGGTGTTTCGTCATATGGTAGTTAGTGTTTAGTAACATAGTGCTTAGCTATATGGAGATGGATATGGAGCTTAGCGTTGAGTCGTGGTCATATTGTAGGCACAAAAAAGGCGACCTAAGGTCGCCTTTTGTTCGCAGTTAAGCGGGGCTAATGTAGCTGCTTATGCAGGAACTACGTTAGCCGCTTGCAGGCCTTTTTGACCTTGCTCAACTTCGAAAGAAACTTTTTGGCCTTCTTCTAGGGTCTTGAAACCGTCAGAAGCGATAGCACGGAAATGAACGAACACGTCAGCGCCGCCATTTTCTTGAGAGATAAAGCCAAAACCTTTATCTTCGTTAAACCATTTTACAGTACCAGTAGTTGTATTAGACATTGTGTGTCCCTTATTTAAATTCATTAAAAAGTATCGCGATAGTGCGATGTGCTGAGTAGCTGAATTATTAATTATTACGAGAAGCTAAGGGAAACGCTGAGTACAAAAAGGGTGAGGATTTGGCTTAGGGTTTTACTTTTACTTTTACTTTCTTAATAACTCTTGAACAACAGAGCGAGTGCATAGTAACAGGCTTTGATGGTTTTGCACGCTTTATTTTTGCTTATGTGCAGGTGTTTTTGCTGGCGCTGGGCTTAATGCCATAGTAATCATAGTCTTAAGGCGTTATTTGGTTTTTGTCTAAATTGCGCTAATTGCTAATCGGTGAGGATTTAGCTGCTGGTGCTGTGTGTTTGGACTGCTATTTCTACGTTATTTTAATAGAAAAGCGCGCTCAGTAGTTGACTGAGGCGCGCTTACAGCAAGCAGAATCTTTGCAGGGAAAAAGCAAGCTAAGGCTATTTTAGCGTAAATACAACTAAAGGACTAGTTGTGTGTTGTCCGCCAGCGTGCTTTATTCCGTGCTAGCTAAGATCTACAGTATTATTAAAGAGCCCGCTCAAAAATCTGACAAATCTCGGCGTGGGTTGCTTGTTTTGGATTAGTAAAGCCACAAGCATCCTTAAGTGCATTATCGGCAAGTGTTGGAATGTCTTCTGCTTTAACACCGAGTTTACTCAGATTCTCAGGGATCTTCACCGCAACCGAGAGTGTCTTAATTGCATCAATTGCCGCCTGAGCACCTTGTTCATCACTCATTGTACTCACATTAACTCCCATCGCTTTGGCCACATCTTTTAGACGAGTCGCTGCAACTTGTGCGTTATAAGCTTGCACATGAGGCAGTAGCAGCGCATTACATACACCATGGGGCAGATCGTAAAAGCCACCGAGCTGATGCGCCATTGCGTGCACATAACCTAGGCTTGCATTGTTAAATGCCATGCCAGCTAAAAATTGAGCGTAAGCCATCTGTTCACGGGCATTAATGCTTTTACCATTTTCAACGGCTTCTATAAGATTTTCCTGAATGAGCTCGATAGCTTTTATTGCGCAGGCGTCGGTAATGGGGTTAGCTGCCGTTGAGACGTAAGCTTCTACAGCGTGAGTCAAAGCATCCATTCCTGTAGCAGCCGTTAGGCCAGCAGGCTTAAGTAGCATTAACTCAGGATCGTTTACCGATAAGATTGGGGTGGTGTGTTTATCAACAATGGCCATCTTAATGTGGCGCGCTTCATCGGTAATAATACAGAAACGGGTCATTTCACTGGCAGTACCGGCAGTGGTGTTAATGGCAACTAAGGGTAATTGTGGCTTAGTTGACATGTCTAAGCCTTCGTAATCTTTAATACTGCCGCCATTAGTCGCGACTAAGGCGATCCCTTTAGCGCAATCATGGGATGACCCTCCACCTAACGAGATGACAAAGTCACATTTATTGGCGGTGAGCAGTGTCAGGCCCGCTTCGACATTAGTTAATGTTGGATTAGGTTGCACGCCGTCAAATACGGTTGAAGTAATACCGGCGTTTCCCAGTTTTTCTGCCATTTGTCCAACAAGGCCAATATCCACAAGAGGCTTGTCGGTTACGATCAATGCTCGTTGAAAGCCTAATGTTTTGATATCACCGATAGCATCGTCAACTGCACCTTGTCCTAACACGTTAACTGATGGGATAAAAAATTTAGCAGCCATTAAAATCTCCTTATCATTGGTTGGTACCTAAACGTTACCTAGTTATCTGAGCTAGGTATCTCATTTAGGCATGTAAACGTTCTGCTTTGGCTGTCCCTAACCTAACAACCTCACCTAAGTAAAAGCGTGATCTAGATCGGGTATTTGCCGGGGGTAGACGAATCGGGGGGAGGAGATGACGATAAATACGACAAACAATGTAAATTAACTAATGATAACTTACCCACTTGTCTTTTAAGGATTTTTTTGTTATCAAAATATGGTGGCGCAAGCCAGTTTATGGGATGTTTGTGTCGAAACGATGCAATCGTAAGCCTAAAGCGAGCACGCTTTTGTCCCCTACGGCTAATGGCGTGTAGAGGGTGTCGTCCATGCCCCCTATTTAGCTTTAATATGTTCGAGCTGAGTAGGTCAATAATCAAAGCAGCAGCGCAGCATCTATCTCATGAAACTGATCCGTCGCATCGATTAGTGCTTTGGCCGTCAATTTGGGTACGCCATATACTTGGGTTTTTAATGCATATTTTTGGTTGATGTGTTGCAGTAATAATGCAAAATCACCATCACCAGAGAGCAAAATAATGCTGTCGACTTCATTAGCTGATTCCATGATATCAATGGTGATGCCCACGTCCCAGTCGCCTTTAGCACTGCCATCACTGCGCTGAATAAACGGCTTAAGTTTCACATCGAAGCCTATGTGTTTGAGCGCATCTTGAAACTTCAGCTGGCCATCGTCCCCCCTATGAATGGCATAGGCATTAGCGATGACAATATCGCCTTCATAGCTTAGGTGTTGCCACAACTTACGGTAGTTAAATTGGCGGCCATAAGCTTCTTTACAGGTGTAATAGATATTTTGCACATCGACAAATACGGCGAGTTTTTTCAAGGAGTGTTCCGAAGTTGAGCATGATTGCGCCACTATAGCACAAGGGCTGCGTAGCCACAGTCTTCACCTCGCACTAGCCATAAGCATCGCGCCTAATCACTCGTACTTTTGTTGTACCATGCAGCTGCAGCACTGTGGTGAATTATGACTCCTTTGTGTCATTTTCTGGTAATTAGGTGGCAAGTTAACATCGGGACTTAGTGTTAAAGTACATGGGCGTGAGTGATTTTCCTTGATTAAGGTAACGTTGATGTAATTGCGCTATTTCAACGGGGAACACACCTTCGCTGCTAAATTGATGTTGCCGATAAAACGGCACTAGCTCGGGGAGTGCAAATAAAAAGCTGGCGCAAGTATTGAGCTCTGGCGACAGTGCTCGCATTAGGTTGTGAGCTACGCCTTGGTTGCGATGGTTTGGATGCACCAACATGCCGGTTAATAACTGATATGGCCCTATGGGCCTTAACCTTACCGCGGCAATCAATGGCTCTTGAGGATTATCATTGAGGTATTTCACCGCAAGGTGCTCTTTTTTTCGCAGTCGAGCATGAGGCATATGACGCTTGTAAAAAATAAACGCCTGTTGGCGCATCGAAGGGGCGAGCCAATAAAGCGTCACGGCTTATCCTATGAAAGTCTTATTCTTGTATAAAGTTCACTAAGCCTAGCAGAATGCGTTGGCGCTCGAAATAGCCAAGTCTTTATCTGTTATTTGTCATTTACGGTTGCCATCGCCAGAGATATTAACCATGACGATAGCGTGAGCGGGATTAAGTGATTTTTGTGTGATATTTGTTCGCTTGTTTTGATTGAGTACCGTTTAAGTTGTCAGTTGTGCTTTTATGTTGTTTTCGTGTTGCTTTTCGGCGCTAATTTGCGTGTATTTACACTGATTTACCCTATAAGCGATGATTTGCCTTTAAAATGACGGCCACTCTCCAATGGCCTTTTTAATCGACGAATAATCAATAATGAAAAAACCGCGTTTAACTACCAGTACGATTATTATTTTAAGTTTATCTGCCGCTCTAATTTTTCAATTTATATCTCATTCAAACCAAGCTGCTCAAGCTGGTGGAAGCCGCGATAAAGGGGTTAAAAAATCGCGAGTCATTCCTGTGGTGACATCAGTCGTTACCGAGCAGAAGTTGAGCCAGCATCTGTCACTGGTTGGCAAACTTGAAGCTAATCGCTCGGTGCAGATAGCCGCCGAAGTAGCGGGAAAAATCACTCGTATTAATGTGGATGCTAACCAAGCAATAGTCGCGGGTCAGACCTTAGTGGTGCTCGAACACACCCGAGCTAAAGCCAATGTGGCTCAGGCGCAAGCCTATTTTCAAGATGAACAACGCAAGCTAACAGAGTTCCAAAAGCTTATTGGTAATAACGCTATCACTCAAACCGAAATCGATGCCCAAAAAGCCAGTGTCGATATCGCCTTGGCACGCTTGCAAGTGGCGCAAGCCGAGCTGGATTTTCACCTGATCAGCGCACCTTTTTCGGGGACGGCCGGGCTGGTGGATTTTAGTGTTGGTAAGATGGTCAGTGTGGGCAGCGAGCTGCTCAGCTTAGATGATCTGGCTTCAATGCGACTGGATATTCAAGTCCCCGAACTCTATTTGTCACGTTTACAACTCGGCATGTCGGTCACCGCAACGAGTCGAGCTTGGCCAGATGAGCGCTTTGTGGGCCACGTAGTGGCAATCGATGCGCGCATCAACCCAGAGACCCTAAACCTTAAGGTGCGGGTCAATTTCGACAACCCACAGCAGAAGTTAAAACCGGGTATGTTGATGTCAGCCAATATTGGTTTCTCACCCGTTAAACAACCAGTCGTGCCAGTGCAAGCATTGGAATATTCAGGCACTAAGCGTTTTGTTTATGTTATCGACAGTGACAATGTTGCGCGGCGAACACAAGTTACCTTAGGTGCACGTATTGACGATAAAGTGTTGATAAGTGACGGCGTTAATCGCGGCGATAAGATAGTGGTGCAGGGGCTAGTCAATATGCGTGATGGCCTGAAAATTGAAGAAGTTGCCCCAGCCAATTTAAGCCCTCAGGAGGCCTTGGCCAGCAGTGATGATATGAGTGCCACGCCTGCAGCTCAAGGAGGGCGTGGCTAATGTTATTGTCTGATGTCTCGGTTAAACGCCCGGTGGTTGCTATCGTTCTGAGCTTGCTATTATGCGTGTTCGGTATGGTCTCTTTTGCTAAGTTGGCAGTGCGGGAGATGCCCGACGTTGAAAGCCCTGTGGTAACTGTGATGACCACCTATGAAGGTGCCTCAGCGACCATTATGGAAAGCCAGATAACCACAGTGCTCGAAGATGAGCTTACTGGGATCAGTGGTATCGATGAGATCACCTCCACCACGCGTAATGGCATGTCACGTATTACCGTGACGTTCGATCTTGATTGGGATCTGACCGAAGGGGTCAGTGATGTACGTGATGCGGTGGCCCGTGCTCAGCGCCGCCTGCCTGAAGAAGCAAACGACCCTATTGTATCTAAAGACAATGGCTCGGGTGAGCCTTCGGTTTACATTAATTTAAGCTCATCGACCATGGACCGTACTCAGCTGACCGATTACGCGCAGCGGGTGCTCGAAGACAGATTTAGCCTGATCACAGGTGTCAGTTCCATCAATCTTTCGGGTGGATTATATAAGGTGATGTATGTGCAGCTTGATCCTGAGTTGATGGCTGGGCGTAATGTCACCACCAGCGATATTATTAGTGCGCTGCGTAATGAAAATATTGAAAGTCCAGGGGGAGAGGTGCGCAATGATGTCACCGTCATGACGGTTCGTACCGCTCGCCTGTATCATCAGCCAGAAGATTTTGACTACCTGTTAGTGCGTACGGCAAGCGACGGCACTCCTATTTACCTTAAAGATGTGGCTTCGGTGTTTATTGGCGCCGAAAATGAAAACTCCACCTTTAAGAGTGACGGCGTTCCTAACCTTAGCTTAGGCATAGTGGCGCAGTCAGATGCCAACCCACTCGATGTTGCTAAAAAAGTGCATCTTGAAGTTGATAAGCTGCAACAGTTTTTACCTCAAGGGACGCAATTGGTGGTCGATTATGACTCCACCATCTTTATCGATCGCTCCATCAGTGAGGTATATACCACCTTGTACATTACCGGCGCGCTGGTGGTACTGGTGCTGTATATCTTTATTGGCCAGGCGCGAGCCACGCTTATTCCCGCTGTGACAGTGCCAGTATCGCTGATCTCTTCTTTCATCGCGGCGCACTACTTTGGCTTTTCGATTAACTTACTGACCTTGATGGCGCTGATCCTCTCAATCGGCTTAGTGGTTGATGATGCCATCGTGGTGGTGGAAAACATTTTCCATCACATCGAAAAAGGCGAACCGCCACTGCTTGCGGCTTATAAAGGGGCTCAAGAGGTGGGGTTTGCTGTGGTGGCGACGACGGCGGTATTAGTCATGGTGTTTTTGCCTATCTCTTTTATGGATGGCATGGTCGGGCGCTTATTTACCGAATTTTCGGTGATGCTTGCGATGTCGGTGATCTTCTCGTCCATCGTGGCGCTCACATTGACGCCAGTGCTGGGCAGTAAAATGCTTAAAGCCAACGTCAAACCTAACGGCTTTAATCGTTTCATGGACAGGCTCTTTAGCCGATTAGAGCAGCACTATCGCCACTGGGTTGCTCAAGCTGTTAAGTGGCGTGCTGGCGCTCCGCTGGTTATCTTAGCGTGCATTATTGGTAGCGGTCTATTGTTGCAACAGGTACCGGCACAATTGGCGCCACAAGAAGATCGCGGCGTTATTTTTGCTTTTATTAAAGGCGCTGAGGGCACCAGTTATAATCGCATGACTGCCAATGTTGATATTGTTGAGCAACGGTTAATGCCGCTGTTAGGTGAGGGTATTATTAAGTCATTTAGCATCCAAGCCCCCGCCTTTGGCGGCCGAGCGGGTGATAAAACTGGCTTTGTGATCATACAGTTGGAAGATTGGCAAGATCGCAGCGTTAATGCGCAGCAAGCATTGGCTGTGGTCGCTAAAGCATTAAAAGGGATCCCCGATGTGATGGTGTATCCGCTCTTGCCCGGGTTTCGTGGTAAATCCAGTGAGCCGGTACAATTTGTGCTTGGCGGCGCCGATTATGATGAGTTGTTTAAGTGGGCCAGTATTATGCAGCAGGAGGCTCAATTGTCGCCAATGCTCGAGGGCGTTGACTTAGACTATGCGCAAACGACGCCTGAGTTGTTGGTCACCGTTGACAGAGTTCGCGCCGCGCAATTGGGCGTTAGCGTCGCTCAAGTGTCGCAAACACTAGAGGTGATGCTGGGTGGGCGCAGCGAAACCACCTTTATCGATCGCGGTGAGGAGTATGATGTTTATCTTCGAGGCAATGAAGATAGCTTTAATAGCATGGCCGATCTGAGTCAAATCTATATGCGTTCTGCTAAAGGCGAACTTATCTCGCTCGATGCTATTACTCATATTGACGAGGTGGCTTCGGCTCACAAACTGAGCCATAACAATAAGCAGAAGTCGATCACCCTTAAAGCCAGTTTAGGTGAAGGTTACACCTTAGGCGAAGCGCTGGACTTTCTTGATGCCAAGGCGATTGAACATTTACCCAGTGACATTTCGGTGAGTTATACTGGCGAGTCGAAAGATTTTAAAGAGAATCAAAGCAGTGTGATGATAGTGTTCGCATTAGCCTTGCTGGTGGCCTATCTGGTATTGGCGGCGCAATTTGAGAGCTTTATTAATCCACTGGTTGTGATGTTTACTGTGCCTATGGGGGTATTTGGTGGCTTCCTCGGGTTATACCTTACGGGCCAAGGGCTGAATATTTATAGCCAAATTGGCATGATCATGTTGATCGGTATGGTGACCAAAAACGGTATCTTGATCGTGGAGTTCGCCAACCAACTTCGGGATCGTGGTAGCGATATTGAGCAAGCGATTATCGATGCATCAGCCCGGCGCTTACGGCCAATCTTAATGACCGCATTTACCACCTTAATTGGTGCTGTTCCTTTAATTATGTCTACTGGTGCTGGGGCCGAGAGCCGCATTGCGGTGGGGACTGTGGTGTTTTTCGGTATGGCTTTCGCCACCTTTATCACCCTGCTGGTGATCCCTGCGATGTACCGCTTAATCTCGGGGCACACGACTTCACCAGGTTTTGTCGAGGCGCAGTTACAGCAGGCTATCGAGGCTCAGCAACAAGGGACTAAAGCTTTAGGCTAGGGGAAGGTTTTTCAGTCTAGCTTGACCAGCCATACCGCTGTCATTGACAGCGGTATGGCGTATTAATCTGTAATGCCTAACGGCAGATAAACCACTCTTTTATCATACCCATTAACCGTTTTACTCACAGTGGCTTGCTAGAGGTAAGGTACAGTTACAATATTGAACGCGCGCCATCATAGTGGCCACGGATTAATTGATTATCCTCGATAATCAGCAGTTCACCCGACTCACCTAGCTTGATGCTACTATCGACCGCGATCACTTGGTTATCAAACAGGCCTAACACTTGTGATTGCGAGGTATGGCCCACCACAATCCGCTTTACTTGAAAGTAAGCCAAGATGTTGTCTAGCTCCTGCTGATTAAAGTTAGCTTTAAAGTAGCCACGGTACCAAGTGGGACCATTGCCGAAAAATAAAAAGTTAAGCAAATCATCTTGCTTCAGTTCGGGCTTAGACGTATCGATATGTTGTCGATATAAGGCATTGGCACGGCTTAAGGTTAATTTACGATCGATCCACTCTTGGCTTATGCCACCGTGTAAAAATAGCGTGTCATTAATTTTGACTATGGTGTGCTTACTTCTAAGCCATTGGCCTAGTACTGTGTCATTAGCATAGAGTGCATCATAACTGCGCCCCAGTTGTTCGCTGGCGGTGTGATAGCGCGGATGCACATAGCGGAGGTCACCGCGCATCACCATCTGTTCGTGATTGCCCATTAACAGATGCAGTTGGCCACCGGCCGCTTGGGCTTGCTGGTCAAGTTGATACATAAACCACAATACTTCATTAACCTGATGGCCACGGTCAAACATATCGCCTGTCATCACCAAGTGCGCATCTCCTGCGGCCCAGCGCTGCTGATTATCGATAACCTTATGACGACGCAGCAAGTTAATCAGTACATCGTATTGACCGTGAACATCGCTCAGGGCAATAACTTTGTTTACCCCTTCATAAGTATCGGGTAACAGCGCTGTCGCATGGGGATTCAGTGTGGGCTCAGGCAATTGGGCGCAATCACTGGGGCGGCGCAGCTTGGCTTGCTTAATTGGGGTTTGAGCTAATTGATTGTGGCAGATCCAGTGCGCCGTTTGCGGCTGGGCAGCCCCTGGTTCGATAAACACATAGGGGCCATCATGGATAGGCGTATTATCTTGCGCCTGTGGAGTAGCAAGCGAACTGTTACTGAGTAATAACAGCCAAAACAAATGGATAGATTGCAGGGGCTTCAAAGGTCTCTCTCTTTTATTCTGTCGGCGCTCGCGGGGTTTTGGACGTATTGAGCGCGCGAATTCTCGGTTTGTGGCTGTGAGTTGTTGCCAGAGATGTTAGCACTATTTTGCATTGCTGTGTGTTTTTGTAGGCGACGCTGGGGCGATGAGGATCAGGGGAGTTGCCTGAGACCTGATGAAACTCAACTCGTTTAAGCCTGTTCTAAACTTCAGCCTCAAACACACGTCATTTAAAATAAGCTCCTTTAATAGAAAACGGAGACCCTAGGGTCTCCGTTTGGTCGCTTTAGCCGTTATCAATTTACCTGAGCTCGCCAGCATCAAGCCTGGCGATTTTGAACGTCAATGAGATCAGCTGATACGCTTGTATTTTAGGCGATGAGGCTCGATGGCCTCAGTGCCTAAGGTCTCTTTTAACCACGTGGTGTACTCGGTGTAGTTACCTTCGTAGAAGTTCACTTGGCCTTCGTCGCGATAATCTAAAATATGGGTAGCGATTCTGTCGAGGAACCAACGGTCATGGGAGATAACCATGGCGCAACCTGGGAATTCAAGCAGGGCTTCTTCCAAGGCGCGTAAGGTTTCGACGTCTAAATCGTTGGTGGGTTCATCGAGTAACAGTACGTTGCCGCCCGCTTGCAACAGTTTGGCTAAATGAACTCGGTTACGCTCACCACCCGAGAGGCTGCCGATAATTTTTTGCTGATCGCCACCACGGAAGTTAAAGCGACCCACATAGGCGCGACTTGGGATTTCGGTGTTGTTGATCCGCATGATATCTTGGCCGCCAGAGATCTCTTGCCAAACGGTATTTTTATCATTCATCGAATCACGGAACTGATCGACCGAGGCAATCTTCACCGACTCACCAATTTCTATGCTGCCACTATCAGGCTGCTCGGCGCCGGTAAGCATCTTAAACAGGGTCGATTTACCCGCGCCGTTGGCACCGATAATACCCACGATAGCGCCTTTAGGCACTGAGAAGCTTAAATTGTCGATAAGGACGCGATCGCCATAAGACTTGGTCAGGTTGTTAACTTCAATGACCTTGTCACCCAAACGGGGTCCAGGTGGAATAAAGAGTTCGTTAGTCTCATTACGCTTTTGGTAATCGTTAGTATTAAGCTCTTCAAAACGCGCCATACGGGCCTTGCCCTTAGATTGACGGCCTTTAGCCCCCTGGCGAACCCATTCAAGTTCTTTGGCAATGGTTTTTTGGCGGGCGTTTTCGGTGGCCGACTCTTGTTTAAGGCGGGCATCTTTTTGCTCAAGCCAAGAAGAGTAGTTGCCTTCCCAAGGGATCCCTTCACCACGGTCAAGCTCTAAGATCCAACCAGCGGCGTTGTCGAGGAAGTACCTATCGTGGGTAATAGCCACAACGGTGCCAGTGTAATCTTGTAAGAAGCGCTCTAGCCAAGCAACTGACTCGGCATCCAAATGGTTGGTCGGCTCATCGAGCAGCAACATATCGGGTTTTTCGAGCAGTAATCGACACAAGGCCACACGGCGACGTTCACCCCCAGATAAGACTTCAATTTTAGTGTCCCAATCTGGTAGGCGCAGCGCATCTGCGGCGCGCTCTAAGATGTTGTCGAGGTTGTGGGCATCTTGCGCTTGAATAATGGCTTCGAGGCGGCCTTGTTCTTTGGCCAACGCATCAAAGTCGGCATCGGGCTCGGCGTACAGCGCATAGACTTCATCTAAGCGAGCAAGGGCATTTTTCGCCTCGCTGACCGCTTCTTCAATCGCTTCACGTACGGTTTGCTGTTCATCCAGCTTAGGCTCTTGGGGCAGGTAACCGATTTTAAGGTCCTGCATAGGGCGGGCTTCACCCTCAATGTCGGTATCGAGGCCGGCCATAATGCGCAGTAGGGTCGATTTACCTGAGCCGTTGAGACCCAATACACCAATCTTGGCGCCAGGAAAAAAACTTAAGGAAATATCTTTTAGGATCTGCTTTTTAGGTGGGACAATTTTGCCCACTCGTAGCATGCTATAAACAAATTGTGCCATAACAAATTTACTCTCCGACAAAACAATGGCGCCAATTCTACTGCAATCGTGTATGAACTTAAATCGTATTTTAGAAGATGGGCGCCGGCGGCGTGTGCATCAATTGCTTTTGGGCTGACTTTTCGGTTTATGCCACCCAAGGTTTATCCTAAAACGAAAACAGTGTTTTTTATCAAAGTGCTGTAAACAGTCACTTTTATGGCTTGTAACAGAATCCGCTTGCCAAACAATGACTCGCTTATGGCGTTGGCTGCAGTGGGGCGCTTAGATGAATATTTCTAAGCCTGAATTACGGCTAATTTCATGTTGCTAATGCTGGGATTGTGATCAATTGCACTGTAGAATACCGCGCAACCCTACTTAATAAGACTTTAACAGCTGGAGTGACCAATGCTGAAAAAAGAGATGAATATTGCGGACTTCGATCCACAACTGTTTCAAGCGATCCAAGATGAAACTCGTCGCCAAGAAGAGCACATCGAGCTTATCGCCTCTGAAAACTACACCAGTCCTCGTGTATTAGAAGCGCAAGGTTCTCAGCTGACTAACAAGTATGCCGAAGGTTACCCGGGTAAGCGTTACTATGGTGGTTGTGAGTATGTGGATATCGCTGAAGAGCTCGCTATCTCTCGCGCCAAAGAGCTATTTGGTGCCACTTACGCCAACGTTCAGCCTCACTCTGGTTCACAAGCTAACTCAGCGGTATTTATGGCGCTACTTCAAGGCGGCGATACCGTTTTGGGTATGAGCCTTGCCCACGGTGGTCACTTGACCCATGGCTCTCACGTGAGCTTCTCGGGTAAATTGTACAATGCCGTGCAGTACGGTATCGACGAAACCACTGGTAAGATTGATTACGCTGAAGTTGAGCGCCTTGCCGTTGAGCATCAACCTAAGATGATTATCGCCGGTTTCAGTGCCTACTCTGGTATTATCGATTGGGGCAAGTTCCGCGAAATCGCAGACAAAGTCGGTGCTTACCTGTTTGTCGATATGGCGCACGTTGCAGGTCTAGTGGCTGCGGGTATCTACCCTAATCCACTGCCACATGCACACGTGGTGACCACCACAACCCATAAGACTCTGGCTGGCCCACGTGGCGGCTTGATCTTGTCGGCCTGTGATGATGAAGATATTTACAAGAAGCTAAACTCAGCGGTATTCCCAGGTGGCCAAGGTGGCCCATTGATGCACGTTATCGCGGCTAAAGCGGTGGCGTTCAAAGAAGCATTAGAGCCTGAGTTTAAAACGTACCAAGAGCAAGTGGTTGTTAACGCCAAAGCGATGGCAAACACCTTTATCCAGCGCGGTTATGATGTAGTGTCTGGCGGTACCGACAACCACCTATTCCTGCTTGATTTGATTGCTAAAGATATCACAGGTAAAGACGCTGATGCTGCACTTGGGCGTGCCAACATCACAGTGAACAAAAACTCAGTGCCTAACGATCCTCGCTCACCTTTTGTGACCTCGGGTCTGCGTATCGGCTCGCCAGCGATCACTCGTCGTGGTTTCAAAGAAGCGCAAGCGATTGAGTTAACTAACTGGATGTGTGATGTGCTTGATGACATCAACAACGAAGCCACTATCGAGCGGGTGAAAAACCAGGTCCTTGATTTGTGCGCTAAGTTCCCTGTTTACGGTTAACCTTAAGGGTTAAATCAGGTAAACTTCGATGGCCGCTATGATAGCGGCCATTTTTGTATCTCTCAGTTGGCTTTTTTATGCATGCCAACCGATCTATTTAAGTGCTTTTATGCTGGAGGCTCAATGTATTGTCCGTTTTGCAGCGCAACCGATACTAAGGTGATCGATTCTCGCTTGGTTGCCGATGGCCATCAGGTTCGCCGTCGCCGTGAATGCCTAGAGTGCCATGAAAGATTCACCACTTTTGAAGGCGCCGAGTTAGTGATGCCGCGAGTGGTTAAGCAAGACGGTAGTCGCCAGCCGTTCGATGAAGAAAAGCTGCGGGGCGGCATGTTACGCGCAGTCGAGAAACGTCCGGTATCTATGGATGAAATTGAGCAGGCATTAAGTAAGATAAAGTCGACGCTGCGCGCCACCGGTGAGCGCGAAGTCACCTCTGAGATGATAGGTAATTTGATGATGGACCACTTGGTCCACCTCGATAAAGTCGCCTATATCCGTTTCGCTTCTGTGTATCGCGCCTTTGAAGATGTGTCCGAGTTTGGTGACGCCATTGCGAAACTGCAGAGTCCTAAGTCGACCAAATAAACCGATTTTTAATCATTAGATTGCATGGATATGGCACATGGCGTGGTCAAAATTTGACATTGAAATGATGGCAAAAGCCATCAAGTTAGCGCGTAAAGGGCGCTATACCACTCGACCCAACCCGAGCGTGGGCTGTGTTATCACCTTGGCGGACAAGGTGGTCGGCGAAGGTTATCATATTGCCGCGGGCGGCCCCCATGCCGAAGTGCATGCACTGCGCATGGCTGGCGAGCAAGCCCAAGGGGCAACCGCCTATGTCACTCTAGAGCCGTGTAGCCACTATGGCCGCACCCCGCCGTGTGCACAGGCGTTGATCGATGCGCAAGTGGCGCGGGTGGTGGTAGCGGTAACCGACCCTAATCCGCAGGTGTCTGGTCGTGGTATTAAGATGCTGCAGCAAGCAGGCATTGAGGTCGATATCGATCTGCTGCGTGATGAGGCGGCCGCGCTGAATCAAGGCTTTATGAAGCGTATGGCGACAGGATTGCCTTGGGTGAGCATTAAGTTGGCCGCCAGTTTAGACGGTAAAACGGCGCTGTCCAATGGCACATCGAAGTGGATAACGGGCGCTAATGCCCGCCGCGATGTGCAGCGAATGCGCGCGCGTCATTGTGCGGTGATAACCGGCATCGATAGCGTATTGCAAGATGATCCCAGCATGAATGTGCGCCATCAAGAGCTTGGAAGCCTAGCCGATTCACTGCCTGCTGAGTTGTTAAAGCAGCCATTGCGGGTAGTGCTTGATAGTCAGGCGCGCTTAGGTAGCCAAGCAAAATTATTGGCCATCCCATCACCTATCCTATTGGTGTCTTGCACGCCTTATAGCCCGTCTGTACAGGCCTCCTGGCCACAACATGTGAGCCATTTACAGCTTGACGCCCAAGAGGGGCGCGTGCCGCTCGCAGCATTGCTGTGGCATTTAGGGCAAACGTGCAATAGCGTGATGGTCGAAGCTGGCGCTACCTTGGCGGGGGCTTTTATGGCACAGCAACTGGCCGATGAATTGGTCTTATACCAAGCGCCTAAATTGCTTGGCAGCCACGGGCGTAATTTACTCCAGTTACCCGACTATACTCAGATGACGCAACTGCCTAAGTTAGTGTTAACTGATGAGCGCAAAGTCGGTGACGATAGGCGTTTTACATTTAATTTAAGTGCACACTCCTGTTAAAGTGCAGAGCAACTAAGTAGGTAAAGATGTTTACTGGGATCATTGAGTCAGTAGGAAATCTAAGGAAAATTGAGCGCCGTGGCGACGATATTCGTCTCACCGTGGCCAGTGGAAAGCTGGACTTAAGTGATGTCAAACTTGGTGATAGCATTGCCACCAATGGCGTGTGTCTCACCGTGGTCGAATGCTTAAGCGACGGTTATGTTGCCGATATCTCAGCCGAGACAGTATCACTGACAGGCTTTGCCCATTATCAAGTGGGGCAAGCGGTTAATTTAGAAAAAGCTGTCACACCGACCACACGCTTAGGGGGTCATATGGTGAGCGGTCATGTCGATGGCGTCGCTTACGTCGACGATAGGCAATACCGTGGTAAGGCTATCGAATTTTGGTTAACGCCGCCTCAAGGTTTGGCGCGCTACATCGCCCATAAAGGCTCCATTACTATCGACGGCGTTAGCCTGACGGTGAATGAGGTACAAGGCGAACGCTTTCGATTAACCATAGTGCCGCATACCGCGGGTGAAACCACCCTTATCAACTTAAAAACCGGCGATAGCGTCAATATCGAGGTGGATCTGATTGCTCGTCATTTAGAGCGTTTAATGACGTATTCGGGGCACAATGCAGATGAAAATGTTAGCAAAGCCCCAGAAGTGACGATGGATCTGTTAGCTCGCTCAGGCTTTTTAAGATAGAGGCTGGTAATGCCCGCTAATAGCAGATTAAATATTTATTACTAGAAGAACATTTCAAGGTCTAACAATGGCACTACATAGCATAGAAGCGATTATCGAAGATATTCGTTTAGGCAAAATGGTTATCCTGATGGATGACGAAGATAGAGAAAACGAAGGCGATCTTATCATGGCGGCAGATCTTGTCACCCCTGAGGCGATCAACTTTATGGCCACTTTCGGACGCGGCTTAATTTGCCAAACCATGACGAAAGCCCGCTGTCAACAGCTGAATTTACCCTTGATGGTTACCAACAATAACGCGCAATTTTCGACTAACTTTACCGTGTCGATTGAAGCTGCTGAAGGGGTGACAACCGGTATTTCTGCCCAAGATAGAGCCGTGACCGTGAAAGCGGCTGTGGCGAAAGATGCTAAGCCAACCGATATTGTGCAGCCAGGGCATATTTTCCCGCTGATGGCCCAAGAAGGGGGCGTTTTAGTGCGCGCAGGTCACACCGAAGCGGGCTGTGATATTGCCCGTCTTGCAGGTTTAGAGCCTTCAGCTGTTATCGTTGAAATCCTGAATGACGATGGCACCATGGCGCGTCGTCCCGATCTTGAGATTTTTGCCGAAAAGCATGGTCTAAAAATAGGAACCATTGCTGATTTAATCGAATACCGCAATACCAAAGAGACCACAGTGGTACGCGAGGCTAAGTGCAAGTTGCCAACCCGTTTTGGTGAGTTTGAGATGATCACCTACCGTGACACCATAGACAACCAACTTAACTATGCCCTTATTAAAGGTGACGTTAAGCCAAACAGCTTAGTGCGGGTACACCTGCAAAATACCTTTAATGATTTACTGCACTCTGAGCGCGACGAAAAGCGCAGCTGGCCACTCGAAAAAGCCATGGCGCGTATTGCCGATGAAGGTGGCGTATTAGTCTTACTGGGTCATCAAGAGCACAGCAGTGAAATTTTGGCCAAGGTCAAAGCATTTGAGGCCCAAGACAAAGGCGAAGCCGCAGCCCCTGCACAATGGCAAGGCACCTCACGCCAAGTGGGCATTGGCTCGCAAATATTGGCCGATGTGGGCGTCACCACAATGCGCCTGCTGAGTTCGCCAAAGCGTTACCATTCGCTGTCGGGCTTTGGGTTAGAAGTCACTGAATATATTGCTGATTAATACTCATGTGAGTAAATTCACTCATTTGGTTTAAATTGCATGGGGATCAACGTCGTGTGCTGTGGTATTATACGGCCTCTTTTTTCCCGTGCCGGGTTTGTTAAAGCTAATTTAGGTAAGATAAATGAACGTAGTTCAAGGTAATATCGAATCGAAAAATGCCAAAGTTGCCATCGTGATCTCACGCTTCAACAGCTTTGTTGTTGAGAGTTTGCTTAATGGCGCGTTAGATACGCTAAAGCGCTTTGGTCAAGTTGCAGATGACAATATCACGATTGTACGTGTGCCTGGCGCTGTAGAGTTGCCTCTTGCGGCTCGTCGTGTGGCGGCAAGCGGTAAATTTGACGGTATCATTGCGCTAGGCGCTGTGATCCGTGGTGGTACTCCCCATTTTGATTTTGTTGCAGGCGAATGTAACAAAGGTTTGGCTCAGGTAGCGCTTGAGTTTAATCTTCCTGTTTCATTTGGTGTGTTGACCACAGATACCATTGAGCAAGCCATTGAGCGCTCAGGTACTAAAGCAGGTAATAAGGGCGGCGAAGCGGCTCTTAGTTTGCTTGAAATGGTCAATGTTCTGCAAGAACTAGAACAGCAGTTGTAAGATTAGGAACAAGAATGAAACCTTCAGAGCGCCGTAAAGCCCGCCGTCTAGCGTTACAAGCTATCTACTCATGGCAGCTAAGCGGAAATAATGTTGCCGATGTGGAGCATGAATTCCTCACTGAGCAAAAAATCGATGGTGTCGATGTTAGCTATTTTCGTGAATTGCTATCGGGAACCACCATCAAGTGCGCCCAGTTAGATGAGTTAATTACCCCTCATATTGAGCGTCCGTTCAATGAGGTTTCACCTATCGAAAAAGCGGTATTACGTCTGGCGACGTATGAGCTGACTTTCCGCAAAGACGTGCCTTTTAAGGTTGCGATTAACGAAGCGATTGAGCTAGCTAAGGCCTTTGGTGCCGAAGATGGTCATAAGTTTGTTAATGGCATTCTCGATAAGATAGTCGGTAGAAAGTGATAGTCGAAACGGTATCCTAGGATGCCGTTTTTTTTGTTATCATCGCTAGGAATTGTTGATTTTTTATGCTTGTTTCAGCCGCCGATTATCGGGGGGGGTTGGCAAGGTGTGCCGATGACCTTGAGTCATCCACAGCTCATAGCCTACAAGAGCCTAATACCTGCTAAGTTACGATGCCATAGCGATTGTAAAACTGCAATAGCGCTGTGATGAGTGTTTGGCTTAGCCTTTAAGCCTCATACCATAGCCATGCACTAACGTATTGAGCCCGAACAACTACTAAGTATTAAAAAATCAATGTCTTAGGTGTTGCCCTGATGGATGTGGGCCAACACATTAAATTTATAATGGTTGTCAAACTGTGAAAGAGTTTAACGTAATTGAGCGTTTTTTTGCTGAGCGCGGTCAAGCTCGCCGCGACGTAGTATTAAGTGTCGGCGATGACTGTGCCTTAGTTAATCCAGCCGAACATAAATCTATCGCTATCTCATGCGATACTCTCGTTGAAAATGTCCATTTCTTAGCTGACATGCCTGCCAAGGCCCTAGGGTATAAATCGGTTGCCGTTAATCTATCTGACTTAGCCGCCATGGGCGCCGAGCCAGCATGGATGACCTTGGCTATTACTTTACCCAGCATAGATGAAGCTTGGCTCGATGATTTTAGCCAAGGCTTAAGCGATGCTGCCCAGTATTATGGCGTGGCGTTAGTGGGGGGCGACACCACGCGTGGCCCGAAATCCATCACCATCACCATTAATGGCCAAGTCCCTAAAGGCAAAGCGTTAACCCGCAGTGGTGCTAAAAATGGCGATTGGATCTATGTGACCGGCACCTTAGGTGACTCTGCGTTAGGCTTAGCCATTTTACGGGGCGAGCAAGCGCTGAGTGGCGATGCCGCGCAGTATTTAATTCAACGTCATTATTATCCAACGCCAAGAGTTTTGGCGGGGCAATCGCTGCGGAATCTCGCCTCGAGCGCCATCGATCTATCCGATGGTTTGGTGTCCGATATTGGTCACATCCTCAAACACTCTAACGTGGGTGCGATTGTCGATGTCGATCAGCTACCGCTGTCGGCAGCCATGAGGGAGTCGGTTGAGTATGAGCAAGCGCTTAGCTATGCCCTGACGGGCGGGGAAGATTATGAATTACTCTTTACCGTGCCAGAATCACAGCGCGGCGCCCTAGAAACGTCACTGGCTCATGCCGGGGTCTCTTTTGCTAAAATTGGCCAGATCTCCACAGGCAACAAACTGCGTTTGATGAAAGAGGGCGCCACATTTAAGCCAACCAATTTTAGTTTTGAGCATTTTACATCATGAAGTTACGCTCGACCGATCCACTGCTGCGCAGACTCTCTCTGACTAATCCTATCCACTTTTTGGCGTTGGGCTTTGGCTCGGGTCTGCTAGCAAAAGCGCCGGGAACCTATGGTAGTTTGATGGCCATTCCGCTCTACTTGCTGATGAGCTACCTCTCGTTACCTTGGTATCTTGGTGTGACGCTGCTATTGATGCTGGTGGGGTTTTATATTTGTGATAAAGCCTCTAAAGATATGCGGGTGCATGATCACGGCGCCATCGTGTGGGATGAAATTGTCGGTATGTTAATCACCCTGGCTGCTGCGCCCGCAGGCTGGGAATGGTTGCTGCTGGGATTTGTGCTGTTTCGCTTTTTCGACATCCTTAAGCCATGGCCGATCAAATGGCTGGATGCCAAGGTGCATGGCGGTTTTGGCATCATGATTGATGATGTCTTAGCGGGCGCCTTTGCGTTTTTGGGTTTGCAAGGGGTGGTGTACTTCGTCGGCTAGCGCAGCGGTGAGCTGACTTTACTATTTAGTCTATTTTGCTCGCCAAAGGCAAAATAGGCTAAATACTATTTAAACGGTGAACATTCGAGTGAGCAATATCAGCCTGTAGTACTAGATTGCAATCAATGTAGATTGCAGTAAAAAGTGAATAAACATTTTTTATCCAGATCAAACTTATCGTCACTACCATCTACCATCTACCATCTACCATCTACCATCTACCATCGATCTTACCAGTATCAGGTTATTGCCTTTAATTACAGCTAGTTATCTTGTTGCCTAGGGTGGTGTGCTCAGCTAGTGGTTCTCTTATAAAAGTCTCCGCTATAGATTTTCGGTTGTGGTTGCTCGTATCAATATCATCGTTGTATTTACATAAGCTTGTTATTTGAATGGGTATCAAGGTTATGCTGCGCAACAATCAAAAAATAGCAATGTGATATAGGTCATGCTTTGTTTTATTACCAGCAAGGGGGAGGCGCCAGTTTAAGGGTGAAGCGGGTCACATTATTTAACCCTAACCTTATCTTGTGTTATCTAGTTGATCTTATCTTGTTAAATAAATGATCTCGGTTTGTTGGTTTTTCTGTGGGTATCGCTAAAGCTAATCTAGGCCATTTAGTTTCCTAATTTATTGTGTCGTCATAATTTTGTTAACTTTGGGGTGTTCGTTATTAACTCAAGTTAAATAATTAAATCACAATAGGACAGCGATATGGACATAAGTGATGTATGGCGCAAAGGTGATTGGGCCGCCTTCTTTGGCTTATTTACCAATAATTTAACCAATTTACTGACTATGATGGGCTTGTTGCTTTTTGTCGTCGGTTTACCTAAAGAATTTGTTATGGGGCAGGTCGCCCCGGCGTTTGGTCTGGCAGTGATGTGTGCCAGTATATTTTATGCTTGGTTTGCGTATAAGTTAAAAAAAGAAACCGGTCGTGATGATGTGACCGCACTGCCATCTGGTCCGAGTGCACCGTCTATTTTCACCGTGACTTTTCTGGTGATTATGCCGGTTTATCACACAACCAAAGATGCGGCATTTGCTATTCAAATCGCATTAGTTTGGTGTTTTGTCGAGGCGATGATCTTACTCGTCGGCTCATTCTTTGGTGACACTATCCGTCGTATCGTGCCTCGCACCGTACTGCTGTCTTGTTTGGCGGGATTAGGCCTCACACTGTTGGCGCTCAACCCTATGCTGCAAGCGTTTTCAACGCCTGTAGTGTCGTTCGTCGTGCTGGGGCTTATTTTTATCAACTGGTTTGGTAAAAAGCCGCTGTTTCCTAAGATCCCAACTGGGCTATTACTGATCATTGTCGGTACTGTGCTGGCTTGGATGTTTGGTTTGCAGTCACCCGATGCAATTATTGCTTCGCTATCGGATGCGGGCTTTAACCCTCCACAGCTGCACATTGACAGCTTTATGGAAGGCGTACCTCATGCCTTACCTTACTTGGCATCAGCTGTACCGCTGGGTTTAGCTAACTATGTATTCGACCTTGAGAATATCGAAAGTGCCGATGCTGCTGGTGACTCTTACCCGACACGCAAAATTATGATGGTTAACGGCTGTGCATCTATGCTCGGTGCCTTCATGGGTAACCCTTTCCCTGTGACTGTGTATGTGGGCCATGCGGCGTATAAAGAGATGGGCGCGAGCATAGGTTACACCCTATTTAATGGCGTGATCATGTTCTTAGTGTGTCTGTTTGGTTTAGGTGCGCTGCTACTGAGCTTGATTCCAGGAGCCGCCATTGCGCCAATCTTAGTCTACATCGGTATTGTCACAGCTAACCAAGTAGTGCGTGAAACGCCTAAATTGGAAGTGCCTGCCATCTTTGTTTGTTTGTTCCCTTGGATTGGCTACTGGGCATTAACCCTGTTCAAAAACACCTTGGCGACAGCCGGTACCAATGCTTATGACGTAGGTATTGAGGCATTAGCGGCAAAAGGTATCTATTACCAAGGCATGGTTGGCTTAGGTAATGGTGCACCACTTGCGAGCTTACTATGGGGTTGTATGGTGGTCTTTGCTATCAATAATACTCCGCTGCGCGCCGTAGTTGCCGCCTTAGTTGCCGCAGGTCTAGCGTTGGTTGGATTTATCCATGCCAATGGGGTTGGCTTTGCTCAGCCTGAGTCGATGATGTATGTCTACTCCTACTTAATGATGGCCGGTCTGTTTGGGGTTAAACATTTTTACAACCTTAAAGAGAGTGCTAAAGAACCTTTAAGCAAGCCTGTGCCTGCGACCCCAGTAACTGAAGCAACTGAAGCCGCTTAAGGAGTGAACATGAGTACAAATGCCCCTATGTCGCTGCATCAGCTAGTAAGCCATAATCGAATCGATGATGTGGTAGCTTATTTAACCCAGCAGGTTGATGTGGATACCCGAGATGAAAACGGCTGCACTGCCTTGATGATTGCGGTACAGCAAAACAACTTGGCGCTAGCTAAAGTGCTTATTGAGCATGGCGCCGATGTGAATGCTCGCGATGTGAATCAGCTGACGCCCTATTTGTGTGCTGGTGCTAATGGTTTTCACGCACTCTTATCGCTGACCTTAGCCCATGGCGCCGATGTCACTAGTGTTAACCGTTTTGGCGGCACACCACTGTTGCCCTCGAGCGAAAAAGGTTTTCTACGTACGGTACAGGTGAGTTTGGATGCGGGGATCCCGGTCAATCACGCTAATAAGCTAGGCTGGTCGGCCTTGTTAGAAGCGGTAATTTTAGGTGACGGTGGGTATTTATATGCCGATGTGATTGAGGTGTTACTCGACGCTGGCGCCGACATTCACCTTCAAGACCGCGATGGATTGAGCGCGCTTGATCACGCTAAAGCCCAGGGCCAGAGCAATGTGGTCGCTTTGATGACTCAAAACGAGCAGGTTAAGCAAGCTTATAGTGCGTCACTGCGTTTGGTTAAACAGCATATTCGTCAGTTTGAGTACCAAACGGCGCTGGCTATATTAACTGGTAATCGCCATGACTTTGCCAACCCAGCAGATTATTTCTACTACTGTGGTTATGTGCTCACTGAATTAGCGCGCTTTGAGGAGGCGATAATCGCCTACCGTCAAGGCTTGGCACTGAGTGACAATAAAGCGCAGTTCTATCTGTATATCGCTAATAGCTATCGACTGGCGAAACAACCTCAGCTTGCACTGGCTGAATTTGATAACGGCATTGCAGCACAACCAGCGTCACCGTTTGTGCTGTACCACAAGTCGAACTATTTACGTGAACTAGGCATGCATAAAGAAGCGGTCGCTGCGATGACTCAATTACTGTCGCAACAGCCCCATCGTTATGATTATTCATTCCATCAGGCTAATAGCCTGCGTTCATTGGGTCTACATAATGAGGCCATTGTTGCCATAGATAATGCCATTAAACACGATAATCGTAATGGGCTTTATTATCAGCATAAAGCTAAATCATTAGAAATAATGGGGCAGATTGAACAAGCCGTTACGGTAATTAATCAAGCGATTGAAGTTTGTGATGACAGCAATGAACTAATTGAGATTAAACATGATTTGCTCAATAAATAATACTTAACTAGATGTCCTTTTTAGGAATGTTTAATTAAGCGAGCGGCTGAGTTTAATTCAACCATTAGATAAAGTTTTTGTAGTTACTAACTCTTTTAAATAAAGATACATTCACCATAGGTGTAATAGTGGTTGTGATGTCAAATCAACTATTACATAGGCTATTACACCTTTTTTGTTGAAATATAGTAGAGGCTAATATGGTCGTAAAATTAATTGTAAAAAAGAATACCTATTTCGATTCGGTTTCATTAATGGCATTAACGACCAAAGTTAATGAAATTAACGATGTTGAACAGGCATTTGTTGCCATGGCAACCGATATGAATAAAGGGGTATTAGCCAACGTCGGTCTATTATTACCCGAAGTTCAATCTGCCAACAGCGGTGATCTATTTATCGTGGTGAAAGCTGCCACCGACGAAGTGTGCGAAGCGGCGCTTGCCGAAGTCGAAGTACTCCTAAAAGGCGATGACAAAGCGGCGACGGGTTTAGGTGCCAGTGAGAAAAAACATGTCACTTTAAAAAGTGCGTTAAAGCACGCCCCTGATGCCAACCTAGCGGTGATCTCTGTTCCCGGTGAGTTTGCTAAGCGCGAAGCGCTTGCGGCGCTGAATAACGACTTACACGTATTGATGTTTAGCGACAACGTGTCAGTGGCCGATGAGGTCGAGCTTAAGACCCTTGCACACGAAAAAGGCTTATTAATGATGGGCCCAGATTGCGGCACCGCCATTATCAATCATGTTGGCCTGTGTTTCGCCAACAAGGTTCGCCCTGGCAATATTGGTATCGTTGGCGCATCTGGCACAGGTAGCCAAGAAGTGGCGGCGCGCATTCATGACTTTGGCGGCGGCATTTCACAGCTGTTAGGCACCGGCGGGCGTGACTTAAGCGCCGAAGTGGGTGGCATCATGATGCTCGATGGATTGCGTGCACTAGAAGCCGACCCTGCTACCGAGGTGATCTTAATTGTTTCTAAACCTGCGGCGAAAAGCGTTGAAGCTAAGGTGCTTGAACTGGTGCAGAGCTTCAGTAAACCTGTGGTAGTTTGCCTATTAGGTGGAGAAGAAGGGCCAGTGGTTGCGGCAGGTGCTCACTTTGCTAAAACCACTAAAGAAGCCGCGTTACAAGCAGTTGTGTTAGCCGGAGTCGATGAGAGCAGCATCAATAAGCGTGCCTTAAACTTACCGCTAATTGAAGAGATTAAAGCCAAGTTAGCACCTGAGCAAAAGTACATTCGTGGCTTATTCTGCGGTGGCACCTTATGTGAAGAAACCATGATGCTGGTACGTGAGACTCACCGTCAGGCGTATAGCAATATCGCCAAGAAACCAGAGCAGCGCTTGGCGGACATTAATGTTAGCCAGCAGCACACCTTTATCGACTTTGGTGACGATGATTTTACCAATGGGCGTCCACATCCGATGATCGATCCATCATCGCGTATCGAACGTCTGCTTAAAGAAGCAGATGACCCAGAAGTAGGGGTGATCATTCTCGATTTCGTGATCGGCTATGGCTCACATCAAGATCCTGTTGGCGTCACTTTACCAGCCATTATTGAAGCCAAGCAAAAAGCGGCGGCGCGTGGTCAGCACTTAGAGATCTTAGGTTACGTGCTAGGTACCGATTTAGACACGCCAAAACTGAGTGAGCAAGTCGATAAACTCGCCTCGGCGGGGGTCACCATTTCAAGTAGCAGTCAAAACACCGGGCTATTGGCAAGCGGGTTTGTGAGCAAGGGAGAATAACCATGAGTAAGATGACAGAACTATTTTCAAACTTAAACGTGATTAATGTGGGCCTTGAGTTCTTTAAAGACGATATCAGCAAGCAGCAAGCGCCAGTAACTCAGGTCAATTGGCAACCCATTGCTGGTGGTAATACCAAGGTGATTGCGGCGCTCGATAAATTGGCGCAGCCAGAGATAGCAGAAAAAATTGAGGCGGCCAACGAAGAGGCGGTTAATCGTATTATTAAATCACACCCTGTGTTAATGGGTTATGAAAGAGCGATTGATGTGGTTCCAGGCATGACCAAGACCACCATTTTACATGCCGGCCCACCAGTATGTTGGGATGATATGAATGGCCCAATGCGCGGCGCAGTGACTGGCGCACTGGTGTTTGAAGGCTTGGCGGCTAACCTTGATGAAGCGTTTAAATTAGCAGCATCGGGTGAGATCACCTTCTCGCCATGTCACGAGCACGATTGCGTCGGCTCTATGGCCGGTGTGACGTCGGCGTCTATGTATATGCACGTGGTCAAAAACATGACCTACGGCAATATCGCCTATACCAACCTCAGTGAGCAGATGGCGAAAATTTTACGTATGGGCGCTAACGATGAAAGCGTGGTCGAGCGCTTAATCTGGATGCGCGACGTATTAGGCCCAATGTTAAAAGCGGCCATGGACAAAGCGGAGCCTATCGACTTGCGCTTAATGCTCGCCCAAGCCCTGCATATGGGGGATGAATGTCATAACCGTAATAACGCTGGTACTGCCTTGTTATCACAGGCATTGACACCGTTGATTTTAGAAACCGATTTCACCATCAAAGAAAAGCGTGAAGTGTTTGATTTTATTGCATCAAGCGATTACTTCTCTGGCCCAACATGGATGGCGATGTGTAAGTGTGCCCTCGATGCTGGTCATGGGGTCGAAAATAGTACCTTGGTTACGACCATGGCACGTAACGGCGTCGAGTTTGGTATTCGTGTCAGCGGTATGGGTGGCTTTACCTGGTTTACTGGGCCTGCTCAAAAGGTTATCGGTCCATTGTTTGCGGGCTTTAAGCCTGAAGACTCGGGCTTAGATATAGGTGACAGTGCGATCACCGAAACCTATGGTATTGGTGGGTTTGCCATGGCGACCGCCCCTGCGATTGTGGCGCTGGTAGGCGGCACGGTAAATGAGGCGATCGATTATTCTATCCAGATGGATGAGATCACTACCGCTAAAAATCCGAATGTCACCATTCCATTATTAAACTTTAAAGGTATCTCATCGGGTATCGATATTCGTAAAGTGATGGAAACGGGTATTTTACCTATTATTAATACTGCGATTGCTCATAAAGAGCCCGGCATTGGTATGATAGGTTGTGGTATTACTAACCCGCCTGTTGAATGCTTTGAAAAAGCGATTATCACCTTTGCTAATAATATTTCATAATTACGATTAATGATGGTGTGAACATAAAGGTCGACTCTATTTAAATGCGTTTTAAAGATAAATAAATGGGTCGACCTTTTTATTGTTACTGTTTTTAATTTTTTCCTTCTTACCCATGTCGCAATGATGTGATTATTTATTCGTCATTGTATATGAAATAAATATTGAGGTTCCCCATGAGAATTGTATTAGCCCTTGGCGGTAATGCGCTGCTAGAGCGTGGTCAACCGCTCACCGCGACCAATCTTCGTCATAATATTAAAAAGGCAGCGGCATCGATTGCGGCTATTGCTAGAGAGCATGATGTGGTGATTGTTCATGGTAATGGTCCACAAGTGGGGCTGCTGATCGAGCAAAATTGTGAATATCAAAAAATTAATAGTGCGGTCACCGCTTACCCAATGGATGTATTGGGCGCAGAAACCTGCGGCATGGTCGGCTACATGTTGCAGCAGGAGTTGTTTAACAGCGACAACAAATTAGATATCACTACTATTTTGACCCAAACTTGCGTCGATATTGACGATCCAGCCTTTAATGATCCGACTAAATTTGTTGGGCCTGTCTATAACGAAGATGAGATCGAGCGAGTTAATATTGGCAATCCGTCGGCGATTTATAAGAAAGATGGTGATTACTATCGCCGCGTCGTGTCATCGCCTATGCCGCAAGATATTGTCGAATCTAAGCAGATCAGTAGCCTGCTTGAAAATGGTAACACAGTGATCGCCTGTGGTGGGGGCGGTATTCCAGTATTTAAGGCTGACAATGGTAATCTGGTTGGCGTTGAATGTGTTATCGATAAAGACTTAACGGCCGAGTTACTTGCCGAGCAGATTCAGGCGGATCTGTTTATTATTTTAACCGATGGCGCGGTTTACCTGAATTATGGCAAAGCCAATCAGCAGGCGATTAAAAATATCACCCCTGAAGAGCTCGATAAATACCATTTCCCGGCTGGCTCTATGGGACCTAAAATTGACGCCGTGTGTAAATTTGTCTCGAAGGGCTTGGGCGACGCCGCCATTGGCGCCTTAGATGAGTTACCCGCAGTTATTGCTGGGCGCTCAGGTACGCGCATCACCTTGGGTGAAACGGTCGAGTATTATTGATCCTCTGCACTCTTTTCATCTAAACCGTAAAAGCCTCAATAATGAGGCTTTTTTATTTTCAGTTTAAAAGCTGTGCTTTAAGTTTACCTGCCGGAGTCAGGATAGTTGTCACCCATTAGCTTTGCCTTACATGCTATGAGTAGGCCACTTTAGCACTGCACATCAGTCCTTCATCTTAGCAAGCAGCCTTGTGCAATCAGTCTATTGGCACATCACCAAAGAGAGTTAAGCCCAAGTAGATACCACACAGGGTATCGTGGCCCGAAGAGTGGCCATAGGCGATAACCTCATTGAGAACCTCGTTGAACGCGTTATCGAGCATATCATCTGACTTATGAGACTGATTTAAACAGGCATACAGCTCGACTATCTCTTGGTTATATTGCTTGAGCGTGGCGTGCATTAACATGGCCTGACTGACATCCGTGGTTTGCGCCGCATTAGCTTGTACCGCGTGGGCCAGCGGATAAAAGTAAGGGTGTTGGCTAAAGTCGAGCCAGGAGAGTAAACCCACCAGTAGATCGTCCATCGAAGGGGTAAGTCCGGCACCAAAGCCGATAATGGATTTAAGCGCAATCGTTGGGTTGTGCTGACTTAGATTGGCGATAAACCCTTGCAGATGCGGGGTTATATACTCAGCCATCATCTTAGGTTGATACACTAGATGAGTGACGATATTGAGCTGAGGCTGCTGACAAAGTAGGGGATAGATCCCCAACGGCTTTTGATTGCGCTGTAAAAAATCAGCAATATGGGATTGAATGTTTGATTGAAGGCCAAGCGTTCTGGGTAACGTCGCGGGCAAGCTGGGAATAAAGCGTTCAATCTGTTCACTGACAATGTTTGTGCCTGTGCCTAAGTTGATATGTAAGAACAGATCATCGATATTGCCCCTCAACGCTGATAAAGCAGGGTCTATGCAGGTGTTATGGCTGCAGCTTAGCTCCACCTTAGTATCGACACTGAGCGATTTAAAATTGATTGCTTGCGGCAATAAGATGGCACAGGGGTTCATCTTTTTGGGTTGCGTCAGCAGGGATATCAAACCATAAGGGCTTTGCAGATTGCAGGCGGCGTTAAACACCGAATGCACCCTTGTGGTTATTGAACCGTGGTGTATTAACAGCTCATAAATCGGTTGAGCAAGGGTTATCTGGGTCATCATCTAGCTCAATTAATAGGTTTTATGGTGCTTTAAGTTAAAGGTATTGATTATCTCATCGGCTATCTTAGTCACAATCATGTCATGCGTATTATTAACATATAAGGCTAAATAAAAGTCGTTGGGTGGGGCATAGGTTTGCAGCTCATCGATGACGCTATGTTCGGCGGTTTTGCAGGTTTCGGGCAACAGGGTGATCCCAAAACCGATAGATGAAGCGGTAATAATGGCCGATAAGTTACTGCTGCAGTAGTTAATTTTGCTGCAGTAACCTAATTGATCCATAGAGTTGAGTATATGCTCGCGATACAAGGCTCCCGTGGGAAATAGCACTAGCGGGATCATCTTGCTATTAAAGGTGGGATGCGCCGCGCTGTCGAGCCATAATAGCGGCTCTCTGCGATAGGCGTAGGCATTACCGAGTATGGGCTGCTTGACCAAAATGAGATCGTATTGGCCCGCTTGATAGGCTTGATACAGGCTGTTGCTCAGGCCTGAGGTAAATTCAAACAAGATATTGTAGTTATGCTGAAACTGAACAATGGCCTTAGTCACGTCAACCGACAGGTCGTCAGGCACGCCTATCTTGATGATGTTTTGCTCTGATTTCTCATGAAAGTTATCGACCATTGAGGTGTTCAAGTCGATAATTTTATGGGCATACCGCAGAACAAACTCCCCTTGCTCCGTTAATGTCACCTTTTGCGGCGTGCGCATTAGTAGCGTGCTGCCGAGCATAGACTCGAGACGGTTTATCTGTTGGCTAATGGTCGACTGAGAGTTATGAATTCTTTCTGCTGCGCGGGTAAAACTGCCCGTTTCACATACGGCGATATAGGTTAAAAATAACTGCGGTGGAATAAATTTCATGATGGGTCACCTACGTTTAGCTTGTTATTATCTTTTTCGTAAAATGAGCTGCGCCATTTTGAATGGGTACTGGCTGTTGCTTGTACAAACCAGGCAAAGCCTTGTCATGTGTGCGTTTAATATTGAGCTTTAGTGTTTACTTAAGGGTTAACCGCTCCCTTAGTATTTGCGTGCGACTTACGGGTAAGGTGCTGCTTTTGCTGCGTCACGAGTTGTTCAAAGACGGCTTCTCGGTTAACCAGTATGTGGCCTATGTTGTCGGCCAGTTCGCTAATAATGGCATTACCATCATTTGTGTATAGCGACAGCGTCATGGGCTGCTCGTTACCTAAATGCGGGCAAGGGGTGACTCGCCGCCCAGCGGTGGCTCTTACGGGAAGCAGACTATAACCTAAGCCCGCTTCGACGGCGCTAAGCAGGTTATTTAAGCTGCTGCTGGAAAACGCCACATACCAGAGTTTGCCCTCATGGGTGATGCGTTCAAACATGGTGTCGCGGTAGAGCCCGCCGGGAGGAAATGCGATTAAGGGTAACGGCTCACTCCAGTGCGGCTGGGTATCGAGTGATTGATACCAGGCCATGGGCTCGCTGATGGTCAATCTGTGATCATCGGCGGCGTGGGTTTCTTTGACTACTAAGATATCAAAGTCACCGTTGCGGTATCTGTGGGTTAATTCGAGGCTGAGACCTGTGGTGACATCGAGCCTAATTTCCTGATGCTGTTTAGCAAAATTGGCAAACACACCGATCATCTGCTCGGTGGCGATATCATCAGGGATGCCAATTTTAATCAGCGCGCTGCCAGCTGAGTTCGCCACCAATGCTTGGGCCTCACATTGCAGCGCTAAAATTTTGCGCGCATAGCCGAGGAGTTTCTCACCTGAGTTGGTTAACTGAATAGGGCGTTGAGTCCGATCAAATAATGCCTTGCCGACGGCGGCTTCGAGGCGGTTTATCTGTTGGCTTATTGTCGATTGTGTTAGGTGTAAATGTGCTGCCGCTAAGGTAAAGCTGCCAGTATCGGCAAGCACCACAAAAGCGCGCAGTAGACGAGGTTCAAACATCATGACACATCATCCATAGCATTAATCCTGTCTTTCGAGGGGGCTGACATTCAGCCGATAAATAGTAAGACCTTTAACTTAGTAAGGGAAATAGTATTTACGTTATGAATGGTTTCTATTTAAAAAAATCATTTTTTACCCGTCATGCTCACCTTTATAGTGTCAAGTTAAAGCAAGTCATGCAGCAATTGCAGCAATTGCAGCTGCTAAAGGTGAAAAAATGCGCACATCAGATCCCTTTATTAAGCAAGCGTTAGCCCTTGCTGAGCAAAATGTGGCCGCCGGTGGCCGTCCTTTTGCTGCCATCGTAGTGAAACAAGGTGAGGTGGTAGCCACTGGGGTCAATCGTATTCTTCAAGAGTGCGACCCAACCGCTCACGCCGAGTTGCTGGCCCTAAGGGCCGCAGGTAAAGCTTTAAATGCCACCAGCCTTGAAGGCTGCAGCGTGTATGCCAGTGGCCAGCCTTGCCCTATGTGCTTGGCTGCTATGCGCATGGCAGGAATTAACCATTTGGTGTTTGCTTATTCGAATCAACAAGCACAGCCTTATGGGTTATCGACGGCGCATATCGCCATGGAGCTTGCGCCGCCGCTTGAGCTGCAAAGCTGGTTGTCGGTCGAGCAGTGCTCGCCAAGTGATGCCAATGACGGCGCGCTCTATGCTAAGTGGGCAGAGCATAACGCGTCTAAACAGCAGGTTGACTAATGGGCCGTCAATTAAGCGTGCGCGCTCAGTCATTATCCTTGCTGTTATTAATTGTCTTAATCGGTCTCAATCTGCGGCCATTTTTAGTGGCACCTGGGCCGCTGCTGGGCAGTATCGTTAATGACACCGGCCTCAGTTATCCCCAAGCGTCGATGCTAACCTTGCTGCCTATGATGTTGATGGGGATTGGGGCCTTTGTGGTGGCGGCTCGGCCTGCACTTATTGGCAGCCATGTCGGCTTGTTACTGGCATTGGCATTGATGACGCTAGGCTCAGCGCTGCGCTATTTCGTCAGCGATGGCAGCACGCTTATTATCACCGCGCTGCTGTGTGGTGTGGGCGTGGCATTTATACAATCTATTTTACCGGGCATGATTAAACAGTTTTTTGCCCAGCACTCGGCGGTGGTCACCGGGCTTTATTCGGCGTCATTGATGATTGGCGGCGCGTTGGGCGCACAGCTAATGCCGATGTTGTTGCAATGGGGCTATGGTTGGCAACATGCATTGGCCTTGTTGGCATTGCCCTGTTTTGCGGCCTTGGTCGTGGCTTGGAGGGTGCTTAGCCAGCGTCGGCAGATGCCTCCTACCCAATGCAACGCTTTACCTGAACTATCGCAGCTAAGCTTATCATCTCGACCGCTAAAGGGGTTACTGGCTCGCCCGCGAACGTGGACTCTAATGGCCGCCTTTGGCATAGTCAACGGCGGGTATGCTTCATTAGTCACTTGGCTGGCGGCCTTTTATCAGCAGCGTGGCTGGGATAATGCCAGTAGCAGCCATTTAATTGTGGTGATGGCGGTGACTCAAGCCTTGTTCGCCATTGGCTTACCAGCCTTGGCCAGAAGTTACACCGACAGGCGCCCTTGGTTGCTGTGGGTGTTAGTGATGCAGGCCATTGGTTTTTGGGGGTTTGCTTTTCATGCCGATAGCGCGCCGCAGTTATGGTCAATCTTGTGCGGCGCGGGACTGGGCGGGGCCTTTTCATTAACCATAGTCACAGCGCTTGATCATCTACCGGCGGTTAACAGTGCTGGGGCGCTCGCCGCATTAATGCAAGGTGGCGGCTTTTTGATTGCCGCCGCCTTTCCGCTGATGTTTGCGCAGTTATTGCAGTGGAGTGGTGATTTTGGCTATGGCTGGATGATGCATCTGGTGATGGTGTTAATTACCATGGTCATTTGCATCAACTTTAATCCGAAACGTTATGCCCAGGTGATGTGCGCTATTGATTGAGAAGAGTTTTATTAGTGCGCACATGACTGATTACCAGTACAAGGGGAAAGCCTGCTCAATGTTGAACAGGCTTGTTAGTTGTGAGTGGCTGAAAAAGTGGCGGCTTAGTGACGCTCGGTCACTATTTCACGTGAGAACACCTTCTCGCAGTATTTACATTTGAGTTGTACATCTTGCTTTTTAGCGCTGACACTAAAGCTGCTGTCTACCGGCTCATTATGGGTGATACAGTTGGTATTTGGGCACTTAAAAATGGCGTTGATCCGCTCTGGTAACGACAGGGTCAGTTTTTTTACCACTTCATAATTTTCAATCTGATTAACCGTAGCGTTAGGGGCATACAGGGCTAATTGATTCGCCTGATCTGGGCTGATAAAAACATTTTCAATTTTAATCAGATCTTTAGCGCCCAAAGCAGAGGAAGGCAGATTAAGACCAATCGTGACACGTTGATTGGTTTTATGCATCTGAAACAGCTTAAGCACTTTAATCCCCACATTGGCAGGAATATGGTCGATAACAGAGCCATTCTTTATGGCTTCAACTTGTTGCGTTTCCTTGGTCATGGTGATTATCTCCTGCTTAAAGTTGTTCGTTCAGTACTAATGCCAGCAGTGCTTCACGGGCGTAAACCCCGTTTTGCGCTTGCTGGAAGTAATAAGCGTGCTTGGTTTTATCGACATCGACAGTGATTTCGTCAACACGTGGCAATGGATGCAATACCTTTAGGTTGTCGCGTGCGTCCGCTAGCATGGCTGAATTTAGAATATAAGCGGCTTTCATGTGCGCGTACTCTGATTCATCGAAACGCTCTTTTTGAACTCGGGTCATGTACAGTACATCAAGCTCAGGGATCACCTCTTCCATAGTGGCATGCAGGCTGTAACTGATCCCTGCTTGGTCTAACTCTTCACAAATGTAATCTGGCATGGCTAAAATTTCGGGAGCCACAAAGAAGAAGTTAATGTTATTAAACTTAGACAGTGCTTGGGTCAGGGAGTGGACGGTGCGACCATATTTTAGATCGCCAACGAAGGCGATATTTAAGTTATCTAATCGCCCTTGAGTTTCAAAAATAGAGAAGAGATCCAATAAAGTTTGTGTTGGGTGTTGGTTGGCACCGTCACCACCGTTCACAATCGGTACGCCGTTAGAGAACTCTGAGGCCAGACGGGCTGCGCCCTCTTGTGGGTGACGCATTACAAATGCATCGACATAAGATGAGATCACCTGCACTGAGTCTGCTAGTGTCTCGCCTTTTTTGGCCAGCGAGGTGTTGCCACCGTTATCAAAGCCAATCACAGTGCCGCCTAGGCGTTGTACTGCGGTTTCAAAAGAGAGGCGAGTACGTGTTGAGGGTTCAAAAAAACAGCACGCCACGACTTTATTTTTTAATAGTTCTGGATTTGGCTCTGCTTTTAATCTTCCAGCAGTTTCAACGATGAGTTCAAGTTCATTTCGGTTTAATTCCGGAATGGAGATGATATGTTTTTGAAACAACGAGTTCGCCATGGCTTCTCTTCCCTATAAATAGATAACGGATACAAATGGTTTTAAACTTTTTCTGCCACTGACATTCGAGATGAGCATCGAATAGCCTCGGGCAGATAGTCGTTTAAACTTGCCGGCTCTACGCAAAAAGCAGACAAAAAAAAGCCCCCTTAAGCAAGGAGGCTTTTTTTTGAAATCGAAAAACAGAAACATAAAACCAACGCCGCTTCTCGACGATAATGAGTCAAGTTGTGCTTAACTGTCTGGTTCATTGTTGCTCTCTGTTTTGAAAAATTCCGAGGGATTATACGCCCATTTTTTGCGATCGCAAGAGTTTGTATGAACTCGTTATTTTGAAAGCTTGGTGTCGCAGTGAATCAATTAAATGCTGCTTAAGACTTCGGCCGAGTCGTGACTTATATGGTTTTGTTTTTTCTTGCTAGGAGTTATGGAGAGCGCAATTCGCTCATTAAGTACAATGGGATGAGTGAGTTTAAATAGTGAAACACCGATATCAAAAAGCGAAGGTATTTCCTTCGCTTTAGGTGTTGCCAGTCTTTAACCTCTGAGTAGTTCTTTGGCGTTGGCTAGGGTGTTACTGGTAATGGTATCGCCGCCAAGTAAGCGGGCGAGCTCCTCGATGCGTTGGGTTTTATCCAGCGGTACCATAGAGGTCTCGGTTTGTCCGGCTTTACTTTGCTTATTCACAAACATGTGTTGATGACCATTTCCGGCGACTTGGGGCAGGTGGGTTACACATAGCACTTGAGTCGATTCACCCAGTGAGCGTAGCATTTTTCCCACCACAGCAGCAGTTGGCCCCGAGATGCCCACATCCACCTCATCGAAAATAAGCGTTGGTGTGGCGACCTTTTTCGCCGTGATCACCTGAATGCCAAGGCCGATACGTGACAGTTCCCCGCCTGATGCGACTTTCGAGATAGGTTGCAGTGGCTGCCCTGGGTTAGTGGTGACTTGAAACTCGATGGTGTCACAACCGTTGGGCGACATGATCGCTTCGTTAAAGCGGATATCGATAACAAATTTACCCTTAGGCATGCTGAGTTCATGAATCGATTGGGTCACCTGCTTGTCAAGTTCTTTGGCATAACGGCTCCGGCTTTGGCTGAGCTTTTTAGCATGAGCAATGAAGCCTAGCTTGCAGCTTTGCAGCTGCTCAGCGATTTCGTCAAGCTTCTCTTCGTCTGAGTCTAAGCTGCTTAGCTCTTGATTTAAGGCTTGATGGTGCTGATAAAGATCTTTGGCACTTACGTGATGCTTGCGCGCCAACTGCATGATTTTAGAGAGGCGCTGTTCAAGGTAAGCAAAGTGATCTGGGTCGAGCTCTAATCCATCGAGGTAGCGTTGCAGCTCGCTGCTGCTCTCTTGCACTTGGATTAAGGCGTCATTGAGCATATTGCCAATGCTGTTAAGGGCGGTGTCATAGCCCTCAAGCTCTTGAGCTTGATCTATGGCTAAGTTGAGCACCGATTCTACCGCACCTTGCTCGTTGTCTTGCAATAGGAAGAGGGTGTGTTGGCAGGCTTGCACTAAGGCGGTGCCGTTAGCGAGTTTTTTATGCTCGGCTTCTATCTCGTCAAATTCGTGCTCGCCTAAATCAAAGTCATTAAGCTCCTCAACTTGGTATTGCAGCAGTTGCTTACGGGCGATGCGCTCATGTTGCGACTGTTGTAGCTGTTTAAGCTCTTTTTCAATCAGTTTGTAGCGTTGATAGCTCGCACTGACGCTGTCGAGCAGCATGCGGTGGTTAGCATAGCTGTCGAGCAGTGTCAGTTGATGCTCGCTCTTTAACATGGCGTGATGGGCGTGTTGTCCGTGGATGCCGATCAGTAATTGTCCAAGTGCGCGAAGTTGACTAAGCGGTACTGGATTGCCATTAATGTAGGCGCGTGAGCGGCCGTCACTGTTGATGGTGCGCCTGAGTATGCATTCATCATCAAGATCAAGGTCGTTATCTTCGAGCCAGCGCTTTGCCAAGGGAATATCGAGCAGAGAAAAGCGGGCGCTGACCTCGGCTTTATCTGCGCCGGGTCTAACGGTACTGGCTTCGGCGCGATTACCCAGACACAGGCCTAGGGCGTCGATAGCGATAGATTTTCCGGCACCGGTTTCACCTGTGATACTGGTCATACCGGCTTTGAAGTCGAGCTCTAAAAAACGAACAATGGCAAAGTTATTGATGCTGAGCTGGCAAAGCATAATGACATCCTTTCACAAAGTACTGTATTAATGCACAGTATATACTGATTTTTTATACAGTAAATACCTGTGTGCTTTTTGTTCGCGAATTTTGTTGAATTTAAGGTTATGGCAGCGCTACAGCAAATGGTCAAGTAGTGGCAGTACCGCAAAGCTCAGTACTATCCCTAGGCTGATATTTTGCGCGCTGACGGTGGCATTAGTTTGAAAGCGGTGCGCCAACAGGTAGACGCTAGCTGCGGTGGGCAGCGCCGCGAGGAGTACCGCCATCTTAAGCAGTGGGCCGTTAACGCCAAAGGCTTTACACAGTAGGTAGGCAAGCAGAGGTTGTAATGTAACCCTCCCTTATATCGATCATATTTTGAGAGAGTTTTCCTCAATTAATCGCTCATATAATTTAGGCGGTAAATCATTCAGTGATTCATGTGGCCGATCATAATTATATTCTTCAATCCAACTATCTGTGATTTCCCTTACTTCAGTCAAGCTATTGAACAAGTAACAGTCTAATACTTCATTTCGATAAGTGCGGTTGAATCGCTCAATATACGCATTTTGCGTTGGTTTTCCTGGCTTAATAAAATCTAACTTGATGCCATGTTCTTCAGCCCATATCTCAAGTGCATGTGAGATAAATTCTGGCCCATTATCTTGCCTTAATCGCTTTGGGTAACCACGGTAGGCTGCGATTCTATCCAGCACGCGTATAACCCTCTGTGCAGGTAAGCTCGAGTCCACTTCGATGGCTAACGCTTCACGATGATAATCATCAATGACATTAAATGTTCTGAAAGACTTGCCTGAAAATAAGTTATCACTCATAAAATCCATAGACCAGCATTCATTAGCCTTTGCTGGAACGGCCAGTGGCTCAGGCTCTCGAGAAGGTAAGCGCTTTTTACCTTTACGCCGTAAGTTAAGCTTCAAACCACAATAAATACGGTACACACGTTTATGGTTCCATTTATGGCCTAGGAGCCGTAGCCGCTTAAATATCTTCCGAAACCCATAGGCCTTATGTTTTTCAGCAATGTCTGATACTGCCTCAATAATATCATTATCATCTATACGTTTAAGTTGATAATAATATGTGCAACGACTGATGTTTAACGCATCACAAGCCAGCACAACACCTAGGCCAAATTCATTAATGGCATAGTGGGCTAATACCTTTCGTTCTGCTGGCCTTATAGCTTTTTTTCAACAATATCTTTGAGTGCCATATTTTGTAAGCTGACATCAGCAAACATCTTTTTAAGTTTGGCGTTCTCGGCTTCTAATTCCCGCATACGGGTTAAGTCAGAGGCTTGCATCCCACCGTACTTAGATTTCCATTTGTAATAGGTACTTTGACCTACATTATGTTTGCGACATAACTCAGGCACAGTCTGTGCACCAGACTCGCCTTCTTTGAGGATGTTGATAATTTGGCTTTCAGTAAAACGTGTCTTTTTCATGTGATTCTCCATTTGGTTTAGTGTAAATGGAAAACTCTATTTAAAACATTCTGATTTTAAGGGAGGGTTACAATAATGATTAAACCCAAATATACCCCAAAGATAAGCCGACCCTAGCATGTTTACGTCGGTGCCCGCTATTGAGCTAAGGTCTAATGCGAATTAACGTAAAGCCACTTGACTGCATATGGTGCCGTTAATGGGCAATATTAACTTAACTAACTGGGCTAATTGCGTTTATTGGAGCGGCGGATATCAGGTGACTGAGAAGGGCTTTTAGTTGAGCGAGATAGTGGGCTTGCTTCTGTCTTTGCCGCGTGGGCGTTGACCGCTGGCAGCACGCCCAGTTCTTGATAGAAGTGTATCTGACGCCGTAATTCAAATAAGGAGCCACTGCGGCGTTGCTCCCCTATGGTGAGTATCCAAGAGTCGGTTAAGCCATCGCGGTTGGTTAATAGATAACCTTGGTAGATGAGCTTCTTCATCTGCAGTTAAGCGACTGAAATGCCGATGTTAGATACGCCTGCTTCGATAATTTCTTTACGGAGGCCTTTGACAAAGTCGGCGCTGATTTTAGGGTTTTGCTCGATGAGATCGAGTAATGATGCCTGCAGCTCTTTTTCTTCAACCATTACGGGGTGGTTGAAAATAAAGTCATCTAAAGTGGCTTCATCCATCTCATCTTCGATAGTGGCTTCAATATAATTGGCGACCGTGCTCGAAGAGAGTTTGCTGATGTTGATGATATCGTCTTCCACCTTACTTTGCAGTGCGCTCAATAGTGAGGTTAATGCCACTGCGGCGTCCATAGCGGGATAGACACCGTAGGCGTCAAAGTCACTTGGCTCTGGGGTATTGAGATCGAGTCGCTCAAGATAGATGTCGATGTTGAGTTTCAGCTTTTTATCATACATTGACTGCCATAACAGGTTTAGCACTGTGTCTAATACCTGTGGATCGCCAAATTCACACACTTCACTAAATAGCTGGTAGTTGGGATACATGCGCTGGCACAGCGCGATAGCAAACAATTTTTTTTGCTCAAGCTCTAATGCTTTTAATCGTTTGAAGAACCCTGGTTTATTACTCATCGATCACATCCATAGATAACTGGGATATTACTTGGTTAGTGGCAGATTCTACCTTAGAAAGCTCATCAAGTAACTCTAGTATTTCAGGTTCTACCTCTTCGACGCTAGCGCCATTTTTAAGTGATGATTCAATTTCTTTACATAAGCGTTGGGTAGTGGGTACGCCGCAGTAGCAGCTGGCGCCATGGAGTTTATGCACATGGGCTAGCATCGCTTTGGCATCGAGGGTATCAAGCGCCAAGGTAAGTTGATTACGGGTTTCTGGCAGCGAGTCTAACAACATCTGTAACATCTCTAGTGCCAAGTCGGCTTTTTGATTCGCCTGAGTTAAACACAGTTCCCAATTGAGTGTCTGCTGTTCAAAGTGGGTAAACTTGGGGCGCACCTTCCAACTGTTAATGACCTCTTTGAGTGCTGCCTCGTCGATGGGCTTGGGCAGGTAGCCGTTCATGCCACTTTGGTTAATGCGTTCACGCTCTTCGGCGATGGCATGGGCGGTGACGGCAATAATAGGGGTGTTGCGATTTAACGAATGCTCACGGATCTGTTTAGTGGCGCTAAAACCATCGATTCCGGGCATCTGAATATCCATAAAGATTAAATCGAAGTGGCGTGATTTGGCGAGTTCGACAGCGGCCTTGCCGTTGTCGGCGACTGCCACGTGGGTGACGATTTCACGCAGTAAGGTGTCGATTAATTTAAGGTTGGCCGGATTATCATCGACCGCCAGTACGCTAAGTGGCTCTCGGTTTAACACCGGCACAATACGTAACGGCTTAGGTTGTGATGCTAGCGGTGCGCGGTAAGGGTGGATGAGGGTGTTTGCCAATTCACGTTCGCCGATTGGGGCGTGCACAATTTTGTCGACAGCCGACTGGATCACATCGAAACTCGTGGTGGTATTGTTACTGTTACACACATAGAGTGAGTAATCGCTAATGTGCCTAATTCGAGTCAAGGTATCGAGCAGTAAGGGGCTTTTGGCCAGCTCATTACAGCTGATAATGGCGTAATCGAAACGCTGGCTTGTGTTACTCATCAACGCATCAAGTTGTTGCAAGGTGGTGATAGCAGTTACCTGCATTTGCCAGTGCTGCAGTAGATGTTCATGCACCTGGCGCGACAGTTTTCTGGGCTCAAATAGTAAAATTGATTTATCTTTGAGCTTATGGGTATCTAAAGGCTGACTAATCGGATATTGGCTCAGTTTGAGTGGCAAGGTAAACCAAAATGTTGAGCCTTTGTCAGGGGTGGAGTTACAGCCGATTTGGCCACCCATCTGATTAATCACCCGTTTGGTGATGATGAGTCCTAAGCCCGTGCCGCCAAAGCGGCGTGATATGGATGAGTCTGCCTGACCAAAGGCTTGAAATAGTTGGCTTTGATGATGCTTATCGATACCAATGCCTGTGTCGGTGACTTCGCAACGAATAATGATCTTATCGGGCTCAGTGCCAGTAAGGCGCATCTTCAGGTGTATGCTGCCTTCATCGGTAAACTTAATGGCATTCCCCACTAGGTTGGTGAGCACTTGCCCGACCCTTAAGGCATCACCCGAGACGTTATCGTTGATGGCAGGCTCGATATCGACCACCAGCTCTAACTCCTTCTCTTTGGCGCTGTTGGCTAACATAGAGACGGTATCGTCGACCACTTCACGCAAGGCAAACGGCATGTTTTCTAATACCATTTTGCCGGCTTCTAATTTAGAAAAGTCGAGAATATCGTTAATGATGCTAAGCAGGTTACTGGCGCTTTTTTCAATGGTTTTTATATAGTCTTGCTGGCTGGTGTGCAGCGGCGTTTTTAGCAGTTGCTTAGCAAAGCCGATAACGCCATTGAGCGGGGTGCGCAGCTCATGTGACATATTGGCTAAGAATTCTGATTTAATTCGGCTTGCCTCTAAAGCGCGTTTTTTGGCTAAGTCGAGTTCGACGTTTTGAATTTCAATTTGCTCTAAGGTTTCGCGCAGATCTGAGGTGGCTTGGTCGATGTTTTGCTGCATCTCCTCATGGTAATCCGACAACGAACTGGCCATGGCATTAATGCCGCGTTTGAGTAGATCGAGTTCACCAATGAGATTGCCATCGACACGCGTATCGAGCTTACCTTCGCGTATTTTGGCGACCACACGCACCATATCGGTAATGGGCTGAGTCACGTTTTTAACCAACCTAAAGGTAAATAATAGGTTTAGCTGAACCCCAATTAACACCATGATAAAGGCCGCCACCGCAGCGCGGTGCTGCTCCAGCAGGGCGTTTTCTTTGTTGATCAATACCGCGATGTAACCTAGTTTGGCCGAGTTTAATTGATCGGCAGTAGCGTTATTGTCAAACGAGCTGACAATCAGCTCGCGTTGGCTGGAAAGAATAGGACTACGTAAAATAAGGCTATCGCCAAACTGCTCAATTTCGATGCCATTTAATGCGTCTATGGGTTGGTTGTAACGCATAAACTCATGACTTTTGTAGTGATGCGAAGTCACTATCACCCGGTTTTCGGTGTCGAAAATAGCGATAAATTGCACTAAGTTAGACTTATTGAGCTGTACCGAGGTGATGAGGCGTTTGGTGGTTTCAAAGTTTTTAGTTTCTAGCCCTATTTCGGCGGCGATGGCCAGCGGTTCGATAATGCTGGTGCCGCGTTCAATTAAGCTTTGTTCCAGCTCATAGAAACGATTTATGGTAAAATAACTGCCAAGTAAAATACCAACCAAAATAGTGGGGGCTAACGCCAGCACAAGAACCCAGGCTCTTAAGCTGTATTTAGTCATATTGTCGGCACTATTCATGGTGTTGGCTAATTTATACTGTTGTAGCGTATAGGTTACATTAAACTGCCTAAGTTTGGGCAGTGTTTACTCTTATTTTTATCGTTTTAGAGGCCGAAATGGCGCAATTTTTCAAAGCTAAACCCAATAAAGCTAAGCAAATATCGGCAAAGCAGCAATTTCACATCACTCAGCTTGATCATCTCGGCGCGGGTGTCTCTGAGCAGCAAGGCAAAGTGGTGTTTGTGCCCGGCGCCTTGCCAGAAGAAACGGTCACTGCACAATTAATTGAGCAAAAGAAACGTTTTGCTAAAGCTAAGCTGCTACGCATCGATGTGGCATCAAGCCATCGAGTGGCCAGTGGCTGTGCATTCTATGGCCAGTGTGGTGGCTGCGATCTGCAACATCTAGCAGTGCCAATGCAGCGCGAGTATAAGCAGCAAGCCTTAGTTAATTTGCTCGACAAAATGGGCCAAGCACAGGCGCTGCAGTTGGCTGAGCCGCTGGTGGGGGAGGCGTGGGGTTATCGGCGCAAGGCAAGACTTGCCACTCAGTATCAACGCGACAGCAAAACACTGAACTTAGGTTTTCGCGCTTTGGCGAGTGAACAGGTGGTTAGCATCGACGAGTGCCCGGTGTTGGCCCCAGCATTATCGCAACTTATCGCCCCATTAACCTTGTGTTTAAATACGCTCGCGGCCAAGCGCAGTTTAGGCCATGTCGAGTTAGTGGCGGTGGAGTCGACCAATATGGTGGTGCTACGCATTACTCAAGCGCTAAGCGATGCTGATATCGCTCGCCTGCGTGCTTTTGGCGCCGAGCACAGCGTGCGTATGGTGCTGCTCGATGAACATGGTCACATCGACAGCCTCGACGGTGATACCAGCCTGCCTTTTTACTGTTTGGATGACGGCAGCCAATTAGGTTTTTCACCGGGTAACTTTATTCAGATTAATGCCGATGTGAATCGTAATATGGTGAAACAGGCCATTGAGTGGCTTGCTGTTAAGCCTGGCGAGCGTGTGCTGGATCTTTTTTGTGGGGTGGGTAACTTCACCATTGCGCTGGCCAAAGCGGGCGCGCAGGTGGTGGGGGTTGAAGGTGTGCCTGCGATGGTGGCAACGGCCAAAGACAATGCGGTTGCCAGCGGCGTTAGTGGCGTTGAGTTTTACCACGCCGATTTGAGCGCCGATCTGTCTGAGCAACCTTGGCTGGGGCAGATTGATAAACTGCTGCTCGATCCAGCCCGCGCTGGCGCGTTCGAGAGTTTGCAATGGCTAAAGCAGATGAAACCTAAGTCTGTGCTGTATGTCTCTTGTAATCCAGTTAGCTTGGCTAGAGACAGTCAACAACTGCTGAAACAAGGTTATCGACTGCAAAAATTGGGGTTAATCGATATGTTCCCGCAAACGCATCATATCGAAGCAATGGCACTTTTTGAGCGAGATTAATGGGTTAAATAGATCTTTAGTGTAAATAACGACCTGAGTCGATTGACAATGTGGGCGGAATCCTCAAGATAGTGGCTTTGGTTTTTAGGTAATAGAATGATATTTCACCGCAGGAGTTCTTGTGGTGAGCGCGCGCCGCCAATATCAGCAATTAAGGACAATCATTAGATGGTATCTATTAGAGAAGCACATTTTAATGACAAAGATTTTCAATTAACTGAGTGGGTTAATCGCTACATCGATAACGAGCAAGAAGCCGCTATTCTGCTCGAGTTGATGAAAAAAATTGAAGGACTGGTCGTTAAAGAAGGGGCTCAAAGCCATTTACTTAATCAGCGCGGCCGCGAGATGATTGAGATCCTAGCCCCGCTCAATATGGATATCGAAACCCTGCAAGCCGCAGTGATTTTTGTGGTGTATGACGCCGGCCTGATAAGCGCCGAGCAGTTGCCTGAGCTGTTTGGTGAGAAATTAGCGGTACTGGTAAAAAGTGTCGTGACCATGAATGCCATTGGTGCACTCAAGGTGAACGAGCAGAGCCGCAATGCCGAGCCGCAAATCGATAACATCCGCCGAATGTTACTGGCTATGGTGGAAGATGTGCGCGCGGTGGTGATCAAGTTGGCTGAGCGGATCTGCCTACTGCGAGAAGTGAAAAGTGCTGACGAGGAGACGCGGGTCTTATTGGCGCGAGAGATTGCCGATATCTATGCACCGCTGGCTAACCGCTTAGGGATTGGCCAATTAAAGTGGGAGCTCGAAGATATCTCATTTCGTTACCTGCACCCCGAAACCTATAAAGAAATTGCTAAACAGCTCGATGGTAAGCGGCTCGATCGTGAGAGCTACATCGATAATTTTGTCAAACAGTTACAGCAGCGCCTCGATGAAGACCAAATTCGCGCCAAGGTGTATGGCAGGCCTAAACATATTTACAGCATCTGGAAGAAGATGCGCGGTAAAGATCTGACATTCGATGAGTTATTTGACGTGCGCGCGGTACGTATCGTTACCGAACGCCTGCAAGACTGCTACGGCGCCCTAGGGGTGGTGCATACCCTTTGGCATCATATTCCTAAAGAGTTTGACGATTATGTCGCCAACCCTAAATCGAATGGATATCAGTCAATCCATACCATAGTGGTTGGCCCCGAGGGAAAGACGGTCGAGATCCAAATCCGTACCGAGCAGATGCACGAAGATGCTGAGCTTGGGGTGGCCGCACATTGGAAATACAAAGAGGGCACCACAGGTAAGCAAAGCGGTTACGAAGAGAAAATCAACTGGCTGCGCAAGATTTTGCAATGGCAAGAAGATGTGGCCGAAAGTGGCAACTTGGTCGATGAAGTGCGCAGTCAAGTCTTCGAAGACAGAGTGTATGTGTTTACCCCTAATGGCGAAGTGATTGACTTACCCATGGGCTCTACCGTACTGGATTTTGCCTATTATATTCATTCCCACGTCGGCCATAAGTGTATTGGAGCCAAGGTCGATGGCCGTATCGTGCCGTTTACTTATCAAGTTGAAACCGGTGAGCGTATTGAGATCATCACCTCGAAAACCCCCAACCCTAAGCGTGACTGGCTTAACCCTAATTTAGGTTATATTCGCACCTCGCGAGCGCGGTCGAAAATTCAGCATTGGTTTAAGCAGCAAGATAGAGATAAAAACATTGTCGCTGGGCGGGAGATGCTCGAAGCGGAGCTAGCGCGCAGCAACCTCACTCTTAAAGATGCCAAAACGGCGGTCGAGCGTTTTAACATGGTCAGCATGGACGATCTGCTGGCGGGCATTGGTGGCGGCGATGTGCGTCTTAATCAGGTGGTCAACCATGTGCAGAGCCGGATGCGCATCAATGAGCTGTCAGAAGAGGAAGCCGTTGAGGACTTACTCAAGAAAAATCATTCCCGTACAGCCCATAAAAGTAGAGGTCAGGTCGAGGTAAATGGCGTCGGTAACTTGATGAGCCATATCGCTAAATGCTGTCAGCCTGTACCCGGTGATGACATTTTTGGCTTTATTACTAAAGGCCGCGGGATCTCGGTACACCGCGCCGATTGCGAGCAAGTGAAAGAGCTGATGCGGGTACATCCCGAGCGCAGCGTGGATGTGGTGTGGGGTAAAAATTACTCCGGTGGCTATAAGCTGCGTTTAAAAGTGTTTGCTAACGATAGAAATGGCTTGCTGCGAGATCTGACCTCAGTGCTGGCCGCCGAAAAATCGACGGTACTGGCGATGAGCTCATCTTTGGATGTTAAAAATCAAACTGTCATCATTGAGCTCGAGCTCGAGTTATATAATTTAGAGGGACTCTCTCGGGTGATGGCTAAGCTATCGCAAGTCGATGGGGTGATGGAAGCGCGGCGCACCTAATCGTGTCGCCCACAAACAGACAAGAGATAAAGGCGGCGAGAGTCGCCTTTTATGATGAGGTTGTTCGATGAAGGTCAATAACGATATTAACCGTTTACTCGAGATCATGAGTCAATTGCGCGACCCACAAACCGGTTGCCCATGGGATAAAGCACAAACCTATCACACCATAGTGCCATTTACTCTCGAGGAGGCCTATGAAGTGGCCGATACCATTGAACGGACAGCGTTCGATGAATTGCCAGGGGAGCTTGGCGACCTGCTGTTTCAAGTGATCTTTTATTGTCAGTTAGCAAAAGAGCAGGGGTTATTTGACTTTGGTGTGGTGGTAGACAAAATCTGCCGCAAATTAACCGAGCGCCATCCTCATGTGTTTGGTGAGTTGTCCTTAACATCTACCGAGGCAGTCAAACAAAGCTGGGAAAGCATAAAGGCCAGCGAGCGTGCTGGGCGGTCATTGCATTCGGTGCTGGATGATATTCCATTAAATCTACCTGCATTAAGCCGCGCGGCAAAAGTGCAAAAACGGGTGGCCAGTGTGGGGTTCGACTGGGATGAATTGGCCCCTGTGGTGGCGAAAATTCACGAAGAGATAGCAGAGGTGCTCGAGGAAGTTAACGCACCAGAGCAGCAACCGCAAAGGATTAGTGAAGAGATGGGCGATCTGCTATTTGCGGTGGTTAATTTGTCTCGCCATTTAGGTGTGGAGCCCGAGCAAGCACTGCGCCTTGCCAATGGCAAATTTGAGCGGCGCTTTCGGGGGGTTGAAGCATTAGCTAACGCCGCCGAAAAGCCGATGAAGGCGCACTCCTTAGCAGAATTAGACGCTTATTGGGATCAAGTAAAGCGGGCCGAAACGGCAAAAGAGTAAAATATATCGCTTTGTTGTTTGTCGAATCAGCTGGGCTTTGGTATAATATTGCCCCGTCCTAGTGCTTTCATACAAGCACATATTTCCAACTCATTTTCTCAGGTTCAGCATGACTACAAGGTATATCTTCGTTACTGGTGGCGTGGTTTCATCACTAGGTAAAGGCATTGCAGCAGCATCATTGGCAGCAATTTTAGAGGCTCGGGGCCTTAATGTAACCATTATGAAGCTGGATCCTTATATCAACTTGGATCCCGGTACCATGAGCCCGACTCAGCACGGTGAGGTTTTCGTGACTGAAGATGGCGCTGAAACTGACCTCGACTTAGGTCACTACGAGCGTTTCATCCGCACTAAAATGAACCGTCGTAACAACTTTACCACTGGCCGAATTTACGAAGAAGTATTGCGTAAAGAGCGCCGTGGTGACTACCTTGGTGCAACCATTCAGGTTATTCCGCATATTACTAATGCGATTAAAGAGAAGGTGCTTGAAGGTGGTGAAGGTCATGATGTGGCAATCGTTGAGATTGGCGGCACGGTAGGTGATATCGAATCATTACCTTTCCTTGAGTCTATTCGCCAGTTAGGTGTTGAGCTAGGACGCGATCGAACCCTATTTATGCATTTGACCTTAGTGCCTTTCTTAGGCGCGGCGGGTGAAGTGAAAACCAAACCGACGCAGCATTCGGTAAAAGAATTACGTTCTATCGGTATCGCACCAGATGTATTGGTGTGCCGTGGCGACCGTGCGATACCTGCTAACGAAAAAGCTAAAATCTCGCTATTTTGTAATGTAGAAGAGCGCGCGGTTATCTCACTGAAAGATGTGGATAGCATCTATAAAATCCCAGCGTTATTGAAGGCACAAGGCCTTGACGACTTGGTCACCAAGCGCTTTGGTATCGACTGCAAAGAAGCGGACTTAAGCGAGTGGGAAAAGGTGATTTATCAAGAAGCCAATCCAACCGGTGAAGTCACCATTGGTATGGTAGGTAAATATATCGAACTGCCCGATGCCTATAAATCTGTTAACGAAGCACTTAAGCATGCAGGCTTATTCAAGCGTGTGTCGGTCAACATCAAGTATATTGACTCTCAAACGGTAGAAGCTAAAGGTGTTGAAGTTCTCGAAGGCCTTGATGGTATTTTGGTTCCAGGTGGTTTTGGTGAGCGTGGTGTTGAAGGTAAGATTTTAGCGGCGCAATATGCCCGTGAAAACAACCTGCCTTATTTCGGTATCTGTCTAGGTATGCAAGTGGCATTAATCGAATTTGCTCGCCATGTTGCGGGACTTGAAGGCGCACATTCTACCGAGTTTAACAAAGAGACTCCTCACCCAGTAGTTGGACTTATTACTGAGTGGATTGACGAAGAAGGCAACGTTGAGCAACGCCATGAAGAGTCTGATTTAGGCGGCACCATGCGCCTTGGCGCTCAGCTATGTCACTTAATTGAAGGCACGAAAGCGGCCGAAGCTTACAAAGGCTTGACCTGTGTAGAGCGTCATCGTCATCGCTATGAAGTGAACAACACTTACAGAGAGCGTTTAGAAAAAGCCGGTTTAGTATTCAGTGGACTATCATCTGATCGTCAGTTGGTTGAGATGATTGAACTGCCAAATCACCCTTGGTTTGTGGCGGGTCAGTTCCACCCTGAATTTACATCAACGCCTCGCGATGGTCAGCCATTGTTTGAAGGCTTCATTGGTGCAGCCATCGCCTACCAAAAACGCGATTTAGGCTAAGCTATAGTGAACAGCCGCTTCCGGTTATCGGAAGCGGCTTTTTTGTTCCAGATGATGTAAATTTAACGACAAGTATTTTTTAGTTTTGTATTAACTTTTCATTTTAATCTTAAACTTAAGTCGAGGAAATTATGGCTAAAATTATCAATGTCATTGGTCGTGAGATCATGGATTCACGCGGCAACCCAACGGTTGAAGCTGAAGTGCATTTAGATGGCGGGTTTGTTGGTATGGCGGCTGCGCCGTCTGGAGCCTCTACCGGTAGCCGTGAAGCACTAGAGCTACGTGATGGCGACAAGAGTCGTTACATGGGTAAAGGTGTGTTAACGGCAGTCGCGAACATCAATGGTCCAATTCGCGATGCATTGCTGGGTAAAGATGCTGCAGCTCAAGCCGAGCTTGATCAGGTGATGATCGATCTTGATGGTACAGAAAACAAAGACAAGCTTGGCGCCAACGCTATTCTGGCAGTTTCTCTTGCTGCGGCTAAAGCTGCCGCTGCTTTTAAAGGCATCCCACTTTACGCGCATATTGCCGAGCTAAACGGTACTCCAGGCCAGTACTCTATGCCTGTGCCTATGATGAACATTCTTAATGGTGGCGAGCACGCCGATAACAACGTTGATATCCAAGAATTTATGGTTCAACCTGTTGGTGCTAAAAGCTTCCGTGAAGCACTGCGCATGGGCGCGGAGATCTTCCATAATTTGAAGAAAGTGCTGCAAGATAAAGGGCTAAGCACCGCCGTTGGTGATGAAGGTGGGTTTGCACCTAACCTAGCATCTAACGCCGAAGCGTTAGCGGTTATTAAGGTTGCAGTTGAAAAAGCCGGTTATACCTTAGGTGAAGACGTTACCCTAGCACTTGACTGCGCGGCCTCTGAGTTTTACAAAGATGGTCAATATGATCTGGCGGGTGAAGGTAAAAAGTTTGACTCAAACGGTTTCTCTGATTTCTTAAAATCATTGACCGAGCAATATCCGATTGTGTCTATCGAAGATGGCCTTGATGAGTCAGATTGGGATGGTTGGGCGTACCAAACACAAATCCTTGGCGACAAGATCCAACTTGTGGGTGACGATCTGTTTGTGACTAATACCAAGATTTTACAACGCGGCATCGACAACAATATCGCTAACTCAATCTTGATTAAGTTTAACCAGATTGGCTCGCTAACTGAGACCCTTGCGGCTATCCGCATGGCGAAAGCGGCTGGCTACACTGTTGTTATCTCTCATCGTAGTGGTGAAACGGAAGATGCAACCATTGCCGATCTGGCTGTGGCGACTGCAGCGGGCCAAATCAAGACGGGTTCACTGTGTCGTAGTGACCGTGTTGCTAAGTACAACCAATTGCTACGCATCGAAGAGCAGCTGGGTGAAAAAGCACCTTATAAAGGTCGCCTAGAGATTAAAGGGCAAGCATAAACGCCACTTTAACCAATAAATTATTAAAAGGTCACCACTTGGTGGCCTTTTTTGTTGTAATATCAGTGCAGAATTTCTAACAGTGATATAGCCATTAAGGATGAAGCGTCTTCTCATTGCCATGACCGTTTTATTTGGTCTACTTCAGTATCGACTCTGGTTTGGACAAAATAGCCTGCCAGAATCATTTCAGCTGCAAGAGCAGATCGCGCTGCAGCGACAAAGTAATGCCAAATTGATCGAGCGTAACCAAGTTCTCAAAGAGGAGATTAACGATCTTCGCCGTGGAACCGAAGCGCTCGAAGAGCGTGCGCGAAACGAACTTGGCATGGTTAAAAAAGGCGAAACTTTCTTCCGTGTTGTGGCCGAGCCCCAACGTAATGCAGATATTCATCGCTAACCGTATTTTACAAAGTACCTTTAAGGGCTAGGTGAAATCGCATACCTGTGACATGAGCTTTGATTAATGACACCAATTATTGAACACCTAGTTGCAATTGTTCCCGCTGCTGGCATTGGCAGCCGCATGGGTGCCGATATCCCTAAGCAATACTTGATGTTAGAACATCAACCGATTATTGCTCATACCTTAGATGTACTGTTGCAACATCCTAGGATCGCCCAAGTGATCGTGGCGCTGAGCCCAGATGATGCTTTTTTTGAATCCTTGCCTCAGGCGCATCACCCAAAACTAAAAGTGGTACAAGGGGGCAAGGAGCGAGCAGATTCGGTACTGTCGGGCTTATCGCATGTAGGGCAACACAGCTGGGCGTTAGTGCATGATGCGGCGCGGCCTTGTTTACACCCAAGTGATATTGATAAGTTAATCAGCGCTGTCGAGCTGCAAGCAGATAGTGCGCCTCAAGGGGCTATTTTGGCCATGCCAGTGCGTGACACCATGAAACGCAGCAATAAAGATGGCAATATTGATAGCACTATCTGCCGCAACAACTTGTGGCATGCGCTCACCCCGCAACTGTTTCCTGCCACCTCGCTTAAGGCCAACCTCAGTAACGCGCTAGCGCAAGGGGTGAATATCACTGATGAGGCATCAGCGATGGAGTGGGCAGGTGCGGCGCCGCAATTAGTGGTTGGCCGCGCTGACAATATCAAGGTGACTCACCCTGATGATTTACGCTTAGCGGCACTGTTTCTCAATAGTCGTGATTCATTGACGGCTTTCAATCACAAACAATAAGCGTTAACAGCAGTGAGATGAGCTGCAACGCGGGGATGACAGGTAAGTATGATGAATATTCGCATTGGTCATGGTTTCGATGTCCATAAATTTGGCGGTGAACTGCCGCTGATTTTAGGTGGCGTTGAAGTTCCCTACGATACGGGCTTAGTGGCGCATTCCGATGGCGATGTGGTGTTACACGCGATTAGCGATGCCATTTTGGGCGCGATGGCATTAGGCGATATTGGTAAGCACTTTCCTGATACCGATGCCGAGTTCAAAGGTGCCGACAGCCGAGTATTACTGCGCCACTGTTACCAACTCGCCATCGATAAAGGCTATCGCCTTGGTAATCTTGATGTCACAGTGATCGCACAGGCCCCTAAGATGCTGCCGCATATTGAAGCGATCCGCGCCTGTTTAGCCGCCGATTTAACCTGTGATATTGACGCGATAAATGTCAAAGCCACTACCACAGAAAAACTGGGATTTACTGGTCGAAAAGAAGGTATCGCGGTGGAAGCCGTAGTGCTGATGACAAGCAATAGTTAACAAGAGAATTTTATGAGTTCATTGCATTATTTACATGGCCAACCGCAAGCGAGCGCCGATCTTCGCACCCACAATCGTGATTTCATTGTTGAGGAGATTTTACCCTTTCTGCCTACCGGAGAAGGCGAACATCACATGCTGCATGTGCGTAAAGAGGGGTTAAATACCGCCGATGTGGCCAAAATGTTATCTAGTTTTGCGAAGGTCCATCCGAAAGAAGTCACCTTTGCCGGACAAAAAGATAAACATGCGATCACCGAGCAATGGTTTGGGGTCCGTATTCCGGGTAAAGAAACGCCAAAGTGGGATCAACTCAATAGTGAGCAATTGACCATATTAAGTAGCAGTCGTCACAGTAAAAAGCTACGCACTGGTGCGCTGGTGGGGAATCGTTTCACCTTAACGTTACGTGCAGTATCGGATATGGCTGATGTCATTAAACGGATTGAATTAGTTAAGCAAACTGGCGTCCCTAACTATTTTGGCGAACAACGGTTTGGTCATGACGGTAAGAATCTCATTTTTGGCCGACAGATGTTGGCTGGGCGTAATGTGAAAGATCGAAACAAACGCAGCATGTATTTATCGGCTGTGCGATCTAATCTCTATAACGAAGTGGTTTCTGCCCGTTTGGCTAAGTACGGTACCCAAGTGCTTGAGGGCGACTGTGTGATGTTGGCGGGCAGTAAAAGTTATTTTGTAGCCAACCCATGGGACGAGGCGTTGCTTGCACGTTTAGCCCAAAAAGACATTCAATTATCGGCACCATTATGGGGTCGTGGTCAACCGTTGTCACAAGCTGAAGCATTAGCATTTGAAACCTCCATTTCAGAGCAGTTTGCTGAAGATTGTAATGGACTCGAACAAGCGGGACTTAATCAAGAGCGCCGCACCTTGCTGCTTGAGCCACAACATTTGAGTTATGAAACCGACGAAGATGCACTAGTCATTAAGTTTATTTTGCCCGCAGGCTGCTTTGCCACATCACTGCTCAGAGAGTTGGTCGATTACCAAGACGTTAATGAGCGAGAGTTTAATGCCAGACGAGTTGCTCGTGCAGAAGGTGTAGCTCAAGATGATTAAGATATTGGTGAGTAATGATGATGGTGTTACCGCGCCAGGCATCGCCGCCTTATCTCAGGCGTTATCTGCACAATATGATGTGATGACCGTTGGCCCTGATCGTAATTGTTCCGGTGCGAGTAACTCCCTAACCTTGACTAATCCATTGCGAATTAATAAGTTAGATAATGGGTATATCTCAGTTAGCGGTACGCCCACCGATTGTGTACATCTGGCGATTCGCGAGTTGTACGAACAAGAGCCTGATATTGTGGTCTCAGGGATCAACGCTGGTGCAAACATGGGCGACGACACTCTCTATTCAGGCACCGTAGCCGCTGCGATGGAAGGGCGTTTTTTGGGATTACCAGCTATTGCCATCTCTTTGGTGGGGCGCGAGCTCAATCACTATGACACGGCTGCAGCGGTGGCGTGTAAAATCGTGGCTGGCTTGATTAAGGCGCCGATCGCCCAAGATCAAATTTTAAATGTGAATGTGCCTGACTTACCGCTTGAACACATCAAGGGGATTAAAGTGACCCGTCTTGGCGCCAGACACAGAGCTGAGGGAATGGTGAGAACCTTAGATCCTGCCGGACGAGAGATATTCTGGCTAGGCCCTCCAGGTCAAGAGCAAGATGCCAGTGAAGGTACCGACTTTGATGCCGTCGCTAAAGGTTACGTATCTGTCACACCTTTGACTGTGGATCTGACCGCCTATGAACAAATTCCAAAACTGAAACAATGGATTGAGCAACTATGAATGGTGTAGCCACCGCATCGGCATTGAATTTGGCAAACGCTTTACGAGGCGCAGGCATCGGTAATCAAGCCGTGTTGTCTGTTGTGGCAAAAACCCCTAGAGAGCTGTTTCTTGATGCAGCTTTGGGCCATAAAGCGTATGAAAATACAGCCTTGCCTATTGGGCAAGGTCAAACTATTTCACAACCCTATATTGTTGCCAAGATGACCGAGCTGTTGCTTGAATCCAAGCCCAAAAAGGTGTTAGAAATCGGTACGGGCTCTGGTTATCAGGCGGCGATACTGGCTCAATTGGTAGATGAATTATGTACCGTTGAGCGGATTAAAAGTCTGCAAATTCAGGCGCGGCAACGCTTAAAACGTCTCGATTTACACAATGTGTCGTTTAAGTACGGTGATGGTTGGAAAGGTTGGGCGAATAAAGGTCCATTCGATGCCATTATGGTCACAGCGGCAGCGGCCAGTATCCCGCAAGACTTGTTGGCCCAGCTAAGTCCACAAGGCGTGTTGATTATTCCTGTTGGTCAAGAAACACAACAGCTGCTACGCGTGACCCGTTATGGCGATGACTATCGGTCTGAGACGATCGAAATGGTCAAATTTGTGCCGCTGGTTAATGGTGAACTGGCCTAATGTCAGTACAGATATCATATGCTTAGCCTTAGGCATATCGTGTCTGGTACAGTCGGCTGCACCTGCATGTGTGGCGGCAGACTTTCTGTGAGCGCTGGAGCGATACGATACCTGTTATTGCTTATGCTATTGCTGCTGCTCACGGCTTGTAGCTTTCAAGCGGATAGACCTGCACCTGTGGTGAGTATTAATTCCCCTGTTAAAAAACAGTATCAAAAAGGTGGTCTGACCTCTGAGCGTTACCGAGTCAAAAAGGGTGACACCTTGTACTCAATCTCGTGGGCCGCTAATAAAGATTTTGTTGATATCGCTAGGCACAATGGGCTTAAAAAGCCCTATACCATCTTTCCTGGTCAGGTGTTAAATCTCAAAATGACCAAGCCCGTTGCAACTAGAGTTAAGGCTCAAAATCGGAATGGAAATACGCCTAAAGTTGCAACTCTTCCAAGTAAAACACTTAATAAACAACATGTTGAAAGTCGTGCTTCGAATAATACTACGAAAGCAACTGTTGCAAAAAAATCACTTGATCAGACCTCAAATTCTGCGTACCCTGTATCAAGTGGTCAACAACCTGTTAACAATGTTATCCACAAGCCAAAGTCGACCTTGCCACAGAAAGTACATCGTTGGCATTGGCCTGTAAAAGGAAAGTTGATTGGAAAATTCTCTGCCAAAGAGCAAGGAAATAAAGGGATTAAGATAGCTGGAACGCGAGGTGAACGCATTCAAGCAGCGGCAGATGGACGTGTCGTTTATGCAGGAAATGCGCTTCGAGGTTACGGTAATCTAGTGATTATTAAGCATAGTGATGATTATTTAAGTGCTTATGCTCATGCAGATAAAATCTTAGTCAAGGAAAAGCAATTCGTAACAGTAGGACAAGCGGTTGCGAGTATGGGGAAAACGGGTACCAATCGGGTCATGTTACATTTTGAAATCCGATACCATGGTAAATCAGTCGACCCACTTAAATTTTTGCCTAAAACATAATTTTTTTAGGCGCCATTTTGGCAATTGGAGGATAAAAACGTGCAGTAATTCAGTGAGTAAAATTTGGGAGAACTATTATGGGTCGTAAAACAACTACCGCAATAGCGGAGACCTTAGTTGACTTGTCTAAGAATGAGTCTGATGTTTCACTGTTAAATAGCAAAGAGAGCGTAAAAGAAGCCGAACTGGAACAGCAAGTACAAGATGATTTGCAAAAGAATTTAGATGCCACACAGCTGTATCTAAGTGAGATTGGATTTTCCCCCCTGTTGAGTGCGGAGGAAGAGGTTTATTTTTCACGTAAGTCCCTTAAGGGCTGTGCTAAATCTCGTAACCGTATGATTGAGAGTAATCTCAGACTCGTCGTAAAAATCGCTCGTCGTTACAACAACCGTGGTTTAGCGTTACTCGACCTTATCGAAGAGGGTAATTTAGGCTTGATCCGCGCGGTTGAGAAGTTTGACCCAGAACGTGGTTTTCGCTTCTCAACTTATGCCACATGGTGGATAAGGCAAACGATAGAACGTGCCATTATGAATCAAACTCGCACGATTCGTTTACCCATACATGTGGTCAAAGAACTTAATGTTTATTTACGCACCGCCCGAGAACTGGCGCATAAGTTGGACCATGAGCCAACCGCCGAAGAGATTGCTGAGAAGCTAGATCTTCCCAGTGCCGATGTGAGTCGTATGTTGAAGTTAAATGAGCGCATTACCTCGGTAGATACCCCGTTAGGCGGTGACAGTGATAAAGCGCTGCTCGATGTATTGGCCGATGACGACAGTGTCGGGCCTGACTATAAAGTACAAGATGAGGATATGTCTAAATCTGTGGTTCGCTGGTTAGATGAGCTGAACAGTAAGCAGCGTGAAGTATTAGCGCGCCGTTTTGGTTTATTAGGATATGAACCTTCAACCCTAGAAAATGTGGGTAAAGAGATAGGCTTGACTCGAGAGCGAGTTCGCCAGATCCAAGTAGAAGCATTGAAGCGCCTTAAAGACTTACTTGGTGCACAGGGATTGTCGGTAGAAGCTATTTTTCGCCCATAAGGTCGCAATACTATCGAGTATTTAGTATCAGCACATAAGTTTGGTGAAAAAGTAAAATAGCTAAGCCTGATTGCCGTTATTATGGATATTGTAGAATATAAAAAAGCGCACCAAAAATGGTACGCTTTTTTGCTTTTAGCATTGAGTGTCAGGCTCAATAGCCTTACTGAGCCTTAATTTTCACATGGCCGTTAACGTAATTGCTTCAGTTGATATAGCAAATCCAATGCTTGTTTAGGTGAGAGTTGATCGGGGTCGATACTGTCTAAGTGTTTAAGTGCTGCCGATTCTTCTGGCGCACTAAAGCTCATGACCTGTTGTGTATCACTTGGCAATCCATTATCTCTATCGCGGCTCTCTAAATGATGTAATTTGTGTTTAGCCGCTTGAACCACTTTACTTGGTACCCCCGCTAATGCCGCGACCTGTAGCCCATAACTCTTACTCGCCGCCCCTTCTTGCACAGCATGCATAAAGGCAATGGTGTCTCCATGTTCAATGGCATCAAGGTGGACATTAACCACATTTTCCAGTAATTCTGGCAACTGAGTTAATTCAAAGTAATGGGTCGCAAATAGCGTCATTGCTTTGAGGTTATTGGCCAGGTGTTCAGCGGCAGACCATGCCAAAGATAGACCATCATAAGTCGAGGTGCCGCGGCCAATTTCATCCATTAAGACTAAACTTTCTGGCGTTGCATTATGCAAAATATTGGCGGTTTCTGTCATCTCGACCATAAAGGTAGAGCGACCCGAAGCCAGATCGTCGGCGGCGCCAATGCGGGTGAAAATACGATCTACCGGCCCAATGGCAGCGCGCTGTGCAGGCACAAAACTCCCGATATGAGCCATTAGGGTGATCAACGCGACTTGACGCATGTAGGTAGACTTACCGCCCATATTGGGACCTGTTACGATTAACATGCGCCGCTGTGGGCTTAAGTTAACCGGATTGGCAATAAAGGGCGTTTGGCTAACCTGTTCGACAACCGGATGGCGCCCAGCATCAATATCAATACCGTTATGTGCGGTCAGTTCGGGGCGATGGTAATTGAACAGATCGGCGCGCTCAGCAAAATTGCTGATCACATCTAACTCGGCAGCAGCCCTAGCAAATAGTTGTAGCTCATGCAGTTTAGGCATGAGCAAATCGAACAACTCGTCCCAGAGTTGTTTTTCAAGTGCCAACGCCTTGCCTTGGCTCGAGAGCACTTTCTCCTCATGCTCTTTGAGTTCGGCGATAATGTAGCGCTCGGTATTTTTTAATGTTTGGCGGCGTTGATAGCTTAGCGGCACTAAGTCAGATTCTCTGCGGCTAATCTCAATGTAATAACCATGTACGCGGTTATAGCCCACCTTGAGGGTCGATGCCCCGGTTGCTTGTTTCTCTCTGGCTTCCAGATCTGCTAAATAATCGGTGGCACCTTGGCTAAGTGCACGCCACTCATCGAGCTCTTGATGGTAGCCAGGTTTTAATACACCACCGTCACGGATCAGCATGGGGGGATTATCGACAATGGCACGGCTCAGTAATGCGTGCTCTTCGGGAAATTCTCCCAGCATTATCGCAAGGTTGCTCAAATGTTGACTGTGGCAATTAGCTAATAGTTGTTTGATTGCAGGCAACAAAGATAACGATTGACGTAAGCGAGCAAAATCGCGAGGACGAGCACTGCGCAGGGCTAAACGGGCGGTGATACGCTCAACGTCTCCCAAGGTTTTTAATTGATCGTGCAGGGTTTCAAAGTCGCCAGAGCTGAGCAGTTCTTCGACCGAATCATGGCGGGCGCGGATGGTGTGATGATTGCGCAGTGGCTCATGGATCCAGCGCTGCAACATACGGCTTCCCATGGGGGTTGCTGTATTGTCGAGGATGGCGGCTAAGGTGTTATCAAAGCCACCTTGCAGGTTTTTAGTCAGTTCGAGATTACGGCGTGTCGCCGCATCGAGAATAATACTGTCGCACTGATTAAAGCGAACAATCGAGTTGATATGGGGTAAGGCGGTACGTTGAGTGTCTTTAACATACTGCATCAGACAACCCGCGGCCTGAAGCGAGAGCCTAACGTCACCTAACCCAAAGCCATAAAGATCTTTGGTGCCAAATTGTGCCAGTAATAATTGATAGCTAGTGTCGTAGTCAAATTCCCACTCTGGGCGCCGACGTTTACCATTAAAGCTGGCAATAAGGCCCATCTCACTAAAATCTTCACTGTGTAACAGTTCGGCAGGATTAGTGCGCTGTAATTCAGCTTCTAACGCTTCTCTGCTGGGAAGTTCAGTGACAACAAAACGTCCTGAGGAGACATCTAGCGTGGCATAACCGAAGCCGACTTTGCCATGATATACCGCTGCCAATAAATTATCTTGCCGCTCTTGTAATAAGGCTTCATCGGTTAAGGTGCCAGGCGTGACGATACGTACCACTTTGCGTTCAACTGGGCCTTTGGACGTAGCCGGATCGCCCACTTGTTCACAAATGGCCACTGACACACGTAATTGCACCAATTTTGCGAGGTAGCCTTCGACCGCATGATAAGGAATACCCGCCATAGGGATAGGGTCGCCGCCACTCTTGCCGCGAGCGGTTAATGAGATCCCCAGCAGCTCAGAGGCTAACTTGGCATCATCATAGAACAACTCATAGAAGTCACCCATACGATAAAACAGTAACATATCAGGTGCTTCGGCTTTTAGCGTCAGATATTGACGCATCATTGGGGTGTGTTTCTCGAGGTTTTGAATATCAACTGCGTTCATGAAGTAACCAAGGTATCCTGCAAAAAAAGCTCAGCATAACAACCCTTAGGTTGCTAGCGTATGATTGGCGCCAATATTAGCAATAATTTCACTTTAACGGGCGTATTTATCCAGCCAAAATTGTATTATTTAAACTCAACTGAGCTCAACCCTAGGCTAAGTGGCTGTTTTAAAGTTAGTAAAAAATAATCATCAACAGTACTTGATACTGTATGATTGTACAGTATACTAGTCAGCATATTGAGACACATAAAGCACAGCTCGTTGTAAGCGCTATGCTTTATCCTAACGGATTTACCACAGCGCAACGCCTGTGATAGAGAGGAAAGCACCATGAAGATAGATGCAAATAAAGAGAAAGCCCTTAACGCGGTTCTAGGTCAAATTGAGAAACAATTTGGTAAAGGATCCATCATGAAGTTAGGTGAAAACCGCTCTATGGATGTTGAGACTATCTCTACAGGCTCTCTATCATTAGATGTTGCACTCGGTGCAGGTGGTTTACCCCTAGGCCGTATCGTTGAAATTTATGGCCCTGAGTCATCAGGTAAAACCACCTTGACCCTTGAGGTGATTGCGGCAGCGCAGCGTGATGGCAAAGTGTGTGCCTTTATCGATGCCGAGCATGCGCTTGACCCGATTTATGCGCAAAAGCTAGGTGTTGATATTGATAACCTATTATGCTCTCAACCAGATACGGGTGAGCAAGCGTTAGAGATTTGTGACGCCTTGACTCGCAGCGGCGCGGTTGATGTGATCATTGTCGACTCGGTGGCTGCGTTAACCCCTAAGGCTGAAATTGAAGGTGAGATCGGTGACTCACACATGGGCTTAGCGGCGCGTATGATGAGCCAAGCAATGCGTAAGCTTGCCGGTAACCTTAAGCAATCTAACACGCTACTTATCTTCATTAACCAAATTCGTATGAAAATTGGTGTGATGTTTGGTAACCCAGAAACCACAACAGGTGGTAACGCACTGAAGTTTTATGCCTCGGTTCGTCTTGATATTCGCCGCACTGGCGCGATTAAAGATCGTGATGAAGTTATAGGTAACGAAACTCGCGTTAAAGTGGTTAAAAACAAAATTGCTGCGCCGTTTAAGCAAGCTGAATTCCAAATCCTTTATGGCGAAGGCATCAACCGTACAGGTGAGTTAGTCGACCTAGGTGTAGCGCATAAACTGATTGAGAAAGCCGGTGCTTGGTACAGCTATAAAGGTGACAAGATTGGCCAAGGCCGCGCAAACGCCGGTAAATACCTAACAGAAAACCCAGAAATTGCCAAAGAGATCGATACCGCACTGCGTGCCATGCTGCTTGGTGGCCAAAAAGTGGCTGCTGAACCTGCCGTTAGCGACGAGAATATCGACTTAGAAACAGGTGAAGTGTTTTAAGTACTAACTTGTTATGACAGCTTCTGCTATGCATATCGCGGTTGGGCTCCTTGCCCGCCGCGACTATTCACGCCATCAAATCAAAACTAAACTGCTTCAAAAAGGCTTTGAGTTAAGCGAAATTGAGCCTGTACTCGACCGTTGTGTCGATAATGGTTTTTTAGATGACGCTCGCTTTGCCGCCTTATTACTGCGTTCTCATATTAGCAAGGGCCATGGTCAAAACCGCATCCGTCAATCGATGGCGCAAAAAGGATTATCGAAAGAGGCGATTGAAAGGGCATTAAACAATAGTGATTGTGACTGGTTTGAGCTAGCAAAATCAAAAGCCAATAAAAAATTTGCTAATAATGGGCCTATTAGCGATCAAAAAGATCGTGCTAAACGTGTACGTTATTTAATGGGCCAAGGTTATAGCTTCGATCAAATCGCCTACGCGCTAGAGGTTGACTCCGATATATGATGATTCATGTTTGCTTGCTTCAATAATCATGTCTGCTGGTTATTTCCCTTCTGTACTTGCCTTTTTGTTCGTTTATCTCACTTCCTAGGTTAAACCTCTGGTTGTTCAACAATAGACTGCTTATAATGTTGGGCTAACTATGAGTGTCGGTGAAGTTTCAATTGTCACCGCGAATGTAACCTAATTCAGGATGATTTCATGTATCAAACCACTGCAGCGCTGAGAAGTGCTTTCTTGGAGTTCTTCCGCAGAAATAGTCACCAGGTAGTGGACAGCAGTTCACTGGTACCTGGCAATGATCCGACCTTGTTGTTCACCAACGCAGGTATGAACCAGTTTAAAGATGTCTTTCTTGGTGAAGATAAGCGCGATTACACTAGGGCGACAACCTCGCAACGCTGTGTACGCGCTGGTGGCAAGCACAACGATTTGGATAACGTAGGTTATACCGCGCGTCACCATACCTTTTTTGAAATGCTTGGTAACTTCAGCTTCGGCGATTATTTTAAGCAAGAAGCAATCACCTTCGCTTGGACCTTTCTAACGGAAGAGTTAAAGCTGCCCAAAGAACGTCTGTGCGTCACGATTTATGAAACCGATGATGAAGCCTTCGAGATTTGGAACAAAAAGATTGGTGTTGCGGCTGAAAACATTATTCGTATCGGTGATAACAAAGGCGCTGCTTACGCTTCAGATAACTTCTGGCAAATGGGCGATACCGGTCCTTGTGGTCCTTGTTCTGAAATTTTCTATGATCATGGCGAGCATATCTGGGGTGGCCGTCCTGGCACGCCAGAAGAAGACGGTGACCGCTTCATTGAAATTTGGAACATCGTATTTATGCAGTACAACCGTCAAGCTGACGGTGCCATGGAGCCACTGCCTAAGCCTTCGGTTGATACTGGTATGGGCATTGAGCGTATTGCCGCCATTATGCAAGGCGTACATTCCAACTATGAAATCGATATTTTCCAAACCCTGATTAAAAAGGCCGCTGAGATTCTGAATGTTAGCGACCTTAACAATAACTCGCTAAAGGTTATCGCCGATCATATTCGCTCTTGTGCCTTCCTGATTGCCGATGGTGTGATGCCATCGAACGAAGGTCGTGGTTATGTATTGCGCCGCATTATTCGCCGTGCCGTGCGCCACGGCAATAAGCTAGGTGCTACCGAATCATTTTTCTACAAGCTAGTACCGACGCTGATTGATGTGATGGGCGATGCAGCGAAAGGCCTTAAAGAGACACAAGCCATTGTAGAAAAGTCGCTTCAAGCGGAAGAAGAGCAGTTTGCGCGTACCCTTGAGCGTGGTTTAGGCATTTTAGATAATGCCCTTAATGGGCTCGACGGCAAGGTACTTGACGGCGAAACGGCATTTAAACTCTATGATACTTATGGCTTCCCTGTCGATTTGACGGCTGATGTGTGCCGCGAACGTGATATTACCGTAGATGAAGCCGGTTTCGAGGCCGCGATGGCTGAGCAGCGTCGCCGCGCCCAAGCGGCAGGGCAGTTCGATGCCAATTACAACGAAGGGCTTAAAATTGATCAACATACCCACTTCTGTGGTTATAGTGATCTTAATGGCGAAGCCAAAGTGGTTGCCCTGTATCGTGATGGTCAAGCCGTGACTGAACTGTCAGTAGGTGAGGATGCGGTGATTGTGCTGGAAAGTACTCCGTTTTATGGGGAATCTGGTGGACAATGCGGTGACAAAGGCTTACTGAGTGGCGATGGCGCTGAGTTTGTTGTGAGCGACACGCAAAAGTATGGCCAAGCGGTTGGGCATGTCGGTAAACTGCAAACCGGTACTATCCGTGTTGGCCAAGTGTTGTTGGCTGAGGTCGATAAAAAATTAAGACATCGCACCGAGCTAAACCACTCTGTCACGCATCTGTTACATGCTGCGCTGCGCCAAGTGCTAGGCAGTCATGTGAGCCAAAAGGGATCGTTGGTTGATCCTGAGCGCCTGCGTTTTGACTTTTCTCATTTCGAAGCGGTAAAGCCGGCAGAACTGCAAGCGGTAGAAGATTTAGTGAATACCCAAATCCGTCGTAACCACGAGCTTAAGGCTGAGGTGATGGATATTGAACAAGCTAAAGCACAAGGTGCGATGGCCTTGTTTGGTGAAAAATATGACTCTCAGGTACGTGTTGTAACCATGGGCGATTTTTCTATCGAACTTTGTGGTGGTACTCACGTTGGACGTACGGGCGATATTGGCCTGTTTAAGATCACCTCTGAAGGTGGTATTGCAGCTGGTATTCGCCGTATTGAGGCGGTAACGGGTGCAGCTGCAATGGCATATGTGCGTGAGCAACAGTCTCAGCTTGAACTGGCTGCCAGCTTGCTTAAAAGCGACAGTGCTTCCGTGGTGGCCAAGCTTAAGGCGCAACTTGATAAAACCAAGCAGCTTGAAAAAGAGTTGTCACAACTTAAAGACAAGTTAGCGGCAGCAACCAGTGCCGATCTCGCTGGAGAAGCCATCGACCTTGGCGGTATCAAGGTATTGGTTAAAAAGCTTGAAGGTGTTGATGCTGGCGCACTACGTGGCTTGCAAGATGAACTTAAGCAGAAATTACAATCAGGCATCGTGGTGCTTGGTATTGCTGGTGACGAGAAAGTTAATCTGATCGTGGGCGTGACTAAAGACTTAACCGCCAAAGTGAAGGCTGGCGAACTGGTCGGTATGATAGCTCCTCAGGTTGGCGGTAAGGGCGGTGGTCGCCCTGATATGGCTCAAGCCGGTGGCAGCGAACCTGCTAAGCTCGACAGCGCCTTGGCGTCTGTACTGCCTTGGTTAACTGAACGTCTAGGGTAAGTTTCATTATTGAATAACCCCTATTGAATAAAAAAGCGCTCATTGAGCGCTTTTTTTATCTCTTCGGCGCCTATATCGATATAAAGGTGGCTTACCTCCAATGAGTGGCTAATGAGGTGTACTTAGTTAGTTTTGTCATTGGTGATTATGTGTAGGGTTGAAAAATTGAACACTTGACCGGATATTGCGGACTGTGGGAGCGTGGCGAGTTTGGTATTAATGGCCACCTCTACATAGTCACCTCTAATTATGCCCAGCCATTGGCCCGCTATGGCGCGGTTAAGCTCAGCGTGATGGCTGTACAGGTTAAAGAGGGATAACTGCAGCAGATATTGGTTATGCCCCTTGAATGCTATTGTGCTTGCTATTGGATGCTTTGCTACAAAACGGTAGTAAACAAAACAATTTTGCGCTAGGAAAAGCGGACAAATACCCTAGACAGGAAAATTTAAACCGATAAAGGTGCTATTAGCAGGGGTTTTTTAACAGAACACTATTAATTTGTACTAAGCTGACCGTATAATAAAGGTTATAACGGATTAGTGCCGTGCAAGCAGAATTAGAACCAAAGGAGCAAAAACATGCTGATATTAACTCGTCGTGTTGGTGAAACACTGATGATTGGTGATGAAGTTACTGTCACCGTTTTGGGCGTAAAGGGTAATCAAGTTCGTATTGGTGTTAATGCGCCAAAAGAAGTGTCTGTTCACCGTGAAGAGATCTATCAGCGTATTCAGTCTGAAAAATCAGGTAACTCTTCTGACGGCGGTAACTTTTAAGCTAACGCTTAATAAAGTCGATAACGATAAGAGTCAGCATATTGCTGACTTTTTTGTTTTTATGCCGCTAGCTTTTTGACCGCAATGGCTATATAGCAAGCAGTGATTACCCATTATAGCGATGAACTGCTTAAAAACAGTCCAAACGAATTTAGTTTCTTAGAAATGGTTTGACTTATTTTCGGCAAACAGTAATATGTGCGCCAAGAAAACGGAGAGGTGGCCGAGTGGCCGAAGGCGCTCCCCTGCTAAGGGAGTATGGGCTTTAAATCCCATCGAGGGTTCGAATCCCTCCTTCTCCGCCATTTCTTAACTGTAAAAAACGATGCGCGTGTAGCTCAGCTGGATAGAGTACCTGGCTACGAACCAGGCGGTCGGAGGTTCGAATCCTCCCACGCGCACCATTTACAGTAAATAAGTTATAGAGATAAGATGCGCGTGTAGCTCAGCTGGATAGAGTACCTGGCTACGAACCAGGCGGTCGGAGGTTCGAATCCTCCCACGCGCACCATCTATAATTTATCGGGAATTTAAGTGTTATTTTGCGCGTGTAGCTCAGCTGGATAGAGTACCTGGCTACGAACCAGGCGGTCGGAGGTTCGAATCCTCCCACGCGCACCATATTCAAAATAAATTTGACGGTCAATTCCGTCTTTTTTATGTTTTACGTAAAGTTTTGCGCGTGTAGCTCAGCTGGATAGAGTACCTGGCTACGAACCAGGCGGTCGGAGGTTCGAATCCTCCCACGCGCACCATTTTATGCGGAGAGGTGGCCGAGTGGCCGAAGGCGCTCCCCTGCTAAGGGAGTATGGGCTTTAAATCCCATCGAGGGTTCGAATCCCTCCTTCTCCGCCATTATTAAAACCCGTACACGTTACGGGTTTTTTTATGCCTGTTTTTCACCGTATACTTTTCTTACCCACGTTATTTACCTAAGTTATTTACTCAAGTAGTCCTCAGGCCTGATAGCGCCGCCTTTATAGCATTACACCTCCTTACACTGCATGACGACTGCACAATCGTCACCACTCATACCAAACTGGAAAACTAACTGGTCATATTTGCCCAGTCCCTAGAACACATTTGTGTCACTCGTTCTGAACTATCGGTAAAGGTATTCCAGGCATCACAAACGCTATCGACAATGTCTTCATAATTTCTAAAAACTCTATTGGCGAGACAATGCTGGCGCATCCAGCTCCATACTTGTTCGATTGAATTTAGCTCTGGTGAATAAGGCGGTAATTTGATGATGCTGACATTTTTGAATTCATCTGCGATACCTTCGGTATGCCAACCGGCTCCATCCATTATCACGACAGCATGTCGATCTATATCAGTGACGTCCGAGATCTGTTTTAAGTGGAGGTGCATCGCTTCCTTGCTCGTCCATGGAACGACTATTGCCTGACCTATGCCCCTATTAGGACATACAGAACCAAATAGGTATGCATATTCGAATTGCTGCTGCCGTACAACCCGTGGTCTGGTACCCGTTCTGGCCCAAATCTTCGTTGTCGTATTTTGTTGGCCAAATCTTGCTTCATCTTGAAACCAAATATCAATGCGATCTAAAGAAAGGTGCCCGGGGATCTTAAGGATCGTTTTAATTTGGAATTTTTTTAAACTCCTCCTGGGCTTCAATTGATTGTTTTGGGTGCTTAGAGCGTGAGGTTATCCACGAAAACCCCATATGATTCAACAAATAATAGATTGAGTCAGGATGATAGCTTTTACCAAACTCAGATAAAATGTAGCTATGAATATGTGCCCCCGTCAATCTACCACCTTGATCGCTATTTGCTCTTTTTTCTATATAGTCAGCGAGTTGGGCTTGTTGTTTCTTGCTAAGAAATGGTGGCCTACCTGTACGTGGCTTCTCTTGCAACCCAGCTAAGCCTTCCTCTAAAAAGACATGTACCCACTTATTAACACTCGTTCTACTCACTTTCAAAAAACGTGCAATTTGTGTTCGGGACTTTCCATCTTGAAAATGAGCAAGTGCAAGTAGCCGCATCTTCATTTGAATAGATGTTTGCTTACGAGCTAGTGAATTAAAGTCGGTATTCTTAAAGTTATCCATAACAACAAATGAAGAGAATATGATAAATACAATTAGATCATATTTTTACTTAGATTGGTATCAATCGTTTTATCTCAGTGATTCCTGCATAGTCGGTTTAACTCGATAGCCTAATCGATAATTTAGTCGAATCCATAGCTTAGTCGTAACGATAGTTAAACGGCGTTAGCCAATGCCATCTGCCGATGTTGCTTGTCACCTTGAACTAATGCTCTCGAACATACTGTATAGACATGAGCCTCTGATCCTTGCTATTGCAGCTATTCATTGAATATTTTTGCATAATCGGTTACTTGACTTGTGTTAATGACGTCTATTTTTATCGAAATGACGCGGCTTTTTTAATTCATAGTGGTTTCAGCTAGCTTTTTTATCATATATTCATATTTATCGACTTTTAATTGTCGAATTATCAGCTTGAGTCAAATAGTTTCAATAAATTTGGTATGACCAATTTACATGTTGCTCGCATTTTTGTTATAGATTGGTTATGGTTATTCTGTATTTGAAACATTTTGGCTGGTGCTAAATAACCACCTCACGCTTTGAGGTGATTTTTTTTGCTTAAAAACTGAATAAGTAGTATGTCGCTTGTGTCTTGTCTGCATCTACAGAGATTAAGGTTATTCGAAGAGGATAATATGGATTCTATTGCTCAACAACTGAGTGACGCATTGATGATAATGGCGTTGGGAATGGCGCTGGTGTTCGTTTTTTTGTCAATGCTCATCTTAGGCATAAGCCTAGTGGCATGGAAATTTGGTCCCCAAAAGCCACCTATGATCAGTAATGATGGCGGTAGCAGCATGCCTGAACTTTCGCCGGCTATCGAACCTAAATTTGTTGCGGCAATCACCGCGGCGATTCATCAATATCGCGCCAACGCATAATTAAAAGTAGGGAGTTTTTATGAGCAAGCCACTTGCATTAACCGATGTTGCGTTACGCGATGCACATCAATCTATTCTTGCCACTCGTCTTCGACTCGAAGATATGCTTCCTATTGCGCCACTGTTAGATAAAATTGGCTTTTGGTCGCTGGAGTCTTGGGGCGGTGCCACATTTGATGCCTGTATCCGTTACTTAGGCGAAGATCCTTGGGAGCGTATTAGAGCCTTAAAAAAGGCGATGCCGAATACACCGCAGCAGATGTTGCTGCGCGGACAAAATTTGTTGGGCTACCGTCATTATGCGGATGACCTTGTACAGCGTTTCGTCGAACGAGCCCATGACAATGGCGTCGATGTATTTCGGGTATTTGATGCCATGAACGATGTGCGTAATCTGGAAACGGCAATCAAGTCAGTCGTTGAAGTCGGTGGCCATGCCCAAGGCACTATCTCTTACACCACAAGCCCAGTACATACCTTGTCGACCTGGGTCGATATGGCCAAACGCCTTGAAGATATGGGCTGTCACTCACTGTGCATTAAAGATATGGCCGGTCTACTTAAGCCGTATGAAGCTTATGATCTCATCAGTCAGCTTAAAGCCCAAACTAACTTAATAGTGTCACTGCATTGCCACGCCACCACAGGTCTTAGCACCGCCACCTACCAAAAGGCGATTGAAGCAGGCATTGACGTGCTTGATACCGCTATCTCATCGATGAGCCAAACCTATGGCCACAGCGCGACAGAAACCTTGGTCGCTATGGTTGAAGGCACCGATAGGGCTACGGGCTATGATATGGCGTTGCTCGAAGAGATTGCCGCCTATTTTCGTGAGGTAAGAAAAAAATACGCCGCATTTGAAGGTGAACTCAAGGGGATTGATTCACGCATTCTACGTGCCCAGGTGCCAGGTGGCATGTTAACCAATATGGAAAACCAGTTGCGCGAACAAGGCGCCGCCGACAAATTAGACTTAGTGCTTGAGGAGATCCCAAAGGTTCGCCAAGATCTCGGTTATTTACCTTTGGTCACGCCCACATCACAAATTGTGGGGAGCCAAGCGGTGATCAATGTATTGACGGGGCAGCGCTATAAGTCGCTTACTAAAGAAACCGAGGGGGTGCTTAAAGGCGAATACGGAGCTACTCCCGCACCTGTTAACCAAGAGCTCCAACAACGTGTACTTGCTGGCGCAGAGGCTATCACGTGTCGCCCTGCCGACTTACTGGCGCCAGAGCTAGACAAGTTGCGCAGCGAGTTATCGACTAAGGCTGAGGCTGAAGGGACATTATTAGCTGCAGAGCTCGACGATGATGTACTCACTTACGCCTTGTTTCCACAAATTGGCCTTAAGTTCCTTAATAATCGCAATAACCCTGACGCATTTGAGCCAACGCCTCAAGCACCTAAGGTGCAAGTGGCAAGTGAAGCGGCTATTACATCGCCTGTGGTCAGTGATAAGCGTGGACCAGAGACCTATACGGTAAATGTTCAAGGTCAAAGTTTTGTAGTTGAAGTGGCCCCAGGTGGTGATATTAGCCAAATAGTGCCTAATGAGAATGTGGTGCCCTTTACGGCACCAACAACCAGCCCAAGCGTTGATGCCGATGTAGCGAAAGCGGAGATGAGTGCGCCGCTATCGGGGAATATCTTTAAGGTTAATGTGGCCTTAGGGGATGCCGTCAAGGCGGGCGATGTGGTGATCATTCTCGAAGCCATGAAGATGGAAACGGAGATCCGCGCAGAATCCGACGGCGTGATCTGTCAGGTTTGGGTAAAAGAAGGTGACTCTGTTGCCGTTGGCAATCAATTGCTTGCCATAGCTTAGGAGTTAGCATGGAAGGATTACTGGCCTTTTGGGCCGAATCAGGTATCGCCAATTTTACTGCCGGGCAATTACTGATGATGGCCGTGGGTGGGTTATTGCTGTATTTAGCCATTGCTCGCGGGTTTGAGCCGTTGTTGTTATTACCTATTGGTTTTGGTGCCGTATTGGCTAATATTCCTAATGGTGGCTTTACCGACGAGGGCGGCTTACTTTATTTTGCCTACCATGTGGGTATTGAAACTGGGGTATTTCCCTTACTGATCTTTATGGGGGTCGGGGCGCTGACCGATTTTGGTGCCTTGATTGCTAATCCTAAGATGCTACTGCTTGGCGCGGCGGCGCAGTTTGGCATTTTTGCCACCTTAATTGGGGCCATCGGCCTTAACTTAGTGCCCGGTTTTGAGTTTAGCATGCAAGATGCGGCGGCGATTGCCATTATTGGCGGAGCCGATGGTCCTACGGCAATCTTCTTAGCCTCTAAGTTAGCGCCAGATCTGCTCGGGGCCATTGCCGTTGCGGCTTACTCTTATATGGCGTTGGTGCCCATTATTCAGCCACCGATCATGAAGTTACTCACAACCGAGTCTGAACGCCAGATCAAGATGGAGCAACTGCGTGAAGTCAGTAAGAAAGAAAAGATCTTCTTTCCGCTGATGGTGCTGGGGTTAACTATCTTGTTTTTACCTGCGGCAACGCCGCTCGTGGGCATGTTTTGTTTAGGTAACTTGATGCGCGAGTCCGGTGTGGTTGATAGGTTATCGAGTACCGCTCAAAATGAGCTCATCAATATTGTCACCATCTTTTTAGGGTTAGCCGTTGGCTCTAAGCTTTCTGCCGATAAATTTTTGCAGCTAGAAACCTTAGGCATATTGGTGCTCGGCGCCGTCGCATTTGCCATTGGTACCGCGACAGGTGTCTTGATGGCAAAGTTAATGAGTAAGTTATCCGGCGGGAAGATTAACCCTCTGATTGGCGCAGCTGGTGTCTCAGCGGTGCCGATGGCGGCGCGAGTGGTCAATAAAGTTGGCCTCGAAGCGAACCAGCAAAACTTCTTATTGATGCATGCTATGGGGCCTAATGTGGCGGGTGTGCTTGGCTCGGCCGTGGCGGCAGGTGTGTTACTGGCCGTGCTTGGCTGATAGTGTAAGTGTCGATACAACCATAAAATGATATTTACGACCATAAATTGATATTTTATCCAACCATAACTTAATATTGCCTCTTTTTTGACCACGCTTGAGTGGTTTTACTACATTTGGTGAAAGAGGCAATATTTAATGGAAGCGTTTTTACCCTCTCCAGAAGTTGTAAAAGAAGCCCTTGAAAGTGCTTTTTCTGAACCCGTCAGAAATTTAACTAAGTCCCGTGGAAAAAATATACACAGGTACGCAAGTACTAAGATGGGGCAAAGGGTTTCAGTTGAATCTACATTAGAGTTTGACGCCTGCTTTCATTTTGACTTTGATAAAACTATCAGATTGCGTTTTAGTATATAGGTTGGTTCTTGGCTTAATAAAAAGTTTTTTGGGAACCAGATCTCTTTTTGGTATGTTAAAAGCTGGTGTCGACATTTGTGTTGTGTAACACTATGATAATGTGGTTTTTATTGCTTAATTATATTTAATCACTTTAAAGCATTTCCTCCATCAGACTCAAGTGTCACGGTAATCCTTAATATATTACTGGGAAGGAATCTATAAATTGTTAATAGAAAAGGACATAATAATGAGAAAAGGAATTATTTCCTCTGGCCTAATTTGCACTGCATTTTTACTTTCAGGTTGCGTTGTTACCGACAAGCTTAATAGTGGATTAAAGGTGTTGAGCAATGCTTTTAGTACACCTACCATAGAAGTTTCCCAGTTAAAGCCTGCGCGTGTATCTAGCACAGAAAAAATGAATCGAATTGCTGTAATTCATGACAGAAGCGGTTCAGGGCGCTTCCTTGAATCTAATCTTTCAGGGGCTAAGTATAATAATGCTGCTTATTTCACCTTAGTAGAACGTTCTGCTATTGATGCTATTTTGAAAGAGCAAAAAATGACTGATGGCTTGTTAACTGACTCGGCGACGCGGGTTAAGTTAGGCAAATTAACGGGCGCCGATACCTTAATTAGCGCGACCATGTCTTCGAAGGTTGATTCCAGTAGTTACTCAGAAGAACGCACAGAATGTGTCGAGAAAGGCAGTAGCTTTTTTAAATGTAAAAAGAGTCGAACAGTCACGGTAAGGTGTACAACAAAAGTGGCTATTGCTTCTTTAACGCCAAAAGCTGTGTCTATTGAATCTGGGCAGATTATTTTCTCAAAAAATTATAGCCAAAAAGCTAAAAGCAGCGTTTGTAGCGATTCAGAAAGCACCCATCCTTCAAATACAGAATTGGAAGGTCGTGCTTTTAGCCAAATAGCCACTGAACTTAAGTATGATGTAGCCCCTTATTTACTTCATACAGATGTCGATCTTATGGAAGGCCTTAGTTCTAAGGTGCCTGATGATGTAGAAAAAATGTTTGAGATGGGCATAGATTTTGTTAATGAAAAGCTCTATAAAAATGGCTGTACTATGTTCTCTAAAGCCCAAAGCAAATACTCTGACTCCTTGACCATTACCTATAACAATGCCGTTTGTGCTGAGTTTTCTGCAGATGTCGAAATGGCAGAAGCCTTATACGGTAAAGCCATGATGATGACCGATGAAATAGATAAACTTAAATTGATTATCGAAGGTCAAGAGCGTATTTCATCACGCGTACAAGACATGCAAAAGTTAAGTTCTTTAAGCGACCGCGGACACTTTTAATTGCTAGTTTCTCACTCAAACAAAGCAGGCTTTGCATTGACCATGCTGTTTTTATGCAGCATGGTTTCGCTTAACGCCTCAGCTTGCAGTTGTGCTAGCTATTATGATGAGCGCCCAGCTCCTTCTTGGGTTTATGCACAAGCGGCAAATGCGCATGCTATACATGCATCTGGCGCTTCTATGTGTACCGGGATGAAGCATATTGATGAGCGCAGGGCCGATACTGATGGCCGAGGCGCTTTATCAAAAATACTTGGCACCCAGGTTCAAACCACTGAAACAACAAAATTAACCGTTCGCAATCAAACGTCATTGTCTGGTTTCCAGTCATTATCTTTATTGCAAAGCAAACAACTGCTAAAAAATGCCACGGTTTTTGATCGTTGGGTAGATGCTGAAAACTGCATTGTGTATTCGGCGATGAAAGTGTCTTTTACCGATATTGAAGCGGCTAAAGCGGCTGAAGAATCTGAAAAGCAGGGCAAGCTATTAGCGAAAAACGCCTGCGTGCTTGCTAAGGGCTCTAATGCTAATTTATCGTCAAAAAGCTTAACAGCGCTGCTTACTCAGCAAGGGTTTATCATTAATTCAGCAAAAAAATGTCAGATACAATACCGAATAACCACAGATATTGTGGATACGGGTAATGACTTTGTTAAGAGCCAAACTCAAGTTGTTGTGGGTCATGGCAGCGACTTACTTTGGCAAAAAACCTACCCAGGGAAATCCTTAAGCTTTAATCGAACCAGTCGTTCGGAACTGGTTAAAGCAGCGTTATGGGACAGTTTAGATCAGTTTCAATCTGATTTAGCAGAATTAAAAAACATCAAGGTTGATGATTAATGAAAGGCTTAATGGACTTTATATTGCAGGTGGCTACCGGCAATAATTTGCACAAAGATGAGTCAGATGCGCAATCATCGGGGTGGTTTTCTGGGGTTATACGTTTCATTGTATTCTGTGCTTTTTTACTTATGGGGCTGGGGAATTGGTCCGATAGCAAACAGTTATTAACTGAAGCCTATCAAGGTTTTATTACTAACTTTACCCATAGAATAGAAGATAAAACCATCGCTAATATTCATATTGGCAATTACCTTAACTATATAGAAAAATCATTGGGAATACCCCAAGTTATCAAGGTTTCCGAGCGTAAAAATGGCCTTGAATATCGTTACTACAAGAAGAATAAATATTTGTTGGTCTTGATAGCTCAAGAGCAACGTATCGCCGCCATGATGTTGCATACCTTGCCCACGGAGGATACATTTCTTGATCGCTTTAATCCCAGCATTCCTTTTACTGAGCATAGGCTTATTAGCAGTTGCATAGCTGAGGCCATAGGCAGCAGTAATGAGTTCTTTTTTGATAATCACAATTTAGCTTATTTTATGAAATCGAAGCAAATGAGCGCCAAAGGGATGGGGCATTATTTGATTGTAGGCGCGACTGAGTACCAAGAGCCTAAGGTGACGATGAAAGACAAGTTAGATGAGCTTGAAGAAGCGAGCATGTTAGAAGAGCAACAAGACATTGCTAAACTAACCACTGACTTAAGTCAGCAGCAAAGCAGTTTTTTTGCGATCTCTGAAGTATCTCCTGTGATCGTCGCTGATGCACTGCTGACTAAATATGAGTTTAATGCTTATTTTAAGGGAAAATAAAATGCGCATCTTAATTGCAACAACGGCGTTATTGATAAGTGCTCAGCTAGGAGCTGCTGATGACTTTACCGCATTTAAAGCGGCGCAGACAAGCGAGTTTGAAGATTTTTCAGCAAGTTATGTGAATGAATATGAAGCTTTTAGGCGTGAGTACTTGGCTGAGTTTGATAAGTATACCCAATCATTAATGACTGACTGGGCCGACCCAAAGCAGACATCTATGGATGAGCGTATCGTTTATACCGTGGACCGTCAGGCAAGAATTCGCATCGATGACGTTAAAAAGACCTTGAAAATTGAGCAATTAGATAAACAGCTAACGCCTAAAACCACAGTTAAACACTTGCTTGATGATCCCAATACCAGCAAGGAATTATCCAGTATTGATAACGCAGAAGCATTATTAGTTGAGCAAATGGAAACGGGGCAATCTGAGGTGGTAACGCAAACAACGCTAGCCAAACATAGGGCTGATATTGTCGATGCTATGCTAACTCAACAACAGCAGACTTTGTCATCGCTAAGCCGTGATGAAGCCGTGGGTGAGGCTGATATTCTTGCTGCAAAGGCTAAGCTGACATTAGAGACAGAGCAGCGCATTAAACAGGTCGATGAGAAAATAGCGCAAATAGCTAAGACGGATCCTAAATACAAGAATATTCGCATTAACCAGATATCGCTGCCCAATAATTATCTGTCAAATCGGGTGAAACCTTTTATGCAAGATTACCAGACTCAAGCGAGCCTGGTGTCCATGGATTTGTCGTTATTGCTGGCAATATCCCATGCAGAATCTGCTTTTGATCCCCAGGCTCAATCCCATATTCCAGCTTTCGGCTTAATGCAAATTGTACCTAGCTCCGCGGGGAAAGACGTTGCTAAAAAATTACTGAAACGCAAGAAGGCCCCCTCCGCAGACGAGCTATTTGATCCTAAAACCAACATTGAATTCGGTTCAGGCTATTTATGGATTTTAAATAATCGTTACCTTAAAGGGATTGACGATCCCTTAAGCCGTAAGTATTGCGTTATAGCGGCTTACAATACCGGCGCTGGCAATGTCGCTCGGGCATTTAACGGCGGTAATAATAGATCAATTAAAGCGGCGTACAAGCACATTAATACACTCACATCGGAACAGGTTTATAACCAATTAAAGGTTAACCTGCCTTACAGTGAAACCCGTAAATATTTATTGAAAGTGACTCAATTAGAGCAACAGTATCGAACAAATATCAATTAATGGATTTAACAGAATAAGGATATAACCATGAAAAAATTACTTGTTATTACGTCATCAATGTTACTGCTTGCCGCCTGTGGTAGTACGCCAAAATCGCAATCAACACCACTGGCGGATAATGATGCAATCCCGAGCTGGGTATTCCTACCAACCATCGAAACGGGGCTTGCTTCATCAAGCTGTGTTGCTTGGGGCAATAATATGTCAGCGGCCAGGGCGCAGGCGATTGCGAACGCTAAGGCCGATATGGCATTGCAAATTGAGACCCGCGCTAAGGTGATGGATAAAACCTTAGAATCACAAAAGCAAAGCGGCACAGGGGTGAGTAATCATTCAAGCTTCACTCAAGTGAGCAAGCAAATTGCTGAGCAGAGTTTAGTTGGTGCTATTCCAAAAGAGATTGCCTTTGCACGTATCGACAATCAAAAGCAGCTATGCGCCTTAGTGACTATGGATAACACTCAGCCCATATTTGATAAATTGATTAAAGAAGCTGGCGTTAAGCTGGATCCCAAGGCAGAGGCGTTACTGTATAAAGAATTTCGTACCACAAAAGTGACGGCTGAACTCGAAGAACAACTTAAATCAAGTAAGCCACAACAAGACTGATTTTAGTCAAACGTTAGCCAAGCCTTGTAAGTGCTAGGGCGTGTCGATCTTCGCTGTACACATTTTGTTCAGCAATACATCGGCTGACACATTATAGTAAACGCCAGTGATACCATACTGGCGTAATTTCTTGCTAACTTATCATATCTTGTTAATATTGAACGGAAGAGCTTAATCCTCGCAAAAGTATTCTCAACCAAATGTCGATACTTGTAGAGGCACCAATCTATGCTATTCATATAACTTCTATCATGCTGGCTAATTTTTGCAGGCCACTACAGGCAGTGATAAAGATAATGCGGCCTACTTAGTTCAGTAGGCCGTTTTTTTATATCTGCCAAATGATTGTTTTGTCATTGATATAGCCAATGTTAGCGATTGCTTAGTCAAGCTAATGCTTAATCAGTTGATGCAGATCAACAAGTCCCTATCTGTTCTGTAGTCTGATAACGGTGATGCGCATCACAAGTATTGTGATTATTTGACCTGAATGAGGATGACGATAATGGAATTACAAGTTAACTGCTATACGGATCTGTGTGTGAACGGTAAATGGTTTCACTATGATCATGGCGAGCGTTCAGTTTTCATGTTAAATGGTGGCTGCCCCTTAACGTTTGAGCTTGATTCGTTACCGACAACCGAAGCAGAACTAGAGGCTCACCTTAGTATTATTTCTGAACAAATTTGATGTTGTTGCAGTGATAGCAAAAGGTTATCACTGCTAAACCACTTATTGCTTACCACAACATTTTTTGTATTTTTGTCCGCTGCCGCAAATACAGGGATCGTTGCGCTGTGGTTTTTTCTCCACAGTGGCGGTTTTGGGTTTATTTAATATCCCCATCAAGGCGTTAATATCTTCAGCCACTTCAGGCTTGATTTCGATGTTGGCGACCAACTGATGCTCATCAGCTAACGCCTTCACTTCTGCATACCTTGCTTCGCTATTGACGATAAGTGCTAGCGGAAACGCTTCACTGCCAGGTTTCGCGACTCGCTTAGTGTTATAACCATAACTTTCATGTTTTGGCTTAGGCGTTTTACGGCCTTTAAAGAAAAACTTATCAGACATAGCATTTCCAGAGTATTGCCTTCACGGCGTCAAAAGGGCCGCTATCTTACCAGAACTTGCGATGAGCACTAGCGCCTTAGGCAAATTAATATCTCAGATTTTGATCGGCGGTTAACCAGAGTATAAAGCCCAAAGATAAGATCACCGTCATACTGATCGCGATGATATAGATAAAGCCTTTTTTGCCCTGTTTTAACGGTACGCCAGTTAAATGCAGAAACAGGGTCCAAAATAGGCATAACACAATAGGAAGTAAAAACAGACGAGCCATAAATATCCTAAAAGTAAGCGCAAATATTGCCCAAGTATAATACGCTTTGCGCGCTATCCACATCATTATGTGAATATTTTCCATCAGTATGTTCAAGGGCTTGAGATTTTACCAATGCCGAAGACGCGGTAAAAATATCGTTTCAAGCAGTGACATTATTAGGGGCTAGCAATCACTTGTGAGTGCTCTATTGCGCATAAACCCTCTGTAATATGACGAGTGGGCCTTCATCTAAGTGGCTAATCTAAGCAGGATAGAAGCATAGACTTAGTGAAGGATCACTAATGGCTACTCATAAAAAAAACCGCATTTGCGGTTTTTTTTATGAATGGTGCTATTTCGGCTAACTTGCCTTTAAGGCTGACTCGATAATTGATGTTAACTCGCCGTGCTCACTGTGGGCTCTTCGTCGTTGTAAAACTGCGTTTCGTCGAGCTGACCTTCAGATTTACCCACCACGACGGCGGTCATCATGTCACCAGTGACATTGGTTGCAGTGCGGATCATATCGATAACGCGGTCAATGGCGGCAATAAAGGCGATACCTTCAAGTGGCAGCCCCACAACCCCTAAAGTGACCGACAGCATTACCATGGCACTACCTGGTACACCTGCGGTGCCAACAGAGGCCACTGTGGCTGTCACGGCAATTAACATATAATCGGTCATATCCAGCGGAATACCGTAGATCTGCGCGATAAATATGGCCGCAATAGCAGGGTAGATACCACCACAGCCATCCATATTCATGGTCGCGCCAAGTGGTAGTACAAAGGCGCCATATTTTTTAGATACGCCCATGGACTCTGTCGCACGGGTACTGGCGGGTAAGGTGCCAAAGCTTGATGCTGTAGTAAAGGCCACTAGCTGGGCTGGCATCGCTTTACGGAAAAATTGCACAGGGCTTAACTTAGCGGCAAATTTAATTAATCCACCGTAAATAAACAGAATGTGGATGGCGGCAGCAATGTAGATAGCGGCAATAAACTTACCTAACGGCAGTAGCATCGATAATCCATACTCGCCCACAACCCAAGCCATTAGGCCAAATACACCGATTGGTGTCAGTTGCAGTACCATACGGGTGAGTTGAAACATGACCTCGGCGCCTGCTTCAATGGTGCGCTTTAATGGCTCTGCTTTTTCGCCCACCTTATTAATAGCGATGCCAATCAGGGCGGCAAACACGATAATTTGTAGCACCTTACCTTCGGCAAGGGATGCGAACGGATTAACCGGTACCATATCAAGCAGTACTTGAGCAAAACCTGGCACATTACGTTCACGCACCTCAGTTGTCGCTAGTTCGAGCGTGCCACCCATATCAATCAAACTGCCTACGGTTAAACCGATAAGCGAGGCGATGGTGCCAGTAAACATAAACATCAGTAGGGTTTTAAAGCTCAGGCGTTTGAGGCTAACACCACTGCCTAGTGACGTGATACTGACCACAATGGCGCAGAACACCAGTGGGGCGACCAACATCTTAATCGCTGCAATGAATAAGTCACCTAAAGGTTTTAATTGCGTCGCTTGCTCACCTAATACTAAGCCAAAGGTGATCCCTAAAATAAAACCAGCCAGCACCTTTTGCCAAAAAGGGATCTGTTTAATCGTTTGCCACATGGGATAATGTCCAATTTAATGTTGTGTTGAGCGATGGAGCCGTTGAGTCGGGAAGAGCGCTTGTTCTAATACGCGTCATCGAGGCTGTTCAACATACTATTTTATTAGGCGACATTCTATAGGCCCTTGGCCTTGCTTACAAAATTGATTTTGTTATAACTTATTGTCATTAAAAAGAATGTTTTAATATCTTTAATTTTTAACCTTAGAGTAACATCACTCAATCTAGAGTGTTGTACATAAAAAATTACTTTTTTTCATTAGGTAAGCCAATATGACCGAGTTATGGTTGATGTTTAGTGCGGCATTTATTGCTGCAACCTTGTTACCAGGGGGATCAGAAGTTTTATTGGTGGCGCTAATCGATAACACGCCTGAGAAGTGGTTACCTTTGGTCGGCGTGGCGACATTAGGTAATGGATTAGGCTCCATCACGAGTTATTACTTGGGCACATTGGGTCGCTTTGCCACGACGCCCGAAGCGATGGCGCAAGGACGATACCGACACAGTATCGGCTTACTTAAGCGTTATGGCTATTGGAGTCTATTACTGGCGTGGATGCCACTCATTGGCGATCTACTATGCCTATTGGCAGGCTGGTTGAAGCTGCCAGTAGTGAAGTCGAGTATCATGATTTTTATTGGAAAAGGGATACGTTATCTGCTGGTTGCAGCGTTAACGCTACATTGGTTGTAAGGCGCAGGCCTACGAGCTAACACAGGAGTAAAAATTAATGAAGAAATGGATATTAGCTGCCGCGATTTCGGCAGCGTTGACCGCTTGCTCTGCGTCGAATGTATCGACCAGTTTGCCGCAAGGGGTTTCGTTAGTTGAAACGGTCACCACCACAGAGTCAGGTGTGGGTATTCCCTACAAAAAATATCAGCTGGCCAATGGCTTGACCGTCATATTACATCAAGATAAATCAGATCCTTTGGTGCATGTCGATGTGACGTACCATGTAGGCTCATCTCGCGAGCTTCCTGGACGCTCAGGTTTTGCCCATCTATTTGAACATATGATGTTTCAAGGCTCAGAGAACGTTGCCGACGAGCAACATTTTAAAGCGGTTACCGAAGCGGGCGGTACGTTAAATGGCACTACCAATACCGATCGTACTAACTATTTTGAGACTGTGCCCAGCAACCAATTAGAAAAAATGTTGTGGCTTGAGTCCGATCGCATGGGATACTTTTTGCCCGCCTTAACCGAAGAGAAATTTGAAGTACAACGCGAGACGGTCAAAAATGAGCGCGCTCAACGTATTGATAACCAACCTTATGGCCGTATGGGCGAGCGTTTTAACCAAGCGCTGTATCCTGCAGGGCACCCTTATTCATGGCCCGTTATCGGTTGGCCCGAAGATTTAAACCGCGCCGATGTGACCGATGTTAAACATTTCTTCCAGCGCTGGTACGGCCCCAATAATGCCACCTTGACCATAGGTGGTGATTTCGACGAAGCGCAAACATTGGCGTGGGTGAATAAATATTTTGGCGAGATCCCGCGTGGCCCAGAAGTGACCGCTGCACCTAAGCCGTTGGTGACACTCGATAAGACGCGTTATATCTCGATGGAAGATAGGGTGCATTTACCCCTATTAAGAATTGCGTTTCCAACGGTTTACGCCAGCCATCAAGACGAGGCAGCGCTCGATCTGCTGTCTAATATTATTGGTGGTGGCCCAACCTCGTTAGTCTATAAAAACCTCGTTAAAGACGGCTATGCGGTACAAGCTGGTGTCAGTCATCCTTGTCAGGAACTGGCATGTCAGTTTTCTATTTACGCCTTAGCCAACCCTGCTCGTGGTGGCGAACTGAGCGATATTGAAGCGCGGGTACTTGAGTCTATTGCCGAATTTGAGCAACGTGGCGTGACCGATGACGATCTACAAAAAGCCAAAGTGCAATTTGAAGCTAACACCATCTTTGGTTTACAGAGTGTTAAAGGCAAAGTATCGACTCTGGCGTTAAATCAAACCTTTTTCGGTAATCCCGATATGATAGCGTACGATTTAACCCGCTACGCCAACGTCACTAAAGAGGATGTGATGCGGGTGTTTAACACCTACATTAAAAACAAGCCTATGGTAGTGATGAGTGTCGTGCCTGAAGGGCAAACCCAGCTAATTGCCCATGAAGATAACTATGTTGCGCCAGCGCCGCAGGTTGCCGAGGAAGCGGTAACCGGTCTTGAGATTGTTGAAGCCGTTGCGCCATCGTTTGATCGCAGCATCATGCCAACGCCTCAGGCCGCGCCGATGATCACTGTGCCTGTGTTATGGACCGATACACTCAGTAACGGCATTGACGTGATGGCCACCACCAGTACCGAAACCCCCACCGTTGAATTGATGATCTACTTAAATGGCGGGCACCGTTTGGTGGATGTTAAGCAAGCCGGATTAGCCAGCTTAACCGCATCAGTGCTTAATGAGTCGAGCCAATTGCGCAGCACAGAAGAGCTGGCGCAGGCGTTAGAAATGCTAGGCAGCACGGTTAGTTTTGGTGCTAGCACCTATCAAAGCTACGTTAAGGTATCGGCGCTGACATCACATATCGACGAAACCTTGGCCATAGTTCAAGAAAAACTCTTTAAACCGGGCTTTAACAGTGCCGATTTCGAGCGTGTTAAGCAGCAACATTTGCAAAGTCTGCAACATATGCAGTCGGATCCTAACTATATCGCTAACAGTGGTTTTGATGCTTTGCTCTTTGGCGATAACACCCCCCTTGGGATCAGCACCGAAGGCACCATTGCCAGTGTCTCAGCGCTCACCCTTGATGATGTAAAAGGATTTTACCAGCAGCAGTACCGTGCCGGTAACGCGCAAATCGTGGCCGTGAGCAATTTAAAGCAGCCACAACTGCTCAGCAAATTACAAGGGTTATCGAGCTGGCAAGGTGAGTCGAGTAGATTACCTGCCTTAGCGGCAATGCCGACACTTGAGGCGGGGACTGTCTATATTGTCGACAAACCGGGAGCGGCGCAGTCGGTGATTAAGATAGGGCAGCGGGCGATGCCGTTTGACGCCACAGGCGAGTATTTCAAATCTTACTTGATGAACTACCCCTTAGGCGGCGCCTTTAACAGTCGTATAAACCTTAACTTACGCGAAGATAAAGGCTACACCTATGGTGCGAGAAGTTACTTTTCTGGCGGCAGTGAGCAAGGGCTATTCCAAGCTACGGCCAGCGTTCGTAGCGATGTAACCGCTCAGGCTCTAGTTGAGTTTGCCAAGGAGATTAACCGCTATCAAGCCAGTGGCATGACAGATCAAGAGTTAGCCTTTATGCGTAACTCAGTCTCGCAAAGTCAGGCGCTCGATTATGAGACGCCTTACCAGAAAGCGGGCTTTATGCGCCGGATCCAGCGCTTTAACCTCGACCCTAATTTTACTCAGACTCAGGCTGATATTATTAGAAATATTCCTAAAGAGGAGCTAAATAACTTGGCGAGCGCTAAACTTCAGCTGGCTGAAATGATAGTATTGATTGTGGGTGATAAAGCCAATATTGAAGCCGACATTAAAGCCTTGGGTTATCCAGTGCGTGCTTTAGCGTTGTAATTTGATATTTTTACCCCAATATTAACGATGCGGTGATGCTTGATTTAGCTCACCGCTTTATTTTTTTTACTTGCCACTAAGCTCGTTCGAGTACTGTTTTTTTTGGCGAGTGAAATTTATCACGCGTTTTGTAGGTCTAGCCTGCAAATGATCATGTTGAAGCAATAAGAGACACAGATATTGAACTCTTTCACTGAAGTTATTGGCCTGCTTAACGATGAGCAGGGACGAGATGCGCTAACAGGTATGGTACGTGGCATTGAGCGAGAAGCACTGCGCATCGAGCCTTCGGGACATCTAGCAACGGACAAGCATCCAGATAGTTTAGGTGCCGCGCTAACAAACTCTCGTATCACCACTGATTACAGTGAGTCATTGTTAGAATTTATTACTCCAGTGCATCAAAATATCGACGACCTACTGACCGACTTAACGCAGACGCATGCCTTTACTGTACGCAATATTGGTCAGCAACAGCTGTGGCCTGTGAGCATGCCTTGTTATGTGGGTGATGTTGCCGATATTCCCATTGCCGATTACGGCAGTTCAAATGTGGGTCAACTCAAGCGTTTGTATCGTAAAGGGTTAACCTATCGATATGGCGCCCTAATGCAAATTATTTCTGGGGTGCACTTTAACTTTTCGGTGTCGCAAGCCTTGTGGGACCGCCTTTATGAGGCGTCAGATAAACAGCTTAGCCGCGATGAGTTTATCTCAGAGTCCTATTTTGGCCTGATCCGTAATTACCGCCGTCAAGTGTGGGTGTTACCTTATCTGTTTGGCGCATCCCCCGCCTTATGTAGCTCTTTTATTAAAGATCAGCCAACGGCTCACCCGTTTGAAAAGCTGGGTAAGGGCACCTTGTATTTACCTTATGCGACATCATTGCGCATGAGTGATTTGGGCTACACCAATAAAGAACAAGAGCGTTTAAATATTAGCTATAACTCACTGGCTGAATATTTAACCGGCATACAAGCGGCGATTAAGATGCCCTCGGCGAAGTTTGAGGCAATAGGCGTTAAGGTTGATGGTGAATATCGCCAGCTTAATGCCAATGTGCTGCAAATTGAAAATGAGTTTTACTCACCCATACGGGCTAAACGAGTGACTCAAGAGGGTGAGAAACCGTCAGAAGCCTTAGCGCGCGCTGGCGTCGAGTATATTGAAGTCAGAGCTCTTGATGTTAACCCGTTCTCATCTGTGGGGATTGATGCACAGCAGATCCGTTTCTTAGATCTGTTCCTATTGCATTGTTTACTCAGTCCTTCGCCGAAATCGACGCCAGCAGAAGAGGCGGAGATTAGCCAAAATCTGAATGCAGTGATCCTTGAAGGGCGTAAACCAGGCTTAATGTTAAGCCGTCATGGTCAGCCGATTGCGATGCAAGGCTGGTTACACCAACTGTTTGATGAGTTAAGCAGTGTAGCCAAATTGCTTGATGGGGGAGAGCAAGGCGATTATCAAACCACATTAGCCCATTGGCTTGCGGCTGTTGATGATCCATCAAAAACCTTGTCTGGCCAAATTTTAACTGAGTTGGTATCGACGCAGCGAGATCACAGTTATTGGGTGAAAGATTTGGCGCAAACCTATTATCAAGAGTTAATGGACTACCCATTGGCTGCCGATGTTGAGCAAGCTTACCGACAAGCGGCGAGCGATTCACTGCAGGCTCAAGCGCAATTAGAGGCGCAATCTACTGTGAGTTTCGAGCAGTATTTAAGTGACTATTTTGCTGAGCCCAAGGTAGAGACTGTCTAATGAGAATAAGCGCACTATTATTTCCCCTAGTACTGCTATTATCAGCCTGTGCCTCTGGGCCAGATAATAGTGCGCAGTGCGGCACGGTTTCCGGTTACCTAGTGCCCGATAGAGAAGATGAACTCTATCGGGTTGTGGTGACTCACCTTAACGGCAAGGCTGTCATTTCAAAACCCAATTATCAGCTAGCACCGGGCGTTAATGAGTTCACTGTGGCGGAGCTTATCGATTCGCCGCAGTTAAAAGTGAAGTTGGCTGCGAGAGGAACTAAGACATTGACCATAGATGTTAAACCGAATCGTCGTTATCATTTAGCTGCGCGCTTTAATCAAGACAAAGTCTATCGCGGCTTAGACAGCGACTATTGGCAGCCGATAGTATGGTCAGAAGATGCCCATCAATGTGCATTTTTATCAACCAAGTAAGTTGGATTAATTCACTCTACCTTATTCCAAGTTCAGCTTATTTACATTGATTCAATTTAACAACAATGTGAAACTATAGCGCTGATTAAATGATAGTTTTGGTACTCCCAATGATGAAGTTTCTTGCCCCTGTACTCAGCGGCCTACTGGTATTATTGCTCAGTGGATGTGCGACCTCTCCGCCAAGAGATCCCGAAAATTTGTGTGCGATTTATCAAGAGCATCGAGATTGGTATAAAGCGGCAGTTAACACCCGTGAAAAGTGGGGCGTCCCCGTGCATGTGCCGCTGGCAATGATGTACCAAGAGAGTTCGTTTAGACACAATGCCGCGCCGCCAATGGAGTACTTTTTAGGCTTTATTCCTATCGGCCGAGCCAGTGATGCTTACGGTTATGCACAAGCTAAAACCATGACTTGGGACGACTATGTCAGAGAAACAGGCAATAGTTGGTCTAGTCGTAGTGATTTTGATGATGCGATGGATTTTATGGGGTGGTTTATCTACAAAACCCATAAAATTAATGGCGTGTCTAAATGGGATGCGCGTAATCAATACCTCAATTACCATGAGGGGTGGGGCGGTTATAAACGTAAAACCTATCGGCATAAAGCTTGGTTAGTCAAGGTGGCCGATAAGGTTGATGCCAGGGCTAAACGTTATGCAGCCCAATACCGTAGTTGCCAAGAAGATCTTGACTCCTCTTGGCTGTGGCGCCTGTTCTTTGGTTAGCCTTGATACAGTTAAACCCGCTACCAGCCTCGAGAATATCGGGGCTTTTTCTTATCTATCAAAAAGCGAGTACAGCGGCGATGTTTCAATATAGAAGCCGCTTATCATTGGCTTGCAACCAAAGTCATGTTGAAGATGGTGCAATTCATCCCTTTGTTAATCTTGCATCTAGTTAAACAATATTTGGCTAACTTATCGTTATGCAGCCCCTGTTATCAGAGGGTAAAAATGACTATAATGCGCCCAAAATAATAGCTCTACCCTACAAAAAGGATAAAACATGACTAAGCCATTTGTTGCTGTATTAATGGGGTCTGATTCAGATTTGCCCACCATGCAAGCCACCTTAGATGTCCTCAAGACTTTCGGTATTCGCTTTGAAGCTAAAGTAACCTCGGCGCATCGCACGCCTGCTGCGACTCACGCTTATGTGACCGACGCCGAAGCGCGTGGTTGTAAAGTCTTTATCTGCGCCGCTGGCCTAGCTGCCCACCTTGCTGGCGCTGTAGCTGGGATCACCACTCGCCCAGTGATTGGCGTACCCGTTGACTGCGGCCCGCTTCAAGGCCATGACGCCCTATTATCAACCGTGATGATGCCCGGTGGCGTGCCTGTTGCAACGGTTGCGATTGGCAGTGCTGGCGCGAAAAACGCCGGCTATTTAGCGGCGCAAATGTTGGCCGTGGGTGATGATGAGTTGGCGTTGGCGGTAAAACAAGAGCGTGCTAAGTCGGCAGAAGCCGTGCAAGCCAAAGATGCCAAACTACAAGAAAAATTAGCGAATCTATAATCACGCTTGCCGCTATCAAGGTGCCGTTTGCCTATTACCTTGATGGCGAATAAGAGTGACTAACTTATCGATTAATTAATGCCGTCAAGGTTAACCTTGGCGGCATTTTTTATGCTGCTCACACAGTTTAATGATCCATTAACCCTTTTTGGTGTCCAGTAACGTGAGTATCAATAGGCGCTTGTATCTGATTCTCTTAATCTAGACAAAAAGGTGCACTCAGTGCAGACTTTAAAACAATATTTAACCAGATAAACGATTAGGGAGCAGATATTGGACAAGGTGTCTGAAGCTGCCAAGGCCGCAGAAACGGATCACAGATTGATGCAAGAGTTTGCTAATGGGGATCCGCGTGCGTTTGAACTCCTCTATCAAAAATATAAAGGCGGATTATATCGTTATTTTATAAGGCAAATTGGTGACAGGCAGCTGACTGAAGATCTGTATCAAGAAACATGGGCGCGGGTGATTAAAGCGGCTGCGGGTTATGAGCGCCGCGCCAAATTTACCACTTGGTTGTACCGTATCGCCCATAATTTGTTGATTGATCATGTGCGGGCGCTAAAGCCCGTTGAGCTTTTTAGTGATGCGGCTGTAGAAGGGGAACCGATAGACAATGTGCTGCCTTGTATGCAGTACGCTCCCGAGCAACTGACAGTGCAAGGGCAAAAGGCCACGCTCTTAAAAGAGTGTATTGCGCTATTGCCTCATGTTCAAAAAGAGGCGTTTTTGCTCAGCATGGAGATGGGGTTCACCGCCGCGGTGATTGCCGAGGTTGCGGGCGCAGGGCTAGAGGCGATAAAAAGTCGGCTGCGCTATGCGACTCAGTCATTAAAACAGTGCGTCGAAGGTAAATGGCAGGAACAACACCATGACACAAAATAGCCAAGATGACAGCGTCGATCAGGCATTGCAACAGCTGTATCGCTCACAGGCCACCGAGCAACCTAGCGAGGCGTTAGACAGCCACATTTTAGCCATGGCGCAAGCATCCCAAATCCATGCGCCTAAGCAGGTGAGTTTCTGGCGCCAATATCGCTGGTCCCTCTCCTCGGCGGCGTCTGTGTTATTAGTCGCGAGTATATTGCTGCTCAATCCGACCAGCCAAGATCCATTGATAATGGAGCCATTTACTATTGCGCCACAAGCGCTAGACAGCCAAGCAGTGCACGCACCTCGGATGATGAGCGCGCCAATGGCTGCACCTGAAAATGATGAGCCTGATATTACAGGCTCTACTGCTGGTGATTCAAATGTTGGCGAGTCTATAGCGAGTGACGCTAGCGCCAAAATAGCAGAGGCCAGTCAAATGACAGGCGTTAGTGAGGAGAGCAGTAAAGCAGGTGATGCTTCCTCCTTAGCGATTATCGATAGCAAGGCTGATGCTAGCAACGCAGAGGGTGGCGAGCCTATGGCTCTAGAGGAGAGTGCCGAAACCGTCCGCGAAGCGAAGCCACAGCCAGCACCTAAAGGGCAAGCCAAAGCCGTAATATCCGATAAACAAGCGCTTAATCACTTACAACAGCTTGTGAGTACTGAGCAATGGTCTGAAGCGGTGATATTGTTGCAGCGCATTAACCAGCAACGCCCACAATTAGCCGATAAGACGCATCCCTTACATCAAAGGTGGCGTGACTTAACCCAACAAATCAACGCTCACAGCCAACCTTAGGCTGAAAGCTGGTGGGTATCGACTGGCATAATGTCCACAGCCCGCAGGGGCTGTGATTAACTGAATTGGACACATTTGCTAATAATTCTTCGATGATAAATTACTGCCTGGCTCGATAAAGTTTGTTACCTTGTTAGCCTCATAAAAACGAGATAAAACAAATAAATGAGCCGAATATGAAATTGAGTCATCTCTTTGCCTCTTGCGTGCTTGCATTAGGCACCTTACACACGACCCCACTTATCGCCGCCTTCGATACAGCATCGACCTCGGTTAATCAGGGCTACTATCGCGCCCCAGCCTTAAATGATAATACCTTGGTATTTACCGCCGAAGGCGATTTGTGGACTCAGCACTTAAACGATCCTCAAGCTCGCCGTCTCACCAGCTTGCCAGCGCAGGAGCTGGGCGCGGCTATCTCTAAAGATGGTCAATGGGTTGCTTATGTTGCCAACTATGATGGCGCCAGTGAGGTGTACATTATTCCTATTCAGGGCGGCGTGGCCAAGCGGGTGAGTTTTGAGAATAGCCGAGTGCGAGTGCAAGGCTGGACCGCCGATGGTCAAGTGCTTTACGCCACCGACAATGCGTTTGGTCCGGCTAACTACTGGGTCCTTAAAAGTGTCGATCCTGTCAGCTTAACCACTACAGAGCTGCCGTTAGCCGATGCGATTGAGGGAGTTATTGATGATGCGGGAACGACCTTGTATTTCACCCGTTTTGGTCTGCAAGCCACAGGCGATAATGCCAAGGTGTATCGTGGCGGCGCCAAAGGTGAGCTGTGGCGTTATACCTTAGGCAGTCAGGTTGAAGCAGTAAAGCTAACGGAGACTCATAAAGGCTCGGTGCGTCAACCTATGTTGTGGCAAGCACGGCTGTATTTTGTCAGTGACGCCAGTGGTAACGATAATATCTGGTCGATGGCCCTAAATGGCGATGACGTACGTCAGCACACACAGTTTAGCGACTGGCAAGTGCGCGGTGCCCGTATGGATAATGGCCGTATTGTGTTCCAACAAGGGGCGGACATTCAGTTGTATGATATTGCCGCTAACCAGGTGCAAACCCTCGATATACGGCTGACATCTGATTTTCCACAGCGACGTGAACATTGGGTTACGCAGCCGATGAAGTTTGCCACCGATACCCAGTTATCGCCTGCTGGCGACAAAGTGGTGGTCACGGCGCGAAGCCATGTGGCGATAGCGGGCACAGATGGTTCGCGCTTAGTTGAGCTAGCGTTACCGGGTGATCATCGCGTGCGTCACGGGATCATGAGCCCTGATGGCCAATGGGTTTACGGTATTAGCGATGCCTCTGGAGAACAGGAAATTTGGTGCTTTGCCGCCAATGGCAGTCGTCAAGCGAAGCAATTGACCACTAACGGCCACACTTTGCGTATGGGGCTGCATTTATCACCTGATGGTCGCTATATCGCCCATGATGACTACGATGGCAATTTGTGGCTACTCGACATAGAAAAGGGCAGCAATCAAAAAATTATCACTCAAGGTCAGGGGTTGGGGCCGTATCGTGATGTGGTGTGGTCAAATGACAGTCGTTTTATGGCCATCACCAAAGAGGAACAAGGTCAATTACGGCCGCAAATCGTGCTGTATTCATTGAAAAAAAAGAAAGCACAGGCTCTGACTAGCGATAAATATGAATCCTTCTCCCCCGCCTTTAGTGACGACGGACAGTGGTTATATTTCATCTCTAATCGTGCATTTAAAGCGACTCCTACCTCGCCGTGGGGCGATCGTAACATGGGCCCTATGTTCGATAATCGCAGCCAGTTGTTTGCCGTGGCGCTAAGCGCAGATGCACAGTTCCCCTTTAGTAAACCTACTGAGCTGACACCTCAGCCTGATGATGAGCAAGACGATGACATAAAAACGCGTGTCGATTGGCAAGGGCTGGCGCAACGTTTATGGCAAGTTCCGGTTGAGTCTGGCAATTATAGTCAGCTGCAGGTGACCGAAAAGGGCTTATATGTGCTGTCTCACTCGGCGACGCCCGACTCAGCCCCTTCGCTTAAGTGGATTAAATTTGACCCCATTAAGCCTAAAGTCGACACCTTTGGCGATGATGTCGCCAGCTATAGCTTATCAGCCGATGACAGTAAGCTGTTTATCCGTCGGCACAGTAACGCTGGGCAAGAGATGCTGATCCTCGATACCGCCGAGAAGCTACCAACAGATATTAGCCGCGCTAAAGTGCGTACCGATCAATGGCAACTGGCGATTTCACCGCCGCTAGAATGGCAGCAGATGTTTGAAGATGCATGGTTAATGCACCGCGATTCCTTTTTTGACAAAAACATGCGCGGTCTCGATTGGCAAGCAACGAAAGCCAAATATCAACCCTTGTTGTCAAGACTCACCGACCGCCATGAACTTAACGATCTCTTTAAGCAGATGATGGGCGAACTAGACTCGTTACATTCGCAAGTTTATGGTGGCGATCTGCCCGTTGACGCTAAGCAGCCCAAGGCGGCCAATTTGGGCGCACGTTTGGAGCAAACTGAGCATGGAGTTCGTATTAGTCATATTTATCAAAATGATGCCGAGTTACCTAGCCATGCTTCGCCTTTAGGCCGTATAGAGGTTGACGCCGCAGTTGGTGATATCATCAGCGCCATTAATGGTAAACCCGTCAACACGGTGGCCGATGTCGCCAAGGCTTTACGCAATCAGGTCAATAAGCAGGTTTTACTCACGCTAAAGCGTAATAAAAACAGCATTAAAACCGTGGTTGAACCCATTGATAATCGTACTAATGCCAAATTACGCTATTTAGATTGGGTGAATCATAATAGCCAAAAGGTGAGTGATAACAGTCAAGGTGATATCGGCTACCTGCACCTTTATGCCATGGGCGCTGGGGATATCGCCAGTTTTGCGCGCGAATTTTATGCCAACATCGACAAACAGGGATTAATTATCGATGTGCGTCGTAATCGTGGCGGTAACATCGACAGTTGGATCATCGAGAAACTGCTGCGCCGCGCTTGGATGTTCTGGCAGCCCACTCAAGGCACTCCCAATAGCAATATGCAACAAGCCTTCCGTGGTCACATTGTGGTATTGACTGATCAACTGACCTATTCAGACGGTGAAACCTTCTCTGCGGGGATCAAGGCGTTGGGCATTGCGCCATTGATCGGCAAGCAAACCGCTGGTGCTGGGGTGTGGTTATCGGGTCGTAATTCGTTGACAGATAAGGGCATGGCACGTGTTGCTGAGTATCCGCAATATGCAATGGATGGTCGCTGGATTGTCGAAGGCCGAGGGATTAGTCCAGATATTGAGGTCGATAACTTACCGCTCGCGACATTTAATGGCCATGATGCTCAGCTTGAAAAAGCCATTAGCTACTTGCAACAAGAGTTAATTGACCAGCCAATAAATCCATTACAGGCAGCGCCCATGCCCGCCTCTGGGATGGCACAAGATATTAAATAACGTGTTACCTTTTTCTCTGTAATATCTCTTTTTAGGAGGCTATCGACTAAGCGGTTCCCAGGTCGATAGCCTCCGTTTTTATTTCTGCTTACCCTTGAACCCACATGTCCTCTATCAGGTGTCAACGGTGAGCGACTTTTCGCGAGTGTGTTGGCTGTTCAAAGTGAATGAGGTCGAGTGTCAGGCCAATGTGCAGCGCCCTGATCTTGGATGTTAATATCTTGAGCAATACATTCTCTTACCAAAACACCATGACACTTTCGCGTAGCGATCACACCTTTATACCAGCAGATATTCGTTAAAACTGCACCTATTATCTATAGTTAGTAGTTGTTGCACATAACAAACATATACTGATTAAACCAGAGACTTTTGATGCAATACTATTGCAGGAGTACAGAGATGAAAAAACTTGCTGTCATACCGCACGGATTTGGAATAGTTGTAGTCGCAGTGCTCTTAAATGGATTCCCATCTACAAGCTTGGCTCATGAGAAAGGGTTGTCATTTCGTGTGGGCAGTTTTTATTCCACTTCAGATTCGGGAATGGATGTGACTAACCCTGACTCGGGGGATAAATACACTTTAGATTTCGAGTCTGATCTGCAGTTGGTTGAAAAAGAGTGGCTACCGTATATTGCGCTGGAATATTGGTTTAATGACCGTCATGGCGTCTATGTTGATTATAGGCGACTGCATCGCAATGCTAACGACAAAGTGGTTACTGTTCCCTATGAATATGAAGATGTTGATACTGGGCAGATCTACCAAATTAAAGCTGGCGCTGATATAACGACGACATTTAATGTCGATATTGCTAGGCTAGGTTACGCCTATGATTTTTATAGCAGTAACGATTGGGAGTTAACGGTGACATTGGGTCTGCATGTCATGTGGATGGAGTTATCATTTAGTGGCGAGGTAGGCGCCTGTATCGACGATAACTGCGAGGTTGTAGAGCTCGACCCCAATAATGTAGCCGCGACTGACGTGACGGCACCTTTACCTGATATTGGAATACTGGCGAGCTATAAGCTCAGTGACAACTGGCGTTTATCGGCTTTAGCTCAATACTTTTATGTCAAGATTGAGGATACTCAGGGTGAGTTGGTCGATCTTAGTGCCGGGGTGGGTTACAAGTTTAACGACCACTTTTACGCCGACCTAATGTATAAGTATTACAAAATAGACGTGCAAGTTGATGGCACAGCATCCGACCTTGATCTTTATTATGGTTTTCAAGGACCTCAGCTGGCAATAACGTATCGTTTCTAATAGTAGGTTGTAAACATATAGTAGATTATGAACATCACTCATGTTCGACATTCGGTTAAGTATGGCTGTTATCGGTCATGATTGCCGGAGATGAGTTATGGATATCGATTTGCACCTCAGCAGATAACGAATTAGCGATAAAACAGTTATTGTGCGCAATGTGATGCATCTTAGCCAAACGCGCTTCACTTACGGTGTTTCCTAGCTTAAATGAGACCTGTGGCGTCATCGTAATATGAGTGATAGCGATACGGCTATCAATGCTATTACCCAGCATTGTCTTGGTGTTTGACGCTAGTTTAACAACTTGTGAGTAATTAATAACCAAGCTAGTGATTGAAAACGCCGGGTGGTTAATGCTGTGACAAACGCTTTTATGCTGTTATCTCAAGAGGGACATGATTAAATTTTGTTTAGTTTTATCCGTTTATGAGTGATATAGCGGCTTTATCATCAATATCTAAACAAACAGGCTTGCTTTTAAGTGGTAACGGCGTTACATATGAAGTAGGGCAATGAATGGATATCTACTGGTTTTTGACCCATGATTAATTGAGGTCAGATTGAAAAAATCGCATCAGCGACTTGTTTTTCAGCTAGCCGCCCCAAGTTCATTATTGAAGTCATTTTTAAAAGGAAAACCTATGAAAATAAATCTTTCAGGTCACCACGTTGATATTACCGATTCGATCAAAGAACATGTGAATCAAAAGTTTTCCAAAATCGCGACACATTTTCCGACGCTAATCTCACTCGATGTCATTATTTCCAAAGAACATGGCGAGTATCAAGCCGAACTTAGAACAAATTACGAAGGTAGCCGAATCTCAGCTTCAGGTTGTGGTGAAGTGATGTATCCGGCTATAGCGACTGCAGCCAAGAAACTTGATGCAGCGCTCAAGCATAGAAAAGGGCAACTCAAGGCCGATCTGCACGAAAAACCCGTCAGCACTACGCCAGAAATCGCTCATGAAATCATTCAAGAGATGAAACTGGTATAAGCTTTATTGATAACAAAAAACCACCTTCACGGGTGGTTTTTTGTTTGTGGACGTAGATGATAATACGCCGAGTACTAATGCGCTGCTCGGAGGCACGTTTTAGTAAAAGTGACAACCCTATCAAGCAACCTATTGCAGTTATCAAGCAGTGAGCATCTAACAAGCTCTTTTTGTCGTCCATGAGTCACTGAATGGCTCAAGCTTCCCTAGTTCCGATTACATTATTTGTTTTTCACTACATTTGCTCTATCGCACAGGTTTTTTATCCAGTTACTGAACTGAATCAGTGTTTAACACGTAAAACAGAGCATGAACCTATTTAGCCCTAAAAAACTGCTTCACAGTAAATGGACCAAGACAGTGCCGATGAATAAAGAAAAGCACTTTACCATTGTGGAAGTCGAGTTTGATGAACAACGCAATATCACCTTGTGTATTATCGAGGCGGTGATAAGTCACAAGCAATACCCCATCAATTGGCGTGAACTAAAAGACAAAACCGTGTGGCGACTCGGTTGGTGCTGATGAGCATTAAACGGTTTTTTCGATAAACTCAATCTCAATACAATAGATCTAATTGTGTACAATTTGTTTGTGCGCTTCTTGTTTTGTTGTTATAAATAGCTCTCTTAATTGCGCACAACTTAGTTGTGACTGAGGTGAACGAGGCAATTATTTACCGTTGAGCCAATACCTTACCCATTGATGATGCCCTAATGCGACGATTCTATTGAAGGAGAAAATGATGCAAACCTTATATCAAACCAGCGCCACAGCGAGTGCCGGACGCAACGGCCATGTTGCCACAGATGATGGCAAACTAGCACTCATGCTGAGTTATCCAAAAGAGATGGGCGGCAGTGGCGAAGCCACAAACCCAGAGCAACTGTTTGCCGCAGGTTATAGTGCCTGTTTCTCCAATGCGATTTTACACGTTGCCCGCGAAGCTAAAATCGATTTAACGCAAGCGCCAGTGACGGCTAATGTTGGGATTGGTGCGCGTGCCGAAGGCGGATTTGCCTTAAGCGTGGCGTTGAGCGTGATGCTGGATTTACCACAAGAACAAGCGGTTAAATTAGTCGCCACGGCTCACCAAGTATGCCCATACTCGAATGCGGTACGTAACAATATCGATGTGAGTTTGCAAGTTAATGGTCAGCAGTTGTAATGCCTTGGCAATTTCTATTATTGATGGAGAATCATGTTGAATAATATGGCCCCTATATTTGTCACTATCGGTAGGGTGCTACTTGCACTCTATTTCTTGTTACCTGGGGTGATGAAATTCATCAACTGGGATATGCATGTGGCGCTGATGCAAAAGCACAACATGGTGATGATACCAGTGCTACTAGCCGCCGCGGGTGTATTTCAAATTACAGCGGCAATAGCGTTAATCTTAAATCGTTACACCGGATTGGTTTCACTGCTATTGGCTGGTTTGGTTGTCGTGATTAACTTTAGCTTGCATGACTTTTGGAATTTCAGCGGGGTAGAGGGCGCACATGAGATGCAAAACTTCGTTAAAAACCTGGGCATCTTGGCTGGCTTGTTGGTGTTAGCGGGTGTTTCACATCAAACTGCCGACTCACAAAGAGTAAACACTTAAGCTTGCTAATAGGGTGCGCGACAATATCGCCCAAGCGTAGCGTATCTGCCATAGCACTGGGGTTGACATGATGAAGCCAGAATAAGGTTAATCGTGTCGCCCCTTGTTTTATATATTGCTTATTTTGTTGGCTTTACTGTAAAAGTAACACCTTAATTAGGCTTATTGGCTAAGCTGCCATTGTCGGTCACTTTTCATCTCATTGCCCTTTCATCATCTGTACAGCATTATTGAATGTAAAACCTAGATAGTATTTAGCTTAAAGTGAAGTAGTTTTTATTAATATTCAAAGATTTATTTACTTTTCTATTGATTGTTTTGTGTGTCACCTCTCATTTGTAGATTTCCTTTTTATCAATAAATACTTTTAAAACAAAAGGTTAATTGTGCTGCGGCAATGTGTCGCATTCTCTGGCGAAAAGCTGCTGTTTATACTCACGTCATCGATAACCTACTGAGATATCAACGTGACGAATTCGGTTTTATTTGGGGCGCCATTCGCTCTTTTCCTTTGTTCTACTTCTGTTGTCATGGCGGCTAACGTCGATGAAACTATTGTCATTGTAGGCAGTCGTAGCGCTGCGGCGATTTCAGAGATAGGTGGTAGCGTGACACGTATCGATGAACAGACGATGAAGAAGCATATGGCGAACAATCTACAAGATGTGATACAGGCCGAACCCGGCGTTTATATGGCTGGGATAGGTAAATTTGGCCTGGGTAGTTTTAATATCCGAGGCATGCAAGATGATCGCGTTAAAATCATGATAGACGGAGTCGAGCAGCCGCTTTTTTTTAAAGCGGGTAGTGGTTCGCCGCACACCAGTGTGATTAATCAGTATGCCAATAATATTGAACTCGATACCTTAACTGCCATCGAGATCAATAAAAATGCCGCATCCAGTTTATACGGCAGTGACGCTATTGGTGGGGCGGTGATGCTACGCACTAAAAACCCTGATGATCTGCTACAGGGAAATGAGCGGGCGCTCATTATCAGCGGCGGATACAGTGGCGAAAACCACGGCATAAAAACCACATGGGAGTCTGCTTACGATGCAAGCGGCTGGCAAGGGATGGCAATTTATACGCTACGTGATAGCCAAGAAACCCTCACCCATAAGGATGGGATCGATGTCGTGGGTGTAACAAGAGGGCGGGCCGATCCTGCCGATTACTTAAGCCACAATCTATTGTTAAAAGGCATTGCACAGCTAGATGAGCAGCAACTAAGTTTAACCGTTGAAATGTTCAAGCTTGATGGCGAGAGCGAACTACTGTCGATGGAAGGTTATCGAGTCGAAGGTCGCCGCGGTGCGCCAGATACCGTATTCAGTCAAAATAGCCTAGACAGCCAGCAACAACGATTACGGTTAACCGCCAGTCATGAGTGGCAAGCCGATATGGCTTGGTTTGATAGCAGTCAGTTGCAGCTTAGCTGGCAGCAAGCGCACACGGATAACGATAACTACCGCACTAAAAATACCGATTGCTTGCAAGGGTGCGTACTGGTGCGTAACCGAAAAGACAATAATCTGCAATTGCACAGTCAGTTTGATAAGTTCTTGAGCTATTCGACAATGACTCAGCAATTGAGCTATGGATTATCGGTTGTGCGCAGTGAGTTTAATACCTTCTATGAAGATATTGAGCTGCAAAGTGGGTTACACAGTGACAGCACCACGCTAATGCCCAATGCGACATCTTTACGTACAGGCCTCTTTTTTAAACAGCGCCTGAATATCGACAGCCTGCCTTTGCACTGGGATTTCGGCGTACGGTTTGATGATCACCAAGCTGAGCCCGATGGCGATTTAGCGTCCCATCATAGTAATGCCGTGACCTTCAATACTGGTGTGGTATATCGGGTTAATTATGCTTTGTCGACCTATGCCACAGTAAATAGTGGTTATCGAGCCCCATCTTTATACGATCTCTATTATCAGCTCGAACTTCCTCACGTTATTTTAGACGCCAATCCCAATTTAGATGCGGAATACAGTGTGAATTATGAACTCGGATTGCGTTACTTCTCGTCAAGGCTCAGTGCCGAGTTAGCCTTATTTAACAATGATTTTCGTGACTTTATCGATACAGTTGTCGATGACAGTGCGTACCCTTCCCATCAGCAATATCAAAATGTTGGCCGCGCTAAAATACAAGGCATTGAACTGAAAGCCGAGTTAGCCTTAGAGCCACTTTTACCGGGCAGCTATCTGAGCATGGGGCTGGCCTGGGCCGATGGCGAAAACCTCAGTACCCAACGGCCGCTTGACAGTGTGGCTCCCTTTAATGCCAGCATGACCTTAGGGTTCGACAGTGATTCGAGCGAGTGGGGCGCATTGCTCTTTGCTAAATATGCCGACCATAAAGCTGCTGACGATTGGAGTTCGCCAGACAATTTAACAGCACCAGCGTATTTGACCCTCGATTTACAGGGATATTGGCAAGTCTCAACACAATGTCGGCTGCAGTTGGGGCTCAATAATCTGACGGATGAACAATATTGGTTATTTGGAAACGTTGCAGGGCTTAAAGCCGATGCGCAACTCAATATTGATCGTTACAGCCAACCGGGTCGCCACATTAACGCCACCGTTAACTATCGTTTTTAAGGCGTTAAGATGAACAGATGTGCAAACCGTTTCGGCTTAACCCTAGTGCAGTGGTTGGTTGTGGTGTTGTTTTTAGTCACGTTAATGTCGGGTTGGTTGCTGCCCGAACGCAGTGAACTGTGGATTAAAAGTCTATTTTGGGGATTTTTCTGGCCACTCCTAACGGTGTCGAGCCTGCTGTTGTTCGGCTCAATGTTTTGCAGTATTTGTCCGCTAGGTACGCTCGGGCGCACTCTGAGTAAGCGCTATGGCCAGCGGCGACTACCGCGTTGGTTGCAACATGGTGCCATTAGCTTAACCGTGTTGGTCGGTGGTTACTGGCTGGTGGATGCGGCAACTGTGGGGTTTACTCGCTTGCCGCTTATCGCCACCTTACTCGCGTTTAGTAGCCTGCTCCTTATGTGTATTGGTCTGTCTCTCTATTATCGTCATGCGCCCTTTTGCCGCAGCGTCTGCCCTTTTACCATAATAAATCAGTGTTTTAGCCATTTAAGTCGCTTAGGCTTAACGGCGAATGCACAGGCATGCCAAGGATGTAGTACGGTGCAATGTAGCCGAGCATGCCCTAAACAGTTAACGGTGCATAAGGCCTATATTGAGCCCATTAGCGACTGCCACCTATGTTTGCAGTGTTATGGTCAGTGCCAGCAGCTCACATTGGCATGGTTACCTAGGCACAAAGCAAAGCCACAACCGAGTTTACAACCACAGAATAAGCGCGGCAGAGGGGGATTTTATGTGCTGGCTTACCTCATATTAGCGGCGTTAGTTGTGGTGCAAAGTCAGCTGAAACATCGCTGGGATAACAGTGTCTTGCATGCTGATTTGCCCTGGAATCGCTTTGCTGAGTGGTTTAACCAGTTATTGACGTTACCCACTTGGTTTCAAAGCGCCTCTTTAGTCATTATGTTGTTCGCTATCGCGCTCACCCTGTGCTGGATGGCGGCAATGGCCGCCTTTGCCAGTAGGGTTAATCGTCAGGCTCCGATTCAATTTATGCCGGCTATGGTGGCGGTGAATACCCCGATGATTTTATGTTTACTGCTTTCCCATGGATTGCTGTCATTTATGGTGCGTGGAGCGCCGCAATTATGGCGTGGTTTTGGTCAGTTGACGGGCTTGATGTTACCCGAGTGGAGTTGGAATATTGCTCGAGGTGCACCAGCATTAAGTTTGCTTGGGTTCATTTTGTGGGCAGGCATCGCTTGGACAAGCCTATTGGCTTGGCGCTGGGCACGGCAATGGTCACTGCCTTTTTGGCAACGCACAGTGCTGTTTCTTTGTGCTAATGGCTTAGTCTGGTTGTTTCTGGGGTTGCGACTAGGTGGCATGCTAGTGGCGGTTCAAGCTGAGAGTTGTCATTAATTTAGCGACGCTGTTAGCGTTAATGTCATTGCATAGACTGCAATATTTATAAATATTCAGTTTTAACGACCGACGCCAGCGACTCTATCATCGTAAACCGCTATCAAGGCGCTAACTTATCTATTAAAGCTCGGCTGCGGATTAATAAAACCAGTCTTGATACTCACTTCTTCAGTAACACTTGCGCCGGTAAATGACTGATACAAAAAAGCCGCTAAACCCGTCTGGTAGGGGTTTAGCGGCCTTTTGAAGGTTATTGCTAACCTTGGTTTTGTTGGTGGAGGCGGCGGGGCTCTGCTTGTGGTTGTAATCTGTTGTTTGCGAATGCAATTTGTTTGGGTGGATTCTTTGGGTGTTCCTATTGGTGTTACAATGAAAGCAAGTCATTTTGAAATATTTAAAAACCTTTTAATATTTTACAAAAAAACTCCTCGGCGGCCTTCTTCGTATAATTCGAGCAAGTGAACACACTTTGATGATAGCCATAAATTTCACCAGCCTGTTTAACTGGCTGCTTCGAATATGATTTCTGGGTGTAATCTATATCGACAAAAGCTGCTATAAGAACTTTTAACCCTTTCTAATTATGCAGGTAGTACTTCTTCTAAGCTTGATAAAGTTCGAAAATTGAAAAAACGTCTATTGCGCTCCCCTCAAATTCGCCATGTGGCTAGCTACAGCTTTACAGACATTTAGTGATAATCGTTATTAACATGGTGTTAGGGAGAGTATTTTTCCTCTCTCGACCTGGCGTACTCTGCATATCTGTATCATTTAAAGGAACTATTTGATGAATTACCTTGGAATTTCCCAACACACTGGTGATGTTTATGAGGGGAGTCGTAGTCATGGTGTAAGAGTTGATCTCCCATTTCTTTTGCCATACCAGTTTGTCGGTAAGGGCTTTAGTGAAAGTGATGTTAGAGATGACTTGTACCGAACTGGGAGTCGTATCTTTAGGGAGGATTTCTTTGACCCTATCACCCGAATAAAGCGTGGCAGATTTTATCATATTGAAGGGGAGGTTGACTGGTATCTACAAGATAATAAGAGAAGTGACTTAGAGAGAGTCGAGTGCCGAAGTGGGTACGCCCAAAGAGATCGATTGATAACTTATCAAAGAAGTCCACTTGTTGAGTTAAGAAAATCAGCTACCTACCCAGATGTCATTTTGGGGCGAGAACCATTTATTTCGATATGGAAAATCATAAGTATTGAAACGTCGATAACTGGAACTCCGATTGTTACATTAAAGTCACATCGTTCATTTGGCGAAACTCCAGAACTTATCGCTGACCAAGTTTCTCATAGTGTATTGGTAATCCCCCCGAAAAACCACGGTGTTCATAAGTAGAATTTTCTCGTAATCTGTAACTAGGAGATTCTCAATGAAAAAATCAAGATTTAGCGACAGCCAAATACTATCAATTCTTAAGCAAGCTGATGCAGGCTCACCTGTTCCTGAGCTTTGCCGTGAGCACGGTATGAGCAGCGCCTCTTTTTACAAATGGCGCTCCAAATATGGCGGTATGGACGCCTCGTTAATGGGACGACTTAAAGAGCTAGAAGATGAAAACCGTCGCCTTAAAAAGATGTATGCAGAAGAGCGACTCAAAGCCGAGCTGATCCAGGAAGCAATGGCAAAAAAGTGGTAAAGCCGTCTCTGCGGTGCGAGATGGCAAGGAACGCCGTAAGCTCTAGGGAAGTGAGTATCCGTTTGGCCTGTAGCACCTTCCACGTCAGCGAAAGTTGCTATCGCTACCAGCCTAAAAACTCAGACGAAAACGCTGTCATAGCTGACTGGCTAATTCGATTGACGAACAGCCAACGTAACTGGGGTTTTGGCCTGTGCTTTCTTCATCTACGTAACGTCAAAGGCTTTGGTTGGAACCATAAACGTGTTTATCGAATTTATCGTGAGCTTGAGTTAAACCTTCGTATTAAACCTAAGAAGCGATTGGTTCGTGAAAAACCACAGCCACTAGCCGTACCTGAAAAAGCCAACGAATGTTGGTCAATGGACTTTATGCATGATCAACTTGCAGACGGCCGTTCAGTCAGATTATTTAATGTGATCGATGACTTTAATCGCGAAGGGTTAGCTATCGAAGTGGATTTTTCTTTGCCAGCAATCCGTGTGCAAAGAACACTTGAGCAGATCATTGAGTGGCGTGGAAAACCGAAGTCTATACGGTGTGATAATGGGCCTGAGTATATCAGCAGTTTACTTGTAGCTTGGGCTGAGAAGCATCAAATAGCGCTTTGCTATATCCAACCAGGCAACCCTCAGCAAAACGCCTATATCGAGCGCTACAATAGAACTGTACGTTATGATTGGCTATGTCATTACCTGTTTGACTCTGTGACCGAGCTACAAAACTTTGCAACTGAATGGCTTTGGGTTTATAACAATGAACGACCAAACATGGCATTGGGAGGAATAACCCCCATGCAGCGTTTAGCCCAAATTAACAAGTCTACTTCTGAACTCCATTAAAAATGGGGGGATTACCTATTGACCGCCTTGAAAACAGCCATTGAAAAACTAGAAAATAGTATCAATCGTCTGGGTCCGACCGATGTCGTTGATCGTTGCAGAGATGTCTTGTCAGTAGTGTTTGGTGAACTGTGTAGTAACCGCGAGAAAGACTTAGGCAAAGCAATATCTGCATATGTAAACTTACAGGATAAACAGCGCGATAATTTGATCTCTTGGGGGGCTAACATTGTGAATCGCCTACACCCTAGGGGGAAACCTAATGAGCAATTTAGGCACGGCTTTAGAGAACCATCAGAAGAGGATGCTCAGTTAGCTGTTAGGTGTGTTTGGATCGTTTTAGTTGAGTTAGGGTGGGGCAGAAGTAGCTAACTCGATAACCACAGTCGAAGTTCAGTCACCTGATAAGATGTAATACAGAATTGAACTCGCGATACATAATAAACCGATAATGGCCAAAATCAGTCCGAGATCTATGTGCTCCATGCTATCCCTTAACGATCCTTGTTAATGATGCTGAAAGTATAGCAGTGACAGTGACTTAATGGTAACGGCAATTATCATGGTGTTGTCACATTTCCTTTCTGCCCCCATTGTTTGTTAGGCAGATAGTCCAATAACACCCGCCTTCACCCTTAGCAAAACTAATCGTTTCACTAAGCGCTTCTGCGATACATACATGAGGAAAACTGAACGTCTAGGGCATGCGCACTTTTTCACTGTAATTATATACAGCTCAAATATTTCTCAAGCTGCTTTTGTCAAAACGGTCTACAAAGTTTGACACTGACTATTGATAAAATTTTAAGAAAACCTCAAAGTAGACAACAAGTTAAATAGAGAGTATGAACAGATTGGCGACCTTGCGCTAGGTCACACTTTCTGTGATAGGAAGCGTGCTCATTGAATGGAATTTCCTACTTAGCGTTAGGCAAATAGAGGTCAGTATGAAGAAAGAAGAATTAATAATCTTAAAAAGAAAGCTTCGTAAGAAAATGGCTAATAAAAATAGTAGAAAAAGAAATCAGCGCAAATTCAAAAGAGTAGTGTGCGTGTCACAAGAAGAGCAAACTCAGCGAAGTCAAAAAGAAATGTCCGATAAACCTGTATCTTCTAGGCGTGATACAAACAGATCAAAGATCACTGTTCTCGAATTAGCATTTCCACCAATTTCAAATCAAGAGGCTGTTTGGCTTAAGGATGAACCAGCTTCGGAATACATGAAACAAAGTGACTTTTACATGATAGGAGCTAAAGCTAAATCTCATTTTGAGGCATATAGCTTTAATGAAACTGATATGATTTTGTCATTTGATTTGTTTATCAATGGCGAAAAACGTTCAGAGTGTTCACTTGTTATAAATGAATTGAGTGCGGTTAATAGCTCGCAACACCAAAAAATAGGTGTTGGTTGTGGAGATTGGGGGATTAATGTGTTCTATGAACAGGACGGTGAGCAATACCTACTAGAATACTTTTCACCAGAGACAATTTTGTGGCATCGTTCACGAGAGGCATCAGGAGTTTATGGCTTAGATAATTTTGAAGAACTATTCGTTTACGATTTGCTGTACGTAGGAATAGCTAAGAAAGGCGACAGTTATGAAAGGCTTATCAAAAGCGGTCACCAAAAGCGAATGGAAATTTTGGCGAATGAACCTCAGCGTTTTCCTGGTGCACGAGTTAGTGACGAAACCTTCCTTTTCTTATTCAGACTAGAGCCATTATTTATAACTCAGTTTGGTGCAAACGAAGGCAGCTTTGATTTGTCTTTTGACTATGACCACAAGCGGATCGTCGCAGACGCGGAAAAAGCTTTCGTTAATTTGCTAAAACCGAATTACAATTCGATTCAGTTCACTCAATATCCCAAAGGTGCTGATGGATTATATGATTCAAAGCTGGATAGCTACACATACTCTTTAGGAGAAGCTATTACTTTCAATACTCCTCACGGCAAGTTTAAAGGTGGGAGAGACCAGAATTTAGGTGGCTTAAGTAATAAATCTGATTTCATCTCTGTCGATAAAAAGTCAGTTAAGCAGTTTGTTGCAGGCAAAGACTTCGAGCGAGGATAATTTGCCTAACAAACAATTTAAGAGTGATTCCCAACGCATGGCATTTTTCATTCCATCGTTGGGTTTTGTGTTTAAGGTGCAATGGTTTCGTTTCGTGGTAGCGTTGCTCACACCTTAATTGGGCGTTACAAACTCACTTTTGTCCAAAAACGTGTTGTGAGTTTTGATGCCTAATCTGTGACTGTAGTAGCTGTATGCTAGTTAAAGCCAACTTAATGGTAACAGTAATTAACCTTAGGTTTAGTAGCCCTTAACACCCTAGGTCTCTAGTATGGATAAGTGCTATTGGCCTGGTTCCTCGGTTCAATTTTTGATTCTGAAAATATTGGTGTCAGATATTTTCGGAGTTTGCCCTGCATACTCCAACCCTTCCTCATAATTCAAGTTTTTAGAGTCGTAAGAGTCATAAAAATGATGTTAACTGTTGACAACATGTTTTAGCTGTCCTATTTTGAATGTCATCAGTAGTTGTCTTGACCATTTTGACTTTAGGGTGCCAGTATGACCGTATATCACATAAGACCGAAACCACATGGAATTTATAGAGAGTCTGACTTTCTCAAGGGAAGGGTATCAATTGGGTGGCCGTGTGGTCAGGATCTAAGAGGCTTGAGTAGGGAGGAATTACAGCAAGCAATGCCAGATCTCAATGCTCATAACCTTTCTCAAGTGGAACAGTTTCTACATATCGAGGTTGGCTCAATAGTGTTGAGCCCATCAGAAAGTAATGTTGAAAGTATGCATCTGTTTCGTACCGTCGAATCCGTACAATATGATATGAATCGAGATAACTCAAAAGAAGGGAATCCCCACGGTGTAGCCGTTGAGCATGTCATGACCGTAAAAAAATCACTCCTTCCACCGGGTGTTTTGAGGTCATTGAAAGGCGCACGCAAAACGGTATGTAATTTTTCCAAGCATGCGGCAGCAATGGAGGAGTTCCTTAAAGTTGCTGAACATATATCCGAAGAGCCCGTTACAACAGAGTTCGAGTTACAAAATAAAGTGCGTAATACGCTAATTCAGGCACTGGATAGTGAAAATGAGATTGTACGGGTTCAAGCTGCTGCGGCTTTGTATAAATCTGCCTGATCCTGTTTTCCTACGACTATTAATTTATACGGAGGAGCTTTAAATGACTCATGATATTAAGTCAGCTCTTGGCCGTTCGGTGAAGGTACTGCACGTTTCTGATCTGCATTTCAACCAAGCTCAATTTGAATGGGTAACGGAGCAGTCGTGCAGTTATGATGTTTTGTGTATTAGTGGTGATCTGCTTGATGACTCTTTGAGTCAGGTACTAAGCAGTGAGGAGCAAATTGAGTGGATTAAACAATGGACACTAACACTCAGTATTCCTACATTTATCTGTTCTGGGAATCATGATCAGATAGAGGTTGAAAATGATGAACTGCCATCAGCACGGTGGCTTAGCAGATTGAAAAAAGATCATCTCTACCTTGATGGCAACATTGTTGAAGTAGGCGGTTTTCGGTTTGGCTGTATACCATACGAAAACCCTAACTTTCATAAATTTAGAGATTGTGACGTATTACTACACCACGTTCCCCCATCTAAGCTCAAAGTTGCTAAAGAAAGAGAAAAGGATTGGGGTTGCCTAGATATCCGATCCGCCATCAAGTTTGGTGAGTTACAGGCAAAGTATGTTTTATGTGGCCATGTGCATCAGCCCCACGCTCGATTTAGTAAATTTAAAAATAGAATTATCTCTAATCCAGGAAGTAACCCAAGCGCTGACAAGCCGAACTTTAACTCAATAACTCTAACGGACAGTGAGAAATAGTTATGACAAAACCCTTTGTTCGAAAATTCAAGTCTGACCAGTTACCTGCAGAAAAGCCACAATGGTGGCAGGACATTCTGAACCGACTAGAGCCAGCAGGAAAACCACTAGGTAAGTTTGGTCTTCGCTTAGCTGTACGTGAAAACTACCTCAATTTTTATCATCGAGGACAAGCTATTGCCTATATTCGATTTAACAGGAAAAAAGAGTTGTACTCAAAGCTACATATTAAATATGTATTTCCAGATGCTAAGTCGCAGAAAAATGTCAAATTGACTGGAAATGATCCAGAAATAATTAACCCTGAGAATGAAAAAGACAGTGTACGTTACCAAGGCAGCAAGACGTTAGAAAAGTGGGTGGATAGTGCAAAGAAGTATGACGGTATTGAAAAAAACTTTGTCGAAGAAGTTACCGCTATAAATGACAATATTATCGATATGGAGATGGGGCTACCTGGTAGGGCTGACCGAATTGATTTGGTATCGCTAGAGCAGCACGATGGTTCAGTTCGTCTTGTCTTTTGGGAGGCTAAACTCACGACTGACTCACGTTGGGGGGCAGATAGTGACATTTCTAAAGTACTTGAACAGTTGGGGCGTTATAGAGTCTTTCTAAATGGTGACAACCGTCAAAAGCAGTTAAAAGTAGCATTTGTTAACGCTTGCCAAGTACTGACCAAGATAACCAAGCTAGCAAATAAATCAGTGGCGTCGATTATTGAAGACGTCGCTAATATGAAAGAAGATGAAAATGGGGACATACCACGGCTAGTTATCGATAGTGAGCCAAGGTTACTGATTTATTATAATAAGAAAAAAGATAAGCAGAATAGTTGGTCGCCTTATGAAAATAAGCTAATTGAAAACAAAGTAACAATGAAGGTAATGACTGAAAGTAGTAGTTACGAATTACAGAGTAAGGAGTAGCTTCAAATGTCACAGACCTCAGTAACTATATTGCGTGGATCTGATACCATTGGTGGTAGCTGCGTAAAAATAAACCATGGCGAAGATAGCATTGTGTTAGATTACGGTGCTCCTCTCATGGATAGCACTGGAGCATCGATTGATTCTGACTTGGTTGCAAGTCCATCGGTAGAAAATGGTATTTTGCTTGATATTCAACAGCAAGATACTAGGCCTCCTTTGGCTTATCTATTATCCCACGCACATCCAGATCATTATGGCCTGCTGAGGTCTTTACCTGAAAGTTCAAACATATACCTGTCAGATAGTAGCTACTCTATGATGACTATTGGTAACTTGTTTTACCCTGAAGCATTGCGATTTAGTCCACTGGAGCAGTGTCGACAGTTTTCTCCAGGAAAACCATTTCAGATTGGTCCATTTACAGTGACGGCTTTCTTAATGGATCATTCAGCTTTTGGGGCATGTAGTCTGCTAATAGAGGTTGATGGTAAGCAGGTTTATTACACTGGGGATTTTCGTGGGCATGGACGAAAGTCACAGGTTAGCGATTATATCTATGCCAATGTGAAGCAGCCTGATCTGATGTTGCTTGAAGGGACAACTCTTGATGGTGGACACTCACAACAATTCCCTACCGAAGTTTCGGTTGAAGAGGCAATGGTTGTGTGCCTAAATGAGAGTGATAGGCCTGCTTTTGTTTCAGCCTCAGGTGGCAATATTGATCGTATTGTAAGTCTCTATAACGCAACTAAACGCACAGGAAAAGAATTGGTCATCGATCTGTACCAACTTTACCTGCTTGAGGCGCTAAAGAAGTATTCCCCAGGCTTACCACCACATAAAAATGATCATCTAAAAGTGATATTTCCTCAATCCCAATTAGCTATCATTAAAGCTGAGTTCGGTGATGACTTCCTGCGATATAGCAAGCGCCATGTGAACCTTAGTAAGCTTAAAGGTACTAATTATGTATTTCGAGTATCTCCCTATGCGATGACACCATACCTTGATTCATTTAAAGAAAATGGGATACAACCTAATCTGATCTACTCTATGTGGCTAGGCTATCAAAGTAAGCAGCCTAAGTTTGCAGAGATAGCCAATAAGTATCAGGAGTCATGGCAATACATTCATACGAGTGGTCATGCTTACCTAGAGCACTTACAGAGCTTTGCACGTAATATATCACCCAAGGTTTTAGTACCAATTCATACTCTTAACAGTGACAAGTTTTCAAGCTATTTTGATAATGTACACATAGTAGAAAATGGAGAATCGATAGTTTGTGAATGATATGCATTGAGCTGCTGTGAGGTAGAGCCTGTGCTCAGTGATTTGGATATGCGATATCAAGAGAGCTAATCAGCAAGCTAAGAGACTGTCATCGTGAGACTTCATGATAATCATTATGTTTGTACTTGACCACAATATAGTGGCAATAGCCTAATCTCTCCAGGTTCACTAGGTTGAGCCAAATTAGAGCCTATCGTGAAGTGGTTGTAAGTTACGGTTACCGTGAAGTTGAGCCCGTTTAAGTCGAAAAATATAAGGTTTACCAATGGCTTGCCAACTTAACGATAATAATCATTATAGTGAAGTTGTCATTGGTTAATGATGTCCCCATTTCTGCTGACTGTGGTTAGCCTCTATTTTTAAAGACCAATTTAATGACACACTAAATTTGGCCACGACATAGATCGCATACATAGAGGTACATAAAAGATGTTGAAGCAGTGGTTTAAGCAAGTAATCTCATCACTTAGGAAAAAGCCAGACAATAGCTACATCGACTATGAATTCAACAGAAGAGATGGCACTACCATCTGTATAGCAAGTCAGGGCAGAATGGACGCTCCAACAGACAGCGAACTGCTATTTTTGTTTGATGACTGCAGGCTTATCCTAGCAAGAGAGCTTCAGCTAAAAGTTTGTCTGGATCGAGGCGATTACTTGGTGCTAGTCAATACAGGTGATTATAGCTACATTGACCACTTGCTATATGGTGAGTACAAGACTGAGACGAACTGTTATCACTTCTATTTTTCTCATCGAGGTGAGACGGTCTTACCTAAGTCGCATGGTCAAGCGCTGTATGATGAACTGCAGTCCAAGCCTAAAGATCTGCCCACTTTTATCAATTAGAGGTCTAGGGCCGAAAATTGATCTCCACAAGCTGCAATAGTATTTAAATCGAATGGTAGAGAAGAATATCTCGAATCGCGCTTCGTGAGCCGTTATGTGTGTTATTCACACTAATAATGCCTTAATTAGCGAACTATAAACTCCCTTATAGCTTTCCTCTTGTTTGTTCTCTTTCAGTGATCTAACTCTTTCTAAACTAATAGCCCATTCACACTCACAGTGCTATTTTTATGCCACCATAATCCGGTTGCGGGGCTATTATCGAAAACTGATTTTCTTAGTCGTTGTTTTTTATTCACGAAATTAGTAGGAATGATTGCATTCCGTTGTTAATGGAATAAAGGGGTTAATTGGCTGTAAATGAGTAAAGTATTAAAAACAAAAAAATATTTAACTAATGAAGACGCTGCTAAACATTTGTCTTCTTCATTAGATGAGCACATTTCGTTAGCCGATCTCTATAGGTTTGTACTAGACAAGCGCTTGGTGATGTCAGCTCGGTTTATCAACCAAACATATGTCAAGAGTGGACAATATAAATGTAACCCAGATGATGAACATAACGATCTTGTTTTTGATAAGGTGAACGATGCTATCGATGCTACCAATGATATCTGGGACCTCGCCATGATTGGTATAGAGTCTCAAAAAATCGAAGAATTGTATCAAAAAGAAGTTGGGTGCCCTGAACCTTACTTTACAGGGCTGGATGGCTTTTTCTTGAGGCGAGGAGAGTTGATCTACGAACTTCAAAGAAGCCTTCTTCTTAATGATAGTGAAGACAGTCTAAATGCTGTATGGGCGAGAATTAAAAGCCTTTTGAGAACTCAAGGGTTAACTATCGATGATATAAAGCCATGTAACAGCCTTGTACTAAACAGCCTTAATGATGTTGAGCTTGAAGAGTTCATGGATCTTAACTCAATGTTAATACATTGTGAGGTTGGTGGGCATAAAGAAAGTGATGTTTACCTTCCTCTTGAGGAGACTCGTTACCAACTTGTCATGACAATGGAGGAACTTGACCGTTTTATTCTGTCATCACAAGACGAGTATGAGGCAACCACACAATGTAATAGGCAGTATTTTTCGACAGATCGCAATACACACTTAGTTATCATCGGTAGAATGTTAGCAAAGGCAAAATTCGACCCTTCAGTTCGCGGTATAGCTTCATCTGTGAGGGGATATCTCGAGCAGGCTGGCGTGATTTTATCTCATGATACTATATACAAAGTAATAACAAAAAGATTACAAGAGGCGCATGAGTCCCCCAAAAAATGTGATAAGCCGTACTCTCCGAAAGAGCGCAGTTCGCACTTAGCTTTTATAGGCGGAATGTTAATAAATGCAAAATTCGATTTTTCATCCCGAGACATTATTTCAGCTGTAAAGGCCTATCTCGAACTGGATGATGTGATTTTATCTGATGATACGACTGTAGGAATATTAGCAGAAGTTGAATTAGAATTAGAGAAAAGGGAAAAGTAGGAAATCCTATTTATGAATTTGGTTTTCCTAAATAGGATTTAGTAATACATCAATTCGATAACCTCTCAATCGTTCCCATAAACGATTCAGAGGTTTTTTTATGTCCAAAAGAGTTATACGACTACCAGGTGTTAAATATAAAACAGGTCTTTCACGTAGCGGCATCTATTTAGCTATGTCTAATGGGAGTTTTCCCGCAAGTATCTCATTAGGTGATCGTGCCGTTGGTTGGCTGGAGTCAGATATTGAGCAATGGCTTGATGAGCGCATTGCAGCATCTAAGGCGGCTAACCATGAGTAGCCGTAATAATCCTAATCGTATCAAAATCCATCGCAGTTATACCGTTATTGAAGTTAGCGAAACTTTGGGTGTTCATCCGAAAACTGTACGGAACTGGATTCGTGCTGGCTTGCCAGTTATTGATGAAACCCGCCCTTTACTCATTCAAGGTGCTGACCTGAAGCTGTATTTAAAACAGAAGCGCAAAACCTACCTGCATCGATGTGAGCTTAATGAGATGTACTGTTTCAAATGCAAGGGCCCTAAAGTGCCAAGCATCAATTCAGTCGAATTCATCGCACAGCCAGCAGGCATGGCGCATATGACAGGCCGTTGTGGTGAGTGTGGTTATCGCGCAAATAAGTATGTTTCTTGGCGTGATGTTAATCAAATTTGGACGGCGCTAGGGGGGAAATTACCGATAGCTGAAAAGCACTTAATTCTGAGAGGTCAAAAGCCCTTAAATTATCCTTTAGGTAAGGTATTTAATGATGAAAAAAAATAGTACGAAAAACGCCCGAATTCTGTACGAGTACGTAAAGTATTTGAAGGAAGCAAAACAGCTGGATGACTCAACGATTGACGGTGTAATGAAATCAATTAATCGGTTTGAAGAGGCGACAAATTACCTCGACTTTAAGAAGTTTAGAGCTAAGCATGCAATCGCTTTTAAGAAGCTCCTTCTTTCTAGAAAATCAGTGGTTACAGGCGATAAATTGAGCAAGGCAACGGTGCTGACTACCATTCGACATTTGAAAGGCTTTTTCCAATTTCTAGTAACGCAAAAAGGCTATCGAGCAAAAATTAACTATAGCGATATTGAATATTTCAATTTGTCAGAAAAAGATACTCGCATTGCCAATGCCAAGCGTAAAAAAACTGTGGCGAAGATTGAGGAGGTCATCGAAACCTTAAAGGCTATGCCTGATTCAACTGCGATTGAAATGCGTGATAGAGCTGTATTTGCCTTTGTTATCCTAACTGGCGCAAGAGACGGAGCTGTTGCTTCTGCCAAGATTAAACATATTGATATTGCCGAACAAAGCTTTTATCAGGATGCAAGAGAGGTAAAAACAAAATTTAGTAAAACCTTTACTACTTACTTTTTGCCTGTGGGTGAGTTGCCATCAAAGATTCTGACGGAATGGATTGAGTATTTGATTAGGGATCTTGGGTATAAGCAAAATGATCCTTTGTTTCCAAAGACTAAGTTGGCACACAACAAAAATCAGCAATTTGAAGCTGTTGGTTTACTTAAAGAACATTGGAGTAATGCAAGTCCAATTCGCAAGATTTTTAAACAAGCTTTTGAAGCTGCTGGTTTGCCTTATTTTAAGCCTCACAGCTTCCGTGATACTTTGACAAGGCTAGGTGAGAATCTTTGTCAGACACCAGAAGAGTTTAAAGCATGGAGCCAAAATTTTGGGCATGAAAGTGTGATGACCACCTTTTATAGTTATGGTGATGTGCCAGACTACAAGCAAGCCGAATTGTTGCGTAAGTTATCAAAGCCTGCAGAAAAGACCTCGCCAGATATGGAAGACCAATTTAAGCAATTCATGGAGTTTCAGAAAATGATGGCTAAATAATTCATTAAATTGACCTTATGGCTGGTATCAAAAAACATTCGTATATTGATACCAGCTTTGTCTATTTAATATCGGTATCATAAAGTTAGGGTGTATCTTTAATGGCACTTTAATTATATGATACCCCAATACTTGATACCTTTAATCAAAGCGAGTGCCCCATGCGTATCTTTTCCTACTGCCGTGTTTCTACAACAGAGCAAACTACCGAGAATCAAATTATTGCTATCAGGCAAAGAGGGTATGAAGTGAATGATGATCGCACTATCAGTGAAACGGTCTCAGGATCTGTTGAAGCGATGAAGCGTGAAAAGTTCAAGATGCTCATCAATCACCAGATGGAGCGTGGCGACATGCTGGTGGTCTTAAAGCTAGACCGTTTAGGCCGTGACAACATCGACGTTCAAAACACCATTAACCTGCTGACCGAAAAAGGCATCAAGGTTGTTTGCCTTGATCTTCCCGTCGCGGATCTTTCAAGTGCTGAGGGGAAGCTGATGTTGCAGATGTTTTCAGCCTTTGCTGAGTTCGAGCGAAACCGGATCAGAGAGCGAACAAAAGAAGGACTTGAACGAGCTAAAGCTCAGGGCAAGAAGCTTGGGAGACCTGAAGCCCATGGCACCACTCAGTCAGTTCAAGCAAAAAAAGCCGAGGGCTTATCTCAATCTAAAGCGGCAGAAGTATTAGGCTTGGGAATCGCCACCGTTAAAAGGCATTGGAACAAAACTGCTTCTATTGTCTAGCTTGCCTGCGTCAGGGCAAAAAGCTTTGATTGCTTCATATTGTGACGATTTATTACTGTTAACATCTTTTCCTAAGACTTCCTAGAAAGGCTCCTAAAATAGGAGCTTTATCAACTTAACTCACTTAATTTCATATATAATCTTTTGCCATGAACTGCCTACAATCGCAGTAGCCCTAAATTATTAGAGTAATTAAGAACATGGCAAAAGCACCCGCTAAAAAGAAACAAACAAAGACAAAAGGCTTTGAAGAGACCCTTTGGGATACCGCTAACCAACTGCGTGGCAGTGTTGAATCTTCAGAATATAAGCACGTAGTACTCAGCCTTGTGTTCTTAAAGTTCATCAGCGACAAGTTTGAAACGCGCCGTCAGAAGATGATAGACGACGGGCAAGAAGCCTTTGTTGAGATGAAAGAGTTCTACCAGCAAGACAACATCTTCTTTTTACCAGAAGATGCGCGTTGGTCATTTGTTAAAGCGCGTGCCAAGCAAGATGATATCGCCATCATTATCGATACCGCTCTATCAACCATCGAAAAGAGCAACCCAAGTCTGAAAGACGCTTTGCCAGACAACTACTTCTCGCGTCAAGGTTTGGAAGTGAAAAAGCTGGCGTCCCTTATCGACAGCATTGAAAACATCGACACGCTAGCGAACGAATGCGACATGAGCGAAGAAGACTTAGTCGGTCGTGTTTACGAATACTTCCTAGGTAAGTTTGCAGCAACCGAAGGTAAAGGTGGTGGTGAGTTCTATACACCTAAGTCGGTCGTAACACTACTAGCGGAAATGCTAGAACCCTTCCAAGGCAAAATCTATGACCCAGCTTGTGGCTCGGGTGGTATGTTTGTTCAGTCTTTAAAGTTCATTAAAGAGCACGAAGGGCGCACCAAAGATATCGCTATTTATGGTCAAGAGCTGACCTCGACCACTTATAAACTGGCGAAGATGAACTTAGCTATTCGCGGTTTATCGGGCAACTTAGGTGAACGTGCAGCCGATACCTTCTTTGCTGATCAGCACAAAGACCTAAAAGCCGATTACATCATGGCGAACCCACCGTTTAACCTTAAAGGCTGGCGTAATGAAGCCGAGCTAACTGATGATGCGCGCTTTGTTGGCTACCGTACACCGCCAACAGGCAACGCCAACTACGGTTGGATTTTGCACATGCTCTCTAAGCTAAGTGAAACAGGCACGGCTGGTTTTGTATTGGCGAATGGCTCTATGAGTTCAAATACGTCAGGTGAAGGCGAGATCCGCCAGCAGCTAATCGAGAACGACCGTGTTGAATGTATGATTGCTCTGCCGGGGCAGTTGTTCTTTACAACGCAAATTCCAGTGTGTATTTGGTTTATCACTAAAGATAAAACCGAGAACACCACCAAAGGCTACCGTAACCGCCAAAAAGAGACGTTGTTTATTGATGCTCGTGAAATGGGCACCATGATTAGCCGCACCAACAAAGAGCTGACTAAAGACGACATCGCACTGATTGCCGATACTTACCATGCTTGGCGCTGTACAGATGAAGAGTGGCAAAATCGTCGCGTGGACATGGTGACCGCCAAGGATGGCGGAAATGCCGATAATGCAGGAGCTCTTATCGGCCAAATAGAAAAGTACGAAGACAAAGCAGGCTTTAGCAAATCAGCGACCATTGAAGACATTAAAGCTAATGATTTTGTGTTGACACCGGGCCGCTATGTCGGTGCAGCCGAAGTGGAAGATGATGGCATTCCGTTTGAAACTAAGATGAGTGAGCTTTCACAAACCCTTTATACCCAATTGAATCAATCTCAAGAGCTAGACAAGGCAATTCGTCATAACTTAGAGGCGTTGGGTTATGGGGAGTAAGTGGAAGAATATTCCTCTAGGAAATCTAATTACTCTTCAAAGAGGACATGACCTGCCATCACAAGACCGAACTGAAGGTAGTGTACCTATCATGGGGTCATCTGGACTCACAGGGTGGCATAACAAAGTTAAGATGACTGGTCCGGGGGTGGTTGTTGGCAGAAGTGGCAATTCTATGGGGGTGGTCAGTTATAGCCATAGTGACTTTTGGCCTTTAAATACTTGTTTGTATGTCACCGACTTTAAAGGTAATGATGTTAGGTATATATATTATCTCTTGCAACAAGTTGACTTTGACCAGTTTAATTCTGGTAGTGCTCAAAAGTCTCTAAACCGGAATGCGGTTTACCCATTCGAGGTATATGCGACTGAAGATAAGGAAGAACAGCGGGCAATAGGTATGTTACTTTCTGAATTTGAAGAAAAAATTACCCTCAACCGCCAAATCAACCAAACCCTAGAACAAATGGCGCAAACGCTATTTAAGTCTTGGTTCGTCGATTTCGACCCCGTTCGTCAGAACATGCTCAATAAAGAGCAAGCCAAAATGAATGGCGAGCAGCCAAAAGGGATGGATGCCGCCACTGCCTCGCTTTTCCCAGAAAAGCTCGTTGAGTCTGAGTTAGGTTTGATTCCTGAGGGATGGGAGGTAAAGCCTTTAGACAAGGTTGCTCACTTCCAAAACGGATTGGCATTGCAAAAGTTTAGACCAGAATCTGAGGATGATGATTTCCTACCGGTTCTTAAAATTGCTCAGTTACGCCAAGGCTACTGTGATGGCAAAGAGAAGGTTCGTACAGACATTAAGGAATCTTGCAGAGTGTACGATGGGGATATGATTTTCTCATGGTCAGGCACTTTGATGATTGATCTATGGACTGGTGGTAATGCTGCGTTAAATCAACACCTTTTTAAGGTTACGAGTGAGGAATACAACCTACCGTTATACCTATACTGGACAAAGCACCATCTAGCGAAATTCCAGCAAATTGCTAAAGATAAAGCGGTAACGATGGGACACATAAAACGTGGTCATTTAAGTGAATCATTGTGTGTTATCCCTCCAAAAGCACTAAGAGATAAGATGGATGAAGTTTTACTTCCGCTAATCAATCAAAGTCTTAACTTACGACTTCAGAGTAACCAGTTAGCCGGGCTCCGTGACACCTTGCTTCCTAAATTGCTTTCCGGCGAAATCGACTTAGCAGCCGTTGAGGTAAACTTGTAATGAACGAGCATCAAGACTATCTAAAGTTAGAAGCCCGCCTGATAGAGTTAGTTGAATCTGTAAGCAAGTATAAATCTGAACAAGGTGGCATTTTAGATTCTAAGTTCGACTCTCAATCTAAAAGCATGCCTTGGCAATCTATTTTAGAGCTAGAGCTTGCTGAGTATCTTATCGCTTTGAATTTGGATATAAGCTCAAAAGATGATGGTCCCGATTTTTGTGTTAGAACGCAGGCTAAAGCCAAGGGAGTTATCTGGTTAGAAGCTATATGCCCACAAAGTGGCGATGATGCACCTAATTCAGGTGTTCGCCAAGTAAATGCTGATAGCGGTGTTACGATGATTTCAGCATCTTTAAGAGATGAAGACTTTGAACGTCGGCTCACTGCTGCACTCTCGAAAAAGTCAGAGCAATATCAGAGGTATCTTAAGTCTGATTTTGTTAAGCCGTGTGATGATTGTGTAATTGTGATTTCTACAGATGAAATTGATACAAGTTACCTTCCATTGATAGGGCAACGTGTCGAATCTGTTCTATTTGACGAGTCACCAGTAGTAGAGATATTTAGTGATGGCTCTGTGCTCAAGAGAAAAATGAACCTACTTACGAAGTCTGGTTCACCAATCAGCTGTAATTACTTTGTAGACAACCCCCACATAAAGGGGGTTGTATACAAAAATCGGCATGACTTCATTTACTATTCATCAAGTTGTCGTAATGGGGTACCGCTTAGAAATTGGCTTTTAGATGAAATGGAAGTAAAAGGTGATTCTAACTCACCCTCCGGCGAAATCGACTTGGAAAACCTGCAAGTAGAACATGCTAAAGCGCTGGTGGATTAACTTAAAATTACCCGCTGAACAAAAGCCTCTCCCCTGTGGCTCTGATAAAAACAGGGGGCAACCTCTTTCTGTTGTGCTAGGAACGGATACCAAACTATGAGCTTAACTTTTACAGAAGCCAAATTAGAACAAGCCATTATTGAACTGCTCGGTGATCAGGGTTACCCACACTTTATTGGTAGTGACATTGACCGTAGTGATAAAGAACAGGTGCTCATTGTAGAGGACTTGCGAAACTACCTTGCCAAACAGTATCAAGGCGACGGTATCACTGAGAGCGAAATCGACACCATTGTTCGTATGCTCTCAACGTTGCCTGCCAGTGATTTGTACCATAGCAATAAAACCTTCTGCCAATGGTTAAGCAATGGCTTCCTGTTTAAACGTGAAGACCGCTCAAAGAAAGACCTTCATATTGAATTGATAGATACCAAACATTTGGCACAAGCCTTACGTTTGATGTTTGTTCCTCTGCTAGAAGTCAAAAGTAAATCTCCTGAGAAAAAAGTGGCAGAAGGTAAGGTGACGTACTTAGAAACACATCACTTAGACCCGACTGACACGAATCTCTATAAAATCGTCAATCAGTTAGAGATTGAGGGCGTCACTCCTGAAAACGGAGAGCAAGTAAGAATCCCTGATGGCATCCTTTATGTGAACGGCTTACCGCTGGTGGTGTTTGAATTCAAAAGCGCCGTGCGAGAGAAGGACGCGACCATTTTTGATGCATGGAAGCAAATCTGCACTCGCTATCGCCGCGACATTCCGAAACTGTTCGTCTACAACGCTATGTGCATTATCAGTGATGGTGTGAACAACAAAATGGGTAACCTGTTTGCCCCGTATGAGTTCTTCTACGCTTGGCGCAAGGTGACGGGTAATGAGTCTACCGAAAAGGATGGTATTAATTCCCTCTACACCATGATTGCCGGGCTGTTTAACCAAATCCGATTAATTGACGTGGTGAAGAACTTTGTCTTCTTCCCTGATACCTCAAAGAAAGAGATAAAAATCTGTTGCCGTTACCCGCAGTACTACGCAGCACGTAAGCTTTACTACAACATCGACAAAGAGCGTAAGCCATACGGTAGTGGTAAAGGCGGTACCTACTTTGGCGCAACAGGGTGTGGTAAGAGCTTCACCATGCAATTTCTATCTCGCCTACTGATGAAAAGCATCGATTTCGAAAGCCCAACCATTGTACTTATTACCGACCGCAACGATCTCGATGACCAGCTTTCTAAACAGTTCTGTAATGCCTCTGATTACATTGGCGATGAGATGGTAGTGCCAGTGACGAGCCGCCAAGATTTAAGAAACAAGCTACAAGGTATTAAAAGTGGTGGTGTATTCCTCACGACCATTCATAAGTTTACCGAAGATATCGAACTGCTCTCTGAGCGTACTAACATCATCTGTATTTCAGACGAAGCACACCGCTCGCAGGTGAACCTCGATAAGAAAGTCGTCATCAAATATCAAGATGGTGTAGCGGTTGATGTAAAAGAGACTTACGGCTTTGCTAAGTACCTACATGACTCTCTACCAAGTGCGACTTATGTTGGCTTCACTGGAACGCCTATTGATGCGACCCTTAAAGTGTTTGGTGATGCTGTAGACAGCTACACCATGACCGAATCGGTCAATGATGAAATTACGGTACGCATTGTTTATGAAGGGCGCGCCGCTAAGGTTATTCTTGATAATAGTAAGCTTGAAGAGGTTGAAAAATACTATCAAGCGTGTGAAGACGCTGGCACCAATGAGCATCAAATAGAAGAGAGCAAGAAAGCTTCTGCCAATATGAATGTTATTCTGGGCGATCCAGACATCATCAAAACACTTGCGAAAGACTTTGCTGAGCACTATGGAGGACGTGTACGAGAAGGCTCAACCATTAAAGGTAAGGCGATGTTTGTCTGTGCCAGCCGTGAAATAGCGTTTGAATTTTATAAAGAGCTTAAAAAGTTAAAGCCTGAGTGGTTTGAGGAAAAGCTCGCCATTGATGGCGTTAAGCTTACCGAAAAAGAGAAAGAAGAGTTAAAGCCGCTTGCGATGGTGCAGATGGTGATGACTCGCGGTAAAGACGATGATGCAGAGCAGTACAATTTACTAGGCACTAAAGATAATCGTAAAGAGCTTGATAAGCAGTTTAAGAATCCTAAGTCGAACTTTAAAGTCACCATAGTAGTGGATATGTGGTTAACAGGTTTTGACGTGCCAGAGCTTGATACCATCTATATTTATAAGCCACTGCAAAAGCATAATCTGATCCAAACCATCTCTCGCGTTAACCGTAAGTTTGAAGATAAAGCCAAAGGCTTAGTTGTCGATTACATCGGTATTAAATCACGCATGAATCAAGCGCTAGCTAAATATTCCAAGGCGGATGAAAGCAATTTTGAAGATGTGCGTTTTTCAACTGTCGAGGTAAAGAACCATCTGGATTTACTAGGGCAGATGTTTCATAAATTCGATACCTCTGGTTACTTATCAGGAGAACCCTGTAAACAGCTGGAATGCCTTAATCAGTCGGCTGAATACATACTTCAAACGAAGAAAGGCGAAACCCGCTTTATGGGCTTAGTTAAGCGCCTTAAAGCGGCTTATGACGTCTGTTGTGGTAGTGAACTGTTATCACAGCAAGAGCGGGACCAAATCCATTTCTACATTGCCGTGCGTTCTATAATCTTTAAATTAACCAAGGGTGATGCCCCTGATACGGCGCAAATGAATAAGCGTGTTCGTGAGCTGGTGGCTGAAGCCCTACGAGCTGATGGCGTAGAAGAGATCTTTACTATTGGTGATGAGCAGGCGGAAGCTATCGATATATTCGATGAAGATTACTTAGCACGAATAAATAAGATTAAGCTGCCGAACACTAAGATTCAGCTACTCCAAAAGCTACTAGAGAAGGCGATAAGCGACTTTAAAAAAGTAAACCAACTGCAAGGTATTAACTTTTCAAAGCGTTTCCAATCGCTGGTGGAGCAATATAACGAGCGCCGTGAAGATGACGTACTAAATGGCGAAGAGTTCGATACCTTCTCTCAAGAAATGACAGACATTATCTTTGATATCGCAAAAGAGATGGGATCGTTTGAAGACTTAGGGATCGACCTAGAAGAGAAGGCGTTCTTTGATATTTTGACGCATATGCGTAAAAAGTACGACTTCACCTACGATGATGACAAGATGCTTGAACTCGCCAAAGATATGAAAATCACGGTAGATAATGTAGCCCAATACCCAGACTGGGCTGGGCGTGATGACATTAAAGCCAAGTTGAAGGTGGACTTAATCTTACTACTACACAAATACGGCTTTCCACCAGTAGTCAATGATGACGTATACAAAGGCGTGCTAGAGCAGGCTGAGAATTATAAGAAGAATAACTAACGTATGAATGTAATAAAGAAGTTTCTAATCGATTGTGGTTATACGGAAGAGTTCATAGCTAGGACTGATGTTAAGTTTAATGACCCCAAATTAATAGCTCTCATCGAGAACTGGCAGCATCAACCAAGTATTCGGAAGTTTGTAGAGTTTGCAGCAAGATTTCATTTAACACCTTATTCTGGCAACAGAGAGTGCTTGCTTTTTAAACTTGAAGTATCGGGAAGTGCGGTACGAAATACAGTTATAGGTGGGTTTAATGGTAATAAGCAAGAATTCGAACTTGCTGGTACTCGCTTAAATCCAGAGAAAATAAATTCTGCTCTGAGTTCTTTCTCAAATTGGCAGCTTGCAACTGATGAATTGGCACTATTGGCGCAACAACTAGATGTCTTTTATGATGAAAATGAAAAGCCAACACCTAAATACTTTTGGGTGAAAATGAGCCGACCTGACATCGACAACGTACTCGAAAAATTATTGGGCAAGTGGTTAGACAGTGTTAAAGGAAGCGATTCAGGAACATCAGTGTCCCTTCAAGAGTACTTCCTTGATGTCTTTGAAAGCCGAGGTGGTAATGATGGAAAATGGGTAGGTGAATACCGTAGCTACAACCAGTTGTCAGCCAAAGAGAAAGCTTCAGATGAGCAGGCTATTAAAGAGCTATGGACTAAAGGCTCAACATGGGTTGCTTCTATTAAAAACGGAATTATGAGTGGCGATGATTACCGTAAATCAGAGCCTGACTTAATTAAATTCACTCGTATGCTTATTGAGGGCTCTTCACCGGAGCTTTACCAGCAATCTATTGAGTTGCTAAACCGTCTTCTTAACGAGGGCAAAATTTCCCGCCGATATTGGGCAACAACGAACCGTGTTTTTGCCTCATTGCACCCGACTGAATTATCCACAACTGTCGCGGAAGATGCGTTAAGAAAAGTCTATCAGTATCTCGATGCTAGGTTTCACCTAAGACTAAAGAATCCAAGTTCTTTAAATTGGTATGGGCTTAATCAAGAGCTGCTTGAAACGATTCAGCCACTGTTAAAAGATATAATGGATACCGATGCTATTAATGTGACGCTTTGGTACATCTATGAATCTTTGAATAAAGCCAATCCTGTCGATAATTTGGAAGTCCGAGAACCAGCATCTGAATACGGTAAAAAAATTATGAAATCACCACTGAATCAAATTCTCTACGGCCCACCAGGAACAGGTAAAACTTACCATACCATTGAAGCCGCGGTAAAAGCCGCTGAGCCTGATGAGTATGCTGGCCTTGGTATTGAACCAAAGTTAGGCGCGAATGAAGAGCAGCGTCTATTACTTACTGAAATGTACGGAACATTGAGTGATGCAGGTCGAATTCGATTTGTGACCTTTCATCAAAGTTATGGCTATGAAGAGTTTGTAGAGGGATTAAAAGCAAACTCGGAAGATGGTGAGATCTCTTATGATGTTGAGAAGGGGATCTTCCGACAAATATGTGATGAAGCAGCTAAGCACACGACTGAAAAGGCTGCATCAAAATCTCATAGTTTTGAGCTATGTTGGCAAGCTTTTTCTGAACTATTAGCTGAAAAGGACAGCCTTGAAATTACGATGTCTCAAACGACTTTTCGTGTGATGGATTTTAATGCTAAACGTATTTTCTTTGAGAAAAGTAATGGCAAAAAAGACCATACTCTTAGTATCAATACATTGAAAGATATCTTTGAAGGCACACGAGATTACACCTCTGGTCTTGGAGTTTACTATAACCCGCTAGTTCGTTACTTAAAGGGGCTGGTACCAATCAAGCAGCAACCAGCGGTAAAGCGTCAAAACTATGTATTAGTTATTGATGAAATTAATCGTGGCAACATCTCTAAAATCTTTGGGGAACTGATTACACTGATTGAGCCCACAAAACGAAAAGGTGCTGATGAAGAACTGGAATTACAGCTTCCACTATCTAGTTCTGACGGCAAGTTTTCTGTTCCCGACAATCTTCACATCATTGGTACAATGAATACAGCTGACCGTTCACTAGCGATGATGGATACAGCACTGCGTCGCCGTTTTGATTTCGTTGAGATGTTGCCCAGAGCTGATTTGTTTAGCGACCATAGTATTGAATGGCAAGAACAGCAAATCAATTTACAAACCTTACTTGAAGCCCTCAATAAACGTATTGAAGTGTTATATGACCGTGAACACACGCTTGGTCATGCGTTCCTATTTCCAGCTTACAACGCAGCAAAGGCAGGTAAACAAGAGCTTGCCTTCACAAAGCTAAAAGAGGCATTTAAAAATAAGATTATCCCTCTACTTGAAGAGTACTTCTACGAAGACTGGAACAAGATACGCTTGGTTCTTGGTGATAGTTTAAAAGAAGGTGATAGCGAGAGCCTACGACTTCTTGAGGTTCAGAATAAGTCATATACAGAGCTGTTTGGTGGTGATCACGGCTTAGAGCTTTATGAGGACAGTAAAACTACTTATCAAATGAAACCTTTTGATTGTAAAGATTCTATATGGGATAAAGCCGAAGCCTATATTGGTATTTATTCACCTAAAAGCGTGAAGGGCAAAGTAGTTGAGGGCTAAGAAAGAAATCACCCTGTTTGAATTTGATTGCTTAGTCAGTGATGACAGTGCAGCCAAAGCAGGTTATGAGTCATCTGGTTATTCGCACATTCAGGTGGTCTCAAATGCAGCTTATGAGTACCTAAAATCCCTTTGTTTAAGTGATGAGAGTGAAAGTAAGCTGTTACAGCTACGTCGTCGCCGTAATATGGAAGTCCTGCAAGTCCAAAACTACGCAGGGGTGATATTTACACAGGACAGAACACAAATTGAAGTGCTACCTAAAGTTGGTAAGGGTTTTAAAGGGGAAGGGGCAGGCAATAGTGAAAGTGCTTATGACAAGGCACGAAAATCATTATTAGTTATGCTGAGATCTTTAAAGGGCTTTTCTCATATTCAAACCTCAAGTGCGAATATTGCAAGCCAGAAAATGCCGCTGCTGGAAGTGTTTATTAGCCAGTTTTTAAAATCGGTTAATGTATTAGTGAAGCGGGGGTTGAGGAGTGATTATGTTCGCAGGGAAGATAACCTAGCCTTCTTGAAGGGGAAGCTCAATGTAGGTAAGCAGGTTAAGCGTAATTACATCAACAAACATAAGTTCTACTGTGAGTATGATGAGTTTTTGCTTGATCGCCCAGCTAATCGCTTACTTCATTCAGCCCTGTTGAAAGTGAAAACCATCAGTCGTAGTGCTGCGAATCAAAAGCTACTCCAAGAACTAGAGTTTGTCTTTAATGAGGTGCCTCAAAGCAGTGACTACAAGTTGGATTTTACTAATGTGAAACTCGATAGAGGCATGAACTACTATCAGGTGCCATTGGCGTGGTGCAAGTTGATATTAGAGGGCTTCTCTCCACAAAGCATGAAAGGTAAATCTCACGCTGTTTCTTTGTTATTTCCTATGGAGAAGGTGTTTGAAGACTACGTTGCTAAGGTATTAAAAGATCAGCTAGCGGTGACTCACCCTGAACTTACCATTAGTTCGCAAGTTACTGGTGAGTATCTGGCTAGTTATGATGGCCGAGATAAGTTTAGCCTGCGCCCTGATTTGGTAGTTAAACAAGGGAAGAGCAATCAAATTGTGCTTGATACTAAATGGAAGCTTCTTGATACCAAGTTAAGTAATTCGAATATCTCACAATCAGATATCTATCAGCTATTTGCCTATGCGAAAAAATATCTGGCAGACACCAATGCTGGAAAGGATGTTGTATTGATCTATCCAAGACAAGATAACTTTAGTGAACCGTTATCGAGTCCATTTGAATTGGGTGACAGGCATAGGTTATGGGTTGTACCGTTTGAGATTATTAATACCGACACGGTAGGGGTTAGATGGCCTTGTAAGGCACAGGAAAGTAATACAGTGCCTATCATCAAGGCTATAGAAAAGCTAACTACATTGCTCGTGGTGTAACCTAAGGCTCAGTTAATAGTTGAGGGTATAAAGAAGGGTATTTAAAATTTAGTTGAAATTTAACCCTTTGGTATCAAGATGTTAAGTTTTGTGTGCAGCATGATGTAAGCGGTAAGTTCCCATATAACCCATGACACCCATGCCGTTATCTAAGTATAAAAGAAATTCCTGATTAGATGACTATGTAGCGATATTAAGGTTTAGTCAGTTGTTATGACATATTATGAGGATTATGGGACTTACCACTTATCCTTACTGGCAGATATGCACACTCCACCAGCACATTAGCTCTCTGCGCCGCTCAATGTAGTCGGCGCGGTTATAGGCCGCTCTTACAGTGTTCTTATCCACGTGAGCCAGTGATACCTCAATAAGCTCAGCATCAAAGCCTTGTTCGTTTAGTGTAGTGCTGGCTAATGCACGCAGGCCATGTGCCACCAGACGGCCTTTGTAGCCCATACGCTTAATAGCCATATTGGCCGTTTCGGTGTTGGTGTGGTTATTTTTGTTTCTATCTGCAGGGAATATGTATTCCAAGTCACCACTGATTTCATGCATGCGATTTAGTAGCGATATGACCTGTGGTGTGAGTGGGATGATATGTTCGCGCTTCATCTTCATGCGCTCTGCAGGAATAACCCATACTTGCTTTTCAAAATCGATTTCAGCCCACTTAGCCATAGCAGCTTCCGCTGGACGGGTCATGGTATGTAATTGAAGCTCTATCAAGCAGCGAGTGGTTAGTTTGATACTCGCGTAGGACAGCGATTCCATAAACTCAGGAAGTTCAGCAGGTTTAATTGTGGGCATTTGCCGTTTCTTTGGGATGCCAAAAGCTGCTGCAATGCCAATAAGCGGGTTCGAGTGGATAAGGCCAGTATTTACTGCGAAGGTCATCACTTCATTTAACCAGCTGATCACGCGCTTGCAGGTTTCTACATTGCCTTTAGCTTCAGCAGGCTTGAGCACTTGAATGACTTGTGGGGCGGTTAAGGCACTGACCGGTGTTTCACCTAGGGCTGGGAAGAGGTAAAGCTCAAGGCGACGATACAGCTTTTGGCCGTGATTTTCAGAGACCTTTTGCTTTTTAATTTCAAACCAAGCGTCAGTTACCGATCTTAGGGTGTTTTCTGCATCGGTTTTTACAGCAGCTTTTTGTTGCTGCTGGTGGTGTTGTGGATCGATACCTTGAGCAAGTAACTCTCGGGCAGCTTCTCTGCGCTTCCTTGCTTCTGCTAGTGGCACATCTGGGTAAGTGCCTAAACCTAGGTTTGCTCTTTTTTTGGTGACAGGGCGTGAGTAATTAAGCAGCCAAAATTTTGAACCACTGCTTTTGATCCTAAGTGATAGTCCTCTGCCATCTGAGAGGTTGTACTCTTTTTCCTTAGGTTTTGCGTTTGCAACAGCAGTAGCAGTAAGAGGCTTGGTAGTATTGGCCATTATTTGTAACACCCAAATCGTGAATTGGCTCCGATGTTACATTAGGTGTTAACCAAAACTCAAGCTGCTATGAAATGGCAATAGACGTAAATGGACGCTAAGTCATTGATTTTATTGTTTTGCAGGCAGAAAAAAAGACGTCCTGAGACGTCTTTATTCCTTGTGTTGGTGGAGGCGGCGGGGCTCGAACCCGCGTCCAAAAAGCCTACATCCTCGGCGCTACATGCTTAGTCTCTCTTTTGGTTAACCAAGTACACTCCGAAAGACAGGATTGCAATTGGCGAGTTCAGTACTGTTTCGCGGTTCACCCCTGAACGTGGTTCCCTCGCTATCAAATGTAAAGGTGACCATCTTATTACTCTGCCCATTTGAGAAACGTGAGCAAGATGGCTAGCTAGCCTAAGCTGCTAGAGCGTAGTTATCGTCGTTTGCAACTATAACTGTGCGGCTTTTTACGAGGCCAACCGCCCCTCGGCATGCTCCTAGGGTTTCGTGAATCTTGTCGAATCCAGAATCGCCCCCAGTACAATTTGATTGTAACCGTGAATGCCTCTATTACCAAGGATTAATCCAGCGCTTACAATCGATTGTTGTTTATCTGTACGTTTTTACCTATTTAAACAGTAGATTATCTTGGATTACTGTTGAACGGCTTTTTTCATCGTACGAGATTTTTCAATCTTCCACTCGCGCTCTTTAGTATCATCGCGCTTATCGTGTTCTCTCTTACCTTTACCTAGGCCAATCTCAATTTTTACCCAGGCGCCTTTGCGCCAGTACATAGAGATAGGCACAATGGAATAACCTTGACGGTCGACTAATCCCTGTAGTTTGTCCAACTCTTTGCGATTAAGCAGCAGCTTTCTGTCGCGCATAGGGTCGCATACAACATGGGTTGATGCTGTATTAAGTGGAGAAATAGTGCATCCGAACAGATAAGCTTCACCATTACGCAAGAACACGTAGCTCTCGGATAGGTTTACTTTACCGACTCGAATCGACTTTACTTCCCAGCCCATTAAGGACAAACCAGCTTCAAATTTTTCTTCAAATTTGTAATCGAAAGTCGCGCGCTTATTGCGTGCAATCGTCGCTGATGGGTTTTTTGAGTTTTTTGCGTTTTTCTTAGCCATAGACCGCTATTATACGCACGGCAATTTAATTTGGAATTGGCTGAACACATTATTTCTGTTTTTTGTTGGGTTTAGTTCATTTGGTGATGTTTTTTTGTTCGCCCTTGGGTGGTGTCGTATAGGTGACCCTTATGGCTGGTCGTGTTAAAATCGCCGTCAGATTTTTATTTGTCAGCCCAATGGTGTTAGGTAAAGCAAGTATATGGCCAAGATTTCCCGCAGTGTATTAGTGCGCTTTAGTGCGATGCAGATGTATGAGCTAGTAAATGATGTTGAGTCTTACAAAGAGTTTCTACCTGGCTGCGTTGGTGGCAAAGTCCTTGAATTTGACGGTCAGACCATGGTTGCCTCGGTCGATGTTTCTAAGGCGGGGATCAGTAAAACCTTTACTACTCGAAATCAGGTCATCCCCGGTGAACGCATTGAGTTAGCGTTAGAAAACGGTCCATTTAAACATTTAAACGGCTGCTGGGTGTTTACGGCATTAACTGAAGATGCCTGTAAAGTCGATTTTGAGCTCAATTTTGAGTTTTCTAATCCCATGGTTGATATGGCATTTGGCAAGGTGTTTAAAGAACTCATGTCATCTATGGTCACGGCTTTTACTAGCCGAGCAAAAGTCGTTTATCAATCTTAGTTTACTGAAGGAAGTTGAGTCGCGATGATAGAACAAGAGAATTTTGCGGTTGAAGTGATCTATGCACTGCCGACACAACAGAAGCGTATTACGGTAACGGTCGCTCCTGGCACTACGTGTATTGAAGCGGTTAAACAAAGTGATATGTGCCGTTTTTTTCCTGAGATAGATCTTGAAAATGTAAAGCTGGGGATTTTTAGTCGTGCTGTTAAGCATGATGAGGTGCTAGAGCCTGGGCAGCGGGTGGAGATTTATCGTCCGTTAATTGCCGACCCTAAAGATGTGCGCCGTAAGCGTGCTGAAAAAGCTAAAGATGAGGGCCGCGCCAATAAAATTACTGGTGGTCGGGTAAGATAGCCAAATTCGTTTGGTGGAAGGCAATAAAAAAGGTTCTTACGCTGATGCGATAAGAACCTTTTTTATTAAAGTAAGCGTCACTCATTGCTAAATGAACTTAGTTAAACGAGCATAACTGTGTTATTCAAATTCTTGCTGTTTATTCAGTTCTTGTGTTTTTTGCTCTTCAACTAATGGTTTAGTGTCTGGTCGTTGCTCAGGGTTGAGTGGTACCAAGTCACCTTGTTCGCTGACTAAAGATCTTATTTCTGGTAGAGAGCTTTGCTCTAGTGGCGTCGTAAACTCTGACGATAATTCATAGTCTCCAACCACTTTAGTCAGTTTATCTTGTTCAAAATGCAGCACTAATTCTTTATGAATGATGCTGGCGTCACGGCCACTTTTGTAATGGTAGACATAGTACCAAGTGTCGTCTGCGAAACTATCGCGCAGTACGGGGCGACCCAAAATATACTCAACTTGCTCTTTGGTCATTTCGATACGGAGTTTTTCGACCTGCTGGGTTTCCATATAGTTGCCTTGAGGCACATCAGGTTTATAAACCAACCAATCGAAGACACTACATGCACTGAGTGAAAGTGACAATGCGGCGACACCGATTAGAGTAATGCTATGTTTTTTTATTGTCATTGAATGCGCTACTTCCCTAAAAATCTGCCAGTCATAATACCCAAGCTATTACCTTGCTGACAAGCGCTATCGTTATTAATCAGATAAGACGCATGCAGATAAAACAAGCTGTTGTTAGAAAATGCTCTATCGTAATAGCCAGAGTTGAATGTTGGGTCTGACAGGCATAAAGCGGATAAGTTTCATCATTACGAAGGAGTCTCTATCTAAAACAGGCATCATGTTGACGTTTTGATTTAATCGATTTGTTATCTTATGTTTGCATTGTTAAGGAATGTGGTAAATTAAGTGTGTAGCTTTTGTGGTTGCGTCTAGTAGGCGTATGCTGCATATAACTCGAGCGAGTAGAGTTCGTTATTTGTCTGAACTGAAAGGCCGATGATTAATGTCATGATGGAATTGAAATAGCTATGAAGCCTAATTGTGGTGTCGGTAGTTTAGTGTGTGTGGGTACAGGGCTAAATTTGGCTGGGCAGATCAGCTTGATAAGTAAGAGTTATATTGAGCAGGCCGATGTGGTTTTTTCGCTAGTGCCAGATCATTTTGCACAATATTGGCTTGAGTCGCTTAATGATGATGTGCGTTCCTTACAATGTTTTTATGCTCAAGGCGATGAAGTTAAAAATCGTCGTGATAGTTACCAACAAATGGTTGATGCCATTATTGATGAAGTGTGTGCCAATAAAAAGGTAGTGTGCGCGCTTTATGGCCATCCTGGTGTGTTTGCGTCTGTATCACATATGGCTATTGCTAGTGTTCAACAACTAGGGTTTAGCGCAAAGATGGAGCCGGGTATTTCGGCAGAGGCATGTTTATGGGCTGATATGGGGATTGACCCTGGTGACTCAGGCCACCAGAGCTTTGAGGCGAGTCAATTTATGTTTTATTGCCATACTCCCGATCCGGCGGCGTATTTGCTGCTTTGGCAAATAGGTATTGCTGGTGAGCATACAATGACTCAATTTCATACCAGTGCCGAGAGACTGCAAATATTGGTAGAGCAGCTAAACCAGTGGTATCCGCTTGACCATGAAGTGGTGTTATACGAAGCCCCTAATTTACCGATACAAGTCGCCCGTAAGGAGTATTTAAGATTACAAGATTTACCCAGCGCAGCATTAAGCCCTATAACGACCTTGCTTATCCCCCCCGCGCAAGCGTTAAGGGTGAATCATGCGGTATTGGCTAAATTGGGTATTACTGCCGCAGACTTAGGCTGATATGGGAAAAACTAACGGAATATGTTGAATTAAATAATAAAAATGGAGAGTAATAGATGGCAACAATCAATGATTTTTTTGAAAGGTTATGATCTGACGCTGCGTTGCTAGAGGCTTATCAGCGTGATCCCAAAGGAGTGATGAGAGCCAATGGATTAGATGATGAAGCGATAGACGCCATTATGTCAGGCGACAAAGCAAGAATCGATCGCCTCATTGGGCCTAGTAAGCAAAGCGTGGTATATCAAATAGTGTATGCACCTAAAGATAAAAAATAAATTGAAACGTTATAGCGTATTTCTTGTTGTGCTAACCATGGTCTTGTCGCAGGCCGTGGTCGCCGACGATCTACAAAATATTGATACCTCACTTGATGCACTTGAAACTGCCGTTGCGTCAAGGCCCGCCGATTTTGAAAAGATACAGCAGCAGATTGAGCCCCAATTCGCTGAGCTTTCATCACAGCAACAAGCCCGTTTTTGGGTATTGAATAGTGTTTACCATATTTATCAATCCGATTATCACCGCGCGCTTTCGATGCTAAATCAAGCGGAAGCGTTATTTCCCTCCGACACCATGCTGACGTCGATTTATCTGTACAAGGCCACCGCATTTATTGGTTTAAATGCTTTTTCACAAGCGCTTGATGTTATGGAGACCAACCTTAGCCGGATTGAGTCATTAAATGATGTACAGTTAAAAGTCAGTTCTTATTTGCGCCTTGCAGCATTGTTCCTTGAAATGGAGGCGTGGGAAGAGATAGAAACCTACGCGAATCAGGCGTTACGTCTTAATAACCGTCAAGATCCCAAAAACCACTGTTACGGCTTGTTATATATAGCGGTGGCTAAGTTGAAAAAAGAGCAGCTTGATAGTGCTTATGCGCAGTTCAATGACAGCATGAATTATTGTCGTGATAATAATTTTATTATGATTGAAGCAATGTCTATCAAGGGCTTAGGCGATGTTGAACTTAAGCGGGGAAATATCGAGTCCAGCATTCGCTTTTTAGATCAGGCGCTACAAGCCTATAAACCCTTTCAGTATCAAGTTGAGATTAACCATATTCATTCATTATTGGCGGTCGCCTATCATGATTTAGGCCTGTCGCAGCAAGCTCAATATTATGCTGATCTTGTGATTGCGGCGCCTAACGATGGCATTAACCTTCAATATCAAAAAGACGCTTACAAAGTGTTGGCCGCCTTATCGCAACAAAGAGGTGAGTTTGAGTTAGCGTATGGTTATTTGAATCGCTATCAAGATATCAGCGAAACATTACATAACGAAACTAAAGCTAAGGCTTACGCCTACCAATTAGCTAGGTTTGATAACGTTGAAAAAACACGTGAAATTAAGATGCTCAATCAAGATAGGGCCTTGTATACCGCGCAGCAAAAAGTGATTGAGTTGCAACGATATAAAGAAAGCATGGCGCTGTTAGTTGCACTAGGATGTTCGGTGTTTTTTATTATTTTTGGCACAACCATGTTTGTGCAAAAACGTAAATACAAACGTGTCTCTGAACTTGATCCGTTAACGGGGATATTTAACCGCGGTACCGGGCAAGATTTGGCTGAAGATCTGTTTATTGATGTTATCGCCCGTCAAGGAATGTTTAGTGTGGTGATGTTTGATCTCGACAATTTTAAAGCGATTAATGACACCCTTGGTCATAGTACTGGCGATTGGGCATTAAAAAATGTTGTTGAAGTTGTTCGCCCGCTACTGAAAAACCGCGATCTGTTTGTACGTATGGGCGGGGAGGAGTTCGCGCTATTTTTGCCCGACTATAATGCAGAGGTCGCAATCCACTTTGCAGAGCAGTGCCGTGCGGCAATTGAGTCTATCAATACCAAGCCTCATTCCCGAGAGTTAGTGATCACTGCCAGTTTTGGTGTGACGACCAATATAGAGACTGATTTAAGTCTTGATCCTATGATGAAGCGCGCTGATATCGCTATGTATCAAGCTAAGTCACAAGGCCGTAATGCAGTGGTTGAGTATCAAGATACCATGTCCATGGTGGCTGATATTACTCAAGCGGCCTCATAAGCTTTATTCCTACATAGTTGTATTAATTCACAGATCTCCTTTCTCAGTCCCATTGAGCTTATTAATCTCTCGCAGACCCTCGTGGTGTAATCATATCGATTCCGCTTTCAGTCTATTGTCGACCTTACTGTTTATTCGTTATCGCTCTCTCGACTCGATGTGGAGAGCCGTACTCTACTTTTTTATTTATGGTGTGTTGTGCAGCAAGTCAGCAGCACTAAGCTTAAAAGGAGTTTACAGTTTTAGGTATTGAATCTTAAAAGCTTTGTCGCTGTAGAGGCTAGTAATAGATATTCATACAACTGCAAGTTAACTTCTGTATTGGTGACTAAGGGGGAAGGTTAGTAGCATAAATTTAACCGCATTAGAGCTTTCGTCATGAAGATGTCTTGCTTATCGACACGTCATCCTATGTTATTCCATTAGCCTGCTAGGTAAGTCTGCTTCAAATAACTCGAAATGATAAGTGCTTAACAGAGCATGGAATATAGATAAATTTAAAAATAAATACCGATTAACCAATGTTTTTTGTGATGTTGATCGACAAACGTTGCAGTAATGTTAACTCGCGCTATTTCGTGATGCGATAACCTTTACGTAAACGTAATAATGAAACGGGTGTTTTATTTGTTGTTGATTAATTTTACAGTCATCCATCTGATCTGTATCGGTTTTTGCTAATTACCTTTAACGTTAATCAAAACAGGGTTAACAGAAAGTTAAGGTGGCGGCGTGCACATCATGTGTAATCTTAGTGTTACGCGGTGTAATTAATTAACGTTGTTAATTACAGCTTGGGGGGGGTGGTCAAATTGTCAGACAACTTAAGTTTTTGCTATCCAATATAGCTGAGGTATTTAATTATTACGTTTTAAATTAATATCTTGCCTGTGGTTTTTGGCTTGGTCATACCAATTTTCTGGCCAATGAAAGGTGCTTTGTGATTCATTTTCTGCTCAAGGTGACTGTTGCAAATACAACCTTTTGTTAGTAGGTTTTGTTCAAAAGGTACATGTGTAGTCCATTTGTAACACTCGCACACATTTACAAGATTGCCATGTTAGTGGACGAACGATGTTAATTGTTGTGCACCATTGTTGTGCACCTTAGTTTAACAAAAGCTGCCAATATGACTGACAACAGATATAACCAAATGAAACTAGAGCTTACATAAGATGCTATGCACTCGGGAGATATTAGGATGACTGAACCAGTATTAAATAAAGACCACACGGACACATCCATTCGCATTACGGGTGAAAGTGTCGAAGGACAAGATACGATACTTAATGAAGGTGCGTTAAGTTTACTCGAAGTGTTATGTCGTCAATTTGCCGATGAGGTGCCTAGCTTGTTGGCTGCACGTAAAGCTAAGCAAGCGGTGATTGATGGTGGCAGTTTACCTGACTTTTTGCCTGAAACTCGCGCTATTAGAGACGGCGACTGGCAAATCCGTGGTATTCCTGACGATTTAACCGACCGCCGCGTTGAGATAACCGGCCCGGTTGATCGCAAAATGATTATCAATGCCCTGAATGCTAACGTTAAAGTGTTTATGGCCGATTTTGAAGATTCGCTAGCACCCAGTTGGTCTAAGGTGATTGACGGACAAATCAATTTACGTGATGCGGTGCGCGGAGAGATTGAATTTACCGCTCCAGAAACGGGTAAGCGTTATGCCTTAAAAGACGATCCTGCAGTGCTGGTGTGCCGCGTACGAGGTCTTCACCTTATTGAAAAGCATGTCGAGTTTAACGGTAAGCCTATTCCTGGTTCGCTTTTCGATTTTTGTCTCTATTTTTATCATAACTACCATCAACTATTGGCAAAGGGCAGTGGCCCCTATTTTTACATTCCTAAGCTTGAAAGCCATGTTGAAGCGCGTTGGTGGGCTAAGGTATTTGCCTTTGTCGAAGAACGTTTTTGTTTAACACCGGGCACCATCAAATGTACTTGTTTGATTGAAACTCTGCCTGCAGTGTTCGAAATGGAAGAGATCCTTTATGAGCTGCGCTCAAACATCGTCGCGCTTAACTGTGGTCGTTGGGATTATATCTTTAGCTACATTAAAACCCTTAAAAACCATCCTGATCGTGTATTGCCTGACAGACAAGCCGTCACCATGGATAAGCCATTTTTGAGTGCTTATTCTCGACTCTTAATTAAAACATGTCATAAGCGTGGTGCCTTAGCCATGGGCGGAATGGCGGCATTTATTCCCGCTAAAGATCCGGCGCAAAATGAAGCGGTATTGACCAAAGTGCGTGGTGATAAAGAGCTTGAAGCGCGTAACGGTCACGACGGTACTTGGGTTGCGCATCCTGGCCTTGCCGATACGGCGATGGGTATTTTTAACGAATATATTGGTGAAGATCATGTCAACCAGTTGCATATTACTCGTGATGTGGATGCCCCGATTTTAGCCCGAGATCTGCTATTACCCTGTGACGGTGAGCGAACCGAAGCCGGTATGCGCCTCAATATCCGCATTGCCCTGCAATATATCGAAGCTTGGATCAACGGTAACGGTTGTGTGCCGATTTACGGCTTGATGGAAGATGCGGCCACTGCTGAGATCTCTCGAACCTCTATTTGGCAGTGGATCCAACATAAGCAGAAGTTGTCCAACGGCAAACTAGTGACGAAGGAGTTATTCAAAGAGATGCTCGTAGAGGAATTAGCCAACGTTAAGCTTGAAGTCGGGCCCGATAGGTTTACTCGCGGCAGCTACACTCAAGCAGCTGTACTGTTAGAGGATATCACCACTTCAGATGAGTTGGTCGACTTCTTAACACTACCAGGCTATGAAATTTTAACCCAGGCTGACGAGCTTTAATGATTTAACTTACTAATTTAATTTGAATAAATGGGGTAAATGGTTTACCCCAAATCGCAATATTTAGCGCCTTTGGAATTAAGCAGTATTGATTGGCACTGAATCCTAACATACAAATGGAGATGATTATGACTAAGGCAACTACACAGATTTCACGTCAAGAGCAAATTGATGCGATAAAAAAGGACTGGGCTGAAAATCCTCGCTGGGCAGGCGTTCGTCGTCCTTACACAGCGGAAGAAGTAGTCGCCTTACGCGGATCGATTGTGCCAGAAAATACCCTTGCAACTCGCGGTGCTGCCAAGCTATGGGAATTGGTTAATGGCGGCGCGAAAAAAGGCTATGTTAACTCGTTAGGTGCTTTAACTGGTGGTCAGGCTGTACAACAAGCTAAAGCCGGTATCGAAGCCATTTACCTTTCAGGTTGGCAGGTTGCGGCCGATGCCAACCTTGCGGGCACCATGTACCCTGATCAGTCGTTATACCCCGCTAACTCAGTACCAGCAGTAGTACAACGTATCAATAACTCGTTCCGTCGTGCTGACCAAATTCAGTGGAGCAACGAAATTAACCCTGAAGATGAAGGTTATACTGACTACTTCCTACCGATCGTTGCCGATGCTGAAGCCGGCTTCGGTGGTGTGTTGAATGCTTACGAGCTGATGAAAAATATGATTGATGCGGGTGCGGCCGGCGTTCACTTTGAAGACCAGCTAGCGTCAGTGAAGAAATGTGGCCACATGGGCGGTAAAGTACTAGTACCAACTCAAGAAGCGGTACAGAAACTGGTTTCTGCACGTCTTGCGGCCGATGTAAGCGGCGTTGAAACGCTGGTTATTGCACGTACCGACGCTAATGCGGCAGATCTGCTGACCTCTGATTGCGACCCATACGATGCTGATTTCGTTACTGGTGAGCGTACATCTGAAGGTTTCTACCGCGTGAATGCGGGTATCGAGCAAGCGATTTCGCGTGGTCTGGCTTATGCACCTTATGCCGATCTTATCTGGTGTGAAACCGCTAAGCCCGATCTAGAAGAAGCACGTCGTTTTGCTGAAGCAATCCATGCGCAATACCCAGATCAGTTGCTTGCTTATAACTGCTCACCGTCATTTAACTGGAAGAAAAACTTGGATGACGCCACTATCGCACGTTTTCAACAAGCCTTGTCTGACATGGGCTATAAGTACCAGTTCATCACCTTAGCCGGTATTCATAACATGTGGTACAACATGTTTGATCTTGCTTATGACTACGCTCGTGGCGAAGGCATGAAGCACTATGTTGAAAAAGTACAAGAAGTGGAATTTGCCGCGGCGAAGAAAGGTTATACCTTCGTGGCGCACCAGCAAGAAGTGGGTACTGGTTATTTCGATAAAGTGACCAATGTTATTCAAGGCGGTCAATCTTCAGTCACGGCTCTAACGGGCTCTACCGAAGAAGATCAGTTTTAAGAGTAACCTTTTCGACTTGCTGTAGTTTACAGCGGTTGTTCCTCGCACTGTGTCCTACGTGCAGTGCGGGGGTTTTTATTACCATCCAATTTGGATAGTTAGTTTAGCGTGTTTTGGCGGCCTACCTTGAGTCGCCTTTTTTATGTCCTTAATTCTCACCAATGATGTTGGCTTGTTAACCTTATACTAGGGGGTATGGCTACGCTATAAGGTTTATCATGCTTGCTATTATCCACAGCCCGCGGGATAAAGCGAAAGGCGAAATTGTGATGTGATGCAAAAGTATTCACCCCCGCGTGGATATGTAGCTGTTATGTTGCGATTTTTTGTGTCTATACTTACTTACGACTTTTCGTCGGCTTATGACGCGATGACATTCTTTCCCCCATTAGAGTCGAGTAACCATTGAAGGCAGTTAATCCTGGTAAAGGCACCGATTATTGGATCAAGCGGATCAGTGAGCAAGAGATGCCAGCGCTGTCATCCATGGTTAAATCGTTAGAGACATTAGCCAAAGATGATACCTCCTCCTTAGCCATTTTAGGTCGCAGTGTGATGCACGATAATGCGTTAACTTCGCGCATATTACGGGTGGCGAACAGTGCGATATATAATAAGGGGATCTCCCATGTCACCACGATTAGCCGCGCAGCTGTGGTGTTAGGTTTCGATACTATTCGTAATATCTGTATCACCGCGAAATTACTCAGTAGCCTATTAGATAACAAGGGATTATCTGAACCGGTATACCAACGTCTGTTGCGTTTAATGGCGCGTGCCTTTCAAGCTGCGATGCTGGCTAAAATGATGTTGAGTGAACACGATGAAGAGTTACAGGAGGAGGTGTTTGTTGCCGCGTTGCTCTATCACTTAGGTGAAAGCGCCTTTTGGAGTATGGGAGGGGAGATCACCGAGCGACTCGACGCCGATTTATTAGGCGTTGCGCCAGCATTGCAAGGCGCGCGGGTGCGCGAGCATCTAGGTACTTCATTTAATCAATTGTCGATAGGCATAGCAAGAAGTTGGGGTTTAGGTGATGTATTAGTTAAGTCTTTATCTCAACCCGATGATCGCATGCCAGAGATTAGGGCGATTTTTTTAGCCAATAAGATCAGTGAACAGATGCAGGCTAATCCTATCGATATTGCGCTGCTGAATAAACGCATTAAGCAGGCTGCCGATATGTTGGCTATTGATGTCGATGAATTTAAAGGCCAGATGCGCAGATGTAGTGATGCCACCCAAAAACTAGCCGACAGTTATGGCGCCAAAGTGTTAGTGGATTATTTACCTAGCGCCAAAGTATTAGCGCTACCGATGGCGCAAGGAAGTGCAGCGCATGAGGTGCGACAGCCCAATATCTCAATCCAAATGAGTAAACTACGGCAATTAACCGATTGCGCCATCAGTCGCGCTCACTTTAATGAGGTCATTGGCATTACTTTAGAGGGGATGCTAATGGGGATCGGGCTTGACCGGTGTAGCGTCATGTTGCTATCGCCTAATCGTAAGCGTTTGCAACCGCGTATCGTGTTGGGGGATAACGCCGAGTCGATGAAGCATGACTTACTTATTGAGCTGCAGCCGCGTAAAAGTGTCTTTTCTGACTGTATTGATAGTAAATTGCCGCTGTTTATCGATAATCCTTATGCGGATAAGTGGCGTTTACCTACCACGAGCGAGTTAATTGAGCATACCTCGGCTACGGGGTTTATGTTGGCTCCAGTGATCATCGACAATAAAGTGATTGGTATTTTGTATGCGGATCGGCACAGCTCGGATAGGCCAATTATTCAAGATGACTTTGAGCGTTTTACCCACTTTACCCAACTCACTAACGTGTGTTTGTCGATGTCATTAGGTCGTTAACGTTATTAAGACTGAGCCCCAACTAATGCCAGTTGACGGGGTCGAGATTAAAAAAGTGACTCATCTGCTGATATAGCGCTGGGTGTTGTTGATGAAATTGTTGTGGCTGCTCAAAAAAAGTTTCGGTTGCCACCGCAAAAAACTCGGCGGGGTTAGTCGCGCCGTAATAGTGAAACAGCGAGGGCAGTCGATGTTCTGCTTGATACTGCAAGGTTTCATATTCTGTCCGCATTACCTCAGACCAAGAGGTGTAATCTTGGGGGGAGGCTAAAATAGGTGCACCGTTGGCGTGACCATCCTCTTGGTCTAGCTGGTGGGCGAATTCATGGATCACCACGTTATGGCCATTATCTGGTGAAGCGGCATCGTCTTTTGTGGTATCCCATGACAGAATCACCTTACCAAACTCCCAAGATTCTCCTGATAATATATTTTGCCTATCCCATACAACGCCGTCGCTATTACGCTGTGAGTTGTTAACGACAAAGAGATCTGGATAGACCAATATTTGTTTTAGTTTGGGAAAATAATCAGTTGGTCGATTGAGCAATAACAAGCAGGCTTGCGCTGCAATGGTGACCTTGATCTCGTCGTCAATAACGATACCTTGGCAGCCAACAAATTGTTTTTCTGCAATAAAAATCTTGATGTGTTGTTTAAGTTGTAACTGTAAGTCACTCGGCAAAGCCCGAAAGTAGGGCATACGCCGTTTGAGAATTGCACGCCAATGGCTAGGAAAGGCTTGGGTGTTAATTTGGTGTCGTTTAAATCTGACATACGCTGGCTTGAATGAAATGTAGCCAATGGCCATACCGCTTAGCAGCACGATGAGGAAAATCGCCAGCATTTCAATCTCCTTAATTCAATATAACTAATATTTGGGCGTAATGGCGATTTTCAAGGGGAGATGTGAATTGTATTAATACGTGACGCGTACTTGTCGCCACCACCCCGTCATGGTGTAAATTGTGCTTTGGGCAGCTCTTGCTTAATAGGCATTAATGGCGTGTTAATGGCAAGCAACATGGGGCAATGCATAGACAAAAAAAGCTGGCAGTGTGGATTAACTATTTGGGAAAGTTCACTGCCAGAAAAGGTTGGAAGAAATCGAATGGTTGATTGTTGATGATCTTGTAGAAGCATGGAGCGTTATGCCAATATTGCCAGTGACGATATTGGCATGCCCAGAACAATAAGCACTCAATACTGGATTTTAAGTGTTAAATGGCAGCGACTGTAATCAGTATTAGCCTGACAGTTTAGGTCAATCGACGTTAATCGATAGCTCTTTTTGTCGACGCTCAATGGCACTGAGTGAGTAATGATGCTCAATCAAAAAGCGAATTAATTTAGATTTAGCCATATCACAACCATTGGCTAATTCTGCCAAATGGGCGATAGCGGACTCACTCAAGGTAAAGGTCGCTTTTCGATAGGGCGCCGCCCCTCTAATACGTTCCGGCTGGTTAGCACTTGCGGGCTTTATGGCTTGCACCGGCAAGCCGTTAAAGCCTGTTTCGAGTTCAATCACCTGCGCCATGGTGCGGGCTTGCTCGGGGCGTCCGCTGGCGTAATGATTAGCATCATTAATAAAGTCATTAATCAATGCATCTAACGAAACCTGTTTGGCACGTCGTTGACGATCGCCTTGTTCACACGGCGTAGAGTTTTTCTTGAGATCGGCCAGTCCCATAGTTACCTCTTAGCTTATCCATCTGTTTTTCGGCGAGACGATTACGTATTTCGGTTGCGCTAGCAGCTTGCAACATTTCACAAGCAATACTGCGGATCTCGTCAGCGGCTTTGCCCTTAGGCTGGGTTTCCATTACAGAAAGCCCTGATTCCTCACTGTCATCATAAATATTACGGCTGTAAGTGATCGCATCGAGTACGTTAATGTCGTAAGTTTTGCAAACCTCTTTGGCTTCGATAATGCGGTTAGCCTGATTAGGCAAGCTCGGGCATTGAGTGATCACAAATGAAGCGCGCATATTGGGGTTAATCATCATACAGGTGGCGACGATATCATCCATATGGCTTACTGTTTTAAGGTCGCGGCGTTTCGGTCTGAGAGGCATCAATACATGCGAGGCCACTGACATGCTAGCGCGCAGCGCTAAGTTATCTTGCCCGCCACAATCGACGAGAACATAATCATAGTGTTGTTCGAGGCTGAGTAGGTCGTTGCGAATTTTGCCGTACAGTTGCACGCAATTAATGCCGGCTAAACCACTGTTATTATTTCGCGCTTGGATCCAGTCTGAAGTGGTGCGCTGGGGATCGCAGTCAACCATAATAACTGAGGCGCCACATTCCACTGTAAGAAATACTGCTATATTTTGGGCTAGACAGCTCTTGCCGCTGCCACCTTTTTCACCGCCAATTAAAATGATCATCTTATTCCTCTCGACCGCACTGACTGCCGATACTATTCATTTATCCCGCTTGCGAATTGCTCACACTATGGTGGTTTACCTGAGGTGTTCAACTCGTAAAACTGATGCTGTTAAACAATTTAGGGACTTATACTATATTCGTCAACTGTATGAATTTTGACGCTTTTTTACCTAATGACATCTGTCATAATATTGACCTTAATGAGCAAGTGGCAAAAAGTTGGCACCGATGATGTTATAGAGTCGTTTTAAAATAAAGTGTTTATTAACAGTGCGTTACATTGTTATGGTGTTGAAATAGTGTTAGTAAGCCAAACTAAGCATGTCAGCTAGATGTGCAATTGCCTTGATTGTTATGCAATATTGTTTTGTTTTTGAATTTTTAATTCCAATTTAATATATCTATTGTGGGTAAAATATGAGCGGGGGATGACGCATTATCTGTCGCTAGGCAGATAATGCGCTTTATGTTCCAATGGTTGTTATGCACGATTAGACCAGAGAGTATCAATTAATGGATGACAAGCTATTGCTTGAGGCAATCAATCAAACCATGCCGTTTGGTAAGTATGCTGGACGTAAACTACTTGAATTGCCCGAACCCTATCTAGTGTGGTTTCACAGCAAAGGCTTTCCTGAAGGTAAGTTAGGCCAGCAGTTGGCATTGATGTATGAGATCAAACTCAATGGGTTAGAGGGAATGTTAGCTCCGTTATTAGTTCCCAAACAGTAAAGCTAATATTGGGGAATGAGAGCTTGCTCTAAAACTTTAGTATTGTTAGGCAATTTCACTGTATTGCCTAAAGATTTATCACTTAAGCCATGCTTTAATGCTGAGGTGATCTTAAATTAGATAAGGAAATATGATGATAGCTAAATTAGTACGCTTAGTTGCCGTGGCAACTTTGGCTCTGGGTATCTCTAGCGCATGGGCTGCAGGTATCGTACATGAAGGTAAAGTCGTCGACACCATGAATGCCGGTGGTTACACCTATGTACAGATTAAGCAAGCCGATAAAACTTTTTGGGCAGCAGGCCCTCAGGTCGAATTAACCAAAGGTGATGTGGTTGTGGTGCAAGAGCAGATGTGGATGAATGATTTCACCAGCAAAACACTGAATCGCACCTTTGATGAATTACTGTTTGTTGGTCGTATCGACAAAAAGTAATCCCATCGCGCGACTTCTCCTCTTAAATAGCGCCGATATGCGAACTATCGGTGCTATTTTTTTGCCTCAATTTAATGCAAACTAGCCTCACTTTAAGCCTACCTTAATCATCCATGTACAGTGTGATCCCTTATCAGGCGGGGTATGCCTTACAAGTCAGTCGACTTTACCATAATGCGGTGCAACAGATTGCGGAGTGTCATTACAGCGCGGCGCAAAAACAAGCTTGGTCCGCGGCGCCGAGATCGACCTACCATTGGCATAAACGCTTAACGCGATCGGCAGCCTGGTTAATGGTTGATACTGAGCAATGTGTTGGTGAGCAATGGCTTTGTGTTGGGTTTATTAATGTCGAAACCCATTATTATAGCCGCGGTTATATCGACAGCTTATATGTGCTGCCAGAATATCAAGGTAGGGGAATCGCAAGGGCATTGTACCAAGCCGTTGAACAGTGGGCGCTGCAAACGGGCGTTAACCGTTTGAGTGTCGATGCCTCAAGAGTGTCACACGGCCTATTTATGTCCCAAGGCTTTAACTTGCACCACAAGCGTTATCAAGAGAAGTGTGGCCAAGTGTTCCAAGCCTTCTATCTGTCAAAAACGCTGTCGTGATCCTGTATTAAGCTAAGGCCACAAGTGGCTGGTATATTCGATTTGCGGTGTTAATAGTCCGTTCAACCCTTGCTCACGCTCCATAAAGCGAATAAACGCATTAGGCAGGGTTAATTCATCTAAAGGCTGTTGCCACTGCGCCTCAAGCAGAGGATGGTAGCCCTCTTTGCCCGAGGCCGTATAAGTGGATGATACGCCATAATAATAGTCATCAATGTTCACTGGATACCATAGCTTCTGCTCATGCTGGATCCTTAACACTTCGAGTTTGAGGATCCGCTGTCCAATGGCACGGCGGCCATCATAGCAATAGCGCAAACCGTAAGTGTACGGAAAACTACCGGCCCCGGTGCCAGAAATACTGTTATTGGTTGCCGAGTTAATTGCTGACTCAATCGTTTGGAACAAAAACCGCCCTTGAATGCGGTACTGCACCAGCGGTAGAGCGAAGGGCAACAAGCGGCCTAATACATCGGCCATCGTCACCGGCCCTTTATTTAGTGACTGGCGTACGCCGCCCGCGTTGTGCAGCGCAAAGTCGAGTTCAGTATGCAGACGCTTGGTTTCATGATAAATACTTTTACATACCCAAGGGGCGATCTCACTGCCGTGGGGCAGCGCTTTACTGGGTAAGCGGGTGTGAACTAAGTTGCGAGGAATAAAACCCAGCACTTGATGTTCGAGCGCGGTGATCGCTGGGCGATATTGTTGCACAATCACCTTGTGGATCTCATCGTTTTGCTCATCCCACAATACATGAGGATGGGTATCGAGTTGCTGCCACAGCTGCTGATAAACCTCGGGACTGACTTGCTCTTCTGATTCGATCAGTAGGTGTTTATCGAGCATAAAATAGTTACTGCCACTAAGGGCGATAACTTCACCTTGGGCATTAAATTCGATATCACACAGCCCCAGCGTTTCGGCGTATTTGCCGGCATGTAAAATAGGCGTGTTATTGACGCGCTCACCATAGGGCAGGGCGTTAATGCCTAGCTTGGCAAAGTCACCTTGCAGGGTATGCGAGTGACCACCGACGATAAGGCTAATGCCATCAACTGCCGCCGCCAGTTGTTTATCCATGTCCCAGCCTAAATGGCTCAGCACAATGATGTGATTTATTCCTTGGCGATGTAATGCATTAACCGTGTTACGCGTGGTGTCGATAGCGTTAGCAAACAAGGTGTCATCGTCGGGACGTGCGATTACCTTCATTTGATCTAGAGTGATGCCCATGATCGCCATTTGAGTGTCGCCAAGGGGTTTAAGTAAGGTTTTGGCAATCTTCTCTTGATGGATATAGTCAAATAGGCGTGGATGATTTCTCAGCGGTGCCTCTTTATTGGCCTCTTCTTGGCTTAAATCCATGTTGCCAGCCAATAGTGGGAAGTCGATAGCGTCGAGAAAATCTTTTACAGGACCATTGCCCGCATCAATTTCATGGTTGCCCAGCACCATAGCATCTGGGCTCAGTCGCCTTAATAGGTCCGCATTGGCCACACCTTTAAATTGATTAAAATAAAGGGTGCCCTGAAAACTGTCGCCGCCATGGAGAAATAAGAAGGATTGCTGTGAGGCGTGTGCCTGCTTGCGTGCACTATCTATGTGATAGCCAATGCGCGCATAGCCGCCACTGTGGCTATACACTTCATACTGCTTTTGTTGCTCAGTAAGTAAAAATTGCACCCGCGAAGGATCGAAATGTGAATGAGTGTCGTTAATGTGCGCAAGCTTTAGGGTATATCTTATTGTCATGTAGGCCTCTTGTTTCAGAGGCGGATTATAACGCACCAGGCTAAAATGAAAAAGGGAAGCCGAAGCTTCCCTTTAATAATACCGTGTGACGTAACGACTTGGCATTATACCTATTGATGTCGGTTACGCTTATTTGATGACAATATCTTGTTGTTTATCGTCGCCAATATGGTCGTTACTGGCATCATCATCGAAGGCTCCTTCATCTGATATACGGATGCCTTTATGGGTCATTCGACGTTTCCATAACTTACGAGCCAGTTGCTGCATATCAGTGACAGGGTCATTGCTGTCAACGATTTCAAGCCCCAGTAGCGACTCGATAATGTCTTCTAAAGTCACCAAACCTTGGTTACTGCCGTATTCGTCGACAACCATAGCAATTTTAGTGCTTCGCTTAATCATCAATTCAAATAATGGCAATATTTTTGCTGTTTCAGGGACGATCAGCAAGTTACGCTTAAGCGCCGAAATAGGGGCGTCGGGCGTGTTACGTTCCGACAGCAATATCGCGTTACGGTTGATGTAACCTATGATGTTATCACGATCATCTTCGTATATTGGGATGCGAGTGAACGGACTTTTTTGATGCCTTTTTGCAAAGTCTTGTTGGGTCATATGGCCATCTAAGCTGAACATCACCGTTCTGGGCGTCATGATCGCAGTAACAGGCATCTCTTTAACCGATAACATCTGGGTTAAAATTTTGGACTCTTGCTCGTCAAGTTCGCCTGACTCATGACCGATTTTGGCCATGGCACTGAGCTCTTGGCGGATGTAAGCACCGTCATCACCTTTCCCCAATAACTGAGTGACCTGTTGTGACATCCAGATTAATGGCTTGGTGAGGCGCTCCATCCAGACGAGTGATAGCGATACCGTTGGTGCCAATCGGCGCCAATAGTTTGCACCTAATGTTTTCGGAATAATTTCTGAAAAGAACAGAATTAAGAAAGTCAGTACACCAGAAAATATACCTAACATCTCATCGCCAAAAACTTTTGCCGCTTGCGCGCCCGCCACTGCCGCACCCACAGTGTGTGCTATGGTGTTAAGCGTGAGGATCGACACCAGTGGCGATTCCACGTTGGCCTTTTGCTGGCGTAAACGCTCAGCCGCAGCAGGGTTAGTTTCTTTTAAATTAGCAATGTAGCTAGGGGTAACAGATAAAAGTACTGCTTCAAATACGCTACAGAGAAACGAGACTCCAATAGCGACCAAGATAATCACAATAAGGGTTATCATAGTAGGGGTAAAAAAACTCCGAGTAACAAGCCAATATTAGCTCAGCGGCAATAATATCATAGTCTATTTCGTTGCTGGCTAAAATTTGTTGGTGTCTGTATAATTCGCCGCCCTGTGGCAGGTATTTGGTGTTGAGGTTAGTCAAAATGAGTGAGAAAAAGATCAATTTATTGGATCTTGACCGTAAAGGGTTAAGAGCACTGTTTTCCGAGATGGGCGAAAAGCCGTTTCGTGCCGATCAATTGATGAAGTGGATTTATCATTTTGGCGTAAGTGATTTCGAAGAGATGACCAACATCAATAAGGTGTTGCGTGGCAAGCTTGCCGAGCGCTGTGTCATTGTTGCACCTGAGATCTCTAGCTACCAAAAATCTGCTGACGGCACGATTAAGTTTGCCATCAACGTAGGTAACGGCCAAGAAGTTGAAACGGTTTATATTCCTGAAGAAGACCGTGCAACCTTATGTGTATCATCACAAGTGGGTTGTGCGCTTGAATGTACCTTCTGCTCAACCGCGCAGCAAGGGTTTAACCGTAACCTAACGGTGTCAGAAATTGTTGGTCAAGTGTGGCGTGTATCGCATTTTCTTGGTTTTCAAAAAGAAACGGGCGATCGACCTATCTCTAACGTAGTGATGATGGGAATGGGCGAGCCGTTGCTTAACCTGAAAAACGTCATGCCAGCTATCGATATTATGCTTGATGATTTTGGCTTTAGTTTATCGAAGCGCCGCGTTACGGTATCTACCTCTGGTGTGGTGCCTGCATTAGATATTCTTGGCGACAATTTAGATGTGGCACTTGCGGTCAGTATTCATGCGCCTAACGATGAGCTGCGTGATGTGCTGGTTCCTGTCAATAAAAAGTATCCTTTGGAAGACTTTTTAGCGGCCATTCGTCGTTATTTAGCTAAATCAAACGCCAACCGTGGCCGAGTGACGGTTGAGTATGTGATGCTTGATCACATTAATGACAGCACTGAGCAAGCCCATGAATTGGCCAAATTGATGAAGGACACTCCGTGTAAAATCAATTTGATCCCATTTAATCCGTATCCCGGTTCGCCTTATGGCCGCTCGTCAAACTCACGTATCGATCGATTCTCTAAGGTGTTGATGGAATATGGCTTGACTGTTATTGTGCGTAAGACTCGCGGCGATGATATTGACGCAGCTTGTGGGCAGTTAGCCGGTGATATTCGAGACAGAACTAAACGTTTAGCGAAAAAACGCATGCAAGATAGTCAGATTTCAGTCACAATAAACTAACTTATTGTATCTGCTAATAGTATAGGCTTGCGAATCATGCTCAAAAAGCCAAAAATGGTGTTATTGATTAGCCTGACATCCTTAATGATGTCAGGTTGTGTGACCGAACGAACCTACAGCGGCACCGACGTGCCCGTTACTGAGCGCACCTTTGATAATGTTTCAGCTGCGCGCCAGCGAGTTCAGCTGGGATTGACCTATCTACAAAAGGGCAACAGCGAACAAGCCAAGTATAATCTTGATAAAGCATTAGAATTCGCTCCAAATCTCGAAGATGTCCACGTAGCGCTAGCCTACTATTATCAGTCGGTTGGTGAAATTGAGCTGACTGAAAAAGCCTATCGCAAAGCGATTAATGCGAGTGATGCAACGGGCGACTCGATGAATAACTTCGGGGTATTCTTATGTCAGCAGAAAAAATATGACCAAGCTGAACAAATGTTCCTTAAAGCGGTCAAAATGCCCAAATACACTCGCTCAGCGGCCAGCTATGAAAATTTAGGTATCTGTAGCCGTGAGTCGGGTGACTTACAAAAAGCACAACGCTACTTTGGCATGGCGCTTAATTACGATCCTCGCCGTGCAACTTCATTATTAGAACTGAGCGAGATAGATCTTGAGCTCGGTCGCTATCAAGAGGCTAAAGAGGGCTTAGCTCGTTATCATCGAGTTGTGTCAGAGTCTGCTCAAAGTTTAGCGTTGGGAATTAAAATAGAGCAAGGCCTCAACAATACGGAAGCGGTGAAGAAATTTGGTATTTTATTATTGGCTAAATTTCCTACCTCCGATGAGGCTAAGCAGTATCGAGAAAGTATGTACTAATGACTGATGATAAAATCGATATGCTTAACGGCGATGACGATAAAACCCTCCATCCAGCCCCAAAGCTTGGCGAACTATTAAAACAGGCGCGAGAGAAGCAGGGTTTAAGTGTGGCACACGTAGCCGATTTACTGCACCTGCGGCCCACGATTGTCAGTGATATTGAAGCCGACAATTTTGATAATATCGCTTCAGTAACTTATGCCAAGGGTTACATAAAAAACTATGCCCGTATCGTTGGCCTAGATAAGCCAGCGCTTGACGCTGGCTTAGCGCATTATTTCCCTGTGATTAATGCTCCAACGATGCAGAGCTTTTCACGCAAAACCACCCGTCAGGCCCGAGACGGTCGTCTGATGATGGTCACTTACTTTATTATCTTTGCCTTATTGGCGTTACTGGTGGTCTGGTGGGTTCAAAAGTCAGATATGACGGCTGTGGATTTGTCGCCGCTGACGGCAGAAGAAGTGGCTGATATTTCGCTCGATACATCTGCCCCCTCTGCTAGCACGCCGCTTGAGCCATTAGTGCCAAGCGCTAATGCGCCTGCAGACACTGCAATCACCCCAGATGATGGACGTGTAGTGAGTGAAGCAGATACAGAGACTATGGTTGATGCTGAAGCACCCAGCCAAACTACTAGTGGCACAGCCACTCATGGCGAGAGCCAACAAGAGAGCAGCTCTAATCGCCAAGTGAGCCAATCGACTTCGGCTGTAGCGATGAGCTTAAGCGATGATTGCTGGATTAAGGTCACTGACGCCAAAGGCCAAATCTTAGTCAATGGCTTAAAGAAGGCGGGCAGCCAACTGAATGTCTTTGGGCAGGAGCCTTTTAAGGTTATATTAGGGGCACCGCAATCGCTGACATTAAGTCTCAATGGCGAAAATGTCGATTTAGCTCAGTACCCCAAGGGGCGTGTGGCCAGATTGACATTAACCAGCTCAGCCAATCTTTGAAGTAGAAGAGTAAATTAAGATGTACAACGAGTCCCCAATCATTAGACGCCCATCGACACGTATTTATGTGGGCGATGTTCCTATCGGTGATGGCGCACCTATTGCTGTGCAGTCGATGACCAATACTCGCACTACCGATGTTGATGCAACAGTGGCTCAAATTCGTGCCCTAGAAAAAGTCGGCGCCGATCTGGTACGTGTTTCTGTGCCGACTATGGATGCAGCCGAAGCCTTCAAGCTGATTAAACAGCAGACCAATATCCCGCTTATCGCCGACATTCATTTTGATTATCGTATCGCTCTTAAAGTGGCCGAATACGGCGTTGACTGCTTGCGTATTAACCCAGGTAACATTGGTAATGAAGAGCGTATTCGTAGCGTGGTTGAATGTGCTAGAGACAAGAATATTCCTATTCGCATCGGTGTGAATGGCGGTTCATTAGAGAAAGATTTAATGGACAAGTACAAAGAGCCCACACCAGAGGCGCTGCTTGAGTCAGCCATGCGGCATGTGGATATTCTCGATCGTCTGAATTTTGATCAGTTTAAGGTCAGCGTTAAGGCGTCCGATGTGTTTCTAGCCGTCGAGTCTTACCGTTTACTGGCTAAGCAGATTAAACAACCACTGCACCTTGGCATTACCGAAGCCGGTGGTGCCCGCGCGGGCTCGGTAAAGTCTGCCGTTGGTTTAGGCATGTTACTGGCTGAAGGCATAGGTGATACCCTGCGTATTTCACTAGCAGCAGATCCTGTTGAAGAGATTAAAGTTGGCTTTGATATTTTAAAGTCACTGCGTATTCGTTCTCGCGGGATTAACTTTATCGCCTGCCCATCCTGTTCTCGCCAAGAGTTCGATGTGATTGCCACGGTTAATGCACTCGAGCAACGCCTCGAAGATGTGGTTACCCCAATGGATGTATCTATCATTGGGTGTGTGGTCAATGGACCCGGTGAGGCGCTGGTGTCTGATATCGGTCTGACAGGCGGTCATCGTAAGAGTGGCTATTATGCCGATGGTGTGCGTCAAAAAGAGCGTTTCGATAATGAACATATTGTCGATCAGCTTGAAGCAAAAATTCGCGCTAAAGTGGCGGCGGTTAATGCACGTATTCCAGCGAGTGATATCAGCAAATAATCCTAATTTTTATGGTGTCATAGTCACGGCAATGTTCGTCACTGTGGCCTAGCTCACTGGCGCTGGTCGCCAGTTTTGCGTTTATGTATGATGCGCCTATAATGCGAGGCGCTTTTTTATTTTTACAGCTAATTTCGGACGAGTTGAACAGTGGCCAAACAGATCCAAGCGATACGCGGAATGAATGACATTCTGCCAACCCAAAGCCCTTTATGGCAAAAACTAGAAGCAGTGTTACGCGATACCGTGGCTGCCTATGGATATAGCGAAATTCGAACGCCAATTGTTGAAAGTACCGATCTTTTCAAACGTTCTATCGGCGAAGTAACGGATATTGTTGAAAAAGAGATGTACACCTTTGCCGATCGCAACGGTGATTATCTTACGCTGCGCCCTGAAGGCACGGCATCTACCGTACGTGCCGGTAACGAGCATGGTTTACTGTATAACCAAGAGCAACGTTTATGGTATATGGGCCCTATGTTTCGTCATGAACGTCCGCAAAAAGGACGTTATCGCCAGTTCAATCAGTTTGGTGTCGAAGTGTATGGCATAGGCTCTGCCGATGTAGACGCCGAAGTGTTAATGATGTCGGCGCGTCTATGGCAAAAGTTGGGTATTAGCCAGCATGTCAAGCTTGAGCTTAATACCCTTGGCGATCCTGCAGAGCGCGCGGTGTATCGCGATGCGCTTATTGCCTTTCTTGAGCAATACAAAGAGCAACTGGACGAAGATAGCCAGCGCCGTATGTACAGTAATCCACTGCGGGTATTGGACACTAAAAACCCTGAGGTACAAGCCTTACTGGTTAACGCGCCAGAATTGATGGATTACCTAGGTGAAGAGACTAAAGCGCATTTTTCACATTTATGTGAACTACTTGACGCCGTTGGTATCCAATACACGATTAACCCTCGCTTAGTCCGTGGTTTAGATTATTATAATCGCACGGTATTTGAGTGGGTTACAGACAGTCTAGGCGCTCAGGGTACTGTTCTTGCCGGTGGCCGTTATGATGGCCTCGTTGGTCAGTTAGGCGGCAAAGATACGCCTGCTGTCGGGTTTGCTATGGGGCTTGAGCGTATCGTATTGATGCTAGAAACCCTTGAGCTAACCGATGATGTCCGTGGTCCTGTGGATGTGTATGTCACGGCGATGGGTGACAACTGCCGCGTTGAAGCCATTAAGATTGCTCAACAACTACGCGATATCCCAGGGCTTAAAGTGATGAGCCATTGTGGTGGCGGTAACTTTAAGAAACAGATGAAGCGCGCCGATAAAAGCGGAGCAACAGTGGCTATCTTGATTGGCGAGAATGAACTGGCTAATGGCCAAGTGGCCGTCAAATATCTGCGTGAAGATAAAGAACAACAATTAGTTGCACGTGATGCGTTAGCAACTTACATTGCAGAACTCATTTAAGGGGAGTTGAACGTGGAAATTTATAGCACAGAAGAACAACAAGTCGATGCTATCAAACAGTTTTGGAAAGATTATGGCAGCTCGATCGTTATCGGCGCCGTTGTCGGCCTAGGCGGTCTATATGGTTGGAACTACTATTCAGATTATCAAGTGGCGCAGTCACAGGCTGCCTCTGAAGCGTTCCAAACCGTTACCGCCTCGGTTACCTCAGATACCAGCATGCTCGCTGCTGCAGAAAGTTTTGCTAAAGAGCATGAAGGACAAACTGGCTATCAAGCCTTGTTAGAACTCATTGTGGCTAAGGCCGCGGTTGAAGCGGGCGACTTAGATAAAGCCGAGCAATCGTTAAAGCAAGTGGTTGCGACTCAGGCTGATGAAGGCTTAGTAGCCATTGCCACTTTGCGTCTTGCCCGTGTGCAGGCCGAACAAGGTCAATTTGCCACGGCTATCGCGACACTAGAGCAAGTGTCAGCGCCTGCGTTTGCGGTACAACGTGACGAGCTAAAAGGTGATTTCTTAGTGCGTCAGGGCGAAGCCGATAAGGCTAAGAGTGCCTATCAGTCAGCTATCGATAATGGCGGCACGACCACTAGCCCAGCGCTTCAGATGAAGCTTGATAACCTGAACAAGGCATAAGGATGCTGCCCATGAAGTCTTGGTGCAAAACGTTACTCGCTTGTGGTCTGAGCATTAGCATGCTCACCGCTTGCTCTTCAAATGATGTCGAAGAGGAACCCGTTAGTCCACTGCCAGAAATTGAGGCTAGCGTATTTCCAGAAGTAAGCTGGAGTACCAATATCGGTAGTGGCGTGGGTGATTTCTATTCCGATCTGCGTCCAGCGGTTCGTTACGGTAAGTTGTATGCGGTTGATCGTTATGGGCAAATTTCAGCCTTTGATGAAGCTACTGGTGAAACAGTATGGACTGTCGATATCAGCGCCTCATTTCGAGATCGCCCATTAGCGAAAAACCACGGTGCCCGTTTAGGTGCTGGCGTTACTGCTGCCAGAAACAAAGTTTTTGTTGGCGGTGAAAGCGGTTTCTTTGCCGCCCTAGACGCCGAAACCGGTGAGATGGTTTGGGATGTGGTCGCTGGTGGAGAGTTATTATCAGCGCCTACCGTTGGCGATGATGCGGTGGTGGTTAACACCAGTTCTGGCACCCTCGAAGCGTACAATGTCGATGATGGCGAACTGCTGTGGGTGTACAAAAGCAAGTTGCCTACATTAACCCTGCGTGGTACTGGTTCGGCCACCTATGAAGCTGGCGGCTTCTTTGTGGGAACTGCCGATGGCAAGATTGCCGTGGTGATTAAAGACAATGGTCAAGCTGCATGGGAACAAGCTATTTATACCCCAAAAGGCGGTAATGAATTTACCCGTATGGCTGACGTGGACATGAAGCCACTGATCAGTGGTGAAAACCTCTATGCAGTCAGCTATAACGGTAATTTAGTCTCGATGGAACTACGCAGTGGTCGTATCGTATGGAGCCGTAAATACTCCAGCTTTAATGAGCTAGACTCAGCAGGGTTAAATCTCTATTTGGTCGATGATCATAGCCGTATTTACGCCGTCGATAAACGCAATGGTTTGGAAAACTGGAGTAACAGTGAGCTGACCAATCGTGATTTGACCTCGCCAGCAGTATACCAAGATTATATCGTCGTGGGTGATTATGAAGGTTACTTACACTTTATCGATCGCACCAGTGGTAAAATAGTCGGCCGTGTTGAAGTGGATAGTTCAGGTTTATTTAGCCAGCCGCTAGTAATAGATGATAAAATCTATCTACAGACGCGTGGCGGCAAGGTTGCTAGAATAACGCTTCCATAAGGCGAGCTTTACAGTTTATGAAGCCCCTGGACGTTAGTTCTGGGGGCTTTTTATTTTAGATGTTCAAAAATGTGTAGATTAGAGGCAAGAAAATGATTCCAGTTGTGGCCCTTGTTGGCCGACCAAACGTAGGTAAGTCGACCCTGTTCAATCGTCTTACGCGCACCAGAGATGCCTTGGTAGCAGACTACCCTGGACTGACTCGGGATCGTAAGTACGGCCGTGCTCACCTGTCTGGCTACGAGTTTATCGTGGTTGACACTGGTGGTATCGACGGCACCGAAGAGGGTATTGAAACCCGCATGGCAGAGCAGTCGTTAGCAGCGATTGAAGAAGCCGATGTGGTCCTGTTTTTAACCGATGCGCGCGCTGGTTTAACCGCCGCCGATCAGGTGATTGCAGAGCATTTACGTCGCCGCCAAAAAACCACCTTTGTTGTGGCCAATAAAGTCGATGGTATCGATGCTGACTCAGCTTGTGCTGAGTTTTGGGCGCTAGGCTTAGGCGAAGTGTACCAAATGGCGGCTTCACAGGGACGCGGCGTCACCAACATGATTGAGTACGCACTCGCTCCCTATGCAGAAGCTATGGGTCTTACTCGTGATACTGATGAAGAAGCGCCTGAGGATGAGCGTGAATACACCGAAGAAGAAGCGGAAGCCGAGCAAAAACGCCTGCAGGATTTACCCATTAAACTGGCGATTATCGGTAAACCTAACGTCGGTAAGTCAACGTTAACCAACCGTATTTTGGGTGAAGAGCGCGTTGTGGTTTATGACGAGCCAGGCACCACGCGCGACAGTATCTACATACCGCTGGAGCGCGACGGCCAAGAATATGTGATCATTGACACCGCAGGTGTGCGTCGTCGCAGCAAGGTGCATGAAACTGTCGAGAAGTTCTCGGTTATCAAAACCTTGAAAGCGGTTGAAGATGCCAACGTGGTATTGCTGATTGTGGACGCCCGTGAAGGCATTGCCGAGCAAGACTTAGGGCTATTAGGTTTTGCGTTAAACGCAGGACGAGCGCTGGTTATTGCGGTAAATAAGTGGGATGGTATCGACCAGGAAGTAAAAGATAGGGTTAAAAGCGAGCTTGACCGTCGCCTTGGCTTTATCGATTTTGCTCGTATTCACTTTATCTCGGCGCTGCATGGCACAGGTGTAGGCCATCTATTTGAATCGGTACAAGAAGCTTACGAGAGTGCAACGCGCCGCGTTAGTACCTCTATGCTGACTCGTATCATGCAGATGGCGCAAGATGATCATCAGCCACCTTTGGTTAACGGTCGCCGCGTTAAGCTTAAATATGCGCATGCTGGGGGTTACAACCCACCGATTGTGGTTATTCACGGTAATCAGGTGAAGAAGCTACCAGACTCATACAAACGCTTTATGATGAACTACTTCCGTCGTTCACTCAAAGTAATGGGCACGCCAATTCAGGTGCGCTTCCAAGAGGGCGGTAACCCGTTTGAAGGCATGAACAGTAAGAAGCTCACTGTTAGCCAAGAGCGTCGCCGTAAGCGTATGATGACGCATATTAAAGACAGTAAAAAGTAATCTAATCACTTAGATTAATGTCACTAAAGGCCAGCGACTATCGCTGGCCTTTTTTGTTGATTGCGGGTTAAGTTTCTGCATTAAGTGCCTGAATTTAGATGATTTTTATTTTTACTGTTTAGTTTGATAGACCTGGATGACGAATGACTTGCCAAGGCCGTATGTGCTAATAATCTAGTTATTGAGTATTTAAAGTGATGAGTGTATCCATAGATATTTTGGATAAAAGGCGGTTGGTAAATTGCCTACTTGGCATAAAGTGTTATTGGCTTTTGCTGTGGTTTTAACGCTAATACCCTTTTTGACGATGTAAGATCCAACACCACCAAATGTTAAAATATAACAATACCAACACCAGCATTTGAAGGCCTACCTACTGGGGGCAAATTCAGCTGAGTTTATTTAGGCTAATCTAGCCGGCAGTCATAACACGGTCGATTGCACTTCGCCATCGACAAGCTTAGTGGTTAACCTATCGCCAACGCTCACATCGTCCACCTTGTGTACCACGCCTCCTTTTGCATCAAGGGTAATACTGTAGCCGCGGCTTAAGGTGGCCAGAGGGCTGACTGTCTCAAGTTGATGAGCGGCGTAGACGAGTGCTTTATTGGCATCACTAAGCTGAGTTTGCAGCGCTTTATTGAGCTTTTGGTTGAGGTAATTCAAGCGACTCTGCTCAAGCTGTAAGCGATTGCGGGGGGATTGCTGGGCTAAACGGTGGGCCAACCCTTGGCTGTGCATTGTTAAGCTTGAAAGCCTAGCATTGATAGCAGACTCGAGCCTTAGCTGTATCTCATCGAAACGTTGTTCATATTGCTGTAAGCGCCGCTTAGGATCTTGGCGATGTAATTTGTGTTCTAACTGGCTAAAGCGTTGTTGCTGGGTCAAGCGGTAATGCTGCCATCCTTGACGCAGGCGATTCATGGCGACGTTGAGTTTGTCGCGTTTACTTATGGCATCATTCGACAGTAACTCTGCGGCCGCTGACGGGGTCGGTGCGCGCAGGTCGGCAACATAGTCGCTAATGGTGGTGTCGACTTCATGACCTACGGCTGAGACGATGGGCAAGGCGCTATTGTAGATGGTATGGGCTAACGCTTCGCTGTTAAAACACCAGAGATCTTCTAATGATCCGCCACCACGAGTCAACAGTAGGACATCGACTTCGTTGCGATCGTTGGCCTGCATAATGGCATGGCACAGCGACTTGTCGGCGTGTTCACCTTGCACGGCACTGGGATAGATGATCACCTCAATGGACGGATCGCGGCGCTTTAACACATGCAGCACATCCCTTATGGCGGCGCCTGTCGGTGAGGTAATAATCCCAATGCGCTGAATGTGGCTGGGGAGGGGGCGTTTGGTGTCCACGGCAAATAGCCCCTCGCCAGCCAGTTTCATTTTTAACGCTTCATACTGCTGGGCTAACAAGCCATCGCCGGCCGGTAGCATAGAGTCGATAATGAGTTGGTAGTCCCCTCTAGGTTCATAAACGCTAATCGAGCCTTTGACTAGTACTTGTTGGCCATTGGCTGGCCGAAAGGTGACGCTACGGTTTTTACCTTTAAACATCGCCGAGCGGATCTGGGCCTGATTGTCTTTTAAGGTTAAATACCAATGGCCTGAGCTGGGGGCTGAAAAGTTTGATATTTCGGCTTCGAGCCATACTCTGCCTAACTCACTTTCGAGAAGCTGCCGCACTTCACCGTTAAGGCGTGTAACGGTGTAAACATTATTTTTTGGCATTTTCATAGACATTTTCATTCTAAGGCGACTTTTTTGCTATTTTCCATTTACCAAGGTCAAGATGCAAGGTATAATCTCGCCGCAATATTTTACCTCTTATTTAACCCTCGTGGGGAGATGTTGCCATGCTACGTTTAAAAAAAGAAGCGCTAACCTTTGATGATGTTTTACTGGTGCCAGCGCACTCTACTGTACTCCCTAATACAGCCATTCTAAAAACTCGCTTAACTCAAAAAATTGAACTCAATGTGCCTATTGTCTCTGCAGCCATGGATACCGTGACTGAAGCGCGTCTTGCTATTGCGATGGCGCAAGAGGGCGGTTTGGGCTTTATTCATAAAAATATGAGTATCGAGCAGCAAGCCGAGCAAGTTCGTCAGGTTAAGATTTATGAGGCCGGTATCGTTCAGCAACCTGTGACGGTTACGCCAACTACGACACTTGAGCAGCTTAAAGTATTAACGGAAAAGAATGGTTTTGCGGGTTACCCTGTGGTGAATGATGCACACGAATTAGTGGGTATTATCACTGGTCGTGACGTTCGCTTTATCACAGACTGGAGCCGCACCGTTGATAAGGTGATGACCCCTAAAGAACGCTTAGTGACTGTTCCTGAAGGCACTAAGCTCGATGAAGTGCAAAAACTGATGCATGCTCACCGCGTTGAGAAAGTGTTAGTGGTCGACAGCGAATTTAGACTGAAAGGCCTTATCACAGTTAAAGACTTCCAAAAAGCTGAGCGTAAACCCAATGCCTGTAAGGATGAGTTTGGTCGTTTACGTGTGGGCGCCGCAGTTGGTGCCGGCCCTGGTAATGAAGAGCGTGTTGATGCCTTGGTTAAGGCCGGTATTGATGTGCTCTTGATTGACTCATCTCATGGTCATTCAGAAGGGGTTTTACAACGTATTCGTGATACCCGTGCCAAATATCCAGAGCTGCAAATTGTTGGTGGCAATGTGGCCACAGCCGAAGGCGCTTTGGCCTTGGTTGATGCTGGCGTTAACGCCGTTAAAGTGGGTATTGGCCCTGGTTCTATCTGCACCACACGCATCGTAACGGGTGTTGGTGTGCCGCAAATTACCGCCGTATCTGACGCCGCTGCAGCCGTTAAGCACCTAGATATTCCTGTGATTGCCGATGGTGGTATTCGTTTCTCTGGCGATTTAGCCAAAGCCTTAGCCGCTGGCGCATCATGCATCATGGCAGGCTCTATGTTTGCCGGTACTGAAGAAGCGCCGGGTGAAACCGAACTTTACAATGGCCGTGCCTATAAATCATACCGTGGAATGGGCTCTCTAGGCGCCATGACACAAGGCTCATCAGACCGTTATTTCCAAAGTGACAATGCCGCTGACAAGCTGGTACCTGAGGGGATCGAAGGTCGCGTACCTTACAAAGGTAAGCTTAAAGAGATCATCCATCAGCACATGGGTGGCCTACGTTCATGCATGGGCTTAACCGGTTGTCCAACCATTAAAGACCTCAGCGAAAAAGCCGAATTCGTTAAAGTGACCTCGGCAGGTATGGGCGAGTCCCATGTACACGATGTGACCATCAGTAAAGAAGCGCCTAACTACCGTAGCGGTTCATAAAAAGTGGCATTCAGGCAGGGCATCACTATGCCTTGCCGTTGATTCATTTGATCTGCCGAGATGTTTTTCGGCCACGCGATAAATTTAAAAGATATTAAGGTAAACCATGAGCAACATTCATGATCATAAGATCCTCATTTTAGATTTTGGATCTCAGTACACTCAATTGATTGCCCGCCGAATTCGTGAAATCGGTGTTTACTGTGAGCTTTGGGCTTGGGATGTGTCTGAGGCACAAATCAAAGAGTTTGCCCCTAACGGTATTATCCTGGCGGGTGGCCCTGAAAGTGTCACCGAAGCTAACTCACCACGAGCACCTGAATATGTGTTTAATGCTGGCGTGCCAGTATTAGGCATTTGCTATGGCATGCAAACCATGTCTGAGCAGCTGGGCGGTAAAGTGATTAAAGGCATAGGTGAAGGTGAATTTGGTTATGCCCAAATAGAGGTGCAAAACCCATCTAAGCTCTTTAAGAGCATCGAAGATGCGGTGAGCGATACAGGTAAGGCTCTGCTGGACGTTTGGATGAGCCACGGTGACAAAGTGTCTGCAATCCCTGAGGGTTTTGTTACTGTTGCTAAAACCGATACCTGTCCATTTGCTGCCATGGCGAACGAGGACAAGCAATTTTACGGGGTGCAGTTTCACCCTGAAGTGACGCACACTCGTCAAGGTAAGCGCATGCTAGAGCATTTCGCGCTGGAGATTTGTCAGTGTGAAGCCAACTGGAAACCTGCCTCGATTATCGAAGACGCCATTGCTCGCTTAAAGCAGCAAATTGGCGATGACGAAGTGATCTTAGGCTTGTCTGGTGGTGTTGACTCGTCAGTCGTTGCTATGTTGCTGCACCGCGCTATTGGCAAAAAGTTGACCTGTGTATTTGTGGATAACGGCCTGCTGCGTTTGAATGAAGCTGAACAAGTACTCGAGATGTTTGGCGACCACTTCGGACTCAACATAGTGCATGTCGATGCTGAAAACCGGTTCCTTGACGCCCTTGCCAGCGAAGCTGAGCCAGAAGCTAAGCGTAAAATTATCGGTAAAGTGTTTGTGGATATTTTCGATGAAGAGTCGAAAAAATGCGCTAATGCTAAGTGGTTAGCACAAGGCACCATCTATCCTGATGTGATTGAATCAGCCGGTAGTGCAACGGGTAAGGCGCATGTGATTAAGTCGCACCATAACGTTGGCGGTTTGCCAGATGATATGGAGATGGGCTTAGTCGAACCGCTACGTGAGCTGTTTAAAGATGAAGTACGTAAGATTGGTCTCGAATTAGGCCTACCTTACAACATGTTGTATCGTCATCCGTTCCCAGGCCCAGGTCTTGGTGTACGTGTACTGGGCGAAGTGAAAAAAGAGTACTGTGACCTGTTGCGCCGCGCCGATGCGATTTTCATCGAAGAGTTGCATAAAGCCGACCTATACAACAAAGTCAGCCAAGCCTTTACCGTATTCTTACCGGTACGCTCTGTAGGCGTTATGGGTGATGGCCGTAAATATGATTGGGTGGTATCACTACGTGCGGTTGAAACTATCGACTTTATGACCGCTCATTGGGCGCACCTACCTTATGATTTCTTAGGTCGCGTATCAAATCGCATTATCAACGAGATCGACGGTATTTCTCGTGTGGTTTACGATATTTCTGGTAAGCCACCTGCGACGATTGAGTGGGAATAGTTTCCTAGCACTCAACTAAACAGAGGGGCATAGCAATATGCCCCTTTTTTATGGGCGCCGACTGGCCAATCAATATTGGTGTGGCTAGCCATCGCCAGCGATCACCTAGTTGATTATCTAGCGTATCGATTAGGAACTTATGTCAATGTGATGCCTTTTAATCTGGGTTAATTGGTGAGCCGTGAATAAGCTGCAACCATCATGAGTGGCTTTGGGATAAACTATTGGTATAGGGTTGTAATTGGGGGAGAAAGTGACTTGTCTCAGATAGCGAAAAACGCTCAACAAGAGCAAGATATCCAGTTTATGCGCCATGCACTGGCGTTAGCCGCAAAGGCTGAAGCTGCGGGCGAGGTGCCTGTGGGGGCGGTGTTGGTTAAAGAGGGTAAAATCCTTGCCGAAGGTTTTAATCTTAATATCGGTCAGCATGATGCCAGCGCCCATGCGGAGATGTTGTGCATTCGAGCAGCGGGTCAGGTCGTTGAAAATTATCGTCTGCTCGATACTACTTTGTATGTGACGTTAGAGCCTTGTGCCATGTGCGCCGCGGCGATGGTGCATGCCAGGGTGTCGCGAGTGGTATTTGGCGCGGCCGATCCTAAAACTGGCGCGGCAGGTAGCGTGTTAGACTTATTGCGTTTTAATGCGTTTAATCATCAGCTAGAGGTTACCTCTGGGGTGCTAGCCGATGAATGCGCGACCCAGCTGAGTGCTTTTTTTCGTCGTCGCAGGCAAGAGAAAAAGGCGTTAAAGCTGGCTGCAAAACAACAAGGGCTTACTGAGTAAGCCCTTGTTGGTGTTAATCGATACAACTTTCGCTGTTTTGTCTGATAAAAGTGAAAAACTTCTTTTGACGGTTGAGCGTTTTCTGATGTTTAACTTTTATCTGTGCTCGACGTCGAGACGTTAAGTTGTTTAAAGATTTTCTTTTCATCGTTAAGCTCCTTTTGATGCTGAATGCAGCCTTTGCTGCCGATGATGACGCGCTATTGTGACAGCATAATGCCCCTTACTTATTGCGCTGGAGCGGCACCTAAGCTTGGGGTTGTCTCGGGCTCGGTTTCTATCTGGGTCTTATCGGCTGTCTGCTGAGCATTATCCGCAAAGCTATCTTGGAGTTGCTGGTTCTGATTGTCTATCCACACCAACGTATCATAGTAACGACGGATATTATCAACATAATGGACAGCCTCGCTACCACGAGCATAACCATAGCGTGTCTGCTTATAATATTTGCGTTTTTGCAACAAGGGAAGCACTTGTTTCACATCGCGCCAAGCACTGGGATTAAGCCCCATTGACTCGGCTAATTTACGCGCATCTTCCACATGCCCATAGCCAATATTGTACGAGGCGAGGGCAAACCACATACGTTGATTTTCCGGTATAGACTCAGGGAGTCGCTCCAGAATATCGTTAAGGTATTTAGCGCCGCCTTTAATGCTTTGCTCTGGGTCTAAGCGGTTGCTGATCCCTACCTGTTTAGCGGTCGGCAAGGTGAGCATCATTAACCCGCGCACGCCAGTGGGAGAACGAGCATTGGGATTCCAGTGCGACTCTTGGTAAGCCGTTGCCGCGAGCTTACGCCAATCGATATTGCCTGCGTATTGTTGAAATTGTTTCTGGTATTTAGGCAGCTTAGTGTCGATGGCGCGTAAAAACGCGCGAGTATCGACATAATCGAATCGCTTGACGTGGGCAAAATACTTTTCATTTAAATGATCTAGGGTGCCAAGGCGCTGCTGCTCATGCCAAAAGCTCAGCAGTTGGCTCATTAACATATCGCTGTTATTGGCTGGCAGTAGCCAGACAATGGCTTGCTCTTCCCGCAGCACTGGGCCTGCCCTGAGTTCTGGCATATAGCGGCGATTGATCTCGAACGTTGTCGAGTCAGCAATTGTGTAGCGAATTTCATCGCGAGCTATCATCGCCAACAGCTCTTCGCTGTCTTTATCGTTATGTTGATCCCACACCAACTCGGGGTAGAGTTTTTGTAAGTTGGCTAAGGTTTCAATAAACGATGAATCGGCAATCACATTGATATTGTCATCAAGCTGACTGATATCCGCCGGGTACCTTTCCCCTTGTTTAAACACCAAGACTTGATTGACGTAATAAAGGGGCGGTCCGACCCTAAACAGCTCGCGGCGCTGCTGAGTATCGGTCAAACCGGCCGCTATCAGGTCAACTTCGCCTTGTTGCAATGCATTATAAAGTTCGGCAATGGTTGCGTAAGGTCGCATATTAAGGGTTAAGCCTACATGCTCGGCAAAGCGCTCAGCCATCTCGTAGTCAAAGCCTGCGGTGCCTTGGCCCGTGGTCACATAGACCTGCGCGCCATAAAGGGTGCCAACATTGAGTTGGGTTTTCACTTCCACTGGCGTTGGCACTTTTGTTGCGTCCACAGCGCTTGGCTGACAGGCAGTCAGTAATAATAAGCAGCTAAGAATCAACAAAAGATGTCGCATTAATGTCCCCCGTGAATCTAGTTGTCTGTCATAAGGCCACCGCTAGAACCTGTTTATGGTTTGAGATGGCATGTCATCAATTTGCAATGGGTTGAGTACCCAGACGAATCTGGTGAAGCGTTGCGCTGTGATACTCAGCGCTAGTGTTTTGTGTATAAATCCACTGCGCATAATAGAGTCATATACCGTGTTGGTAAGAGCCCTTAACTGCCCTTGTTTATTGTGGTATCGCATCTATGACAGCGCGGCAATACGCGGTAAAAACATGTTTGAAAGCGAGTAGGACGCTTATTGTATCATAATGAGATAAAACTCAATAATAGACAGCTTCCAGCAGTATGTTACTGAGTAATAAATTAATTTTAATCGATTTTTCAGTAGTTGCTCATTATATTTTTGCTGGCATTTCGTGCAGTCATGTCCCGTTAATTATGGGAATATTTTGTATTTTCAAGTCAGTTTTTTTATCACGTAATGCAGTTTTCGCATTACGAGGCTAATAAACTGAATGAAACGCCGTTTTGGCGCCACAAGCCTGATGATTTGTGCACCGTATTTCCCTATAATAGCGCCAGATCTGACCCTGCAATTATAATTAATAAGGTGAAAAGACGTGATGGAGATCATCCGCGGAGCCCCTGCATTATCAGCGTTTAGAGTTCAAAAATTAATGGCATCCTGTGATAACGCAGCTCTGCCCATTAACAATATCTACGCTGAGTTTGTACATTTAGCCGATTTAACCGCTACGCTAGATGCTAGCGAAACCCAGCAACTAGCCAAGTTACTGACCTATGGACCCGCTATCGAAGCACATGCTCCACAAGGCACCCTCTACTTTGTTACTCCCCGTCCCGGCACCATCTCTCCCTGGTCATCTAAAGCGACAGACATCGCACACAATTGTGGTTTACACAAAGTGAAGCGTTTAGAGCGTGGTGTCGCGTATTACGTCCAAGGCGATAGTCTTAATGATGAGCAGCAAAAGCAGTTAAACCAACTATTACATGACCGCATGGTCGAAGTGATGCTGACTGATTTTGAGCAAGCTGCTAGCTTGTTTGCTCGCACTGCGCCAGCCAAAGTCACCAGTGTGAATATTCTCGGTGAAGGCAAACGCGCGCTCGAGCAAGCCAATATCGAGCTAGGGCTTGCGTTAGCGGCAGATGAGATAGATTACTTAGTCGATAACTTTGTCCGTCTTAACCGTAATCCAAATGACGTTGAGCTGATGATGTTTGCACAGGCAAACTCTGAGCACTGCCGACATAAAATCTTTAATGCCGATTGGACAATCGACGGCGAAGTTCAGCCTAAATCGCTGTTCAAAATGATTAAAAACACCTTCGAAAAGACGCCTGATCATGTGTTGTCCGCGTATAAAGATAACGCCGCAGTGATGGAAGGTTCGGTGGCTGGGCGTTTCTTCCCTGAGCAAAATGGGGTGTACGCCTACCATACAGAACCTATGCATGTGTTGATGAAGGTGGAAACCCACAATCACCCCACGGCGATTAGTCCATATCCCGGTGCGGCAACCGGTTCGGGCGGTGAAATTCGTGACGAAGGTGCCACTGGCCGAGGCTCTAAGCCTAAAGCAGGATTAACTGGCTTTAGTGTCTCTAACCTTAAGATCCCAGGTTTCGTGCAACCTTGGGAAGGTGATTATGGTAAGCCGGATCGCATCGTCACTGCGCTCGATATCATGACCGAAGGCCCATTAGGTGGCGCGGCCTTCAATAACGAATTCGGTCGCCCAGCATTAGTGGGTTACTTCCGTACGTACGAGCAGCAAGTCTCTAGCCATAATGGTGTTGAGGTGCGTGGTTACCATAAGCCCATTATGCTGGCGGGTGGTTTGGGTAATATCCGCGAAGAACATGTACAAAAAGGTGAAATCACCGTTGGCGCCAAGCTGATTGTGTTAGGTGGCCCAGCGATGAATATCGGTTTGGGCGGCGGCGCGGCATCATCTATGGCCTCAGGTCAGTCTAGCGAAGACTTAGACTTTGCTTCTGTGCAGCGTGAAAACCCAGAGATGGAGCGTCGTTGCCAAGAGGTGATCGATCGCTGCTGGCAGATGGGTGATGACAATCCGATTCAGTTTATTCACGATGTCGGCGCTGGTGGTTTATCTAACGCTTTCCCTGAGCTAGTTAACGATGGTGAGCGCGGCGGTAAATTTGAACTGCGTAATGTGCCATCTGATGAACCCGGCATGAGCCCATTAGAGATCTGGTGCAACGAGTCGCAAGAGCGTTATGTGATGTCAGTCGCGCCCGAAAATCTAGCTGTATTTACCGCGATTTGTGAGCGTGAACGCGCGCCATTTGCCGTGGTCGGTGAGGCAACGCAGGAGCGGCATTTATCGCTGTCTGACAGCCACTTTGACAATATGCCTATCGACTTACCTTTAGATGTCTTGCTAGGTAAAGCGCCTAAAATGAGCCGCGATGTGGTATCACAAAAAGCGCAGTCTCCAGCGTTAGATCAGGGGGCTATCGAGTTGAAAGAGGCGGTGCAACGTGTACTACGTTTACCCACAGTGGCGGAAAAAACCTTCCTTATTACCATTGGCGACCGCACTGTTACTGGTTTGGTGAATCGCGATCAGATGGTGGGCCCTTGGCAGGTGCCCGTGGCCGATTGTGCGGTGACCGCGTCGAGTTTCGACACTTACGCCGGTGAAGCCATGTCGATTGGTGAGCGCACGCCGCTGGCCTTATTAGACTTTGGCGCTTCGGCTCGCATGGCTGTTGCCGAGTCTATTATGAACATTGCCGGTACCGATATTGGCTCGTTCAAGCGCATCAAACTGTCGGCTAACTGGATGTCGGCTGCTGGTCATCCTGGTGAAGATGCTGGCCTTTACGAAGCGGTTAAGGCCGTGGGGGAGCAGCTGTGTCCAGAGCTTGATTTAACCATTCCGGTCGGCAAAGACTCTATGTCGATGAAGACCGCTTGGCAAGATGATGGCGTCGATAAAGCGGTAACCTCGCCGATGTCACTGGTGATCACCGCCTTTGGTGTCGTACAAGATATTCGTAATACGGTAACGCCTGAGCTGCGCAGCGACAAAGGTGAGACCGAGTTACTGCTGGTGGATCTGAGTGCAGGCCATCACCGTTTGGGGGGCTCTTGTTTAGCGCAAGTCTATAGCCAGCTTGGTGATGTGGCGCCAGATCTTAATGATGCTGCGCTGCTGCGTGGTTTCTTCGACGTGACCCAAAAACTGGTTGCGAAAAAAGCGATTATTGCCTATCACGACCGCAGTGACGGTGGTTTATTAACGAGCTTAGTCGAGATGGCGTTTGCGGGTAATACTGGGCTTGAGGTGAACCTTGAAGCCTTGAGCGGAACCCATGTTGAGCGCTTGTTTAACGAAGAGCTGGGCGCCGTTATCCAAGTGAGTGCATCTGATGCCAGTGCCATTAAGGCGCAGTATCAGGCCGCTGGCGTGGCGTGTGTCAGCGTTGCTAAACCAGTGGCTGGTGATGATATTGTTATTTTTGACGGCGCGAGTGAAGTATTACGTGAGTCGCGCACCGAGCTGAGAACCATCTGGGCTGAAACCACCTATCGCATGCAAGCTTTACGTGACAACCCAGAATGCGCCCTAGAAGAGTTTCAGCTTAAGCAAGTGGCCGATGCTCCGGGTTTGACCGTGGATCTGACCTTTAATCCAAGCGAAGATATTGCAGCACCTTATATCCTTAAAGGCGCTGCGCCTAAGATGGCGATTTTGCGTGAGCAGGGCGTTAACTCACATCTAGAGATGGCGGCCGCGTTTGATAGAGCCGGTTTCGAAAGCCGTGATGTGCATATGTCGGATATCTTGTCTGGCCGAATTAGCCTTGAAGAGTTCCAAGGCCTAGCGGCTTGTGGTGGCTTCTCATACGGCGACGTATTGGGCGCGGGTGAAGGTTGGGCTAAATCGATATTGTTTAATGCCCGCGCGCGTGAGCAGTTTAGCCGCTTCTTTGAGCGTCAAGACAGCTTCGCCCTCGGCGTCTGTAACGGTTGCCAGATGTTATCTAACTTAAAAGATATTATCCCGGGCACTGAGCACTGGCCACACTTTGTGCGTAACCGCTCTGAGCGCTTTGAAGCTCGCTTTAGCTTGGTTGAAGTGCAGCAGAGCCCGTCGTTGTTCTTTGAGGGGATGCAAGGATCGCGTATGCCGATCGCGGTATCCCATGGAGAAGGTCGCGCCGAGTTTGCGTCGCCAGCAGCCCTAGCTGCTGCAGAAGCTTCGGGCACCATCGCCCTGCGTTTTGTTGATGGCCATGGGCAGATTGCCACTCAGTATCCAGAAAACCCTAATGGTTCACCGAACGCCTTAACAGGGATCTGTAGCACTGATGGCCGCGTAACTATCATGATGCCACACCCTGAGCGTGTGTTTAGAACCGTGGCCAACTCATGGCATCCTGATGAATGGGGCGAAGATAGCCCTTGGATGAGAATGTTTAGAAATGCCAGAGCTAAATTAGGTTAACATGAACTGTTAATACTTGTTTAGCGACAAAAAAGGCCTCGAAATTTTGAGGCCTTTTTTATTGGTCATTACTGTGAAATATAAATGGTATTTAATACAAAGTGTTACAGTTTAGTATTTATATTACCTTGTGCTAAATAGCGATAAAGGCTTATCTATACGCCATTTTTATCTTTATATACTTAAACTTAGGGTTATGCGGCATTTTTTAAACCGTAGCGATTAACTTTTAGCAGGTATATCAGCAAGTGCTAAACTGTAATGTGACTATGGCAAATTAGGCTCTAGATATGAAAACGCCACCACCCCGTTACCGAGATGATGGCGGTTTTGCGCTAACAAAACTCTAACTAAAACTCTTGCTAAACAGCGTATTAACGAGCATTAGCTTGATATAATTCAACAAAAATACGCTTATAGCTGTTTACTAAACGGTCAAATAAGCTTTTCATTTTGATATCTCTACATAGTGGTTGATGGTATGAGTGGAGCCGAACACCACTGGGCGACTTCAGCGGATGGCCTTATAGGCTCCTCTACTGGGCGGTATGGTAACCAGACGTCTTATTTTGGACAAACGATTAAAATTAAGATTTATCATTAGTAAATATAATGATTTAAATTCACTAGTGATTACTTATTGAGCTGTCAATGATTTTATACTTTTGTTTTTACTTGTATTTATTTTGGTTTGTTTGTTTTTTATGGTTAGTGATAATAATGGTTTATTTGTTAAGTTTTGTTAAATGTCCTTTTTGTGGAGATATACATGCTTAGGGGTTATAAGTATTGTCTTTTATTAATTGCCGTAACCACCTAGCATGTTTTGTTTGTTTTAGCAACCACCTTGGCGGGTGAAGTGTGTCGTCTGCCGCAAAACCCATTATTGCTGGCATGATTGATTGATTTGAATCAATTCTCAGTGGTATAAAATACCCACGGTATACTTGCCGAGCCCTGTTGTAAGTTTCTGAAAAAATTACTTTTAATTATTTCGCTGTTGATTTTTAGGGGTTAGAGATCACAAAGCTTACCGTTTCGTGGGGTGTGTCTCGTTTTTATGTGGGGGACGCCTTTTGAAGCACTGTTTTACTCAATTTGACTGAAAAGTAAATATTTGGCGGTTTAGTATATGGCGACATATACGGATCACTTTGAACAATAAAGTTCTTAAAAAATGCATTTTACGGTGGATGGGGATCTCATCGTAATAATGTTCGCACCACCTAAGGAGTCACTGATGATTGTTGAAGAGGTTGTTGAGCTCTCGCGCTTGCAGTTCGCGCTGACAGCTATGTATCACTTCCTGTTTGTTCCTTTGACCTTGGGGTTAGCGTTCTTGCTAGCCATTATGGAATCACTGTATGTGATGACCGATAAGCAGATCTATAAAGATATGACCAAGTTCTGGGGTAAGCTATTTGGTATTAACTTTGCTCTCGGTGTGACCACCGGGTTGGCGATGGAGTTCCAATTTGGAACTAACTGGTCGTATTACTCACATTATGTGGGTGATATTTTTGGCGCACCGCTGGCGATTGAAGGGTTGATGGCGTTCTTCCTCGAATCGACTTTAGTCGGGATGTTCTTCTTTGGTTGGGATCGTTTCAGTAAACGCCAACACTTAGCCGTTACCTGGTTAGTGGCGCTGGGCTCAAACATGTCAGCCTTGTGGATCCTAGTGGCTAATGGTTGGATGCAAAACCCCGTCGGTAGCGTATTTAACTACGAAACCATGCGTATGGAGATGACCAGCTTTGCTGAGGTGGTATTTAACCCCGTTGCGCAGGTGAAGTTTGTGCATACTGTGGCGTCAGGTTATGTAGCGGGCGCGATGTTTGTTTTAGCTATCAGTGCTTACTACATCTTGAAAAAGCGTGACCTGCCTTTTGCTCGTCGTTCATTCGCGATTGCAGCCAGTTTTGGTATGGCCTCTATCTTGTCGGTTATCGTATTAGGCGACGAATCGGGTTATAAGGTCGGCGAAGTACAGCGAGTTAAATTAGCCGCGATTGAAGCAGAATGGCACACTGAGCCAGCTCCTGCGGCATTTACCGCTGTGGGTTTCCCAAATCAAGAAACCATGCACACCGATTATGCCATTAAAATCCCCTATGCGATGGGCATTATTGCAACTCGCTCTCTGGATGAAGAGGTGACTGGTATTCGTGACTTGATTGCCGAACACGAAGTGCGTATTCGTAACGGTATGAAAGCCTACGCGATGCTAACAGAGTTGCGTGCGGGTAACGAAACTCCTGAGCTGCGAGCCGCTTTTGAAGAGGCTAAAGTGGACTTAGGCTATGGCTTACTGCTTAAGCGTTACACGGACAATGTGGTTGATGCTACCGAAGAGCAAATTCAAGCTGCGGCGAAAGATTCTATCCCATCGGTCGCGCCGATGTTTTGGAGCTTCCGCGTGATGGTCGGTCTTGGTGTGATCATGTTGTTTGTGTTCGCTGCCGCTTTCTGGCAAAGCACACGTCACCAAATCGAAGAGAAACCATGGGTACTTAAAGCTGCGCTATACAGCTTACCATTGCCTTGGATCGCGATTGAGTGTGGTTGGTTTGTCGCCGAGTACGGTCGCCAACCTTGGACCATTTCAGAGGTTTTGCCTACTTTCATGTCGGCATCGAGCCTGAACGTAAGTGATCTGTGGTTCAGTATCATTTCAATTACCTTGTTCTATTCAGTGTTGTTGGTTATCGAGCTGTTCTTAATGATTAAGTTTGCTCGTAAAGGCCCTAGCAGCCTGAAAACAGGTCGTTATCACTTTGAACAGCTAGATGCTTAAGCCGGAGATCTGATTATGTTTGATTATGAGATATTAAGATTTATCTGGTGGGCACTGATTGGTGTGCTATTCATCGGATTTGCCGTCACCGACGGTTTCGATATGGGAGTGGGGGCATTGCTGCCTATCATCGGTAAAGATGATACCGAGCGCCGTATCATGATTAACTCGATTGCCCCTCACTGGGATGGTAACCAAGTATGGTTAATCACCGCAGGTGGTGCGCTATTTGCTGCTTGGCCTATGGTGTACGCGGTATCTTTCTCAGGCTTTTATGTGGCGATGATGTTGGTGCTGTTTGCCCTGTTTATGCGCCCAGTGGGTTTCGATTATCGCTCGAAAATTGAAGATCCAAGATGGCGTAAGAGCTGGGACTGGGCATTGTTTGCCGGTGGTTTTGTTCCGCCGCTGATCATTGGTGTGGCATTTGGTAACTTGTTACAAGGTGTGCCGTTTAACTTTGATGAGTTCCTACGTGCAACTTATCATGGTGGCTTGTTTGGGCTGCTGAATCCATTTGGTTTATTAGCTGGTCTGGTGAGCGTGGCGATGATCATGATGCAAGGTGCTGCTTGGTTACAGATGAAGACAGAAGGTGAGCTGCGCGTTCGTGCTGCGAAAGCCACTCAAGTGTTTGCTCTGTTATTGGCTGTGCTGTTTACCCTCGCTGGTGTTTGGTTAGCCAATGGGATTGACGGTTATGTGATCACATCTGCGCTTGATACTCACGGCGTGTCAAACCCAACCTTAAAAACGGTTGCCGTTGAAGCCGGTGCCTGGTTAGCAAACTATGACAAGTACCCTGTGACTATGCTGTTCCCGATTTTGGGCATTGCAATGCCACTACTGGCCTTGCTAGCGAGTCGTTTTAACCGCTCAGGTTTTGCGTTCTTGTTCAGCTCTGTTGCAGTGGCGATGATTATTTTGACCTGTGGCGCAGCTATGTTCCCATTTGTGATGCCATCATCACTTGAGCCCAATGTGAGCTTAACTATGTGGGATGCGACAGCCAGTCATATGACGTTAACCGTGATGACATGGGCAGCCGCTATCTTTGTACCGATAGTCCTCAGCTACACCATTTGGACTTACTTGAAGATGTTTGGCCGCTTAAGCCGCAGCTACATCGAAGATAACAAGACGTCACTTTACTAAGGAGCCGACACTATGTGGTACTTTGCTTGGATTTTAGGCATTTTGCTGGCGTGTTCTTTCGGTATTATCAACGCCTTGTGGTTAGAAAATACTGAAAACATGGACAGAGACGCAGATCAACAAGATTAATCTCGTCGCTAAGATAAGCGTCGCTGCCTAAATATGGCTAGTCGCGTTATCTCTAAACCCCGTACTTTACTTTGGTAGATGCGGGGTTTTTTATTGTTTGTTGAGAGGAAGAAATCATCACAATGCTAAAGACCGCCGTAACAGACCTTTGCTACAGGCTGAGGGATTGCCTTTGCTGTTCCCAATAGATACCTCGCAACTCAGTGCGGCACGCTTACGCTGGTGAGTAGATTACATTCATCACGATGAGCAGTGTTTGACTGTTGCACTCAACTTGACTTGCGAGCAATTTAATGTGGCTAGCAGCATTGGCCAAGTGATTAAGCGGTCCATGTGTTGAGGTGATGAAGCATTAGTTAAAGTGGGCAAGGGGTGGCCGAATGTTGGTGAAGCATTACCGCTAGTGAGCTAGATTTTTAGGTAATTGATTACGGTGGTGGCCACTGATTTAGCTTGCTGAATTAGGTTACTGAGGTAGGGCTTTTGAGTGCAGGAACACCAGGCCATTAAGCTGCAGATGGCCTGGTGTATTTAGGGCTTATTTAAAGATGCTGATCTTCTGTTTTATCTCATGGGCTAAATGGGATAGACCTTGAGCGGCATCAAGGGTTTCATTGGCGCGCAGTTCCCCCTCGCGAGCCAGCTCTGTGATTTGATGCAAGTTACGGGTTATCTCATCGGCCACGGCGCTTTGTTGCTCCGTTGCACTGGCAATACTACTTGAGGTGATGGCTAGCTCACCAATACTGGTAGTGATTTGATTAAGCTGCAACGCGACCTCTTGCCCCTGATTAGCAGACTCTGTGCCCAGCTGCTGGCTTTGCCCCATCTGCTGGGCGGTAAGCTTGACCTGTGATTGCAGTTGAGCAATGGTCTGGCTAATTTCTGAGATTGAAGACTGGGTACGCTGGGCTAAGGTGCGGACTTCATCGGCGACCACGGCAAACCCACGGCCTTGTTCCCCCGCGCGGGCGGCTTCAATGGCGGCATTAAGCGCCAGCAGGTTAGTCTGTTCGGCGATGCTGTTGATCACTTCCGTGACTTGGTTAATCGCTTCACTCTCTTTGCTGACGTTTTCGACACTGATGTGGCTGCTATTAAGCTGCTCGCTTAGGGTGGTGAGCCCTTGCACGACTAAATTTAACTGCTGATGGCCATCGCGTGATGCACTGTCAACTTGCTGACTGCGATTGGCCCCTTCACCTGCGTGGCTAGCGACATCACGAATGGAGGTCGACATCTCTTCAATGGCGGTGGCAATTTGATCGGTCTGCGCCATCAATGCTTGTGACTCTTCACCGTTGAGGCGTGCGGTTTCTTGAGCCGTCTCGGCCTGAGTTTCTAGGGTATTGACCGAGGCTTGTAGTGCATCAATTAAGGTTCTGAGGCTGGTCGCCATTTGATGCGCGCTAATGGTAATTTTATCCACCTCGTTATCACTGTCATTGGATACCGTCGCAAACTGCTGTGACAAGTCACCTTCACCTAATTGAGTGAGTTGATATTGCAGTACGCCTAAAGGCTTGAGGGTTTTAAATAGCACTAAAGAGAGCAGCAGGGTAATAACCACAATGCCGAACAGTGCGACAGCCACATTGATGGCGAGCAGTGTTAGGCTTTCTTCATTTAGCTCGCGCACTTTGGTTTGGCCCAGTAGGGTCCATTGCCAGCCAGGAATGTTGAGTGAGTATGCATACATGGCTTCACCCTGGCTATTGAGATACTCCCGCTCACCTTCATCTTGCTTGGCTTGCTCAAGGCTTATACCGTCTAAAATCGTCTCTGTAAGTGGGGTGCCCGTCGTTTGATGTGGCTGGGCGATAATGATGTTGTCTCTATTACGCAGTAGGGTGAAGTAGCCTGACTCCTCCAGCTTGAGTTGGTTCATCGACTGTTGCAGTTCAGAAATCGAGTCCGAGATATCGAAGCCGATATAAAGGATACCGATGACATCCCCTGCTGGCCCCGTTATCGGGCGATAAACCGTCATGTAATCCTTACCAAACAGCTTAGCGTAACCCTCATATTCTTGGCCCTTGAGCAGCGCAGCGTAGCCTGGGTGCTTGGTGCCCAAATAGGTGCCTAATGCACGTTGACCGTCGGCTTTTTTCAGTGAGGTCGAAATACGGATAAAGTCATCGCCGTCACGCACAAATACCGTTGCAGTGCCACCCGTTAGGCTAGAAAATCGGTCCACTTTACTCTTTGAAGCGTTAATTTGCTCGCGCTCGTGGGCTAATGCTGGCGTAGGGGTGCCTAACACCTTGACGGTTTTGTCGGGTTTATAAAATTGCCCTGGGTACATGGTGCGCAATATATCGGCGTTGCGACGAGCTAATGATAATAAATTATGGTACTGCAGCTCGATAAGGTCGGCGGTGCTGTTCATTTGCGCCTTCATGGCGCTGATCCCTTTTTGTTCGAGCACATTATTAGAAGTGATATAAGAGACACTGCTAATAATACTAAATACGATTATGGTGAGTATAAAGGCGAGCACACCTATCTGTTTTGCGACCGGCCAATGTTTGTAATTCATCCGTCTATCCATGCTTGTTTATTATTGTTTGCTAAATATATAGAAATGTTATCGGCAATGTTTTGACATAGGTCTAATTCAACTAAAATATTATAAAATTAACTAGTTACCATATTGTTAACATGAGAGGTGATTTTTTAATGGTACAGTATTGAGCGTGCACCAATGTGGGGTTGGCCTTGGTGCAGGGGGAGCGTTGTGTAAGGTGTGATGATTTAAACCGCTCACTTTTTTATTGAATTGCAACAAGTTGGCCGTTATCAGTTTGGTGATGTTCGTGGCGCTGCAGTGCGTTTATGCCTTATGTTATTTGGTGAGATGCGCCTAAAGTTAGAGTTAGGGTTGGCGGTAGAGGATATCGCGCCCCATCGCACGCGGTATATTAAAGAGACGGTTGAGATGTTTTTGCGAGCTTATCGTAGTGAAACCTGAGTGTTGATAAACCATAAAACAGACATATCGCGGGAAAATAGATGACTTAAGTTGAACTATAATCTTGGCGCAGCTGATCGGTTTACTGTGCAGGAGCGTAATGCTAACGGTTTGCTTGCAGGCCAATTTATTACACCGTAGAGAGTCCCAGAAGTTGCTTAATGACGCTGAGTTGTGGGTGTCACCATTTGTGTTATAGATGCTTTAAAAAAGTAATAATCTCAATAATATGGCGTGATAATAAGCAGTAGTGCGCTCAATAACCGCAATAGCCACTGTGTAGCTCTCTAAGCTATTGCATTTCGTTTTTGTTGCGGTGAACATTGCCGTGATCGATAACGATCATCCATTATTTTTATATTGCTGCGATGGAGTTAGCATGATTTTTGATAACAACAGCCGTTTTTCTCGCCTATCGACCTCCTTACTATTTGGGGCGGTTGCCACCCTAGGGACTAGCGCGTCTGCTGTGGCCAAACCTTACTCGCCGTTGACTTTGAGTGTGTCTCGTATTGCGACCTCAGATGCCGACGTGAATAACTCGGGCTATGAGGTACAGCGAGATACCTGGTTATTTGGTGTTAAGAGCGATATACCACTGAATAAGCAGTGGTCACTCAGTATCAATGCTAATTATGACAAGTTAGATTTTGATTGGTCAGGCAGAGGCGCTGGATTAATGGGGGGGCAACTATCTCCTTGGTCATCTGTCGACCGTTACAGTGCTGGGGTGGGGCTGAGCTTTCGGCCTAATCAGCGTTGGATGTTCCTGTTTGCACCTAAGATCCAATACGCTTACACAGAGGATGCCTCGCGCTCAAATGCACAAAGTTATGGTGTGGTCGCCTCAGGTATGTACCGATTCAATAATGGCAATATGTTAGGGCTTGGCGTCGCCTATTTAAACGATATTTCAGAGGTCAGAACCGTGCCTTATCTGGCGGTTAACTGGCAAATTAGTGACAGGCTCAAGTTGGGCAATCCATTTTCGGCTGGTTTTAGTGGCCCAGCAGGTTTGGAGCTGAGTTATAAGCTGTCTGATGCTATCGATGTGGGTGTTGGCGCATCGAAGCGTACTCAACGATTTTTAGTTAAAGATGATAACGTGGCCGTCGAAATCGACGAGTGGGCAAGCTTTATGCGTGCAGGTTGGGCGGTGAATGAGTCATTATCGCTCAATGGTTACTTAGGTTATTACTTTAATGGTGAAATGGAGCTAAGTGAACCTAATAATACCGATAGCCTAGATGATCAACTGGCCATGGCATTTGCAGCGCAATATAAGTTTTAATAGGCGCTTACAGTGACAGCAAGTTAGTCGTAAAAATTGCGTCCATAATCAATGAGCCCAGCCAATAGCGTTGGGCTTGTTGATTATGGGGCAGCGTAATGCGTTTATGTCAGTCCTGCCATCTATTGTCGCTACCTTATTGTCCTAGCATTGCCGCCTTTAAGCTGCTTTGTGCTGGTGAGTCTCCAAGCCAAATATTGAGCAGAGCTTGTCTAAAGTCTTCGCCTTGAATATTTGCCTGTAATTGGTTGTTTTTATAGGCACTAACGCCAACGCCCTGAGTGGTCTCAAAGGTAAACTGATCGCCATCCACAATAGGCTCATTAAATAAGGCTATAAAGGTATCGATATGTTGCTTAATGGGTGCTACATGGCCTTGGGTGGCATCGTCAAACCCGGTGATAATGGCATCGCTCATTTTGTCTGAGGTGATCATCCCTGAGGTAATATTAAGCCGGATCACCGCCTTGGGGGCGTTGATAATGGCCTCAACGTCACTGCTTGGCTGCTGAAGGTAAAGACTGCCTACATACAAGTCCATAAAGAATTTACTGCGCACGCCAGCACCATTGAGTTGCAAGGTGTTGTCAGCTAATTGAATCGTTTCAGCCACTTCAACATCGGCGATCGTTTTGGCATTTGCCAGACTGGTCATCAGTAAAGGCAGCAATAAGGCTAAGGTGGTAATGGGTTTCATCGTTGGTCTCATTTTTTTTAGTTATTGGTTTGAGTCATGGTTGCCGTGATGGCGATGATGGCGATGATGGCGATGATGGGGCGAGGGCTAACCTCGCTGACCCACTTGGTATTGGCCACTTTGATGAAATATCGCCGCTTGTTTTTTCTTCGGAGAGATCAGTAGTGGGCCGTCATCAAAAAACAGGAAACACTTCCAGTTGCGTACAAAAACATCCCACCGAGTTTCAATAACTTGATATTTTTCATAGCAAAAGTAGATTGGCGTGTCATGTTCCCAGTCAAAATGATGGTGTAATATTTCCGGCAGTTCGGCCGCTTCGCTGTCCCATGCGCTTTGCCAATGGTCGGTTTCAAGCCAAGCATCGGCTTTTGCTGCCCAGTCACCCTTGGTAAATTGCTCGGCGCGACTGCTCTTGTTACTTATCCATTTATTCCACACCTCCATTGATGATTTTTGATCAAGGGGCTTAATGAATGCCTTGTCATCATCACTGACAGGAAGATCTTTGTGATTGAAGATCCATTTACGTTGGTATTGATCGAGTGGAATATAAGTATGTGCCACAGAGCCTCGCTATCGAAATTGGGTGAGATATGCAAAGGCGTATTATACGGTTTGAATGCGAGCAAGGGAAAGGGCGCCAGCGGATAAATCTTTGCGCTGACGCCCTAGGGCCTGATGCTCTTTGCTGGTCATTTCTACTGCGTTCTCAGCTTTTTATGAAGAATAACTACACCACAAAGCTTCTGTCTTGTATAAATACCCAACAATTCGCTGCAAAAATAACCTTGAAAGATCAACAGGCCCTATCACTTAATCACCGAGTTGCTGGATATAGCTTATCGCGGCTTGGTTTTCTTCATCTAGGCTTAAGACGTTTTCAAAACAGGCGCGTGCGCCATCAATTTGGCCGACATTAGCGAGAAAAATCCCTAGTTTTAACATGACCGGAATATCTTGCGGATATTTATCAAGGTAATCCAGATAAGTGGCTAACGCGTCTTGGGCATTATCGTTTAAGTATAAGGCCTGAGCATATTGCGGCAGATATTCGTCGCTATAGGTAATAATTTTGGCATATTGTGCCAGCGCCAGCGGCAGGCGGTTAAGCTTTAAAGCCAGTAGGATTATCTGCTTTAACTCCGCCTCTTGTCGCTGTTCGATGGGGGTTGCCAGCACGGCATCGAGCGCCAGCTCTAGCTGGTTTTCGAGCCGATATTGATAACTTTTGGCTAAGTTATGCAGACGGGCAATATCAAGATCACTGTCGACATAAGGGGCGGTGTACTGCACCATTTTTGTGATGCCCAGCAGGTGTTTGTAATGCAGCAGAGCATGCAGTTTTTTAAAGGCATTGTTGAGTTGTGGCACAGCAGGCTCACCGCTGGGATCGATAAACGCCTTGACCACAAATTGGTGATGGTATTGCTGTCGGGTTTTTGCCAGTTTACTTTGCTGAGCAGGAGGTAATTTCGCATATAGCTGCGGATGTTGCTGTTGCCAAATAAGGGCGCGTCCCCACTGTGCATCGATATCCCAGCGCTCACATAAGGCGTGAATATCCACCACTTCATCTTGATGCTCTGCAAGGCGTGAACTTACCCGCACGATGGCCTCATCAACTAATCGACTTAATGTGCTCGTGATGTCGCTAAAAGCTTGATAGTAAAGACGGGTATTATCAGTCACATCTTGCTGTGACCAGTCATCGACTTTTTTGGTGGATAAAAAGTGGCTAAATTCATAATAACCATAAAATTTAACCAGCTTTGCTAGGCCAGAGTAGTTAGCGTTGATGTTGCTTTCGATGTTATCTAGCTTGCTAGCTAATGCGCCTATACGCTCAGGATACTGATGTGCCGCTTCTATTTGGTCGACCAATTGCAGAGCGTCTTGATTGTAGTCATTTAACTGCGTCAGTTGTTCGCTAGTGGCTGTTAAGGCGTCGAGCGTGCTGCGAAGTAACTGACATCTCTTGTCGATACTCAATAGATGCTGGGCTGGGGCCAGTAGCGCGCGTTGTTTAGCGCTGATCTCAGCTAAGGTGATGTTATGGGCATTGACCTGTTCAACCCCGTTAACCTTGGCGGCATCAGGTGACAGATTGATATAGCGCGCCCCAGGGTAGGCCTCGATTGCTGCTGCCAGTGATTGTATGGCGTACATTAGCTGTATCGGAGTTTCCGCCATTTCACCACAATTGGTTTCAACCCACTCGTACATAATCCCCATGTCCGGTCCAAGGCTTGCGCCATAGGTGCCTGCGGTGTGGGTGATACCCGATTGCGAATGGCAAAAATCGACGCCGCACAACAAAATTCGGCTAAAACCCATCTCCCGTGCAATTTCGATAGCGCTATTGGTGACTGTGGGGCCGACGGACTCGATATTGTTGTTATCGTGGTCACTGTTCCAAGGTAAACGAGAGCCGGTATAGAGCGCGGCGCCGCGCCATTGACCGATAATTTGCGGGGTCACATGGTAGGAGTAGACGAGCAACGTATCGTGCTCCAGTGACATCAACTCTTTATTGACATCAAAACTTATCGATTGTGGGTCGACCGAGACAATGATGTCAGGTTTTATCTCCAGTTTGGCTAATTTGCCCACAATGCGTGAGGCGGCAATGATCACCAGTCGGTCGGCGTTGGCTTTTATCCAGTCAATATTGTTATCGAGGGAGGGCCCACCGCCTAATACGATGCAGGTTTTATCATTAAATTGGCCACGCAGTACTGAGGCGGGTTGCAGGTTTTCGGCTACATTGGTTAGCTGAGTCTGGATAAACAGCTTATGATTAAAGGCCGTGCCTAAGCTAAAGGATTCATGCTCAATCATTTTCTCGATTTCAGCATTGAGCTCACTGTAGGGCTCTAAATAATTACCATCGACGGCAATTGAGCGATGAATGGCGTACTTACCTTTGACTAAAAACACATTATTGCGGATATCGGCAATGGTCTCTTTAAGCTCATCAAATGAGATCACGCTTATCTCATCAGCGAGGTGCTCAGGGATGTCGATAGACAACATGGAGAGCACTTCTGGCAGCTCAACAAAAATAAACTTAGCCCCATCGGCAAGTGGATGCTCCATGACATAATTGGCCAGCAGCCCAGAATCGAGGCCGATGATGATATGTAAGGTATCGGGTTTAGATAAGGCCTGTTTGAAGCGCTCGTTATACAATGAAGTGGAGTCAATTTTTTCAAATGTATTGCGATTGATGCTGGGCAGGTAATATTCGCCAAAGCGGCTGACAGCAAAGCTTCTGGAGATTTCTGGTGGATTATCTAACATGATGTCCTCATTCGTCGGTTCGAATTGTGCTTGACCAGTGATGAGCATAGCCTACCTGCTAATGCTGCGGATTCAAATGGGTTTCCTATCTTTACTGGCGAAATTTGCTGGCGATAATGATTCGCTCCTTTACTATTTGGCATTGCTGGTGGCCTGCTTTGCTTTATTGTTAACTATCGTATTGGCGTGCACAGTTATCGCTAGCAACTCGCTTATGAGTTGTTATCGATGTGTTTGATGTGCAAAGTTGATCACAAAAGCTGCCAGTTAAGTCGGTAAGGACTGGAGAGTGTATTACACCCGAGAATGTTAAGAGTATTCGTCCCGGATTTGGCTTACACCCCAAGTATCTTGAACAATTATTAGGTAAAAGGTTTCGCGGTTCACACGCTAAAGGCACGCCGCTGTCGTGGGAGCATATTGCAGACGCTGAGTAATAGCTTACTCAAGTGACTCAATGCAAACCGCTTAAACGCCAATAATACTATTGGGTAATATGGCTTTTAAAACTTGTTACGCCCCCTCAATTTGAGGGGCGTAACAAGTTTTAAAAAGCCGTTTAAGCTTGTGTACGCCTGATTCATCGCCATCATGTGTTACTGCGCGGATTGCAGCAGTAAGGGCAAGTCATATTCGAGGCTGTCAGCCAAAGCAAGCCAGTCGTGGCGTTCCTGTGCCGCCAGCATCTCACGAAATAACTCGACGACCGTCGTGGCATTTTGTAACTCAGGCAACAGGGGTTTAAGCAGGTCGATGCACTGAGCAAAGTCATGTGAGCCATCGGCTTCATGGCCTAAGCGAAACTTATGCGCAGCCGAAGTCAGTATTTGGATAAGGGCGTCAGTTGCAGTACTTTTCATCACTTACACTCCTGATATTGAGCGCCATCAATGGCGGCACCATCTAAACTCGCATTATAAAAAGTCACCTCAGATTTAGTGAGAATATAGTGTTCAAGGGCAAGCAAATAGCCGCGGAAATTCAGGTCGGTTGCTACTTTTTCGCCATGTCCATTCATCACCCAATGTTGCTTGGCATTGGCGATAGAAGGGCCTAATTTACCGTCTTGCCAGAAAGCGTGGGTCTTATTATGCGGATAACTAAAATCGCAACCAAATAAGGTTATCGATTGGCTGTTTAAATGTACGGCCAAATCGATGGCCGGATGGATGACGCTACCATTGGCAAATAGGCGCAGTTTAGGGCATTGCTGGTGGAACTCATCATAGATTTTACTGTGCGAGTAGGCGGCAAAACGTTGCCCTGGCCACCACTGTAACACTGCTTGCTGTGACTTGGGGAAGTAGACCAGTTTCACGCTATCAGGCACGTTATCGGGTAAAAATTCACGCGTGACATTTTGATCTATGCTCACGACGATATCGGGAACAATCTGTTCATTGAGTAAGGCTTTTAATGCGGTGTCGACGCTAATCATCAATGGCCGCGTCGCTTCTGGTAATGCTCGTTGCGCCCTAAGGTAAGCGTAATGCTGCTCGAGCGTGGGGCCAGTGGCGATGACTAAGGTCTGAGTTGGCTGATATTGCAAGCGTAACGTTGCAGCATCGCTATCTTGTTGCATGGTAGCAAGATTATCCCGCATGCGCAGCTGAAGCTCTGCGTCATCATTGCCATGGCTTCTGTTGGCAAAATCAAGGTTATTGTTAAATACCAATAAGTCACGCAATCTGGCATTGTCATCGCTGCTCAATAAGAGTTCGGGCGTGACGGTAATGTAGTGGGGCGATAGTCGGTGTTGTTGAAGCTGGTGCATAAGCTTTAGGCGCGGATCGCTCAACCATTCGCGCTGATCGGTATAAGTCAGTAATAAGGCAAACAGGCTGACATTGAGCAGGCCAATACGAATGCTTTTTATATTGGGGTGCTGCACTAGGACGGCGGGGACATCTCCCATGCCGACACCATAAACCGTGAGGTCATTGCAGTTTGCTGGCAGTTGTTTAATCAACAGCTGCGCTTCGGCGATACGGTTATGCCGACTGCTCAATTGAATACCATTGACACTGATGGTTTGTTCATTGCCATTAACGAGACAAGCATCGAAGTGTTCAATGTTTGCCGCATGTAAGGCTGAAGCGAGCAGAGGCCAACGCTTATTAATGATCTCGAGGTTAGCAGTAAACAGCTCAGTCATTGACGCTATCCTTTATAGGGTTGAGGTAAATAGGAATAATGGAGATAAGTTGATGTTTATTGCGCAGCGTTCACGACAAAGCTGACTTTGGCTACCAGCATTATTTATCATGCGACTATTACGCTACTTTCACGCCGTAATACGCAGTTATTTTCATGGGGCTAAAGTACCTTAAAAACGCCTCAAAATCCATGATAAAGCGGATAGCAAGCCAGTCAAAAATCATATCAGCGCGCTTGGCACCCTAACCACAAGTGTGAGGATTTAAACTTAGACACTGGGCTTAAAAATGATCATGGACGCAAGAATTGGTATTGCACTAATTAAATAAGATTATATCGATTAAATCGAAGGCTAAGCCGTGAGTGTTAACCTATTCACCTAGCTACGCAGGGGCACTAAACCATTGTTAACCTAGAGGGATGTATTAGGATGTTGGCGGTTAGTGATGGTTATTTTACCTATGCATAAGATAACCATTTTAGTGGCTATCTTATGGTCTCCCCACAGGGACTCGAACCCCGATCGATCGCTTAGGAGGCGACTGCTCTATCCTGTTGAGCTATAGGGAGACGCTGTTGATTATACTGTTTTTCATCTCGATGAAAAGGCTTTAGATTTAGTTGCTTAATTAGTGGTCGCTTGTCCGCTAAATTTTAATCGCAATGTCATTTACTTGTATATTTAGCGTCCCATTTTTTGGCTCGAGCAAGGCTGTTGCACTTTGCTGCGTGACTTGATCTATGGTGACCGTTGCGCGAGTTTCCCCGGCAATTGGGCGCATGTTGTCGAGCCTATCGGGTAAGTTTTGTTGCAATACAATTTGAAAACGGTCGCCCACTTTTATACCGTTATTACGCCCCAGATTGATGATCACCCGTCTGTCTTGTTTAGACACAATTTGTCCGAGTAGTGGCCTGCAGTTAAGCACTTTATCGATATCTGCACTGGCTTGTGCTAATACGGCATCAATATTTTGGCCATAGCTGGAGTGCCAAAAGCGGGCGCTATTTGCCGGCACTGTGGCTTGTCGCTCAAACTCCCATGGGGCAGATGAATGATATAGCTCGCTCCAAACTTGCTCACCACTGATGCCATGATACAGCGATAGCTTTAGATAAAATTGCCGTTGCGGATAGTTATTCCAAAGACCTAGTAATCCGCCTTCAACGGGATCGGTGGAGATATCGACGATTGCTGGTAGTAGGATATATTGACTGTCGGTGATTTCACTTAACCAGCTCGGCAGACGATAACCGCGTATATCAACTAATGACTGGGTTATGTCTAAGCGCTCATCCGCGTGGATATTTGGGAAGCTGGCTTTACCACGCTGACGGATGATATTACCTAATCGTTGAGAAAGCGTTTTTTGAAAGTTACCAATGTTGCCGTATCTTAATTGAGCTCTGTCGTTAATTTGTGCTTGAGTAACTAAGATTGCCGCTTTTAGATTTTCAGTTTGGCATTGCTGTTCATTAGCACTTAACACGTCGACACGAAGATTGACTGTAAGTATCTGATTATTTATATGTTCGTTCAATAGCTCTATCTGTGACGCCTGTGTTAGCTGCGTCATTGTAAAGTTATCTTTAGTGAGTAGGCCATTTTGGATCTGCTGCTCACTGCTAAAGTTGCCTCCCGAGCTTAATATCACATAACTTAGCGCCTGCTGAATGGCATCTGCTCTAGCTTGAGTAACATTGCCATCGATAATTTTTGCTTCTCCAGATGTTTCTACCCATTGTGCGAACGTATTTAAATGGACTAAAGAAACAAGGAGAATCAATAAATTAATTTTTTTCATTGCTCGTTCTCTGGTTGATACTCTTATCATTAGTGTTACAGATAGTGCCAAAATGATGGCAGCTGCGCCGATAATTGAGCTTAAACTACAGTGTATTGTAACTAACTGGCAATAAGTGTGCCTAGTGAAGTAAGCTCGCGTAACGATTGATATTTTGACGTTACGCTCTTACTTTTCAGTGTTTATACTTTGTTCGACGGCTTTATGAGCATTAACAGTTTTTCTGCTAGCCAAGCATAATATTTGTCATTACCGTGAATCCAATCGTGCTGCTTGTCTGCGTATTCTACAGTCGATAAATAATTTTCTGGATCTGTAACTTCTTCATCGAATGCGCGTGCTGCATTGAAGAAGGTAACGCCAAATTCTGTCCATATATATTCCATCGCGTCAAAATAGGCGTAAATGATATTGGTCATGCCTTTAGACTCTTCAAAATACTGACTAAATGGTGGGTCAGAGACCACTATGACTCTGTGACCATTTTCGTGAAGTTTAAGTAAGATGGAAAGTTGCTCATTGAGGTCGTCGTGAAAGTAATCAACAAACTCTTTCAGTGTGATCTCTGTGATTCCTTGTGGATAAGAGTTCTGGAGCCATGTTGTAAATCTAGCTACATTTTGATGAGTTTGTAGCCCTAAGTTTGTAATAATGGTTGAAGTTAGGGACGGTGTTTTTTGTTCATGACGATTCAAATTGTTGAATATCACAGACCATAATTTTCTCGATATGGCATTTTCCAGTGGGACTAAGTATTCGGTGTCGCATAAGGCAAATTTCTTTTGAGAAAAACCTGATCCATTCATTACCATGCCGCCGCAGTGTTCAATATTCATCTTATCAAGTGCTGTTGATAGTTTACCCATGTGGCTATCGCCAAATAGAGTCAGACCAACCCTTGGCTTGTCTAGCGACTTTATGGTCAGTTTTGCTGCGGATTCGATAAGCTCTTCATCGCATTCGACCTCGTCATTATCTGCGGGTTTACGCTTAACATCTGGGAATTCAATCTTCTGTTCGGAATTTGAATGCATATTGTTAGTATTCTGGAGCACTGTTTTGAAATGCCCCATAACATAGGCTACGCCAGTGGGAGTAACTGTCCGTCGATTAGTTTCAAATCTAAAATCGCCATCAGCTGATGCTGTAATGAGCTCAAAGGAGGGGAAATATTCGAAATTTTCATAGTTATCACACATAAAACTAGCTGCTGTGCGCAGTAGTGACTTTGAGTGTTGATTAGCTATTAATATATGCTTGTTTGTCATTGTTGCCGTCAGGGGCACTGGGGATACGGTTAGTATTACTTTTATGTTTGAGTTTATTGATGTAAGACGAGATTCCAGTTGTTTTAAATCTGCGCAAATTTCCTCATATGTGAAGTTATGAAATTGATGATCTTCTGCGTTAAATTGTCCTGATATAACGCCTGGACAACTAGGATAGAAAATATTGTTCTTATCTTTCCAAGACTCTGTTAAACCCAGTGTAAAAATGAACAGATCTGTGTCTTTAAGAGTCTGATACATCTCTTTTGCAGCTAATATTCTGGCCTCAACTAAATCTTCTTTGGTATTAAAACCACTGGGGTAAATACTCGGCCTTAACAGATCGTAGTAGCGGTTATTTTCAATATGTACCGTACATTCAACATCCAAATCTTGATTTTCATCAATAATATCAAACCACTGAAGAAAGCACCTTGGCGTATATATGTTGCCAAAAGCAAAACTTGAAACTTGATTAGTTTCAATTTTACTTTGATTAAATAAATAACCTTCTTTATTAAGCCATCGGCCCACATGCTGTGCAAAGCAAGAGCCAGCAGATGAAATTTTAGGGTTTTCAATTGGTAAGTTTATTCCATGTAGTTTATCGAATGTTTGCTGACCAAGTTTGACAGATGCAACGGCGCTGCGCCAAAAGAAAATTTCATCTCTGTTGTTATAGGGGGTTATTCTGTTTTGCATAAAGTTTTCCTACATTTATTGAGGTGTCATCAAAATAGGAGAATCGACATTTTGATGACACATGTGAATGGACGATGCATTTTGAATGCAAATATTATGCCGGCTGCATGCCATTAAAGTATTTCGTTGTTTTTGTCGATGGCATAGCATCAACTGTAGGTTATCTTTATAAATAGCGGCTTGAAAATTGCATTGTGTTTAACGTCGAACCTGATTTTGACGTTAAGATTGCTATTCCTCTCGAATCTTTTTTAGTGGAATAGCCCACGAAAATGACGTTACTATTTGTATTTTTAGGAATTATTATGCAGAAAGTACTTTTACCTTCGGTTATATTGATGTTAGCAGCGTGCTCGACTATCGACGACCGAGTTTCGCAAGCTTTGGCAAGCGGCAATACTTTGCCTGCTCAATCGGCAGTGCTACACCTAAGCCAACAATTGGCTAATGAACTGATCAGGCAAAACGATCAACTCACACCTAAGCATCCGTTATTGGTGACAACGCCAGTGTTGTTAGGCAATTTAAGTGGCACTAATCCCTTGGGGTTACAATTACAGCAAGGTTTAATTGCTGCTATGCATGATCATCAATTTAATTTGGTCGATCTCAATGTGGCACAAAGTGTGCGCGTGACCGACAGTGGTGATTTTATATTGAGTCGTGATTGGCGTAAACTTGCGGACGATTTGCCAGTGGAGCATGTTTTGGTGTCGACCATGAATCTGTCGCTTGATGAGCTGGTGGTCAATAGTCGTATTGTGAATGTAACCAATAATCGTGTGGTATCAGTTGCTTCGGCGAGTGTCACCTTGGCTGAATTGCCTGGTTATCTTAGGGCGTCTGAGCGGGTGGAGTCTAAGCAAGGCTTGTTGATCCGTCACAGCATGCAGGGGCAGGGTAACATGCAAATGGTAGGAGAGCTGCAATGAGAATCTGGTTAATGGCAATACTGCTGACGCTAAGTGGCTGCGCTTCCCAAGATAGATATATTCAGTGGGAAACAGAAGCGCCTGAGCAGTTTCCTAAGTTAACCGCTATCGGCTACGCCCCCTTAGCGACACAACCGGCCAAAGAGCAGTCGCAACGGGTATTAATGGCGATGCAAGCATCCAAAATCGCGGCTTATCGTGAGTTAGCTGAGCAGGTATACGGCCAGCAGTTATCTGCGTCGAGCCAAGTCAGGGATTGGATGTTGTCTGATGATAATATTCAAGCTTCGGTGACCGGGGTGATACGCGGCGCCAGAGTGGTTAAGAGTTACCCGGCGGGTGAGCATTATGTGACTGAGCTGGAACTTGATTTTTCTCAAGTGTGGGCCTTGTACCAACAGCAAAATCGTCCACAAAAAGTGAAGCAAGTGACTTACTTCTAAGAGAGTTTCCTTTTAACGGAGCTCCATTTTAATTGAGCGACTTAATGTATTGCGCAATATTAAAGCCTCTATTTTAGAGGCTTTTTTGTGTCTCTTGGTTGTGTTTTTTAGATTGGGTCATTGCGTAGCGAAAGCGAGGTGCATGAGCTAGGCGCGATGCTGAATCAAGATAACACTACGCTGTGATTAAGTGCCTAAGCTTTAAGGTTATTGCCTAAGGTCGAAATCGTTGAGGTTTTGCCTTTACCATCGTAGGTAAGACTGGATGCGTTTCGACTGGCTTGCAAGGCTTGAGAGAAGCGATTGATACTGGCCATGCTGTGTTCGATTAATGTAGCATTTTGCGCGTTAAGCGTCTTACATTGGGCTAACACTTGTTTGGTTATATCGACTAATTTTTGCAGCTTAAGATCGCTACTGAGTTTACCGCTGTCGGGGTGCTCTGATAATCGTACATCGACCGCTTTGATCTCATCTAACAACTTAGCTTTATCTGCGGCCAGCGTTAGCAACTCATCGGCACTTTGTGCTATGAGTGCCGCTTTCTCTGCTTCGATAAGGCGTTTTAAGTCGTTTAATAACGTATGTTGATTGGCGATGATGTCGATTATTGAGTTCATATCAGCTTAGCCAAGATCCTTTAGTTCATTTTCAAACTGCGCAATATTACTGGCCAGTTTGTCGGCATCAATCTTATAGCGACCTTCAGCAATAGCCGCTTTTATCTGTTCGACTTTTTTAGTATCGATTTCAGGTAAGTTGTTTAATTTTGCCTGAGCACTTTGCAGTTGCTGCGCCTGAGGAGTTATCGATACCGAGTCACTTTTTACGGTTTTAGCCGTAGTGGTTTCGGGCGATACCAGGCCAGTTTTAGCCGATGACTTATCGGTTGATGGCGACGTGACTCGATTGTTCGTGCTTGTATTTACATGCTTTATGTCTATAGCCATAATAGGTTCCAACGTTACTTAGTGAGATCAACATAACTGTATATCGGCGCTCACTTTTAAAGCTTTAGTAGAATTTTGTGGTGAGCAACAAAAAATGCTCATCAAAGTGAGTCATGTCGTACTACATTCTAACCTCAACCGCACCGACCCCGATAACGTTTGCATCTACCATTTTTTGTGAGTGACTATTCCTAACTTGAATTCTATCGCCTAAGTTACCATCACGTAAGGCCTCACCGATAGTTTTTATCTCAAAATTGGCAGTACGGGCATAAATAGACACCATGTCGCCTTTGCAGACAAAGCAAAGGTTACTGCTAAACAGGGTTTGGTTGGCGGCAATTCTGCGTTTGACCCGGGTGCCAGTGACCTGCGCCGGATCATCAAATTGTTGGCCACGTAAATTACTCTGCTCTACATAAGCGAGTGTCACCTGCTCAGCGTTAATCAGATCACCCGGGCCTAAGGTTTGTGTCGCCACAACCACAGGGTAAAGAATATCGACTCTGACCGATATGTAGATTTGCCAAGGATAGGCTAGCTCTGGAGTTTCACAACTGATTTTAACGGTATTGTTACGGCCAATAGCGCGATCGCTGGCGACCTCAACGCTTAATGCTGAACTACAAGCGGGTGGCGTCACTCGGGTGTCTAAACTTTGCGGCGATATATTGACCTTAGCATCACTTGGGGCTTCAATTTTATTTTCAATTGCCGCTATAGCTAATCGTGATATCGTCGATAAAGAGGGTACGCTAAGCTCATCAGCCGCAAAACTTGGGCATGAGCAGAGTAAAGCGATGAAAAAGTATACTGTATTTACTTTCATATTGAATAGACTAGCTTAGATAGCTAGAGAGCACCTATACTTCGTTGTGGCCCGTACTTTATAGACATTTTTCATAGAAATTAGTGTCATAAATTTGACGAGTTTAGGGCCTGGTTATCATACACATTTTTTAAAGCAATTAGCATGCCTATACTTATAGTTACTATGGTTGGGGAAGCATTCACAAGGCAAAGGCATTATGTCGAGTATTCTTGATTCAGTAAATAAACGTACCCAACTCGTGGGACAAAACCGTCTAGAATTGCTGCTGTTTAAATTAAACAGTAAGCAACGATTTGGTATTAACGTATTTAAAGTCAAAGAGGTACTGCAGTGCCCGCCATTGACGGCATTACCTAAGCTAAATCCTGTGGTTCGGGGAGTGGCGCATATTCGCGGCAAGACGATATCTGTGATTGATTTAAGTGCTGCTACGGGGGGGCGTCCAATTGAAAATATTGACGAATGTTTTATTATCATTTCTGAGTATAACCGCAGCGTGCAAGGGTTCTTAGTCCAGTCTGTTGAGCGAATCATTAATATGAACTGGGAAGCCATTATGCCACCGCCGCAGGGGGCTGGACGCTATTCCTACTTAACGGCCGTTACTGAAGTCGAAGGGGAGTTGGTTGAGATCCTTGATGTCGAAAAAATCCTCGATGAGATATCCCCTGTTAAGACGCAGATAAGCCAAGAAATGGATGATAAGTTAACCATAGATAGAGACCGCCACTATCATATTATGGTGATTGATGATTCAACAGTGGCTCGTAAGCAAATTATTAGGGCGTTAGAGTCATTAAATCTGCAAATCGATACCGCTAAAGATGGCCGTGATGCCCTCAACCAATTAGAGGCGATGGCGGCCAATATGGACAATGTCGCTCGTGAGCTCCCCTTGGTGATTTCTGATATCGAAATGCCCGAAATGGACGGTTATACCTTAACGGCAGAGATTAGAGACAACCCTAAGCTTAAAGATATTAAGGTGGTGCTACATACCTCACTCAGTGGCGTGTTTAATCAAGCGATGGTGGAAAAAGTGGGCGCCAATGATTTTATTGCCAAATTTAATCCTGATGAGTTAGCCGCAGCAGTGAATAAGCACCTTAGTTTGTAATTTAAGCGTCGTTATACAAGCCCCTAACTTTACGTAGTTTATGCTTGTCTCAGTGTGTTAGCTAATGTATAACCCTGAGCTGTTTAATGCTTGCTATAGTAGTGTATGTTGTAGCCTGTTTTATTTTTTTGAGATTGGGATATCTAGGTGCCAAATAAATCACTTGCTGAAGCTGAGTACAACCAATTTAGGTTATTTCTGGAACAACACAGCGGGATCGTGCTGGGTGAAAATAAGCAATATTTAGTTCGTAGTCGCTTGGCACCGTTAATGGGGAAATATAATCTTCCCTCGTTATCTGAGGTGGTTAAACATTCGATGAAGCCGACGGAGCGGCAGTTAAGAGCAGAGGTTATCGATGCGATGACCACTAACGAAACCTTATGGTTCAGGGATCGTTATCCGTTCGAGTTACTGGCAAATAACTTATTGCCAGAATATACCCGCTTAGGCCGGCCACTCAAAATATGGTCGGCAGCGTGTTCGTCTGGGCAAGAGCCCTATTCGTTAGCCATGACCATTTTAGAATATCAGCAGCGTAAGCCGGGGGCTTTACCGGGGAGTGCATCGATACTGGCCACCGACCTCTCGCCATCCATGCTCGATAAGTGTAAGGCGGCGCAATATGATAATTTAGCGCTGGCGCGCGGTTTATCTGATGAGCGTAAACGACAATTTTTTGCACCCACAACCCCTGGCTCTATGGTGCTTAACGATAATGTAAAACGTCTGGTTAATTTCAGAGCCCATAATTTGCTTGAAAGTTATACCTTACTGGGTAAATTTGACATTATATTTTGCCGCAACGTACTGATCTACTTTGCACCTGAGGCAAAGGCCAAAATATTGCGGCAATTTGCTGCCGCTTTGAACCCCAAAGGGATCTTATTCCTTGGCGCTTCAGAGTCGATTGCCGGATTAACCGAAGAATTTGAGATGGTGCGCTGTAATCCTGGCATCTATTATCAAAAGCGTGGTTAACCTTAATCACCTCAGTTAGCTAAAATGCCAGCAATAAGCTGGCATTTTTTATCGTTCTGGTTTTTTATTCATCACTCTCTGCTCGTTTACATCTTGCTTGGCATAACAATTGCTTTCTTGTTGGTATCTGTATGAGGAGGCAATTTTATGGCGATCAGTTTTGATAAAGCATTAGGTGTACATCAATTCACTTTGGGTGTGCGTTCAACGCGTGCGCAGGTGATCTCATCTAATATTGCCAATGCCGATACCCCTCATTATAAAGCTAAAGATCTCGATTTTGATAAGGCGCTGCAAGCGGCGCGTACTCGACAAGGCGGTTTAGCCATGAGCCGCAGTGACGAACGTCATTTCGATTTAGCGGCTTTAAGTCAGCAACATGTGAGTTATCGCGTGCCCAATCAGCCGGATACGGGTGATGGTAATACCGTCGATATTCAGCAAGAGCAATCTGAATTTATGCAAAACGCCTTAGAGTATCAGATGTCGTTAGGCTTTCTTGACAGTAAATTTGCTGGGCTGAAAAAAGCACTTAAAGGAAATTAATGATGAGCTTATTTAATATCTTTGATGTTTCAGGATCGGGTATGTCGGCGCAATCTATCCGCCTTAATACCACGGCAAGTAACATTGCCAATGCCGATTCGGTTTCCAGTAGCATCGACCAGACTTACCGTGCTCGGCATCCTGTATTTGAAGCGGAAATGGCCAAAGCGAGTCATCAGCAACAAACCTCACAGTCGGTCAAAGTGGCGGACATTGTTGAAAGTGATAAGCCGCTGCAGAAAGAATATTCTCCTGATCACCCGTTGGCCGATGCCGACGGCTTTATTTATAAACCCAATGTGAATGTGATGGAGGAGATGGCGAACATGATCTCTGCATCGCGTTCGTACCAAATGAACGTACAAGTTGCTGAAGCGGCCAAGTCTATGCTGCAACAGACTTTGCGAATCGGCAAATCTTAGGAGGTAATGAGTGAGCCTCATTAATCCGTTAAGCAGTCAGTCTCCCCTGAGCAGTGAACAGCAAAGTGGGCAGATCACACCGCAAGCAAACAGCAGAACCAGTGCCATCACCGAGTCTACGGGAAATCCGTTTCTAGATGGTATTCGCTTACCTGAGGAGTCATCGATTCCTGAGGCAAATAATCAGGAGCTGACACAAGACGATTTTTTCTCTTTATTGAGTCAACAGTTGTCGATGCAAGATCCATTTAAGCCGGTGGATAATGACCAAATGATCGCGCAGATGGCCTCATTTTCGACCGTCGATGGGATCAGCAAGCTTAATGAGGAGATTGTTAACCTTAATGCTGTGATGACCTCGAGTCAGGCACTACAAGCCTCAGGGCTCGTTGGGCAGAAAGTGCTTATCCCCTCTGATACCGGCCATATTTCTGCTGAAGATCCGCACTTAAAAGGGATCATCAGTACGCCAGAGGCTATCGATGACATTACCGTGCGCATCGAAGATGAAAAAGGTCAGCTCATCAAGACGTTTACCGTCGATGGCAGCGCAGGCGGCAATATTGATGTCAGCTGGGATGGGCTAGATAAAAATGGCGAGCCGGTGGCAAGTGGCAATTATTCGATTAAGGCATCTGGCAAAGTGGATGGTCAAAGTGAAGACCTCGCCGTATCAACCTACGCACATGTAACCAGCGTCTCATTAGGTACAGCCAGTACCGGCGCAATTTTAAACCTTAGGGGCATAGGGGGTATCAAGATTGGTGATGTACTCGCCGTCTCTGAAACCTAGATAAAGCTTACGTTAGGGCATAACGTCCACGACAACGAATAAAATTTTTAATGAGGTGATTTATGTCATTTAACATTGCATTGAGCGGTATCTCAGCAGCCCAAAAAGATCTTAATACCACGGCTAACAATATTGCCAACGTCAATACGGTTGGTTTTAAAGAGTCTCGCGCCGAATTTGCCGATGTGTATGCCAACTCGATTTTTGCTAACAGTAAAACCACAGTCGGTGGCGGTGTGACCACATCACAAGTGGCGCAGCAGTTCCACCAAGGCAGTATGCAGTTTACCAATAACGCGCTCGATATGGCGATTAATGGTGGTGGTTTTTTTGTGACCTCATCTGAATTGGGCTCGCAAGATATGTCTTATACCCGCGCGGGAGCGTTTAAAGTCGATGGTAATAACTATTTGGTTAATTCGTCAGGTAACTTCTTGCAGACATTTCCAGTCGATAAAGATGGCAATTCAACATCAGTGAGTTTAACCACGACTAAGCCAGTGCAAATTCCCGATACGGCAGGTCAACCACAAAAGACTAATGATGTGGGCATTCAGATGAACCTGAATGCCGCTGAAGATACGCTCGATCCAGCGAATTTCGATCCCACTAAGCCCGAGACCTTTAATAATTCGACATCTGTGACCATATATGACTCCTTAGGTGAGCCACAGATTTTAACCACTTACTTTGTTCGCCCGCCAGAAGCGGCGCACAATGGTGAGAGTAATTGGGTGGCGTTTTATGCCGTCGATGGTAAGCAGGTCGATATTGCAGGCCCAGTAGGGACTTATGGGCGAGATACCACTGGTGATGGTACTGCCGATGCGACAGGTAATGCCGAAAATGCCAGTGGTTGGAAAGGCTCTGTATTGTCTTTTAACGATACTGGCACCTATACCGGTAGCGACCCTGCCGTAGTACAGACCGAAGCGCTTGGTGTGGGCGGGGCTAATGTCTTAGGCCCGGGTACTGACGGCGCGCAAACCCTAACGCTTAACTTTAATAATCCGACGCAATATTCATCAGCTTTTGAGGTGACTGAGCTCAGCCAAGATGGCACCACTGTTGGCCGCTTAACCAATGTAGAAGTGGGTGTCGATGGCTTGATTAATGCCAGTTACAGTAACGGCTCTACGGTAGCCTTAGCCCGCGTGGCGTTGGCCCGTTTTTCTAATGAGCAAGGCTTAACGCAGGTGGGTAATACGTCGTGGAAGGCTAGTTTAGATTCAGGCCCAGCGTTAGCCGGTGAGGCTAATAGCGGTACCTTTGGTGGACTTCGCTCATCAGCATTAGAGCAATCCAACGTTGATTTGACCACCGAGCTGGTTGATTTGATCTCTGCGCAGCGTAACTTCCAGGCTAACTCGCGTACTTTAGAGGTCAATAATACGTTGCAACAAACGGTACTCCAGATCCGTTAATGCTTGACTTAAGTGTGTTGCCGCAACGGCAACACACTGCCGCTTTTCGTTGAACTCCTCCTCTTTTCGTATTATTTATCTTCGCATCCCATTGATCTTCCATTCTCATTGATTTTTGCTATTGGCACGATGCTTGCTTTGTACTGTGATACGACAGTTTTAGTTGAAACATTGACGGAGCAGCAAGTGGATAAATTACTTTATGTCGCCATGAGTGGCGCCAAGCAGAATATGAATTCGCTGGCGGTACGTGCGAACAACCTTGCTAATGCCAATACCGATGGTTTTAAGTCAGACTTAGAACAATCTCGCTCTATGCAAGCCTTTGGTGAAGGTTTGCCGACACGGGTGTTTTCGATGACAGAAAGCCCATCGGCTAACTTTGCCAGCGGACCGCTAAAAACCACAGGCCGCGATCTGGATATTGCCGTTAAAGGCGATGGTTGGATTGCCGTGCAGAGTGCCGACGGTGGCGAAGCCTATACCCGCTCAGGCAGCTTAAGCATAGATAACACCGGCTTGCTGCGAAACGACCGTGGTAATCCCATTATGGGGGATGCCGGTCCCATCGTATTACCTCTGCCTATCGAAAAAATAGAAATTGCCCAAGATGGCATTATTTCGGTGCGCCCTTTAGGGGCGACAGCGGAAGTGATTGAAGAGGTTGGCCGGATCAAGCTCGTTAACCCAGGTAACCAAAATTTAATGCGCGGAGAAGATGGCCTGTTCCGTCAAATCTCTGGCGAAATCGCACCTGCCAATGCGCAGGTGTTTGTAGAGAGTGGCGCCGTTGAGGGCAGCAATGTGAATGCTGTCGATGAAATGGTGTCGTTAATCGATTTGCAGCGTCAGTTTGAGATGCAGGTCAAGATGATGAAAACGGCCGAAGAGATGGATCAAGCCTCTTCGACATTAATGCGCATTAGTTAGGAGATAGATTATGCATCCCGCGTTATGGATCAGTAAAACAGGCTTAGATGCTCAGCAAACCGATATTTCGGTTATCTCTAACAACGTGGCTAATGCGAGCACCATTGGCTACAAGAAAAGCCGCGCCGTATTTGAAGACTTGCTTTATCAAACGGTTAACCAAGCTGGTGGCATCAGTGCCTCTAACACCAAATTGCCCAATGGCCTGAATATCGGTGCGGGTACCAAAGTGGTGGCGACGCAAAAGATGTTCACCCAAGGCAACATGTTAACCACGGATAACTCACTCGATTTAATGATTGAAGGCCCCGGCTTTTTTGAAGTGCAGATGCCAGATGGCACCGCGGCCTATACACGTAATGGCCAGTTCACCCTAGATGATACTGGTCAAATCGTTACCCCTGGCTCAGGTTATGTGTTGCAGCCAGCGATTACCATTCCTGATGACGCCACCAGTATCACAGTGTCGGCAGAAGGGGAGGTCTCGGTAAAAACTCCGGGGGCGGCCGAAAACCAAGTGGTGGGCCAGTTAGCCATGTCCGACTTTATTAACCCAAGTGGGTTAGATCCTATGGGGCAAAACCTCTACACCGAAACTGGCGCGAGCGGTGCACCGATTCAAGGAACGGCCTCTTTAGATGGCATGGGCGCGATTCGTCAAGGTGCATTGGAGACCTCTAACGTCAATGTAACCGAAGAGCTGGTTAACTTGATTGAGAGTCAGCGAATTTACGAGATGAACTCCAAAGTGATCTCAGCCGTCGATCAGATGTTGTCTTACGTTAACCAGAATTTGTAGAGGCTTAATATGACTAAGTATCTCATGCTGGTGGCAGCCATCGCCTTAGCGGGGTGTAGCTCGACTAGCAATAATAAGCCGATTGCTGATGACCCTTATTATGCGCCCGTTTACCCAGAAGCCCCGCCAACCAAGGTGGTGGCAACGGGATCTATGTATCAAGACAGTCAGGCATCGGGATTGTATTCCGATATCAAGGCGTTAAAAGTGGGCGACATCATCACGGTGATTTTGCAAGAGTCGACCCAAGCGTCCAAGAGCGCTAATAATGAGATTAAAAAAGGCTCAGATCTTAGTCTTGACCCCATTTATGCGGGTGGCGGCAATGTCACCATCAAAGGCGTACCTATCGATTTACGTTATAAAGACAGCTTTAACACCAAGCGAGAGTCAGACGCCGATCAGAGCAATAGCCTGTCAGGCAGTATCTCGGCCAATGTGATGCAGGTGCTCAATAATGGCAACCTAGTGATCCGCGGTGAGAAATGGATCACCATCAATAACGGCGATGAATTTGTGCGGGTGACCGGCATTGTACGTTCGCAAGATATTCGTCCCGACAACACCATTGACTCGCAACGCGTTGCTAATGCGCGCATTCAATACAGTGGGACAGGCACCTTTGCCGATGCACAAAAAGTGGGTTGGTTAGGGAAATTTTTCATGAGTGATTGGTGGCCTTTTTAGGAAGTAATATCATGAAAGTTAAAATTATTTTACTTTGTGCTCTGACCCTGTTTTCTTCAATAAGCTTTGCCCAGCGCATTAAAGACATTGCCAATGTGCAAGGGGTGAGAAATAACCAACTCATTGGTTATGGTCTCGTGGTGGGTTTGCCCGGTACCGGTGAAAAGACCCGTTATACCGAGCAGACATTTAAAACCATGCTGAAAAATTTCGGTATCAATCTACCGGATAACTTTCGACCCAAGATTAAAAACGTCGCGGTGGTTGCCGTGCACGCCAATATGCCGCCTTTTATTAAACCGGGGCAAACCTTAGATGTTACGGTATCGAGCTTAGGTGAAGCCAAAAGCCTGCGCGGCGGCACCTTAATACAAACCTTTCTAAAAGGGGTCGATGGTAATGTTTACGCCATCGCTCAAGGCAGTATGGTGGTCAGTGGCTTTAGTGCCGAAGGGCTCGATGGTTCAAAAGTCATCCAAAATACTCCTACCGTGGGTCGTATTCCCAACGGCGCGATTGTTGAGCGCACGGTAGCGACGCCATTTTCAACTGGCGATCACCTGACGTTTAACTTACGCCGCGCTGATTTCTCAACGGCTAAACGCTTAGCCGATGCTATTAATGGTTTGCTTGGCCCAGGTATGGCCCGAGCGCTTGATGCCGCTTCTGTGCAAGTGAGTGCACCGCGTGATGTATCGCAAAGGGTGTCATTTTTAGCCACGCTGGAAAATATCGACGTTGAGCCCGCATCTGAGTCGGCCAAGGTTATCGTTAATTCTCGTACTGGCACCATAGTTGTGGGAGCTGACGTGCGTTTGCTGCCAGCGGCAGTCACCCACGGTGGTTTGACGGTCACTATTGCTGAGGCGACCCAAGTGTCACAGCCCAACCCCTTAGCGGGTGGCGATACTGTGGTAACCAGTAACAGCACTATCGATGTGTCTGAAGAAGATAACCGTATGTTTTTGTTTAATCCAGGTACCACCCTCGATGAACTCGTTAGGGCGGTTAATTTGGTTGGCGCGGCGCCATCGGATGTTCTGGCAATTCTCGAAGCGTTAAAAGTGGCAGGCGCTTTGCATGGAGAGCTTATCATCATCTAATTTTTGTCGGGTTGACTATGGAAAAGCTGTCACATTCATCGCACTTTATGGACATCGGGGGGCTAGACTCCCTGCGTGCCAAAGCACAAAAAGATGATAAGTCAGCTCTTAAGGAAGTGGCGCAGCAATTTGAGGGGATCTTCGTGCAAATGCTGATGCAGAGCATGCGCGACGCCAATGCTGTGTTTGAGTCCGACAGCCCGATGAACAGCCAATACACTAAGTTTTACGAGCAGATGCACGATCAGCAGATGTCGGTTAATCTCTCCGACAAAGGCATGTTAGGCCTAGCCGACTTGATGGTGCAGCAGCTCGATCCTACGGCCACAGCCTTTACCCCAGCGTCAGTGTTACGTGGCGGCATGCAGCAGCCTACCTCATCTAGCGTCAATATGACGGCGCAGCATTTAAGCCAATCTAAGGTTTCAGCGACTCAAACTCCCTCTTTACCTGAGGCGATCGACGAGGTCGTCAGCGGCAAAGTGTTGCCATCGGCCGCGCCCATAAATGGTTTCAGTAGCCGTGAAGAGTTTGTTAGCGCGTTATATCCCCATGCTAAGGCCGCAGCACAATCCCTTGGCACCACGCCAGAGGTGCTCATTGCCCAGTCGGCGCTCGAAACCGGTTGGGGACAAAAAATGGTGCGCACCACACAGGGTGAGCCCAGTCATAACCTATTTAATATTAAGGCCGACAAGCGCTGGCAAGGCGACAAAGCGGGCGTGAGCACCTTGGAGTTTGAACAAGGTGTGGCGGTGAAGCAACGAGCCGATTTTCGCGTATATGACGGCATAAAGCAGAGTTTCGATGACTTTGTGTCATTTATCTCTGAAGGGCCACGTTATCAAGCGGCCATGGAGAAGGCGGCCGATCCTGCTGCGTTTGTACAAGCCCTGCAAGATGCCGGTTATGCAACCGATCCACATTACGCCGACAAAGTGATCAAGGTGATGCAATCGGTAACCAAAGGGCTGGGTTCAGCCATATCGGGAGTAACACCATGAGTCAAATTACCATCGCCCGCCCTGTAGGAGGGATTTTTTAATGTCATTGGACTTACTTAATATTGCTCGTACGGGCGTGCTGGCATCGCAGTCACAATTGGCGATAACCAGTAATAACATCGCTAATGCCAACACTCAAGGCTACCACCGTCAAGTGGCCGAGCAGTCGAGCCTCGAGTCGCAGCGCTTAGGCAACAGTTTTTTTGGTGCGGGTACCTATGTGAGCGATGTTAAGCGTATTTATAACGATTACGCTGCACGCGAACTGCGTATTGGGCAAACAGCGGTGAGTCAGGCGCAGACCACGCAGATCAAAATGGGCGAGCTTGACCAACTGTTTTCGCAGATCGGCAAATCGGTGCCGCAAGGTTTAAATGACCTGTTTGCTGGGCTAAACAGCTTGAGCGATCTTCCCGATGATTTAGGCATTCGAGGTGGCGTACTTGGGAATGCCGAACAGCTGGCTAATGCATTAAACCAGATGAACTCGCACCTTAATGGTCAAATGCAGCAGACTAACGATCAAATCGTGGCGATCACCGACAGAATTAATGCTATCGGCAAGGAGCTTGGGCATATCAACCAAGAGTTGATGAAGTCTCAAGGGGCCGACATGCAGCTGCTTGATCAACAAGATGCCTTAATCCAAGAGCTGAGCGAGTACGCGGCAGTCAATGTGATCCCACTGGAATCAGGCGCCAAAAGCATCATGCTTGGCGGCGCCGCCATGTTGGTGTCTGGTGAGGTGTCGATGCAAGTGGGGTCGACAACCGGCGATCCATTTGGTGGAGAGCTGCGGATCACCGCATCGGTTGGCGATCAAAGCCTGGTGCTCGACCCCGCAAAAATGGGCGGAAGCTTAGGCGCCTTATTTCAATTTAGGGATGACACCTTGATCCCTGCCCAAATGGAGATGGGACAGCTGGCGGTAGGCATCGCCGATAGCTTTAACCAAGCTCAGGGCCAAGGATTTGACTTAAATGGCAATGTGGGCGGAAACCTCTTTTTAGATATCAACGATCCTAAGATGTCGATGGGCCGCGTAGGCGCCTACGGCAATAACACGGGCGATGCCACCCTGAAGGTCAATATCGATGATGTTGGGGCGCTCTCTGGTGGTAACTATCAGTTAAGTTTTACTGCGCCTGCAACCTATGAGCTCAAAGATAACGACAGTGGCGTTGTTACACCATTGGTGCTTAACGGTAACGAGCTCACTGGTGGTGACGGCTTTAGTATTCAAATAGCCGCTGGCACCTTGGCATCGGGCGATCAGTTTGAGATCAGGCCCACAGCGGGCGCCGCAGCGGGGATTGATGTGGTGATGAGCGACCCTAAAGGCATTGCCGCTGCGGGTCCGAGTATCAATGCCGATGCGGCCAATACGGGTAGCACGAGCCTCACATTAAACAGTATGGATCCTAGCCAAGCCAATTTCCCTGGCGTTGGCGGTGAAATCACCTTTGAAATAGACACCATCACCAATAGTTATCAAGCCTTTGATGCAACAGGTGCCGTTTTAGGTGCGGGGACGTTTACGCCACCTAATATTGACGCCTTTGGGATGAATTTTGATGTGCAAAGCAGTACGGCCAGTGCTGGTCAGCGTTTTACCTTTGATCTGAATTTTGCCGAAGGTAATAACAATAATGCGCTTGCGATGGCCAAGTTAAATGAAGCCAAATTGATGCAGGGTGGCAGTGCCACCTTAAGTGATGTATATGAGTCGACTAAGTTATCCGTGGGCGGCAAAGCTAAGTCGGCCGAAGTGGCATTAGGTTCAGCCGAGGCGATTTACGCACAGGCCTATAGTCGAGTGCAAAGCGAGTCTGGTGTGAACCTTGATGAAGAGGCCGCCAATTTAATGCGTTTTCAACAGTCTTATCAGGCATCCGCTCGGATCATGACCACAGCTGCTGAAATTTTTGACACTTTATTTAGTTCGGTGAGATAGGAGTAAATCAGATGCGCATCTCAACGGCACAGATGTTTAATCAAAGTATTACCAGTGTGTTAGACAGGCAATCATCGACCAGTAAAATCTTAGAGCAACTGTCAAGCGGTAAGCGAGTCAATACCGCAGGTGACGATCCGGTTGCCGCTATTGGTATTGATAACCTTAACCAACAAAATGCCTTAGTCGATCAGTTTATGAAAAATATCGACTATGCCAACAATCGTTTGTCATTGACCGAAAGCAAGCTTGGCAGCGCCGAGACATTGACGGGATCGGTTAGAGAACAAGTGTTGCGTGCAGCAAATGGCGGTTTAGAAGATTCCGAGCGGCAAATGATTGCCGTTGAACTGCGCACAACCTTGGAAGAGTTGGTTGCTATTGCCAATACCCAAGATGAATCGGGCAATTATCTATTTGGTGGCTTCGAAACGGGTAAGCAGCCGTTTAGTTTCGATGCCGCAGGCAATGTGGTTTATAACGGCGATAGTGGCGTACGTGATGCGGTCGTCGCATCGGGCGTCACCTTAGGCACTAATATTCCGGGCGATCAGGCATTTATGAATGCGCCATCAGGATTAGGCGATTTCAGTGTCAATTATTTGGCAACACAAGTTGGTGATTTTAGTGTTAACAGCGCCAGTATTACCGATCCTGCAGCTTATGTTGAAGATAGTTACACCTTTACCATGGTGGGCGGCGATCTAGAGGTCAGAGACTCAAGCGCTGCGTTGGTGACCACGGTATCGCCGTTTGACCCTTCCACCCCTGTAAGTGTTAATGGTATTGAGGTTTCTCTCTCTGACATGCCTGAAAACGGCGACAGTTTTACCATAAATCCTCAACGTGAAGTCAGTATTTTCGACACCATTAATCAAGCGATTTCCTTGATAGAAGATCCGAATAAAATAAATACGCCGCAAGGAAGATCAGAGTTGGCACAGGTATTGAATGATATTGATAGTGGTGTAAATCAAATCAGTATTGCTCGAGGTCAATCGGGCACTCATTTGAAAAGTCTAGAGAGTCACAGTTCGGCCCATGTTGAAGAGCAATTAGTCAACAGTTCGGCGTTATCGATGCTCGAAGATTTAGATTACGCCTCTGCTATTACAGAGCTCGAAAAACAGCAATTAGCGTTAAATGCGGTGTCGAGTGTGTTTAGCAAAGTCGGGTCGACGACACTATTTGACTATATCTAACGAGGCTTATCTCGGTAGATGTTAACTCAGGATTTTTAGCCAAGCTCAGCGTCTTGGCAGTGCAACCAAGAAGAGGAAAACACAATGGCTATTACAGTAAATACTAACGTTACATCAATGAAGGCGCAGAAAAACCTCAACACCTCATCTCAGGGGTTGGCAACGTCAATGGAACGTTTGTCTAGTGGTTTGCGGATCAACAGCGCTAAAGATGATGCGGCAGGTCTAGCCATCTCGAACCGATTAAATTCGCAGGTACGTGGTTTAGAAGTGGGTATGCGTAACGCCAATGATGCCATCTCTATCGCACAAATTGCCGAAGGCGCGATGCAAGAGCAAACTAACATGCTACAGCGGATGCGTGATTTGACCATCCAGTCTGAAAACGGTGCTAACAGCCCCGATGATTTGCTGGCGCTAAAGGCGGAAATGGTTCAGCTGGCCGATGAAATTAATGAGATAGGTCAAAATACAGCCTTTGGTAATACTAAGCTGCTAAGCGGTGGCTTTGCTGCGGGTAAAACCTTCCAAGTGGGTCATCAAGATGGCGAAGATATCACGATTTCGGTAGGCAGAACCGATAAAGACAGTCTATCAGTAGGTGCCTTAGCTAATGCTTCACCAGGTGATCGTAAGACGTCGTTAGAAAAGATTGATGCAGCCATTAACACTATCGATACCCAGCGCGCTAAATTAGGTGCGGTGCAAAACCGTCTAGCACATAACATCAGTAACAGTGCCAATACTCAAGCGAATGTCGCCGATGCTAAGAGTCGTATTGTGGATGTGGATTTCGCCAAAGAGACCGCCACTATGACCAAGAACCAGGTACTACAACAAACGGGTTCAGCCATGTTAGCCCAAGCCAACCAGTTGCCTCAGGTTGCCTTATCACTATTAGGCTAATAGCTCTCAATAGGATAAATTTAGGTTAAATCGAGCCGCGAAAGCGGCTTAATTTCAATGTTGTTATCTGTGTGAACCTATAATTTTAAATACTAAATTCAATACATTAATTGAATTTAGTATTTTTTTTAAAAAAAAAGCTAAAGATTAAAATCCTCGTGCCGTTACATTTACTGTAACCAATTAGCTCCGCCTGGCTCAAGTCAGACAGGCAAGTGATTAAGTCAGGCATAGTAGAGGAAACGATAATGGCTATTACAGTAAATACAAACGTTACATCGATGAAAGCTCAAAAGAACTTGAATCAGTCTAGTGGTAACCTAGCGACCTCTATGGAGCGTCTATCAAGTGGTTTGCGTATTAACAGTGCAAAAGACGATGCCGCCGGTCTGGCCATCTCTAACCGTCTAGATTCTCAGGTTCGTGGTCTTGAAGTGGGTATGCGTAACGCTAACGATGCGATCTCTATTGCCCAGATTGCCGAAGGCGCAATGCAAGAACAGACCAACATGCTGCAACGTATGCGTGACTTGACCATACAAGCAGAAAACGGTGCCAACAGTGATGACGATTTAGATGCGTTACAATCAGAAATAGATGCCCTAGTTACTGAGATTGATGAGATTGGTAAAAATACCGCCTTTGGTAATACTAAGTTAATGAGTGGTGGTTTCGCTGGTGGTAAATCGTTCCAAGTGGGGCACCAAGATGGTGAAGATATCGTCCTTTCTGTGGCAAAAACGGATAGGACAACCTTGACAATTAGCGCGTTAAAAAACACAACATCAACTGAACGTAAAGATTCACTTGATAAAATTGATGCTGCGATTAAAACCATCGATGGCCAGCGCGCCAACTTAGGTGCGGTGCAAAACCGTCTGTCGTACAACATCAGTAACAGCGCTAACACGCAGGCTAACGTTTCAGATGCTAAGAGTCGTATTGTGGATGTGGATTTCGCCAAAGAAACCTCCGCAATGACTAAAAACCAGGTACTACAGCAAACGGGTTCAGCCATGCTAGCGCAAGCTAACCAGTTGCCACAGGTTGCACTATCGTTACTATAACGAGCCTAGGTTAAGCATTGATACGGTAAGGGAGGTTCGGCAACGAGCCTCCCTTTCGTGATTTTAAGCAACGCGGTGAAATAGAGGGTTATCGTTATGGACATCAATATGGTTAACTCAACTACTCTTGCTCCGACAAAAGTGGATGTAGATCATGCGGCGACGAAACCTAGTCAGCAGGATGTTGAATTAGATACTCGCTCTGCCATTAACGCAGTGGAAGCAGCAGAAGAGGTGCCCGCAGCACCAGCTGAGCCAGAGCAACTACAAGGCGTTGTCGATGAGCTGTCTGACATGATGTCGCTGATGCGAAAAGGGTTGGCATTTAAAATCGATGAAGACTCTGGCACGAATGTTGTTAGTGTTATGGATATAGAGTCTGGCGATATTATTCGTCAAATTCCGAATGAAGAAGCGCTGAAATTGGCGCAAAAATTGTCGGAAGTGACAGGTTTACTAATGAAAACTGAAGTTTAAGGTTTTAGAACATCATAATTAAGTTGAGGTATTTATGGCATTAACAGCAACGGGAATTGGCTCTGGACTCGATATCAACACGATTGTCGGCGTACTCGTTGATGCCGAAAAAGTGCCTAAAGAAGCGATCTTTAATAAAAAAGAAGATGCGCTTGAAGCGCAGGTTTCTGCTATTGGCAGCTTAAAAAGCGCCCTGTCTAAGTTTCAAGACGCCTTAGAAAAACTAAAAGATGGTGACAGCTTAAATCAGCGTCTAGTCAGCACGGGTGAGAGCAATTATTTTACGGCTAGCGCCGATAAAAATGCCCAGTCGGGTAGTTATAATATAGTGGTTGAGCAACTTGCCCAGCGCCATAAGGTTGCCGGGGGCTTTACTGCCGATCCTAAAGCCGCAGTTGGTGAAGGTAGCTTAGATTTTACGGTAAATGGTAATACCTTTAGTGTTGATGTCGCAGCGGATGACTCGCTCGATGCGATAGCCGCCAGTATTAATAATGCCGACGATAACGTCGGCGTCACCGCGACCATAGTGACCACTGATGGCGGTAGCCGTTTAGTGATAAGCTCAGACACCGAAGGTTCTGACAGTAATGTCAGCGTCGCGGCAAACGACATTAGTGGGACTGGGCTTAATGATATGTTTGGCGCAGGTAATTTGACCGAAGTTCAAGCGGCCAAAGAAGCCATTGTGTATATCGACGGGCAAAAGTTACAGTCGCAAACCAATGATATTAGCAATGCGATTTCAGGCGTGACCTTAAACCTAACCGATGCCGATCTGAATAAGACCTCTGTACTCAAAATTGAGCTTGATGAAGAGGCCGTGAAAGAGAATGTACAGGGCTTCGTTGATGCTTATAACAGCCTGATCGATAAGATAGAAAGCCTATCATCTTATGACGCCGAAGAGAAAAAAGCGGCGGCGATGCAAGGCGATTCAATGATCCGCTCTATCGAGTCGCAAATGCGCAATATGATCTCGACCCGGGTCGATACTGGTGGCGAGAGTATTGCCCTCTATGATATCGGTATCGAAGCCGATCGCTATGGTAAGTTATCTGTTAATAGCACTAAGCTAGATAAAGTGATCAATGAAGATATGGGCAGCATTGAATCCCTGTTTGCCACCAAAGACACAGGTCTGGCAACCCGCTTAGATACCATGGTAGAAGGTTATGTTAAAACCACTGGTCTGCTAGACTCACGTAACAATACGTTGACAGCAGATAAGCAACGTTTAGAAGATCAGCGCGAAGCCTTTACCATGAAGATGGAACAATTGCAGGCGCGATTATTTAAGCAGTTCAATGCCATGGACTTAGTCGTCGGTAATTTAACTTCACAAGGTAATGGCGTGATCAATGCATTAAATTCGCTCCCAGGTGTCATTAAGGCATAGGGTTAATGGTAAGGTCATTTGGATTTGCAATCACTTAATACATTAAACGCACAGCTGGCTGCTCTATTAGATCAATTAGAGGTTATTGCCGCTGAAGATGAAAAAGCAGATGAGTTGGTATCAAATTTGCTTGATATGGTGAGTCAGCGTCAATTATTGCTTAATGAGTTGCTTGAGTCTCCTAAAGAGGAAGATAGACACGTACTGCAGACACAATTAACGCTAACCAATCAATTCACAGCACGTGCGGTATCCTTGTTACAACATCGTCAACAGCTGCTGCATTTAGGACGTAAGAGTCAGAAGCAGCTTAATGTGTATAAATCTATAGGTTCATAGTAGGTATTTATGAGAACGTCACTGAAATCATACCGTAAGGTATCAGTTGAGAGCGAAATTTCGGTCGCTTCTCCCCATCGTATAATTCAGTTAATGTTTGAGGGCGCGCTGCAACGTTTAGCGCAAAGTCGTTATGCAATTGAACATAAAGATATTGCCAATAAAGGGATCTATATTGGTAAAGCCATTGGAATTATTACCGGCTTAAATAACAGTTTGAATATGGACGCGGGCGGTGATATCGCCAATAATCTTAGCGATCTTTATGATTTTATGTTGCGTAAAATATCGGAAGCTAATATCAATAATGATGTGCAAGCCATTGATGATGTAAGTGAAATACTCAGAACGATTAAAGAGGGCTGGGATGCTATTCCGCAAAAAGATCACCATTTAGTCTCGCACAATGATGCATAATTGCTTAGCTTATAAAGGCTTTTTTGTGCAGCGCAATCCTGTCAGGTGTCAAGCCTTTGACACCTTGAGCTTGAATCGTAGATAAATTGTCCTAGAATCAGATGAGTTTGTCATAAAGTGAATCAGACACTTGCTAATACTGTGCTGATAATACACTATTCCTTAATAATGGTAGTTAGTTTATTTAAAATCAGTAATAACGGTATTCTCTTGTTTTCTAAGCTGCTAACACTAATAACTAATGCGAACAACACTGAGCGCTTTTACGGCCTTCTTAAATGATGCAAACAGATCAACGAATTCTACTTGTCGGTAATGAGTCAGAGCGAACTAATCGCTTATCTTGTGTTTTTGAGTTTCTTGGTGAACAAGTTGAACGGCTTGGCGTTGATGAACTTGAAGCTCGAGTTTCCAATACCCGTTTTCGGGCGCTGGTGCTTGCTCAAGATACTCAGTCTAAAGAGCTTTTAAAAGCCATTGCCAGCGCAATTCCGTGGCAACCGATACTGGTATTGGGGCAGACCGACGCCCATAGCACATCTAATACACTTGGGTGTATCGAAGAACCTCTCAGCTACCCGCAACTCACTGAGTTGTTACATTTTTGCCAGGTTTTTGTCCAGGCTAAACGTCCAGAAGTGCCCACCTGCGGCAACCAAACCAAGTTATTTCGTAGCTTAGTGGGGCGCAGTGAAGGCATTGCTCAGGTTCGTCATCTGATTAACCAAGTGGCAGGCTCTGATGCCACAGTATTGATATTGGGTCAATCAGGTACGGGAAAAGAGGTCGTGGCGCGAAATATTCATTATCTTTCTGAGCGCCGTGATGGCCCTTTTATTCCAGTTAACTGTGGTGCTATTCCTGCTGAATTATTAGAAAGTGAACTCTTTGGCCATGAGAAAGGCTCCTTTACTGGTGCTATCAGTGCACGTAAAGGTCGGTTTGAATTAGCCGAAGGGGGAACGCTGTTTCTCGATGAAATTGGTGATATGCCACTGCAGATGCAAGTTAAGCTGCTGCGTGTATTACAAGAAAAAGTCTTTGAACGTGTCGGTGGCAGCAAGGCGCTTAAGACCGATGTTAGGGTGATTGCCGCGACTCATCGTGACCTAGAAACCATGATTGCCGATGGGGAGTTTCGAGAGGATCTCTACTACCGCTTAAACGTGTTTCCAGTTGAGATGCCAGCACTACGTGAGCGTAAAGACGATATCCCCCTGTTACTGCAAGAGCTTGTGAGTCGAGTCTATAACGAGGGCCGTGGTAAGGTACGTTTTACCCAGCGCGCGATCGAATCACTTAAAGAGCATAGCTGGTCAGGTAATGTCAGAGAACTGTCTAACCTAGTCGAACGTTTAACTATTCTCTATCCTGGTGGCCTAGTCGATGTGAATGACTTGCCATTGAAGTATCGTCATATTGATGTGCCAGAGTATCAAGTTGAAATTAGCGAAGAAGAGTTAGAGCGTGATGCCTTGGCGGCTATCTTTAGCGATGAAGTGGTGGTGGATATGCCTGAGAGCCGCTTCCCCAGTGAATTACCACCTGAAGGGGTCAACCTTAAAGATCTCTTGGCTGAACTTGAGATTGATATGATCCGCCAAGCGCTAGAACAACAAGATAATGTGGTCGCCAGAGCCGCAGAAATGCTGGGAATACGTCGCACCACCTTGGTTGAAAAAATGCGTAAATATGGCATGAGTAAAGACTAACCACTCCTGCTTACAGCTACAAAAACACTGATCTAAGGGCACTCATCATAGTGCCCTTTTTTATTGGCATAATATCTGCATTAACTCCGTTAGCAGCATTTTATTGACGGAGTGATTATGTCCGCTACGCCCAAATTAGATTTTACTGAGTTTGACTCAGCGCCATTGATGATGGCCAGCAGCGTCGCTAACGATGCGATGTCTAGCACCATGGAGCATATTCTCCAAGCGATGCCATCGGGTGTAGTGATCATTAATGGCGATGGTATTGTGACTGAGGCTAATCCAGTGGCGGTACAGTTACTTGGCCAGCCACTGGCGGGCATGCGCTGGCTGCAGATCATTAACCGCGCCTTTGCGCCGCAACATGATGATGGCCACGAAGTCTCACTGAAAAATGGTCGCCGAGTTAAGTTGGCGATAACCCCCTTAACGCCAGAGCCAGGGCAGTTGATTGTGCTGACCGATCTGACCGAGACCCGTTTGCTGCAAAAGAACTTATCTCACCTGCAACGTTTATCTGCCTTAGGTAAAATGGTGGCAAGCTTAGCGCATCAAGTGAGAACCCCATTATCGGCTGCCTTATTGTATGCCTCGAATCTGGGTAGCCCGAAACTAACCCCGGATTCACGCCAGCGTTTTCAATCAAAGCTTATCGACAGGCTCAATGAATTATCGCAGCAGGTCGATGATATGTTGTTGATGGCTAAAGGGCGTCAACAAGAGTTGACCGATGAGTGTACCATGACCGAAGTGGTCGATATTGTGCTGGCCAATTGTGAGCCGATCGCGGCGCGCAAAGAGTGTCGCTTGCATGTGGATATGACCTCAACACAGACCTTTATGGCCAATCGCGCCGCATTGAGTTCTGCCATTAATAATTTAGTGATCAACAGTGTAGAGGCCGGAGCCACACACATTTGGATTAAGGCGCAAGATAATGCGCAGCAGATCCTGTTTGAAGTGGTTGATAACGGCAAAGGGATGGATAAATCCATGCAGCAACAGGTATTAGAACCATTTTTCACCACCAAATCTCAAGGTACTGGCTTAGGTCTGGCCGTGGTGCAAACCGTGGTAGCAAACCATCATGGCCAACTGCAGCTCAATTGTATACGCGGTCAAGGGTGCCGGGCCTCATTCGCCTTACCGGCAATGGCCGAACAGAACGTGGAGGTGGCCCATGGCTGAAGCTCATATCTTATTGGTTGAAGATGACGTTTCTCTGCGTGAGGCTTTGGTCGATACCTTACTGTTAGCCCAGTATGAATGTGTCGATATTGGCTCTGCCGAAGAGGCGATAGTGGCGTTAAAAGAACATCGGTTTGACATGGTGATCAGTGACGTGCAGATGGACGGCATCGGCGGCTTAGGCTTACTTAATTATTTACAGCAGCACTACAGTCAGTTGCCGCTGCTATTAATGACCGCTTTTGCCACCATAGATAATGCGGTGAGCGCCATTAAATTGGGTGCGGTTGATTATTTAGCTAAACCCTTCGCGCCCGAGGTGCTATTAAATCAGGTGTCGCGCTATTTAAAACCTAAATTGATCGAAAATCAGCCGATTGTGGCCGATGACAAAAGCCTAGCATTATTGGCGTTGGCGCAAAAGGTGGCTCATTCAGACGCCTCGGTGATGATCATGGGGCCAAGTGGTTCGGGCAAAGAAGTATTAGCCCGCTACATTCATCAGCACAGTACCCGCACCGAAGGCCCTTTTGTGGCAATTAACTGTGCGGCGATCCCTGAAAATATGCTTGAGGCGACCCTGTTTGGTTATGAAAAGGGGGCATTTACTGGCGCTTATCAGGCCTGTCCGGGGAAATTTGAACAGGCACAGGGCGGCACCTTGTTGCTTGATGAGATCTCTGAAATGGATTTAGGCCTACAGGCCAAGCTATTACGGGTACTGCAAGAGCGAGAAGTCGAGCGCTTAGGTGGCCGCAAAACCATTAAGCTAGATGTGCGGGTATTGGCGACATCCAACCGTGATTTAAAAGCTATCGCCGCTAGAGGCGAGTTCCGTGAAGATCTCTATTATCGGATTAACGTTTTTCCGCTAACATGGCCGGCATTGTATCAGCGCCCTGCAGATATTTTACCCTTGGCTAAGCACTTAGTGCAGCGTCATGCCAAGTCGGGCGGATTAGCTTATGTACCGCAATTAGATGAGTCGGCATCACGACGATTATTAACCCATCGCTGGCCGGGTAACGTTCGTGAGCTCGATAACGTGATACAACGAGCCCTGATTTTACAGTCGGGCGATAGCATCACGGGGGGCGATATTATTATCGACAACCAAGATATCGGTATCGACAGTGCGCCGCAATTTGGCGAACCCCAAAGTGCCGAGCTAGATGGCCTAGGCGATGAGCTCAAAGCACAAGAGCACGTGATCATCCTCGAGACATTGTCTCAGTGCAATGGCAGTCGCAAGTTGGTTGCCGAAAAGCTGGGGATCAGTGCCCGCACACTGCGTTATAAAATGGCCAAGATGCGCGATTTAGGCATCCAACTTCCGGCGTAATTCCCCCTCGTAGAACGCACAACATGGGCTATGACCGATAAGCGCAGCAGCAGAAGTTATCTTCTTATGCTGCGCTTTTACTTCTGCTATTTAAGGCTCGCGGTTCACCGCTTAATTGCGTGGTCAATTCTAGACCAATGCTTGATTTAATGGCCGCCTCTAGGCGGTTATTTAAGCAATTCGCTGGCTTAAAGTGCTATCGGTTGATCATTCTGGCAATAATATTGCATTGCACTTGCTAACAGAAATTTTTCGTCAATAATACGGCGACTAAGAGGTTAGTATGCAGATTGGTGCCAATTCTTTATTGCAGGAGATGCAATCGCTCAGTGGTGAAATTAAGCCTAGCGGGATCACTCCTAACATAACTCAGCAAGTCTCCAACACCAGTGGCAGTGACTTCGGTCAACTCCTCTCACAAGCGGTCGGCACAGTGAACTCATTACAGGGGCACTCATCGTCGATGCAAACGCGTCTCGATATGGGCGATACCCGAGTGACATTATCTGACACTGTTATCGCACGCGAAAAAGCCAGCGTCGCATTTGAAGCCACAGTGCAAGTGCGTAACAAACTTGTCGAAGCGTACAAAGAGATCATGAGCATGCCGGTATAGTGGGCAGCTTTTTCGATCACGCATTTCTTAATAAAAAACACAGCAGGTATCTATAGTGAGCACAGATATGGTAGTGGGAACAAACTCTACTGCAGACGACATGTTAGCCGGTGGAGTCCAAGAAGAGCACAAACCCAGTGGTGGTGCTTTTGGCGGCGTCGACATGCTACGTCAAGTGACCATGATCTTAGCGCTGGCGATCTGTTTAGCCTTGGCTGTGTTTGTCATGTTATGGGCGCAAGAGCCTGAATATCGCCCGTTGGGTAAAATGGACACTGCCGAGATGGTGCAAGTCCTCGATGTGCTAGATAAAAATAAAGTTGACTACCAAATTGATGTTGATGTGTTGAAGGTGCCTGAGGATCGATATCAAGAAGTCAAAATGATGCTCAGCCGAGAAGGCATCGACAACTCGGCTGCTAAAAATGATTATCTGTCCCAAGACAGCGGCTTCGGTGTCAGTCAGCGCATGGAGCAAGCGCGCTTAAAACATAGCCAAGAGCAAAACCTTGCCCGTACCATCGAAGAGCTTAAGAGTGTCAATCGCGCTAAAGTGATTTTGGCCATCCCTAAAGAAAATGTCTTTGCTCGAAATCGTTCAACTCCAACCGCCACCGTAGTTATCAGTACTCGCCGAGGCGGATTAGGCCAAGAAGAGATAGACTCGATTGTCGACATCGTCGCCTCTGCGGTACACGGTCTTGAGCCTACGCGCGTCACGGTTACTGATTCTAATGGCCGTTTACTTAACTCGGGCAGCCAAGATGCAGTTTCTGCAAGGGCCAGGCGAGAGCAAGAGTTAGTACAGCAAAAAGAGTCAGAATATCGCAATAAGATTGAGTCGATATTGATGCCTATTCTCGGCCCAGAAAACTTTACCGCTCAGGTCGATGTGAATATGGACTTTACTGCCGTGGAGCAGACCGCGAAACGCTTTAATCCTGATTTACCTGCCATGCGCAGTGAAATGACCGTTGAAAATCAATCGGTGGGCTCGACCACAGGCGGCATTCCTGGCGCGCTGTCGAACCAACCGCCGATGGAGTCGAACATTCCTCAAAACGCGATGGATAACCAACAAGAGCGCACGGCTCCTGGCTCTAGCCATAAAGAAGCCACCCGCAACTATGAACTCGACACCACCATTAGCCATACCCGCCAGCAAATTGGCGTGGTCAGACGCGTCAGTGTATCGGTTGCCATCGACTTTAAAACCGGTCCAGCTGGCGCCGATGGTCAAGTGCAGCGTGTGGCGCGCACCGAGCAGGAGTTGGCCAATATTCGTCGGCTACTCGAAGGCGCTGTGGGCTTTAATACCCAGCGAGGGGACATGATTGAACTGGTTACGGTTCCCTTTATGGATCAGTTGATTGAAGATGCACCTGCGCTAGAAATGTGGGAGCAACCCTGGTTTTGGCGCGCGGTTAAGCTAGTGATGGGGGGGCTTATTATTCTGGCGTTGATCCTCTTTGTGGTGCGGCCTATGTTAAAACGGCTTATTTACCCCGATGCCAATAAGATGCCAGACGATCCTCTGTTAGGGGGCGAGCTTGCAGAAATTGAAGATCAGTATGCCGCCGATACCTTGGGCATGTTAAATCGTCCCGATGCCGAATACAGCTATGCCGATGATGGCTCTATTTTGATACCGGATCTGCATAAAGACGATGATATGATTAAGGCCATCCGCGCCCTAGTGGCGAACGAACCGGAACTGTCCACCCAAGTAGTCAAAGGTTGGTTACAAGAAAATGAGTAATGATAAAGATATTGCAATTAAAGGTGGTGCTGCCGAGTTCAACGTTGATGGACTTACGGGGATCGAAAAAACGGCGATTTTATTACTCAGTTTGAGTGAAGCCGATGCCGCCTCGATTTTAAAACACTTAGAGCCTAAGCAGGTGCAAAAAGTCGGCATGTCGATGGCAGCCATGAAAGACTTCGGTCAAAGTAAAGTGATTGGGGTGCATAAGCTGTTTTTAGAAGAGGTGCAGAAATACTCATCTATTGGTTTTAACAGTGAAGAGTTTGTGCGTAAAGCCTTGACTGCCGCCCTGGGTGAAGACAAAGCCGGTAACCTGATTGAGCAGATCATTATGGGCGGCGGTGCGCGAGGGCTTGAGTCATTAAAATGGATGGATGCCAGACAGGTGGCCACCATTATTCAAAATGAACACCCGCAGATCCAAACCATTGTCTTATCGTATTTAGAGCCTGATCAAGCGGCGGAAATTTTTGCCCAAGCACCTGAAAATACTCGCTTAGATTTGATGATGCGTATTGCGAATCTCGAAGAGGTTCAACCTGCAGCGCTGCAAGAGCTTAATGACATCATGGAGAAACAGTTTGCAGGCCAAGGCGGCGCGCAAGCGGCCAAGATGGGCGGACTCAAAGCGGCGGCCAGCATCATGAACTACCTCGATACCGGGGTTGAAAGTCAGTTAATGGAAACTCTGCGTGAATCCGATGAAGAGTTAGCCCAGCAGATCCAAGACTTGATGTTTGTGTTTGAAAACCTCTCCGATGTTGACGATGTTGGTATGCAGACTCTGCTGCGCGAAGTGCAGCAAGATGTGTTGATGAAAGCGCTTAAAGGCGCTGACGATCAACTTAAAGAGAAAATATTACGCAATATGTCCAAACGTGCCGCTGAAATTCTTAACGATGATTTGGAAGCCATGGGGCCTATTCGCATCAGTGAAGTGGAGATGGCGCAAAAAGAAATACTGTCTATTGCCCGCCGCTTAAGTGATGCCGGCGAAATTATTCTCGGCGGTGGCAGTGGAGAGCAGTTCTTATAATGAGTAACGCCAACGATCGCTCAACGCCTAAAGATAAGGCTGACTTTAGTCACTGGCAATTGCCTGATGTGACAGTGGTCGATACCACGGTAAAAGAAAACCTCTTTGGTCGCAGTGCCGCGGTAAAAGAAGCGGTAGAGGTAGAGCAGCAGGTGCTGCCGCCAACGCTTGTTGAAATCGAAACTATCCGCGCCGAAGCCGAAACTGAAGGTTTTGAACAAGGCCAGCAGCAAGGCTATCAAGAGGGCTTAGAAAAAGGCCGCCTCAGTGGGTTAGAGCAAGGTCATCAAGAAGGCTTTAGCCAAGGCGAAGAGCAAGGTTACCAGCACGGCTTGACGCAAGCGCAGCAACAAGTTCAACAATTTGAAGCCTTAATGCAGCAATTAGTGGCACCTTTATCGCTACTCGATACCGAAATTGAGCAATCGCTGGTTAACCTCAGCATGACCTTAGCCAAGGCTGTGATAGGCCATGAGCTGCAGGTGCATCCAGAACATGTCTTGGCGGCCCTTCGCCAAGGCATTGACGCCCTTCCGTTAAAAGAGCAAGGCGTCAATGTGCGTTTGCACCCAGAAGATGTCACCTTGGTTGAGCAGTTGTATGGCAGTGCCCAACTGCAAAAAAATCGCTGGGAGATAGAGTCCGATCCGTCACTGCGCCGCGGCGAGTGCATCATCAGTAATGATAGAAGCCGCGTCGATATGGGGCTTGAAAACCGCATTAAGGCGGTATTTGAAAACTTAGTCCACAGCGAAAGCCACTTAGAGCAACAGAAGTTGCAACAGCAACAGACGTTAGCTAAGCAGGCGAGTGAGGCGGTGAGCGAGGTGTCGGCATCCGAGGTTCAACCCACTCCAGTCGTGGATGCTGCCACGCTCCATGATGAAAAGCATGCTAGCCAAGGCCAACAAGATGCAGACGCGACAACATCAACTGCTGAATAAATTTAAACAGCATAATCATAACGTCAATCCGTTTATGCCCGACGCCAGTGGTCAACTGGTTCGAGTGGTAGGCTTAACGCTGGAAGCCACCGGCTGCCGTGCATCGGTAGGCAGTTTGTGCAGTATTGCCACCATGGCCGGCGATCTTATTGCCGAAGTGGTGGGGTTTGACGACAAACTACTGTATTTAATGCCAGTCGAAGAGCTCAGAGGCGTGATGCCTGGCGCTAAAGTGACGCCACTGGGGGCGCAGGCTGGGCTCAATGTCGGCCTGTCCTTACTGGGGCGAGTGCTCGATGGCAACGGCGTGCCACTCGATGGCTTAGGCCATCTGCATACTGACCAAAAAGCACCGCGTCATGCCGCGCCCATTAATCCATTGGCACGGCGGGCGATCACCGAGCCGCTCGATGTTGGCGTACGCGCCATCAATGCGATGCTGACGGTCGGCAAGGGTCAACGTATGGGGCTGTTTGCCGGCTCTGGCGTCGGTAAAAGTGTGCTGCTGGGGATGATGACCCGTGGCACTACCGCCGATATCATCGTCGTGGGCTTGGTTGGCGAGCGTGGCCGTGAGGTGAAAGAGTTTATCGAAGAGATCTTAGGTGAAGAGGGGCGAGCCCGCTCTGTGGTGGTGGCCGCTCCGGCCGATACCTCGCCGTTAATGCGGCTGCGCGCCTGTGAAACATCGACCCGGATCGCCGAGTATTTTCGTGATTTGGGCTATAACGTCTTACTGTTAATGGACAGTCTGACTCGTTACGCGCAGGCGCAACGTGAAATTGCACTGGCCGTCGGTGAGCCGCCTGCCACCAAGGGCTATCCGCCCTCGGTGTTTGCCAAGTTACCTAAGTTAGTGGAACGCGCCGGCAATGGTGGCGTGGGACAAGGTTCGATCACTGCGTTTTATACAGTATTAACCGAAGGTGATGATTTACAAGATCCTATCGCCGACTCGGCGCGAGCGATCCTCGATGGGCATATTGTGCTGTCACGTGCCTTGGCCGATTCGGGCCATTACCCTGCTATCGATGTCGAGGCATCCATTAGCCGTGTTGCGCCTATGGTGATCAGTGAAGCCCACTTAGAAGCCACTCGCCGAGTAAAACAGATGTATTCCTTGTATCAGCAAAATCGCGACTTGATCTCGATTGGTGCTTATACCCAAGGCAGCGATCCCCGTATCGATAACGCCATTCGCCTGCAACCGGCAATGAACGCCTTTTTACGTCAAACGATGAAAGAGTCGCTTAGTTTTGACAGTTGTGCCTTGATGTTAGGTCAATTGAGTGCCCAATGTCAGGGGTAGCGGCTATTGTGAAATAAATAGATGCCCTTGAGTTTGATGATTTAGAGGATGTGATGGCGAAACCTGATCCACTCGATACCGTGCTTAAATTGGCGCTCGACGCCGAAGAGCAAGCGTCACTTCAACTGCGCTCTGCGCAGATGGTGCTGCAAAAATGCCAGCAGCAACTAAGCGCATTACAGCAATACCGTCTTGATTACATGAAACAGATGGAGCAGCAACAGGGGCAGGTGATAAGTGCAAGTAATTATCATCAGTTTCATCAGTTTATCCGTCAAATAGATGAGGCGATCACCAAACAGCATTTTGCGGTGAACGAGTCTGATAAGCAGCGTCAAATTGGCCAGCAAGTGTGGCAAGTCAAACAGCAAAAGCGTAAAGCGGTGGAGCTGCTGCTTGAGCGCAAGGCGCATAAGCGGCAACTTGCCGAATTAAAACAAGAACAAAAGATGATTGATGAGTTTGCCTCTCAGCAATTTTTTCGAAAACCGCAGCGTTAAGCGCCTCAGTCGCCACGATATTGCTCTTCATTAAAAATAATCATCAAACAAGGCAACAACTTAACAGTTGGCGCTTTATTTGCATTCTTTATCAAAATACTAATTTCTTATCGGCAGTACGACCGAATAATTGACACTAGAAGCGTGACATAAGCGCCGCGTGTTACGCGTAAAAGTGTTGGAGGATTTATGCCACAAATGAATAGCGTGCTGTTATCTAAAGCGGATAGCTCGGGCGATAAGTTGGGTTTGCAACCTAACAAATCTAGTGCTAACAGCCCGAAAAGTAATGACTTTTCTACGGCGTTAGCGCAAGCGTCAGCCGATAATGGCCCAAGTCATAAAACCCAAGGCTCTCCTGAAGCCGATAAGATAACGCATGACAATCAACAGGTCGTGGCAGCGGATGAGCAGCAAGACGAGGATAATGACGTTGCCAATGTGTTGGCGCAAATTAACTGGGCGACACAGTTAGCGGAAAACCAGGAACTTGCCGAGGGCGGCGCACAATTGCCACTCGATGGTGAATTAGGCTCAGATCTGAATCTGACAGGCGAGACGAGTACCGACGAGTTGTTAGCCAGCCTAACGCAATCCCAGCTTGAAGGGCTTGAGAGTCAAACAGGCCTAGATGAGGCACAGCTAGCGCAATTACCGCCGCATATGATGGCGGCATTAATTGATGGATCGCAGCAGGGTAAGAGTTCGGCTTTCAACGCCTTAATCGAGCAAGCCAACACGGTTTTAGCCGCGCAAGGTGCGGGTAGGGCTAACAGCCTTGGGGCTAACAGTCTTGGGGCTAAGATGGGCGGCGACGATGCTAAATCGATGTTGGGTGGAGCTCAATCTGACGTAACCTCAGAGCTTAAACCAGACGCTGCCGGGCAAATAACCGCTAAAGTGCAGGCTCAAGCGGATGCCAGCACGAGTGCGGCCAATGAGCTTAAAAATGCCAAGTTAATGGTCTCCATGGCGGCAGAGGGTGATATCGCCGACAATGGCGCAAACGAGTTAAAACCCACATCATCGACCATGACATCGACTCCTTTTGCGCGAGCCGAGACACCAGCACAGTATCAAGTCTCTATTCGCCCGCAAGGTGAACCTGCCCAGCAGATGCAAGAGATGATTCAAAAATTCTCCCCCGTCATGCGTCAACAATTGATCGCCATGGTCAGCCAAGGGGTGCAACATGCCGAGATCCGTCTCGACCCGCCTGAGCTTGGACAGATGATGGTGCGCATTCAAGTACAGGGCGATCAGACTCAAGTGCAGTTTCAGGTGATGCAACATCAAACCAAAGATCTGGTCGAGCAGGCACTGCCGCGTTTACGTGAGATGTTGGCCGAACAAGGAATGCAACTGACAGACAGTAATGTGTCCCAAGGCGGTGGCGGTCGAGAGCAGGGGCAAGCGGATGGCTCTGGCCAGCAAAATGGCACCTTATCAGCGGATATGGATGAAATATCAACAGATGAAAGCTTATTGGCCGCGAATAACGCAACAAGTTACCGCTCAGGTATAGATTATTACGCATAAGCAGGTAACCTATAGGGTTATAGATTGCTCCACCGGGTTTAGGCACTTAAAAAGTAGCGTGTGATAGGAAATAAACATGGCTGAAGAAGAATCGTTACAACTGGAAGAAAACCCGCCACTCAAAAGCAAAAAAAAGCTGATTATTTTTGCTTCAGTAGGGCTTGTTGTCCTCCTTGGGGGGGCTGTGGCGCTATGGTTGTTATTGGGCTCGAGTGACGCATCCGATAGCGAAGTATCAGAAGAGGCGCCTGTAGAGCAAGCGGCATCGGTTAATAGTGGTGAAGCGTTTTATGTGGGTATGCCAAGGCCATTTCTGTTTAACCTGCCAGGGCAAAAGCGTGCGCGTATTGTCGAAATAAAAGTACAGCTGATGGTACGAGGCGCTGATGATGATGTGTTACTGAAGAAACACATTCCATTAATCGAAGATGCGCTATTAACGACGTTCAGTAGTGCTAATGTACAAAAGTTAAGTTCGTTAGCCGGTAAAGATGAGTTACGACAGATGGCGCTGCTGAATGTGCAAAACACATTACGACCCGTGACCGGGCGCAAAGTGGTCGAACGGGTACTCTTTACTGGGTTTGTAATGCAGTGATGCTAGCGGCAACCTTGATTAACCAGGTAGGGCGATATTGTGAGTGATCTATTAAGCCAAGACGAAATTGATGCGTTATTACACGGTGTCGATGACGTTGATGAAGATGAGGCAAGTGATAATGAGCTAGATGCGCGCTCCTATGACTTTTCTTCTCAAGATCGTATCGTCCGTGGCCGGATGCCGACCCTTGAGATCGTTAACGAACGTTTTGCCCGCCATTTACGCATCAGCATGTTCAACATGATGCGCCGCGCGGCAGAAGTGTCGATTAATGGCGTGCAGATGCTTAAGTTTGGCGAATACGTGCATACCTTATTTGTGCCAACTAGCCTTAATATGGTGCGTTTTAGCCCGTTAAAAGGTACTGCATTGATCACCATGGAAGCCCGTTTGGTGTTTATTCTGGTCGACAACTTTTTTGGCGGTGACGGCCGATTTCATGCCAAGATTGAGGGGCGAGAATTTACCCCCACCGAGCGGCGCATCGTGCAACTGCTGCTTAAAATCATCTTCGAAGATTATAAAGAAGCTTGGGCCCCGGTGATGGATGTTGAGTTTGATTATCTGGACTCTGAAGTCAATCCCGCGATGGCCAATATTGTTAGTCCTACCGAAGTGGTGGTAGTGAGTTCGTTTCATATCGAAGTCGACGGTGGCGGTGGCGATTTTCACATTACCATGCCTTACTCGATGATCGAGCCGATTCGTGAACTGCTCGATGCGGGTGTGCAAAGTGATACCCAAGACACAGATATGCGCTGGTCGCAGGCGTTAAAAGATGAAATCATGGACGTCAAAGTGGGTATCGATGCCACCATAGTCGAAAAAGAGATGTCATTGAAGAGCGTTCTGAGCTTAAAGGCTGGCGATATTATCCCGGTTGAAATGCCTGAACACATAGTGATGCGGGTCGAAGACTTACCCACTTATCGCTGTAAACTCGGACGTTCAAGAGAGAATTTAGCCTTACATATCCGGGAAAAAATCCCACGGCCCGAGACGGCGAAAAGCGAATTACAGCTGGTCACCAAAAAAGGCAAGGCAAGAGAAATTGGCAATATTTAGGTAATCCGAGTTTAGGTTAGTTAACCATTATTTGAGTTTTAAAGGTAAAAAGTGATGAGCACACAAGATACAGGTGATGATTGGGCTGCAGCAATGGCCGAGCAAGCGATTGAAGAGGCTCAAGCGGTTGAATTAGACGAATTAGCTGATAGTTCTCAACCGTTAACCGAAGAGGAAGCGGCCAAACTCGATACTATTATGGATATTCCGGTGACCATCTCTATGGAAGTGGGTCGCAGTTTTATTAATATTCGTAATTTACTGCAGCTGAACCAAGGCTCGGTAGTGGAGTTAGATCGTGTCGCCGGCGAGCCGTTAGATGTTATGGTTAATGGTACTCTTGTGGCCCACGGCGAAGTGGTTGTCGTTAATGACAAGTTTGGTATTCGATTGACCGACGTCATTAGCCAAACCGAACGCATTAAAAAGCTTAAGTGAGGCAAGGTTAATGGGAATGTCATTATCGATGCCAATGATGGCTAGTGCAATAACCACGTCTGCGGCAGAGGTCACAGCAGAGCGAGAGCCAGCGTTAACCACCATGGCGAATATGCTCGGTGGACTTATTGTCGTTATCGCACTGATTTTTTTATTGGCCTATGTGGTGAAGCGACTCAAGTTAGTGCCTACTAGCCATGGCGTGCTTAAGACCGTGGCGGTCACGCCGCTAGGGCAAAAAGAGAAAATGGTCTTGGTGGAAGTCGAAGGGCAGCAATATTTACTTGGTGTGACCAGCCATCAGGTGACCTTGATCGATAAACTCGAGACCCCTGTGACAGTATCACAAGACTCGTTTGCCAGCCGTTTACGTCAAGCTAAATCATCGCAATCATGAAACGGATTATTCTCTTAGTCAGCTTAATGAGCGCCTTATTGCTGCCCCAGTTAGCGTGGGCGCAAGACGGTATTTTACCAGCAGTAACGGTCACGACAGGAGCCGACGGTGCCACGCAATATTCTGTCACCATGCAGATATTGTTGTTGATGACAGCGCTGAGCTTTTTGCCCGCAATGGTGATAATGCTGACCTCTTTTACGCGCATTATCGTGGTGTTATCGATATTGCGCCAAGCGATTGGTTTACAGCAAACCCCATCAAATCAAGTGCTTATTGGGATGAGTCTGTTTATGACCTTCTTCATTATGGCGCCAGTATTTGACAAGATTTATGCCAATGCCGTGCAGCCCTACATGGATGAAACCCTGACCATAGAGCAGGCGTTTGAGACGGGTAAAGCGCCACTGAAAACCTTTATGCTGTCACAAACTCGCCTGACCGATCTGCAAACCTTTGTCGAGATCTCGGGTTATCAAAACATTGACACCCCAGAAGATGCTCCTATGAGCGTGCTGATCCCTGCGTTTATAACCAGTGAGTTAAAAACCGCCTTTCAGATTGGCTTTATGTTATTTGTGCCATTCTTGGTACTCGACTTAGTGGTGGCCAGTATCTTGATGGCTATGGGTATGATGATGTTGTCGCCGATGATTGTATCGCTGCCTTTTAAAATCATGCTGTTTGTATTGGTTGATGGTTGGAGCTTAGTGATGGGTACCCTAGCCAATAGTTTTGGGATTTAGGAGCCGCTATGTCACCCGAAGCCCTGATTGATATCTTTCGCGAAGCCTTGGCCGTTATCGTTACCATAGTGTCGATGATCATTGTGCCAGGCTTGGTGGTCGGGTTAGTGGTGGCGGTATTCCAAGCGGCGACATCGATAAACGAGCAGACTTTAAGCTTTTTGCCTAGACTGCTAACGACCTTGTTAGCGCTGATGTTTCTAGGACATCTGTTAGTCCAAACCATGATGGAATTCTTTTTTGAAATGGTTGATATGATCCCCATGGTCGTTGGCTAAGTATGACGGTTTACTGCGCCAGGCTAGCTCACGCAAATCGATTCAATACGCTCATGTTACGTGCGCTGGTCGGCTAAGTGTTGAGGCGAATATGGAAATATTGATGTCCACCATAATGGAGACCATTTCCGCCTACATGTGGCCACTTTATCGGGTGTCGAGCATGTTGATGGTGATGGCTGTTTTTGGCGCTAACACCACTTCTGTGCGGATCCGTCTGTTGTTATCGGTGGCGATAACCTTTGCCATTGCGCCTATGCTCCCTGTAAATACTGATGTTGAGCTGTTTTCATTGGCGGCGGTATTTGTCACCGCGCAGCAGATCGTCATTGGGGTAGCGATGGGGTTTGTCACCCTGCTTATCATGCAAACCTTTGTGTTAACAGGCCAAATTATTGGTATGCAAACCAGCTTAGGTTTCGCCTCTATGGTCGACCCTGGCTCTGGCCAGCAAACCCCGGTGATTGGTAACTTTTTTCTGTTGTTGACCACGATGATCTTTCTTGCTGTCGATGGCCACCTCCTGATGATCCGTATGCTGGTTGCCAGTTTTGACACCATCCCCGTCTCTAACCAAGGTATTTCTATTAGCAGTTATCGCCAATTAGCCGAATGGGGCAGTTACATGTTTGGCGCTGCGTTGACCATGTCTATTTCAGCGATTGTGGCGCTGTTATTGATTAACTTATCTTTTGGGGTAATGACCCGCGCCTCACCGCAACTCAATATTTTTGCTGTTGGCTTCCCTGTCACCATGGTGAGTGGGCTGGTGATTTTGTGGCTCACCTTAACGCCCATTATGGCGCACTTCGATGAAGTCTGGCGCTCAGCGCAGCTATTGCTGTGTGATGTTGTGCAGTTACAGTGCCGCGCTGATGGGAGTTTCTAATGGCTGAAAATGATTCTAGCCAAGAAAAAACCGAGGAAGCCACCTCCAGAAAGCGTCAACAGGCGCGTGATAAAGGCCAGGTTGCCCGCTCAAAAGAGTTAGGCACCTCTGCGGTACTGATGTCGGCGGCATTTGGTTTTGTCATGGTGGGCCCTGATTTAGGTGTGGCACTTATCAATGTGATGAAAAAGCTGTTTACCATGGATCGTGCCGCGATTTTTGATACCAATAGTATGTACAACGTGTGGGAGCTGGTACTGCGTGAGCTGGCCATGCCCATGGCAATTTTTATCGTGTTTTTGGCTGTGGTGGCTTTTTTAGGCAACATCGTTATCGGGGGGATCACCTTTTCGGTGAAGGCCTTTATGCCCAAAGCGAGCAAAATGAACCCGATGAGTGGCTTTAAACGTATGTTTGGTGTGCAAGCGTTGGTGGAATTAACCAAGGGAATTGCAAAGTTTTCTGTGGTCGCTATGATGGCGTACTTTTTACTGTATTACTATTTCGTTGATATCTTGACCCTGTCACAAGGACACCTCCCGGGTAATGTGTATAATGCGCTGGATCTGCTGATATGGATGTTCATTATTTTATGTTCATCGACAGTGATCATTGTTGCTATTGATGTACCGTTTCAAATTTGGAACCACAGTAAACAGCTGCGCATGACCAAGCAGGAGATCAAAGACGAATACAAGGATACCGAAGGCCAGCCCGAAGTTAAGGGACGGGTGCGGCAGATGCAGCGCGAAATGGCGCAGCGTCGCATGATGACCGAGGTACCCAATGCCGATGTGATAGTGGTCAACCCAGAACACTATGCGGTTGCGATTAAATATGATGTCACCAAGGCCGCAGTGCCTTATGTATTGGCGAAAGGGGTCGACGAGGTTGCCTTTAAGATACGTGAAATTGCCAGAGAGCATGAGGTGGCAATCGTATCAGCTCCACCGCTGGCACGGGCCATTTATCATACGACTAAGATAGAGCAAGAGATCCCCGAGGGGCTCTTCACCGCTGTTGCTCAGGTATTGGCCTATGTCTTTCAGTTGAAGCAATATCAACAAAAAGGCGGTAAGCGACCCACACCCGTGCCGTTAAATCAGCCTATTCCCGATGAGCTGAAATATTAGCGTCGTGTTTGCTGTCGTTAGGTGACTGCAAGTAGGTTGGCGCGCTTTTTGCTGTTAACCGTTCAGATGTCAAAGTTCAGGCGCTAAATTGATGGATTTGAAAGCAACATTAGGTCAACTAAAACAGGTTAAACCGGCAAACTTTAAAGGCATTGGTACGCCTGTACTCGTGCTTGCAGCCTTGGCGATGATCATCTTGCCGATGCCAGCATTCTTACTCGATATCCTATTTTCGTTCAATATTGCCTTAGCCTTGGTGGTGCTTTTAGTGGCCATCTATTCAGATCGCCCCCTCGACTTTGCGGCCTTCCCAACGGTATTGCTAGTCGCTACTTTGCTGCGACTGGCGCTGAACGTGGCCTCGACGCGTATCGTCTTGCTCGAAGGCCATAATGGTGGCGATGCCGCCGGTAAGGTGATTGAAGCGTTCGGTTCTGTGGTAATTGGCGGTAACTATGCCGTGGGTTTGGTCGTGTTTCTTATCTTGATCATTATCAACTTTGCCGTAGTCACTAAAGGTGCTGGACGTATTTCTGAAGTGAGCGCCCGTTTTACCCTCGATGCGATGCCAGGTAAACAGATGGCTATCGATGCCGACTTAAACGCCGGGGTGTTAAACCAAGATCAGGCGCGCTTACGCCGTGCAGAAGTCACTAAAGAAGCCGACTTTTATGGTGCGATGGATGGTGCGTCAAAATTTGTCAAAGGCGATGCAATTGCCGGCATCATGATTTTAGTGATCAACATTCTCGGCGGCTTTGTCATTGGTATGGTGCAGCACGGGCTAGATTTCTCCTCAGCTGTAGAAATTTATACCTTGCTGACCATTGGTGATGGTTTGGTGGCGCAGATCCCAGGCCTGTTGTTGTCGATTGCGGCCGCGTTAATGGTGACGCGTCAAAATGAGTCAGGCGACATGGGGCAAATGGTGATGGGGCAGATGTTTGACAGCCCTAAATCCTTAGGCATTGCCGCCGCGGTATTGTTGATCATGGGGATTGTGCCTGGCATGCCGCATTTTGCTTTTCTCAGCTTTGGTTTGCTGACTGCCGGTGGTGCCTATTATATTCATCGTAAAAAAGATCTCGATCGTCAAAGAGCGCTAGAGCTTGCTAAAACCTCTCCGAGTCCCGCTGGTGACAATAAGCCTAAAGAGTTGAGTTGGGATGATGTGCAACATGTCGATACCATAGGGTTAGAGGTGGGCTATCGATTAATCCCCTTGGTCGATAAGGGCCAAGGTGGTGAATTACTCAACCGTATCAAAGGAGTGCGTAAGAAGCTGTCACAAGAATTAGGTTTCTTGGTGCCGGCGGTGCATATCCGTGACAATTTAGATCTGTCGCCCAACACTTATCGCATCTCCTTGATGGGCGTGGCGTCGGGTGAGGCTGAAATTCGCCATGATTGCGAGCTCGCGATTAACCCAGGCCAAGTGTATGGCAAGCTTGATGGCGTCGAAACCACCGATCCCGCCTTTGGGCTTGAAGCCGTTTGGATAGCGCCAGAGCTTAGAGAGCACGCACAAACCTTAGGTTATACCGTCGTTGACGCAGCTACAGTGGTTGCCACGCATCTTAGCCAATTGCTCACCAATAATGCCTCTAAATTATTAGGTTATGAAGAGGTGCAGCAGTTAATGGATATGCTGGCTAAGCATTCGCCCAAGTTAGTTAATGGCTTTATTCCCGATGTGATGCCACTGGGCACTGTGGTTAAAGTGATGCAAAACTTGCTTAACGAGGGCGTGTCTATCCGAGATTTGAAAACCATAGTACAAACCCTGTTAGAATACGGGCCCAAGAGCAATGATACTGAGGTGTTGACCGCCGCAGTGCGTATTGCCTTAAAGCGCATGATCATCCAAGAGATCAGTGGCCCAGAGGTGGAAATTCCTGTCATTACTTTGGCGCCAGAATTGGAACAGATGTTGCATCAGTCTATGCAAGCAACAGGCGGCGATGGGCCGAATATCGAACCGAGTCTGGCTGAGCGGATGCAGAAATCGCTTATCGATGCATCGCAACGGCAAGAGATGGTAGGAGAGCCCGCCATCTTGTTGACCTCAGGAATGTTACGTTCGACGCTGTCACGATTCGTTAAACATACGATTCCAAATTTACGGGTGATCTCCTATCAAGAAGTGCCCGATGAAAAACAAATTCGCATCGTATCAGCGGTCGGTCAGTAGAGAGTATTTAGATGAAAATTAAACGTTTTTTAGCAAAAGATATGCGCTCAGCTTTGGCCCAAGTGAAAGAGACCTTAGGCTCTGATGCGGTGATCATGTCTAACAAAAAAGTCACCGGTGGCATCGAGATTGTCGCGGCTGTCGATTATGACGAGCCCAAAAAATCGCTAAGTCCAGCGGTCGCGAATATGACGCCGTCGAGCTTACTTGATCTCGCCGATGAAAAAGTCTCCATTGGTCGCCAACCCATCAAGACCGAGTCAAAAAAACAACCTGCACCCGCTGCCGATTCGTTACAAGCCCTGCTTGAGCGTCAACAAAGCCGCGTTAACCAGCAGATTGGTCGTACTAATGAAGAATTAGAGATGCCTGAATGGGCTAAAGGGCTACAAGCGCCTAGTAGCGAGCCTAAGCCAGCACGCGCCGAATCCAACCAACAAAACCATTTTGGTCAAAAGCGTGATAAACCGAGCGCGGCGAGTGTTGAATTTGACTCAATGCGAGAAGAGCTCGCATCACTACGTAACCTATTGACTCACCAAGTAACTTCGCTGCTTAGCGAGCAAAAGAGCCGACTGGATCCTGTCGGCGCCATGCTTGAGAGCCGCCTATTAGCGGCAGAGTTTTCTGCCGAAGTGGCGACCAAGTTGTCAGGGCTGAGTGAACATTATCCGCCAGCAGAATTAGTCAAAATCTTACCGAGAAGCCTGGCGAATATGCTCGACAATCAGGGCGATGATATTGTGCGCCAAGGTGGTGTGGTCGCTTTTGTTGGGCCAACAGGTGTCGGCAAAACCACCAGTGTTGCCAAAATTGCCGCTCGATTTGCAGCACATCATGGTTCAGATCAAGTAGCATTGATAACAACCGATCATTATCGCATCGGAGCCTATGAGCAGCTGGCAACCTATGGCAAAATAATGGGATGTCCAGTAAAGCAGGCGCATGATCTTAATGAGTTGGAACAAATTTTGTATCAGCTGCGCAATCGCAAGTTAGTATTGATCGATACCGCTGGCATGGGGCAGCGAGATATACGCTTATTCCAGCAACTCGATAATTTAACGGCAAATAGCAGATTACCTATACGCAGTTATCTGGTACTGTCGTCAACGAGTCAAAGAAGAGTACTAGAAGATGCGGTGAAGCAGTTCGCTAGAATCCCATTATCGGGTGTAGTATTAACCAAACTGGACGAGTCGGTCGCCTTAGCACCAGCCTTGAGCGTATTGATCCAAAGTGGTTTACCATTAAGTTATGTCACTGATGGCCAACGAGTTCCAGAAGATATGCAGGTTGCAGATACACTCGCGTTAGCACACAAGGCGCTTTCAGTATTAGATAAGAAAGAGCAACCTGTACAACAAACTGAAAGGTCACATCAACAGGCCTATGCATTTGAGTAAAACAATGAGTCGGGATCAAGCAAGCGGTTTACGAATGATGAATCAACCAAATAACGAAAAAGTAAAAGTAATTGCGGTGTCTGGCGGTAAAGGTGGCGTGGGTAAAACCAGTGTCTCTATCAATACCGCGGTTGCACTCGCCGAAAAGGGTAAGCGTGTTTTAGTGCTCGATGCCGATTTGGGCTTAGCGAACGTCGATGTGATGTTAGGCTTAAGGGCTGAGCGTAATTTATCCCATGTGCTATCAGGCGATGCCGATCTGGATGATGTGATTGTTAGAGGCCCCAAAGGGATTGGTATTATCCCTGCTACGTCGGGCTCACAGTCGATGGTCGAGCTATCTCCTGCTCAGCACGCCGGGCTTATTCGCGCCTTCAGCGAAATGCGTACTCAATTTGATATTTTAATTGTCGATACCGCAGCGGGTATTTCTGACATGGTGCTGAGCTTTTCACGGGCATCGCAAGATGTATTAATTGTGGTATGTGATGAGCCAACGTCGATCACCGATGCCTACGCCCTGATTAAGATATTAAGCCGTGAGCATGGTGTGTTCCGTTTTAAAATTGTTGCCAACATGGCTCGCAGCCTACGTGAAGGGATGGAGTTGTTTGCTAAATTAAGTAAAGTGACCGACCGTTTTCTTGATGTAGCGCTTGAACTTGTCGCGACGATTCCATTCGATGAAAACCTCAGAAAGTCAGTTCGTAAGCAAAAGCTTATCGTCGAAGCCTTTCCAAAATCACCTGCATCAATCGCCTATCATGGGCTAGCAAATAAAATAATCAGTTGGCCGATCCCACAGCAACCGGGTGGTCATTTAGAGTTTTTCGTTGAACGCTTAGTACAGCGTAACAATCAGCAAGAGGAAGGCACGAGTGAGTAAAGCGGCCGCGTATACCTGTTTAGATAATAAAGTGTCTATCGTTGAACAGTATGCGCCGCTGGTAAAAAGGATTGCCCACCACTTATTAGCCCGTTTGCCAGCATCGGTTCAATTAGATGATCTATTACAAGCCGGTATGATGGGCCTGCTTGAAGCCTCATCAAATTTTGATGGTAGTAAAGGTGCCAAATTTGAAACCTTTGCGGGGATTCGAATTCGGGGCTCAATGCTTGATGAAATAAGGCGCGGCGATTGGGTTCCGCGTTCGGTGCACCGTAATCAACGCCGTGTTGCGCAAGTGATTGACGAGCTCGAACAGGAACTGGGCCGCGACGCTAAAGATACCGAAATTGCCGACCGATTAGACATGACACTAGATGAATATCATCACATTTTAAACGATGTATCAGTCGGCAAGGTAATTGGTATTGAAGATCTCGGCGTTTCGGTCGATATAGTAAGGCAGGAAGACGATCACCAAGACGATGCCTTCGATGCATTAGCCGAAACTCAGTTTCATGAAGCCTTGGTTGACGCGATAAAATTACTGCCAGAAAGAGATGGTTTAGTTTTGTCATTGTATTATGACGAAGCATTAAATTTAAAAGAGATTGGAGCCGTACTGGACGTTAGCGAGTCGAGAGTGAGCCAGATATTGAGTCAGGCCATGTTGAGATTAAAAGCTAAATTAAAGCATTGGACCCATACATAACGATTACATGAGCAATATAAAAACAGCTCCGCGGAGGAAACCTTGGACAAGAATATGAAGATTCTCGTCGTTGACGACTTTTCAACAATGAGGCGTATCATCAAGAACTTGTTAAGAGACTTGGGTTTTAACAATACTCAGGAAGCAGATGACGGTTCAACGGCATTGCCCATGCTACAGAAAGGTGATTTTGATTTTGTCGTAACCGACTGGAACATGCCTGGTATGCAAGGAATTGACCTACTAAAGGCCATTCGCGCAGATGACAATCTTAAGCACCTACCGGTGTTAATGGTGACAGCGGAAGCTAAAAGGGAACAGATCATTGCAGCAGCACAAGCTGGTGTAAACGGTTATGTTGTTAAGCCTTTTACCGCGGCAACATTAAAAGAGAAGTTAGACAAAATTTTTGAACGACTCAGTTAATTAAGGTTGAGCTATGCAGGCAAATACTTTAGGGCTGATCACGTTAGCACAAGCAAGACAACTTGTTGAATTGCTTGAGGCTAATGAACAGGATAAAGCTGACAATATCGTAAGAGATATTGCGAGTCCGATTCAAAAAGAGTTATTTGATGAAGTTGGCAGGTTAACCCGTCAACTTCATAGTGCCATTGTCGATTTTCAGGTTGATGACCGTTTGGTTGAATTGACCAACAGTGAAATTCCAGATGCTAAAGAGCGCTTAAGTTATGTCATTGAGATGACAGAACAAGCGGCCAATAAAACCATGGATGCAGTTGAAGAGTCATTGCCCCTTGCCGATGCACTAACCACCAATATTAAAGCGGTTAAGCCAACGTGGGATCGCTTGATGAAGCGAGACATCCAACTGCATGAGTTTAAAGCATTATGTCACGATGTGCAGCAGTTTATTGACCGCAGCGAGTCTGATTCAACACGCTTGAAAGAGCTGCTCAACCATATCTTGTTGGCGCAAGATTTCCAAGATCTTACTGGGCAGATGATCCGCCGAGTGATTGAGTTGGTGCGTGAAGTCGAAAACAATTTAGTGTCGATGTTGACCGTCTTTGGTGAGCACCCCACATCGAGTAAGGCGCTTAAGTCAACCAAGAGTGTCGAAGCCGAAGGCCCGATTATGAACGCAGAACTGCGTGATGATGTGGTAACAGGGCAAGATGAAGTGGATGACTTACTGTCGAGTCTAGGTTTCTAAGTAGGAGTCATATTAATGTCGTTTGATGTTGATGAAGAGATACTGCAGGACTTTCTGATAGAGGCGGGAGAAATACTCGAACTGTTATCTGAACAGCTGGTCATGTTGGAAAATAATCCAGATGATACCGAACTGCTCAATGCCATTTTTCGTGGATTTCATACCGTTAAAGGCGGAGCGGGCTTTTTAAGTCTGACTCCCATGGTCGATGTTTGCCATGAAGCAGAAAATACCTTTGATTTGCTGCGTACTGGCAAACGAAGTGTCTCTGCTGAGCTTATGGATATTATTTTACAGGCTGTCGATGCGATTAATTCGATGTTTGCCGAGACGAAAGCCGGACAAGTTCAAAGCCCTGCCGATGCAACCTTACTGGCAAATCTTAAACTGTTAAGTTCTGGCGGTATGCTCGCATCAGAGGTGGCATTGTCTGCCGGTAAGGCAGAGGCAACGATTGTCGATGAGGTAGCCGATGTTCCTAGCGATGAAGGTGCCACCTTGTTTGAACCGCTTGATACCAGCGATAACACAGTAGTGAGTGCTATTGGTGGTGGCAGCGACGGCAGTATTGATGAAATCAACGAGTCAGAATTTGAAGCCTTACTCGATGCGCTGCACGGATCGGGTAAAGGCCCAACAGTGACTGAATCAGCTTCTAATGATGTTAGCTTGTCCAGTGATGATATTACCGATGATGAGTTTGAATCGCTGCTAGATGAGCTGCACGGCGCAGGCAGTTTTAAACCACCTGTAGCCGCCATTGCGAAAGAGCCTGAGGCGCCAGCTCCAGCAGTTGATGCCGACGAAATTAGTGACGATGAATTTGAAAAGTTACTCGATGAATTGCACGGCTCTGGTGCAGGCCCTGGCGCTTCCTCTATTGCGACTCCGGCGGCGAAAGTGGTTGCAGCGCCCACGCCTGCAGCGGCTGAAGTGACACCGAGTCCGGCTAAGACTGAAGTTAAACCACAAGCCGCCGTTACTAAAACACCTGCTGCTAATATGCCACAGGCCGAAACCACAGTGCGGGTTGATACTGCTCGACTCGATGAGATCATGAATATGGTCGGAGAGTTAGTATTGGTACGTAATCGTCTGCTGAGTCTTGGCATTTCTCGTGATGACGAAGATATGTCTAAAGCTTTAGCTAATTTAGATTTGGTGACTGCCGATCTGCAAGGTGCGGTGATGAAAACCCGCATGCAACCGATTAAAAAGGTATTTGGTCGTTTCCCTCGCGTGGTACGTGATTTAGCTAGAACGCTTAACAAAGAGATTGATCTTCGCATGATAGGCGAAGACACCGATCTGGATAAAAACTTAGTTGAAGCACTGGCCGACCCACTAGTTCACTTGGTGCGTAATTCTGTCGATCACGGTATAGAGATGCCTGATGAGCGTGAAGCTAACGGTAAAACGCGTACCGGCACCATTACCTTGTCAGCCAGTCAAGAGGGGGATCATATCCTGCTCAAGATTGAGGATGACGGCGCAGGCATGGATCCCGATAAGCTTAAGCAAATCGCTATCAGCCGTGGTGTGCTCGATGAAGATGCCGCTGCGCGTATGACGGATTCAGAAGCATATAATCTGATTTTCGCCCCAGGTTTTTCAACTAAGGTAGAGATCTCCGATATTTCCGGCCGTGGCGTGGGGATGGACGTTGTCAAGACGCGTATCACCCAGCTTAATGGCACGGTGCATATTGATTCGCTCAAAGGCAAAGGCACTTGTTTAGAGATTAAAGTCCCCTTGACATTGGCGATTATGCCAACACTGATGGTGGAAGTGGCCGAGCAAGTGTTTGCTTTGCCGTTAACCAGTGTGAATGAAATTTTCCATCTTGATTTGACAAAAACCAATATTGTAGATGGTCAGCTAACCGTTATTGTTCGTGATAAGGCGGTGCCGCTGTTCTATCTAGAGAATTGGCTTAACAGGAAAGAGAGCGGCTTCAAGCATGGCGATAAAAAGCAAGGCCATGTGGTGATCGTTCAGTTAGGCACAATTCAGATAGGTTTTGTGGTTGACTCCTTGATTGGTCAAGAAGAAGTGGTAATTAAGCCGTTAGGGACCTTGCTTCATGGCACCCCAGGTATGGCGGGTGCAACGATCACCTCTGATGGGGGGATTGCATTGATCTTAGACGTACCTGGATTATTGAAGCATTACGCTAAAAACAAGCAGTAAACGTTAAGTAAGACTGTCTGATAACCTATTAAGCGTGACCCCGTAACAGGGTCACGTTTGATTGCTTACAGAGGTTTGCTGTCGATAGGAAATTGAATGGCCATTAAAGTATTAGTTGTCGATGATTCGAGTTTTTTTCGTCGAAGAGTCAGTGAGATCGTATCTAAGGACCCAGATTTAGAAGTCATAGGTACTGCCGTCAATGGCGCTGAAGCGGTTAAACTGGCCGAACAACTCAAGCCTCAAGTGATCACCATGGATATCGAGATGCCAGTGATGGACGGCATTACCGCTGTGCGTCAGATCATGGCTAAGTGTCCGACGCCTATTTTAATGTTTTCCTCTTTGACTCATGATGGTGCCCAAGCCACGTTAGATGCGTTAGAAGCGGGCGCACTCGATTTTCTGCCTAAGCGTTTTGAAGATATTGCCACTAATAAAGATGACGCCATCGTATTACTGCAGCAGCGCATAAAGGCATTAGGACGACGTCGAATTTATCGACCTATTACGCCACGTCCAGCGTCAGTGAGTACTTTAACCAGAACTGGCGTAACTGTGAGCACGGATAGTCGAGAGGTGGTGGCCCCCGATAGACCCACTTCCCGCAGCCAAATGTCACACCGGGCGAGTGGTAAAAAGTACAAAATATTACTTATCGGTACATCAACGGGTGGCCCGGTAGCCCTGCAGCGGATTTTAACCAAGCTTCCCGCTAATTATCCACACCCTATTTTATTGGTACAGCATATGCCAGCGGCGTTTACGCCAGCCTTTGCTACGCGTTTAAATAGCTTGTGCGCGATTAATGTTAAAGAGGCAGAAAATGGCGATCAACTGCGTGCAGGTTGCGCTTATTTAGCCCCCGGAGGCATGCAAATGATGCTGGAGCGCAGCGGCGCTTATGGGCGGATTAAAATTATCGCTGGCAGTGCCGATATGAACTATAAACCCTGTGTCGATATTACCTTCGCCTCGGCGTCAAAGTTGGTTGGGGGAGATGCGCTTGCGGTGATCCTGACCGGAATGGGGGCTGATGGTCGTGAAGGCTCGCGAATGCTAAAAAATGTGGGCGCCACCATTTGGGCCCAAGATGAAGCCAGTTGTGTTGTGTATGGTATGCCACAAGCGGTAACGGCTGCGGGGATATCAAGCAAGTCATTCGCCTTGGATGAGATGGCAGAAGCGATTTTAACTGAGACTGGTCGTGGCTAAACAGCAGATAAGTACTACCACTATGTTGTGGCTATTCTTACTTATCATTAGCAGTATCGTGACCGGGGCGCTGTATTTCGATATGCGGCATAAAAATAGTCTGTTAGAAGCAAAAATTGCTGAACTGGAAAATAGCCAAGTACTATTAATGGTGCCAGAAGAGCAGGCGCAAACATTTGCCCAATGGATGGCGGCTAACCCAAAAGTGACGCAGTCAATTATTGGACAGGCTCAACCCGGCTCACAGGTGCGGATTGAAATGGGATTACTTGGGGATGCGAGGGGCAGCCGTTCACCGATCATGACGCCACAAGCGAGCGATGCAGCAGATCATTTGCCTATAAAGAGTGATAGAACTGTCCATTCGCAAACCAATGAACTGTCTGAAAGTGAAGATGGTGTTAAGGTGATAGCCTTACCTCATGGGGGAATTAGGGTGACCACGCGTGATGATAATTAAGTCAATAAGCTAGCGAAACGCTGCAGGATATAAAGGGGTTTTTGTTGAAGATCTGGACCATAGCAAACCAAAAAGGCGGTGTGGGTAAAACAACATCGGTAGTCAGCCTTGCAGGTGCGTTAGCGAAGCGCGGTCAACGGGTATTGATGGTCGATACCGATCCCCATGCATCGCTGGGCTATTATTTGGGGATCGATTCTGAATCGATTTCTGGGTCCTTGTATGATCTGTTTTTGAACCATAAGACACTGACTAAACAGCAGGTGTCCGAGCATATTGTGCTGACCAAAGTCGAGGGGATAAGCTTATTGCCGGCGACGATGGCGTTAGCGACTCTAGATCGCTCCTTAGGCCATCAAGAAGGCATGGGGTTGATTTTAAAAAAACTATTGTCTTTGGTCGAGCAGGATTACGACACCGTACTTATCGATTGCCCCCCGATCCTTGGTGTCTTAATGGTAAACGCATTGGCAGCCAGTGAGCATATATTGGTGCCGGTACAAACCGAGTTTTTAGCGATAAAGGGCCTGGACAGAATGGTGAAAACCATGATTCTAATGGGGCGTTCGAAAAAAATCACATATAGTTATACGGTGATCCCAACCATGTATGACAGGCGCACTAAGGCGTCTTCATCAGCACTACAACACTTAGAAAGTGATTTTGGCGCGGCGTTGTGGCCAGATGTTATTCCGATAGATACCAAGTTTAGAGACGCTAGCTTAGCGCATCTTCCAGCCTCTCATTATGCGGCGAATTCGCGTGGTGTAAAAGCTTATGAGCGCTTATTAGATTATCTGCTCAGCAAGGAATTTGCTCATGTCGAACTCAACTGATGATGCGGTGTTAGATTATTTTTCACTGTTGCTAGCAGAAGATATCACTGAGGATAATGCGCAGCCTGAGACGGATATAACGCCGAATAAACAGCAAGGCAGGCAAGATGATAAACAGGTTAATGAAGCTATCCGTGTCATTGTCCCTGAGGTTAAACCGGTGTTACAAACCGCCAAGGTAAATCAGCAGGCTAATTATGCGACACCAAAGGTTAATAAAAAATCATTAGCGCAACTGTTAGCACCAGTGGCTGAAGCGTCTCCAACTGATATTGGCGCTAAGTTAATTGCCAATCTTGAAACTCGAATTGAGACCAAGTTAACACCTCAATTGAAAACGGAATTAAAGACGGGATTAAATACACAACTGCAGGTTAAGATTACTGATAAGACAGTGGCGGAGATAGCGAAGCCTACGTCGCAAGTCAAAGAAAAGATTGCAACTTCAGCTACTCTTAATTTGGGTCGTCAAGAGGTTGTTGAGACAGAGCAATCTATTGCTCCTCAAACCCAAACGGGCTCAAGTCCACCCGGGATAACCGAGGCATTAATCGACACTTTGGATGAGCAATTTCAAGTATTATTTTTTAACGTTGCAGGTTTAACGCTTGCCGTCCCTTTAGTCAGTCTAGGTGGCATTGTTAAGATTGAGCGGGTTAACCATATCATGGGAAGACCGAACTGGTACCATGGTGTTCAAGCGCATCGCGGCTCACAGCTCAACGTGGTCGATACGTGCGCCTGGGTGATGCCCGAAAAATACGATGACAAACTAGCACAATCGGTGAATTACCAATATATTGTGCAGCTAGAAAACAGCAACTGGGGATTGGCGTGCGAATCGCTAATCAATTCAGTTAAAATTTTAAAATCGGAAGTTAACTGGCGTACCAAAGCGGGTAAACGCCCTTGGTTAGCTGGCGTTGTGAAAGAGCAGATGTGCGGCATATTACATGTGCAAGCATTGATTGAATTGTTGAATTTAGGATTGAGTAGTCAGGACTCTATTGACTGAGGTTTATATGGCAGATGTAAGAAACGTCGCGGCAGTGGCTGCAAGTAAAGATGATGAAGTGTTGCAGTGGGTTACTTTCCGTTTAGACAATGAAACCTATGGCATTAATGTGATGCAGGTTCAAGAGGTGCTGCGTTATACCGAAATAGCTCCTGTTCCTGGTGCACCGCATTATGTGTTGGGTATCATCAACTTGCGCGGTAATGTGGTTACTGTTATCGATACCCGCTCACGCTTTGGCTTGGCTTCATCTGATGTCGATGACTCAACCCGTATCGTGATCATTGAAGCTGAAAAGCAAGTGATTGGTATTTTGGTTGATAGCGTTGCCGAGGTAGTTTATCTACGTGCTTCAGATATCGACAATGCCCCTAATGTGGGCACAGAAGAAAGTGCTAAGTTTATTCAAGGTGTCAGTAATCGAGATAATGAGCTGTTGATCTTGGTTGATCTAGATAAGCTTTTATCTGATGAAGAGTGGATGGAATTGACTCAATTATAATAAGTTAAGCTGTTAGCGTATTATTCAGCTAGGATAAAAGCCATCGCTTATCGCGATGGCTTTTTAGTATAATCTAAAGCCCACAGTATAACGGTGGTCTAACCTTCGTGACGTATCACAATAAATAGAATGGATTGGAGCGGAATATGATTGCCGATGAAATTTTAATCGCGGCATTACTCTATGTAATTGCTTGCTTAGCATTAGTATTATATCAACAAAAACAAACAGCTAAGTTACGCTCTAAGGTGGATGCGTTGACATTACTGGTTAAAGAGAGTGATCGCCAGCGAGAAGCGGTTAAACGCGAATTGCAAGAGTTACGCACCGGGACCATTGGGGTTGGCCGGCGGATGCTCGAATTAGAAAAACGATTGGCAAAGCAAGATGCCAGAATTGATGAAACTAGCCAACAAGATCCGCAATCGCGCCTCTATTCTAGGGCAATGAAGATGGTGTCATTGGGCGCTGGAGTCGATGAATTGGTCGCCGAGTGTGAATTACCCAAAGCTGAAGCCGAATTGCTTCTCAGGTTACATGGCAAGGACTAATGTGGAGTCATAACATGAGAAGTTAAACTGCTTCAACGATTTTTTGGTGCATATTATCCCAACGGTCGGGAAATTTACCATCTAGCATATAAGCAAAAGCGATCAACTCGGCAATAAGTAGGTAGAGTTCTTTTGGTATTTCTTCGCCAATCTCAAGTTTTTGTAAAAAATGACTTAGATCCGGGTTTTGATGAATATAAATGCCCGATTCTTTGGCTAGGGCGATGATCTCCGCTGCCACTAAATCGCTGCCTTTGGCTGTGATCTTCGGACTCGATACTCCATCATAGCTTAACGCGACCGCTTGAGTAGCACCCGAAGTTGTGTTCTTGTCTGTAGACATAATGGGTTGGCCTTATGCTTTTATTTTAACTAAGTAGTGCTCACCAGGCAGTAAGCTAGCAGGTACCTGGTTTTGCTGAGTAATTATATTGATATTTCGCATACCGATATTGGTTAGTTTTTGTTGTAGCCCCTCAAGGCGTAAATCGATGCTTGTGAGCAGTGGCTTACTATCTGAGGTAAAGCTAAGGTTAAGTTGCTGTTGTTTGATATCAGCATTGATCAATAGGCTACCACTAGTTAAGTTAAACTTAAGCTGTAACCGCCATTTATTCTTGTTATCAGCATCTTGAGTTGTTTGTTCAAAATGACCTTCTAGCTCCTCTTGCTTATTGTCTAGGGTATAAGGCAAGGCAAAATACCAGTTGATGCCTTGATTGTTATCACTACTGGCTTGCTGATATAAAGACAAGCCAGATAACAACTTACCCATAGACTCACCCACTCCCGCTTTATCTAATAATCTCAGCAGGGAAGAACTTGCTCCAACTTGTCGCTGTAGTTGCATAAGGTATTTACTGGCATCGACTTGGCTGTTTTGTTGTAAATTACGACCTAATAATAACTGAAACAGCACCGCGATAGTGCCACTATGACTAGCAGCTGATGTATGGGCGGTTAGCGGAGAGGCTATTCCTGCTAAGGTATCTATCAATTCTCGTTGCAAAATGTTTGGCACGGCGAGATCGGCTAAAGGACGAGGAAAGGCCAGAGCCAGTCGCTGCTTGACTAAGCTCAGTAGTGATTGCTCACTCGATACCTGGGATCTGCTTGAGTGTGTTGCTTCACTGCTGACTAATTGCTGTAGTGCTTGGCTTAATCCCCTGTGTATGGGGGAAGAAGGCGGGCCTAAAGTCTGGCCTGTGGGTTGGCTGGTACTGCCCATTGTTGAGGTAAGCCACTGTGAGTTAAGCATCAATGGATGAACAGTGCCCTGTGCCGTAGTTCCGCGGTTGCCCTCGATGAAGGGTATCTTAATGTTAGCCAGTAATTGATAGAGGTTAGTCGCCTTAATTATGGCATCGTCTCGGGCCGTCATGGGGCCAAAAAACGGGATCTTTTCCCCTAGAAGTGGTAGTGGATTGGCTGCAAAAAATGCATTGCTGGAGAGCTGTACCGCGGTGGCGTTTTGTAAGGTCGCTAGTTGTGACTGAGGCACGGCTTGTTTGGCTAAGTGCTGACTCAATTGACTGTAAGTGCTAGTTAGCGAGGGGAGGGTGGCCAGTTGCTGGCTTGCTGACTCCTGTTTAGGTGCTTGCATTAATGTCATTGGGGATAAGGTGACTGCAATTTGACCGAGCTTCGCGGTGAGGCTTAAGTGTAGTTGGCCATTTTCCACTATGATAGCTGCGCCATAGGTACCCGAGGGTAAGGTATTATTGCTCGTGGTGAAAGCTAATGCGCCAGCCAGACTGACCATACCCGCCACGATCTTTGCCTCGCCAAGGGGATAGCCTTGTGCCCTTGATGCCAACTGAGCCAGTTGTATGAGGTTGACTTGGTTACCCTTAATATAAGCCTGCAATGGCGCTGGAATTTGTTCGTTATAGATATTACCCAATAATTGCAATTTAGCACTAAGATTGCTTGATGCTGGATTGGCGCTATAAAGTTGTGTGACCACGACTTTTTGTTGGTCTGCCGTACTCATTACTTGGCGATCGATACGACGAGAGTATTCTATACGGTAGTTGTGCTTATTGAGGCTTATAGCGTCACCTTCTGCAGTGCGCTTGAACTCGACCGGGATAAGGACCTCAGCTTTACTGGTACTGAGTGTGGTTGAGGTCGCCACAACGTCCGTGTTTACAGGCCTTATAATACTGTTTTGATTCAAGAGGCAGCCCCAAACGGTTAAGTGATTAAAGACATTTTACAAATTTCAATTTGACCTAGTGATTTTGCTGAGTATCCTAGGCGGTCTGAAAGGCAAATCAAACTGTGTAGTCTAGTATTATCTATATCGTCACAAGGACAGATGACTTTAGATATGGTTAATGCTGTATAGGAATCCGAGTTATATGAAGTATAAATGGAGTGCGTTAAGCTTGCTATTGTTTGGGGCGCCTTTGGCAGCCCAAACGACACAAGAAGATGAGAATAATGCTAAGGAAAGCACCATAGATGTCGCTATTATTTATAATGATGACAGAGATCCTTTCGAGGGCTTTAACCGCACCATGTGGGATTTTAACTACCTTTATTTAGACAAATATTTATATCGACCGGTTGCCCACGGTTATAATGATTACTTGCCTCGCCCAGTTAAAACTGGGGTGAATAACTTTGTACAGAATTTCGAAGAGCCAAGCTCTCTAGTGAATAATGCCTTACAAGGTAAGTGGGGCTGGGCGGCAAATGCGGGTGGTCGCTTTACGATTAACACCACCTTAGGCTTACTGGGTATTGTTGATGTGGCTGATATGATGGGCTTACCACGTAAGCAAGATGAGTTTAGTGAGGTGTTAGGCTATTACGGCGTGCCAAACGGTCCCTATTTTATGGCGCCTTTTTTAGGCCCTTATGTAACGCGTGAATTAGCGTCTGATTGGGTCGATGGACTCTATTTTCCTTTGTCAGAACTGACCATGTGGCAGTCATTGGCCAAGTGGGGATTAAAAAACCTGCATCGACGCGCTTCAGCTATCGATCAAGAGCGTCTAGTCGATAATGCATTAGATCCTTATGCTTTTGTGAAAGAAGCTTATTTCCAACATGTAGACTATAAAGTATATGACGGTGATGTACCTGTCTCGACCGACGATGATGAGTTGCTCGATGAATACATGCAAGAATTAGATTAAACCAACTCACCTTTTACTTATTATTTATTAATAGGTTAGTAGTTTTACTTGTTATCACGTACTAAGATGTACTAGGTTAGTTAGCTTTGCCGCTGTGCAAAGTATGGGGAGCTGAATGGCGTTAGAAGATCTCGTGATTTTGTTGGTTGAAGACGATCCGGTATTTCGCAGTGTGGTCGCCGCCTTTCTCTCGAACCGAGGAGCCACTGTGGTTGAGGCCGATGATGGTCGACAGGGGTTAGAGCGCTTTAGCCAGACTGATTTTGATATTGTATTAGCGGATTTAAGTATGCCGATTTTAGGCGGTTTAGAGATGCTAAAACAGATGGTGAAACGAAAGCCAAACACTTTATCTATCGTTATCTCGGGTAATCAGGTGATGGCCGATGTTGTCGAAGCCCTGCGGATCGGTGCTAGCGATTACTTAGTGAAGCCAGTCAACGATCTGTATTTGATTGAAAATGCCATTCATCAATGTATCAACCCACATCAACAAGATGTAAAGCTTGATGACTTAGAAGAACTGTCCTATCAAGAGTTAGAAGAACACCTTAACTTGTTAGAGCAAAATGCTGAAGCGGCCAAAAGTGTGCAGCAGCAGCTCTTTCCTCCCTCAGAGATTGATTACCCTAAAGCGACTATCGATTATAGCCTATTTAAAAATGACGATGTTAGCGCCTACTTTATCGATAGCGCTAATGTCGGTGAGCAATATCAAATTATGTATATGGCTCATTTTCATCCGCAAGATAACCGCGCTGCGTTTGCGAGTGTTCTGCTTAAAAGCTTTGTGAATCAAAAGCTGAAACTATTTCGTAATGGCAACAGCCAAACGGTGATCGAGCCTTTTAATATGCTGAGCTACCTCAATGACAGGATCAGTAAGTCTGGCTTGGATATTTATATCGATCTTATCTATGTGGTCGTGGAGTTAACGCATTACCGCGCCTCTATTGCTCAAGCAGGTAAAGGGTTGAGATGCTATATACGTAATCACGAGGGGTTATTACCTCTGGCGATGCCTGATGCACTTCAGCTAGGGATTTTTGAGTGGGGGCAACCTAGCACTCAGTTTAGGGATTTAATGCCAGCAGAACGTTTGTGTATAGTCTCGAGTGTTAATCAACATAAAAGCATGTTGTTGGCCAATCACTTTGTCGGCTTAACTTATGAAACCACGCTAGCACCAGGTGGTTATGTACAGATGAGCTTTTAATTACCTGAGATCCCGGCTTATCTGCGACCCTGATTGCCTTTGCATTGCGCATAAAAAAACGCCTTACAATGTTTTGTAAGGCGTTTTTATTTCGTTAAAGCTTATCTTTTAATTGTAATCGCTTCGTGTTCTGCAGTAACAGCAATTTCCGCTTCTAGTGCTTCTTCTTCAGTTTGCGGGCCATCTTCAGCGCCATGCATCCAGTCGACAAGTTTATCTGCCATGAAGTATAGGATAACCGCTGAAATGGCTGCCGTAATAGCAATACCAGCAAAGATAGACATAGCATTAGCCAGTTGATCTTCTACCGAACCACCAGGACCAATTAACGACCCCACTAAACCACCGATCTTATTTGCAGCGGCAATAAATAGGAACCAGGCGCCCATCATGAGTGATGCAATACGGAGTGGAGCCAGCTTAGTCACCATAGATAAGCCAATCGGTGATAAACACAGTTCACCCATAGTATGGAAGAAATAAGCGCCCACTAACCACCACATGCTTGATTTAGCGTTAGCATCGCCGCCCATCTCAAGTACGGCACCGATCATAAATAGGAAGCCGATAGCCAATAAGGTTAAACCAAGGGCAAATTTTACCGGTGAGTTGGGTTCTTTTTTGCCTAGATGGATCCAGATAGAAGCCACTACCGGAGCGAAGACCACAATAAAGATAGCGTTAAGCGATTGGAACCACGTTGTAGGCACTTCAAATGAGCCTATCATACGGTTGGTAAAGTCATTGGTGAACAAGTTCATTAGGCCACCGGCCTGCTCGAAACCAGCCCAGAATATGATGGTAAATAAGCCCATAACCATGATCACTTTAATACGATCGCGTTCAACTTTGGTTAAGGGTTCTTTACGTAGTTCACCTCTGGCTTCTGCATTTTGTTTCTCTAACTTAGCAGCGGGTATTGTTCCAATGTCGCCTAATAGCTTTTGTGCAAACAAGAATTGGATAATGAGTGATATCACCATACCGATACCAGCGCAGAAGAAGCCAGCCTGCCAGTTGTTGATAAACACTTCTTGTCCATCAACGACTTGAGTGTAGCCAAAGGTGGTATATGCCCAAGCAACAATAAATCCAGAAAGTGCTGCACCTAAGTTAATCCCCATATAGAAGATAGTAAATGCACCATCACGACGGTGATCGCCTTCTTCGTATAGATCACCAACCATGGTAGAAATATTCGGCTTAAACAGACCATTACCTAAAATCAGCGTACCAAGACCAATATAAAAAACCGTGGTCTCTAGCCCTGGGATCCAGCTATGTGGCGCGGCAAGTACAAATTGGCCTATCGCCATTAATGCACCGCCTATATAGATAGCTTTACGCTGACCTAGAATATTATCGGCTAACCAACCACCGAGCAGTGGTGTTAAGTATACTAGACCTGTGAAGGTGCCATATAGTGAGAGGGCATCGGCTTGGGTCCAACCCAATCCGTGTCCACCTTGAGATTGAACTGCGTCGACAAGATATAACACCAAAATCGCACGCATTGCGTAATAACTAAACCGTTCCCATAATTCTGTTGTAAATAACAGAAACAGCCCTTTAGGATGCCCGAGCATCGTACCTTGTGGTTTTGCTGCGCTCATGTAAGTCTTCCACCTTCGCTTGTGATTGCCTACATATACAATATCTATGTAGAAAAATTTATTGTTGCAATATTATCAATGTCTTAACAACAGGAGCTTACTTGGGATAATCTGTTTTAAGCTAAAGAAATTATTCAAGTTTTTAGTTGTCTATCTGTTGCAGACTTTTGTTATTTTTTAATATTTAACGTATTAAATTGTTTTAAACCCACCTTATATACCCTTTTAGTTGCCTAAAAGTCAATTTGATCAACTTAAACGTATAGTTATTGAACATTTACTACACCACTTACTATTGCGACATTTGTTGGTTATCTGTTGCCATGTTTGGCTTACCGAATTATTGACTTTTGAGTTATAAAATCACGTTTTCAAATGATGAAACTATTTGTTATGCTTTGCCGCGTGAATAGGATGTTATCCACATTATCCCGTTGTCTTTACTACGAGTTAATCTCAGCGCCAATGACTGCCTTATTACGTTTGAGTAGTAGATGGGCTAATTAAGTGGTCCCTATTTTTTTATTTTAAAGTTAGGCACTTGAGAAAAAACTATGAAAGCTTGGTATCTGTTGTATTGCAAACCCCGCGGCGAAGCTAGGGCGCAAGATAATTTAAAACTACAGCAGATTGAGACCTACCTTCCTACACTGCCACAGCAAATAACCAAAGCTGGGAAAACGACCGTAAAGCGCGTTCCGTTATTTCCCTGTTATCTGTTTATCCATTTTGATCCTGCGGTTACCAGTGTTAGTCGTATTCATTCCACTCGAGGTGTCTCTCGTATCGTCGGTTGTAAAGAATTGATGACACCGATTGACGATAGCATTATCCATGGGATAAAGATGCGAGAGCACAAACTTATCAATTTGCCCAATTTTGATAACGTTGAGCAACAAGAATTAGCTGAAGGCGATAAAGTAAAATTTATAGAAGGTCCATTTATCGATCTTGAAGGCATTTTTACTGAACAGAGCGGTGATAAACGCTGCCATATACTGTTTGAGATCATGGGCCAGCAGAAACGAGTCACTGTGCCTAAAAGCAGTATAAAACCGATTAATAAAACGTGAATTTATGGCTCAAAAGGATGGATACACTTAATTTTGCAAGCTAAATCATCCCCTAAAATTACGTAAAAGGCTCGGTTTAATGTGAGAGATCTGCCATTGCTGCCACTTTGAGTTGGTAAGTAAATCTAAGACTGATGATAAATATGCACGATTTCAATTTTGGTATTAAAATGATTCATCTTCTTGTTTTTAAAGATTTTTATTAGCATTACTGACGTTGCGGCATAAAAATTTAATGGTTAATTTTTTATCGAACTAGGGGGCAGACCAATGATATCTCACTCAATAATGGTGTTTTTTGATATCGAATTGCCATTTTTAGCTATCTAATTTTACAGGTGGTGCATTAATAAGCAGTGCTTGGCGGCAGATTCTAGTACAATACCGCGCTGTTATAATCTGGTTCCGATTAAAATCTAAGCCTACAAAGAGCTAGTTAATAATGTGCTTTTTATGAAAGTTTTTAGAAAGTAGCCATGAGTTGTGTAGAGCAAAATAGATATAGGCCGTTTTAGTAGGTAAGGCCAACAACCTTGTCATCCCACATTAAAGTGGGTTAATGCAAAACTTGAAAAATTCGCAATGCGATGGGCAATTTGGGAGCCGCAACCTATGGGCGGTAGCGTGTCTATAGATTTTTTCTTGAATAGTTAATTGTTATATATCAACAATTTATCTTCGTTGCGCGTGTCTACTATTGAACAATTTTAATAGCGTCATCTAATTTTGATTTAAAGCTCAATGATGAAGTTATATCTTAGTTGTACTTTAAACTAGTGCCATTATGGCAAGTGTTACTCTAAATTTTTACAAAACGGGTTTAACGGCTTAACGTCATTGTGAATACACAGGCTGCACAGTCGTTTTAACGTTTGACCTCAATTTATCATTTAACTTCTTTTCCACTGCTCGAGAACTACCTCTCGATGCTTTGTTTATCAATGGAGATCATCGGTGTTACAACAAACCAAAAAAGTCATAATAACGGCAGTTGCAGCCCTAATATTGATGACCACTCAAGTTCATGCGATCACACCATCTCCTGAGATGATAGAGCAATTTAAAAGCCTTCCATCGTCTGAACAACAAAGACTTGCTCGCCAGTATGGTATAGACCCGTCAATGCTAGTTGGGGCAAGTAAAGCTCAGGTATCTATTGACAACCCACAGGTTGTGCAATCAAGAGAGACGACTAATGATGTCCTTAATCATTCTAGTGAGAGAGCCAATACGCTTAACTTTGCCCAAGATAAACAAAAAGGTGAGTTAAATCGCTTTGGATATGAATTATTCGAGGGTGAACCTAGTACTTTTGCACCAACGACAGATGTGCCTGTACCGAGCGAATATCTTGTTGGCCCCGGTGATCGTATAAAAGTGCAATTATTTGGAAAGGAAAATAAGGAATATGATTTAGTCATCAACCGTGAGGGTAACATACAATTTCCCGAGTTGGGGCCTATATCGGTTGCAGGTCTCAGTTTTAGTGAACTTCGAGAATCGCTAAATCATAGAATTCAGAAGCAAATGATTGGCATAGAATCTAACATAACAATGGGTGAGTTGCGCTCTATTCGTATTTTCATTGCCGGGGATGCTTATAAACCTGGTTCGTACACTGTTTCAAGTTTATCAACTATAACCCAAGCGTTGTTTGTTGCTGGTGGTGTCAACAAAATCGGTTCATTGCGGAATATTCAAGTCAAACGTAACGGTAAATTAGTTGGAAGCATGGATTTGTATGATCTACTGCTGCGAGGTGATGCCTCTGGAGATTTAGGTTTACGTTCTGGAGATGTTGTATTCATTCCTTCTGTCGGAGGCCTAGTGAGTATTACTGGTGAAGTTCATCGCCCAGCGATCTATGAGCTTAAGAAAAATGAGACCGTTAGTGATATTGTCGCTATGGCTGCAGGGTTAAAGCCAGGGGCATATCCTAAAAGTAGCCGTATGGAGCGTTATAACAGCAATGGTTTACGCTCCATCATTGATGTAGATTTGACTACTTCTTTAGGTAAATCAACAAAAGTTAAGCCGGGTGATTTCATCCGTGTTAAAAGTGCTTCTAACCAGTTTGAAGATGCAATAACGGTTGTCGGTGCAGTTGTCCGTCCAGGCAAGTATCAGTGGTTCAAAGGACAGAAGATTAGTGATTTACTGCCGTCTCTTTGGGGGGATTTATCTATATCCGCTGATTTAAGTTATGCAATATTGGTTCGTGAAGTTAATCGTTATGGTGATATTAAAGTATTCCAATTCTCCCCCAGTAGAGCTATTAGCGATAAATTGTCAAATCAAGATTTACCGTTACAACCTCGCGATAAAGTCATTTTGTTCAATTACAGCGATGATACACATAATCGTTATGAGCTTAACAAACTGGTTAAACAAAGAATTAAGCAAGTTACATCTCTTTCTGGTGACTCATTAATCGGCAATGATCTCTTTAAGGCGGGTTTTTCTCAACTCGATAAAATGCAATTGACTCAGCGCAGTCAGATAGGTGGAGTTGTTGTTGCAAAAGAGGCTCCAGACGATAAAGAGCAATTGGTCAAAGGTGAAGTCAACAAGATGTTGGCAAATCTTTTTGATGATAAAGAGCTTATTAAACTTAGCGATTCGATGAATCGAAGTGAACTTCTGTATCCAATCGTCTCGAAGTTAGCCGTTCAAGGCCGCTCAGATAATGGCGCTCAGGTAGTTGCCATAAGCGGTAAGGTGCGTCATCCAGGTGTTTATCCGTTAGCCCATGGTGCTAAAGTTAGTGACTTAATTATTGCAGCAGGTGGTTTACTTGAAGGTGCTTATACTACACGAGCAGAACTTACTAGCACCATTTTCTCACAGCAAACGTCTTCTGTACGTCATACAAACATAAACTTAGATGCGGCTATTGCTGGTGAAAGTGACGCCAATAAGGCGTTAATGTCTCGAGATATACTTACCGTATTGACAACTCCTGATTGGCAAGAGAATAAAGCGGTTGAAATTCGTGGAGAAGTAAAATTCCCTGGTATTTATAACATTCGCCGTGGTGAAACTCTTGCTGATGTTGTTACACGTGCTGGTGGTTTTACCGAATACGCTTACCTACCATCATCCGTGTTCGTAAGAGAATCTGTGCGTCAGCAAGAGCAGTTAGAAATTAAAAAGTTGGCAGATCAATTACGTCGTGATATTGCAACACGTGGTGTCTCTAAAGATGGCAACGTGGTCAATTATAGTGACGCAAAGATGATGCTGGATGATCTTGAGAACATTAGAGCAGTTGGACGTTTAGTTGTTGATTTGTCGGCGATTTCAGTTGGAATTAAAGAAGCAGACATCCAATTAGAAGATCAAGATATTTTGTATGTGCCATCAACAAAGCAAACTATTGCTGTTATGGGTGAGGTGCAGCATGCTGCCACACATAGATTTAAGAAAGGTTTAACACCAGAGCAATACATAGCGATGTCTGGCGGAGCACGTGAGCGAGCCGATGATGATAGAACTTATATCATTAAAGCTAATGGTTCGGTTGCAATGCCGAATCGATCTATGTGGTTTAGTGATAAGAACGAACTCACAGCTGGTGATACAATTATCGTGCCGTTAGATACCGAATACAAAGATAACTTAACACTGTGGAGCCAGATCACGGGAATTATTTACAATACTGCAGTCGCCATTTCCGCAATATCAGGTATCTAAGTTTAATATCTGCCTTTTGATTATTACCTATCCTGTTATGAACAAGAGTAATAACAGGATAGGTCTTCGAAACTCAAACCTAAGAGACAAATGTTACATGTCCCAACATATTAATCAGTATCAGGCTGATGTTTCATTTCCTCAAGGCGTTGCCGATGATGAAATTGATTTACGAGAATTGTTTGCTGTTATCTGGAAAGGTAAATGGTTGATTATTACAATAACATCAGTTTTTGCTATTGCCTCAGTCATTTTTGCCGTCTTGCAACCCAATATTTATAAATCAGAGGCCTTATTGGCTCCAGCCAGCGAAGAACAAGGTGGCGGGTTAAGTGCCCTAGCATCGCAATTTGGTGGTTTAGCCAGTATGGCGGGTATTAACTTAGGTGGTGGTAGCGGAATTGATAAAACCCAAATGGCTATTGAAGTTGTGAAATCACGTCAATTTGCTAGTGAGTTTATTCAAAAACATAATCTTCTACCAGACTTGATGGCCGCTGAAAAGTGGAATATGGGTGACAACACTGTCAGTTACAATCGTGATATCTATGATGCTTCAGCGAAAAAATGGGTGCGTGAAGTCAAAGCACCATTCAAATCTGAACCGTCAATGCAGGAAGCGTTTAAAGAGTTCAGTAAGATAGTTAGTGTTAATGCAGCTAAAGATACAGGTATGGTTACTGTATCTGTAGAACATGTTTCTCCAGCGGTTGCACAACAATGGGTTACTTGGCTTGTGGAAGATATTAATAAGGTCATGAAGGAGCGCGATGTTGCTGAAGCTATTCGCAGTAGTGATTTCTTAAATCAGCAGATATCACAAACTAATGTCGCAGATATTCGTGCAATTCTTTATAAGCTGGTTGAAGAACAAGCTAAAACCATCATGTTCGCCGAAGTACGTGATGAATACGTATTTAAAACAATTGACCCCGCCATCATCCCGGAAGAGAAAGCTAAGCCCAAGCGTGCATTAATTTGTGTTTTAGGAACAATGTTGGGCGGAATGATGGGTGTTATGTTCGTTTTGATTAGGCATTTTGTTAGAAAAGATAATTGAAGCACTTCGAAGTACTAGGTTTTAATAAAAAGTTTAATAAAGAAAAAGAAAAAAAAAGAGCCTATTGGGACTGTTTTAAAAAGAAACAGAAAATCTAGGCTCTATAAGGGATAGCGAGAAATAGACTGTCTCAAAATGGATAAAATGTGTCTCAGCTATGTTTAAAAGGCTGAGATGGTATAGAACAAAAATTGTGATTAGGAATTGATAAAGTATGAGCAATATATTGCCTTTAATTGGACGTGAAAAGGAATTATTTTCAACTGATATTACTGCTCATAATGAAGAGTTGAAACGTATTGTATCAGAGTCTCGTTTTCTTGTTCTCGGTGGTGCAGGGTCGATTGGCCAAGCGGTCACCAAAGAAATCTTCAAACGTAACCCTCAGAAACTTCATGTTGTCGATATTAGTGAAAACAACATGGTGGAATTGGTGCGTGACATTCGTAGTTCATTTGGTTATATCGATGGTGATTTCCAAACTTTCGCCTTAGATATTGGTTCGATTGAGTATGATGCCTTTATCAAAGCGGATGGACAGTATGACTACGTATTAAATCTTTCAGCGCTTAAGCACGTTCGTAGTGAGAAAGATCCGTTTACCTTGATGCGTATGATTGATGTCAACGTTTTCAACACTGACAAAACTATCCAGCAGTCGATCGATGCGGACGTTAAAAAGTATTTCTGCGTGTCTACGGATAAAGCCGCGAACCCAGTTAATATGATGGGGGCATCGAAACGCATTATGGAAATGTTTTTGATGCGTAAGAGTGAGCAGATTTCCATCTCGACAGCGCGTTTTGCTAACGTTGCCTTTTCTGATGGCTCTTTGCTACACGGTTTTAACCAACGTATCCAAAAAAATCAGCCGATTGTCGCACCAAACGACATCAAACGTTATTTTGTCACTCCTCAAGAGTCGGGAGAACTGTGTTTGATGTCGTGTATTTTTGGTGAAAATCGCGACATTTTCTTTCCGAAACTCAGTGAAGCATTACATCTGATTACATTTGCAGACATTGCGGTGAAATACCTAAAGCAAAGAGGCTACGAGCCGCATTTATGCGCGAATGAAGATGAAGCTCGTGAATTGGCGAAAACGCTACCAGCACAAGGCAAATGGCCTTGTCTTTTCACCGAAAGTGATACGACGGGTGAAAAGGATTTCGAAGAGTTTTTCACTGATAAAGAAGTGCTTGATATGGCACGTTTTGAAAATTTGGGCATCATCAAAAATGAACCTCTGTATCAACCGGAGTTGTTGAGTCTTTTTGAAGAACAAATTGCCCAAATGAAAGATCAACGAGCTTGGAGCAAAGAGCAGATTGTGGCGCTCTTTTTTACGATGATCCCCGACTTCGGTCATAAAGAAACGGGCAAATACCTCGATAGCAAGATGTAAGGGTAAAGAAGAATGAACGCACAGTTACTGGTTGAATTTGTACGCGACCAATACCAAACCCAAGATTTTATTCCGTTGCATGCCCCTACATTTGCGGGCAACGAGAAATCGTATGTAATGGAAACCATTGAAAGCACATTTGTCTCCAGCGTCGGTAAGTTTGTCGATGAGTTTGAACGTAAAATGGAAGCATTTACAGGCACTCCAAAGGCAGTGGCGACGGTCAACGGTACAGCAGCCTTGCACGCCGCCCTCTACATGGCAGGGGTTGAACGTGGTGACTTCGTGATCACGCAGGCGCTGACGTTTGTTGCTACTTGTAATGCGCTTTATCACATGGGTGCCGAGCCGATTTTTGTGGATGTTTCTCCCGTAAGCTTGGGGCTTTGCCCTAAAGCGATGGATGCTTTCTTAGAAGAGAATGCACAAGTCACTGAGGCAGGTTGCATCCATAAGCAAACGGGCAGAAGAATCAAAGCCGTGGTACCGATGCACACTTTCGGTCATCCGGTAGAACTGGATGAACTGGTTGCCGTTTGTTTGAAATGGAATATCTCGTTAGTCGAGGATGCTGCGGAAAGCCTGGGTTCGTTTTACAAGGGTAAGCACACGGGGACGATTGGTGATTTTGGTGCGGTGAGTTTTAACGGCAATAAAATCATTACCACGGGTGGTGGGGGGATGGTGCTTTGCGGGACTGAAGAGGCGGGTAAACGCACTAAACATGTCACCACAACAGCAAAAGTGCCCCATCCTTATGAGTTCTTCCATGATGAGCCAGGCTTCAACTACCGTATGCCGAACTTAAATGCGGCTCTGGGTTGTGCGCAGATGGAAGTCATCGAACAGTATTTGAAACAAAAGAGAGAACTTGCAGAGTCTTACGGTGAGTTTTTCAAAGGAACTGACTTTAAATTTGTCACTGAGCCAGATTACGCACAGTCAAACTACTGGTTGAATGCAATCATCTGTCCAGACAAGGAAAGCAGAGAAGAGGTTCTCGCTGCCACAAATAGTTCAGGTGTTATGACTCGTCCAATTTGGCAACTCATGCATAGATTACCAATGTTTGAGAATGCAATGCGTGGCGATCTTGCACATTCTGAATTTATCGAGACCCACTTGATTAACCTTCCAAGTACCCCAGTGGACATCCAACGCTAAGTAGGTTCATTTATACATGACGCAGACACAGAAAAAGGTCGCGGTTTTTACTGGCACAAGAGCAGAGTATGGTCTGCTGTTTTGGCTTTTAAAGGACATTCAAAGGGATCCAGATCTAACGCTTCAATTGCTTGTTTCTGGTATGCACCTATCGCCAGAGTTTGGTGATACATATAAGCAAATTGAAAAAGACGGCTTCAATATCGATGAAAAAATAGAGATTTTGTTGTCTTCTGATTCGGCTGTAGGTACAGCAAAAAGTATGGGGCTGGGCGTTTTGGGTTTTGCAGATGCATTATCGCGATTAGCGCCAGAGGTTCTTGTCATTTTAGGGGATCGCTTTGAAGCGCTTGCTGCAGCACAAACTGCCATGATACTTCGTATTCCAATTATTCATCTGCATGGCGGAGAGATAACAGAAGGCGCCTACGATGATGCAATTCGTCATGCTATTACCAAATTAAGTTACTTGCATGGCACATCGACAGATGAGTATCGAAATCGAGTCATTCAACTGGGTGAATCGCCAGAGCGTGTAAGAAACATAGGTGCGATTGGTTTAGAACACTTGAACCGAGCGTCTTTTATGGAGGTTTCTGAATTAGGTGAATCACTAAATTTTGAGTTAACTGCTCCTTATTTTGTTGTAACTTACCATCCAGTAACATTAGGTGATGAATCTCCAGAGGAGAGTTTTCAAGCTTTGTTGGATGCGTTGGATGAATACCCCGAGTACCAAGTCATATTGACTTACCCTAATGCGGATGATGGTGGGCGGCGAATTATTCCAATGCTAGAAGCTTATGCAGCAAACTACCCTAAAAGAGTGTTAGCTATACCGTCTCTGGGGCAGGTACGTTACTTGAGTTCAGTCAAACATGCGACGGCAGTCATTGGTAACTCGTCGAGTGGGATTATTGAAGTTCCTGCTTTTAATGTTCCTACTGTGAATATTGGTTCAAGGCAAAAAGGACGTTTAGCAGCCAAAAGTGTCCTAAACGCAAACGCTACAAAAGAGTCAATCAGTAACGCGATCAACCTTGCAATAAGTCGAAAATACAAAGCTGAAGGCGAGATCGTTGTGAATCCTTATGGTCAGGGCGACAGTAGCAAGCAAGTCATCGAGATGATTAAGACGTTACGTTTTGAACCTTGTAAATCATTCTTTGACGTAAACCTTGAACCTGATTTAAATAAGAAAGTAGAGTGAGACAACAATGACTTTGATTATTGCTGAAGCCGGTGTGAACCATAACGGTCAAGAAGAATTAGCGTTTGCTTTGGTTGATGCCGCCCACAAAGCTGGGGCTGATATTGTAAAGTTCCAAACGTTTAAAGCAAAAAACCTAGTTACCGAAGAAGCAAAACAAGCTGACTATCAAGTTACTAATACCCAGAAGCAAGAGTCACAGCTGGCTATGCTAAGTCGCTTGGAGCTTTCGTATGATGCGCATCATGAGCTAGTAAAATATTGTAACTCTCTAGGTATCGAATTCTTGTCGACGGCTTTTGATCGAGAAAGTTTGGACTTCTTAATTAATGATCTGGGATTAACTCGATTAAAGCTACCTTCTGGCGAACTGACAAATGCCCCGCTTGTATTAGCGCATGCTCGAACTGGATGTGATCTTATTGTATCAACAGGTATGGCAACACTGTCTGAAATTGAAACAGCCTTAGGGGTCATTGCCTTTGGGTACACTGCAGATGAAAAAGCAGAACCTTCCATGCTAGGTTTCCAAGAAGCTTATGCATCAGACCCTGGTCAAAAGGCACTAAAAGAAAAAGTAACCATTCTTCATTGTACGACGGAATATCCAGCTCCAATGGAAGAAATTAATCTGAGAGCAATGGATTCGCTAGGACGAGCATTTGATTTGGCGGCAGGCTATTCAGATCATAGTGAAGGAATAACGATCCCAATTGCTGCTGTAGCTCGTGGTGCCGTATTGATCGAAAAGCATTTTACACTAGATAAAAATATGGAAGGTCCAGATCATAAAGCTTCGCTTGAGCCAGATGAGCTTGCTGCAATGGTCAAAGCGATTCGCCAAATTGAAGTTGCTCTAGGCTCTAGTGTAAAAACGCCAACAGTCTCTGAAGTAAAGAACAAAGTGGTGGCTAGAAAAAGTTTAGTGGCGGCCACGGACATAAAAGAAGGTGAAAGCCTGACGGAGTTTAACCTTACTATTAAGCGTCCTGGTTTAGGTTTGTCCCCATACCGCTATTGGGATTTTATTGGCAGTAAAGCGACAAAAGCTTATAAAGCTGGAGAGCTAATCGTTGAGTGATGATACTAGGCTTCCTATCGTAATGATTGGCGGGGGAGGGCATGCTTCTGTTCTTGCCGACATCTTAGTTTCCCAAGGAAGAGAGATTCTTGCCGTTGTAAGCCCTGACGATATCAGGCAGCGTTCAGTATTTAAGGGAATGACACAGCTTAGAAATGACGATGATGTTTTTGCGTTTCACAAGAACGAGGTTCTACTCGTCAACGGTATCGGAATGATGCCCAAATCCGATGTTAAGCGAAAAATTAATGAGCATTTCCTTTCTCTCGGTTATCAGTTTGAGACAGTCATAGCAGATAGCGCATTTGTTTCTTCTAAATCAATAATTGAACCTGGTGCTCAAATTCTTCCAATGGCGATTGTTCAGACTGGAGCTACAGTTGGTCGTCACACTGTAGTCAACACTGGAGCCTTAGTTGAACATGACTGTTGTATCGGTGCGTATAACCATATTGCACCAAAAGCAACACTCTGTGGTCAAGTAAAAACAGAAGATAATGTCTATATAGGAGCTGGTTCGACAGTTATCCAAGGGATATCTATTGGCCGAGGCTCCATAGTGGGAGCTGGCGCTAGCATAAATCAGTCTTTAGAAGTTAACACGATTGCATATCCTGCTCGAGTAACAATCAAGACAACCTAACAGAATACAGAAGGTAGAACATGAGCCATTGTTGGTCAAAAACGCTGATATCTGAATCAAGCACTATCAAGCAAGCATTAGAAATAATTAATAGTGAGGCACTGCGAGTTGCAGTTGTCGTTGATAACAACCAGAAGTTGCTAGGAATGATCACTGATGGCGATATTCGACGCGGTTTGCTAAATGATCTGACGCTAACCGATAAGGTTACCAAGGTGATGAATGCTAATTCTATTACTGCCTATCAAGGTACATCTAAAGAGTTGTTGCTTGAAGTAATGGAACAAAAACAAATTTTATCGATTCCATTACTGGACCAGGATGGAAGAGTTGTAGGTTTAGAAACCCTTCATAGCACACTCAGCAAAGAAAAATATCAAAATCCAGTATTCATAATGGCGGGGGGATTTGGTACTCGTTTGCGGCCGCTGACAGACAACTGCCCCAAACCGATGCTGAAAGTTGGCGATAAACCTATCCTAGAAACGGTGATTAAAAGTTTCATCAAGGCTGGTTTTAGCAATTTTTATATTTCAACTCATTATATGCCTGAACAGATTCACGATCATTTTGGTGATGGTAGTGATTTAGGTGTCAGTATTTCATATGTTCATGAAGATACAGCGCTTGGTACTGGTGGTGCTATTGGCTTATTACCTGAAAATATGTCTAGAGATTTGCCGCTGATTATGATCAATGGAGACGTATTGACCAAAGTAGATTTCCAACGTGTTTTGAGTTTCCACATGGAAAATGATGCTGACGCTACCATGTGCGTACGCGAGTACGACTATCAAATACCATATGGTGTGATTAATGGGGAAGGAAACAAAATTACAAGCATGGTCGAAAAGCCAGTTCACCGCTTTTTTGTTAATGCAGGTATTTACATATTGTCCCCACGCGTAATCAAATCAGTAGCAAAGAATCAGAAAGTCGACATGCCAACTTTACTCGAACAACACATGAATGAGCGTCAGAAAGTGCTTATGTTCCCGATTCACGAGTATTGGCTAGATATTGGCCGTATGGATGATTTTAATCGTGCACAGACCGATATTCATACGCTAGGTCTACTTTAATGGAAAGGGTTGCCGTTATTGGTTTAGGTAATATAGCCATTCGCCATCGCCGAAATCTGAAATTGTTATTTCCAAATATACAATTATTTGCGATGTCAGCTAGTGGCCGTATTCCACAAGAGTCTGTGAGTGATGCAGATCACATAATCGGCTCAATTGACGCTGTGATTGCTAACAAGGTTCAGTTTGTGATCATAGCTTCACCTGCTCCATTTCATGTATCACATGCATTACCGCTTATTCAGGCTGGAATCCCTGTTTTAATAGAGAAACCTGTTGCGGTAAGTCTTGAAAGTGCGCAAAAATTGCAGGATGCGTCAATTCGATATCAAACTCCCATGGCGGTTGGGTATTGTCTGCGCTACTTATCTTCTGCTTTAGAAATGAAAAGCTTACTTGCGTCCAATAAAATTGGCCATTTGTATCATGCGTATGTTGAAATTGGTCAATATTTACCTGATTGGCGACCCAGCAAAGATTACCGTGACAGTGTTTCCGCGAAAGCCAGTTTAGGCGGAGGTGCTTTGTTAGAGCTTAGCCATGAGTTTGATTACACTCAATGGCTACTGGGTGATCTAACGCTCGAACACGCTATTTTACGCCAAACCAAAGAGCTCGGTCTTGAAGTTGAAGACAGTGCAGATATGTTGTTAAGTACCTCAAAGCAAGCGATCGTGCACATGCACCTTGATTTTTTGCAGCGCAAGGCGCATCGGCAATGTCGTTTTGTGGGCAGCAAAGGGGCGCTGGAGTGGGACTTAATTGGCAATGAAATCCGATTTGTTACACCGCAAGGAACCCAAGTACTTTACAGTGAACCCAAATGGGATAAAAACCAAATGTACACGGCGATGCTTGCCGACTTTGTTGCGCAAATCCATCAACAACCAAATCAATGCATCTCTCTTGCTGAGGCAGCTCAAAGTGTTGAACTTATAGAAGAAATTAAACAGCGTTTTCCAATCAAATCGGTGTCGGGTGAGTTAGAAGGTGAATAATCCAATGAAAAACTGTGCTTTTATTTTTGCCCGAGGTGGCTCTAAGGGACTGCCAAGAAAAAACATAAAATTATTAGTAGGTAAACCGTTATTGCAGTATTCCATTGATACTGCTTTGGCCGTACCTTCTATTGAGCACGTGTTTGTTTCAACTGATGATACTGAAATTGCAGATGTCGCACGTGCATCGGGGGCGATAGTGATTGAGCGTCCTGCGGAACTCGCCAGTGATACAAGTCCTGAATGGCTGTCTTGGCGTCATGCTATCGAATGGGTGCAAGCACGCTATGGAGAGTTTGATGGATTTATTAGTTTACCTGCCACCAGTCCGTTGAGAAGTATTGATGATGTAGAAAGTGCTATCAACAAACTATTTACCAGCAAAGCAGATATCTGTATCTCAGTGACACCAGCGAGTCGCAGTCCTTTTTTTAATATGGTGAAGCAGACCGAAACTGGGATGGTTGAGCTCGTCAATAAGCCACAAGCTGAAGTGGCTCGTCGTCAAGATGCACCTGCGGTGTTTGATATTACCACGGTTGTGTATGCGACGACGCCTCACTTTGTGCTAAATCAATACGGAATATTTTCCGGCAAAGTTACGAGCATTGAGGTACCTAAAGAGCGAGCAGTGGATATCGACGATATTTATGATTTCAAATTAGCAGAAGTGATTATTGAGGGAGCGCACTGATGGAACAATTACTCGAAAGCAAAACGATCGTAGTCGCTGGTGCTGGTGGTCTTTTGGGGACTCGCTTAGTTCCCGCTTTAATCAAGCAAGGTGCTAAGGTCATTGCGGCGGATATTCACGTAGAAGCGATGTGTGAGCGTCTTTCTTCACTTGGTGTTGATTTACAAAATGAGAAGCTAAGCTGTTGTGAGTTGGATGTGACTAAAGAAGAGAGTGTAAAAGCTTTTTTTAGCCAGCAAGCTCAACACATTGATGGCGCCGTCAACACAACTTATCCTCGCAATAAGACCTACGGCAAGCATTTTTTTGACGTAAGTTTAGACAGTTTTAACGAAAATTTGTCTCTGCATTTAGGAAGTGCTTTTCTTTTTACCCAGCAATGTGCTGCTTATTTTAAGTTGCAGCAACAGCCTTTTTCGCTGGTTAACATCTCCTCGATTTATGGTGTTGTTGCACCAAAATTCGAGATTTATAACAACACGCCGATGACGATGCCAGTTGAATACGCAGCGATCAAGTCTGCTATCCAGCATCTCAACAAATATGTGGTGTCTTACTTGAATGACAGCCGTTTCCGCATCAACAGTGTCAGCCCAGGCGGCATTTTTGACCATCAACCCAAAGCGTTTTTGCAGGCCTATAAAGAGAAAACTCATGGCGCTGGCATGTTGGATGTCGAAGAAGTGGTTGGCTCGGTTTTGTTTTTGCTTTCAGAGCAGTCACGTTATGTTACAGGTCAAAATATTATTGTAGATGATGGTTTCTCCTTGTAAGGAAGAATGTGATCTGGAGTTGGTTCAGTAAAATAATTAAAAAATAAAAATGGGATCGACTTGTAGATTTTTTGAGTGTTATTTAATACCCAAGATTTTTCGGAGTGATAATTTCAAAGCTGACAAGCCCATTTGTGCAATTTCGATTATCTAAGACTTTCGCTATAAGGCAAAGTTAACCATAAATTACCTAGAATTACTTTCTGACTATTTGTGTTTTTTCATTTTGCTAAGATTCTTTGGTAGGTATCAGCGACTTCGGTAATAGCCTTTCAGATTTCTTAAAATTACTTATGGTTCCCCTTCACCTAACACCATCGCCAAGGCGAGAGTGTGAACATAATTTGAGCTATTAGGGTTGTGTTCGCTCAAATAGCTGGACGGGCGATAGCTGTGATCTTATGCTCTCTTTTGTGGAGAGCCCTATGAACTCCGGTGCATTTCAACAGTTCTTTAGTTCCTTAGAAGATCCTCGTCAGTCAGCCAAAGTCGATCATCTATTTACTGATAATTTTTTCCTCGTGGTTTGTGCCTCAATAGCTGGGCACAAGGTTGGGAAGATATCGAAGGTTTTGGCGATCTCCACTTTAACTGGTTTGCCAAAAAAGGCCTGTTTAAGAATGGATTACTTGTTCATGATACTATTGCTCGAGTCATATCGAGAATAGATAGCGAGTAGTTTCAGTATTGCTTTATCGACTGGATGAAGTCTGTTGTTGAGTTATCCGACGGTCAGCTTATTGCGATAGATGGTAAACGGCGATGTGGTTCATATAATTGCGAGAATAGACTGTCAGCCATCCACATGGTAAATGCCTTCGCAACAGAAAATAACGTCATGCTTGGGCAAGTTAAAACCGAAAGTCAATCGAATGAAATTACGGCCATTCCCGCATTACTGGCGTTGTTGGATATAAAAGGTTGTCTGATATCAATAGATGCCACGGGATGTCAGACAGATATCGCCGAACAAATTATTGAGCGGGGGTGGAGATTATTTACTTGCCGTAAAAGGTAATCAAAAAACACTGCATAATGTCGTTCGTAAGGCGCTTGGTAGCGAGATTGACGAAGAAGTGCTTTGCTTAGAGAAGCAGCACGGACGTAACGAAGCCAGAGCCTATTGTGTTATGGACGCAGGCAGCTTAGCCGACGCTTTCCTTGAATGGAAAGGGCTTAAAAGTATTGGTGTTGCGTTAAGCTATCGTCGAACAAAAAGCGGCAATGAACCCCTTGAGTACCGTTGTTACATCAGTTCAGCCAAACTGAGTAAGGCTCGTTTTGCCAATACAGTACGCAGCCACTGGGTGGTTGAAAATAGCCTGCGTTGGTTATTGGACGCGTCGATGAAGGAAGACTAATGTCAAATATAGAGGCAGTGCGGCGGAGGTATTGTCCGGAGCAAGGAAGATAGCGTTGAATATGCTTCGAGCGGAAACAACTCGAAAAATCAGTATCCCACGCAAACAGAAGCGTGCACATGGCAGCCTGATTATCTGGAGAAGGTACTAACAGCAGGTTTAAAGACGTTGGATGATATTTAAGCATTCATGCTCTCACCCTGACACCATCGCCAGAGTAATGGACATGATTAATCCCAATGAAATGCAGATTGGATGAATAATTCTTATCAGTTAACTAGAAGTGAATTGATAGTCATTAATGGTAAGACGCTTAGAGGTTCAAACAATAAATCTCGTGGACAATCAGTCATATATATGATTAACGTATTTGCTACTGCGAATGGTGTGTTTCGCTTAATCTGAGGTGTACCAATTCTTAAGTTGTAGAAAATAGAAACGATGCATGATGGATTTAGTAATACTTGAAGCTTTAATAAAGTCATGACTTAGCAACTAGAAGGAAAATAAAATAATCATGCAATCCCCTTTGAAAAATCCACAGTAACTCAATAGTTTGAAGAATATTATGATTTAATAAGGTCATTTGTAAATTTGATGGGTTTGTTTCTAAACAAAAAATAAAATACGAACAAATGGCTTTGCAAGTTATCTATAATAGAAACTTAGTCGATGCTTGTAATAAGTTGGATTTTAAGTGGTGCAGTTGCATGCTGAATGATTTTTTTGATTATTAGAGGTTGTGATGTTTATACTATTTGCACTGGTGTTTTTGAATGTTTAAGAATGCATTTTATTATCTATTTTTTGATGGTGTTAATAAGCTAATACCCTTTATTGTTGCTCCTCTGATATCTGCGGTCTTAGGTATTTCAGCTTTTGGAGAGTACTCAACAAAATTAGTTGTTTATAATCTTTGTATAGTTATGTTTGGCTGGGGAGTTAATTCTTATGCATTAGTCGAGTATTCAAAAAACAAGAATGAATTTCAAATTTTTACTGACTGCTCTTCTATAATAGTTAGGAATTTCATTATATTACTACCATTAATAATACTCTTGTCCTTTATTTTCGATGGCTTGCCAATCTATGAATGTTTAGGTATTTCTATATCGTCGTTTGTTTTTTGTTTTGTTCAAGTAAAATTATCCGAACTACAGTCTAAAAATAGAGTGTTTGAGTTTGGGCTTGTAAACTTGTCATTAACGTCTATGTTAATGATATCAGTATTGATATCTATTTATATTTTGGATTCTATTTATTATCTATGGACTATAAATAGCTTGTTATATTTGACTCACTTAATATTTATAGGCTATGGTCCAAAAAACACTTCATTCAAAAAGAACTGCAATAAGTTAGTTTCGAGCTTTTGCTTGCATCAATTACCACATTTGTTGTCAAATTGGGTAAGGTTAGGTGTAGATAGGATATTTTTAGCATTATTCTTATCTTCAACTGATGTTGGTATTTACTCTATAGCCTTACAGTACGGACTAGTTTTGAGTGTTATTAGTCAATCTTTGAACAGAGCATGGACACCATTTTTATTTAAAAAGTTAAGTTTGGGGGGGGGGGAATTCACAATTAGAAGGAGTGTCATTATAATATCGCTGTTAATTATTTCTATTAGTATATTGTTATACTTCCCCAGCATTTATAGTTTGGCGTTTATCTTTCCTGATTTTGATTTGAAACATAGCTATTTAATTGGTATGGTTCTAGTTGGATACTGTTTTCATGGGATTTACCTTCTAAATTCAAATTATTTGTTCTATTTTGATAAGACAAAAGAGCTATCAAAGGCATCTGTATTAACTACTTTAATTCATAGTATATGTTCTTTTATTTTGATCCCTGTTTATGGTTTTGATGGCGCCGTGATTGCACTGTCTGTTGGTTGGTTTTTTCAAGTTGTTTTCTTATTCATTTTATTAAGGTCATATAAAACATGGTCGGTTTATTAGGATTGATAGAGTCTCCGTTACAACTGGATAATTTTTTAAGTTATCTTAAATATTCTAAATGTAAAAATGCATCAGTTATCGTAAGGCTTAACGGAAATGCTAAAAATGACAACTTACTTGAAAATCGTTTAAATGAAATATCAAAAACTTATGATGTTAAAGTTTCGTATAAGAAATTTATAGTTCGCCCTGGAAGCATTAAAATATTTTTTCTTTTTTTCTATGCATTATTTATATGTTTATTTATTAAGCCCAAAACCGTCATAATTGGTGATTATAGAAGTATTTGGAATAAGTATTTGTTTTTTTTGTTCTCTAAAAAATCCAAGTTTGTTTTTGTTGACGATGGATTGGCAACTTTGGCTGTCTATGAAAAAATATCAACTCTTGTTAGTGTTAATATGAACCTGGTGTTTTATACTTGCTTTGACTTGAAAGGTTTTAGTAACTTAAAAGTTATTAAAACTAATAACCATTCTATAAAATTGCATCTCATTCAAGATAAGCAGATAGGTATACTCATAGGTTCTCCTTTAGTTGAAAAAGAAATTGTAGACAAAAGTACTTATATTAAGTTGTTACTTGAAGTTATAAGAGATAATGAATGCGAATTAACCTATTGTTATCATAGGTCCGAGTTTTTGTTTTCAGAATCAGATTTGTTGGATTTAGGTTTTGTTGGTGTTATCAGATTGGATTGTTCTTTTGAAGATGCCTTAAAAAATGGTTTAATAAAACATTATAATGTTCTGGGCTTTTATTCAACAGCTCTGGTTAATACTGCACTAAGTTTTGAAGGGGTAAAGTTAACTTCATATATAATCCCCGAACGCTATCTTCTAAACAATAAGGAGAATATCAAGGAAGTATATAGATATCTATCAGCCCTCAATGATATCGAAGTTAAAAAATGTTTATGTTGATTTTAATTAATTTCTTATTTTTATTTATGACTCTGTTTGCTATCAGATTTATAAGTAGGAGAAGTATCTCATTATTCTTTTTGTGGGGTGCTTTAATAATTTTTGTGGTTCCATTTAACTATACAATGCTAGGTGGACAAACTTATAGATCTTTTACTCCTGAAATTGAAGTTGATTTTTTTATAATTTCATTGATATCAATGTTTTTTATATTCTTTCTTTTGCTTTTTCAAGTATTGTTGAGTTCGGGGCGGAGTGTTGGAATATGTTATGATGGTATTGACCGTTCCATCAAATTTGAATTTTTGTCGTTCGGTTTGGTTGTTTTGTGTTTACTTTATTTTTTATACTATTTCGATGATTGGCCGTTGCTAAAAGTATTATCTGGTGCAGAATGGGAAAGGCCTGATATTGTAAAAGGAGGTTTTAAAGGCTTCTTTTTTATGAGTGTGATATTTCAGGTTGTTTTACCATCGATTTTTTTCTATTTCTATCAGAGAAAAGTGCATAATAATTTAACTTTATTTTTAATTTTTGTTTTCGTTTCCTTTTTTCTAATAGTTGGTGGCAATAAAGGGATTTACCTTTACTTCATTATTTTTTTTATTTTTGTTGCTAGAGATTCAATACCTTTTTTACAGTTAGCATGTATTTTTCTTCTGCTTGCCTTTTTTTATGCCTTAATGAAGGGGGTGGCTTTTGATTACGAAACATTTTCAGGTTACATTTTAGAGTCAGCGTTCAGAAGAGTTTTTTTAACTCAAGGCATGGCAACACCTAATGTTTTACAGATGTACCTAGACGCTTTTGACTTTAGCTTGCTAAATTCAGATGAACTTAAGTATATTCTCTTTTATAAGATATATGGTTATTCACCAGGTTCAATGCCGTTGTATTTTTCGGTTGAGTCATATGTACGCTTTGGTTATTTAGGTTTATTTACAATAAGCCTTGTTGTATTGCTGTTTAAGGTAATAGCACTGACTGCTTCAGAGAGTCAAAAGCTACTAAGTGTCTCTTGGTGTTTTTATTATTCATTTTACATTCTGATTATGTCAGGGATTGCACAGTCAAACTTTTATCGGTTAGTTGTTGTCGTTCTTTTTGCTATTCTTAGTTCATTTTTGCTACGTAGACGAACTTAAATTACTTTCTGTCTAGGTCTTTGGAATTTGGTCATTGTATAAGAATCTTGTATATTTACTTTGATCATATTAGTCAATGTTAATTTTTTTTGGATAGAAAAATAGGAAATATTGAAGATGGAAAATCCTTTAGTATCAATCATAATGCCGTCTTTTAACTCGGAATCTACTATTGCCGAAAGTATCGAAAGTGTACTGTCACAATCATATGTTAACTGGGAGTTAATTGTTACGGATGATAAATCCAACGATAACACTATTACAATAGTCAAAGAGTTTGTAAAAACTGACTCCAGGATTAAATTACATGTTTTAGAAAACAATTGTGGTGCGGGAGTGGCTAGAAATAATTCAATAAAACACTCAAATGGTCGATTTATTGCTTTCTTAGACTCTGATGATTTATGGATAGAGGATAAATTAGAGGTTCAAATAAACTTCATGTTATTGAATAAAGTTCCATTTAGTTTTACATATTACGAAAAGTTTACCAGTGATGGAAACAAAGGCACTGTTTATGCCCCTGACACCGCTAGTTACAACTCATTACTCTATAATAACGTAATAGGTTGTTTAACTGCTGTTTATGATGCAAGTGTTATTGGGAAGTGCTACATGCCAACAATCAGAAAGAGGCAGGATTTAGGACTTTGGCTTTTTATTTTGCGTAAAGGGTATGTAGCTAAATGCGTGCCACACGTATTAGCGAAGTATAGGCTAGATACTGGAATGACTAAAAACAAATTTACAGTTTTAAAGTACCAGTGGGATTTTTATAGAGAGGTAATTAATCTTAATATTTTGAGTTCTATGTATAATTTTATTTTGTACGCTTTTTATGGTGTGGTTAAATATTTAAAATGAAAATATTAGTTACCGGTTCAACAGGTTTTATTGGGCGTCATTTACACATTTATTATCCAGAATTAGTTAAAACAGTGAGATTTTCTTCCTTAGATGTTGAAGGTGGTGAGTCAAAAGGTGTTTTTATATCGAGTATTTTAAAAGATACTGAGTATCAAGAACAACTATATGATATCAATTCAATCATACACCTTGCTGGTTTAGCTCACTCTAGTTCTTACACTGCAGAGGAGTATCAAGAGGTCAATGTTGAAGGGACTCTAAAACTCGCGATGGCGGCTGCAAAAGCTAGAGTTAAGCGATTTGTGTTTGTAAGTAGTATTAATGTAAGTGGTACGTCAACTTTTTTAAAACCATTCTCAACTACTTCATTTTCTGAACCTAAAACTGATTATGCCTGCTCAAAGTATGAAGCCGAATTAGGTCTAAAAAAAATTTCACAAGAAACTGGGCTGGAAATAGTAATAGTTAGACCAACTTTGGTATATGGCCCTTGTGCTCCAGGTAACTTTGGAATGTTAACTTCGCTTGTCAATAAGCTCCCGCTTTTGCCTTTTGGCTTAGCCAATAATCGAAGGGATTTCATTGCTGTTCAAAATTTAGCAGATTTATTGGTTACCTGTGCTAAGCACCCTGCCGCGGCTGGTCGTATTTTTTTAGCAAGCGACCGCGAAACTGTATCGATTAAAGAATTTACTAATGCAATTGCTAAAGGGCTTGGTAAGAAGGTTTTCCAGCTCCCAATCCCGATCACTTTAATGCATTTAGCCGGAAAGTTGTTTGGCAAATCGGATATGATTGAACAACTATACGGCAACTTGGAAGTAGACTCCTCTAACCTCAAAGACGTATTAGGCTGGACCCCCCCACTAACAATGAAGCAAGCAATGGGAACATTGCGTGATACTGGAGCTAAATAATATATGATTCGTCTTTTAGATTTCGTAGCTGCCTTTTTGGGCTTGCTTTTACTATGGCCGATTTTATTGTTCGTTACCATTATAGGTCTGTTTGATACTGGCTCACCAATTTTTGTGCAAGAACGTGTGGGACGTAATAAAAAGCCTTTTAAATTGATTAAGTTTCGCACTATGTCGGTTAAGACAAAGTCAGTAGCGAGTCATCTCGCAAGTAATGCCTCAATTACTAAGATGGGAGCATTTCTGCGCAAGACTAAAATTGATGAACTGCCACAATTGATCAATGTGTTGAAAGGTGAAATGAGTTTAGTTGGACCGCGCCCTAACTTGTTTAATCAACATGAGTTAATACAAGAGCGTGATGCGCAAGGTGTATATGATGTTCTGCCTGGTATAACTGGCTTAGCCCAAGTACAAAATATTGATATGTCTACACCGAAATTGTTGGCAGAAACTGACAAGCAGATGATAGATAGTCTAAATGTTAAAGATTACTTTAAGTACATTATGATGACTGTGGCAGGCAGTGGTTCTGGTGATGCTGTAAAGCCTAAATAGTTCTAATTGGAAGATAAATTATAATGAAAATTGCTGTAGCAGGTACAGGTTATGTAGGGTTATCAAATGCTATGCTTTTGGCACAAAACCATGAAGTTGTAGCTGTCGATATCATTCCAGAAAAAGTAGAGATGCTCAATGAAAAAAAATCTCCAATTGTCGATGTTGAAATTGAACACTTCTTAGCTAATAAATCATTAAACTTTAAAGCTACACTCGATAAAGAAGTTGCATATAAAAATGCCGAATATGTCATTATCGCGACACCTACAGATTATGATGTTGAAACAAATTATTTCAATACATCATCAGTAGAAGCAGTGATTAAAGATGTGATGACCATAAATCCTAATGCTGTTATGGTTATTAAATCAACTGTGCCAGTGGGTTATACCGCTCGCATTAAAGCAGAGTTGGGATGTGAAAATTTAATCTTTTCACCAGAATTTTTACGGGAAGGTCGTGCTTTATACGATAACTTGCATCCGTCTCGTATTATTGTTGGTGAGCGCTCTGAACGGGCTCAAGTGTTTGCTAATTTATTAGTCGAAGGAGCTGTAAAAGAGAACATAGAAGTACTTTTTACTGATTCTACAGAAGCTGAAGCAGTTAAGTTATTTTCTAATACTTATCTTGCACTTCGTGTTGCTTATTTTAATGAGCTAGATTCTTATGCTGAATCGCATGGTTTAGACTCACGTCAAATTATTGAAGGTGTGGGGTTAGACCCACGAATTGGCAATCACTATAATAATCCCTCATTTGGTTATGGTGGTTATTGTTTGCCTAAAGACACTAAGCAGTTACGCGCTAATTATGCAGATGTCCCTAACAACATCATAAGCGCGATTGTTGAATCTAATACCACTCGTAAAGACTTTATTGCTGAATCAATTTTAAAGCGCAACCCTAATCGTGTTGGTATTTATCGACTCATTATGAAGTCGGGTTCGGATAACTTTAGGGCATCAAGTATTCAGGGCATCATGAAGCGCTTGAAAGCGAAAGGCATTGAAGTGGTTGTGTATGAACCTGTTTTGCACGAAGATGAATTCTTCCACTCTAAAGTGATTAAATCACTAGAAGACTTTAAAGCGGGTTGCGATGTGATTGTGTCAAACCGGATGGTGGATGAAATCCGTGATGTCGCAGATAAAGTTTATACACGAGATTTATTTGGCTCTGATTAGTATTCATTGTCAGTCCCAAAAAATTGTTAGCTCAAAAGTAGAACATTGACTCCTATCTATTCGACATGTGACGCTAGGGTATTGTTTTACAAGCCTTAGCGTTTTTCATTCCTGTCTCAAAATTTAAAAATGGCGAAAAAATCTGTCTCATGGTGTTTTTGGGGACTGTAATTCTTTATGTAAATTGTGGGTTATTTTACATGATCCGCAATCCGCAATCCGCAATCCGCAATCCGCAATCTCGAAGCTAGATTTTCCTCCCGTTCTGATCTTTAATAGCATGTGCATCGTGAGTGATTATGCTAGTATGTTGGCCAGCTTTATTCGTCATGAATGCCTGTATTTAAGATGTATACATTATGAAATTTATTGATTTGGAGCGAAAAATGGATTTTTTGCAAAGCTTGTTTGGTTTAAAACGCGCGCAAAAACGTGCTGTTAGTCTCGTTATTGATTCTTTATTTTTAGTTGTCGCTTTCTGGGCTGCTTTATTTGTTAGAGTGGATGAGTTAGCTGTTTTTGGTGATAGTACTTATTGGTTATTAATCGCATTAGTGGTGCCCGTTAGTATTTTTGTCTTTATGCGCTTAGGACTATATAGAGCAGTGCTTCGCTATATGGGGCTGCAGGCAATGACCGCCATATTAGGTGGGGTGCTTATTTCTACTTTATGGTTAGTCATTGCAGCCTATTTTACTCACGCTCAATTACCTCGAACCGTACCTATCATATATGCCTCATTTGCATTAGTGTTTATCGGTGGTGCTCGTGCTTTGGTACGCTCGATGGTTGGTGTCGGTATGAAGCGTGTCGGTGAGCCTGTTATTATTTACGGCGCCGGAGTGAGTGGTCGGCAGTTGCTGTCTTCTCTTGTTCAAAGTCACGAATATTATCCTTTTGCGTTTGTTGATGATGATGAGCATTTGCATGGTAGCGTGATCCAAGGGGTTCATGTTCATTCCCCTTCAATCATACGTAAGTTAGTTAAACAAAAGTCCGCAACTAAAATATTACTTGCGATGCCAAGTGCACCTCGTTCTCGTCGTCAGACTATTTTAACCCAATTAGAACCTCTGGCGATGCAAGTGCTGACTGTGCCTGCAATGGCAGACTTAGTCAGTGGTAACAAGCTATATAGCGATATAAAAGAAGTTGAAATTGATGATTTACTGGGGCGAGATTCAGTAACACCTCGAGATGATCTGTTAGCGGCTAACATTCTGGGTAAAGTAGTTATGGTGACAGGTGCTGGCGGCTCTATAGGCTCAGAGCTTTGTCGTCAAATATTAAAGCAATCACCTAAAAAGCTGGTTTTATTTGAATTGTCTGAGTTTGGTTTATATTCAATAGAGCGTGAACTGAGTCTTACCGCAAAAGAGCTTGGTTTAGATGTTGAGATATACCCTATCATGGGCTCTGTTCAACGCGAAAATCGCGTGCAAGCCGTGATGGAAGCTTTCGGCGTGCAGACTGTTTATCATGCAGCAGCCTACAAGCATGTTCCACTGGTAGAGCACAATGTCGTAGAAGGTGTGCGCAACAATGTATTTGGTACGCTTTATACCGCCCGAGCTGCTGTTGCCGCTAAGGTTGAAACCTTTGTTCTCATTTCAACCGATAAGGCGGTCCGTCCAACCAATGTGATGGGTACGACTAAGCGGATGGCAGAGTTAGCACTTCAGGCATTATCTAAAGAGACTGAGCAAACTCGCTTTTGTATGGTGCGCTTTGGCAATGTACTAGGTTCATCTGGATCTGTTGTGCCACTATTTCGTAAGCAGATTGCGAATGGTGGCCCTGTAACCGTAACACACCCTGAAATAACCCGTTTCTTTATGACCATTCCCGAGGCATCACAACTTGTGATTCAAGCGGGCGCGATGGGTAAAGGCGGTGATGTGTTTGTGCTCGATATGGGCAAGTCGGTTAAAATCGTTGATTTAGCGTCTAAAATGATTCGCTTGAGCGGTTATGAAATTAAGGATGAACAACATCCTGATGGCGATATCGCTATCGAATTTAGTGGGTTACGCCCTGGTGAGAAGTTATACGAAGAGTTGCTTATCGGTGATGATGTAACAGGCACTGAGCACGAACGCATCATGACGGCTAATGAATCTTATTTATCATGGAGTGAACTCGAAATTATTCTCAATCGATTGGATAACGCATGCCATGAGTTTCAGCATGAAGTGATTCGAGATATTTTGCTCAGTACTCCTACTGGTTTTAATCCTACCGATGGTATCTGCGACTTAGTTTGGCAGCAGCGTAATAACCATACTCAAGTTAATGCTCTCGTTGACAATAAAGTGATTCCTTTCGTTTCATAATTATTTTTATTCTTTTTTAATAAACTCCCCCATAACGAGGGGGAGTTTTCTTTTATGAGATTTATTCTATATGAAGGTTGTTATCCCCGTTGCTGGTCTTGGCACACGCATGTTACCCGCCACTAAAGCCATTCCTAAAGAGATGTTGCCGCTTGTTGATAAGCCGCTTATTCAATATATCGTCAATGAATGTGTGGCAGCAGGTGTTAAAGAGGTTGTGCTGGTTACTCATGCCAGTAAAAATGCTATCGAAAACCATTTTGATACTTCTTACGAACTAGAATCAACGCTAGAGAAGCGTGTTAAACGTCAATTACTTGATGAAGTACAATCTATTTGCCCTAAAGATGTGACCATTATGCATGTGCGTCAAGGTGAGGCTAAAGGCCTTGGTCATGCGGTGTTATGTGCTAAACCTTGTATTGGTAACAACCCGTTTGCAGTGGTTCTCCCTGATGTGATTTTGGATGAGTATAGTGCTGACCAAAAAACTGAAAACCTGGCTGCGATGATAGCGCGTTATAAAGCCACATTAGCCAGCCAAATTATGGTTGCGCCAGTGCCTGAAAACGAAGTGAATAAGTATGGCATCGCCGATTGCAACGGTTCGGCTATCGCTGCGGGTGAGTCCGCTACGATTAAGGCTATGGTAGAAAAGCCTGCAGTTGATGAGGCTCCGTCTAATCTTGCTGTTGTAGGTCGTTATGTACTGTCAGAAAAAATTTGGGAACTACTCGCTAGAACCCCTGCGGGTGCTGGCGATGAAATACAGCTAACAGATGCTATTGATATGCTCATTGAGCAAGATACCGTTGAAGCATTCCATATGACCGGTGAATCACATGATTGTGGTGATAAATTGGGTTATATGAAGGCATTTGTGTCGTATGGACTACGTGATAAAAAACTCGGCACCGAATTTAAAGCGCTTGTGAGTGAATTACTCTAGATAGCTCTTCTTAATCAAAAAAAACAACTCATTATGAGTAGGTTTTTTTCGGGGGGATTACCGAAGCTGCGGAGTTAGCATTAGATGAGCTGGAGGTTAAATGGGGGGATGCTTACCCATTAGTTATCAACTCATGGCGCCGAAAGTGGCAAAATTTATCGCACTACTTTAAGTATCCTGAGCACATCAGAAAAGTGATTTACACCACCAATGCGGTGGAAGCAGTGCATCGTCAATTTAGGAAATTAACCAAAACCAAAGGCGCTTTTCCTAATGAAAATAGCTTGTTGAAGCTACTTTATACTGGCATATTGAACGCATCGAATAAATGGACAATGCCCATTCACAATTGGAGCCTTTGTTTATCTCAATTAGCGATTTATTTTGAAGGACGTTTAGACAGCGTGCTAGAGATTTAAACTTAGCCTGACACCGAATTTTGAACGGCCTCCGAATTTTTGCAAAATCACAGTGACCCGAACGTTTTTGCCGTTTTCGCATAATTAAGTTGAGTTTGTAATTCAGGAGCAGCAGTGACAACTATGTATCAAAAGATTTTTCGGTTTAGAGTTTCATTGACGGGGAGTGAGCCGGAAATTTGGCGCGAGATTGACGTTCCAGATCATTACAATTTTTGGGAGCTGCACATTGCCATTCAAGATGCGATGGGGTGGCTTGACTATCATTTACATGAATTCTCTCCACGTAAGTCTGGTCCAACAAAGGGAATGAGAATTGGACTTCCTGAGTCAGAGTATGATGAGAGCACTGTTGCCGGTTGGGAGTTTTCCATCAAAAAATACTTTACCGCTTTGGGAAACACCATAGATTACGTATACGACTTCGGTGATGGCTGGCATCATGAAATCACCTCGGTGTTTTTCAAGGTAGTTGGCACTCTTTACTTAAATTTTAAGCTACATTTCTTGTTTCAGTTTCAGACTCTTTTTCTGGGTTCAACACTACCTCACCGATAACGTCACAGTTCCTTATACCGTTTGGCCAGCGTTTAGGATTTCTTGAACTTGCTTCTTCTAGTACCTCCTTACGCTTAGATAAAATCGCTTTATCTTGCATCGCATGTCGCTCACTCGGTGATACAAAATTGAGCTTACTGTGCTTATGTTTGGTATTGTACCAAGTCACAAACTCTTCTACCCATTCCCGTGCCTCGGTGATGTTTTTAAAGCCAGAGCTAGGCCATTCCGGCCGATACTTTAAGGTTCTGAATAATGCTTCGGAGTAAGGATTGTCATTGCTTACGCTTGGTCTACTTAACGAAGCGGTAACACCTAACTCTTCAAGCTTGGCTTTCATCGTCAATGACTTCATCGGAGCACCGTTATCAGAGTGCAGTACTAACGGTTTTTTGAAGCATTGCTCACGTAGCATATTGCGCTGCATTAACTCGGCCGCTAGCTCACCACATTCTCGGTCATGGACTTCATAACCCACTATCTTACGGCTATAAATATCCTCAAACATATACAGATAATAAAAGCGCCCTTTGATGACCGAGGCTAAATAAGTAATATCCCAAGACCATACTTTGTTTGGCCCATCTGCAACGTAAGCATCTGGTTTGCTTCTTTTTGTTACGCCTTGGCTTCGCCCACGCCGATTTAATTGTTCATTGGCTTTTAACACTCGATAAAAACTCGACTCTGAAGCGATATAGACCCCCTCATCAAGCAGTGTCGGCACGATTTGTGAGGGAGGTAGGCTTGCAAACCTTACCTCATTAGAGGTTGCCAATATCTGCTCTTGCTCATCATCATTAAGCTTGTTAGCAGGCGCCCGTCTTACTGCCGTAGGCCTTAAATCAGCCTGCACTTTTCCTGCTCGATACCAGCGGCGATACGTCCGTTTACTTAACTCTGCTTCAGCGCAAGCTTTGTAAAGACGCGCACCGTGGGCATAAGCTTCTTGTATTAAATCCACCAGTGTTATGCGCTTAGGCAAAGGCGTTAACTCTCCTCGCTGTCGTCCTCCCAAAGCGCATTGAGCTTTTTTCTAAGCACCAGTAAAGCTGCAGCTTCAGCGAGTGCCTTCTCCTTATAACGTAATTCTCGTTGCAGGGATTTTATTTCTGCCTTGTCTGATTTGGCTTGCTGCTGTAACCCTCCCTTAAAATCAGAATGTTTTAAATAGAGTTTTCCATTTACACTAAACCAAATGGAGAATCACATGAAAAAGACACGTTTTACTGAAAGCCAAATTATCAACATCCTCAAAGAAGGCGAGTCTGGTGCACAGACTGTGCCTGAGTTATGTCGCAAACATAATGTAGGTCAAAGTACCTATTACAAATGGAAATCTAAGTACGGTGGGATGCAAGCCTCTGACTTAACCCGTATGCGGGAATTAGAAGCCGAGAACGCCAAACTTAAAAAGATGTTTGCTGATGTCAGCTTACAAAATATGGCACTCAAAGATATTGTTGAAAAAAAGCTATAAGGCCAGCAGAACGAAAGGTATTAGCCCACTATGCCATTAATGAATTTGGCCTAGGTGTTGTGCTGGCTTGTGATGCGTTAAACATCAGTCGTTGCACATATTATTATCAACTTAAACGTATAGATGATAATGATATTATTGAGGCAGTATCAGACATTGCTGAAAAACATAAGGCCTATGGGTTTCGGAAGATATTTAAGCGGCTACGGCTCCTAGGCCATAAATGGAACCATAAACGTGTGTACCGTATTTATTGTGGTTTGAAGCTTAACTTACGGCGTAAAGGTAAAAAGCGCTTACCTTCTCGAGAGCCTGAGCCACTGGCCGTTCCAGCAAAGGCTAATGAATGCTGGTCTATGGATTTTATGAGTGATAACTTATTTTCAGGCAAGTCTTTCAGAACATTTAATGTCATTGATGATTATCATCGTGAAGCGTTAGCCATCGAAGTGGACTCGAGCTTACCTGCACAGAGGGTTATACGCGTGCTGGATAGAATCGCAGCCTACCGTGGTTACCCAAAGCGATTAAGGCAAGATAATGGGCCAGAATTTATCTCACATGCACTTGAGATATGGGCTGAAGAACATGGCATCAAGTTAGATTTTATTAAGCCAGGAAAACCAACGCAAAATGCGTATATTGAGCGATTCAACCGCACTTATCGAAATGAAGTATTAGACTGTTACTTGTTCAATAGCTTGACTGAAGTAAGGGAAATCACAGATAGTTGGATTGAAGAATATAATTATGATCGGCCACATGAATCACTGAATGATTTACCGCCTAAATTATATGAGCGATTAATTGAGGAAAACTCTCTCAAAATATGATCGATATAAGGGAGGGTTACAAGATCCCCGTGATATTAATCTCTCGAGTAACGGGGAGTATTTATGGCTATAACGAAACGCAAGAGTTTCGTAACACGCCAGTGATCTACTTTGGTGATAATCCAGAACAAACTCGCGAAGAGGTTTACCGAGATTTCGTGATTAAACAGACCGAAACAGTGTGTCAATTAAGCCAATTTCGTCCAGTGTATCTGGTGCGCCCTTTTCCAGAAATGGATGTTGATGTACCTAAGGCTCTCGCCCGAAATTTAATGTTTGCTAAGTCTCACCGAGATATTGTTATTACCGAGCAAGCGTATATGCAGCGTCATGCACTTATTTGGCAAGCGCAAGATAAAGCAGCGGAAGCTTGTGGTGCTAAGGTACTTAATCCATTGCCTTATCTTTGTGTCAATGGGGAGTGTATGGGAAGTAAGAGGGGGCGATCGCTTTATTATGATACTAACCACTTGAGTGAATACGGTAATAAATTTCTGACACCGATGTTTAAACCTTTATTTCAATAATATGGTCAATTCGTCGCCCCTAGTTGGAATACACATGGGAGCGCTCGCATGATCTTAAGGGCATTACATCTGTTTGATGTGATGCTCTTTTCACATTTTAGCAATTGACTGGTAAGGTGTGAGCTTATTGAGCTCACAGTAATTGCTCCACCAAGCAGTGTTCGATGTAATCGAACTGATTTAGCCCGTTGACTTTTGCGGTTTCTATCATGCTGCATAAAACTGCACTCGCTTCAGTCCCATGATGATTGTGATCGAACAATCAATTTTTTCGCCCTATCACAAACGGTTTTACGGCACGTTTTGCAGGGTTGTTGAGATGAAGTCGGCTATCTTCAGTGAAACTACTCAGCTTTAACTATTAATTGAGTCTACCAAACATGACTGAAGCCATTGTATGACTTCAACTACATAGCTGGTGGGTAAAGTAGCTGGGAAAGCCCATGCTCCATTGTTATTTTGCAAGATTATTGAAGCTGCGGTATTAAGTTACGGGTTAACTGGCCTTGCATATTCAACAGCGAGTGCATAAAGTGCGGGCTCAGTTAACTGAAGGCGCACTTCGCTGGACGTTTACTATCGAGCAATACACAAAACTGTCTAGCGATGCGAGAATAGTCAGCACTACTCAAATGTTTCGATTCATAATGCTCTTTCTGATGTAAATCTCGTTAGAGCATTGATATTGATTTAAGTAAAACTTTACCTTAATGGGCTGTAAGGAAGTACGTAAATGAAATTTTTAATTACTGGGGGGGCGGGTTTTATTGGCTCTGCAGTTATTCGGCATATTTTAAAAAATACTGATAACTCAGTAGTTAATGTCGACTGTTTAACTTATGCTGGTAACTTAGAATCCCTAATTGATATTGATCAAGACGAGCGCTATGCATTTGAACTCGTTAATATTTGTGATCGCGCCGAGCTTGAACGAGTTTTTACCGAACATAAGCCGGATGCAGTTATGCACCTCGCGGCTGAATCTCATGTTGATCGCTCAATCACAGGGCCTGCTGCTTTTATTCAGACCAATATTTTCGGAACCTTTACTTTGCTCGAAGTAGCACGAGCATATTGGCAACAGTTACCAGATACGGCCAAGCAAGTTTTCCGTTTTCATCATATCTCGACCGACGAAGTATATGGCGATCTAGAGGGCACCGATGACTTATTTATCGAAACCACGCCTTATCAACCTTCAAGCCCTTATTCAGCGTCTAAAGCCTCTAGCGATCATCTTGTTCGTGCTTGGACAAGAACCTATGGTTTCCCGGCGATTGTGACTAATTGTTCTAATAATTATGGTCCTTATCATTTTCCTGAAAAACTCATCCCATTGATGATCCTCAATGCCTTAGAGGGCAAGTCGTTACCGGTTTATGGTGATGGTATGCAAATTCGAGATTGGCTCTATGTCGAAGACCATGCTCGTGCACTCTATAAAGTGGTCACAGAGGGCGTTGTGGGTGAAACCTATAATATTGGCGGTCACAATGAGAAGGCTAATATTGAGGTGGTTAATACCATTTGCAGTTTACTTGAAGAGTTAGTCCCCCATAAACCTCAAGGTGTAGCTTTGTATGCTGATTTAATTACTAAGGTCGCAGATCGCCCAGGCCATGATGTTCGCTATGCTATAGACGCGTCGAAGATCGAACGCGAGCTTGGCTGGACACCGCAAGAGACGTTTGAGTCGGGCATGCGTAAAACCGTTGAGTGGTATTTAGCTAATAAACAATGGTGGTCGCGAGTGCTAGACGGCTCATACGCGGGTGAGCGTTTGGGTACGTTAGCTGGAGTCGATAAATGAAAGGCATAGTATTAGCTGGTGGTTCAGGGACGCGTTTATATCCACTGACGCGCGGCGTCTCTAAACAATTACTGCCCATTTATGATAAACCCATGGTGTTTTATCCTATTTCAATCCTCATGTTGGCCGGTATTCGCGAGATATTAATCATCTCGACACCAGAAGATTGTGATAGCTTTAAGCGTTTATTGGGTGATGGGGCTGACTTTGGTGTCCAGTTTGAGTATGCCGTACAACCTAGCCCTGATGGACTGGCGCAAGCGTTTATCATAGGTGAAGACTTTATTGGCGATGACTCGGTGTGTTTAGTGTTAGGTGACAATGTTTTCTATGGACAGTCCTTTTCTAAAACGTTGCAGAGTGCGGCAAAACGTGACGTTGGAGCCACAGTATTTGGCTATCAAGTGAAAGATCCTGAGCGCTTTGGTGTGGTTGAGTTTGATGATGAGATGAAAGCGGTGTCGATTGAAGAAAAGCCTCTCAATCCCAAATCTAACTATGCGGTAACAGGTCTGTATTTCTTTGATAATCGCGTGGTAGACATGGCAAAACAGGTTATGCCCTCTGAGCGCGGAGAACTTGAAATTACCGCTATCAATGAGATGTACCTTAACGACGGCTCACTCAATGTTGAGTTACTCGGTCGTGGATTTGCTTGGCTTGATACCGGGACTCACGAAAGCCTGCATGAAGCCTCTTCTTTTGTTCAAACCATTGAAAATGTGCAGGGGCTTAAAGTGGCGTGTTTAGAAGAGATAGCTTGGCGTAATGGCTGGCTGACGAGTGAGCAGGTGTTAAACATTGCTAAGCCTATGATGAAAAATGAATATGGCCAATATCTTACTCGGCTCGTTACAGAGAAAAACAGGTAATTTTATAGATGAAAATACTGGTTACTGGCTGTAATGGCCAAGTCGGTCGCAGTTTAACAAGGTTGCTTGCTCAACGTGACGATGTGGTGGTGATTGCTGCCGATAGAGATACCTTAGATATTACCGATAACAGCGCGGTAGAGGCGTTTGTATTGGCTAATGTCCCCGATATTATTATTAATGCCGCGGCGTACACCGCGGTCGATAAAGCGGAAGGTGAGGTTGAGTTAGCGTTTGCCATCAATAGTGATGGCCCTAAGTTTTTAGCGTTAGCTGCACAACAGATAGGTGCGGCGTTATTGCATATTTCCACCGATTATGTCTTTGCTGGTGATAAACAGGGGCTTTATCAAGAAAGTGACAGCCCAGCCCCGCAAAGTGTTTATGGCAAGAGTAAACTTGCTGGTGAGCGTGCCGTCATGCAGTCGTGTGATAAACATATCATTATGAGAACCGCTTGGGTGTTTAGTGAGCATGGTAATAACTTTGTCAAAACCATGCTTCGCCTAGCCGACATGCGCGACAGTTTGAGCATAGTGGGCGATCAGTTTGGCGGCCCAACGTATGCCGGCGATATCGCAAGTGCGCTGATCACCATCGCCGATGCGATTGCTACGCAAGAGCAGGTTGAATATGGTGTTTATCATTATTCAGGTTTACCGCATGTGAGTTGGTATGAGTTTGCCGACGCTATATTTGATATTGCGGTTAATGAGTCGGCTATCTCTAACAAGCCCAACTTAACTTCGATCCCCACTCAAGAATACCCCACACCAGCCAAGCGCCCAGCTAATTCAATGTTAGATACGGCTAAAATTACCCAGCACTTCGGTATCGAGGCGAGCGACTGGAAACAGGCGCTTAATACCAATATACACGCATATAAAGGTTGATAGTTACGTTATGAAGGTTATTGATACAGCGATCCCAGATGTAAAAATTATTGAGCCGACGGTATTTGGTGATGAACGTGGTTTCTTTATGGAAACTTGGCATCAACAGAAATTTGAGCAGCTAGTCACAGGTCAACCTACCGCTTTTGTGCAAGATAACCATTCTAAATCTAAAAAAGGGATTTTGCGTGGTCTGCATTACCAAACTGAAAATACTCAAGGAAAGTTAGTACGTGTCGTATCAGGTGAGGTGTTCGATGTCGCGGTTGATATTCGTAAAGGCTCACCAACGTTTGGCCAATGGGTAGGGGAATATCTATCGGCTGACAATAAACGCCAACTATGGGTGCCAGAAGGATTCGCCCACGGCTTTTATGTCACCAGTGACGAGGCGGAGTTTGTCTATAAATGCACTAACTTCTATCATCCTGAGAGTGAAATTTCGATCGCCTGGAATGATGCTGACATTGGCATAGCGTGGCCTATGAGTGCTGAATCACCCATACTCTCGAATAAAGATTCAACGGCAATGAGCCTGCAAGCATACATCAAAGCGCATTGTTAATCGGGTAAGCAATATGAGCTAGAGCAGCTTATTTGAATGACAGCCATCATAGCTAATCGTTTAAAGGTGAGTTGTAGGTGGGTGTCATTAGTTATGTTTTTTGCGTTATGTTATGAAGTTAACTTTCGAGTTTCAGCCATTTTCTACATTCAAATGACAAGTCTTATGGCTTAACTTTAAGTTATCTATCCTTTTGTTTTAATTGTTTTTTGGTCTTTTAATGAATAAAAAAGTTGTTGTATTAATCTTATCTACTACTCACTCTGTTTTTAATGAATTCAAAGTCGCAATTCGAAACACATGGATGCAAGATCTGAAGGAGGCGGGTGTACCTTGCTTTTTCTACGAGGGCGGGGCAGATAGTGCACATTTAGATAAGGATACTATTAAGCTTCCGTGTCCCGATACCTTACCTCACTGCGCCGAAAAATTACGTCTTGCGCTGCAGTTTGTCCATCAAGAACTGGGCGAAACTCAAATCCTCTACCGAACGAATCTCTCTTCCTTTATTGATGTGCCTGTCTTTTTATCGGTACTGGATAACATACGAGAGCCTGAAACTGCTTATCTAGGCTTAACGAGTAAAGCCAATCTTATTTCTGAGTATTTTTATGCTAATCAGACGCTTAAAAATATTGTGAGCAGTACGGGTCTACGAAATAACGTTTATATTTGCAGTGGTGCAGGGGTATTTGTTGGTCAAAAGCATATTAACTCCATCATGAATACTCATAGATACGACAGATATGTTGATGATGTGATGGTGCGTTTGTGTGTTGGTTATAATCCCGACCGCACAGCACATGTTGATCGCTTCGATTTTGTCTCAAAAAAAGATCCTCGCTGCAGCCAAGCCGTTTATGACGAAAGGGTTAACAATGGCTTATTTCACTATCGATTTAAAACAGATAACCGCGTTATCGATGCCCTAATGCTGCAGTTCTTTGCTGATCCCAAATTAAGGCAAAAAATGTGTATTAACCCTGAGATTGATGGTTAATCATTTGAGTCACTGGAGTTATGCGTGTCGATGTAATTACCAGCTATGTCAACTGTAGTAGCTCTGACTTGATCTGACAGTTACCCGTTTCGAAGGTATCCGTCAGCTTAAATTTGAGCTACTACACGTAATACACAGCTAACAAACGACTATAACGTCAATAACTTATTTACACGTAACCAATAAAATAATGACTTCTATCTCATGTTTTCAATGGTTACCTTGCTTTGGTTAATGCCATTATTCTTATACTTCCATCGCTCAGCAGTGATCAACAAGCTTGTCGGTCGGCAGTCCTCTATACTAGCTCGGTTAACGTCCATGAAGCGTATCAGTTAATGACAACATGGGCAGTGATGTGTTGTAACTTACGACACGTGCGACACCGTTTCATAGCGTGCTTGCGGGTTTCCATTCGCCTTCACCGTAAACCTTCAATCTAATTGAATCAACGACAAGGTGAGAAACGGGACCTATGCTGCGATTTCGATACTTAATCTCAACGATCTTTGCCCGTTTGCTTATACAGGTGTGATCCGGTGAAGTTAATGGCATACCCATCAGTTGAAACAGCGAATTAATCAAGCCTTCAGTTGCTCGCAGTGACGATTTAAAGATCCCTTTAAGCATCAGTGCCCTTTCAATGGCTGTATCATTGAGTTGAAACCTATATCACGACCGGCGTGATGAGTTTTACCGTGTTTTGTATTATAAAAATAGATATAGAATATAGTTAATGTACCTAACAGGGGCTGTATTAACGCCTGAACTGTCCTAGCTTCCACGTAGTCAGCGCCAGACATTCATACGAGCGCACCAAATCAGATAGCGCTTTACTGGTCTATTTCTACCAACGATTCTTGCGTCAAGCGATCACGCCCCTCTTCCTGAGCGAGCTATGCAGAAAGAGCTTGTTTACCTGTACCCGCCGCGTGAGCGTTCGAGTCGGGCTGTCATCTAATCAACTTTATAGGCCATCGTTAATGGCAAATATGCGGTCAGGACTCTCGTTGTTGCTTATGTCATGTTGCTTTTAATTGTAAACGGTTAATTAACTGCTTACTTAAATACAGAGGTGATGATATTACTTCTAATTAGGTGGCTAAATTTAGTTTAGCCACTACACACCAAAAGGCGTAATGAATTTCTGGTTAAAAACAGCGAATATACGTATGACAATAAATTCAGTTGGATATTGGTTGGGTTAATGAGTAGGTTTTTATTTATATGGGGTTATCGTGAAAATTGGTTTTGTATGGTTTTGTATGGTTTTGTATGGTTTTGTATGGTTTTGTATGGTTTTTATAGGTGTAGATACTATGTAATACTTACGGGCAAAGTTATTGTAGTTTCATAAATACTTTCTATTTTGTGGGTTTTGTCACTATTTTAATAAAAAGTTTATGCAGGGGCCAAAAAAGTCTCATAACTGAAATCAATCCCCACCGGTAATCCTCCCATTTTTAACCGCAGTTAAAAGTAGAAGTTAGGCTGCTATCAGTGGTTGTCTTGGCAGACTACAAAGTGAGATAAAATAAGGCGTAAATACGCCTTATTAAAAACAATAGCAAGATCAGTAGCTAGCTCCTTGTTAAGTATGAGGAGGTTGACTCTGTGTTACTTTAACCTGAGTTGTGGCTATAGTGTTGCGTGGACACGCACTGGTTTTGCCGTGGTGTTTTCTGCAGTTGCAGTAAATTGATGTGATTCAAATTCTGCAATGACAGGATTTTGCTCTTTATCCTGACCATTAATTTCAAGGTTAGTCATATTACCTTGCCGATCAATATCAAACTGAATATCAAATTTTTGTAAGCTGTTGGATTGATGAGTAATCAAATCCCAATTGATAGCTTTGTCTTTTATTACCCAATAGTGACTCAATTCAGAGGGGGTGACAGTGTATGTTGGGTTGGTTTGGCAGCCACTAAGACTCCCTGCCACGAGCAATAGTGCAGTCTTGAGCAGAAAAGACCTATTTCTTCCATAAAATATCGATTTCATATTGTTAATATTTTGTTTTATTTGGGTTTGCTTTAACGGATTATAACAACTTAATTGTGGAAGGTTAATAGATAGCGCAGGATGAAAGTCAAAAAATTGATCATTGACAGTTTTTAATTGGTGAAAGGGCGCTTTGTCGAGATTATAGTTGTAAGTTGTTGATTAACTAATTTAGGTATTTGTTGATGTGTTACATTTTATATATTAAACCGATCCATCTAGTGGCCAGGGCGGGATTAAACTTTGTTAAATCATTTAACCAAAGAAAATCTCGCTTCTAAAATCGCCATTCCATGCTGCTTTTCTTATCTTGGTTGGTTTACTGGCTTTTAGCGGATGCTGCTCTAAAAGGTTCAGCACGATACGCCGAAATAGCGCCATCTTCTTCGCGTTTTCATGGTCACCAATCCTTGAACAGTCTTCCCTAAAGGTGACGTCAAGCACCCAGTGTTGCTGGTTCTCGATGTGCCAATGCTGACGCACCGCTTTGGCTGCAAGTTCGATGTCTAGAGGCAAAGAACTTAAGTAATAATCCGTACTTATGGTGGTAATGCCTTTGCATGTTCGTTGACGTTCAACGGCAATGAGCGACTTTGCTGACGGCCACTTTTTCGCGAGCGCCTGCGGCAGCTTTGCTGAAATTTGAAATGTCGTGCGACGCTCTTTACGGCCATGCCCCTTATCATCCTCTTCGATACTCAAGATGTCGACGCCGTCGTTATCCCAGTGAGGTTGAAACTCCATCTCTATGGCCTGCCTCAGTAGCGGTTGATTGCCTTTTACCTGAACAACATAGTCGCCTTTAGCTTTGATAATTTGTTGAAGCGTTTCCCGCTGGCAGTGAAGTGCATCAAAGGTTACAACAGCGTCTTTAATGTCTAACATGTGCAATAACGTCTGAACCGTTGCGATTTCATTGCCTTTAGTCTGTGTATCTTGCTGATACAGCACAATTCCTTGTTCAGTATCAAAGGCCGAAACTAAGTGAAGCGCATTGTTAGCGCCATGTTGATTAACAGTTCCACGCAAGGTTTTGCCGTCAATAGCGATCAATGGCTTGGTTGAGGCTTCTCTTAAGCGATTTGCCCAACTAAAGAGTGTCATAACCAGTATTTCGGTATCGATCACTTTAATGATCCGAGCAATGGAATGTCGAGTAGGGATTCCGTTATCAAAATCTCGATGTTTACGCAGCCAAGATAGGTTCTCTTGGCCGAATTCTTCGATAGCTTGCCAGCCATCACAACCTGAAGCGATAGCGGCTAAAACGAGAAAAATAATATCAACTAAATCATGGTTTAGGTTGATGTGAGAGCGAGGGTCTTCGATGAGTTTCAAGTGTTCAAAGTAAGGACATGGATTAGGCTCAGTAGAATAACATGCCCGATCAGATCATGCAGATACGAAGAAGTTCCCTACTATTAACAAAGTATGATCCCGCCCTGGCCCGCCCTGGGCCTTACAGTAGCTAGGAAATCAGTATTGATTTAATTCGCTATTGCAACAAGATAAGGTATATTTTTCATAGTTAACTTTAAAAAATAAAGCTGTTTTAAGTCACAAATTAAATTATCATAAATTTACTTGTCTCACCATAATATGTTTATATGTTTATATGTTTATATGTTTATATTTTTATATGTTAAATAAACGTAAGGGTATTGAGATTTGCCTAGGAAGATCCCAGAATTTAAATTGATTGCATCATATGTTTCATTGTGTGAAAGTCGAAGTTTTACCCTTTCATCATTAGATTTAGGGATCACGCAGTCAGCCCTTAGTCAACAAATTATAAAGTTGGAAAAAATTCTTTCGACACCATTAATTGATCGAAAGAGTAAAAGTAAGAAATTAGTACTGACTGAAAAAGGAGAAGAGTTTTTAGTCATAGGAACTCGAATTATAAAAAATATTGAAAGTGAAATTCAAACGTTTAATCGAGAGATGAGTAGTGAGTATTTAGTTATTGGTATATCTTATGAGTTTGATTCAGTAGTAAAAGAAGTTATTCAATCTCTTGGTAATACATTGTCCATAAAGTTTTTGATCGAAAAGGGCTTAAGTAAAGATATATATAAATCTTTTTCTCAAGATAAGTTAGATATAGCTATTGTAAAACAGTTGAAACCTAAAGGTTCATTTTCATCAAAAGAGTCACAATATTTTTGGGTGGCAAGAGATAAAGATATTTTAAAGTCCAATGAGCCTTTTGGTGTTGTTACATATAAAGAACATGGTATAACTCGTCAGCATCTAGAAGAAAATATCAGAAATTTATCTATAAATTATTATATTAGTTCTAGTGAGTTTAATGATTCTCAAATTGCAAATGCGGCAGCATCAGGGTTTGGGTTAGCAATTACTTCCCTTGAAGAACTAAAGAAGCATGGGAGTTTATCGATTATTGAGGAGTTGCAACATTCAGCACCACCTCCAAAAATATTCACAAACTTATTTGTTAGAGACAAAGATAATCTATACATTAATCGAGTTGCAACAATTTTATCAGTAATGTTATCCCTCAGTTGAACTTATTGTTTATACGTTTAAAAGACTAATATTTAAAATTGTAGTTTCTTGATTTAGATTGTATTTTTAATATCTTCTTGTTGTAAAAATTGTTTGTTTATAATGAAGCAGCCACCTTGTATCATATAAAATGGCTGCTTCATTCACCTAAAGATCGTATCTTACTCCAAAACTAAATAATGTATCATTATAATTACTGTAGCCGTTAATCATGTATCTACCCATTTCTGCATGTAGCTTTAATTTTGGGTTTAACTTTTTTTCAGCTCCAATTGCTAACATTTTTAATTTGGGGATAGGCATGTTATCAAGCGCGGCTTTGTCATTATAAATACGTTCTGCAATCAAACCAGAACCAGATTTATCACTTCCATACTGGATCTTGTACTTCATGTCTTCAACGTTCCAGCTAGCATTTGCAATAAAGCCAAAACCATTACGTCTATCATAGGCAACAGTTTTCTCATTAATCATTTCAGTATGCTGCAGTAAGGTGCCAAATATAAAGTTATTTATTTTTAACTTACCAACTACTCGTGAAGCGATAATGTCGTCAATACCATCACCATAAGCTAAACCAATATAGTAGTTTTTATTTCTAAATTTTGCATCGCCATAGTTAAAACTGATTTGGTATCGTTGATCTATATTAGATTCTGATTTTTGATTATTTAAATCGTCTTTTAACTGATAACTTAGTTCAATATTGATATCATCAAAATTTGAATACCTATATTTAATTAGATCGCCCATTCTTGCATCACCTTTCATAATGCGGCCGAACTTAAAGTTATACGGATCAAATGGATCAACTCCAGCTTTGATAGCTTTTAGTGAAGGTTCCATTCTTCCAAAAGTTACTTGTCCAAAGTCTCTGTTATTAAAGCCAATGTAAGTGACTCGCGAACTAAAAGGAGAGCTCCCTTTTTCGTTATCTTCACCATTTATTCCTATTTCAACTTGATAGATAAATTTATTATCATTATCGATAATTATATTATCCTTATATCCTATTCTTGAAAAAAAGTTTTCAAGTAAAAAACCATCTTCATATGTTTGATTACCTATTCCTATATCAGAATAGGTTAGAGATAAATCTAATCTACCATATAGTTCACCTGCATTAGCTCCGCAAGTAAATAATGATATTGCTAGAAGGTTGGCACAATATTTTTTCATGATGCTTCCAAATTAAAATACAAAAAATATTTAGTTATTTAACTTCATATTTAAACTCTGAGTGACATTGAGATGAATTACAACTTAATCGACTTTTTGAGTGTTCTCTATGACAGGCTATACAACTTGCGTTTCTTTTAAAATGAATTGAATCATGAGGGTTGTAGTATTTCTTATATTTCCCCTCTAACCTTACGGCAACCTCGTCTTTATCATGGCAATTATCACAACTTACATTTGATATGTTATATTCTCTATCTTTTGACACATGGCAGTCCGAACATTCATTATTTATGTGGTGAGGTTTTAAGTCACCAGTTTTTGCATTGCCAAAACTTAAAGTGGCTACAGACAAAAACAAAATCAATGTGATCTTCTTAAGCTTCATAATATTATCCTTATTTAACAGGTGTTAATTGATGTGCATGATTTCCAGCAATAATTCCAAATACAGTACAGTCTACTGTTGAACATCCAGTCATTCTAACTGCACCATGAATACCACATGACGCTTCACCACAAACATAGAGTCCATCAACAACTTCATCTGTTTCAGTATAATAAGCTTGGCTGTTTTCATTTATTGCCATGCCACCCATTGTGTAATTAAATTTAGGGTACACTGAACAAGCATAAAATGGTGCTTTACTGATTGAAGATGACATTGTTTTAATAAAGTCTTTTTCAAAGTCTTCATCAAGGTTGTTTTTAATTAATTCATTGTACCTTTCAATAGATTGAAGTGCTTTTTCTTTAGGTGTATCAAAGTATTTAGCTAATGACTCGATATCATCAAATTTTTGCATTTCGCCATTGTTTAAAATAATATGAAGTTTTTCTCTATCGTAAATATTTTCAAAACCAATAGCGTCATAAATAAGAACCGGGAAGCCACCTCCAGTACTGTTGACCTGGTCAATAATTTTATAGGAAAGACTCATTCTAGATTCGGCTTCAGAAATGAATCGCTCTCCTTTTATTTGGTCAAGTAATAAACCTTTTTCTATGTCTTCATACCCAATAGAGATACCAAATCTAACGAGTGATAATTGTATGGCTCTAATTCCGCATTTTTGCATCATCTTTAAGCTTCCTGCTGTAGCTGAAGGCCTAACAGTCGACGGAACCTTTGTATATTGAGGGAACTCTTTTTCTCTAAAATCGTAATCTCGACTGAATCCCCCTGTAGCCATAATTACAGCTTTATTCGCTTTGTAATATTTGACTATTCCTGTTTTATTTTCCCTGTCATCATTTTTTGCAAACTGATCAAAAAGGTAACCTTGCTTAACTTTAACGCCTATAATGCGATTGTTTTCATCCTTGATTAAGTCAATGACTTTGACCTTTAATTCAAATGTAGCCTTAGATAATGTCAAGTAGTGTTCATACAGTGGGGCTATGACTGCTACCCCCATATTCTCTGCTGGTTGATAACAACGCGTATTTGTATGACCTGCAACCTTCCTTAATTTTTCGCTATATCTTGCGCCACGATCTACTAAAAATTGATGTGCATCTGCACTGTTTTTTGCAAGTAGTTCAGCCAGTTTTACATTATTTAAACGCTTGCCAGACACTAATAAATCTTTAGTAAATTGTTCTACGCTATCTTCAATTTTTTGTTTTTTCTGTAAACGTGAATTTGCAGCAGCAAAAGTACCGCCACTAATGACTGATGACCCACCGTATGCAGGCATTTTATCAAGAATTACAGTCTTCGAACCGGCTTCAGCAGCACTAATTCCTGCTGACAACCCAGCTAAACCTGAGCCTACAACAATTACATCAAATGTTTTTTCCCACTGAATGGAATTATCTGCTTGCTGCGCATTTGCAATGCCTGGAAATGAAACTGCACCAGCAGTTGCTAACCCAGCTTGTATAAATTTACGCCTAGTAATCTCATTTTTGTTCATATAAACCTCTAACTTAAAGTAGTGAATAAATGCTGTAAATCGTCATTAGAGGTTTGATTTTATGATTCTAAAGGTTGGTGGTAGTTATTTTTTTTAATGGTAATCATTAAAATTTTTTTTGGATTGCAGTTGGATGTGTGAGGATATTGTTAGATGTATTGACATTACTCACAATATTTCTATTTTTTTTAATTTTTAAAATTATTGTTTTTGAAGATAGATCACATAGATTTTATTCCCAAAGGTTATTCTAATGTATGTTTTTCTAATTTTGATTGTAAAAATAGAGTTTTGTGGAGTATATAAAATATAATAATGTGGGTTAATGCGTCGGCATCGTGTTTTATGATGCTTAATTTAATATAACGTTTTTAATTAGTCACTCGAAGCTCGTAATGAAGAAATACCTATAAACAGCTATTAACACCGCTGAAATTTTCACTTTTTAGTTGCATGGTTACTAAAAGATACACCTTACCTTTTTATAGCTCATTGTCAGACTGTGTTAACCATTCTGTTTCATGACGGTAAATGAGTCAGTATGGCGGAGCAACTATCTGCAATAGCAGGGCGGGATTAAACTTTGTTAAATCATTTAACCAAAGAAAATCTCGCTTCTAAAATCGCCATTCCATGCTGCTTTTCTTATCTTGGTTGGTTTACTGGCTTTTAGCGGATGCTGCTCTAAAAGGTTCAGCACGATACGCCGAAATAGCGCCATCTTCTTCGCGTTTTCATGGTCACCAATCCTTGAACTGTCTTCCCTAAAGGTGACGTCAAGAACCCAATGTTGCTGGTTCTCGACGTGCCAATGCTGACGCACTGCTTTGGCTGCAAGTTCGACGTCTAGAGACAAAGAACTTAAGAAATAATCCGTACTTATGGTTGTAATGCCTTTGCATGTTCGTTGACGTTCAATGGCAATGAGCGACTTTGCTGACGGCCACTTTTTCGCGAGCGCCTGCGGCAGCTTTGCTGGAATTTGAAACGTCGTGCGACGCTCCTTACGCCCATGCCCCTTGTCATCCTCTTCGATACTCAATGTGTCGACGCCGTCGTTATCCCAGTGAGGTTGAAACTGCTCCTCTATGGCCTGCCTCAGTAGCGGTTGGTTGCCTTTTACCTGAACAATATAGTCGCCTTTAGCTTTGATGATTTGTTGAAGCGTTTCCCGCTGGCAGTGAAGTGCATCAAAGGTTACAACAGCGTCTTTAATGTCTAACATGTGCAACAACGCCTGAACCGTTGCGATTTCACTGCCTTTAGTCTGTGTATCTTGCTGATACAGCACAATTCCTTGTTCGGTATCAAAGGCCGAAACCAAGTGAAGCGCATTGTTAGCGCCATGTTGATTAACTGCCCCACGCAAGGTTTTGCCGTCAATAGCGATCAATGGCTTGGATGAAGCTTCTCTTAAACGATTTGCCCAACTAAAAAGTGTCATAACCAGTATTTCGGTATCGATCACTTTAATGATGCGAGCAATGGAATGCCGAGTAGGGATCCCGCTATCAAAATCTCGATGTTTACGCAGCCAAGATAGGTTCTCTTGGCCGAATTCTTCGATAGCTTGCCAGCCATCACAACCTGAAGCGATAGCGGCTAAAACGAGAAAAATAATATCAACTAAATCATGGTTTAGGTTGATGTGGGAGCGAGGGTCTTCGATGAGTTTCAAGTGTTCAAATAAGGACATGGATTAGGCTCAGTAGAATAACATGCCCGATCAGATCATGCAGATACGAAGAAGTTCCCTACTGTTAACAAAGTATGATCCCGCCCTGTCTGCAATAGTACCTCAGAAACGGACATAGCGGGGTAGACAGTTCAGCTCCAATTAGCCATTTTTACTTCGGCGATAATGTTGATAAGTGGAGCAAAATAAGTTGGCGTTGACACCATAATTAATGGTGGGAGTTTGTGAGGCATTGCCATTCGAAATGAATGGCTGTAAAGCATCATTTATGACGTCTCAAAAGTCAATTTATTCAACTACTGAGCTCAGACAAAAGTGTCTCAAAGCGAGGCATATTGGGGGGCTGTCTCAGGTAAAATGGTTGCTTGCTGTAAAGCACTGATTGGTATAGCAAAATAAAGGTTGTGTTTAAACGGGAGAATAGGCAGTAGAGAGCAGCATTTGCAATGCTTTAGCATGGCCAATGTGACCGTATTGACAAATAGCGAGTTTAGGGTAGTGTTCATAATTCTGTGTCATTTCAGTAAACTGTACAAAAACAGGAATGACACATGACTCAACCTTTTAACTTTGAACAAGCCCTTAAAGATCTTCAAGCCGGTAAAAGCCTCACAGGCAAAGACAGTATTCTTGGCCCATTGATTAAACAACTTACCGAAGCCGCCTTGCAAGCCGAACTTGAGCAGCATTTGGCCTAGGATGAACAGCCTAATCGCAAGAATGGTAAGATGGCTAAAACGATTAAGCATCCCTCTGGCAGCTTTGAGTTAGACACACCTCGCGATAGAAATGGCTCTTTTGAGCCTCAGTTGATTAAAAAGAATCAAACCACGCTCACCGATGAAATCGATCGCAAAGTGCTGTCGATGTTCAGCATGGGGATGAGCTACCGTGACATCAATCAGCACGTCGAAGAGATGTACGGCATTAATGTCTCTAACGCGACCATTAACGCTATCACAGACAAACTCATTCCTGAACTTAAGGCTTGGCAACAGCGCCCACTAGACAGCCATTATCCGATTGTCTGGCTCGATGCGATACATTACAAAGTCAAAGAGGACGGGCGTTATATAAGCAAGGCGGTGTACACCTTGCTAGCCCTTAACATGTAAGGTAAAAAAGAAATACTCGGCCTGCATTTATCTGAAAATGAAGGGGCTAATTACTGGTTATCTGTGCTGACCGATCTTAATAATCGCGGTGTAAAAGATATCCTTATCGCCTGTGTTGATGGTCTGACAGGGTTTCCTGAAGCCATCGCCAGTATCTTCCCCAACACAGAGACGCAGCTGTGCGTTATTCATCAAATACGCAACTCAATGAAGTATGTCGCCTCGAAAAATCAGAAGGCGTTCATGGCCGATTTAAAGTGTGTTTATCGCGCTGTGAGCAAGGAAGCGGCGGAGTTAGCGTTAGATGAGCTGGAGGTTAAATGGGGGGGTAATCCCCCCATTTTTAATGGAGTTCAGAAGTAGACTTGTTAATTTGGGCTAAACGCTGCATGGGGGTTATTCCTCCCAATGCCATGTTTGGTCGTTCATTGTTATAAACCCAAAGCCATTCAGTTGCAAAGTTTTGTAGCTCGGTCACAGAGTCAAACAGGTAATGACATAGCCAATCATAACGTACAGTTCTATTGTAGCGCTCGATATAGGCGTTTTGCTGAGGGTTGCCTGGTTGGATATAGCAAAGCGCTATTTGATGCTTCTCAGCCCAAGCTACAAGTAAACTGCTGATATACTCAGGCCCATTATCACACCGTATAGACTTCGGTTTTCCACGCCACTCAATGATCTGCTCAAGTGTTCTTTGCACACGGATTGCTGGCAAAGAAAAATCCACTTCGATAGCTAACCCTTCGCGATTAAAGTCATCGATCACATTAAATAATCTGACTGAACGGCCGTCTGCAAGTTGATCATGCATAAAGTCCATTGACCAACATTCGTTGGCTTTTTCAGGTACGGCTAGTGGCTGTGGTTTTTCACGAACCAATCGCTTCTTAGGTTTAATACGAAGGTTTAACTCAAGCTCACGATAAATTCGATAAACACGTTTATGGTTCCAACCAAAGCCTTTGACGTTACGTAGATGAAGAAAGCACAGGCCAAAACCCCAGTTACGTTGGCTGTTCGTCAATCGAATTAGCCAGTCAGCTATGACAGCGTTTTCGTCTGAGTTTTTAGGCTGGTAGCGATAGCAACTTTCGCTGACGTGGAAGGTGCTACAGGCCAAACGGATACTCACTTCCCTAGAGCTTACGGCGTTCCTTGCCATCTCGCACCGCAGAGACGGCTTTACCACTTTTTTGCCATTGCTTCCTGGATCAGCTCGGCTTTGAGTCGCTCTTCTGCATACATCTTTTTAAGGCGACGGTTTTCATCTTCTAGCTCTTTAAGTCGTCCCATTAACGAGGCGTCCATACCGCCATATTTGGAGCGCCATTTGTAAAAAGAGGCGCTGCTCATACCGTGCTCACGGCAAAGCTCAGGAACAGGTGAGCCTGCATCAGCTTGCTTAAGAATTGATAGTATTTGGCTGTCGCTAAATCTTGATTTTTTCATTGAGAATCTCCTAGTTACAGATTACGAGAAAATTCTACTTATGAACACCGTGGTTTTTCGGGGGGATTACCGGGGGATGCTTACCCATTAGTTGTCAAATCATGGCGCCGAAAGTGGCAAAATTTATCGCACTACTTTAAGTATCCTGAGCACATCAGAAAAGTGATTTACACCACCAATGCGGTGGAAGCAGTGCATCGTCAATTTAGGAAATTAACCAAAACCAAAGGCGTTTTTCCTAATGAAAATAGCTTATTGAAGCTACTTTATACTGGCATATTGAACGCATCGAATAAATGGACAATGCCCATTCACAATTGGAGCCTTTGTTTATCTCAATTAGCGATTTATTTTGAAGGACGTTTAGACAGCGTGCTAGAGATTTAAACTTAGCCTGACACAGAATTTTGAACGGCCTCGAGTTTAGTTCTTGTTTTTGTTCAATCGCTCTGATTGCTCACTTTCATATTAATGAGAAACATCATCATTGGATTAGCTTGTGAAAACCCATCTAGTCAAATGCTAATCTGTCTTTGTTCTTTACATTGATCTGCTGCTGAGTTTTAAGGAGCTTTTTTTGAGCTTCTTCGTGTAATAGCTGAGGCGATTTAAACTCCAATCTAATAAAGGCTGAATCCCGAGTTGTTGCGATCTGTTCTAACGCCACATATGTGCCTCCATCGACCAAACCATACCAGCTCTCCCCTTTACAGGAGCCTTGCAGCACACATTTATACGAGTAAATTTCACTGGCAACAAAACTGCTCATGTTATAGCCAACATCGATGAGTGATTGTTTGATAAAGTTGAAGTCTTCATTCAATTTATTCTTATGCAAGCTATAGTGATGACTCTGCATTTCTACCTTGGCTAAACGCTGCTCACTATCAGCATAGAGAATATAATGATCGGCAACTGATAATGATTTTGGCAAAACAGAAGTGATAACACGACTCTCTTCTCCTTCTTGCCTGAGCTCACCGTATTGCGTGACATCTTCTCCCCATTCTAAACCAAATGGTGCCATTCCATATGACCAAAACGGCGCGAATATTAAAAACAATGCTAACTTCTTCATCGTAGGTATTCCTCCATGCCAAAAAATTGACGCATTGTAAGTCAATAGTTTATATGTATACAAGTTGAATTACTTGAGAAGGGGAGAAAGTAGATACTTGGTCACAAAAAAAAGATGAAAGCGTTAATGGTGTGTTGTGCTGGTTGATTTTTATTGTTGTTTTGTGGGAGGGACTCTGCACGCAATAGCAGTTTATATTTTTGCAGTGGTACAGTGGGATTATCGCTCAAGCATGTTGACTCAATCATGAATTCTTCTCGATACGACAGGTATATCTATGATCTGTTTATGTGGTGTTTAATCTTGTTCGTGCAATACATGTTGTTCGCTTCGATTTTGTTTTAGGAAGTCTTCTCGTTGCCGCTAAGCTGTTTATGATGAAAGAGTTAACAATGATGGTTTAAACAGATAACTGGATTGTCAATGCCTTATGTTTACTTTTCCTTAAAGCACAAAGTGTGTATTAATACTGAGATTGAGTTCTAATTATTAGGTGCCTATTTTTATAGTGGCGATAAGTGTTAGCCAGTACAGTATGTTGTGAACTAGAGCACAACATAACTTTAATAATTTTGAGTTTTTACAAATACTGCTTTATGTTAATTAGGTTGCGCCTTTGCTGTTCAGTTGTATCTGGTGTTGTTGGTGGCTTGGCTAAATGTTTTAATTTTTTGCTCTGACAAATAGAAATTATCTGTCACTTTTGGGCTTTATGCTTACAGGAATGGTACGAAGGTGATGTCACAACTGATTAAGATAGTTATTAAAACAGTGTATTCTGTAACTACGGAGAGCCTATAATTATGTATAGTCAAATATTAAAAGTTGAAAAAGACTATACCCTGAGGGAGTTGCTAGAGAAACGTTCTACTTGGCTTTTTCTTTATGCTCTTATGGCTTTAGTTTTTGAATTTTTCCTATACTCCCCCCAAAGAGATGTTCTATTTTATCCTGGTAGCGGACTCGTATTAGCTGCATTACTTATTCTACCAAAATGCTACTTATACGATATTAAGTTATTCTTAGGGTTATTCTCTATAGATTTCATAATAAAAATATATATCCAGCAATATGAAATTGCCACGGCAATTTGGTTAGCTCTAGCTTTTTTGTTACAAGCTTGGCTCGGGGCTTATCTTTTATATAAATACTCACAGGGTTCAATAATCCCAAATACATATAAGGGGGTATTTGGGTTTTTACTGTTGGGCTGTTTAATTCCTACATTGTGTACTAATAATATATCTGCATTTATATATTGGCTAGATGGTGGGGATTATATCGGACAGTGGTTGATCTGGACCTCCCATCGAGCATTGTCAATTGTGTTGATTACACCTTTCCTTTTATTCTTCTCAGAGTTTATAAAGCATGACAATAAGCTCGATATAAGTATAAGCGCTTACTTTGTTTATGCCGCGATTTGTTTTGCTACCATTTTCACATTCTTGATAGCGAACCCTGATGGTCATGAATTAACAACTTATGGTTTTTTATTGATCCCCATATTTGCCTTATGTGCAGTTCGTTATAGCTTGGTTTTTAATTCTTTTGTCTCTCTTTCTGTTGGTCTAATTATCTTGTGGTGTTTTGATTATAATGTAAGTTTTAATAGCTTTGAGTACAAGTGGACTGATATTTTTACTTTATCCGTATTTGTATTTGCTAACCAATGTATGCTTTTACTGGTGTCTGCAGTAATGTCAGAAAGAAAAAATGCACTTGTTCGAGCTCAAAAGATGAGCCAGATGTATGAGATGATTAGCAATGTTAATCAGATGCTTGTTAGTATGAAATCTAGTGAAATTGAATTATTTAAAGATTTATGCAATATAATTACTCGAGAAAGTGATGTATCTCAGGCATGCATATCTTTAGTCGATAATGATAGTTGTTCTAGAAGTTTTAGATCTGTAGATTGCTCTAATTGCAGTATCAAGAATATTAAAGGCTGTAATGTAGAAGGTTCTTTCTGTATTGTTTCAAATAAAGACAAAAATTGTATTATAAATAATATCGAAAATTCTGATGTTGATGTGAGTGGTTGCGCCTGTCTCAAGCTTGGACATGATTTTAAAACAGTAGAAAACTATAATTTATATAAACAAGGGAAAAATTTTGCTGTATTATCAATGTTTTATTCTGATATTCATTATCTTGATGACGACATGCGTCAGTTGTTTGGTAATATGGCTAAAGATATTAGTTTTGCTTTAGATGTTCTTGCAGGCCGAATGCAACTTCAAATTATTTCTGAGGCATTTGAATATTCTAAAGAAGCTATCGTTATCACCCATAAAGATGGAGAGGTAATTAAAGTTAATCCATCTTTTACTGCTATTACTGGCTTCTCTGCTGAAGAAATCGTGGGTAAAAACGCTCGAATACTTAAATCTGGAAGAGAAAGTCGAGAATTCTATAAAGAGTTGTGGGAGACGATAATCAGCAAGGGTCATTGGACTGGAGAGCTTAGGAATAAGAAAAAAGACGGTGAATTATGTGTTCAAAGAGGCACCATTTCATCAGTTAAGAGTCATGATGGGCAAGTAAAACACCTCATTAGCATTATGGAAGATGTGACGGAACAAAAACAATATGAACAACAAATTTTACGTTTAGCAAATTTTGATATATTAACCGGTTTATCTAATCGTAAAATGCTGCAAAGTCAGTTTGAATGGAAATTAAGTAAAGTACAGAAAAAAAATAAGTTAGCCGTTTTGTTTATTGACTTAGATGAGTTCAAACATATCAACGATGCCTATGGTCATCAGTTCGGGGATTTACTTCTCGTTGCTGTGGCAGAACGTATACGTAGTTTCATCAGCAGTGGAGATATATTATCTCGTTTTGGAGGTGATGAATTTGTATTATTATACGAAGGTGTTGGTCACTCAATAGGCCATTTTTCCGATGAATTAATCGATGTTGTGAGCAAGCCTTATCATATTTCCGGGCAAAAAGTGAGTATTAGTTGTAGTATAGGTATTTCAATATCACCTACAGACAGCAATTCATTAAACGAGTTGATAGGTTTTGCTGATGCTGCGATGTACGAATCAAAATCGATTGGACGATCAACCTTTTCATTTTACTTACCTTATATGCGTACCCGTGCGATAGAAAAAGTCAAATTAAAACATGAACTGGAAGACGCCGTTCGTTACAATCAGTTTGTATTATTTTACCAACCAAAAGTTAACGTTAACACTAATGAGGTAATAGGGTTTGAAGCCTTAGTTCGGTGGCAACATCCTCAAAGAGGATTGCTTGCACCTGGGGAGTTTATCTCAATGGCTGAGGAATCTGGACAAATAATTTCAATTGACCGTTGGGTTCTTGAAGCCGTCATCATTCAAATTAATGAATGGAAAAAGTTTAAACTTCCTCTTTTCCCGATATCATTGAACTTATCATTATCAATTTTTACAGATTCAAAATTCATTGATTTTTTAGGCGATATTCTTGATGAATATGATGTTGCCGCTAATTTAATTGATTTGGAATTAACTGAAAGAGTTGCCATGGTAGACTTTGAATATACAATGCGCACATTGAATTCACTTAAACATCTTGGTGTTAATATCTCAATTGATGATTTTGGTACAGGATATTCGAGTTTGGCCTATTTACGTGACTTTCCGATCGATACTCTTAAGATTGATCGTGCATTTATTAGTGATGTACATATAGATAAGAAAAATCAAGGTATCGTATCTGCTATCTTAGCTATTGCAGAAACTATGGGATTAGATGTTGTTGCAGAAGGCGTTGAAAATGAGCAAGAGCTTAATTATTTGAAGAAGTATGGATGTAAGTTTTATCAAGGCTATTTTTATAGTAAGCCCGTGTCGGTGAAAGATATGGAGTCCAGGCTATTGATGGTCGAAAATGTAGATCAGGATAGTAATTTACAGTGTGTTGAATATTGATTTCATTGTTTTTAAAAGTTAAGGTTGTTAATTATGGAAGCATTTCGTTGGAGCGAAAACTTCATTACAGGAATACCGAAAGTCGATGGTCAACACTATCACTTAGTAGAAATTATTAATGAATTTGGTAGGTTGCAATACGAAAACTCAATAGACATATATTATATTGATGAGATATATAAGAAACTAGTTGATTATGCGATTCTTCATTTTCAGGAAGAAGAGCTATTAATGAAAGATATGAAAGTTGACTTGCGTCATATAGAAAATCATGTATATCAACATGATGGGTTTTTAAATGATGTTTCATTAATGTATTCCTGTATCAATCCAGAGAAAATTGAACAAACAAATAATATATTAAAATTTCTTATACACTGGCTTATCTATCACATTCTTGGGCAAGACCAAGATATGGCCAAACAGATAAAGGCAATACAATCAGGGTTATCACCAGCTGATGCATATGAAAAACTAGAACAAAAAAGAGATAGCTCTACAGCACCACTTCTAGAAGCTTTGAGTGGATTACTTGAACAGGTAGCGATACAAAATAAAGATTTAATACAACTTAATAATTCGCTTGAAGAAAAAGTCTTATTACGTACTAAAGAGCTACATGTGGCGAACCTGCATCTTCAAGAATTAGCTTTAACGGATGGCCTTACTGGTTTACCTAATCGTCGTCATGCGATGCGTTTTCTTTCTAAAATTTGGAATGATTCAATTAGTAAAAAATACCCCGTTGTTTGTATGATGATTGATGCTGATCGTTTTAAAGAGGTCAATGATATTTATGGGCATGATGTTGGGGATAAGGTGCTAATAGACTTAGCTCATAAGCTTCGTAATTCTTTAAGAAATGATGATATTGTTTGTCGGCTTGGTGGTGATGAATTTTTTATTATTCTGCCTAATACAAGCCATTCTGGTGGAGTTCATATTGCCGAATTGATTTGTAAAGCGGTTTCTGAACTTAGAGTCGCTACTGGTGGTGACCCTTGGCATGGCAGTATTAGTATTGGTGTCGCAAGTAAACAACCGTATATGGAATTCTACCAAGAGTTAATTAAGGAAGCCGATAGAAGTTTGTATTTAGCTAAAGAAGCTGGAAGAAATTGTGTAAAAGCAATTGGTAAGTAAGAGTGTCGAACTTTGTAGTTAATTCGGGTACTAATATGATAAGTTATTCAGTATCGGACTATACCAAAGAGACGTTACGAACCATTTTAAAAAGTGCGGCCACAGGACAAATTTTTAGAGATAATCCCTCTTTTTTTATGTATTTATTAGAATAGGTGGTGGTCGAAAGAAAGAGTAACTTAATCCAGATTTTATCAATTAAGCTCGGTCTAGGGATTGTGAGTGAAGTGAGATCAGAGGTTTATGATTTTGTAGTAAGGTTTTGATTTTTCGATGCGTCCTTCTTGTAGTAGGTCATTAAGTATTCGTCTATAAGTCCTTGTGGTTATTCCGAGCTTTTTAGCGCCAAGGGTTGTCGACAGTTTAAAAAAATCATCATTAGCGCGACTTTTAGCATCGAGTATTTGATTAATGATACTCACCCTAGTTGATTGCGTGATGTTTTTAATGAGTTCGTGCATATTTCTATTATATCTTTTAGTGATCAAAGATGTAATGTATATAAACACGTCAGGATTATCGCCGAGTATGGTTAAAAAGTTGGATTTTGAGATTTTATATAGGCTGCCAGGCCTATTTGCTCTAACACTAAATAATGAATTGTTGTTTTCTTGAAAGAATTCCATTTCACCAAGAAATCCGGTGTAATTATCCTCAACCTTGAGGATGAATTCATTTCCACATACATTGACGTAAGATATCGTTAAGCTGGCATTTGTACAAAATATCAAGTTTGAAACCTGACTTTTTTGTCTGAGTAAGTAAACGTTTTTTTCATAGTTAATTGCAGTCAAACCTATTGACTTAACCATATCAACAATGTTCATGTTACTTTAATCTAACTGTACATTAGTGTTGCATCAATACTACGCTTTTGCTTTAGTCAAATCAATTTTTATAAAGTGGCTCTATTTATGAGCCACTTTATAATGAACCAAGAGGGAGGGTTAGAGCGTTACTGCGGTGTCTAAAGCCACTTTAACCATTTCATGTAGGTCCGTTCTACGTTCGTCGGCACTCAGGTGTTCTTGACGTGTAATATGATCGGTTACAGTACACAGGCCAAGGGCATGACATTGATGTTCGGTTGCAAGTGAATAAAGCGCGTTTATCTCCATTTCAACACCAAGCACTCCATTTTTTGCCATCAGTTGGTAATCGCTTGCATTCGGTCGATAAAATAAATCAGATGAAAATACACTACCGACTTTATACTCAATTGCTGTTTTTTGTAGTTGCTCATGGCACGCCTGCAATAAATCAAAGCTGGCGACTGCAGCAAAATCATGATCTAAGAACCGAGTTCGATTCATTTTTGAATCGGTAGATGCGCCGATTGCGACGATTAAATCTTTCAATTTGACATCATCTGATATGGCACCACAACTGCCGACTCTAATGAAGTTTTTTACTTGATAAGTCGTCATTAACTCATTGAAATATATCGCTGCGGATGGTGCTCCCATACCATGGCCCATAACCGAAATTTGTTTCGATTGATACATACCAGTAAAACCGAGCATGCCTCTAACGTTGGTGACTTCCTTTACATTGTCTAAGTAAGTTTCTGCTATTAACTTGGCTCGTAAAGGATCACCAGACATAATGATTGTTTTAGCAAAATCCCCGAGCTCAGCATTTATATGTGGAGTAGACATTTTTTTACCTCGAATATTACATTAATGAGATTAACCCGCCAGCAATGGTTCCAGACATTAAGTTTGCTAGAATAGAGGCTAAAAGCACTCTCGGACCAATTTGTGAAATAAGCTCTCTTTGATCTGGGCACATTGCACCTATTCCACCTACGACCATGGCGAGTGAGCCCATATTTGCGAATCCACATAAACTGAAGATCACAATTGCCTGTGTCTTTTCTGATAATGAAGTCGATACTTCTAGAAAGTTGATATAAGCAACAAATTCATTGACGACAATCTTCTGCCCTATAATGGATCCTGCTTGTATGGCTTCAGACCAAGGCACACCCATTAGAAACGTTAATGGTGAGAGTAAATAGCCGATTATCATTTCTAATGTGAGATTATCTATACTAAACAAGTCTCCAACAGAGCCGACAATACCATTAAGTAACGCAATTAATGCTACAAAGGATATTAATAGTGCTGTGACAGTGATGACCTGATTCATCCCCATTAAGGAGCCGCTTGAGATAGCATCGAGTAGCCCTTTCGATTTATCGGCATCTTCTATTTCAATTTTATTTTTGACTAAATCAGGATCTGTTTGAGGACACAACAATTTGGCAAACAATAAACCAGCAGGAGCCGTCATAAAACATGCAGTTAAAATATATTTGGGGTCAATCCCTAGGTTAATATAGCCGACCATAGTTCCCCCAGCGACACTAGCTAAGCCACCAGTCATCACTGCAAACAACTCTGAGCGAGTCATATTTTTAACTAATGGACGGACCATAGAAGGTGCTTCGATTGGGCCAACGAAAATATTAGCGGTGGCAGATAACGATTCAGCCTTACTTGTTCCGAGTAACTTTGATAGGGCTCCACCAAAAATATTAATTATAAATTGCATTATTTTCAGATGGTAAAGCACAGATATTAAAGCTGAAATAAATACAACAACACACAATACATTGATAACGAATATAAAGCCTACTTTATAACTCGCTAAATCACCAAAAACAAAGGTTAAACCGGCATTAGAAAATGCTATGACATTATTAACCCCATTGCTCATGCTTTCTAGAATCGATACTCCTATTGGCACATACATAACGAAAGCACCAAGTAATATTTGAAGTATTAACGCTCCTGCAATGGTTCGAAAATGAATACTTTTTCTATTTTCAGAAAATAATATACCAATAAGTATTAGTACAGTAACTCCGATACAGCTCATTAAGGTCGACATAAGTAGTGAGTCCATTTTTTTATTGTCTTTAAATTATTCCTCAATTTTTTACAAAAAAAACGGACATTTTTCCGCTTTGCAATATTTTTATTACAAATGCGGGTAAAGTTTTAACCTATTTTAATCAATCAGTTAGCTTAGTTGTTTTGCTGAGGATATCTGTTTATTTTTTGAACTTGAGAACGTTCAATCAACAATGGCGAATGAGGTACTAATGAACATTTCCTAAATTTACAATTGATTAGGTTCAGGCTACTGAGGGGGAACATGCCAAAAATGCCTTTTGAGTATCTGACTCGGGGGGCAGTGTACTGGTCAAGCCAAACTGGACACTTTTAATTGGACCAGGGCGGGATTAAGCTTTATTAAACCCTTTAATCAAAGAAAATCTCACTCCTAAAATCGCCATTCCATCCAGCCTTTCTCATCTTAGTTGGTTTGCTGGCTGCTGCTGTAAAAGGTTCAGCACGATACGACGGAATAGCGCCATCTTCTTCGCGTTTTCTCGGCCACCATTTTTTAGCTCTCTTCTCAAAAGGTAACGTCAATTTGGTAAATATCTGAGAGTGACTACCCAGCGACATCGCTTCGCTCTGATCACGGTTTTTTTCAGTCGTGTACGATAAATTAAAAAAGCAGTATGTTTTAAGTTATTTTTCAGCTTGGTGGTGTAGTCATGCCTAGAACCTTGAATGTAAAGAGTTTTAATGCGAGTTGTTAGTTTAGTGTGATCGGGTGGGCATTAATTAATCTATTTTTTCTTTACTATTAAGTGGTACCCATTAAGAGGTACTCATATTAAAGGGAAATGATAATGAAACGAGCGAGTCAATATAAGTTGGTATTTCTTGTTGCGGCGGCAATTGGCATGGCTGCCTGTAGCGGCGACGACGGTAAAGATGGTGTAGATGGTCTTCCGGGTGAACCGGGTAAACCAGGTGAGCCTTGGGTTCCACCAGTAGTGACAACTTCTGCAGTTGCTAAAGTGATGACTTGGCAATATGACGATGGTTTAGTCAATGTTGAGTTTTATATCGAAAACCAAGATGGCTACCCAATAGAAGATTTAGATAAAGTACAGTTAATGTCAACGATTAAAAATGAGGCTGGCTTGCTCGCAGATACCGTTGATGTGACTTGGATTGCTGGTGATGAAAATGCTCCTGGCAGTTTAACTTATGCCGGCGAAGGTGTTTACAACTTATCAATACCACATGATGCTGCAACACCTGAGTCTATTGGTATTGGTTATATCCGTCCTGGTAATGGCGCAAATGGCATGCCGCGTACCAAGCGTGTGATGTTTACCAAAAATGACCAATATGCCCAAGTTAGCTCCACTGATGATGCTAAGTGTGTTTCATGCCACGGTGATTTTGAAGATGGCACTGGCAAATCAACGTGGGGCTGGCATCAACATCACCACGCATTAAACAATGACCAAGAAATTGTGATTGTTGATTCATGTTTAACTTGTCACACTCAAACTGAACAAGTAGATGGCGGTTGGGCTAAGAATACGATGGCTATGCTTGGTCATGGTTTAAAATATATTGATGGTGTAAAACAAAAATCAGGCCACGCGGCATTGGCTGAAAATTACTCCATGGATAAGTACCGCTGCTCAACCTGTCACATTGACGATGTGGTATTTACTGCATCACTGAATGGCTGTACTACCTGTCATGGTGATTTGCAAGATGCAGATAAAGATTTAGCTGTTAAACACACTAACTTCACCGATCTTGATTGCGCTAGCTGTCATACTGCGTTCCAACATGATCACGAGAACGGTAAGTCGCGTGATGAAGCATTAAACCGTTACAATTTTGAAGTGGTTTCTGTAGTTCGTAGCCAAGATAAGACAGCAATTGAAGTCACTGCAACTGCGACGGATAGTGAAGGTAAGCCTGTTGATATTTTAGCGATTACCGATGCATCTCCACGAGGTTGGGCAACCGTAGTTAAGCACGGTGAAGCCATGCTGCCTGGTCGTGACGAAGGTCATGTTGCACGTTCTATGAGTGTAATGGCTGGCAACAATGCAGGTGAAGTTGTTTATACCATTGAACATGCAATGCCATTCGTTGAAGGTGAAGTATTGCTAGGTGGTGTAGATGGTAGTGTAAATTATACTCACCGATGGGGATACCCAACTAAGGCACCGATCTCTGTATCAAACGTCAAAGACGTACGTCGTACTAGCTCTGATGGTTTAAAGTGCCTATCTTGCCACACTGAAGGTTTAGATGGACATGGTAGTAAGCGTGGTGGCTTTGATTTAGGTGGTGACGCTTGTGTACAATGTCACTCAGCCTACAACTGGGCACCAGGTAAGCAAGGTGAAAACTACGCTATGGCGTGGGGACCATTGGTTCATAACATGCACTTTGGCGCGTACAAAGTTGAGCGTGGGCTAAATGATATGCCTACAACAGACACAGGCATGCCTGTTGACTGTCAAGCATGTCACACTGGTATGATTGACCTTAAAGATGTAGCACCAGCTGTTGTGTTAAATGGTCTTGATGAGGCAAGTGTTTACGGTATCACGGCTATCTCAGCTAACTGTTCAACTTGTCATACCGCTGACCCAGCGATTGCCCACATGAAAACTCAAGGTGGTGAATTCGATGTGCCTGTTGTTCCCGTTGGAACTCATGCTGGTGAAAAAGCTGGTCATGCTGTGTTTGACCCCGCTCCAATCACAGAATCATGCTCAGTTTGTCACACTCCTGCAAAACTTGCTGAGTCGCATAAATTTTAACCTGCACATTTAGCGTTTAATCATGATACGAAGTAGTCAAAATGCCTGAATATTTTCAGGCATTTTTCTTTTCAGTACTCAGTTCGGTAGATGACCCCCATTGCAAAATCTTCAATTTATTGTATTGGCAACTACAGAAAACAAACAGACAGATGCTCATTACAAGGTACTAGCTGCAATTCGTTTTGCTCAAACTATCTATCGACTGCGCATATCAGTGACGCCATAACATCGACTAAATCTGGTCTAGGTTGATGTGTGAACATGGTCTAAAAGTGACACTGGGTACAGGTGATTAGCATAACATGCTCGATCTGATCCTTCTTTAGCCTAAAAGTACCTGTCAGTTAATAAAGTATGCTACCTCCCAAGTATGCTAACTAGTTATAAGTTGCTGGGTTTGGACGCTGCTAAAAGAGTGAGAGGCCTATATGACACGATGGTAATTTTGTGATGAGCATTTTGTAACTGTTGATTTTGGTTTTAATTTTGGCTCTAAGAGGGCATGGTGAAAAGCTGGTCAAATATAGTAGACTAGAACGCAACTTTTTGATTCAGGAAATAAGACTTATCATGAAATTTCTTGTTGATGTTCATGCGCATACCATTGCTTCCACTCACGCTTATAGCACCATACATGATTACCTTAGTGTGGCGAAAGAGAAGGGGGTTAAGCTGTTTGCTATTACCGATCATGGTCCCGATATGGCCGATGCCCCGCACTTTTGGCACTTTGTGAATATGCGAGTACTACCTAGGGTCGTTGATGGTATTGGTGTATTGCGTGGTATCGAAGCCAACATCAAAAATGAACTCGGCGAAATTGATTTTTTTGGTGAATATTTGCAAGCTCTCGATATTGTACTGGCCGGTTTTCATGAGCCGGTTTTTCCGCCTTCTACTAAAGAGGCCCACACTCTGGCGCTCATTAACGCGATTGAAAGTGGCAATGTCGATATTATTTCTCACCCTGGCAACCCAGCTTATCCCATTGATATTATGCGTGTCGCAGCGGCTGCAGCTAAACATAACGTAGCGCTTGAAATAAACAATTCCTCTTTTTTAACATCAAGAAAAGGCAGTGTGGATAATTGCACCGCCATTGCTAGTGCAGCCAAAGAAGCCGGTGGGTTACTGGTGATGGGCTCTGATTCCCATGTCGCTTTTGACTTGGCAGGTTTTGATAAGTCGGAAGAGATTATTGAGGCGGTGGGTTTTCCAATGGAACGTTTACTCAACCGTAGTCCTGAAGCCTTGTTGCATTTTCTCTCTGCAAGAGGGCATACATCGCTTGATGAATACGCTGTTTTAATCGAATGACATATCGTAGCGCTTAGGTTTGATTCGACGTGAGTTGAGTTACATAAACTTTGGGTTTATTCACTATGTTGTTTCAAACCAAGTGCTTAAACATTAAGGGCTTAATGTTTAATTAACGCGTGCTGATACCTCACCGTAATACGCTTTTCTTACGGCTCTGTTTAAGAGCCTACCTATGAGCTTGATCATATTTCCTAGCAAAATCATTCAGTAATTCTTGCCTTTCAAATAACACTTGGCGATTATGCCAAATGAGAAAGTAAAAAGAGACATAGCCATGACAGAACAAGAGCAATTGAAACTCAATGCTCGTGCTGCGGTACTTAAGGCATTAGCCCATCCGACGCGTTTGTGGTTATTGGAACAATTGCAACAGCAAGAATATTGTGTTTGCGATCTTACTGATGGTGTTAAAGCAGATATCTCAACAGTATCCAAACACCTATCAGTATTAAAGCTGGCGGGGATTATTAGTAGCCGCCGTGACGGGAAACAGATTTATTACCGTCTAGAAACCCCATGCTTATTAAAAATGCTGGGTTGTGTAGAAGCCGTAATAGCGAAAAACGCTCAAGATTTGGCTGCACAGGTTAAGTCTTAGTTTTAGCTAGAAACACTTAGAAGAGACGTGATATGAAAATAGAAGTATTAGGGAGTGGGTGTAAAAAGTGCACCAATTTAGCGACAGATATTCAACAAGTTGCAAAGGACTTAGCCATCAACATTGAGTTAAGCAAAGTCACTGATATGGCTGCCATACTCGATTATGGTGTCATGTCGACACCGGCTATCGTTATTGATGGTGCAGTGGTGTCGGCAGGAAAAGTACCGTCTCATCAAGAGATTGAGCAGCTGTTAACGCAAGATCCTAGCCAATAGGGCTGATCATGTTCGTTAATGAAAATCACAAAGGCTTTTGTTGTAAGTTTAAGTGCTTACGTGAATACAACGAGTTGCTACATAGCTTGGCCTAGCGCCGTTTCAAGCGGCCAAAGGTTTCTATGCTGCAGATTGTGGCTGAACACTCAAGTTTGAATGGCTCGCAATTTATGGTTTTGCAACTCAGGTGCTCATCGACGCCATATTACTGCTGGTTTGCTAAGTCTCTTTTATGGGGTAGAAGATGTTAGTGTGGTTTACTGTATTTGCAGATTGGCTCGTTTACGATGTAGTCGGGTTGTCGAATCAAACTCAACTTGGTCAGGCGGTACACTTTTTTATTGAAGACACCACTAAGATTTTCGCTCTGCTGATTATCATGATTTATGCCATTGGTTGGTTGCGAGCCTCACTAAATATTGAACGCGTTCGCGGTTATTTATCCAGTCAACCAAGAATGGTTGGCTATGGATTAGGGGCTGGATTTGGTGCGATAACCCCGTTTTGTTCTTGCTCTAGTATTCCCGTTTTTTTGGGGTTTACCTCTGCAGGGATCCCCATTGGCATTACTATGGCGTTTTTGCTCACATCACCGTTGATTAATGAAGTCGCTATTCTATTACTATTTAGTCTGCTCGGATTCAAAGTCACCTTGCTCTATACCGTGATCGGCATCTGCATTGGTATATTAGGCGGTGCATTACTGGATCTGCTCAAAGCCGAGCGTTGGCTGCAACCTCTAGCCGCTAAGGCTTATGCAATGGGACAAGAGCAATCTAGTGGAATAAAAGGCCAAGCAGCATCGTTAACAACAGCATCTGCTGTCAGTTGGCAGCAGCGCCATCAGTTTGCCAAATCTGAAACTGTTGAGATATTTGGCAGAGTATGGAAGTGGGTCATTATTGGTGTTGGTTTAGGTGCAGCCTTGCACGGTTTTGTGCCAGCGGGTTGGCTTGAAGCCAACTTAGGTGATGGGCAGTGGTGGTCTGTTCCGCTTGCTGTGCTGATGGGAGTTCCACTGTATGCAAACGCAACTGGAGTGATCCCTGTAATAGAAAGCTTGTTATTACAAGGTGTGCCATTGGGAACCACATTAGCATTTTGTATGAGCACAGTTGCTGCCAGTTTTCCTGAGTTTGTGATGTTGAAACAAGTGATGCAGTGGCGTTTGCTAGTACTATTATTTTTTATTTTATTAGTGTCTTTCACTGTAATGGGGTGGCTATTAAACTTGATCCCGTTAGCCTAACTTGATGTAAGTGCGATAAATCAAGGGGATTATTCAGCCTGACGCCTTCAGGGGATGTTACTTTTACAAGCCGACAATTGTCTATGTCCCCTGATCACCCAAGATGGTATTCATTCATTGCTGCTTTTTGATACTGTTTAAATTCACCGTTTTTACTTTCATTACTTCTTATTTCTTTTTAGTATAAATAAATTAATATTTATAACTTCTAAATCGTATTGGTACTGTTATTATTCTTTCAATGCCATCACTTGGTGAGCCTATCAATGTTTTTGCTTGCGCATAAACGAGTCTATTAATAGGTAAGCTTGCCGATTATCCAATTGATATAATTGATATTATACGGAAGCCTATATGTCTACAGCGCAAACTCATTTGAAACAACTCGAAGCGGAATCGATTCAGATCATGCGTGAAGTTGCCGCAGAATTTGATAACCCAGTGATGCTATATTCTGTCGGTAAAGACTCCTCAGTATTGCTGCATTTGGCCCGCAAAGCCTTTTATCCCGGTAAGATCCCGTTTCCTTTAATGCACATCGATACCAATTGGAAGTTTAAAGAGATGATTGCGTTTCGTGATCTGATGGCGGAAAAGTATGGTTTCGATTTGATTGTGCATAAAAATCCGCGCGGATTAGCCATGGACATCTCGCCCTTTACCCACGGTAGTGCCAAGCATACCGATATCATGAAGACAGAAGGGCTTAAACAAGCACTTGATATGCATGGCTTTGATGCCGCCTTTGGCGGTGCCCGTCGTGATGAAGAGAAATCACGTGCTAAAGAGCGAGTCTATTCGTTTCGTGACAGTAAGCATCGCTGGGATCCTAAGAATCAACGCCCCGAATTATGGAATATCTACAATGGCAAGGTCGATAAAGGCGAGAGTATTCGCGTGTTCCCCCTATCGAATTGGACTGAGTTAGATATCTGGCAATACATCTATCTTGAAGGTATTGATATCCCGTCTCTTTATTTAGCCGAGCCTCGCCCTGTGGTGAAGCGCGATGGCACGTTGATCATGGTTGATGATGAGCGTATGGCACTTGAGCCCGGTGAAACGGTGGAGCACAAGATGGTGCGTTTTAGGACCTTGGGCTGTTATCCACTCACCGGCGCAGTGGAGTCGAATGCGACCACCTTGCCTGAAATTATTCAAGAGATGTTGCTGTGCACCACCTCGGAGCGCCAAGGACGAGTGATCGATAACGACTCAGCCGGCTCGATGGAAAAGAAAAAGATGGAAGGCTACTTTTAGGCCGCCGCTCCGCAAGCGTAAAAATGCCTTAAGTGTGCCGTTCACCTACAGAATATGAGAAAGATCATGACAACAGAACAGACGTTATTGCAAACCGATATCGAATCCTATCTTAAGCTGCATGAAAACAAAGATATGTTGCGTATCTTGACTTGTGGCAGTGTGGATGATGGTAAGTCGACCCTCATTGGTCGCCTGTTGTTTGATAGCAAGATGATTTTTGAAGATCAGATGGCGGCCATAGAGAAAGACTCTAAACGTTTTAATACTACGGATGATGCGTTTGATCTGGCGTTGCTGGTCGATGGCTTGCAATCTGAGCGTGAGCAGGGGATCACCATTGACGTGGCTTATCGTTATTTTGCTACTGAGCAACGTAAGTTCATCATTGCCGACACCCCAGGCCATGAACAATACACCCGCAATATGGCGACCGGGGCCTCGACTTCGGACTTAGCCATTATTCTTATCGATGCACGCCACGGGGTGCAGGTACAGACGCGGCGTCACAGTTATATTTGCTCGCAGCTTGGCATTAAACACGTGATCATCGCGATCAATAAGATGGACGCGGTGGGGTACGACCAAGGTGTGTATCAAAGCATTAAAAAAGCCTACCGTGAATTTACCCAAGACTTGGCGTTTACGGATGTACGTTTTGTGCCGATTTCGGCATTAAAAGGCGATAACGTGGTTAATGAAAGTAGCCATATGACTTGGTATCCAGGCTCTACCTTACTCAAATTGCTTAATACGGTGTCAGTTGAGCAGGATAAGAGCGACTCATTTCGTTTCCAAGTGCAGTATGTTAATCGGCCTAATCTGAACTTTAGAGGTTTTTGCGGCACCTTGGCGTCGGGCGACATTCGTGTGGGTGACACCATTGCCGCCTTGCCCTCTGGTAAAGAGAGTCGCATTAAATCGATTGTGACCTTTGAGGGAGAGCTTGAGAAAGCCGTGGCGGGTCAGGCGGTAACCTTAACCTTAACCGATGAAATAGATGTCAGCCGCGGCGATATGTTGGTGCGTCCACATGATAAACCCAACTCTAGCGCGCATTTTGAAGCCGATGTGGTGTGGATGACCGAAGAGCCACTGTGTGTGGACCGTGAATATGCTATCAAATTAGGCAGTAAGTCGGTTTATGGCTTTGCAGATGCGATTAATTATAAGGTTGATATTAATAATTTAACCCAACATCCGGCGCAGCAGTTAGCACTTAATGAGATGGGGAATTGCCATTTTTCACTGACAGAGCCGGTGCAATTTGATGCCTATGACGTTAATCGCGATACCGGGGCGTTTATCATTATCGACCGATTAACCAATGTGACGGTTGGCGCCGGAATGATCCGCAAGGCGATTGATGCCGCTAAGGGTAAAAAGCGTGCGATCTCCGAGTTTGAACTTGAGATGAATGCCTTAGTGCGCAAGCACTTTCCCCATTGGGGCGTTAAAGATATCGCTAAGGCTTAAGACGCCTTTAAGAGAAAGCTAAGTCGTAAGTGGAAGCGGTAAGCGAGTAAGTCAGCTTACCGCTTATCGCCAGCCGCTTTGAGCCGCATAAAGATAGGACACTATGACACTAAACGCCTACCTCACTATTGCCATTTTTGTTGCGACCATTGTCGGTTTGGTGCGATTTCAAAACCGACCCGCACAGGTATTTGGTGTCACCCTGCTGGTGCTAGTGGCCTTTAATTTGGTCACCAAAGAGCAGCTGTTAGCGAGCATGTCTAATCCCGGTCTGGTGACCTTGGTGTTGTTGATCTTATGCTCCTTTGCTCTAGACAAAACCCGTTTACTGCGTGTGATAGCATCCAAAGTGATCGTCAGTGGTTACCAAAGTACTTGGCTTAGGCTCTTTAGTATGACGGCGCTGAGCTCGGCTTTACTTAATAACACGGCAGTGGTGGCGACATTGCTGTCGCCCATTCGTAACAACCCCCATCATATGGCCAGTAAGTTGTTGTTGCCACTCTCTTATGCGGCGATCCTTGGCGGCACGCTCACCTTAGTGGGCACCTCGACTAACTTGATCATCAACAGTATGTATATTGATGTATCGGGCCAGTCATTATCGTTTTTCTCGTTCACCGCCATTGGTACTTTACTGGTGTTGGGTTGTGGTGTTGTGTTGAGATTGGTGTCGGGCTGGCTGCCCAGTATTGCTCAACAAGAAACCAGTTCTAAGGGTTATTTTATCGATGCTAAGGTCATTAAGGGCTCTGAGCTCATTGGCCGTTCGGTAGAAGGCAATGGCCTTCGGCATCTCGAGTCACTGTTTTTGGTTGAAGTGGTGCGCAATAACCGCTTAATCAGCCCGGTGACACCAACAGAAGTATTGCAACAAGGGGATAGGCTCATCTTCAGTGGTGATATCACTAAGGTGATGCAGTTAGGGCAGTTCTCTGGGCTGGAGATGTTTGCCGAGAAAAATGGTTTACTCGACTCTAACCTCACCGAGGTGGTGGTCAAACAAGAAAGTGTGCTGGTGGGACGTACCATGAAGCGTGCTGGTTTTAGGGCCTTGTTCGATGCCGCTGCTGTGGCCATTCGCCGTGACGGTGAAGAGATCTCCGGTAAGTTAGGCGAGGTGACCATTAAAGCCGGTGATTTTTTAGTGCTGGCGGTAGGTAAGTGCTTCTTAACGCGGCGCACGGTAAGTAAAAACTTTATTGTGATCAGTGGCGTCGAGCCTGAGACTCGTATTAGTGGGGTTAAGGCATGGATTGCCATTGGCGGCTTTATGGTCACCATCATGTTAGCGGCTATCGGTGTTATCGAGATGCTGCAAGGCATGCTATTACTGCTCGGGGTGCTGCTCTTAAGTCAATGCCTTAATGTCAACGAAGTGGTACGCCGTTTTCCGGTCGATATTTGGCTTATTGTGGCATCAGCAATTTTATTGGCCCACGCCTTAGTCAATAGTGGTGTCGCAGAAGGGGTTGCCACTTGGGTTGCCAGCATCGCCGATAAACAGCATCTAATGTTGGCGCTCGTTTTAGTGTACGTGGTGACCTGGTTGATGACCGAGCTTATTACCAATAATGCGGCGGCGGCCTTGATGTTTCCTATTGCTTACAGCATCGCCTTGGGTTTTGGGGTGGATTTTTTACCTTTTGTTATGACGGTCGCCTTTGCTGCTAGCGCCAGCTTTATCAGCCCTTATGGCTACCAAACTAATTTGATGGTTTATAATGCGGGGCGCTATCGCTTAAGTGATTTTGTTAAAGTCGGTGTGCCCGTTAGCCTGACCTACGGCGCGATTGTGCTGACGACAGTGCCGCTGTTTTTCCCCTTTTAGCTAAAAGGATGCTGGTGGGATGCGTGATGATCGAGTGCTCCAGAAGCTGTGAAGATCAGTGTTGAGCCTGTAAGCGTAATTTAATACTCAAGTGTGTGATTTTAAGGACTGCAAATGTCACCTTATAAAACCGTGGTAACAGAAGATAAATCCTCCGATGTAGTATGGCATCAGGCCAGTGTGTCGCATCAAGACCGCGTGGCAGCCAAAGGGCATCAGGCGGCGGTATTATGGTTTACAGGCCTCAGTGGCTCAGGTAAATCTACGCTGGCCAATGCAGTCGATAAGATGCTGCATGAGCGAGGCGTCAGTACCTATGTGCTTGACGGTGATAATGTTCGCCATGGTCTCAATGGTGATTTAGGTTTTTCAGATAGCGACAGAGTGGAGAATATCCGCCGCATTGGTGAAGTTGCCAAGCTGTTTGTCGATGCGGGGTTATTAGTGTCGACGGCATTTATTTCGCCGTTTGCTACTGACAGAGCCATGGTGCGAAGTTTACTTAGCGACAAGCAATTTATTGAGGTATTTGTTGATACCCCGCTAGAGGTCTGTGAGCAGCGAGACCCTAAAGGGTTATACAAGCAGGCGCGCGCTGGCGAGATTAAACACTTTACCGGTATCGACTCGGCTTATGAAGCGCCGAGTGCACCTGATGTTCGCCTCGATACCGCGCGCCACAATGTGCAGCAATGTGCTCATCAAGTCATTAATTATTTAATCGCGCAACAGCTCATTGGTGCACGTTAGAGATGCCAATTTTATGGCATACTCATCTTATTTTGCGCTCCTGCGCAGAGGTAAAGTAAATTGACAGCCCCCTTTAATCCCACTTGGTTAGCCCAAATTGTCGCCATTGCCGAGCAGGCAGGCGAAGCGATTATGGCGATTTACGCGCAAGAGACGTTTGCTGTCGCGGCAAAATCAGATGACAGCCCTGTGACGGCGGCCGATATGGCGAGCCACCATGTGATTGCCGATGCGCTTGCCAAGTTAACGCCCGATATTCCGGTGATGTCTGAAGAGGCTGCCGATATCCCATGGGCCACGCGCCGCCAATGGTCGCAATACTGGTTGATTGATCCTCTCGATGGCACAAAAGAGTTTATTAAGCGAAATGGTGAGTTTACCGTTAATATCGCCTTTATCGACCATCATCAAGCTGTAGCGGGGGTGGTCTATGCCCCAGCATTAGCAAAGTGCTATTACGGCGCCGCAGGCCTTGGTGCTTGGTTAACCGATGGCGGCGAGCTGATTGATTTAACCTCGCTAGCTGTACCTGTACTCAAGGTGCCTCGGGTGGTGGGAAGCCGTTCACATGTGAGCCCTGGGCTGGCAGATTATCTCGCCACGCTTGGACCACATAGCCTGTTAAGCATCGGTAGTTCATTGAAATTTTGCATGTTGGCCGAGGGCGCGGCAGAGATCTATCCCCGCTTAGGGTTAACTAGCGAATGGGACACCGCGGCGGCTCAGGCGGTACTTGAAAGCGCGGGCGGCGCGGTGATCAATCATGCTACAGGCTTACGCTTGGCCTATAACCAAAAAGAGACGATATTAAATCCTTATTTTATTGCCACGGCTAAACATTGGCCGATAAACTGATCCATTACGTTATCCAGTGGAGTGTAAACATGTTGCGGATTGGGGTTGATTTAGGCGGCACTAAAATTGAGCTGGTGGCCTTAGATGAGCAGGGCATGGAGCAATTTAGAAAGCGAGTCGCGACGCCTGCAAATTATGCCGCGACACTCAATACCATTGTCTCGTTAGTCAATGAGGCCGAGGCACAATTGGGGCAAACGGCGACAGTTGGAGTTGGGATCCCTGGGGTCATTTCTCCTTTTTCAGGCTTAGTTAAAAATGCCAATTCGACCTGGCTCAATGGCCACCCGTTAGACCTTGACCTGTGTGAGCGTTTGGATCGTGAAGTGCGGATAGCTAATGATGCCAACTGCTTTGCTATTTCAGAGGCCATCGATGGCGCGGCCGCGGGTAAGGCGATGGTGTTTGGAGTGATTATTGGTACCGGTTGTGGTGCTGGTATCGCCATCAATGGCAAGGTTCATGGTGGCGGAAACGGCATCGGCGGCGAGTGGGGTCATAATCCTTTGCCTTGGATGACGGCGGATGAATTTAATTCCACCGCGTGTTTTTGCGGAAATAAAGATTGTATCGAAACCTTTATTTCAGGCACCGGTTTTGTGCGTGACTATCACCATAACCTCGAGCCGCATCAGCAAGGTAAGGTGTCTAGCGGAGTCGAAGTGATGGCGCTAGTCAATCAAGGTGATGCCCAGGCGATGGCCTGTTTTGAGCGCTATATTGATAGGCTTGCCCGCAGTTTGGCCCATGTGATCAATGTTCTTGACCCGGATATCATCGTATTAGGCGGCGGCATGTCTAATGTCACTGCCATCTATCCTCGGCTACCGGCTTTATTATCTCGCTATGTACTAGGGGGCGAGTGTCGCACAGCAGTGGTGCCGAATTTATATGGTTGTTCATCAGGTGTACGCGGCGCGGCGTGGCTGTGGTGATAGTGAATAAACCGCACTCGCTTGGTATTGCATATCGCTTACGTTAAACTTGCGCAACGCTAATATTAAGAGGCAAGGATAGCCATGTTCTGGGTAAAAAAAATCATATCGCAACTGCTGATGCCAGTGCCGTTAACCATTATCTTATTGCTTCTCGCGATTATGATATTAAGGCGGCGTAAACTGGTTAAGTCCTTAATCGTAAGCGCGTGCTTACTTCTGTTATTTTGCAGTAGTCAATGGGGCAGCTATTGGCTGGCTTCATCGCTTGAATCGCAATATGCAGTGAATAATCAACCCATGGGCTCAGGCTGCGTGGTGATGGTGCTTGGCAGTGGTCATGACTCAGCCATTAATGCCAGCGCGAGTCAGCAGTTGTCAGACATCGCTTTAGCGCGCTTAACCGAAGCGGTGCGTCAATTAACATTAGGGCCCAATTGTCAGTTAGTTGTGAGTGGTTGGGGCGGAGGTGATAAGTTGCCCCAGGCTCAAGTGATGGCGCAGGCCGCGATTGAACTTGGGGTCGATGCTGCGCGTATTATTCGCTTGCCATTGGCTAAAGACACGCTCGAAGAGGCGCAGCATCTTCAGTGGGAAATTGGCGATGTGCCATTTCGCTTGGTGACATCGGCGACTCATTTGCCACGTGCAATGCAGATATTTACTCAAGCGGGAACTCAGCCACAGCCTGCACCCGCAAATTTTATTGCCCGCCGAGGTTACTGGTGGCAGTTTGATGCCAGAAATCTGCTGACCTCTCAGCAGGCCATTCATGAATATGTGGGATCACTGTGGCTTAAGATTAAATTTGCAGTGGCAGATGAGCCGCTGATTTAGCATAAATCGTTTTAATTATCAGTGGCCTTGAGGGCCTACTGAGTTGTAGTGAGAGTTATAGGTGCAAGAATCAATCGTTATTCGTGCGGTATCAAAACGCAACGGCTGGAGTTTTACCCTGATAGGCTCTATCGCGTTAGTAAGTGCGGTAGTGATGTTTATTGCATCGAGTTCGCTAATGGGGCTGGGGCTTGCCTGTTTTGTATTTGGCGCGCTTTTTACTGTGCTTGGCGCCGCGAAATTAATGCAGCCAGAGGTGAGTGTGGAACTACGTCCGCAAGGTTTGGTCTACCATCATCATCGTGGCAGTATTTATTTAGAATGGGACAACATTCAGCGTGCCGATATGCCGCGAAATATACAGGGCTTTGACAATCATGAGCTGCCTTATATAGGAATCAAACTAAAGCGATTGGCGCCGCTTATCGATGATATTCCGCCGCGTTTGGCGACCGGTTTGCTCACGGAGCAGCGGCCATTATTGATGTCATCGCTAACCTTAGATGGTGAGTTGGCGGATCTAGAGCGTTATCTTAATTCAGAATTTTCGCCTCTGACGCTAGAGGGTAAAGCCTATAAAGGCGTGCAGGCGATGTTTTCCCGCCGTTGTGAGCAGCTCAATGGCCAGTTTGGCTACCATGTTTATATTCCGGTGGATTGTTTAGATAGAGCGCCGCGCGACTTTTTAACCTTAATTAGAGACTATAAACAAGCTGCCGAGTTAGCTCAGTAGTGTGCGGGCTTTAGAGCAGTTTAGGCGCGGTGGAGTGCACTCAGCGCCTAGATTTGATACATACTGCCGTTAGTTAACCAGCTCTGCGTTAGCATGATGGGGTGAATGTTGTTCAGGTGTTTCTTGGTGCATTTGCTCATTTGACAGCAAAGCTACCTCTTCTTTTACCCGCACGCCGATAAACTGGCCACCGGAAAATATCTCCATTGAGTTACAGGCTATCTCGCCTTCTACCGTTCCGGTGCCGGTAATAATCAGCTTTTCACACTTGAGCTTGCCCTTAAACAGGCCAGAGACTTTGAGCTCTTTACATCGCAGCTCGCCATTAATATAACCATCGGTTTCAATAGTGATTTTATTCAGCGCGCTGATCTTGCCTTGCAGCTCCCCACCGATCAAGGCTTCTCCAGAAAAGTGGCTTTCACCGCACACCTTAGTGCCTTGTGCAATAAAAGTCAGGCCTGTGTTATTGTTTTTTCTTTTAAACATAATAGTCACTGTTGTTACGATTCTAGGTAGATACTACCCGTAAAACCTGCCTAGTAAAACCACTAATATTTGGCGCGCCTGTCAGTTTTTTGGCAAGCATACCGCCTCTTTTGTGGTGATGGATATTGACTGGTTGGGGCAAGGTGAGACGCATGCGCCGCAGCCTGTGCAGCTATCAAGCATGATGGAAGGTTGCGGGGCGCCGCCAATCGACGGTGTAAAGTTAATCGCGCTGGCGTCACAGGCATCTTTGCAGGCTTGGCACCAGATGCCACTGTTTGCTAAGCAGCTGTTGTCTATTGAGGCTCTTAGTTGCCAAGGTTCGTGCGTAGTATCATTAAAGAGAGGTTCTTTGCAGGCTCTTACGCATTTAGTGCAAAAGGTGCACTCAGCCTGACTAAAATTCACTTCAGGGAAGCCCCCGTCACCGCGAAATATAATGGCTGTTTCGCACGCCTCAATACACAGGTTACAGCGCGTACAGATATCGGTAAATTCAACATCAGTTCGGCTCCACGGTGGGCGTATCGCCTGCTGCTGGCGACGGTTAAACAGCCTACGGCGGCTCTGATTAATTGCGTTGCTCATGCTGTTAGGTCCAAAAGCTGATGATGTAGAGCGCCGAGGCGCTCAACAATGTGGGTAGGTTTTGAGGATACCTAGGGTTAGTCATGGTATCCGTTTGGATTGCTCGATTGCCAGTGCCAACTGCTGTTGGCCATATCTTCGATGCTGTGCGTCGCTTGCCAGTTGAGCTCGGTTTGTGCCTTGTTAGGATCGGCATAGCAGGCGGCTATATCACCAGGTCGACGCGGCGCAATTTGATACTTGATCTTGTTTCCGCAGGCTGTTTCAAAGGCTTTCACCATGTCCAGTACGCTATAGCCTTGGCCTGTGCCCAAGTTATAGGTGACTAAGCCGCAGCCGCTATTGAGTTTCTCTAGTGCTTTCAAATGGCCTAAGGCCAAGTCGACGACATGAATATAATCACGCACCCCAGTGCCGTCATGGGTGTCGTAATCATTGCCAAATACACTTAAAAATGCCCGCTTACCCACAGCAACCTGAGCGATAAAGGGCATTAAATTGTTCGGGATATCGTTAGGATCTTCCCCTATTAGCCCGCTAGCATGGGCGCCTACTGGGTTGAAATAACGCAACCGAGCAATATTCCAATTAGGATCAGAGTTATACAGATCGTTTAAGATATGTTCCACCATGAGCTTAGATTGCCCATAAGGGTTGGTTGCCCCTGTCGGAAAGTCTTCGGTGATCGGCAGTGAAGCGGGGTCGCCATAGACGGTTGCCGATGAGCTAAAGACTAACTTTTTAACATTAAAATCAGCCATCACCTCACATAACACTAAGGTGCCGGTGACATTGTTTTCATAGTAACGCAGTGGTTGCGCCACCGATTCTCCGACCGCTTTTAATCCAGCAAAATGGATCACCGCCGTGATTTGGTGGTCGGTAAACACTTTTTGTAAAAACGCTTTATTGAGTACATCGCCTTGATAAAAGGTGATCTTCTTTTGGGTAATGTGTTCGACACGTGCTAAGGCTTCGACACTGGAATTAGACAGATTGTCGATAACGACAACGTCTTGATTATCATTGAGTAATTCAACAAGGGTGTGGCTGCCAATATAGCCTGCACCACCCGTTACTAAAATGGTCATTAATCATTGTCCTGTGGTAATGCTGCAACCAGCGTCTTAAGGTATTGGGTAAACTCTGGACCTATTTCTCGATGGCGCAGCGCATGTTCGACACACGCTTGCATATAACCCTGTTTGTTACCGCAATCGTGGCTTTTGCCTTTCATGTAATAGGCATTAACAGTTTGTTTTTCCATCAGCATGGCAATGGCATCAGTGAGTTGGATCTCATCGCCAGCGCCAGCGGGGGTTTTCGACAGTAACGGCCAGATCTCGCGCGGCAGAATATAGCGGCCGACCACGGCTAGGTTTGACGGCGCCTCTGTCACATCGGGTTTCTCAACCAAGGCGCTGATGGGTTCAGATTGGCCAGGGGTTAAGGCGTGGCCATTGACATCGGCGATACCGTATTGGTCGACGCAGTGCGCTGGTACGCCCTCAACCATGATTTGCCCAGTTTCGGTGTCGTCGAATAAGTTAACCATGTCGGCGAGATTATCACGGCGTAAATCGCAGCTAAACTCATCGATGATCACATCGGGCAGCAGCACGGCAAAAGGCTCATCCCCTACCACTTTTTGTGCGCAGAGAATAGCATGCCCCAGCCCCTTTGCTTGAGACTGACGCACACTGATGACTGTCACCGCCGCTGGGCAAATGGCCTGCACCTCGGCTAATAATTGTCTTTTTACCCGGCGTTCAAGCTGAGCTTCTAGCTCAAAGCTGGAGTCAAAGTGGTTCTCAATCGAGTTTTTACTGGCATGGGTGACCAGCACAATTTCATTAATGCCGGCGGCAATCGCTTCGTTAACGACATATTGTATCAGCGGCCTGTCGACCACTGGCAACATCTCTTTGGGGATAGCTTTAGTGGCCGGAAGCATGCGGGTGCCAAGACCAGCCACGGGGATCACTGCCTTACGGACTTTGTGCTGTTTCATCCTATTCCTAGATGTGGGGCGAGATTGGCCTTATTCTAATAAAAAACCTTTGAAAAGCCATTTTAAACTGCAGTAAAAAGGTAATTATTGCCATTTTCTCACACAAATGCGCCGATTTCGTTACATCTGTTAGCTTATTGAAAATCTGTGGTTTTAATGCAACGACTCGCAGTGTTGTAAATCTTAGGTTACAAAAATGACGCGAGTATTGGGGAATTTTAAAGTGTGATCCGGTTAACAAATCATCGGTTTTCGTCAACTATGGAGGCAAGCGCAGTTAAGGGGTGTATTTATCATGAGCAAAGCGACAGCATATCAAGCCAAGTATCCCGACAGTCACGGTCATATCGATTACACCTCTTACGAGCATGAAACATGGCAAGCCTTGTATCAACGTCAGCAAGACAATGTGCCGCGATATGCGTGTGATGCTTATTTACATGGATTAAGTGAACTGGCTTTGCCAAGTGAGCGAATTCCGCAATTGAGTGAGATAGATATCGTCTTGCACCGCACGACAGGTTGGAAAACCGCGGCGGTGCCAGCATTAATCTCTTTCGAGCGGTTTTTTCAGTTGCTGGCTAATAAAGCGTTTCCTGTGGCGACCTTTATTCGCTCTAAAGAGGAGTTTGATTACCTGCAAGAGCCCGATATCTTTCATGAGATCTTTGGTCATTGCCCGCTGTTAACCAATCCCTCGTTTGCTCGTTTCTCCCATCAATACGGCAAGTTAGGCTTGGCGGCCTCGAAAGAGGAGCGGGTTTTTCTGGCGCGTTTATATTGGTTTACGGTGGAGTTTGGCTTAATTAGGCAGGCTGATGATCAGTTAAAAATTTATGGGGGCGGGATTTTAAGTTCCCCCGGTGAAACCTTGTACGCCATGAGCGATAAGCCGTTGGTAAGGCCTTTCGATCTCATTGATATAATGAGAACTCCGTACCGTATCGATATTATGCAGCCGATATATTACACCATTGAATCAATAGACTATCTCGATGAAATTGTGAAGATGGATGTGATGTCGGCGGTCACTCAGGCACGCCAACTCGGTTTACATGCGCCATTATTTGAGCCCAAAGCTAACGTCAGCTAGGCTGTGGATTAACCCTACTATCAAGATTTAAGGATGATATATGTCTGAATTAGCACAAATGAAGTGTGAAGCCTGTCAGGCCGATGCCCCTAAGGTGAGTGAGGCCGAGCTAGGAGAGTTACTCAAGATGATCCCAGATTGGGGTGTACAGGTGCGTGACGGTATTATGCAGCTGGAGCGCGTGTATAAGTTTAAGAACTTTAAATTGGCACTGGCCTTTACCAATAAGGTGGGGGAGCTTGCCGAGGCGGAGTTTCATCATCCGGGGATCTTAACCGAGTGGGGCAAGGTGACCGTTACCTGGTGGTCACATTCTATTAAGGGCTTGCACCGTAACGATTTCATTATGGCAGCCAAGACCGACCAGTTGCTCGATTAAGTTAAAAGTTATTGAGAATCAGCGTTATAAGTTTTTTATGGCGCTGTTTTATTTTATGAGTTTATTTTCCGCTGTAAACAAGTCTTGCCACTTATCGCAGAACATTCTAACGTATAGGCGTTTTATCGGCACCGACATCGCCACCCTTATTTTACCTGGGTGATGCGGGGCGGTTGCAAAGGATATTCCCAATAATAACGCAGTAATAAGAACAACAAAGGGACGATAATAGTATGCGCTTAGCGGTAAGTTGTATTGACCGTGTGGGTCTAGCAAAAGATATTTTGGTGGTGTTAGAGGGCTATGGGATTAACCTGTTTGCCATTGACGCCAGCAATCAAGGGTTTCTCTATCTCCAATTTGCTGAGGTGAAGTTTGATGTGCTCAGTGAATTACTGCCTTTAATCCGCAAGATAGAAGGGGTCAGTGATGTGCGAACTGTCTCCTTTATGCCGTCAGAACAAGAACATTACGCGCTTAAAACCCTACTTAAAACCCTGCCCGATTCGGTGTTCTCTCTCGATGTAAAAGGGCGCATCCGCATCGTTAATGAGTCAGCATTGATGACACTGAACATGGGCGAGCATGAGGTCGTCGACGAGTCACTTAACCATTGGGTACAAGGGTTTAATTTTTCCCGTTGGCTTAGCGAACCACAGGTGCTTGCGCAGGCGACACGGGTCAACATAGGTCAAAGTGAGTACCTCGCCGAGATGCTGCCGATTTATCTACCCGATGAGCAGGACAAAAGTATTCTTGCGGGCGCCGTGGTATCACTCAAGTCTCCGGCCCGTTTAGGTAAGCAATTTAACGCGCTGCAAAATCAGACTACGGGCTTTGAAAACGTGCTTGCGGTCAGCGATAAAATGAAAGAGGTGTTGGTGCAAGCCAGAAGGATGGCGCAGCTGGATGCACCTTTGTTGATCACTGGCGAAACCGGCACGGGGAAAGAGTTAATGGCGCGCGCCTGTCACGATGCCAGTATGCGCCGCGAACATCCTTTTATTGCCATTAACTGTGCTGCTATGCCTGATAGTGCCGCCGAAGAGGAGTTGTTTGGTTATGTCAGTGGCGGCCAAGTGGTCAAGCGCGGCTTTTTTGAAGAAGCCAAAGGCGGCACGGTATTTTTAGATGAAGTGGCCGAAATGTCCAAGGCGGCGCAGGTGAAGTTGCTGCGCCTACTGCAAGATGGCACTTTCAGACGCGTGGGCGGTGATGTAGAGGTACGCTCCGATGTGCGTATTATCTGCTCGACTCAGAAAAACCTTGCTGAATTGTGTCAGAGCGGTGAATTTCGCGAAGATCTCTATTATCGAATTCATGTGCTCAGCTTTCATCTGCCGAACCTGCGCGATCGTAAGGTGGATGTGATCCCGCTCACCGAGATGTTTTTAGAGCATTATAGTCAGCAGTTATCTATTCCCATTCGCCGTATCTCGGCGCCGTGTCGTGAGCACCTGCTCAGTTATGCGTGGCCGGGCAATGTGCGTCAACTAAAGAATGCGATTTTCCGCGCAGTGTCTATGTGGGACGGATCGGCCGAGTTAACGGTAGAGCAGCTTAAGTTGCCCTCCTATGCGGAAGGGTTTGGCTATTTTGATCACGAGTTTGAAGGCTGCTTAGATGATGCCATGAAACAGTTTGAGGCCAATATCTTGAGGCGCCTTTATCCGGCTTACCCCAGTACGCGCCAATTGGCTAAAAAGCTGGGTATGTCCCATACCGCTATCGCCAACAAGCTACGCGAATATAAGATCAGTAAACCCAAAGGCAGTTAAGACGGGAGTCTGTCATGCAAGTGTGGCACCGATTGTAACGCTGGGTTTACAACAAGCAATCAGGGCTGTTTTAGTGTGATTTAGGTCACGCTATTTCTATCTGAGTGGGCATAGGGTATTTGTATGCCCATACCGAATAATTAAGTACGCCAGAGAACGATGCGCGGCCAGTGCGGTGCCATCGCCAATAAGAATATTGAGGAGTAGCTATGAAGTTAGCGAGTTACAACAATGGTCGCCGTGACGGCCAGTTAATGCTGGTGAGTCAGGATTTAACCAAAACCGTTGCCGTGCCAGCCATCGCACATACCCTGCAGCAGCTGCTTGATGCTTGGGACTTACTGCAGCCTCAGCTGCAAGAACTTTATGAAGCGCTCAACAGTGGCATGCTTGATAATGCTATTGATTTTGATGAAGCCAAATGTCTGTCACCCCTGCCTCGCGCCTATCAATGGGCCGATGCCAGTGCCTATGTCAATCATGTGGAATTAGTGCGTAAAGCCCGCGGCGCCGAGATGCCTGAAAGCTTTTGGACCGATCCCTTAGTGTATCAAGGTGGCTCAGACAGCTTTATTGCGCCTAAGGCTGATATTGAGCTTGCAAGTGAAGAGTGGGGCATCGATTTTGAATCAGAAGTGGCGATTATCACCGACGATGTGCCTATGGGCACAGATGTGGATTCTGCCGCAAAGCACATCAAGCTGATCATGCTGGTGAACGATGTCTCACTGCGTAACTTAATTCCGGCTGAATTGGCCAAAGGCTTTGGCTTTTTCCAATCAAAACCCTCAAGCAGTTTCTCGCCAGTGGCGGTCACCCCAGATGAGCTTGGTGATAAGTGGCAAGATGCTAAGGTGCATTTACCCTTAATCACCCATCTCAATAATCAACTCTTCGGCCGACCTAATTGTGGTGTGGATATGACGTTCAATTTTAGTCAGTTGATTGCCCACTTTACCAAGACGCGTCCCTTAGGGGCTGGTGCCATTATTGGCTCAGGTACTATCTCTAATTACGATCGCAGCGCCGGTTCGAGCTGCCTAGCGGAAACCCGTATGTTAGAAACCATTGCCGATGGTAAACCATCGACCGAGTTTATGCGTTTTGGCGATAGAGTGCGTATTGAAATGCTTGATGAGCATGAGCAATCGATATTTGGTGCTATCGATCAGCAGGTAGTGAAATACCAAGGGTAAGTTGACCAGCACGTGTAATACGGGGCGACAACAATGCGCCCCGTTTTTGTCGCCAGGGTTTATCGGCTTAGGGAGTGGAGCATGAAATTATTAGGTTATTGGCGCTCGAGCGCCGCTTATCGCGTGCGCATTGCACTGAATATAAAAGGTGTCGATGTTGAGCATCAATCGATACATTTAGTTAAAGCGGGCGGTGAGCAACATCAAGCCGATTACGCCGCATTGAATCCTCAGGAGTTAGTGCCAACCTTAATTGAGGGAGATGATGAGCTGGCGTTATCACAATCGCTGGCGATAATCGAATACCTCGATGAGGTTTATCCCGAGCCACCACTCTTGCCCCATGATGTGAAAGATAAGGCCATAGTGCGCGCCATGGCACTGGCTATCGCCTGTGAAATCCACCCGCTTAATAATCTCAGAGTGCTGCAATATTTAAGTGGCCCGGCTGGACTTGATGAAGCGGCTAAATCGGCATGGTATCACCACTGGATCCACAGTGGTTTTAGCGCGCTTGAAACCCAATTGGCAACCTATGCCGGGCGTTACTGTTTTGGCGATACTGTTACCTTGGCGGATCTGTGTTTAATCCCTCAGGTATATAACGCCAAGCGCTTTAACGTTGCATTGAGTGCTTATCCGCATATTGAGCGCATTTATGACAATTGCCTGCAACTTGATGCGTTTATTCAGGCCTCTCCAGAGCAGCAAGCCGATGCGCAGTAAGGTTAGTGTAAGCTCGCCTCAATGAGTCGATATGGCTTAATCTTCGTCTAGTCTGTATTAGCGATGGGTCATCAGAAAGTCGACAAAGGCTCGGTCAGCCAGCCCGACGGGGCGCTCTTTGTTCCAAGCAATATGCAAATCTAGGTAGACTGCAGGTGAAAAGGGCCGCGCCAAAATATTATCGCGCTGCTCTATCACCATCTCTAACACACTCGTGATGGCATAGCCTTGTGCCACCACCTGTTTAATCAAGTTGATCAAGTTGGTTTCAAAGGCAATGTTGGCCTCCAATCCTAACTGTTTGGCTTGAGACAGCATCCACTCTCGATGAAAGTATCCGGGTTTAAACATCACCAATTCATGTTGGAAAAATTGCGTAAGATTGATGCTGCTTTGCTCTGCCAGTGGGTGATCTTCACCTAGGGCGACCACCATTTGTTCTCTCAGTAGTAGGTGACTGTCGAAGTTGGCTTGCAGATCTTGGCCTGTGATGATGGCAATATCGACCTCTTCATTTTGCAACATGCGCAAACTGTCGCGGGTACCGCCCTCAAATAATGATAGTTTCAAATCGGGATAACGATGGCGAAAGGCCATTAAGCGCGAGGGTAAATAGTAAGAACCCAGCATGCCGGGCACCGCAATGCGCACTTCTCCCTTAGTCAGGTTCGCCATCGATTTGATGTGAGCCTCAGCCTGTTTAAGTTGTTTGATGATCAGACAAGCGTGCTGATGCAGGGCGTTACCCTCGGCGGTGAGGGTCAAACGACTGCCATCTTGGCCACGGTAATGTTTATTACGATTGATCAAGGTGACGCCTAAATCGGTTTCCAGTCGTTTGATGCTTTGACTCAGTGCCGGCTGGGCAATATTGAGTTGTTTGGCAGCCAAGGTAAAACTGCCTTTGGTGGCTAAGGCATCGAAATGTTTAAGTTGTTTGATATCCACATCATTGCTCACTGAGTTGGTTAGCTGCTAGTGTTGTCATCGCTAGGCTCGTTATAGCTTGGCTCATTATTAAAGGTCACTTGGATCTTGGTCAGTGGAACTAGAATCTTTGAATACCAAAGTACTTTTGAATTTAAGTGCTTCTGAATCTATGGGTTTACCACTAAGCACTCTTGGATCTAAGCGCTCTTGGAACATAGTGCTTTGGAGCTAAGCCGCCCGAGCCAAAGCGCTTGAATCTAATCTCTTGAATCTAATCTATAGCATCGACCCATTTATCACCCGTAGCCCAGTTTATGTTACTCAAGGCTATGTCAACTAAGATGATTGAGTTTAAATATGTCCATAATAAAATAATATGGACTTAATCAAAATAATCTATTTTTGTTATGTTAGGGCTAATGCTAGCCTGTGTCTATTGAGTTAATAGAGAAGTGTGTCACCCATGAGTCATCAACAACTACAAACCCGGTTAATATGGGGGCTGTCCTTAGCCTCTGTGGTTGTGTATATCAATTTGTATTTGGTGCAAGGCATGCTGCCACTCATTGCTAGTAGTTTTCATGTGTTACCCGCGCACGCCACATTACTGCTGTCGGTGACCAGCTTCTCGTTAGCCTTTTCATTGCTGTTTTATGCCACCTTGTCGGACAAAATTGGTCGCAGAAAGCCACTGTTGTGGAGTTTAGGGCTGCTAGTACTTGCCGATGTCATGTTGCTGTTCGTGACAGAGTTTAGTGATTTGATTGCACTGCGGTTGATCCAAGGGGCTCTATTGGCGGCGGTGCCCGCCATTTCGATGGCCTATTTTAAAGATATGCTCGATAAGTCGGTTTTACTGAAAGCAGGAGCGGTTTACATTGCGGCCAACAGTTTGGGCGGTATTGCTGGGCGATTACTCGGCGGTGTCATGACGCAATACCTTAATTGGCAACAATCGATGTTATTACTGATAAGCATTACCGCCCTTGGCACCTTAGTTGTGATAGGGCTGTTGCCTAATCGCGATAAAATTCGCGCCGAGCGTGGTGAGATTAAATTACGTTTTCAGCGCAGCGACGCCCAAGGATTTTGGCTACACCTTAGCGATAGCACCATGATTAAATTGTATTTACTGGGTGCTATGGCATTTATGGTGATGGTCAATCAATTTAGTTATATTCAGCTGCACCTGATGCAAGCGCCCTTCAACTGGGGGCGTTTTGAGGTGACCTTGATTTTTCTCTGCTATTTGAGTGGCACTTATGCCTCTTTTCGCTCGGCTAAGTGGGTGAATAAATTAGGTCGCCAACCCTTATTTGTGTTGTCGACATTAATGATGTGTCTGGGAAGCATGGTGACCTTATTCGATAGTAGTGAGGCGATTGTGGTTGGCTTTATCTTGTCCTGTTTTGGTTTTTTCACTTTTCATAGTGTCTGTAATGCCTGGGTGGCCCAGCGCGCGCAGCAACATAGAGCAAAAGCCACAGCCTTGTATCTGTGCAGTTACTATCTTGGTGCGGCGATAGGTGGCCCTTATCTATTACCCTTTTGGCAGCATTGGGGCTGGAATGGTGTAGTGGGCGGCAGTTTAGTGGTGTTATTGCTGGTGGCCGTGTTGGTATTGTATTTGGCACGCGCCCAGCGGCGCGCCCCCGCATCTTTGATTGATGTGGCCGGTTAGGCGAAATACCTCGGCGGTTTATCTACAGTGACTGCCAATGCCTTATTGAATAAAGGTTTTACGATTGAGACCAAATTTTTGCATCTTGTCATACAGGGTTTTGCGCGGTAATTCGAGCTGCTGCATGGTTAATTTGATACTGCCTTTATTGACATTGAGCGCCTCCTCAATCAGCAGGCGCTCAAAAAACTCTACCCGTTGCTGTAGTGACATATTGGCATTGAGTTGATGACTTGGGGTCATCGATGTGGCAAAGGCCGCTTCGCCGCCAAGCAGGACATAGCGTTCGGCAAGGTTTCTTAACTCCCTGACATTACCCGGCCAATCATGAGAGATCAGCTGAGCGGTATTTTCTGTCGACAGTGGAATAAGTGCTTTGTGGTAACGCGCCGATGCGACACGGGCAAAGTGTAAAAATAACAGCGGAATATCTTCCCGGCGTTCACGCAGCGCAGGGATAGGTATGGTGACGAGGTTAAGGCGATACAAGAGATCTTGGCGAAACTCGCCAGTATCGCACAGGGATTTAAGGTCCACCTTAGTCGCGGCAATGATGCGAATATCTAAGACTATACTCTTGTTTGACCCCAGTCGTTCTACTTTTCTATCTTCAAGCACGCGCAGTAGTTTTACTTGTAACGCCAGCGGGGTGCTTTCAATCTCATCTAGAAACAGGGTGCCACCGTTAGCGTATTCGAACTTACCTATGCGGGTTTTGTCGGCTCCAGTAAAGGCACCGGCCTCTGCGCCAAATAGTTCACTTTCGATAATGGTTTCAGGGATCGCACCACAATTGATGGCAACAAAATTGGCGGCGCTGCGGACACTATGATCGTGTAAGTAGCGCGCCACTAACTCCTTGCCAGTGCCGGTTTCCCCCTCGATTAAGATGTCGGCAGGCATGTCGAGTACTTGCTCGATAATATGGCGCATCTGTTTTATGCCAGGGCTGTGACCCAGTATGCGTGGCCCTGGCGTACTGTGTGATTCGAGCTCCTTTTTGAGGCTGCGATTTTCCAGTGTCAGGCTGCGTTTTTCAAGGGCGCGTTTAGCAATGTCGAGCATATGTTCGTTATTAAACGGCTTTTCAATAAAGTCGTACGCCCCTTGTTTTAGCGCCTGCACCGCCATGGCGATATCACCGTGCCCCGTGAGTAAGATAATAGGCATATCTTTATCTTGGCTTAAGAGATTCGCCATCAGTGTTAAGCCGTCGATATGTGGCATGTTTACGTCGGAGATCACCACTCCAGGCCAGTTTGGAGGCAAGGCGTTCATTAGCTGTTGTGGCTCGGTAAGGGCGAGTGCTCGATAAGATTCCAGCTCAAATAACTGGACCAATGCGCAGCCGATCAGGGGTTCATCATCGACAATAATAATGTCGTACTGTGTAAGTTCATCGGTTAGCATCATGGCGTTCCTGGTGTATATGTGGCCAAGGTAATGTTAAAAATGGCGCCGCCTTCGATGCGGTTAGCCACGTTTATTTGCCCTTGCATGGTTTCGATGATCCGCCGCGAAATAGACAAACCAAGTCCGAGCCCATGGCGAGAATTAGTGTAATAGGGGTCGAAGATTTTTTTCATTTGGCTCTCTTCAATCCCAGAACCACTATCTTCGATGCTAATGTTGACTCTATCCGTCACCATTACGCCGATAATCAACTGTTTAGGTGAACTGTGTTGCATGGCTTTAATGGCATTGCTCATTAAATTCACCAGTACCTGCTGTAGCCGGATAGGATCGCACCAAATATGGGTCTGGTTATCGGCGACATTAAGTTGCAGCTCAACCCCCTGTTTATCGACTTCTGGCTGAATAATGGTTAAGGCATCGTTGATGCACTGGGCTACGTTGGTGGCTTTCTCATTGCCAGCACTTTTTCGGGTGAAGCTTTTAAATTGCGACACGATAGCGGCCAGCCTATCGGTTAACTCTATGATAGTGATGATATTACGCCCCACATCATCCCACTTGGCTCTGGCCAGTAAGGTTTGGGTGTTCTGGGCGTAACTGCGGATAGCCGCCAAGGGTTGATTGATCTCATGATTTATGCTGGCTGATAAACTGCCTATCACGGTGAGTTTAGCGGCTTGGATTAATTCATCTTGAGTCTCTTTGAGTTGTCGATGGCTGCTCTCTAAAGCCTGAGTACGCTCTTGTACTCTTTGCTCTAACTGTTCGTGTGCGTGACGCATTCGTTGGCTGTTTTTACGTCGCTCAACGGCGTACAGCAAGGCTAGGGCCATAAGCAGGTACAAGGCGCCATAAAGCAGCAATAAAGGTGGCATAGCCTGATATGTTGGCGCCATAGGCGTGAGGATGTGCAGTTTCCAACCTGCATCTGCCATTACTGTTTGGCTGTCCATGTAGTCAATGGCGTTGTTATTGCTGTGGTTAATACGGTAGATAGGGTAACGCTTACCCGCTGGATCTGTGTATGGCGGCTCAATGGTTAATTCGTGGATCGTTCTATCGGCATAGCGGCGTGACTGCTTAATCTGCTGTTGCCGTTCGGGTGTTACCGGATTGAAAGCGGCCAGGCGCCATTGTGGGGCGCTCGAGATAAAGATGATGTCATCGGGATCGCTAATGGCAAATTCATAATTGCTGGCTCTGGCCATACCGGTACCGTGCTGTTCTATCTCGGTAACATCGACCTTTACCACTATCACACCAAGAATTTCTGGTTGCACTTGCTCTGCGGATTGACGTTGTCCGCTAGCATAGATGGGATAAGAGAAATAATAGCCGCGTTTATTGGAGCTGGTACCCACGGCAAAATAACGTCCTAGCTGACCCTTTATCGCTTGTTGGAAATAGGGGCGAAAGGCAAAGTTCTGTCCGATAAATGAGTAACTTTGTTGCCAATTACTGGCGGCAATGGCATCACCGTTGGCATTGACCAGATAGATATCGAGCGCTTCGGTGATGCTCTGGATCTCTTGTAAATACTGATTTAACGCGGTGAGGGTTTCTGTGTCACCTTGTTGTTGCAGTGCGTTGACTAATAATGGGTTTTTCGACAGTACGTGTGGGATGCTTTGATAGCGAGATAGGGCACCCGCTAGAAAACTGACCAACTCTTTCATTTGAGCGCCAGATTGACGTTGAGTCTGCTGGTAGCCGTGATCTAGATGAAACCAATAGGCAATATTTAGCACCAGTACCAGGCCTAATGCGATAATCAAAGTGACGCTGAGGTATTTTTTTGTTTTTATTTTCATTGACATAAAATGCATGTCCACATCAGCAATAGTGAGTCTGGCAAGGGTAAGTTACCTTTGCCAGACTCACTCAATTGTTAAGTAAAATCAAGTTGTTTAATAACCATTTAACTTATCAATATATTCAGGCAGGAATAACGAGATCTGTGGGACGTAAGTGATCAGCGCTAAGAAGAACAGCAGTAACACCAACCAAGGTAAACAGGATTGAATCACCCATCCCATGCTGCGCCCCGTGATCCCCGCGGTCACAAACAAGTTGAGCCCCACCGGCGGGGTGAGCATACCAATCTCCATATTGACCACCATGATGATGCCTAAATGGATAGGATCAATACCCAACTGCGTCGCGATTGGGAATAAAATCGGTGCCATGATGAGCAAAATCGCCGAGGGTTCCATAAAGTTACCGGCGGCCAGTAGCAGTAAGTTAACTATGATGAGGAAGCCCCATACGGGAAGCCCCATGCCAACTATGGTTTCGGCAATCAGGTGCGGGATGCGCTCAGTGGTGAGCACGTGGGCAAATAACATCGCATTAGCGATGATAAACAGCAGCATAATACTGACTTTAGCGCCATCTCTGACCACGTGGCGGATCTCTTTGTCCACCGGGGTTTTAAGCACGGCAAGCAAGATAAAACCGATATTACGTGCACAAGCCTTTAGAAGGGACTCGCCGCGCTCTCGCCAGCTGACATTTTTTAGTGGCCCAATATCGCGATAGCCAAATACGGCAATAAAGTAAGCGTAAACACACGCTACCGCAGCAGCTTCAGTAGGGCTGGCAATACCACCATAGATGGAACCTAGTACGATAAAAATTAGCGCTAGGCCGCCCATGGCTTTAGCGCTCGATATGGCCAGTACTTTTACCCCTGGGAAAGGGCGAGAGGGGAGTTTCTTAATACGCGCAACAATGTAGATGGCGAGCATGAGTAAAAGCCCCATCATTAATCCCGGTATTAACCCTGCCATAAACATTCTGGCTGCAGACACTTCGGTAGCGGCGGCGTAAACCAGCATGACGATGGAAGGGGGGATCAATATGCCTAATGTCCCTGAGGTGGTAATAACGCCCGCGGCAAATTTTTCCGGATAGCCCGCGCGCACCATACCCACGATGACGATAGAGCCAATGGCGGCAACGGTTGCAGGCGATGAACCAGAGACCGCAGCAAAGAGCATACAGGCCATGACAGAGGCCATGGCTAATCCGCCACGAATATGACCAACACTGTCCATGGCAAAGTCGATGATCCGCCGCGCCACACCACCGGTTGATAAGAAGGCTGAGGAGAGAATAAAAAAGGGGATCGCCAGCAGGGTATAATGCTCAGAGGTCGACTCATACAGTTTAAGGGCGATTGAGGCCAGTGAGTCATCAGAAAACAATAAGATGGTGAGCATGCTAGAAAAACCTAGCGCAATGGCAATAGGCATACCGATGAGCATGCACAGAAACAGACTAATAAACAGGATGGCAATCGTCATTACTTATCTCCCTTGGTGCCAACATCAGGCTTATCACTGTTATTTTCAGCAAGATGCATGCTTTCCTTGGCTTCATCGGCAAAACTAAAACCATCAGTTTTATTTTGTAAAATAGCGATAGCTAATTCGATAAAACGCCATGTGAGTAATGCAAAGCCAATTAATAAGATACTTTGTGACATCCACAGTGGTACGGCGGGCTCTTCAACATCGATGCGTAAATATTCCCAGGCATTGTCTGGGTCAAGCTGGCTAATTAAAAAGTGCGGTAAGTCGATGTCTTCCATCGGTACGCCCACTTGGTACATTTTTGCAAGGTAATCCCAGCTGCCTTGTAAAAACATAGCGCAGTAAATTAAGCAGACAATGACGGCAATAATAGCGGTGACTTTACGGCCTTTTTTGGGTAGTTTTTTGACAAAGGCATCGACGCCGATGTGGGCGCCGACCTTCACACCATAAGACATACCAAATAATACAAACCAACCACACAGGGTGAGTGTCAGTTCCTGGATCCACAGAAAACCTGTGTTAAAGAAAAAGCGCGCAATCACTTCAGCGAACACCAACACCGTCATGGTGGTGATTAACGCATTGAGCACACCTTCTTCAAAATATGAAAATACACGAGATATCATCTCTGTTGCTCCTTAAATAGGAAAGAGGCCGCCAGCCGTGAGCTCGGCCTCAATACATCCCTATTAGCTTAGCGAATCGTTATTGTTGTTATTTGTTTGCAGCGACGGCGGCTTCGATAAGATCTTTACCAATTTTATCTTCAAACTGTGCCCATACTGGCTTCATGGCAGTGACCCAAGCGGCGCGTTGTTCTGGAGTCAAATAGGTAATTTCTGAGCGCTTAGAGTCGATAATGGCTTGCTTATCTTTATCGACTTTGGCCGCCGCAATCTCGTTACCATAAGCAACCGCTTCATCTAAGGCAGCTTTGATCACTTTACGCTTATCATTTGGGAGTGATGTCCAGAATTCATCAGAGGTCACCACCATGTAATCTAAAACGCCGTGATTACTCTCGGTAATATGGCTTTGCACTTCGAAAAATTTCTTCGAGTAGATATTTGACCAGGTATTTTCTTGACCATCGATAGCACGTGTTTGCAGTAGCGTGAACACTTCTGAGAAGGGTTTTTTCACCGGTATCGCATCGACTGCTTGAAATTGGGCAGCCAAAACGTCAGATGCCATAATGCGAAACTTTTTGCCGCCAGCATCTTCCGGCAAGATCAGTGGGCTACTGGCGGAAAACTGCTTCATGCCATTGTGAAGATAACCAAGCCCGACAAGGCCTTTTCGCTTCATCGAGTTTAATAATTTTTGTCCTGACTCGCTTTGTTGAAAACGATTAACCGCTTCCATATCTTGAAATAGGAAAGGTAAATCAAAAATTTGTAGTTTCTTGGTGTAACGTTCAAATTTAGACAGCGACGGTGCTACAAATTGCACATCATTGAGCAGTAATGCTGACAATTCGTTATTGTCACCAAACAACTGAGAATTAGGAAAGACGTTTACCTGATATTCGCCAGGGAGTCGCTCTTCGACTAAGGCTTTAAATTTAAGGGCCATTTGGCCTTTTGGCGTATTCTCTGCAACCACGTGAGAGAACTTAATTTCTACTGGGGCGGCAAACACCGACAGGCTGGCAGTTAATAAGGTTACTACCGAGGTTAGCTTAGCCAGCCGTTTAAGTGAGTGCAGAGTGAAATTGGTGTTTGATATGCTCATATTTTTTCCCTTATGTTATTAATCCTTTTGGCTTTATGGGCCACAAAGGCTGAGTTTACTGATGAACTTAATAGGGAAGTATAGGCAAGGAGTGGGCCATAAATGTTATTTTTATGTAAAACCAAAGATCTCAATAGGTTGCATTTAGTGCTGTGTTTCAGCGAGTTGACTAATGGGGCAGATCTCGCCAGTTAAATTAACCTAAATGGGTGGGAAATGACCCATTTAGGTCGCAAGCCTTATCCAGCAGCAGGATTTGAGTACTCATTTAGTTAGTACTCATGTTGGTAAGGAGTTTGACGTTGTGCGAGAAAGTGAGCGAGTTCTGAGTGTTATGGTCAACATCACGACTAAATAAATGGAGTAAGCATCGAGTGACGTAATGTCAGATTAGGTAGAATAGCGGGCGGAGGGAATAAGAAGAGTGGGAATAGGGTTTATCAAATCCTTAGTTTTTTATGCTGTAGCGTACAAGAGAGAGTATCTTGAGAGAAACAGCACCTACTCACTCGCTAAGTTACTGTAACTCTTGTTGGTAGCGTTATTTTATTGGGTCAATTCGTTTCATAATAGCGTCGCTAGGTAATAATTCTAAATGGCCGTGAGCATCAAAATACCAGCCTGTAATAAAGCCTTTTTGCCGCATAGCCACTAAATTCTGCATGACTTCTTTAGCTTCAACCATAGCTTGCTGCTCATCACATTCATGAGTGAGCTTTAAATAGGCTGCAATACTTGCCAGTGAGGCAGATTGTGTGACTTCGGCCATAATAACCACCAATACTCATCGGTTGTTGAATTCAATATTATTGAAGAATAGTCGAGGCGAGTCGTTTAGCAATGACAAATTTGAACCAAAACTTATGGCTAATAGGCTGATTAATTCTAAATAGGGAATTGTAATGCAAAAGAGGAAATATGGTGGTCGATACTGGGCTCGAACCAGTGACCCCCTCCTTGTAAGGGAGGTGCTCTCCCAGCTGAGCTAATCGACCTGGGATTTCATAATGTTTTAATTCTTTATGAAAAGAATGGTGGTCGATACTGGGCTCGAACCAGTGACCCCCTCCTTGTAAGGGAGGTGCTCTCCCAGCTGAGCTAATCGACCTGGGATTTCATAATGTTTTAATTCTTTATGAGAAGAATGGTGGTCGATACTGGGCTCGAACCAGTGACCCCCTCCTTGTAAGGGAGGTGCTCTCCCAGCTGAGCTAATCGACCTGGGATTTCATAATGTTTTAATTCTCTATGAAAAGAATGGTGGTCGATACTGGGCTCGAACCAGTGACCCCCTCCTTGTAAGGGAGGTGCTCTCCCAGCTGAGCTAATCGACCTGGGATTTCATAATGTTTTAATTCTCTATGAAAAGAATGGTGGTCGATACTGGGCTCGAACCAGTGACCCCCTCCTTGTAAGGGAGGTGCTCTCCCAGCTGAGCTAATCGACCTGGGATTTCATAATGTTTTAATTCTCTATGAAAAGAATGGTGGTCGATACTGGGCTCGAACCAGTGACCCCCTCCTTGTAAGGGAGGTGCTCTCCCAGCTGAGCTAATCGACCTGGGATTTCATAATGTTTTAATTCTTTATGAAAAGAATGGTGGTCGATACTGGGCTCGAACCAGTGACCCCCTCCTTGTAAGGGAGGTGCTCTCCCAGCTGAGCTAATCGACCTCGCTGTGTGGGGCCGTATTATAGGGAGCGTTGATCGAGTGTCAACGCTTTTTTCGATAAAAACGTTAGTCCGGTTCAAATTTGTGCGGACTGCGTTAATGTTAAACAGAGAGGGGGCTTACATCAGCTTGAAGCGATTAAATATTGTCTGTTGTGTTAGGGGATCTCATTGAATCACTGGGAGCAATTCAACTTGCTAAAGATAAAGCCTGGCTTTTAGAGGCAGCATAACCTTGTGCTACTGAGGTTCTTTATTGGGAGCCGTTACCATAGTCCAGTTTAAGGTAAGTCGAGTTAGCGTTTTTAATTGCTAGATTCGAGAGGTCATTGACCGATACTGCTCAATAATTGCTTTTTGGGTATCAAAGCGAATCTATTAGTCTGTTTCAATACTCATTAGATTAATGTCCTGTATAAAGTATAAATGCGCTTACCTTACGCTTACCTTAAATGAGTGGCTCCAATATTAATGATTAAAGGCACCAAGTGTACATTTAGTTTGTGGCAGCCTTGTGGTGGCTGTCGATGATGGCTTATCGCGATGATATGATGCAGAGTATTTTCTCTTAGTGGGTTTGGCTGTTAGAATAGCCACCACATTTAATAGTTCAGTCTACTCTAGACTTTCGACAATAGGTTTATGTCCCATTATGACGACTAAGACGCGTTTTGCTCCAAGTCCTACCGGCTTTTTACATGTAGGTGGTGCTCGTACTGCACTTTATTCATGGCTATATGCCCGTGCTAACCAAGGTGAATTTGTTTTACGTATCGAAGATACCGATATAGAGCGTTCAACACCTGAAGCATGCGAAGCCATATTAGAAGGCATGCAGTGGTTGGGACTCAATTGGGATGAAGGTCCATACTACCAAACCAAGCGTTTTGATCGTTACAACGAAATCATTGCTCAGATGCTAGAGCAGGGCACTGCGTATAAGTGTTACTGTACCCGTGAACGCATCGAATCTATGCGTGAAGAGCAAGCGGCCAAGGGTGAGCAACAAAAATATGACGGTTACTGTCGTGATAAAGCACCACGAGACACTGACGAGCCGTTCGTTATTCGTTTTAAAAACCCGACAGAAGGCAGCGTAGTATTTGATGATCATGTTCGTGGTCGTATCGAAATCTCTAATGAGCTGCTCGATGATCTGATTATTGCCCGTACTGACGGCACACCGACTTATAACTTCTGTGTTGTGGTTGATGACTGGGATATGGGGATCACTTGTGTTGTGCGTGGTGAAGACCACATTAATAACACCCCTCGTCAAATCAACATTCTTAAAGCGCTAGGTGCACCAATTCCAGAATACGCCCATGTGGCGATGATCTTGGGCGATGATGGTGCCAAGCTATCTAAGCGCCATGGTGCAGTAGGGGTGATGCAGTATCGTGATGATGGTTTCTTACCTGAAGCGCTACTGAACTATCTCGTGCGTCTAGGTTGGTCTCATGGCGACCAAGAAGTGTTTTCTATCGATGAGATGAAACAACTATTTAAGCTCGATGATATCAATAAAGCCGCCTCGGCTTTTAATACCGATAAGCTTATATGGTTGAACCAGCATTATATGAAAGAGCTAGCACCTGAATACGTGGCTAAGCATCTTGAATGGCATATGGCCGATCAAAACATCGATACCAGTAATGGCCCAGCGCTAGCTGAAGTGGTTACCGCATTGGCTGAGCGTGCGAAGACTCTTAAAGAGTTGGCGGCGTCTAGTCGTTACTTCTATGAAGACTTTGCTGAGTTCGATGAAACTGCCGCTAAAAAGCATCTTCGTGGTGTAGCGCTGGAGCCATTACAACTGGTTCAGCAAAAATTAGCCGCATTACCAGAGTGGACATTGGAAGGAATTCACCAAGCGATTGAAGATACCGCGACTGAATTAGACGTTGGTATGGGTAAGGTCGGTATGCCACTGCGCGTTGCCGTAACTGGTGCGGGTATGTCACCTGCTGTTGATTTAACCTTATTCCTCGTTGGAAAGGCTCGTTGTGAGCAAAGAATCTCCAAAGCGATTGAATTTGTAGCAAATAGAATAAATTCCTAAAAAACGAGTTGACACTTTTGGGTGTGCTGCATAGAATGCGCCTCGCAGTTGGGACACAGCGTAGCAAATGCTTGCAGTGCACTCAAAGGTGATAAGTTAGGTAAGGGGCCTTAGCTCAGCTGGGAGAGCGCAACACTGGCAGTGTTGAGGTCAGCGGTTCGATCCCGCTAGGCTCCACCATCTACTTTGTCTAAGCATTGATATTCTTGGTTAACAAGAGCGCCTACAGGCATCAATGAGTATTCACTCGATACAGAGTATAACGTATCACCTAGCATTGATGTTTAGCCTACAGGCATTAATGAGTATTCACTCGGTACAGAGTATAACGTGCCAACAGTGTCCCATTCGTCTAGAGGCCTAGGACACCGCCCTTTCACGGCGGTAACAGGGGTTCGAATCCCCTATGGGATACCACTTTTTGAGTGGTTGACTGACAAGTTGACGATTCGATAGCGTTGAAGCGATAGCCTACTGGCTTCAATGAGTATTCACTCGGTACAGAGTATAACGTACCAACAGTGTCCCATTCGTCTAGAGGCCTAGGACACCGCCCTTTCACGGCGGTAACAGGGGTTCGAATCCCCTATGGGATACCACTTTTTGAGTGGTTGACTGACAAGTTGACGATTCGATAGCGTTGAAGCGATAGCCTACTGGCTTCAATGAGTATTCACTCGGTACAGAGTATAACGTACCAACAGTGTCCCATTCGTCTAGAGGCCTAGGACACCGCCCTTTCACGGCGGTAACAGGGGTTCGAATCCCCTATGGGATACCACTTTTTGAGTGGTTGACTGACAAGTTGACGATTCGATAGCGTTGAAGCGATAGCCTACTGGCTTCAATGAGTATTCACTCGGTACAGAGTATAACGTACCAACAGTGTCCCATTCGTCTAGAGGCCTAGGACACCGCCCTTTCACGGCGGTAACAGGGGTTCGAATCCCCTATGGGATACCACTTTTTGAGTGGTTGACTGACAAGTTGACGATTCGATAGCGTTGAAGCGATAGCCTACTGGCTTCAATGAGTATTCACTCGGTACAGAGTATAACGTACCAACAGTGTCCCATTCGTCTAGAGGCCTAGGACACCGCCCTTTCACGGCGGTAACAGGGGTTCGAATCCCCTATGGGATACCACTTTTTGAGTGGTTGACTGACAAGTTGACGATTCGATAGCGTTGAAGCGATAGCCTACTGGCTTCAATGAGTATTCACTCGGTACAGAGTATAACGTACCAACAGTGTCCCATTCGTCTAGAGGCCTAGGACACCGCCCTTTCACGGCGGTAACAGGGGTTCGAATCCCCTATGGGATACCACTTTTTGAGTGGTTGACTGACAAGTTGACGATTCGATAGCGTTGAAGCGATAGCCTACTGGCTTCAATGAGTATTCACTCGGTACAGAGTATAACGTACCAACAGTGTCCCATTCGTCTAGAGGCCTAGGACACCGCCCTTTCACGGCGGTAACAGGGGTTCGAATCCCCTATGGGATACCACTATTTAACCTTTTGTGTTATCTATGGTTTTCATTTATAGTAACGTGAATTTGGGGCCTTAGCTCAGCTGGGAGAGCGCAACACTGGCAGTGTTGAGGTCAGCGGTTCGATCCCGCTAGGCTCCACCAAATCAACGTCTTGTACGTTGGAAGAAACCACCTTAATTGGTGGTTTTTTTTCGCCTAAATTTTTGATTCAGACTTCATGGGCCACTATGCCTTTGCCTGACTCGACTCTCTGGCTCTCCGACGTCTTGACTGATTCTCTGGCATTTTTATGTCTTCAGCTAATGTCCGTGATGACACTCTCCTAATTTCAGCTAAACCATTGGCCATATCAGCTTGTTAGCGACCAGCGCTGATCTCTGGTGCGCGTCACCTATTGATAGCTAATGAGCCTATTGAGATAGTGTCTACAGAGCTCTCGTCTAATCAGATGGTGGCAATTCAGGATTCAGATCGTAATGATTCAGATAGTGGCGATGATAACCCAAGTGCCAAGCGGTTTTCTGCCTGTAGAAAGCGGACTGTGCAGGTAAGGTTAGCTACTTAATCTTAAGGCATAAAAAAAGCCTCTTTGCTGGGAATGTGGGCAAAGAGGCTGATATTGAGATTAAGGTGCAGGCTTACTCAATGCCTAAGAAGCCGCCAGTTTGATGTGCCCAAAGCTGAGCATAAATGCCGCCTTGTGCGATCAATGCTTGGTGTGTGCCTTGTTCAACAATTTTGCCTTGATCCAGGACGATAAGTCGGTCCATGGCTGCAATCGTTGACAGGCGATGAGCGATGGCGATCACGGTTTTGCCTTCCATCAGCTGATATAAACTCTCCTGAATCGCCGCTTCAATTTCAGAGTCTAATGCCGATGTGGCCTCGTCAAGCAGTAAGATAGGCGCATTTTTGAGTAATACTCTTGCAATGGCGATGCGTTGGCGTTGACCGCCGGAGAGTTTGACGCCGCGCTCGCCGACCTGAGCATCTAATCCATGATTACCTTCAGGATCGCTTAACTCATTAATAAAGTCATAGGCCTGCGCTTGTCTGATGGCATTTTCTAACTCCTCTTCTGTAGCATCTGGCTTACCGTAGCGAATGTTGTCACGGATGGAGCGATGCAGCAGGGAGGTGTCTTGAGTCACCATACCAATATTTGAACGCAGCGAGTCTTGTGTCACCAGTCTGATGTCCTGATTGTCAATGGCAATTGTGCCTTTTTCGACATCATGAAAACGCATCAATAGGTTAACTAGGGTTGATTTACCCGCACCAGAACGGCCCACCAGTCCAACTTTTTCACCGGCTTTGATATTGAGGTTTAGCGCATCGATAACGCCGCTCTTTTCGCCATAATGAAAACTGACGTTGTGAAAATCGATTTTGCCTTCGCGCACCGCTAATTCGCTGGCTTGCTCACTGTCTTCAATGTCTGTGGGTTTGGCCAGGGTGTTCATGCCATCGGTAACGGTACCGATATTTTCAAACAGTGAGCTAATTTCCCACATGATCCACTGCGACATGCCGTTTAAACGTAAGGATAAACTCACCGCTACTGCTATCGCGCCAATGGTGATGGCACTGTCACGCCATAGCCAAATAGAGACCGCGGCAATGGTAAAGGCCAGCAGGTAGTTTATCACCTGCACGCTCACGTTAATGCCTGTAACCAAGCGCATTTGTCGATAAACTGTGTCAAGGAAACCTGTCATGCTCTCTTTGGCATATTGTGCTTCTTGCTGCGTATGAGAAAACAGTTTCACCGTGGCGATATTGGTATAGCTATCGACAATACGTCCTGTCATGGATGAACGTGCATCAGCTTGTTCTGTCGACACTTTTTTTAGTTTTGGCAAGAAATAGATCTGCAGACCAATATATAAGCCTAACCAGATTAACATGGGGAGCATCAAGCGAAAGTCGGCATCGGCGATGATCACCAACATCGACAAAAAATAAACCAAGATATACACCAGAACATCCAGTAATTTGGTGACGGTTTCACGCACGGCCAGTGACGTTTGCATCACTTTAGTGGCGATACGACCGGCAAAGTCATTTTGATAAAAGGATACGCTTTGTTTGAGTAGATATCGATGGGCTAACCAACGAATTGACATCGGGTAGTTACCCAGCAAGCCTTGATATACCACTAACGCATGCAGCAACACTAAGAGCGGAATGACCACCAAAACGAGTACTGACATCATCAGTAGTTTGCCACCTTGTTGTTCAAACAAGGTCTCGGGATCGTGGTTTGCCAATAAATCCACTAAATCCCCCATAAAGGCGAAGAGTGAGACCTCTAATATGGCTAAGGCGGCAGTTAAAATTGACATTAATACGAGGGGTATTTCAAACCCTTTGGTGTAATGCCGACAAAAAGCGTAAATACCCCTTGGCGGTTGTTGGGGCTCATCATCGGGTAAGGCGTTAACCCAAGATTCAAATAACTTAAACATTAATGTCCTTATGGCTTAGAGACTGAGAATGAGTGATAAATTTTTGTGAATATCACATATTACCAGAAGCTTAATGATTAATGCCTATTAAGCGTTAACTAAAGCAAATTTATGCAAAAGTACCCAATAGGCCAAGGTGGGTTAAGATTTAGGATCACTTCAGGGCTTATATGAAGTGTAATTGCACTGCTCTGAGCACCGCCAGTCTGATGGCGTCTGCCACTGTAGATTGGAGCTAATTTGTTATCGCTCTAAACCTGTTTTCATTGAGCAGCGCCTCTAATTTGCATTGCCTAATATATTTTTATTTATGGTAGCTTAATTTCTACTTTGAAAGCGTATTTGTGAGGTTTACCCTAGAAGGTGTGACATTTTGCCGCAGTTATCCAAGCTATAATTGAACTTAAAATTCAATAAGATATAAACGACAGTAGGTTAAATAAATTGGTTAGGACTGTTTATGTACCGTCGTTTTTTGATGACTTCACTTACTATTTCTTTGGGTTTGACGCCCGCTTTTTATGTTTATAGTGCCGATCCCAGTGCTGAACGATTATTGAGTAATGCACAGATTACGCTAACCCCTGATATGGAACGTGTCTCTATTACAGGCAGTCGGATCTCCCGAGAGGAGATCGCTTCTACGGCGCCAATCACGGTATTTACCGCAGATGATATTGAAAAAACCGGAGCGACTTCAGTTGATGTTGTACTACAAAGAATGTCAGCCTCTGCAGGTTTCGCTGGTAACCAAACCAATGCTTATTGGACTGAAGGGGGTTATGGCTCAACTCAAGTTAATCTGCGTGGATTAGGGGTTAATCGGACGCTTGTCTTGTTAAATGGCCGTCGCATGGTCAACAGTGGTACAGGTGCAAACTCGTCCGTGGATCTCAATACTATTCCAGTGAGTGTGATACAACGCATTGAAGTGTTGAAAGATGGTGCATCCGCAGTTTATGGAGCCGATGCCGTTGCTGGCGTAGTTAATATTATCACTAAGCAACAAATTGATGGGGTAGAGTTACAAGGCCGAACAGGCATCACTGAACAAGGCGATGGAGAACAGTATCAATTTGATGTTGCCTTAGGGCATGTTGGTCATAGCAGTAGTGCCTACATAGCGATGAGTTATGACAAAACCCAAGCAGTCGATATGTTAAGCCGTGCTCCTTGCCCGCTTGAGGAGCAAGATAGTGAGCTTGTTTGTGGCGGGAGTACGGCTATGCCTGGTGGTAGGGGCTACTTTATTGACGAAAATGGTCATCTCATAGGTGAAGAGGTTAAACTGTTACCTGATGGCTCATTACCTTATAAAGGCAATGATAAAGATAACTACTACCAATACTTTAATGCAGTGCAGCCGGTTGAACGTATTAATTTATTTGCTTACGGTGAATATGACGTAGCAGGGAGTGTGCAGTTTTTTACTGAGGCCATGTATACCCACAGAACCTCCCAACTTCCCGCCACTCCTCAAAGCGTATCGGGTATCGAGATCCCTGCTTGGCATCAATCGAATCCGACCGACAGTGACTTTCTCCTTAAGAGTCGCAGGCTTGCCGAAGCGCCCAGAGAGTTTAATATTCGTTCCGACACTTGGCGACTCGTCACCGGTTTGCGAGGGGAGCTTGATCACCATTTACAGTGGGATATGAGCGTTAATTACGGCAGTAATCGTGGCGCTTTTGAAGTCACTAATGTCATTAATAATGCCCGACTTGCAGAAGTTACTGATTATAACCTGTGTAGCCGTAACTCAAATATACCCTGTGCCGATTTGTGGGGAGAGGGTTCTCTTACTCCACATATGTTGGACTATTTTCTATTTGATATGCGTGACGAGGGGGGTAACGAACAATTTAGTATCGCCGCCAATGTTACTGGTGATTTAGGAGAGTTACCTGCGGGCTCGGTTAGTTTTGCTGCAGGTATTGAACACCGTAAAGAGAAAGGCTGGAATGATCCCTCGCCATTGAAAATCAGTGGCGAGGCAAACACTGCACAACAGGATCCCATCAATGGTAGTTACACTGCTGATGAGCTCTATTTTGAAGCATTTATTCCCTTACTAAGTGATTTTGCCTTTGCTAAGCAAGTCGATCTGACTGCTGCATTGCGTTATTCATATTTCGACACATTTGGCGGCGATACCAATTATAAATTTGGCTTGCAATGGGCGATTAATAACGAAGTAACGCTGCGAGCGACCCAATCTTCCGCATTTAGAGTGCCAAATATTCCTGAGTTGTTTGGTGGTATAGATCAAGGCAATATGAATACCACTGATCCTTGTAGTGAGTGGAGCCAACTCGATACCAGCTCAAACCGTTATGCTAACTGTATGGCTGCTGGTGTACCGGCGGATCACAAGCAAGAGGGCACGATTTTAACCGATCGTGGCGGTAATTCGGAATTAGAGCCTGAAGAGGCGAACACCTTTACGGCCGGTATTGTCTGGAATGTGGGCCAGATAGAGGAGTTAAACATCACACTTGATTATTTCAAAATAAAAATTGAAAACGCTATCAACTCTGTTAACGGTTCAAGTAAGCTAGCTGCTTGTTACGATAGTGCTGGTATGTCACATCCATTTTGCAGTGACCAACACTTTGTTCGTGACCCATTAACCGGTGAAATAACTTACTTACAAACCCTGTTAGGTAATGCCGCCAATGAAGAAGTATCAGGGGTGGATATGGCTGTATTCTACCAAAAAGATATCTGGGGTTTTTCAACTAATACCACATGGGAAGTCAGCTACTTACATCAATATGACCTGCAGACTTATGTTGGCGCACCTGTTGATTCACGTGCTGGTACAATAGGTTATGATGGTAGTTATACACAATGGCGCTCTAATCTTTATGTGGACCTTGTTGATGCCAAGTGGCGCTATAGCTATAACATTCAGTATATTGGTGCGGCAGATGATCAATATGCTAATGAAGGCGATATAGGTGATAGTGTTGATGCTACGGCTTACCATAACCTTCAAGTGCGCTATCAGTTAAATGATGATATTGCATTAACTGGTGGTATAGATAACCTGTTCGATAAAGCCGCGCCCTATAGTCAGAGTTATACTGACGGCAATACGAATACCATGACTTACGACTTAATGGGGCGCCGTTATTATATTGCTCTGAAATGGTTTCTATAGCGTTAATATTAAAGGTCGGTTATAAAATTGAATTTATCAAATATCAGGTACACAAGGGTGTTTTGTGCTCATTTTCTACACCGTTGGCTGATGCTTATTTTAGCGTTACCAATCACAATTTGGGCGCTCACTGGCAGTTACTTTGTGTTAATGGATCTTAGTTTTATTCGTAGTGATCATGTGCGTGCACAGTACATGAGTAATATTGTACCTAGTAAAGTGACATATCCGATATCTGAGGTTTATCAACGTTATGCAAATGCCGATGAAATTTTACTCAAAGTAATGGCCAATACTCATTACTATCAAGTCCAAGTGGATGGCGAGTCGATTTTACTTGATGCTAATCATGGTGAGTTAGTAACCGAGATCTCCAAGCAGCAAGCAATCGGGATAGCACAAGAGTTTCAGCATCAACAATCAATACCTGTTTACGCTAAGTTAATCAATGTAGAGCTCATTAAAGACCTTGCGCCAACAGAGCTTGCTAAACGTCACTTACCTGTTTGGCGGTTGGATTTTGATGATAATGCAGCCAGTACCATTTACTTATCATCCATCACAGGCGATGTTGTCGCTCATAGACATGATTATTGGCGTGTATTCGATCTATTCTGGAAATGGCATATCATGGATTACGATGATGGTGAAGCTATTGATAACAAACTGTTACTGTTCACTTCGCTTACGGCAATTGTTGCCGTAAGTGCCGGAACACTGCTGATATGGCAACGTCGCCGGAAGTATATGTAATGGCGGTTTATTCTACTCCAGAAAAAATTAAGCCCCGGCGCCGGAAGCCATTTAAACGCTGGATAAAGATTTGTCATTATTGGCTTAGCACTTTGGTGTGTGTGCAGCTTATTATATGGCTAATAACAGGCGTGTATTTCAATCTTACACCTCATGATGAACTAAGAGGTATGATATATAACCACAGTCATCATAGTGAAGCGCAATCACTCAACCTTGACCCAGAGCAGTTGTTAGATGTCACTAGTGTACTTGAATTACAACCGCAAACCCAAAGAGTTAAGCTCATCACGATTGCAGAACAACCCATATATTTACTTAATGGTAAGTTGCAACGTTATCAATATCAGTGCCAAGAACAGATAATGGTCGATGCTTACACAGGCACACAATTCATTATAAATAGCACCATAGCGGAGCTTTTGGCACTAAACAGTTATATGGGGCCGGGGCAAGTGACCAGTATAGAAAAGGTATCCGCCGCGCACAACGAATGGCCTAAACAGTGCAACCCAATGTGGAAAATTAGCATGGATGATGATTTGTCGACCCGGATCTACATCAATGCTGTTAATGGTGATTTAGTCGGGCATAAGAATCAGCAAACTCAAATTGCAGATTTGATGTTTAAACTTCACTTTATGGATTACCTAAATCAAGGCAGTTTTAATAATCCGTTTAGCTGGCTATTTGCAATATTAACGCTGGTGGCATCTTTATCTGGTTTGTATTGGGTTGTTGAGAACCTAGCATTAAAACGGTATCGGATATGAGTCAGTCTTATTAAAAGCATCTTCTGGAGTCACTGGGTGTTCTAGCGATGGCTGGTTCATCACTCGTTAGCTCATATGATGGGGTATTTTTTTTGGGGAAATATCTAACTTGTTAGTTTTGGAGTCTGCAATGAGTCTAGTTTGTGTCAAACACTATCGAGCGATGTCGAGAAGCGATGGTGAAGCGAGCTTTATGCCAATAGTAAAGCAGGTGTTGGCGACAAACATTGGCACGATTGTTATCGCTGCCAATCGATTTGGTATTTCTCATTTGACCTTTGCGCCAAATGAGACCGACAACTGGGTATCAAGGAGTGTTGCCTTAATCGCTGCAACAGATGCAGACAAGCAGCTAGCCGAAGTGTATTTAAATCAAGCCAAGAGCGAGATAGAACAATACCTCTTAGGGCAACTGACAGAATTCACGGTGCCGTTAGCTCCCGTTGGCACGGTATTCCAACATCAAGTGTGGCAGGCCTTGTTAGCCCAGCCTTACGGAAAATCCTGTAGTTATAGCGATATAGCCAACTTTATTGATAATCCCAACGCGGTGAGGGCAGTGGGTCGTGCTAACGGCGCGAATCACATTGCGATTATTATCCCCTGTCATCGAATCATAGGTAAAAGCGGTACCTTAACGGGGTATGCCTATGGGCTTGAGATAAAACAGCAACTATTGACCTTAGAGTGCGGTGGTGTTGCTGGTAAATTGTAAGCTTTCTGGATGCTTTTACAGTACAATATTGGGCTATATAATATTTTGGCACCCTGTTTAGTTATGACCTCAGAAAACCGTTCCGTTACTGGCACCCCCAGTCCTATCACTTTTAGCCAGCTTAATCTTAATGACACATTGCTAGCGCGCTTGCAAACCTTGGGTTATGTCCAACCTACAGCGGTGCAGCAGCAGGCTATTCCTGTAGTGCTAGCGGGGGGCGATCTCTTAGCAGGTGCCAATACTGGATCGGGTAAGACGGCCGCTTTTGCGCTGCCTTTGCTACAAAAACTGAGCGGTCAACGTGTCAGTGGTGGGAACTATGTCAGCGCATTAGTCTTAGTGCCCACGCGTGAGCTGGCCCAGCAGGTTGCCGACAGCTTTATCCGTTATGGCGCTGGGCTCGAGCCTAAGGCGAAAGTATTGGCTGTCTATGGCGGCGTATCGGTTAATACCCAGATGTTAGCCCTACGTGGTGGCGCTGACGTATTAGTTGCAACGCCAGGGCGACTACTCGATTTAGTGTCTAGCAACGCAATAAAGCTAAGCAAGGTACAGACTTTAGTACTCGATGAAGCCGATCGCATGTTAAACCTTGGGTTTGACGACGAACTTCAGCAGATCTTAGCCCTGTTACCCAAGCGTAAGCAGACTTTGCTGTTTTCGGCGACGTTTCCTGAAGAGGTACGCGAGCTTACCTCGGCGCTATTAGAAAAACCGGTTGAGATCCAGCTGCAAGATGATGAGCCGCAAACCATCAGTCAACGAGTATTTACTGTCAATCGTGAGCGTAAAACCGCGTTACTGGCTGAATTAATTAAGAGCCATGCCTGGTCACAGGTGCTGGTATTTGCCAGTGCCAAAAATAGCTGTAATCGTGTAGCGCAGAAGTTGGCTAAACAAGGTATTACGGCCGAGGTTTTTCATAGCGATAAAGCGCAAGGGACCCGAACCCGTCTGCTGGAGGCTTTTAAGCGTGCAGAAGTGACGGTACTTATCGCGACCGATATTGCCGCCCGTGGTATCGATATCGAAAAACTACCTGTGGTGATCAACTACGAACTGCCGAGAAGTCCAGCCGATTATATGCATCGTATTGGGCGCAGTGGTCGAGCAGGCGAGGCCGGTGAAGCGATTTCGCTGATAAGCCATGAAGACTATCATCACTTTTCAGTCATAGAGAAAAAGAACAAGATTCGTCTACCAAGAGAGCAATATCCAGGTTTCGAAGCCGATGAGCAAGTGCCAGAGGAGAGCCTCTCTCGTATGGACAAGCCAATGGCAAAACCTGCTGGAACGGGCAAGAAAAAGCGTAAAAAGTTACCTAAGATCAATGAACAACTATGGAGTAATAAGCCATAGTAAGTTTTCGTTTTCTGTTAATGAATAGATAAAAGGAAGGGTTATGCAGCACCTTTTTTGGTTGGTAGAAGGACGAATCGCGGGTCGATGTGGACCCAATAAGGAAGACTGGGACATTAACGAGTTAAAACAAGGCGGTATCGGCGCCGTGTTATCGGTTAATGGTGGCGAGATGTGTGAGCCTGAGGTGCTTGAAGGTCACGGGCTTCGTTACGCCTGTATTCCTTTTTCTAGTAATGTTCCTCCTCTAGCGGGGGATGTTGAAATATGTGCCGAACAGTTACCTAAAGCGCTGGCGTTTATTAAGCAGTGTGAAGCTGATGATATTGCCCTGCTTATCCATTGTCGCTCAGGAAAAGACCGTACAGCGTTGTTGATGGCCTATTATTTGATGAGCAATGGAGCTGCGCCGCTGCATGCGGTGAGTCAAGTACGTGCTATTCGTGATATTGCTTTTAGCGCAGAGGGCTGGGATCAGTTCGCGTATGACGTACTATACGCTTTACAAGATTGATACTCATAGCCTATGTTAATCAGTAGGCTATTGAACTGATTATCTGATATTACGGCGGCTTATATTGAACAAGATTTTGCTTCAAGCACTACTAGCACTCAGTAGTTTTCTATTGGCCGCTTGTTCATCTAGCCTACCTGAAGTGGCTAAGACGCCGAGTTATAAATTACCTACCCCAACAGACTCATCCCTCTATCAATATCTACAAGATACATTAACGCAGCATCCTGAGCAGACTGGGGTGCTTCCGTTAGCTTCTGGTATCGATGCGTTTATTGCGCGTTTAGCCATAGTCCATGCAGCGAGTCGCAGCATTGATTTACAATACTATATCTATCGCGCCGATGAGACGGGCCGTATGCTGGTATGGTATCTCATCGATGCCGCCGATAGAGGTGTTCGTATTCGATTGTTGCTCGATGATTTGACTACTAAAACCCTTGATGAAGGCTTGATGATCTTGGCCAGTCATCCCAATATAGAAGTGCGCTTGTTTAACCCGAGTTACGATAGAACATTTCGTAATTTAGCCATGATAACTGGCTTCAGTCGTCTTAATCATCGTATGCACAATAAGTCATTGACGGTTGATAATCTCATTACCATTGTGGGTGGGCGTAACATTGGTAACGAATACTTTTCAAAAAATAAAGAGGTGGATTTTGGCGATTTTGACTTGCTGACCATAGGTGAGGCGGTCGACAAGGTCTCGGATCAGTTCGACTTATATTGGAACGCACCTGTGGTGCATGATATCAGTAGTTTAACTAAGCCTGCGACGCCGGCTATGGTGGCGAAGGCGCAAGCGAATATGGCGCAGCAGCAAGCGCAATTTGAAAATGATGAATTTATGCAACGTCTTGAGTTTAGCCAGTTGCTGCGCCAGATCCGTAAAACGCAAATAGCTTGGTTTTGGGGCGATGCTGAAGTAATTTATGATCCACCAGAAAAAGCGGTAGGCGCCCAACAAGATCAATGGTTATTATCCGACTTGGGACGTTTTCTCGCCCAAGCTAAACAGCAAGTACTGTTAGTTTCTCCCTATTTTGTCCCCACAAAGTCAGGCTCAGAAGCCATAATCGCGGCGGTGAAAAAGGGGATAAAAGTCACCGTTGTGACTAATAGCCTTGCTGCAACCGATGTATTGGCTGTTCATGCAGGTTATCAGCGCTACCGAGAATTACTGCTGGAAAATGGGGTTAATATTTATGAGATGAAGGTGGATGTTAATCACCGACCGACTGCGTGGAAAGGCAGTTCGCGCTCAAGTTTACATGCTAAGACCTTTGTACTCGATAACAATGCCGTGTTTGTGGGGTCATTTAATTTTGATCCTCGTTCGGCGTGGATCAATACCGAACTGGGGCTTATTGTTAACAATGAAGTTTTTGCCTCGTTAATATTATCTGGTATCGACAGTAGTTTACGTGAAAATGCTTACCGTGTTGAGCTCGAACAGGGGGAGTTAGTTTGGTTTGATGATAGTCAATCCACTACTTATTACAGCGAGCCCAATGCCAGCTTTTGGCGAAAATTTATGGCCGATTTAATTGGGCTACTGCCGATAGAGTCACAGTTGTAGAGGTCAAATTATTATTGATTGGAGATCGTCAATAGTGGGTGGGTGTGGTAGTGTATCGCCCATAAAATGGCTTATATTTAGATGTCGGTAAATTATGAAAAGTAAGGCAAGCCAATCTCAAGGCTTATTGTTGTTTAGACTGTCACACAGTCAACTGTTTGCCCTTGGCACGCTTAAGATCCGTGAGTTAGTGCCCTATACCAAGCTGAGTGCTATTCCCAAATCACACCACACTATTATTGGCGCGGCGACGGTAAGAGGTACTACCATTCCAATAATCGATATGGCAGCCGCTGTTGGCTATGCGCCTATCGGTGAAGACGAACGTGAAAATGCTTATATCATTATTACCGATTGTCAGCGAATGGTGATGGGATTTTTAGTGCGTTCTATCGATAAAATCATAGATTGTAATTGGCGTGATATTGAGCCACCTCCGGCAAACTTAGGTAAAAACGCTTACCTCACAGGCGTGACTCGGGTCGACGATAAGTTAGTGCAGTTGCTCGATGTTGAATTGCTATTGTCTAAAGTGTTTCCACCTAGCCTAGCCAGCAAGCGCGCCATATTGACAGACGTACAACGTGAGATCTTAAAGCCGCTCAATATCTTGTTAGTCGACGATTCTCTGGTGGCGCGAAAACAGCTTTCGGATGCCCTCGATAGCATCAATATTCCTTATCAGGTGACCTCTGATGGCCGTGAGGCGCTGGCAATTATGGAGCGGGCACATCAAGCGGGTCATCCGGTTGATTTACTGGTCAGTGATATTGAAATGCCTGGCCTTGATGGGTATGAGTTGGCCTTTGAGGTCAAAAACACACCTGCGTTAGCCAATGCTTATATCATTTTGCATACCTCGTTATCGAGTGAAATCAGTGTTAGCCAAGCCCATCAAGTAGGGGCTAATGAAGCACTAACCAAGTTTGATGCACATGAGCTGATAGAAGCCATGTTGCGGGGGGCTGAATCCCATCGAGGGGTAAAACATTAGCGTCTTGTTATGTTTATGCTGCGGATGAGTAATATATGCAGTTAATTTAAACCGATTGCTAGACAACGCCAGTCAGATTCTATAAAACCTCAAGGTGAAGGAAGTTTAATCTTGAATCGATTGGCGTTCTGTGTTGTTTTCCTTTCGTACTTATAGCCGCTAAGTCACAGTGTAAGTCGTAATAAACTGCTGGTTAAATAAGATGGCTAATAATCAATATAACAAGAAAGTGAGACAGCGCAAGAAAGTCGGGCGTGACACGTGAAGTGTTCGAATCTAACAAATTAAAATAACAGGTCAATCAATGAATCAAAATCGGTCTTTGTTTGCTAAGTTAGCAAATGGCAGTCTTGTACTGCAAATTATGTTGGGAATTGTTGCCGGTGTATCGTTAGCATTGTTTTCGACATCGGCTGCGCACAGTGTGGCCTTTCTTGGCGAGCTCTTTGTTGGTGCGTTAAAAGCGATAGCACCCATTTTAGTGTTTGTTTTGGTGGCATCATCCATTGCTAATCAAAAGAAAAACGCTAAAACCAATATGCGTCCTATTGTGACCCTCTATCTTTTTGGTACGTTTGCTGCGGCGATCACCGCAGTCACATTAAGTTTTCTTTTTCCAACGACACTTGTCTTGGTTACTGGTGCTGAAGGTGCTAATCCACCCGAAGGCATTGCAGAGGTGATGTACACCTTAATGTTCAAGCTGGTGGATAACCCTGTTAACGCACTTATGACAGGTAATTACATCGGTATTTTAGCTTGGGGCGTGGGCTTAGGATTAGCCTTACATCATGCGAGTGAAACCACTAAAACCGTGTTTGCCGACATCAGCCATGGCGTGTCGCAAATGGTACGTTTCATTATTCGCCTTGCCCCTATAGGTATTTTTGGTTTAGTAGCAAATACGTTTGCGGCGACAGGTTTCGAGGCGCTGGCAGGGTATGCTCAATTACTGGCTGTATTACTCAGTTCAATGTTGATTATTGCGCTAGTGGTCAATCCACTTATCGTATGGTTCAAGATTAGACGTAATCCATATCCATTAATATTTACCTGTTTACGTGAGAGTGGTGTTACCGCTTTCTTCACTCGTTCAAGCGCAGCTAATATTCCTGTTAATATGGCACTATGTGAAAAGCTTGAGCTGCATGAAGATACCTATTCAGTCTCTATTCCCCTAGGCGCAACCATTAATATGGGCGGCGCGGCGATCACCATTACAGTGTTAACTCTGGCTGCGGTACATACCCTAGGCATTCAAGTCGATATCTTGACTGCGATATTACTCAGTGTTGTTGCTGCGGTATCAGCCTGTGGGGCATCGGGTGTTGCGGGTGGCTCATTGTTACTGATCCCGCTCGCTTGTAGCCTGTTTGGTATCTCTAATGATGTTGCGATGCAAGTGGTGTCGGTTGGCTTTATTATCGGTGTGATCCAAGATTCTGCCGAAACAGCATTAAATAGTTCTACGGATGTGGTCTTTACTGCATCGGCATGTGAAGCCGCAGAGCGTACCGAACTTGCCTAGTAAGCTTAAATCGCGTCACAGTAAAAAAGAGCCTTAGGCTCTTTTTTTTTGCAAGAATACAAAGCTATATCATATTTTCTGTCGTCAACAAGTTAAAACGGCTTTATATCAGGCTTAGCACGAGACTATAAATGGGCAGTGTTGATGATAAGGAGACTGATCTCAATGACGCATTATTCGTATTGCAAAGGTATGAGATTGTATTAATAGTGATTCAGCTCGCATCTTTATTTTAACTGTAAGATACAATTTTAACTAAAGCATTAAAAAATAGTGTTAATTTAACTATTTATTTGCGGTATTGTTATTATGAATAACGAGGTTAAAGGATTATGGATAAAAAACGTAGAGTAATGTTGGATGAGTTTGGTAGTAATGACCTCTCAGCGTTACTCCAGATCATAGAAATGCCTGTGATTGAAAAGCGTAAACGTCTAAGTTGGCAGGAGCAAGATATGGATACCCGGCAAGTAATAGGGCAGTGGATTGATGAGCGCCCATCATTAGGGGATAAAATTACCCTCTATCGCCAAGATGGTAAGCTGTTTTTGGAAACTTGGTACACAGACGGTTGCCATAGTTTAGATGAGATGAAAGCGACTGAAATAGATGAAGGCTTAAAACTCGAAGATCTCGGCGGAAACTTGTTTGGTGAATATTTCTTATTATCAGGCGATAATAATTTACAGTTTTGTAATAGTGCAGAGTGTTTTTATACTGCTAAGCGCATTGCGGCTTAATTTTTAGCGTCAACCCCTATGCTATAAACGCGGTGAATATCATTAGGTTCACCGCAGTAACAGACGCACCGCTAAAACGGATGCTTACTGTAAAATTGCATGTCACCTTGATGAAACGGGTGAGTAATTTTTAAATGCTCAGCATGCAAACATAAGCGGGGTGACGCGTTAATGACCGCTGCGTTACCGTAAAAGTCATCACCTAAAATCGTATGTCCTATGGCTTTCATATGTAGCCGGAGTTGATGGGTTCTGCCGGTGATTGGTTTTAACTTAACTAATGTACTGTTTTCTCTGCGTGCTAACACCTCAAAATAGGTGGTCGCAGCTTTGCCATCTGCGGCAATCATCTGCAATGGTGGCTGAGTCGTATCGGCCTTCATGGCCAGCTCAATTTTCCCCGTATCTTGGATCATAATACCGTCAACTTCTGCCACATAATATTTTTCAGTCATCCGGTTTTGAAATTGAGTCTTAATATTAGATTCCGCTTTTTTATTGAGTGCGAACACCATGATACCAGACGTCGCACAATCGAGGCGGTGCACCAAAATGGCGTCGGGAAATCGCTGTAATAAGCGGTTAATCGCACAGTCAAAGGTATTTTCTGCTCGGCCAGGATTAGAGAGCAAGCCTGCGGGCTTATTGAGCACAACAATATCACGGTCTTGGTAACGGATATCGAGCCACGGGATTGCTGGGGGCTGGTAATTAAAAATTTTCATTGGTTCTCCTCGGGCGCGATCCTACCAAACAACGGCCTTGCTGTGTAGTGGTAACGGGCTCTTGCTCTGTTTAGTGACACTTGCCCTAGCACTCAGTCTAGCCTTCTGTTAGCGTGATGGTCTCGGGTTAACATTTAAGGAAACTATGTTGCAGTACCTGTTACAGTCACTTCGCATTAAGCTTATTATTGGGTTTTTTTTAAACATGTTTAGCGTGTTAGCACTGGCAAATCCCGTCGTGATGGCTTCTGATGAATGGTGCCCTTACATATGCAAACCGGGTCAGCAAGATAAGGGATATGTGGTTGAAGTGGTGCAGGCCGCTTTTGCGGCGATGGCGCAGCCATCCGAATTTGAGATCCAGCCCTTTTCTCGAGCATTGAAAAGTGCGCAACAAAATAAAATAGATATCGTATTAGCGGTCAATAATGAACATCTTCAACGTTACCAGTTACAGGCTTCTAATCAGCCAATTGGGCAATATAGTAATGATTTTTATGTTGCAATAAATGACCAATGGCAATACGAGCGCCCACGAGATCTTTATGGTAAACAGCTTGCCATTATCCATGGGTATAGCTACGGCGAGGTATTAGATAATTTTTTACCTTTATTGACTGGCGTTTATCGCGCGTCTGGCTCATCGCCCCTGAAGATGAATTTAAAGCGCTTGACTAAAGGGCGAGTGAACGTGGTCTTGGGGAATCGTTTGGTTATTGATTACGTGGCGCAACGAGATCATCTTGATGCAGATATTCAATATGCGGGCAGTGAAGGGTTGCCGGTGACACTTTATGTTGGCTTTAGTCAGCATGCTGTGGCAAAAGGCTTACTTGAGGTATACGAGCAAGGGTTAACTAAAATCCAATCCTCGGGGCAATACCAAGAAATCTTACAACGTTATCACGTGACGCAAGCGCGTTAGATGTGATGAACATAATCACTTATAAGCTATAACATTTTTGCTGTCGTTAACATTTTAAACGATTCACCTTAGCCTCAAACTTTCCTAACAGTATGATATAGTTGGCAGTTTAATGTTAAGTTATTAACGTTTTATCATTTATAAGCAGTGGGTTTGCAACTAACAATAAGCAAAGAGGATGCTCAATAAGATGGCGCAAAAATATTCAATCGGCACTCCTGGGCAGGCATGGGGTGAGGCAGAAAAGGCGTTATGGCGTCAAAATCAACAGATTAAACGTTCATATCATGATGAGGTGGTGTCTAAAATTAACGCGCTTTCTTCAGGTTTTGAGGTGCTGCAGTATGGCGAGTTAGACTATCTCGAAGGGCTATACCCCTTATTTGCCCTTAAAAGCCAGTCTTGGTCTGATGATAAACCGACTGTCTTAGTCACTGGTGGGGTTCATGGTTACGAAACCTCAGGTGTGCAAGGCGCGTTGAGATTTGCCGCCACTCAAGCGAAACAATGCGCTAAATATTTTAACCTGTTGATTGCTCCCTGCGTGAGTCCTTGGGGCTATGAAACCATTAACCGTTGGAATCCTTTAGCGATTGACCCAAATCGTTCATTTTATCCCAATAGTCCTGCTGGCGAGTCTGCGGCGTTAATGGCCTTGGTTGCGGGCTTAGGCGTCAAGCTTATGGCCCATATTGACTTGCATGAAACAACTGACACAGATAATAGTGAGTTTCGCCCCGCTTTAGCTGCAAGGGATGCTGTTGAACACACCAATTGGAATATTCCCGACGGCTTTTATCTGGTCGGCGATAGTGAAAACCCTTGTGATGAGATGCAAAAAGCGATTATTGAAGCCGTGGCTAAGGTGACGCATATTGCTCCTGCCGACGAGCAAGGTCGTTTGATTGGAGCGCCTATTAGCCAATTTGGGGTGATCAATTACCCCACTAAATCATTAGGTTTATGTACAGGTTTTAGTGATGCACGTTTTAACACCACCACTGAGGTCTACCCAGACAGTCCACAAGCCGATGCGGAAAATTGTATTTTGGCTCAAGTTGTAGCGGTAACCAGCGCACTCGATTATATTTTGAACCAGCTTAAAACAGGCCGTTAATTATCACTAAGCTAACGCTGACAAACAGCAACCCAGTGATCAAGTTGATCACTGGTGTTGCGCGTTGCATCTTTTGCTGAATAATGGGCTTTGATAATACTAATGCGATTAAGCTAAACCAGATTAATGACAATATGAACATCAATAGTGTGACAGCAACTTTGGTTTCTATGTTTACGGTGGGCGAGATTAATGTTGAAAACAGCGTGATAAAAAACACCATGGCTTTAGGATTAAGTAAGTTTGTAGACAGGCCCTGAATAAAACCTTGTCTAATCGTTAAGCTGTTGCAGATTTTACCTTTTGTAGCCAATACTGTTTTATTGCGCCAGTGAGTAATCGCGGCTCTTATTGCCCCCAGTCCCATCCAAGCTAAATAGCTAGCACCAACAAGTTGTACTGCCAAATAGATAGTGGTTGAGCTTTTGATAAGTAGGCTAACGCCTGTGAGGCTTAAAAGGGTATGTAAGGTGATTGCTACAGCTAACCCCAATGAGCAGGCTAATGCTGTCAGTCGCTGCTGTTGGGTCGCAAGTTTTACCACTAGAGCAAAATCAGGACCTGGGCTAGCTAGCGCAACGGTATGAATAACGGCCAATGATAACAACAAGTGATACTCTAATCCCATTTAAACAGACACCTTAATTTAATAATCTTAAGACATTAATGCTGCACAATTATGAATGGGAGCACCAGTTAGGTAATGCCTTATTACTGCGCTGCCATAGGTTAATCGTCAGTTGGCAGTAAATCCAGCATAAATAATCTGCTTAGAAAGTTTGAGTCGTGAAATTTATGTTGAATTAGCTCATAATGAGCACGCAAATTTCAGCTGTCAGCTAATTTAATCGGAGTCGGAATTGTGAAAGGACAGATCATTCGTGAAATGAAGGTACAACCTGTTATTGAGGTTGAGTACGAAGTACAACGACGTATTGCCTTTATCAAATCTAAGCTCAAGGAAGCCAATGCGACTAGTTTAGTGCTTGGGATCAGTGGTGGTGTCGATTCATCTCTTGCTGGGCGTCTATGTCAAATGGCTGTAGACGAACTCAACCGTGAAGGTGAGTGCGAAGGGAGTTATCAATTTATCGCAGTGAGGCTGCCCTATAAGGTGCAAAAAGATGAAGATGAAGCTCAGTTAGCTTGTCAGTTTATTCAGCCGAGTAGATTGGTTACAGTCAACATTGGCGAGGGGGTCGAAGGGATCCATCATCAAACGCTTTTGGGGCTAGAGCAAGCTGATATCATGTCTCACTCTCATGGAGATGTCGAATTTGTTAAAGGCAATGTGAAAGCCAGAATGCGTATGATTGCGCAATATGAGATAGCCGGTTTAACGGGCGGTTTAGTGGTTGGCACTGACCACAGCGCCGAAAATATTACTGGTTTTTACACTAAATGGGGCGACGGAGCCTGCGACCTAGCTCCTTTATTTGGTTTGAATAAACGCCAGGTGAGGCAATTAGCTGCAGTGTTAGGTGCCCCTGATATTTTAGTGAATAAAGTGCCAACGGCAGATCTTGAGTGTGATAAACCACAGCTCGAAGATGAAGTTGCCTTAGGGCTGACCTATGATCAAATCGATGATTTTTTAGAGGGGAAAGCGGTGGATGCTAAGGTCGAGGCACGTCTTATTGCAATCTATAAGGCGACGCAGCACAAGCGTAAACCAATTCCAACTATTTATGATTAATAAATAGCGTGATGAGATTTGGACTATGACAAAAAAGCGCCTTGGGCGCTTTTTTTGTTGCGCTTAATGATTTATTTATCCAATTTACTGCGTAAATCGGCAATAACATGGTTAGGGCACTGCCTATAATCAAGATAGGGCAGTAGATAAATCATATGCTTATCATGGTTTAGTACTTTAATTTTTGGGTTTTGGTCTAATATTGGTAGGTTGAGACTTTTTGCGCTTTGCTGACCACAGACAAAATGGTGTTGTGCATTACGCTTAAGCGCTGTAGCACCAAACATAATATGGTTACCTTGTGTTAAGAGTTGTGGCATATGGTGACGCCAATCAGTATCGGGTGCAGTTATTTTCGCCATAATAACCAGTATTTTACGCCAGTGATTACCATTGAGACTTATCAGTTGTTCAATAGCGTCTAGCTGAGTGTAGTGCCACTTACTGGGAATGATTGGCGCTGTAGGCAGGTAAAAGCAGGTATCTGCACTTGTAGAGCCAATACTGAAGATGTTGTTGGTCATTGTTTTATTTGTTAGACGTATATCTCATAGAGTCTACCGAGTCATATCGGCTATGTTAAGTGGGGTTGTGTCAAAAGGGATTAATTAGCCCGTCACGCGATTATAAAATAGGCTCAGCTCAAATGATCCGTTAAGTGGGCAGGACAAGTAAGGGATGATACATAGATGAGAATACTACTTACATCGACCAAACACCTCTTATTAGCGTTAACTTATGGCATATTGGGAACAATACTTGGACTATTAGTAGTAGGAGTGTATGTACTCAATACTCAAGCTGATCTGTCGCTATGGCACACGATAAAGCTGTCATCTCAATTTAACCAGAGCATGCAGCTGACAGATTTTAAGCAGTACCTTGCCCTAGAGGATAAGTTGTTTAAAGAGGTAGACACAAAAGTATATCAGCGCACCGAACACCTTGTTCGTCAACCGCTTAACCGTTATGTACGCCATAGCCTATCCGATCCTAAACAGTGGCCACAGGATTGGAATCGCAGCTTTGAATGGCCAAGTTCGACGGCACAATATGGCGTGTTATTACTGCACGGTATGTCAGATTCCCCCTATTCATTATCGCATTTTGCTAATCACTTTCGCGCTAAAGCACATGTTCTAGGGTTACGTTTACCTGGTCATGGCACATTACCTTCTGGGCTTGTTGATTTACGCTGGCAAGATATGGCGCAAGCGGTTAGTTTGGCAACGCGTCACCTAGAGCAACAGCTTAATGGTAAGCCGCTGTATGTGGTTGGTTTTTCTACTGGAGCAGCATTAGCACTCAATCATGAGTTAGAAGCCTTAAATCAAGATAAACCTTCTAGTTACTCAGGGTTAATCTTTCTTTCCCCTGCCATAGGGTTATCACCTGTTGCCGCCGCAGCAAAGTGGCAATCAAGGTTGGGTCAATGGTTGGGGTTAGAGAAACTCAGTTGGAATGCGGTACAAGCTGAATATGATCCGTTTAAATATAACTCGTTTGCGGTTAATGCTGGCGATGTGGTGTATCAGGTTGCGGCGCGTAATCAAGTGTTGCTTAATCAGATGACTGAATTACAAAAAACGCAATTAACTCGTGTGCTTACCTTTCAGTCAATAGCGGACAGTACGGTATCAACGGTCGATGTCATAGCGAAATTATATCAAGGTTTACCGGCCAAAGAGCATCAGTTGTTTTTGTTTGATATTAACCGTATTGATGTCAATTTAGCTTTGGTAGTCAATGACCCAATAGATGCCATTAAGCCTTTAATTGGTTCTAGTCGATTACCATATCAGTTAAATATAGTTCAAAATCAACGGTATAAAGACAGCCTTGATCAATGGCAAACCAGCGAGCAAGTTGAAGTGGTGCGTTATCAAGATGGCGATATTTTGCATGAGCCACTGGAGGTTAGTTGGCCAAGAGCAATTTACTCTTTATCTCATGTCGCATTGCCTTTTCCGGCATCTGATGATTTGTATGGACCAATAAAAAGGGCGACTACCCAGCCGAGAGTACAAATTGGTGCCGTATCGACCAAGGGAGAGCGTGGAGTGCTCGGCGTACCAGCGTCAGAGATATTACGCCAGAAGTGGAATCCATTCTTTCCGTATATGATTGAATGCATAGATGAATATATCAGCGGGCAACAGCAACTGGCAAACAACCCTAATGCGTTAACTTCCCCGCTTAAAACCAATACTGACTCTGCAATAAGGTGATGAATTGTTACTCGTGCGTTTGAGTAATAAGTTGGCTGCAGATGACGCGATTGCGTCCCTCTTTTTTTGCTTGATAGAGATTAATATCGGCTTGCTTAAACCAACAATCTATATCGCTTTGGTAATGATTACTACTTATTACTGCGCCAATACTGATGGTCAGTTGGATACTATTTTCAGAACTTATTGGGATCAGAGCATCAAATACCTGCTGCCTAAATTCATTAAGATGTTGTTCTACTTCTTGCGGATTGCATAGGGGTAAAATAATCAGAAATTCTTCACCACCATAGCGAGAAATAAGGTCTGTATCTCGTTTAAAAAATTGCTGCATGATCTGGGCTAAGTGGATTAAGGCGTTATCTCCAGCTTGATGGCCGTAGGTATCATTAATACTTTTGAAATGATCAATATCAACGATGCAAAATGCCATGTCAGCGCAGCTGCGTTGACACATATCGTTTAATTGAGAGAAGTGAGTTTCGGTGTAGCGTCGATTGTAGAGCTGAGTCAACTCATCTTTTTCGGCGAGTAAACGTAGTTTTGTGTTAGCCGCTTGTAGCTCTTTGGTTCTCAGAGCTACTTTTTCCTCTAGTTCGAGTTGGTAGCTGATTAGCTCCTGCTTACTCTTCAAAATGCTGCTGGATAAGGTAAAGATCTCTTGTGGTGTAGAGTCATTGAAGATGGCGTCATCTTGCTCCAGTTTATTCCAGTGATTGAATTTTTTAGCGATTGCTTCAAGCGGCTTGGTTAGACGTAAACTGACCACTTGTATGATCGCAATGGTCACTATAAATGATAATAATAAGATACTAAAAGTAGTGAAATATTGACTTTCAATTTGCTCTACCAAAGGGAGGAATGGTGTGAGGACATAGAGTGTCCAACCATTTTTTACTATGTGTTTGGCATAGGCAAACTCGGGGCTTTTATTGTCTCGTTGTTTAATATTGAGCATGGCCAAGTTGGTTTTATAGCTAAAGCCACTATGAGAGAAAATAAATTCACTTAAGGGCTGCTTATTGAGAGCTGGTGATGCATAGATCACAAGATTATTTTCGTCGGTGAGCACAATATTGTGCTGCGTCTCATCTGGAAGGCGTTGATAAATTTGTGCAAAGTTTGCAAGCTCTAACGAGCCTTCTATTATTCCTACCGGTTCCAGCGGGCTTTTGGTGTTATAAAGTGGTGCACTGATCGCGACAATGGGGTCGGTGCCGGATCCTCTTCCTAAAAAAATCGGTGAGGTATAGGTTAGTTGGTTGAAAAACGCCTGTTGGAAATAATGGCGGTCCACAATACTTGCAGGAGCATTATTTCGCGAGGTTTCAATGTTGATAACGGGGCTCGAAATTACGATATGTCCCTGCTCATTAGCGATAAGCATGGATATAAAATCAGGATAGTTTTTATGTAGTTTTAACAATAGCATTTGCCATTGTTCAGGATCATATTCAGAGAGACTTAACCAACGAGCGATGGTATCGACGGCGCTTACATGGGTATCGATAAATGTGTCGGTTGCCTTACCTAAATGCAGCGCGGTATCTTCGAGTTGGCGTTTAACATCTAACTGCTGATGGTTAATTGAGAGATTATTAAAGATCAATGCCGAAACCAGCAAGGCTAATGTCAATAATTGAGTAAAGGTATAAGTGAGTTGCTGATTAAAGCTCTTACGGCGTTGATTTTTGAGCTTTCCGGAAATATGAAATTGTCGTGGCAACATAATGATGATTATTGTGCCTAGCGATGTGTAGAATATGCCGTTGATCCCTTGTTTCAGTGTAATGAAAAACATATAGCTTTCAGGCATCTCTAGCACAAAGCGTACTACAATATAAAATAGCGGCATACCAACTATGAGCCAAAAAACCACATCGGCATATAGAGAATAATATTCTTTACGCCGCGCGTAACCCAGCCATATGGCTTCGAGCGGAAATAAGATGAAAGTGTGCCAACTACCCCAGGCCAGATATAAACCGCTTGCGCACATCAATGCAGTGAGCAAGGCATACCAAGGGCCTAAGAATACCGCGACAATGACAAAAAACAGGTTGCCGATAATAAGCTGTTGATTACCGAATAATGGTATTGGCACTAAATTAAGCATTAGGCCCAGCAAACCTAAAACAAATGCAAATGCCAGATGGCGCTTATTTATCAACTGCATAAATCCCTATGTGAAATTGATTTTTGTCGTCGCAGGTAAACGTTATCTTTATGTATTGGCCTAGTTTAAGTGATTTATATGATAGATTACCAACTAAAGGTCTCATTTTTATAGTAATTTATTAAATTATTGAAAATGGCTAGAGAGACGAGTGACGCCTTATAAGAAAGGGTTTTCTAAATTTGCCATCTCTTAAGTTTTATCCACTACGATTGCAAGTGCTTTGAGGGGAAACAAATCGATAGCTAAAAGGCGCGCTTACCAGGTGATGGATAGCAAGGTTACAAACTGGCATAAAAAAAGCCAGCGATTAAGCTGGCTTCTTAGAATTTGGTCGGTATGAGAGGATTCGAACCTCCGACCCCTGACACCCCATGACAGTGCGCTACCGGGCTGCGCTACATACCGATTATATCCAAAACAGAAAAACATTGGGGTCTGTTTAAGACAGGCAGAACTTTATCAAGCCAACTTGGGTTCTGCAAGTATTAAGCGCGCCAATAATGGTTAATTGCTTAGTTTATAGGCGCTAACTGCTTAGATACCCTAATGATGATAGAATCTTCGCCCCTCGCGCATCACCTCTATCAATTCTGGAGCGCTGATTTTTTTACGTAACTGCTGACTGTAGTCTTTGTTGTAGATACGATATTTACCATGGCGATCGATAACAGTGATCTCATCTTCTTGATAGATACCGAATACTTGATCATCGCCTATGTAAGTCCAGCTTGCTGAGCTTGGCTGTAGCAGGCTTTCACCTGAACTATAGTCAGAGGCCTTATTGTTACAATTTAGCATCTGTGTCATTAATGTGGGCACGATACCATTATGGCTGGTGGGGTAATCGACAGTTTTCGCGTACTGATTTCCAGACCAGTTGATGATGAGTGGCACATTGACATTCGCTGGTGAAAAATTTGAGCGTGGTTCATCGTTATTACTGGTAAAGACTTTACCACTCACCCCAGTGATGATTACTAAGGTGTCATCGGGTATTTCACTTAACAGCTTAGCCAGTTGTTTATCAATAAAGTTTAATGATTGACGATATTGATTAAACAGCACTTTTTGTGCAGGTTTTAAGTCATATAGTGGTTTTACTGTTTCAATGCCAAGAAAGCCGATAGGCGTGTCATAGCTGTCTGGACTTTGTAAATTGATTAACGCAAACCAAGCGGCACTCTGTTGCTGTTGCCACTGTTTAAAAGTTTCGATTGTTCCCATATCCGCTGCCGCCATACCCCTGTCGGTGTCTTGGAGATGGCTTTCAAAATCCTGATACATGGCGTATGGGGTGGATAACGCCATTTGCGGCGCAAAATGGACTAAAGCATAGTTTTGTTGTTTGAGTTGTTGGGTTAACACGGGTGAGCGATAATTTAAGTCATAGGCGCTCATGTAACTGCCTTGTAAGCCATATAACAGTGAAAACATGCCACTGCGATGCATATTCCCACCACTTAAATGTTGGCTGAAATAATGATTTTGCTGTGCGTATTGGTACATAAACGGCATGGTTTCTGGATCGAGTAGGTCTGCTCTAAAACCGTCAATGGCGATAACCAGCATATTGGTGTGATGGTTTGCCTGGCATTGAAGTGCGGATATTGGGTAGTTGAGCGACGGTTGGATATGAGGCTCCGCTGCGTTTATGCTGCTTTTTTCGATGCCATGACTCTCCATAAATGAGCGCGCCGTTGCCGGGTAGGATAATGGGTAGGCATCATCTAATCGGGTGATTTCTTGAATGTCGGCTGCATCGGCCCAGATGTGGATTAGGTGACTGCTGACAAAACAACAGCCAATAAATATCACCACTTTATAACCATAATTTGATTTACGAATGCTTTCGATGCGTTTCCATAAGTAATTTGCGGCGGTCAGTTCGAGGATTATTATGCCCAGTGGTGTGACAATATAAGAGGTGCCTTGAAGTAATGCATTCAGATCGGCCCAGGCGATATCAAATACAAAGGGGCTGAGGTGTAAGCCATAATCATCATAGATAATGGTGTCATAGAGTAAAATACATAGACTAAGGGTTGCCGCTACGGCGGCTAACCCTCTGAGTATTTTGGAATAGGGTAATAGTAGGGTGATAGGAAATAGCACCACCAAGTAAACGATAAAGGCTAAAAAGCTAAAATGGCCTAACGTACTGATAATTAAGTAGCTCCAGCCAATCCAAGACTCTGGTGCGCCGACGGTTTCGATATAGCGGACACCAATAATCATCCCTAGGAAGCCATTAAAAAAGGCAAACCAATGGCCCCAGCTCACTAAGCGTGACACGCGGTCACGACTCATCTCTTTCTTTCGCTCGATCATAGGGATCCGCTAATCAGTTGAAATAAAAATCTATCTTAATTATCTATTGTTCGACTTTACTAGTTTTTTACGAATAAAAACAAGATTTTCACTCGTAAAATAACTAAGCCAAACTTTAGCCTTTAACTGATTGAGTTAAGGCGTTAGCAAATTGCTGTGCAACTTGGCCGCGAGCCTCTTGAGGCACCTTGCGCATCAGTAGATCGGTGACACAGTTACCCAGCACCATCAAACTCAGGTCGGTTGGGGCTTGATGTTTGTCGAGTACTGCTAGCATTTCAGCAAGAATAGACTCAACTTGTGCGTTCGAATATTTAGATTGAATAGCCATAATTGAAAAATTGTTCACTTTAATTTGAAATAGCAGCATATAATAACGGATTTCTACCATTATCACTATCGAGGCTTATGAGTATTAACGTCGAACAAGCAATTATTCACGCTATTTCCCAAGATGGCGAAGGCCAACTGAGCTGCAGATTGCGTCCCCAACCGCTTTTAAACAGCCAAGCCGTAGAAACTATGCTCGAAGAGCTGCATCAAACTTATACCACCAAGGCGGGTAAAGGCTTTGGTCATTTTGGTACTCACGGTGAAGACGGAGAGGCTAATCCTAAGTTTAAAGAAGCGTTAACAGCATACCGTAATGGCGATTTAGGCTTTGTTGAGTTTTCGAGTTTGGCGGGTAAGTTACTGCAAGAAGAGCTGGCTAAATATGACTTCAGTCAAGGCGGTTTCTTGCTACTGTCTTGCTATACCCATATGACCAGTGACTACCTTTATGTGTCACTGCTTAATGCCAAGTCATCAATGACTGTGCTCGACGATATGGAACTGTCGCAAAATACCCATCTGGATTTAAATAATGTACAGCTGGCTGCCCGTATCGATTTAACCGAATGGCAAGCCGATCCTGACTCGGTTAAATATATCTCCTTTATTCGTGGTCGTGCGGGCCGCAAAGTGGCCGATTTTTTCCTCGACTTTATGGGCTGTGTCGAAGGGGTTAATACTAAGGTACAAAATAAGCAACTGATGAACGCAGTTGAAGATTTTGTCGCCAGCAGCGAACTCACTAAAGATGAGCGCCAGCAGTGCCGTGAAAAGGTGTTTGATTACTGCAGCGAGCGTTGTGATACCGGCGCTGATATTCAATTAAAAGATTTGGCCGATGAATTAGCCGATTCGGGCATGGACTCGTTTTACGATTTTGCCCAAGGTGGCGACTACGAGCTTGAAGATGAGTTTCCCGGTGATAAGCCGACACTGCGTCAACTGAAAAAGTTTTCAGGCACTGGCGGCGGTGTGACCCTAAGTTTTGATGGGCAACACTTAGGCGAGCGAGTGATTTATGATCCTATTTCTGATTCTATTCTGATCAAAGGCGTGCCAGCTAATCTTAAGGATCAGTTAGATCGACGTCTAAAGGGCGGACAATAGTTTTTTGAGCGAACCTAAAAGCTTAAGTTCGCGAAATAGCTCGCAAAAGCGCCCTAAATATGGGCGCTTTTTTGTGATGACAGATAGTGGATTGGTGGGTTTTTATTGCGCAACCTTTTCACCATGACTTGCTAAAATGTCACTGATAAGGTGAAATCATGGCTTATGACTATATCCGTTGGCAGTTCGCTAATGGGATAAATACAGGCAGACTGTTTTTCTGCCAGGAGATTAAATGCAACTTTTTGTTAGAGATTTAACTGTTATCGACTTTTCTTACCTGTGTCCAATCCGAGGCATGGTAGGCGAGAGCTGGATTGTTGATGTTTTACTTGATGGTGGGTTAGATGAGCAAAACATGGTGCTGGACTTTGCTAAGGTGAAGCGCACTATCAAAAACACCATTGATGATGTCGCGGATCATCGCTTATTGATCCCCACCGCCTGCTCAGAGGTGCGTTGGCAGCAACAGGGTAACCGTGTATGGATGGATTTTGATAGTCTGCAAGGCGATATTCATCTAGCTTGTCCCGCGCAAGCCTTCGCGCTTATTCCGACCGAAATTATCGATTTTGATAGCGTTAACACCTTCTTACAAAAGGCCCTTGCCGAGGTGTTACCGGATAATGTCAATGGTATCGCATTGACGCTCCGTAATGAAATACACGACACGCCGTTTTATCATTATTCCCATGGGTTAAAAAAACACGACGGTAACTGTCAGCGTATCGCTCACGGTCATCGCAGCCCCATTAATGTGTTCGAAAATAGCATCGCTGCACCGCAATGGGACGAATATTGGAGTCGCCGCTGGAAAGATATCTATTTAGGTTCAGCCGATGATGTAGTAGAGGTTGATGAACTTGATTTATCACCACAAACTGAGGTTAACGATGAGACCCATTATGGTTTTCATTACGTGGCCCCACAGGGCGACTTCCAGTTGGCTATGCCGAAAAAACGCTGTGAAATCATCCCCCATGATACAACGGTAGAACTGCTAGCCGAGTTTATCGCCAATACTATGGCCGCTGAAGCACCCGATAGCGAATTTAAAGTGATCGCTTATGAAGGTGTGGGTAAAGGGGCTATTTCGGTCAAAGGCGGCGCGGCGTAATCGCGGCTTTATCCATGGTTATCGTTGTCGTTTAAGGAGGTATATTTGAACTATTTGGCTGTATTGCTCGGCGCCATATCGCTAGGTTTTAGTGGTTTGGCAATGGCGCAAGTGACCCTCAATGGCACGTTAGAGCAAGGGGCGTTAATCCGTGCTCAAACCACGCCAGGTACCTCAGTGTACCTTAACGGCAGCGAAATAAAGGTGACTCCTAAGGGGAGCTTTGTCTTTGGTTTTGAACGGGATGCAGCGCTTTCGCAAAAGTTAACCTTAGTTTATCCCGATGGGCTGACGCAAATAAAACCGCTAACTATTAGTGAGAAACAGTACCAGATCGATAGCCTGACGGGTATCGCGAAAAAAATCATGAAGCCCGATCCCAAAGCACAAGCCAGAGCGGCTCAAGATAGCAAACAGGTAAAGGCGGCCAGAAGTCAATTCTCAACTCAAGAGGCCTTCGCTCAAGATTTTATTTGGCCGTTAACGGGCAGAATATCTGGAGTCTATGGCAGTCAACGAGTCTATAACGGTAAGCCTGGTAATCCCCATTTTGGTGTCGATGTGGCAGCGAAAACGGGAACCGTAGTAGTGGCCCCTGCCGATGGGGTGATCACTCTCGCTGTGCCAGATATGTTTTATTCTGGCGGCACAGTTATCTTAGATCATGGCTATGGCGTCAGTTCAAGTTTTCTTCATCTTAGTAAGTTGTATGTGAAGCCTGGCGAGATAATCAAACAGGGACAAGCCATTGCAGAGGTGGGGGCTACGGGCAGAGTGACGGGCCCACATCTGGATTGGCGCATCAACTGGTTCCAGATGCGACTCGATCCGGTGACGGTGGTACCATCAATGGCCAGTGCATTAGCCACGAGCAATGACTCATCTAAATGATAAAAAAGTGAGCTTAGGTCGAATCTCAATTTTGTCACATCATCTAGCTGGTGTTAGCCGATGAAGCATACAGCACCAAGTTGAACCCGTCCGGGTTATTTCATGCTGTCAAAATCATATAAAATTAAGCTATGAGGGTCATGGACAAGTTCGACGCTAAGCCATTACTGACATTTATGAAAAATGGCGGCACATAACTTTATTTATTGAAGCTGCCAATGAATGGACTGTCGATGATATAACATCATATTTTTACGTTGGTATGTCAATTTCCTATCGATACATGCAGAGTAAGTTTTATGGTTCGGAGGTAGAGCTAACGGAAAACGCTGGTTTTATTTCGTCGAAGAGTACTATTAAATACTTTTATCTAAATATCTATTGCCAGATTTTTCAATTCAACATTGTTCTCATTTGAGAACTTGCCTTGTGTTGTTGTCTGTTTTCATCTTCATTCTTGATTTGATTTTGCTGTTAAATAGGGTTTTGTAGTTTATTTTTTCTATTTTTACTGTTTCGTGATATAAACAGTGGCTGCCGTTTATTTGGGTTTTATATTAAATTATATCTTTTGATAACTATTTTTATATTTATTAAGTTTAAGTAAGTATGGAAGCTAGATGATTTACTGTGCGAACATATTATTTCTAGTGGCGGTGGTTTTTCACATTGGCAGTCCAATTATCGAGTAAGTTAACATGCTTTTGAAATGAACGATCTACTTGTCATAATGAGTTGCTATCGCGCCACATTAGCGCACAGTATCTCTCATTGCTTCACTGTTGTAATCTTTGTCAAAGATAATAAAATCACTTTGTAGTAATAGCTCAATTAGCGGCTTTGTTATCATGGACTTCTCCTCTAGCCACAATGACTTACTTGGGAAACCATTGTTGTTTGCAATGAGGTGGATGTTGCTTATATTTAGCACCATGGCCTAGTGCTACAGTTTGATTTTCCCCATCAGAAGCACCAGAAACTGTGCTGGTGTGTTTTAACATCAATCCCATCAATAAGCCCCTTTCCTTGCCCCAGATTTGTAAGCATTCACCGGTTAGTGATTTCGTTGTATTTTAAGCGTAATAATTGGTTCAGTTTCTAAATTTTAATTTTTTAAAATTTGTGCTTCGTCTTAATAGCCTGAAGTAAATATACTTTTTTGAACTAACATCACACTTTTTCTCTTGCCTTAGACTTACAGCTTACCTAATATGGTTATGTTGATTTATATGGTCGATTGTAAAAAAATGTTGTTCGATAGCGGTCTGGTTGTAATTTCGCTGTAACTTAGTTGCGAGGGGTTGATGTGTTGTTTTAACACTCATATTTAAAGCATATTTGTTTTGCGTTATTTGTCATGTTGATGTTAGACGCTCAACTTTTAATATTGTTAACCTGAGTGTACATATCGCTTCAAAATTTCAATGGCCATTTCTTAGACATTTAAGAGTGTTTTTTTCGTGTATGTCGGAATTGCTTAACATTGAAAAACATTCTTCCTCCCCAAATTAATCATACATAAATAATTATCTAATCAAATTTAGGCCCGTACTACGATGGGGCTGAAGTTTATCAAATGGAAATATATGCGATGCTTAGAAAAAAAACCGTTGCAATCGCCTTGGCTTCTTTGTTTTGTGCTCATGCCGCTAACGCATTAACACTACAAGAAAGTGATAATGGAGATTATATCAGCCTGTACGGCGAAGTGGGTGTCGGTGGTCATTTTGCAACTAGTTCAAAATACAACCACGATGAGTTTTACGATACTAAGGGTTACGTAGATGACAGTTTTGCCACCATGGGAGTCAGGGGCGAGCGGAGTAACTTTATTTATCGTTTAGAGTTGGATTACCAGCGCCGAAATTGGCTTGGTGGTGACGGTGAGTTTGAACTTGCAATAGACAAAATGTATGTAGGCTATAAGTTTGATGACCATCATTGGATTGAGGCTGGCTTAACCGATACGGCTTTTGATGAATACGACCACTTCGGCGACTTTACGTTCAACAAGTCCGTTGAAACTGGAGAAGGTGGTGACCAAGAGAATACTGTCAAATATGAAGCTAAGTTTGAACATTTAGTATATGGCCTGTCCTATTCTTACGATGGTAAACACAAGAATGGTTCACCGCAAGGTGACATTGTTAATGGATATGTCGGGTGGATGTCTGGTGTAGTTTCAGCCGTTGTTGGTGTTGAAGCTCGCGCTGGCTCAGATGGTTTATCTAAATATGGTGAACAACAATTAGTCGGTCTGGGGTTCAGAGTCAGTGTGATACCGGAACTGGCAATTGGTATAAATGCCTTCTTAGAAGATGAAGATATTGCAACTCGTAAAAGTGGCGATGTCTACCTTGCCTATGAAACTTACCGTAATTATGGCGTGACCTTAAGCAGTAAATACGATCTTAATGAATCTTGGGAAATTATTGCCTCAGCTAACCACGAACAATATGAAAGTTGGGATATTGAAAGCCCTAATTATGACTATACCGAGCTCCCTTTTGCGTACGGAAAAGATCGTCGTTGGGGAAGCTTAGGGTTTAACTATCGTCCAGCGAAAGACATTATCTTGTCTGTTGAAGGTCGAGTTGGTGAAGCTCCTGAAGCTGGTTATGCCTATATGCGCATGTACTTCTAGTTCCATTCTAAGTTAATTACATATCGAGTTTACTATGAAGAAAAGTTTTCTCTCACTGGCAATAGCCAGTCTTATCAGTTCTGGCGCTTACGCTGGTGCTAACGATCTCTTGATTACTGAAATGGTGCAAAAAGATTATGGTGCCGAATATGGCTCAGTCGAAATCACCAATACGCATGATACAGAATCCTTTACGTTTACAGATGATACCGCTGTATTTATATGGAGTAATGGCAAATACGAAAACCAACTGTTAAATGCCGATGGCCAGCCACTATTGACTGGGCTGACTATTGCCCCTAATTCATCACTGGTTGTGATAAATAAAGATGCCAGTGAGGAATATAAGAAAACTATTAATGATAATGGTGGCACCTATGTAGTGGGAACAGGTCACCCCGATACTAGCTATACGGACTTTTATTTAACCGGTAATGATGGTTTCTATATCAAGAATGGCAGCGCTATTCTTGATAGAGTAGGGGCAAAAGATGATACCAGCGTTTGGGCTCAGGATACCACTTTACGTCGTCGTCAAGATAGTGAAGGTAATGCACCAGCAGCATCCGCTACTTTTGATGCTTCACAGTGGGAAGTTATTAATCCTATTGATATTTCGACAGTAGGTACGCCAAATCTTGCTGAAGCTTATGTGCCTTTTGTTTGTGCTAATTTAACCACAATTAGTCAGATTCAAGGTAATGGTAGTGCATCGCCTTTGGTTGGCCAGGACGTTGCGCTGCAAGGTGTTGTGACTGCGGTTGTTAGCTTACCTACAAAAGGTTTTTTCCTCCGCGATATCGTTGCTGATGGTGATCCACTAACCTCTGATGGTCTTTTTGTCGAAACAGGTAATGCGGACCCTCAAATGGTCGGCCATACACTGTGTTTAGGAGGAGAAGTCGCGGAAAGCTTCGGGCAAACTCAGATTTCTACAGAACAGTGGGACGTTATTGACAATAACTATACCGCGACAATACCAACAAATATTGAAGTGCTAGAGTCAGATGGTGAATCATTTGAAAGTACACTTGAACGCTATGAAGGTATGTTAGTCAATTTACCTGAAGACATGAATCCGCTTGTCCATGGTGAGCAAAATATGCGGGTTTCTCGCAGTTTCAGTTTTAATTATGACAGTTATCGTAACAATATTACCTTGGCTTATCAGCGCCCCAATTTGCAACCTAATCAACAGAATATTGCGGGTTCTCCTGAATCTATCGCGGCAGCGGCTCAAAATGACGATTACCGTTTAATTGTTGAAAGTTCAATTAAAGCTGGCAATGGTGATATCCCGTATTACCCAGACTTCGGTATCACACCTGAGCAAAACTATATTCGTATTAACGATAGTGTCATAGGCATGGAAGGGGTGATTAGCTATAGCTATGGTGATTATAGTCTGACGGTGACAAATGAATTAAAAGGCCATAACTTTGTTCATAATTATCCCAGAACAGATAGTCCTGAGCTTGACGAAACCACCGAAGAAAACCATTTTGCAGTACGTGTTGCTAGTCAAAACTTATTTAACTATTTTAATTCGCCATTTGGTGGAGATCAAAACCAATTCGGCCAAAGCCGTGGTGCTGACACCTATAATGAATTCATTCAACAAAAAACTAAATTGGTAGAGGCAATTCGTGCACTAGATGCTGATGTCGTTGCGTTAATGGAAATGGAAAACAATGGTTTTGGATTGAAAAGTGCCATTGCTGATTTAGTCAATGAAGTGAACGTATATTACAACGATGAATATGCGAATAACCATGACAAGCCATACTCAACAGAAAACCGCTATGTATTTGTTGGTTTTGACCATAATGGTAATCAGATCCTTGATGAATTAGATGCCTTAGGTTCGGACGCAATTGCAACGGGGATTATTTACCGCCCGAGTAAGCTAAGTATTGAGCGTACGCGCGTGGTGACTATGCCGCAGCAAAAAGCGCCTACGATTGTTAATGACAATAACGAAGTCATTAAAGATGGAAGAGATGAAATCTTAGAAAGCGGTCAAAACTATCATCGTGATGCGTTAGTTGCCACTTTCCTTGTTAATCAAACAGGTAAACGCCTAACCTTAGCTGTTAATCATTTTAAGTCTAAAGGTTCGACGTGTTGGGAAGATTGGCAGGGAGTAGAGTTTGGTGACGCAACGGTTTGGACCAAAGACGCGCCAGATCTTGATTTCCAAGGGTCATGTGCTGAGTTCCGTATTTCTGGTGCGGTGCAATTAGCAGAAGAGTTAAAAAGTGTTCCAGGCGATAAAATCATTTTAGGTGATCTTAATGCCTATGCTAAAGAAGATCCCTTATTAGTATTGACTCAAAATCCACGCAACAAAACGTTAATCACGGCAAGTCATACGTTTGTTGGTACCAAACCACAATTTAATCTTGATGGTTCTCCCGTTGAGATCACAACGAGTTATGGTTATGTGGACATTGTTTCTAAGGTATTTGAAAAGAAAGGGAAAACGGCGTGGAGCTATTCATATAATGATGAAGTTGGTTCTCTTGACCATATTCTAATTTCGCCATCTTTAGAAAACCGAGTGATCGATGCGGCAGACTGGCACATTAATGCTGCTGAGTCGAGCCTATATGACTATAACGTTGAATACAAAGGTGATTACAACAATCTAGTTAATAAATTCTATGCTGAAGATCATTTCCGCTCATCTGATCATGATCCCGCTTTAGTGTCCTTGAGCTACCTTCCAGGTGAAACAGATCCAGGTCGTTCAATGTATCTGACCAAGCTAAATAAATTGATTAAGGTGCCTTACCAGATACCTGAAGATATCGGTGCACTTGCTGGTGACGTCGCCACCATCAAACTGACCCCTAAAGATGATGAAGCCAAGCTTGATTTAACTCAATTAGTTGAACCTAATATTGTCTTGAGTAAAGACGGTAGTAGCTTAATAAACTTCGAAGTCTTTGGCGCTCCTTCTGCACATTATACCGCTAAGGTTGAACTACTACGTGATGGTAGCGTTATCCAAGGTTCTGGGGTGTCATTTGATCTTGAGATTGCCAGTCGTGATGCCCTCGTTGCTGAAATTACGCAAGAAGAAAAAGATAACACGGGTGGGAGTGTAGGATTTTTAGGTCTACTTTCCTTATTTGGTTTATCGGTACTTCGTCGCCAAAATCGTAAGTAAATTGTATTAACTGACTAAGCGCCTGCCCAGCTAACTGGGTAGTGCGCCTCTCATTAACAAATAAAAAAAGATACGACTATGAATAATAAAATCAGTTCAGTCGCCAAAGCCGTCGCTCTACTACTAGCCACGGCTTCATCTGCTGCTCATGCAAATTTGGTTATTACCGAATATGTAGAAGGTGGTGGAAGTAATAAAGCAGTCGAAATTTCAAATGTGAGTGATAGCAACATCGATCTTGATAGTGCTCTATATGTACTTTCTTTACTCTCAAATGGTGCCACAGATCCGGGTAACACGGTGACATTGACTGGCCAGCTCGCTGCTGGTCGCAGTCTTGTGTACCATAATGGTGGCGCCGACGAAGCGTTTAAAGTAGGTATCGAGTCTGATGTTACTTTCTTTAATGGTGATGACGCCCTGGTATTAACCAAAGATGGTGTTGTTATTGACCGCTTTGGTAAACGTGGTGAAGATCCAGGTGCAGAATGGACTGACCCCAATAATGTTAATTTTTCGACTAAAGACAAAACCCTTAGAAGAAAAGAAAGCATTGCAGTAGGTGAGACCAATGCTGAAGCTGACTTTCCGGGTACCGATAACCAGTGGGTTGTGTTTGACAAAGACACTAGCGATGGTCTTGGTTGCCCTGGTGAAGGTGCATGCCCAATACAACCGGGTGTGTTATTGATTACAGAATACATTGAGGGTGGTGGAAGCAACAAAGCGGTTGAATTATCGAATGTAGGTGGTAGTGCTATTGACCTTGACGCAGCTGAATACAAGTTATCTTTGTTTACTAACGGTACAACGGAGCCTGGCAATACTGAAATCCTGTCTGGCTCATTAGCCGTTGGTGATAGCATCGTATTTCACAATGCAAGTGCCGATGAGGCATTTAAATTAGGAACTGTTTCAACAGTTACCTATTTTAATGGCGATGACGCATTAGTGCTCTTCAAAGACGGTGTCGTCATCGACCGTTTTGGTAAAATGGGCGAAGACCCAGGCTCTGAATGGTTAGATGTCAATGATGTTAATTTTTCGACGAAAGATAAAACCCTTCGTCGTAAAGATGGTATTACAACTGGCGATACTGATGCATCAGCTGCATTCCCTGGTGATATTAACCAATGGGCAGTATTTGATAAAGATACTGCAGATGGTCTAGGTTGTTCCGGTGAAGCTGTGTGCTCTCAGGTACCTATCGACCCAGATCCCTGTACCGGTTGTGAAACACTAACCCCAGTTGCTGATCCTAATACTTTTAATCGTGATGTGTATTATTCAAGTGTGATTAATGGTGATTTTGATTCACCTGAATCGATGAAAAATGCACTTTCGGTTGTCATTGCAACTGGACACAAGCAGCTAACTTACAAACAAGTCTGGACAGCTTTGACCTTTACTGATGAAGATCCAAGTAATAGCAGTAATGTGCTTGAATTATACACTGGTCAATCAGTGTCAAAGCAAAGTAATGGTGGCAACACGACTGATTGGAACCGTGAACACGTTTGGGCTAAAAGCCACGGCTTCCCAAGTGAGTCTCAGCTAGGTTATACCGACGCGCATCATTTACGTCCGACTAATGTGAAGGTTAACTCAACACGCAGTAATTATGATTTTGATGAGTGTAGTGACACAGGTACAGAGTTAACCGATGCACCAGGTAATTATTTAGATGCAGCCAAGCGTTGTTTTGAGCCTAGAGATCTCGTCAAAGGTGATATCGCACGTATGATCATGTATATGGATACTCGTTATCAAGGTAACGATAGTAACATGCTTGATTTAGTGGCTGTCGATCGCATTACAACCGCTGATGAAGTAGCTAATAATGCGCCACTTATTGGTAAGCTATGTACTCTTTACTCTTGGCACCAGCAAGATCCTGTTGACGCTACCGATATGCAGCGTAATAACGCCGCTTATACCTATCAAGGTAACCGCAACCCATATATAGATTACCCTGAATGGGTACAACAAGTTTATGGCGATCAATGTGGTGATCCAGTAACGCCAAAGTTAGATGTTGATGTGATTATTGCTTCGCCAGAAACGGTTAATGAAGATGAAGCGTTAACGCTTGATGCTTCTGCAACAGTTTCTAAAGACGGTGCTGAACTGACCTTTAAATGGGAGCAAACTGCAGGTCCAGCGTTAGACTTTGACGCTACAAGCGCAGTGTTAATGCTAACTTCACCAGAGGTTGCCGCTGATACACAGCTGCAATTTACCTTAACGGTAAGTGATGGCGCACTAGAAACTAGCCAAGTGGTTGCTGTTAAAGTTGTAAATGTTCCATTTTCTCTTGATATCAGTTTTACTGGTAACACTAAGCTCAATGAAAATGAAAGCACAACAATTACTGCAGCGATAGCTAATGAGCCAGCAGGTTTACAATACAGCTGGAAACAAGTTGGCGGTGCACTGGCAGATTTTACTGCTGATGGCTTAGTGCTTAATGTTACAGCTCCTGAAGTATCTGTAGATCAAACGTTGGTGTTCACTCTTGTTGTGAGTGATGGCCAAGAGCAATATAGCACCAGCGTCAGCGTCAATGTGAAAAACCAGCAAGAAGAGGGTTGGGTTAAACCTGATGGTGCAGGTAGTTTTGGGACTGGACTTCTATTACTACTTCCACTTTTATGGCGTCGCCGTCAATCTTAATCTTGTGAATCTTAATTTTTTAAATCAAAGTTAAGTCACATTAAAACCAGCAGTACGAAGTTTACTTTGTACTGCTGGTTTTTTTGTTTTACTGATTATCTGCTAACTCAATACTTTGTGTGCTATTTAATATTAAATTAGCTATTTTTCATCTTGTTTGTAAATTCAAATAAGTAAATTAAGCTGGTTAATTAGTGTTGGCAATAGCAGGTAAATAATACTTAACGATAGGGATTTTTATGAAACCGTTTCTTAATCCTATTACTACCGCATTTCTATGCACTATATTGCTAATAACCGGCTGCTCTGATAACTCAACACAAGTGCAAAGTTGTAGCGAAGCTGGTGAACAATGCGTTAAATTTACTTTACTACACACCAATGATCACCATGGTCGATTTTGGTCAAATTCCAAAGGTGAGTATGGCATGGCTGCTCGAAAAACCTTGATTGACCAGATAAGAGCAGAGGTCAATGCACAAGGAGGGCAAGTATTACTACTGTCTGGTGGAGATATCAATACAGGCGTACCTGAGTCTGATTTACAAGATGCCAAACCCGACTTCATGGGAATGAATTTACTTAAATACGATGCAATGGCAGTAGGGAATCATGAGTTTGATAACCCACTTAGTGTGCTTGATGAACAGCGAAAGTGGGCTAAATTTCCTATGTTATCGGCCAATATTTATCGTGAATATGAAGGTGAATGGAAACCTTATTTTGAGCCATATAAATTATTTAATTTAGGCCATCTAACACTTGCAATCGTGGGGTTAACTACAGAACAAACCGCAGAAATAGGGAATCCTGAATATGTAAAATCATTGCGTTTTACTTCGCCGCAAACCGCGCTCAAAAACACCTTAACCATTTTGCAGCACGGGCCAAAACCCGATTTGGTTTTTGCTCTGACACACATGGGGCATTATCAAGATGGAAAGCATGGCAGTAATACCCCTGGGGATGTGTTATTAGCTAGAAGCCTAAATCGAGGGCAGCTTGATGGTATTATTGGCGGTCACTCGCAAAATCCAGTCTGTATGGCTAAATCAAATCAATACGCTGATTTTAAGCCTGGAGATGAATGTCGCCCCGACAATCAAAAAGGTACTTGGATCATGCAGGCCCATGAGTGGGGCAAGTATGTCGGTCGAGCAGATTTCGAATATTATAATGGTAAGTTGCACCTTGCTCATTATCAGCTGATACCCGTTAATTTTGATTCAGATAGCGAAACAGAAGTCGCCCGAATTTCAGCAGACCCCAAGATGCTGGAGTTATTAACCCCCTTTCAACAACAAGGTGAAGCCATACTCAATGAGGTGATTGGCTATACAAAGGCTGAATTAGTCGGCAACCGCAAGATAGTGCGTAATCAAATAAATGCAATGGGAGTATTACTTGCCACTGCTCAAAGTAGCGGTGAATTCAATGCAGATTTTGGCATCATTAATTCGGGTGGTATTCGTTCATCTATTGATAAAGGTGCTATTAGTTATCGAGATGTGTTAACTGTACAGCCTTTCGCCAACACCGTTAGCGTCACGAAAATGAAAGGGGTGGATCTACAGCACTATCTGGCAAGTGTCGCCACTCAGACAAGAGGCTCGGGTGGTTTCGCCCATTTTAGTGGCATAGATATGACGGTTGATTGCGGTCTAAAAAAAGTATCCATTAACAGCATTGATGGTAAGCCGTTTGACCCTAAGCGATATTATCGCTTTAGCTTGCCTAGTTATAATGCTGCTGGTGGTAATGGATACCCAGTATTAGAACATGCCATTGACACTGGGATTGTTGATGCCGATATCTTACTTGAATATTTAAAGCTGCATGACCCAATTGATCCAACTAGTGTCGATTATCAAAGTCGAGTTCAATTTAGTGGTTCAAAAACCGCTTTTGGATGTGATGGTTAGCATATATCTGTTCTGCCTTGCTTGAAAGGAGTCGTAAGCTTAGATGTGAATACTAATATCTCATTGGAGTTCAAAACTAGTGTGAGCTGGTGAGGCAATGGCATAAATTGAGCCTAAGATGATGATTTTTCTTATTTCAGTTTTAGATAAGATTGCAACAAAGCGATTTAACTAACCCAAACTAGGCAGTTTAGGTTAGTTATGGATTCAAAGTAATATTGAATTATTTAAATTTTGGGTAAGCAAAGTTGTGGCAATCCATACAGATTGCTTGCTTTGGTTTGTGCTCTCCGTGGCACTCCATACATGGGGCTTCTTGGCCGTAATGCATGCTGTCATGGGGATTCTGTTTGGCGTCGTGGCCTTCGCGTTTGGTTTGCTCTGCGAGTTCACCCATGTCGTGACATTGCAGGCAGGCTTCATCTGTTGGAAACCGCTTAGTGCCTTGGTCATGACAGGTTTTGCAACCTGAGTCATAGACCATGTCGTGGTAGTCGCGTTTATCTCGAGCTTGTACAGATAGTGCAATACAGCTAGTCAAGGCCAGCACAAGTAATAGGTTGAGTTTATTCATGTTAAATCCTTACGCTTCCATGATTGAGCGAGCGGCGGTAACGCCAAACGCCATGCATTCAGGGGTTGAGCATCCACCTAGTCGGCTGACGCCATGGACGCCACCAGAGACTTCGCCCGCCGCGTATAGACCTGGAATTTTTGCGCCGGTTTTCGCTGCAATGACTTCTGCTTTAGTATTGATTTGAATGCCACCTTGGCAGTAGTGCACTTTAGGCCACAGACGCTGCACGATGAATGGTGCGGTGAGATAGATGCCGGTACTCATGTTCATACGTTTGCCAAATTGAGGGTCTTCGCCAGCTTTTACATATGTGTTCCAATCGTCAATCTGTTTTTTAAGCGGCTTGAGGGGCACATTAAAGTGCTTGGCGATAGCTTCTACTGAGTCAAATTCCCACGCGACCTTGTAGCGCAGCACATTTTCCATAGAGGGATCTTTTTGTGCTTCGTGCTTAGGTGCGATCAGCAGTGCTGGGTTTGGTTTGCCGTCTTTATCTCGGCGCTGAACCTCTAAGTCGGCACGGGTTTTTCGGTCAGCGGTTTCGTTCATGAAACGTTGACCAGTTGAGCGGTCAATGGCGACTGAATGAGGGAAGTTATACAGTGAGAAGCCAGCACCATAGCCAAATCCGCCTTCATCTGGTGATGCCCAGGGGCCAGATTGAATAAAGCTCAAGTGCACGGGCATAGCACCCTCTGCGAGCATGGCGATAAGGCCATCGCCGGTTGCGCCACGCGCATTGGTGCAACCCACTTCAGCACCAAGATTTGGATCGAGTGCTTGGCGGAAATTGACGTTGGCACCAAAGCCACCAGTGGCAATAAGCACCCCTTTATCGGCTTTTACATTGATCAGTTCGCCTGAGTCTTCGTGACCAAAATGGTAGCCGCGACGCACTTTGATGCCAAGAACTTTGCCATCTTCGGCTGTAATTAAGCCTTCGAATTTATGACGGATTTTAGTTTTTACACCGTAGCTACGTGCGGTTTTTAACATAGGACGAATAAAGCCAGAACCACTGCGCTCAATCACTTGGTGACTGCGAGTGGCGCTTGTACCGCCAGTATTGATGATGTGATCGCGGTAAACGCAGCCGCAATCTTTGGTGAGTTGGTAGATATAGGGGCCAAGCTCGGCACTATGACGCAGGAGTTCTTCGCTTGCGTAGCCGCGGCCAGATTTTAGTTGGTCTTGCACCATCAACTCAGCGCTGTCTTCAATACCCAGCTTCTTTTGTAAGTCGGTATTAGCAAAACAGGCTTGGCCTGCGTTGAGTGTGCTGTTGCCGCCATAAACACCTAGCTTTTCAAATACCACAATATCTTTCGCGCCGAGTTTACCGGCTTCTACCGCAGCCGCCAGGCCTGCAAAGCCTGATCCTACAATAACAATTTCGTGTTCTTCATCCCATTTGATATCCGATGGACTAGCATCTGAGCTGAAGGGGACTAGTGCGCCAGCAGCGGCACCAGCGCCTAGTTTTAAAAATGAACGTCTTGTTTGCATTTGTTACCTCCAATTAACTTGGGGTAAGAATATGGTTTGTGAGTTAAGCTCTTTATGCGCCAAATCACACTTTGAATTGGGGGAGAAAGTTTTATGTGATGATGATTAAGAAAACTTTTCTTTTAAGTATCTAATTAGTACTGGGGCCATAAAATAGCATAAGTTTTTAATGTTAATTGGTATGACTATGCGGTGTCCCAAAGATAGCTGTGAAGCATTAAGGTGTAACCAACTTCTGGATGAGGCTGAGCAACTAATTGATAATCAAGGAGTTGTTTCTTTTAGGTTTGCGCAGATAGCCAAGCAGGCGGAGTGTTCAACTAATACCTTATATAAATACTTTGAGTCTAAAGAAGATGTTTTAGTTTGTCTTTTTTTAAGAAATACCACTTCTAGTCGGATCCCGGTATTTATTTCAGAGAACCCTCAATTTAATATCCAGCAATTGTCAGTACTACCTATTTTATTTACTTTTCAAGTTGTAAAAAGAAGCCCGATTTTTAATATTTTGCGAGTTGTATCCATAAATAGTATGTTTTGGCAACTAGCGAGTTCGGAAAAAATAGAGATATTACGTCATCGAGTGAACCTGTTTTGGAGTTGTATTCGATCGCCCATTGAAGAGGCTGTTGCTCAAGGTGAATTAGTCGCCACAGAGATGGATGTTAAGGAGTTAGTGCAATCTTTGTACTTCTTTTTAGCGGGGGCTACCTCCTCTTACGAAAGTCGGCTGATGGATGAATACTACTTTACTCCCGATGATGAGACGGGTTTTCGCCATATTAGCCGCTTAATGAATCGTTATTCTTGGAAGACGCCGATCACACAAGAGATGATGCGCGACATGGTGTTGATGATCAGTGAGTTTCTCGATAGAGGTGAGGGGAAGGTTCGCACCTGCGAAACCTGCTTGGCGACGGGGAAGCGCCATGATTGTCGGTGATTGATAATCTAAATTGTGGGTTGGGAGATGATAGCATTAGATGCTTAAGGATCGATGATAGTCTTCATTGTGCTTGATATTTCCAAGTAGCTTTTCAGTATTGCACCTTATTAGCCGTCATTTATACAAGTTTAAAATCTCATTATTAAGGCAGGATATGCAGTTTTATTGGCTGAATCTCAAAAGTAGCCAGTATATAGGCTATGCCAATGGTTGTGATCCCATGTTTTTGCCTCTACGTATCACGGTTATTGCTCCACAAAGAGAAATACTGTGATAGACATTCATGTAAACGATGATTTTGCGACGACTGTGCCTAAATGCCCAAGGCAATTGGCAGTCATTCCCTTGCCGTTATTTATTTTACCCAATGGCATTCAGCGCCTACGCATTTATGAGCCTCGCTACTTATCTATGATAGCGCAGGCTGGTGAGCGAGGTGGATTTGTGATTGCTCGTTTTGATAACGAATTAGCATTTAATGTTCCTAATTGGGGGACTCGCGTGGAAGTGATTGACTTTCATGCGGGCAAGGATGGCATATTAGTAGTTGATGTTAAGGCCATGCACCTAGTAAGTTTGAATAACATGGTGTATAGAGACGATAATTTGTTGTTAGCCGATACTTGTTATAAACCGCACTGGGATCGGTTGAGTATTGACAGCTCGTCAATGGCACTAGGGCGCTTGCTTGAACAGCTATTTGAAGACAATGATGCTCTGGGGCAATTATATGGAACAACCCATTTTGATCGTCTAGACTGGGTCTGTGCTCGCTTTTTAGAAATATTACCTTTATCTTTGAATGAAAAGGAGAAGTTCATTCACCCATCGAGTTTTGAACAGTTGACAGTATTTCTCCACAGTCTGATTTTTGGTAACGAAAATATTAATTGATCCATTTAGTTTTTGCTCGCGTAATGCACTTTAATACTTCAGCAATGGTTGGTTAAGATGCAACAAACAGTAAGCAAAAGCTACCCAAAGAGGGAGAGCAACATTAACGCCAATAATATTGAGACTCAGGTTCCAACGGAGTTGTCTCATTGGCTTGACTCGGTTGCTGTGCAACGCGACAAGCAGGCATTTACTGAACTGTTTCAGTTTTTTGCGCCCAAAATTAAACGGTTTGGCATAAAACAGTTAGGTAGCGAGGCACAAGCTAATGAGTTGGTGCAAGAAACCATGACGAATGTGTGGCGTAAGGCCCATTTGTATAATGTAGACAAGGGTGCTGCAACCACTTGGGTGTACACCGTGATGCGTAATGCATCATTTGACATGTTAAGGCGTATCAAAGCAAAAAACGAACAAAACCTTGGCGATGATATTTGGCCTATCGATCAGGCTCAAGATGAAGCACAAAGTGAAGAGTCTAACTTTGGCGACCACTTAATGGAGAAGCAGATGTTGAATTATGTCAACACTCTGCCGCCAGCGCAGCAAGCAGTGGTCAAAGGGGTTTATTATCAAGAGTTGTCTCAAGAGCAATTGGCACAGCAATTGGGTGTGCCAATCGGCACTGTTAAGTCGAGATTAAGGTTAGCGTTAGCCAAGCTCAAGCAACAAATGGGAGAACAGTACAATGATTAAACATCATCCAACATTAAATGTATTAAACGGTTTTGTTGCTGGTGATTTACCTGCTTCTGTTTCTGTCATTATTGCCAGTCATGTTGAACTTTGCCGTGAATGTGCCAAACAAGTACAGCAGCTAACAGAACAGGCAGCCATGAAGGCATTTGATATAAATGAAGAGGATGATTGGCTCAATGAGCAGTTATCTGAAGAGCAATTTATCAATCAAGCATCATTCAGTGATGAGCATCGAGCGACTCAGTGGCAGTCAATCAGTGAGATAGAGGTTGATTGGGACAGTGCCTCAATGATTGATGCGATTACGGCATCACCTGCAGAGGTAAAATCTGCTGTGGCACAAACCGTCACTGAAATTGAAGTGGCAGGTCAGCGTATTTCGTTGCCTCGGGCGATGAAGTCAATTGGCCTGCGAGAATGGCAAGGACTTGGCAAGTTGTCTCGTGCAAGACTGAGCCTTGATGATGATGACATTAGAGCCAGCTTATTGCATATAGATAAGGGTGGCAGTGTGCCGTGCCATACTCATAAAGGGTTTGAAATAACGTTATTATTACAGGGTAGTTTCGATGATGAAATGGGCCATTACACAGCAGGGGACTTTATCTGGCTTGACGGTGACCATACCCATCAACCGATAACGCAAGAAGGCTGTGTCTGTTTAACGGTATCGAGCGATGCAATTCACTTTACCCAAGGTATGAGCCAGTTGCTTAATCCAATAGGACGATTCATCTACTAAAATTGAGTAGAGTATGAGGGTGAGATGATGGACAAAAAACTTAAAATTGGCATTAGTGCTTGTGTGATGGGGGAGCCTGTCCGCTATGATAGAGGCCATAAAAAATCCAATTTCTGTGTAGAGCAGCTCAGTGACTTTGCTGATTTTAAGCCTGTCTGCCCTGAAATGGCGATAGGTCTCCCGGTACCAAGACCGACCATTAGACAGATCATTCGTGACAATATTATTACGGTATCGCGTCCCGATGGCAGCGGTGATGTTACTGAACAGCTCACCGAGTTTGGTCAAAGGGCGGCACAGCACTATGGCGATCTCGCTGGGTTTGTGTTCTGCGCTAAAAGCCCGAGTTGCGGTATGGAGCGGGTTAAAGTGTACCATCATCACGGCAAAGGTTCTGAATCAACGGGCGTAGGCTTGTTTGCTCAGCAAGTTATGCGACTTAATCCGTTATTGCCCTGCGAAGAAAATGGTCGCCTTAACGATCCGGTTATTCGCGAGAATTTCATTACCCGCATATTTACTTATCAAAAGTGGCTCGATCTTAAAGCCAGTGGGATAAGCAAACATAAGTTGATTAATTTCCATAGCGTGCACAAATACTTAGTGATGAGTCACCATGTTGAGAGCTATCGCGAGCTGGGCCGTTTGTTGGGCCGCGCGGATATCGAACTGGACGAACTCGCCGAGCGTTATATTGCTGGCTTGATGGAAGCGTTAAAGAACAAAGCTTCACGTCGAAGCCACACCAATACGCTACAACATTTGCAGGGATATTTTAAACGTGATTTAGATGAGGCAAAGCGCAAAGAACTCACCGATGAGATTGCCGCTTACCATCAAGGATTACAGCCTTTATTAGTGCCTCTGACTTTAATCAAACACTACTTGATTGAGTACCCAAATGAGTACCTGCAAGAGCAAGTGTATTTAAATCCCCATCCTAAAGAGTTGCGTTTGAGGTACGGATATTGAGCAGTATCTTATGGATCCGTCGTGATTTAAGAATCCATGACAACCCCGCCTTGAGTGAAGCCATTGCTCAAGGCGTTAACACCGCCGTATTTATCTCGACGCCAAAGCAGTGGCAACAACATGATTTAGCCCCCATTAAAGCTGACTTTATACGGCGACATCTAGATGGATTTGCTCAGCAACTCGGTGCTTATGGCATCGAGTTTGTCCATTTGTCGGCCACAGATTTTGCTCATCAACAACAAGTGTTGCTGCAATTTTGTCAGGCTAAGGGCTGTGATACTGTGCTGGCCAATACTGAGCCGGAAGACGATGAGGTGGTTCGCGATCGTCACATTGCCCAGTCTGGCTTACACCTTAGGTTATGGCAATGTGATACCATTTTGTCCCCTGGCAGTGTGCTCAATAAACAGGGCGACATGTTTAAGGTGTTTACGCCGTTTAAAAATGCGTGGTTAAAAAGAGTGCAGCAGGTGGGGATTGAATGTGTGCCATCGCCTGCCGCCTCAACAGTATTACCAAGCGATGTCTCTATCGCACCAGTGACGTTTGATTATCCGCAGCTCGACTCCAGTGCTTGGCCGTGCAGCGATGCCGTGATGGCCGAGGTGCTACCGCGATTTTGGCAATATAAGTTATTAAATTACGCCGCGACTCGCGATTTCCCCAGTATTAAAGGTACATCCGGTATATCCCCCTATTTAGCTATAGGCGCCATAAGCCCGCGTTGGCTGGCGTTGCAGTTAATTCAAGCTCAACCTGAGGTGATTTACGATCAACAGCATGGCGCTTTTACTTGGTTAAATGAGCTTATCTGGCGTGATTTTTATCGCCACCTGCTATTCCACTTCCCCAATTTAGTCAAAGGGGATAATTTTCAAACTAAATATCAGTTAGCGCAGTGGCCGGGCAGTGATGAGGCGTTTAACGCTTGGGCGCAAGGTCGAACCGGTTACCCCATTGTCGATGCGGCAATGAAACAGCTGCTTCACACCGGCTGGATGCATAACCGTCTGCGTATGATAGTTGCCAGCTTTTTAACCAAACATCTGTTAGTCGACTGGCACAAAGGTGAGCGTTTCTTTATGCAGCACCTTATCGATGGTGATTTCAGTGCCAATAATGGCGGTTGGCAATGGGCGGCAAGCACGGGCTGTGATGCTCAACCCTATTTTCGTATTTTTAATCCTATCACTCAGAGTCAAAAATTTGATCCCCAAGGTGAGTTCATTCGTAAGTATTTGCCAGAACTTAAAAATGTGCCCGATAAATATATTCATTTTCCCCATGAATATATCGAGAAAAATGGCGTGGTTAGCGAATATTGGCAACCGATTGTTGATCATAAACAAGCACGCTTAAGGGCCTTGGCATTCTACAAATCTTATTAGGACTTATGGATGATGGCGCAATCTTTATGGTTACAGAATTTTATCGCGGTTTACACTGAGCTTTCGACCGATAATTTAGTATCGCTGGAAAAGATCTATCATCCTGATATTGAATTTGTCGACCCAATGCATCAAGTGTTCGGGCTACCGGCTCTGCTTAGCTATTTTACAGGGTTATATCAGCATCTGATCAGTTGTGATTTTGAGATTGAGCATGTGCTCGAAGGGGAGCGTGAGGCTGCGATTTATTGGACTATGACCTTTCGTCATAAACAGCTGCGTGGCGCTAGCCCTATTTCTGTTCAAGGCCATTCTCATCTAAAGGCGCAGGACAATAAGGTAATTTATCACCGCGACTATTTAGATGTGGGGGCGATGTTATATGAACACATTCCATTACTTGGCCGTGTCATTCGCGCCATCAAACAGCGCGCGGCTAAATAATGTCGATGCCAGCAAAGCAGGAGGATAAGATGCGTATTATGATAACGGGAGCTACTTCTGGCATTGGTCGGGCCTTAGCCGTATCTTATGCTAAGGCCGGTCATCACATTTTAGCTTGCGGCCGCAATCAGCAAAAACTGGATGGTTTGGTTAAGGAATATCCCAACATCACCCCACTGTGTTTCGATTTAACTCAATATCAGCAATATCCAGTAATTGATAAGGTCGATTGGCCGTTAGATCTATTGATTTTTAATGCGGGAGATTGCGAATACATCGACGATGCTTTGCATTTTGATGCCAAGCGGTTTGAGAGAGTTATTAACATCAATTTAATTTCAGTTGCTTACGGCTTACAGTCTTGGCTTAATTTGGTAAGGCCCGGTGGTCGATTGGTGATGGTTAGTTCTAGCGCTGAGATGTTAGCCTTACCCCGAGCCGAAGCTTATGGCACATCAAAAGCGGCGTTAACTTATCTGGCTAAGGTGTTATCGATAGATTTGGCTCAGCATGATATTGAGGTTAGCTGTGTCCATCCTGGTTTTGTCGATACGCCATTAACCGAGCGAAACACTTTTGCCATGCCTATGTTGATGACCACAGAGCAAGCCGCCACTAAGATTATTACTGGTGTGGCTAAAGGTAAGCGTGATATTCGTTTTCCGGGGTTATTTATATTTACAATGAGATGCTTACAGTTACTGCCATTTTCCATTTGGCGTCGCTTAGCGATAAGGATAAATAAATAATGAAAAGGATCGCCGTGATTGGCTCTGGCATTTCAGGATTAACCTGTGCCTATTTGCTCGATAAGCAGTACGACGTGACTGTGTTTGAGAAAAACGATTATGTTGGTGGCCACACTGCCACGGTTGATATTACCCATCAAGATAAGCAATATGCTATCGATACCGGTTTTATCGTATTTAACGACAGAACTTATCCCTACTTTAATCGTTTACTTGAGATGTTAGGTATTGCTGGTCAGCCTACCGAAATGAGTTTTAGCGTACATAATCGTCAAACTGGGTTTGAATATAACGGTCATGGTCTCAATTCATTGTTTGCGCAGCGCAGAAATATCTTTCGTCCTCAATTTTGGCGTCTCATCAGCCAAATTTTGAAATTCAATAAATTGTGTAAGCAAGCCTATAGTGAGCAAGCGATTGCACCTAACGCCACCTTAGGTGATTTTTTACAGCAACATGGTTTTTCTGACTTTTTTAGCCAACATTATATTTTACCCATGGGTGCTGCCATTTGGTCGACTAGTTTGGCCGAGATGAAGCAATTTGAACTGAAGTTTTTTATCCAGTTTTTTTATAATCACGGCCTACTTAATATCTCTGACAGGCCACAATGGTCAGTGGTGCCCGGTGGCTCGCGGGTCTATGTCGAGGCCATCTTGGCTGAATTGTCTAAACCGGTATTGACTGAGTCCCACATCGAGTCGGTCCGCAGAACATCTGATGGCATCGTGATTAAGCTGGTTAATAATGATGCTTTAGTGTTTGATGAGGTGATTTTTGCCTGTCACTCAGATCAGGCATTAGCCCTGCTAGGCGATGCCAGCGATGAAGAACAGTCGGTATTAGGTGCCATTCCTTATAGCCGAAACGAAGTGGTGTTACATACCGACATTGCACTGTTGCCCAAAAGGCCACTGGCCTGGGCCAGCTGGAATTACATGCTCGATGACAATCTTAATCGACCTTCCTGTGTCACCTATAATATGAATATCTTACAGGGCATTGATAGCGACAGTACTTTTTGTGTCACCCTCAATCAGAGTGACGAAATTGACCCCAATAAGGTATTACGTCGGTTTGTCTATCATCACCCCGTGCTTAATGATGCTAGCGTCAGAGCTCAACAACAGCGCTCACAGATATGTGGCCAACGTGGTACCCATTTTGTTGGCGCATATTGGTATAACGGCTTCCATGAAGATGGCGTGCGCAGCGCGCTGGATGTCACTAAACGTTTTGGCCTGACCTTATGAGCCAAGATGCTAATATAGAGCACAGTGGTATTTACAAAGGAGAGGTGCGCCATCGTCGCTATGGCGATATCACTCACGCCTTCAACTACAAGATGTACATGATGGGGATCGATTTAGATGAGTTGCCACAACTTATGCAACGCAGCAGGCTGTTTGGCAGGGATTGGTTTAATCCAATTCGGTTTTTAGAAAAAGATTATCTTAAGAATGAACCTGGCAGCCTTAAGCAGCGTATTGGTGACAAAGTCAGGGCGTTAGGTGGTGAATGGAATGATGATTGGCGGGTACTGATGTTGGCACAATGTCGCTGCATGGGTATCTATTTTAGTCCGATAAATTGCTACTTTTGTTATGACGGAGCGGGTGAGTGTCGTTATATGCTAGCGGAAGTGAGCAACACCCCATGGCAACAGCGACACTATTATTTACTGGCGCTGGGGCAAGAGCTGAAAGTGAAAAAAGCCTTTCATGTGTCGCCATTTATGGAAATGAATATGACTTATCATTGGCGCATTACTCCGCCAGCAAACAAGGCGCTAGTGCATATTGAGAATCACCAACATAGTAAAGTTTTTGATGCGACTTTGGCTTTAACAAAATTCCCAGTGAGCCAAGGTGAGCTCACTAAAACCTTGCTTGCAGCGCCTTCGATGACACTCAAAATGGTGCTAGGGATATATTGGCAAGCATTGAAACTATTTATTAAACGGGTGCCGTTTATTGCTCACCCGGGATCAGATGAAAAAACATAAATACGACAGTAATGTCCGATTAGCGAGGTTGAAATGGAACAGCTTGTAAAACAAAATCAAACGCTTAACCCTCGTCATGCTTTAGTGAATACTGGGGCTAACCAAAAATATAGAGCGTTGATTGTCAAGCTTTTAGCGCAGCTGCAGGATGCCAGCATCGAGCTTATCGAAGGCGACAAGCATCAAATACTGGGTGATAGAGAGGCCCAACTGAGTGCGCAAATTGTGGTGCATGACAGTAGTTTTTATAAAGACATTATCCAAGGCGGCAGCATAGGTGCAGCAGAGGCCTATTTAGATGCCAAATGGACCAGCCCAGATTTAACCCATCTCATTCAAGTCATGGCGAGAAACCAAGCTAAGCTTGATGCTATCGAAAGCAAGATGGCTTGGGTCACAAAGGTGAAAAACCTCTTTTTACGTCGCAAAAACCTCAATACCGAGCAGGGCTCTAAGCGTAATATTTTGGCCCATTATGATATTGGTAACGACCTGTATGAGCGCTTTTTAGATTCGAGTATGCTCTACTCGTGTGCGGTATATAGTAGTGAAGCCACCAGCTTAAGTGCCGCACAGCTCAATAAAATGCACACCATCTGCCAAGGGCTTGAATTACGCTCAACTGATCATGTTGTTGAAATTGGTACAGGTTGGGGGGGACTTGCCATCTATATGGCGCAGCATTATGGCTGCAAGGTGACCACCACCACGATTTCAGATGCCCAATATGCCTTTGCTAAGCAGCGTATCGAGCAAGCGGGCTTAAGCGAGAAGATCACCTTACTCAAGCAAGATTATCGCTTACTCGAAGGGCAATATGACAAGCTAGTCTCCATTGAAATGATTGAGGCCGTGGGCCATGAGTACCTAGGCACTTTCTTTGAAACCTGCTCAGGGTTACTCAAAGCCGATGGCAAAATGCTGATCCAAGCCATTACCATTGCCGATAGCCGTTATGATAAATACCGTAAAGGAATTGATTTTATTCAAAAATATATCTTCCCTGGCGGCTGTTTACCTTCGGTAGCCGTGATGACATCGCATATGGCGTCGCGCACCGACTTGGTGGTGAGTGAGATAAATGATATCGGCTTACATTACGCCAGAACCCTCAATGATTGGCGCCAAGCTTTCGAGCAGCGTTGGGATGAGTTAGTTAAACTTGGCTACAGCGATGAATTTAAACGTTTGTGGTTATTCTACTTTTGTTATTGCGAAGGTGCCTTCAAAGAGCGGGTGATCAGCACGCATCATCTGGTTGCCAGAAAACCCCGTTATGTGGGAAAAGCCGATGAAGCGATTTTGGATTATTAACTTACTGTTATTTCAGCTATGTTGGTTTAGCGCCGCCTTGCTTGGCGACAATGCAGCGCTGGCTATGATTTTGCTTATCGCACTGCATTTTTTACTGTCGCCCACTCGCAAAGCCGATGCTAAGTTACTCTTGTTGGTGCCAATTGGTATCGCGGTGGATAAGCTACAGCTTGAATTTGGTGGTTTTAGCACAGTCGATGTGGGCTTTCCCCTCTGGCTCGCTTTACTCTGGTGCATCTTTATCATCAGTTTTAATCACAGTTTACATTGGTTAACTCGGCAGAAGAGTTGGGTTGTTGTCTTGTTTGGCGCCATTGGTGGTGCCAGCAGTTACTGGGCTGGCATTCAGTTTGGTGTATTACAGGCCCGTTGGAATGAACTCATGCTGGTGGGATCACTCATGCTGGTGTGGTCGCTGCTAATGCCGCTACTGATCACTGGCTATCGGTTGTTACAGCCGCCAGCGCTTGCCAATATAACGAGGTGACTTATGTTTAAATGGTTAGCTGTGATGCTACTCAGTAGCAGTGTTTATGCCTCTCCCATTAGCCAGCTTGAAAAGATTGGCGCCGGAGAGATGACCTATCTATTTTGGACCTTATATCGCGCCGAACTGTTTGCCAGTGAGCGGCCATTCTCAATAGAGGCAGGTACAGATGACAAAAAAATCAAAGCGCTGCGTATCGAATATTACAAAACCATAGATAAACAGGCATTAGTCGAGGCCACGGCAGAGCAGTGGCAACACCTAGGCTATAGCCCCGCCGATATTGCCCAATGGGTCGCGCCACTGCAGCGTATTTGGCCCAATGTGGCCCCAGGCGATAGATTAACTTTGCTGGTTAATCAAAGTGGTGAGAGTCAGTTTTATATGGCAGATCAATTAATAGGGAAAATAGATGATCCCCGCTTTGGTGAGGCTTTTTTAGCGATATGGTTGTCTAAAAATACGTCTGAGCCCAAGCTTAGGCGACAACTTCTGGGGTTAAGCCAATGAAATATTTGATGTCACTGTTATTGTTGTTACTGGTTACGGCCTGTGGTTCAGCCAGTTTAGAGGAGCATAGAGGCACTCAACCTGAATTAAAGTTAGAACAATTTTTTGATGGCAAGTTAAAGGCTTATGGCATTGTGTTAGATCGTTCGGGCAATTTATTACGTCGCTTTGAGGTCGATTTAGTCGCTAATTGGCAAGGCGCTAACGGCGAAATCAAAGAATGGTTTGAGTTTGACGATGGTGAAAAGTCGACTCGAATTTGGCAGCTAAAGAAAGTGGCTGAGAGTCAATATGAAGGTCAAGCCGGTGATGTGATTGGTATTGCCAAGGGTAGGACCCAAGGCTCGGCGTTATTTTGGCAGTATGATTTAGATATTGTAGTCGATGGCGAGACCTACCAAGTGACCCTAGATGATTGGATGTTCCTACTCGATGAGAACCGTCTATTTAACAAGACAGACATGAGTAAGTTTGGTTTTAAAGTGGGTGAAGTAATTCTTTATATTGAAAAAATCTAGTCAATGACATTGATAATCGCATCGGCGATAGCACGTTTGCCGATGCGTTTTTGTTGCTGATGATGCAGGGTTACCTTGCATAACCCATGAGCTCATGCGTCCAACATTATTAAGCGTTACTCTTTGGCCTCTGATGCGATAATGGTTTTAATACCATGGGCATGCACTTTGATACAGAGGTTAGCGCGCTTAAAGGCGATGGTCGGATTGGCTAAGCGTTCATGCTCTCCTTGGGGGGAGCTGCATTTTACCTTGATATCTGTTGTACCTGCTAACACTGGCGCCAGAGTGGGGACAGCATTAAGTAGTTGCTGGCTGAGTTGCTCAATGTTTTGTGCTTCGCCTGGCAAAACCACCTCGATGTGCTCCCACCCTTCACAGGGATAATGCTTATTACTTGGGTAGGGCAGTTCGACGCAGTCGATAAGCATATCACCCAGTTGCAGTGGCGTATTAAGCGCGATGATTAATATCGGCCGGCCATTAATCATGTTGTTAGAGATAATATGGCCTTGTTGGCCAAAATAGTCTTTAAGCAGCTCGGCGCCAGTCTCTGAGTTAACACGTACGGCGACATGATCGCAAGCAAGCCCTAGGGTATCGAGTTGTAATTCTTGTAAAAACTCTTGAATACCATGGCTAAAATGCGGCCAGCTATGTTCAAGTTCGTCTAGGGTAATGTGGGGTTTTGTCATCGCATTGGACTCTTTTACTGACATAAAAAGATAGTGGTGAGTGCAGGATGAGCTATTAAAATCCTCCTGCTAGTGTCAAATGGCATTAACACCATAAACATCATAGTGCTAGTGTGTGACTAACGTTACGGCCAGATCTCTATGGGCGTTCCTGTTTCTATCGCCTGCCATAACTCATCGATTTCATGGTTTTTCAAGGCGATACAACCATCGGTCCAGTTGAGTCGCTGGGCTTCATCTGGGGTTAATGACGAATTGGGGTTCTGGCCGTGGATCATGATTTGTCCACCAGGGTCTATCCCTAAGGCGGCGGCGCGTAATCTATCTTCTTCATTGGGATATGAGATATGAATCGCACGGTAGTAGGCACTGTCGGCTTTTTTGTAGTCGAGAAGGTAGCGTCCTTCAGGGGTGCGCTGATCGCCTTCTTGAAGCTTATGTCCCGTGGGGCGATCGCCCATGGCAATCGTATAGCGGCGCAGTACTTTGCCATCGCGCATTAATTGCATACTGGCTTGTGATTTATTCACAATGACTAAATCGACTTTACCAATCTGGTCAGTACTGTGGTTAGAGCCATGAAAGCTGGCAGATTGCTGGCTCGAGGTGGCCCAAGTTGAACTAGTATTGAGCAGTAAGGCGCACAGTAAGAGCTGTTTAAAAAGTGTTTGCATGGTCATTGATTGATAAATAAAACCGCCGTTTGGGTGTTCATCATACCTTATTTTAGATTAAGCTGGATCAGTTTGTTGAACCCATTATTATGCACATATTCTCCGCTGCTGATACATATAAAAGGATGTTAATTTCTGATGAACGCCACCCCTGAGTTGTCTCGCCGCGAAAAATTACGCGATATCATTTTTGGTACCGATACTAAGGCTGGCCGCTATTTTGACTTGGTCTTAATCGTTTGTATTGTCCTTAGTGTGGCGTTGGTTTTCCTTGATACTATCGAAAGTGTTAATAGCCGCTACGGCACATGGATCCGTATTGCCGAATGGGGCTTTACTGGCATTTTCACCCTCGAGTATCTACTGCGCTTATACTGCTCGGCGAAACCTTGGCAATATGCTCGCAGTTTTTACGGGGTTGTTGACTTGTTATCCATATTACCCAGTTACTTGGCGCTATTTTTCCCTGGTGCTAACTTCACCTTAGTGATCCGAGTGCTGCGCTTGTTCCGTATCTTCCGAGTGCTTAAGCTACTGCGGTATTTAAGTGAGGGAAATGTTTTACTGCGGGCGATGATGCAATCGAGCCGTAAAGTATTCCTGTTTTTCTTTTCGGTCAGCCTGATTGTGATGGTGTTGAGTGCGGTTATGTATGTGGTTGAAGGGCCGGAAAATGGTTTCTCCTCTATGCCTCAATCCATCTATTGGACCATAGTGACCATTACGACGGTGGGCTATGGTGATATCACCCCGCAAACGCCGCTTGGTCAAGGTATTGCCGCTTTTACTATGTTGATAGGCTATTCCATTATTGCCATTCCAACGGGGATCTTAACCTCCGAGATCTCTCAAGAGGTGGTGCGTAGAAAAGATCTCCGCCGCTGTAGTAACTGTTTAAAGTCGGGCCATGAGTTAAACGCCCTATATTGTGATAAGTGCGGCAGTGAGCTTGAGACCGATCTTTAATCTGCAATATTGTCTATTTTACCCTCTATAAAGGATACACATGACTAACGCAAAGTTTGTCGAAGGCCCGATAATGCGCCACATCTTGGTGATGAGTTCCACCGCCGCTATCGGGATCTCGGCGTTATTTGTGGTCGACCTTATCGACATCTTTTTTCTCAGCTTATTGGGAGAGCAAGAGCTAGCTGCAGCAGTTGGGTACGCGGGTACCATCTCATTTTTTACTACCTCTATCGGTATCGGATTGTCCATCGCATTAGGCGCGTTAGTGTCAAGAGCCATAGGCGCCAAACAGTTTGCCCAAGCTAAGCGATTGCTGCTCAATAGCGCGGTGGTAACATTACTCGTGGCCATAGTGGTCGCTATGGTGGTGACCTATTTTATTCCCGAGCTTATTGCGTTAGTCGGTGCCAGTGGTCGCACCGCGCAGTTAGCTGCTGATTACCTATATATCTTGGTGCCTTCGATGCCACTAATTTGCCTAGCGATGGCACTTGGCGCCGCGCTGCGCGCCGTGGGGGATGCTAAGTTATCCATGATATCGACACTGGCCGGTGGTGGCGTCAACCTGATTTTTGACCCTATCTTTATCTTCTTATTTGCCATGGGAATAGAAGGTGCCGCGCTGGCGTCGGTGCTGGCGCGTGTGGCTGTTCTCATTATTGCCGCGCGCGGCGTCATGGTTAAGCACCAGTTGGTCGGCAAGTTTGATTTAACCGCCTTTAAGCAAGATCTTCGCCCCATTTTTGCTATTGCCGGGCCGGCAATGATGACCAATATTGCAACCCCTATCGGCAATGCGGTCGTTACCCGTGCTATTGCCGATTTTGGTGACAGTTATGTCGCCGCTTGGGCGGTATTAGGTAGACTCACGCCAGTGGCCTTTGGGATGATATTTGCGTTGTCCGGCGCGGTCGGCCCTATTGTGGGACAAAATTTTGGCGCGAGAGAGTTCGATAGGGTGAAAGAGATCTTAACCAAGGCGCTGCTGTTTTGCAGCGTTTATGTGATCTCGATATCGCTATTATTATTTGGACTTAAAGAACAGATCATTGTGATTTTTGCCATGCAGGGTGATAGCGCCGAACTGATCCGTTTTTTCTGTAGTTATATTGCGGTGTTCTTCGTGTTTTCCGGGGCGCTGTTTGTGGCTAATGCGTCATTTAATAATTTGGGTAAAGCCAAATACTCAACTGTGTTTAACGTGGGGAAAGCGACGCTGGGGACGATTCCATTTGTTTATTATGGTGCGCAGTGGGGTGGGGTTGAAGGGGTCTTAATTGGCCAAGTGTTGGGCGCGATTGTGTTTGGTGTCCTCGGCGTGTGGACCGCATACCGACTCGTTGATAAGGTGCAACAGCAGCAAATTCTGTTAGTGGGTTTTGAGGTAAATACCGAGTCAAGGCCTCTCGATGACGAACTGAGCCCATCGAGTCCTAATCCATTATCATCATCTTGTGCTCAAATGGCGCAGCTGAGTGAAGAGCAAGATTGCGAAGCCAGTAATCGGGTCTCAGAGCTCATTACGGGTAAACCAGTGGTTAGAGACTAGTGTGATAGAACGTTGGAGGGGGTAAGTTCAAGGCGTCCGAGTCTGAGGTGGTAAAAGACCGACGCCTAGCAAGGTGAGGCGATTAAGCTTGAGTTTCACTTTCAGTGCTGGTTGGCTCTGTAGGTTGGTCACTGGCCTGCTCGTTGTCGCTCGCTTCTGTTCCATTTTTGGTAGCATTGGCTTTGGCAGCTAATTCAGCTTGTTCACGAGCGAGCTCTTTGGCGCGATCGCCTTTAGATATATACTTCTTGATCGTAGGAGCCGTATGCTTGTTGAGACGCGCTTTAGCACGTTTTGCGGTCTTTTTGATTATCTTCTGTTTTCTGTTCATTGGCTCCACCTTAATTAACTCAAAATAGGGCTTAGCTTCGAGAGAGCGTAAACCGGGGGCGGATTTTAACTCAATCTCAAGCAGGCGGCTATAGGCAAACATTCTAATCGAGACAATTTATGACAATTAATCCTGTAAGTGAGATCACTTTTTTTGAACGCTTTGAGGCCGATATTCTCTCTGGGGCGAAAAATATTACCTTAAGAGATGAATCAGAGTCCCATTTTAAGGTTGGCCAAGTGCTGCATGTTGCGACCTTTGAAGATAACCGTTGGTTTTGCGACATTAAGGTTAATCGTGTCGAGACGGTCGCGTTTGATGCACTAAACCTTGAGCATGCAGCGCAAGAAAACATGACACTAGATGAGCTAAAGCAGGTGATAAGAGCAATATATGGCAATATTGATCAATTGTATTTAATTGGTTTTGAAGTGATTAAACGCCAATAATCCGCTGTGGTTTTGCTGCGGTTTAAAGAGGACTGCCGCTCTCCAAAGAGTAAGGAGTACAGCACTTATCTAATCGGTAAAGTCTATCGCAACGATTGATAGACTTTACTGGCCAAAAGTGGGGCTAAGGTACTATAAATAATAGACCTTTATAACTAACCTGTTGTAAAGCAGGGAAGGAGATAGTGCTCATGTCTAACAGTAAATGTCCGATGCATCATGTTGCAGGAAGTGGCACAGCAAATAAGGATTGGTGGCCAAACCAATTACGGCTTGAGATGTTGACTCAACACTCATCCAAGTCTAACCCCATGGAGGAGGGGTTCGATTATGCCAGTGAGTTTAAAAGCCTAGATCTTAAACAAGTTAAGCAAGACTTACACACCCTGATGGGAGATTCTCAAGACTGGTGGCCGGCAGATTTTGGCCACTATGGGCCGCTGTTTATTCGTATGGCATGGCATAGTGCCGGTACCTATCGAATTAGTGATGGACGCGGTGGCGGCGGCCGAGGTCAGCAGCGATTTGCGCCGTTAAATAGCTGGCCAGATAATGGTAACCTCGATAAGGCGCGCCGCCTATTGTGGCCGGTTAAACAAAAATATGGCCGTAAGATCTCATGGGCTGATTTAATGATCTTAGCGGGTAATGTGGCATTGGAGTCAATGGGGTTTGAAACCTTAGGTTTTGCCGGTGGTCGCGAAGATGTGTGGGAGCCAGAAATCCATGTCAATTGGGGCGCAGAAACCACTTGGTTGGCCGGAGACAAACGTTACTCTGGTAATCGAGAACTCGACAACCCTCTTGCTGCAGTGCAAATGGGGTTAATTTATGTCAATCCTGAAGGGCCTGATGGCAATCCCGATCCCCTTGCTGCAGCCCATGATATTCGTGAAACCTTTGCCAGAATGGCAATGAATGATGAAGAAACTGTAGCCTTGATTGCCGGTGGGCACACCTTCGGTAAAACTCATGGCGCCGGAGATGCGGCCTTAGTTGGTCCTGCGCCAGAAGAGGCCCCCATTGAGTTACAAGGACTCGGTTGGCACAATCGTTTCGGAAGCGGCAAAGGGGCCGACGCTATAACCAGTGGACTTGAAGTGACCTGGACTCAATCACCGACTCGTTGGAGCCATCACTTTTTTGAAAACCTATTCGGTTACGAATGGGAATTAACCAAGAGCCCGGCTGGCGCACACCAATGGCGCCCTATAGGTGGTGCGGGGGCTGATGAGATCCCCGATGCACACGATGCCGGTAAACGCCACGCGCCATCAATGTTGACCACTGACTTATCGTTACGCTTTGATCCGGCCTATGAGAAAATATCACGACGTTTCTTAGCCCATCCCGATGAATTTGCCCAAGCATTTGCTCGTGCTTGGTTTAAGTTGACGCATCGCGATATGGGGCCACGTGCTCGTTATTTGGGCGAAGACGTTCCATCAGCAGAGATGATTTGGCAAGATCCTATTCCTCAAGCCGATTATGAGAGCATCGATAGGCAAGATATCAGCGATTTAAAACAGGTCATTGCAGCCAGCGGACTGAAGATATCTGAGATGGTGTCAACGGCATGGGCATCGGCAGCTACGTTTCGAGGCTCAGATAAGCGGGGTGGCGCCAATGGCGCAAGAATTCAATTAGCGCCGCAAAATGGCTGGCCTGTCAATCAACCCCAACAGTTGTCGAAGGTTTTGGCAACTTATAGCCAAATTCAAGCCGACTTTAATCAGGCACAAATAGGTAAACAGGTCTCCTTGGCCGATCTTATTGTGCTAGGTGGTGGTGTCGGTATTGAACTTGCTGCGCGTCATGCTGGGCGTTCTATCAGTGTGCCCTTTACTCCAGGACGCACAGACGCCTTAGCCGAACAGACTGATATAGACTCATTTGCGGTACTCGAACCCGTTGCCGATGGGTTTAGGAATTATCTTGATGATAATCTCAAGGTACCCGCTGAGGCTTTATTAGTTGATAAAGCGCAGTTAATGGACCTAACGGCACCAGAAATGACGGTACTACTGGGTGGTATGCGAGTGTTGTCTACCAATGTGGATGGATCACCGCATGGGATGTTGACCGACAGGCCTGAAATTTTAACCAATGACTTTTTCACCAACTTGCTGAGTATGGACACCGAATGGAAACCCACATCCAGCGATGAAACCTTATTTGAAGGCTTTGATCGTGCAACGGGTGATCTTAAGTGGACAGCCACCCGAGTGGATTTAGTATTTGGTTCAAATTCAGTGCTCAGAGCCTTAGCAGAAGTTTATGGCAGCGACGATGCACAAGATAAGTTTATCGATGATTTTGTTGCGGTGTGGCATAAGGTGATGGAGCTAGATCGTTTCGATTTACGTTAGTATTTATTGTACAAAAAGTACGACTTAGACGGCTCAACTCATTTAATTTATGACGGATAACTGCTATGACAATAAGATGCCTAGTAGCATGAGCCGGCTCATGCAAGGTGCCGCTTAGTTTAAGCGGCACCTTGCATACTGACACTTTTGTTTTGGTGCAGCGGCGATAAGTCTGCAATATCTAGGGTGTTAAACGTGGGAGGTGGTGATAAAACTTTACGTTGATAATGTTAGTGATTAAGGGTGCTGTAGAGGAAGGTTAACGGATGGATTTTTTATCCAGCGCAAAGGCGCGAATATGTTAGCATGCACTTAAGTGAACCAATATGTTCACTTTCAAGTACAAGTTTGATGGCCTATCACACTTAAGCCATGATTATTTTTGTATAGTGCTCGGTGCGTTTAAACGTCGTAATTTGTCTGTATCCGCCTGAAATAGACTTCGAATTTCATGTTGTTTTCCTCGAAGTCTTTGTTAACTCAGTCGCAGAACATTCAGCCATATCGAGCACATTAAACCAGTGATTCACTGACGTAATGCGATTGATATAACACCCTATAGTAATAGTATCGATTTATCTAATTAGTAGGACAGTGATCCCCATGACAACTAAAATTATATTAGACACAGATCCCGGTATTGATGATGTAATGGCGATTCTGTTTGCCCAAGCGCATCCTGACATTGAACTTAAAGCCATCACTACGGTTTATGGCAACGTCACTATCGAAAATGCGACACATAACGCTTTATATCTTAAGCAAAAATATAAACTCCAAGCCGATATAGTGACTGGTGCGAGCAAGCCTATTGTACGTCCTCCAGTCGGCCCAACTGTGGTGGTTCATGGCGAAGGGGGGTTTGGCGATGTTAAAGTACCCGCTGAGGTAGAAGGCCAAGCGGATCCACGCCCAGCCTATCAGTACATTATCGATGCGGTTAAAGCCGAGCCTGGTGAAATAACCCTAGTGGCTATCGGTCCGTTAACGAACCTCGCGTTAGCGCTACAGGCTGACCCTACGATCGTTGATTTGGTCAAAGAAGTGGTCGTTATGGGCGGCGCCTTTGGTGAAAATGATCACCGCGGTAATGTGACGCCATTTGCCGAAGCCAATGTACATGACGATCCTCATGCAGCCGATATGGTATTTACCGCTTCATGGCCAGTAGTCGTGATTGGTTTAGATGTAACAGAGCAAAGCTTTTTCACCCGCGATTATCTTGATCAGTTACGTGACGATGCGGGTGAAGTTGGCCAGTTTATCTGGGACGTCAGCCGTTACTACTTAAAGTTTTACAGTGAAAAAGTGGGTTTAGAGGCGTGCCATGTGCATGATCCTTCGGCGATCGCCTACGTGATTAATCCTGAGCTATTTACCTTAAGAGAAGGTCCTATTCGGGTGGTTACCGACGGCGTTGCAGAAGGCATGACCATTCAGAAGTTTGATGGTCGCACTTATCTACACGATGATTGGATGGATCACGCGCCACAAAAGGTGGGCGTTGCGGTCAATGATAGTGAATTATTAGCCTTATATCGTAGTAGCATTATTGATTATGCTGCTAGTTTAAAATAAGTCGTTAAATTTATTATCGGTCGCTTGATATTTTAAAGGGTTGACCGTTAAAAAAGCGCAGTTACTACTGCGCTTTTTTTATTACTTTTTAATGTAAATTAATAGCTAAGTTAGCGCTAGGCTGAGCCATTAAGGTTGATTGAGACCATAACGTTTTGATGGAATACTAAGCGTTAAGCCTTGCCGCGACCAGAGAGGCGTCAGGCATGTTTGCCGCACCAAGGCGCTCAACCGCTAAGGAGGCATAGGCGTTGGCGTATTTAGCCGCATCATGTAGCGTACTGCCCTTGGCAAGCTCGGCCACTAACGCGCCATTAAAGGCATCTCCAGCGCCAGTGGTATCTACCACCGCGCTTTTTAACACATCAACTTGGGTAAATTGGCCATTTTCATAGAGCAATACCCCATCAGCACCACGGGTGATCACCACCGAGGTGACTCCTAAAGCATGTATCGCGATAGCGGCTTGTTTAGCGCTCTCTAAATCTGTGACTTCAATGCCAGTCATTAATGAGGCTTCGGTTTCATTGGGGGTTATCATATCCACCAAAGGCAGTAACTCAGGGGTTCTGTCATGGTATGGCGCGGGGTTGAGGATCACTTTAGCGCCACTCTCTTTGGCGATGCTCATTGCCAACTTGATAGCATCAAAATTGGTTTCAAGTTGGGTAAGAAACAGCTCAGCATTAATAATATGATGCTTGGCAGTTTGCACTTCATCGGCAGTTAGGGTCATATTTGCGCCTTCATTCACCGCAATCATATTTTCGCCGGCTTGCTCGCTAACATAAATGAGCGCGGTTCCTGTAGGGCTGGTGGATGACTCGACAATAATGGTGTTGTCTATGCCTGTACTGCTCAGGTGTTGGCGGGCAAATTGACTAAATTGGTCGGTACCAATTTTGGTCATAAAGGTAATGTTAGCGCCATTTTTAGCAGCAGCATAAGCTTGATTGGCACCTTTGCCACCGGCGCCAATACTGCTACTACTTGAATGCAGCGTTTCACCGGGTTGAGGGAAGCGTTCTAGGTTCGCAACGATATCGACATTGAATGAGCCAAGTACAAATACATTCTGTTTCATTTTTTTTAATCTACCTTGGGTTGAATCGAGTCCTAAGGTGTCGCTCAGCAAGTTGTGTTCTATCAGTTGTGCCAGCATGGCATCCAAGCTGTACTTTTTGATATCCACCCCTTCAGACTGACAGACGCCGCCGTGAATTCGTTTTACTAGGCCGTCTTGTTCCAGTTGGACGAGATCACAGCGAACCGTTTTGGCTGTCACTGCGAGTAACCTGGAGAGTTGTTGGTTAGATAGCTGTTTATGCATGCTAAGTAGCTTGAGAATAACAGCTAGCCTTTCATTTCGACTTAGTTTGTTCATAGTAGAATATAGTTGTTCTGCTGCAGATAAGTTGTGATAAAGATGAGAGCTTAACATGTAAAACGAACGGTTTGGTTCGTTTTGGCGTTAATTTTCGTTATTGGAGCGTATTGACGCTAGGAATAAGAGCGTTTGCTAGAAGCTCAAGAGGAAAATATTGAGCCATAAAACAGGTGGCTTTATGGGGTAAATATATCGATATCTTGAGCCGTAGCGCCTTCATTACACTCACCACGGATCTCGCCTCGACCTAGTTCGATAATGCGGCTTAATTCAATATAACCCTCGCGGCAATATCCAGTCATCGCAATGGTTTTGTCGAGCCCTAATTCAATTTGCTGTGTCCAATCAGACAGATCGGGAGGTGTGTTCTTTTTTCTGCTTTGCTGGCGCTCTATTTGCCTTGTCTGCAGATACGGTCGCTCTATGGTCGGCAATGTGGCGTATTTTATTTTATAGGTGAATAGTTTAATGCCATCGCCTGTAATTTGGGTCTGAAATTTGTCTTCCACTTTGATATCAAAGTCATCAACGCTGCGCTGACTAGCGGTGCATGCGGACAGTATTAATAATCCGAATAAAACAAGCGTATTTTTTATTTGCATGATTTTTATTGTCTTTATATGCATGGTATTAAAGTATGGCTCGAGGATAACGTAAATTGGGCTGCTTAGCACCTATGGCTAAAGTCTCTGGCGAGGTAAGGTGATTAGCGCACTTAGGTGGAGGGAATACCATTAACACAGGCAGGCGCCCTATAAGTTGATGGTAAAAATCATGCGCGTTAGTCATTACTGATTAACGCGCTGGTCAATCATTATGCGAAGCGTTGGTTAAGATAGTTAATGATGTCTGAAGATTCATACATCCATTGTACTTGACCGTTTTCCTCTATGCGTAAACAGGGCACCATGGCTTTGCCGCCTTGCTTTACCAGTGTTTGTTGATGCTCGGTTTGTTTGGCATCGACAGTCGCGATATTAAGGCCTTGACGACGAATAGTACGGCGCACTTTGACACAAAATGGACACGCAGGATATTGATATAACTGAATTTGGCGAGTCTGCTCATCAATTTTGGTTTGTTCTGCTATCGGGCGCTGACGCTTCTTTGGGGCAAAAATGAAATTAAAAAACAGAATAATACGACCTAATACCCAACGAACGATAAACATTGACAACATCCTCATGTAATTTGATGGGCGTGATTTTAACCTAAGTGTGACCCGGATCAAAGTGATGATTGATCTGGCTGTGTTATCGGGGCCTTGAAATAACACTTGTTTTGGGTTTGCAGCACTTGTTGATGCGCTAATCATTAAGGCATGCCGATAATGGCGGAACAAAGGTCAACGTGACTTGATCTTAAAAGCCTAATCCCCATGTTATCTCCATGCGTTGTGGTGGAGTAAAGGCCGTTTGTTACTCAATGGCTTATGGAGTGGCTTATGGTAAGATACGCGCGGTTTTTTATGCATCAAAACAGGTTATCGACAAGTTGTCGTCACCTTGGTAGTTGGAGAGAAGATACGTTGAATAAGAGTTTTATTACAAATTTATTGGCTGGCGCAGTGATGGCAACTGGCTACTTATTGGCTTCTCCTGTGATGCTCAATGTCGGATTATTTGCCCTGTCGGGCGCCTTAACCAACTGGCTTGCTATCCATATGCTGTTTGAAAAGGTCCCCGGTTTATACGGCAGTGGGGTGATACCCACACGGTTTGAAGAGTTTAAAGCGGGCATTGCCCATTTGATGATGGAACAGTTTTTTACCGATGAGAATATTGATAAATTTCTGTCTCAGCAGGGTGACGGTGCATCACACATTAACTTAACCCCTATCATTGAACGCGTGGACATGACCCCCGCATTTGACGCGCTAGTGACCACGGTTGAACAGTCATCTTTGGGTGGCATGCTCGCCATGTTTGGTGGCACCGATGCCATTGAACCGTTAAAGGCACCTTTTATTGAGAAGATGAAAAGCTCACTGATAGAGATCACTCAAAGTGATGATTTTTATGCGCTACTTAAGCAAGAGATTGAGCAGCCAGACGTATTGGCCGAATTGAAAGCTAAAATCACCGCGATAGTGCATCAGCGTCTTGAAGAGTTAACTCCACAATTGGTGAAACAGATTGTTCAAGAGATGATCAAAAAACACTTAGGGTGGCTCGTTGTGTGGGGAGGGGTGTTTGGTGGTTTGATTGGTTTGGTCGCTGCCTTACTTGCCTAAGCGAGCGTGTTGGTGCCGATAAACAAAAAAGAGAGCTTAGGCTCTCTTTTTTGTTTAGTCATGAACTTGTTATCTATGCTACTGTTTTATGTGCTGCTATCGACAATATGAGGCGATTATGGACGCTCCCTTAAGCATTAATTATTTAGAAATTCCGGTATTAGCCATGGCACCCACTAAAGCGTTTTTTAGTGACGTCTTTGGGTGGCAATTTGTCGACTATGGTGACAGCTATAGCTGCTTTATTAATGCAGGCATAAACGGTTAATGCCAGTCAGTTAAGCTGATTGGCATTTTTCTTTTTATGGGGATATTTGCTTGGTTTTGACTTTATAGCCCTTGGGTACACCCTATCTTCTCGTTTCGTTGGTAGCTCGAAGTTACCTAGCATTTCTATCAGTTGCTCGTAATGATTGGGTAAATTTCCTGGGCTCATCAGTGGTAATCTTGCTAGGTAACTTAGTATCGTACTCGCGCAGTTACTGAAGCTGAGGCGATTGGCCCATATTCCTTTTCTTGACGCGGCCTCAGTCATTGCTTGACGCATCAGGTTGTAGCCAAGTAGTAAGCCCCAAAGTTCCTGTTCTACCATCTCTGATTTTTTACTTCTTAGCGTATACTCGCTGTTTAGTAGGGTCTGTTTCATCTCTCGGTAGCCAAGCTCTATTTCCCATCGATGATTATATAACTCAACGATGTCAGCACTTGGAAAGCGTAATGGGTCGACCATTGAGGTTAATACCTGATGCGTCTTACCTTTTATTGATTTTGTCACCAGCCTCGCTTCTATATGCGTCGGTAGCGCTGGGTTTTGTTGTCTGGCTTGGGCGGTTATTGCCAATTTCACCTGTTTATCTAACCGGCCATTTGAGTGTAAAACCTCGTACTGAAGCCCCTTTCTCGCAGGGATTAACCAGTGCCGCTCTTCACCACCTAGTTGCCATTGATGTAGCAAGTTTAAGGAGTAAAAACCTTTATCGAACATCGTGAGACTATGGTCTGGAGTTGACTGTATGAGCGCTTCTGCTAGCTTCATTTCACTCGTTTTATAACCATCAAACGCGCTATTTATCAGTTGATGGCTAGTGAGCTCCATATGACACACCATACGAACCTGAGGAAATGAGGTGTCACCATGTTGATTTGATGGTGAGCCAAAAGCATTACGATTATCAGCGGTGTCCTGAGTGCGCCAGACTACACCATCAACGGCTAATAAATTCAGTCCACACCACGTCTCAAATTGAGTGTTGCTATAGTAATGTTTTGCCATCATTTGAAAGGCATTATTCATACTCTGCACACCTAACCTCTGGCGCCCTTGAACAAGAGCACTGGGGGCAATGAGCTTCTTTTTACCTGGTAGCATCAACTCCATATGAGTCGCAAGCTCCCATACAGACTGTTGTCGGTAAAAACTCATACCAATGACAGACCACATAACTGCATCAAGGGGTAAGCGACGTTTTCTTACTGTGGCGACCCCAGCAGTTTCAAAGGCTTGCTGGATGATGTTTTCATCCAATAAGTGATTAAGATTGGTAAAGGCTGTGGCTTCTTGGTGGTATTCAAAAGCGGTGCAGAAAGCTTGTTCTAAAGACATAAAAAAATCCAATATCATTTCTGATATTGGATTTTGAAGCCTTTTAAAGATCGGTCAACTGATCGTTTATATGCTTAACTGATCGGCATTAACCTTAAGGTCTCTTTTTTAGTTTGCGATGTGATACTTATCGCTTAAGCATACGCGCTTTCATGTACCGACTGCACTGCACGGCCAGAAGGGTCTATGATGCCTTGTAAGCTCTCATCCCAAGCCAGCGCTTCAGGCGTCGAACAGGCCACAGACTTGCCGCCAGGCACTGTTTCTGCTGCTGATGGCAGTGGGAAGTGTTCTTCGAAGAAACAACGATAGAAGTAAGCTTCCTTCGTTTCGGGCGTGTTGTAAGGGAATCTAAATTTGGCGTTAGCCAGTTGTAGATCGTCAACCTGCTGCGCCGCATGATCTTTAAGACCATCGATCCAAGAGTAACCGACACCATCACTGAACTGCTCTTTTTGACGCCATGCCACCTCTTTAGGCAGTTTGTGCTCAAATGCCTGGCGTAAAATATGTTTCTCGATGCGGCCATCTTTTGACATTTTTGCTTCAGGGTTGATGCGCATGGCGGTATCGATAAACTCTTTATCAAGAAACGGCACGCGAGCCTCGAGCCCCCAGGCTGCCATGGCTTTGTTGGCGCGTAGGCAGTCAAATAGGTGTAGCTTGTCCAATTTTCGTACTAGCTCTTCATGGAAGGCTTGGGCATTAGGCGCTTTATGGAAATAAAGATAACCGCCAAATAGCTCATCGGCGCCTTCACCTGACAATACCATTTTTATGCCCATCGCTTTAATTTTACGTGCCATAAGGTACATTGGCGTGGCTGCGCGAATGGTGGTGACATCATAGGTTTCAAGGTGGTAGATCACATCTTTAATCGCATCTAAGCCATCTTGGAAGGTAAAGGTGATCTCATGATGTATGGTGCCAATGGCATCGGCCACTTTTTTAGCCGCGACGAGATCCGGCGCGCCTTCGAGCCCAACAGCAAATGAATGCAACTGTGGCCACCATGCATCGCTAGCACCATCATCTTCGATGCGGCGTTTAGCAAAGGTTTGGGTGATAGCTGAGATGATTGATGAATCTAATCCACCCGATAGCAATACGCCATAGGGCACATCAGACATCAGCTGACGCTTTACTGCAGCTTCGAGGGCGTCACGCAGCTCATCGACGCTGGCGTCGTTGTGCTCTACTGCGCTAAAAGATTGCCAATCACGCTGATAGTACTGCTCGTAACCTGCAGGGGTCAGTAAGTGGCCCGGCTTAAATTCTTCCACGGTTTTACACACAGGCATTAGTGCTTTCATTTCAGATGCGATATAGAAGTTACCTTCTGCATCATGACCCGTATAAAGCGGAATGATCCCCATATGGTCACGACCAATTAAATAGGTATCTTGGGTTTTGTCATACAGCACGAAAGCAAAAATGCCGTTTAATTTATCTAAAAATGCGCTGCCATATTCTTGATATAACGCCAAAATCACTTCGCAATCTGAGTTGGTTTGATAGCTGTACTTATCGCCTAATTCAGCTTTGAGTTCTTTGTGGTTATAGATCTCACCGTTGACGGCAAGAATCAGCGTTTCATCATCAGATAACAGTGGCTGTGCGCCATGTTCGATATCGACAATGGCTAAACGCTCATGGGCTAAAATGGCCTTATCACTGCTGTAGATCCCTGACCAATCAGGGCCACGATGGCGCAGTAGTTTGGACATCTCTAGTGCCACTTGACGCAGTGGAGTCGCATCGGACTGAATATCTAAAATGGCGAATATTGAACACATAACAAAAACTCCCAAAAACTCACTTAATCTCAATTGCCAATCACTTTGACAGCATTTTATCGATTTGCCAAACCTGTTTTTTGATAAAACGGCGGTTTTATAGGTTTTTGAGTGACTATTTGTATGGTTATTCGGGTTGTAAAATGATGATTGTTTATTTTAATGGCGATTTTTGTGGTTAATCACTATTTTGGTTGGGTTTTTGATGCCGAGATTTTGACAATCTTAAATTGACTCGCAATTTATGATGTTATGGCCAATGTTGGTGGGTAAATGAGCTATTTACATGGTGTGATGATTATCTATACAGCAAAGGCTTCAATGAGAAGCCTTTGCCAATCTAGTGAGTTGAAACATGTCAGTAAGCGCGAGTGAGTCTGTCTGTGGCCTAGGCCACTAGCATTACTGCATGCCTTGGGCTGTTATATTCTCTGGCCTTTGCGGCGTGTTGGCTGCCGGGGTTTTGGCTGGGCGTAAATGGTGAAACTCAGTGCCTGGGTAGTAACCGGGCCTGTCGTCACTATTAGCAAGAGTTTGTGCTGCCTGATAGTAGACGCCTAAATCTTGCAGCGCCCCAGAAAGATCCCAATCGGCACGGTATTCATCGCACACATTGTGATAACAGCCTTTCATCTTTTCTTTCATTGATGCACGGTAGGCTTTAGACGCTTCATCGGCCGGTTCATTACCTCCACCGGCAAAGACGGCTGGTACACCATATTGGGCGAAGCTGAAGTGATCTGAACGGAAAAAGCCACCAGATTCAGGCCGCGACTCACTTACGCTGACCCGTTGTTGATGACTGGCGGCATCGCTTAAGTAGCGCTCAAGTTCGGATTTGCCTTTACCGACAATGGTAAAGTCGCTGGTGCGGCCATAAATGTTGGTGCTATCTAAGTTAAATACCGCCACAGTGTTTGTTAAAGGGTAGAGCGGATTAGCGGCATAATAACGAGAACCAAGCAGGCCTTGCTCTTCACCTGTGGTGGCGACAAAGGTTAACGAACGCTGCAAGGGGTTGCCCTCACTCGCTTGTTTGGCAAACTGGCGGGCAATTTCCAATATGCCAGCAATGCCTGAAGCGTTATCTAAGGCGCCATTGTATATTTGGTCACCCTCTTTACTCGTATCGACGCCGATATGATCCCAGTGAGCAGTGAAGAGGATCTGCTCTGCCTTAGCCTGGCTGCCCGGAAGGGTGGCGACTACGTTATAGCTGTTAGCGTATGTGGCTTGATTGGCAAAGGCGATATCGGCAGTTTTGTCCAGTGCCACATTGATGGGCCCGCTTGCGGCGCGGTCAGTTAATGTGGCTAGCGATAAACCAGCGGCGTCAAACAGTGCCTTGGCTTTAGTTTGGGTTATCCAGCCTTCAACTTGTACGCGCTGTGCTTGAGTGGCGTTGTCTAATACTAAATCTTGTTGAGCGCCGGTCCAGCTATTTTCTACCACAGACCAGGGATAAGCCGCGGGCTGGGTATCGTGCACAATAATTGCGCCCAGTGCACCTTGGCGGCTAGCTTCTTCAAATTTATAGGTCCAGCGACCATAGTAGGTCATAGCTTTACCAGTAAATTTACCCGAATCGGGTAGGGCAAAACCAGGGTCGTTGATTAAGATCAGCGCAATTTTACCGCGCATATCGACCCCTTGATAATCGTTCCATTGGTATTCTGGTGCGTTGATACCATAGCCGACAAACACCAGTGGGGCATCATGGATATTGATCTGTTGATTATCGTGGCGACTGCTCAGCACGATATCTTGACGATAACGCATTGTAATACCCGCAAGGTTAACTTGCTGCTGTTCGCTGGCGGTATAGCTCACCATAGGTACAGATTGCAGATAACTGCCATCGTTCGCGCCAATGAGTCCAGCCGAGGCAAAGGCGTTACTGAGATAGTCCAGTGTGAGTTGCTCGCCACGCGTGGTTGGCGCTCGGCCTTCGAAGGCGTCTGATGACAGGGTTTGAATATCTTGACGAAATCGTGCTTCGTTAAACTCTGGCACGTTCACAGCAGTGCGAACCGCAGTTGAGTTTTGACTACAGGCGCTGAGTATTATCAACGCGCATGCGGGTAGGAGTAATCGCATCTAATATCCTATTTTTATTGTTATTTATGGCGCTAATCTGGGTTTTGTTAAGCGCTATTATTATGGTGTTGGCTGACGAGGGTAATGTCTGTGAAACTCAACATTATTGCCGCTGGGACATGATGGTGAAGATGGTTCACTTTAGCAAGTGAGCCATCTGATTAAAATGTTACGCTTTATGACTATAAGCGGATTGATTAGATAACGTCGATGTCACCGGCACAGTCAAAAATATGGTTAGGCCTAAAAGGCTCTTTTTCGATATCTTTGAGCTGACTGACACCGCTGGTCACTAAGATGGTTTCGAGACCTGCTTGGAACCCAGCTAAGATATCGGTGCGCATGTTATCGCCAATGATAACCGTGTTTTCAGAGTGGCCATTGATATGGTTGAGTGCACTACGGATGATCCACGAACTGGGTTTACCAACGCAAAAGGGTTTACGGCCACTGATGCGCTCAATAGGCGCACACAAAGCACCACAGGCTGGGCTATAGGCTGGGCCATGGGTGTCTGGATTAGTGGCAATAAAACGGGCTCCGCCAGCCACAAACTGTGCGGCTTTATGGATCATATCCCAGTTGTATGAGCGAGTTTCACCCACAATCACAAAGTCAGGATTAATGTCGGTGATGGTAAAGCCGGCTTTGTATAACTCGTGAGTTAAGGCGCCTTCACCAATGACATAGGCTTTATCACCCGATTGATGTTTAAGAAAGTCGGCTGTGGCCATGGCCGAGGTGTAAAAACAGGCTTCAGGGATATTAATGCCTGCTGCGCCAAGACGGTTTTGCAGATCTTTGCCGGTTTGTACGGGGTAGTTGGTGAGGATAACCAGTGGATTGCCTTGCTCTAAGATCCGCTCAATAAAGGTATCACTTCCCGGGATAAGCTTGTTGTTATGCAGTAATACACCATCGATATCGCAAATTATATTTTTCATCTTTGCTTCCATGTGGCTAGCAGAAATTAACTGCTTTCCATCTAAAACTAATTAGGCTGTAAAAACAATACTCACAGGCCAATTCTTTAAGTGGTCTAGCAAAGATTGCCTGGGATTACGTGCAAGTAAAAAAAGAGACCCTGAGGTCTCTTTGTTATTTATGCTGTTAGCTATGGCGCTTTAATCGGCGGCATAGCCCATAACATCTAGCGGTTTACTGTCGAGATAGGCGGTGCCATTTTTCATGGTTAAACGGTTTTGACTAAACCATTTAACCACGAGAGGATAAATAGCATGCTCTTGCTCGTGAACGCGTGCGGCGAGCGTTGCGGCATCATCTTCTGGGTAAACGGGTACTTTGGCTTGCAAAATAACCGGCCCAGCATCGAGCTCCGGAGTGACAAAATGCACGCTGGCACCGTGCTCACTGTCACCAGCGTCAATTGCCCGCTGGTGAGTGTGTAGCCCGGTGTATTTTGGGAGTAAAGAGGGATGAATATTGATCATCCGCCCCTCAAATTGCTGCACAAAATTGTCACTTAATATCCGCATAAAGCCTGCGAGCACAATAAGATCGGGTTGATACTTATCGATGGCTTGCTTCAAGCGTGCATCATAATCGCTGCGGGTTTCACCTTGGTGCGCTATCACACAACTGGTATCTATCTCACTGTGATGGGCACGCACAAGGCCATAAGCATCAGGTTTATTACTGATAACACCAACGACTTCAGCATGTACATTGTCATCACAACCATCGATAACGGCTTGTAAATTACTGCCACTACCTGAGATTAAAACTAATACGCGACAGCACTGGGGCATTAGATGATCTCCACTTGCTCTTCGTCGCCATTGCGGCTAGCAATGTCACCGATAAGCCAAGCGTTTTCACCTTCAGCTTTTAGCAAACGTAAAGCACTGTCTACTTGATCTTGTGGCAAGGCGATAATCATGCCCACGCCACAGTTAAAGGTACGGTACATCTCAAATTCAGCGATGTTGCCATTGTCCATTAACCAGTTGAACACGGTTGGCCACTGCCAAGAATCACCTTTAACCACAGCTTTGGCATCATTAGGCAGTACGCGTGGGATATTTTCCCAGAATCCGCCGCCAGTAATGTGTGCCATAGCGTGGATGTCATTTTGCTCAAGCAGCTTAAGCAGCGGCTTAACGTAAATTTTGGTCGGCTCGAGTAGGTGATCGATAAGCGGCTTACCATCAAGGTCTTGCTGAGGATCGGCTTGGCTTACTTCAAGCACCTTACGAATAAGCGAGTAACCATTTGAGTGCGGACCGCTCGAACCTAAAGCGATAAGTGCATCACCGGCGACCACTTTAGAGCCATCTAGCACGTCTTCTTTTTCAACTACACCGACACAGAATCCAGCAAGATCGTAATCTTCGCCTTCATACATGCCAGGCATTTCGGCGGTTTCACCACCGATCAAGGCACAACCTGATTGAGCACAACCTTCGGCAATACCATTGACGACTGAGGTTGCCGTTGCAACATCCAGTTTGCCAGTGGCGTAGTAGTCGAGGAAGAAAAGTGGCTCTGCGCCAGCAACGATTAAATCGTTTACACACATGGCAACTAAATCAACGCCGACACTGTCGTGTTTTTTGTAATCGATGGCCAGTCTAAGCTTGGTACCTACACCATCGGTGCCAGAAACAAGAACTGGATGTTTGTACTTAGTTGGTAGCTCGCAAAGGGCACCAAAGCCACCAAGGTTGCCCATAACTTCTGGGCGGTGGGTACGTTTTACAGCAGATTTGATATTGTCTACCAGGGCGTTGCCTGCGTCGATATCAACACCTGCGTCTTTATAGCTTAGTTGGGTAGGAGTGCTCACGGAGGATCCTCTCGGGTACATCGTTATTGGATTTTTATGCGCCGCATTCTATCAGTTTGTGGAGGCGCTCGAAAGTGATGATTTTGAATATTGAAACGGACTTAGCTCACGATTTACCGTGTTTATAAAACTTTATGTTTTCCAATTTGGACAAATCTACTAAAATCGGTGCAATTTGCTCAAAAAACACAAATATGCATCAGGAGAAAACGATGAAAGTAGTCGAAGTTAAACACCCTTTGGTCCGTCATAAAATTGGATTAATGCGTGAAGGGGATATTAGTACTAAGCGTTTTCGCGAGTTAGCAGCAGAAGTAGGAAGCTTATTAACCTATGAAGCGACCGCAGACTTTGAAACTGAAAAAGTGACTATCGACGGTTGGAATGGTCCAGTTGAAATCGATCAAATCAAAGGTAAAAAAGTCACTGTAGTACCTATTTTACGTGCAGGCTTAGGCATGATGGATGGTGTACTTGAGCACGTACCGAGTGCGCGTATCTCAGTAGTGGGTCTTTACCGCGACGAAGAAACCTTGCAACCTGTGACTTACTTTGAAAAATTAGCCAGCAACATGCATGAGCGTATCGCGCTTGTGGTCGACCCTATGTTGGCAACGGGCGGATCAATGATCGCCACTATCGACTTGTTAAAAGCCCGTGGTTGCACTTCAATTAAGGCCCTAGTGTTAGTCGCTGCACCAGAAGGTGTTGCAGCACTAGAGAAAGCCCACCCTGATATCGAGCTATTTACTGCATCTATCGATGATTGCCTCAACGAGCAAGGTTATATCTTGCCAGGTTTGGGTGATGCTGGTGATAAAATTTTCGGCACTAAATAACATGCGGACGGTGTAAACCGTTTGGCAATAAAAAATCCGATGCCATTGGTCATCGGATTTTTTTTATTTTATTGTGTGCTATTGAGCCGTAATGATTGCGCGATTAGGCTTTATCTCTTCTGTCGCCAATGACCTTAGCCGGATTACCCGCCACAATTGCATAATCAGGCACATCTTTAGTGACGATACAGCCCATGCCGACCACGGCGCAGTTGCCAATCGTGACACCATCGACGATGCCGGCTTGAGCACCTATCCATACATCTTTGCCGATAACGATGCCCTTTGAGTGGGCATTTTGCTGGTAGATGGGCATGGTGGGCGACATGCCATGATTAAAGGCGTAAATGGTGACGTTATTGGCGATGCGGGTTTGGTCGCCAATAATAATTTTGCCACGTCCACCATCGAGCGAGCAGCCGTGATTGATCGCCACCTCGCGACCTAAAATGATCGGCCCATGTAAAAAACAATCGGCGGCTATCATGCATTGATCGCCAATAATAATATCGCGTCCCGGCTCAGCAAACAGCTGCGCCTGTGGCGCAATAAAGCAGTGCTCACCTATGCTAACGGTTTCAACCGCCATCAGGTGCTGTTGAATGGCTGCTTGCCAGGGTTGAGCCCAGCTTAAATGTTTCGGCTTAAGTGAAAAATAGAGCCAAGGCATGTAAGCGAGACGCTGTTTGTGCTGGGCTTGATAATCGATAGCGTCAGTCATGGTTAGTCATCTAAACGGATTTTTTGCGCATTTGAAGGGCGGATCGCCTCCACGTGAATAGAACCATCTATCACTCGCCATAGAATATCTAAATCGTAGAGCGCCACCTGATATTGCTTGGGATCGGCCTTGGCTTTTTTATAAGCTGGGCGTGGATCTTGGGCTAGTACTCCTTCAATAATGGCTTGCAGGTTAGGATACTGGCTTTGTTGGTAATGGCTCAGTTGCTGCTGCACGGTATCGGTAAAATGCACCTTGGCTAACACTGGCGCATCATGGGCGATCCCGCCTTGGGCATCATCAATCGCATCTGAAAAAGGGATGTAAGGCTTAATGTCTATGATAGGAGTTCCATCGAGCAGATCCATCGCCGAGATCTCAAGCATCACTTTGCCTTTTTGCTGGTGGATCCCATGCAGTTTCACTACTGATTGCCCGATGCCGTTAGGGCGAAACGTGGAGCGGGTGGCAAACACCCCTAGCTTTTCATTGCCGCCTAATCTTGGCGGTCTAACTGTGGTTTTCCAGCCTTGAGCTAAGTTTTCATGAAAGCTAAATAGCAGCCAAATATGCGAGTATTGCTCTAATCCACGCACGGTATCGATATGATTAAATGGAGGTTGTAGTTCGACAAACCCTCTAGCGGCACTCACCAATCCTGGTTGTCTTGGAATGCCAAATTTTTGTTTATAAGGGGTGTGGCAGATGGCCACAGCCTGAATTTTGCTGCTAAAAGTCATTCTACTCGCTCGGTTAAGCGTAAGATAATATGAAGCTTGGCTTCATCGGTTAGGGGAGCTTAAGCCTGATGCAATAGGCTTAAGCTTACGTTGGTTCATGCCTTGGTTTTATTTGTCTGTGTTGGTTTGAGTCAGAATTGCTTGGCCTACGCACAGGGTTTGAGTTACGCAGGTTTTGCTGGGTTGGTCAAACATCACACACCGTTTAATGATCAGACCATTGGCACCTTTATCGGCGGCGGCGTAGCGCGCTGCGGTGCGTGCTGCACTTAATGATGCAGGCGCATCATTTGAACGTTCTTGGCAAGACTCGCCCTCGACCATACCTTTAAGTTCATAAGGCACTGTTGGCTCAGTTCCCTCTTGATAGAGGGTAACCTCTCCCACTTTAAAATAGTCGTTAATGGCTTGGCCATCTAAATTGCTATTAAAAGTGTATTCACTGGCGCAACCAGCAAGGAGCAAAGCAAATAGGGTAAGGGTCATCTTTTTCATGCTAAAGGCCTGTTTATGTTGAGGCTGTACAGTGTAAATTCGCCATTCACACTGTACTGTTTAAGAGGGAAATACTACCGCTTTAGTGACGCTTGATAAAGTTGTAGTTGGTGATTGTTGCCATCTATTTAACGATAAGGGAAATACACTGGCATAAATGAGTGTGGTAAATATCCTTAACGAGTCAATCTGTGCTTAGGGTGGTTAGGTTTTATGCCTAATGATGCACCAGCGTACTGTGTAGCGACAGTAAACACCATAATCCGTTTTTTCAGCATCGAGCATCGCAGGTGTCTTTTATGAACGGGATAAATGAGTTGACTATAAATACCATTATAATAGTGCTCTTCGTTCCCAAGTGTACATGTTTCTTTGATGTTGGCTCTGGTTGAATATTCGTTAAAACGGTTATTGGTGATAGTTTAATATTGGCAGGAGTAAACGGTTTTGGCCTACGAGGAACGATGCTACCTTGTAGTCTTAGTCATGGGTAAACAAGATTAACAGCTGCAGTTTTAGTCAATACTTGAACCATCATCATTGAGTTGAATGAAATAGGGAGTCATTGGCTTTGAAAGCAGGAAATAAACTAATGGCTATGAGCATCACCAATAACCTAGTCACTGTATCTCTGGGGTGAAAAATAAGTTTGATTTACTGCTTAAAGCTCTTTGTTTAGGGGTGAATATTGGTAAACAATACGACCTTGTTGTTGAGTGACATGTCGCGAGTGTTAGACGCGATGCACTGGCACTCAAGTAACTATACTAACCATAATGACTACAAATCATAATTAACGATATCCCCCTCATTTTTATGCGTGTATTAAAACGCTTGTACTTTCGCAATTAGATGATACTTCATCAATGGAGAGTTGTTGTTGGGGCTAAGGACTGATGAATCGGCATTTGGGGATCGTTATCGCGGGTCATTATAGTGGATAGCTATTTGCTGTGAAATACTTGCAGAGAGTGACTTATGTTCAGTATTTCAGTCATCAAAGTATAATGAATTTAGGCTATTCATATTAAAGATAAACCGTCTTTACTACGGTATCGATAACAAGGATATGTAGTCTGTCCTTAACCTAAGTTAAATGTGGAAGTTATCAGTTAATTGAACTTGCACAATGCCGTTAGCAATGTAATTTGCTCTTGCTGTATTTGTATTCGGCATATTCAGTTGTGTAGAACGCAGCATAAGTTTAACGGAGCTTTAGTCGTCATCGCTTAAGTGTTTTACCTCTACTTATCAATTGCTTATCTTTTCTTGTTAAGTGGGGAACACTATATTACCGCGACTCAAAGTCATTTTTGTCGCAGTGGTATTGATATGGAGATAGGGCGATAAGATGTAAGACTAAATGGGCCAGTTAAATCGTTAACGAGTCAATCAGGAGATACTAAGTAGAGTTAATCTATCTAGTCTAGATATCATAGAGGAGAGATTAATATTAGCTTTCACTTAAAGTTGACCCTGATTACAACAAAGCCAACACATCAAGTGTTGGCTTTGTTATGTATTGCCAGAGTCAATATAGGTATCTATTCTGGCGATATCGCAACTTACTAGATCAGAAACTCTTCTAAGCTGCGGCCTTTTTCTAGTTCGTTTTTAAATACGGTTGGCGTGCGGCCTTGTCCAGTCCAAGTGATGGTTTCACCATCGACTTCGATTTTATATTTAGGCGGACGTGGTGCGCGTTTTTTAGGAGCAGTTTTAACCGCAACAGCGCCTAAATCATCAACCGATAAACCGACGGCTTCCATCTGAAGACGGATCTCTTCAATTTTGGCATTACGCTCAGCCATCGCAGCGCTTTCTTCTTCTGCCTGCTTCTCTTTTTCGGTAATAATCTTTTCTAGTTTGCTAGCGACATCTTTTAAATCTTCTACAGATAACTCTTTTACCGCAGCTTTAAAACGACGGCCGTGTGTCAATATATCTAGAAATTCGCTCATATTATTGGTGTCCTGCTTAAATATAATTGTAAATAGGCTTATCACTGATAATAATAGAAACTAATATCCGCTTAATCAAACGAATTAAATAATTATTTTGCTATATATTGTAATTTTATTAATGCAGAGCCAAATTGCATTAAAATTGATATGAAAAAGTGAACGTAATCACTTTTATATTGGTGTTTTGTTGTCATTTTCTGTTTGTAGATTTCTCGTTGCGTTCTTGTTGACGTTAACGTCAACAGCACGTAAAGTGGCTTAAGTTTGTGATAGTTTTGCTATGCACTTTTTTATTCAACATAAAAAGATGGTAAGAAGGAAGCCTTATGAAAGTATTGGTGCCAGTTAAACGCGTCGTCGATGCCAATGTGAAAGTCAGGGTGAATGCTGACAATAGCAATGTCGATACCGCAAATCTTAAAATGGCGATTAACCCATTTTGTGAAATTGCTGTAGAAGAAGCGGTTCGGTTAAAAGAAGCGGGTATTGTCACTGAAATCGTCGTGGCAACCATAGGCCCTAAGGCTGCACAAGAGCAATTGCGCACCGCTATGGCGTTAGGCGCTGATCGTGGTGTGCATGTGGAAACCGACGAAGCACTTGAACCGCTGTCGATTGCCAAGTTACTCAATGCGATTCAGACTCAAGAGCAAGCACAGCTTATTTTACTGGGCAAGCAATCTATTGATGGCGATAACAATCAGACAGGTCAGATGCTGGCAGCATTGGCAGGCATGCCACAAGCGACTTTTGCTTCTGAGGTGAAGGTTGAGGGAGAAACTGTCTTGGTGACACGTGAAATTGACGGCGGACTACAATCGCTGAAAATGCCACTGCCAGCCATCATTACGACAGATCTACGTTTAAATGAGCCTCGTTACGCCAAATTACCCAATATCATGAAAGCGAAACGTAAACCACTAGAGACAATAACGGTCGAGAGTCTTGGTGTTGAGCTAAAGTCACATCAAACCGTACTAAAAGTCACTCCACCTGCACAGCGTAAGGCGGGCGTGATGGTGGCTTCTGTTGAGGAGCTGGTTGAAAAGCTAAAAAATGAAGCGAAGGTGATCTAATGGCGATTCTAGTAATAGCAGAACATGATAACGCGAGTTTAAAACTAGACACGGCTAAAGTGGTTTCGTGTGCACAACAAATTGGTCGCGATGTAGACTTATTAGTCGCAGGTGAAAACTGTGCACCAGTGGTCGAGGCTGCTAAGCAATTGAGCGGTGTGCGCAGTGTATTAGTGGCAGACAATGCGGCTTATGCCCACGGTATCGCCGAGAACTTAGGGGCACTAGTGGTCTCTATCGCCAACGATTATCAACATATTTTGGCTTCAGCATCGAGTTTAGGTAAAGATGTTTTACCGCGCGTAGCAGCCTTACTTGATGTGTCGCAACTGTCTGAAGTGGTTGAAGTTGTCAGTGAAGATACCTTTGTTCGGCCAATCTATGCAGGCAGTGCCATGGCTACCGTGCAGAGTGTAGATGCCATCAAAGTGATGACGGTGCGCGTGAGTGCATTTGACGCTGTGAGTAATGATGGCGCGGCAGCCGAGCAGACCCTTGGTGGTGTTTTTACCAGTAATGTTGAATTTGTTTCACAAACATTGACCGAATCAGAGCGCCCAGATTTAGGCGCGGCATCGGTTGTGGTGTCGGGCGGTCGTGCAATGGGCAGTGCTGAGAATTTTGCAATGTTAGAGCAACTTGCCGATAAACTGGGGGGGGCTTTAGGGGCATCTCGTGCAGCAGTAGATGCGGGCTATGTGCCTAACGATCTGCAAGTTGGGCAAACCGGTAAGATTGTTGCCCCAGATCTGTACATTGCTGTTGGTATTTCGGGCGCGATTCAACACTTGGCAGGGATGAAAGACTCTAAGGTGATTGTGGCCATCAACAAGGATCCAGAGGCGCCTATTTTCCAAGTGGCCGATTATGGTTTAGAAGCGGATCTGTTTGATGCAGTACCTAAGTTAGTAGAGCTTCTTTAGTAAGTTGTAAACACTTGGTGAATATCTTGGTGTTCATTTAAAACTTAGTGTGATATAGATCACGTTGGCCGGCTTTGAGGTAGCATCCTTAAAGCCGCTTGTGTTTCTATGTGCGTCACGCCTGCCGATAGTGAAATTGGTCAGGCGTCCTGAGACGTAGAGGTGCATTAAATATTAGTAGTATTCGTTAGGGTGATGCCGTACAGCGAATAGGAAAGGATTTAATGCCGAAGTGGTCGAGTTCATCAAAGCTCACTGCTGGGGCTGTCATCGAATAGAGGCAGCACTGCCATAGTGCTTTTTATCCGGAATGATAAAAAGAAGGTATACCGACAACTGGTATCACTATGGAGCGCTACTGATAGGACAGGTGTAATATCTTTTGCTATATCCCACCAGTTCAGTTGCCCTCCATTCGTAATTTAACGAAGACAATATAAAACAATGACGACTTTGAGTTACGCCGATTCGGCGCTTTCCTTGCTGCCCCCTGTGGTGGCTATTTTGCTGGCGATTTTTACTCGTCGAGTATTACTTTCGCTTGGGGTGGGGATCCTACTTGGGGCTGTGCTTATCACCGATTATTCCTTCGGTGACACGGGACAATATCTCGCTAAGCAGGTGACGGGGTTATTTTGGGCCGATGGCGCCCTCAATAGTTGGAATGTCTATCTGCTTGGGTTCCTTATCTTGTTGGGGATGATCACCGCATTGATCACTGTCAGCGGCGCTGCTAAGGCGTTTGCCAATTGGGCACGTCAGCATATTCGCAATAAACGTGATGCTAAGCTATTGACCATGTTTTTAGGTTGCGTGGTATTTATTGACGATTATTTTAATAGCTTAGTTGTCGGCAGCGTGGCAAGGCCGTTAACCGATCGCTATTACATTTCACGCAGTAAATTGGCCTACCTGCTGGATTCGACCGCAGCGCCTATCTGTGTTATCTCACCCGTGTCGAGTTGGGGGGCATATATTATTGCGCTGATTGGCGGCATTTTAACGGCACATGGTTTTGCTGATACAGGGCATCTAAGCGTGTTCATTCAGATGATCCCGATGAACTTCTACGCTATCTTTGCGCTGTTACTCCTATTGTGTGTCGCCTTTATGGGGCTCGATGTTGGCCCGATGCGTCAGCATGAGCTTAACGCCCAAAAAGGTCATCTTTATGATGAGTCTAAAGGATTACCACCTGGAGCCAATAGCGATCTGCCTGAGGCCGATTCGGGTAAAATATCAGGGCTATTTTTACCCATCACAGTACTCGTTGGCGCCACTATCTATTATATGGTCAGCAGCGGAGCAGACGCGTTAGCCGCGGATAACTTGCCATTTACCTTAATTGGCGCCTTTGAAAAAACCGATGTGGCTTCATCACTGTTTTTTGGGGCGATCATTGGCCTAGTGGCCACATTGCTGTTAGTTCTCAGTCAAGGTTTAGATAAATCATTAATCCTTAAAGGGATGATAGCAGGTGCACGTTCTATGTTACCTGCTATCTATATCTTACTGTTTGCTTGGACCATTGCCGGTGTGATTGGTCAGATGGAAACGGGTAAATATATGGCCAGCCTAGCCACAGGTAATATCCCCTTTGCGTTACTGCCTGCGGTATTATTTATTCTGGCCGGATTGACCGCGTTTTCAACGGGGACTAGCTGGGGCACGTTCGGCATCATGTTGCCGATTGCCGCCGATATGGCCATGGGCACGCACACCAATATGATGCTTCCCATGCTGGCTGCAGTATTAGCGGGTGCGGTATTTGGCGATCATTGCTCACCGATCTCCGATACCACTATTTTGTCGTCAACAGGCGCTAATTGTCATCACATTGACCATGTATTAACTCAGCTACCTTACGCGCTTATTGTGGCAGGGATAAGCTTAGGTGGCTATGTGGTGCTCGGCTTTACCGAATCGCTGGCTGCAGGCTTAGGTGCCAGTAGTGTGCTGTTTGTGATAAGTGTGGTTGTACTTCGCTATCAAGCTGCTAAACCAACGATATAATCATGAGCCGCTAAGGCGAAATCAGTGATAAAAAATGCCGCTAATCATAGCGGCATTTTTATGGGCGTTGCATGAGTTGCTTTAGTTTAAACCGCGTCGCTTAAGTAGCGCTTCTGTTGTAGGCGCTTGCCCTCGGAATGCTTTGTAGGCTTCCATCGGTGGCACGCTGTTGCCCACTTCGCGTATCGTCTTGCGGTACTTCATGCCAATGTCGCGATTTAGACCACCTTGGGTCTGTACATAAGCAAAAGCATCTGCCGCTAAGATCTCACTCCACATGTAGGCATAATAGCTAGCTGAATATCCACCTGGGAAGGCATGAGCAAAATAAGTGGATTTGTAACGTGGTGGAACGGCAGCGATATTGATGCCATGTTTTTCCAGCGCTTTAGCTTCGAAACTCGCTACATCTTGTAATGGTGCGTCTGCAGGTAGTGAATGCCACTCTAAATCTACTAATGCGGCTGCCATATACTCCAGCGTATCGAAACCTTGATTGAAGCTGCGTGATTTAAGTAATTTCTGCAGCAGTTCATCAGGGATCACTTCACCTGTCTCATAGTGTTTAGCATAGTTAGCTAACACTTTTGGATGGGCAGCCCAATCTTCTTCGAAGGTTGATGGGAACTCGACAAAATCACGCGAGACCGCAGTGCCTGAAAGGCTAGGGTAGGTGACCTTAGAGAACATGCCGTGAGTACCATGGCCCAATTCGTGGAACATAGTGGTCACTTCATCGTAGCTCACAAAAGTGGCTTCACCCTCTGGTGCCTTTTTGATGTTCATCACGTTAACGACAACCGGCTTACTGTTGAGCAGTTTTGATTGCGCTACAAATGAGCTCATCCATGCACCGCCACGCTTACCTTCACGGGCAAAGTAATCGCCGTAGAAAATAGCCATCGAAGTCCCATCTGCATCAAACATCTCATAGGCTTTTACATCTTCATGATACACAGGAAGATCGGGGCGCGGCTTAAAGGTGACGCCGTAAAGCGATTCAAGCGTGAAAAATACGCCGTCAGTCAATACTCGATTGAACTCGAAATAAGGCTTGATGGAGCTTTCATCAAGATTAAACTTTTCTTGACGTACCTTTTCGGCGTAAAAGGCCCAATCCCATGGCGCTAGAGTAAAATCGCCACCGGTTTTATTGATCATCGCCTGAATATCGTCGGCTTCTTTTTGAGTGTTAGCGACAACAGCTGGCACCATAGAGCCAAACATTTGGTAAACCGCTTCGGGATTTTTAGCCATTTGCGGTGCTAGGCGATAGTCAGCCCAGCTCTTGTAACCTAGCAACTCAGCGCGTTCGGCGCGAAGTTGTGCGAGGCGAGCAACAAGTGAAGCGGTTTCGTTTTCACCACTCATCCCTCGAGTTGATGAGGCTTGCCATACTCGTTGGCGTAACTGACGGTTTTCAAGTTTAGCTAATACAGGTTGGCGCGTAGTATTGGTGATACTAAGCAGGTATTTGCCTTCATGGCCTTGAGCCGCTGCATCGGCTTTAGCAGCGCGAATTTCACTGTCAGACAAGCCCGCTAATTGATTGACATCATCAATAACCACCGCAATCTCTTTGGTCAGGCGCATTAGGCGCTGGCTAAATTCATTGGTCAGTGTCGATTGTTCTTCATTTAAGACGCGAATTTTTGCTTTTTGCTCATCGGTCAATTTGGCACCAGCCATCACAAAGCGTTGGTGATAAACCTCGATAAGACGCACTTCTTCATTCGTCAAACCTAAGCTATTGCGCTGTTGATAGAGGCTGTCGATACGGGCAAATAATGGCGCGTTAAGGTGAATATTATCGGAATGAGCGGCCATTTTAGGCGCCATTTCACCTTGGATTTTGCGCAGTGTTGGGTTGCTATCTGTACCCGCTAAGTTATAGAACACCTTTGAAGCACGGTTCAGCAGTTCGCCACTGGTTTCTAATGCAACTATGGTGTTTTCAAATGTCGGCGCCGCGCTATTATTGGCAATCGTGAGTACTTGTTGATAATGCTCTTTGATACCTTGATCTAGTGCGGGCTGAAAATGTTCATCTTTGATGATGTTAAAATCGGGCGCTTGGTATTGCAGCGAACTGGCTTGCATTAATGGGTTTTGAGTTTGCACCGCTGCGGCAGCAGGCGCTTGAGTTTCATTGAGTGAGCAGCCTGTAAGGGCAATGGTGGCCGCGATTGACGCAGCAAGTAATGTTTTGCGCATGTTTATAAAAACCTTCAATTGTTGTTTTGTTATTATTTATACACGTCCAACGTAGCAAAGCTGGGTTAAAATTGTCTGAAATGACGATAAGTTTGCTAAGTTGTTTTACTCAAATGTAATGGGCAACAATACCATTATTTGGCTTTGCGAGGGAAGAGTCTGGGATGTTTTCTAGCTCACAAGAGCGCAAATTGGGTTAGTTTATAGCTACGAAACACGATTAATTAGTGTTAAAATCTGCGCTCAAAATAATCATAGGAATAACTCAGTTGGCGCAGCTCTATTTTTACTACTCTGCGATGAACGCAGGTAAGTCGACCTCTTTACTTCAGTCATCTTATAATTATCGCGAGCGCGGTATGCACACTTTGGTGATGACAGCGTCGATTGACGATCGCTATGGCATTGGTAAAGTGGCGTCACGTATCGGGATTGAAACTGACGCTCAAGTGTTCAGTGCTAGCGATAATTTATCCTCGATGATAATGAGCGCCCATCAAGAACAACATTTACACTGTATCTTAATCGACGAATCACAGTTTCTCAGTAAAGAGCAGGTAAAGCAGTTAACCTATGTGGTGGATATTTTAGATATTCCCGTTCTGTGTTATGGCCTGAAAACCGATTTCCAAGGTGAGTTATTTAGTGGTAGCCAATATTTGCTTGCCTGGGCCGATAAGTTAGTCGAGTTAAAAACCATTTGTCATTGTGGTCGTAAGGCCAATATGGTGGTGCGCCTAGATGGTGAAGGTAAACCAATGAAAGAGGGTGAACAGGTGGCTATTGGTGGTAACGAAAGTTATGAGTCTGTATGCCGTAAACACTTTCGCGAGTTTTTGTGGGACTAATCAGTTTCACTGATCCAGCACTCATAAAAAGGTTACCTCGCGAGGTAACCTTTTTTGTAGGGGATTTTAAGCTGTAACTCTTAGACCTGTAACTATTAGAGTAGGCATTTAGATCCTAAAACACCATCTCAGGTACATGCTCTGGCACGATTAGCTTACCCGCCGTTTTCTCAATGATCTCTTCGACACTCACCCCTGGTGCGCGCTCCAGTAGATGGAAGGCGCCATCTTTAATCTCGACAAAAGCCAAATCGGTCAATACCCGTTTAATACAGCCATAACCTGTGAGCGGTAGCTCGCATTTAGGCAGTAACTTTGAGTTACCGTATTTGTCGGCATGCATCATGGTGACGATGATATTGTCCGCGCCAGCTACTAAATCCATGGCACCGCCCATGCCTTTGATTAGTTTGCCTGGGATCATCCAAGAGGCGATTGAGCCATTAACATCGACTTCAAAAGCGCCAAGCACGGTTAGATCCACATGACCGCCACGGATCATCGCAAAACTCTCGGCCGATGAGAAAAAAGATGCGCCCGGTACTGCCGTTACCGTTTGTTTACCCGCATTAATTAGATCCGCATCTATGGTCTCTTCCGTTGGGAATTCGCCCATGCCAAGCAGGCCGTTTTCCGATTGCAGCATCACTGCCATCCCATCGGGAATATAGTTAGCGACTAAGGTGGGAATACCAATGCCTAAATTGACGTAAAAGCCATCTTGTAGCTCTTGGGAAACACGTTGTGCTAGTTGTTCTCTTGATAACGCCATGGTGTTTCCTCCTATTTAGTGGCTGCTTTGACGGTACGTTGCTCGATGCGCTTCTCGAACGTGCCTTGGATCACGCGATCGACATAGATACCTGGGGTATGAATATGATCTGGGTCGAGTTCCCCCGGCTCAACGATATGCTCGGCTTCTACCACGGTAATCTTACCCGCGGTGGCCATCATAGGGTTGAAGTTAGCGGCGGTTTTACGGAACACCAAGTTACCCATGGTATCGGCTTTCCAGGCGCGGACTAAGGCAAAATCTGCTTTCAGTGCTGGTTCTAATACATAGTGACGACCATCGATTTCGCGTGTTTCTTTGCCTTCAGCGACGGGGGTGCCATAACCTGTGGCGGTAAAGAATGCGGGGATACCTGCGCCGCCCGCGCGGATTTTTTCCGCTAATGTACCTTGAGGCGTCAAGATAACATTGAGTTCGCCAGAGAGCATCTGCTGCTCAAAAGTGGCGTTTTCACCCACATAAGAGGCGATCATGGTGCTGATCTGACGGCTCTTGAGTAGCAAGCCTAAACCAAAGTCATCGACGCCAGCGTTGTTTGAAATCGCAGTGAGTCCAGTCGTGCCCATTTTAACCATTTGAGCAATGAGTCCTTCAGGAATACCACACAATCCAAATCCACCGACCATGACGGTCATGTTGTCTTCAAGGCCGTGTAATGCTGCTTCGTAGCTGCTAACCAGCTTATTGAGTCCTGCCATTATTATTATCTCCTGTGAGAGGTGCTAGGCTAGGCGCCGAGCATCTTTTCTTCTAGTCGCGCCTTAAGTTATTCGGTCAGCGCGAGGGCTACTTTTGCGCCACTGGTTCTGCCCAGCGCTCGGCTAATCGTATTGCCCGCCTCTATTAAGCTTGGTAAATCAACGCCTGTTTCTATGCCTAAACCGTGCAGCATGTAAACCAGATCTTCTGTCGCCAAGTTACCCGATGCGCCTTTGGCATAAGGGCATCCCCCCAGACCTGCGACCGAGCTGTCGATAACGCTTACGCCCGTTTCTAAACAGGCGAGAATATTAGCCAGTGCTTGGCCATAAGTATCATGAAAATGCAGCGCCAGTTTATCTATGGGGACTTTCTGCGCTACCGCCTCCACCATTTTACGGGCGTTAACTGGCGTGCCAACACCGATAGTGTCGCCGAGTGAGATCTCATAGCAGCCCATTTTGTAAAGAAGTTCTGCCACTCTCGCGACTTCACTTACGGCAATATCACCTTCATAGGGACAGCCTAGAACACAAGATACATAGCCGCGTACGGCGATGTTTTTGGCTTTAGCAGCCTCTATCACTGGGATAAAACGCTCGATAGACTCTTCAATTGAACAGTTGATATTACGCTGGCTGAAGCTCTGTGAAGCGGCGCCAAAGATGGCCACTTCGTCTGCGCCAGCGTCAAGCGCAAGTTCCAGCCCTTTTAAATTGGGTGTAAGCGCGCTGTAGACTACGCCACTGCGTTTATTGAGCCGCTTAAAAATATCCGCTGAATCGGCCATTTGCGGCACCCATTTCGGTGACACAAAGCTGCCCGCCTCGATGCGTTTTAGCCCAGCCACGGCTAACTGGTCGATAAGGATAAGCTTGTCAGCCGTAGTGACTGCTTGCTCGTTTTGCAGGCCATCGCGGGCGCCAACCTCAAAAAGGCTTACCTTACTTGGGTATCTGCCAAGGCTAGTGGACATGATTAAGCCTCCTCACTAGCGCTGACATCGGCAAGCACTGCGCCATCGCTGACCAGCTCGCCAGGCTCAAAGAAGAAGGCGGTAACTGTGCCATTAAACGGTGCTTCTATGGTGTATTCCATCTTCATCGCTTCCATCACCATTAAGCCTTGGCCTTGTTCAACCTTATCGCCTACTGCAACAAGATGGGTCACGATAGTGCCATTCATGGGGGCTTTAAGTTTATCTTCGATGCTACCTTGGTCTTCAACAATTTCAGTTTGAATCGCGCGGTAATGATAGCTGCCAGAGGGTAAAAACAGCGTAAAATCATCACCTTCTCGGCTCACTGGGATCTTGCTCTTATGGCCGTTAATTTCGGCGTGTAGCAGATCTTGTTTTAACTCACCGCTGAGTGTCAGCGTTTGATCGTTAAGATTTAAATAATAGCTATCGCCGATTTGGCTGAGGGTTAAGTGCTGTATTTGATGTTGGTCGTCTAGCAAGGTGAGCTGGTGAACGCCGCTGCGGTTGAGCCTAAAACCACTCACTTGGCCCCAAGGAGAGTAGGGATCATTGCTATTGGTGGCGGTGAGTTTCGCCAGCTCTTTTTGCGCGCAAAGGTGATATAGGGTGGCGAAGGCGAGGGCGCTATTTTGCTCTTTGCTGCTCTCAGCATCTAAGTTAGTACCAATTAAGGTGTCGCCGTAACGCTCAATAAAATCGGTGCTAAAGTTGGCGTCGCTAAAGGCTTGATGTTCGGCGATATTCGCTAAGAACTCTATGTTGTGTTTCAGACCGCTAATTTGATAAGACTCAAGCGCGTGCACTAAGCGTTGCAGTGCCCGTGGGCGAGACTCGTCCCATACAATTAATTTCGCGATCATGGGGTCGTAAAAGTTACTGATCACATCGTTTTCACGAATGCCTGAGTCGATACGCACATAGCGGCTTTGCTCGGGCTCGCGCAAGAAGTTCAGCTTACCGCTAGCAGGTAAAAACGCATTTTGCGGATCTTCGGCGTAAATACGCGCTTCAAACGAGTGACCGTGAATACGCACTTCATCTTGCTTCAGTGGTAACTCACTGCCACTGGCCACCATTAGCTGCCATTTGACTAAGTCTTGGCCTGTAACCATCTCGGTGACGGGATGCTCAACCTGTAAGCGGGTATTCATCTCCATAAAATAGAAGCTACTTGCCTCGTCGGTAGCATGGGTGTCGAGTAGAAACTCGACCGTACCGGCGCCGACATAATCAATCGCTTTAGCGGCAGCAACGGCTGCTTCACCCATGGCACGACGAAGGCTGTCCGTTAAACCCGGTGCTGGAGCCTCCTCGACCACTTTTTGGTGGCGACGTTGAATGGAGCAGTCACGGTCGGAGAGGTAGATACAGTTGCCTTGAGTGTCGGCAAACACTTGCACTTCGACATGACGAGGCTGTCTTAAGTAGCGCTCAATCAATAATTTATCGTTACCAAACGAAGATGCCGCTTCACGGCGGGCTGAGTTAATCGCGCCCAGCGCTTCCTTTTCAGACTCGACGATTCGCATCCCTTTACCACCGCCGCCATAGGCCGCTTTGATCAGTTGCGGAAAGCCTATCTCTTTCGAGGCTTGAAGTAAGGTTGCATCACTTTGGTCGTCACCGTGGTAGCCCGGTACTAATGGCACATTGGCTTTTTCCATGATGATCTTAGCCGCACTTTTGCTGCCCATGGCATCGATGGCGTCGGCGCCTGGGCCAATGAAGGCGATGCCAGCTTGTTCACACTGGCGTGCAAAGTAGGCATTTTCAGATAGAAAGCCATAACCCGGATGAACGGCCTGAGCGCCGCTGCGCTTTGCGATCTCTAGGATCAGATCGCCTTTTAGGTATGACTCACTCGGTGCGCTACCGCCTAAGTAGAAAGACTCATCGGCCATCGCCACATGACGCGCGTCTTTATCGGCATCGGAATAGAGGGCGACAGTTTTTACCCCCATGGCATTGGCGGTCTTGATAATGCGACAAGCAATTTCGCCGCGGTTGGCAATCAGTAGTTTAGTAAACATGTTAGCGAACTCCCGCGCTTGGCTTGGCAATAGGGTCATTATTCATTGTGGTGTTCATATCGCTTTCCAATCTGGGCTACGTTTATCGAAAAAGGCATTTAGCCCCTCTTGACCTTCATCAGATACACGAATACGGGCGATGCGCTCACTGGTGTAGCTCAATGTATCGTCATCGATAACGCCATCTTCTAAGCGTGACAACAAGGTTTTTACCCATGCCATACCTTGTGGGCTATTGCTTAACAGGGCGGCGATAATGGGTGCTGCTGCAGCGTCGAGATCATCAGCTATCTCATGGATAACATTGAGCTTTAACGCTGTTTCTGCATTAAAACGCTCGGCGGTGAGCATGTAGCGGCGTGAGGCGCGTTGCCCCATGGCGCGTACCACGTAAGGGCTGATCACTGCGGGAATTAATCCAAGCTTGACTTCGCTTAGGCAAAAGCTGGCGCGCTCGTTGGCGATCGCGATATCGCTTGCGCAGATAAGGCCTAGTGCGCCACCAAAGGCAGCTCCTTGTACCAGCGCAATAGTCGGTTTAGGGAACTTATCCAATGTATGCATCAAGGTGGCGAGCTCATTGGCATCGGCCAAGTTTTGCTCAAAATCCATCATGGCTTGTTTGCGCATCCAGTTAAGATCGGCGCCAGCGCTAAAGTTTTTGCCATTGGCCTTGAGCACTAAGACTTGGCAATCGTCATTGCTAGCAAAACTATCCAGTGCTGCGATCATCTCGCTAATCATCACCTCATCGAAGGCGTTATGTTTGTCGGCGCGGTTAAGCACCATCTCGCCGACGCCATTGTTTAGGGCGCAGCTGAGGTATTGAAATTGAGTGTCTAGTGTTGTCTTGTCGGTCATGTTTGCATCCTCTGCCTAAGTTAAGAAATCGAAGTTGATGGCCGCTTACATGCGGAACACACCAAACTTGGTTTCTTGAACTGGGGCATTTAGGGCGGCAGACAAGGCTAAGCCGACAACATCGCGTGTTTGGGCTGGATCGATAATGCCATCATCCCAAAGGCGAGCGCTGGCATGGTAAGGGTGACCCTCTTTGTCATATTGCTCGACGATTGGCGCGCGAAACGCCGCTTCATCCTCGCTTGACCACTCAAGGCCTTTACGCGTGAGTCCATCACGGCGAACGGTAGCCAATACGCCAGCGGCTTGTTCACCGCCCATCACAGAGATGCGCGCATTTGGCCACATCCACATCATGGTGGGTTCAAAGGCTCGACCGCACATACCGTAGTTACCCGCGCCGTAGCTGCCGCCAATAATCACGGTAAATTTAGGCACGTTGGCACAAGAGACCGCGGTGACCATCTTAGCGCCGTGTTTGGCTATGCCTTCATGTTCGTATTTTTTACCCACCATAAAGCCGGTGATATTTTGCAGGAACAGCAGCGGGATCTTGCGCTGACAACAAAGCTCGATAAAGTGAGCCCCTTTTTGCGCCGACTCAGAGAATAAGATGCCGTTGTTGGCCACAATACCCACGGGATAGCCATGAATACGGGCAAAACCGCACACGAGTGTCGCGCCATAGTTCGCCTTGAACTCATCGAAATCTGAGTCATCGACGATACGGGCGATCACCTCTTTGACATCGAATGGCTTCTTCAGATCTGTGCCGACAATGCCGTAGAGCTCATTAATATCAAATTTAGGTGGTTTGGCTGGGCTTAATAAGCTTTCAATCTGTTTGTTGTGATTGAGACGTGTCATGGCTTTACGGGCAAGTTCGAGGGCGTGCTCATCGTTTTGGGCCAAGTGATCGGCAACGCCAGATATTTTGGTGTGTACTTCGGCGCCGCCAAGCTCTTCTGCCGACACCTCTTCACCGGTTGCCGCCTTAACTAATGGTGGGCCAGCCAAGAAGATAGTGCCTTGCTCTTTAACGATAATGGACTCATCGGCCATGGCTGGCACGTAAGCGCCACCTGCGGTGCACAAGCCCATGACCACCGCAATTTGAGGAATGCCTAATGCTGACATCTGTGCTTGGTTATAGAAGATACGCCCAAAATGATCGCGATCGGGGAACACCTCATCTTGACGTGGCAGGTTAGCGCCACCCGAATCGACTAAGTAGATACAGGGCAGGTGGCAACGCTTAGCAATATCTTGCGCGCGCAGATGCTTTTTGACGGTCAGCGGATAGTAGGTGCCGCCTTTAACCGTGGCATCGTTGGCGATCACCATACACTCGACGCCACTGACTCTGCCTATACCGGCGATGATCCCTGCTGCGGGCACCACTTCGTCATACACCTCATAGGCGGCAAATTGGGATATCTCTAAAAACGGCGAGCCAGAGTCGAGTAGCTTCTCGACGCGCTGGCGAGGCGACAATTTGCCGCGAGCAAGATGACGTTCCATAGCGACGGCGCCGCCACCTTGTTCAATTTCAGCGAGTTTGAGCTTGAGATCGGCCACGACACTGGCCATCTGTTGATGTTTGGTTTTGAACTCATCGCTGCGAGGATTGATTCGACTACTCAGTTGCGTCACGTCAATGTTCCTTTTGTAAACTGTGATGGTGTCTGATGAGGCGTTGGCACTCATCAAAGGCCGAGCGATCTCTCGGCCATCAATAAGCGATTAACTATTTAGATTCGTTAAATAGCTCGCGGCCAATTAGCATGCGGCGAATTTCTGAGGTGCCAGCGCCAATTTCATACAACTTAGCATCACGCAGTAGGCGACCCGCAGCATATTCGTTGACATAGCCGTTACCGCCGAGCAGTTGAATCGCATCGAGTGCCATTTTGGTAGCGAGTTCGGCAGAGTAGAGAATCGCGCCTGCGGCGTCTTTGCGAGTCGTCTCACCACGGTCGCAAGATTTAGCGACGTTATAGATATAAGATTTTGCCGCGTTCATGCCGGTATACATGTCGGCCAACTTGCCCTGAACTAGCTGGAACTGGCCGATAGATTTACCAAACTGCTCACGCTCGTGGATGTATGGCACCACGATATCCATACAGGCTGTCATGATCCCAAGTGGGCCACCAGACAAGACCACGCGCTCGTAGTCTAGGCCGCTCATCAGAACTTTTACGCCGTTGTTGAGTCCGCCTAAGATGTTTTCTTCTGGGACTTCACAATCTTCAAAGACCAATTCACAGGTGTTTGAACCGCGCATGCCCAGTTTGTCCAGCTTCTGTGCCTGGCTAAAGCCTTTGGAACCGCGCTCGACGATAAATGCGGTGATCCCGTGGGGGCCTTTATCTAGGTCAGTTTTAGCGTAGATCACATAGGTGTGGGCGTCGGGCCCATTGGTGATCCACATCTTGTTGCCGTTGAGGATATAGCGGTCACCCTCTTTGCGTGCGTGCAGTTTCATTGAAACCACATCAGAACCAGCATTAGGTTCACTCATGGCCAAGGCACCAATATGCTCGCCGCTCACCAGTTTCGGCAGATACTTAGCCTTCTGCTCGGCGTTGCCGTTGCGATTAATTTGGTTAACACACAGGTTAGAGTGCGCGCCATAGCTAAGGCCAATAGACGCCGATGCACGCGAAATCTCTTCCATCGCCACTACGTGGGCGAGATAACCCATGTCGGCGCCGCCGTATTCTTCAGGCACAGTGACGCCTAACAAGCCCATGTCACCCAGCACGGGCCAGAGCTCGTTAGGGAAGGCGTTTTCCTGATCGACTTTAGCGGCGATAGGAGCAATTTCATTGGCGGCGAAACTCTGCACTGCATCACGCAGCATATCGACATCTTCACCGAGACCAAAATTAAGAGAGGAGTAGAGTTGAGTCATTGTTATATCCTACAGGTCTGATTTTTTTATAATTATTTTAGTATGTTAGTGTTGTTTTTTGTAATACTTTATGGCTTATCAACTGCTTGTGTTAATTCTGTATGGTTATGTATCCAGGATTACTGTTGTTGTAGTTCAAGTGCCGCGCGGCATTGCTGCTCGGCAGAATTGAGCTCCATCAATACCACCTTGATGTCGTCCATCTGCTGCTGAAGAGCGGTCTTTTTCTCTTCGACAAGATCGAGCATGGTGTGTAGCTGGGTGCTGCTGTTTTTGTCGGCGTCATAAAGCTCAAATAAACGGCGGGTTTCGGCTAGAGAAAAGCCAAGTCGCTTACCGCGTAAAATCAGTTTTAGGCGTACTCTGTCCTTGAGACCATAGATGCGGGTTTGCCCACGACGCTTAGGTTTTAGCAGCCCCTGATCTTCATAAAAACGGATACTACGGGTGGTTATATCGAACTCTTTTGACAGATCGCTAATGGAATAAGTCATCTGGGTGGTGTGTTTGTCGCTCATCAAAAAAATACCATAACAATTAACATTGCTAGAACGATATATGAAGTTTACGTAAAGGTAAAGATTTTAGGCGGTAAAATGTACGAAGTACGCATGCCTATACTAATAAGTTAAATATTAACAATCATTTAGCTTGTTAATTGAGTGGCCATTATGCAAAGGTCTAATGGGCAAAGGCGCGCCGTGTCTCATAATGCTTTTACTGGCCCTCGTCGCTTTAGGGGGCAAAACGGAGTGATCAGTAACCGATATGGGCGCTACCCATGTCATTCGGAGAGAGGCAAATGAAGGCGTTACATAACCAATTACATCAACAATCTATTGAAAACCCAAATGAGTTTTGGGCCGATGCCGCCCAAGCAATCAATTGGGTTAAACCATTCGACACCGTACTCGATGACGTAAATGCACCCATGTATCGCTGGTTCAGTGGTGGCGAAATCAATACCTGTTACAACGCCGTTGACCGCCATGTAGAGGCAGGGCGTGGTGAGCAGGTGGCGATTCAATATGTCAGCCCGATCACCGATACCGAATATGGCGTTACGTACAATGAGCTGCAAGCTCAAGTGAGTCGCCTTGCAGGTTACATGGCAAACCAAGGTGTGACTAAGGGCGATAGAGTGATCATCTATATGCCGATGATCCCCGAAACCGCCTATGCCATGTTGGCTTGTGCACGACTCGGTGCCATCCATTCGGTGGTGTTTGGTGGTTTTGCCGCCAATGAGCTGGCGACGCGTATTAATGATGCCAAGCCGAAAATGATCTTATCGGCATCGTGTGGTATCGAGCCCTCTGGTGTGGTGGCGTATAAGCCGTTACTTGACGACGCACTGGCTCAAGCGACCCATCATGTGGAGCAATGCCTTATTCTCAACCGCCATCAATTGCATGCTGATTTAGTTGATGGCCGCGATGTGGATTGGCAATCGGCCATGGTGGATGCGCCCAATATCGATTGTCAACCAGTGGAGGCGACCGATCCTTTATATGTGCTTTATACCTCTGGAACCACAGGTCAGCCTAAAGGCGTAGTACGCGACAACGGCGGCCATGCTGTGGCGCTCGCGTGGTCGATGAAAAATATTTATGACATACATGCTGGTGATGTGTTTTGGGCGGCATCGGATGTCGGTTGGGTGGTGGGGCACTCCTACATAGTGTATGGTCCATTGCTGGTGGGGGCGACAACGCTATTATTTGAAGGCAAGCCAGTGGGCACCCCAGATCCGGGGATTTTCTGGCGTACCATTGCTAAATATCAGGTGAAGAGCTTCTTTACTGCACCGACCGCCATTCGTGCCATTAAGCGCGACGATCCTGATGGTGACTTCTTAAAAGATGTTGATTTAAGTTGTCTACAGACGGTGTTTTTAGCTGGTGAACGCTGCGATCCCGATACTTTACATTGGGCTGAGCAGAAGCTGAACAAACCCGTTATCGATCATTGGTGGCAAACCGAGACGGGCTGGCCAGTGGCCGCCAACATGATGGGCACTGCGCCTGTGCCGGTTAAGGCGGGCTCCCCTGCATTAGCGGTACCGGGTTATGATGTGCAAGTGGTTGACGAGATGGGCGAGCGCGTTGCTGCTAATCAAACTGGCAATGTGGTGATCAAACTGCCACTACCACCAGGCACCTTGGCGACCCTTTGGCAAAATGAGGCGCGATATAAGGAAAGTTACTTGTCCATGTACCCTGGTTTCTATCTTACTGGCGATGCGGGTTATATGGATGAAGAGGGATACTTATACATTATGAGTCGTATCGACGACATCATTAATGTTGCCGGGCACCGTTTATCGACCGGCCGTTTTGAAGAGGTATTGTGTCAACACGAAGCCGTGGCTGAAGCGGCGGTTATCGGCGTTGACGATAAGCTTAAAGGGCAGGTGCCGCTGGGGTTAGTGGTACTTAAAAAAGGCTGCACCTTAAGTGATGAGCAACTGCATAAAGAGCTGACAGCCCTTGTGCGCGAGCAGATTGGCCCTGTGGCCGCGTTTAGGTTAGTCAGTGCCGTGCCTAAATTACCTAAGACACGCTCGGGCAAGATTTTACGCGGTACTATGCGTAAAATTGCCGATAATCAGACCTTTAATATGCCAGCGACCATTGAAGATCCTTATACATTAGAGCTAGTTCGTAATGTATTAACCCGGATGGGCTATGCCGATGCCCATGTATAAGGCTGGTGATTAAGCTTGTATGAAAAGGGCCATCTGGCCCTTTTCCTTTTTAGCCCTAGCCCTTCAGTAGTTGGCGACACAAGCCCAGTGTGTAAATCGATATCTTTATCTGCGTATGTCAAAAAGCGCCACGGGTACCACTTGGCGCGTCAGGTTTGATGCGCAATATGTTGCAACGTTCATTGGGGGCAGGCGGCTTTCATCTCTTTTGGCACTATTGGAATCCGATATGGGGCTATTACTTATCTCGATACGTGATGAAGCCTTTAAGCCAATTTATCCCCAAAGGATTGGCTTCGGTTGTGACGTTTAGCGTCAGTGGTACACTGCATGATGTAGCCGTTATGTTGGTCACGTGGCAGTTGATTTTCTTTTTTACCCCATGGTTTACATTGATGGGGATTATGGTGATAGTGTCTAAGCAGTTTAAATTGTCATACGCCAGTTATCATTGGATGGTTAGGGCTTGTTTTAACATGGTATTTGTTGGCGGCAGTCTACTGCTTGTCCGTTGGGGTCAACACATTGCGTCGAGTTAACTGTCTTTACACGCGAGTCAGTTTTTATGTGTTGTCGCCAATATCGAAGGTTGAAAATAAAGGATACAGATTCATGATGATCAATAAAGTCATTGGTATTGCGCTTATTCTTGTTGGCGTCGCGTTGGCAGTGTGGGGTTATAACATTTATGATTCGGCAAGCTCGCAGATCAGCCGAGCGTTCAGCGGCGATACCCCACTAGAAGCGTGGGCAGGTATGGTGGGCGGCGGGTTATGCGTCTTTGTCGGATTATTAAAGGTAAAATAATCCCTGACAGCTGGTAGATTAAAGCCTGTTTTAGGCTTTGTTGTCTGATAACCAAAACTCAAAAAGCCGACTTTTAACTAGTCGGCTTGTTAGTTTACGACTTTTTATTCAGCCGTTTAAGCGAGTTTAACCACCATCTTACCGCGGTTTTTACCTTCGAACAGGCCGATAAATGCCGCAGGGGCTTGCTCGATACCGTCATAGATAGTTTGCTCGGCTTTCACTTGGCCATTAGCTAACCATTGACCCATCTGCTGGGTAAACTCTGGATAATGTTCCCAGTGCTCAAATACGATAAAGCCCTGAATTTTTAGCTTTTTCATAATAATATAAGCAAGGTTATTCGGCCCAGGTGTTGGCGCGGTATCATTGTACTGGGCAATCATGCCGCACACGGCGATACGGCCATGATCGTTCATATTATCCAGCGCGGCGGCTAAGTGCTCACCACCGACATTTTCAAAATACACATCGACACCTTGAGGCGCAGCGGCGCGCAGTGCGGCGCTTAAGTCCGTTGTGGTTTTGTAATTAATCACCTGCTCAACGCCCATGGCTTTGAGGCTCGCGACTTTTTCGTCAGAGCCGACCGAGGCGATCACTTTGGCCCCCATTAACAAACCGAGTTGACAAGCCACGCTACCCACAGCGCCAGAAGCGGCCGATACAAACAGGGTTTCACCTGCTTTGAGCTCGGCGATACGGTTTAAACCTGTCCATGCTGTCATGCCTGGCATGCCTAACACGCCAAGAAAGTGAGACTCACATAAAGGGGTTGTAGGTAAAATCGTGTGGTCGCTGCCGTCGGTGACATAGTGAGTACGCCAACCATTCATACTGCTCACTTTGCTGCCAACAGGGAAGTCGGCGTGCTTTGATGCTATGACTTCGCCGATGGCACCACCTTCAAGCACTTCGCCTAAGGCGAACGGTGCGATATAACTTTCTCTGTCAATCATGCGGCCGCGCATGTATGGGTCAACTGACATCCACAGGTTTTTGACTAAAAATTGACCTTGCTGTAACTCAGGTAGGGTGACTTGAGTTAAGGCGAAATTGGCTGCCGTTGGCATACCCTCTGGGCGAGATTGGAGTAAAATGTGTTGTGCTTGCATGAAAATCCTCATTTTGCTTTGTGCGCTAACTAATTGTGGTAAACTCTACTCTCAAAGCCTGAGTAATGCAAATGCTTTGCGCGCAAACTAAATGTCGGTGTTAACAGAAACCTATATAAGGTTTGCTATTGTAGGCATGCATTTATACCGTTTTATGGGTATTGAATACCTAACATGAATGGGTTGAGTTTTTCTGGCGCATTTTGATCCTCCATTTTTATAATTACTTTTTCAGTGAATAACGAGTTTAAGGGCAACCCAGTGGCGAGCAAATCAGTGACAAGCACATCAGATAACCTATCCCCTAGCGCTGCTGAAAACACTGCGATGGCAACGACCTCAACAGTGAAACCTGCATTGTCAGATAATGTCTGTTTTGCCTTATATACTGCCGCGAACGCCCTAGTGCGGGCCTATCGCCCACTGCTAGAACAGTGTGATTTAACTTATCCTCAATACCTAGTAATGCAAGCATTGTGGTTACACGATGGCGCCAGTTTGACCGATCTTTCACAATCGACACGTCTCGATTTAGGCACCTTGACCCCCATAGTTAAGCGTCTGGAAGGTAAGGGATTGGTGGCGCGGACGATCGACAGTCGCGACGAGCGTAAAAAAGTGATTAATGTGACATTAGCGGGCGCGGCGTTGAAACAAGCTGCCTTGGCGTTAACGCAGCAATTATTGGATAAGGTGAGCATTTCAGGTGCCAAGCTCGATGAAATGCGCGATCTGTGCCTCACATTGACGGCGGAGCTCAATCAGTAACGGGCACGCTGGCGATTTACTGAAATACAGTGTTTTCTTCAGCGGCCAGTGATATTGGATAATACCTAGTCATTAAGTTACTCATTTTTGTATAATCATTATCAATTTATTGCTTGCTTAATATGAGCAATCGGCTTGTTAGTGTTTTCCTCTTTTTGGCCTGAGATGTGATTTAAATCGCGTGAACACCATCATTGGCAGGCCTCTTTCATCGCTTTTTTTGTGGGACACATGTAATGCAAAATCATTCAGAACTGCTCGATATTGGCATGATAGGCTTAGGTGTGATGGGAAAAAACCTCGCACTTAATATTGCCGACAACCACTATCGTGTGGCTGCGTTCGATCTAGATAATGACAAAGTTAATGGCTTACTGGCACAAGAACAACAAGAGCGCTTAGCCGGCCAGCCTCAGCGTATTAAAGGCTGTAATAATCTTTCTGAAATGTTATCCAATCTCACTAAACCCCGTATTGTGGTGTTATCTGTACCTGCCGGGGAGCCTGTCGATGGCGTCTGCGGTGCCCTGATTGATGCGGGCATTGAAGCCGATGATATTGTCATTGATACCGGTAACAGCCTATGGACCGATACCGTCGCCCGTGAAGCCCATTATGGGGGTCAATTTATCTTTTTTAGCTGCGCTGTATCGGGTGGTGAAATGGGCGCACGTTTTGGTCCATCATTGATGCCCAGCGGTGATATCAATGCCTGGGAGCATATTAAACCGATTTGGCAAGCGATAGCCGCTAAAGTGGATGCGGCAACGGGCTTACCGATAGAGCGACAAGAGCCAGGTAACCCGGTGACAGAGGGCGAGCCCTGTACCACCTATATTGGCCCTGCTGGCGCAGGGCATTATGTCAAAATGGTACATAACGGTATCGAATATGCCGATATGCAGCTGATTTGTGAAGCTTATCAGTTGCTGTCAGATACCTGTGGCATGAGTGCCTTAGAGGTGAGTGAGGTCTTTTCGCGTTGGAACCAAGGCAGTCTCAATAGCTATTTGATGGAGATAAGTGCCGAGGTGCTGGCTCAGGTCGATCCTTTAACAGACAAGCCATTAGTGGAGATGATCCTCGATAAAGCGGGACAAAAGGGCACCGGCTTGTGGACCGCGGTAAGCAGTTTACAGCTGGGGACTCCCGCGCCAACTATTGCAGAAGCCGTTTATGCCCGCGCAATGAGCACTCAAAAAACACAGCGTCAACAATTAAGCCAGTGTCTAGCGGGGCCAAGCAAGGCGGCGCTTACCGGCAGTGAGCGTTCGACGTTTATCGAACAGTTAGAAAACGCCTTATATTGCGCCAAGATTGCTTGTTATGCCCAAGGGTTTCAGTTGATGGCGATGATGGCTACCGAGAGAGGTTGGCTATTGGACTTTGCTGAAATTGCGAAGATATGGCGCGCGGGCTGTATTATTCGTGCCAAGTTTTTACAGTCGATCAGTGAGGCTTATCAAGCGGCGCAGACACAAGGGGTGGAACTGAGCAACTTGTTGATGGCCGAGAGCTTTAGTGCAGCATTGTCAACCAAGCAGTTCGATTGGCGCAGGGCGGTGTCCCAAGCCGTGTTAAGCGGTGTGCCTGTACCCTGTATCGGCTCGGCATTGGCATATTATGACAGTTCTCGCTGCGACACCTTGCCTGCAAACCTATTACAAGGTCAGCGTGACTTCTTCGGTGCCCACAGTTTTGAGCGAATTGATACTCCAGCAGGGGAAAAATATCACCTTAATTGGAGCCACAAGCCACGTACGTTAGTAAAGTTATAGCCAATAGTTATGACATCTAACCGTTGAGGTAGGGATAAGCAAAAGGCCACGGGTTCCCCTGTGGCCTTTTACCTTATGATGGCGCTGATAGGATTATCTATCCGCCGCAAGTGCCGCTGGCGTAACAGCTAGGTTTACGTGGGCAGGTTGAGCCCCGCGAACAGATCAATCTGGCTTCGTTGTCTATGCCGCGCTCAATCCAATTGATATTAAGTATTCTCGCCACGCGCTTAATATCCGTTTTAATGCTGGTGGGCAGGTGAGCTGAGCCGCCGTTATCGACACAGACCTGTTTCAGCTCATGGGCGATAGCTTTTGCATCGCCGCCCTGAGCTTCGATGGCGGGGTTGAGGTCAATACCGGCGCATAGCACATGGGGCGTGCCTGCCAGATCGTTAACCCTAATCGATTCACAGCAATAAATTTTTGGCTCTTGAGCCACATCTAAAATCGAGATCTGTGCCGAAGACCCCGTCGAAGTGGCATTGATCATTCTAAATACCGCCCAGTGCTGGCAGGGATCTTCAACTTGGCGCATATTGCCCCAAGGTAGCGGAATGCCATTGCCTCGGTAGACGGCTTTGAGTTTTCCTGGTGAGTAGGCATCAAAATAGTGCCAATGGCTATAAGGTGACACGGCCGTCATGCGGCGCATCGCCACCGAAGCCGACACGCCAACACGTTTAGCCACATCAATTTCGTAACCGTGTCTGTCGAGCAATTGCCTAAAGGGCACCTTGGGACACAGCAGGGCGCCAGCAAAAAAACTCGACTCAAAATCACGCCAAGCATGCAAAATATCTTGCGCATCGACAGTGGAGGATTGCGGCGCGGTAAAGCTGTCTTCACTTAGGCTAGTGCCGTGGCTTCGACCCGCGACCATAATGCTTTTTAAGCCATCTTTGTTGTGTAAAACACAATGGCCTATGTGGACGGCTAAATCGTATTTGAGTCGATTAGTGTGATTGTTGAGTAATTTGTTGAGGCACAGCTTATTGGGCATTTCAAAATAGGAGGTGATGATATGCTGCTCGCTAGCACCTGCTTCAAGACGGATTTGTTTAGGGGCGCGGGTAAACCATTTCACTGTTAATCCTAACTTGGCGACAATTTCCAGCAGATCATCTAGGCTGAGCGGCATGCGTTTTAAGCCCACTTCTTCTGCGGCGCGCTCAAGATCGGGAAAATGATTTTGATGATGCTCTTGATGAGCACGAATTAACAGATGGGCAAATTGGCGGCCGCTGATGCCAGTTTGTGACAACATTTCAGGGATGGCAATTTGTAAAATTTCACTAGAAAACAAAAAGCTTGGCTCTAGCGCCATGCCACAGATGCCGCCGCGAGAACCTTTAACTGGAGTGATGGCTTGTTGCTCGGGCGCATCGTCAAGAAACCAGTCGACCTCTTTTTGAAACACCGCCGCTATCACAGCTAGCATGCCGGCGCTGGGCACACGTTTACCTCGCTCTATCATAGATAGATAAGAGACCGAGGGCGCCGAATCGGCATCCACACGGATACAGCGGGCTGACAAATCTTCCATGGTGAGGTTGTTACGTTTTCTGAGGTTACGTATTTTGGTTCCCAAAAAATGCGACTTTCTCATTAAGCTTGTATTGTTTTTCATTTTGTAAAATTCACATTGTGAAATTTCTATTGTGAAATTGTAAAGAAAAAAAGACTAGACTACAAATCAAGCAATCGAGATAAGTCAGTTGCAGTGTATTTCGGCAAAGTCGATACCCATTAGTCAGTCAGCTTTGAGATGCCCCAAACGCGATAAACGTACCAAATTATATATGAGGATGAAGCTATGAATATTCACACACAGCAATCTAATCTTATCGACCACAGTATTTACAACTTCATCAAGCAGGTAATGCCTATGACACATACAAACGGAAACACCGCATTAGAGCAGCACAACCACAGTGAAGCGACAGCCTATGCCAAGCAAGTGCTGGATCAACACTTTCCGTTGAGTAATGGGTCGCATCAGGATGTCTGCAGTTATGTCGTTTATTATAAGCAGTTATTGGCATTCTTTGCTGATGGTAGTCAAAGTGGGTTGGCTGAGCCTAAACAATTTGTCGCCTTAACAGGCCATAAATGTGAGCCGACGTCATTGGTTTTGAAAAACAATGGTTTTCACGTTGAAGTGTCTATTAATCGTCGGGGTGAGCATGGTTGTAATGACTTAGCTGGCATTGATGATGTGCAAGTTGAAGCGACATTAATGACCATAGTTAACAGTCAACAGGCGCCATCACAGCGCAGCTGGACGAGCCTAGTTAGCGGACAGGCCGGAAGTCGCAACAAGCAATTTACGTCGAAAGATGGCGCTGAATACGAGGTATAAAAGCGCAATAATTTGGGGTTATCGCTAAATTTATCTACCGAATAATATAAATAAGGCCAGTGAATTCACTGGCCTTATTTATATGTGATGTAAGCTAAAAGCTAAAAGCTAAAAGCTAAGCCTAGACTGAATAAGGCACTAAAAATAATCGTTAACTTGGCCGTTTTACCCAATAAAGGGTTTAAGGCTTGGCCTGAAGTGTGGCTAAACTCACTGTTTAACTTACGTGCCAAAATCAGTGATAGCCCGCCTAAGAGCACAGGTAAACCTGGTAATAACCCCAGAAAAAAGCCGCCAATAATGAGGGCGAAAGGCAGATAAACCAATGCCTGATAGAGCACTCTTGCTTGGCCTTCGCCGATTTTGACCGCCAAGGTTAATTTACCCGCTTTGGCATCGGTTGGGATATCACGGGTGTTATTCACTAACATGATAGCTGCATTAAACAGGCCTATGGCGCTGCCAAGCAACCAAGCTGCTGTGTTGGTCGTGCCAGCCTGAAGATAGAAGCTACCCACGACAGCCACTAAACCAAAAAAGATAAACGCCGCCACTTCTCCCAATGCATGAGATGCCAATGGATAGGGGCCGCCGCTGTAACCAAGTGCCCCTAAAATTGACAGGGCCGCTAATAGTGCGATGGGCCAGCCGCCATGATAAATGAGTATTGACCCAACCACTAAAGCCAGAGCCAGACAGCCAACCATGGCATTACGCACTTTTTCTGGCGCCAGTAAGCCGCTTTGCGTTACTCGTATTGGGCCTAAGCGTTCATGGGTGTCGATACCGCTTTTAAAGTCAAAGTAGTCGTTAGCTAAGTTAACCGCCACTTGCAGTAAAACCCCGCATAACATGGAAATAGCAGCGATGAACCAACTGAATTGTTCTAGGTTAATCGCTAAAATATTGCCCACTAATAACGGGCCAATAGCTGCAGGAAGAGTGCGTGGGCGTGTCGCCAGGATCCAAGGATTCATTGTTGTATTTGTACTTACGTTAGCAATATAGGAGTGGGAGCGGTATTCGCTCAAGACGGTCAATCAATAGCATAGCAAAAAACGGTGACGCCTTGCAGTGCTTGCATTAGCGTTATGTGAACTGCTTCGTTCTATTTTTGCTCAAATGGCGCATAATTGTTCAGCTGTTCTACTTGAATGTCATTTTGTTATTATTTTGTGAAGATAAATTGTCAAAGTTTGAGCGAGCGCACAATGCCTTACCTATCCTGACTCATATTTGTCGATAGCCTCAAAGAATATCACCATCATATATGCTGTTATAAGACTATTTAGTAAGGTCGGTTGATGGCTAAGTTAATCATTATCTAATTAATTAATATGGAATTTTATGATTGTAGTAGCTTGATGTTGGGAAGCGTCAACAAGGCAATGACATAAGGGAAATAGCTTATGCGTTTTGATGAACAGGTGGCTGTGATCACTGGAGCCGGAGCCGGCTTAGGGCGAGCTTATGCTATCGCGCTTGCCGAGCGGGGCGCGCATGTTGTGCTCATTGATGCTGGCATTGCCGATCCCGATGCAGTGCTTGACCAAGACTCTGGTCTGGCAAAAACCTCACAAACCCTGTCAGAACTGGGCGCACAGACCATGAGCTTTAAGTTAGATGTTCGTGATAGTGATGGTTTAAATGATGCGGTTACAGCAATTCTTGGCCGTTGGGGCCATATTGATATTGTCATTAATAATGCCAGTATTCATCATCCTTGTGCGTTCGAGGAGCTTTCTTATGCTCAGTGGCAGCAACAGCTCGATATCGATGTCAATGGCAGTTTTATACTGACTAAACTCGTTTGGCCTCAGATGAAGCGCCAAGGTTATGGGCGCATTCTCATGAGCTGTGGCGCCAGTGCCTTATATGGCGATCGACATGAAAGTTGTTTTTCCACCAGTAAAATGGCCTTAATTGGCTTAGTGAATAGTCTGGCGATCGAAGGTGTTGATAGCAATATTTGTGTCAACTCGATTACCCCTCACGCATTGACTCAAATGACCGAACATCATTTGTCACCCTTAGTTAAGCCGCTGTTCTCGACCTCATCGGTAAATGCGGTGATGTTATTTTTGACCTCCTCCTTAGCTCCTAGCGGTCAGCATTTGTTGGTCGCAGCCGGTAGTGTGAGCCATGGCAAATTCACTGAATCTCCACACATGCGTATTACTGATGCCGAGTGTAATCCAAATGTGATACATGCGCGTTGGCATGAGCTTAAGTATGCGCGCCCTTATCGAGTACATCGCAGTGGTGAAGCTCAAATAACCGCTTGGGCTAAAAGAAGTGCTAGCGAACACCATATCGTGATTGAATAATTAGCGGTGTAATTAAACACCTTATCCCCCGTTATACTCTAGTCATATGAACGTCTTCTAAGGTAAGCTTGTCGTTTAATTTAGTAGATATTGTCGGTAAGGTGTAATGAGTCAAGTATTAGATGATCTATTATCGCTGCTGTCGCTTGAGCAGATAGAGGTTGGCCTTTATCGAGGTCAAAGCCAAGATTTGGGCTTCGGTCACGTATTTGGTGGCCAAGTGATGGGCCAAGCCCTAAGCGCGGCGGCACAAACCGTTGATCCTTTAAGGCAAGTTCACTCGTTTCATTCCTATTTCTTGCGCGCTGGCGATGAAAAACTACCGATAGTGTACGATGTGGAAGTGGTTCGCGACGGTGGCAGCTTTAGTGCGCGAAAAGTGAAAGCGATTCAAAAAGGGCGGCCGATCTTTTATATGACCTGCTCGTTTCAATCTCATGAGCAAGGTTTTGAGCACCAGAGTCAGATGCCAGATGTGCCAGGACCTGAAGGATTAATGAACCAACAAGAGTTGGCGATGACGTTGCGTGATAAAGTGCCTGCCCGTGTGCTTGAAAAGTTTATGGCCGACTCCCCCCTAGAAATGCGCCTAGTCAACCCTAGCAGCCCGATAGCGCCAGCGGCATCAGATCCTAAACGTTACGTGTGGATCCGTGCCAACGGCAATGTACCCAATGAGCTGTCGGTACATGAATATCTGTTGGCTTATGCCTCTGACTTTAATTTTTTGGTGACCGCAGCGCAGCCCCATGGCGTGTCGTTTTTAACCCCAGGTATGCGCATGGCGACGATAGATCATGCCATGTGGTTTCATCGTCCTGTCGATTTAAGTCAGTGGTTGCTTTACAGCATCGATAGTCCCAATGCGTCGGGTGGTCGAGGATTTGTCAGAGGTGAGTTTTACAGTGAAGATGGCACCTTGGTAGCATCTGCGACTCAGGAAGGGTTAATTCGTTTAACGCAGCGATGAACTTAAATGGAATGAATTGCTGCAAGCAAACTTGAGCATATAGTTTTGAGTGACGTGGTTTGAGATAGTTTTTATAGTGAGTTAATGGGATGCACATCATGAAAGGTAAAGTAAAAGGGTTTATTGCACTGTTTTGTTTATTGTTACTTAGTGCTTGCGTTACCGTTGAGCCCGAGCCGCCAGTGATTGTTAATGGGGCTGCAGGTTATCTAGAGCGCATTGCGTTGCCTCAAGGCAGTGCTATTACCATTGCTGTTATCGATCTTGATACACCAGGGGTTATTGTGGCGCAGAAGTCATTTAATATTGCTAAGGTACCTGTGCCATTTAAATTTACCTTTGCTGCGGATACTATTGATAGCAGCATCAATTATGGGGTCGTTGCTATGATCCGTTATAACGGTATGGTGATCTTTCAAACATACGATAAGTTTCCGGTGATCAATAATGGTAAATACACCACGGAAGTGATTATGAAGCCAGTGAGCGGCCGTTAACTCATGCTAGGCATGTTGTCTTAACATATATGTAATCAAAAACGGAGCTTCGGCTCCTTTTTTATTCCTAAAAATTAGCTCAATAAATTAGGTTGGCTTAATGAGCGCTTATTAAAAATGTTGATAAGTCTTTGACAAGTTGCTTAATCGTTTCTCAGTGCATTTTAGTTAATTTGACATGCGCCCTTTTACTATCGGATACGAACCAATTGGCAACACGAAATGTTAACGCCAAGTTACTTTCAATCTGTTGGGTTAAGCCCATTTTTTATTTCACTTTGAGGTGAGGTTAATTCGCCTGTTTGATCTAGGTCACTCATTTTAAAGGGGTATTATCAATGTTTGTTTCGTGAGTGTGATCCGTGTCACTGGTGCGCACTTGAAATGACGGTGTTATTTATTTTGTTGACATAGATCAATATGTAGCAAGGTTGCAGCTGGCAGGATGGCTGCAAATGTAAGCAAATTGCTAATAACAATCTCAATATACAATTGTATTAATGGAGTAGTATGATGAAAAAGTCTCTCGTTTCAGGTCTTGTTGCCGCCACCCTACTTACAGGCGGATTTAGTGCTGCGGTTTCTGCTCACCAAGCTGGTGATATTATTGTGCGTGCTGGTGCGGTTATGGTTGCACCAAATGAATCTAGTCAGGATGTGGCAGGCTTTGGTGAGTTTAAAGTAAGCGATGATACCCAGTTGGGGCTTAATTTTGGTTACATGCTGACCGATAATATTGGGGTTGAGTTGTTAGCGGCAACACCCTTTAGTCATGATGTTTCTTTAGATGGTGTCGGTAAAATTGCCGAGACCAAGCATCTTCCACCAACTTTAGTCGCACAGTACTATTTCGGTTCGGCTCAATCAAAGTTACGTCCATACATTGGTGCAGGTGTTAACTTCACCAACTTCTTCGACAATGATTTTACCAATGATTTGGATGGTGCTTTGACTGATCTAAGCCTTAGTAACTCATGGGGCTTAGCAGCTCAGGTAGGTCTTGATTATCAAGTGAATAAAAACTGGCTGGTAAACGCCTCTGTTTGGTATGCACAAATCAGCACAGATGTTAAATTTAATCTAGGTGATGCTCCTGTGACGATTGAAACAGATATCGATCCATGGGTTTATATGGTCAGTGTGGGTTACACTTTCTAAGCGCCATTGGTATGGGTGTATCTTAGTTAGCGAAAAGGCAGCCAAGTGGCTAATGCCGATCAGTTAAGCATATAAACGATCAGTTGACCGATCTTTAAAAGGCTTCAAAATCCAATATCAGAAATGATATTGGATTTTTTTATGTCTTTAGAACAAGCTTTCTGCACCGCTTTTGAATACCACCAAGAAGCCACAGCCTTTACCAATCTTAATCACTTATTGGATGAAAACATCATCCAGCAAGCCTTTGAAACTGCTGGGGTCGCCACAGTAAGAAAACGTCGCTTACCCCTTGATGCAGTTATGTGGTCTGTCATTGGTATGAGTTTTTACCGACAACAGTCTGTATGGGAGCTTGCGACTCATATGGAGTTGATGCTACCAGGTAAAAAGAAGCTCATTGCCCCCAGTGCTCTTGTTCAAGGGCGCCAGAGGTTAGGTGTGCAGAGTATGAAAAATGCCTTTCAAATGATGGCAAAACATTACTATAGCAACACTCAATTTGAGACGTGGTGTGGACTGAATTTATTAGCCGTTGATGGTGTAGTCTGGCGCACTCAGGACACCGCTGATAATCGTAATGCTTTTGGCTCACCATCAAATCAACATGGTGACACCTCATTTCCTCAGGTTCGTATGGTGTGTCATATGGAGCTCACTAGCCATCAACTGATAAATAGCGCGTTTGATGGTTATAAAACGAGTGAAATGAAGCTAGCAGAAGCGCTCATACAGTCAACTCCAGACCATAGTCTCACGATGTTCGATAAAGGTTTTTACTCCTTAAACTTGCTACATCAATGGCAACTAGGTGGTGAAGAGCGGCACTGGTTAATCCCTGCGAGAAAGGGGCTTCAGTACGAGGTTTTACACTCAAATGGCCGGTTAGATAAACAGGTGAAATTGGCAATAACCGCCCAAGCCAGACAACAAAACCCAGCGCTACCGACGCATATAGAAGCGAGGCTGGTGACAAAATCAATAAAAGGTAAGACGCATCAGGTATTAACCTCAATGGTCGACCCATTACGCTTTCCAAGTGCTGACATCGTTGAGTTATATAATCATCGATGGGAAATAGAGCTTGGCTACCGAGAGATGAAACAGACCCTACTAAACAGCGAGTATACGCTAAGAAGTAAAAAATCAGAGATGGTAGAACAGGAACTTTGGGGCTTACTACTTGGCTACAACCTGATGCGTCAAGCAATGACTGAGGCCGCGTCAAGAAAAGGAATATGGGCCAATCGCCTCAGCTTCAGTAACTGCGCGAGTACGATACTAAGTTACCTAGCAAGATTACCACTGATGAGCCCAGGAAATTTACCCAATCATTACGAGCAACTGATAGAAATGCTAGGTAACTTCGAGCTACCAACGAAACGAGAAGATAGGGTGTACCCAAGGGCTATAAAGTCAAAACCAAGCAAATATCCCCATAAAAAGAAAAATGCCAATCAGCTTAACTGACTGGCATTAGCCAAGTGGCTGCCTTTTTGTATCGGAGTGATGACATTAAGATCACAACACCATGGCGGCAATCCAACCGAAGACCAGTAACGGGATATTATAGTGAATGAACGTTGGAATGACGCTGTCGCGAATATGGTCGTGTTGACCATCGGCATTAAGACCCGCAGTGGGGCCTAAGGTTGAGTCTGAGGCTGGTGAGCCCGCGTCGCCTAATGCTGCAGCGGTACCTACCAGTGCAATCGTTGCGGCAACCGAAAAGCCAAAGCTCATGGCCAGTGGCACATAAATGGTAGCGATAATAGGGATGGTTGAAAATGATGAGCCAATGCCCATGGTGATCAATAAGCCAACCACTAACATTAAGAAGGCCGCCAATGCCTTATTATCGCCAATCAAATAAGAAAGTGATTCAACTAACGTACTCACATCACCCGTCTCTTTGACTACCGCGGCGAACCCTGCAGCCGATATCATGATAAAGCCTATGTTGGCCATCATGCGCACACCTTGGTTAAAGATATCTTGATCGGCGACATGCTTAAGCGCCCCAGAAAAACTGAAGATGATAAAGCCAACGAGTGCGCCAAAAATCATCGAGCCAGTGTAGAGTTGCACCAGTAGTGTGGCCAATATGGCGCTAAGGGCAATCAAAATATTGTGGCGATTAATGTTGGCTTCTGGCTCGGCAACTAATGCTAATTCTTGCTTGTATTCACGCGGCTTACGGTAGCTAATAAATGTGGCGACTAATAGGCCGACAATCATCCCTAGCGCAGGTATCAACATGGCCGTTGGGATCTGTTCACGTACAGCATCAAGATTATTGCTATTAAGGTTAGACAGCAAAATATCATTGAGAAAAATGCCGCCAAAGCCAATAGGTAAGATCATATAAGTGGTGACTAACCCAAAGGTCAATACACATGCCACTAAACGGCGATCTAAACGTAATTTAGACATCACGTGCAGTAGTGGCGGGATCAAAATGGGAATAAAGGCAATATGGATTGGCAAAATATTTTGCGAAGAAACGGCCATAGCTAATAGAGCAAGCAGCAGTAACCAGCGTACACGATTGATATTAAGACTATTTTGCTCTTGATCCAGTAGGGTAATCACTTTTGTTGAAATTAGCGTCGTCAGACCCGAATGCGAGAGGGCGACGGCAAAGGCACCTAATAAGGCATAACTGAGTGCGATTTGAGCACCACCGCCAAGTCCGGTATTAAACGCATCGACCGTATGCTGTAAATCCATACCACCCACTAAGCCTGCAACAAGCGCACTGATGGTGAGCGCGATAACAACGTGTACTCTTGCAAGGCTGAGCCCCAGCATCAAGCAAACTGCAATAACTACTGCATTCATATATTTTCTGGCTTTTGTGTTTTAAGTGGGGACTATTTTCGACCGCAAGCATGCTATTTGTCCAGCCGAACGGCATTTTATCTGTAAAAAAAATGAGATGTAATGTAACTGTATCTAGGTTTACTGCGTAAGTGTAAACCCTAGGTGGGCATTGGTGTTAGACTCGGACAGTTATTGGGCAACTGAAATCAAATTGTTCAAAAAAGGTGACAATGATCCCAAATAGCTTGTGTCCCGCTGGTGACTGCCTATAATGCTTTTTAGTTCATAGTTCTAAAGCTTTTTTCAATCCATAGATGGAGATATAAAATGAGTGTATTAGTAGGCCGTCCGGCTCCTGATTTTACTGCTGCAGCGGTTCTTGGTAATGGCGAAATCGTAGATAGCTTTAACCTAAGCGAAGCGATCAAAGGTAAGACAGCTGTAGTATTCTTCTACCCACTTGATTTCACTTTCGTTTGCCCATCTGAACTGATCGCTTTCGATCACCGTATGGATGAGTTCAAGAAGCGTGGCGTTGAAGTTATCGGTGTTTCTATCGATTCTCAGTTCACTCACAACGCGTGGCGTAACACTCCGGTAGACAAAGGTGGTATTGGCCAAGTTCAATACACACTTGTTGCTGACGTTAAGCACGAGATCTGTAAAGCATATGATGTTGAGCATCCAGAAGCGGGCGTGGCTTTCCGTGGTTCTTTCCTTATCGATAAAGAAGGTCAAGTACGTCACCAAGTGGTTAACGATCTTCCATTAGGTCGTAATGTAGACGAAATGATCCGTATGGTTGATGCACTTCAGTTCCACGAAGAGCACGGTGACGTTTGTCCTGCTGGTTGGGAAAAAGGCGACAAAGGTATGAATGCAAGCCCAGAAGGCGTAGCTTCTTACCTGACTGACAACGCTGACTCACTATAATTTTCGGGTCATAGTATGTAAGTCAAAAAGCCGCGATTATCGCGGCTTTTTTGTGTTCAAAATAGGTTCTGTCACTTAAGCCAATTGAAGGCGTGATAAATAACCTTGATGGTATTTTATTCTCTCGCGACTTGCTAAAGTAAACGTTTTTAGCAAGTGATGGGGCTATGTTATCCCCCACAGATGCGGCTTTATTAGCTTTAATGCTATTTTGACCTTAGGCTATCTTGGTCTTAGGTATACTCCATCGTCAGCTCACCTATTTTGCCTGTGAGCTTATCAACCAGTTTGCCCTTCACTTTGCTTGCTACTGTCTTGCTGTGCTGAATTTTCAGCAGACTCCAAGGGCCAGCCGCCTAGGGCTTTCCATTTATTGACGATATGGCAAAAAAGCTCGGCGGTACGTTCTGTGTCATACAGTGCCGAGTGCGCTTCTTTATTATCAAAATCAATTCCAGCGATAGCGCAGGCTCTAGCGAGCACGGTATGTCCGAGTGCAAGGCCCGATAAGGCTGCTGTGTCAAAGGTGGCAAATGGATGAAACGGCGTGCGTTTCAACCCATTGCGTTCAATTGCTTTGGTGACAAAACCATGATCAAAGGCGGCATTGTGAGCCACTATGATGCTGCGGTGGCAGCCGGACGCTTTTTGTGCTTTTTTTACTTCTTTAAATATTTCTAAGAAGGCTTCTTTTTCTGATACTGCACCGCGTAATGGGTTAGATGGGTCAATACCGTTAAATGCCAGTGCTTCAGGTTCAAGATTAGCGCCTTCAAACGGCTCAATATGATAATGCAACGTTTTATCTAGCATTAACACACCTTGATCGTCCATTTTCAGCATAGTCACTGCAATTTCAAGCAACGCATCGGTCTGGGCATTGAACCCAGCAGTCTCTACATCGATAACCACAGGGAAATAGCCCCGAAAACGGTGGTTGAGTTTATTAGCGTCGCACATATCGCTCATCAAATTATCCAAATAATTAGCCAAGCGCTATTATGAAGTATCTAGCCTGAGCTTGTCATGTTTGATTGGTTAATATCTAGGCTAAAGGAATAGTAAAACATGCCGATAGCCCTAAGTAACACAATGAATGAGAGCGATTGTCTATGTTGAGTAGGGTGCCGTTGATTTTTACATTATGGTTGAGCTTAGGGATGTCACTGACAGTTCAGGCTGAGTTACGCCATTATGTGGCATCATTAGAGCAGTCACAGTGGCGAATTAGTGATAACACGCCGATTGTCTGCCGACTGGAACATGAGATCCCTTCATACGGTAAGGCCATCTTTACTAGTTACGCGGGTAAACATCATGATTTGAATTTTACGCTTAATATGTGGGTAAAACCTGATGAGGTAACGCACGCAAAATTGATGAGCACAGCCCCCGCATGGCGTCCTGGTGTACAGTCAAAACCGATAACCGATCTGACTTATCAGAAGTACTTTAGCGGTGAAGTGCCTAAACATGCGGCTTGGTCGATGTTGAATGAATTAGAGCGCGGCATGCAGCCTACATTTTACTATGCAGATTGGTATAACCGTTCTAGTAAAGTAGCTGTAGGGCTTTCCGCCGCTAATTTTGCGCGTAACTATACCGATTTTCGTGCATGTCTCGCTAATTTATTACCCTATAGCTTTGAAGATATTGCCTTTACTGTACTCACCTATGAGTTTGGTGGTAATGAGTTAACAAGGTACTCTAAGGCTCAAATTGCTAAAGTGCAGCAATACCTGTCTTACGATCAAGATGTAGAGTTAGTACTTATCGATGCCTATACCGATAGCTATGGCGGTCGTTCTATCAATGCTAAGGTATCTGAAACACGGGCTAATTCACTTAAAGATCTGTTTTTATCGGCAGGTATACCACAAGATCGTATTCATACCGAAGGCCATGGTGAGCGTCGTCATGTGGCCTCGAATGACACCATTGAAGAACGTGCGCGTAACCGCCGGGTGGTGATAAGGTTGAGTAAGCCACTATAGGCGTAGCGGCTAATATTCAGATAAACCCAGCTAATGCTGGGTTTTTTATTGCCGCAAATTTGTATTGGCATTATTACAGGTAAAAAAAAAGCCCACTTAATATAGTTAAGTGGGCCGCAAATAATAGATTGCAATCAACAAATTGAAGGAAGGAAGTCAAGCATAAGAACCAGGGAAAAACTTACGTGTATCAACACACAAGCTTAGAGTTCTTGTTTTCAAATCTACGTAGGTAGACACTTCCTGAAAACGAGGCGAATTATAGGATTAGCCCTCTAAAGCAGCAAGCGAGAAAAATTGCTAATTTGAATTAGTATTTCTAATGCTTGGTAGTGATGGTTATTGCACTAGATGCACTCATTTGGCCTTTCTGCGATTGATTAAGCACAATATGTGCATAATTTTACGTTTTAATTAACTTATCCATGTTGGTTTTTTATTAACAATTAACTGGAGTATCGCTATCGTTGATTGTTTTAATATTATTGCGCTGTTTAATTTTACTTGTATAGTACGTGGTTATGAGCTTTTGCTCACAAATTTATTATAAATAATAACTAGATATTCAGGATGGCAACAGATGAGTCTTAAAACGATTTTGTCAAAGCAACACCTTCTGTTGATAGCGGGGTTTGGGCTAGTGCTCAGCGGCTGTCAGTATAATGCATCTCAAACTGATAACACGCCAACGACAACCCAAGGCGTGGTCGAGACACTTCATGGTGTCGAAGTAGCCGACCCCTATCGTTACCTTGAAGAAGACAGTGAAGCGACCCAAGCTTGGGTAAAACAGCAGCAACAGGCTGGTCATGACTATCTTGCTCAACTCGAAAATAAACAGGCCATTGTCGATCGTATCACTGAGCTGTGGAATTATGAAAAAGTGACCGCGCCAGCTGAGCATGGCGATTACACTTATTATTACCGTAACGATGGCCTGCAGGCGCAGTCGGTGTTGTATGTTAAAGATAAGCATGGTCAAGAAAAGGTTGCTCTCGATCCCAATAGTTTTTCAACCGATGGTACCGTGGCATTAAGCGGTGTGTCTGTTAGTGGTGACGGTAAAACGATTGCCTATGGCGTGTCAAAATCAGGTTCGGACTGGCAACAGTGGCAGTTTGTTGATGTCGTCAGTGGCAAAAAGCTGGTTGATGAACTCAATTGGATTAAATTTTCTAGTGCGCAATGGAGTAAAGATAACCAAGGGGTGTATTACTCTCGTTATGATGCGCCAGCGGGCGGCAACTTACTTGCCGATGTAAACTTTAACCAAAAAGTCTACTATCACAAATTAGGTACAGATCAATCTCAAGATGTGTTGATCTATGAGCGTCCCCAGAATAAAGATTGGGGATTTGGCGCCGAAGTATCGGAGCAGGGCGATTACCTGTTGATCTCGATTTCACAAGGTACCGACAGTCGCAATCGTTTCTTCTATAAGTCGTTAACCGAACACAATGCTCCGGTGGTTGAATTGATTGTTGAGCTTGAAGCCGAATATAGCTTCTTGGGCAATGATAAATCTGTGTTCTATTTTAAGACCGATTTAGACGCGCCTAATGGCAAAGTGATTGCCATTGATGTGAAGCGTCCGGCCAAAGCAAATTGGAAGACGGTGATTGCTGAATCAAGCGATCCTATTGCGAGCGTAGCAATCATTAACGATCATTTAGTGGTCAGCTACTTACATGATGTATTAGGTCAGTTATCTATTTTCAGTATGGAGGGTGCCAAGCGTCAGGATGTAGACTTGCCCGGTAAAGGGAAAATTGCCGGCCCTTATGGCAAGCGAAGCAAAGACTATTTCTATTACACCTTTAATAGTTACGTGCAGCCACAGACCACTTACAAGTTTGATTTTAAAACGGGTCAATCTAGTCTGTTCGCTAAACCAGAGGTCTCGTTTAACCCCGATGACTATGTGTCAGAGCAAGTGTTCTACACCAGTAAAGATGGCACCCGTGTCCCTATGATGGTTTCTCATAAGAAGGGATTAACACTCGATGGTAATAACCCCACCTTATTGTATGCCTATGGCGGATTTGCTATTTCATTAACACCGCGTTTTAGCCCAGCGAATATCGCTTGGATGGATATGGGCGGTATTTATGCTGTGCCTAATCTTCGTGGCGGTGCCGAATACGGTGAAAGTTGGCATCAAGCAGGCATGTTTGATAAGAAACAAAATGTGTTTGACGATTACTATGCTGCGGCGCAGTACCTTATTGACAACAATTACACCAATAGTACTAAATTAGGCGCTTATGGTCGCAGTAACGGTGGTTTGTTGATGGGGGCCGCGTTAACTCAACGTCCTGATCTGTTTGCCGCAGTGTTACCTGCAGTCGGCGTTTTAGACATGCTGAGATTCCACAAATTTACTATCGGTTGGGCGTGGACCAGTGAATATGGCAGCGCCGATGTCGCTGAGCAATTCCCCGCGCTACTCGCTTATTCGCCTTACCATAATATTACCGAGCGTGAATATCCGGCCACAATGGTGATGACAGCCGATCATGACGATCGTGTAGTGCCACTGCATAGCTTTAAATTTGGTGCACTGCTGCAAGACCGTCAAACAGGCGATGCGCCAATTATTATGCGTATCGAATCTAAAGCTGGTCATGGGGCGGGTAAACCCACAGCAATGAAGATCGATGAATTTGCCGATATCTACAGTTTCCTTTGGCACAGTTTTGGTTTAACTGTTCCAGCTAAGATTGGCTGATAACTGACTCGCTATGATAGAAACTTTAAAAGGGAAGTGAATAACTTCCCTTTTTTATTAACAAAATTTTATGAAGTAACTGCTTACTGATAGTGCCTGAACCATTCACAATTGCCTACGCTGTAGGTATAGTAGGCCTCTATTTTAGCTAATGTTTGGCGATCATTATTTATGTTTCGATGGCCTATTTCTGTTTATTACGAAGATACTGATGCAGGGGGAGTGGTTTACCACTCCAATTACCTCAACTTTTTCGAGCGCGCTCGCACCGAGTGGCTTAAACACATCGGCGTGAAACAGACTCAATTACTTGCCGATGATATTGCCTTTGTGGTTAAAAAGGCGGAGTTGGACTTTAAAGTAGCCGCTCGATTTGAGCAGGACCTTGTGGTTGAAACCGAAGTTATAGAGTTGAAAAAGGCTTCGTTATTATTTCGTCAACGGTTGCTTGATGCTTCAGGCAAGTTGTACTGCGAAGGTCATATTCTGGTTGCCTGCATAGCTTTGTCTCGCATGAGACCAAGAGCGATTCCGCAAAACATTGTTCAGGAGTTTAAGAGTGGAAGCTGATATTTCCTTTATTGGGCTGTTTTTACAAGCCAGTTTGTTAGTCAAGTTTGTGATGTTGACGCTATTAGCGTTATCAATTGTTTCCTGGGCAGTGATTATTCAGCGTCGGCGTTTACTGACCACGGCTAGAGAACGCGCACTCAAGTTTGAAGATAAATTTTGGTCTGGTGTCGATTTAAATAAACTCTATAAAGAACTCTCAGCGCGTCAAGACAGCAATAGCGGCTTAGAAGCCCTGTTTTACAGTGGTTTTAAAGAGTATGCTCGACTGAATAACCTTAATGGTAAAGTCCCTAGTGCGGTGATGGACGGCAGCTATCGTGCCATGCGCGTGGCATTGTCGCGCGAACTTGAAAAGCTAGAGACCCATTTACCCTTATTGGCTACCATAGGCTCAACCAGCCCCTATATTGGCCTATTTGGTACCGTGTGGGGGATCATGAACTCTTTTATCGCGCTAGGTGCGGTTGAAAACGCCACGCTTGCTATGGTTGCTCCTGGGATTGCTGAGGCATTGATTGCGACCGCAATGGGTCTATTTTCTGCCATTCCTGCTGTGATCGCCTACAACCGATTTTCGACTCAAGTGGATAAGATAGAGATGTCTTATGCCAATTTTATGGAAGAGTTTTCCAGTATTTTACATCGCCAAGCTTATAGCGAGAAGGAAGTGGTCTAATGCAACAAGGTTATCAGCGTAAACGACGCCGGCCTGTCGCTGAGATCAACGTTGTGCCTTATATCGACGTGATGTTGGTCTTGTTGATTATTTTTATGGTCACGGCGCCCATCGTTACTCAAGGGGTAAAAGTTGACTTACCACAAGGACAAGCTGAGACTTTGCCTGCAGACAGTAAGCCTCCCGTGGTCGCCTCTATCGATGCTAATGGTGATTATTACCTTGATGTGGGTTCGAGTAGCTCGAAGGAAGTATTAGATTTGGAGGAGCTGGCGGTAAGGGTCGGTGCCATTATTCAGCTAGAGCCAGAGCGTCCGGTGGTGGTTAAAGCCGATCGCAGTATTGCCTATGAAAAAGTGATTCAGCTAATGGTGTCCTTGCAACAGGCTGGCGTACCATCTGTTGGCCTGATGACAGATTCACCAGAGGAGTAATGGGTGGCAGCTAAATCAGATTTTACTTTACCTCTTGTTATTTCGGCCAGTATTCATATTGGCGTGCTTATCGTTGTAGCGATGGGGGTTAATTTTGACGAGAAACCTAAAGTGGTTCCTCAAGTCAGTGCCCCGGCAGTGCAAGCTGTGGTGGTCGACCAACAAAAGGTGGCACAACACGTTGAAAAGCTTAAGGCAGACAAGAGAGAAGCTGAGCGTAAAGAGCAAGCACGTCAGGAAGAACTTGAACGCAGAGCTCGTGAGGCTAAACAAGCTCGAGAGCGTGAGCAGGCACAAATAAAGAAACTTGAACAACAACGTAAACAGAAAGAGATAGAAACTCAAAATGCAGCTGCGGCGGCGAAGGCTGCCAAGTTAAAAGAGCAGCAAGAAAAAGAGAAAGCGGCGCAAGCAGAAGCGCAGCGTAAACAGAAAGAAGCAGAGCGAAAAGCCGCTGAAGATGCGGCAGCGAAGGCTGAGGCTAAGCGTAAACAGGAGGAAGCCGCGGCGAAGAAAGCGGCAGACGAACGTAAGCGTAAAGAGGAAGCTGAGCGTAAACGTAAAGCTGAAGAACAAGCACGTTTAGAGCAAGAACGCATGATGCAAGAGGCTTTAGCGGCCGAGCAAGCGGCATTATCGCAGACTCGTAATAAACAGGTGACGACAGAAGTGCAGCGTTATACTTCGATGATCCGAGCGACTATTCAGCGCAACTTAGTGGTGGATGAGTCGATGCGCGGCAAAAGTTGTCGCATATTTATTCGACTAGCAAAGGATGGTTTTGTTACCGCCAATGAGATTTTATCGGGTGACCCTGTAGTTTGCCGCGCCACTAAAGCGGCTATTAATAAGGCGGGGCGTTTACCTGTATCGCCTGAGGCTGACGTTTATAATAAGTTAAAAGAGATTAATTTGACCGTTCAACCGGAATTTAATTAAAGGGGCTTCATGAAGATTTTGACAAAATGGCTAATTTTAGGGCTGTTGATATGTACAGCGCCTGTCAAGGCTGCACTGGATATTGTTATCACCGAAGGGGTTGATGCGGCGCGTCCTATAGCAGTCGTGCCGTTTGTTTGGCAAGGAACGACGCCTATGCCTTCACAAATATCGGATGTGGTGATGTCGGATCTGACCCGCAGTGGCACATTCAAACCCTTGGACGAACTTGGTCTACCGCAGCGTAATATCAGTTCTGCAGCAGATTTTAATTCTAGGGCTTGGTCGGGTGTTGGCGCAGAGGCTGTGGTGCTGGGTTCAATAAAGCCTTATGGGCCAGACCAATATTTAGTGAACTTTGAACTCATCGATTTGGTTAAGGCGCAAATGCAGTCAGGCGGCCCTTCATCGGCAGTTGACTACGTGATCGATAGCCGTGAAACGGTCATAAGTGCCGCTCAGTTTAGACAATATGGTCACAGGATCAGCGACATTGTTTATGAGAAACTGACCGGGATCCGTGGCGCGTTTTTAACCCGTATCGCCTACGTGGTAGTTGATCATCAAGATAAATCGCCCTACAAACTGATGATTGCCGATTATGATGGTTATAACGAACAGATGTTATTGCGCTCACCTGAGCCCTTAATGTCGCCTTCCTGGTCTTCTGATGGACGCAGGTTGGCTTATGTCAGCTTTGAAAACAAGAAAGCTGAAATATTTGTGCAAGACATTTATTCTCAGTCACGTACTAAGGTGACGAGTTTTCCTGGGATTAATGGTGCCCCTTCATTTTCGCCTGACGGCAAAAAATTAGCAGTTACCTTGTCTAAAGATGGTCAGCCTGAAATTTATGTAGTTGATATCACTTCAAAAGCCATTAAGCGTGTCACTAACCATTACGCTATAGATACTGAAGCGTCATGGACGCCTGATGGGGAGTCGATAATTTTCACCTCTGAACGAGGTGGGCGTCCGCAGCTCTATCAAGTGACGCTGGCTTCGGGTAAAGTTTCAAGATTAACCTTTGAAGGTGAATGGAATTTAGGTGGCTCTATTTCTCCTGATGGCCGCAGTATGGTCTTTGTTAACCGTACTAACGGTAAGTTTAATATTGCGCGCATGGATTTAGAAACACGCTTTATGCAAGTGCTGACTTCGACGCGTTTAGATGAGTCACCCAGTGTTGCCCCTAATGGCACTATGGTCATTTACGGCACAACTTATCAAGGAAAACAAGTTTTAGCGGCGGTCTCTATGGATGGCCGATTTAAGGCTCGACTGCCAGTTGGTCAAGGGGAAGTGAAATCTCCAGCTTGGTCACCTTTTTTATAATATCAATCTCGAAAAAGATTAAGGATGTAAAATGAATTTGAATAAGCTTTTTAAGGCGATGTTGGTTGCCGTTCCCGTTATGGCAATGAGTGCGTGTAGTACTACATCTGAGTCAGAAACAGATGCGAGCAGCTCAATGGGTGGTAATAACGGTAGCGAAATGACGACTGGTGGTGTTGAAACCGGCGGTGTGGCACCTATTTTAACCCCTGAAGAGCAGCAACGTCTTAAGTATCAAGAGTTGCGTAAAGAGCACATCATCTATTTCGATTTTGATAGAAGCTCGGTTTCTTCAGAGTTTTCTGAAGTGCTTAATGCCCACGGCGAATACTTAGTTGAACATCCTAATGTGCGCGTCATGATTGAAGGCCATGCCGATGAGCGTGGTACGCCTGAGTACAATATCGCCCTAGGTGAGCGTCGCGCTAAAGCAGTTGCTAAGTACTTACAAAGCATGGGTGTTTCACCTAGTCAAATGAGTATTGTAAGTTACGGTGAAGAAAAGCCACTTGATTTCTCTCGTACAGATGCGGGATTTGGCAAAAACCGTCGCGCAGTATTAGTTTACTAATAACGGATGTTAACAGGGATACATATGAAAAATGCCGTACTTACCGCGGCAATTCTGATGAGTGTTGGTGTGGCGACTGCCGCACCAGCGCCGGTTGAAGATATTGCTGGTGGTGCTTCTAATGATAGGGTGGCTCGTCTAGAGCGTATGCTCAAGGCAAAACAGGCTGCTGAGTTTGAAACACAGCAACGACTCGATACCTTGCAACAAGAAGTATTAGATTTACGCGGGTTGACTGAACAGCAAAATTATCAGATAAATCAGATATTACAGCGTCAACGTCAGCTTTATGATGATATTGCAAAGCTCAGCAGTGCTAAATCGGTGGTAAATACGGCTAGTCCAGTCGCATCAGAAACTAGCTCGTCGTTAGGCGAAACCGCTTCTTACGAGCAGGCGGTTAATTTGGTGCTTAAACAGCGTCAATATGATGAAGCTATCCCTGCATTTAGAAGTTTTATAAAGCAGTATCCGAGTTCTACGTACGCAGCTAACGCGAACTACTGGCTCGGCCAATTGTTATATAATAAAGGTGAATTTGCAGAAGCGACTCAAGCATTTGATACCGTAGTTAAACAGTTTAAAGATTCAAACAAGCGTGGTGATAGCTTGGTTAAGCTGGGGATGATTGCACAAAAGCAGTCAGACAATGCAACTGCCAAGCGTTACTATCAGCAAGTGATCAATGAATATGCTAATAGTGCTGCGGCTAGAATCGCTACACAGCAACTGGCGGGTCTTTAATCTCTATTTAACTAAAAAACATACCCTTAGTTTGTTTTTCATGCAAACGAAAAGAAATGAGAAATTTGCACTTGCATGAGAAGATGAAAAAGGTATTATAGGCGCCCTCAAAGCGGCGTAGTCGCAAGGGCGCTAAATCAAAAAGGTTTAGTTGTAAAAATGGGTCGTTAGCTCAGTCGGTAGAGCAGTTGGCTTTTAACCAATTGGTCGAAGGTTCGAATCCTTCACGACCCACCACTTTTTCTGCAGGTGGTTAAACAAGTAGACGCCAGATGGGTCGTTAGCTCAGTCGCTATTTTTGATAGAGAACAGGGCAGTTGGCTTTTAACCATTGATGACGGTTAATTCACATTATCATCACTTAGATGGGTCGTTAGCTCAGTCGGTAGAGCAGTTGGCTTTTAACCAATTGGTCGAAGGTTCGAATCCTTCACGACCCACCACTTTTTCTGCAGGTGGTTAAACAAGTAGATACCAGATGGGTCGTTAGCTCAGTCGGTAGAGCAGTTGGCTTTTAACCAATTGGTCGAAGGTTCGAATCCTTCACGACCCACCACTTTCTCTGCAGGTGGTTAAACAAGTAGATACCAGATGGGTCGTTAGCTCAGTCGGTAGAGCAGTTGGCTTTTAACCAATTGGTCGAAGGTTCGAATCCTTCACGACCCACCACTTTCTCTGCAGGTGGTTAAATAAGTAGACACCAGATGGGTCGTTAGCTCAGTCGGTAGAGCAGTTGGCTTTTAACCAATTGGTCGAAGGTTCGAATCCTTCACGACCCACCACTTTCTCTGCAGGTGGTTAAATAAGTAGACTTCAGATGGGTCGTTAGCTCAGTCGGTAGAGCAGTTGGCTTTTAACCAATTGGTCGAAGGTTCGAATCCTTCACGACCCACCACTTTCTCTGCAGGTGGTTAAACAAGTAGACACCAGATGGGTCGTTAGCTCAGTCGGTAGAGCAGTTGGCTTTTAACCAATTGGTCGAAGGTTCGAATCCTTCACGACCCACCACTTTCTCTGCAGGTGGTTAAACAAGTAGACACCAGATGGGTCGTTAGCTCAGTCGGTAGAGCAGTTGGCTTTTAACCAATTGGTCGAAGGTTCGAATCCTTCACGACCCACCAATCTTTCTATATTCACTTTTCCTCTATATTCTAATCCAATTTTTGTAAATTTATGAAATGGATCAATATCGCCAAAGTCTTAGAATAAACCACTTAGCTTAGTATGCCCCCATTTATCAACTGTAACTCCCAATTAAGTCAAATTACATCAATACGCAATATTTAATCAGCATGATTGCTTAAATGTTGATGGTACATACAGCTCACGGTTAGAGACGTGATAATTCATAAGTAGAAAAAGAAGATGGTATTTTTGATGGTTGAATTACATGTTGAATTACATGTTGAATTACATGTTGAATTCATAACTGGCGAATTAAATAACTAAGGAGGCCTAAGCCTCCTCAATTATTACTTAATCGATTAAGAATAAACAAATTAGAGTAATTTGTTATCACGTACGTACTGTTCAAATTCAGTGCAACCACCAACGTGAACCTGATCAACAAAGATCTGCGGCACTGTTTCAACTGGCTTTCCAACGGTTTTTTCAAGATCGGCTTTGCTGATCCCTTCTGCATGGATATCTACATACTTGAATTTAAAATCATCACGAGCTTCAACAAGTTGCTCTGATAACTGAACGGCTCTAACGCAGTATGGACAGCCTGGGCGGCCAAAAATTACAACAAACATATAAACTCCTGAAAAAATAATTCGAGACTTTATACCATAGCTAAGATTCGATTGCATATTCTGTATCAAGCAAAGCGTTTTTCGGTGTGAAATCGTCCTTGGTAGTCGAAAAATCGTTCCAGTAAGTCCCAGCCTTTTTTACTTTTTTTGAGCAGTAATAGATCTGGCGCTCTAAAGGTGTCTCTGGCAGCAATAACCTGCTCAATGGTAGTGAACTTAGGTGGTTTACAACCAGGTGTACGAGTATGTTGGTGCACAAATATGGCGTAAAAGGCCCTAATTTGTGCGGGAGTGTCGAACTTGAAATAGCAATTAAAGTCATTGCCGTCAATATCCAGGTAACGCACCCTGAGCTTATTGTTGTGCGACTCTAATAGCATCTCTTGGCAGCGAAACAGGTGGTGATGCTTTTGTTGTAACACCTCTTTTAAGCGTTTATCTGGATCCACTAGCATGTGATCGCAATGTTGGCAGATTTTGGCTGCAATATCGTTTTCTTCGCCGCAGTTAGGACAAGATTTTGATCGAAAACGAAAATCACATTGCACCTTGCCTTGTTCAGTTTCGACTACGGCTTGGCATCGACGACCAAAATGCTCAACTAAATCACCCTCATCGTCGACTAGGCCCCAGAAGATATTGGCAAAGTGACACACAGGGCAGTGCACCTGTACAGGGACGCTTTTGCTGTTGGGTTTGACTTGACCAACCTCAGGGAAAAAGAGGTCGAAACCGTTAGCAGCATAGTCAATCACCAAGCAATCTGTTTTTCCCTCACAAATTCGCAGCCCACGCCCAACCATTTGCTGAAATAAGCTCACCGATGCGGTAGGCCGTAAAATGGCAATGAGATCAACATGGGGGGCGTCAAAGCCTGTGGTAAGTACCGCAACATTAACTAAGTATTTTAACTGCCGCAGTTTGAAGTGCTCGATGATTTTATCGCGATCTTGTGCTGTTGTCGTTGCCGTGATGAGTCCTGCGGGTTCATCGGCTAACAATGTCATTATCTCCTCCGCATGCCTAATCGTTGCTGCGAAAATAATGGTGCCTTGCTTATGTTGTGATAACTGCATTATCTGAGTCACGATTGCTTGAGTCGCTCGCCCTGATACATGGAGTAAAGCATTGACCTCTTTTTCACGATACTCACCACTATCGCTGGCTTGTAGTTCGCTAAAGTCATATTGAGCGGATAAACCATCAAACAGTTTAGGGGGGGTTAAAAATCCTTGTTTGATTAAGGGACGCATTGGCAGTTCAAAAATACACTGCTCAAAAGCGGGCTTATCATCATTTCCCATTTTACCGTGATAATGGTGACGATAGATCCAGCCGGAGTCGAGCCGATAGGGGGTCGCGGTTAGGCCTAGCAGTTTCAGTTGAGCATTTTGTGCTCTCAGGTGCGTTAGCAACTGTTGATATTGGCTATCTTTATCGGCAGTGACGCGGTGACATTCGTCGATGATCACCAGTGAATAGGGCTCATTAAACTGCGCCGGATTTTTCACGGCAGATTGAATGCTGGCGACAACGGTCTTATTGGCCGTTGATTTTTGTTTTAATCCGGCGGAGTAGATGCTGGCCTCTTGGGTTAATAGGCCAACTTTCTCAGCATTTTGGGCCACTAACTCTTTAACATGGGTGAGGATAAGAATGCGCCCGCGAGCAATGCGCGCTAGTTCGGCTATTACAATACTTTTGCCAGCACCAGTTGGGAGGACTAACACTGCAGTGTCTTGGCTGCGCCTAAAATGGCTCACCGCGGCGTCGACGGCTTGCTGTTGATAATCTCGTAATTTCACGCTGTGCTTATGTCGCTATCGCTGAGGCTACAAAGCTAACAGGATAGCAATGTGCCAAGGTTGAGTCGACCCGCGACGCTCTATATCAGATAAAAAAAGCCCCTCAAGAGGGGCTAGTCAGGTCAATCATGGCTTAGCATGAAATACGCCATAGCAGACAGCTAAGCTATGGTTATTCACTGCGATTTAAGCGGCTTTCAATCAAGGTGTCGATAACCGCTGGATCGGCCAAGGTAGATGAATCACCTAAGTTGGTCACTTCGTTGGCCGCAATTTTGCGCAAGAAGCGGCGCATGATCTTACCCGAACGTGTCTTAGGTAAGCCGTCAGCCCATTGAATTAAGTCTGGAGTGGCTAAGGCACCAATTTCTTTACGAACCCACTGACGTAAGGCCTGACGTAATTCTTCACTGGGCGTCGAGCCTTTAGTGAGCGTCACATAGGCATAAATCCCTTGGCCTTTAATGTCGTGCGGGTAACCCACCACTGCGGCTTCGGCGACTAACTCGTGTGCCACGAGCGCACTCTCGACTTCCGCTGTGCCTAAGCGATGACCCGATACGTTGATCACATCATCGACGCGACCCGTTATCCAGTAGTAGCCATCTTCGTCACGGCGGGCACCGTCACCGGTAAAGTACATGCCGCGGAACGTTTTAAAATAGGTCAAGGCAAAGCGATCGTGGTCGCCATAGACGGTACGCATCTGTCCTGGCCATGAATCGAGTATCACTAAGTTGCCTTCGGCAGCACCGTCGATAATATTACCCATGTTATCCACTAGTGCCGGTTGCACGCCAAAAAAAGGTCGGGTTGCCGAACCCGGTTTAGTGTCGGTCGCGCCGGGCAGCGGGCTGATTAAAATCCCGCCAGTTTCGGTTTGCCACCAAGTATCGACAATAGGGCAGCGCTCATGACCAATGACTTCATGGTACCAGCGCCATGCCTCTGGGTTAATCGGCTCACCCACAGATCCCATAATGCGCAATGAGCTGCCATCAAATGCGGCAAATTGCTCTTTACCTTCGGCCATCAAGGCACGAATGAGCGTCGGTGCAGTGTAAAGAATATTGACCTTATGGCGGTCAATCATCTCACCGAGTCGAGCAGGGCTTGGGTAATTTGGGATCCCTTCATGAATAAGCACTGTGGCGCAGTTAGCTAACGGACCATAGACCATATAGGAATGACCCGTGATCCAACCCACATCGGCTGTACACCAATAGACTTCACCGTCTTTATAATCAAATATATACTCGTGTGTCATCGAGGAATAAACCATATACCCACCAGTGGTGTGTAACACACCTTTGGGGTTACCGGTCGAGCCAGAGGTATAGAGTAAAAATAACGGATCTTCAGCGCCCATCTCTTCAGGAAGACAATGCTCAGACGCTGTTTCCATCACGGCTTGCCATTTAATATCTCGGCCTTCAACCCAGTTAATATCACTGCCAGTGCGCTCATAGACAATCACTTTTTCAACGCAGGTCACATCAGGATGAGATAGGGCTTCATCTATGTTGGCTTTAAGTGGAATGGCTCGTCCGCCGCGAAGTCCTTCATCGGCGGTGACAATCACTTTGGATTTACCATCAATGACACGAGATGCGATTGAGTCGGGCGAGAACCCGCCAAATACCACAGAGTGCACCGCACCGATACGTGCACAGGCCAGCATGACCACTGCCGCTTCTGGCACCATAGGCATATAAACCGTGACCACATCGCCACGACGCACGCCTTGGCCGCGCAGTGCGTTAGCAAATTTACACACTTCTTTATGCAGTTCGCCATAGGTTACTTGGCGTTGGTCGGCGGCGTCATCACCTTCCCAGATGATGGCCACTTTATCGGCATTTTGGGCTAGATGGCGGTCCAGGCAGTTGGCTGATGCGTTTAATGTACCGTCATAAAACCAGTTAATTGACAGGTTATGATCGTCAAAAGAGGTTTTCTTAATTTTAGTGTATGGCTTTATCCAATCGATACGTTGACCATGCTCTCTCCAAAAACCTTCAGGATTAACTACTGATTCCTGATACATTTTTTTATATTGTTCTTCGTTAATGTTGGCGTGGTTAGCGATTTCGCTTGGAACTTTGTAGAGAGACTGGTTGCTCATCTGACTTCCTTTAGTATCTTATTGTGCGTGGGCAAAGTATGGATTGCTTCGGCACTTTCACTCCATTAGACCTTGGTCTAGTAAAAAAATATCCTTTAATTTTAATCTGTTGTGATTATATTCTCGCCATATTTACGCTAGTATTTGCTGCAGAATAATTAAAAGAACTGGAAAATCGATGAATCTGACCCTAATTGTCGGTGTTATCGCCATTTTATACGTGTCATTGCTGTTTTTATTGGCTTGGGCGGCAGAGCGGTGGTTTGGTCGTATCACCAAAAAAATGCAGAACTGGATTTACGGCCTCAGCCTAGGGGTCTATTGTTCCTCATGGAGTTTTTTGGGCACTGTTGGGCAGGCAGCGCAAGATATGTGGTCTTTCTTGCCTATTTTTTTAGGGCCGATTTTGGTGTTTACCTTAGGCTTTGGCCTACTGCGTAAGATGGTGATTGTCTCCAAGGCACAAAATATTACCTCAGTGGCCGATTTTATTGCTGCCCGGTATGGCAAGTCGCAAACCATTGCCGCTATCGTTACCCTGATCGCCTTGTTCGGTATCATGCCCTATATCGCGCTACAGTTAAAAGCAATGGTGTTTAGCTTAAACCTGTTTCAACCAGAAGATGCTCCATACGATGGCGCCGGGGTGTCGTTAATTGTCACCGCGCTGTTGGCTATCTTTGCCATTTTATTTGGTACACGTAAGCTGGACGCTACCGAACATAACCCTGGGCTCATGGTGGCCATTGCCTTTGAATCGCTGGTAAAACTTGGTGCCTTTTTGTTAGTGGGAGCTGTGATTAGCTTTGGTTTTTTTGATGGCTTTACCGATATTTGGCAACAAGCTAAAACAGCCGAGTTGATCAATCATCCCAACCTGCGTATCGAGCAGGTGATGCCGCAGCTCTTGGTTGGGATGGCGGCATTTTTATGTATGCCGCGCCAATTTCACGTGATGATGGTCGAGTGCGCCGATGAAAAAACCTTGCTCAAAGCGCGTTGGTTGTTTCCATTATATTTAGTGTTATTTGGCCTGTTTGTAGCCCCGCTGGCGTTGGCTGGAAAGTTAGTGTTGGGCGACAGTGTCTCTGCCGACACTTATGTGATTAATTTACCACTGGTGCTCGATCAACCCGTTGTCGCAGTCATTGCGCTACTAGGCACTTTATCGGCAGCCACTGGCATGCTAATTGTGGCAGTGGTGACCATCAGCGTAATGGTCAGTAACGAATGGCTCGTACCGCTATTATTACGTTCGGGTAAAATTCGACAAAAAAACTTCAGTCAATTTTCCCAGTTTTTACTCAATGCACGGCGTATCGCCATCATCTTTATCTTATTGCTCGGCTATTTTAGTTTTTTAGCCTTAATGGACAGTGACTCATTATCGGCGCTTGGCATGTTGTCCTTTGGCGCCTTTGCTCAGCTCGGCCCTGCGCTGATTGGGGGGATGTATTGGAAGCACGGTAATCGCAGCGGGGTTTACTTAGGCTTAATCGTCGGCTTTGGCCTGTGGTGCTATATTTTGCTGCAAGGTATGGGCGGGGTTGATGGGGTCTTTAGTGGCGACTTTACCCTACTCGAATCGATTAATCCTAATGTCCGCGATGTTCTGACCGCCTTACTGGCCAACTTAGCTTGTTATGTGCTTGGCTCTATCTGGTTTAGGGCCGGCGTCGCTGAGCGTATTCAGGCCAGTGCATTTGTGACTCCCGGTCAACTTAAAAATAGTACGGGGCGCAAAGCGTCTCCTATCTCACAGCAAGACTTACTGATTTTGGCCAGTCGTTTTGTCAGTCCCACTCGTGCGTATGAGAGTTTTTCGCGCTTTTCTGAAACGGCGGTGCGCAGCGACAGTTGGCATAAGGTCGCCTCTCCGGAGTTAATTGCCCATACCGAGCATATGTTAGCGGGCGTCTTGGGCGGCTCGAGTGCTTCATTGGTGATGGATTCGGTGCTGCAAGGGCGTGACTTGGCCCTTGATGAGGTGTTTAATCTTGTCGATGAAGCTTCGTCAAAAATTATCTTAAGCCAAGATATGTTACGCGGCGCCATCGAACATGCCTATGAAGGGATGAGTGTGGTTGATAAAGAGCTTAATTTAGTGGCATGGAACTACAAATATGCCGAGTTGTATGACTACCCCGAAGACTTTTTACAGCAAGGTATGCCAATAGCCGATGTGGTGCGCTTTAATGCCGAGCGAGGTTTTTGCGGCGAGGGCGATATTGAGTCGCAAGTGGCAAAACGGGTACAACATATGCGCAATGGGACAGCGCATGTGTCTGAGCGCGAGCGCAAAGATGGCAAAGTCATTAAAATTCAGGGCAACCCTATGCCCAGCGGCGGCTTTGTCATGACCTTTACCGATATTACCCAATACCGAGCGCAGGCCAAGGCGCTGCAAGAGGTGAACGAAACGCTCGAAGCCCGGGTCAACGAGCGCACTTACGAACTGGCGCTGCTGAATAGCCAGTTGCTCGAGGCTAAGGCGCAAGAGGAAAACGCCAATGCATCGAAAAGCCGCTTTTTAGCGGCGGTGGGTCATGATCTCATGCAGCCATTAAATGCGGCGCGCTTGTTTACCGCTTCGCTGGCTCAGTATCCTAATTTAGATCATGAGGGGCGCACCACACTGTCACATGTGAATAGCTCGCTTAAAATTGCGGGTGAGTTGCTTACCGATCTACTGGATATCTCCAAGTTGGATTCGGGCACGGTTGATGTCAAGTTACGCGACTTTTCGGTGGCTGAATTACTCGAAGGCTTGGCGGTGGAGTTTGACGCCATGGCCAAAGATTATTCGATACAGTTTGCCATGGTGCCCAGTAGCGTCATCATTCATTCAGATTTAAGCCTATTACGTCGTGTGTTACAAAACTTTTTAACCAATGCTTACCGTTACGCCAAGGGGAATCGAGTGTTGTTCGGTTGTCGTCATCGACCCGGCGGACTCGAGATCCAAGTGATCGATACTGGCTGCGGTATTGACGACAATGAGCTGAGCGAAATTTTTCAGGAATTTAAACGACTCGATAATCCACAGAGTAACAGCGTCAGTGGCTTAGGTTTAGGCCTTGCGATTGCCGATAGAATTGCGCGAGTGCTCGAACATGATATCAAGGTAGTATCGACTTTGGGCCAAGGCTCAATGTTTTCGATAACCGTGCCGTTAGGTGATGCGAGCCATGTGGCCGCCCCTAAACGTTCTAATTTAATCATGCAGCCATTAGCTGGGGTCAAAGTGCTGTGTATCGATAACGAAGAGGCGATTTTAGCTGGGCTAGAAAGTTTACTGAGTCGTTGGCAATGTGAAGTCATTTGCGCCAGCGATCTGGCTGATGCCCGGATTAAGCTGGGTCTCAAGGGGGTCGCCCCGGATATCGTCTTAGCGGATTATCATCTAGATAACGACCAAAATGGGGTCGATGCCATGGATGGGATCCGCGCCTTGTATGGTGAGCACTTGCCGGGGATTTTGATCACCGCCAATACTCGCAAAGAGATCGTTGACGACGTGCGTCTGCGTGGCTATCACTACATGGCGAAGATGATAAAACCCGCAGCGCTGCGTGCGCTGATCTCGAGTTTAGTCAAATAAATAGTTCATATTTAGGAGCCTCGTTTGAATCACGTAATATGTGATGGCAAGTCCATCATCCCTAGTAAGATTGTTTGTGTGGGTCGTAATTATGCCGAGCATATCGCCGAACTTAATAATGAGGTTCCCGAGCAGATGGTGTTATTTGTTAAACCCAATTCGGCTATATCCTCAGTGCTGAAGAGTTATCACCAAGAACCGCTGCACTATGAAGCCGAACTCTGTTTTATGGTGGCAGCTGGCCGTTTTTCCGCCGTGGGGCTGGGGCTTGATCTCACTAAAAGGCAATTGCAAAGTGAGTTAAAAGCAAAAGGCTTACCTTGGGAGCGTGCTAAGGGATTCGATGGCTCGGCGCTATTTAGCGAGTTCGTGAGTATTGCCCAAGATAGCCAGCAACTAGCCTTTACCCTGCATGTGGATGGGACTCTGCGTCAACAAGGTGATATTGGTTTGATGATCCATAAACCCGATATTATCTATCGAGAAATCAGCGAGTTTATGACCCTCAATGATGGCGATATTGTGATGACAGGTACGCCTAAAGGGGTTGGGGTGATTAACGCTGAAGAGGTGTTCACGCTACAGCTGCAATACGAAGGCTGTACCAGTATTGAGTGTCGTTGGCAGGCTCAATAGCCTTTTTAGTTTCAGCCTTAGCTAGATGATTTTCTAACTCTTATCTTAGATAACGCATCTCATTTTGACGATGCGTTCTAACCATGGCTTTGTTGTTGACCCGCGTTTGAACTTCTATATACTCAAATAACACACACCTTTGTAAAAAATATAAAACAAAGCTTTAGCCGAGCAACTTAGGGAGCCTTCATGTCATTACCGCGCTGCAATTCCTATTATAACGCCACCATAAACCAAGAAACCGACTATCAACCTTTACAAGGCGAGCTTGATGTTGATGTCGTCATTATTGGTGGCGGTTTTACTGGCGTTGCCACTGCCGTTGAGTTGTCGGAGCAAGGCTACAAAGTCGCCATTGTTGAGGCAAATAAAATCGGTTGGGGCGCAACTGGACGTAATGGCGGCCAGGTCACTGGCAGTCTATCTGGCGACGCGGCGATGACGAAGCAACTGCGTAATCAAATCGGCAGTGAAGCAGAGGATTTCGTGTGGAATCTGCGCTGGCGCGGTCATGAGATCATCAAAAAACGGGTGGCAAAATACAATATCCATTGCGATCTAAAACTGGGTCATCTGCATACCGCCTATAAACCTGCTCATATGAGCGAGATGCAGGCGACCTTTGATGAAGGTGTGCGCCGGGGCATGGGGGATGAGCTTAAACTGTTATCAAAAGACGATATTCCCGAGTACCTCGATACGCCGCTGTATCATGGGGGCTTACTTAATAAGCGCAATATGCATCTGCACTCAGTTAATTTGTGTATTGGTGAGGCGAGGGCGGCCGAGGCCAATGGCGCGCTGATCTTTGAGCACTCAGCTGTGCTGGATATTATTGACGGCGATCGGCCCGTGGTGAAAACCGCACAAGGGCAAATTACAGCCAATAGCGTGGTCTTGGCGGGTAATGCTTACCATAAATTGGCGCGTAAAAAATTAAGTGGCTTGTTGTTTCCTGCCTCCCTAGGTAACTGCGCCACGATTAAGCTTGATCCCGCACTTGCTAAGCAGCTCAATCCTCATGATGTCGCCGTGTATGACAGCCGTTTTGTACTCGACTATTACCGCATGACCGCCGATAATCGCTTAATGTTTGGTGGTGGTACCAATTATTCTGGCCGCGATTCAAAAGATGTCGCGGCAGAACTTCGTCCGGCGCTTGAGCGCACCTTCCCGCAGCTTAAGGGGATTGAAATCGAGTTTGATTGGACCGGTATGGCGGGTATTGTGGTCAACCGTATTCCCCAGCTAGGTAAAGTATCTAACAATGTATTTTACTGCCAAGGTTATTCTGGTCACGGCGTGGCGACCTCGCACATCATGGGTGAGATCATGGCCGCTGCTGTGATTGGTCAACACAAAGAGTTTGATCTATTTGCCAACATGAAACAGATCCGTTTGCCCGTCGGCGAATGGTTGGGAAATCAAGGCATGGCAATTGGTATGCTTTACTATCGCATGATGGAGAATTTCCGCTAACTCAGTGCGAATTTCACTCCTTAGAATGTTGGTTTATCGTCCTGTGGCTAAAGCATGTTATGGTTTAGGTGTACATTAACCTAATAGGTCATAACATGCTTTATCATTAATACACCATGACTCTTGTAAAGCTTCTTGCATAAGGTGTCGTGTTAAAAACCATTACATGTGATAAATAAGATTAATATTAATACTATCACCTTCAAAATTAACACCGTCAAAAGTAAAACTGTCATCGAATAATCTTAACCACTCAATTTGCAGTTCTAATGGCGAGCCATTATTAATGCCCATACCTACACCAAACTGTAAGACACTTTCTGTTTGTGAGGCATCAGCAATAGCGCCTTTGACACTGCCATAGCCCACGAGTCCATATATATTAAAGTGCTCATGTACCGGTAACGTTCCTTTTGCTAATAGGCTTAAACTGTTTTCGACTTCAACGCTAACTCCCATAAATTCATAGTCATCAATATTGGCGTAGCCTCTAAATTCAACGCCAAAATTGCGATGAAATTGATAGCCCACGATCCCGCCTAGTAATCCATTGTCGAACGAGTCTGAACCGACACCGACTACATCAACATTGGTATCGACATAGGCATACCCTAAACCAATATAGCCACGTTGAATGTAATCGTCGTTAGCATGGGCTAACTGGGCTGTTAAGCAGGCGAGAGAAAGCAGCAGTGTTTTATATCCATTATGTATATTCATTTTTTATCATCCTAGAAAATGTTTAAACTCAAATACTAGCTTTGTTCAATTATGATGAAGTTCCATTTGAAGTTCGTTTAATGTGAACTATGTCACGTACTTGATGTGGCGAATTCGATTCCTATACTCAATTTATATTAGTTAATGGCGTTGCTCTGTCATGAATAAATAGATACCAATTAAGTTGTAGCGATGACATCAAGCCATCTTTAAATCGATGGCTTGATTCGTTTTTATCATCAGTTGCTGATAGTAGTAACGACTGGGATATTGAGTAATGTTGCATCGAAACCACAAGCGTTGGATAACGTCACAGTTATGTAACCTGTAGCCTCCGTTTTCTCGCCCTGTATGATGATCCCATAGGTTTGACCGCCTAAATCAGATGTATTAGGCCAAATAAAACTATTTTGGCTAACGAATTTTCCTATGGTGCTAGTAAACTTAACGATAGTGCCTGCAGGCATTTGATTACCTAAACTGTCTGTAATGTGTACTGTGATTTGTCCAGAACCATCATCGACTATATCCAATATTTGATTGTCATCATCAATTCCATCGCTGTCGGTGATGGTAAGGCTATTATATTGTGCTTCATCGGTCGGTATTACGATGACGACTTCATCTCTGATGTTGATAGACTTTGATGCATTCACGCCATCTGCGCAGCCTATATGGGGTGGCAGCGAGCATAATACCCCGTTATAAACGCCATCACGTTTGGTATGTTCGCCATCATTGTTAAAGTCAAATAACTTCTCTGACGCATCGGGATCATATTTGCCATTTTCGTTATAGTCGGTGAAAGCCTCATCCATGTCGAAGATGCGATTATCGATGCCGGTTGTCCAATAGGCATTAAATTCAGCAAGATCAAAGCGGCCATTACCATTGGTATCGGTAAAGGACTCTTCACCTATGGCTGTGGCGGTAATGGTTGAGCGTCCTTCGCTTGGGATAGGGTTTTGGTTGCGCCACTCGACGCTACAGCGTCCATCAACTGTAAAGCAAGTTCCATCGATAGCACCTCCTTCCGTGGTAAACATTACCGCCGTACCATCGGCGGGGAAATTATTAAAGGCATCGGCCAGTGCTGCAGTGATTTGGACATTCTGACAGCTGCCGGGGTTAAAAATATCAGGGAGTAGGGTAAAACTATCTTGATCCGGTATCCCGGTAGAAATCACCAGCTTGCTAGATTGTGTGATAAGTTCACTATTATCGATTTCACTGTCGGCCTGTGCAAACACCCTCACCGATGTAGCTACAGTGCCTGCGTTAACAACGGTTTTGACGAAACCGTTTGCATCACTAAGGGCCTCATTATCACTTAAAAAAGTATTACCCATTTCAGTATTTAACCTAAAACGCACTAGCTTATTAGCGACAGGTTTACCTGTTATATCGAATACCTGAAAGGTCACTATTGAGGCTTCCTGCCCACCAGTGGTCTTGATTGCGATTAACTCGGGTTGCGCATCAATAAAGCGGATACTGCCTGCTGCGGCAGGTTGAATGGTAAGAGTTGCTGAAGCAGTGAGGATCTGACTACCTACATTGACTGACACATTGATTTGATCTTGGCCTGAGCAGCCGTCTGCAGTGTAGGTACTATTAGCCTGTCCATTAACCAGTGTCACTGGGGAGTCTAATTGTGCTAATGGCGTCGATGCGTTGCTACAATTTGATGTGAATAATACTTCAGCGGGTTCGTTAAAAAGTTGTCCATCTTCATTGAGCACCATGACTGAGACATTGGTTGTCCCGCCAGCAGAAAGGGTATTAGTGCCTAATGCTGCAATTCCAGCTTGTAGTGGGTCGCCGCTGCCCATGGTGAGGTTGGTGGCGCCGATAACGATAATTGCCGTATCTTCTTCGCCAGTGACAAGCGATGCGGTAACTGTACCCGCTCCAAGATCTGTACCTGCAAATATGTCAACGCTGGCCTGATGGATATCATTGGTCACCGCTGTTTTAATGGGGAGCTCGCCTATAGTGCTGTTAAATGACACGATAATAGGTTCGGTGTTGCCAGTTATTGTTGCGATTAATTTTGCTGAAGAGACTGAGGTGATCGATGAAAGTGGATTGCCGGCGCCATCGACTATTGTCAAGGATACTTCATATGTCGCCTGAGGATTCGTTATGCTGTCATTGTTACCCTCGAGCAAATCACACGGTACATTGTTGGGGCAAACTGGTTCAGCGTTATCTTCACCGTCTCCACAGGCGCTGATCAGCATGACGCATACCAGTGCAATGAGTATTTTGTGTAGTGTGAGCATATTAATCTCCATATCAAGGTAAGTACATCCAAGTGAGCCACTATTATGTATAGGTGATACTCAGCAATTTTCCATGGAGAGTGGGGAAATATATCTTTTATATCAGGGATTACTAACGTGTTTCATTAATTAGATTTTTGCTTGATAGGTGACGATAGGTCATTTTATGCAATAACGTGGCTATACTAATTTTGCTAAAAGGTGAATAACCCAAACTTATAGCTGGCTTTCAGTTACTGGCTTGGATGCGATCAATCCCCCTAGTGGTCAGTGGTATGTTTTATTAGCGCATGATGGAGGAATATTTTTTAGCGAGCGAGTTGTAATAAAAGTTTAACGGTAAGGATTTAATGGTGATCTTGAATGCAAATATCCTTTTTATTGGGGGTTAGCTCAACTATTTCAAAACCTTAGTGAACTAATTCCCTTGATTGAATGCCTTATTTAGCAAATTAAATCCAGGAATAAAAAATGAAAAAATTAGCGTTACTCTCTCTATTATTGTTTACGGGCTTTACCCATGCTGACATTACCCCGCTACCCGAGTTAAATGAGATCAAAGATTATCAGCAGCTCAACTCTAAGATCTTAACCGCGGGTTTACCGACAGAATCACAATTTAATACTCTGAGTAAAGCCGGTGTCCAGTTGGTGATTAACTTGATGCCTGATGGACAAAAGGATGCTCACGCGAATGAAGCCAAACTGGTCACCGATGCTGGTATGGAATATGTCTACATTCCCGTCGATTGGATGAACCCCAAGGTTGAGGCGGTAGAAGCTTTCTTCGAGGTGATGGATAAGCACCGTGATAAAGAGATCATTATCCACTGTATGGCTAATTATCGTGCCTCAGCTTTTGCCTATCTGGATCAGTTACGTATTGGTAATAAGGTATCTATGGAGGACACTATGGTGGAATGGGGCGATCTGCAGCAAAGTTTGCAAAAGTATTCTCAATGGGCTGAGCTAATCGAACAGGTTAAAGCTAAGTACAATCTCTAACTCTTACTTCTTCTATGTACTTATCCTAAGTGCAGTGACTAAGGACCAATTGTCTGTTCTCAGTTTAACTAGAAATACCTATGCCCAATCACTCAGGTTATTGGGCATACTTGTATCAGTGATGTGTCATCTTTAATCCGTGTGACAATCAAGACATTCATACTAAGCTCAAACATGCGACTTATGGGTTAATGTAGACAACGCATAAACCAAGATATACCACATAATCTGCTTCGCTTTGAGCGCATGAGCTATTCATAGGGCTGTGAAAAAAAACCACCCCAAAATGTTTAAAAAGGCACTCTGTCAGGGGAGTTGCTCTGCCAAAAAATCTACCATTAACCGCACTTTAGGCGAAAGGTGGCGGTTTTGCGGGTAGAGCGCCCACACACCTTCGTTGGGCTCTTGATAGGCGGTTAACAGGGGTATTAGGGTGCCAGCTTCGAGATCTTGGCTGATGTAATAGTTGGGGAGTTGCGCTATGCCTATTCCCTTAAGTGCGGCATCACGCAGGCCGTGACCTGTATTGCATCGCAACCGGCCATTAATCTTTATCTGTCTCTCCCGGCCTTGGTCGATAAAGCGCCAGTAATCATAGTTGCCGATTAAACAGTTATGCTGACTCAGCTCAGAAAGTGTATGGGGTTCGCCATAGCGTTTTAAGTAAGCTGGAGAAGCGCAAACAAAGTTTTTTCGCTGACTGATACGTTTGGCCATTAAACTTGAGTCGGCCAACTTGCCGATACGAATGGCTAAATCGATACCGGCATCGATTAAGTTAACCTGGCGATTGGTCAGCTCAACATCCATCTCGACACTGGGATAGTTGAGCATAAAGTCATTAACAATAGGCAGAATATATTTCTCTCCATAAGCGACTGGAGCGGTCAGTTTAAGGCAACCTTGGGGCGTGCCTTTTAAGCTGCTTAGTGCGCGTTCGGCTTCATCTAATCCGTCGAGTACTTGACGGCAATGTTGATAGTAGAGCATCCCTTCTTCGGTCAGAGACACTTTACGGGTGGTGCGGTACAGCAATTTGGTGTCGAGTCTGTGCTCGATGGCGCTGATCTGCCTGCTGACTTGGGCGGTAGAGATCCCCAGCCGTTTGGCTGCGGCGGTAAAGCTTTCCGTTTCGGCCACGGCGACAAATTCGCTGACCCCTTCCCAAGGTTGCATTATTACTATCTCGTAAAAATCATTTGCTGATTTGCTAGATTATCATTCCTCAAGAAACAAATACAATGGCTGCCATGAGGAGGCCAGTAATAAACTGGTTCGATTGTCATACCTGTTGCGAAGAAAGCGACTAAATTGTATGTGGCGCATCCACATCATCCAAGGGAGTTATTACTATGTCAGATAAGTTTATTAAGTCGAAAGCGGCCATTGCTTGGGGACCGGGTCAACCTTTGTCGGTTGAAGAAGTGGATGTAATGTTACCTAAGGCGGGCGAAGTATTAGTTAAGATTGTGGCGACTGGCGTGTGTCATACCGATGCATTTACGCTATCGGGGGATGATCCTGAAGGGGTATTTCCGGCGATTTTAGGCCATGAAGGTGGCGGCATCGTTGAGATGGTTGGCGAAGGTGTCACCAGCGTTAAAGTAGGCGACCATGTTATTCCGCTTTATACCCCAGAGTGTGGTGAATGTAAGTTCTGTAAGTCGGGCAAAACTAACCTGTGTCAAAAAATCCGTGAAACCCAAGGTAAAGGCTTAATGCCAGATGGCACCACGCGTTTTTATAAAGATGGCGAGCCTATTTTCCATTATATGGGTTGTTCTACTTTCTCTGAATATACCGTATTGCCAGAGATCTCATTGGCTAAAGTGAACCCTGAAGCGCCGCTTGAAGAGGTGTGTTTACTGGGCTGTGGTGTGACAACCGGTATGGGTGCAGTACTTAACACTGCCAAAGTAGAGCCGGGTGCGAGCGTGGCGATATTTGGCATTGGTGGCATTGGTCTGTCGGCGATTATCGGCGCAACCATGGCTGGCGCTTCACGTATTATCGCTATCGATATTAATGACAGTAAGTTTGAGTTGGCGCGTCAACTTGGCGCGACAGATTGCATTAATCCTAAGGAATATGGCAAGCCTATCCAAGAGGTGATTGTTGAGCTAACCGATGGCGGCGTCGACTACTCTTTTGAGTGTATCGGTAATGTCGATGTGATGCGCTCAGCGTTAGAGTGTTGCCATAAGGGGTGGGGCGAATCTGTCATTATTGGCGTTGCTGGTGCAGGGCAAGAGATCTCGACTCGTCCGTTCCAATTAGTGACCGGCCGAGTATGGCGTGGCAGCGCGTTTGGCGGTGTTAAAGGACGCTCTGAATTACCAGAAATCGTTGAAAAATACCTACGTGGAGAGTTCAAGTTAAGCGATTTTATTACTCACACTATGCCACTTGAAGAGATTAACAATGCCTTTGATTTGATGCATGAAGGTAAGAGCATCCGCTCTGTGGTGCACTTCGATAAATAGTGGCAAAGCATAAACGGATTAGCAAAAACCAATTAGCATCAATCTACTGTGTGGCGCAGGTGAGCGCTGTTGCCTGCGCCACACAGGGTGAGGATAAATGATGACCATAGAAAATATCAGCAGTAATAAGAGTTTTGAGGGTTGGCATAAACAGTATAAACATCAATCCTCTAGCCTTAATTGCACGATGCGTTTTGCGATTTACTTGCCGCCTCAGGCCAGTGAACAAAAAGTGCCAGTACTTTATTGGCTATCAGGCTTGACCTGCACTGATGAAAACTTCATGCAAAAGGCTGGTGCAATGCGCATGGCTGCAGAGCTTGGGGTGGCGATTGTCGCGCCAGATACCAGCCCTCGGGGTGAAGGGGTTGCCGATGCTCCGGATGGCAGTTATGACTTAGGTCTAGGGGCAGGTTTTTACCTTAATGCTACACAGGCGCCGTGGAAGTCGCATTATCAGATGTATGATTATGTGGTGAATGAGTTACCTGAGTTAATCGAGCAGCATTTCCCGGTTAATGACAAACGCGCAATTGCGGGTCACTCGATGGGCGGACATGGCGCCTTGACTATAGGATTGCGTAATCCGCAGCGTTATCAGTCGATTTCGGCATTTAGTCCGATAGTCAATCCAATGAATTGTCCGTGGGGACAAAAAGCTTTTGAGCACTATTTGGGTAAAAATCGCGATGAGTGGTTGCAATATGATGCGTGTGAACTGCTAAAAAATGCTACGGCAAGGTTACCGATTCTGGTTGAGCAGGGGACGTGTGACAGTTTCCTTGATGAGCAATTAAAGCCTCAGGCGCTCATCGATGTGGCCAGCACCAAGCAATATCCGTTAACCTTGCGTATGCAAGCTGGTTATGATCATAGCTATTACTTTATTGCCAGCTTTATTGAAGCGCATTTGAAGTTTCATTTTGAACACTTAACGGCTTAAGCTGTTTACATTTTAACTCTAGCACTACCGTATAAGCTTATAGTGTTAAAGCGTGAGTAGTCGTTCAACAAATAAGCCGAACATCAGTTCGGCTTATTTGTTGAATTGGCATAGTGTTATTAGCCAAAAGCTATGAATCGCCACTACTTCACAGGGTGGCTATTAAGCTCAGGCAGAGAGTGAGAACAGTCGATTTGAGGCCAGTGCTGCGTAAACCAAGAGTCAGCATTAGCGCTCGTTTCACCGCTGCTTTGTTACACTAAATCTCGACTCGGTCCATCTCTAGCTGTTGCAACGAAATTACCGCTTGGGTGCGATTTCTGACACCGAGTTTTCTGAAAATGGCGGTGGCATGCGCTTTAATGGTCGCTTCTGATACCCCTAAATCATAGGCAATTTGCTTATTTAACAGCCCTTCGGCAAACATCTGCAATACCTTATATTGCTGCGGTGTTAAGTCAGCCAATTTGGCAGCCATTTGATCGGTCGCATCTTCATTAATTTGTTGCAGTTCAATATTATCGGGCAGCCATATATCACCATACAACACTGTAGTGAGGGCCTCGGCTAGGGTTTCCATCGAGGCTGATTTAGGGATAAATCCCGCGCTACCGTAATGCACTGCGCGGCTAATCGTCATGGCATCTTCATGGGCTGAAATCACTACCACGGGCAGCTCTGGGAAGTGAGTGCGCAGGTGGATAAGGGTCGAGTAACCATGGGAGCCTGGCATTTGTAGGTCCAGCAGTACAATGTCGTAGTCTCTAGTACTGTTTTCTAATAGCTTTTGTAAGGCGTCAGCGCTGTCGGCTTCAAACCAATTGGTTTGCGCAAAGGCGCCACTCAATGCTTGTCGCAAGGCATTACGAAATAAGGGGTGATCATCGGCGATGATAATATTCAAATTTTCTAGCTTCATTGCTTTTTGGTTATCTTTGTTGCATTTGAAGGTGGATTCAATGTAACAGATAACCTGCGTATTATTCTATGGATTTTATGCCGATAATGTTGATTTTTTGTTTAATTGTTCTATTTGCAAGACTTTTGTCTAGTATGATGTGGCTGTATTAATGCCAGAATAGAGGCAATATATGATAGAGGTGCTACTTATTTACACCTCTACAAGCTGCAATAGTTTAAGTGTGTAGTGGCCAAACTTGGGTGGGTTTTCTGTCATCATCGACCGCGACGAACGTAAATACGCCACGGATCGCGTGCTCACGCAGATCTTGATACATATCTTCGACAAAAATATTCACCTCCACCTTTAATGAGGTGTTACCCACATGGATCACCTTGGCAATGATCTCGGCTAAGGTGCCAGCGGGGATCGCTTTATTAAAGTCGATTCTGTCAGAGCTGACCGTGACCAGAGGTTTGCGGCAAAAACGTGTCGCCGCGATAAATGCAGTTTCATCCATCCACGCTAAGGCTTCACCACCAAACAGAGTGTTGTGATGGTTGGTAATTGACGGGAAAATCGCTTTAATAACGCGGGCTTCAGATTGTTCAATCCGGGATAACATCGCCTCAGAATAAGGCGATTGAGTGTGAGTTAGGGGCATAAGGCAACCTTGAGGTTATGCAGAAAAAATCCACCAACACGTAATCGAGTTACGTGGCGAGTGGTTGTTGGTGTTTAAGTTCATCCAATGAAGATAAAAAGGCTTCATGCTTGAAGCCTTTATCGGGGTAAAACTGGGGCATTCTTGTTAAGAAGTAGGGTGATTAGGCACCCGCTAATTTGTTCATCCGTGCACGGGCCGCTTTTGCTAGGTCGCGTAGCAACTGCTCGGAGTCTTGCCAGTTAAGGCACGCATCTGTGATGCTTTTGCCGTAACTCAGCGGCTGGCCTGGGATCACTTTTTGGCTGCCTTCCTCAATAAAGCTTTCAGCCATAATGCCGGCAATGGCGGTAGAGCCTTGCTCCAGTTGCGCGATAATGTCTTTGGCAACAACTAATTGTTGTAAATGTTGCTTTTGACTGTTGCCGTGGCTGAAGTCAATAACCATACGGTGCGATAACCCAACGCTCGCCAGCTGCTTAGCTGCGGCATTAACGTCTTCGGCATGGTAGTTTGGCTGCTTACCACCGCGTAAAATGATGTGTCCAAATGGGTTACCACTAGTACGGTATACCGCCATGGCGCCATCTTTATCAGGTGAATAGAAGATATGTGGCTCTTTTGCGGCTCGCACCGCGTCGATTGCGATATTGATGTTACCGTCAGTACCGTTTTTAAAGCCGACAGGGCAAGAGAGTGCCGAGGCCATTTCGCGATGGATTTGGCTTTCGGTGGTGCGAGCCCCCACAGCGCCCCAAGTGATAAGGTCGGCTATGTATTGGCCGTTAACCATATCAAGGAATTCGGTCGCAATAGGTAACTTGAGTTCCGTTATCTGTTGTAATAGATGTCGTGCTAAGCGAAGCCCTTTATTGGCATTAAAGCTACCGTCGAGATCGGGGTCTGAAATTAACCCTTTCCAACCGACTGTGGTGCGCGGTTTTTCAAAATAAACGCGCATAAGGATGCACAGATCATCTTTTAACTCTTGATGCATCACGGCGAGACGTTTAGCGTAGTCGATCGCGGCATCAGTATCGTGAATAGAGCAAGGACCGATGATCACCAGCAGTCGTTGATCTTCACCGGTGAGGATCGCTTCGACTTCACGTCGTTGTTGTACAAGGTAGTCGGCAGCGTCTTGAGTCAGCGGATATTCAGATGCGAGTTTAGCAGGTGAAATGGCTTTACATAATAATGTGGTGCGTAGTTCGTCTGTTTTAGTGGTCATTCAATATACCGAGCGTTTGTCTTGGCATTTCGCCGTATTGTCTCGGATTATAACTAATAGTTGCAGGCTGCACAGTGCCTAAATCATGAAAATATTCGCTAATTGTCGGCAAGTGTGCAGTGCAATTGACAAAATTTGCCCTTTTTACTGGGTCATATCTTGCCTGATAGCCCTTATTTAAAACATATGACGCTCCAGTCCGGTGAGTTCTAAAATCTTGGTGGCGATCTCTTCGACCGAATGATTTGTGGTGTTAACAAAGGGGATGCGCTCGCGTTTGTACATCATCTCTACCTCTTTAACTTCGATACGGCACTGCCTTAACGAGGAGTAACGACTATTTTCCATACGGCTTTGGCGGATCTCATGTAAACGCACAGGATCTATGGTTAGACCAAATAGTTTGTGCTTATTCTTTTTGAGGGTCTCTGGCAGCTTGAGGTTATCCATATCATCTTCGATAAAAGGATAGTTAGCGGCTTTAATACCAAACTGCATCGATAAATAGAGGCTACTGGGTGTCTTGCCGCAGCGTGATACGCCCAGCAAGACAATGTCGGCTTTGTCGATATGTTTCAGGGTTTGACCGTCATCGTTCTCCATAGCGAAATTAATGGCGTCGATGCGCGCTTCATAACTGTGGTTGGCTTTACCGTGAGTGCGATGCAGCACAGGGCTTGCCTTGATGCCTAGCTGTTCTTCTAACGGGGCGACGAAGGTATTCAAAAAGTCATAATCGATGCATTCACTGCTGTAGATGATGTCACGAATTTCTGGCTTGACGATAGAATGGAAAACTAATGGTCGTTCACCTGTTGTAATAAAACAATCATTTATTTGCTTCTTAACCGCCTGAGCTTTTTTGGTTGTCTCCACAAATGGAATGGTAAGCGCTTCAAAAGACACTGGAAATTGCGAGAGGACCGCATGGCCAAACACTTCGGCTGTGATCGCCGTCCCATCTGAGATATAAAAGACTTTACGTGACATTTCGACCTCTTGTAGTAATAAAATTACAAATAAAATTATAGATTTACGATGCTTGCTGTGGAGTGTAAACTGCCGCTGCCCTCGTGTGAAAGGGCCACACTGAAATAAACTTGCGGAGATAGAACTGTGCAGCAATATGTACTCTGGTATCAAGAATTAGGCATGGGTGATGTCAACAAGGTTGGCGGTAAAAACGCCTCACTTGGAGAGATGATCAGCAATCTAGCAAATGCAGGTGTTCAAGTGCCTGGTGGCTTTGCGACCACCTCTTTTGCGTTCAATGAATTTCTTGAACAAAGCGGACTTAACCAGAAGATATACGACACTCTAGATTCTCTAGATGTAGATGACGTGAATGCACTCGCTACAGCCGGTGCACAGATCAGACAGTGGGTTATCGACACCCCATTCCATAGCGAATTTGAGCAGGTTGTACGTGAATCGTACGACAAGCTTTCCTCAGAAACCCAAGACGCATCTTTTGCCGTTCGCTCTTCTGCGACAGCCGAAGATATGCCAGATGCTTCATTTGCCGGCCAACAAGAAACGTTCCTTAACGTTAAGGGATATGAATCAGTATTGGTAGCGATTAAGCACGTTTTTGCTTCACTGTTTAACGACCGAGCTATCTCATACCGTGTGCACCAAGGTTACGATCATAAAGGCGTAGCACTTTCTGCCGGTGTACAGCGTATGGTTCGCTCTGATACTGCAGCATCAGGTGTGATGTTCACCATGGATACTGAGTCAGGTAACAACGACGTGGTATTTATCACTTCATCATTTGGCCTTGGTGAAATGGTCGTACAAGGTGCGGTGAACCCTGATGAGTTTTATGTACACAAGCCAAGTTTAACCGCCGGTCACAAAGCGGTTGTTCGTCGTAATATTGGTAGCAAGCTTATCCAGATGGTTTACTCAGATGATTTAAATCACGGTAAGCAAGTTAAGATTGAAGATGTGGCCGCTGACAAGCGTCGTCAATTCTCTATCAATGACGAAGAAGTGATGGAACTGGCTAAACAAGCCATGGTTATCGAGCAGCACTACGGTCGTCCAATGGACATTGAGTGGGCAAAAGATGGCAATGATGGCAAGCTTTATATCGTTCAGGCGCGTCCTGAAACTGTACGCTCACGTGAAGATGTGCAGCTTATCGAGCGCTACCACCTTAAAACCCATGGTGATGTGATTGGTGAAGGTCGTGCCATTGGCCATAAGATTGGTAATGGTATTGCTAAGGTACTGTCTTCTATCGAAGATATGGACCAAATCCAAGAAGGTGATGTACTGGTTACCGACATGACAGACCCAGATTGGGAACCTATCATGAAGCGCGCAAGTGCTATCGTGACTAACCGCGGCGGCCGTACGTGTCATGCGGCGATTATCGCACGTGAACTTGGTGTTCCTGCGGTAGTGGGCTGTGGCGACATCACTGACAAGATTAAGCATGGTCAAGAAGTCACTGTATCTTGCGCCGAAGGCGATACCGGCTTTATTTATCAAGGTATTCAAGATTTCGAAGTGATGTCATCACGCGTCGATTCAATGCCTGAACTGCCAATGAAGATCACTATGAACGTGGGTAACCCTGATAGAGCGTTCGACTTTGCTCGTCTGCCTAACGAAGGTGTGGGTCTTGCGCGTCTAGAGTTCATCATTAACCGTATGATCGGCATTCACCCGAAAGCCTTGCTTGAGTTCAATGACCAAACTGCTGAGCTGCAACAAGAGATCCACGAGATGATCGCAGGTTATGAATCACCTGTTGAATATTATGTGGCACGTCTGGTTGAAGGTATTGCGACTATCGCATCGGCTTTCCATCCGAAGAAAGTGATTGTACGTATGTCAGACTTTAAGTCTAACGAGTACGCAAACTTGGTCGGTGGTGAACGTTACGAGCCAGAAGAAGAGAACCCAATGCTGGGCTTCCGCGGTGCAAGCCGTTATATCTCTGAGTCGTTCCGTGATTGTTTCGCCCTTGAGTGTGAAGCCATTAAGCGTGTGCGGGGTGAGATGGGTCTGACTAACGTTGAGATCATGATCCCATTCGTACGTACCCTTGAAGAAGCGGCGCAAGTGATTGAGCTACTTAAAGAGCAGGGCCTTGAGCGCGGTAAAGATGGTCTACGTGTCATTATGATGTGTGAACTACCTTCTAATGCCTTGTTGGCCGATCAGTTCCTTGAGTACTTCGATGGCTTCTCAATTGGCTCTAACGATTTGACTCAGCTAACACTAGGTCTTGACCGAGATTCAGGCATCATCAGCCATCTGTTTGATGAGCGTAATCCAGCGGTGAAAGCCTTACTGGCGATGGCAATTAAGTCGGCTAAAGCCAAAGGCGCTTATGTGGGGATTTGTGGTCAAGGACCATCAGATCACGCAGATTTTGCTGCATGGTTAGTTGAGCAGGGCATCGATACCGTATCACTCAACCCAGATACCGTTATAGACACTTGGTTATACCTAGCTGAAGCTCACGCTTAATTATTCTTAAAATAGAATAAGCTAATTCGATAAAAGCCGCTTTTTAGCGGCTTTTTTTTGTTTATAATGGCAGCACTATTTTAATAACGACAAAGCAGAAACCAGCATGCTACCTAAGTTATCTCATCAACAAACGCTAGAGCCCGTATATTGCGATTTTCTCGATGCGTTAGCCGAAAGCGGTTTTACTGGCGATATTGATAAGCGTTACAGCGCGCGACTCGCTCAGGCTACAGATAACTCTGTCTACCAATTTTTGCCCCAAGCGGTGCTCTATCCACGCAATCAAACCGACGTGCGTATCGCATTAAAGTTGGCCACTAAGCCTACTTTTACCAAGGTGGTGTTCAGTGCCCGTGGCGGCGGAACAGGTACCAATGGACAGTCATTAACCCATGGTTTAATTCTAGACTTATCGCGATATATGAACCGAGTGCTCGAAGTGAATGCCGAGCAAGGCTGGGTGAGAGTTGAGGCGGGTGTGGTAAAAGATGCGCTAAATGATGCGCTGCGTCCCCATGGTTATTTTTTCAGCCCCGATCTTTCAACCTCAAATCGCGCTACTTTGGGCGGTATGATCAATACCGATGCATCAGGTGCTGGCTCGCTGGTTTATGGTAAAACCTCTGATCATGTATTGGCGCTTTCAAGCGTGCTATATGATGGTAGCGTGTTGGACACGGGCCCATTGACTTACGCTCAACTGCAGGCACTTGAGCAAGAGGGATCCCCTGATTTAGGCCAAGTGCTGCAACGTGATATTGCTAAGATGACCCGCGATCATCGTGCTGAAGTGGAGGCGCGTTTTCCCAAGCTTAATCGTTTTTTAACCGGTTATGATTTAAAAAATGTCTGGAATGACGCCCTAGATGAGTTCAACTTATCGCGCATCTTGACCGGCTCAGAAGGGACGCTGGCTGTGGTAACCGAAGCTAAATTGGATATCACGCCGCTACCGACTACCCGCATGATGGTCAATATTAAATATGATTCGTTTCAATCGGCGTTGCGTCATGCTCCCGACTTAGTCAAAGCCAATGCCACTGTGGTTGAAACGGTCGACTCAAAAGTACTTAATTTAGCTAAGCAAGACATTATCTGGCATTCGGTCTCATCATTAATTGACGATATTCCAGGTAAGATTATCGACGGTTTAAATATGGTGGAATTTGCTGGCGAAACCGATGAGGTCGAGCATAAAGTGAACTTGCTATGTGAGATGCTTGACACTCAGATAGCTCAGCAAAAAGATGGCTTGCTAGGTTATCAAGTGACGGCAGACAAAGGGTCCATCAACACCATTTATGCCATGCGCAAGAAAGCGGTGGGTTTGCTTGGGGCCACCAAAGGCAGTCGCAAGCCTATTGCCTTTGCCGAAGATACTGCGGTGCCACCAGAAAAACTCGCCGATTACATTATGGAGTTTAGGGCGCTACTTGATAGCCACCAACTACAATATGGTATGTTTGGTCATGTAGATGCTGGAGTGCTGCATGTGCGTCCAGCGCTCGATATGTGCGATCCCAATGACGAGCGTTTACTGAAAACCGTGTCTGATGACGTTGCCGCGCTTACCCTTAAGTATGGCGGCTTGATGTGGGGCGAACATGGTAAAGGGGTGCGCGGTGAATATGGCCCAGCGGTATTTGGCGAGACCTTGTTTGATCTGTTAGAGGAGGTGAAGGGCTTATTCGATCCACTTAATAAGCTCAATCCCGGTAAGCTGGTGGCGCCTAAAAACAGTGGGCCGCTGCGATACAATGTCGACAGTACCAAACGTGGCACGTTCGACAGGCAAATTCCGGTGACTACCCGGGAAGCTTTTCCCGATGTAATGAACTGTAACGGTAATGGCTTGTGCTTTAATTACAGTGTCTATTCACCTATGTGCCCCTCGTTTAAAGTGACTGGCGATCGCGTACAATCGCCTAAAGGTCGCGCAGGGCTGATGCGTGAGTGGCTACGTTTGTTAGAAGTTGAGGGCGTCGATGTCGAAGCCTTAGCAAAGGCCAAGCCGTTAGGGTGGCTGCAGCGCACCCAAAACACCATAAAGATAGATAGAGAATATGATTATTCTCATGAGGTGATGGAGTCATTAAAAGGCTGTTTAGCCTGTAAAGCCTGCTCCTCGCAGTGCCCGGTTAAAGTCGATGTGCCCAAGTTTCGAGCACAATTTTTCAATATCTATTATCAGCGTTACCTGCGCCCTGCTAAGGATTATTTAGTCGCTGGGATAGAAGACTCACTGCCGCTAATGGCCATGATGCCAAGAGTCACCAACGCCGTATCACAAAACCCGGTTAGCCAATGGGTGATTAAAAAGTCCCTTGGCTATGTCGATGCGCCGGCGTTATCGGTCCCCACTCTGAAGCAAAAATTAGAGAATCACAGCTGCCGAGGTTACGATCTTGAGGCGCTACAGCAGATCCCTCAAGATGAGCGCAACCGCTATGTGCTGGTGGTACAAGACCCTTTTAACAGCTTTTACGAAGCCGATACCGTTTATCACTTAGTGAAACTTATCGAAAAGCTTGGATTTAAGCCGATATTATTACCCTTTAAACCTAATGGTAAGCCAATCCATATTAAGGGCTTTTTGGATAAGTTTGCTAAAACGGCGCAATCGAGTGCAGATTTCTTAAATGACATTTTTGCACTGGGGATGCCGATGATTGGTGTCGATCCGGCGATGGTGCTCTGTTATCGGGATGAATATAAAGAGGTACTCGGTGATAATCGCGGCGATTTCAATGTGCAACTGGTCAATGAGTGGTTACTGGATATTGTCCAGACGCTTCCTCAGTTGGAGCCCACCGACAAGGTGTTCATCTGGTTTAGTCACTGCACCGAATCGACAGCTAAACCCAATACCGCCAATGAATGGCTGGCGATTTTTAAACACTTTGGCGCCACACTCAATACCGTTAATTTAGGCTGTTGTGGCATGGCAGGGACTTATGGCCATGAAAGCGAGAATTACTCACGCTCTAAAGCCTTATTTGATATGTCTTGGGACGGCGCCATTAAACAGTTACTGCCAGAGCAGGTGCTGGTCTCTGGTTATTCGTGTCGCAGCCAAGTGAAGCGATTTGGCGGCTTTAAACCTAAACATCCGCTGCAGGCTTTATTAACCTTGCTTAGTCATGAGTGATATTAATGCAGCGGATAGCCAATTACACCAGCTGACTCAGGGGGTGAGCTTGTGCGATGACAAACCGCTGTTTTTTATCAATGCCCAAGGTAAATGGTTTTATCAACAAGGCTTATTACCAGATAAGTTTAGCCGTTTATTTAGCAGCATCTTGCAGCGGCTTGATGGTGATTACTTTTTAATAACGCCAGTGGAAAAAGTGCGTGTCGAGGTTGAGGCTTATCCACTACTGATTGTTGATTATCAAGAGGTTGAAGCGGGTCAACTGCAGATCACCACCTCTATAGATACTCAGTTTATGCTCGACAGTTGCCATTGTTTTGAGATCCAAGAGCAAGATATCTTCGTATTACTCCCTAAAGGACTATCGGCAAAACTGGGACGGGCTTGCTATTACCGCTTTGTTGAACAGTATTTACTTGATGATACCGAACTAGACTAATGGAACGGCATTATTAAGTTAGCTAAGTGGTTATTTGATAACGTGAATGGTTTTACTTACTTATTTAGTTGTACCTAAAGCTAGTTTCTTTAAAGCCAGATGGTAATATTAATATAAGGCTATTGAGGCAGGAGGTGCTGATTGAAACATTATGAGAGTTTGGGATACTTGATATCTCACCTTAATATCAGTCTGCAAAAGGCGTTTGATGAGCGTCTCAAGCGCTATGATCTAGAGATTAAACTCTGGCCAGTGCTGTTTGCCTTATGGCAAGAAGAGGGGATTACTCAGACTGAATTGTCAAAACGTTGCGATGTGGCTAATTACACTATGACTCGACTGCTCGATCAACTGCAGGTACAAGGTTTAATCACCCGTCATCAAGAAGCCGACAATCGACGTGCATTCCAAATATTTCTTACCGACAGTGCTAAAGCATTAGAGCAAGATTTGACCCGTGAAGCTGAATGGATAAATGAGCGTTTTTTAGCTTGTCTAAGCGAGGCAGAGTCAACGCAATTTATTTATTTATTGAATAAAATTAACCATCTGCCATAAGAGTGCACTTAAAATCGAACACCTCTTTTTTACGTCTATTTACCCATCAAGTGATCGAGGATAATGGTTATGCGTACCAAATTCCCGCTTATTGTCCTGTTGGTTGTTGTTATGTCTGGATGCTCTGTTAGCACCAACAGTAATACGTCAGTACTTCAGCCAATGCAAGATGCACAACCGCAGGCATCAGATACCTCTATGCCCACAGCCTACGCAGAGTCATTCTCTTTGGCTAATGGCTATAGCTTGGTGGTCGCCGAAGGTGCGTTAGAGCCTCGCTCTATCGGCAGCGTAAATGTCGCCTTGTATCGCAATCTTGAAGTAGGAGATTTCGTTACTTCGGTTTCATTTACTCGAGATGGTATTGTGCTTAATTCACTCTTGATTGAAAATGGGATTCAGAAGCAAAAACTGTCGGTGACCATGGTCACTGTTGGCAGTGGTGATTACCAAACTCGTCAATATGTGTGCGTCAATGGTGAGCAATTATCATTGTGCTAAATGATTCAACACCCCCGAATCAATATTAAATCGAAATAGTGTGTTTCATACAAGTAGTAACCCTCCTACACAACAAAGAGCAGTTAAAAAGACTACGCTGTGAAGCAGTTGCCGACTTTGCAACAAGTTCTGCTTTCCTTGCTTGATACTGGTGATGAGTCGGTTTTTTTTGTAGATACGGCAGATCATCTGTTCGCTATTTGGGTCAATAAAAAGTTGAAATTTACAGGGGTTGCCATCGTGTAGTTTTATTTGGTGTTCGCTTTTTGGGCCAAAATTAAGCTTGCGAGACACACGCTTACCGTTCACAAATACCTGCTCTAGGCCACACCAATCGCTGGCCTGTAACTCCACAACATCTTGAGTAAAGTCGTATTTGAAACTGATCATAGTGCTCTCCCGACACTAATAATGAGCTATTAATTCAAGCAGAGGACTATGACATTTTCCAGTACGCTTATGTGAATATTCGGTGGATAAAGCTTATCTCGTTGCTGGTAAAGATAAATCTTGTGCAAGGTATTTGGGATAAGCGGATCATGATCGTAAAGGGCTCTCAATGTCAAAATCTATCGAAGCTCAATTACAGTTATTAAGGTGGGATGACATAAACGATAAAAAGCCACCGATATCGCCGGTGGCTTAATGATAATGCTTATTATGCTATTGCTAATATTAACAATATATTAGCTAATGTTATTACCATTGATAATCGCGCGTGCTAGTTCGTCAGCCACGTCTGCGGTGGTGCGATTTTGCGCATCAGATAACTCAAAGACCTTAAGTAGGGTGTTGTAAATCTCTTCTACTTTAGCGGTCGATTGTACCTGATCGTAATTTTTCTCAAACGATACGTTGATGATGCCACCGGCATTAATGACATAATCAGGTGCATAGAGAATGCCTAACTCTTTCAACTTCTCACCATGACGAGTTTCTGCAAGTTGATTATTGGCACAACCGGCAACGATGCTGGCTTTTAACAACGGGATAGTAGTGTCGTTAATGGTTGCGCCAAGGGCGCATGGGGCATAAACATCAACATCTTGGTGATAGATATCTTGTGGAGCCACAACCGTTGCACCAAACTCAGTGGCCACTTTATCCAATGATGACTGATGAATGTCGGTAACGATAAGTTCAGCGCCTTCTTGATGCAGATGACGACATAGGTAATAGCCAACGTGTCCAACGCCTTGTACCGCAATTTTAAGCCCTTTAAGACTGTCGATACCACGCTGATGCTTAACCGCAGCTTTAATGCCTAAATAGGTGCCTAACGCCGTGTGGGGCGATGGATCGCCACTTTGGCCTTCTAAACCAGCCACAAAAGGCGTTTCTTGATGGGCAATCATAATATCGGCTGTCGATACACCGACATCTTCAGCCGAGTAGTATTTGCCGCCTAAGCTGTGAACACAACGACCAAAGGCTCTGAAAAGGGCTTCACGATTTTCCATTTTTGGATCGGCGATGATAACCGCTTTACCGCCACCCATGGCTAATCCTGCCAATGCATTTTTATAAGTCATACCGCGTGATAGACGCAAAACGTCAGTTAGGGCTTCATCGTCTGACTCATAATTCCACATTCTACAGCCACCGACAGCAGGGCCTAGATTAGTGTTATGAATTGCAATAATGGCGCGTAAGCCACTTTCTTTGTCATGACAAAATACGACCTGTTCATGATCGTCAAATGAGATATGATTGAATACTGCCACTTTAGGTGTTCTCCACTTGGGAATTAAAACGCCGAGCTGCAAAAATAGGCGACTTCGACGGCTTGTTATATTTATTGCAGAACGATAACATTTAGCGATACTCTCAACAAAGCAAAGATGTGTAATTATCGTGATATAGGTGGCAATTTAGCTTTCCACTTTACGTTAACGTAAGCTTGGTGGTTATTTTTTGCATCAAAATGACGATAATGACTGACAACATTTTTGGTTATCGCTTATGGCTATAGGTTTTAGCCCGTAGGTGTAGATAGTCGATGCGCGGATAATGACGCCATAATTATAACAACAATAGGAAGCAGTATGACGGAACAAGCAGTCGATCAAACTCAACCTTTGAGTGACCAAGAGCGAGAAGCGCTTACCCAGCAATGGATCAGGGAACACTTTCAAAAAGCCAACCGTTTTTTAGCCGAAAAAGGGGTGATACCCAGTAAAGTGATTGCCGCAGAAAGTCGCTATTTAGCGCCTTATTTAGCGGTGTGGAAGATGGAATCTAAGCAACCTAAGCCACAAACTTTTTGGGTGATGTCAGGCGATTTACCGTCAGATTATGTGGATGTGAAAGTGGCGGCATCTGCGCGTGATGCGATTCGGCATTTTTCAATGATATGGCAGTTAAAAGCGGAAAACTTGAAAAATTCCGGTGCGACAAACGATCCAACTCAAGCTAAGTTTGCTCAGCTATTGATCTCCCGTGCTGAGAGTCTGTATCAGATCCATAATGATGAAAAGTTATGGCAAGGTGCGTAGCGTTTTAAACGCCAAGCGATAAAAAGCCGTTTACCTTAATAAAGGGAAACGGCTTTTTTGTACCGAGCATATCGGGCCTTATTTGTGCCGACTAGGCGAGATAAGCGTAACCCTGATCCAGTAACCAGATAAAATAATCGGCTACAGCAGTTTGCTTACATAAGGCTAATGCGGTGTCACTATCAAAGCTAAACTGGTTGGCTAGGGCATCAAGGGTGCTAAGTTCGATGTTATCGAATCGATAGATCTCACCATTAATGAATAACCTTGCCTGGCTATCATCTTCTACACGGATCACTTTTAGCCCACCGATGCGCTGGATCTCAGCGCCATCTTGTAAGGCTTCGATCAGCTCATCATTAGTATGCTGGCCATCGGGATCACATATATCCAGCTCAAAGCGATTTTGGCTCAGCAGTTGTCCTAACACTTGCTGATAATGTTCTGGCTGGGTTAAGAGTTCGGTTAACAGTGCCAGCATTTGAGTTTGTTGTGCTGCGGGCAATAATCCTGGGCTGTTAGGCTCTTGGTTCGAGGTAAAGCGTTTATTACCACTATTGGTGTCGATAAGGTGATCGGCAATACCACTGATTAACTCTTGCTGGCTCGGGGCACGAAAACCGATAGAGTAACTCAGTGCGGTTTCAAGCGTTTCTCCCCGATGCGGAAAACCAGGTGGAATATAGAGCATATCTCCCGCTTCAAGAACCACATCAATCATGGGCTCAAAATCATCGATAAGTGCCGTATGAGTATCGCCACCTCTAGGGGAATAAGTGCCTTGCGGGCCCACTTTCCAGCGGCGCTTGCCTTCACCCTGCAATAAGAACACATCATAATTATCAATATGTGGACCAACGCCACCACCTGGGGTAGCAAATGACACCATTAAGTCATCAAAGCGCCAGTCTGGAATGAATCGAAATGCCTCAACTAACGGCTGAGCGTCTGGATACCAGTGGTTAACTGCCTGTACCAACAACTGCCAGTTATCTTCGCCAAAGGGGGCGTAATCTTCGATAGGGCCTTGGATGATTTCCCAATTATCGGGTTTAGTTAAAATAATGCGAGAGGCAATCTCCTCTTCACAGGCCAGTCCAGCCAGCTCATCAGCCGAAATAGGATCGTTAAAATCTTTAAAGGCAGCTTTAATCACTAATGGTTGTTTCTGCCAGTAGTGGTTGAGAAAATCTTGCAGGTTAAAATTGAGAGTATACATGGCGTGATAACCTTAGTTAGAAGGGGGAGTCAGTCAAAAAAGCCTATTCAATAACAGTGCATTATAGCGACTATTTGGCATCGAAAGGGCTTAAAACAATAAAGGCGGTAAGCATTAGCCTACCGCCTTTATAAACGCTAATGTTAGTCGCTTACTTTAGTTCGTCGACAAAGGCTTCGGCGCGGCCAATGTAGTTAGCTGGCGTCATTTTTTTCAGCTCAACTTTAACGTCTGCTGGTAGCTCGAGATTATCGATAAATTGTGCAAGTTGCTCGCCATCGATACGTTTACCACGGGTTAGCTCTTTGAGCTTTTCGTATGGCTTTTCGATACCGTAGCGACGCATCACGGTTTGTACCGGCTCTGCTAGTACTTCCCAGTTTTGATTAAGCTCGTCACGCAGGTGCGTTTCGTTAACTTCAAGCTTGCTGATCCCTTTTAAGGTTGCTTGGTAAGCAATCAGCGCATGCGCCATGCCGACACCTAGGTTACGTAGAACCGTAGAGTCCGTCAGATCACGTTGCCATCTTGATACCGGTAGCTTTGCTGCTAAGTGCTGCATAATTGCATTAGCAATACCTAAGTTACCCTCTGAGTTTTCAAAGTCGATAGGGTTAACTTTATGCGGCATGGTTGATGAACCAATTTCGCCAGCAATAGTTTTTTGCTTAAAGTGACCTAAGGCAATATAACCCCAAATGTCGCGGTCAAAGTCAATCAGTACCGTGTTGAAACGCGCAACAGCATCGAACAGTTCAGCGATATAATCGTGTGGCTCAATCTGGGTGGTGTATGGGTTCCAGTTAAGACCAAGGCTGGTCACAAAGCGCTGTGACAGTGTGTGCCAATCCACTTCGGGGTAAGCCGATAGGTGGGCGTTATAGTTACCCACAGCGCCATTGATTTTACCCATGATCTCAACGGCTTGAATTTGTTTAAGTTGGCGTTCAAGACGTACGGCAACGTTAGCCATCTCTTTCCCCAGAGTCGAAGGTGACGCAGGTTGACCGTGGGTACGTGACATCAATGGGACTGAGCGATATTCAGCTGCTAGCTTTTTGATGCTATCAACGATTTGCTGACAGTAAGGTACAAGCACCTGCTCGCGAGCATCGGTTAACATTAAACCATGAGACAGATTGTTAATATCTTCAGAGGTACAGGCAAAGTGTACAAACTCATCGATAGCGACTAATTCGGCGTTATCGGCGATTTTCTCTTTGATAAAGTACTCAACCGCTTTGACGTCATGGTTGGTGGTGGCTTCAATGGCCTTGACACGCAGGGCGTCCTCTTCACTGAAGTTATCTTTGATTTGATCGAGCAGTGCTAATGCCGCTTCGCTAAAAGGTGGAACTTCTTCAATTTCTGGACAGCTAGAAAGCAGCTTTAGCCAGTTTATTTCGACTTGAACACGGTATTTGGTCAGGCCGTACTCGCTGAAAATCCCTCGTAATGAGGCGGTTTTACTACCATAACGACCGTCTACCGGAGAGATAGCAGTTAGTGCGGAAAGTTCCATTAGAAGCTCCTTTAATGAACTTAGCTTATTATTTATAGGGTGAGGCTTTTCTTTGCTGTATCAACTATTGCTTTACGTGAGAAGACAAGGTGTCTGCGCTTGCCTCCCAGTTGGCGCCATAATACTGCGCTGCGAATGGCGGCGAGCAGTAGGGCGCGAATTTTTTGCTGAACCAGTGGCTGTTTCAGAAACTCGGGATTGCCGGAGATCTGAATTTTTGGCCCCAAATCACTGATAATATCGCTATAAATACCGGCAAAGTTACCAATCACTTGATCGTCTGTTATCGAAAAGTGGTGTAGCTGGCGGTGCACCTGATTGATGCGCTCAGCCAGCATGCCCATGGCATTCGATGAGCGTGCCAGTTTGCGCTCAAGGGCCAAAATGCCGATTAAATAACGGGTGATCTCGACATCTTTTTGCTTGTCATCACCCAGTTGATTGAGGATCAACTGATAGCCTTGGTTGAGAGCCACTTTATCGGCATAGACCTCACTAGTACTGTCAGGATTGGTGACCAAAATACTATTAAGGCTGGCCGCGATGGCGTCATTGTCTGCTTGACCATGGCGAGCCACTCGCTGAACTAGCGAAATGGCTTGCAAAATGCCGGCAAAAGCCATGGTCCGATCGAAAATAGGCTCACTCACGTTTTACTCTCTTATTAACGAATCTATGATACCGCCGCCGAGGCAGACTTCACCGTCATAAAATACGGCCGACTGACCTGGGGTAACTGCAGCAACGGGTTCATCAAAAATCACTTTAATGCGATCTTCACCTTCATAGGTGAGGGTGCAAGCGACGTCGTGCTGACGATAGCGGGTTTTGACGGTGATCTTGGCACCATCTTGTGGGCCTTTTCTATCAACCCAATGCAGCTGATCGGCATAGAAGCCAACCGACATCAATCTTGGGTGTTGACCGCCTTGACCGACAATTAACACATTACGCTCGAGATCTTTATCAACCACATACCAAGGGTCGTCGCCACTGTTTTTCATGCCGCCAATGCCCAAGCCTTTACGCTGGCCTAAGGTGTGGTACATCAAGCCTTGGTGCTCGCCAATCACTTCACCTTCAGCGGTCTCGATTTTACCGGGCTGTGCCGGTAGGAAGGTTTGCAAGAAGTCGGTAAATTTGCGCTCGCCAATAAAGCAGATGCCAGTGCTGTCTTTTTTATCATGGGTGATAAGCCCCATCTCTTTAGCGATGTCGCGTACTTCACTTTTTTGCAGCTCACCGACTGGGAACAGCGAGCGAGCAATTTGCTCATGGCTTAAGGTGTAGAGGAAGTAGCTTTGATCTTTATTGCTGTCGACACCACGTAGCATTTGGCTTTGGCCAGAGGCATCGCTGCGGCGCACATAGTGCCCCATGGCGATATAGTCGGCGTCTAAAATTTCATCGGCGAATTCTAAAAACGCTTTGAATTTAATCTCTTTATTGCACATGATATCTGGGTTTGGAGTACGGCCAGCTTTATATTCGGCTAAAAAATACTCAAAAACATTGTCCCAATATTCGGCTGCAAAGTTAACGGTATGCAGGGTGATACCCAGCTTATCGCATACAGCTTGTGCATCTTTTAGGTCATCGGCGGCGGCGCAATACTCGTCGGTATCGTCCTCTTCCCAGTTTTTCATAAACAGGCCTTCAACTTGATAGCCCTGTTTAAGCAGCAAATAAGCTGAAACAGATGAATCAACACCACCAGACATGCCGACGATGACTTTTTTTGCGTTTGGATTGGGTTCGATTAGTGCCATAGATCCTAAAAACCGTTTAAAAATTGTGTTGCTACGGCGCCACAGTTAATGCAGCTCTGCTGCCGAGTGTCGTTGCGCTCAACTGCATCTTGATAAATAACAGATCAGGAGCCACCAACGCACGCTTAACGCCGTATATGCGGGGGCATATTCTATCACGCATTATGCGTGGTAGCTAACTAGAGAAACTGACAATTAACCACGTCAGTCGAAAATTGTTTTCCCTGTAGCTGATCTTCAATACATTGGAGCACTAATGGGCTGCGCAGCTGGTGATTAAGGGCTTGGATCTCTGCGAGGCTCAGCCATAAGGCGCGGTTGATGGCGCTATCTTGTGGATGCGGCGTACGTTGGCTATCGAGTTGGCAGAAATAGGTAAAACGCAGGAAGGCGAGTTCAGGATTTGCCTGCAATTGATAAACCCCAATTAAAGATTGCGGGGTAATATTGAGCCCGGTTTCCTCTTGTACCTCTCGTTGGCAAGCTTCGAGCAGGCTTTCATGAGCTTCAAGGTGGCCAGCCGGTTGGTTGTATCGCAGCTGGCCATCGATAGACTCTTCGACCATCAAATACTTATCCTTGCACTTTATGATGCAGGCAACGGTGACATTAGGTTTATAGCGATGCATTGCAGTCCTTTAGTGGCTATCAACAGACTTAGGTTTAGGTTTGTGGCAGTATTTTATATTCACCGTTAGCAATCCCATCTAGGCTCCATTGGCCTATTTTATAACGAATTAATCTGAGTGTCGGGAAGCCTACATGGGCAGTCATGCGCCTGACTTGCCGATTACGCCCCTCGCAGATCTCAATACTGAGCCAAGTCGTCGGGATGTTTTGCCGCTCTCTAATGGGGGGATGCCGAGGCCAGACATCTGGCGCAGTCATAACTTCAACCTTAGCGGGTAGGGTAAAGCCATCTTTTAATTCCACCCCTTGACGCAGTGCTTGTAATGCCTCAGCGGTAGGGGCACCTTCTACTTGCACCCAATAGGTTTTGTAAGTTTGCTTTTTAGGCTCGGTGATGCTCGCCTGCAGTTTGCCGTCATTAGTCAGTAACAATAGCCCTTCACTGTCTCTATCTAATCGACCTGCGGCGTAGACCTCTTTTATGGGAATAAAATCTTTGAGGGTTTGGCGGCCTTGCTCATCTGTAAACTGGCACAATACGTCGAAAGGCTTATTAAACAGCACGATAACTGGGTTTTCTGCCCGCGGCTTACTGGGCTTTTTGGCTCTTTTAAATTGAGAGATAGCCGCTGATTTATCCGCTGCCATCTTGGTTTTTGATGGCGCTGATTGGCCGCGACGTGAATAAGGTTTGGCTTTTACTGGCTTTGATGAACTCACAAGGAAAACTTCTGGCGTAGTGTATTCGATTCGTGACATTGTACTGTGCATTCGCCATTAGTGGAATTTGAATATTGCGGTGAATGATTTATGATGTCGGCCATTAAAATGTGATCGATAGCAAAACGTAGGTGGTTTTTGAGAGATAGGCTCTAGTGATGTTGCATTGATTTGGCTTGCCTTGAAAGCCCATGCTCCATAGGGGTTTAAGTGGTTAAGTAGATTGACTCCTCCACCTAGATTATCTGCGCATTCTTGATGAGTTTGATGCTCGTCATATGATAAAAAGATAGAAAATAGTAATAGAACAGTTACTTGATTCATTAATGCTTTATTTTACCCAAACGTAGGACATAACATGAACGACAATCCAACGATTATCTATACCGAGACCGATGAAGCCCCGGCGTTAGCCACCTTATCTCTACTACCTATTATTAAAAACTTTACCGCTGCGGCGGGTGTCGGTGTTGAAACCCGTGATATTTCATTATCTGGCCGTATCATTGCTAACTTCTCTGATTATTTGACGCCTGAGCAACAGATAGCCGATGCGTTAGCCGAGCTGGGTGAATTAGCCACTAAGCCTGAAGCCAATATCATTAAATTGCCTAACATCAGTGCCTCGATCCCGCAGTTAAAAGCCTGTATCAAAGAGCTACAAGATAAAGGCTACGCTTTACCTAATTACCCTGATGAACCTAAAAACGACACCGAAGTCGACATCAAAACCCGCTACGACAAAATTAAGGGCAGTGCCGTAAACCCTGTGCTACGTGAAGGCAACTCAGATCGCCGCGCACCCACATCGGTCAAAAATTATGCCAAGAAAAATCCTCATTCAATGGGCGCATGGAGCCGTGACTCTAAGTCACACGTTGCCCATATGGAGGGGGGCGATTTTTATGGTACAGAGCAGTCGGTGACCCTTGAAGCTGCTACTTCTGTGGATATCGTGTTTGAAGGTGCCGATGGCTCGCACAAGGTTCTTAAGTCAGGTTTAGCCTTGCAGGCTGGTGAAGTGGTTGATGCGTCAACCATGAACAAGAAAGCATTGGTCACTTATCTTGAACGTGAAATTGAGGCGGCAAAAGAAGAAGACGTACTTCTATCATTGCACCTCAAAGCCACCATGATGAAAGTGTCTGATCCAATTTTATTCGGTCATGCAGTCAAGGTTTACTACAAAGAGCTGTTTGCTAAATACGGTGAGCTGTTTGAAGAGATTGGGGTTGATGTGAATAACGGTTTTGGTGATGTGTATGCCAAAATCGCGACACTCCCAGCTGAAAAACAAGCTGAAATAGAGGCAGATATCGCCGCAATTTATGCCCAGCGTCCAGCATTGGCTATGGTTGATTCTGATCGTGGTATTACTAACTTACATGTGCCAAGTGATGTGATTATCGATGCATCTATGCCTGCTGCTATTCGTTCATCTGGTCAAATGTGGGGCCCCGATGGCAAGCTTAAAGATACCAAGGCGCTGATCCCAGATCGTTGTTACGCTGGCGTGTATCAAGAGACCATTCAATTTTGTAAAGAACATGGCGCATTCGATCCTACCACTATGGGCAGTGTCCCGAATGTTGGCTTGATGGCTCAAAAAGCTGAAGAGTATGGTAGCCACGATAAAACTTTCGAAATCCAAGCCGATGGTGTGGTTAAGGTGATTGATACCGACGGTCATGTATTACTGGCGCATACAGTTGAAGCCGGTGATGTGTGGAGAATGTGTCAGGTTAAAGATGCGCCTATTCGCGATTGGGTGAAACTGGCTGTTAACCGTGCCCGTTTATCAGCGACTCCTGCGGTATTTTGGTTGGACGCTGAGCGTGCCCATGATGCGCAGCTTATTGCTAAGGTGAACAAATATCTTGCTGAACATGATACCGATGGGCTTGATATCCACATTATGTCGCCTATTGAAGCGACCCGTTTTTCACTCAAACGTATTAAAGCTGGCCTAGATACCATCTCGGTGACGGGTAACGTACTGCGTGATTACCTCACCGATCTGTTCCCCATTTTAGAACTTGGCACCAGCGCTAAGATGTTATCTATCGTACCGCTTATGAGCGGCGGTGGACTGTTTGAGACGGGCGCGGGCGGTAGTGCGCCTAAGCATGTGCAACAGGTCGAAAAAGAGGGTCATCTGCGCTGGGACTCATTAGGCGAGTTTTTGGCATTAGCAGCATCATTAGAGCACCTAAGCCAGAACTACAATAACCCTAAGGCGCAAGTGTTAGCCGATGCACTCGATATTGCTATCGGTCAATTCTTAGATGAAAATCGCTCGCCTTCACGCCGTGTTGGTGAGTTAGATAACCGTGGCAGCCATTTCTATCTTGCGCTGTATTGGGCTAAGGCGTTAGCAACTCAAGATAACGATGCTGAAATTAAGGCTTACTTTACTCCATTGGCTCAAGCATTAAGCGACAACGAAGCTAAAATTGTTGCCGAGTTAAATGCGGCTCAAGGCGCGCCAGTGGATTTAGGCGGCTATTACCGCTTAGATGCTGCCAAGGCTGAAGCCGCCATGCGCCCAAGTGCGACTTTAAATAGTTTATTAAGCTAAGACGGTCACAGTGGTGATCGAAGGGAAGCCTGTAGGCTTCCCTTTTTGTCGCCCAAATTGGCCAATAAAAAAGGCAGGATATTCCTGCCTTTTTTGTTTTTATCAACCGCTTATTTAGTCGGTGATATCGCCGATGCGTGCATCCCTTTTGGCCCTTGTTCTACCTCGAATTGGACTGGTTGGCCTGCTTTTAGAGTTCGATAGCCTTCCATTTCGATGGTAGAATAGTGTGCGAAAACGTCTTCACCACCAGCTTCAGGGCAGATAAACCCGAATCCTTTGGCGTTGTTGAACCATTTAACAGTTCCGTTTGCCATACTTCCACTTCCTTCTGTTGTTTACTGACCAGTTAGATAGTAAAACTAATGATGCGGGGAGAATTCACCGCTCAATGAACAGAATGTAACCAGTAAAAGCGGATGTCAAGGTTAAATTAACAATAAAGTAACAATTTGGCAAAAACTGCGAACGACTGGGTTATTGGTCGGATGACTGTTATGGTGATTGAAAGTAAAATATCAACATTTGGTAGAAGCCAAAACTAGAGGCTAATATTTAAAGATGGGTAAAGCAGGAAATATCGAACACATTGAAGAGCGTGTCGAAGCAGAGATTGCACCGCCTTCAATGTATAAAGTGATTTTAAATAATGATGATTACACCCCAATGGATTTTGTGATTGAGGTATTACAGCTCTTTTTTAAAAAGAACGAACAAGAAGCCACAGATATCATGTTAGCGATACATCACCAAGGTAAGGGAATATGTGGCATTTTTCCGTTTGGTATTGCAGAAACTAAGGTTGCACAAGTAAATCAGTTTGCAAGACAAAACCAACATCCGTTACTGTGTTCATTAGAGAAAGCCTGAATCTCGAAGTGTGTGATTAATTTAGGGGGTGCTTATGCTAAATAAAGATCTTGAGGTGACACTGAACCTGGCTTTTCAACAAGCCAGAGACGCACGTCACGAATATATGACCGTAGAGCATCTGCTACTGGCTTTAATCGATAATCCGGCTGCACAAGAGGCTTTACTGGCCTGTGGCGCCAACCTCGATAAACTCAGAGAAGAAGTGTCTAGCTTCATCGAACAAACCACGCCGGTCATCTCCGATCCTGCTGATGAGCGAGAAACTCAACCTACGCTTGGTTTTCAGCGCGTACTGCAGCGTGCGGTGTTTCATGTGCAATCATCTGGTCGCAATGAAGTTACTGGTGCCAATGTGCTGGTGGCCATCTTTAGTGAGCAAGAGTCACAAGCCGTTTATCTGCTGCGCAACAGCGAAGTTACCCGCTTAGATGTGGTTAATTACATCTCTCATGGGGTCGGTAGAGATGATATGGACAGCGCACAAGAGCCTGAGCAGGCAGCAGAACATGCAGAAGCAGAAGAGCGCAGTAAGTTAGCGCAATTTACCACCAATCTTAACGAAGAAGCTCGCAAAGGTAATATCGATCCCCTGATTGGGCGTACCGAAGAGATAGAGCGCTCGATTCAGATTCTATGTCGTCGCCGTAAAAATAACCCGTTATTGGTTGGCGAGGCGGGCGTTGGTAAAACGGCGATTGCTGAAGGGTTAGCTTACCGTATCGTCAATGAGCAGGTGCCAGAGGTGATGGCGAATGCGACGGTGTACTCGCTCGATTTAGGCGCGCTGCTGGCGGGCACAAAATATCGTGGTGATTTCGAAAAGCGATTCAAAGGATTGCTAAAAGAGCTGACGCAAGATGAACATGCGATTTTGTTTATCGATGAAATTCATACCATCATAGGTGCCGGCGCCGCGTCAGGCGGCGTGATGGATGCCTCTAACTTACTTAAACCTCTGCTCTCGAGCGGTAACTTACGTTGTATGGGATCAACCACGTTTCAAGAATATCAGAGTATTTTTGAGAAAGATCGCGCGCTGGCTAGACGTTTCCAAAAAGTGGATATTAATGAGCCTTCAGTGGCAGAAACCACTAAGATTTTGCAAGGGCTTAAGTCTAAATATGAAGAGCATCATGGGGTGCGCTATACTTTAGCGGCGCTGAGTGTGGCGGCGCGTTTGTCTGATAAGCACATTAACGACAGACACCTACCCGATAAAGCCATTGATGTGATCGATGAAGCGGGCGCCAGAATGGCGATGTTGCCTGCCAGCAAACGTAAAAAAACCATAGGTCAAAGTGAGATTGAGGCGATCATCGCTAAAATTGCACGTATCCCTGAGAAGTCCGTATCGGCCACAGACAAGGATATGCTCAAGAACCTTGAACGCAACCTGAAGATGGTGGTGTTTGGTCAAGACAAGGCCATTGAAGCCCTGAGTGCTGCTATCCGCCTGTCTCGAAGTGGTCTTAGTGGCGAAGGTAAACCTGTTGGTAGCTTCTTGTTTGCTGGCCCGACCGGGGTGGGTAAAACCGAGGTGACCAGTCAACTTGCGGCATGTTTAGGGCTTAACCTAGTGCGCTTTGATATGTCGGAATATATGGAAAGCCATACTGTATCGCGCCTCATCGGTGCGCCTCCAGGATACGTGGGCTATGATCAAGGCGGCTTGTTAACTGATGCTGTGATTAAAAACCCTCACTGCGTAGTTTTGCTTGATGAGATAGAAAAAGCGCATCCCGATGTCTATAACTTGCTGTTACAGGTGATGGATCACGGCACCCTAACCGATAACAATGGCCGCAAAGCCGATTTTAGGCATGTGACCTTGGTGATGACCACCAACGCCGGTGTGCAGGAGACGGTGCGTAAGTCCATCGGCTTTAAACAGCAAGATCATAGCCAAGATGCACTGTCAGAAATCAACCGTGTGTTCTCGCCTGAGTTTAGAAACCGCTTAGATGAGATCATCTGGTTTAATCACTTAGATATGACAGTTATCGCCAAAGTGGTCGATAAGTTCTTGGTTGAACTGCAAGCTCAGTTAGATGATAAAGCCGTCACACTGGAAGTAAGCGATGAAGCCAGGACCTTACTCGCCGAAAAAGGTTATGATAAATCGATGGGGGCACGCCCAATGGCACGTGTCGTTACAGAACTTATCAAGCGACCACTTGCCGATGAAATATTATTCGGCCAGCTAGAGAAGGGCGGTACTGCTCGGGTAGATGTCGATGGTGATAAGTTGACTATTGAGGTGGAACGACTGGAAAAAGTGACCCACTAAAATGGATTTATCACCCATTAAAAAAGGCTGCAATTGCAGCCTTTTTGCTATCTATCGTTCGGTAAAATATGCATAGATAATGCAGAGTCCACTGACTTTAGTTGTGTAAAAACTACAATATGAAACTAAATCTAGTAAACCAAAAAACCGGCTTTGCCGGCTTTTAATAACTCGTTAGCTAACTTTAGCGTGAACGGAAGACGATGCGCCCTTTGCTCAAATCATAAGGGGTCAGCTGAACTGTGACCTTGTCACCCGTAAGAATACGAATGTAGTTTTTACGCATTTTGCCTGAGATATGGGCCGTTACTACGTGACCATTCTCTAGCTCTACTCGAAACATTGTATTTGGCAAGGTTTCAAGAATAGTGCCCTGCATTTCAATGTTGTCTTCTTTCGCCATTAATCAGTTATCCTGTTAGCCTTCAAATATTAAAAACGGGCGTATCATGCCGCAAAATCGCTCTGCTGTAAAGAGGTGCTTCGTTATCCTAGTAAATAACAAAGGGCCACTATTTTATGGTTCCTTATGGCAAGTCTCACTTTGTTGCCAACCGCTTGGGGTCAATATTTCGTAGGGTCGGTAAGCTTTTTTATAATTCATCTTACGTGATTCATCTATTTGATAACCTAAATAGACAAACTCTTTATTCATTAACTTCGCCAGGCGGCATTGAATTAAGATCATTAGGGCCCCCATTGAACGTTTATCTTCATCGGGGGAGAAAAAACTGTAAATTGCCGATAGGCTGTTGGGCAGGGCATCGGTGACCGCAACGCCGATCAGCTTGCGTTCATGGCGCAGCTCAATCAATAATGGCTGATGCCAAGCGCAATGAATAAAGTGATGATATTGCTCCCTCGAAGGCGGGTACATGGGGCCGTCGCTGTGGCGCTGCGCTATGTAATCGTGATATAGCTGGTAGTGTTCGTCAGTGGTAGTGGTGACGATTGACCAACTGAGATCGCGGTTATTTTTAAGGGTGCGTTTTTGCCGTCTCGATAGGGAAAACAATTTAACTGGAACGCGAATTGGCATGCAGGCTGAGCAATGTGGGCAGTGGGGTTTATACAAAGTATCGCCACTGCGGCGAAATCCCAGTCCAAGCAGTTGCTCAAATAGGTCGATATTAAAGCGATCTTCTTGCAGCACCATTAATTGCTCTTGCCGCTCAGGTAAATAACTGCAGGCAAATGTATTGGTCAGCCCCACTTGAATCGTATCGGATTTAGAGGTCAAGGTGCACCTGTCTCGGTTGCCAAGTAAGTGGGTCGACTTCGGCATCCCGAAAGCGTGTTAATAAGTTGATAAAATCACTGCGTTTGAGAGCTTTAGCACCAAGTGACATCAAGTGAGGGTTGACAACTTGGGCGTCGATGAGCTTAAACTGGTGGGCTAAAAGGTGTTGATGTAACATCATCATACCCGCCTTGGAAGCATTGCTTTGCAGATGAAACATCGACTCGCCACAAAAGACTTGGCCGATAGCCAAGCCATACAAGCCGCCGATCAAGCTGCCCTGATCCCAGACCTCAATTGAATGAGCTTTACCTTGAGTATGTAAGCGAGTATAGGCCTGCTCTATGTCTGCAGTGATCCAGGTGCCTTCGTTTTCCATTCGGGTTTGAGCGCAATAATGGATCACTTGCTTAAACGCGAGGTTGACGCTGAACTGCCAGTCACGCTTTTTGATATCACGAATTAAGCGTCGGCTGACTTTCATGCTGCCGGGGACAAATACTGCGCGAGGATCGGGTGACCACCATAAAATAGGATCATTTTCGTTAAACCAAGGAAAAATCCCCTCATAATAGGCATTGAGTAATCGCTGCGGCTGCAGGTCGCCCCCAATGGCCAATAGTCCATTGGGGTCAGTCAATGCGTGCTCTGGCGAGGGGAACTTGACGAGTTCATGATTTAAATAGGACAGTGAGTTCACAATTGAGTAAAATTAAGTAAGCGTCTCTCTATAAGTTAGCGGAAAAACAGTTATGTTGAAACCTCAGTTGAGCTTCTTTCGTATAGTTTGTTTAGCATTGTTCAGCTTGTCTCCTGTTGTGCTATCGCCTTGCGCTAATGCGGGCTATGAGCGCAATAAAGCGGTGCCAGTAGAGAAAGTGGTTTATGGCCATGTCTATTCGGTACGTAACATTACCCAAACCCAGTTAATCAGCGATCGTAATCAAGGATGGAAGACCTTTGGCGGAGCCTTATTAGGCGGGGTGATTGGGCATCAGTTTGGTGGTGGCTCGGGGCAAGATGTTGCCACTGTGCTTGGAGCGTTAATTGGTGCCAGAGCCGGTAATCGTTATCAGCGCGATGATTACCAACAGCTCAAATTGGTTGAGCTGATGATCACCTTCGAAGATGGCGAGCAGGTGATGGTGTTGCAAGATTTTGATCCCGGTATGGTGTTTAACGTCGATGATGAAGTGCGCGTTGTCTATTTACAGGGCGGCGTGAGAGTCGATATTGCCCAGTAGGGTGGTTAAAGCTTGGTAACAAAAAAGGAGCTCAAGGCTCCTTTTTTGTGTTTATGGTCGCGAGTTGGTGGTCGCGAGAAAAACTAAAACCCGCGTGGTAATTGGCCTTTACCGGCTAACTTAGCACGCCATAACGCTTTAGGGGTCATACCATTGGCTGAACTGTCTGACGCTGCGTTTGCTGTTTTAGCTGGCGCTGTCTTTTTGGCAACGGTTTTGGTTTTTTCTTTTTTTACAGCAGCTTGCACCGGAGTGTTGTCGCCTTGCTCTGCTAGCATTGCTTCAAGCTCGCTAAAACGAAGAGATTTTCCGCCATCGATCTTATACCAGCTTCCTTTTTGCTCAATAGAAACCGCATGACCTTGCGTTTTGCTTAGCGCAGATTCCAGCGCGCTAATCACCTCTTCTTTAGTCAACTTTGACATAGTCTTAACCTATTTTTTAATGTGTAATTGAAGGTTTGCGGTAATTTTATCGTTTAAACGGTTAAAAAGTCCAATTTTCACCAAGATTCGACCGATTTCTATGAACTGCGGCGCAGATATGGCTAAACTAAGCGCAATAATGGCAGGCGAAATCTGTTAAGTAGAATGTCCAAATAGTGGGTTCACCAGACTTTGGCTATCCATATATTCAATTGATAAGGAGTTTTAATGACGCGCTTAGAACTGACGCGATACCTTAATGAGTTTTTGCAGGTATCCAATTATAAAGATTATGCGCCAAATGGCTTACAGGTAGAAGGTAAGGCGCAGATCAATACCATAGTGACTGGCGTGACGGCGTGCCAAGCCTTGATCGATCGCGCCATAGAACTTAATGCGGATGCCATATTGGTTCACCACGGCTTTTTCTGGAAAGGCGAGAGCGAGGTGATAACGGGCATGAAATATCGACGCATTAAGGCATTGATAAAAAATGACATCAATTTATACGGATATCACTTACCACTTGATGGCCATCCGATGCTGGGGAATAACGCCGAGTTGGGCAGGGCATTGGGCATTGTCGATGCAGAGTCGATTGAGGGCGTTGCCCAAGGTTTAGTCTGGCAGGGGCGTTTGGATAATCCGATGTCGGTTAATGACTTTTCTACCTTGCTTGGCGGTGTATTACAGCGTCAGCCATTACATCTGGGGGATAAGGATAAACCCATTCATCATGTAGCGTGGTGCAGTGGTGGTGCTCAGGATTATATCGATATTGCTGCAGAGCAGGGAATGGATGCCTTTATTAGCGGCGAAGTGTCTGAGCGTACGTATCATAGCGCGCAAGAACTTGGGATCCACTATTTTGCCGCGGGCCATCATGCCACTGAACGTTTTGGTATTAAAGCCTTGGGCGAGCATTTGGCCAGTGAGTTTGAGCTAACTCATCATTTTGTGGATATCACCAATCCAGTGTAGTTTTACTCGTGCTGCAAATTATCGCGGTTGCAAGTTAGCCTTGTTGCAAGAGTTTGAGTCACAAAAAAGGCCGCTAAGCGGCCTTTTTATTATGTGTTTATGAGTGTAGCTAGGTTAGCACAGTGGATTTACTTCACTCGCATGCCAGGTTGTGCGCCTTCGTGAGGCTCTAAGATCCATAAATCTTTTTTACCTGGACCTGCCGCTAGCACCATGCCTTCAGACATGCCAAAGCGCATCTTACGCGGTGCTAAGTTAGCCACCATTACGGTCAGTTTACCTTCAAGATCTTCGGGGGCATAAGCTGATTTAATGCCAGCGAACACTTGCTTGGTTTCGCCGCCCAGATCAAGTTGCAGTTTGAGTAATTTGTTGGCTTCAGGAACATGTTCCGCTTTTGCGATACGGGCAATACGCAAATCAAGCTTAGCAAAATCGTCGAAGCTTATCTCTTCGCTAATCGGGTCAAGCTCTAGCTGACTCTTAGGCGCTTCAGTCACCTGCAAATTTTCGGTCGATGCTTCGATGATCGCTTCGATATCTTTCATCTCAACACGTTGCATTAGCGCCTTAAACGGAGCAATTTCATGCCCAGAGAGGTCACGGCCTAGGTCATCCCATGTCAGCGTGAGCTGCAAGAAGCCTTCAACATCCTTTGCCAGTTGCGGTAACACGGGTTTTAGATAAGTCACTAGGATGCGGAACAGGTTCAATGCATTGCTACAAACCTGATGCGCTTCTTGCTGTTTATCGTCTTGCTTGATCAATTGCCAAGGGGCTGCATCGGCGACATAGCCATTGGCGATGTCTGCCAGCGCCATGATTTCGCGCATCGCTTTGCCAAATTCACGGGTTTCGTAGAACTGGGCAATGGTTTCTTGCTTAGCCAAGAAGAGCTCAGTGAGTGATTGATCTTCCACTTGGGCTAATTTGCCGTCAAAACGTTTGCTAATGAAGCCTGCGGTGCGTGATGCTAAGTTGACTAATTTACCCACAAGATCAGAGTTCACCCGCTGGGCGAAATCTTCTAGGTTAAGGTCTAAATCATCAATCCGGCTGCTGAGCTTCGCGGCATAGTAATAACGTAGGTATTCAGGGTTCAAGTTGTCTAAATAGGTGCGCGCCTTAATAAAGGTGCCCTTTGATTTAGACATTTTGGCGCCATTGACTGTGACATAACCATGAGCATAGACGCTGTTAGGTTTACGGTAACCCGCACCTTCTAACATCGCTGGCCAAAATAGGCTGTGGAAGTAGACAATATCTTTACCGATAAAGTGATACACCTCTGCGGTAGAGTCTTTAGCCCAGAAATCATCAAAGTTAAGGTCGTCACGTTTGTCACACAGGTTTTTAAATGAACCCATATAGCCGATAGGCGCATCTAGCCACACGTAGAAAAACTTACCTGGCGCATCGGGGATCTCGAAACCAAAGTAGGGGGCATCACGGCTGATATCCCACTGTTGCAGACCTTGGTCGAACCATTCACCAAGCTTGTTGGCCATCTCTTGTTGTAGAGAACCGGATCGAGTCCACTCTTTTAACATCTCTTCAAATGCTGGCAGGTCAAAAAAGAAGTGCTCACTGTCTTTCATTACTGGGGTCGCACCCGATACCGCCGATTTAGGGTCGATTAAATCGGTCGGGCTATAAGTAGCACCACAGCTGTCGCAGTTATCACCGTATTGATCGACAGATTTACATTTAGGGCAAGTGCCTTTCACAAAACGGTCGGGTAGGAACATCGATTTTTCAGGATCGAAAAGCTGCGAAATAGTGCGCGACTTGATGTAACCCCCATCGCGCAGTTTAAGGTAAATATCGCTGGCTAATGCGCGGTTTTCATCGCTATGTGTGCTGTGAAAATTATCAAATGCGATATTAAAGTCGGCAAAATCTTGCTCATGCTCTTTTTGCACCTGAGCAATCATCTCTTCAGGAGCTAACCCTAATTGCTGCGCCTTCAACATAATCGGAGTGCCGTGGGCATCATCGGCACAAATATAGTGACATTCGTGACCACGCAGCTTTTGGAAGCGTGCCCAAATATCGGTTTGAATATATTCCAGCATGTGGCCTAAATGGATAGGTCCGTTAGCGTACGGAAGTGCGCTGGTCACGAGAATTTTACGTTGTGAAGTTGCCATCTTGTCTCAAAATCAGTAAGTGCCCAAAAGAATGGCATAGATACTAACCGATCATCACCTAAGTTTCACCAAAAGCTGCTTTAACTGAGCTAAATCTATCCGAATATTGTCAGATTTTCTGATACACTTAGCCAAATTAATTTTAGGGGGTAGTCGTTTTGTCTTCAGCTTCTCATCATTATCATCTTAGCGATGATCTTCTCGCGCCAGTATTGGCCATTTTAGATGCATATCAAGATCCCAATTTACAGCAAGGTTTAGTGACCGCAGGGTGTGTGACTAAACTTGACATCGAAGGTAAACGCCTATTGTTGGGCTTGTGTTACCCCTATCCGTGTCAGAGTCAGTATCGCGATACGGTCATGGCCATTACCAATAAGTTAGCGGTACTCGATGCCATCGATGAAGTAGAATGTGAAATCGATTTCCAACCTGCAACGATTGCATCTGGTGCTGTAGCGCCATTGCCAAACGTTAAGCAAGTCATTGCCGTTGCCTCAGGTAAGGGCGGCGTGGGTAAATCAACTACGGCCGTTAACCTCGCATTGGCACTTGCTGCCGAAGGCGCCAAAGTCGGCATTCTCGATGCCGATATTTACGGCCCATCCATCCCCATTATGCTCGGTGTGCCCGATTTTAATCCGGTGTCACCCGATGGCAAGATGATGACGGCGGCGAGTGCCCATGGCATCGCAGCTCAATCAATAGGGTTTATGTTAGGCGGCGATGAAGCCGCAGTGTGGCGTGGCCCTATGGCTGCTGGCGCATTAGCCCAGCTGCTCAATGAAACCTTATGGCCTGAGCTTGATTATCTGGTGATTGATATGCCACCAGGCACCGGTGATATTCAATTGACCTTGTCGCAAAAAGTACCGGTAAGCGGTGCGGTTATCGTGACAACGCCACAAGATATTGCGCTTGCCGATGCGAAGAAAGGCGTCAGCATGTTCCAAAAAGTCAATATTCCAGTATTGGGTATTGTGGAAAACATGAGCTTCCATATGTGCAGCGAATGTGGCCATAAAGAGCATCCTTTTGGGCAAGATGGCGGCGCTAAAATGGCGCAGCGTTACAATGTGCCATTACTGGGCCAGTTACCGCTAAAACTCAATATTCGTGAAGATGTTGATAATGGTGTGCCGACCGTAGTGGCCGATAGTGAAGGACAAGTGGCGCAGCTGTACCTAGCGATTGCCCGTAAAGTCGGGGCACAACTTGCGTTAACCCAAACGCAGAGTGTTGTTTCAATTTCAATTTCAGATGATGAGTAAGGTTTAAAAGCATGAATTCGCAATGTGTCATTATTGGTATCGCTGGTGCGTCAGCGTCGGGTAAAAGCCTAATCGCTAAGACCATTTATGAAGAGCTATGCCGTGATTTAGGCACAGATCAAATAGGTGTGATAGCCGAAGATGCTTATTACAAAGACCAGAGCCATCTGTCGATGGAGCAGCGGGTATTAACTAATTATGATCACCCCAAGGCGCTCGATCACCCTTTATTGTGTGAACACCTTGAAGCGCTTAAAAATGGCCAAGCGGTTGATATTCCTAAATACAGTTATACCGAACACACGCGTATGGCTGAGACCATCACTATGACGCCCAAAAAGGTGATCATTCTTGAAGGCATATTACTGTTAACCGATCCCACATTGCGTGAAAAAATGGATGCCAGTGTGTTTATGGACACCCCGCTCGATATCTGCTTCATGCGCCGTTTAAGCCGTGATGTTGCAGAGCGCGGGCGTACGATGGAATCTGTGATGCAACAATACACTCAAACGGTAAGGCCGATGTTTTTGCAATTTATTGATCCGTCGAAGCAATACGCTGATATTATTGTGCCTCGAGGCGGTAAAAATCGTATCGCCACCGATATATTGAAAACCAGAATCCAACACCTGTTAGTAAAATAATAAGATTAATGTAGGAGTGACGTTGAGATGCGTTTAACGGATTTAGAGATTGAAGCTTGCTTAGATGATGGCTCGATTGTGATTGAACCGCGTCCCGATGCTGATGCCATTAGTGGTGTGAGCGTCGATGTTAAGCTTGGTGATCAGTTTCGCGTATTTCAAGATCATACCGCTCCTTTTATTGACCTTAGTGGCCCAAGTGCCGAAATGCAGGCGGCGCTCGATAGTGTGATGAGTGATAAAATTGTGATCCCAGAAGGAGGCGCATTTTTCCTTCACCCGGGAGAACTGGCATTAGCTATCACTCATGAAATCGTCACCTTGCCGTCTGATATTGTTGGTTGGTTGGATGGACGCTCTTCGTTAGCGCGATTGGGGTTAATGGTGCACGTGACAGCGCATCGTATCGATCCTGGTTGGCAAGGTAAGATAGTGCTTGAATTTTACAACAGTGGAAAACTACCTTTGGCATTGCGTCCAATGATGACTATTGGCGCGCTAAACTTTGAGCGGCTTAGCTCACCAGTGGCGCGTCCTTATAATAAGCGGGCCAGTGCTAAATACCGAGATCAGCAAGACACTGTCGCTAGCCGGATCAGTCAGGACCAATAATGTCTGCATTATTATGGGTCAATGGCGTTCGCCAAGATACCGTATCTGCTGTTGATAGAGGCCTCGCCTATGGTGATGGCCTTTTTGCTACGATGCGCTGTTCAAAAGGACGCGTGCTGTTTTTAGATGCGCACCTAGGCCGCGCAGTACAAACCAGTCAACGCCTTGGTATGCCTTGGCAAGCGTCTGCGCAACTTATTGGTTTATTAAGTTCAATTGCGATAGAGCAACAGCAAGAGTTAGGTACCGATTTTTGCATTAAACTTTTGCTCAGCCGCGGCGTGGGCGGACGAGGTTATCAGCTACCTGAACATGTGTCGGTCACAGAGGTGGTGTCGGTGCACCCGATGCCAGGTCACTATCGTCACTGGCAGACGAATGGCATAGCCTTACAGCTCAGCCCTATGCGCCTAGGCGGGCAAACTCGTTTAGCGGGAATGAAGCACCTTAATCGTTTAGAGCAAGTCTTGATTAAAGCCCAAGTGTTAGACAAGGGCTTTGATGATTGGTTGGTGCTCGACACTCAAGAGCAAGTGATTGAGTCTTCGATGGCGAATCTGTTTCTAATCAAAGATAAACAGGTAGTGACGCCAAGTATGCACCTAGCGGGCGTTGCCGGTGTGATGCGAGAACAGCTGATTTACTGGTTTATTGAGGCGGGGTTTAATGTTGCGATTAGACCTGTTATCCCGAGTGAATTAAGTCAGTTTGATCATGTGTTACTGTCCAATAGCCTGTTTGGTGTGGTTGGGGTCAATCGTATCGAACAGTGCCGCTTTGCCCCCAGTGCCTTGCCCCTTCAAATAAACCAAGCCCTCACATTATCATTATGAAAAAAATCATTAGTAGAGTGATGATTGCACTCTTTGCGTTACTCACCTTAGCATCGGTTGGCCTCTATTGGGGTTACCAGTCGTTGATGAGTTACAGTCAAACGCCGCTGACGCTGACATCCGCTCAAGAATTTGAGCTCAAGCGAGGCACGTCTTTTATTCAAATGGCACAAGTCTTAGAGCAGCGCGGCGTCATACAAGACAGTTGGAAGCTGAGAGTATTGGCCAAGGTTCGCCCTGATTTAACCCAGATCCGCGCAGGGTTATATGAGCTAACGCCGCAGGATAACGTCATTAGCCTGCTGGAAAAATTAACCCAAGGGCGCGAAAAGGTCTTTAGTGTCACTCTAGTTGAAGGGCTCACCATAAAAGAGTGGCGCGCAATTTTGATGCAATTACCCAAAGTGCAATGGCAAGACGGAATATTTAATCGGGTGTTGATTGAGCATGGCGATATGTCGGGCCAACCCGAGGGGAAATTTTATCCCGATACCTACCACTATGTCGCTGGCGATGACATAAAGGAGATTATCGAACAAAGCTACCTTAAAATGCAGCAAGAGCTGCAACAGGCATGGCAAGGAAGAGACACTCGGATCCCGTTAACGTCGCCTTATGAGTTATTGATCTTAGCGTCGATTATTGAAAAAGAGACGGGTAAAGCCAGTGAGCGCACTTTAATATCGGCCGTCTTTACTAATCGACTGCGTAAAAATATGCGCTTGCAAACCGACCCTACCGTTATTTACGGCATGGGTGACAGGTTTAATGGCAATATTACTCGCAAAGACTTACGTGAACGAACGCCGTATAACACATACCGAATTAATGGCTTAACACCAACGCCTATCGCGGCGCCAAGTGGCGCATCGCTTTACGCCGCAGCTCATCCAGCCGATGTAGATTACCTCTACTTTGTGTCGAAAAACGATGGCAGCCATATCTTTTCTAAAACATTAGCCGAACATAATCGGGCTGTAGATAAATACCAGAGAAATCGATGAACAATACCCATGCAAAATTTATTGTTATTGAAGGATTAGAGGGAGCCGGTAAGTCGAGTGCTATCGCTTTAGTCAGAGACTTTATTGCGCAGCATACCGGAGCCATTCCAGTCTGTACTCGTGAGCCCGGCGGTACGCCGCTGGCTGAGCGTATTCGCGACCTCGTTAAAGTGGCGGACCCTAGTGATCCTTTATGCGATGAGGCTGAGTGTTTATTGATTTACGCCGCGAGGGCTCAGCTGATTGCCAATGTCATCAAGCCGGCTTTAGCTAATGGGCAGTGGGTATTAGGCGATAGGCATAATCTGTCCTCTTTAGCATACCAAGGAGGAGGGCGAGGATTAATGCCGTTAGTATCTTCGGTAAGTGAAGCCACTTTAAAGGGCTTTAAACCCGATTTGACTATTTATCTGGATATCGATCCTGTGCAGGGGTTACAACGAGCCGCAGACCGTGGCGCGTTGGATAGGATAGAACAACAAGCGGTGAGCTTTTTTGAGCGCGCCAGATATACCTATTTATCGCTCGCAGAGCAAGATGATGCCATTGTGATTGTCGATGCCAGTCAACCCATGGCAAAGGTCCATAGCGATATTGTGGCTGTACTGCAGCAGCAAGGTTGGTAATGATGGTGAACATTCCTTGGCTCATGCCTGTGATAGCCCAGTTTAGTCAGCAATTAACGACGGGGTTGCAAGGTCACGCGTATTTAGTGGGGATGCATCAAGGATACGGGGGCGTCGAGTTAGCCCTAGCGTTAGCGCACACCGCGCTTTGTCAGCAACCGAGTTCACAGGGACCCTGCGGTCATTGCAAGCCCTGCCAACTGACACTCGCCGGAAATCATCCAGACCTTTACCAAATAGAAGCGGATGGCAACCAGATTAAGGTGGATCAGATAAGAGACTTATGTCATCGCCTGACATCAACTGCGCAGCAAGGCGGTAAACGTGTAGCCGTGATTAAACATTGCGAGCGCCTCAATGTTGCCGCTGCCAACGCACTACTAAAGACCCTCGAAGAACCTGGTCAGCAAACTTTGCTGTTATTACAAAGCGATACGCCGAGTCGCTTGATGGCGACCATAAGTAGTCGTTGTCAACGCTTGCATTTTAAGTTGCCTACAGCGCAAGAGGTTCAAGCATGGTTGTCTCAGCAATATGAACTGAGCGGTGATGTCATCTGGTGTTTGCCTGTCATGGGCGGACCAATTGAGTTGTTAGCGGCGTTGCAATCACAACGGTTTACCGAGTTACTGCAACTGCGCAAAGACTGGATACAAAGTTTGTCGTCCGGTCATCTGTGTGCTAGTTTCACTCATATAGAACAAAAGCAAGTTTCTGATGCGCTTAAGGTTTTATATCTAGTTTTAAGGCAAAAGTTAGTTAAACAGAAAAATGCAGACGCGCTGGTTAATGTTAAAGTAAGCCGTTTAGCGGCTCAGGTGATGGCGACATATCATGAACTTAATATGATGCCCAACGTGAATTTTATGGCTATTTTTCAATCGTTTATTTTAGAGTATCAATCACTAACACAAGAGTAATAATTATGGTCGACCTCGTGGTTAATTTTGATACCTTACATCAGCTATATCGTGCCTACATGCCGTTTATTCAGCCAGCAGGTTTGTTTGTTGCTACAACAGAGAGCCACTATTTAGGCCAAGAGTTGTCTGTGGCCTACCAACTTCCTGGGTCGACGACTAAGATGGAGTTTCAAGGTATTGTTGTGTGGATCAATCCCCTAGGCGCTTCTGGCGGCAGGCCTGCGGGTATTGGGCTAAAAATCATCTCAGATGCTTCCACTCATAAGCATCATATCGAGAACTTGCTTGCCCGAGAACTCTCCTCGAGTGATTTGACCTGCACCATGTAGCTCGGTATCCTTTGCGTCCTTTTCGTTGTTTACTTGGATTATAAGCGTGCTCATCGATTCTCACTGTCATCTCGATCGTCTCAAGGCTGCTCCCGATCAAGCTTCCTTACAACATATTATCGCGCAGGCTAAAGCGCGTGGTGTTGACTACTTTTTGTGCGTCAATGTTCGCCAACAAGGCTTCACCCAGATGCAAGCCAAAATGGCCGATTTTGAGCAAATCTTCTTGTCTGCTGGGGTGCATCCCTTAGATGTAAAAGAGGGGCTGGATACTGCACAGTTATATGAATATATTAACGATCCTAAAGTAGTGGCGATCGGTGAAACAGGGCTAGATTATTTTTATGCCGATGACACGAAAGCGCTGCAGTTATCATGTTTTGAACAACAAATTGCACTTGCAGTTGAAGTGGATAAACCGCTGATTGTGCATACTCGTGATGCCAGAGAAGATACCATTGCCTTACTTAAAGCGGGCCAAGCCGATAAGGTTGGTGGGGTATTACATTGTTTTACTGAAAATTGGGAAATGGCTAAAGCGGCGATCGATTTAGGCTTTTATATTTCAGTATCTGGCATAGTGACCTTTAAAAATGCTGGCGATTTACGGACGGTTATCCGCAAAGTCCCCAAAGACCGTTTATTGGTTGAGACCGATGCCCCTTATTTGGCGCCGGTGCCTCATCGTGGGCAAGAAAATCAACCCGCTTATGTTCGTGATGTGGCCGAATTTGTGGCTGAACTTCGAGGCGAATCTTTTGAGGAGTTAGCCGATTATACAACGACCAACTTCTTCAATTTATTTAGAGACGCGGCTAAATTAGCCAATCGTTAGTATGATTGGCCTTAATATCCTAAGGTCAATCATACTCAGAATATCCTTTAATGCTTAGATTCAATGTGATGGCTGTGATGAGTATGACAGTGATTGTGGCACATCTGTGGCACGTCACTTCTAGCTTTAGGAATGTAATGCACCGGGCCGGTGACAATCATCACAGGCTGTTTCAAATTACAGATAAAAAAAGACCCAAAACTATTCCAATTGTTCTGGGTCTAGGGGAATGGCTCTTTGCAGAGCCGTGCGCTACTGTTTGAGGTGGCCTCTTAATGCTCTCAGGCTTTTAGTGTAGTCAAGGCTGAGCGTGTTGCTGGGTTTGTCTACATTAAGCGTTAATTAAAATGTAACAAAATGTAAATTCATGACTAAGTTACGAAATTGCCGTGAGCTTAATTAAGCATTAAGTGGTCTATTTAGCGCTTAATGACGGGCAAATCTTATCTTTGACCAAGTCTCGCGGTAAGCTGTTTTTCAATTTATTGCCCAGGTGTTTAACGAGACCTAAATTGGCCTGATGATAACTGACGAGTTGCTCACCTTGTGGTGTGGCTTTGGTGGGTAACATAATGTCTCGCCCCATAAGATAACTGCTGGCTTGGCTTTCATCTAAGGGGATACTCTTACGGGTATCAGCTAATGCCACTATGGCTTCATGACGAACCTTAAAGCCTTTTTTTAGTGCATCTGCCAACTTTAAACCGATGCGCTGAAAGCGGATCTTGCCAATAAGTGGCATGATATTGCGCGGGAATAACCAATATTCATCGTCACGCTGCATCACAACGCCATGTTCGGATAGGTTAATGTCGAACGTCGATTGAAAGTAATCTTCAAGGGCCTTAAGCGGTTTATTCGTAGCCTGCGTAAACGGAAAATTCTTCTGTGGTTTAGGCTGCTCTACTGCGCGTTCAATATCGGCAATTTTATTAATTTTAGCGATAAAGAAACCTTCGCTGTCATAAATCTGCGGCCAAACATGTAAAAAACCCTCTTCGGTACACGCCTTATGCGCATCAGGAAACAGGTTGGCGAGTGATTCAAACTGTACGGAGTCAGGATAACGCTGCTGCAGATGTAAACACACCTGCTGATTTTCGGTGCGATTGAGTGTACAAGTTGAGTAGACAAGTGACCCACCTGTTTTTAATGCTAAAAAAGCGGATTCGATTAGATCAATCTGAGTGTTGGCGATGGCTTCAATCTCGGCAAAATCCCAATGTTTTAAAGCCTCTGGATCTTTTCGTACCGTACCTTCACCGCTGCATGGCGCGTCGAGTAAAATAGCATCGAATGTGTCATAGAGGTATTCGCCAAATACCCGTGCATCAAAATGGGTGAGGGCGGTGTTTTTTACGCCCATGCGTAGCACATTGGCGTGCAGGACTTTTACTCGGCTCGATGAGTATTCATTGGCAACCAGTAAGCCTTGATTGTGCATCATGGTGGCAAGCTGGGTGGTTTTAGAACCAGGGGCTGATGCCATATCGAGCAAGGTTAAGTCTTGAGGCGCATCGATGGGCATTGGAAATAACGCGTGGGGAGGCAACATCGAACTAGCTTCTTGAATATAAAATAGTCCCTGAATATGTTCGATGGTATTGCCCAATTGCACATCATCATTCACCGTGATCCAAAAGCCGGCATCACACCAAGGGATAGGTTCAAACTGCCAGCCTTTAGGCTGCATTAAGGCGACAAAGTGACTCGCGGATATTTTTAAGGTATTAACCCGTATCGATGGTCTTAATGGCTTATCGCTGTAAGCGATAAAATCATCCATCGATAGATGTTCGGGCATATCTTTAGCTATGCTATTGATAAAATTTTGATTTAGTTGAACCATAAGAAAGAAAAAGCAGATATTGTTGTCAGGCAGTATATCACATCGCTAGTTAGGCCTTAGTTAAACCTAGGCCAAAAAGGAGTTTTTGTGCTTAATCGCATCTGGTTTGTTTTCTTTGCTACCTCATTACTGGCGATCGTCATCGGCTTATTTCAAGGGGACTGGCATCTATTATCAAACGCAGTTGATGCACTGTTTGCCAGTGCAAAATTGGCGGCGGAAATCGCATTAGGGTTAATTGGGGTATTATCACTCTGGATGGGCTTGATGCGTGTTGGAGAAAAGGCGGGGGTTGTGGCTGCGCTCTCCTCATTATTCGAGCCATTATTACGGCGCTTAATGCCTGAGGTGCCTAAGGGGCATCCGGCTTTCGGTAGCGTAACCATGAACCTGACTGCTAATGTACTTGGGCTGGATAACGCAGCAACCCCTCTGGGTCTCAAAGCGATGCAAGATCTGCAAACACTTAATCCTGATAAAGCGGTAGCGACTAATGCTCAGATCCTGTTTTTAGTGCTTAATACCTCCTCGGTCACCTTGGTGCCAGTGACGGTCTTTCTGTATCGTGCCCAGCAAGGGGCTGCGGCTCCTGCAGATATCTTTTTACCCATATTATTAGCGACCTGTGCTTCCACCTTAGTTGGGGTGTTAGTGGTGGCTTGTTTTCAGCGAATTTCGTTACTCAATAGTGTGATTTTGGGCTACGGTGCATTGTTTTTCGCCATGATCTCAGCGTTGGTATTTTATCTTGGTAGCTTAAGTGTCACCGCGATTGGTGAGCTTTCGACGGGGCTAGGCAACGGTATCTTATTATCATTGATTTTCAGTTTTATTATCATTGCAGGTCTGCGTAAGGTCGCGGTGTATGATGAGTTTATCACTGGTGCGAAAGAGGGGTTTGAACAATCGATAAAGCTTATTCCTTACCTGCTGGCAATGCTATTAGCGATTGCTTTGTTAAGGGCATCTGGTGCGCTGGATTATTTACTCAATTTGGTTGCAGCCTTAGTGAATCTATTCAATGGCGACACTCGCTTTATTGATGCCTTACCAACGGCGATAATGAAGCCTTTTAGCGGTTCGGGCGCACGCGCTATGATGTTAGAAACCATGCAGCATCATGGTGTCGACTCCTTTGCCGGACGTCTTGCAGCGATTCTGCAAGGCAGCACAGAGACAACTTTTTATGTGTTAGCGGTATATTTTGGTGCCGTTGGCATTCGCAATGGACGCCACGCATTGGTGTGTGGCTTGACGGCTGATATTGCAGGGATCTGTGCGGCGATTTGGGTCTGTTATCAGTTTTATGGTTGAGCATAAGGCTCGACATTGATGAAGTTGCTTGTTTTATGACTCAACATTAAGAGCCCGTAATAATTGTTATATTGGGTCAGGCTCTGTCTGTGTTGAGTGATTGGTTGATGCGTATGGTTAAAAGTGGTAACTAACCGAAAGCATGGGGCCGATAAAGCTATAATAAAGGTTGTAATTAGCGACCTTAATATCAGCTTGTGTCACTGTACTATCGAAATCTACATCGACTTTATAGTAATTAAATCCAGCGGTCATGTGCCAATTATCGGTGATCTTCGCTTCTAATCCCGCACGAATATCCACAAGGCTACCTTTAATATCATCGAGTTCGATATAAAAGTATTGTGCATGCGCATTGAACTTAAATCCAGAGATAAACTCATAGTCGGCGTATAAACCAATATCGGGTAATGGGGCTGTAACATCTTCATCGACAAATTTAGGAGTGGCATCGCCGCATTGTTGCACGTTATTGCCTTCAAGGCAGACTGCAATATCACCACTGAATGCGGTTTTGATGAACATGGTATGGAGACCAAGGGATAAGCCAAGGTTGTAGTTATTACCTTGGAAAACATTATAGCCATAACCGATACGAGCAATGTCAATGTTGAGCGTGGTGTCTAATCTGGCACCTGCCTGCACATTATAAATTTGATCGTCTAACGTGACTTGAAACGGAACTGTTAGCTTTTTGACTTCGGCATTACGATGTAACTGTTTCCAATCGGCATAAATATGATGCTTGGCATTAAAGTGATACTGGATTTCAAAAAATGGCAGGAATTGAGACTCTGCTAGATTAAGATCTTCTTCAAAATCAAGTTTAAAGTCATTGCCTAACAGTGGGTCGGTGACATCCATACTTGAATTTGAATTTGAATAAAACCCACCAATGCGGATCACGGTTTTCTTCTGTTTCATTTCGGCTGACACATTGGCCACGTCAGCCTCTTGGTTCGCCAACGACGGAGTACTGAGTATTGCCAGTGCTAATGCTAATAAAGGTAAATATTTGTAAGCCAAAGAATACTCCGTTAAATCATTGCTTATTGATAAGCCTCTGATTGTATTGTGTTAGCTATAATCTTACTGTGAACAGTTTAGCATGTTATCGTTTTTGTTAAATGATTTGTATCAAAAAATGTTCACAACAATGGCTTTTCTGCAATAGCAGTGGGCTGGTGGGGCTCTTCGGCTAACTAAAGATTTAACAAGTTGGTTAGCAATTGGTTTACATGACTTAATTTATCAAAGATGATTGATAAGATCTTTATCCGACATTTCTCAGTACAATGGTTTATTAATCGAAACTGTTGATTAAAGCTTAATAAATCAATGGCAGGATGATGACCAGCCATGTGATACCGCATAATAGTAAACTCATAAATACCGCTGCTGAGGCTATATCTTTGGCTTGTCCGCTTAAGGGATGGATCTCATTGCCGATACGATCGACTACAGCTTCAATGGCAGAATTTAACAGTTCGACAATGAGCACAATAAACAGTGTCATGATGAGTAAGATGCGCTCTACTGTCGATATATCAAGGATAATGGCGATGGGGGACATCAGCATCGCGAGGAGGAGTTCCTGCCTAAAAGCCGCCTCACAGCGCCAAGCAAGTTTGAGCCCTTGGATTGAGAAGCCCGTGGCTCTAAAAACCCGCTTTATGCCATGATTATTTTCTGGTTTCATAATATTCCATTGTAAAAACTGAGCGATGCGCAGTAGTGATTTTAGTTAAGGTGACCAATGATGATTATATGCAGGAGCGGTTTTAATCATCATGGTCCAATAGCTGTTAGCACTAATGGTTAGCTTATCTATCTGCTAGCATTAGGTTTAACTTTGCCTTGTTAGTCTACACTTATTATCCATGTTGTTTTACGTAGTGAGCCATAACCTAACTCAAGGAGGAGTCTATGGTATTTACTTTATTTCGTTTGGTGGTTTGCAGTGTATTATTAGCACACCTGTATTGTGCAACTGTTTACGCTGAGCCTATTTCACTTAATGCGGATACTGAAGTTCAGCTGCAATTACAACATGCTGGTGCTAATACCCCGCAAGATGTTATATCAGAGTACTTGGTCAGCGAAAAGTTCGATGGCGTTCGAGGTTTTTGGTCTGGCAGTGCTATGTACACTCGAAGTGGTCGTCAGATCGATATTCCCAAGTGGTTTACTGCTGATTTTCCCACCGAAGCTTTAGATGGAGAGTTATGGATTGGACACGGTCGTTTCGATGAGATTTCGGCACTGATCCGTCAAAGCAAGCCCATTGAGACACAATGGCGTCAAGTTAAGTTTATGGTCTTTGATGTGCCACATTTAGCGCAGCCTTTTGCTAAGCGCTACAGCTATGCTTTGGAACGATTTGCTGATATTACTCCTTATTTAGTCGTTATATTGCAGCAACAATTTGCGGATATGGCCGCGTTAGAGCAACAGTTGACTCAAGTGATTAAGGATGGTGGCGAAGGCCTAATGTTACACCATAAATCGGCTCTATACCGTCAAGGACGCAACAAGGAGTTGGTGAAGTTTAAACGTTATGAAGACGCTGAGGCTGAAGTGGTTGGTTATCATCAAGGAAAAGGTAAGTATCTGGGGATGCTTGGGGCATTAGAGGTCAAAACACCCAATGGGATCCGATTTAAGTTGGGCTCAGGACTGACCGACGCCGAACGGCTACACCCTCCAGCATTAGGCACCATAGTGACCTATAAATATTATGGTTTAACCAGTAATGGCGTGCCTCGATTTGCCAGCTTTATACGTGTAAGACCTAGCTTGTAAGCAAGTTGTTCATAATCTTAGGCACTGAAAACGCTTAAATGGTGAACATCATAACGCGCCACATACCATTATCTTAAGGGGATGTGGCGCTACTCTTGTTCAGGGGTATAGCTTTCATTTATGGTTAACTGTCATTGCGTAATACTTGTAAAACGCTTCACTTTTAGCCGTAAACTATCATCCTCGGTATACCGTGTTTACACCTTAAATTGACTTACCATCAGCTTAAGCTGTTCAGACAGTTGAGCAATTTCGATAGTCGATCCTTTGGTCTGATTGGCTGATACGGCATTTTCTTCGGCGATATGTTTAACATTTAGCACGTTTTGATTGATCTCTTCAGCTACAGAGCTCTGTTGCTCTGATGCGCTGGCAATCTGAATATTCATGTCATTGATAACGCTAATCGCTTGAGTGATAACGGCTAAGGCTTTGCCCGTTTTATTGGCTTGTTCTACACTGCTCGCGGCTTGTTCTTTGCCTTGCTGCATAACTAATACGGTACTTTGGGTACTTGCTTGTAGTTGTTGAATAATATTTTGAATATCTTGCGTCGAAACTTGAGTTCGTTGTGCCAACGTTCGCACTTCATCTGCAACCACTGCAAATCCTCGGCCTTGTTCACCCGCACGAGCAGCCTCGATAGCTGCATTAAGGGCTAATAAATTGGTTTGATCTGCGATACCACGAATCACATCTAATATTTTTACAATATTGTCGGTTTCCAGTTCAACACTAGTTAGTTTTTCTGATGATTCATTAACCCTATCGGCGAGGTTGCTGATAGCCATAATGGTTTTCTCTACCTCTTGACGACTGATATTCGCCTGGTTATCTGCTTGCTTAGCAGCATCAGCCGCTTGTGCTGCATTTTGAGCTACGTCATTAACCGTTGTGGACATCTCATTCATGGCTGTCGCCACAGAATCGGTTTCATTTTGCTGTTTTACGACGCCAAAACTCGACTGTTCAGTGACGACAGCAAGTTCTTCAGAAGCAGTCGCTAATTCAACACTGGCTGATGTGATTGTGGTGACCATATTACGTAAGTTACTTGCTGTTTCTTGTATTGAATCAATCAATACCCCTGTTTCATCTCTACTCGTACTCTGGATTTCAATGGTTAAATCTCCCTGTGCTAATTGGCGTGCGGCCGCGACCGCTTGGCTAATCGGACGGGTTATTGAGACGGTAAGCACATACGCTGCCACACTGCCTAAGACTACGGCTGCCAATGACAATAGTAAGGTGAGGCGAATACTGTTACTAGTGCTATTTTGTACTTCGGCACCTAAGCGTTGCATATCGGTTATGACAGATTCTTTGGTACTTTCGGCATGGCTAGCGACTATGGGGCCGATACGATCTAAGGTATGGCTAATCAGATCGTTGCGTGTGTCAATTAACTGATGGATCTGCTTTAAGCCATCGACATACGTGAGTTGAGCTTGAGTGAATTGCGACAGTGAGTCGTGCTGTTGAGGCTGCTCTAGATAGGGCTTGAGTGCAGCTGTGTGTTGGCTCAAATTGTTACTCAGTTCATCAAGGGCGGTTTTATAGTCAGCTTCACTATTTGAGTCTAAAAATTTAGAGGCAAATAAACGCCCGAATAAGAGTGACTTTTGCACTTCGCCGGCATAAAAAATCACCTCGGCTTGATCATTAACATGGGCAGATTGGATGATGGCATCGATTGTCTGACGCATGGTTTCGCCTGGAGGTAAAATCGCTTTTGCTAAGACTTTATCTCGCTCTGACATTAACTTAACCACCTTAGTAAAGGCGTCTTGATAAGTGAGAAGCTCGGACTCAATAGTGGCGATGTAATTGGCGCGCTGGGGTTCTTGGATTTCGACTTTTGCGTTCACCAATAATTGCTTGAGTTTATCTAAGTAATCTCGATATTCATTAAGGTCTTTGTCACTGTGGGTTATTAAGTAGTCTTTAACATTCATTCTGACCATTAACATGGTAGTTTGAAGATCACTGACGATGTTAGTGTCTTGGTTAAAGTCTTGGTAGCTGTTGATCCCGTCGCTGGCTTTATTGAGCGAGAAAATAGCTACTATCAGCACTAATGAAAGCAACGTCAGTACAATAAAGAAACTCGCACCTATTTTTTACTGCTAACCGCAAATTCTTAAACATCATTTATCCAGCTTATCAATAATTTGATGCGTGTTATAAATGATTTTATATTTAGTATCAACACGTTGCAAATTGATACAATTGATTGGTTTAATTTGTACTTGTTGTATAAAGGATACTAGCATTAACTTGTTGAGTCGTGATTAAGTTTGAATAAATGCTCATAATCGACTTATTTGAATGATCTGTATGGTTATTGAACTATTTGGTAGGCTGGATAGGTGGTGACAGCTGAAAAGATGGTAATGTTTAAATTGTGATATTAATCCATAAATAATTTAAGGATATGTACTGTTTGAGTGATAAATAGGCGTTATCGTCATTTGCTAATTAGCAGCATCCCAACACTGTGAACTTATTGAAGTTGATTTGATGGTTATTTATATAAAAGGTGTCGTAAGCTAATAAATATTATTGATGTCAGATAGCTATAATAAAAACTATTTTGATAGACTCAATGCGAGTGTATATGCTCGCATTGAGTCATTAGCGGCTAGCTATGGCGAATACCTGAGCGCTTGAGTCGTTCAGCTTCGAGCTTTTGCTGTTTTAGCGCCTCTTTTTCGGCCAATATGCGCGCGACTTCGGCCTTTTCTGCTTCAGCCATCGCAGGGGTTTCTAGTGATAATTGGCCGATTTTTCCTGAGCGGAATTCATGTAATAACAGTTCAGATGCTTTGTGCAGATCGATACGTCCACCAGGTCTCAGTGCACCGCGTTTACGACCAATGGCTTCAAGCAGGCCGATATCATCTTTAGGGAGTTCTTTTAATTTATAGCGCTCAGCTATGGCCTCTGGGTAAGCCGTTAAAAAATACTCAGCGGCAAACATGGCGACATCTTCATATTCCATTGCCGTATCTTTAATCGCACCGGTGACGGCTAAGCGATAGCTGCTGGCTTCATTGTCCACTTTTGGCCATAAAATACCGGGTGTGTCAGACAGCACAATACCGTTTTTAAGGTTGATGCGTTGTTGTCTTTTAGTCACTGCGGGTTCATTACCGGTTTTAGCTATGACTCTACCAGCCAAAATATTGATAATAGTAGATTTCCCAACGTTAGGAATACCCATGATCATGGTGCGAATATCTTTTTCTGTGGTATCTCGACTGGGTACCAGCTTACGGCACAGATCAGGCACTTTGCGTACTTGTGCAGCTTGTAAGGTGGTGATCGCCATGGCTTTCACCCCTTGTTCTTGCTCGAGGTGGTCAATCCATAATTGTGTGGTAGCAGGATCGGCGAGATCGGATTTATTGAGTAATTTTATGCATGGCTTATCACCGCGCAGTGTTTTTACCATAGGGTTTTCACTACTAAAGGGGATACGGGCATCGAGTACCTCAATCACGAGATCGATTTGAGGCATCACCTCTTCAATCTCTTTACGCGCCTTGTGCATGTGACCGGGATACCACTGAATAGCCATGTTATTACTCTACCTTTAGCTGAAGTTGGCGCGATTTTACCTTGATATGTCGGAAAAATCACAAATAAAAAGCGCCAAATGGCGCTTTTTATTGGGGAGTTCAGGTTAAATGACCCCAAGTTCTCTTAAGCGTTCCATCAAGTAACTCTCTGCAGTATAGCGCTCAGATAGCACCACTTCTGGCTTAGGGTGTAAAAACAGCGGCAGAGAAATACGCGAGCGGGTTTTATCTGTACCTTCAGGATTAACCACTCGGTGAGTGGTCGAGGGGAAGTACCCCCCAGAGGCCTCTTGCAGCATATCACCAATATTGATGATGATGTTACCAAAGTCACTAGGGACATCTAACCATTCACCGGTTTGGGTTTTTACTTGTAAACCAGGTTCACTCGCGGCGGGTAACACAGTCAATAAGTTAATATCTTCATGCGCTGCAGCTCGTATAGCGCCCATCTCTTCATCGCCCGACATTGGCGGATAATGCAAAATGCGCAGCAGTGTTTTATGGCTACCTTCTATCATCTTGGGTAGTGCAATCGAGTAGTTAACTGCGATTTCTGCAGGTGTGTGTGCTTCTACCCAACTGAGTAGTTCCGCTGCTAGGCTATTGGCTTGTTGGTAATAGGCGAGAATATTGTCTCTGAGCGAGTCAGGAATGCGCCCCCAAGGATAAACATGGTAATACTCTTTGATGTCTTTAACGCTATGGCCCTTAGCGGTTTCAGAGATGCTGGCAGGGAAGAAGCCGTCATGGGTTTCTGCTTTAAACAGGAAGTCCTGTTTTTCATCGCTGTTAAAGAAGGCTTGCCACTGACTATAGATGGTTTCAACCAGTGTTTTGTCGATAGTGTGGTTGGATAATACGCCAAAGCCGGTATCGCGCAGCGATTGGACAAAACGCTCAGCGCTATCGGGTGCTTGATAATCGATTGTTTCTAATTTCATCTTCTGTTTTCTTGTTAGTAAACCCCGGCGAGAGTTTACCGTTGTCGCTGCAGTTGGGCAAATAAGTGTGATAAAAATCACCTTAATATGGTTCTAATTAATGAGGCGCCTCATAATGAACTCCACATTTGAGTTGCTCATTAACTTATTATCGACAGTCGGTTCATTGGCAACGGTGTAATATAGGACTGGAACAGTCGGTCTTTGTCTTTAATTTGTTAGGGGTTGCAACTATCATCATCGGTATCTTGGCTGCGCCATTTAGCACTAAAAAAGAATCAATAGAGAGTAGTTATCTATGCGTGAATTAACCGAGTTTGAGCAGTATGTTATTGAAGACAAGGGCACTGAACGCCCTTTTAGTGGTGAATATAATCATCATGATGCCTTAGGCGTTTATCATTGTAAGCGCTGTGATGCGCCTTTATATCGCAGTGAGCATAAATTTAATGCTCATTGTGGCTGGCCAGCGTTTGATGATGAGATCCCTGGTGCAGTTAAACGTATAGCCGATGCCGATGGTCAGCGCACCGAAATTGTGTGTCAGCAGTGTAACGCGCACTTAGGCCATGTGTTTAAAGGCGAATATTTAACAGAGAAAAATACCCGTCATTGTGTTAATTCGGTCTCTATGGTGTTTAAACCGGCAAGCCCAACACCAGTTACTAACAAGCATCAATGGGCTACCTTAGGTGGTGGCTGTTTCTGGTGTTTAGAAGCCATTTTTGCTCAGCTTCACGGGGTGATATCGGTACAATCTGGTTATAGCGGTGGCGATGAAAATAGTGCCAATTATAAACAGGTGTGCAGTGGTACCACTGATCATGCTGAGGTAGTGCATATTGAGTTTGATGCAGAGCAAATTAGCTTTAATGAATTACTCGACATATTTTTTAATAGTCACGATCCCACGACACTAAATCGTCAGGGGAATGATGTTGGGACACAGTATCGTTCGGTCATTTTTGCCCATAATGAAGCACAAATTAATACTGCGTCAGCCATAGTAGCCAAGCTTACTCAAGCCCAGTTATTTGATGCACCGATAGTGATCGAATTAGTGGCGTTTCAACATTTTTACCCGGCTGAAGCTTACCATAAGGATTATTTTGCCAATAATGGTGAGCAACCCTATTGCCAGTTAGTGGTTAAGCCCAAAGTGGATAAGTTTAAGGCGCGCTTTGCCAATAAGGTAAAACAAAGTTAGCCACGAGGAATGGTTTTTAAATACGGATGAGCAACAACCAATAAAAAAGGCGCAGATGCGCCTTTTTTATGTAGATGTCTTAGCTAACACTCAACTAATTTACAGTTCAACACCTTGAGTACCTTGAGCAGGGTACCTTATGAGTCGAGCTTGTCATCGGCAATCTTGTAGTGCGGATCTTCGATAAAGTTAACCTCAACCAGATCGCCTGCTTTATGCAGCAACTGCTTACAATCCTGGCTTAAGTGACGTAAATGCAGTTTTTTACCACTGCTCACGTAACGTTCGGCTAAAGTATCGATCGCACCTAACGCAGAGTGATCGCACACCCGTGAATTTTGGAAATCAACAATAACATCTTGTGGATCAGATTTAGCATCAAACAGTTCTAAGAAGTGAGCTACCGAACCAAAGAATAACGGACCATTGAGTTTGTATACTTTCCAGCCGTTAGCATCTTGGCTCACATCCACGTTGATGTGCTTTGCATGTTCCCAAGCAAATACCAAAGCAGACACAATCACGCCAACAAACACTGCAAACGCAAGATCGGTAAACACAGTGACCACGGTTACTAAGATGATCACGAAAGCATCGTGCTTAGGCACTTTGCGCATCACCTTAAAGCTGGCCCATTCAAAAGTACCTAAAACAACCATAAACATCACACCAACTAACGCTGCCAGTGGGATCATTTCAATCAAGGATGAGCCAAATAAGATAAAGGCCAAGAGTGCCACAGCAGCCGTGATACCCGAGAGACGTCCGCGCCCGCCAGAGTTGATATTAATCATCGACTGACCAATCATGGCACAACCGCCCATGGCGCCAAAGAAGCCGCTGGTCATATTGCCGATGCCTTGACCAATACACTCTTTGTTGCCTTTGCCTCGTGTGCCCGTCATTTCGTCGATCACGGTTAAGGTTAACAGTGATTCGATTAACCCAACCGCAGCAAGAATAAAGGAGTAGGGCAAAATAATGTATAAGGTTTCTAAGTTAAAGGCCACTTCAGGGATGGCAAATGTCGGCAGTGAACCCGCTATAGTGGCATTATCATCACCACTCATAGACTTCAAAAAGTCTAATACGTTACGGGTATCAAGATCGAAGTAGACCACCAAGGCTGTTACTGTGAGGATTGCCGCCAGAGAAGAGGGGATGGCATTAGTCAGCTTAGGTAAAAACTGAATAATCACCATGGTCAGCGCCACCAACCCTAACATCAGCATGAGTTGATCTTGCGGTAACCAAGTCAGTACACCATTGGCATCAGGGGCTTTGAATTGGCCAAGCTGTGCCAGGAAAATCACAATCGCAAGGCCGTTGACGAAACCAATCATTACAGGGTAGGGCACGATGCGAATAAACTTACCTAATTTAAGCAGGCCGCAGCTGATCTGGATAAGTCCTGCGAGCACGACGGCTGCAAATAGGTACTGGATACCGTGTTCGGCGACAAGTGCGACCATCACGACGGCCATGGCGCCAGTTGCCCCCGAAATCATTCCTGGGCGACCACCAATCAATGCGGTAACCAGTCCCATGATAAAGGCGGCATAAAGGCCTACCATGGGCTCTACACCTGCAACGAACGCAAATGCGACAGCTTCCGGTACCAAGGCTAACGCAACGGTTAATCCTGAAAGTAAATCAGCTCTATGGCTAGCGGTTTTGTGACGAATAAGATCGAACATTTAGCCTCTATTATTAAATGATAGGTTGAAGGAAATTGCGGCCGGGCATACTAGCAAAATTTTGACCGCAATAAAATAAAAAGCCATGCTGCTCAGCATGGCTTTTTAGTTCGAAAATGGCTACCTCTTAAGGGCGGGCCATATCCGAATTGGCGCTGTTACCACGAGCCGCCGGCTCTGTCGTTGCTTCTTTTGTTGAAGCCTCATATTGACGCCCTGTGGGAATATCAACATTTGGACGAGCCTCTACCGTTGGCTTGGTCATTGTCGAACTGACCATAGTACCAAAACGGCTGGCAGGTTTTGCTGCTGTTTTAGCCTTTGCTACTGGGGCTGCAGGTGCCGAAGTTGGCGGTGTTGCAACTGATACTGCAGGAGCTTCTATCTTCGCTGGCTTGGCCATCGGCGCAGAAACCGATTTAGGTGCTTGCGTCGAATCCGTAGCGGTATCCACATCTGCTGACACTTCAACTTTTGCTACTGGCGTTGTTGTTTCAACAGGTTTAGCGACATCTTCTTGGGCAGCTGCTTGCGCGCTAGCCGCTGGCACAACGTCAACTTTATCTACATCTACTTTAACATTATCAGCAACATTGTCAGCCTTGACACTGTCGGCAGTGGTTTTCGCTGAAGTGCTCGATGCGCTTGATGACGAAGTGACACGGCCTTTAGGTTTAGAGGCTGATTTATCTGCTTTAGCATCAACAGTAGGCTGAGCCTCTTGAGTCTCAGTCTGAACTGAAGCTGGTGTGTTAGCTTCTGTTGTCGTGGCTTCAGTTGCTTCAGCATTAACCATGGCTGTCGCCGGTGCGTCAACAGACGGTGACGCTGCAGGCTTAGTGTTATTTACTTCATAAGTGTTAACAGTTTGAGCCATATCCTTATCAAGGATCGGCGCGGTTTCAACATCATTTGGGATGAACGCTGGCTGGCCATTGTCTGAACGGCTTTCTTGGTCGCCATCTTCGTCACGACGACGACGTTGGCCTGCAGCTCTCAGATGACGAGGACTGCGGCGACTGCGACGTTGACCATCACGTGGCTCACGTTTGTTATCGGCGTCGGCGTCATTGTTGTCGGCTGAGTTGTCATCATTATCGCTTTGAGCCTGCTCTTGTTTAGGTTGAGTCTCGTTAGTCGAGTCAACGTTTTGCGCTGGCTTTGATTCAACAACTTTTGCAGGTTCAGCATCAGCCTTTGATTCGACTGGCTTTGCTTCAACAGCACTAGACTCTGAAGAGCTTTCTGCTGTATCGGTCGCTTTATCTTGCTTAGGCTTAGCTTTACGTGGTTGACGCTTTGGACGGACGTTTTGTCCATCTTGTGGCGTTGCTACATCAGCTTGTTTGGTATCAGGCGTAGGCTCAACCTCGACATCTTGAGTTTGTGCTTGCAATGCTAACGCTGCTTCATCAGCTTGTTGCTGTTCGGTCTGAACACGGACTTTACGACGCATGTTACGACGTTGACGACGCTCTCTTGCTGCTTCCTGTTTAGGTTGCTGCTCTTGCTCAGTGCTAACCTCTTCAGCGGCCTTTTGTGGGCTGCGCGTTTTGGTATCGTCACGTTTAACACGCTTATTGTCATTACGCGCTTTAGTTGGGCGAGCATCACTTGCATCGGCCTTAGGCGAACGCGTGCGCTTGTTATCAGTCTCTTTGTTGTCGCTGTCATCACGATTTTTGCGGGTATCATTACGACGTGTGTTACGACGACTATTACCACGGCTTTGCGTATTGCGACGAGGCTGCTCTTTAGTTTCTTGCTCTTCTTTGCTTGGCTCACTGGCACTGAAGAGGTTACTGACAGCGGCAACCAGCTTTGACAATAAACCTGGTTTTTTAACGTCAGCGGCTTTTTGTACAGGTTTCTGTGCCGGCGTTTCTGTTTTTGGCTCTTGCGTAGGCGCAGCGTAGCCTTTTAGTGCAGGCTCTGGTGATGCTGCACGTTCAAGTTTACGTGGCTCGTAAAGCTTAGACTCTTGCTTTTCAAGTAGCTTGTAGCTTGACTCGCTAATTTGGTCATCTTTACGGTGACGCGAAACACGATAATCAGGCGTGGTCATGTTTGGATCTGGGATCACATACACTTCGACGTTGTGACGCTGCTCGGTGATGCGGATCGCCTTGCGTTTTTCATTGAGTAGAAACGCTGCAACATCCACAGGTACTACGGCTTCAATTTGCGAGGTGTTCTCTTTGATAGCCTCTTCTTCCATTAGACGCAAAATAGACAGCGCTAATGATTCGGTACCGCGAATTGTCCCTTGACCATGACAACGTGGGCATAAGTGTGCAGCCGACTCTTCCAGCGATGGACGCAGGCGTTGGCGTGACATTTCCATCAAACCAAAGCGCGAAATACGGCCTAATTGTACGCGGGCTCTGTCGTGGTGAACGGCATCGCGCATTCTGTTTTCAACTTCACGTTGATGTCTGACTGGGGTCATGTCGATGAAATCAATCACCACCAGACCACCTAGATCGCGCAAACGTAATTGGCGTGCAATTTCGTCGGCGGCTTCAAGGTTGGTGTTCAGTGCTGTCTCTTCGATATCACCGCCTTTAGTGGCACGGGCAGAGTTAATATCGATTGACGTTAATGCTTCGGTCGGGTCGATAACGATAGAGCCGCCTGAAGGTAAGCGCACTTCACGTTGGAAAGCCGATTCAATTTGAGTTTCAATTTGGAAGTGAGTAAACAGCGGCACTTCGGCATCATAGTGTTTAATACGGTCGACAAAGTCTGGGCGAACGAGTGCAACGTGCTGTTTAGCTTGCTCGTAAATGCGCGGATGGTCGATAAGGACTTCGCCCACATCACGGCGTAAGTAATCGCGGATAGCACGCACGATAACGTTACTTTCTTGATGAATAAGGAATGGCGCTGGACGTGTTTTAGCGGCTTCTTCGATAGCGGTCCAGTGATGCTGTAAGACTTTTAAGTCCCACTTTAGTTCAGCGGCATCTTTACCTACACCGGCGGTACGGACAATCAACCCCATGCCTTGTGGCACTTCAAGCTCTGACATCGCCGCTTTGAGTTCGGTACGCTCATCACCTTCGATACGACGAGAAATACCGCCAGCGCGAGGATTGTTTGGCATCAGAACCAAATAAGAGCCAGCCAAGCTGATAAAGGTCGTTAATGCTGCGCCTTTATTACCGCGCTCTTCTTTATCAATTTGAACAATGACTTCTTGACCTTCTTTCACCACTTCTTTGATGTTAGGGCGGCCTTGGAACGAGTAACCGTTAGGGAAATATTCGCGTGCAATTTCTTTCAGCGGTAAGAAGCCATGGCGATCGGCACCATAGTCCACAAACGCAGCTTCTAGAGAGGGTTCTACGCGGGTAATTTTACCCTTGTAAATATTGGCTTTTTTCTGTTCGTGACCAGGGCTTTCGATATCTAGGTCATACAGTTGTTGCCCATCAACGAGGGCAACGCGCAACTCTTCAGATTGAGTCGCATTAATTAACATCCGTTTCATGATGACGTATTTCTTCTTAAAATAGGGTCATCAAACTCGCTAATTTCGATGCATTACGGGCCCAGATTTAATGAGTGAAGCCTCGCGGCTTGGGTCTGGGCTAAGGTGCGCATTGTCTGTAAAACGCAATCACTGCGTGTCGCAACCTATTTATGGCTTATTTTTTAATATTACTAAAAACAAGGAATTCGTTGTAAAACGTCAACCAACCCCATAAATTCTATGTACTTTCCTGTAATGCCAAAATCGATAAGCGTCAGTCTGATGACGAGTTAGAATTAAACTTCGAATTTGGAGCGCTATTTGCTGGAGAAACCTCTTTGAAATGTGGCATAGATACTGGGTTTAGTCGTTCAAACGCGTTTTCTCGGTTTATTTTTGATGCAACGACTTGTAAATCAATGATTTGCTACTCAGTAGTAATGTCTTTTACTCTCCGCTTTTCGCGCATGCTTTCGGGGTGAGGGAACACTTTATTCACCATTTAACCCGATTGGCGTGGCAAATATAGCAACAAACCAGAAATTCAGCAAATGGAAAGGCATAAAAGTTGTTAGTTGTGTACAATAAGCGGCTTGAACGAGAGCAAGGCGTAGCATGAATAATCAACAACCCTTAAATAAAGTCGAATTGGTCACCATAGATGAGGATCATTTAGGCCAGCGAATCGACAACTTTCTTGTGACTAAACTCAAGGGCGTCCCGAAAAGCATGATCTATCGTATCGTGCGTAAAGGTGAAGTGCGGGTGAACAAGAAACGGATTAAACCTGAGTATAAATTACAAGATGGCGACATTGTTCGCATCCCGCCTGTTCGTGTGTCAGCCAGTGACGACAAGCCCGCGCCGAGCGCTAAGTTGACCAAGGTTTCGCAACTTGAAGCGCGCATCGTATTTGAAGATAACTGGCTTATTGTGCTTAATAAGCCTGCTGGCATTGCGGTACATGGGGGGAGTGGCGTTGATTTTGGTGTCATTGAAGCGATGCGCTCACTCAGGCCACAACAAAAATTTCTTGAATTAGTGCATCGATTAGATAAAGACACCTCGGGCGTTTTGCTGATCGCTAAGAAACGCAGTGCGCTTAAGCATCTGCATGACCAATTGCGTTATAAAAAAATGCAGAAAGATTACTATGCACTGGTGCGTGGTGAGTGGCAGAGCCATGATAAAGTCGTAAACGCCCCACTATTAAAACTGACCCTAAAATCGGGTGAGCGAATTGTGCGAGTCAATCAAGAGGGTAAAGCCTCTGAGACGCGCTTTAAAATAAAGCAGCGTTATAAAGGGGCAACGTTAGTTCAGGCAAGTCCTGTTACTGGGCGAACCCACCAAATTCGGGTGCATTGCCAATATGCGGGGCACCCCATTGCGTGTGACGATAAGTACAGTGAGCAGAATTTTGATGATTCAATGCGAGCACTTGGGCTCAACCGTTTGTTTTTACACGCGGCGCAGCTTAAATTTATTCATCCGAGTACGGAAGAGGTTATGCAGGTTAAGGCGCCATTAGATAAGGCGTTAGAACAGCTATTATCGAAATTGGAAAAAGTATGAAACGATACGAATTAGTCATATTCGACTGGGACGGTACGCTAATGGACTCGGTCGGTAAAATTGTGGCATGTATGCAACAAACGGCAAAAGAGTTGAGCTTATTGGTGCCTACTGAGACGGCGGTGCGCGATATTATCGGTTTGTCGATGGATGAAGCGTTAAATGTATTGCACCCCAGTGCCTGTCATCAGACTCGGCAGAATATGATTAATGTCTATCGTGAACAATATTTGCAGCTTAACCAAACTCCAAGCCCCGTCTTCGATGGGGCGGAGGAGTTGTTGTTATCCTTGAAGGCATCGGGGCATCAATTGGCTGTGGCGACTGGCAAAGCCCGAGCAGGATTGAATAGGGTCTTAAATGAGACTGGATTTGATCAACACTTTGTCGCCAGTCGCTGTGCTGATGAAGCCCACAGTAAACCGCATCCACAAATGTTGCAGCAATTATTACAGCAATTGACGGTGGCACCAGAAAAGGCGGTGATGATTGGTGATTCTATTCATGATCTCAATATGGCCCGAAATGCGGGAATGGATGCCATTGGTGTGAGTTATGGCGCCCATAGTGCAGCGCGATTAAGTGCAGCCTTACCTGTTGCGATTGTCTCATCAACTCCCGACCTATTTGCCGCGATCACCGCTGCGCGGTAGTTAAACTGGTTGCTTTTTCGTAATCGCTAGCGTGTAGACGCTAACGATTACGATGGTTTACTCAAATTAGTGTAGCCCAAACAATCACCGCCTCAGCGACATCAAAATAACTTATGCTCTTACTCATTCGTCTGAGTTTGCTTTGTCTGTTTAACCGTTTGATGGCTGACTTCACCCTAGATAAGCTTAGGATCGGCTTGCGGGGTGAGGATATCGACTCCTTGATTGAGTAACATCTCGGTGAGCGCGATAAGAGGCAGCCCCACTAGGGTATTGGGGTCGCGCCCTTCAAGGCGAGTAAACAGGGCTATACCAAATCCTTCACATTTAAAGCTTCCGGCACAATTTAGTGGCTGTTCTTTGGCTATGTAGTAGCGTATCTGCGTTTCCGTGAGCTCTCTAAAGTGGACAATAAAGGGCTCGCATCTCACCTCAACGCTGTCACCAACCACATTGTAGAGCGCTATGGCAGTATAAAAGGTAACGCTTTTACCTGAGACGTTCATCAACTGGGTTACTGCGTTTGCTTCGGTTAAGGGTTTTCCCACGATTTGACCATCAACAACGGCTACCTGATCTGATCCAATAATGAGCCCTGACGTTTTTCCGCTAGCCCCGGCTTTTGCCTTGGCCACGGCCAAGCGCGTCACCAAATCGGGTGCTGTTTCATCGATGTTGGGGGTTTCATCTACATCGGGCGCGCAAGTATCAAAAGTAATACATAATTTTTCCAGCAGTGATTTACGGTAGCTAGAGGTCGATGCTAAAACAATGGACGGAGTCATTAATTGGCCTTTATATAAGATATTTCAAGATAAGATAATGGCATACAATCGTACTGACAATGGCTGGCAAGTACGCTAGGCAAAGCCTTATTGTGTCACATTGTGCGACTACCCACTAAAATCTGTCAGTATTCGACTAAAATTAGTGAATGAATGCTTCTATTTTAAGCGCGCGGGGCTTGAGTATCACTGAGCGCTTGGGTAGAATTTTGCCTCCAATAATTTTTGATTTATTCATGAGTTTTTAAGAATAACTATCTTGAATGATGAAGGTAGTGAATTTTCCTTTGACTAAGAGTAATTCAAACTATAATATGCGCGCCTTATGCAAACAGTAAAGATACCGGTTTCAATTGATCCAAACCGCGCAGCGGCAAGCAAGCTTTCCTATGAAGGCATGGTTTCTGGTGTGCAGTTAAAAAGGTTAAATGAATTATGTGCCGGCGACTGTTCCGATGTGGCAGTGTCGCTTGAATGTGGCGTAGATATACAGGGGATAGTCTACCTGAAAGGGAAGGCTGTGACGGAGCTCACTCTGAATTGTCAACGTTGCATGGCACTATTTACCACGGAGGTTACGGTCGACTTTTGTTTTAGCCCTTGCGGGTCTGAGGCAGAAATCGATGAGCTCCCGGATGCGTATGACCCTATTGAGTGCAATGAGATAGGTGAAGTTCGTCTGCATCAATTGATTGAAGATGAATTGATCGTAGCTATGCCTCTGATCCCGATGCATGTTGACGAAAGTTGCAGCCAAGGCGATCAAGATATAGTAGTAGGCGAGATTGAACCCGCTCAACAGGAGCGTCCAAATCCGTTTGCAGTGTTAGAAAAACTGAAGAGCAAGTAATCTAGGAGACAGGTCAAATGGCTGTACAACAGAATAAAAAATCTCGTTCAAAGCGCGGTATGCGCCGTTCACACGATTCATTGAGCACTGCTCAATTGTCAGTGGATGCTACGAGTGGTGAACTACACCGTCGTCACAATGTGACAGCAGACGGTTTCTACCGTGGTCAAAAGGTTATCAACAAGTAATTTGTTGATAATTATATGACTGATCTGACGCTTGCGTTAGATGCGATGGGGGGCGATTTTGGCCCCTGCATCACAGTGCCTGCAACCCTGCAGGCACTTCGCTTATACCCCTTCCTAAATGTCATTATGGTTGGCGATAGATCGCAAATAGAGCCTCTATTACGCCAATGTGAATCGTCACTACTGTCACGAATTGAAATTATTCATACCACTGAAGTGGTAAAAATGTGCGATCGCCCAGTGCATGCTTTGCGTAATTGTAAGCAAAGTTCAATGCGCCTCGCCATTGAATTAGTTCGTGATAACAAGGCACAAGCCTGTATCAGCGCCGGTAATACTGGTGCGTTAATGGCAATCTCTAAAGTATTACTGAAAACCTTACCCGGCATCGACAGGCCCGCTTTAGTCAGTTGTCTGCCTGCAGTCAATCAGAAGCCGGTTTACTTGCTCGACTTAGGGGCAAATGTGTCATGTTGCTCGGAAACCTTATTTCAGTTTGCAGTGATGGGGTCGGTATTGTGTGAAGCGGTCGATAAGACTCCTTCACCTAAAGTGGCTTTGCTCAATGTTGGTATTGAAGAGATAAAAGGCAACGATCAAGTCCAGCAAGCTGGGCAGTTATTGCAGCAGACTCCACAAATTAATTACACCGGCTTTATTGAAGGTGATGATATTTACTTAGGTAATGTGGATGTCATTGTCTGTGATGGGTTTGTCGGTAATATTACGCTTAAAACTTCCGAGGGGATCGCCAGACTTCTCGTACATCAGTTAAAGAAAGGGTTAACTCAAGGCTTTTTTGTACGATTAATGGCAAAGTTAATCGCTCCGCGTATCAATAGTGTTTTAAATCAGATGAACCCCGACCACTATAACGGGGCAAGTCTGATAGGATTGCGCGGAATTGTAGTAAAAAGTCATGGAAGTGCCGATGAATCTGCCTATTTGCAAGCAATTAGTTTGGCAGTAACCGAAGCGCAACGTCGACTCCCCAAGATGATTGAAGAACGTCTTGAGTCGATCCTTTTAGACATAAATAACTGATATCTCCTTATGCATACAAAAATTCTCGGAACTGGTAGTTATTTGCCAGCGCAAGTCCGTAGCAATCACGATCTGGAAAAAATGGTGGAAACCAGTGATCAGTGGATTGTTGAACGTACCGGTATCTCAGAGCGCAGAATAGCGGCCAAAGATGAATCTGTATCGACCATGGGTTATCAAGCCGCAGTTAAAGCGCTTGAAATGGCCGGTATAGCAGCAAGTGAGTTAGACATGATAGTGTGTGGCACCACCAGTGCCAGTAATGCTTTTCCAGCTGCCGCATGTGAGATCCAGGCTTTACTCGGTGTTCACACTATTCCCGCATTTGATGTCGCTGCTGCGTGTTCAGGTTTTGTCTATGCTTTATCGGTTGCAGATCAGTTTGTTAAAACTGGCGCGGCTAAAAAAGTGTTAGTCATAGGTGCCGATGTATTATCACGTCTGTGTCAGCCTGAAGATCGCTCAACGATTATTTTATTTGGTGATGGTGCTGGCGCGGCTGTGGTTGGTTCCTCGGATACACCGGGTATCTTATCGACTCATATCTATGCTGATGGTCGTCAAGGTGATCTGCTTAAGTGTGCATTCCCACCGCGAGCGGGTGAAAGTTCTGAAGCCGTAGGTTACATGACGATGAAAGGCAATGACGTGTTTAAAGTTGCCGTAACGCAATTGTCGCATGTGGTCACAGAAACATTACGTATTAATCAAATTGATAAAGCTGATATCGACTGGTTAGTTCCTCATCAAGCTAATTTCCGCATTATAAAAGCGACCGCTAAAAAACTCGATATGAGTTTAGATAAAGTGGTGTTAACTCTAGCAAAACATGGTAACACTTCAGCGGCTTCCGTACCTATTGCACTGGATGAAGCGGTGCGTGATGGTCGTATTCAACGTGGTCAACTATTGTTATTAGAAGCCTTTGGTGCAGGATTTGCTTGGGGTAGTGCATTAGTTCGTTTTTAGTGTTGTTCCTTATACAATACATTGATTTAGCAAAGGTATAAAAATGGAAAAGATTGCTTATGTGTTTCCAGGGCAAGGTTCTCAGGCCGTAGGAATGCTGGCTGATTTAGCTGCAGAGCATGAGATTATTGGACAAACTTTTAATGAGGCGAGCCAAGTGCTGGGCTATGACCTTTGGCAATTGGTTCAAGATGGCCCTGCCGAAACCCTTAATCAGACCGATAAAACCCAGCCAGCATTGCTAACAGCAAGTGTTGCCATTTGGCGTGCGATAGCATCAACTAATGCACCTAAGCCTGCCATGTTGGCAGGTCACAGCCTAGGTGAATATTCAGCCTTAGTCTGCGCTGGTGTGATGAGCTTTACTGACGCGGTAAAACTGGTTGAGCTTCGTGGTCAATTGATGCAACAAGCTGTCCCAGCTGGGACCGGTGCTATGTATGCCATTATCGGCTTAGATAATGACGCTATCCAAACGGCGTGTGATGAAGCTGCTCAAGGCGCCGTCGTTAGCCCAGTTAACTATAATAGTCCTGGTCAAGTGGTTATTGCTGGTGAAAAGGCAGCGGTAGAACGTGCTGCTGCTGCATGTAAAGCCGCAGGAGCTAAAATGGCTGTGGCACTGCCAGTGAGCGTGCCGTCACATTGCGAGTTGATGAAGCCCGCTGCTGACAAGTTAGCCGAAGCGTTAGCGGTTATTGAATTTAATGTACCATCCATTGAGGTTATCAATAATGTCGATGTTGCCGCGCCGCAAGCGGCTGACGCCATCAAAGATGCCTTAGTGCGTCAGCTTTATTGTCCTGTAAGATGGTCTGAAACAGTAGATGCTATGGCTGGCGCTGGTGTAACACAATTAGTGGAAGTCGGCCCTGGTAAAGTATTAACGGGTCTAGCGAAAAGAATTAATCGATCACTGAGTGCTAAAGTGGCTAACGATTCTGCCACCGTTGCTGCACTTAGCGAATAAAGGAGTCATTAATGAGTTTTACTATTGATTTAACTGGCAAGGTTGCTTTAGTTACAGGTGCAAGCCGTGGTATTGGTCGCGCAGTGGCTGAAACATTAGTGCAAGCAGGAGCCACCGTTATTGGTACGGCTACCAGTGACCGCGGCGCAGCAGCTATCCAAGAGTATCTTGGGGACAAGGGGTTTGGATTAGTCTTAAATGTGACCGACAGTGAGTCAGTGGCCCAATTGTTTACCTCGATCAAAGAAAAAGCTGGCGATGTTGATATTCTTGTTAACAACGCAGGTATCACGCGTGATAATTTGTTAATGCGCATGAAAGAAGATGAGTGGCTCGATATTATCGATACGAATCTAACATCGGTTTATCGCACCTCTAAGCAGGTGATGCGTACTATGATGAAAAAGCGTCAGGGGCGTATTATTAACATTGGCTCAGTTGTCGGTACAATGGGCAATGCAGGCCAAACTAACTACTGCGCTGCGAAAGCAGGATTGATCGGATTTACAAAATCTCTGGCCAGAGAGGTTGCATCTCGTCAAATAACAGTGAATGCTATAGCACCTGGATTTATTCAGACTGATATGACAGATGAGCTGACTGAAGAGCAGCAAAAGGGTATCATGTCGCAAGTTCCGATGGAAAGATTAGGTCAACCGCAAGAAATTGCGAATGCTGTACTATTTTTAGCCTCGGATTCAGCTGCTTACATTACAGGGGAAACTCTACATGTGAACGGCGGCATGTACATGGTGTAATCGTCAGTTAAAATAACTGGCTGATTTTAATTGAATTTGGACGTAAATTTGCGTAAGTTTCGTGGTTAGACCACAAAAGTTAAGCTTGCATTGTGTACCAAATTGAATAAACTACTCGCAATCTTACGCAAGTGCGTAATTTGAATAGGAAAGAAAACTAATGAGCAACATCGAAGAACGTGTAAAGAAAATCATTATCGAGCAACTGGGCGTTAAAGAAGAAGACGTTAAACCAGCAGCATCATTCGTTGACGACCTAGGTGCAGATTCTCTGGACACCGTTGAGTTGGTAATGGCTCTAGAAGAAGAGTTTGACACTGAGATCCCTGATGAAGAAGCTGAAAAGATCACTACTGTTCAAGCAGCGATCGATTACGTTTCTAAGAATCAGTAATACTGAATTCTACAAAACAGGCGGCATTTATGCCGCCTGTTTTTGTTTTAGGCTTATGAACATTCTCAGCACCGTTCGTGTGCAGAGGCAACTCTCGCCCCTCAATGTGCTATAACGTTAGTAAGCCCAATCATTTCATTGCCTCTTGGGGCATATCATCATTACTTTAGTCAAAAGGTGAAAACGTGTCTAAACGTCGTGTAGTCGTAACAGGTCTTGGTCTCGTCACTCCTGTAGGCAATACCGTAGAGACGTCCTGGAAAGCATTAGTTGCAGGACAGAGCGGTATCGCGCCAATCACAAAATTTGATGCATCTGAATTTTCGACCCGTTTTAGTGGGTCGGTAAAAGATTTTGATGTTGAGCAGTATCTGCCCAAAAAAGAAGCGCGTAAGATGGATCTGTTTATTCAGTATGGTATGGCTGCAGGTATTCAAGCCATAGAAGATGCTGGCTTAAACATGGAGCAAGAAGATCCAACCCGTGTTGGCACCGCTATTGGTGCTGGTATGGGCGGTATGCCGCTGATCGAGGCAGGTCACTCTGCGTTATTAAAAGGCGGCCCTCGTAAGATTTCGCCCTTTTTTGTGCCTAGCACCATTATCAATATGATAGCCGGTCATCTGTCGATCAAATATGGTATGACTGGACCTAACTTTGCGGTAACGACTGCCTGTACTACTGGTGTACACAACATTGGTTTTGCTGCCCGCACCATTGCCTATGGCGATGCTGACGTGATGGTTGCTGGCGGGGCTGAAGATGTAACTTGTCCGTTAGCGGTAGGCGGTTTCGGTTCAGCTAAAGCATTGTCAACGCGAAATGATGATCCGAGTGCGGCTAGCCGACCATGGGACAAAGATCGTGACGGTTTTGTTATTGGTGACGGTGCAGGGGTAATGGTATTAGAAGAATATGAGCGAGCTAAAGCACGCGGTGCCACTATCTACGGTGAGTTGGTCGGATTTGGTATGAGCGGTGACGCTTTCCATATGACTTCGCCACCGGCTGATGGTGCAGGCGCTGCTGCGGCTATGGTTAACGCCATCAATGATGCGGGTATTGATAAGACACAAGTGGGTTACATTAATGCTCATGGCACGTCGACACCAGCAGGTGATAAAGCGGAAGTGGCAGCAGTTAAATCTGTTTTTGAGCAACATGCTTATGAGCTATTGGTGAGTTCAACTAAGTCGATGACTGGCCATCTATTAGGTGCAGCTGGTGCGGTTGAGGCGATTATTACCTTATTGGCCCTGCGCGATCAGATAGTACCACCGACGCTGAACTTAGATAATCCTGATGAGGGATGCGATTTGGATTTCGTTGCCCATAAAGCTCGCCAACATCAGTTTGAGTACGCACTCTGTAACTCATTTGGATTTGGTGGAACCAATGGTTCGTTATTGTTTAAACGTGGTGAATAAACCAGCTTGCTTCTGTTAAAGCACCTTAGGGTGCTTTTTTTATGGGTGATTAACGCTAGATGATATAAGGGTTAATGTTAATTCATCTCTATTGGCAAGCCCGCGGTATCGGTAGATAATCCGACTCTGTTTAGATTACAGCTATGATTAGGAAACTACCGTGCTAAATATATTCGTTACGCCTTTAATGCTAATTGTGGGGGCTTTAACTGCGAATTTAAGTACTATGATCCGTGGCGAAAGCAAGCTAAAGCTCAATATAGGAATGAAAACCTTTGTCTGCGCTGCCACAGCATTTGCATCTGTGTGGTTTGCGCTGCTAGTCACGGCGATTTATACCGGTGGCGATACCAATACGCTTGCCGGGGTTGAGGTCTTAATGTTGTTTCTTACTGGCCTGATAGCCTATCGCCTGTTGAAACTCGATCGCTTTATTACTGCTTCGGTGCAATTGTGGCTATTTCGCTTAGCATTACCGTTAATCCTATTTTCATGTTGGTTAGTGATGATGTTTGGTTAATATTACAGCGTAAATCGTCAATCTTAGATATTCGATTTACGCTATTTGCAGTACACTTTAATCAGGTGATCATACAGAGTTAAATTACATGGCTGGAACAGAAAGAAACATCACACTACGATTTTTAGCCGAGCCGGCCGATGTCAATTTTGGAGGGAAAGTTCACGGTGGCGCCGTGATGAAGTGGATCGATTTAGCTGCCTATGCCTGTGCAGCTGGATGGAGTGGTAAATATTGTATTACTGTCTATGCTGGCGGGATTCGTTTTGTTAAGCCTATTCATGTAGGCAATATTGTCGAAGTTAGCGCCAAAGTGGTTTATACCGGACGTACGTCAATGCATTTGGGGATTGATGTAAAAGCGGGTGACCCAAAACATGCCGAGCGTCATCTGACAACACATTGCGTGGTGATCATGGTCGCAGTGGATGATGATGGGCAGCCGACAGAGGTACCTGAATGGATACCGCAGACAGACGGTGATAAAGAGATGCGTGAATCGGCTATTCGATTAATGGATATGCGTAAAAAAATTGGGGCAGAGATGGCGGCGCATCTAAAGCCCTAATCGATTGAAATAAAGGTGCCAATGGGCTAATGCCGATCAGTTAAGCATATAAACGATCAGTTGACCGATCTTTAAAAGGCTTCAAAATCCAATATCAGAAATGATATTGGATTTTTTTATGTCTTTAGAACAAGCTTTCTGCACCGCTTTTGAATACCACCAAGAAGCCACAGCCTTTACCAATCTTAATCACTTATTGGATGAAAACATCATCCAGCAAGCCTTTGAAACTGCTGGGGTCGCCACAGTAAGAAAACGTCGCTTACCCCTTGATGCAGTTATGTGGTCTGTCATTGGTATGAGTTTTTACCGACAACAGTCTGTATGGGAGCTTGCGACTCATATGGAGTTGATGCTACCAGGTAAAAAGAAGCTCATTGCCCCCAGTGCTCTTGTTCAAGGGCGCCAGAGGTTAGGTGTGCAGAGTATGAAAAATGCCTTTCAAATGATGGCAAAACATTACTATAGCAACACTCAATTTGAGACGTGGTGTGGACTGAATTTATTAGCCGTTGATGGTGTAGTCTGGCGCACTCAGGACACCGCTGATAATCGTAATGCTTTTGGCTCACCATCAAATCAACATGGTGACACCTCATTTCCTCAGGTTCGTATGGTGTGTCATATGGAGCTCACTAGCCATCAACTGATAAATAGCGCGTTTGATGGTTATAAAACGAGTGAAATGAAGCTAGCAGAAGCGCTCATACAGTCAACTCCAGACCATAGTCTCACGATGTTCGATAAAGGTTTTTACTCCTTAAACTTGCTACATCAATGGCAACTAGGTGGTGAAGAGCGGCACTGGTTAATCCCTGCGAGAAAGGGGCTTCAGTACGAGGTTTTACACTCAAATGGCCGGTTAGATAAACAGGTGAAATTGGCAATAACCGCCCAAGCCAGACAACAAAACCCAGCGCTACCGACGCATATAGAAGCGAGGCTGGTGACAAAATCAATAAAAGGTAAGACGCATCAGGTATTAACCTCAATGGTCGACCCATTACGCTTTCCAAGTGCTGACATCGTTGAGTTATATAATCATCGATGGGAAATAGAGCTTGGCTACCGAGAGATGAAACAGACCCTACTAAACAGCGAGTATACGCTAAGAAGTAAAAAATCAGAGATGGTAGAACAGGAACTTTGGGGCTTACTACTTGGCTACAACCTGATGCGTCAAGCAATGACTGAGGCCGCGTCAAGAAAAGGAATATGGGCCAATCGCCTCAGCTTCAGTAACTGCGCGAGTACGATACTAAGTTACCTAGCAAGATTACCACTGATGAGCCCAGGAAATTTACCCAATCATTACGAGCAACTGATAGAAATGCTAGGTAACTTCGAGCTACCAACGAAACGAGAAGATAGGGTGTACCCAAGGGCTATAAAGTCAAAACCAAGCAAATATCCCCATAAAAAGAAAAATGCCAATCAGCTTAACTGACTGGCATTAGCCAATGGGCACCTTTTTTATGCTCAGCTATTCATCATGGCCACACTCTACAGCTAAAAATCTAATGTGACTCTCATCAGTTTCATTTTGAATACAGGCCTCATTCAGCCTATTTCCTTTCAGTTAATTGCCACTAAGCGTGAACATGGCCGAATGCATGAATCTCATCACTTTCAGCAACAAATAAACCTTTACGCCCTGATAGACTTCCTTGTTTTGGCATTACTATGCGCACAGCGTACAAGCCATCATTGCGGCAGTAAGTTATATGATGCATATTGAGCTTCATTTGAGCTCATTGTTCACGGTTACATAGGCCTATCAATCTCTTTTTAAAAGGCCTTTTTTAAAGACTCATTTTTAAAGGTACAATGTGTTGTACCCACAATTTAAGCCGTATTTTTCGACGGTAAAAACATCAATTAAAAAGATAGGACTACAAATGGCAAAGATCGCATTTTTAGGGTTAGGCGTCATGGGTTTCCCAATGGCGGGTCATCTAGTGAAACAGGGGCATGAGGTAACAGTTTATAATCGCACTACAGCAAAGGCGGTAGCTTGGGCAGCAGAGTTCGGTGGACAATACCAAGCAACCCCATTCGATGCTGCTAAAGGACAAGATTTTGTCTTTGTTTGTGTTGGTAATGATGATGACTTACGTGCGGTTATCTTAGGTGAGAAGGGGGCATTGGCGGCGATGCTGCCTGGTAGCGTATTGGTTGACCATACCACAGCTTCAGCCGACGTTGCGCGTGAGATTGGCGCAGCAGCGGCAGCTAAAGATGTTGGTTTTATCGACGCGCCAGTCTCTGGCGGTCAAGCGGGCGCAGAAAATGGCGTATTGACTGTGATGGTCGGCGGTGCACAAACCACGTTTGATGCCGCTAAACCTGTGATGCAAGCCTACGCACGTTGTGCTGAGCGGTTAGGTGAGGTTGGCAGTGGCCAGCTGACTAAAATGGTTAACCAAATTTGTATTGCCGGTGTAGTCCAAGGGCTTGCTGAAGGATTACACTTTGCGCGAAGTGCAGGGCTTGATGGCGAAAAAGTGGTTGAGGTGATCAGCAAAGGCGCGGCGCAGTCTTGGCAAATGGAAAATCGTTATCAGACCATGTGGCAAGGGGAATATAATTTAGGTTTTGCCGTTGATTGGATGCGTAAAGATTTAGGTATTGCATTAGATGAGGCTAGACGTAATGGCTCGCAGCTGCCTTTAACCGCCTTGGTGGATCAATTTTATTGTGACGTGCAGGCCAGTGGTGGCCAGCGCTGGGATACCTCTAGCTTGTTATCGCGTTTAGAAAGACACCGTAAATAAGCATATCAGGCCGTTGTGATGACATAGTCGGTTAATGCTCAGGTGAGTACATAGGAAAAGGACTGCAATGCAGTCCTTTTTGTTATTGGGCTCAATTAAAGGTGTTTATTTGCTTGGTTCGAGCACGATATGCTCAAGTTCCACTGGCGCAGAGGCATGCAAGGCGTCCATTGAGGCTCCGACCAAGGAAATCTTTCCCTCACCCGATTCGACCAATACTGCACGTTTTATTTCACTAAAGTCACGGTTGTGACGCACCATGGCAGATAACGCCATCTGCATCGGTAGCATAGACGGATTAAAGGCGGCGTTTTCGGCGTAACGTCCACAGAAGGTTTGCCCATCACGGGTTTCGAGCACGACGGCGGCATAACTGCCAGTGTAAGGGGCATAACTTAAGCTGGCATGATCCAACGCCTCAATTACCATGGGATCTGTACTATCTAGCGCAAGTTCATGTTGTTGCTTAGACAATAATGGCTGAGTGATATTTAGATCGCTTGGGCCAAACGCATAAGGTAAGTAATGTGACAGTGGTTGAGTGGTCTGATTCGGTAGATGGATTTTGATTTGCTGGCCCGCAACTAACTCATTCATAAACTGGCGACAATGTCCGCAAGGGGACTCATTGACTATGATATCTTCGATGACGCTTTCACCACTTAACCAAGCATGGCTAATGGCGCTTTGTTCGGCGTGAACACTGTGGAAAAGGGCCTCGCCATCTAGCTCAATATTCCCGCCCATGTAAATGTCGCCGCTTTTGCCCTTGGCAATGGCACCGACATAAAATTCACTGATGGGGGGCTTTGCTAACGCCGCAGCCACAGGCAACAGTGCTAAGAGTAGTTGATTAATGGGTAATTGAGTGACTTTAACTAAATCGGCAATTTGTTGTGCATCGATATGACCGGCAAAGTCGTCATTTAAGATGGGTACTAACTTATCAGCCAAGGTCGATGGTAGCTGAGCTATGCAGTGAATAAATCTATCTTGCATGAGCTATTTCCTTAATGGTTAGGCAATTGATAAATCATTTTAGTAATTAAGTTACTGAGTAAATGCGATCAGGCTCGCATTTACTCAGCTTGTTAACTATAGGTTGCTAAGATAATGACATAAGGCTTGAAGTAATTTCTGCTTTTCTTCATCACCCTCAGTATCGTTGAGCAGGGTTTCCAGTTTTATCATGTAATCGGGGTCATTGAGGCGCTGCTGACAGAATTCACGCCAGCGGTATTGCTCTGAGTCATCTAGCGTTTCAGGGTAGTTACGTGCACGATATCTAAATAGCATCTCTTTAAGGCGAGGATCGTCAAAATTCAGTTCCAGTGCGGCTAGATTGTGTGGCTGGGTATGACGAATGATCTCCATCTTATTCTTATCGGCACTACTGAAAAAACCACCGCTATATAGCTGTAAATCGGGGTCGCTTATTTCATTGTCATGTTCCGTATCGAATACAGCTACCAGTTTTTCTCGGATCTCTGGATGTTGCCTTAAACGCTTGTATTGCTCCCTGGCAAATATTTTATCTATGTTTAGCCGCTCGGCATTGTCATCGGTTAAGGTTTTTGCTGGCGCAATGAACGGGCATTTATTGATGTGGACTTGTTTTAATCCAATAGGGAGTTCATCTGGCGCCAAATCTGTGCGGGGCGTATACATACGTTGTTTTATCTGCTCAACATCGAGCTCGATAAGGGGGGTTACATCCATGGTCAAATTGACACAAATAATCGCATTTTTATTGGTATTATGATGGGCAACCGGTGCAATGAGAGTGGTGCAGCCATGTAACGCGCTGATTTTTGAACTGACATGCAGCAAAGGTTGCATATTGAGTACATCGATATGTTTAGCTACTTCAGCCTTTTTGCGTAGGCCAAAATAAAACTCAAATAGCTTAGGCTGTGTCTGTTTTATCAGTTTCGCCATGGCAATGGTGGCATACACATCTGACATCGCATCATGTGCTTTTTCATGGCTGAGATTATTAGCTCGTGTAAGATGCTCGAGCTTAAAACTAGGGCTGCCATCATCTTTTGTTGGCCAATTGATACCTTCAGGACGTAGTGCATAGCAGGCTCTGACCAGATCGATAATGTCCCAGCGAGAATTACCTTGTTGCCATTCTCTGGCGTAGGGATCAAAAAAGTTTCGATAAAACCCATAACGGCTAACTTCGTCATCAAATCTAATGGAGTTGTAACCCGCTACACAGGTGTTAGGCACAGAAAATAGCTCATGCACTTTGGCCATAAATTCGGCTTCAGGCACCCCTTTCATGTTTGCCAATTGTGGCGTTATGCCAGTGATTAAAATCGCTTCTGGGGAAGGTAAATAATCACTGGCGACTTTACAATAAAAGGTTACGGGTTCTGAAATGATATTGAGATCTAAATCAGTACGGATCCCAGCAAATTGTGACGGTCTATCCTTCGCAGGATTAGCGCCAAATGTTTCATAATCGTGCCAAAAAATAGTTGCTGAATGAGTCGATGACATAGAAAAAACTACAGAGTGAATATTGTTGCCTATCATAGCATCGACAAACTATTAAGTGCCATTGCAAGCCAATATTTATCGCTACTAGGCTGAGTTTAAGCCTCTTTAGAATTAGCAGAAATGTGTCAACAAAGGTACAATAATGCTCTATCTAAAGGGAATATCATGTTTGAATCGTTACTTACGCAACCACAGTTAATCGACATTTCGACAGCCTCTCGTCTGGTATTAACCCTTAATGAACAGGTAAGCGAACATTGTTTATTACAGACAATGGATGGCCATATTGCTGAGTTTGTTGTCGTTGAAGATTCTGGAGCAGCGAGTGGATTAATAGCTCGTGTCCATCCTTTATTGCAGCTGAATCTTGTACCGCTTGATGATATTCCTATGCCATATCTAACTCCTAGGTTGTTTCGAGGGCTTGGACAAGGGGCTCGCTTATTTACTGGATTAGGTTATTCACTCTCGTTATGTATCAGTTTACTCCGTCAAGGATTGAACATTTATATTGAGCCTATAGAAACACAATTACGTTTTTCGATTGATTCAGGTTGCAGATGGCAGCTCATTGAACTCGAAAAAGATCTTCGTTTATTTGGCGGCCCTAACGCTTTAAGACGTGCACAGACGATACTTGCACACCCGTTTGATTTTGCATCGAATGAGCAAGGTTTGTTATTAGAACTTAGTGAGCTCGACATGGTGCGTCGAGAGCTGAGCCGTTTTGCTAGTGATAATGGTATTAAGCATCAAAGTAGCATTATTGACCTGATGACAAACCTTGATAAGCAATTGCATCGCCGTCAGCAATTGATTGCCAGGCATTATCAGCAATCGGCTGAACGTACTAATTGGCATTATGCAGCTAATCAGGTGGAACACTCAGACTTGCTGCAGCGTAAACTGGCCTCTTACCAATTACTCGCACCGCCAGAGCTTAATGCTATGGTAGAGCAAATATTGGTTGATGATAACGACGATTAGTCATCGTTAACCATAAGCCAGATTCAATGTTGATTATTTTAAACTCTATTTTTAAGTTTCTCTTTTGGAAATAACACAATGAACTACCGTTGCCCTATTTGTCAGCAACCTTTAAGTCTTAAGCAAACGACTTGGTACTGCTTAAATAACCATCGATTTGATTGCGCCAAAGAGGGGTATGTTAATTTATTACCCGTACAGAAAAAACGCTCGAAAGATCCTGGCGATAACAAAGAGATGATGTTCGCTCGTCGTGAATTTCTTAACAAAGGTTATTATCAAGTCATGAGCGATCGTGTTAATCAACTCGCCGCTGAATATGGGGAACAGGCCACATCTGGACTGGATATTGGTTGTGGCGAAGGGTATTACTCACATAGATTACATCAAGCGATGGCTCAGCGTGGGGCATTTACTTTGAATGGTGTCGATATTTCGAAATCCGCGTTAAAGTACGCGGCTAAACGTTATCCAGATATCGATTTTTGTGTCGCTAGCAGTTTTGAGATGCCTTTTGAGGACAAGAGTTTCGATCTGCTGCTACGAATTTATGCGCCGTCACTGGATGCTGAGCTCAGACGGGTAGCTAAAAGCGGTGCAACGTTAATTACTGTGTCGGCCGGGCCTCAACATCACTTCGCTCTTAAAGAGTTGATTTATGATAATCCTCGACCACAGCCAGACATTATCAGTCAGATAGCGGGATTTACTCATCTTTATAGTGAGCGGGTAGAGCAGAATTTGCAGTTAAACGATAGCGCGGATATTCAACATTTTTTGACCATGACCCCCTACAGCTGGAAGTTAACGGATGAACAAAAACAGAGGTTGATGAGTGGATCTCTTAGTTGTGAGCTCGATTTTAAAATTGAGGTTTTTCGCGCCAGCTAAATTGTTAGCTATTGTTTAGGTTATTAATTTTTTTACTTAGAAAAAAATAGGTTGTTTGTTAGGCCTCATTCTTTGGCATGATTTCGAACAACTGACAGAAATTAAAGTAAAAAACCATATTTAGTATGCCTAATGGCTGTTGACATACCGCCAGAATGATTTATAGTGATTACAGCTTGAAAGTTGGGCTTAACTTTATGTGTTCAATACGACCAGTTCGTCCTGTTAACATAAGTAAAACCGGCATTTTCCAGCTCTACTGCCGTTTAAGGCTTTATTTTATTTAGTTACAGGATTTATATCATGTCTCAAGTTACTGGCGTTGTTAAGTGGTTCAACTCTGACAAAGGTTTTGGATTTATCGAGCAAGAGTCTGGCCCAGACGTTTTCGTTCACTTCCGTGCAATCAACTCTGACGGTTTCAAAACTCTTGACGAAGGTCAGAAAGTACAGTTCACTGTGACTCAAGGTCAAAAAGGTCCACAAGCTGAGAACGTAACTGTTCTTTAAGCTGACCTTTTAGTAGCATTTAGCTACTGAACAGAATTGTAAGAGCTGCTATTCATAGTGGCTCTTTTTTTTGCCTGTGTTTCCCAATAACATTTTCTATCTTTGGCCTCTAGTTTGTCATCGGCCCTCTATCGACCGACTAATACCTACTCACCACTAGCTTGACACTTTTGTGTTAACTTAAATGTCTCCAGAACAAACCGCCTCGTTGTAATCAATCGCCTTCACGTTGAGCCTTAAGCTCTTTTTGATGCCTGCTTTAGTGCACCAAGCTAAATGGTCCATGTTGCTGAATGAGAGCTGATAAAAAAAGCCAGCGCATTGGCGCTGGCTTTTTAAGTGTGATCACTGGTTTGATAAATACAATAAGTGGTTTATTCGTTAGAGAACAGCTTATCTTCTAAGGTTCTACCACGCTGTAAAGTACGATATGTCCAGCCTTGTGATGAAAACAGTTTAAATAACTGACTTTCGAGCTCGTAGTCTTGGATTAAGTTGTACTGGATCACAAACTCGTTGTATTGGCTGTTTTTAATACTGTTAACTTGCGGCCACATCGAAAGTTGCGTGACGAGCGCCTCTGTATCGCAATGTTGCATGGTTAAGGTTAAGTATTGTGTTGCTTGCTCATCTTTAATCGACACTGATTGATTCAAGCTGCCTTTATCAAGATAGAGCACTTTATCGCACAGTTTTTCCAGTTCATCGAGATTATGAGAGCTGATCACAAAGGTAGTTTGATGTGATTGGTTTCGTACTAGCTCTCTAATGGCTTTGGCATTGGCGGGATCGAGTCCTGCTGTGGGTTCATCGAGTAAGACTAATTGAGGTGAGCCAATCAAGGCTTGCGCGATAGAAACTCGTTTACTCATGCCATGGCTGAGTGCCAAGGGCTTATGTTTGGCTATCTCATTGAGAGCCACAAGGTTAAGTACGCGTTCACATTCAACTAAGGCTGCTTGTTTATTAAAGCCTTGTAATTGTGCGAATAAGGCCAGTTGTGCTTCTATCGTCAAATTAGGATCTAAGCGTGCGTCTTGGGGCAACGCGGCAACTTTTCCGAGTAGTGCTTTACTGCCGGGACGATGACCTAAAATGTGTATCTCACCTTGGGTGGGACTTATATAGCCACACAATAATGAAAAAAGTGTAGTTTTGCCCGCGCCATTGGGGCCTACCAATGCCACAGCCTGCCCAGCTTCAAGCTCAAAACTCACTTGATCTAATGCGCGTTTGTGACCGTAAGATTTACCAACGTTGTGACAGTTAATAAGGCTCATAATGCGATCCTCGCCATGTAAGTTCTTCCTAATATCAATAGTACCGCTGCTTGAACTAGCGGAATGGATGCAATAGGCAGGCTGCTAACCCCATGGGTATTGATCATCATCGACAGCTGTGCACCAGGAGCGAGCCATTGCAGTAGGTTGCTCAGTCCAGGTAGGTAATAATCCACAATATTGTTAATGATACTGATACCTGCCAGCAGGAGTACGGCATAAATGGTGGCCTGACGTGCAGTATTAGCGTAGAGCGATAAGATGGCCATTAAAGCGGTATAAGGGAGCAGCACTATCATGATGTTCACAAACACAAAGAGACTTGAGCCTAGAGCTGGCAATATGGCACTGATATCGCGGTAGGCGACGAGTAACAAAGTCGCAAATAAGGTGAGTAACAGTAGAAGCGCTTGGATCAATAAGTAGCCAGTAAAACGGCCAAAAAATAGCGTATCCCGACTGGTGCGCAAAGTTAAAAAGCGAAAAGTACCTCTCGCCCTGTCGGAGGCAAATTGGTCAGCGCTGACTAAAATACTAAATAGAGGAAACAAATATAAGGCTGCAATCCACACAATTGCCATTTCAGGCACTTGCCAAGTAAACAGTTCGCTGACTGAATTTTCACCAAATAGAGCAGTAATAAATTGTTTAAATTCAGTTGAAAACAGGTACACAGAAGCTTCCTTTACCGGATACCATAAAATCAGTAACCAAACAAAGGCAAATGCGATAACCGCAACTAATCCTCGCGTGCTGAATAAGATTTTTTTTAGCTCAAAACGGGCCAACAGTAATGCCCCTGAAACTGAACCTTTTGGGCTGACAGTATCCAATGATTAATCCTTAGTCTAAATTGACCGCGCTACACTAATATGAGGTGTGTAGCTGCAAAGTATTGATGTTATTAATGGCGACGCAGCATTGCTGCAGTGGAGCAAATCTAAATCGTTATCTCGATTTACCTCTGCTTGAGGTCTATTTTCTAATCAATATAAGCCGTTGGGTTATTTAATATGATTGGTTTTATGATTCAGTAGCCTTGCTAACTGTTCTTTTAGCTCTGCCACTTCGAGTTCTAATTTTTCAACACGGTCGATAAGTTGTTCAGTGTCTGAAGACTCTGGGTGAATGGTGTCACTTGATGTCTGTGTGGTACTGGTGGCGGTCTGTTGACTGAACTTTATGCCGGGTTGACTGATTAACTCGGTAAAACGGCACTCCCGCTTACCTGGCTCTCGTGGTAATTGCTGCACGAGTGGTACCTGTTTATCACTGAGGCCCTTTAAGGCTTGTTCGACTTCGGCGACATCGGCAAAGGCGTGGAGACGATTACTACGTGTTCGTAGTTCACCAGGTGTTTGCGGGCCACGCAGAAGTAATAAACAGATAATGGCGACTTGGGCTGATGTTAATTGCAGATCGCTAAATTCGGTATTGCAAAAGCGATGTTTATACTTAACGACTCGTGAGCCGAAGCCGCTTTGCTCGGCAATGAGGCGTTTTTTACTCAGTGAATCTAAGGTGATTTGGGTATCGTTTTCACTCAAAGCCATCACGGGATCTCGGCTCGACTTTTGGTTACACGCTAACGTTAAGCTGTTGAGTGACAATGGATATTGTTCAGGGGTGGTAATTTCTTTTTCTAAAAGACAACCAATGATACGTGCTTCATAAGGGGTCAGATTCATAGGTGTAGGATATTCCGTATAAAAAAGCATAGCTTTGTTATATCAGAGCTATGCTTTTATGCAAAGGCAATCCTAATCAAGGAGGACTTATTGCGGGTTATCTATTCAACTAAACGAATACCGTCGCTGTCGATAGTGATCTTTTGCACCTTATACAGGCCGCCAATGCTCTTTTTAAAGGCTTTTTTACTCATGCCCAACGCGGCATAAATATGTTCGGCATCGGTTTTATCTGTAAGAGCTAAAAAACCGCCTGCTTGTTTGAGTTTGATAATAATGGTGTTGGCATGCTTATCGAGTTCTTCTTTAACACCTCGTTGTAATACCAAATCAATTTTATCGTCACTTCTTACACGCTTAATAAAACCTTTGAGACGTTGGCCAAAACGCAGTTCTCTAAATACTTCATTTTTATAGATAACCCCCCAATGAGCATGGTTAATGATGGCCTTGTAGCCTAAATCGGTCGTTCCACCGATGATTAAGTTGACCTCTTGACCATTGGTGTAAGGAGGTGGCGTTTTGTCTAAAAACTTATCTACTTTCGATGAGGCAACAATGCGTTCATCGGCGCTATTAAGGTAGACATAAACTAAATAAGAGCGACCAACTTCAATCTCTTTATGTTGTTCACCAAAGGGTAAAAACAGATCTTTATCCAGTCCCCAGTCCAGAAATGCACCAAATGGACCGGTAGCCACGCATTTTAAGTAGGCAAATTGGCCCACTTCGACTTTAGGGATCTTGGTGGTCGCAATTACCATGTCTTCTGAATCAAGATAGAGGAACACATCGATTTTATCACCGATGTTAAACTGCTTAGGCGCCACTTTTTTAGGCAGTAGCACTTGGCCTAATTCGTGCGCATTTAAGTACACACCGAAATCGACTTGTTTGACGATCTCGAGGTTACAGGATTTTCCTATCTCAATCATGGGATTCTCTATGGTATTGGCTAACAAACTCGACTGCGGATTATAGTGGAATTTTACTTAAGATGCTGCATTACGGCTAAGTTTAAATGGTTTATTTTTTTATGGAGTTAATCGCTGCACCTTGCTCGATACAGCACTAAAAGTCGGTTGCAATAAAGTGTAATCCCCCTTGCGCTAAATTATTGTGATAATGTTACTTGCATTGAGTGAGTTTCGAGGTTTTAATTGCGCGCCTTTTTTACTTTAAAACAGAGTCAATCTAGGTAGATAAATGACGGGGACTCGGAGTTTTTCTTCGATAGCTGACACTCTAAAATGGTGTTGATGTTGCGGCTTATTTACCCGATATGGTGCGATATTGAGTAACATTAATGTGTTGGTAAGCAAGCTGCTTACTGAATATAAATGTCAATAGACAGGTTGAGAAAATATGAGTAATTGGTCTATTCAAGATGCTTACGCTGGTTATAACGTTAATTACTGGAGCTCTGGGCTCTACGGCATAAGCGAGGCCGGTGAGGTGACGGTATCTCCCGATCCGAATCATCCTGAGTACAGCATTGGGTTAAATGAGTTAGCCAAGGATATGGTTAAGTCAGGTGTGGCTTTACCAGTATTAGTACGTTTCCCGCAGATCCTTCATCACAGAGTCAATAGTCTGTGTCATGCGTTTAACCAAGCCATTGAACGTTACGAATATCAGTCAGATTATTTGTTAGTTTATCCGATTAAGGTTAATCAGCAACAAACAGTGGTTGAAGAGATCTTAGCTAGCCAAGTCTCAAAGGAAGTGCCGCAATTAGGGCTGGAAGCGGGCAGTAAGCCTGAGTTAATGGCAGTACTGGCCATGGCGCAAAAAGCTAGCTCGGTGATCATCTGCAACGGTTACAAAGATGTCGAATATATTCGTCTGGCGTTAATAGGCGAAAAACTGGGTCACAGCGTCTATATTGTGCTCGAGAAACTCTCTGAACTGAAAGTCGTACTCGAAGAAGCCAAAAAGTTGGGCGTCACACCGCGTTTGGGTTTACGGGTGCGCTTAGCATTCCAAGGCAAAGGCAAGTGGCAAGCCAGTGGTGGAGAAAAATCTAAATTTGGTTTATCTGCGGCGCAAGTGTTAACCGTTATTGACTCATTAAAAGCCAATAATATGTTGGATTGCTTACAGTTGTTACACTTCCACTTAGGTTCGCAAATCGCCAATATTCGCGATATTCGCAGTGGTGTAAGTGAAGCAGGACGCTTTTACTGTGAGCTGCAAAAGCTGGGCGCTAATGTCAAATGTTTCGATGTCGGTGGCGGTCTCGCGGTTGATTATGATGGCACTCGTAGCCAAAGCAGTAATTCAATGAACTACGGCTTGACTGAATATGCCAATAATATTGTTAGTGTGCTTAAAGATATGTGCACCGAGTATGGTCAGCCCATGCCAAGGTTGATTTCTGAGTCTGGCCGCTATTTAACGGCGCACCATGCGGTGTTGATCACCGATGTCATCGGCACAGAAGCCTATAAGTGTGAACAGATTGAGCAGCCGAGTGACGACGCTCCCCAACAACTTAAAAATATGTGGCAATCATGGACAGAAGTGAGCGTACGTGCCGACCAGCGTGCCTTGATTGAAATTTATCATGATGTGCAAAGTGATTTGACTGAAGTGCATTCACTGTTTGCGCTTGGGCAAGTGAGTCTAGCCGACCGAGCCTGGGCCGAACAGATGAATCTGCGTGTTTGTTACGAACTCAAAGGAGTGATGAGCAGTAAATATCGCTTCCATCGCCCAGTGATCGATGAGTTAAATGAGAAGCTAGCCGACAAATTCTTCGTTAACTTTTCACTGTTTCAGTCGCTGCCAGATGCCTGGGGGATCGATCAGGTTTTCCCTGTGATGCCACTAAGTGGCTTAGATAAAGAACCTGAACGCCGCGCGGTGATGTTAGACATCACCTGTGACTCAGATGGCATTGTCGATCAATACGTTGACGGTCAAGGTATTGAAACCACGCTTCCTGTCCCTGCATGGAGCGCTGAAAGCCCCTACCTAATAGGTTTCTTCTTGGTGGGCGCTTATCAAGAGATTTTGGGCGATATGCACAACCTATTTGGCGATACTAATTCTGCCGTTGTGCGCCTGGAAGACAATGGTGTGGTTAATATAGAATCAGTGCTTGCTGGTGATACCGTCGCCGACGTTCTGCGTTACGTTAACCTTGATGCAGTTTCGTTTATGCGTACCTATGAAGAACTGGTCAATCAACACATTGAAGAGGGTGAGCGGGCCAATATTTTAGAAGAGCTGCAGCTAGGTCTAAAAGGCTACACCTATTTGGAAGATTTTTCTTAAGCACATCATCATAATGGTATGCAGCATAAAGCCAGAGATAAACCTATGCTAAAGCTGGCTTTATGCACTTTGATGGATTGTTAGGTAGTTAAGACTATGTTGTTTGAAGGCGCAGAGAAGCGGTTAGAGATGGTGATTGACGATGCCAGTGCATCGCTGCGCGGTTTTACTCGTGAATTTTGGTCATCAGCCTTGGCGAAAGCCGGAGCCGAGATATTGTCGGTGCAGACTAATGCCGAATGTGACGCTTATGTATTGAGTGAGTCGAGCTTATTTGTTTGGCATAACAAACTGCTATTGATCACCTGCGGTAATACCAGTTTAGTCGATACGGCTTTGCATATTGTAAAAAGCATTGGCATTGACCATATTGTCTGGTTTAGCTATCAACGCAAGAGCGAACTGTTTCCTCATCTGCAGGCGACTCGCTTTGAAGAGGATATTGATCGATTAAAGCTGTCTATTGCTGGGCAGGCTTATCGTATTGGTGATCTGGACAGCCACCATCATTATCTTTTTTGTAGCGCATCATCTTCCCACAGACAGTACAGCTGCGCGTTACAGCTTTACCATATAAAGGGTGAGATTGCCGATTATCTGTGTGGGCCGCAGCAGTGTAAAGCCACTATTTTATCCTTATTACAACTGTCTGTTATCTGGCCTGAGTTTACCTTTGATGACTATCTATTTAGCCCCATGGGATATTCGGTTAACGGCATTCATGGGCGCGAATACATTACCCTGCACATTACGCCACAACAACCTAGCTCATATGTCAGCATAGAGACCAATATGAAGGCGGGGCACCGGCTAATGGATGGGTTAAACTCATTAATTACTATTTTTAAACCAAGTAGTTGGGATATGGTAGGTGTTAATGCTCCGTTAAGTCATAACGAGTTTATGGCTTCGCAATTATTGGCGCAAAACCACTTAGCATTAAACGATACCAATACCCTTTATATTAGCCATTACAAACCGCACGTTAGCGAACCGCTAACGGTAGTGAGCTTGTGATCATTAGTTAACAACATATGGAGCAGCCATGACCACGATTGCAGATAAGCCTGACTATTCGCTTTATTCCAATGCATTTGGTTACTTAAGACAACCTCTGGATTTTAAACCACTGCAAAGCGATGCCGATGTGGTGATATTGGGTTTACCGTTTGATATGGCAACCACGGGTCGTTCTGGTGGTCGAATGGGGCCAGGTGCGATTCGTCAAGCCTCGGTTAATCTAGCTTGGGAAGAGCAGCGTTGGCCTTGGGATTTTAAATTAAGCGAACGCCTTAAAATGGTCGATGCTGGCGATCTGGTATACGACTGCGGTGATGCGGCAGATTTTACCCAAAGAGTAGAAGATTTTGCTACGGCCATTATCAGTTCAGGTAAGGCGATGCTGAGCTTTGGTGGGGATCACTTTGTGACCTTACCCTTGTTAAGGGCACACTATAAAAAACACGGTAAAATGGCCTTGTTACATTTTGATGCCCATACTGATACCTATTCTCAGGGCAGCAAGTATGATCATGGCACGATGTTTTACCATGCGCCGAATGAAGGCATTATCGATGCTGCTCATTCGATTCAAATTGGTATTCGCACCGATTTCGATACCAGTAACCATCTATTTAAGGTGATTGATGCCGCGACAGCCAATGATTTGAGTGCCGATGATATTGTGGCGCAAATTAAGGCGCGAGTGGGTGATATGCCACTTTATGTCACCTTCGACATTGACTGCCTCGATCCTGCCTATGCGCCAGGTACCGGCACCCCTGTGTGCGGCGGTTTAACCAGCGATAAAGCGATGAAAATCATTCGTGGCCTGCGCGGAATGAACGTGGTGGGCATGGATGTTGTAGAAGTGGCGCCAGCCTACGATTCGGCGGAGATCACGGCGTTAGCAGGCGCAACGTTAGGACTAGAAATGCTGCATGTGTGGGCTAGTGCGCATAAAAAGTAATTGCCACAGCGCACTTGACGACAGTGCTTTGATCCCATTTAGCAAGGAAAGGTAGAGAGATGTCTAAGATCAGTGATATCAGGCGAGAATATACTTTAGGCGGCTTACATCGCGATGAGCTCCCTGAACACCCGATGGCGTTATTCGAAACCTGGCTAGAGCAAATTCGTGATGCCGAGGTGTTGACCGATCCCACCGCCATGTCTGTTGCCACGGTGGATGAAACGGGGCAACCTTTTCAGCGTATCGTATTGCTTAAACGGTTTGATAATGACGGTTTTGTCTTTTTTACCAATCTTGCGAGTCGTAAGGCGGAGCAGATTGCCCACAACGCTAAAGTGAGTCTGTTGTTTCCATGGCATGCATTAGAGCGACAGGTGGCGGTTACGGGGGTTGCTGAGCAGTTGTCGACTGCAGAGGTGTTAAAGTACTTTATTACTCGCCCCAAAGAGAGCCAGATAGCTGCGTGGGTATCTAAGCAATCGAGTAAAATTTCGGCAAGACAAGCGCTGGAAAGCAAATTTGCGGAAATGAAAGCAAAACTTAGTCAAGGTGAAGTTCCTTTGCCAAAGTTTTGGGGCGGTTATCTAGTGCGTCCATCGAGCATAGAGTTTTGGCAAGGTGGAGAGCATCGTTTACACGATCGCTTTTTATACACTAAACAGGATAAAGGTTGGGAGATTGACCGTCTAGCGCCTTAAGCTGCTTAGTCTTTTTGAGGCTTAGTCTTTTTGAGTTAGTCTTTTGAGCTAAGCGACTGACTTAGTCATCTTAGCTACGCTTGCGACTCTCTTTAGTATGAAACTAAAAAATCGCCCATCAACGGGCGATTTTTTTTATGAGTAGTATTGATGCGTACGCTGTTAGTTTGTGATCAGCGTTACCATTTTTTCTTCGGTTGGAACAATACATCAATATCATCATCATCGTTTTTAGGCCTTGGAGCGTTAGGCGCTGCTTGCTTCTGTGCCCCCATGATCTCATCGAGTAATATTTTTGCTTCATCGACCTTTTTGGAAATAAAGGGGTCGTTAGGGGTCATGGCTTTTATGGTATGCAAGGTCGCCAGCGCCTTGGTCACCATCTGTTTAGATGAGCCGTACTGTTTCATAAAGCTGGCACTACGGGCGCGCGATAGCATAGAGTCGACATTAATTCTTAATTGTAAATTGTCGATCCGAGCCTCTTCTTGAGCAAAAATGGTGGGATCAATTTTGCCTTTATTATGCTCAGCTCTCAAAATGGCTTTAAGCTTTTTAAGCACTTGCACTAAGGTGAGGATCTGTTTGTCTGTGTCGGGTAAGCGAAAGCTTTCTACCGACGGATTTTGTTTTGTGCCGTTATTTAGCGCTTCGATTTGCGCATTTATGTCTTGTAAGCGACGTTGATAATCCGTTGCCTGATTACCTCCAAGGTTTACTGACAGTGACAACGCCTCTTGAACGCGTTTATAGAGGATAAGCACGATATTGGTAGAGCAGGGAAACATACCTGTGCAAGACAATACGGTTTCAGTTTCATCTATTATGGCTCTCTGTCTGGCTAATTCTGTTCTTCTTTCTGCCTCGGCGCGTTCTTTCTGCTGTTGGATAACATTGATACCGATAACCAGTAGAAGTAATGCACCGATGAGGATCAGAACCAAAGTAAATATCATAGGTCTACCATAATTTATGCAATTCCGTTAATGCTACTATAAATCAACACTCTAGCATAGCTATCTTAGTCTAGCTTTGTGCTAATGTCGTGTGATCTGCCACAACTCTATGCTATATTCTATTTGCTTTAATTTTTTTCGTATACTATAACTAATTCTTATACTTAGGTTCCGATTTTAGGTGGTGTTAAGCCTTGGAGCACAGACTTTGCTATTTGCTAAAGGATAGACGATGAAGCTGCAGCAACTTAGATATATCGCCGAAGTGGTTAATCATAACCTAAATGTTTCTGCCACTGCTGAAAATTTATATACATCGCAGCCAGGGATCAGTAAACAAGTCAGGATGCTCGAGGATGAACTGGGTATTCAAATCTTTGGTCGTAGTGGTAAACACCTCACCCATGTGACACCTGCAGGCTTGCAGGTGATCAGTATTGCTAATGATATTCTTGGTAAAGTAGAGAGTATCAAAAAAGTGGCAGAGGAATACACTAAGCCTGATCAGGGCGAGTTAAATATTGCCACCACAGATACTCAGGCGCGTTACGCCTTACCTAATATTATTCGTGGTTTTATTGATCGCTATCCTAAAGTGAATTTGCATATGCATCAAGGCACGCCCTCGCAGATAAGTGAATTAGCCGCCAGAGGTGATGCTGATTTTGCTATCGCAACTGAAGGGATGCACCTGTATTCAGACTTAATTATGCTGCCCTGTTATCATTGGAATCGCTCAATTGTAGTGCTTAAAGATCATCCATTAGCAACACGGTCAAAGATCAGTATTGAAGATTTAGGCCGCTTTCCATTAGTCACTTATGTCTTTGGTTTCGATAGAGAGTCTGAAATCGAGAAAGCCTTTAATCAGGCGGGTATCGATCCCAGAGTGGTGTTTACTGCTACCAGTGCTGATGTATTAAAAACTTATGTTCGCTTAGGCTTAGGGGTGGGCGTTATCGCCTCTATGGCAATCGATCCTGTGATAGACAAAGATTTGGTGGCTATCGATGCCAGTCATCTTTTTGCCCACAGCACCACTAAAATTGGTTTCAGAAAAGGTAACTTCTTACGTACATATATGTATGAGTTTATAGAACATTTTGCGCCTCACTTGACTAAAGACATCGTGGAGAAGGCGGTGGCATTGCGTGATCCGCAGCTGATTGAAAATTTGTTTGCCGATGTTGAGTTGCCTATACGCTAGTCGTTTGGATCTTACCTGAGATGCTGCGATTATATGCTAGACAACTCCTCATAGCCCGATCGAAAGAGATAATCGATAACAACATATCGTGACATAAACCGATAGAGACAAAAAAACTCGCCAAGGCGAGTTTTTTTGTGAGTCATTATTAGCAAAAAAGCGTTTGACGCTTAGTGCCTTCTTTTTGCTCGTTTATGTTCAAGCTCCATACCCGCGTACGGCTAAGCCTACAGACGACAAAGGCAAAATTATCAGCTTAACACTCTACAATGTTAACCGCTAAACCACCTTTTGCAGTTTCTTTGTATTTACTGCGCATGTCTTTACCTGTATCCATCATGGTCTTAATCACCTTGTCTAATGACACCTTATGGTTACCATCACCGCGCATCGCTAGGCGAGAGGCATTAATAGCCTTAACAGCTCCCATAGCGTTGCGTTCAATACATGGCACTTGCACTAAGCCTCCAACGGGATCGCAGGTTAAACCTAGGTTATGTTCCATGCCAATTTCAGCGGCGTTTTCTACATGTTCTACAGTGCCACCCATGATCTCGGTCAATGCTGCTGCGGCCATAGAGCAGGCTACACCAACCTCTCCCTGACAACCCACTTCGGCGCCAGAAATCGAAGCGTTTTTCTTATATAAAATCCCGATAGCCGCAGCGGTTAATAAGTATTGGCAGCAGATATCGATATCGACTTCCTGAACAAAAGTATCGTAATAACATAATACCGCAGGAATAATGCCCGCCGCGCCGTTAGTGGGGGCGGTCACCACGCGATCGCCCGCCGCATTTTGCTCATTCACGGCTAATGCAAATAGGTCGACCCAGTCGAGTGCCGTTAACGGATCGACAGAGTTTTTTCCTTCGGCTTTAAGGCGACGATAAAGGGCTGGGGCACGGCGACGTAATTTGAGGCCGCCAGGCAAAATACCTTCTTTTTGATAGCCGCGTTCAACGCAAGTTTTCATGGTTTGCCAGATATGCCATAAGCGCTGTTTAATTTCTTGCTCTTCACCCACCGAGCGCTCATTTGCCATCATCAGTGCTGATATGCTTAAACCGTTATCGACACACATGCTGAGTAATTCAGTGGCACTATTAAAATCGTAAGGAGCAGCCTCTATAGGCGCTGCTGGAGAGGCGTTTTTAGCTAAAATTTCATCTTCATCGAGAATAAAACCGCCACCCACAGAATAATAAGTACGCTGATAGATACACAGTCCTTTTTCATAGGCATATAGCGTCATCGCATTGGCATGGGCGGGTAAACTCTTACGTCTGTGGTAGGTAATGCCATGCTCGCGGCTGAAGCGAACCACTTTTTGATTTGGCATGTTCAATGATTGAGTGTCGTTAACATGAGCTAAAATGTCATCGATAGCATCGGTGTCGACGGTTTCGGGATCTTCACCCATTAGTCCTAAAATAACGGCTTTACCCGTACCGTGGCCTTTACCTGTTTGTCCAAGCGACCCAAAGAGTTCAGATCTTAGCTCATCGGTTGCTGCCAAATGACCATGCTTTTCTAAATCTTTGATAAAGATATTACCGGCTTTCATCGGCCCCACAGTATGTGAGCTCGATGGTCCAATACCAATTTTAAACATGTCAAATACGCTAATCATTTATAAAACCCTGCTTTTGTTCATGGTGATCGTTATTCAATCTTATAATTTTAGGTCTATACATCAGTTTATGCTGACCAAACCTGTGAAAATGTTGTGCTAAGTGTGTCAGCAAATTAAGATTGATAAAGTAGCAGTATCCCATACTTTTGCACTATATTTCGCATTAGTTATTTTTGGGGAAGGGTGTTCGGATTAGGCATATTATGTATATGTATCTTGCAGCGTGAAGCAATTTTAATCAATTGAATCCATTTCTTTTAAGATACATATATTTATCGTTAATCGATATTTTTTGATTTATATATTACAGTACAGATAGCCTTGGTGTTAACCATGTTTTAGGGAGATAAAGTGAGCTATTTAATGATGGATCTGCTGTCGACAACCTTGTCTGAACAGGAGAATACCCAGTTACAGCATCCTATGGTCGGCGGGATAATTTTATTTAGCCGTAATTATCATGACCGGGCACAGTTATGTGAGCTGGTGGCCTCTATCCGAGCACTACAGCCCGATCTGTTAATTGCCGTTGACCATGAAGGTGGACGAGTACAACGCTTTATCGATGGTTTTAGCCGCATTCCTGCCATGGGCGACATCTTGCCAAAAGCCAATGGCGATATTGAGCAGGCTAGGCTGTGGGCTCGCGAGCTGGGTTTTTTAATGGCAGTAGAGCTATTGAGCTGTGATATTGACTTAAGCTTCGCGCCAGTGCTTGACCTTAATCGGATAAGTCAAGTGATCGGCACGCGTGCCTTTAGTGGCCACCCCCAAGAAGTGATCAGCTTAGCCGATGCCTTTATTGAGGGGATGAGCAGCGCAGGTATGGCTGCGGTAGGTAAACATTTTCCCGGACATGGTAGTGTCGCTGCAGACTCTCACATCGCCCAACCGGTGGACTCAAGATCAGAGCAAGAGATTAGACAGCTCGATATGCTGCCCTTTAAGCAGCTCATTGCCGAGCAACGATTGCAGGGGATTATGCCTGCCCACGTGATTTACGATAGCGTCGATCCTAATCCCGCCGGTTTTTCTCATTACTGGTTACAAGAAGTACTGCGTAGCGAGTTACAGTTTAATGGGGTGATCTTTTCTGATGATCTTGGCATGAAAGGGGCGGGGGTGGTCGGGGGGTATCGGCAGCGTGCCAAAGCCGCACTCGATGCGGGATGCGATATGATTTTAGTATGTAACGATAACCTAGGCGTCACCGAGTTGCTCAGCGATTTTAGTTGGCCAACTTGCTCGCCTAAGGCATCGGTTTCGCAATTACGCGCCGATCCGGTGCAAGTTGCGATCGCACTTCAAGATGAGGTTCGTTGGCATAAGGCTAAATTGCTAGCCGAGCAAATCGTATTGAACTAACTTTGATACAGCGCAAATAGTAGCAGTAGTAAGTTAGCTAAAGTTAATGTTCAATCTTTATCAATAGGTGACAGGATGATCCTCTATTTTCACGGCTTCGATGCAACCAGTCCGGGTAATCACGAAAAAATGCGTCAATTACAGTTTATTGATAATGATGTGCGTTTGGTCAGTTATAGTACTCTACATCCTAAGCATGATATGCAACACTTGTTACATGAAGTGAATCGCCAGTTACAAGTGTGTGACGATCCGCATCCTATTGCCATTGGTGTCGGCTTGGGTGCATATTGGGCTGAACGTATTGGCTTTTTAAATGGCATTAAAACGGTATTGATTAATCCCAATATTCATCCAGAAATTACCATGGTGGGAAAAATCGATCGCCCTGAGGAGTACGCTGATATCGCCAATAAGTGTGTGAGTCAATTTCGCGCTAAGCATCGTGGTAATGGTTTGTGTATTTTATCGCGCCATGATGAAGTGAATGATAACCAAGCAGTGGCCGCGGCGTTAAGCCCTTATTATGAAGTGTTGTGGGATGAAGAACAGCGCCACAAATTTGCCTCACTATCGGCTCACCTTGCGCGTATTAGTGATTTTAAGTTAGCTCCACCCGATTTTGGCTGAGCTTCATTTCGCTGAGCAACTTGGTTGCTCAGCGAAATGAATGTCATCTTATTTTTAATATGTGTTGGCTGAGTCATTTGGCTCTGGCAACGTCTTGCCTTAGAACATGGTTTTATTCAAGTTCATTTTAGTGCGACGTTTGCTCGGTATTTTTAACCTCCGTTTTTAAATCTTTCTTTTCCTCCTTAGTCATTAACCATTTAACTGTAGTGGTCAACTTTTTTGGCTACTGTTTACTCCAGCTTTCTTCATCAGTGGTTGATTGTTTTTTATCGGTAAGATGAGCGAAGCGTGTATTTAACATAGTTCAGGCTAAAATTTACGCTTATTAGTATATTTTCTTTATCTGGATATAGCGTTAATCACAGCTTTTGTGATACAAATTGATACATATTATTCTGTTTTGGGTTTAATCGCCCGTTCCTGTTTGCGTATGTCGCCCGATGCAGCTAACCACTTTATTAGTTAGCTGTTTTTTTTGCCTAAATTTTGCCCATCTTGAAACTTTAGGTTATCTTCAAAGGGGCAAGTGAGATTATATTTAACTGTCGGGTTGAGCAAATGAGGCATAAATGAAACGGGTATTACTGACGATATCGGGTAAAGTCCAAGGTGTTTGTTTTAGGCGCTATAGCCTGCAAAAAGCTAATGAATTTGGGCTGACAGGTTATGTGAAAAACCTCGATAATGGCGACGTTGCCGTGTTATTACAGGGAGGCAGTAATGCTGTCGATCGATTTATCGCTTGGAGTCATCAAGGGGCACCTCAATCTCTTGTTCAAGATGTGTTAGTGGAAGAAGATGAGGCTGATGATATCTACCTCGACTTTTCGATACATTGAGGCCGATGGGCTTTGCTTTGTGATCAAGCTCTATATGTTCGAGCCTTTAAAATAGATCAATACTTGTGTACAGAGCCCCCATGATCCAAAGAGAAGGTAGCAAGTTCACAGGTTAGTGATCTATTGAAACACTTTTGCGCAAAAGACTAACTCATCGATTACAAGCCATAATAGGTAGAGAGATAGACTAAAATAGCCTCGCGATCTTCAGCATTTAACTCATCCATTCCCTGCTCATCGATCATCCACTGCAACGTTTCATCCCAGCTTGCTTTGCTTAATCCTTGTTGTGCTACGAGGTGCAGCGAGTGACAAGCGGAGCAAACCGCAGCGACGAGATCCATGTTCTCTCCAGGTGTCAAAATACCATCTCCGGCTGATTTGACTGGTGAGCCAGATGCTTGCGTGGTCCAATTTGGCGGCACAGGGTTTTTAGTTGCTAGCCACGCTATGATTGCTGCGCGGGCACCAGGGTCTGTTACACCTGGAAATACCATCTTGGTACCGAGCGCAAATTCACTGGGTGACGCCAAAAACGCATCGAGCTTTGGCGCATTCCACTTTCCCTTAATTTGCTTTAAAGCATCACTGTAATTAAAGCCGTCGAAACTGGCGATGTTCCTGTCAGCCAAGCCCCATAACGGTGGCCCTATGACCTCGACACCGTTGGGAGAAAATTGATGGCATGATTTGCAAACCATAGCTTGTTGTTCACCGGCTAAAATCAACGCATCGTTTGCTGAAAGTGGTAAGCTAATCAACAAGTAAAATGAGAGCGGGAAAACCCGCTCAAATAGTTTTCTTTTATTCATTGCTATCAACCTTTAACCACTAATGCCACACGGTGAAAGGTATTATTAAGGTAGCCTTTCGGATTCCAAGCAATGGCAAATGGCTGGCTGATCCCATGATCATCGACAGCTTTAGCCCATACTTCATAGTATCCTGGTTGAGGGAACTTCACTTTAGTATTAAAAGTTTGCCAAGCACCTTCATTTGCTGGTGCGGCAAGTGAGGCATTGGTCCAAGTTGCGCCAAAGTCGATAGAAATTTGTACTTTATCAACCTTGCGATCGCCAGACCAAGCATGACCGCGCACTAAGACTTCGCTACCATAAACCTCGGTATTGGTTTGTGGCGAGGTGATCAGTGATTTGACTGGCATACGTTCGATAATCTCGAAATCTTCATTAGCGACTTTTTCACCCGGTGCAACAGGGCGATTAGGTACACGGTAAGCGGTACCGGTCATTTTAGGACCATCATGTATCTGATCTCTAATTTGAATACGTGTCAGCCACTTTTGTGAGCACGAGCCCGGCCAACCAGGCACGACTAAGCGAAGAGGTGCACCATTCATCGGGTGAAGTGGTTTTCCGTTTTGTTCAAAGGCGATAAGGTTTTCATTGCCCATGGCTTTTGTTATGGGGAGGCCCCGGGAGATGGGGAGTTTTCCCTCATCGCCAGAGAGGTGCTTATCGGCGCCGTAGTGAGCCGTATAAACTGCGCCATCCTTAACTCCAGCAGCCTTAAGCACATCAGCGAGTCGCACACCTGTCCAGCTCGAACATGCTACTGCCCCGTATGTCCATTGATTACCTTTGGCTTTGGGTTCAAAGAAAGCACGGCCATTACCACCACACTCCACTAATAGCTGTTGTTCTACTACATCGAAATTCTGCTTGAGATCATTGATGCTGAGTGTCAAAGGCTTATCGACCAATCCATTAATGGTTAAGGTCCAGCGTTCGGCGTTGACCGCAGTCGGTGGAATACCGTTGTTGCGAATAAAATGGCGTGAGGTTGGGGTGATGTCGTCATTCAACAGGTGAGGTGGCGTCTCTGCGTTCATCGGCCTGTCGTTGAGTACTGTCAGACCCTCTTTTCCTTCAATCACTACATCATCGAGGCCTTCTGCAAACGCCGCAGGGATCATACCTGCTGGCATGTTGCGATGAAAGGGGATAGCTCCTCCCAGTACTGCCGCCATCGTCGCCAGACCTGCTCCTTTCAAAAAACCGCGGCGGTCGGGATAGCTGACTCTACCGAAGATTTTTTCATCGGCTGATTCAGGATTTTTCGCGTAATACTCGAAGATACCTTTGCGCTTTTTTTGCTTTCTGTCATCCATATTAAGGTTCCTTTTTAGTCAACGTCTAAGCGGCACGCGTTTATTGAAAGTCAGGTGAGTCGGTTTCAATAACATACGATCCAATGATGCTGCTAACTTGTAATATTAGTTGACTATATGGCCTTAACAAGATTGATTGCTAAAAATGCTTTAGTAAAACGGCAATGGATGTTTGCTGAAAATAGCTGATTTTTTAATTGTCCGATTGCTATGCATTCGGTCTGATAGAAAGGGGAGAAATTACGGCAGTGAAAACCTTTTTTGTATGAATATGGCCGAAGGTGATACCCATTGCATTGCTATCATGATGTAACAGTTTGCTGCAAGAGTGTAGATAACGCTAACTACTAGCGTTATCTATCAAAGTCTTACTTTAATACGATAAAGTCTGATGAACACTGTTACTTGCTTGTTCTAGGGTATCTTTTGCTGGCATTGGCGAGGTGGTATCGAGCATTACCCCCAGCTGTTTTAAGGTATCAGCGCTGATCTCGCTCGGGTGAGTCATTTTTCTGATTTGTAAAATAATGCCCATATTGGGGTGATCAAAGTAATGAATTTCATCACTTTTAACACGTCTATTTTGCGCCATCCAGATCTTAAATAGATAGGGGACCTTGGTACCAGCGTTATTGGCGAGCAGGCCGTCAGCGGTTTGTGCTGGCAATACTTTGGTGCCTTCTTCGCGAAGCGTTAGCGCGGTTTCAACATATAGGTAATGGTTAAGATAGATATTGATCTTTCCATCGAGTTGCCACAATGGCGCAGGAGTGGTGGTTGGATTGAGGCCAAGATCGAAATTAAATTCAGGGATCTCACTTGGTGCCATCTGCTGGGATATCGACATGCCATCGGGATAATAACGGCCTGAAAAGTCTTCACCAGCAAACAAACGAACAGGGGTAGCTAAATGGCGCGGCAGCATCGACTGTTGCCAGGTCATGTGCAGTAAACCGCGATGGCCTGACTCTCGATTGAGCTTCTTGATGATGTCGCCAAATTGCGCCTGAGATTCAGCCAGTAATACCGTTGACTGGCCCACTTTGGCATACTGAGGTGTGCTGGCGGCGACCGTCATCGGGATGCGACTGGGATGACTGACTTGGCTCGATTTCAGTTGCTGATCACATCTATTGGCATCGTCGATCCACTCTTGGGCGCTGCAGCCTTCAAGCCCAAGGCTCGCACCGGTAATATTGGTACTAAACAGTGGCGTTATCATGTCTATAGGCGCGCGTTTATTGATATTGGCCGGGTTTTTAACCATCTCTTCAAATGGCGTGCCTTGGCGCTCAAATAGGTAAATCTCTACTTCAAACCAGCGCTCATCGGCGGCCAATACTGAACTGGAAAGGGTGAGCAGTGTGGTGACCAATAATAGACTTTGTTTAAGCACGTGGTTCTCCAAGGCGGTGTTGCATCAGTTGCGAGATCAGCAATGACAGTAAGGCTAATCGCTCTTTATCGGTTTCTGTTGGCATGATGAATTTTAACTTACTTGGTCCATCCATACGATAATTTTGTGGTTGGCTCTGCAGCAGGCCGATGATAAAGCCCGGGTCAACAATATGATCGTCTCTAAATTCAAGGCTGCCGCCTTTGGCGTGCATCTCGATTTTTGCGATACCAAGGGTCGTGGCTTGATGTTTATAAAGGGTCAGCTCGAGTAAGTTTTTGGCGGGTTGTGGCAGCAGACCAAAGCGGTCGATCAGTTCCACTTTTAACTCATCGAGGGCGTTTTCATTACTGCAGTTGGCAATGCGCTTATACAGCGATAAGCGAATATTGACATCATGCACATAATCTTCAGGCAGCAGGGCTGGTATGCGTAGGTCGACCTCACACTGGCCTCTAAGCATCTGCTCTAGTGACGGCTCTTTGCCCTCTTTAAGCGACTTGACGGCATCTTCTAACATTTCCATGTAGAGGGTAAAGCCAATTTTAGATATGTGGCCGCTCTGTTCATCGCCCAGTAGTTCTCCTGCGCCGCGGATCTCTAAGTCTTGGGTGGCGAGCATAAAGCCTGCGCCGAGATCTTCCAGTGCGCCAATGGCTTCAAGCCGTTTTCTGGCATCTTTGGTCATGCGTTTGGGGTGCGGTGTCATCAAATAAGCATAGGCTTGATGGTGCGAACGTCCCACACGGCCCCGCAGTTGATGCAACTGTGCCAAGCCAAAATGATCGGCGCGCTCAATCACAATGGTGTTCGCGCTGGGCACATCGATACCGGTTTCGATAATCGTGGTGCACACTAGCACGTTGTATTTTTGGTGATAAAAGTCAGACATGACTTTTTCGAGTTCACGCTCGCGCATCTGACCATGGGCGGTGATCACCCGAGCTTCTGGCAACAGGAGTTCTAATTCTCGCGCGCGCTTTTCAATCGTTTCGACATTGTTATGCAGAAAATAGACCTGACCCCCACGCAAGATCTCACGCAGTAGCGCTTCGCGCACAGTTGCTTCATCGTATTCACGCACAAAGGTTTTTACTGCTAAGCGCTTAGCTGGCGGGGTGGCGATAATCGACAGATCTCGCATGCCCGACATGGCCATATTCAGGGTGCGGGGGATGGGCGTAGCGGTTAGGGTAAGAATATCGATATTGGCCCTAAGGGCTTTGATTTTTTCTTTTTGTCTTACACCAAAACGGTGCTCTTCATCGATGATGAGCAGGCCTAAATTGTCAAATTTAGCATCGGTTTGCAGCAACTTATGGGTGCCAATGACGATATCCACTTGGCCATTGCTCAGTTGCTCGAGAATGGCCTGTTGCTCTTTGACCGTTTTAAAGCGCGATAGCACTTCAATTTTAATCGGCCAATCGGCAAACCTGTCTTTAAAGTTTTCGTAATGTTGCTGGGCAAGCAGGGTGGTGGGTACCAGTATGGCAACCTGCTTGTTGTCATTCACGGCGACAAAGGCGGCGCGCATGGCGACTTCGGTTTTACCAAAGCCAACATCACCACACACCAAGCGGTCCATAGAGATAGGCGAGCACATATCGTTGAGTACCGCTTCGATAGCCGTTTCTTGGTCGACGGTCTCCTCAAACGGAAAACTGCCAGCAAACTGTGCATACTCTTCTTTGTCGAGTTTACAGGCGGTGCCGGGCCTAGCTTGGCGTCTGGCGTAAACATCTAATAGCTCGGCGGCCACATCGCGGATTTTTTCGATAGCCTTGCGTTTTGCCTTGGTCCAGCTTTCGTTACCTAGCTTATTAAGGTGAGCCTCATCATCGGGGCCGACGCTGTAGCGGCTAATCAGATTGAGTGACGCCACAGGCACATAAAGTTTATCGCCACCCGCGTACTCGAGTTTTAGGTACTCTGCAACTAAGCCGCCGGTGTCTAAGGTTTCGAGGCCTTGATACAAGGCCACACCATGATCTAAGTGCACTATGGGTTGGCCAACTTTGAGTTCGGCTAAATCTTTAATCAGTGCATCGCTGCTAATTTGGCGCTGTTTATCGCGGCGGCGTTGCTGTGAAATCCGTTGGCCAAACAGCTCAGTTTCGCATACCAATGCCCAGCGTTTATCTTTTTTGTCGCTAATAATCGCGCCCTGAGACAAGGGTGAGACAATCAAGCCAAAGGCAACAGGTTGGTTGACATATTCATAAAAATGCTCAAACAGCGTGGGCTTGATGTTTATTTTGGCCAGCAGTTCTAGTAAGGCTTCTCGGCGTCCTTCAGATTCAGCACAAAACAGTATCGGCATGCCCGATTGCACATATTGCTGCAGCGCCAATAGTGGTTGCTTTAATTTATGGTTGGAGGCGATATCGGGTAAGGCTTCAACCTTGGCAGCAATACTGGTGCCTTGATAATCAGTGCCTTTACATAAAATGCGGGGCAGACGTTTGAAGGCTTCAAAAACTTGCTCTGTTAACAGGTATAAGTCTTTAGGCGGCAGTAGTGGCCTTAAAGGATCGACACGGCGATTTTCATAGCGCTGGCTGACCTCATTTAAATGGGTCTTGGCGGCGGTATCTAAGTCACCAATGCCCACTAATTGGGTATGCTCTGGCAGATAATCAAACAGTGTGGCCGTTTCATCGAAAAATAGCGGTAAATAGCTTTCAATGCCTGCGGGCATCACTTTTCGGCTGACCATTTGGTAAACCGATTCGGGCTCTTTAACCACAACCTCAAATTGACGGCGATAGCGCTGACGAAACCCTTCGATAGCGGCATCATCGGTGGGAAACTCTTTGGCTGGCAATAGTCGAATGGCGTCAATTTCACCGCTGGAGCGTTGGGTCTCTGGGTCAAATTGGCGAATAGACTCTACTTCGTCGTCAAACAGTTCGATACGGTAAGGGTGGTTCGATCCCATAGGGAAGATATCGATAATAGAGCCGCGCACTGCAAATTCGCCGTGTTCGTAGACCTGTTCGACCAGTTGATAGCCAGTGTTTACCAACTGTTGACGCACCTGTTGCAGCTGATACGTATCGCCTTTATTGAGCAATAGCACGTTACCGGTTAAAAACGACTGCGGCGGTAATCGCACCATCAGGGTGCTAATGGGCACAATCACCACACTCTTCTTCGCGCTGGGTATACGTGACAGCGTTTCTAGGCGTTGGGAAACCAAATCTTGATGGGGTGAAAAGCTGTCGTAAGGCAAGGTTTCGCGGTCGGGAAACAGCAACACAGGTATCGATTTCGCGCCCAGTAAATAGTGAAGCTCAGTGTCGAGTTGCAAGGCGCTGGGCGTATCGTGAGTGACCACTAAGGTTAAGCCATCATGGGCATCACAAATATTGGCTAGTGTGATGGCCTGAGCGGCGCCATGCAAGTGGCTCAGTGTTTGCGGCGTTTTAACCCCTTTGACTTTCGGGGGTGTTAAGACTGAAAAAGCATTCATTGGGATGAGACTAGTGGCCAAAAATCGACAAAGATGCCCGACATTGTAGAGGCTTAGTCTCGCTAGTGCCAGTGAAAACTAGGGGGCGGTTTGATTGTCTTTTTTCCGTTGTTGTAACTGTTTTTGTTGCACATTAAGGCTGGCTTTGACCAATTGTTCAATATCTTCATCGAGGATTTGGCTAAAGCTTAAGTCACAGAGAAAGCCGTTATCTTGGTCATCATTGCCGGCAATGGGGGCGCAAGCGGTGCATTGCGCCATGCACAACATCGAAATCAATGCCTCTTTTATGTGTAGCGTGACCCTATATTGACGCCCCACAAGTAAAGGCTGATCACTGATGACCCGAATGCCACTGCCGCCAAAACACTCTCCAAGGCATTTATCACCTTCATAGATTTGTTGTTCAAGCACATGTTGCAATACTAAATCGATTTTACGCGATTGCAGTTTTAAGTATTCGACTACGGTACGGGCGTCGTCATCGAGATTTCTCAGCTGTAATAAACAGCCCGCTTCCATGGTTTTTACTTCGCTGATAAGTTGCAGCCCTAGGGGCAACATCGCTTTGAGTTGGCTCTCTGAGGGAAGAGGCTGATCCTCTGGCCACGCCGACAGGTATACTGAAAACCTGTGCTTGACGCTAAAAAAGGAGTTTGAGTCGGTGTTCACAGGATTGCCTCTTGTTTTTATAGTGCTATTACCCCTATTATCGTGCGCATCTCAATGATTTATCAAGGCTCCTGAGCAAAGAGACCCAGCGAAACATGAATTTAGCGTTATCTTGGACCATAGGTTACCGATATTGGCGTGCACGCAAAGCCAACTCCTTCGCCTCTTTTATTACCCTTTTTGCCGTGTCAGGCATTGTACTTGGTGTGGCAGCGCTGATCATTGTCAGCTCTGTGATGAATGGCCTCGAAGGTCAATTAAAACAGCGTATTTTAGGCGCAGTGCCGCAGTTAACCGTGTATAGCGAACATGATATAGCGCAGTGGCAACAGACTGCGGCTAAGCTAATGCAACTTGATGATGTGGTCGCGGTGAGCCCCAGTATCTCGACTCAGGCGATGCTGCAGTCGCCGAGCAACATCAGCGCGGTGCAAATCTATGGCATCTACCCCGAAATAGAACAACAAAATGTGGCCCTGATGAATCCCCGTTTTCATCGCTCATTAGCGGTATTAACGCCGGGCGATTACCAAATTGTGCTGGGCGCCGAATTGGCTCGCCGTTTAAGCGTTTCTCCAGGTGATAAAGTCAGGGTGCTCAGTGGCGATGGCGTGGTTTATTCCCCCTTAGGACCAGTGCCAAGCCAGCGTAATTTTTATGTGGCGGGCGTGTTTGAGATGGGCTCGCAAGTCGATGCTAATTTGGCCTATGTACACCATGACGATGCCCAGCGCTTGATGCGTCAACAAGCTGGTGAGATCAAACAGTTAAGGTTATATCTGCGTGACCCATTTAACGCTTCGACTCTTCAACCACAAGTGGTGGCGGCTTTTGCCGAGGATGGCGTTAGCGTCACCACCTCTGATTGGCGCGATAATTATGGCCATCTGTTTTCGGCGGTGAAGATGGAAAAAAATATGATGTCGTTAATGCTTAGCCTTATCATCGCGGTCGCGGCGTTTAATATTGTGTCGGCTTTAGTGATGATGGTGGTTGATAAAACCACCGATGTAGCCGTGCTAAAAACCCAAGGGTTACCCACCGCCAGTGTGATGGGCATTTTTATGATCCAAGGCTCGCTCAATGCGATATTAGGCTTAGTGGGCGGGGTATTATTGGGGGTACTTATCACCCTTAACCTTAATAGCATTATGTCGAGTTTAGGCATCTCCATCTTAGGAGCAGGTCAGTCGTTGCCAGTGCAGTTAGCCCTATCGCAGCTGAGTGCGATTGTGATTGGCACCTTGTTAATCACCTTTTTAGCCACGGTTTATCCAGCATTACGCGCGGCCAATGTTCAACCCGCCAGCGCATTAAGGTATGAATAGTAATATGACACAACAGCAAGACAAGAACTTATTGTTACAAGTTAACCATGTCAGTAAAGGCTACCATGAAGGCAGCATCGACACCCAAGTGCTGCAAGGTGTTAATCTCGATGTGTATCGCGGTGAGCAGCTCGCCATTGTGGGCACATCGGGCTCGGGCAAGAGCACCTTGCTGCATATCATGGGCACGTTAGATCAACCCAGTAGCGGTACAGTGACCCTGCTTGGTGAAGATTTATATCAGCTTTCGGCGGCGCGCCAGGCTAAGGTGCGTAATCAAGATTTAGGTTTTATCTATCAGTTTCATCACCTGCTGCCTGAGTTTACCGCGTTAGAGAATGTGGCGATGCCCGGGCTGATTCAGGGACGCCCCCGTCAAGAGGTCGAGCAGCAAGCTAAGGCATTACTGGAACGAGTCGGCTTAAGTCATCGATTGCAGCACACTCCCAGCGAAATGTCAGGTGGTGAGCGGCAACGCACCGCCATTGCTCGCGCCTTGATTAATCAACCCAAATTAGTATTAGCCGATGAGCCCACGGGTAACCTAGATGCGGCCAGCGGTGAGGCTGTCTACCAACTTATACGCGAGCTGGGTAGCCAGTTTGGTACCGCATTTGTGGTGGTGACTCACGATCCTAAACTGGCTGAGCGCATGGACAGGCAACTGCAAATGCAAGATGGTTTACTTTATGAGCAAAATCAGCCGCTAAGTGTGGAGAAATCATGAGTCAGATGCTCTCCTTGTGGGTTGGTTGGCGGTTTTACCGTGCGCGTCAATCGAATCGGTTTATCAGTTTTATCTCTTTTGCCTCAACAGCCGGCATCGCCTTAGGGGTGGCGGTATTGATCACTGTGTTGTCGGCAATGAATGGCTTTGAGCGTGAATTAGAACAACGTTTGCTGGGCGTCGTGCCCCATGGGGAATTGACCGGGGTCAATGAACCTATTCGTGATTGGCCACAAATCGCCCAAGATGCGCAGCAGATCGCCGGGATAGTTGCCACTGCGCCTTTTGTACGTTTACAAGGCTTAATTCAAAAGCCGGGCGGATTCCAGGGTCTCACCGTGATCGGTATTGAGCCAAGCCTTGAGTCGAAGGTGTCTAATATTGCCCACTATATGAGCCGACAAAGTTGGCAGTCACTGCAGCAAACGGGTAATAATATTGTGCTGGGCCGTGGGCTTGCCGACAGTTTATCGCTGCAAGTAGGTGATAGTTTAAGCCTTTACACCCCAAATTTGAGTGCGAAACCAAATGAGACTAAACGCATCAGTGCGGCCAAAAGCCATCGATTTGTGGTGTCGGGCATTTTTGAAATTGGCGGCGAATTAGATCTAACTACCGCCTATATACCGCTGCAATATGGTGCGACCATTTTAGGGCTTGCTGACGGGGTGAGTGGCGTGCGCATTAAAGTGGATGACGTATTTGCCGCGCCAAGTTTGATCCGCAGCCTTGGTTACAGCCAGCAGCAATATATGTACCTTTCCGACTGGACCCGAACCCAAGGGCATCTTTATCAAGATATTCAGTTGGTTAGAGCTATAATGTATTTAGTGCTTGCCTTAGTGATCGCGGTGGCCTGTTTTAATATCGTCTCGACCTTGGTGATGGCGGTGCGCGATAAACAGTCTGAAATTGCCATTTTGCTGACCATGGGAATGGCTAAAGCCACGGTAATGGGGATATTTATTGTGCAAGGGGCGTTAAATGGCATGCTTGGCTGCCTCATTGGCGGGGTGTTAGGCGTCACTATTGCACTGAATTTAAGCGCGATAGCCAGCAGCATTGAGCAGCTCTTAGGCATACAACTGCTGTCAGCCGATATCTATTTTATTGATTTTTTACCCTCGCAGCTGTATTGGCCTGACGTGGCGATGGTGATCGCTTTAGCCTTGGTAATGAGCCTTATTTCGACCCTCTATCCGGCGTGGAAAGCCAGCCGCATCCACCCAGCGCAGGCTCTTGCTGGGCGTTGAGTTTAAGGTCAACATGTAAAGATAAAACTAAAGGCATTGGTGCAATTAAGTACCAATGCCTTATTTTTTGCTGGTGCTTGGTATGCTGCGGTTTATCATGCTTATCGCTCAATACTGTCGTTTCTTTCGCTTCCATTTGAATAAAATCGAGTATTTCCACAAGTTGTGAACCACAAAGTACCCTAAGGTGGCAAAAATGATCGCAAATGCCAGGCATCCCACTAGAAAGGGCGGGCCTATGGTTGAAAGTGACGCTTCAATCCATTGCCAGTTGGCTTGAAAGGCAAACTCTTGCGGTGGATGATTGAGTAATGTAGTACCAAAGAGGTAAGCGGCATAAAACATAAAGGGCATGGTAATGGGGTTGGTGACCCAGACTAAGGCCACGGCGACGGGCAGGTTACAATTGAATATGATGGCTAACGCTGCCGCTAATACCATTTGAAAGGGCATAGGAACCCATGCGACAAACAGACCTACGGCAAATGCCATTGGGGCCGAGCGCCGATTAAGCGCCCATAAGTTGGGTTTATGCAACAACTTCCCAAACATCTGCAAGTGTTTATGATTTCGCAGTGTTTCTGGTTTTGGCATAAATCTTTCGATGATTTTTTTTGGCATAGCTTAGGTTTGCAGTCTTAAATGATTCAATATGAATCCATTTATGTTCGGTTACTGTGCCACAGTTATCACGGCACTTCTCTGGCCCTCTCTACTGACAACAACCCAAGCTTGGTGCTGTGTAGCGGCCGCTATTATTATCATTCGCTGGTCAAAACTCTTGGCAGGCGGTGTGTTTGCACTCGCTTGGGTAAGTTTGTTTAGTCATCAGTTATTAGCGTTTGAAACGAGTAATGATGATGCCACGATCTCAGTGAGGGCGGAAATCATATCACTAGTTCAGCGAAACAGCGACCAGATAAGTGTCGATATTCGCGTGTTAGACGATAATTCTTATCTCTTTTTTAATAAATTTATGCGTTTAGAGTGGCAAGTCTCCGACCCTGTAAGCTTGGGCGAGGAGTGGTTGCTCACCCTCAAGCCTAAGTCGATATCTAGCCCACTGAATCAAGGGGGCTTTAATCGCCAGCGTTATTATCTTGGTCATCATATTATAGGTAAAGGTAGGGTGGTTGCTGCGCAGCAATTACACAGTGCCAGCGGTTTTCGCTTTAAGCTTATAGAGCGTCTGCGTCAGCAGGTGAGCCATCTAGCCAATGCTGACTTGATGTTAGCCTTGATGCTTGGGGATAAACAACAGGTAAGTGAAGCGCACTGGCAAGGGTTGCGTCAAAGCGGTACCGGGCATCTTATCTCAATTTCGGGCTTGCACCTGTCGGTGCTGGCGCTGTGGTGTGTGGGACTCGCGCGTTATGCGCTCAATCGTTGGCGCCTTGCGCCCTCAATGACCAATTGGCATCTAGCAGGCATCATCGCTTTGGTGATGTGCAGCTTTTACGCCTATTTGGCGGGATTTGCCCTACCGACCCAGCGCGCCTTAACTATGCTGTTGTTAGTGATAGGGCTAGGTATGCTGCGCCGTTTTTCAGCCCCATTCGAGCGTTTGTTGTGGGCGTTATTTATTGTGTTAGTACTCGATCCTTTAAGCATTATGAGCGCCGGATTTTGGCTCTCTTTTGGGGCGCTGGCGATTATTTTGTGGTTTGCCCATCAGCAAAAGTTTGTCAGCATTGATGCCCATCAGCCGGATAAGTGGCGAGGTTATGGGCTAGGGCTTTGGCAAAAACTGACTCAACTCTGGTCAATTCAGTGGCGTTTAAGTTTGTTACTGGGCTTACTGCAAGGCTTGCTGTTTGGCGGTATTGCACCCTATTCACTGCTATTTAATTTAGTGTTTGTGCCTTGGTTTAGCCTGCTGGTGATCCCCTTAACCTTTGTTGTGATGCTGATGTGGCTATTGGCTGACCCTATGCTAAACAGCTTGAGTAGTCTGAGCATGGCGCCACTGCTAAGTTTGTTAGATAGTGTCATTACGCCGCTCACGGCGAGTTTCTCTCTGTTAGACTCACTGCCATTAAGCTGGGTAGCTTTGCCAGCCGATGCTGCAATGGCACTGATATTTTCCTTATTGGGTCTGTTTTTGCTGCGGCTGTTATACGCAAGCATCACCCCCGCGTTAAGAATGTATTCTTGTGCAAATGACCGCTTAAAGCATGCTAGCTCCGATGATCCCTCTATGGATAATTTATGCGCTAAGGCCGCTCATGCCAGCGCCGCCAAGTTCTCGGCAAGCGCTGTGTTTGTGGTGGTTATCTTATTATTACCCGGTCTACTGTTGCTGCTCACTCCTTGGTTGACTCAATATGACAAACGTTGGGCGCTGCATTTACTCGATGTTGGCCAAGGCCTGAGCGCGGTGGTAATTAAACAAGGCCGTGCCGTGGTGTATGACACTGGCGCCGCCTTTGGCAGCCAATTTAGTTACGCTAAATACACTGTTATTCCTTTTCTGCAGCGGCAGGGGATTACGGAGGTGGATTACTTATTTTTGAGCCATGGTGATAACGATCATGCGGGTGGCGCCGATGTGCTGTTACGCATGTATCCGCACACTCAGCTGGTAACAGATCTTGATCATCAGGGGGCAATTGCTTGTCGGCCCCAAAGCTGGCATTGGCAAGGGCTGGTTATCGCGCTGCTTGGGCCATCGCACCCTCAGCAAGGCAACAATGGTTCCTGTATCGTGCGCATCGGTGACGATACACATCAAGTGTTACTGCCTGGCGATATTGAGTCTGAAGCCGAGCTGCAATTAGTTGCACGCGCCAAGAGACAGGGCTTGTTTATGACGAATATGAGCCAAGGCACGGCACCGCGTGGCTATGGTGTGAGTGATGACGTTACTAATAGTGTTAAAAATGGGGTTAATAACGGCAACGGCTATGATTATGCATCTAAGGACCAAGCGAGCGGCAGTTTTTATGAAGGGCTACGCAGCAGTATCTTAGTCGCCCCTCATCATGGCAGTAACACCTCGTCAAGCGAGGCGTTTATCCAAGCCGTCTCACCCACTGTTGTGCTGTATGCGGCTGGCTTAAATAATCGTTATGGATTTCCTAAAACAAAAGTGATTGAGCGCTATCAATTGGCGCTGGTCGAGCAATACAGTGTGGGCAATAACGGTCAGCTTAGCGTGATTTTTAACCAAGATGATATGAAAATCAAAGGCTACCGGTATGATTTTGCACCGTTTTGGTATAATCGGACGTTTGAATTTGGTCAGATGCTCAATACAGAGTAGAATGTGTTTCTTTGCACCAACATATAGAATCGTGAATGACAAACTCTTCTAAAAGTGAAGTGAGCACTGTTTTTTTCAGGTTGCTGACTTATCTTGTGCCCCTTAAAGGGGTGCTATTTTTGTCTATCGTTGGCCTAGTGTTATACGGCCTTGTAGACGCAACGTTTATCTATTCGATCACCCCGTTTATTGATCAGGGTTTTGCCAGCAATGTGCCAAGCACACCGAGCATAGTCAACGGTGTCGATATGGGCTTAAGTGGCGGTTTCAACTCCGATAATGATGTGCTAAAAATTGCCCCCTTTGTGGTGGTTGGCTTATTTACCCTGCGGGGCTTGGCGAACTTCTTATCCACTTATGGTATCTCTTACATCAGTGCGCGCATGATCATGGATATGCGCCAGCAAGTGTTTGAACATTACCTTAAGCTGCCAGTGAGCTATATCGATTCTGAAAGTAGTGGCAATCTTATCTCTAGGGTCACCTATGATACCGAGCAGATCGCCAGAGCCTCAGGTAGTGCGCTGATCACCATAGTACGTGACGGTATTACCGTTATCGGTATGCTTGGAGTGATGTTTTATAACTCATGGAAGTTATCCCTGTGTATTTTGGTTGTTGGTCCGCTGATTGGCATAGTGATCACCGTTGTCAGCCGCAAGTTCCGTAAGGTGTCTAAACAGATCCAAACGGCCATGGGCGGCGTGACCTCTGTGACCGAGCAGATGATCAAAGGCCATAAAAACGTACTGGTCTTCGGTGGACAAAAAACCGAGTCAGCACGTTTTGCTCAAGTCAATAACGAAAACCGCTCACGCACCATGAAGCTGGCCTTAGCGCAAGCGATTAGCCAACCTTTGGTGATGGTTATAGGTTCATTTGCATTGGCATTTGTGCTTTATGCGTCAAGCCTTGACAGCATGAAGGCCGACCTTACCGCGGGTACGTTTGCCACCATATTGGCCGCCATGATGGCGATGCTACAACCGATTAAGAGCTTAACCCGCGTGAATGCAGAGTTTCAGCGTGGTATTGCCGCGTGTAGCACCATTTTTGAAATTTTAGATACGCCAGCAGAAGTCGACACCGGTACCTATGAAACCGACCGCGTGGAAGGCCGTTTGCGCTTTGATAACGTCTGTTTTCGTTATAATAACCAAGAAAATTTGGCGCTTAATCAAGTGGACTTTAGTGTTAATCCGGGTGAAACCTTGGCCTTGGTTGGCCGTTCGGGATCGGGTAAATCCACTATTGCCAGTTTGATCACCCGTTTCTATTCTGATTTAGAGTCGGGCGATATCACTCTGGATGATATTAGCTTACGAGACTACAAATTGGCGTCACTGCGCAACCAAGTGGCGGTTGTGTCACAGCAAGTGACCTTGATCAACGACACCATTGCAGCCAATATCGCCTATGCCTATCCGGGTGAAGTGACCGAAGAGAAAATCATCGAAGCGGCTAAGCTGGCCAATGCGTATGAGTTTATCGCCGATATGCCTGAGGGTATTTACACCCAAGTGGGTGAAAATGGGGTGATGTTATCGGGTGGCCAACGTCAACGTATCGCCATTGCCCGAGCCATATTACGTGATGCGCCGTTATTGATCTTAGATGAAGCGACCTCGGCGTTAGATACCGAATCGGAAAAAGCGATTCAGGGCGGCTTAGATAATCTAAGGCAAAACCGCACCTCGATTGTGATTGCCCATCGATTATCGACGATTGAGAATGCCGACCAAATCTTAGTGATAGACCAAGGCCGCGTGGTCGAGCGCGGCTCACATGCAGAGCTGCTGGAAAAACAAGGCATCTATTACAACTTGTACCAAATGCAATTTAGTAGCTAAGTCGATGCAAGGTTTTGTTAATCGTCTCTGGTACGCTAAGGCAAGTGTGGGTTATCGACTGCTAGCCTTAGCCTTGCTGCCACTTTGTGGGTTGTTTTATTTGGTGACGGCCACTCGGCGGCTTTTGTTTCGAGTCGGCATAAAGTCAGCGACTCAGATGCCAGTGCCGGTTATCGTGGTGGGCAATATCACCGTTGGCGGCAGTGGCAAAACGCCCACCGTTATCTATTTAATTGAGCTGTTACGTCGCCATGGCTACCGCCCTGGCGTGGTGAGTCGTGGTTATGGCGTGGCTTTTAGCGGCGTGAAGTCGGTATTACCGGGTATGCCTGCCCGAGAAGTTGGTGATGAACCCGCGATGATAGTGGCGCGAACCCAAGTGCCTATGGTCATTGGAGCCAAGCGAGTTGATGCCTGTCATGCTCTGCTGCAAGCACATGATGTTGATATCATCATCTCCGATGATGGCCTGCAGCACTATGCGCTAGCCCGAGACATTGAACTGCTGATCCTCGATGGCGAGCGCCGTTTCGGTAATGGTTATCTGTTACCTGCAGGCCCGCTGCGAGAAGGGCGCTGGCGTCAGCAAGCGGTTGACTTTACTTTAGTGAATGGTGATGAGTGCCAAGAGGGTGAATGGTTAATGCAACTGCATGCCGCTCAGTGGCAACCGGTTAAGCCCCCACAGGACGACAGCCTATCGACAGCGGCATTTAGTGCTGAACCACAGGCGGTCGCTATAGCTGGCATTGGTAACCCTCAGCGGTTTTTTAATACCTTAAACCAGCTGGGGATCACGACGCAAAAGCAACATGCATTTGATGATCACCACCCGTTGACCTTAGCCGATATCGATGCCATTGCCTGTGGCGCACAGGTCTTGATGACAGAGAAAGATGCGGTTAAATGTCGCGAATTTGCAAAGCAAAACTGGTGGTATCTACCGGTAGATGCCAAGATAGCCCCACAGTTTGAACAGCAGTTGATAGCTCAGTTACAACAGCGTAAATCAGTACAACAAGGAAATTCAAATGGCGTTTGATAAGAAACTTTTAGAGATAGTTGCCTGCCCAATTTGTAAAGGCAAACTTGAATATGATAAAGCTAAACAGCAGCTTATCTGTAAAGCTGATCGTCTTGCTTATGCAATCGATGATGGGATCCCGGTATTATTAGCCAATAAAGCCGAGCCGTGGACCGACGAGGCTTAATCTGCCTGAGCGCGCTTATATAGGCGCGCTTGCTTTACTACTCATCTGTTATTTTGCCCACATTGCCTATAGTTACAGCAGCTAAACGGCGATAAATTGATTTTATCTCATCGACTGCCCATAATCCCCCCTCAGCCTAACCGGAGTTCAACGTGTGACTAAACCTGCTATACAAGCTGTTATCGATAAAGTGTTAGCCGACAATAAGGGTAAGCGGGTGGTCAGTTTTGACTTTGAAGGTCAAACCTACTGGTTGAAGCAAGCCGAGCACTTAACTGGCGCCATGCGATGGTTAAAGTCCCAGCCGCTACAATCGTTGCAACTTGAAATTAGCACACTGCGAAGCTTAGCCGCGAAAGGCGCACCTGTGCCAGAATTGGTGAGTTTTGGCGATGATTACCTAGTGGTCGCCGATGCCGGTATGCCTGTCAACGGTCTGTTGGCCGATAGTGATGATCCACAACAAAAATTACAGATTTTAAAAGACAGTGCTAAAGGCTTAGCCCAATTGCATCAAGCCGGTTTTGCCCATGGGCGCCCAGCCCTGCGTGATATCTGCTGGCAAGAAGGTGATATCACCTTTATCGATTTTGAAGCCAATCAGCAAGGCAAAAATATGGCGCGTCAGCAGGTACGTGATCTACTGGTGTATATCCATAGTCTGTATCGTTATTTAGGCGCCGAGCATCAGCTGATAAACCCTGCATTAGCCCATTACCGTCAATGTGGCGGCGAAACGTGCTGGCGTTATGCGCAGCAACGTCTGTCGCCTTGGCAATGGCTAGGGCAATTGTTATGGCCATTTCGCTACAAAGGTGGCAAAGATCTTAAGCCTATGTATTGGGTGCTCAAGGCTTTTCGTAGCCATTAAGATAACATTACTCCTCTTATTCACCTTGGCATGATATAGCCCGTTTTGGCTCAACATCTTAGGTGACATTGCCAGACAAGCCGATGCATGTATCTTGGTTCTCCTTAAAGACCTAGGGTATTTGTTGACGAAAGTGCCCTATGATATGGCGTATCAATTTTCGTCAAATATAATCGCTTCTTTATTGCGTATCACTAGGGCGATACTAGAACAATTAATTAGCTCAATATTCGTTGCGCTTAAAAATCGCGTTTGAATGTTGCGCCTTGATGGTTAGTTGTTATGTAGCTTTGTGGTATGTTTCGATTTTGTTTATTGTTGAATTGCCTATCTTAATGCGGGCTCAATGCTAACCACTATTTAATTTTGTTGCTTTCGCCTTGATTACGATACGAATTCATCAAAAGTGGACGTTACCGTTTAAAAAAACACCTCTGCATTGATTGAAATATCGCCAACTCCTTTGTTAGTATGCCCGCTGTTTTGCTCTCAACACCAGTAAATCTCTAGGGTTGTCCCTATGATGGTGTTAGCTAGCGATATCTCACCGTTTAAGTTAATCAGGTTCGCCTTATTTTAGGTGAAGGCTTGGTTTTGTGTTGTTTTTTAGAGGGTACTTAATTGAAAACCACTGTTATGACCATGAAGAGTGCGCTCAACCGCGTGTCACTTCGCCGAACGCCAGTATTTATCCTGTCTCTGCTCATCGTTACGTTTCAACTGGTCGCCAATATGGCTCTAGCACAACCTGGTGATCATGATAGTGATGCTCTGGCTCATGCCATACACAGTTCCCAACATTCACCGTATCGGTGGCAAGTAGAACAACAAACCCTTAAATTATCTCATTTGATGGCTCAATATCATCGAAGCCAACAAGCAGATCAGGCTCAGTCAGAGCGGGTAAGCTTAGTTAAATCTATTAAGGTGCTTGCCGAGAAGCGCCAACTTGCACAGCAGGCATTGCTTGACCGAGATCCTGCTGCTGCGGTGCGTAGTATCGTTCCCATGAATAAGCGTGCCGGAATACCAGACGACATTCTGAATATGTTAGCCCAAAAACGGCAGTTCAAAGGACAGCTGTTTATCACTTATGAAGATTATGACGATGCCAGCTTACATCGAATCCATTATCAGCTCATTACACCGAGCGGTCGCATTCGTTTGCTGCTACCAGAGAGCAAGGATGTCGCACAGTTGCAATCGGGTATGCAAGTTAACGTTAATGGTTGGTTGTTCAGTGGCACGCCCGAACAAGAGACGCTCGATACCCTAGTCTTGGATGATGATCAAGCGAACCTTGTGGTGTTAGCGGCAAGCAGTAACGTGAGCAATACCGAGCGGCTTATGGCGGAAACCAGCACTTTAGCCAATACGCTTGGCGAGCAGAAAGTGCTGGTGTTGATGTTGAATTTTCAAGATAACCCCAGCCTGCAACCTTGGACGCAAGAAGAGGTTGAGCAGATGGTTTTTGGCCGGGTCAATGACTTTTACCAAGAAGCCTCTTATGGTCAGACTTGGCTTAGTGGCGATGTCAGAGGATATTTCACTTTACCAATAGACACCAATTGTGACTATTTTGGTATGGACCGTTATGCGCAACAATTGGCCATAGATGCTGGTATTGATTTGAACCAATATCAACGTTTGGTCTATCTGCTGCCTCAAAACAGCAGTTGTGGCTGGCGTGGCCAAGGCACGCTTGGCGGAAATCCGTCGCGAGCTTGGATTAATGGTGAATTGAATCTGCTCACCATCGGCCATGAGCTAGGGCATAATTTGGGATTAAAGCATGCTAAGGAGCTCAGTTGTGGCGATGGTTATCTGAGCGATGCGTGCATTGCCATCACCTATGGTGACACGCTGGATATCATGGGCAAGTCTGAGGGACACTTTAACCTATTTAACAAAGAACGTTTAGGCTGGTTAACGCCAGAGCAAGGCGAGCTTATCAGCGCAGAAAGTGATGGTAATTATCTGTTAGCTCCTTATGAAAGCCCCCTCGACGGTCAAGCGAAAGGACTTAAAGTCCGCCGTGGCAGCGATGCGCAAACCGGCGACCCCTTATGGTATTACTTAGAATATCGCCAAGGTATAGGCTTTGATAGTTTCCTTGCTGGCAAAGCCGTGACTCAAGGTGTGCTACTGCATTTAAATCAAAGCGATGAAGATATTGAAAGTAGCTTGTTGCTGGATATGACACCTAAGAGTGGATTACGGGATCTCGATGATGCCGCCTTAATCGCGGGGCAAAGTTATACCGATGCTGCCGCTGGAGTGACGATCACCACGGAGTGGGCCGACGAAAGTGGTGTATCAGTTAACGTGAGTTACGCTGGCGAAAGTTGTATTCAAGCGGCTCCGAGCCTCAGCATCGCCCCTAATGAAAGCCCATGGGTTGAGGCGGGCAGTAAGGTCGATTATCGGGTGAGTGTTACCAATAATGATAGCGCCGGCTGTACCGATGCTAGCTTTGCGATCACCATTGATGCCCCCAGCGGTTGGTTATCACAAGATCAAAACCTGCATCTCGCGCCAGGTGAAAGCGCTACAACCTCTGTCAGCGTGACTTCTTCGACCTCTGCCAGTGAAGGATTTTATGATATTGCTATTAGCGCAACGAATGTCGCCAATAACCAATATCAGCAGGTATCAACAGTCAGTTATGTGGTTGAAGCTCCAGTATTGGCCTGTGTATCAGCCGCGCCAAGCTTTATGTTGACGCTCGATAGCAATGAACCACTAGCCGCCGGCACTCCAGTTACGTATCGTGGCACGCTTATCAATCGCGATAGTGATGCGTGTAGCGTGAGTGATTACGAGATAGCGGCCAATGTCCCAACGGGGTGGACCGCCAATCATCAGAGGATCAGTTTGTCACCCGGTGAGCAGCGCGATGTCAGTATCGATGTCACATCACTGCCTGAGGCGAGTGCCGGTATTTATGATTTTGACATTAGCGCCCAGCATGTAAGTGAGCCGCTTTATCGTGTCACAGACACCGCGACCTATACGGTAGCCTCGCCAGTGGCGGTATGTGAGCGTGCAGCCCCTATACTGATGCTCAACAGTGTTAATGACACTGAGGTAGTTGCAGGTGCACAGTTAAGCTATGGCATTAGCGTGACCAATAAAGATAGCGAAGCTTGTGATAGCAGTACCTTTGAGCTGTCTGCACAATTGCCGCTAGGGTGGCACAGTAGTCAAAACTCATTGCTTTTAGCTCCAGGACAAACGAGTCAAACGAATATTGTCGTGAGTTCAGATCTTAATGCAGAACCCGGTGCTTATGAGGTGTTACTGACCGCGACTCACAGCCAAGATAGTCGCTACTTTGCCAGCGATAGCGCCCTGTATACGGTAAAGACCGTGGTTAATACGGCGCCAATAGCGGTCGATGATAATGTCAGCATGACATCCAAAAGTCCGGTACTTATCGATGTGTTGGCCAATGATAGTGATGCAGAAAATGAGCTGGTATTAGTATCGGTCACCCAAGGGGCTAAGGGGAGGGTTGAAATGACATCCGCTGGCCAAGTACGCTATGTACCGGCAAAGAGTTTTAAGAGTAGCGATAGCTTTAGCTATACCATTAGTGATGGTAAAACCACGGCAACGGCCAGAGTGATACTTTCGTTAAGTAGTTCGGGTGGTAATGGCGGTAATGGTGGGAATAAGGGACAAGGCAATAAGTAGAGATGCCCTGATAGCGGAAGTAGCACGAGGCAAGGCCTCGGCTACTTCAGTTTTTGGAAGGTAACGCAAGGGTTATTCGATAGTGTTCACTTCGATAGCCACATCATTGGTTGATACATTACCTTCATCATCAGCAACACTGACGATAACGTCATCGAGGAAAGTAATCGGATCGGTATTTTCTAACCCTGGTTTTAACTCGATTGTAAAGGCACAACTATAGGTATCATTGGGCGAACCATTATAAGTCAGCTCTTGCCCCTCATTGCAAGCTGGGTAGCTTATGCTGTCGTGCATTCCGCCGTCATTGATTAACATGAAGCTGGCCGTATCATCTTCTGTAAATACGTTAGCCCCACCGACTGTCATCAATGTTAGGTTCACATTTTCAATGCCCGCATTATGTAGCTCTAATACCACGAGGAGACTGGCAGCGAACTTCATATCGGTAGCTGGTTGGCTTGGTAAGAAGGTCACTGTCGCATCGTCGAAATCTGATACGGGTTGACCATCGTCATCGACACCATTAATTGTTGCCACATTGACATGCACATCGGTTGCATTACCGGTGAGCGATTTCGCAATGGTACAACTTGCATTATGGTTAGGGTCGAGCATAAAGCCATTGAGTGGCGTAGGTGCAATAGGCGCACCATCGACGGTATCAACCATACATTCAGCGGTAATATTACCAAACATGTCATCGGTTAAACTGCTAAAGGTCACAGTATCGACACCGGCCGCATCCACACTGAATAGGAAAGTGTAGTCAACCGAACGTGAGACACTCGGATCGTCACCCGTCTCGAGTACTTCGATAGGATCTGCGGTTTTCTGGAGATCGATCATCGAAGGCACATCGTTAATGACCACGGTTTCTGAATCCGCATTACTGGCTTGATCATTTTCATTGTCGAGAGCTTTAGCGGTCACAATATTGGTGTGTGAGCCCGCTTGGCTGCCACTGATAAATTGACTAAAGCTACAACTATAAGTGCCGCCTTGTGCGATATAGCCGTTAATAGCACAGTCACCTTGGCCATCTAAATTACCAAATTTATTATCCATGAGTGAGCTAAGCAATAATGGAGAATCCCAAGCATCAGAGGTGTTAGTGACATCCACGGTATAAGTGACATTGCCGCCCGACTCTGGTACTTGATCTGGGCTCGCTGTTTTCAAGACCGTGATGCTTGGTGGTAAGTTAGTTACGTTAACCTGCCGCGTGTCACTACAGTGTTCGCCATCGATACCACTGACGGCTGCGCAAGTATTACCATCAACAACTGGATCGCCATTACGGTCAATTAAGGCCAGTTTGACTAAGTCATTATACAATTCAGGTTGTTGATCGTCGGGTAGATCAGAATCAACGATATGTACACTGAATTGACAGCTGTAGGATGCACTCGGTAAGACCTCACCGGGGCCATTACCGATATCGGCGGGCTGCGCACAGTTAGTGTTTGTGAGATAAATACCATCAGCTGCGCCGACTGGCACAGTTGCTCCCCATAAATCGATAGAGGTTTCATAACTGCCATCGGCAGCAGTATCTATTTCATCGCTGAGCGAGGTGATAAAAATGGATGTTTGTGCATTTGGATTAGTGAAATTAACCGTAAAGGTATAGAGGCCGCCCGGTTCGGTATGGGTATTGGTACCGACAAGGGTTTTTATCACTTGAGGAGGATTGGGGCGAATAAAGACATCAATATCGAATGCATCACAGCGACACTTAGAAGGTGTACCAGGTGCGGCTGGATCATTTTCACTACAATCGGCGCCCGTTTTATTATGCCAAGCGGCACAGTAATTAAACTCGGCTTTGCCTGAGTTATCGTCATCACGACAAAATAGGGTGATCTCCTCCTGTTCATATAAGTGAGTGGGCGAGAAGCCACGTGCCTTACTGATATCGGCGCAGCTATCTAACCCTTCCTCAAGGTCAACGCCGGGACCATCGGTACGACCCAGTAAGATAGAACATTCGTTATTTGGGTTGCTATCTTGTGCGCTCCAATTACCTTCTGGAAGATAAACGGAATAGTCATACCTTTCATTGGCCGTTGTGGTAATGGTGACATCGGCAAGGAAGGTGACTTCTTCACCGAGCACACACTGTACAGCTTCGCCAGGATTATCAATGTTAGTGATGTTATCCACTTTACTAACCCTAACGTCGTTAGCGGTACAGTTGAGGTCAAATCCCGCTTGTTCGGCCATACAGGCCTGATCTGTTTTCTGTGGAAAAAATGACGCATAGGCAGCGGTGCTGGTTGCGCCATATAAAATGGCGCTGCTGACCAAACCTATCCCGAGCGTCTTGATAAGTTGGTTACCTTTAAATCGTTTCATAATATTTACCTTCATATCAGTGAATATGGATAAAACGTATGTGTTTATTCATGCTGTTTTATGGCTGGGCTAGAGACTATCGTGTTGATACTTAATGCTTACTACTGCCAGACTATTGTTAAATTGTGTGCATAGTAGACTGACTTAAGTCAGAGATGGTCTAAACCTGTGCCTTAAGTAAAGCAAGCATTAGGCCAATACCTATCTTATTGATAATAATGTGGTTTTAACTCAATTTTTTTTTACGAAGGAAGGTGGGTGTTGCATAACTGTAACAAGTGAGTGTTAGGTTGGGACACTGGTGGAGATTAGCTGAGGTAGGTGATTGTTATATCGGTTTTTTCTATTTAACTTGGTTTGTTCAGGTGTTCAGTTTGGTTAACAATGACGATGACAATCCTGGGCCATGGGTTAGTCACAGGGGGAACTATGGACGAAAAAGCATGCCTTGTCGGCCCACCACAAGGCAACTGTTTTTTTACTGGGCTGGATCTGGTGTCTGCAAGGCTTCTAAAATAGCGTTAAAGGTTTGATAGCTCTGAGCTCCGACCACCAGTTTCGGATTAAGAATACGATTATTTTCTATTTTACCGACTAAAAAACTGGGCGTACCACGAATGCCGAGCGATGAGCCGTAAGCGACATCTTGCTCGATTTTAGTTAACGGCGTCAGCTCTGTTAAACACTCATTAAATTGCTTAATGTTGAGTGATAATGCATTGGCACTGTCTTGATATAGCTTGTCACCCAGCGTTCTTATGTTATTAAACAGCAGGGCGCGCATTGGCCAATAAGCGTCTTGCTGTAGACTGCAGTTGGCCGCAATCGCGGCTCCTTTCGCTTTAGGATGAAAATTTAAAGGAAAGTCTCGGGTAATATATTTTAGTTTTCCTGTGTCGATATATTGGGTTTTTAGTTGAGAAAAGGTTTGATCGATATAGCGCTTACAGTAAGGACATTGATAATCTGAAAACTCAATAATGGCCAAGGTTGCCTCATCAGCACCGAGGGTTGGCAGTTGGCCATTGGCATCGATATTATCTTGTGTCGCTAACGTTTTATACTGAGGTTCGGTCGATGCCATGGCGACACGGTGAATATCGTTTACCTGACTGGCCATGATACGAATATCTTGTTTTAACTGGCCTAACTCTTGTTTTAGCATGGTGAGTTCATCGTGTTCAGGTGGGCTTTCTGGTTGACAGGCGACAATGAATAGACTGCTCAGCATTAATATAAGAATTTTCAATGACGATTTGAACATGGTAAGCCCTCATTTTTCAGTTTGTTGGAGCCTTCAGTTGAGCATTACAGCTTAATTTTACACTTTTTGATAAGTCGGTAAAAAGTGGTGCGAGAGATGTTGAGTTCACGCGCAGCTGCCGAAATGTTGTGGTTATTGCGTTTAATGGCATCGAGTAGTAACTCGGTATCTATGTCGGTACGATGTTGAGCCAGATCGATAACATCTTGGTTTATATTGGTCTGTTTACTTAATTTTATGCCTAAATCGGCTTCGCTCAGCCGTTCACTATTAGCCATAATTACAGCACGGTGAATCCGGTTCTTTAACTCTCTCACATTACCAGGCCACTCATACTGTGTCATGACATGCAGTGCCTTTTTCGTCAAACGGTAGTGAGTTCTGGGGGGGCTGAACTTGGCTAAATAGGCGCTGGTTAATAGCTCAATATCGTCTTTGTGGGTTCTCAGGCTAGGGACTTCAAGGTGGAGAATATTGATACGATAGTATAAATCTTCTCTGAAACGACCTTCCTCAACGGCTGCTTCTAAATTGATATGGCTGGCAAAAATAATACGGCAATCGATGTCGACTCTCTTGTTGCCGCCAAGGCGTTCAATATAGTGATCTTCTAAAAAATGTAATAAATTAATTTGTAAATCTAATGATAAATCACCTATTTCATCTAAAAATAGCGTACCGGTATTGGCACGTTCAATCCGGCCAATATATTGCTTGTCGGCACCCGTAAATGCCCCTTTTTCGTGCCCAAAGAGTTCTGAGTGGATCAAGCTTGCTGGCAAGGCGCCACAATTAATGATGACGAACGGACCGAGATGTCGCCGCGATAAATTATGAATTAAATTAGCGCATAGACCTTTACCTGTGCCAGTTTCACCGCTTAATAATATGGGCTCATCTGCGGCGGCCACTTTAACTATCTGTGTCCTTAGCTGATTAATGACTGTCGAATGACCCAATAACAAGTCTAATGGTTGATCTTGGGCACAGCGTTGTTGATGTTGTGCATTGACTAAGGCGACGCCATAGGTATGGCCTAAAGTATGTTGTAGGCGTTCACTATCGATGGGCAGATGATGATAGTCGATAAAAAAATCAGTTAAACAAAATGTGAACTGATCTTTAATGCATTTATCATCGGTACAAAGGGCTACCCATAACAGCTGGTTGTAATGGCTCTGCAGCAGTTCAATCACATGCAGGGTTTTGTCGAGAGAAGGTGTTGAAATGATCGCAATCGCGACATAACAGGGGTGTTCTTGGAGCAATTTATAGGCATGTTCAAAGGTCTTGGCATGAATAATATGCCAATGATTATCGTTAAGTGATTTATTACAAAAGCTGTCATTATCCGTAAGGTTTAACACTAAAAGTGTGCGATTGCCTTCGGTGTCATTTGCGCTTATTTGAGTCACAATAATTCCTATATGGAATTGAGTTATGATGCAAAGTGATAGGTAACTTTAAGTCTAGGAAACCTTATCTAGAGTGCAAACTATCAACGCAGTATTACCCACCTTATTTTTGGGGATACAAGGTGGGTTAAGTGCTATTTGGCTGACAAATCTTTTTTGGGGTCAATAATGTTAGCACCAGTAAGTGAGACGCTGTGCCCGCTGCTGTGCCTTGCTCAGTGTGGTGCTGGCTTGGTGTCGCAGGCGATATAGCGCCTGATAACACAGCGGCACCAGATAGAGGCTGGTGATGGTGGAAAAACTCAAACCGCCGATGATGGCGATGGCCATCGGCGCGTAAGGCGGGCCACCGCCACCGAGTTGGGTGTCACCCATCGCCAAGGGGATTAAACCTAGGACTGTGGTTGCCACCGTCATCAGCACCGGACGAAGGCGGGTGATGCACACCTTGTGTATGGTATCAGGCAGTTGTGATAATTGCGGCGTTTGCTGATTAATTTGATCCACCAAAACGATACCGTTATTGACCACGATCCCCATTAAAATCAATATACCAATCATAGACATAATATCCATCGGCGTGTTCGTTATCAGCAGTGCCCAAAACACGCCAGTGATGGAAAACAAGATCGAGGTGATAATGGCTGTGGGCAGCAGCAAGGATTCAAACAGCGCCGCCATCACTATGTAGATCATCGCCACCGCCAATAGCATATTGGTGGCCATAATCGCTTGGTCTTCATCTTGGCGCTCAAATCCGCCGCGCAGCGAGTAACCGTATCCAGGGGGGAATGACACCGCCTGCATCACATCTATGATGGCTTGCTGCGCCTCTTCGGTGGTGATGTCGTCAAGGTTAGCGCCAATGGATAATGCCGTGAGTCGCCCGTAATGACGGATAGTATCGAAGCGGGGCTTAATGCTGATGTCGGCAAGGCTTTGCAGCGGATAAACGCGATTGTCGATACGTACTATGGGCAATTGCTTGAGTTTTTCAAGTGAGGTTTGCCACTGCTTTTCATAGGCAAGCTCGATACGCAGCTCACCGTTGGGATCGTGCCGAAATGAGCGCAGAGGCACGCCGCGCAGTGCGAGAGATACGTTTTGCGCCAGCTCCCTCAAGCTTAGCCCCAACCTCGCCGCTAAGGTGCGGTTAAGCTGGATCACTACCTCTTGCTGGGTGCCATTAAGCTCAGAATGAACATCCGTTAGCCCTTTGATGTTGCTGAGTAAGGGGACTACTTGCTGGCTGATCTTGATTAAATCTGATGTTGAGCGGCCCGTTAAGGTGACACGTATGCCACTATTTTCATCGCCCCAGCCAAATTGCGGCGTAGCGATCGAGAACTTAGGAAAGCCGTCACGTATTTGGCGTTTAAGTGCCTTGATATCGATATCCATATCTTCTTGCAGTAATAACGTGGATTGACCGCGATCGGCCGCGTAGTAGCTGTAAACTGAATCGATATAAAATGCCTCTTTGTTGGCGTAAAGATAGTCCTCCATGCGGTTTATCATCGCTTCGGTGACGGCTAAACTATGACGCCCATCGACTTGATAATTAATATAAAGGCGATTGTTGCCTTCACCGTCAGATTGATCTTGTTTCACTTGGCTCAGGGGCAGTGCGGTGGAAGCCAAAATAAGCAGCGCAAAGACGCCAGCACGTTTTGGCCGGTGTAAGATCCAGTCAAGGCTTTGCTCATAATAGGCTTGTAAGGTGCTGGTTTTTGGCGTGCTATCTACCTTGAAGTGCAGCTTACTTAGCATCAAGGGGATTAAGGTTTTCGCGACCAGCAGTGATGAGGCCAATGAGATACAAATGGCCACGGCCACATGTTCAAGAAAGATGGTTAACTGCACTTTAACCCCAAAAATATTGGGCAAAAATACAATGGCGGTGGTGAGCGTGCCAGCCAGCACCGCTAAAGCCACCTTGTTAACGCCATTTTGTACCGCTTGCTCTGCACTGGTGTTATCGGCGTGTTGTTTTTCCTGTAATACGCTTTCTGTTACGACCACGGCATTATCAATCAACATGCCTACGGCCAGCAGTAAGCCCATCATGGATAAAATATTTAAGCTGTAACCTAAAAAGTACATGCCGGCTAAGGTCATGCACAGTGAGATCGGCACCGAGGAGACCACCACCAAGGTCATTTTGAGATCCCGCAGAAACAGGTACAGCACAGCAAAGGAGAGCAGGGCGCCCATTAAGCCGGCAAGCAGCAGATCTGACAATGACGATTTTACCCCATGAGCTTGATCTTCCATGATAAATAGCTTGATCCCTTGAAATTGGGGATCTTGTTTGGCCGCTTCAATTACCTTGAGTACGCGCTCAGAGACATCGACTAAGTTAGCCCCCGACTCCTTAAACACATCTAACCCTACGGCATAATTTTGGTCCAGATGACGGCCATCGAGCCGTTCGGGCAGGGCGTAACGCACGCTGGCAATATCGCCTAAGGTGATGCCCGGTGCTAAGGCTAAGGCCTGGATCTCATCTAAACCACGAAATTCGCCTTTAGGTGATACTTGATACACCTTATCATTGGCGCGTATTGTGCCAGCGCTGACAATAAAGTTCGCTTGGCGCAGGCGCGCTTGTAACGCGTTAAGGGATAGGTTGCTGGCAGTGAGCTTATCGGCATCGAGCCTTATCTCTATCTGTTTTTGCTCCACGCCATATAGGGTCACTTGCGATACCCCCTCGACCCGCTCCAAGGGCCTTTTTAACTGTTTATCGAGCAGATCAAAGGCGCCAGAGAGTGCACGGTCGCTGGAAATTCTCACCGTCAATAGTGGCATATCGGCGGTGGAAAACTGCCTGATAAACACCCGCTCAACATCTTGGGGCAACAGATGGCGTACGGCATCGACCTTTTCTCGGGCTTCTAGGCTTTTCGTGGCGACGTTCTCGCCCCATTTCATCCGCAGTTCAATCTCGGCGCCATTTTGCGATGAGCGTGATCTTAACTCCTCAATCCCGCCCATGGTCGCCAGAGATTGCTCTAAAATATTGGTGATTTCGCGCTCCACTTCGGTGGGGGTCGACCCCTTATAGGGCACCTCAATCAATACCTGAGGAATATCAATACCGGGAAACATCTCCAGCGGTAACAGACGGCTGGAGGCAAGGCCGAACAGTAAAATGGCGACAAAAAACATGCTGGTGGTCACGGGACGGGCAATCGCTAAGCGGGTGATATTCATTGTGCCTCTCCCATAGCTGGCGCGGCTGGTGTAGGCTCAGGTTCTCCCTGATACTGCTTACGGTCAAAGAGTGAGTAAAGGGCAGGGATCACCACCAAGGTTAATAAGGTGGCAAGGCTCAAACCAAAGATGACGGTTATCGCCATAGGCGCACGCACTTCACTGCCATCACCCAGCCCTAATGCCATCGGGGCAAGCCCCAGCGCGGTGGTCATGGTGGTCATGATAATAGGGCGCAAACGGGATTTGGCCGCTTGTTCTATCGCCTGCACTTTTTCTATGCCTTGCTGGCGCAGTTGATTAATTCTATCCACCAAGACGATGGCGTTGTTGACCACTATGCCGGCCAGCATGATAAGGCCAATAAATACCACCACGCTTAAGTGGGTTTGTGTAATGTATAAGCCTAATACACTGCCGCCGACAGCCATGGGCACGGCAATCAAGATAAGTAGCGGATGGATAAGGGATTCAAATTGACTGGCCATCACGAGGTAGACCAAAAATATGGCCAGCACTAAGGCGATTTGCAGTGATTTAAATGAGTGTTCCATCTCTTCATTTTGGCCGCCAAAGCGGATCTGTATGGTGCTTGGTATGGTTTGCTGGCGTATGAGCGCCTTGGCTTCTGCCACTGCCTCGTTTAAGTCACCAAAAGCCAAGTTTGCCGAAACAATGGCCACACGTTGCTGACTGATGCGATTAATCGCAGACGGCCCCAAGTTAAGCGACACCTCAGCCACAGCGCTCAGTGGAATGGGCTGAGCGCTGTTGGGGTTGATTATCATCGAATCGATATCGCTTATCTGGTTACGCTCTTCAATATGGCTGCGCACCAAGATATCAATTTTACGATCTCGCACTGTGTATTGGCTGGCGATAGTGCCGCCAATGCGCTGGGCTATGCGGTTAGCAACCGTTGGGGCATCCATCCCTAAGGCGGCAAGCCGTGCATGATCGAAGCGAATACTCAGCTCGGGTTGGCCATCGCGCAGGCTGGTGTTGAGATCGGCAAAACGTGCAGACTCAGATAGCGTGTTAACTAGGTTATCGGCCGTGTGTTTTAACTGGGCTAAATCGTAGCCAATCACTTCGATTTCCAGCGGCGTTTTAAAGCTAAACAATTGAGGGTGCTCGATAGTGGCATTGAGCGCTGGAATGCGCATAGCGGTGCTTCTGAGCGCTTGGCTGACCGCAATAAAGGCATGGTGATCGGCTAATACCACTTGTAATCGGCCCCAGTTTTCGCCACCGCGAGAGGTGTCGGATGTCATTAAGCCCCCGCTACCGGCTTGACTATAAGTGTGTTTAACATCACTGCGGTCTTTAATCGCCAAGGCGAGGGTTTGCAGTACCTTGTCGGTTTCGCTCACCTGAGTCCCTGGGGGTAACTCGACCTCTAGGTAAAATTCGCCTTGCTCCATCGCCGGAATAAGCTCCATGCCTAAACGAGGCACTAAAGTCATGGTGCCCGCAGTAATGACCATGGCAATAACGACAGTAAGCCTGCTCCGTTTCAGCGCAAAAGGGAGCAAACCATGATACGCCAGCTCTAATAACTGATAACCGCGATTAAATAACTGACTGATGGGGCGCATAATAAGACCGGTTAACCAAGCAAGCACCCGAGTGAGCATTAAGACTAAGGTCAATAATAGCGAGGGTAAATAGTTAAATAACAGTATAAATGGCAAGGAAAACACTGTGGTGGCGTAATGTTTCACTTTCGCCATCTTGGTGTCCGCCAGCGGCTTTTTAGCTTGGGGCAATAGCTGTGGCAGGGCGCTAAAGCCTTTACGCGAGGCGAGCATAGGGATGGTGGTTAATGCCACCAGTAATGAGGCGAGCAGGGCAAAAGTGACGGTTAACGCTTGATCAGAAAACAGCGCCCCAGCGACCCCGTCGACAAAAACCAAGGGCACAAATACCGCCAAGGTGGTTAGGGTCGAGGCAAAAATAGCGCCAGCGACCTCTTTGGTGCCAGTCACGGCCGCGTCGAGTTTACTCATGCCGAGTTTTTTACAACGGTCGATGTTCTCCAATACCACAATCGCGTTATCAACCAGTAAGCCTACCGCCAGTGCGATGCCGCCAAGCGACATGATATTGAGGCTGATGTTGGCAAAATACATCATGTTAAAGGTGGCGATAACCGAGAAGGGGATAGAGATGGAGATAATCAATGTGGGCAGGATATCGCGTAAAAACAGATAGATCACTAACATAGACAACAGGCTGCCCAGTAGGGCGGCCATGGTCACTTCACTGACCGCGCTTTCGATAAATTCTGATTGATCGTAAATGACTTGCAGCTGAGTTTTTTCGCTGAGCTTATTGAGCTTTTCCAGTTCAGCTTTGATGTTGCGCGCCACCGCGACCGTATTAGCATCACCTTCTTTATAGATAGCCAGCTCGATAGATTCTTGCGAGCCGATGCGGGTGATGTCACTGCGATCTTTGTGGCTGTCGATAATGTCAGCGATGTCTGACAGTCGCACCAATGTGGTGTTATCACGGTAGATGATGATCTGCCCGAGATCTTGCAAGGAGTTAAATTGATTTAGGGTGCGCACCAGATATTCTTTCTCGCCTTGCACCACCTTACCTGCGGATAAGTTAATGTTTTCAGAGGCTATGCGCTCACGTATGGTGTCGGCGTTAAGATTAAGTTGGTTTAACTTTTGCTGGTTTAATTGAATATGAACCTCTTGCTCTAGCCCGCCTGAGAGCCTAACCGCCGCGACGCCGCTTAATGCCTCGAGCTGGCGTTTGAGCTCCTCTTCGGCAAAGGTGCGCAGCTGTTTGAGCTCAATGGGCGTAGCCTCTGGTTGCGATAGGGCTAAACGTACAATAGGGTCGAGGTTAGGGTTAAAACGCAGTAATAGGGGTTTATTGACATCGAGTGGCAATGCGATGGTGTCGAGTTTTTCGCGCACATCGAGACTGGCCATATCCATGTCGGTGCCCCATTCAAACTCAAGCACCACATCTGACATCCCAGAGCGTGAAATTGAGCTGATCTTACGCAGCCCTTTGACAATGCCAGCAGCTTCTTCGATGGGTTTTGAGACTAACTGCTCAACTTCAACGGGCGCAGCGCCGTTATATTGTGTGCGGATCGTGATGGTCGGGTAACTCAGATCTGGCAGTAGTTTTACCGCAAGGCGAGAAAAGCCCACCATACCAAATAACAAAACCGCCAACATGAACATCCATACCGAGACAGGACGCTTGACTGATGTAGTAATTATCGACATAAGCTCAACTCCTGTTATTGCTGCGCGCGGGCGACATCGAGTGCTCTTATGACATCAACTAACGACTGATCTTTCAGGTTTTGCTGACCTCGAACCACAATTTGCTCACCCGGTTTGATACCCGAGATCACTTCGACGGTGTCGGCTTCACGATACCCTAGGCTGACTTGGCGACGAGTGGCATTGTCTCCTTCAATCACATAGAGCGCATACTGATTATCTTGATTGATCACCGCGCTGTAAGGCACAGTGATCACATTGGTGTGCGTGTCGTATCTGAGCTCAACCCGGGTAAACATGCCGGCTTTTAATTGAGCCTGTTGGTTGGGCACCGACAGAGTCACCTTAAAAGTGCCACTTTGGGCATCGACAATGGGGCTGATCCGCAGCACTTTGGCGACAATGCGGTTATCGGTTTGTTGATTGGCAAACAGTTGTGCGTCTTGCCCTAGGCGCAGGCGATCGAGCTGAACTTCAGGCAGGTGCACTATGGCATATAATTCATCTTGGTTGACCACATAGAAGAGCTCATCAAACTCTTTAGCCATATTGCCTTGCTTAACAAAGCGGGTGGCGATGACCCCGTCGATAGGCGATCGCACCAGACTCTCCTCTACTTGCAATGCCGCTAAGTCACGTTTTGCGCTGGCCGCCTGCAGGTTATATTCAAGTTTTGCCATAGTATCGGCGCTGATAAAGGCTTTATCGGTCATTTTGTTGAGTCGGTTGAGCTCTTGCTCGATGATCTCAACCTCGGCTTGAGAGCGGGCTAAATCATAGCGTTGACGTTTAGCGTCTATGACTGCCAGTAACTGCCCTTTAGTGACGCGATCGCCTTCTTCCACTTTAATGGTTTCGATAAGCCCAGCAATACGGGAAACCACCTTAGCTTCAAGTGGCGCCTCTAACGTACCAGTCGTGCTATAGAAGGAGGAGACATCCCCTTGAACGACCGTGGTGGTTTCAACGGGAATGGCGTATTTAACCTCCTCTTTTTCCTCGGGGGTAGGGCTGCAAGCACTCAGTAGTGCCGCAAGTAGGATAGGTAGGATGATGGTCTTATTATTGGGTGCTTCCATGTCGTTAAACTCATTGGTGTGATTTCATTAGCGGTTATAAAGCATCAAATGTGCCAAATCATTTATATCTTTATATACAATAAGTTAGCTTTGGAATGGATTAGTTTGTTGGTGAGCCGAATGAAAGATGTAGCGTAAAAGTTTAAATGTTGCGGTTTTTAACAATCGGTGGTGAACTCGATGGTGATATCGGCATTGGCCGCATCTTATGGGGTGCGTCATATTGCTCAAGCGTGTTTGAAGGCGCCACCTACACTGGCGCACCTACATTAGGTTATTTCGTTATTTCAATCCAACTTCATCTGGTGCGAGTTGTGAGTTAAAAGCTAACGTGGTTTTACCCCCCCCAAAAAAAAATTTGGTGGCCTTGAATGAAGGTTGAGGCATTTTGCGTGATTTGGTTTTTAGTTAACGATAGTAGCGTTAACCTTCATCATTTTGAATTGCTTGCCGCAGGCCTTTCGTGCAGGTGCTTCTGTGACACGCCGCAAGCACATCCTTGTGGGCTCTACACCAGCATCCCTGCTGGCAAAGGCCGCAGCCGCGTTTACACTTGGGTTCTAACGTTTCTTCGATTAAGCTGCATTTGGTGTGAGTGGCGAGTAGAAAGCTAACTCAGTTTTGCCCCACTTCACGTTAAAGTATTTACTCAGTCCAGAGCAAGCTCGCAGTTGTTCCTTAGAATATGTAATGTGACCAGCCATAGATTCAGGCAATATCAATTTATAGGATCTCATTTTCATCCCAATCCCAGTCAATTTGGGAAATGTCATGGGAGACTTTGTGTAAATACCACCCGAGCAAAGCGACTATAGAAAGGATTAAAACTATAAAAGTTTAAAGCATATCATACCCTTAGAGCTTATATGTAACATAACGACAGGGCTTACCATGGCAATTGAGTTCCATCGTAGACAAAAAATGAACCTGAATGCTTAAGTTTTAAATTGTCGATAACATTAAGCATGCCTTTAACACTCTCTTCTACTGTTACCTTGCCATCCTTTCCGCCCATATCGGTTTGTACCCAACCAGGATGAATTGCCATAGTCTTCACACCCGCTTCGGATAGTTCACAAGCCAAAGACTTAATTATTTGGTTGAGGGCGGCTTTTGATGCGCGATAACTGTATCGACCACCAGAGCGGTTGTCATCGATGCTAGCGAGTATTGAAGTCATCCCAATGATGGTTTTATCTTCGCCAGCAAGAATGTTATTAAGCAAAGCCTGCGTGATTAACATGGGCGCAATGGTGTTGACCTTTAATACATTTATCCATTCCTTTTGCCTCATATTGCTTAGGCTTTCACATTCATCTCCGCTTACCCCCGCGTTATGAATAAGTACATCAATGGCGATGCCCGCAAATTTTTCTGTCAAAGCGAGAATATGGGACTCATTACTCACGTCGAGCGGATGAATACAAATGGTGGGATAAGTTTGTACCAAGAGACACAAAGCCTGAGCTGTATTGATGTCACGGCAGCATGCAATCACACGCCATCCACGCTGAGCGTATTGTTTAACAAGCTCTAGGCCTAACCCTCGATTGGCGCCAGTGATAAAAACCGTTTTCATTGTGAGCTACCTAAGTTGATTATAAGTAAGAATGAGTTGGTCAATGCCGAGCCTTGACCAGCTTGTAACCATTGTCGTGATACTTACTTCACAACTACGTTTGCTTCTGACAAATGAACTGCTGTACGTTTATCAAGACGTCCACTCATTCGAGTAAGAGCAAGCGCAACGATCACTATCACGGCTCCAATCCAAGAGGTATGCATTAAGCCCATTTCTGACACAATCATACCGCCTCCCCAAGAGCCAAGCGCAATACCCACGTTAAACGCCGCAATGTTTAGACCAGAAGCGACGTCTACCGCATCAGGAGTGTATTTTTCAGCCAGTTTAACCACATAGACTTGTAAGCCAGGAACATTACCGAATGCAAAGGCCCCCCAAACTAAAATGGTCGCGACTGCGGTGATAGGGTTAACGGCCGTAAAGTTAAATACAACTAATACGGTGGCGAGTCCCGCAAAAATAATCGTCAGTGCTTTTATTGGCCCCATCTTATCGGCCATTTTGCCGCCCCAAATATTACCAATCGCTACTGATACGCCGTATACCAACATAATTAGGCTGATTGCATTGGCGCTGAATCCTGTTTCCTGTTGCAAAATCGGCGCAAGGAAAGTGAAAGCGGTAAAGGTACCACCGTAACCGAGTGCTGTGATGGCATACACCAGTAGTAGTCTTGGTTGCGTTAACACTTTTAGTTGTGATGACAGTTTAGCGGCAGTAGGCTGTTTTAGGTTGCTTGGCACTAAGAAAACACTACCAATCAAGGCAATAAGTCCTAATAGCGCTACAATCAAAAACGTCGATTGCCAACCAAAGGTTTGGCCGATGTAAGTACCAAGCGGCACGCCCGTTACTAATGCCACGGTTAATCCCGTGAACATAATCGCAATCGCGCTGGCTGCTTTTTCTTTAGGTACTAGGCCAGTCGCAATTGTGGAGCCGATAGAGAAAAAGACACCATGGGCTAAACCAGTCAAAATGCGAGCAACGATAAGGGTGTTGTAACCAGGTGCTTGCCATGCCAATAAGTTGCCAATCACAAACAATGACATAACGGTAATGAGTACATGCTTACGGTTCCACTTTCCCGTTAGCGCAGTTAAGACAGGTGCGCCAATCGCAACACCGAGTGCATAAAGGCTCACCAGCAGTCCTGCGGATGGCAGTGAGACGTTTAGGTCAGAAGCCATGGTCGGGAGCAACCCCACGATCACAAACTCCGTCGTTCCGATAGCAAAGGCGCTGAGCGTCAATGCGAGAAGTGCTAATGGCATATCATTTACCCTCTTTTGTTAGGTTCTGTACACAGCAGCGAATGTGTTTATCAACGTGTCGCGCTGGTGTGATTTGATGGAGGGATTTTGCGTGGAAATTTAGTTGCAAAAAACAGGTTATTTAACAAATGATATTTGTTATAAATGCAATAATTAAAAAGAGACTCTTAATTAAATGGTAGGCAGCATGCGCACGAAATCGGACGATTTAGAAATTCTACTTACTGTCGTTGATACTGGCGGATTTACTGCGGCAGCAGAAAGTCTTGATATACAGGTGGCACGCGTATCACGAGCGGTGAGTAAGGTAGAAAGCCAACTTGGCGTGACGATATTAAACCGAACCACAAGACGGATTGAATTAACGGATGAGGGGCGGCAATTCGTTGAGTCGGTGCGAATAGGGCTGATGCAGTTGCAGCAAGCGGAAGACGAGATCATATCCCGTGGGGAATTACCCAAAGGGCGGCTGCGTGTTGATGCCGCCAGTCCATTTGTGTTTCACCAGTTAGTTCCACTCGTTCAGCCATTTAATCAAACCTATCCTGATATTGAGTTGGAGTTAACCTCTAATGAAGGTTTTGTTGATTTACTAGAAAAGAAAACCGATATCGCTATTCGTATCGGTGCATTAAATGATTCAACTTTACATGCAAGGCCTCTTGGCCGAAGTTTACTTTACATTGTTGCTTCACCTGATTATTTATCAAAGCGCGGCTTTCCGAGTAAGAGTAGTGATTTGGAGCACCACGATACCATCGGATTTTCAACACCAAAAACACTCAACGAATGGCCTCTGAAAGGATTTTCAGGGCTGACACCCACGCTGACCTCAAGTAACGGTGAAACGGTAAGACAGCTCACGTTGATGGGAAATGGAATCGCCTGTCTATCGGGCTTTATGGTGAAAAAAGATATTGCGGAAGGAAGATTAATTGCGTTGTTAGAAGGTGAAAAAATCGGTAACTCAGGTAGGGAGCAAATTAATGCTGTCTACTATAAGTCTTCTTCTGTTGCCAAGCGGATTTCTGCTTTTATCGATTTTATTCAGCCAAAACTGGATCTGTAAATCGTTCAACGCGAGGTAACTCCGTACCTCGCTTAGGCTATTTCTTCTGGCACCTTGGACAAAACAGATACCAATAAAAGCCGATGAGACATCGACACCCAACAAGATCATTGCTGGAACATGCTTATACTATTGCAATTTTAACAAATATCATTTGTCTTTGTTGCTATCAATGTAATGCGTTGAGTTTGTTAGTATCCCTCACAAGAAATAAGAGGGCTTATTATGTCTAAATCACTTTTTCAACCTATCCAATTGGGGTCATTGACTCTCAAAAACCGCATCGTCATGCCACCAATGACACGATCCAGAGCAACTCAACCTGGGGATGTCGCTAATGATATGATGGCGACGTATTACGCTCAGAGAGCCAGTGCAGGTTTAATTGTCTCCGAAGGTACACAAATTTCACCGAATGCAAAAGGCTATGCGTGGACGCCAGGTATATACACACCTGAGCAGATTGAAGGCTGGTGTAAAGTAACTCAAGCAGTACATGCAGAAAATGGCGCTATTTTCGCGCAGCTCTGGCATGTGGGCAGAGTCACTCACCCAGATAACATTGGTAGTGAGCAACCGATTTCTTCATCAGCGTTAAAAGCGGAAAACGTAAAAGTATTCATTGATAATGGCAGTGATGAACCTGGTTTTGTTGACGTAGTGCAGCCTAGAGCAATGACAAAAGCAGATATTCAACAAGTCATCGTGGATTATCGTCAAGCGGCATTGAATGCCGTTGAGGCAGGTTTTGATGGTATTGAACTGCATGCGGCGAATGGCTATTTGATCAACCAATTCATAGACTCCGAAGCTAACAACCGTACCGATGAATACGGTGGTAGCCTGGAAAATCGTCTTCGTTTTCTTGATGAAGTTGTTGCAGCATTAGTTGAAGCGATTGGCGCTAACCGCGTAGGCGTGCGTCTTGCTCCCTTGACTACCTTAAATGGCACCGTGGATGCGAACCCTATTGAGACCTATACCGCTGCGGCTGCGTTACTGAATAAGCACGGTATCGTTTATCTGCATATCGCGGAAGTTGATTGGGATGACGCCCCTGATACGCCCGTGTCTTTTAAACGTGCCTTACGCGAGGTTTATCAAGGCATTTTGATTTACGCAGGTCGTTATAATGCGGAAAAAGCAAAGCAAGCTATTGATGACGGACTGGCTGATATGATCGGCTTTGGTCGACCTTTTGTGGCGAATCCCGATCTTCCTGAACGTCTACTTCACGGCTACCCATTGGCAGAGCATGATCCAAACACCTTGTTTGGTGGTGGTGAAAAAGGGCTGATTGATTATCCAACGTATAAAGCTTAAGGGGGGAAGTATGTTTAAGGTATTTAAAGGTCACGGACTTGAGACTAGAAACCGTATCGCTATGGCGCCGATGACTCGTTCACGCACGTCTCAACCTGGTGATGTACCAAACGAGATGATGGCAACCTACTATCGTCAGCGTGCCAGTGCTGGTTTGATTGTCACAGAAGGTGCTCCTGTCTCAGCCGTTGGTCGGGGCTACTCTATGACGCCAGGTATTTACACAGAAGAACACATTGAAGGCTGGAAGAAAGTGACTCAGGCTGTTCATGAGGAAGGGGGTAAGATATTTATCCAACTCTGGCATGTTGGCCGTCGTAGTCATTCCGATATTTCAGGTTCACAACCCCTGGCACCATCAGCGATAAAAATTCCAGATCAGGTCTTCGGCCCATTACCTGAAGGCGGGTTTGGCATGGTGGAAACCCAGCAGCCAAAAGCAATGAGTGCAGATGAAATCCAAGCAACCATTGCCGACTTTGTTAAAGCTGCAAGAAATGCTGTTGAAGCAGGGTTTGATGGTGTTGAAGTTCATGCTGCGCATGGTTACTTGTTTGATACCTTTTTACGCTTAGAAAGCAACCAAAGAATTGATCAATATGGTGGCAGCCAAGAGAATCGTATGCGCTTTCTGGTTGATACGTTACAAGCACTTACCGAGGAAATTGGTGGGGAAAGAGTTGCGGTTCGTCTGTCTCCTCATATCGGAGAGGGTTTTGCTGGGGATGATGTTGAAATTGTTCCACTAACGTTAGCATTGTTGGAAAAACTACAACCGATGAACCTTGCGTATGTGCATTTTTCAGAAAACATATCACGCTATGTAGAGGTGCCTGAAGAGTTTCGCCAGCAAGTACGCCGAATATACTCTAATCCAATCATGGTTGCAGGAAAGTTGACCAAGCAATCTGCGCAACAGTTGCTAGATAAGCAGTATGCTGATTTCGTTGCCTTTGGTACACCTTTTGTAACGAACCCAGATTTAGTCGCCCGATTTGCCCATGATTTACCATTGGCCGAGTTTGATGCCGATGCTAGGTTAACCTTATATGGAGGAGGAGCCGAAGGCTACACCGATTATCCAACATATCAGGCCTAATACACCAGGTACCAAGGACGATAACTCTTTGGTGCCTTACCTTTTCATTAAGCGAGTGGAAGTGATATGGAACCCTATCGAATTTGGCAATATCAAACTGAGACACACAGTCTTGTTTTAGGTAAGGCTGAAATACCAGCTTTAGATGACAACGAAGTCTTATTACAAAACAAAGCGATAGGTATTAACCCTGTCGATTGGAAATTTATTAAAGCCAATCCTTTAAATTGGCCGAATGGCCATGTTCCAGGTGTTGATGGTGCTGGCGTCGTCGTTCAAGTAGGTTCTAAAGTTGATACCAGTCTAATTGGGCGTCGAGTGACATATCATGGCTCACTAAATCGCCATGGTAGCTTCGCTGAATATACCGTTTTGAACGCTGAGCGTGTGATGACACTGCCTGAGGGCCTATCGTTTGAACTTGCTGCGGCACTTCCCCGATGCTTACTGCGTGGCAGGCATTTGAAAAAATTCCATTAACCCGACAAAGAGAAGTGCTTGTCGTTGGTTTTGGCGCGGTGAATAATTTGTTATCCCAGATCCTTGTCAGAGCAGGTTATATCGTTGATATTGTCTCAGCGAGTCTGAGCGAAGAGCGAGCCAAAAGCTTAGGTATTCGCCAAGTTTATCGGGAGCAATCTCAAATCGACATGAAATACTTCGCCATTTTTGATGCGGTGAGTGGGGAAAATGCCGCCCATTTAGTGCCACTGTTAAGAGCGAATGGACATATTGTCTGCATTCAAGATCGTATTGCTAAACCTATTGACCCGCCATTTACCCGTACTATTTCCTATCACGAAATAGCCCTTGGAGCGTTACATGATTTTGGTGATAAAGACGATTGGCATGCATTAATGCAAAATGGTGAAGCGCTGCTTGAGCGTATTTCAAAAGGCAGTTTTAACGTTAGTTTACCTGCATATTTTAAATTCGAACAGATGCCCGAAGCGTTGGAGAACAGCGAACTTATGAAAACAAAAACGGTCATCGCCTAGTCGTATTATATATTCTTAGTATTTGGATAGTATGAACTGTAGAGTAGTAGACAGGTTAAGTAGACTTGTTCAAATTTCTCACCAAAAGTGGCAGAAGTGAGATGAAGGTGGTGAGGACTGCGGATGATTTTGAAATATTAGTCTGTAGCTAGTAGCCAGTTTTCAATACCATAACTTATTTATGAATAGCTAAATTAGCAAACTCCCTAAAACAGAATTGTCCAAAACCGAGTTAGCTTTTGACGGCTATGTGGTTACACAATGACGGCTAAATCGAAGAGATTAAGAAATCGGTGTAGGTGCGGCTGTGATCTTCGATTTCAGCAGTGAAATCGCAGAGCACCTAGGGATGATTCTTTTCAAAAAGAGAGTCAGCGGTGTCGAAGAAACACCTGCACGTAAGCATGCTGCAAGCAATTGGTTGCCATGAGCATGAGAGTTAACGCTACCATTAGATAGATGCGAATAAAAAAGGCACTCAATGAGTGCCTTTTAACGTTTAGCAAAGATCGTTCTGATTAGCCGCGTTTGTCTAAATCGACAAAGCTACGCTCAGGTGAACCTGTGTATAGCTGACGCGGACGACTGATCTTGTGACCAGGCTGATCTAGCATCTCTTTCCAGTGGGCAATCCAGCCAACAGTACGTGCCAATGCAAATAGCACGGTAAACATACTGGTCGGGATACCGATGGCTTTCATGATGATGCCTGAATAGAAATCGACATTCGGATACAGCTTCTTAGACACAAAGTACTCATCTTCAAGCGCAATGCGTTCAAGCTCCATCGCCACATCAAGTAGCGGATCGTTCACTTTAAGTTCGGCAAGCACTTCATGACAGGTTTCACGCATCACTTTAGCGCGTGGGTCGAAGTTCTTGTAAACGCGGTGACCAAAGCCCATTAGGCGGAAAGGATCGTCTTTGTCCTTAGCGCGTGCAATAAACTCAGGAATACGATCAACGCTGCCAATCTCTTCAAGCATGTTTAAACAGGCTTCATTGGCGCCGCCGTGAGCCGGCCCCCAAAGTGAGGCGATACCCGCTGCGATACACGCAAATGGGTTAGCTCCAGAAGAACCCGCTAAACGAACGGTAGAGGTCGATGCGTTTTGTTCGTGATCGGCGTGAAGGATAAAAATACGATCCATCGCGCGTTCAACAATTGGGTTGACCTTATATTCTTCGCACGGTACAGCAAACATCATGCTTAGGAAATTACCCGCGTAACTTAGGTCGTTGCGTGGATAGATAAAGGGTTGGCCAATTGAGTATTTGTAGCACATGGCTGCAATCGTCGGCATTTTAGACACTAAACGGAACGCGGCGATTTCGCGGTGATGCTCATCGTTTACGTCTAAAGAGTCTTGGTAAAACGCAGATAATGCGCCCGTCACACCACATAGCATCGCCATTGGGTGAGCGTCACGGCGGAAACCACGGAAAAACGAAGCCAATTGCTCGTTAACCATAGTGTGAGTCTTAACCGTGTAGACAAACTTATCGTATTGGGCCTTAGTGGGTAACTCACCGTAAAGCAATAGATAACAAAGATCTAAATAATCTGAATCGACGGCTAATTCGTCGATTGCGTAACCACGGTGTAAAAGTATACCTTGGGCGCCATCAATGTAAGTGATAGCGGATTCGCAGGATGCTGTCGCTAAAAATCCTGGGTCAAATGTAAAGTGACCTTTGCTACCTAGTTTGCTGATGTCGATTACATCAAATCCTGCTGTCCCTTTTTTAATAGGCAGGTCAATCGAATCGTTCCCTGGTAATTCCAATTTGGCTATATTATCAGCCATACCCCGTTCTCCTTACTTCATTCTTATGTGAGTGCGGCTTTGTCAAACGCCAATACTTTACAGTGAATCTAGATCACATTTCAATTTAAATAAGCGTTTAAATTCGTTAGACCATGGTCTTAAATTGGCTGAAGCCCTTATCAATACAGGAACTTGGCAGATTTTTTTACCAAAAAAACTAAATTTGCATAATGTGATGTTTGTATTTGACATTTCGGCGGCGTATACTTGCCTCGGCTCGAAAAGAGCTACAAACAAACCAATTCATAAACCATTTCTTACAAGCTTAATTAGTGATTTTTGAATTAGTTAACAGTTTGTTTAAACTTTTCTTTTGTGGCGAGACGAGGTGGTAAGTTTGCTTGCTGATCAAATTTCGTTCGAAAGGGGTTCGATAACAAAAATAATGCTCAATGGAGCAGAAGTGAGCAGAACGTGAAAAAGCAAAGACCTGTCCATCTAGATCTGCAGACCATTCGCTTTCCTGCAACAGCGATTGCGTCAATCCTACACCGTGTATCCGGTGTTATCATGCTGTTTGCCGTCGGCATTCTTATCTGGTTGTTGAGTGAATCACTCGCATCTGCTGAGAGTTTCGCAGGCATACAATCTCTGTTTGATAACTTGTTCGTTAAGTTTGTCGTCTGGGGAATTCTAACCGCGCTGGGTTACCATCTTGTCGTTGGCGTACGCCACCTCATCATGGATACCGGACGTTGGGAAGAGTTAGACTCAGGTAACGCTTCAGCGAAAGCCGCCTTCGTTATTGCCGCGGCACTGTCAATCATTGCGGGGATTTGGGTATGGTAACAAATGCAGCAAGTCTTGGACGCAGCGGCGTTCATGATTTTATTCTTATTCGTGCTAGTGCAGTTATCCTTACTTGTTACACTATCTTTTTAGTAGGATTTATCGCCGCTAGTTCTCCTCTCACTTATGACGTCTGGCATGGTCTATTTAGCACTCTGCCGATGAAAGTGTTTACATTATTGGCCCTAGTTGCCCTATTAATCCACTCATGGATTGGTATTTGGCAGGTGCTGACAGACTACGTGAAATGCGTCAGTTTGCGTGGTGTACTCCAATTCGTCTTCGTCGTGGCTGCCTTCTCTTATTTGGCTGCTGGCATTGTTATTGTGTGGGGTGTTTAAGTGAGTATTCCAGTTCGTGAATTTGATGCAGTCGTTATTGGCGCTGGTGGCGCAGGTATGCGCGCTGCACTACAGATTTCTAAAGAAGGTAAGAGCTGCGCGCTGTTATCTAAAGTGTTTCCAACGCGTTCTCATACCGTATCAGCACAGGGTGGTATCACCGTAGCGCTGGGTAACGCCCATGAGGATCACTGGGAACAACACATGTACGATACCGTGAAAGGCTCCGATTTTATCGGTGACCAAGAAGCGATTGAATTTATGTGTAAAACCGGTCCTGAAGCCATTATCGAGCTTGAGCAGATGGGTTTACCATTCTCACGTTTTGACAATGGTAAGATTTACCAGCGTCCGTTTGGTGGCCAGTCAAAGAACTTTGGTGGTGAGCAAGCGGCACGTACTGCAGCGGCAGCCGACCGTACCGGTCATGCTTTATTGCATTGTCTTTATCAGCAGAACGTTAAGCACAAGACTGAAGTGTTCTCTGAGTGGTATGCACTGGACCTAGTCAAGAATGATGATGGCGCGATTGTCGGTTGTACTGCAATCGAAATCGAAACCGGTGAAATCGTTTATTTCAAAGCCAAAGCCACGATTCTCGCGACTGGTGGAGCAGGGCGTATCTACGCTTCTACCACTAACGCCCACATTAATACTGGCGATGGTATTGGTATGGCGATGCGCGCTGGCGTGCAGATGCAAGACATGGAAATGTGGCAGTTTCACCCAACGGGTATTGCTGGCGCCGGTGTTTTGGTGACCGAAGGTTGCCGTGGTGAAGGCGGATACCTGCTCAACAAAGACGGTGAGCGTTTCATGGAGCGTTATGCGCCAAACGCGAAAGATTTGGCATCACGTGACGTGGTTGCACGTTCAATGATGACCGAAATTCGTGAAGGTCGCGGCCTCGATGGTCCATTAGGACCACACTGTCTGTTGAAACTTGACCATTTAGGTAAAGAAACCCTAGAAGCGCGTCTTCCTGGTGTATGTGAACTGTCTCGTACCTTTGCTCACATCGATCCCGCCGATGGTCCAATTCCAGTATTGCCGACTTGTCATTACATGATGGGTGGTTTACCAGCGAAAGTCAGCGGCCAAGTCATTCGTAAGAATGAAGATGGCAGCGAGCAAGATGTCGTCGGCTTATTTGCTGTCGGTGAAATTGCCTGTGTATCAGTACACGGCGCTAACCGCCTAGGTGGTAACTCACTACTCGACTTAGTGGTATTTGGTCGTGCTGCGGGTCAACACTTAGGTAAAGCGCTTGACGCCACTGTCGATCCAAAAGATGCGACAGATGCTGATATCGCCAAGTCACTTGAGCGTCTAAACCGTTGGGAAAGCAATAAAGACGGTGAAGACCCAGCCACAATCCGTAAAGATCTGCAGCTATGTATGCAGCTTAACTTCTCAGTATTCCGAAGCGGTGACGCTATGGCTGAAGGTCTGGCTGAACTTAAGGCTATTCGCGACCGTTTGGCGAATGCTAAGCTGTCTGACAACTCACAAGAGTTCAATACTCAACGTATTGAATGTCTTGAGTTAGACAACCTAATGGCAACGGCGTTAGCCACAGCCTATGCAGCAAACTATCGTACTGAAAGTCGTGGCGCGCATTCACGTGAAGATTACCTTGAGCGTGATGATGAAAACTGGCTGTGTCACAGTCTGTTTGACCCAGTGACTGAGCAGATGACTAAGCGTGATGTGAACATGGAGCCTAAGCTTCGTGCCGCGTTCCCGCCAATCAAGCGTACTTACTAAGGACTGTCAGATGAATTTAAAGATTGCTATTTATCGCTATAATCCTGACGTAGACACTAAGCCTTACATGAAGGATTACACGTTGGAAGTGGCTGACGGTACCGATATGATGGTGCTTGATGTGCTGATGCAACTTAAAGTACAAGATCCAACATTGGCGTTCCGTCGCTCATGCCGTGAAGGTGTGTGTGGTAGTGATGGTGTCAACATGAATGGTAAGAACGGCCTTGCGTGTATCACGCCAATATCTACCTTTAAGGGTAAGACTATTGAGATCCGCCCACTACCAGGCATGCCTGTCGTACGTGACCTGATTGTAGATTTGACTCAGTTCTACAAACAGTACGAAAAGATTAAACCTTATTTGATTAACGATGAGAAAACGCCTGCGCGTGAGCATCTGCAATCACCTGAAGAACGTGCACACTTAGATGGTCTTTACGAGTGTATTATGTGTGCTTGTTGTTCTACAGCCTGTCCATCGTTTTGGTGGAACCCAGACAAGTTTATCGGTCCAAGTGGTCTATTACATGCTTATCGATTCCTTATCGATAGCCGTGATACCGCGACTGAAGAGCGTTTGTCTGAGCTTGATGATGCATACAGCGTATTCCGTTGCCATGGCATCATGAACTGTGTGGATGTTTGTCCGAAAGGATTGAATCCGACTAAAGCCATTGGACACATTAAGTCAATGTTGCTTAAGAGAGCAGTGTAAATGCAACAACCTGAGCTGATTCTAATAATGATATAGCTCATGAAGAGTCACTTCTTCTTTGAGAGGAAGTGGCTCTTTTATGTAATGGAACTACACATGTGCCGTACAATCTGGATTCTCGGGGCGGCAGATAGATTGCAATTGCAGTGCGATTAACTGGGATTGCATTTTTAAGACTTTGGCTAAACACGTGTATCAAGTTTGAAAGGAATAGAAATGCACCAAGGCATCATGAAAGCCTGGCTCGATTCGTCTCACTTAAGTGGCGCGAACTCGACCTATGTAGAAGAGATGTATGAAGCCTATCAAGAAGACCCACAGTCAGTATCAGACGACTGGCGCGCGGTATTTGATAACCTCCCATATGCCAACGGCGCAACAGATGTGCCCGAAGCTGCCCACTCAAAAGTACGTGAATATTTTCGTAGTTTAGCGTTAGAAGGCCGCCATAAGAGCTCTGCTCGTATTACCGACCCTGATGTGGATGCTAAACAAGTTAAAGTCCTACAGTTGATCAACGCTCACCGTTTCCGCGGTCACCAGAATGCGAATCTGGATCCCCTCGGTTTATGGAAGCGCGATGCCGTCACTGAACTGGACCCTGCCTTCCACGGCTTAACTAGCGACGATATGGATCGTGAATTCAACACAGGTTCATTTGCGCACGGTGGCGACACCATGAAGCTAGGTGATCTTGTGAATGCACTGAAGGCCACCTACTGTGGTGCTATCGGCGCTGAATACATGCATATCACAGATACCGATGAGAAACGTTGGATCCAACAACGTTTGGAGCCATCCTTAGGTAGAGCTAATTACGATAAATCCACCAAACTCCGTATTCTCGAAGGCCTTAACGCCGCCGAAGGTATGGAAAAATACCTCGGCGCCAAGTTCCCCGGTGCTAAGCGCTTCTCACTCGAGGGCGGTGACGCACTCGTGCCCATGATGCGTGAAATCATCTACCGTGGTGGCCAAGCCGGTACCAAAGAGATGGTCGTGGGGATGGCTCACCGTGGTCGTTTAAACCTATTGGTGAACATTCTCGGTAAAAAACCGTCAGAACTGTTTGATGAATTTGCTGGTAAGCACAGCGACGAATTACTCGGTTCAGGCGACGTTAAGTATCATCAAGGTTTCTCCTCAGATTTTGAAACGCCAGGTGGCAATGTTCATCTAGCCCTTGCGTTCAACCCATCGCACCTTGAGATAGTTAACCCTGTGGTGATGGGCTCTGTCAGAGCACGTCTCGATCGCCGCGGTTGTAAAACCGGTCTGCAAGTAATGCCCATCACCATCCATGGTGACAGTGCTATTGCAGGTCAGGGGATAGTACAAGAGACATTTAACATGTCTCAAACCCGTGCCTTTAAAGTGGGTGGCAGTATTCGTATCGTAGTCAATAACCAAGTGGGCTTTACCACTAACTTGACTGAAGATACTCGCTCAACAGAATACTGTACCGATATCGCTAAGATGGTGCAGGCGCCGATTTTCCACGTTAATGCTGATGATCCTGAAGCCGTTGCCTTCATTGCGCAGCTGGCGGTTGATTACCGTAACGAGTTTAAGCGTGATGTGGTTATCGATCTGGTTTGTTATCGTCGTCATGGTCATAACGAAGCCGATGAGCCAAGTGCTACGCAGCCATTAATGTACGCCAAGATTAAAAAGCATCCGACGCCGCGTAAGATCTATGCCGAGCGTTTAATCGAAGAGAGCACCTTAGCTGCTGATGAAGTCACCAGCTTGATCAACGACTACCGTGATGCACTCGATAAAGGTGATTGCGTCGTTAAAGAGTGGCGCCCTATGACGCTGCATACGGTTGACTGGACGCCTTATCTTGATCGCGAGTGGGACGAAGCCTACCCAGGTGAAATGTCTATCGAGCGTCTGCAAAACTTGGCTGACAAGTTAAGTTATGTACCTGAAAATCATAAGTTACAGTCACGTGTCGCCAAGATTTATAAAGATCGTGTTGCCATGGCAAAGGGTGAAAAGCTGCTCGATTGGGGGTTTGCTGAAACCTTAGCCTACGGCTCAATTCTTGAAGATAACAAGCGGGTACGTATTACGGGGCAAGACTCAGGTCGCGGCACCTTCTTCCATCGTCATGCGGTATTACACAATCAAAACGATGCAACGGCTTATTTACCACTGCGTAATGTGGCCGACGAGCAAGGCCCTATCGATATCTCTGATTCGGTATTGTCTGAAGCATCAGTACTGGCGTTTGAATATGGTTACGCCACAGCCGAGCCTGGCGGATTAACGCTTTGGGAAGCCCAGTTTGGTGATTTCGCTAACTGCGCGCAGGTCGTGATTGACCAGTTCTTGTCATCGGGTGAGCAAAAGTGGGGCCGCTTATGTGGCTTAACCATGCTGTTACCACACGGTTATGAGGGTCAAGGTCCAGAGCACTCCAGTGCGCGTCTTGAACGTTTCTTGCAACTTTGTGCTAACCACAATATGCAAGTGTGCGTGCCATCAACGCCTGCGCAGGTTTATCACATGCTACGTCGTCAAGTGGTACGTCCTATGCGTCGTCCATTGGTGGTGATGTCGCCTAAATCGCTACTGCGTCATCCATTAGCCGTATCGAGTATGGAAGAGCTTGCCACTGGCACCTTCCAAAACGTGATTGCGGAGATCGATGAGCAAGATAGCAGCCAGGTTGACCGCGTCGTGTTCTGTAGTGGTAAAGTGTACTTTGAGCTGCTTGAAAAGCGTCGCAAAGAGAATCTCACTAATATTGCACTGATCCGTGTCGAGCAATTGTATCCGTTCCCACATGAGGACATGGTACAAATCCTGGCGCAATATCAGCACGTTAAAGATTTCGTTTGGTGTCAGGAAGAGCCGCAGAACCAAGGTGCCTGGTATTGTAGCCAACACCATTTCTGGGCGGCGATTCCAGCAGGCGCACAGTTAACCTACGCAGGCCGTGAAGCATCTGCTGCCCCTGCTTGTGGTTACCCAGCACTGCATGCTCAGCAACAAGAATCTCTAATAAATAGCGCATTAAAACTGTAGTAATTGATAATTTAAAAAGGATAGCTTTCCATGAGTATCGAAATTAAGGTACCCGTACTGCCAGAATCAGTTGCTGATGCAACCATCGCCACTTGGCATGTCAAAGCTGGCGAGCAAGTGACTCGTGATCAAAACTTGGTTGATATTGAAACCGATAAAGTGGTACTTGAAGTGGTTGCGCCAGAAGATGGTTCAATCGTTGAGTTTCTAGCCGAAGAAGGCGACACCGTTCTAGGTGAAGCTGTGATTGCTAAATTTGTTGCTGGCGCGGTTGCTGGTCAAGAAGTGACTAAGGCGCAAGCTGAAGCACCACAAGAAGCGGCAAGTGATGAGTCAAATGATGCGCTAAGTCCATCTGTTCGTCGCTTAATCGCCGAACATAATGTGGATGCAGCTCAAGTGAAAGGCACTGGCGTGGGTGGACGTATCACGAAAGAAGACGTTGAAGCCTTCGTAAAATCAGCCCCTGCTGCGAAACCTGCATCAGCGCCTGCTGCTGTTGTAGCCCCACTAGGCGAGCGTAGCCAGAAGCGTGTACCTATGACACGTCTGCGTAAGACCATTGCCAATCGTCTACTTGAAGCGAAGAACTCAACTGCAATGTTGACGACGTTCAACGAAGTGAACATGAAACCTATCATGGACATTCGTAAGCAGTATCAAGAAGTGTTTGAGAAGCGTCACGGTATTCGTCTAGGTTTCATGTCTTTCTACGTCAAAGCCGTGACTGAAGCCCTGAAGCGTTTCCCAGAAGTTAACGCCTCTATCGATGGTGATGACATTGTTTATCATAACTATTTCGATGTGAGTATCGCGGTATCGACCCCACGTGGTTTGGTGACGCCAGTACTGCGTGACACCGACACCATGAGCCTTGCTGAGATCGAACGTAACGTGCGTGAATTAGCCATCAAAGGCCGTGACGGTAAGCTGACTGTTGATGATATGACAGGCGGCAACTTCACCGTGACTAATGGTGGCGTATTTGGCTCACTCATGTCGACGCCTATTTTGAACCTGCCACAAAGTGCGATTTTAGGCATGCATGCCATTAAAGATCGCCCGATGGCTGTTAATGGTCAGGTTGAAATCCTGCCTATGATGTACCTAGCATTGTCTTATGACCACCGCATAGTCGATGGTCGTGAGTCTGTTGGCTTCTTGGTTGCCATTAAGGACTTCCTCGAAGACCCAACTCGTCTATTGCTCGACCTGTAAGACGACGTTGATTCGATGCCTATCGCTTTGGTGGGCATCACCCTCGCTACTGGCTCCTATGAGCCGGTTGGATTTGATAAGAAGTATACGGATAGATCATCATGAATTTGCATGAATATCAGGCAAAATCCCTATTTGCCGAATATGGTTTACCAGTGTCAGAAGGTTTTGCTTGTGATACCCCTCAAGAAGCGGTAGAAGCGGCAGGCCATATTGGCGGTGATATGTGGGTTGTTAAGTGTCAAGTACACGCAGGCGGCCGTGGTAAAGCAGGTGGCGTTAAAGTTACCGGCGACAAAGAAGAGATCAGAGCATTTGCTGAAAATTGGTTAGGTAAGAACCTTGTCACTTACCAAACTGACGAAAAAGGCCAGCCAGTTGCTAAAATCTTAGTCGAAAGCTGCACCGATATCGCTAACGAACTTTATCTTGGCGCTGTTGTTGACCGTGCGACCCGTCGCGTGGTGTTTATGGCATCAACTGAAGGTGGTGTTGAGATTGAGACTGTGGCTGAAGAAACGCCAGAGCTTATTCACAAAGCCATTATCGATCCGTTAACGGGTCCACAGCCTTACCAAGCACGTGATCTTGGCTTCAAATTGGGTCTAAACCCAACACAAATGAAGCAGTTCACTAAAGTGTTCATGGGTCTTGCTAAGATGTTCAACGACCATGATTTCGCACTGCTTGAGATCAACCCGCTGGTTATCACGACCGAAGGCAACATTCACTGCCTAGACGGTAAGATAGGTATCGATGGCAACGCATTGTTCCGTCAACCAAAAATCCGCGACATGCACGATCCATCACAAGATGACGCGCGTGAAGCACATGCGGCTAAATTTGAGCTTAACTATGTTGCCCTCGACGGTAACGTAGGTTGCATGGTAAACGGTGCCGGCCTAGCAATGGGTACCATGGACATCGTTAACCTACACGGCGGCAAGCCAGCTAACTTCCTAGACGTTGGCGGTGGAGCGACTAAAGAGCGCGTAGCTGAAGCATTTAAGATCATTTTGTCTGACGCTAACGTTAAAGCGGTTCTGGTGAACATCTTTGGTGGTATCGTACGTTGTGACATGATTGCCGAAGGCATCATTGGCGCAGTGAAAGAAGTGGGTGTTGAAGTGCCAGTTGTGGTTCGTCTTGAAGGTACTAACGCTGATCTCGGTCGCGAAGTATTGGCTAACTCTGGTCTTGACATTATTGCAGCTGAGTCACTAACTGACGCTGCTGTTAAAGTTGTTGCTGCTGCGGAGGGCAAATAATGTCTGTATTAATCAATAAAGATACCAAGGTCATTTGCCAAGGTTTCACTGGTGGTCAAGGTACTTTCCATTCTGAGCAAGCTATCGCGTATGGCACTCAAATGGTTGGTGGTGTTTCTCCAGGAAAAGGTGGTCAAGTTCACTTAGGTCTTCCAGTATTTAATACTGTAAAAGATGCCGTAGCTGAAACGGGTGCAACAGCAACCGTTATCTATGTACCAGCCCCTTTCTGTAAAGATGCCATTCTTGAAGCTATCGATGGTGGCATCGAGCTAATCGTTTGTATTACTGAAGGCATTCCTACTCTGGATATGCTGCAAGTTAAGGTTAAGCTTGAAGAAACTGGCGTGCGCATGATCGGTCCTAACTGCCCAGGTGTTATCACCCCAGGTGAATGTAAGATTGGTATCATGCCTGGTCACATCCACAAGCCTGGTAAAGTGGGCATTGTTTCTCGCTCTGGTACCCTAACGTACGAAGCGGTTAAGCAAACTACCGATGAAGGTTTCGGCCAATCAACTTGTGTTGGTATTGGTGGCGACCCAATTCCAGGTACTAACTTCATCGACGTATTGGAAATGTTCCAAAACGATCCACAAACAGAAGCCATCGTGATGATTGGTGAAATTGGTGGTACGGCTGAAGAAGAAGCGGCTGAATATATCAAAGCTAACGTGACTAAGCCTGTTGTTTCTTACATTGCTGGTGTGACTGCACCAGAAGGTAAGCGCATGGGTCATGCTGGTGCGATCATCGCTGGTGGTAAAGGTACTGCAGAAGATAAGTTTGCAGCACTAGAAGCGGCGGGCGTAACTACCGTACGTTCACTTGCAGATATCGGCAGTGCACTACGTACTAAAACAGGTTGGTAATCTTACCCACTTGTAAATAGGCGCCTTAGGGCTAATGCCGATCAGTTAAGCATATAAACGATCAGTTGACCGATCTTTAAAAGGCTTCAAAATCCAATATCAGAAATGATATTGGATTTTTTTATGTCTTTAGAACAAGCTTTCTGCACCGCTTTTGAATACCACCAAGAAGCCACAGCCTTTACCAATCTTAATCACTTATTGGATGAAAACATCATCCAGCAAGCCTTTGAAACTGCTGGGGTCGCCACAGTAAGAAAACGTCGCTTACCCCTTGATGCAGTTATGTGGTCTGTCATTGGTATGAGTTTTTACCGACAACAGTCTGTATGGGAGCTTGCGACTCATATGGAGTTGATGCTACCAGGTAAAAAGAAGCTCATTGCCCCCAGTGCTCTTGTTCAAGGGCGCCAGAGGTTAGGTGTGCAGAGTATGAAAAATGCCTTTCAAATGATGGCAAAACATTACTATAGCAACACTCAATTTGAGACGTGGTGTGGACTGAATTTATTAGCCGTTGATGGTGTAGTCTGGCGCACTCAGGACACCGCTGATAATCGTAATGCTTTTGGCTCACCATCAAATCAACATGGTGACACCTCATTTCCTCAGGTTCGTATGGTGTGTCATATGGAGCTCACTAGCCATCAACTGATAAATAGCGCGTTTGATGGTTATAAAACGAGTGAAATGAAGCTAGCAGAAGCGCTCATACAGTCAACTCCAGACCATAGTCTCACGATGTTCGATAAAGGTTTTTACTCCTTAAACTTGCTACATCAATGGCAACTAGGTGGTGAAGAGCGGCACTGGTTAATCCCTGCGAGAAAGGGGCTTCAGTACGAGGTTTTACACTCAAATGGCCGGTTAGATAAACAGGTGAAATTGGCAATAACCGCCCAAGCCAGACAACAAAACCCAGCGCTACCGACGCATATAGAAGCGAGGCTGGTGACAAAATCAATAAAAGGTAAGACGCATCAGGTATTAACCTCAATGGTCGACCCATTACGCTTTCCAAGTGCTGACATCGTTGAGTTATATAATCATCGATGGGAAATAGAGCTTGGCTACCGAGAGATGAAACAGACCCTACTAAACAGCGAGTATACGCTAAGAAGTAAAAAATCAGAGATGGTAGAACAGGAACTTTGGGGCTTACTACTTGGCTACAACCTGATGCGTCAAGCAATGACTGAGGCCGCGTCAAGAAAAGGAATATGGGCCAATCGCCTCAGCTTCAGTAACTGCGCGAGTACGATACTAAGTTACCTAGCAAGATTACCACTGATGAGCCCAGGAAATTTACCCAATCATTACGAGCAACTGATAGAAATGCTAGGTAACTTCGAGCTACCAACGAAACGAGAAGATAGGGTGTACCCAAGGGCTATAAAGTCAAAACCAAGCAAATATCCCCATAAAAAGAAAAATGCCAATCAGCTTAACTGACTGGCATTAGCCTTAGGGCGCCTTTTTTGTGGGTTATTTTTGAGCTTTCAGTTTGATAACTTACGACTATAACCATTAAACGCCGCTATCTTGCCTCTGTTATGTCAGTTGTTGTATCAGTTAATCGTGCTGTGTTTTTTATCAGGCTGTCATATAACTGTATCGATATAAAAAGGCATTTTTTTGCTGCTAAAAATTATTGAACAACCCAAAATCCTATGATAAAAATTGCCGCGAAAAAGAGCAGGTATGATGTAAATGGGTGTCAGGTCATCGTCCCAATTAACGTGTTATCCAAATGCAATGAAGGAGAGATATTATGAAGCAGCTGTTTGGTGCAATGATAGCTTGTACTTTATGCCTTGGTGCGACTCACTCTTTTGCACATGAGAAGCCACCTGTCGATGCTAAACCGCTTTCTGAAGTGATTAAGGCATTAGAAGCGCAGGGCTACTCGCCCATTACTGAAGTCTCTGTTAAAAGGGACCAGTGGGAAGTGGAAGCTTACAAAGATGGAGTCGAGCGTGAGCTGCGTATCGATCCTATCGATGGCAAAATTCTTTCAGATAGATTAGACGATTAAGCCGAGGTCATGCTTGGGTTAATTTGAGATTTAAAATGTAAGCAACCCGTTTATTGATAAGCATTGTGATGTCGAAGGTGACTGCCGCGTTTAGGCGTTGTCTCCTTAGGCTTATGCATTGACTCCTCAAATGTGAAAAGCGACCAATGAAAAAGGGATCCTAGGATCCCTTTTTCATATCAGCTGGCTATCAAGATTAACTTGGCTATATCGCCTCTGGTCTGTTAACCATTAAGCATCGCCGTGATCGCACTCATCATTGGTGCAAACACCGTAGAGATAGAGGCTATGATTGGTTAATTTAATATTGTGCTTCATCGCTATCTCATCTTGACGACGCTCAATCATATCATCGGAAAATTCAATCACCTTGCCGCAAGATAAACAGACTAAATGATCGTGATGATGTTGTGATGATAATTCGAAAACCGCCTTGCCGCTTTCGAAGTGATGTCTGGTGACAATACCTGCATCATCAAATTGATTTAATACGCGATAAACAGTTGCTAACCCAATTTCTTCACCAATATCGAGTAGCTTTTTGTACAGTTCTTCTGCACCGATGTGCTGATTTTCAGGTCCCTGCATCAGCTCGAGGATCTTGACTCGTGGTAAGGTGACCTTTAATCCCGCTTTCTTTAGCGCTTGATTTCCATCTGTCATTATTAATCTCTTGATTGCAGAACCTTAGCATCGCCAATAAAGGTTCAGTTGTTGATAATGGCAACCATTATAGGGGCTGAATTTAAAAACTTAAACCTTTGATCTTGCATATTGTTCGCTTAGTCAGCAAATCGAGTGCAATTGATTGTTTGCTGGTAAAATATAGCGAATTTTACACATACTTTTTATAGTGGTATTTATACTAATGCCCAATACACCTCGCCACTGTGTTCTGGCAGGCTTAAATTGAACATAGGCGTATTGGATATATGGCAACGAGTCAGTATTAAGATAACAATAACAAGGAAAGCAGATGTATCGGCAGATCGTGATATTAACCGGGGCAGGCATCTCTGCCGAGTCAGGGCTCAGAACCTTTAGGGATCAAGACGGGCTATGGGAAGAACATAAAATAGAAGATGTAGCGACCCCAGAAGGGTACGCGCGTGATCCTGAAATGGTGGAGCGTTTTTATAACGAACGCTGGCAGCAGCTGCATGACGGCCATATCGAACCCAACGAGGCGCATAAGGCCTTAGCCCGACTCGAGCAAGAGTTTGATGGTCAGCTACTCGTGGTGACGCAAAATATTGATGACTTGCATGAAAGGGCGGGTTCTCGCCGCTTACTGCATATGCACGGTGAGCTCACAAAAGGGCGCTGCCCTCGTTCACAACAGACATTTTTGCTGACAGATCACTTTGGGGTTAATCATACCTGCACCTGTTGCATACCGGCCCAGCGCCTGCGGCCTCATGTGGTGTGGTTTGGTGAGATGCCTATCGGACTAGATCGTATCCAACATGCGCTCGATACTTGCGATCTATTCATTGCCATCGGCACCTCGGGGACGGTTTACCCGGCCGCCGGATTTGTTGACACGGCTAATCATCACGGCGCGCAAACAGTTGAAGTTAATATTATGCCCGCCGATCGCCACAGTCAGTTTCAATATCATCTGCAGGATAAGGCCAGCCGCATTTTGCCACATATGGTTGATACGATTTTGCGTGGTGACAAGATTAACGATGAGCTAATAGGTGCGCCGCAGTAATGCAATTAGACATAGAACTGGATACAAGCGTGGCGCTCGATAGGATGTTGGCCAGTCAAAATACTCAGACTGACAAGTTAGCGATTATTATGCGCGGCTTACCTGGTAGCGGCAAAAGTTATTGGGTTGAGCAGTTTATTGCAGCGCAGCCTGCCGCAGTCGCGCAACAGATAAGGCTTAGGGGTTATTTTTCGACCGATAACTTATTTTATCAACAGGGGCAGTATCAGTTTAATCCCAGTCGGCTGAGTGAATACCATCAACGTAATTTAACCCTGTTTATTCAGGCGTTGGCACGGGGTGAGCCCATAGTCATCTGTGATAATACCAATATGGCCTATTGGGAATATATGGCCTACGACGCGGCGGCAAAGGCACTAGGGTATCAGGTGCGCATCGTGTTAATTGGCGAACCGCTGGATGAAGTGCATCAGCAACTCTGCGCCGAGCGTAATCAGCATGGGGTGGGATTAAAGCAAATTCGCGCTATGGGCAAACAATTTGACGATTTTTAAATCGGTAAGTTTGGTGGCTGCATTGCAGCCCGAATATATCAACTGAGATAAGGACGTGCAGTTTGACGGTGTCGCCTTGATGGCGCTCACTTAGCGAGTGCCAATAACTTGGTTTTATGTATAGCTTTTCTTGATGGCATTTTATTTGTATTTGAAATTTAACCTTTAAGTTGTTAATTTTTAACATTATAAAGTTTTATCGCCCCCCAAAATTTGCTTGCCCATATAGTGGCAGGTGTCCTCTCTTTATTTGCCAGCAAGCCTTTTGGCCACTCACACATTACGCCAAAGTGTAAATCCAGACTGACAAAACCTTAGACTAAAGTTATACCATTTTGGCGAGTTAACACTTGCTTTACGTTCGCGTAAACGTCAGAGTAATATTATTTGAAATTGATCACAGTTCATCACGTGTTCTCAACATGTGGTTCGAGCAAAAAATACCGAGATGGAGCGGAAGATGACTACAGAGCAAACAAACCAAGATATCGTGATTGTCGCGGCGAAGCGCACCCCTATGGGGGGCTTTCAAGGCGCGCTATCGAGTGTCACATCGCCAACACTGGCTGCCACCGCAATTAAAGCCTTGATGGATTTCACGTCAATTGCAGGCGCTGACGTTGATGAAGTACTTATGGGGTGTGTATTGCCAGCGGGTCTTGGTCAAGCGCCGGCGCGTCAAGCGTCGTTAGGGGCTGGACTGCCATTATCGGTTGGTGCGACCACAGTCAATAAAGTCTGTGGCTCTGGAATGAAAACGGTGATGTTAGCGCATGATCTCATTAAAGCGGGTAGTGCCAATATTGTTATCGCTGGTGGTATGGAAAGCATGAGTCAAGCCCCTTATCTACTCGACAAGGCCCGAGGCGGCATGCGTATGGGTCATGGCAAGGTGATGGATCACATGTTCCTTGATGGCCTCGAAGATGCCTATACCGGTGGTGCTATGGGGACGTTTGCCCAGAAGACCGCTGATGACTTCTCCATTAGTCGTGAAGCGATGGATAACTTTGCGCTAAGCTCACTGCAAAAAGCCAATGCCGCGATTGAATCTGGCGCGTTTAAAGCTGAAATTACCCCGGTGACAGTATCGAGCCGACGTGGTGATGTCGTGGTCGATACCGACGAGCAGCCAGGGAATGCGCGTCCTGAAAAGATCCCCACACTACGCCCCGCATTCGCCAAAGAAGGCACTATCACTGCCGCAAACTCAAGTTCAATTTCAGACGGCGCTGCCGCACTCATGCTCATGACCCGCGAGCAGGCCGATGCAAAGGGACTGGAGGTGCTGGCGACCATTAAAGGTCACACGACTCACGCTCAAGAGCCGTCGATGTTTACCACAGCGCCTGTTGGCGCCATGACTAAGTTGCTCGACAAGGTTAACTGGACTAAAGCCGATGTCGATCTATTTGAGGTCAACGAAGCCTTTGCCATGGTCACCATGCTAGCGATTTCAGAGCTCGGGCTAGACGAAACCAAGGTTAACGTCAACGGCGGTGCTTGCGCATTAGGCCATCCAATCGGTTGCTCTGGCGCCCGTGTGCTAGTGACCTTGATTCATGCCTTAAAAGCAAAAGGGCTTACGCGCGGCGTGGCTTCATTGTGTATCGGTGGCGGCGAAGCCACCGCTATGGCGATTGAAATCTAATCCATTTGCTCGGGCTGATAGATGTGCTATTGGCCCATTGGCATAACCTCAGTTAACGATGTGAGTTTTTAGCTGTCACTTACATTTTTGTCTTAGTTAAAAAGATCTTAGGAAAGCAATATGACTATTCAAGTTAAACATTACATCGATGGTGAATTTACCTTAGGCCAAGGCACTCAGCAGATCTCGGTAACTAATCCGGCTAATAATGAAGTGATCGCGACCATTAACGCTGCGACTACATCAGAAGTTGAAATTGCTATCGCTAGTGCGAAAAAAGCCTTTACGACATGGAAAGAGGTGCCTGTATCAGAGCGTGCTCGGGTAATGTTTCGCTATCAACATCTACTAAAAGCCCATCATGATGAGATTGCAACGATTCTGGCTCAAGAAACGGGTAAAACTTTTGAAGACGCCAAAGGTGATGTGTGGCGTGGTATCGAAGTGGCTGAGCACGCTTGTAACATTGCTAACCTAATCATGGGTGAAACCGTTGAAAACGTGGCGCGCAGTATCGATACCTACAGTTATACCCAGCCTTTGGGCGTATGCGCTGGTATTACACCATTTAACTTTCCGGCGATGATCCCATTATGGATGTTCCCGTTGGCGATTGCCTGCGGCAACACCTTTGTACTTAAGCCGTCGGAGCAAGATCCGATGACGCCGCAGCGCTTGGTCGAACTGTTTGAAGAGGCGGGCGCACCCAAAGGTGTTCTGCAGCTAATTCATGGTGACAAAACGGCGGTCGATGTGCTGCTGACGCATCAAGATATTAAAGCCATTTCCTTTGTCGGCTCAGTTGGCGTGGGTCAATATATCTACAAGACGGGTACCGATAATCTTAAGCGTGTACAAGCCTTTGCCGGCGCTAAAAATCACTGCGTGATCATGCCCGATGCTAATAAACAGCAAGTCATTAATAACTTGGTTGGTGCATCTGTCGGCGCCGCGGGTCAGCGTTGTATGGCGCTGTCGGTAGCAGTATTTGTGGGTGAAGCGAAAAACTGGATCCCTGAGCTACGTGATGCCATCGCCAAAGTCAGACCGGGCTTATGGGATGATAAAGACGCAGCCTATGGTCCTGTTATCAGCCCTGCGGCGAAAGCTCGCGTGCTTAAGCTGATTGCTCAAGGCAAAGAAGAGGGCGCCGAATGCCTGCTCGACGGTAGCGATTTCACTGTCGAGGGCTATGAAAGCGGTAACTGGGTCGGACCGACTATGTTCACTAATGTGACTACAGAGATGAGCATCTACCAAGAGGAGATCTTCGGGCCTGTGTTGTGCTGCATGGAAAGTGATTCTCTTGAAGACGCTATCGAGATAGTCAACGCCAGCCCATATGGTAACGGTACCTCTATCTTTACCGCGAGCGGCGCGGCGGCGCGTAAGTATCAGCATAATATTGAAGTGGGCCAGGTGGGGATTAACGTGCCGATTCCTGTGCCGCTACCTTTCTTCTCGTTTACGGGGTGGAAAGGCAGTTTCTATGGCGATCAGCACGCCTATGGAAAACAAGCGGTGCGTTTCTACACTGAGACCAAGACCATCACCGCGCGCTGGTTTGAATCGGACATCTCCGATGTTGAGCATCATGCGCCGAATATGACGATTGCCCTGAAATAACGTGAAAGCCTTGGACTAATGGGTCCAAGGCTTTTCATCATGTGTTTACCGCTAATAATCAACAATCAACAAGTAACGCACCGATATTAAAAAATGCCGCATTATCACTAGCGGCGAATAACCATAGGTGCTCAAGGAGTTAATCAGATGGATTTTAATCTGAATGAAGACCAACGCCAGTTTGCCGAACTGGCAACTCAATTTGCCAATGAAGAGCTAGCTCCATTCGCCGCCAAGTGGGATGAAGAGCATCATTTCCCTAAAGATGTCATTCAAAAAGCCGGAGAGCTGGGCTTTTGCGCTTTATACTCGCCAGAATCGGAAGGTGGCATGGGCTTATCTCGCCTCGATTCCTCGATCATTTTCGAGCAGCTTGCGATGGGCTGCACCGCCACCACGGCCATGTTGACTATTCATAATATGGCGACCTGGATGATCACTAGCTTTGGCTCTCAATCCCTGCGAGATGAATGGTCAGCGCCATTGACCACAGGTGAAAAACTGGCCTCTTACTGCTTAACCGAAGCGGGTGCCGGCAGTGATGCGGCGTCACTCAAAACCAAAGCCGTTCGTGAAGGCGATGAATATGTGATCTCCGGCGCTAAGATGTTTATCTCTGGCGCTGGTTCGACTGAGATGCTGGTTGTTATGTGCCGCACCGGCGAAGCGGGTCCTAAGGGGATCTCGGCCATTGCGGTACCCGCAGACACCGATGGCATCAGCTACGGCAAAGCGGAAGATAAGATGGGCTGGAACGCCCAGCCAACCCGTGAAATTACCTTCGATAATGTTCGTGTGCCAGTAAGCAATCTGTTAGGCGAAGAGGGTCAAGGTTTTACGTTTGCCATGAAGGGATTAGATGGCGGTCGCATCAATATTGCCACTTGCTCTGTGGGTACGGCGCAAGCGGCGCTCGATCGCGCAACTCAATATATGAATGAGCGTAAACAGTTTGGTAAGCCGATCGCGGCATTTCAAGCATTGCAGTTCAAGTTAGCCGATATGGCGACGGAGTTAGTTGCTGCTAGGCAGATGGTGCGTTTAGCCGCCTTTAAACTCGACAGTGGTGACCCTGAAGCGACGGCCTATTGCGCCATGGCAAAACGTTTTGCCACCGATATTGGCTTTAGCGTTTGTGATAGTGCATTGCAGCTTCACGGTGGTTACGGCTACATTCGTGAATATCCGCTGGAGCGCCATTTCCGTGATGTGCGCGTACATCAAATCTTAGAGGGAACTAACGAGATCATGCGTTTGATTATTGCTCGTCGTCTACTCGACGAAAACGCTAGCCCGATCCTGTAATTGTCACAAAGGAGCATAAAGATGACAGCGATTATCGAGAAAATTATTGGCCATACCGCGGTACTCACAATGAGCAATCCGCCAGCAAATACATGGACAGCATCGAGTTTACAGCTACTTAAGCAAAAAGTAAGCGAACTGAATGCCAACAAAGAGATTTATGCTTTAGTGCTAACGGGTGACGGGGAAAAGTTTTTTAGTGCTGGTGCCGATCTCAAACTGTTTGCCGATGGCGATAAAGGTAATGCGGCTTCAATGGCCAAACATTTTGGCGAAGCGTTTGAAGCCCTCAGTGGTTTTCGTGGGGTATCGATTGCTGCTATCAATGGCTATGCTATGGGCGGCGGGCTCGAAGTGGCGCTTGCCTGTGATATTCGCATCGCTGAAGCACAGGCCGTGATGGCATTGCCTGAGGCGACCGTTGGCTTACTTCCTTGCGCTGGTGGTACTCAAAATCTTACCGCCTTGGTCGGGGAAGGCTGGGCAAAGCGGATGATCTTATGTGGCGAACGTGTCGATGCCGACAAGGCACTGCAGCTGCGATTAGTTGAAGAGGTGGTGGCTAAAGGTTCAGCCTTAGATACGGCGTTAACCCTTGCTGAAAAGGTGGCTAACCAGAGCCCTAGCAGTGTGACTGTGTGTAAGCAGCTTATTCAAGCGGGCCGAATGATGCCACGAACGCAGGCGCTGCCTGTCGAGCGTGAGTTGTTTGTTGGCTTGTTTGACACGAAAGATCAGGCCGAAGGGGTTAACGCGTTTTTAGAAAAGCGCCAAGCAAAATGGACCAATAGCTAATGAGTATTGAGCAAAGCAATAGCGTGGTATTTCAAACCTTAGGCACCTTGTCAGGCAAGTTGGTCGGTGTTGCCACGCTGAACATGGAAAAGGCACTCAACGCGCTTAACTTGGAGATGATCCAAGCGCTTACTCGTCAACTCTCCGCGTGGGCACAAGATGATAGCATCGCTATGGTGGTGCTAGATGGTGCCGGCGAAAAAGCATTCTGCGCCGGTGGTGATGTGCGCGCCCTGTATCACGCCTCTAAAGAGACGCCGGGTGAAGTGACCGACATGGCGAGGGTGTTTTTTACCGACGAGTATCATTTAGATCATCTGCTGCACACCTTCGATAAACCCGTGTTGGTGTGGGGCGATGGCATAGTGATGGGCGGCGGCCTCGGACTCATGGCTGGCGCCAGTCATCGCATTGTCACCGAAAAATCGCGCATCGCCATGCCAGAGGTGACCATTGGACTTTACCCCGATGTGGGGGGCAGTTACTTCCTCAATCGTATGCCTGGCCACATTGGCCGTTTTCTTGGCATGACCGCTTACAATATGAATAGCGCGGATGCTTATTTCGTTGGCCTGGGAAATCATTATCTTAATAGCGATGATAAACAGCCGCTGTTTGATGCGCTAGCCAGTATCGATTGGGAAGGCGACATCGGGGTTAATCACTCTAAACTTAATGCGTTATTAGAAGCGATGACGAGTCGCTGCTCGATCAAGATGGGTGAGAGTGTGCTTGCACTGCATCAAGCGCTGATTGATCAGTTGATGGAGGGCGATTTAAGTCAGATCATGGCAAGAGTGGCCGCCTATGAGACTGATCAACCTTGGCTAGAACGTGCACTTAATACTATGTTAGCCGGAAGCCCATTGAGCCTTCATCTGGTTTATGAGCAATCACGTTTAGGCACCGAATTATCACTCGAACAAGTATTTCAGCGCGAGCTGGGTATGAGTTGTAATTGCTGTGCTATCGGTGACTTTGTCGAGGGTGTTCGAGCGCTATTAATTGATAAAGATCGCCAGCCAAAGTGGAAATATGCCAGTGTCGATACAGTGGACGCACAAGCGGTTACACAGCTATTGACCTCACCATGGCCTGAGGATCTACATCCACTAGCTAAACTCGGCCGATAGGACGAGTAAGTTACAGGTTTTCGTCAGGGTATTGTCCTAGGGAAAAGGAGTAAGAGATGAGTACAGTTGCATTTATCGGTTTAGGTAACATGGGTGGCCCAATGGCGGTTAACCTAGTAAAAGCGGGTTTTACCGTTAAAGCGTTCGATCTGTCTCAAGATGCGCTGCATCATGTGAGTGAGCAAGGCGCCATCCCAGCGCCGAGCGCCTGCGCAGCGGCGGCATCGGCCGATATCGTGGTCACCATGTTACCTGCAGGCAAGCATGTGCGTACCTTGTATCTTGGTGACGACACCAATAAAGGGATTGTCGATGTGGTTGCTCAAGGCACCTTATTAATCGATTGCTCGACTATTGATGCCGAAAGCGCGCGCTTTGTAGCCGAGCAGGCCAAAGCCAAAGGGCTTGAGTTTATCGATGCGCCCGTATCGGGTGGCACCGCAGGCGCGAGCGCGGGTACGCTCACGTTTATCTGCGGTGGCAGTGACAGTGCTTTTGCGCAAGCCCAAGGGGTATTAAATGCCATGGGAGCCAATATATTCCACGCAGGCGCCGCTGGCGCTGGGCAAGTGGCTAAGATCTGCAACAATATGTTGCTGTCGGTATTAATGGTTGGCACCAGTGAATCATTACAGATGGGGATAGATCATGGCCTTGATCCCAAAGTGCTTTCTGAGATCATGAAAGTCAGTAGTGGTGGTAATTGGGCGCTAGATAAATATAATCCTTGTCCAGATGTGATGCCAAGCGTGCCGTCATCGAACGGTTACCAAGGCGGTTTTATGGTGGATTTAATGGTAAAAGACTTAGGCTTGTCGCAAGAAGCGGCGCTGTTGTCTAATTCCAGTACTCCAATGGGATCCTTGGCACGCAGTTTATATGTTAATCATGCCCGTCAAGGCAATGGTAAGCGTGATTTCTCCAGTATTTTTGAGCAGTTTAATAACAAAGGGTAAGTTGATGGATTTAAAAGATAAGGTAGTGGTCATCACAGGTGGAGCTGGCGGACTTGGTTTGGCGATGGCACAAGAGTTAGCGGCTGCTGGGGCGAAATTGGCGCTTATCGATGTCGATCAAGAAAAACTCGAACGCGCCTGCGCCGATATTGGCGCGGCGACCGAAGTTCAAGGTTACGCTTTTGATATCACCGATGAAGAAGATGTGGTGGCGGGGTTTGGTTACATTTTAGAAGACTTTGGTCAGGTGAATGTGTTAATCAACAATGCTGGTATTTTGCTCGACGGCATGTTGGTCAAAGCCAAAGATGGCAAGGTGACCGACCGTATGTCATTTGCGCAATTCCAAGCGGTGATCAATGTTAACCTGACAGGTTCATTCTTGTGCGGTCGTGAAGCGGCAGCCGCCATGATTGAATCACAGCAGCCGGGCGTGATCATCAATATTTCTAGTCTTGCTAAGGCCGGCAATATTGGTCAAACCAACTATGCGGCATCAAAAGCGGGTGTGGCCGCGATGTCGGTTGGTTGGGCGAAAGAGCTTGCACGCTACAATATTCGTAGCGCCGCCGTAGCGCCAGGTGTGATAGAAACCGAGATGACCGCCGCCATGAAGCCTGAGGCCTTGGCGCGTCTTGAACAGATGGTGCCAGTTGGCCGTTTAGGTCAAGCGAGTGAAATCGCCTCGACGGTGAAATTTATCATCGAAAACGATTATGTTAACGGCCGAGTATTTGAAATCGACGGTGGCATTCGTATTTAAGCTAAACGTCTTGATACACCAAGCAAAACGGGCATAGGCCCGTTTTTTGTTGGCGGATTTCATCAATGGGCTAAATGAGTGATACTTAACTAGCTTGTTTCGTCATATACATCTTATACATGAGTCAGAGATTATATGGAGATGAGTGATACTTAAATACGGTCATCAATGTTTTAAATGGTTAGTCAGAGATTAGGCAGAGATTATGTGGATAGAAAAAGTCGCGAAACAGTTGATGTTGCTCATTGGCATTATGGGAGTATTAGTGATTTACAGTGGCTTTTTTTATCTGTTATTTCAGTCTCAAAGGCCACAGTTGCCTTGGTATATCTTGCTGTCTCCCTGGTTATGTATTTACTTTGGTTTAAGCGCACAACAACAGCGTCGCACGCTTCATTGGTTACGAAAAAAGTGGCCATTTAATCGTTCTAATTAAAGGTTATTGTTGCTTAACCCTTTTAAAATGGCGCATTCTGGCTGAGCCCCGCCGGCACACTGATGGATCAACTCACTCAGTTGTTGTTTCAGTTGATTCAGTTGCTCTATACGCCGGTTAGTCTCATCAAGGTGCACTTGAGCAATACGTTTCACATCTTCTGCGCTGCGGCTGGTGTCACTTTTTAAACTCAGTAACGTACGGCAATCGTCTAGACTAAAGCCGAGCTCGCGGCAGTGGTGTAAAAAGTGTAATTCATCGAGCTGGGCATCACTATAATATCGATAACCATTATGGCCGCGTTCGGCGCACACTAGGCCAATATCGTGATAGTAGCGGATACTTTTAACCGATAAGCCAGTTTGTTTTGCCGCCTCTCCAATATTGATCATATTTATCTCCACACATTGACTCTCCCATAAGGGGAGACATTACGCTTGATGGTATAGAAAGACAAATTAATATCCATCTACAGGAGTCATACCCATGGATAAACTTATCTTTTATGTGCCAACCATGAATTGCGCCAGCTGCGTAGCCAAAATTGATAAAGCCATGGCGGCGTTAGCTAGCGATGGTGAGCAGGTCGAAACATCAGTCAACCTTGCCGATAAACAGGTTACCGTGGTGGGGGTTGCTAAGGCGCAGCGAGTGGCTAACGCGTTAGCAAATGCCGGTTATCCGGGCCAGCAAGTGATCGACCAGCAGTTAGCGATCAAAGAGCGACAGGATAATGAGCGTAAGGAGTATCGCACCCGATTATGGCAATCCATGGCGGCGCTTGCACTGGGTGTGCCTATGATGCTGTGGGGATTGTTAGGTAATGAGATGATGATCAACAGCCCCGCACAACAAGTGGGCTGGGGGATCATGGGCATACTCACTTTCGTGCTGCTTATCACTACCGGCGGTCACTTTTATCGCGGTATGTACAGCTCGCTTAAGGCTGGCAGCGCCAATATGGATACCCTTATCGTGTTGGGCACCAGTTCGGCGTGGCTCTATTCTATGTTGGTGGTTGTTATACCCCAATGGTTTCCAGCCGACACCCGTCACGTTTACTTTGAGGCCAGTGTGATGATTTTAGGCTTAATCAACCTTGGTCATGCGATGGAGCTGCGCGCACGCGGTAAAACCAGTGAGGCGGTCAGTAAGCTAATAGGTTTGCAAGTGACCAGTGCCACGCGAGTGACTGATGATGGCGATGAGGTTGTCGAGATTAGCGCCATTAATATTGGTGATAAGTTGCGCCTTAAACCTGGCGAGCGCGTGGCACTGGACGGTGACGTGCTTGAGGGACAGGCGCTGATCAACGAGGCGATGTTAACCGGTGAGCCTGTACCAGTAGAGAAGCAGCCAGACGATAAGTTAAGCGCCGGTACGGTTAATGAAAACGGCAGTCTCATTTACGAAGTCACCGCTAGGCAACAACAGACTAAGCTGGCAAAAATAATCGAACTGGTGCAAGAGGCGCAAACTTCGAAACTGCCCATTGGCAGGTTAACCGATAAAATTGCCGCGTACTTTGTCCCAGTGGTAGTGCTAATCGCCATTATTGCTGCCATAGTCTGGTTTGTGGTGGGGCCAGCCCCCCAGCTGAGCCATGCGCTGGTGGTGTTAACCACGGTACTGATCATTGCCTGCCCCTGCGCGTTAGGGCTAGCGACGCCGATGTCGATTATGGTGGCGGTGGGGCGTGCGGCCCAGATGGGCGTATTACTTAAAAACGGTGAGGCGCTGCAAAGTGCCAGTAAAGTCTCCACTGTGGTGCTCGATAAAACCGGCACTATCACTCAGGGGAAGCCTGCAGTCACCGATGTGGTCACGCTCGCAAAGATGACCCGTGACAATCAGCCTACTGGCAGTCAAGCTGGCGATAATGAGACGGCAAGTCCTTTTAGCGAAGATAAGTTAATTGCCTTGCTAGCCAGTGCGCAGCAGCGCTCGCAACACCCCTTAGCGGCGGCCATGATAACAGAGGCTAAACGCCGTGAATTGGCGCTTGGTGAGGTCGATAGTTTTGACAATATCACTGGCCAAGGGATTGTTGCCAAAGTGAATGGCCATAGATTGGTGGCCGGTAACCTTAAGTTAATGCAAGCAGAGCAGATTAGCGATATTGAGCGAGCTACAAGCCATGCTAGTGATTTTGCCCAAATGGGGAAGACGCCTATTTATTGTGCGGTTGATGGTCATCTACAGGCCGTGGTGGCGATTGCCGATCCTATTAAGGATGATGCCAAAGCGGCGGTGGCGGCCCTGTTACAACAAGGAAAAAAGGTAGTGCTGCTCAGCGGCGATAATCAGCACACCGCAACGGCCGTAGCGCAGCAGGTGGGCATTACCGATGTCGTTGCTGAGGTCAGTCCTGAGCAAAAGCTGGCGCTTATCAAGGCGCGTCAATCAGAGGGCGAAGTGGTTGCTATGGTGGGTGATGGCATTAACGATGCGCCAGCTTTAGCAAAAGCGGACGTTGGCATCGCCATGGGCAGCGGCACGGATGTGGCGATAGAGAGCGCAGACATCACCTTGTTATCTGAGCGCGTGATGGCCTTAGCGGATACCTTTATGTTGGCTAACGCGGCGATGCGTAATATTAAACAGAATCTGTTTGGTGCCTTTATTTATAACACCTTGGGGATCCCCGTTGCCGCTGGCGTCTTGTTTCCGTTGACGGGGTGGTTACTCAGCCCTGTGGTAGCTGGCGCGGCGATGGCCCTGTCTTCATTGACTGTGGTGACCAATGCTAACCGGTTACGAGGACTGCGTTTAGGCACTGATGCAACTAAAAAGTAGGCGGTTGGGGCAAGATATCCTGCTGCTAGACTCTGGGTCATGACACCCTTTAGTGAAGCCATTGCGTCGATATTTTATGCGACTTTTCTGGGGAAACTTTAGGGTTGTCATTGCTAATTACCACCTAAATCGCTATAGTAGCGCGCTTTAATTTGTCCCTTTTAGCGCGGTGTATCATCACTGCATCCTTGACTGAGAGTATACCGTCAGTTTGGGGATCAAATGGCCACCATTGGCAGCGCTTCGCTTAACTAATTTCGGAATTTCACATTGATCACAACAGCTAATATCACCATGCAGTTTGGCTCTAAGCCACTGTTTGAAAACATCTCAGTCAAATTTGGCGGCGGCAACCGCTACGGTCTTATCGGCGCTAATGGTTGTGGTAAATCAACCTTCATGAAGATCCTAGGCGGTGAGCTTGAGCCTACTTCGGGTAACGTATCGCTTGATGTTAACGAGCGTCTAGGTAAGTTAAGCCAAAACCAGTTTGGTTATGAAGAGTTCAACGTGGTTGATACTGTGATCATGGGCCATGCTGAGCTGTGGAAAGTCAAGCAAGAGCGTGACCGCATCTATTCTTTGCCAGAAATGAGTGAAGAAGATGGCATTAAAGTGGCTGAGCTTGAGATGGAATTTGCCGAGATGGACGGTTATACCGCCGAATCTCGCGCGGGTGAATTATTGCTGGGCGTGGGTATTCCGCTTGAGCAACACTTTGGTTTGATGAGCGAAATCGCGCCAGGTTTCAAGCTGCGAGTGCTGCTTGCCCAGGCACTGTTTAGTGACCCAGATATCTTGCTACTCGATGAGCCTACCAACAACTTGGATATCGACACCATTCGTTGGTTACAAGAGATGCTCAATCAGCGTAACAGCACCATGATTATCATCTCGCACGATAGATATTTCTTAAACTCTGTCTGTACTCACATGGCTGACTTGGATTACGGCGAACTGCGCGTTTATCCGGGTAACTACGATGAGTATATGATGGCGGCTAACCAAGCTCGTGAGCGTTTGATGTCTGATAACGCTAAGAAAAAGGCACAAATTGCTGAACTTCAAGGCTTCGTTGCACGCTTCTCGGCTAACGCCTCTAAAGCGAAACAGGCGACTTCACGTGCTAAGCAGATTGATAAAATTAAGCTTGAAGAGGTTAAAGCCTCAAGCCGTGTGAATCCATTTATCCGTTTCGAGCAGGAAAAGAAACTGTTCCGTAACGCATTAGTGGTTGAAGATTTGGCTAAAGGTTTCGAGAACAACCCGCTATTTAAAGGCGTTAACCTGATTGCAGAAGTGGGTGAGCGTATTGCGGTACTGGGTGAAAACGGTGTGGGTAAGACCACTATGTTACGTACCCTTATCCATGATATTCCACAAGATGAAGGCACTATCCAATGGTCTGAAAACTCAGCCATCGGTTATTACGCCCAGGATCATGAATCTGATTTTGAAAACGACATGACTTTGTTTGACTGGATGAGCCAGTGGCGCAAACCAGAAGATGACGATCAAAGCGTTCGTGGTTACTTAGGCCGTATGTTGTTTGGCTCTGATGACATCAAGAAGTCAGTCAAGGTGTTATCAGGTGGTGAAAAGGGCCGTATGCTATTTGGTAAACTCATCATGCAAAAGCCAAACATCTTGGTTATGGATGAGCCAACCAACCACTTGGACATGGAATCGATTGAATCGCTCAACAATGCGCTAGAGATGTATGAAGGCACATTGTTGTTTGTCAGTCACGACCGCGCATTTGTATCATCACTCGCCACCCGTATCATAGAGATCACCGCCGATGGCGTGAACGATTTCAGAGGCACTTACGATGAGTTCTTGCGTAGCAAGGGTGTCGATGCTTAATCGCCGCTAAACCCCATTGATAAAAAAGCCCAAGGCAATTACATTGCCTTGGGCTTTTTGTTGGTTGGCTGTTTTAAAACGGCTATTTAGCGAAACGTTGTGCTAGATATTCAAACACCGCTCGAATACCAAAGGCTTCACCACCAATGGGGCGACCGGGTAAGGTGCGGTTGTTCCACGCCATGACATCAAAATGGCTCCAGCTTATCTTGTCATCCACAAAGGCTTCAAGATACAAGGCGGCGGTGATCGCGCCGCCAAAAGGCGTCTTACCACAGTTGGCTAAGTCGGCAATATCGCTGCCAGTAAGATCAAAGTAGGCTTTATGCAGCGGCATGCGCCAGACGGGATCTTCAACCTTAAGTCCTGCAGCAGTAATATCAGCAGCCACTTCGTCATCATTACTAAAGAAGCCAGGTAACTCAGTACCTAAGGCGATGCGCATGGCGCCGGTTAAGGTGGCAAAGTCGATCAACAGATCAGGCTTTTCATCGCTGGCATCGGCAAGGGCATCACACAAGACTAAGCGGCCTTCGGCGTCGGTGTTATCAATCTCAACGGTTAAGCCTTTACGGGTGATGATCACATCACCTGGGCGAAATGCATTTGCCGAGACCGCATTTTCCACCGCCGGCACCAGTACACGCAGGCGTACAGGCAGGTTACTGGCCATAATTTGGTGGGCTAAACCAATCACATGTGCCGCACCGCCCATATCTTTCTTCATCAAGCGCATGCCTGCACCGGGTTTAAGATCTAAACCGCCCGAGTCGAAACAGACCCCTTTACCCACTAGCGTCACTTTAGGCGCATTTTCATCGCCCCAGGTTAAATCGATAAGCCGTGGCTGGTTGTCACTGGCGCGGCCAACCATATGGATGGTGGGGTAGTTTTGCTCAAGCAGTTCATCACCGATGATTTGCGTCACTTGGCCGCCGAACTCTTCAGCCAAGGCCTCCATGGTGTCGCCCAAATCTTGTGGCATCATGTCGGCAGCAGGGGTGTTAACCAGATCGCGCACTATGGTCACCGAACGTACCAGTTTTAATGTACTGGCGACCAAAGCGTCGTTATCAATAACAAGTTGAGGATACTGTTTATCATTTTTCTTGTATCGATCGAACTTGTAAGCCCCTAATGCCCAACTGAACGCGGCGACTTTACACTGAGCTTCGCTGGCATCGAGGTAGTACTGATTGGCGGGCAGTTGGTTGACGATATCGCCGCAAACCCAGTAGTCATCCGGTGATTCGCTAACATAGACAACCTGTGCCAGTTCTCCGTCGGCACCGGGGATCAGGCTTAAACCTTTGCCTGAAAACTGGGTGGCTTTAAGCCAATTTTGCTGTGTTGCTGGCAATTGCTCATGCCATTGTGAAAAATCTTCAGTTGAAATGATCGACAAGGGAATGCCGTTGGAGCCAGTTATAAGTAGTGAAGTCATTGGGTATCATCTTATTTGAGGTCAAAAAATCAATTAAGATTATCACGCTAGCGCCACAAGGTGAATGTGGCGGGTGAGTTACTGCGGGTTATTGCTGGTTTTTTCTACGACGTGGATATCACGTTTATGCTGTTGGGCCACACGATTAAGCTGGGCTTTTCGCTCTGATAAGTTATTGAAAGAGCTCGGTAGAATCTCAACGCCTACCACCTTAGCCAGTTTAACCACTATGGGGATAGTGATTGGCGCAAAAGGTAACACGGCAAATACGCCTAAGCCCAGCCCCTTGATGAGATCGGCTAACTGCTTGTTGGCTAGCTTCAACTCTTCTTTATTGGCCTGTTTACGAGTGTAGCGTTTGTAGGTCACCAACATCTCTTTGGTTTCCTGTTTTTCTTGTGACAGCGCATCTTTCAGCACCAGCATGTCGCGTTTTAAACGCAGGCCGAATCGGCGTCGAGAGATGTGAAATACTCTAAAAGGCGCTTTATGTAATTTACGGTAAATTTTCATGGCGTGATTGTCTCATAGGGCAAGCCTGACACCTATCTTTAAATGTTATTGCGACAGGGTTTTAGTATGATTTTTTGGCTGCTGAGTACTAGATGTAACGTCTTCATCGCGGGCAGGCTTAAATCGCTAGTGGGGCAAAGCTTAAGCCGATGACCTTGGCTGCGTGATGCAAGGTGGATTGTTTAAATGTGGGGGGGGCGGTAAAAAATAAGCTCTCTGACGGTGAATTGACTCACTCCGTTAAGTTGATACCAAACGGAGTGAGTTTATCTCGCTAGGAACTGCAGTTACACGCGAAAACGCGCGACTAACACCTGTAATCCCGCTGCAAGCCTAGCAAGATCATCACAAGCCAGTGCGGTTTGTTCCACCGATTGGCCGCTTTGCTCAGCAATATCACTAATGGTGGTGATGCTGCGGTTGACCTCTTCAGCGGCTAATGATTGCTGCTCAACGGCGGCCGACACTTGAATATTCATGTCGTGGATCACTTCGACCGAGCGGTTGATCTCGTTAAGTGTGCTTTGGGTACCCGCAATTTCAGCGACGGCATCATTACTCTTCTGGCTGCTACGCTGCATAACATTAACCGCTTCTTGAGTACCGCTTTGAATACCTGCGACCATCTGCTCGATTTCACCGGTCGATTGCTGCGTGCGCTGGGCTAGGTTGCGCACTTCATCGGCCACCACGGCGAATCCTCGGCCCGCTTCACCCGCGCGCGCGGCTTCAATCGCGGCGTTGAGGGCGAGTAGGTTGGTTTGTTCGGCAATATTACGGATCACCTCAAGGACTTGTTCAATACTGCTACTTTGCACTTGCAGATCGCGAATAGTTTGCGAGGCTTGCTCGACTTCTGCTGCGAGTGAATTAATCGCATCGACACTGCGCCCAACCGTGCGATTGCCCTCTAAGGCGATTTCTGTGGTCGATTGTGCATTGGTCGCGGCGTTATGGGTATTACCGGCTATCTCTTGTATCGAGGCGGCCATTTCGGTCATGGCGGTGGCCACTTGAGTGGTTTGGTCACGCTGGGTCACGACACCTTGGCGGGTTTCTCCAGCCACTGCCGATAACTCTTCTGTGGCGGCGGCCATTTGATTTGTCGAGTCGGCAACTTGCTGCACCAGTTCTTGAATTTTTGCGATAAACACATTGTAGCCTTTAGCTAAATCACTCAATTCATCTTGGCCACTCTCGTCAAGCCTGCGGGTCAGATCGCCTTCACCCTCGGCAATATCTTGCAAGGTTGTCACGGTCAAACGTAACGGTTTAATAATGGTTTGTGACAAGCCATAAGCAATGAATACCGCAAAGCCAATGGCAACAATAGCCATGATGATGACGAAGTTGCGCGTATTACTGGCAGAATCAGCATAAAAGCTTCTATCCATCGCGATTTCAACAACGGCGATAGGCTTGCCAGAAAAATCGTTAATATTTCTGACCAGTGTTGCCCATGGTCGGCTTTGACTATTATTTTGGCTAATAACGGTTTGGCCATTCCACGCCGCTAAGATGGCATCTTGGCTAACAAAGGATTGCCCATTAATGGTCGAAGCTAATACTTTGGTGCTGCCATTGTTGACGGCATGAATCGCAATGTCCACATTGCTACCAAATGCTTGGCTAAAACGGCTAGCGAACTCTTGAGATAGGTTAAGGCCAAACTCAACAGACCCTGTATGTTGCCCTTGATAGTTCATTGGCACTAAGCCGCGAATACCAATACCAGCCACGCCACCGTCCATGCCTCTAACGGGTTGACGTGAGCGATTCACTTGTACAATTGTTTCGCGCAAATTGGACAGGTCGTCACCGTATTTGTCTAGTTTATGCAAGCGTAAATAAGAGGTCGCTGGGGCGGTATGAAACTGAAATTGTGCTACGCCGTAGTGCTGTTTAAGCACATCAAAAACCGGCTTGAATTCGCGGGTAAGCTCAGCGCGGTTGCCCTCTGCAAAGGCTTGTTTTACCGACGGTTGATTAGCCACAATCGCACTCATGGCTTCGGCAAACAGCGCCTGAGTGTTAATTTGTGAGCTGGCGGCACCGTAAAGGCTCTCCATTTCCCGTTTTTCAGCCTCTGAAATCAATTGATTAGAGTTGCTTAAATAAAATATCGCCATAATGGCGACCGTGAGTGCAACTAAACTGGTAAACCCGCCTGCTAGGCGAGTTTTAATGGATAAATTTCTAAACACTTATAGCCCCTTTACTATTTAATTTGTCATCTTTAATGATGACAAATTAAATGAATATATAACTAAACACGGCGAAGTCCTTTCTCTATGTCTGTTGGGTTTTATTTGAGCAGGTGTCACCGTGACACTTGCAGCCTTTAATCGACTTGAATATATAATATCGACAATTTTGCCTCATCCAACAAGTGATGCGTTCACAATTGTTACAATTGTGACGTGTCTTACATTTACGCTACCGATCCAAGCTAATGGTTATATATCACTATGGACCAATACTCATGACCAAGGGGGAAATGAGGTTGGCGTGCTAATAAGTGAATATCGTGTAACCATAGATTTTATCGGTATGAAATATTGAGTTTTTTGTTTTAAACCTTATTGTTTTATGAAGTCGAGGCTAACATTTTTAGTCGTTGCCTATTTTGGGCTTTGTTGCCATGATGATGGTCGGCCAATGTCTGGCCTGCATCGTTCTGTTGGTCGTCGAGGGAGGCATGTTTGTCATGTCTGGTATGAATAACGGGACTTATGATTGACACTGTTTAATCATAAGTTCCAAAGGTGAGAAAATCGGCTCAGCGCTGCGTTACAGTGAACGTGTTTGAGCCTAATAGCATGCCTTGATGGCGATGCGTTAGTGATAATGAATTTATACAGGTTAGGTAAATTAGTTATGAGTAAAAAGCCAAATATTACAGTATCTTCTATCGACTTAGCTCGATTAGAAAAAATGATTGATGCGTTAGATGGTCAGTACTGTGCCGAAATTGATGATTTAATGGCTGAGCTTGAACGCGCAGAGATCCTGCCTCCTGAGCAGATGCCAGCTAACATAGTGACCATGAATTCGACCGTGCGCTTTAAAGTGGCCTCATCGAATAAAGAGTTTTCATTGACCTTGGTTTACCCTCAAAACCATACTGGCGATGTAGGCCAAATTTCGATTTTAGCTCCAGTGGGCAGTGCGCTGCTGGGCTTAAAAGAAGGCGATGAAATTGAGTGGCCTAAGCCCGGTGGCGGTCAACTAGAGGTTAAAATCATTGCGGTTGAGTATCAGCCAGAGCGAGCGGGTGAATATCATTTATAACATTTATTACTGAATCCGTTTAAGGCTACGCCGAATAAGGCTAATTTAAGCCGCATTCAGACCCTCTTGCTGTTTTATCGTGAGCTCAATGTTACTTATTGCAAAATAACCTTTTTTATTTAATAGGTTATGCATTGGATGAGTTGAATGTTGGGCTCATTTTTTATTACACTCTCTATCAAATCATGCAACTCTTAATAAGTTGACTGCAGCGAAGATTAACTCTGCTTTGAACATCAGCTTTGGCGTACTCGCTCGCCGGTAAAGCAGTGGTGTTATCAAAAAGGTATAACTACAACCATAGCCTACAAAGGATGTCGCTTATGGAGCATCAAATGGAATCACTTTTGGGTATTGAACTGCCGATTATTCAAGCGCCGATGGCGGGAGTGCAGGGCAGTGCATTGGCGATAGCGGTTAGTGATGCTGGCGGCTTAGGTTCCTTACCCTGCGGGATGTTGACGCCCGAACAGGTGATAGATGAAATCAATACCATTACGCGCGCCACAGCTAACCCCTTTAATCTCAACTTTTTTTGTCATCAGGTGCAAGCCTATGACGCGCAGCAACACGCCAACTGGCAGGTACAATTAGCTCCTTTTTTTAATGAGCTGGGCATCGAATGTGAAAGCCAGCCTCATGGTGCCAGTCGTGTTCCTTTTAGCCATGAGATGGCCGATGCGATTGAAGCATTTAATCCGCCCATTATTAGCTTTCATTTTGGTTTGCCTGAGCCAACACTGCTTAAACGGGTTAAAAGTTGGGGCACTAAGGTGCTCTCGTCGGCGACCACACTTAAAGAGGCGCTTTGGCTCGAAGCCCATGGTGCCGATGCCATCATTGCCCAAGGCTTTGAGGCTGGCGGCCACCGTGGCATGTTCTTAACCCGTGATGTGTCAACCCAAATGGGGCTGGCGGCGTTGGTGCCGCAATTGGCGAGTCAAGTCCAGGTGCCTGTGATCGCCGCAGGAGGGATAGGCTGTCACCAAGGGGTTAAAGCCGCACTCACCTTGGGGGCGGTCGGGGTGCAAGTGGGCACGGCTTATCTGTTGACGAACCAAGCCACTACATCGCCGCTGCACCGCGCCGCAATCACGAGTGATGCCGCTATGCATACTGCCATTACCAATGTGTTTTCAGGGCGCCCGGCGCGAGGCATTGTTAATCGCCTGATGCGAGAATTGGGCTACATTAGCCCACACGCACCAGATTTCCCCTATGCTGCGATTGAGTTGACTCAATTGAGACAAGCGGCAGAAAAACAACATAACAGTGATTTTTCACCCTTGTGGTGTGGGCAAAATAGCCAAGCTTGCCACGCCATTTGTGCCAGCGAGCTGACCCTGTCTCTAGCGGGGAAAATACAATAAGCAAACCTGTGTAGGCGCAGCTATCTCACTGGCAGGTGGCCGGTTTTAACCCAAATGATGGTTTCTTGTTCAACGTAGGGGAAGTGTTCGCTCATGTGCGGGCTGCGCAGCCAAGTATGGGCTGGATATACCCCAAATTCATCACGAAACTCACCCGAGAGCACTAGGATCTCCTCGCCACCAAAATGGCGATGGGGTTGAAAGCGCTCGCCCGCAGGCCATTTGACTAAGGCCACATGCTCATGTTCAAACTGATGTAAGCCCATGACTTGAAGGCCACCTATGCCTTGTCGCCAAGGAGTATTTCGGGTGTCGATGCGCACAGTGCTGCTGTCATGTGGAGCAAATTGATTAAGCTTAACCAATAAGGTGCAACCTTGCTGGCTAAAGGGGGCGTGTTGGCTGCCGGGAGGGTTACGGATGTAACTGCCGGCAGGGTAGTCGCCGTGCTCATCAGAAAACACACCTTCAAGTACTAAAATCTCTTCACCCAGTGGGTGAGCATGAGTGGTAAACGCCGAGCCCGCCTCATATTTGACTATGCTGGTGGTGTGCCCAGACTCCTTGGCTTCTCGCTCAAGTGGCTTACGCCATACCCCTTTGGCTGGGCTTGCTTGCCAGTCTTGCTCTTGGGTGTCGATAGCCAACCGCTGAGTGAAATCCATGTTGAACATATTGTTATTCTCCAACTCATTGATGTGCTGTGTATTAGCCCATATGGGCTAATACGGAATATAGCCAATGGTAGACCGAGATTAGCGCGATTTTATTGCGCGTAATATGTCGATTAACCGGCGCGCAGTGCCAGTATCTCATCGAGCGAAAATGGCGCGGGGTAGCGGCTAAAGTCGCGATCTTGTTTATCGATAGCATAGATAGACATGCGATCGGCGAGTTCATTGCCTTCAATGCCCACGTGGGCGGCAACATGGGATATTTTTAGCGCAGTTTTGAGCTCATCATACAGTGCGTGAGCCTGTTGGATTATCTCTAAATTAGCAATGTCGCCTGCGGTTTTGCGCTTCCAGCCTTTGGCTTTCCAGCCATAAGCCCAATTGGTGATGCAATTTAAGGCATATTGAGAGTCACTGTGAATATGAACGCTGTTACCGCGTGCAAGTTCGGTTTTTGCCATCAGCAGTGCTTGCTGCAAGGCATTTAATTCGGCGGTGTTATTGGTCCCCTTAGGGTTATATAAACCGTACCACAGCTCGGCAAGTTCACCTTGTCGATACAGTGCTAGCCCAGATCCCGCTTTGCCGGGATTGGGCTCACAGCCGCCATCGGTATAGATATCCACATCACTGTCTGGGGCCGCGCTGGCAGTGGCTTGGCTTTTCGGCTTGTTAGCCGATGGGCTAGGGCGGGCACTGACGCCACCTTTAGCAAAAGCGGCTTTGGCTTCGGCTTCGGTCTTAAAGGACTTATAGCGGGCGCCTGCAAAACCATCGACTAAGGCTTTGGTTTGAGGCCAGCTGGTAAAAATACCGGTTTCTCGTCCTGCCCAAACCACATAATATTTTGTTGCCATGTTTATCTCGTCTTAAAGTTGTGCTAGTCGTTGTGAGTATTATTGCTTGCAGTCTCGCAAGAGTTTGACGAAAAATTCAGTGCCTTTACGTTCGGCAAAGGCGATATTACGCTCGGGGATCGACTCCGGATCAGCATAAGTGGCCAGCGCCTGTTCCATGCTCGCTTCACGAATAATATGCAGTGTCGGATAAGGGGCGCGGTTAGTGTAGTTGGCCGCACTATCTTGTGGCTCGCCATCGAAACAGTAATCTGGATGAAAGCTGGCCAGTTGATACATCCCCTCATAGCCTTGCTCAATAAGCAGATCATTGGCCATGTCGACCAAATCCAGATAAAGGTAAAACCCTTCAAATCCGCGCGGTAAGATCAGTAGCGTGGTTTCTATCTCGCTATGGGCATCGAGAAGTTGGCATTCATCGATTAAGGCGTTGAGCACTTCATCGAGTTGGCGGTTTTCCACGACTTGGTAACGTATGGTATCGGCCAACACCTCTTGGCGGGCAAATGGGCAGATATTGTATTTCATGATGACCCGTTCGACCCAATGCTGCATCTCGGTGGCTATGGCCTGGGTAAAGTCATCGGTTGCTGGTCGTTGCAGTGTCACCTAGTGTCTCCATTATTATCAATATCCCCTAAGCCTATGACGGCGCAATCGTTGGGGAGAATTAAGGCGCGATCATAGGGATGATAGACAGCACAAGCAAGAGTGCCATGGTGATGTTAAACGCTTTTTGTTGCCGTTGGTTTTTTAGTAACCGTTTTAAAGCAACCCCAAAGCCTAACCAGACGATGGCACAGGGAAAGGCCACGCTTAAAAAAACCGAGGCAATGGTGAGGACTTGACCTGTGAGCGGTTGCTCTAGGGTGGTAAAGGTGGCTACCGCGCCCACTGCCATGATCCAGCCCTTAGGGTTAACCCACTGAAAAGCCGCGGCCTGGATAAAACTGAGTGGTCGACTAGTGTGTTTGCCCTCCATCTTACTGCTGCTATTAGCAATCAGCCAGGCAAGATAGAGTAAGTAGGTGATGCCAATATATTTTATAGCGACATGCAGTATGGGGTAACTTTGAAATAGGGTGCTTAAGCCTAGGCCTATCGCCAGCACCATGGCAGGAAACCCAATGCAGATCCCCGCAAGATGAGGCAAACTGGGTTTGATACCAAAGTTGACTCCTGAAGACATCAACATGATGTTATTAGGCCCTGGGGTAATACCAGATGAAAACGCAAACAGCGCAATGGCAAAAATCAGTTCCATTAATCCTTCAATCTCTTCAACGCGATAATTAACAAAGTATGATCGCCGACATTTATCTTCCTGACCAGTAAAATATTTATATAGGTAATTGCTTTTGTAACTAACTGTAATTTAAGGGAGTCGTTGTCAATTTGAATATCGAAATGGTCAACGGGTAGCACTAAATGACGGTCGAAAAATTACAATCATATATTGCATGAGGTAGACATTATTGCGATAGCATGTTAGCCGAAGATAAATGATTGTATGATAACTAATTGATCTACAAACTGAGAGTAATGACTTAGTGTCAGTATTGGTTCAATTTTAATCGGTTATACTAGCAAACGTTAACAACAAGGAAATTGATGCGATGAGTAAAATATTAATGCCATTTTTGCTGATACTCAGTATATCCGCCTGCACAGTGCATGATGCGCCCGAGTTCCAAACGGCGACAGCGCCAGAAGATAGAATCACCATAGTGGCGACGGGTGAGCTGGATTTTCTCGGCCGTGGGCAGCAAACGTTCGGCTTACATCCTCAATTTGCCAAGGTACGAGTCGATGAAGAGTCTTCCATTGAGGCGGTTCAAAAACAGATGAGCTCTGCGATACAGTCGGCGATGCAAGCGAAAGGTTATCGTTATGTGCCCGCTGGAGAGCCTGCTCAGCTATTGATCGGATTTGGTGTTGCCCTCGGTGACAGCATGTCCGATGCAGAGATCTTAAATAAGGTTGGCCTAGTACCTGGGGTTTCAGAGCAGGGCATAGATATGGGGCAGTATGCCAAAGGCTCAGTGTTACTGCTGGTGTTTTCTGGTGAGGACGCCGTGCCGAGTTGGCGCGTATTGGCACAAGGCTTTACTGAATTATCCCAAAGGCCATCCATTGCGCCTAAACAAGATAATCAAAGACTCGATCGAGTGGTCGCCAAGATGCTAGCCAGTATGCCACAGCGATAATCGTTCTCTGTTGACAGCGATTTAGTTAACTATAATCGCTAGGAAAAACCATCGACAGCAGCAATGAACCTCTAGTACAAAGAGCGCTACCGTAACGGGTGACGCTCTCTCTTGTCGCGGTTAGTATCATCGACTAATGGTTAGCTGTGGCGTTACCAAAGCCGTTAATCGGCACAGAGGCTTATCTCATAGGAGGTAAACTTGCGTAGGTTAATGACCCCAGTATCGAAAATCAGATATTGACCCTTAATTCCCATCAGTTTACCTGTCACGATTGGATTTTTATCGAAGTTATGAGAGGCGATTTTTGTTGGAAACTCGCTTACTGGATACTCAATAGCAAGGATCGCTTCATCGAGTTGCTCGATAGCGTACTCCCCATGCTCCATCGACAGTTCATGAATACGTTTTTCGATGTGCGGCAGTAACACTTTTGCCTGTTCAACTAAATCGAGTGGCTCGGCATTGCCTTTAAGCATAGTGCGCCAATTGGTTTTATCATTGATCATTTTAGCCAGTTCAACTTCGATAAGGCCTGAAAGTTGTCGTGTAGAGACTTTTAGAATAGGCAAACCTTGGGTGGCACCCTGATCTATCCAGCGGGTCGGCAATTGGGTATGGCGGGTAATACCCACTTTAAGGCCCGAGGTATTAGATAAATACACATAGTGCGGTACGAAGCAGTTATCTTCACCCCACTGCGGCTCGCGGCAGGTGCCTTGTGCAAAATGGCAGGTTTCCGGTTTCATAATACACATATCGCAGCTAGCCAGCTTTTTCATGCAGACGAAACAATGGCCTTGTGAATAACTCTTCTTGGTTTTTTTGCTGCAATGACTGCAGTAAATATGGCCCGTGTGAGTAAGGGTGACTTGACGGCCGATAAGCGGATTCATCTCGATAAGTTGGTCAGACAGTGGCAACTGGTATTGCACTTGACCTTGGTTATCGAGCGCAGAACGCATCTTGCGGATGTTTCCGCTGATTGGGGCATTTGGCATCATGGAGTCCGATATAAAATAAAAAATAGCTAAAAAGTGCGAGTAAGCATCGCGATGACACCGGATTATATCAGATTGCTGGCAATGTTTTTGATTGGTTTTACCGATTGTTAATGCGCCGCTTGCAGATGATGAATTAACAATCGGTGCCTTAGTCCTGCTACAGCTTAGGCGTTGATATCGAGCACCACGTCATCGCCGATAGTGTACAGCGCCAAACGCAGTTGTTGTTCAATATCATCATTAGGAATATTTAGGCTAAAGTTAGCCCGAAAGAGTGCCACACCGGTGTGACTAGCGCTCTCATATTGAGTCGATAATCGCTCAATGTTGAGTCCTAATTCACTAATCTTATTAGATATTTGGTGCACAAGTCCGGGTCTGTCGTAGGCCACCAGTGAATAGCCTTGGTAGCGAGTATGAGGCTGTTTGTGGCGGGTTTTGGCATAGGTCAGACTCAAACCATCGATACATTCGAGGTTCTCGAGCAAGGTCTCCCAGTTGGCAGCGGGGACCTCCAGTAACAAGATAGCGGCAAATAAGCCATCGATATGGCGCAGCTCAGAGTCGAGCCAATGGCCACCATGACGGCTAACAATGTGAGCAATCTGTTCAACTAAGCCTTTTTTATCGGCCACTTGTAGGGTAACTAGGTATCGTAACATGTCGCTAAAACTCCATAAGTTGTTTAATCGTGATGCCATTTTGTCGCTGTAACAATAATGTCATCTTGACGTCATATAATCTCGATGGTCAGCAATGGGGTGTGAGTGTTTGACTATTGTTAACATAGGTATAACAACAATCCCAGTGAAAACTCTACAGAACAAACATAAACGAGGTTCTTAATGGAAACTCAGGTAACTCAACCTGGTTCTACTGCAGCGAAACTGTTGATGGCAAGAGGCTCAAATAGACGAGCGTGGCAAGATAAGCTTACCCAAATAGGGGTAACGCTTGGCGGCACCATGGTGTTTGTCGCTTTGCTGCTGATCTTCTTTTATCTGCTGTATGTGGTGAAGCCGATTTTTGATGGCGCCGATGTGACACCTGTTATGACGGCTCAGCTCGATAAACCTGACGTAGCAACCTTGATGGTAGGCAGCGATGAGCAAAATGATATTATCTATCGGGTCACCAGCCAAGGTGAAGTGCAGTTTTATCGCACCGCCACAGGCCAGCTGATTGAAAGCAATAGTATCGATATCCCCACAGATGCACACATTGTCAGTAGTGCTACCGCCTTTCCTAGTCAGCAACGCTTCGCTTATGGCTTATCAAACGGCCGGGTGATCATCGCCGATATTCAGTTTTCAGTCACCTATCCTGACAATCAGCGACTCATCACCCCTAAGGTCAGTTTTCCCTTAGGGCAGCCCTCGCTGCAAGTGGCCGATAAGGATATGGCGCTTAATCAGCTCACTTTTGCTTATTCAACCGATAGAATGAGCTTTGCCTATCGCAGCGATGCGGGTCAGTGGTTGCTTTCACGCCAAGAGGGCGAAGAGAACATGATGACCGAGGAGGTGGAATGGACCGCGACCTCTAGCGTGATAAGCGATGCGCCAGTGCAAGTGCAGCAACAGTTAATGACGCCAGATCAACGCCAGTTACTGCTGCGCTCGGGTAACCGACTATTTGTTTATGATATTGACGATACCGAAGCCGTTAGCTTAATGCAGGTGATTGAACTCGAGCGAGCCAAAACCAAGGTGACCGATGTCTCCTTGCTGGCGGGGGCCAGTTCGGTATTAGTCAGTTATGATAATGGCTTGATATTGCAATATTTTCAGGTTAATAGTGACAAAGGCCGCCAGTATCAAGCGATCCGCCAGTTTAGCAATCAGGCGGGCGTTAAGCGTATCGCTAGCGAGTTTTATCGTAAAAGTTTCGCCACGATTAGCGACTCAGGCGAGTTAAACCTCTTGTATACCACCAGTCAACGTAAGCTGTTTTCCCAAACCTTTGACCTTAAGCAACCCGGCGTGATGGGCTTTAGCCCGCGCTCCAATGCCTTAGTGGTCGAGGCGGGCGGGCAATTACACCTGTTTGTTGTGGACAATAGTCATCCAGAGGTGTCGTGGAGCGCCATGTGGGACAAGGTGTGGTATGAGGGGTACCCAGAGCCACAATATGTATGGCAGTCGACTTCGGGATCAGATGATTTTGAAGCCAAATTAAGCCTAATGCCCTTGGCATTTGGCACCATGAAAGCGGCCTTGTATGCCATGCTGTTTGCCACGCCGCTGGCTATTGCAGGCGCTATCTATACCGCATACTTTATGTCGCCAAAGGTGCGTGCCGTGGTAAAGCCCACCATTGAGATCATGGAGGCCCTGCCTACGGTGATCTTGGGGTTCTTGGCCGGTTTATGGCTCGCGCCGTTAATTGAAGATAATCTCCCAGGGCTTTTGCTGTTACTGGTGCTGCTGCCCTGCAGTATTTTGCTCAGCGCATTTGCATGGCATCAGTTGCCAGGGCGCTGGAAACAGCGCCTGCCAGAGACCTATCAAGAACTGATGCTGTTACCGGTTATCGTGTTTGTGGGGTGGTTCTCGTTTTACATTAGTCCCGTGGTTGAGCAGGCATTCTTTGGCGGTGATTCGCGCATGTTTATCACTAACGAGCTGGGGATCACTTTCGACCAACGTAATGCCTTAGTGGTCGGCATTGCCATGGGCTTTGCCGTGATCCCAACGATTTTTTCCATCGCCGAAGATGCAGTGTTCTCTGTACCGCGTCATCTGTCTAACGGCAGTTTGGCCCTAGGGGCGACTAACTGGCAAACGTTGACCAAGGTCGTGCTACTGACTGCCAGCCCAGGCATTTTCTCTGCGGTGATGATGGGGCTTGGGCGCGCAGTGGGCGAAACCATGATAGTGCTAATGGCCACAGGTAATACGGCCATTATGGAATGGAGTGTGTTTGAAGGTATGCGCACCTTGGCCGCCAATATTGCGGTAGAGATGCCAGAGTCTGCCATTGGCAGCTCCCATTATCGCGTGCTGTTCTTAGCAGCGTTTGTATTGTTTATCTTTACTTTCGTCTTTAACACCATTGCTGAAGTGGTGAGACAGCGTCTACGCGAACGCTACAGCTCGCTGTAATGGAGGCCAGTATGTTTTCGACATCAATATTTTCGCCTGTGACCTTAAGAGGCTTATGTAATGGGTAAGTGGTTTAAATCGGGTTCGCCGTGGATCTGGATGACGGGCGGCGCCGTGAGTATTAGCTTGATTGCCGTGTTGGGATTGCTGCTGTTAATCGCATGGCGCGGACTGAGTTATTTCTGGCCGGCACAGATTTATCAGTGGGAGTTAGTGGATCAACAAGGGGTACGCTCAACTTTGATTGGTGAGATTTACGACACTGAAACGGTGCCGACTGAGCGCTTGTTGTCGGCGGGGCACCAGTTTACGCAGCATCCAGGTGAAACGGTCACCCGTTACTTAATTAAAACTGGTAACCGTGAGTTTGTGAATTTGGACTTTCGTTGGGTGCTGGCCACCGATATTGTCTCGCGCACCGCGCCCTATGATGTGGCTAAGCTTGAGCGCAGTAAAAATGGCGATTTTTACGGTTATCCTATTGCCATTATCGAAGATGGCAAACGATTAGCGTTAGATGATGTTGAAGCCTCATTTGAGGCACATATCGAGCGGGCCGTCGCCTTGAGTGACCAAGCGGTGTCGCTGCAAAAAGGCGACATTGGCTCGATTAACTATCAGCTAGAAAACTTACGTCTCAAGCAGCGCGGTTATGAATTAGATAACGCTCTGACTGACAGCCGTAAGCAGGCGCTAGCGAGCGAGCGTGAGCGGCTGCAAAATGAGTACCTTGAGCTGGAAAAAACCTTCTTTGCCCTGCGTCAAGCGGCGGCTCGCGATGCGGTTGTGGTGCGCGATATGCGCGGTGAAGAGGTGGTGCTTAAACTCGATACTATTTTAGGCGTCACCTATTCTAATCGTTTAGGCATCGCCGGTAAGTTAGTCCACTGGTTTAAAGGGGTGGGCAATTTTGTCAGCGCCGATCCCCGCGAAGCCAACACCGAAGGCGGCGTGTTTCCGGCCATCTTTGGCACCGTATTTATGGTGATGTTGATGGCGGTCATTGTTACCCCCTTTGGTGTCATTGCCGCAGTTTACCTGCATGAATACGCCAAAAAAGGCCCCATCACTAAGATGATCCGCATTGCGGTGATTAACTTAGCCGGCGTGCCATCGATTGTGTATGGCGTATTTGGTTTAGGCTTTTTTGTCTATATGTTGGGCGGCTCGCTTGATCAACTGTTTTATCCCGAAGCCTTACCATCGCCCACTTTCGGCTCACCCGGGGTGATTTGGTCGGCGCTCACCTTGGCAATTTTGACCTTGCCTGTGGTCATCGTCTCCACCGAAGAAGGCTTAAGCCGTATTCCCAGTGCGGTGCGCCAAGGCAGTTTGGCGCTCGGGGCGACGAAAGCGGAAACCCTGTGGCGCATTGTGTTGCCCATGGCCAGCCCCGCCATCATGACCGGGCTGATTTTAGCGGTAGCCCGCGCCGCGGGTGAAGTGGCGCCATTAATGTTGGTGGGTGTGGTTAAATTAGCGCCCACATTGCCAATAGACATGAACTTTCCATTTGTACATTTAGAGCGTAAATTCATGCATTTAGGTTTCCATATTTATGATGTCGGTTTCCAGAGTCCCAATGTTGAGGCGGCGAGGCCCCTAGTGTATGCGACCTCATTTTTATTGGTGTCTGTGATTGTGAGTTTAAACTTAACGGCCATCGCCGTGCGCAACCACTTGCGTGAGAAGTATCGCTCGCTAGAGCATTAATTGGGCATAGATTACATTGCGCTGAAGCTCGGCTTGAGCGCCAATCCCCCTTTATCCTGAAGTGATTAGGAACAGATATGATTTCGATAGATAAGTCGGTAATGCAAACCGCGCCGGTAGACTTAGATAATTTAAGCCATGAGCAGACGGCACTGGAGATCCGCAATTTGGATCTTAAATATGTCGATAAACAGGCGCTATTTGATGTGTCGATGAAGATCCCGAAAAAGCAAGTAACCGCCTTTATCGGCCCCAGTGGCTGTGGTAAGTCGACCTTGCTGCGCTGCATTAATCGCATGAACGATTTAGTGGATAACTGCCATATCAGTGGCGAAATTTTACTGCATGGGCAAAATATTTACGCCAAAAATGTCGATGTGGCTTCATTGCGCCGCAATGTGGGCATGGTGTTTCAGCGCCCGAATCCGTTTCCCAAGTCGATTTATGAAAATGTGGTATATGGCTTGCGCTTACAGGGGATTAATAATCGTCGTCAACTCGATGAAGCCGCCGAGCGTTCGCTGCGCGGTGCGGCCATTTGGGATGAAGTTAAAGACAGATTACACGATAATGCCTTTGGCTTGTCGGGCGGGCAGCAGCAGCGTTTGGTGATCGCCAGAGCCATTGCCATTGAGCCAGAAGTCTTGCTATTGGATGAGCCCACATCCGCCTTGGATCCTATCTCGACCTTAACCATTGAAGAGCTGATCACCGAGTTAAAATCGCAATATACCGTGGTGATAGTGACCCATAATATGCAACAGGCGGCAAGGGTGTCAGATCAGACGGCCTTCATGTACATGGGCGAGTTAGTGGAATATGCCGACACTAATACCATCTTTACCACCCCGAAGCAGAAGAAGACCGAAGATTATATTACCGGGCGGTATGGCTAATCTCATCGCTATCGCAGGCTTTGAACGGCGGGCTAAGACTCGTAGTGATGGCAGAATTGATGATATTTAATAGGGTTGAATTTTAATGGAAAACATGAATTTAAATAAACATATCTCGGGTCAGTTTAACGCTGAGCTGGATGATATTCGTCATCGCGTATTGGCTATGGGGGGCTTGGTCGAGCGTCAGTTGGAGCAAGCACTCGATGCGCTTGGCAATTTAGATGTCGAACTGGCGCAGCAGGTGATTGAGGGCGACCATACGGTCAATGGTATGGAGGTGTCTATCGATGAAGAGTGCACCCGCATCATCGCCAAGCGTCAGCCGGCAGCCAGTGATTTACGTTTGATCATCGCCATTTCTAAAACCATTACCGATTTAGAACGTATCGGCGATGCGTGCGTTAAGATTGCCAAGGCGGCATTAGACAAGCGATTGAAAAATCAACAGCCACTGCTAGTCAGTATCGAGAATATGGGCCGTCATGCTACCCGGACCTTACATGCGACTTTAGATGCCTTAGCGCGCATGGACGCCGATGTCGCTCTTGAGCTGCATAAAGAAGATATCAAGCTCGACAGTGAGTATGAGGGCATTATTCGCCAGTTGATGACCTATATGATGGAAGATCCGCGCTCAATCCCCGAAGTACTGGATGTGTTATGGGCGGCTCGCGCCGTCGAGCGGGTAGGGGATCGCTGCCAAAATATTTGCGAATACATTATTTATTATGTCAAAGGCAAAGATGTGCGCCACACTTCTTATGAAGAGATGCAAAAAATCTAGCCAGTAGAGGCAAACTCAGTTGCCGATTTAGATTAGAGCAGTCTTTAAGACTGCTCTTTGGCTTTATCAAGATAGGTGAATATCTATACAATTTAGCTAAAGAGGTGAATTGATAAGGTATTTCGGGTATACTGCGCCAGCTTTTGGTGAAGGTAGATTGTATTCAATAGCGCTTTTTAATGGTTGTTATTTAATGTGATTTGTTGCGTCGTTCAAGATGTTTTTGAGCGATGCCGTTATTTACATCGTGTTTAAACGTTCACTCAGGAGTGTTCTCGCTGCTGCCTTATAACTTACATGGCGCCGCATGGACAGCATCAAATTCAACTAGACAGTCACCTGTTAGGTTGTGTGGTATTTGCTTATTTTGAGAGGAATTATGTCGATAAAATCGAGTATCAACCCACCGGTGTTTTATTCATCGGTGGTCATGATCTTTATTATGGTGTTTGTGGGTGCGGTGTGGCCTGAACAAGCACAAACTATCTTTAAATCTGCTCAGCACTGGTTAGAGATGAAAACCGGCTGGCTTTATATCTTGGCTGTGGCGATTTTCTTAATTTTTATTATCTTTGTGATGGTCAGCCGTTTTGGTGACATAAAATTAGGCCCCGACCATTCTGAACCCGATTACAGCTATAAAAGCTGGATAGCCATGCTGTTTTCGGCTGGTATGGGGATTGGGTTGATGTTTTTTGGTGTAGCAGAGCCGGTGATGCACTTCTTGGCGCCGCCCGATGCCGATCCGCAAACCATTCAGGCCGCCAAAGATGCCATGAAGATCACCTTTTTCCACTGGGGTATCCATGCTTGGGCTATTTATGCTGTGGTGGCGTTGTGTTTAGCTTACTTCTCTTATCGTCATAAATTACCCTTGCTGCCTCGTAGTGCGCTGTACCCCTTAATCGGTGAGCGTATTAACGGCCCAATAGGCCATGCGGTGGATACCTTTGCGGTATTAGGCACCTTGTTTGGTGTGGCTACCTCATTAGGTTTTGGTGTGTTACAGGTCAATTCAGGCTTAAATTACTTACTAGATGTACCAATTTCAGCCACAGTGCAGGTGGTGTTAATTATCGCCATCAGCCTAATCGCGACTTTATCGGTGTTTTCTGGTTTAGATAAAGGGGTGAAGCGCCTCAGTGAGCTTAACCTGGGACTCGCCATCTTACTGTTGATATTTGTGTTGTTATTTGGCCCAACGGTGGCCTTGTTACAAGCGTTTGTCCAAAATACTGGTGCCTATTTAAGTGATATTGTCGGGAAGACATTTAATCTTTATGCCTACGAGCAAAAGAATGATTGGATTGGCGGTTGGACACTGCTTTATTGGGGCTGGTGGATCTCTTGGTCTCCATTTGTAGGTACCTTTATTGCGCGGGTATCCCGTGGACGCACGATTCGTGAGTTTTTGATTGGCGTGTTATTTGTGCCTTCGGCCTTCACATTTTTATGGATGACCGTGTTTGGTAATACCGCTATCGACGCCATTATGAATCACGGCGCGACCTATTTGAGCGATGCGGTATCCTCTGATGTGTCGGTGGCTTTGTTTATGTTCTTCGAACATATGCCAATGTCGACCCTGTTATCGACTATCGCCTTATGCCTAGTGGTGACCTTCTTTGTTACCTCTTCAGATTCCGGTTCACTGGTGATTGATAACCTGACTTCGGGCGGCGATCCGAAGTCGCCAGTATGGCAACGTATTTTTTGGGCATTATTGCAAGGTGTAGTGGCTTCTGTACTGTTACTTGCTGGCGGGTTACAAGCCCTGCAGACGGTAGCAATAGCCAGTGCGATGCCATTTTTAATTGTGATGTTGTTAATGTGCTTTGGTTTGTTTAAGGCATTGCAAGATGACTGGCTTAAGATCAATAGCGTACAATCGCACAATACCAGTGTGCAATACGCTAAGACCAACGTCAGTTGGGAAGAGCGCATCGATGTACTGGTGTCGCATCCAAGCCATGAAGATGCTGTGCTGTTTTTGAAACATGTTGCCGCTCCCGCCTTAGAAAAGGCGTGTTTAAGCTTTGTGAAGCGTAATATTCCGGCGCAGATGCAATATGTTGAAGACAGAGTCCGCTTTATCATCCAAGAAACTGAGCAGGGTGACTTTGTCTACGGCTTAAGGATACGAGCATATACCATCCCTAATCCGTTAGAAGCCGAGATTAAAGACGGTGACGTTAATTATTATCGGGTCGAAGTGTTCCTTGAGCACGGTGGTCAACAGTATGACGTAATGGGTTACACCGAGGAGCAGATCTTGGCCGACGTGGTGACCCAATATGAGCGCTATTTGCATTATCTGCATCTGTCGAGCTCAGAATATGTCAGTGATGAAAATACCTAACCCCAAATAGCTCACCTTAAGTGATTTAAAAGCCCAACTCCTTGAGTTGGGCTTTTTTATGTGGGTGGTTAAGGCATATAGTGCTGCACTATTTTGGTTGCACTTAGCTAGGCCAATGATTATTCTTGCAGGCAATTATTTTTTGCAGAGAGACAGTTCATGTCAACCCATCAAGGTCAAAGCAAGCTAGACAAAGTGCTGGCTGAGGCGCGCGAATACAAAGCCAAACGAGAAACCGGTTACCGTGAACAGGCGTTAAAACTCTACCCTTGGGTGTGTGGCCGTTGTACCCGCGAGTTTACTCACTCCAACTTGCGCGAGTTAACCGTACATCATCGCGATCATAACCATGACAATAACCCCTCAGACGGGTCAAACTGGGAGCTATTGTGCCTCTATTGCCATGACAATGAACATGCTAAGTATGAAGAGCTGATCCAATATGGTGCGACCACCGAAACCAAAGTCGAGGCGGCCACTTATAACCCGTTTGCAGACTTAAAAGGGATGATGAGCAAAAAGTGATAAGCGCCAACGGCCTGTCGCTAGCATAAGATGCCGAGCCGTTATCAACTATCTTGTTCAAGCAAGCGTTGTTCGGCTTGGCGCCACTTGTCACGGCTAATGATCTGCCCTTTATTCAGCACACTGGCCTGAGACGGCTTGCTCTGTTTTAGCTGGGCTTTACGCTGATTAACCGCCTCAACAATCGCCTGTTGACGGGCCTCGCTGGCCTCTCCCCAACCAACAATCTCATCAATATGGCGAAAACAGCCCACACAAATATCATCGTCATTAAGGCCACAGCGTGCGACGCAGGGTGAGCGCATAGGTAAACTCTTGTTGATTGTTTTGGGCGCGATTCTACGTCAGTGGCAAGGCAGATTCAACGCCGCTACCTTTTTGCTTAACATAAAGCCTTCATAGAGGTTTTTGCTGAGGCTAAGACCTGACGCTATTGAGATTATCTAATCACTATCACTTGAGCCGCCTGCATAAAACACTTACTTTAAGAGATACTTCAATCTGCTTACCTCACAGGTTATGTTATGCGCAGTAATATTCATTTTTTCTTAATCGTCATCATGTTAATCGGCGTTAGCGGCTGCTCATTACTGGAGATTAAATTAGAAAGTGATATCGAACCACTACCTAAGGAACAGCTGAATATGCGGGTGTTTAGTCGTGAGTTTAGTAATACCTTTTACGCTGGGGTTGAGCATAGCGCCGATAAAATTGCGGCGTTAGCGCCCGATGATGTGGCTATCAAGTCTCACTCCCTGATGTGGAAAATCAACAGCGAGCAAGCTTTGCAGCGGGCGATCTTTCAGGCATCGCCTATGGCAGCTATGGTCGATACCTGGACCTTAACGGCGCAAATGTCGGCCTTTTTTGCCTCTGGCACAGGTCAACAACTGTTTGGCGAGCAGCAAGCCATTGCCGTCACCGCTAGTCAGCAACTGCAACAAGAGTTCGAGCAGACAGTGAAAGGCTTTGTCAACGAGGTCGATTTTAAGCAGTATCAGGCGTTTGTTAATCAGTACGTGGCCGATAATCCGCTGACCGATATCACCTTTGTGCGCCGTTCTGCTTTTAGGGGTTGGTTAGACTTTAAAGCCATTCATGAGTTTGAAGCGGTGACCACATTTGGCACAGTGCCCGAGGTGATGAGTGATATTTCCGATCGCATGGCGATGATATCTGAGCAGATGCCTAAGATCCTTGGCTGGAAAGCAGAGCTTTATGCATTGCATTCAAACCTAAATGTGGAACATATTCAGGTGACCTTGGCCAGCATCAGCGAAACATCGGCGCGTTTTCACCGCTTAATGGAGCAGAGCCCACAAATGATGCAAGACTTAGCGGTGGATCTGCGCCGCGAACTGACCCCACTATTACAACAGCTCAGTGAAGCGACCGATAGCAAACTCGTGCAGCTGTCTACCGAGCGACAAGCACTCGAATCTATGGTTAAAAATGAGCGCCTTGCCCTAGAGGAGATGGTGGCAAGAGAGCGTATGGCTGCCGCAGCCAATCTGGATCAAATCGCCCAGCACTCGGTTGAGGTGGTGTTTGCGCAATTAACCGCCACGCTCAAGAGCCTGATCCTCTATTTTGTCTTATTTTTGCTGGTGATCTTTTTTGCGCCGCTCGGCTTGGGCGTTTGGCTGGGCAAACGCATGGCGCTTAAGCCGCAATCGCCTCAATAGCGCTATGCTGGCTGCGGTAACTTGATTACAATAACAAGGCACTCACCGAGTGCTTTTTTATGAAGGAATCAACATGTCTTATGGTCAACCCCTGCAGGTACTTGGCGCATTACTGCATAGCAGCCGTGCGTTATGGCAGGTTAAAGCATTCGAATGTCATCATCTGCCTTGGGAGGCACACTACCCGACCTTGGCTAAGCAGGTGTGGCAAATAGACGATGATGATATCGACGCTATTGATGTCAATACGCCGCGCTTACTGGCGATCTTGCTGCCAGCACTGACGCACGATATTAACGCAATGGCCAATGGGAAGTCAGCTTCTGCGACTCAGGCGCAGGTATTGTTAGATTCGCTGGGGTTATTGTCGGGCGAAGTAAATGCTTTTGGCACTAAAAACGTCAACGCGCCAGACCAAGAGCTGCCCCATGCGCCACGCGCCGCTCAACCGCAGGTAAGTCACGCGGTACAGCATGTGGCTGTCACCGGCTTAGCCGATGAGGTAGCGCCCCATTTTAGCGCCCACATTAAAGGCCGTAAGTGGCAGCAGATCAGTGCATTTACCCAGGCCATTGCCGATGATAAGCACGATGTGCTCGAGTGGTGCGCTGGTAAAGGTCACCTGGGGCGGTTAATCGCTAAAGCGCAGCAGCGAAGTGTCACTAGTCTTGAATGGCAATCGGCCTTATGTGATAGCGGTCAAGCCTTTGCGCAGCAGTGGTCATTGCCGCAACGGTTTGTCTGCGCCGATGCCTTTAGCCCCGATGCCGCTCGGTTGCTAAAACCGGCTCAGCAAGCGGTGGCATTGCATGCTTGTGGCGATTTACATGTGGCGTTACTGCAACAGGCAAGGTGCGCGAACACTGCTTCATTGGCAATATCACCTTGCTGTTACCATCTTATTCGCGCTAGCCATTATCAGCCGTTATCGCAGGTCGCTCAGCAAAGCGGACTTAACTTAAGTCGTCACGATCTGCAGTTGCCTTTGCAGCACAGCGTTATTGCCAATGACAAGGCCACCGAGCTGCGCCATAAAGAGGTGGCGTGGCGCTTAGGTTTTGATAGCTTGCAGCGTGAGGTGAGCGGGCATGATCATTACTTGCCGATACCGTCGGTAAAACAGAGTCAGCTCAATGGTGACTTTAAGGCATTTTGTCTCTGGGCCGCAGCGCAAAAAGGGGTATCGTTGCCGGTAAACTGGCCTGTGGAGCACTATTTGGCACTAGGGTATCGACGCCAGCGACTCACGCGGCGTATCGATCTGGTGGCGCACCTGTTTCGTGACGCGCTGGAGCAATGGCTCTTACTTGATAGAGTCTGCTTTCTCGAAGAGGCGGGTTATCAGGTCAAGTTGACCACTTTTTGTGATAAGCAGATCACCCCGCGAAACCATCTGATTTTGGCTCAGCGTCACACCTATGACTAAATCGGCGCAGCCTTGGTTCTGGGCGAATGCACGTGCCACTTGGTGAGATAAAGCCGATAGACTTGGTTAAAGAGGCGACACTTGTCGACATATTGCCGAAAAAAGCCGCTCTATGATGGTTTTTTATTGAATCATGCGCCGTTTCTTGCTCAAATGTCGGGTTATCAGTGAATAATAAATATTGGCGCGGTTAGTGTTGATATATTGAGCGAACTACACGGTTGCATGAAATATTCTCGCGTTTTTATAAATAGTCTAGCCTATGAGCTGGCACCTGTAGTGGTCTCCACTTCAGAGTTAGAGTCTCGATTAGCCCCTCTCTATCAAAAGTTTAGGATCCCAATGGGGCAGCTTGCTGCATTAACGGGGATCCAAGAGCGTCGTTGGTGGCCTAAAGGCCACAGATTATCTGACGGCGCCTTGGCTGCGGCGTACAAATCTATTGAAGAAACCGGCATCAGTGTTAGCGATTTAGGCGCGGTGGTTTACACCGGCGTTTGTCGTGACCAACATGAGCCAGCCACAGCATGTCGCATCGCGGCGGAGCTTGGCGTCTCAAAAGATACTGCCATTTACGACATCAGTAACGCCTGCCTTGGGGTGTTGTCGGGTATTCTCGATATCGCTAATCGCATCGAGTTAGGCCAAATCAAAGCTGGGCTGGTGGTCTCGTGTGAATCGGCGCGTCATATTGTCGATATCACCATAGACAATATGCTAGCTGAGCCAACGATGCAAAATTATGCGCAGTCGTTAGCGACCTTAACTGGCGGCTCGGGCGCGGTGGCGGTGTTGTTAACCGATGGTAGCATCCCCTTAAAAGGCGATCGCCAGCACCAACTGCTGGGCGCAAGCCATCTGTCGGCACCCGAGCATCACAATTTGTGTCAGTGGGGCTTGCAAGAAGCGGGCACGCAACTGTACCGCGAATTTATGCGCACCGATGGTGTGGCCCTATTGAAAGAGGGGGTCGAGCTGGCACGACATACTTGGAGCCATTTCCTTGAGCAGCGTAACTGGCTGGTGGAGCAGGTCGACAAAGTGATTTGTCACCAAGTGGGCGCCTCTAACCGTAAACAGGTACTCAGTGCGCTTAATATTCCGCAAGAGAAAGAGTTTCCCACCTACCAATTTTTGGGCAACATGGGCACTGTCTCGTTGCCGGTCACCGCTGCCATGGCGCATGATCAAGGCTTTTTGCGTAAAGGCGATCAGGTGAGTTTTCTTGGGATAGGCAGTGGTCTAAATTGCATGATGCTTGGGCTTAAGTGGTAATTGGCCACTGATTGTCCCCATAGTGTTGTCTCAATCAAACAGATTATCTCGATAGCGGCGCATCGGTCGTTATCGAGGACAAGAATGGTATATAGGAAAGATCATGCTCGATACGCTATTTCCCTTTAAGCGCAATTATTTCGATATCAATGGTAACAAACTGCATTACGTCAACGAGGGCCAAGGCGAGCCGGTGGTGATGGTGCACGGTAACCCAAGCTGGTCATTCTATTATCGTAACTTGGTATCGGCCTTAAGCGATAACCATCAGTGTATTGTGCCGGATCACATTGGCTGTGGTTTGTCAGATAAGCCAGACGATAGCGCATACGATTACACCCTTGAGCAGCGTATTGATGATTTAGAAGCCTTATTAGATCACCTCAACGTTAAGCAAAATATTACCCTTATCGTGCACGATTGGGGCGGTATGATCGGCATGGGCTTTGCGGCGCGTCATCCTGAGCGGATTAAAAAATTAGTCATCCTCAACACTGGCGCGTTTCACCTGCCAGAGGCAAAACCCTTTCCGTGGGCCTTATCTATCTGCCGCAACACGCTGCTAGGTACGGTATTGGTGCGCGGTTTTAATGCTTTTTCATCGATTGCATCTTATGTTGGCGTTAAACGTCAGCCTATGCCGAAAGCGGTTCGCCAAGCGTATGTTGCGCCGTTTAACTCTTGGGCCAATCGCATCTCGACGCTGCGTTTTGTGCAAGATATTCCGCTTAAGCCTGGCGATAGAAACTATCAGTTGGTGGCGGATATTGCCGCCGCCTTGCCACAGTTTGCCACACTGCCTGTGATGATCTGTTGGGGCCTGCAAGACTTTGTGTTCGATAAGCACTTCTTAGATGAGTGGCAACGGGTGTTTCCGGGGGCTCAAGTGCATGAATTTGCCGATTGTGGTCACTACATTTTAGAAGATGCCAGTGATGAGGTTGTCGCTCATGTTCGCCAGTTTATGGCGCACTAATGACACCGCCCGTTTGCAGTAGCCCAGCCGATAGCTTATCTGGTAGCTCATCTGTTAGCCCAGTGCTGGCAAATGTCGTTGATAAACCACAATTAAATGCCGATGGTGCCAATCTGTGTCGCCATCTGCACAGCGCCGCCCAGCAAACCCCAACGCAACTGGCGGTGGCGGTGCAGCAGGCCCACGGCGGTTTGTTGACTAAAAAGTTTAGCTATCAAGAGCTTAGCTTCGATGAACTCGATAAGCTCAGCTCGCGTATGGCATTTGCCCTCGAGCAATATGGCATCACTCGCGGCATGAAAGCCGTGTTAATGGTCACCCCCAGTATCGATTTTTTCACGCTCACCTTTGCCTTGTTTAAGGCGGGGATCATTCCTATTTTGGTTGATCCTGGCATGGGAGTAAAAAACCTTAAGCAGTGTTTTGCAGAATCTCAGCCCGATGCTTTTATTGGTATTCCTAAAGCGCACCTCGCTAGGCGCTTGTTTGGCTGGGGTAAACACAGCATTAAAAAACTCATCACCGTTGGCGGCAAGGGCTGGTGGGGCGGGGTGTCCTTGCCCCAACTCTTAAGCCAGGTGCCAGTGGATAAGCCTTATCCAATGGCGCTGCTGAGTCATGATGAGATGTGCGCCATCTTATTTACCAGTGGCAGCACTGGTACGCCAAAAGGGGTGGTCTATTCCCACCGCATGTTTGAGGCGCAAATTAGCGCGCTTAAACACGATTATCAGATAAGCCATGGCGAGCGTGATTTAGCCACTTTCCCGCTGTTTTCCCTCTTTGGCCCAGCGCTAGGCATGGCTTCTATTGTGCCTGATATGGATGCCAGTAAACCTATTACGGCCAATCCTAGCCATATCTTTGCCGCGATCGAACGCTATCAATGCACTAACATGTTTGTTAATCCGGCGCTGATTGAACGTTTAGGTGAGGCGGGCACAGATAACCACGCGGTAACACTGCCTAGCCTAAGACGGGTGATCTCCGCCGGTGCACCTGCCACCATCGCTTCTATAAAACGCTTTAGTCAGCTACTCAATGATGATGTTGAGGTGCTTAATTCCTATGGCGCGACAGAATCCTTACCCATCAGTAAAATGGGCAGTCAGGCCCTATTTGCCACTACAGATATCACAGATAACGGCGGTGGGATCTGCGTAGGTGACGCCATAGAGGGAGTCGATATTGCCATCATTGGGATCGATAACGCGCCCATTGCTCAATGGGATGACAATTTGCGCTTACCTGCGGGTGAGATTGGTGAAATTGTGGTGTCAGGGCCTATGGTCAGTCGATGCTATTATCAGCGTGACAGCGCGACGCTGCTTGCCAAAATAGTAGGCAATGACGATGTTATTTATCATCGTATGGGAGATTTGGGTTATCTCGATGCTGACGGGAAATTATGGATGTGCGGGCGCAAAGCGCACCGGGTCGAGGCGTTAGCGCCTGACAATGAGGGCAGCATCAAACGCTATTTCTCTATTCCCTGTGAGCGTATTTTTAATACGCATCCCAGCGTTAAACGCTCCGCCTTAGTGGGTATCGACATCGACGGTAACACCACGCCCCTGATCTGTTTAGAGCTGAAGCAAGGTTTAAGCTGCAGTTGCTCGGCGCAGCTGTATCACGAATTACGTGAGTTAGCCCAAACCCATGAGCAAACAAAAGGGATAACACGGTTTGCCATTCATGGGGGGTTCCCAGTCGATATTCGTCATAACGCTAAGATTTTTAGAGAAAAATTAGCACTATGGGCCCAAGCCACTTATAAAGAATAAGCAAAAATTGCCCCATTGATCTCGCCGCAAGGTAAAAGATAAATGAGTCTGACTGAGCAATGGCCGATAAATGACTGAAAAATGATGATGGCTACGGATAGCATGACAGCAGAGAGTATAACAGCAGGTAGCATGACAGCAGAGCACACCACAGCGCCAAGCCTGGCGCAGTTTCACCCACAAGAGCAAGCCGCCTTACAGCAATTAGCGCAGCGTGCGCCGCGGGTGTTAGTCACTGGCGCTGGCGGTTTTTTAGGTAAGGCGATTTGTGAGCGGCTTGTCGCTGCTGGCATCAAGGTCAGTGGTTTGGCCCGTGGCACTTATCCAGAGCTAACCGCCATGGGCGTCAATATGCTCAAGGGTGACATTATTGATGCCAAACAGGTTTCTGATGCGCTGCAAGGTTGCGATTTGGTGTTTCATGTGGCCTCCAAAGCGGGCGTGTGGGGCGATAAATCCAGCTATTATCTGCCTAATGTGGTGGGCACCAACAACATTATTAACGCCTGCGTGGCGCATAATATTCCGCGCTTGGTGTATACCAGCACCCCCAGCGTCACTTTTGCCGGAGTCGATGAAGCATTTATCGATGAAACGCAGCCCTATGCCGCCAGTTACCTTAACTATTATGCTGAGTCCAAAGCCCGCGCCGAACAACAGGTGGTGGCGGCCAATGGCCAAGTGTTGGCCGATGGTAAGCTGTTAAAGACGGTATCGCTCAGGCCGCACCTTATTTGGGGGCCTGAAGATCCCCATTTAGTGCCACGCGTGATTGCGCGTGCTCGGGCCAAACGACTGAAATTGGTTGGCCGAGACGATAAACTTGTCGATACCATTTACATTGCCAATGCCGCCTATGGTCATCTATTGGCGGCGCTGGCCTTATATGACGACGCGCCATCTTGTGCGGGGCAATGTTATTTTTTAAGTAACGATGAGCCCATCACCATGGCAGCCATGCTAAATAAGATCTTAGCTTGTGCACACTTGCCTGCGGTTACCCAACGCGTGCCAGCTAATCTTGCCTATGGGGTGGGGGCACTGCTCGAAGGTGTCTATTGGCTGCTGGGTAAACAGCAAGAACCCATCATGACCCGTTTTGTCGCTAAGCAGCTGTCGACCAGCCACTATTTTGATATTTCGGCGGCCAAAAAGGATCTGGGTTATCAACCGCTGATCTCTATCGATGACGGTATGGTGTTATTAGCCTCTTGGTTACAGCAACAAAAGTGACTTTAACTATCTGTCTAACGCCTTAATTTATACGCGCTAACTTATCCTCCCATATACGCACTAACAATGAGTAGTTAATATAAGTAGTTAATATAAGTAGTTAATATAAGTAGTTAATATGATTAGTTAATATGAGATTCATTAATAGTGTTTGAGTTGTTGCGACTCACTCATCATGACTTAACATGTGTGCCATTTGGGCTAAGGTTTAACAAGCCACTTGTTCTATGCTTTGCAGCGGCATGTGCACACCCTATCCAGCACACAGCACACAGCACACTGCACACAGTATCCTGCACCGTTATCTATCTCCTACAAACCCCATCAACGCCCATGATGCCTACGCCAGAGTCTCACTGAATGGGTTTAGCCGAATAAAAAAGGGTTATTGCTGACAAAGCCAATATCGGTAAAGCCAATATGGGCCAGCTAGACTGACTCAAGTTAGCCTAGGTGAGGCGAATTTGAGTAAAATTTGGCAATGCCTTGAATAATCTAATACTTATCTACTAATACTCTTCTTATGTTTAATTGACTTCACCTTAGACTGCGCATAAAGTTGTAGCCAAAAAATGTCGCTGCCAACATTTTGTTAACGCGACCAATACGTTTAGGGTATCTCTTTTACATGGATGAGCAGATTTTTTATTTTGGTGATTGGCAGGTTATTCCCTCGGCCAACACCCTTCGCTGCGGTTCAGTGGTTAAACAACTTGAGCCTAAAGCCATGGACGTATTGCAGCTGCTCTGTCGCCATCAGGGGGAGGTGCTCAGTAGTGATGATATCGTGGCACAATGTTGGCCAGCGGCCGATATCGGCGACAATCCGCTACACAAAATTATCAATCAACTGCGCCGCGCCTTAGGCGACAGTGCCACCCAGCCCACTTACATTGAAACCATACGTAAGCGCGGTTATCGCACGCTTGCCGAGGTGAGTTATCCTGTCGGCAGTGAGCAAGCAGCCAAAACCCAAGTCTGGCAAGGCGACTCTCCCTATCCGGGCCTCAAAGCCTTTGGGCCTGAACACGCAGGAGTGTTTTTTGGCCGCAGCGAGCAGGTCGCCACCTTGTTAGATCGCATTGCTCAGCAGATCCAGTTTGGTCGTGGGTTCTGTTTAGTGCTTGGCCCCAGTGGCAGTGGTAAATCCTCTTTGATCAGCGCCGGTGTGATGCCCAACTTAATGAGCGAGCACGGTTATAACGGCCTTAACGTTAAGTCTTTTAGTCACTTAGATCTTGCTGATGTTACCAGTGGGCAATTGCTGATGGATTTAGCCAGTGTGATGCTCGATTGGGAGATCAACGATGTGCCGGTATTTGACGGCTCAAGCGCCCAAGCGTTAGCCCAGTTGCTGCAGACCGAGCCCAAAGCCGTGATTGAGCATTGTAACACTGCACTTCGAACCCATGCTGATCATCTGTCACAACTGGCACTGTTTATCGACCGCTTAGAGGTACTGCTCTCATCGCCACTGTTTAGTGATGCAGAGAGACATCAATTTGTTGATTTAATCGAGCAACTTGCTAGCTCCGGTAGTGTATTAGTCGTCAGCGCCTGTCGTAACGATTTTTACCCCTTGTTGGTTGAGTACCCTAGTTTAATGGCGGGTAAATCTCGCGGCGCCCATTTTGATCTTGCGCCGCCGAGTCGCCAAGAGCTGTTACAGATGATCCGTCTGCCAGCGATAGCGGCCAATTTAACCTGGGAGTTTGATGAGCGCAGTGCCATGCCGCTCGATGAGCTGATCTGCTCCGATGCCGCTGGCAACCCTGACACCTTGCCTATGCTGCAATTTGTGTTGCAGTCGCTGTATTTGCAACGCAGCGAAGATAATCAATTAAGCGCCAGTGTCTACCGCCAACTTGGCGGTATCGATGGCGCGATTGGCAAACAAGCTGAAGAGACCATTTGCCAGTTAAGTGCGGCGCAGCAAGGCTGTTTACCCCGAGTCTTATCACTGCTAGTGACCTTAAAGGAAGATGAAAACAGCATTACCAGCCGCACTGCGCGCTGGTCACAGTTAAACAGTCAGGATGAACAGCAGCTAGTACAAGCCATGGTGGATAGCCGCTTGTTTGTCTCCCATCTGCAAAACGGTGAGCCCTGTTTTAGTGTTGCGCACGAGGCCTTGCTCAGGCGATGGCCTAGGATCACCGCATGGATAGAGGCGCACCATCATAGCTTAAGCATTAAAAGCCGCCTGTTTCATCTGTCGCAGCGCTGGCTGAGCGAAAACAAACAAAATGCCTACTTGCTCGCGGCGGGTAAACCGCTCAATGAGGCAGAGCAGCTTTGTGATAACCCGTTTTTTACCTTAGATAAACCAGAGCTGGCGTTTATTGCCGCCTCACGGCGGCGGGCCCAAGTTAGGCGCTGGACGGGGCGCGCGACGGTCGCACTCTTATGTCTGCTCACGTTTATCTCTATCTTAATGAGTGTTAAAAGTCACGATGCCGAGCAACAAGCCCAGCAAAAGCGCTTGGCTGCAGAAAACTTACTCGGGTTTATGGTGGGGGATTTTGCTGACAAGCTGCGCGGCATTGGCCGAATGGACCTGCTCGATGGGATCAGTAATAAAGCGCTGGAATATTTCAGTGACTTTTCGGTGGATGATGATGAGAAACACCTCAGTTTCGATGCCCGTTTTCAGCATGGTCAAACCTTAGAGGCGATGGGTGAGGTGGCTTATTCGCGTAATAAAGTCGATGAAGCCCGCAGCGCGCTGTTAGCGGCTCAAAACAAAATGGCGCCGCTGTTAAACTTGCAGCCCAATCATTTAGATTTACTCAAAGCCTTGGGGGCCAATGCCTTTTGGCTAGGGCAACTGCACTACGATAACAGCGATTGGCGTGCTACACAGCCTTGGTTTGAACAGTATCTCAATTATAGTCAGCGGATGTATCGAGTGGCGCCTGATAATGTAGACGCCATGATGGAGCTCTCCTACGCTCATAACTCGCTGGGCTCTGTGTATATGAAGCGAAAGGATTTTAGCCGCGCTACCGCCGCCTTTGAGCAATCACTGCAACTGAAGCTACAAGCGCTTGCGAGAGACCCAGATAGCAGCCAAATGATTGCCGATATTGCCGATACGCGCTCTTGGCTCGCCAGTGCGATGGTATCGGCGGGTGAGATTAGCCGCGCGATCGAGATCCATCAGCAGATCCAGCAAGAGCTCGAACAGCTCAACTTTGAAAATCAACCTTACTTATTAGATCGATTAACAGGGAGTTACAATAGGGCTGCGCGACTGCTTTTTTATCAAGGTTGGGTTCACGATGCGGTTAACAAGTCATCGTTAGCATTGAATACAATTGACAGTGCGTTAATTCAAGACCCCGATAATCATGTATGGAAAATCACGCGATATTTTTCTTTATTTCAACTGCTGGATTTGAGCGATCAATATTTTGACAGCGATAATGCCTTCAATATTGAGAGATTAGCGGTTTTGTTAACGGCTGATGAACAACTGGCTAGTTCACCCAGAAATAGGGAGGTGTGGGCCGCGTTTCAATACGCTGCGGCGCGGCACTTGTTTAATGTTGGCAAGCATGAACAAAGCCAGCGCTATATCGAGCCCGCTATTGCGTCCTATCAAGCGTTAACCAAAGAGTTTAGCCAAAATTCTGGCTATACCCTGAGATTGGCAGAAAGCCAGTTATTACAGGCGCAGCTATTACAAAAAAAGTTATCACAAAAAACACCTGTTAACCCAACACAGCACAGCGCAGAGATCACCGCACTGTGCGCTAAGGCCCACAGCCTGCTTAGCCCGATAGTGTTACTGGATAAAGATCCCCGTTACGGGATCCCGCTGGCTAAAGCGCTCGACTGCTTGGGCGAGTTAGACAACAGCAGCGAGCTAGTGCAGCGCCTCAGCAGCGCAGGCGTTGGCGGTATAACGTTTTAGTGCTTGGCTTTATTTATTCTGTCGTCAGCCAGTAGTTAACCTGTTGTTCAACCATTATTCGCTAATAGCACTGCTCACATAAGCGATTTAAATTGTTAATCAAGTTGTAAGCATTAGCTGTACGGGTAAAAATTGTAACAAAAGACAGTTAATTTATAGGTAGTGATGTCAATCATCATTTTTGTTCTAGTGCTTAGTTTCTAGTGCTTAGTTTCTAGTTTCTGGCGTAATATTAAAAGGAAATCAAATGTCTAAAGCAGCCGGTCAGGCCCATTATGTGAAAGTGAATGTCGATTTAGAAAACGGTGAACCCGTATTCAGTTATCGCCATTTTAACGGCGAGCCTTGTGAAGGCGATGTTACAGTGACTGAAGCGGGCACTATTACCTACCAGCTCAATGATAATACCGGCAAAGGCCTTAAATTCACCGGCGTGGGCTTTATTACGCCATTTGACGGTATTGTCGATGCGGTAACGATTAGCAGTGATGGCACCTTAATTCAAATGGTGGACCTAGATAACACCCCAGGCACCACCAAATTCCAGTTTGTGTTATCCAATGCCGCCAATACATTGCTAGTGTTAAGTCCAGATCCACAAGTTATAAACCATATTTAATATTACAGTGAGTCGCGCTGCATTGAGTTGCAGCGCTTTTTGAGCTTTCGCTCCCTCCCTTAATTTTCTTCATTGAAACCCTTGTTTTATTAATGTCTCGTTATGCGCGTGCATAGATTAAATGGCTTCACTGACTCGGTTTACATGAGGTCGGTTAACGTTGGGGCGAACAAATACATAATTAGCGACTCTTCATCTGTGTTGTCTATCGCTTATCTTAGTCGCTTATCTGAGTCGTTTATATTGGTTGTGCATATTGCTTATGTATATGTTGCTGCAGGTTGTTTGTATGGGTTATTTATCTGCATTGTTTATCTTGTTGAGCCAATAATCAGCCTCAATGAGGTACTTTTCTCGCTTGAGTTAATCTTCCGTCACCATTTAATATCAATCAAACCAATGGCTTGCGTGGGAAGAGTACCGAAAGGTTAATTTCACTTCGCTGCTGTAGTCTTTATCCCATAAGGTGAAAGCCGTGACTGCCTGCCAAGGTCGAGGGATAAGATATGCAAGCTGATAAATGCGTAAACATGATTGAGCAATACCGAGGTGATAGCTTGGAGACACTCAAGAAACTGGATGATAGATGGGCTGCCTACCGTGGCGATGCTGATGCTACAGCAGATAGTTCTTTATTAACTCACCGTGGGTGTGTTGATACTGATAGTGCGGCCATACTGGACACACCTTTCAACGCAAATGTAGCCACGCTTAACTTCCCCTCTACCAAGGTGCAGCCCGGACTGTTAACCACACTGGCCAGTGTTATTAACCATGTTAATGAAGCCATTTTTATCATTAATGAGCAAGGGGTGTTACAGATGCTCAATCCGATGGCTGCGACCTTATTTGGCGCATCAATAGAGGACTTAACGGAGCAACCTTGGAGTGATTTTTTGCAACCTGAGGTGAAAGAGCGCTATTTATCCCTACTAGCACAAGGGGCTAACGGCCAAGAAGCACTGGCGAATATGGGCACTAAGGAGATAGTGCTGCAGCGCGCCGATAGCTTGAGCTTAGATGTCGACTTATCCCTGTCTTATTTACCCGCTTCGCCAACGGTGCAGGGAGCACTGTACATGGGCGTGATGCACAATTTAACTCGCCATAAGGCGCAATACCAAGCCTTAAGGCAGCAGGCTCGCACCGATAAGTTAACTGGATTAGCCAATCGCCATGCGTTTGATGAAGAGATAGAGCGTTGCTGGGTCGATTGTAATAATGGCCATCAGCCACTGAGCTTAGTGGTGATCGATGTAGATTATTTTAAGCTGTTTAATGACAGGTATGGTCATGTCAATGGTGATGCCTGCCTGAAGAAGGTCGCGGCGGTGATTGACAGTGCATTACCCACCAGTCAATGCATGGCTGCGCGCTACGGTGGGGAGGAGTTTGCGCTTATTTTACCTAACTGTGATGCTACCGCTGCGCAGCTTTGCGCCCAACGCGTACAGACTGCCATTAATCATTTGTCATTTACCGACTTGGGGTTGCATGGTTCGGTGCGTGTTAGTGTCAGTCAGGGGATTGCCGTGGAAACCTTAGGCCAATACCGCACCTATAAAGCCCTGTTGTGCGCCGCCGATACTGCCCTGTACCGGGCCAAATCTGATGGTAGAAACTGTATTAATATCAGAGTCTAATGGGTATCTGCTTAATCGAGAGCCTGACGGCTCTCGATTACGTTGGCAAACTGGCAGGCTCAACACTTAGCACTTAGTTTGAGCAATTAGCTTTGAGCCATTAACCGTGGCTGATAAATTGTGGCAGTACTTGCCCGTTAGCGCTTTGCTCACCCACCATTTTTGCCACCGATGTCATTGCATTGGTCAGCTGAGTGAGTTGCTGCTGATCAATGCAGTAAGGCGGCATAATGTAGATTAAGCGCCCAAAAGGGCGGATCCAGACACCTAAGTCAACAAACGCCTGCTGTAACTGGGCGGTATTCAATGGTTGTTGCATCTCTATCACCCCTACTGCGCCCAGCACTCTCACCGCGGCCACGCCAGGCAATGTGCTTGCTGGCGCTAATTCTGTCTGCATTTGCGCCTCAATTTGCGCCACCTGCTCAATCCACTCATTGCGGGCGATGAGATCTAAACTGGCACTGGCCGCGGCGCAGGCCAGTGGATTACCCATAAAGGTTGGTCCATGCATAAAGACCCCCGAGGGCGAGTCACTGATCCCTTGGGCAACATCGTCACTACAGAGCGTGGCTGCAAGGGAGATATAACCGCCTGTTAGGGCCTTACCCACACATAGAATATCGGCTTCAATAGCGGCATGCTCATAGGCAAACAACTTACCGGTGCGGCCAAAACCTGTGGCAATTTCATCTAAAATCAGCAGCACTTGGTATTGATCACACAGTGCTCTTAAGCCTTTGAGGTAATCGCTCGAATAAAAACGCATGCCGCCAGCCCCTTGCATGATGGGTTCGATAATCACCGCCGCAATGCTCTGGTGGTGTTCATCGAGTGCATCGCGCATCGAGCTAAGATCATCGTGTTGTAATGGCTCACCAAATGGGGTTTGCGGCGCATTAACAAACAGCTGTTGGGTGACCGCATTACCAAACATGGTGTGCATGCCGCCTTCGGGATCGCACACGCTCATGGCGGCAAACGTGTCACCGTGATAGCCATTTTTTACCGTTAAGATACGTTGCTTATTGGGCAGCTGCTGGCCTTGCCAATATTGCAGCGCCATTTTCATGGCAACTTCAACGGCAATCGAGCCAGAGTCGGCTAAAAACACCTTGGTTAAGTTATCACTGGTCAAATTGAGCAGCTTTTTACACACGTCGATGGCGCTGTGATGGGTGATCCCGCCAAACATAACATGGCTTAAGGTGTGCAGCTGCGCTTGCATCGCCTCAAGAATATAAGGGTGACTATAACCGTGGACACAGGCCCACCATGAGCTGGTGCCGTCGATCAGTTGCTGTCCATTGTCGAGGGTGAGTTCACAACCATCGGCTGACACTACGCCAAAGGTAGGCTGGGCGTGGGTCATAGAGGTATAAGGATGCCAGATGTGTTGTTTGTCAAAATCATAATCGATAGGGGGTGTCGCGGTCATAGCGTCTCCGTGGTTAATTGTTGACCATTAGTCAACTTGGCGCACTGGTTGGCGTTGACAGATTAAGACCTAAAGGTATGCTAAGCAACATAAATGTCGATGAATGGTATGACTTCATCGCGATCATATTCAGAGTAAGGGCCGCTATCAATGTCACAAATACCACTACGTCATGACTGGCAACGTGATGAAATAGAATCACTTTTTGCATTGCCGATGAACGACTTATTGTTTAAGGCCCACAGTATTCATCGTCAAGTGTACGATCCTAACGAAGTGCAGATCAGTCGTCTACTGTCAATTAAGACGGGGGCTTGCCCAGAAGACTGCAAATATTGTCCTCAGAGCGCCCGTTATGACACCGGACTTGAAAAAGAGCGGCTGATTGAAATTGATAAAGTCCTTACCGAGGCTCGCGCCGCGAAAGCCGCCGGTGCATCGCGCTTTTGTATGGGCGCGGCATGGCGTAATCCCCATGAGCGCGATATGCCGTACCTTAAAGATATGGTGGCTGAAGTGAAAGCCATGGGCATGGAAACCTGCATGACGTTGGGGATGTTGTCGCCCTCGCAAGCTGAAGAACTGGCAGGGGCTGGGCTTGACTACTACAACCACAACTTAGACACCTCGCCAGAATATTATGGCGATATCATCACCACTCGTACCTACCAAGATAGATTAGACACCTTATCGAATGTGCGCGCCGCGGGCATGAAAGTGTGTTCTGGCGGTATTGTTGGCATGGGTGAGCAGGCGAGCGATCGCGCTGGCTTATTGCAGCAATTGGCTAACATGGAGCAGCACCCTGACTCTGTCCCTATCAATATGTTAGTGAAAGTGGCGGGCACACCATTTGAGAATTTGGACGATCTTGATCCGTTAGAGTTTGTGCGCACCATTGCCGTTGCGCGCATTATTATGCCTCACTCACGTGTGCGTTTGTCGGCTGGACGCGAGAGCATGAGCGATGAGCTACAAGCCATGTGTTTCTTTGCCGGCGCCAACTCGATTTTTTACGGTTGCAAATTACTCACCACCAGCAACCCTGAAGAAAACGATGATATGGCGCTATTTAAACGTTTAGGCTTGCACCCAGAACAGGGTAAAGCGGCAACCATTGAAGAAGAAAAAGCGGTATTTGCCAAGGCCGAAGCCATCAAGGCCAAGCAGACACAGCCTTTTTATGATGCGGCGGCGCTCTAATTTAATGTTGAACGTGTTAAGTGCCTTGTTGCTGATGTTGGCCATATGAGTGCAGCCACACCTAAGGTGAGTCGACTGAGCCAAAAAATCGATACCCAGATGGCGCGCGCCCGTCACGCAGGGTTACTGCGTCAGCGCCGCGCCTTGGCAATCGCTAAGGTGGGCGATGAGACGCCAAATGAGTTTATGCTCGAGGGTGTCAGCTTTATTAATTTCAGCAGTAACGACTATTTAGGCCTGAGCCAAGCTTCTGTGCTGGTGGAGGCCATGAGCCAAGGTAGTCAGTTATATGGCGTGGGAAGCGGCGCATCTCCTTTAGTCACGGGCTACAGTGAGGCGCATCGTCAACTTGAACAGGCCTTGTGTGAGGCCAGCGGACATGAAGCTGCCTTGCTATTTTGCTCGGGCTTTAGCGCCAATAGTGCATTGATGAAAACCTTGTTTGACCGCCATGATACCGTGGTGGCCGATAAGTTGATCCATGCCTCACTTATCGATGGCTTACGCGATAGCGGCGCACATTTAAAGCGCTTTGCCCATAACGATATTGATGCGGCGGTTAAGCTTATTGCCACTCATCAGCCGCAAGCGGTGATCACCGAAAGTGTCTTTAGCATGGATGGTGACTGCGCGCCGTTGGGGGCGCTGTATCAAGCATGCCAACAGGCACAAAGCTGGCTTATCGTTGACGATGCCCACGGTTTTGGGGTGTTACCAGTGGCAAAGCAGCCGCGGGCGAGCGCCAGCAACTGCGACGTGCAGGTGGTCACTTTTGGCAAGGCGCTGGGGTGTCAGGGCGCGGCGATTTTAGGCTCGCAAGCGTGTATCGATTTTATGGTGGCTAATGCCCGCCATTACATCTATTCGACGGCGCTGTCTCCTGCTAATGCCTATGTTGCCTATCGCGCGGTCAAATGGCTTGGTGAGTCAACCAAGGTCGCAGACACCTTGCACGGCATCATTGATGCATTTAGGCGGCAATGTCAGCAAGCGGGGATCACGCTGAGCGACTCGGTTACGCCAATTCAACCCATAGTGATAGGCGAGCTTGAGCGCTTACAAGCGGTAACCGATGGGCTTAAAGCGCGAGGCATTTGGGTCGGGTCGATACGGCCGCCAACGGTGCCTAAAGGCAGTGCCCGCCTAAGAATTACCCTTAATGTGAATCACACTCAGGCGCAGCTTGACCACCTGATAGCCAGCTTGGTTGAAGTGCTATAACGCGCTAGCCAAACAATACTGCGCATGCGGTAATGCTAAGGTCTGTGCGGGTCAATCACCTTAATCCGAAATTTATAGCACCTAAATTAAAAGTCTAAATTAAAAGCTTAAATATTTAACGCGTCAGTCATTAATAAAGTGGTACAACAAACATGCTTATCTCCTCTCTCTCTGCTGCCTATAACTTGCCAAGCATAATGGGTCAGCGCTGCCCTCTGGCGATGATGTTATGACGCTGAATGTGAGTGCCGTCGATAAGATTGCCCAGCAGTTCTCCCACGCTGCGCAGCAATATCAGCAACATGATGTGTTGCAACGTATTACCGCCCAGGTACTGCAAGAGGCCATGGACTCAACGTCGCGGCTGTTAGATATTGGCTGCGGCCCAGGCACCGATTTTTCATTTTTGGGGCCAATCAAGCAAGTGCTGGCGGTTGATATTGCACCAGGCATGTTGCAGCAGATGCGTACGCGCTACCCTGAGTATCTCAGTGTTTGCGGTGATGCTCAGTGTTTGCCCTTGCAAGATAACAGTGTTGATGCCATTTATTCGAATCTGGCGTTGCAATGGTGCGCCACACTCAATAGTGCAGTGCAAGAGATGGCCCGCGTGCTATCACCTAAGGGGGAGTGTTATTTGGCGATTGTTGTCGATGGCAGCTTGCAGCAACTTAAGCAGCTGGGGTTGCGGGTTAACCGCTTTCAGTCGGCAAAGGAGATCTTGGCCAGCTTTAACCATGAGCAGTGGCAGCTGCGGGAGCAACAGGTGATGCCTATCACGGTGCACTTTAACCACCTTAAACCTTTGCTCTATTCAATCAAAGGGGTTGGAGCGTCAGTGCGAGGCGAGGGCGATACTGGCCAAGCGCAGCCGCTTTTGCGCGGACGCCAAGATTGGCTGGCGCTCAATAGCCAAGCAGAGCAGATGCGCCAGAATGCGGGATTACCGCTCACCTATCAAATTTTGTTTATTCGCGCCAAATTAAAGGGGTAATTTATGCAGTATTTTGTCGCAGGGACCGATACCGATTGTGGTAAAACATTGATCGCCTCAGCCTTACTGTATCGGGCCAAGCAAACCGGCACGACCTTGGGGATAAAACCTGTGGCGTCAGGATGTGAGTTTACCCCTGATGGGCTGCGCAACAGCGATGCATTGAGCTTAATGGCACAATCGACACTTAAGTTGGCGTACTCGCAGGTGAATCCATTTGCTTTTGCCCCTGCCATCGCGCCCCATATTGCGGCGTTGCACAGTGGCGAAAACCTAACGGCGGCGGCCATTATCGAGCACTTGGCAGCGCTACCGTTAACAGATGTCGATTTTGCCATTGTCGAAGGCGCAGGAGGCTGGCGCTTACCTTTAAATCAAGAAGAGTTTTTATCTCAGGTGGTGCAGCGTTTATCTTGGCCTGTGATTTTAGTGGTGGGGGTGAAGCTGGGTTGTTTAAACCATGCCTTACTCACACAGGAGGCGATACTTGCTGATGGCGTGCAGATTGCTGGTTGGGTGGCCAATATGGTGGATCCGGCGATGAGTGTCGCACAGCAGAATCTCGACAGTTTACATCACCTTATGTCGAGCCCTTGTCTGGGCGTGGTGGCGCATTTATCAGCGTACGATACCCAAGAGCATGTCAGTCAGGCGGCCCGTTATTTGTCGCTGGATGCGCTCTGTTAATGGTTACTCGATAACTTCATGGCTTACTAGTCAATATGATGTTTCACTTATTTGTTAATATTAACCAAGATTAATGCCATATCTTATTAAAAGTAGTGCAATATTAATTTTGGCTTAATACTCTCGCCCTAGACTGCGGCGACGGTCGTTGCGGGTGATTGATGCTCGATAACACACCGGATATTATTTTTTTACGTTTACCCCTTGATATCTGCTCTTTCAGACATATTATGTCATCAAGAGAGTTAAAGATGGCACCAAGGGTGTCTTACAGGAGCAGGAGATTAAAATGAAGCGTATTTTCCTATTGATAGCAACAAACATGGCAATATTGTTGGTTGCATCAATTGTTATGTCCCTTTTAGGGGTGAATACCTCAACCATGAGCGGCCTATTGGTGTTTGCTGCGATATTTGGTTTTGGCGGCGCGTTTATCAGCTTAGCTATCTCAAAATGGATGGCGAAGAAAACCATGGGTTGTGAAGTGATCACCACCCCAAGAGATCATACCGAACGTTGGTTGCTTGAAACCGTCGCGCGCCAAGCAAAGCAAGCGGGCATTAAGATGCCTGAAGTGGCGATTTACCAATCTCCAGAGCTCAATGCGTTTGCGACAGGTCCGAGTAAAGATAACTCGCTGGTTGCGGTCAGTAGCGGTTTGCTTTACGGCATGACGCAAGATGAAATTGAGGGAGTGTTAGCCCACGAAGTGAGCCATGTGGCTAACGGCGATATGGTGACACTGACCTTAATCCAAGGTGTGGTGAATACTTTCGTTATTTTTGCTGCCCGCGTTGTGGCAGGCATTATCGACACTTTTGTGTCGAGTAACGATGAAGAGGGTGAAGGCCTAGGTATGTTCGCCTATATGGCGGTGGTGTTTGTACTCGATATGCTGTTTGGTATTTTAGCGTCAATCATTGTGGCGTACTTCTCACGTGTGCGTGAGTTTAAAGCCGATGAAGGTGGCGCACGCTTAGCGGGCAAACATAAGATGATCGCGGCATTAGACCGATTACGTCGTGGCCCAGAAACTGGTGCGATGCCAGCCCAAATGGCAGCATTTGGTATCAATGGTAAAAAATCGATGGCTGAATTATTAATGAGCCATCCACCACTAGAAAAACGCATCGCGGCCTTACAAGCGAAATAATGATTTAGGTCATCACTTAAGCGATAGCATGCAATAATATTGCGTAGATAAAACGGGAGCCTAAGGCTCCCGTTTTTTATGGATCAATGTCGTAAATTGGCTAATACCGCTATACTGGTTAAGGATTGTTCACTTGTTAATGCCAAGTCGATTCCATTTTGCATAGACAGGGTGTGACAAGTGTCACTTTTGTCAGCTCGTAGGGTGTTTGGGCTATAGATATTTGATTCAGTGCACATTTTTAGTAATTGGCTGTTGGTACTATCGCCGCCACATTAAGCGTTGCTAATTTGTAAGGTCTCGGCTAGCTTAGGTTTAGTCACGTAAATGCAAATTAGGACATAGGCAAGATGGGCCGTGATTCAAAACAAACACCCACTATGCCAACCATAAAGAGGATATGATTGTGAGCAATAAAATATTAAGCGCATTATTTGGTGCAGGCTTAGCGGCATTGGCATTATCGCCAGCGGCAATGGCTGAACCACAAGAATTAGCAGAGATGCATGCAGAAATGGATGGCTGTGAAGCATGTCATGCCGATGGCGAGCCATCAGCTGACGGTGCTTATGAATTTGAGCAGTGTCAAAGCTGCCATGGCACCTTAGCCGAAATGGACGCAGTACATAAGCCACATGATGGCAATTTAGTATGCGCCGATTGCCATGCTCCTCATTCATCGAATGTGGGTGACAAGCCAGGTTGTGACAGCTGCCATGATGATGGCCGTACTGCAGAATCAGTCTTAAAGTAGTAATGACATAGCGCATTAGGCGCAACAACAAACACCAGCAATATTGCTGGTGTTTTTTTATGTCACCACATTCTGTCGTTGTGACTTTGTTATTATCAGGGTAACGTGGGAAATGTTTGCGCCTAAACAAGTTAGAACAAGTGTTGAGTTATTGGTGTGCTTGAGTAAAATAACCGCGATTAGCGTTAGGAACCGTCCCTAAGTGATAATAATGGGTCGCAGCACCTAATGATTCGTAAGTTAATCCTGAGCTTTCTTGTTCAATATTTGGTTATCTGATCCGGGAGACGACGTTGATCATCGACAGTCTAACCCCATGGATTAGGTCTAGCTAGATGAGGTCGGAGCAATTAGAGTGTTATTGTTTGGTTGTTAACTTGTTATTATGAGTGTTGGTTGAATGGAATAGGCCATTGGTAGGCGACATGGAGTGTACAGGATGTTTAAAGTAATCAAATGGGTAGTGGTTTCGCGTTCGCAATTGCTGAACGATTTACTGGAAACACGTTGGCCCCAACAATTTTTAGTTAAACTTGCGAAAGTGGCGCCTGATAGTCTAGAGGCGACCATGAATGAGGATAGTTTTTCTCTAGTGGTGATTGACTTAGCCACAGTGGATGTTCAACGAGCCTACCAATTACAGAAACAGATTAAAAAGCGCCATTCGGCGCGAGTAGTGTTTTTACACTATCCTGAGCAGATTGATGCGCGCTTTTTGATCTCACCGATCACGGCGGCGGTGTTCTTTCGTGATACCAGTCTTGAACAGGTGGGCCAGGCCTTGATTGATGTATTGAGGGGCCAGCGCATTATTCCTGAACAATTACTGACAGGTGACACCGATGCCGCGCTCGATGATGGTAGCGATAACTTAACCATACGCGAGCGAGAAGTGTTGCAGGCCTTGTTAAGCGGTAGCACGAATATCGATATTGCTAATCAACTCTTTGTCAGTGAAAGTACCATTAAAACCCACCTTTACCGGGTATTTCGTAAAATTGGCGTTTCAAGCCGTGGCCAAGCTATCGCATGGGCTCAGACTCACCTGCACGAAGTGCAGCAATAATATTACTGCTGATACCTCATCTGGCCGCCGTGCAGCGCGGCCAGTGAGTATTTGTCATCTCCCGCCTTTTTTGTACCAGAGTTGTCGACATCACTTGTTAGGATTTTAGCGTTAGAGTTAGCTATAATCAGTCACGTAAATAAGTGGTTGTAATAGATGCCGATCGCAAATCACCGATTTGTGGGTATACTGATAGACCCAAATATTAGAGAGGACGCGAAGATGGCCGAAGAAACGATTTTTAGTAAAATTATTCGACGAGAAATTGCAGCAGATATTTTATATCAAGATGAGCTAGTGACAGCATTTCGTGATATTCAACCTAAAGCCCCAACGCATATTTTAATCATCCCTAATCACCTTATTCCGACCATTAACGATGTGAAATCATCTGATGAAAAAGCCTTGGGACGGATGATCACGGTTGCCGCCAAACTCGCAACAGAAGCGGGCATTGCCGAAGATGGTTATCGGTTAGTAATTAACTGTAATAAGCATGGCGGCCAGGAGGTTTTCCATATTCATATGCATCTGCTAGGCGGCCAATATTTAGGGCCATTAGTATCGCAATCGCTAAGCTAGCGCCTGATCGAGTCATTCATGAAAACAAATCCCGAGTTTTTTCCCTTAACGGAGTTAGCCAGCCGCTTTGTGGATCAATTAGTACAGTGTCGCCGTTTAAAGCTCAGTGTACTAGAAGCCAGTGAACATCATGTGCTAATTGAATTGCCTTATAGTAAAGCGTTAATCGGTTATCCTGAAACGGGCGTTATTCATGGTGGGGTGATCACCACACTGATGGATACCGCCAGTGGCACCTCTGTGGTGTGCAGTATTTTCGATAAATACAAATCATTAGAACTGTCGCCTACGTTAGACTTGCGGGTCGATTATATGAAACCCGCCGCGCCTAATAAGAGCGTGTATGGCTTTGCTGAATGCTACAAATTATCGTCTAGTGTGGCTTTTACTCGAGCGATAGCTTATCAAGATTCCATTGATGATCCTATTGCCCATGCAGTGGGATCCTTTATGCGCATAAGTCCCGACATGGTAGGTGAGCCCTTTAGGCGGGCGCTGATGGGAGAGGTGTCATGAGCGAAGTGAGTAATTCTGGTGGCGAATTAAAGGTTAAAGACCTTGTTAAAAGAGCCACCGAGTTAAATGACTTTAGTCACCTGCTGGAACATGTGCCTTATGCTAAGTTTATCGGCATGCAGGTAGCGCGTTTTGGCGATGAGTTAGTATTTCAACTGCCCGCTAAAGATGACAACATCGGTAATCCGACATTGCCCGCGTTGCATGGTGGCGTGATAGCTGGATTTATGGAAATGTCAGCTATATTACAATTAATGGTATTTATGCAAGCAACTAAGGTGCCAAAGGTGGTTGATTTTTCTATCGATTACCTAAGAGCCGGGCATCATAAAGACAGCTTTGCCGAGTGTAAAATAACCCGCCAAGGCAGACGGGTCGCCAATGTGAGTATTAACTGTTGGCAAACCAATCGAAAAGCGCTGATTGCCACGGCAAGGGCGCATTTTCTGATTGAGTAATGCTCAGGAACAGATCTGCTGGGCCGCGGTCAACAGGCCCTACTAAATTAAGCGAGGCGAAATGAAAAAAACCATATTATTTACCGCACTGCTGATGTTAACTGCATGTGCTAACCATACTGCAGGGGTGATGGCCAGTTCAACCGGTGAGGTTAGGGTCGACAACAACGCCTTTCATCGCCAAGTGGCTGTCGATAATGTGCAGACGCGTATTGATGGGTCGTTACTAACGGCATCGGGCACCCTTAAAAGCCAAGTGGCAACAGATGTTCGAGTACAATATAAATTTACCTGGTTTGATATTAATGGCTTTGCCATTGAAGATGAAGGCAGTAGTTGGAAGCCGGTTAAATTGCATGGCAAGCAGCAGTTACAGGTTCGGGCTGTCGCGCCTAATAGCACAGCCGTACGCTGTCAATTGTATGTACGTGAGGCTTTTTCTAACTAAGGAGTGTTGGTGATAATGCGGGGGAGTGGAGTGAGCACAATGCACTCTGCTAACGTCTTTTTTGCACTAGTTTTGCACTATCAAGTCCGCTTTTTCATAAATAAATGGCCTAAATTAACGTTAGAGATGTCAAAGACTTGTATTGTTGATGTATAATGTTCAGCGCCAAGGGGTGTTAGCGACTCGTGAACCGTTTTAATTGTTCATATAGTCGACTCACTGAGATGTCTATCGACAAACCCTTAGAACCTGATCCGGCTAATACCGGCGTAGGAATGGGCCACACTAATGCATTATAGGATCTCTCTGGTTACTATAATCTCATTGTGCTTTCTTTCTCGCTTCTTTAACTGCCGGATCTCAAAAACTTATTTGAGGTCCTATGTTTACAATAAAATCTTTATCTCCAATAGCGTTAGCTATCACCGCAGCGTTAACCCATACAAGCCTTGCTGCAAATACGACTCCAGTTGATACCGATGAGATGGAAGTCCTTGTCGTCACATCCGATTTTCGTCAATCAGCCCTAGATAAAATGCCGTCGAGCATCAGTATAATCGATCAGCAACAGATCGAAGATGAAGGGGCGCAGCATTTTGAAGAGCTACTTAATACGATCGCCAATTTTAATTGGTCTGGCGGCAGTTCACGGCCAAAATATTTTCAGATCCGTGGTGTAGGTGAGCAAGAAGAGTATCAAGGCGCGCCCAATTCATCGGTCGGTTATATCATCGATGATATCGATATGTCGGGCTTGGGGATGGTCGCCAGCATGTATGATCTGCAGCAGGTAGAAGTACTCCGTGGCCCACAGGGCACAAGGTATGGTGCCAATGCCTTAGCCGGATTAATTTACCTCAAAAGCAACGATCCCACGGCGATGTTTGAACATGGTGCCGAGGTGTCAATTGGGGATGATAAACTGCGCACCTTTAGCGGCTTTAGTTCGGGGCCACTGACCGATTCAGGCACCTTGCTGTATCGCGTCTCGCTGCAGCAACATCAGCAAAATGGTTATCGCGATAATCTCTACACTGGCCAAGATGACAGTAACGGCCGTGATGAGCTAAACACCCGCCTTAAGCTGCGCTGGTACGCCAGTGACTCTCTCACGCTAGATTTTAACCTGATGCACGCCAATTTTGATAATGGCTATGATGCCTGGACGTTAGACAATAACGGTTTTGATACGCTGACCGATGCACCGGGTGTCGATAAACAGCGCACCACGGGTAGCTCGCTTAAAATCACCTATTCGGGTTACAACAATTTTGAATTAGTGTCGTTAACATCAATGGCTCAGACCGATACTCACCATGGATACGATGGTGATTGGGCCAATCCCGATTATTGGCACGCAAGAGTGTGTGACGCAGCCCCGTGTGAGTATGACTATACCTGGGGTAAAGTAGGCGATCGTCAAACGGTGTCACAAGAGTTTCGTCTCAGCTCGACCGATGCAGGAAGGCTATTTAATGGCAGCACCGATTGGTTATTGGGCGTGTATGGTATGAAACTCGATGAAGATAATCACACCACAGAAGTGTACAACGGCTGGCCAGAAGCACTGGTTGCCGATTATAACGCCACCAATATGGCATTATTTGGTCAGCTTGATAGTGATTTGGGTGATGATTATGCCCTCTCAGTAGGGCTAAGAGTCGAGCGCAGAGAAAGCGATTATCAAGACAGTGCAGGGGATGGCTTTGACCCCTCTGAGACTATGTGGGGCGGACATATCGCCTTGAGCAAGGCGCTCAGTGATGATCATCAAAGTTATATCCGCATCGCTCGAGGCTATAAAGCCGGTGGCTTTAATATGTCTCTGCCAGCAGCGCTCAGTGATAAAAAAGAGTATCAGGCCGAAACCCTGTATAACTATGAACTTGGCTTAAAATCGACCTGGTTTGAGGGCGATGTGAGTACCAATGTCAGCGTGTTTTATATGGATCGTAGCGATCAACAGGTTGCAGCATCGCAGCAAAATCCTGATGAGCCGCAAAAATTTATTCTGTACACCGAAAATGCCAGCGACTCCTATAATTATGGCGCTGAGTTTGAGGGGCGTTGGTATACCAGCGATAATTTAATGCTCTACGCCACTGCAGGCTGGTTAGAGACGGCCTATGGCGATTATCAATATCAAAATAAGTATGGCGAGCTTGTGGACTTAAGTGAGCGTGAATTAGCCCACTCGCCAAACTTTACCTATAGCGCTGGTGCCACTTATCGTAGCGATAACGGTTGGTTTGCTAACTTAACCAGCAGCGGTAAGAGTGAATTTTATTACTCGGACAGTAATGAGTCTACATCAGATCCTTACACTATTTTTAACGCGCGTATCGGTTATGAAACAGAGCTGTGGTCCGCCTATTTGTGGGGGCGTAATCTGTTTGATGAGCAGTATGGCGTGCGCGGCTTCTATTTTGGTAATGAACCTGATTTAGGTTGGGCCGATAAGCAGTACATTCGCTATGGCGATCCGCGTCAGCTAGGCTTAACCCTTAAGGTTAAATTGATGTAATGCCCATCGCATAAAGGTGTGAGGCTGCTGGCTATCCAGTAGCCTCAAATTTGGTGTATTCAATAGGCTAGGCTGTTTTCAAACAAAGTCTGCTCAGTACAGGATGAAATAAGATGCAATCAACCATGATGAAATTAACCGCTGAAATCAGCATGTATCCGTTTAAAGAAAATTATATCGAACCTATACAGTGGTTTATTGATCGCCTCGACAGTTATGAGCATATCGAGCGTAAAACTAATGCCATGGCGACACAAATTTGCGGCGATTATGCCGCGGTGATGAACATGCTGGCGATAGAGATGCAAGCGGCCCATGAAAAATGGGGGAAGTCGGTATTTGTGGTGAAATTTATTGGCGGTGAATTGGACTTGTCTCACACCCAATAATCTTGATTAAGGCTCTACATAATTCATGATAAGAGTATGATATTACTATGATAGAACTTTGGACAGAGTTGGTATCAACCGTTTCTAGCGCAGCGGCGCAGGCCCATCAATTGACAGGGTGGGAAGGTGTTGCTGTCGTATTGGCCATGGCGTATTTGATGCTAGCGATGCGTGGCAGTATTTGGTGTTGGGCGGCGGCCTTTTTGAGTACCGCTATCTACACTATGCTGTTTTGGGAAGTCTCGTTATTAATGGAGTCGCTGCTCAATATTTACTATATGGCGATGGCGGGTTATGGCTACTGGTTATGGACAAGGGGGCGTGGTGGCGATAAAGGGGTCGATATTGTCAGTTGGTCTGTGTCTCGTCACCTGTTATTGATTGGCCTAACCAGTGTTATCTCCTTGCTGGTTGGGCACTTTATGGCGACCCAGACTCAAGCGTCTTATCCTTATCTTGATGCTGCGACCACCTGCTTTGCGGTGATGGCCACCTATTTAGTGGCTCAAAAAGTGCTGGAAAACTGGCTCTACTGGGTGGTTATCGATCTGGTGTCAATTTATCTGTATCTCAATAAGGGGCTGCTACTCACTAGCATCCTATTTATTTTGTATGTCGGCATGGCGATCGGTGGTTATTTTATCTGGCGCGCGAGCATGCGCGAGCAATCGGAGAATCAGGCAAACCATTATGCGTATGAGTCATAAGTGGTGACCATGCCGCCGTGCTTAGCGTATTCGTTGCAGCAATCACTGTCTGCCGATATCAAAGACGAATTGGCCGCCAAAGGCTGTAACCTTGCTCAGGCGTTAGATGTTGAACGTTTGTCCCATGGTTTAAGTAACCAAAATTACCGTATTGTCACCAGCGAGCGTGAATTTGCACTGCGCATTAATAGCGATGCTAGTAATGCACTTTGCAGTCGCCACAGTGAAGTGCAACTGTGGCGCAGCGCGGCCAAAGTCTCGATTGCGCCGCAATTACATTATGTGTCAGATGATTATCGATATTACCTTAGTGAATTTATCGTAACCACTGCGGATTGGGGCCTGTTAATGACCGCCGATAGCGCCGCACCACAGCCAGTTGCCCCTGTGCACCCGACGGCGCATCAAGCGTTATTGTCTTTACTGCAAGAATTAAGCGCATTACCCATACCCGATAATGCAATCTCGGTCGCCCAGCAGTGGCATGAGTATCTGGCTAAATTAAGCCAAGTGAGTGAGCAGCTAAGCGGTTCTGTTTCTCATTGTCAGGCTTGGCTGGCGCGTTTTGAGCTATTGAACAGTCATAGTCCACGAGTGCAATTGTTACTCGATACCCTTGCAGAGTGCATGGTCTTGCCGCAATTTAGTCATCGCGACTTAAATCCGCATAATTTGCTGCTTAGCGGTGATAAGCTTTGGTGTATCGATTATGAATATGCTTGCAGCTCACATCCGTTGGTCGACTTAGCTAGCATCTTAGCGACCCATAAATTGTCCGATTGGCAGCGCCAATGGTTAACCACTCAGTATCTGCTAGATCATAGCAAACTCAATGACGCGGCGCTTAATGCTGTGCCGGCTGCGATTGAACTGTACTGGTATTTTGCGCTTTGTTGGGCGCTATTAATGCACAGTGAGCTGATACTTGATGGCGGTATGATAAACCAGGCTAATGCCTTTATCGGTGCTGACGCTAAAGCGTCATATCTAGCAAACGATTACCTTGAATATTTTGATGACTTTTTAAAGAGAGTCGCACCTTAGTGTTATTAAACGGGGGAACGGGGTTAAAAAAGCGACAAATGACTTCTATTTGGCATTAATTGTTTAAGATGCGAAAGATTATCAACTGAGTAAGGGTCTCTTTTATCAATGATGATAAAGAGGATTTTTTTATGCAGGTTATTCGTTTATATCAACAAGCGCTCAAGGGCATATCTCAGCTCGATGGTGTCGTCGCATTAGGGCTGCGCCTCTATTTGGCGCCTGTATTGATGCAGGCTGGGTACAATAAGTTGACCCACTTTAGCGATACTGTCGCTTGGTTTGGCGACCCTAACTGGGGCTTAGGCCTGCCTATGCCAGAGGTGATGGTCGCGCTTGCGGCGGGAACCGAGTTTTTTGGCGCCATCTTATTGCTCTTTGGTTTAGCAACCCGTCTAGTGACCATTCCCCTGAGTATTACCATGCTGGTGGCCGCATTCAGTGTGCATTGGCAAAACGGCTGGTTGGCGATTGCCGATCCCAACTCTTGGTTAGCCAATGAGCAGGTGCTGGCATCGGCTGAAAAGTTACAAGCGGCTAAGTCATTACTGCAACAATATGGTAATTATGATTGGCTAACCTCATCGGGTAACCTAGTGGTGCTTAATAATGGGATTGAATTTGCCATCACCTATCTGTTAATGCTGCTGGCGCTAATGGTCATTGGAGGAGGGCGTTATACCAGTCTTGATTACCTTATCGCCAAACGGTATCAATGAATTTAATTGTCGCTGGCTAAGAGATAAGTCCTACTGTTTTAGTAGGATTTTATAGATCAATTTGCTACTCTTTGCCCGTTGATTTGCTCTATTACAGGACTATTTTGTGGATGCTATCGAACTGCTGTTAACACGTCAATCTTCTCCTCGGTTAGTGGCTCCGGCCCCTAGCGAGTCTCAACTTAACACCATTTTAAGTGCCGCTGTGCGCGCTCCAGATCATGGTGGATTAAATCCTTGGGAGTTCATTGTCGCCACTGGTGAGGGGCTCGATCGCTTAGGCGCGCTGTTTGTTGATGCAACACAAGCAGATGGCGGCGACACGAGCACTATCGATAAAGTGCGCAATATGCCACAGCGTGCGCCAATGGTAATAACCGTAGTCGCTAAAGTGGTTGAGCATGCCAAAGTGCCCGCGTTAGAGCAGCACCTTGCGGTGGGCTGCGCCTGTATGGCGATGCAACAAGCGGCGTTTGCTTTAGGTTTAGGCGGTATATGGCGTACCGGTGGATTGGCATTTAACCGCCATTTACACCAAGCGTTAGCGCTGGACGACGATGCACAAATTATCGGTTTCTTGTATCTGGGGACCCCAGCGATAACCGCGCCAATAAAACCAACTAAATCGGCCCAAGGTTTTGTGCGCTACTTATAGTCATCAGTTAGTGTCTGCTGTCGTTCGACTTTGGTCGGGTTTACATACAGTATAAAACTGTCACAGTGGTGTTATACCTGCCTCATACCCATGTACAGGTTTCACCCTAAGTGATTATATTGCCCACGACCTTTAGCGTGGGCATTTTTTTGCCCCATCTAATATGTTTGTTCAAGTAAGGCCATTGCTGCTTATCTAACGGCTTACTATTATGAACTATTGCCAAGATATGCTAAAGCTGTTGCGTAAAGCGATACAAGATAGCGAGTCATTAATCGGTCACATTAAGTGGATATCATACAGGAGCCGTTATGGATCAAGGTGGACGCGTAGGTTGGTTACAAGGTGAGCGGGTAGTGTTAGAACCCATGACGCATGAGCATATTCCTGCGTTAGCGCTTGCGGTTACTGATGGTCAATTATGGACCTTATGGTATGCCAGTGTGCCTCATCCCGATGAGATGAAAGCCTATGTAGAGCAGGCCATGGCAGACGAGCAACGCGGTGAGACCTTAGCCTTTGTGGTGCGCGATACCCTGTCAGGTCACATTGTTGGCTCAACCCGCATCATGAACTGGGAGCAAGCTCATCGCCGGTTGGAGATTGGTCACACCTGGTACAGTAAAAGTGCGCAGCGCAGTGGCATCAACACCGAAGCTAAATACCTGTTGCTTAAATATGTCTTTGAAACCTTAGCTGTGATGGCGGTGGAGTTTCGCACTCACTGGCATAATCAAGCCTCGCGCGAGGCGATAGTACGCCTAGGAGCGACCCAAGATGGGGTGTTACGCAACCATCGACTACTCAAAGATGGTACGATCAGAGATACAGTTGTCTACTCCATTATTGACAGTGAGTGGCCTACAGTGAAGCAACTGTTACGCCAGCGCATGGCTTTAAACTAGGGAGCCCATTGTTTCGAGGGTTTCGTTGCTTAGTTGAGGGGAGATAAAACCGCTATTATGGCTCTATCGCGGCTACTTACAGTGAATAAACGCTTAAGATAATCGTCAAGCATAAGTCTAGTTTGAGTCGCTTGTAATGCTAGAACAACAAGATTTTTTTAATGATAACCTTGATATTGAGCGATATCTAAAGTAGAAATAACGCAATATTTAGGCTTAATGCAAAGGAATTTCCATATGCGCTTTTATACTCCACTGTCTGCTGCCGTGTTTGCTGTTTTCAGTCTTTCTGTCACGGCCAATCAAACGCCAGTTTCAGCCGCTGAAATCGCGTTTAATCAAGAAGTGGTGCAATGCGCTGCTTATTACCATATTGCATCCGATGCCATCAGCAATATGGATGCCCCGCAGATGAAGCCAGTTGGCGAGCGGCTTAAACAGTCGGGAGAGGCGGCGCTAACACTGGCAAAGCAGTATCAAAGTGAAGCGCAGGTCGAGCAATTATTGCAACAAGCCATTGCTAAGCAGCAGGCTAGCCTGCCTAATAACAAAAGTTTAGGTGGCCTGATGGGACGTTATAAAACCCCTTGTCAGAACCTGCTTGCCGATCCGCAGCAACGCCTCGACTATTGGATAATGGCCACTATGTGATTGTTACGCCTGTGAGCATGAGATCAGCGGCCAATAGAGCGCTGCTAGGTTCTGCATAGGGTAAGTTGAATAAAAATGAATCAAAAGAGTGCACTGGCGCTCTTTTTTGTTTGGTTCTGAAACTTCATTCACTCAACTACGGTCTAGTGAGTTATCGTGTTTTGCAATAGTCCCTCTTGTTAAGTTGCTCGCTCTCGCTAATGCGGCCAACAGTGATGTCGGAGAAGCCATGAATATCTACCTTTTGATTGCAGCAGTATTGGCCTCAATTACCTGTGTTGGCCATTTTGTGATGGCCAAGCCGCAATTTTTACGTCCCATGCTACAAGCCGATTTTGATCCCACGACTAAAACCCTAATGCACTGTGTATTTCACTATGTGTCGATATTTTTGGTGCTATCGACACTGGTGTTATTTGCCTGTGGCTTACACTTAGTGTCCCCACGGCAAACCTATGCCTTGGCCTTGTTTATCTGCCTTAACTTTATGCTGTTTGCGACTTGGCAAATATATATTGGTTACTTTGGCGAAGCAAAGAGTGCACGTCGTGTTCAGTTTCAGTGGGTGTTTTTTATTATCATTAGTGTGTTTACGCTATTAGGCGTGTTTACCGATTAAGCGGCCATTTCAACATGGGGCTAATAAGTAAGCTTTCTAGCCTAACTGTCTCAGTACAAATTTGTCTAAGTGTAATTGAGTGTAATATTATCTAAATTCAATTGCATAGTGCTGCGCTATTGAGGCACAGTGGATGATTAGTATTTTAGTCGACGGAACGGCTGCGGCGCTGTAAGCCTTGAGAGTGTGAGACTCACTTCATGATAAATGTAAAACGATTAGTTAAATCCTACCAAATGGGAGAGTCGCCGGTGTTGGCATTACGCGGGGTCGATTTTTCCATACAAGCCAATGAGTTTGTGGCCATCATGGGGCCTTCTGGCTCTGGTAAATCGACCTTAATGAATATTATTGGTTGCCTCGATAAACCTACCAGTGGCTCTTACTGCTTAAACGCGCAAGAGGTGAGTCAACTCGATGATGACGCCTTATCTGCAGTGCGTAACAAAGAGATAGGCTTTGTATTTCAAAGCTTTCATTTATTACCGCGTCTCAGTGCATTACAAAACGTATTATTACCACTGCGCTTTGGTGAGCATGCCGACGATAGCACGGATTATGCGCAGCAATTACTGGCACGAGTGGGCTTAAGCGATCGTCAAGATCATCGCCCCAACCAATTATCCGGTGGGCAGCGTCAACGAGTTGCGATTGCCAGAGCCTTGGTGAATCGACCCACCATTTTATTGGCCGATGAACCGACAGGTGCCTTAGACAGTAAAACCTCAGTGGAGATAATGGCGCTGTTTACCGAGCTCCACCAAGCGGGGCAAACCATCATTTTAGTGACCCATGAGGAGGAAGTCGCGGCTTATGCTCAGCGGATCATCCGTATGCGCGATGGCGATATCGTCAGCATTGAACAGCGAGGTGTACATGCCGCATAAGGTGTTTTTTGGCGGTTGCGCCGCATTGGCTGCTTGCATGATAAGCTTTTGCAGCTGGGCCGACGATAGTTTTCCCTCATTACTGTTAACGGGCAAAATCAGCTCGGTTGACTCACAAACCTTTACCGTACCTAAGGCCGGAGATGCTTGGCGCTATCAAATTCAGTGGATGCTGCCCGAAGGCACTTTAGCCCAGCCTGGGCAAAGTGTGGTGATTTTTGATAAAAGCCAATTGACCAATCAAATTGAGCAGCTAGAGGCCAGTTTATTGCGGGTCACGGCGCAAGAGCAAAGTACGGCTATCGAGCTAACGGGTGCGGTATTGCAAGCACAGTTTGATCTTAAGCAGCGCCAACTTGAGGTGGAAAAAGCCCAGCTTGATGCCGATGTGCCATTAGCCTATCTAGCGGCTAAACAGTATGCCGAAAACCAATTCAGTTTGATGCAGGCCCGCAGCGAGCTTGAAAAGGCGCAGCAGGCCTTAGTTGAGGCGTTAGATAAGCAAGATGCTAGCCGTCAACAGTTAGCCATAGATAAACGCAAAGCCCAGCTGGAGTTAAGCCAGGCGCTGCAAGGCATAGCGCAACTGGAATTAACCGCGCAATTTGCCGGCCCTCTCTTGTATGAGCGCCATCCATGGACAGAGACCAAATATGGCGTGGGCGACACAGTGCAGATAGGCCGTCAAGTGGCGACGATCCCAGCGCTAGATAAACTCGAAGTCGTTGCTTGGGTTAATGAGGTGGATGTTGACCGTCTAAGGCTTAAGCAAGCCGTTAGTCTGCAACTCGATGCCCATGTTGAAGTGACCTTCGATGGCACTATTGCATCTATTGGGAAGCAAGCGATGTCTCAACCAGCTTGGGGGCAGAGCAAATGGTTTAAGGTCGGCATCGATTTTGCCAAAGAAAATGCCCAAATTGAGTTGGTACCGGGCATGAGCGTGCTGGTGGCGACCAAGGAGTTAGCTGATGCGCAAGGGTAATATGATGCAGGTGTGCTGCGCCTTATTCGTCAGTATGTTACTGGCAGGCTGCGGCCAACAGGCGTTGACACGCGTCGAACAAGGGGTATTGATCCAGCAAGTCGAGGTGACAGGTGAACTGGTGTCAGCCGATACCGTGGCGATGATGCCGCCGGCGATCCGTCGTGTATGGCAATATCAAGTCAAACAGTTGGCTCCAGAGGGCAGCGAAGTGGCCAAAGGCGATGTGGTCGCCAGGTTAGATACCTCTGAGTTAACCCAACGCCTGTCGGTCAGCGCGGCGCGATTGGCGGCGACCAAGCAAGATATTGAAACCTCTAACCTGCGCAATGCCAAGCGGCTCGAACAACTGCGGCTCGATCTTGCCGAAGCCCAGATGAACCATGAAAAGGCGGAACGAAAATTTAAACTATCCGATGAAACCGTGGCGTTAATCGAGAAAGAAAAATACCAGCGTGATGCCATTATTGCCAAAGATAGAGTGGCATTGATTAAGCAAAAAATGGCACTAGAGTCCCAAGGCGCCGAGCAGCGTCAAGCCATGTTAGCCGGGGATGAGCAAAAGTTTGCTTCAGAAGTGGCAGCCTTAGAGAAGGGGATCGCGTCGATGACCTTAAAAGCACCTCGCGCGGGCATGGTGGTGTATGGCAACGATCCGCAAGGCAATAAAATTAAAGAGGGCCAATCGGTGTTTGCCGGTGACGCCGTGTTATCTATCCCTGATCTATCTCATATGCAAGTCAACATGACCGTGCCCGAAGTGGAAGCACAGCGGGTTAAACGCGGTCAAGTGATTAACATTCGTCTCGACGCCAATCCTGAGCGCGTGTTTAAGGGCAAAATAATTGAGTTGGGTGCGGTGTTTCGCAATAAGAATCAAGATGTCCCCATGGTGGTGTTCGATGCCGTCGCCAGTATCGATGAGCCCGACAGTGAGCTGATGCGACCTGGGATGACGGCCAAGATCAGTATTGATATTGCTCAGGCGAGCCCCTCGTTATTAGTGGCTAAAGAAGCGGTGAGCTTTGACGGTGGCCAAGCGTATGTACGCCAGCCCACTTGGCTGGGCGAACGTAAACAGCCAATTACTATTGGTGATATGGGGGCCGAGCGAATGGTGGTCAGTCAAGGTTTACGTGCCGGTGATGAGGTGTTACTGCCATGATGTTAGTGCATTTTTTTGATTGTTGTCGTCTTATGAAATCCTGCTTAGGCCAAGCTAAGCTGCGGTCATCTGTTTTGATGAGCAGCGTACTTTGTAGCAGTCTACTGCTGCTTGGCTGCAGTCAACCCGAGCACGATGGGGTGTTAACCATGGAGGTTAAGCTGCGCGATTTTAATGTGCAGATCCCAGCGACCGGTGAGCTGGAGGCGAGCCAATCGACGGCGGTGACTGTGCCTTCAGGGGTGCGTGGACCGCAATCCCTAGCCTGGATTTTAGCCAACTTTAGTCGAGTCAAGGCGGGGGATGTGGTGGCGCGCATGGATCCCACACGCCAAGCCTATTTACTCGAAATGGAAGCGTTTGATTTTAATAAGCTGGATCTCGATAAACAGATGCAGCAACAAAAAGATAAAACCGTAAGCCAAGAGCTGCAGGTGGGTACGCAGGTCACCAGTGAAGAGCGAGACTTGGCCGAGCGTTTCTTCAGTGAAGATGAACGGGTCTACACCAAAATAGAGATCATTGAGCAGATGCGTAATCAAGATTATTTGGGTGCCAAGATGGACTATTTTGATTGGGGATTGTCCCAGCATGATGCACAGGCGCAAGCCGAGCAGCAGCTTATCGAGCTTAAGCAGCAGGGGCATAAAGCGAAAATTGATCGCTATGAAAATAACCTCAAACAGATGGAGATCATCGCTCCCCATGATGGCCTATTTGTGTATCAGTCTGGCTGGGACGGTGCCATGCCAGTGGTCGGTGACATGATGTGGTCAGGGTTTACCATAGGCACCTTGCCCGACACCTCTGTAATGCAAGCTAAGCTGTTTGTGCTTGAGTCTGAGGCTGCAGGGCTTTCTGTGGGGCAACCAGCTCATGTCTATCTCGATGCTTACCCAGATAAACGTTTCAGCGGTAAGGTCAGTCAGCTCGATGCGTTAGCAAAACCCAAAGATAAAGACAGCCCAGTTAACTACTTTCAGTTTACCGTGAGTTTAGATGAGACCCTGCCGGCGATCATGCAACCGGGGCGACAGCTGAGCGCTAAAGTGGATGCGGTGTCACTCAATGAGGTGTTGACCGTGCCTAACCAAGCGCTATTTCAGAAAGAGGGCCGCTATTGGGTGTACCTCAAAACGGCAGAGGGTTTTATCGAGCAGGGGGTCGAGCCAGGACAACGCAGTATCGATATGACGGAAATTACCAGCGGACTTAACCAAGGTGATGTGATTGCCTTAACCACACCGCCCAAAAGGAGCCGCTTATGAAGGTGATTAAGGGATATGTTGAGGGCGTCATTCAAGCGTTTGACGAGATGCGCCATCATAAATTGCGCACCGCATTAACCTTGCTGGGGATGATATTTGGTGTGGGCGCGGTGATTGCGATGCTCAGTGTTGGCGAAGGCGCCGAGCGTGAAGCCTTGCGGATGATTGAGTCCATGGGAGTGAACAACATCGTCATCAATGCGCGGCCCGCCGATGGTGATGCGTTAAAATCTATCCGTGAACACAGCATCGGCTTAAGCCTGCGCGATGTGTCTAGTGCGGCCACCACCTTGCCTTTTGTTAAAGATTGGAGCGCGCAAAAGCAGGTGAAAACCTTTAGTTTATTTAGCCCGCAAGGGCGCAGTGATGCCACAGTGGTTGGGGTTACGCCCAGTTACTTTAATTTGAGTGCGCTCAAGGTGGCCAAAGGCCGCAGCTTGACCCAAGCCGATCAGAATCATTATCGTCAAGTCGCCGTGCTGGGGCCCGAAGCTGCGCGCAGTTTATTTCCGCAAGATAAACCCGTTGGCGGACTGATTAAAGTGAACCATCAATGGTTTGAGGTGGTCGGCGTGCTGTCTGAAGGCGAGGCGGTGCAGTCTAAAATTCAAGGAGTGAAACTGGGCGGCGAACGCAATCAAGTGTTTATTCCACTGGCAACGGCACTCAAGAAGATGAACGTTAAACCGTTAGAGGATGAACTCGACTCGATTAAGTTGGCCATTGCCGATGGGATTGAGCCTTCACTGGCGGCTAAAAGTTTAGGCCACCTATTTGAGCGGCGTCACGGCGGCGAAAAAGATTATGAGATCGTGGTGCCTGCCGATCTACTGGCCCAACATCAAAAAACGCAGCAAATATTCAACATTGTGATGGCATGTGTGGCAGGGATCTCTTTGCTGGTGGGTGGCATAGGGATCATGAACATCATGTTGGCAACAATTATGGAGCGTACCGCTGAAATTGGCTTATTGCGCGCCCTAGGGGCGAGACGTAAAGATATCGCGCGCCAATTTTTAATTGAGAGTATAGCTATCTCTGCCACGGGGGGCGTGATAGGCATAGTGGTGGGATTACTGTTAGCTTTAGTGATATCAGCCGCTGCAGGCTGGCCCGTGGCCTGGTCACCCTTTGCGGTGCTGCTGTCGCTAGGGGTGTGTATGACCATAGGGATAGGTTTTGGGCTTTACCCAGCGCAAAAAGCCGCGCGTTTAGATCCCATCGTGGCGTTGCAACGTGATTAAAGCTGCGTTGTTTTGCAAGGTGAGCACCCCGTGAGTGATGTTACTCGGTAACTCATGATCTTGACGTTCTGACTGGCAGCTTAGCCCCTGCGAGTTTACTTTGCCGCCGTTATCGCGAATGAGTAACAGCCTTGGTCTGCCTGGCAATTGTCAGGCTTGGCCGAGCGAGTTAATAAAGGCTCTGCTGTGTCAGTGCTTGGCTGGTTATCGTCAAACAAGACTTGAGTCACACCACTTAACCAACCGCCGTCAGAACTGTGGTTAACATAGGTGGAAACGTCGACAACGGTCAGCCAAAAGGCATAGCCTACGATGGAGTAAATGGTTAAGCGGAACATGAAAGTACCTTGGTGGTTGCTAAATTAGAGATGCACTATACGCGCTAATTTTGTACAAATAAACTGTCAATGTTTTGCCGCGAAATAGTCATCATTCACTTTTTATTAGATACTGTTTTTATTGGGCTTTTACCCGAAGAAGGCGCTGGAAAGTTTAAGGCGCCAAATAAAAAATCAGTGTCAGATTTTCGTTATAGCGTCAAAGTTTGAATACGTAGGGCACAATGCATAGTTGAGGTTTATCGTGGCTCGATGGTAGACAAGACAAAGAAACAACTCGCTTGATTTATAAGCGAGTCGTCAACTTAGTGCAATTCGTGCCAATTACTGGCATATTGCGTGGCACGAACTACACAAGATTCACTCTGTTGCTGTGGTGTGACTCTTGAAGTCAGCGGTTTACCTTAATGGTGTTTTTTCCACATCATGATCCCCGCGACAATAATCACTAATGCCACAAGCGGTAATATATCGTATAGATGGTGGAATAAGCCAATACCACTGTGTCCTCCGTGTGCCCACGCCGCTGCAGGTAATAAACTAACAAGTAGTAATAATGCTCTGTTCATGGTGATGCTCCATTTTAGGTATAATGATTAATTGGTTTCTAGCGCTAACTGCATCAGCAGCATCTCTTCACCGGCAACGATGCGCGTGTCAAAACTGTGGCATTTGGGGCAAATGACAGTGCGCTCGGCCACTTCGACAGTGGTGTTACATTGCTGGCAACTGAGTACGATGGCTTGATGCTCTATGGTGAGTACGGCCTCTTTGGCGCGTCCTTCTAGTTTAAAGGTATCAAATGCGGTGGCTAATAAGGCGGGTTCAACGCCACTTAGCACACCAATTTTTATCACCACTTCGGTTATCCTCGTGGCGTTATTGTCACTGGCATATTGCTCGCATTGCTCCAGCAGAGCGCCGACGATGGAATACTCGTGCATTAGCAGATCCTAGGTAATAATTCGCCTTGGGGGAGGTCGAGATAACGACTACTGCCCCACGGCGTGGTTAAGATCACCTTACCATGATGATTATCCTCCACTTGACCAATAATGGCAGCGGTTTGGCTATCACCATAGCGATTGATAATTTCAACCACCCCAGATGCGATGGCTTGTGGCACGGCCAAAATAAAGGTGCCTTCGTTGGCTAAATCATGGGGTTCAAAGCCATAGAGTTCACACAGACCTTTAACCTCATCACTGACGGGGATCTGTGACTCGGCCACACTAATGCCTACCTCTGATGCCTGCGCCCATTCATTGAGCACGGCTGCCAGGCCGCCACGGGTGGCGTCGCGCATGGCATGGATGGTAATATTTGCGGCGATCAGTTGTTCAACTACAGGCCATAAGTTAGCGCAATCACTGCGTAAATCTGACTCTAGGTTAAGCCCTTCGCGGGCCATCAATATGGCGGCGCCGTGCCGGCCAATGTCACCAGAGACAATGATGGCATCCCCTGGCTGCAAATTATTGACCGAAATATGGGGTTTGAGGATCCGCCCAACCCCAGAGGTGTTAATAAATAAACCATCGGCGCAGCCTTTGGGCACCACTTTAGTGTCGCCGCACACAACGCGAGTGCCGCTTTTATGCAGCTCACTTGCCATACTCGCAACAATCTGTTTGAGCGAGGCGATGGCAAATCCCTCTTCAATAATAAAGCTACAACTGAGATATTGTGGCTCTGCGCCCATCATCGCCAGATCGTTGACCGTGCCCGCCACGGCCAATTTGCCAATATCGCCGCCAGCAAAAAACAGCGGGCTCACGGTAAAAGAGTCGGTCGTAAAGGCGGTAGGCCCGTCTAAATTGAGCAGGGCAGCGTCTTCTTCACTGGCCAAAATTGGGTTAGCAAAGGCCTTAAAGAAGATAGACTTAATGAGGTTATTCATCTCTTTGCCGCCACCACCATGGCTAAGTTGAACGGCTTTTTCGGTGGGCAGCTTAATCTCTACAGACATGGGTTAGACTCCGTTATAGCGATAATACGCGTTGCAAGCCCCCTCGGAGCTCACCATGCAACTGCCTAAAGGGGACTCGGGCGTACAGCCACGGCCAAACACCTTGCAATCTTTGGGTTTGGCGATCCCCCGTAAAATATCACCACATTGACACGCTTTATGATCGTCAATATCGGCGACGTTAAGCCTGTCACTAAAAATACGTTCGGCGTCGCGGTGGGCGTATTCGGGTCGTAGCATCAATGCCGAGTTGGCCACAGGCCCAAGACCACGCCAACGAAATTGGGGGCGTATCATGAGGTATTGATTGACCTTTTGCTGGGCATGCAAGTTGCCATCCTCGCTGACCGCGCGGCTGTATTGCACATCCAACTCGGCTGTACCGGCCACTTTTTGTTTGACGATACGTAAAATCGACTCCATGACATCCACAGGTTCAAAGCCAGCGACCACCACTGGGGTGTGGTAGCGCTCAACCGCAGGGCGATACAATTTAGCGCCACTTATTACGCTCACATGGGATGGGCCAATAAAAGCGTTCACTGTGGCTTTGGGATCGGCCATTACGGCATCGATGGCGGGTGGCACTAATACATGATTGATATGAAATAGTAGGTTATTAACCCCTTGCTGCTCAGCTTGTTCTATCAGCACCGCGGTCATCGGAGTGGATGTTTCAAAGCCGATAGCAAAAAAAATCACTGTTTTTTCAGGGTTATCTTTGGCGATGGTGAGGGTATCGAGAGGATCATAAATCGGGCGGATATCACAGCCTTGAGCCCTAAATTGCGCCAAGCTACCTTTAGAACCAGGTACCCGAATCATGTCGCCTAGCGTCACTAAAATTACCTCGGGCTGGGAGGCTAAAATGGCGGCGTGGTCGATACGCTCTTTAGGCATAATGCACACAGGGCATCCGGGCCCATGGACAAATTCAATATTGGCGGGCAATAGTTGATTGAGGCCGTATTTCATTATGGTATGGGTATGGCCACCGCATACCTCCATAATATTGATTTTACCCGGATATTGGCTCGCTAAGGTTTGGATCTCTTGGGCCAAATTATGTATGGTGGTGGGATCTCTAAATCCTTGGTAAAGCTGACTTAGGTCAATCATGCTCAGTGCTCCTGCTCCATCTTGTCGACTATCTCTCGATAGAGTGCCAAGCTCTGCTCGGCATCAACCTTATCGATTTTATTCATGACAAAACCGATATGGATCAGCACATAATCATCCATGGCTAACGGCTCACTCATTAAGTGGCTAGATACTTTGCGTTTAACCCCCATGGTTTCAACCGTTACCGCTTGCTCATCTGGGTGAATCGCAACCACTTTTGAGGGGATTGATAAGCACATGTTTAGGCTCTCCTATGGTCATTGAGCCATTGTGCAAAGGCAAACATGCTGTCACTGTCTTTAACAGAGGTGATGAGCACCTCAGCCTTTGGATTGAGTTTTTTCACTTGGGCCTTGGCTTCCTCAACATCAAAATCAAAATGGGGCAGCAGATCCGCTTTAGTGATTAAAACCAGATCGGCCTTACGGAACATCACCGGATATTTTTCTACTTTATCATCGCCTTCCGGTACCGATACCAACACGATATTGAAGTGGGTGCCCACATCATAAGAGGCGGGACAGACTAAGTTACCGACGTTTTCGACAAAGCATATATCCAGCGGATTAAGATCCACATGATGCAAGGCACCGTGCACCATAAAGGCATCAAGGTGGCAGGCTGAGCCGGTTTGAATTTGGTAAGCGGGGATCCCTTTGGCAATTAAGCGGTCAGCATCGCGCGAGGTTTCTAAATCACCTTCAATCACGCCATAGTTGAGCGAGGTATACTCTTTTAAGTGTTCCAGCAAGGTGGTTTTGCCACTACCTGGGCTGCTCATCAAATTGAATGCGGTTATTTGATGGGCCTCAAAATGTTGCCGATTGTGGACCGCTTCATGATCGTTCTTATCGAGAATTTTGTGAATGACGGAGAGGGTTTTGCTGTCATTGAGTTGCGGGTTACTGTGCAACTCTTGATGGTCATGGCTGTGGCCGTGATGATGCTCATGCGCGTGGTGATGACCGTGGTGGTCCGCATGTTCTGCGCCACTGTCCAGGGTCGGTTCGTGTCGAGTGATAGAGCAGCCGCAATCTTTACACATGATGAACTCCATTTAATCTAATGCTAATAAACATTTTGCATGGTGACAGCATTAACTTCATTGATACGGGTCACTTTATTAACAAAATGTCAGTATTTTTATCAATCTTGCTGCACAGCTTGCAGCCTATTTTTGGCGGTGGATCTCATACCAGAGTTGGCCCATTGCGATGCCACCATCGTTGACGGGCACCTGCTTGGGGCTGAGCACTTGCTGGTTACGTTGTTTGATCCGCCGCCGAGTGTGTTTGAGTAAGTAACGGTTTTGAAATACGCCGCCTGTGAGTACCACAGGTAAGTGGGCGTGTTCACTGGTCAAGCTGTCGATGGCGTCTGCTAGACAATCCATAAAAGCGCGGGCAATCAGTCCTTGCCACTGGGGGGAATTATCGCGCAGTGACATGGCATCGAGGATCTGTTGCCATAGGTTATCGGTTTGCCACACACCGTCCACCAAGGGTAAGGTAAAGCGCAGCGACGCTGGCTCATTGGCAACGCGATTGGCTGCCCCCTCCAGTAACATGCCCGCTTGCCCCTCAAATTGGGTGCGGGTCATTAAGCCCAGTAAACAGGCGAGGGCATCGAATAGCCGACCAATCGAGCTGGTCTGATGGATGGCGATGTCCTTGCGCCATAACTGATATAAGTTTTGTATCAGCAGTGGTGACATCCCTTGTATTACGGGCAAATTGAGCGCGGCGATCGCCTCGGGCGAATGCTGCTTAAACAGCAGGGCGAGCATGACCCGCCGCGGATCGGTAATCGCTTGCTCATGACCAATTAACGCCATGGGCTGTAGGTGCACGATGCGCCGATAACCCTTCACGTCGGCCAGCATCACTTCGCCACCCCATAACTGCTTATCATCCCCAAGGCCTGTGCCATCAAAGCTAAAACCCAGCACCTTACCTGTGTATTGCTGCGCCGCCATGACGCTGAGTATATGGGCGTAATGGTGCTGCACTTGGCTATGGTGACAAGCTTGCTCTGCTGCATAGTCACGTGCCCAGCGTGTCGGCGCGTAGTCAGGGTGGCGGTCGCTCACCACATAGCGGGGCGTAAACTGATATAGGCGGCTAAACGTGGCTAAGGTATCGGTAAAATAGTGTTCAGCCTCTAGGCTAAAGAGATCGCCGATATGTGGGCTTAACACCAGATTATGGCCAAAACCGAAGGCGAGGCTATTTTTTTGCTGCGCGCCGACGGCTAAGGTATGGTCTTTAACGCTGTGCTGCCAGTGGAGGGTCAATGGCGCGTAGCCCCGTGCTAGGCGGATCACTTGCAGCTCGTCATCTATCATCTGCACTACGCTGTCATCACAGCCATTTAAAATAGCGCGATCATGATCCAATATCGCATCGACCACGCCAGCCAGTTGGTTTTGAATACCAACGCTTTGGGTAATGATAGGCTCACCGCTGCGGTTGGCGCTGGTGGCCACTAGGGGCCGTTGCAACTGCGCCAATAACAGGTGATGTAAGGGGGTGTAGGGTAAAAACAGCCCTAACCGGTCAATATCGGGAGCGACACCCGGGCTGAGCAAACTGGGGTTATCGATGCGTTCGAGTAAGGTGATAGGCCGCTCGGCGCTGCACAGCAGTTGCCACTCAGCCTCACTTGCCTTGGCCAGGGTTTTGGCCATGTTAAGGTCACTGCACATTACGGCAAAGGGCTTGGCTGGACGCTGTTTACGGTCGCGCAGGCGCATCACGGCCTGATGATTGCTGGCATCGCATACTAGATGAAACCCGCCCAAGCCTTTGATCGCGACAATATCTCCTTGTTGCAACAAGGCAACGCAGCGATCTAGCGCGGCATCACTGTGGGCTATCGCTTGGCCATTGGGTGTGGTTAATGTCAGCTGCGGCCCGCAGTTAGGGCAACTGACAGGCTGAGCGTGGTAACGTCGGTTTAGCGGATCGCCATAAGCCTCGGCGCATTGCTCACACAGGCTAAATTTCGCCATCGAAGTATTGGGGCGATCATAAGGTAAAGCATTGATTAAGGTGTAACGCGGCCCGCAGTTGGTGCAATTGGTAAAGGGGTAGCGAAAGTGACGATTATGAGGATCTTTTATCTCATTGAGGCAATCTTCACAGCAGCTTTTGTCGGCTGATACCGCGACCTGCGCCCCCTCGCTAGCTTGACTCTGAATGATCTCAAAACTTTGACTATTAGAGAGTGGCGCCATGGTCTCTTGAGTCACACTGTCGATACGGGCGAGCGGAGGCGGCGTTTGAGTTAATGTCGCTATAAATTGCGTTAGCTGCGCGCTTGCCCCTTGCAGCTCAATGGTCACGCCCAGGCTATGGTTAAAGGTTAAGCCGCTCAAGCCTAATTCATGGGCGAGGCGGTAGACAAAGGGGCGAAATCCCACCCCTTGGACAATGCCCGTGACCAGCAGTTTAACCCGATGCAGTGATGCCTGTGGCGCGGCTTGCGGCTCAGCCGCTACGTGAGCCGAAGGCCGTTGAGATGGGGTGATAGTCACGCTATTTTCGCCGTTTTTTCAACAATAAAGCACCGATAGCATGATTATTACCGTCGATAGCCAATTGCTGATTGCATTTTATCGGAAAGTTTTTACCGACGCGCAGCACCACACGTTGGCACAATAGGGGATTTCCCCATTCGCTTCCCGCCAATGCCACTGAGCGGACGCCAATATTTTGGTCTAAATGCTCTATCCAGTTGGCGAGGTAATCGGCTAACGAGTCGTGCATGCCAAAGGCCAGCTTGCGGTTGTCTCTGTCATCGGCGAGGCGAAAACTCATTAGGGTGCCTAGTGTCTTGCACCAGTTTAAGCTGCGGTGTGCTTCTCCACGTGTAAGCGGGTAGTCGATACGTGGTGAGTTAGCGCCGCGGTGGGCTTGAGCCGCGGCCGTCAGCGCATCACTGAGGTCATTGACCTGCATCGAGCGACTTGGTAGACCCAATAAAATCGCACCAATGGCCCACAAGGTCGTGAGGTTATTATGTGGTGCGGGCAGTTTAAGATCGAGCAACCTGAGATAATCATCTGGGTATTGCTGTTTAAATTTCTCCAGCACCTTGCGCTGCGGACTCTGTTCTAACTGATGATAGATTTCATAGCCACTGTCTGGCAGGCTGGGCAAGGCGAAAAACAGTTCACTCTGGTGTTTAGCGTCGAGTGTTTGAATTTGGCCGCCGTGCTGCTGGCTAAAATAGATGATGGCGCTGTGTTTATCCACGCCATGCTCTAGATTTACGCTGTGTAAGGCCGATAGCCCATACTCTTGGGGCGTTAAGCTGAGTAAAGCCGCTTGCTGTCGTGGCGTCGGTTCGCCAGTCACGCGCTCGACCCGATATTGCTGTTTATCATGGCAGGCATAGTAAGTCTGCTCGCCGTTGTGCAGTAACACATCATCATGCAGTGCTGGCGTGGTGCGCCTAAGTTTGACAGGCGATTGTGCGCAGTGATCAATTTCGACCCAGGCACCGTCGATAAAGGCCAGTGGCTCACTGTGGCGAGGATCGTCAATATAGAGCCAGTCAATGCCTTGCCGGCGCAGATGCTCAGTTAAAATTACCAATAAGCGGTTATAGGCAAAGCAGAGGTCATACAGCGGGGCGTCGAGTTTTGGGTGGCTATCTATGGCTCTGGTCGTGATCAGCGGCTTTTCGATGCTTGACAGGGCAAGCACTTGGCGATCGGTTAAGTGGAACTGGGCATTAAGGGTATTGGGGTTGCACACCAATAATGTGGGACGACCCGTTGGACTCAGTGGCTTGAGGCTCAAGGTGACGGGGAGATCGCCAGTTAAGGTCAGCGTGCCATGGGTGAGTAGCTCTGTGCTCAGCGCCGCAATATCGGCGCCGGTGAGTCCTTGGTAATTGGGGTTAATGCTTCGCTCGCCGTGGCAACACTCGCACACCAAGCCCAAATCGCCAAATTGGGGGGATTGATTATCGCCAAATAGCGGTGCACATTGCTGGCAAAACTCCTGGGTAATGGCCCCACCTTGCAGTGGACTGGTTCTGCCGCTTGGACAATCGATTAAGGCGATGCGTGAATCGGTCAGCCATACCGAGATTAAAAAGTCGTGTGCGATGGCATCGGCTAACGTTTCCAGTTGCGGTTGCTCACCTTCGGCTTCGATAAAGTAACAGCCTTTTTGGTAACCTACGCTGATTGTGAGCTCAGCGTAATTTAGGTATTGGTTACATAAGTGCGCGTACAGCGGCACCGGACGTGAGCAGGTAAATTCAAATCTGATTATTTTCATTTATGATGACACCGCGCTTGTAAGAGTCGGGAATGAGCTTATCGATAGCAATGTTGTTGATACGAGTCACGCTAAACCCCAGTGAGCGTAAATGGTTCAGCGTGGTCGCTTCCATTAAAGGCACCGCGGCGGCGACGCTAGCGGTAAGGCCGAGGGTCATCGGCTCGATAAGGGTAGGGGTGCAACCGAGCACAAAGGTTTTTGGACGATCGCCAACCATCTCCATCATGGTCAAGGTTTGCAGCATCTCCACTTCGTGGGCACTGCCTTGCCAGTCTATTTCACTTGGGGCTTTGTCAAAATCGAAAAAGTAAACTTCGCCAGGACCGACGCCATTAGCATTGACTGTGTCGACGACAATCAGATAATCATATTGGCAGATAATGGGGATAAGGCCTTGAGCCAAGGTTCCCCCATCCATGATATCGAGTTGATGGGTTGGATGGGTAAATTGATAGTTTTCTTGTAGGTAATTAACGAAGTGTACGCCGATACCTTCATCGGCGTACAACACATTACCAATACCAAGTAGCAGTATTTTCATGACATCCTTGTTAATGCTTTTTTGGGTGATAATCGTATCCAGACACGATAGAGTCAACCGAGTTATGTTTAAATCGAATACCGGTCCACACCGCCATATAGACGTGGATCACCACAAAGATGACAAACACCCACGTAAAGTAGTGATGCCAAATACGCACTTGTGCTAAGCCACCCATCTGCGCGGTTATCCATGCGGCAGGCTCCCACATGAGGCCACCGAGCCCCAGATGATAGACATTAGCATAGAGGACCAGTCCTGTGATGCAGATTAACGCCGCAATGAGTGAAATCACTAAGTAGGTCACAAATTGCAATGGGCCATAAACGCCTTTTTTATCAAGATGTCCCATCCACAGATAGGATTTGAGCTGTACAATCCAACTCTTGATACTGGTGACATCTTTAAAGGAGCGCCGCTCGATATCACTCTTAGCAAAGAAGAACAGATAAGCTCGCACCACAGTGATGGCACACAGTACAAAGCCAAACACGATGTGAGCAAAACGTATCCAGCCTTGCACTAGTACATCTGAGTTGCTAGGCGCAACCAAGAATGGCCAGGCGATGTAGAACCCCGTAATGACAAGAACCAGTATGGCTAGCGCTCGCAACCAGTGAAAAATTCTGATCGCGGCGCTAAATATAAAGGCTCTCTCATAGGGTACAGTAGGTGTATCCATGAGTTGCTCCTTAGGTGTTACCGTTGGCATCGAGTCGGAATTCACCCAAATCTTGGCCTTTGTAATCCATTACATGGACAGAACACGCCATACAAGGGTCAAACGAGTGAATAATACGGATCACTTCCAGCGGCTTAGTGGGATCTTCCAGTTGCAATCCGATGAGCGCCGCCTCATAGGGGCCCACCTTGCCTTCATTATCGACAGGGCCGGCATTCCACGTAGTGGGCACTACGGCTTGGTAATTTTCCACTAAGCCATTTTTAATGCGGATCCAGTGGCTGAGAGCCCCCCGCGGGGCCTCGATCATGGCGTGACCGACATATTCACGGTCAGGGTCCATTTCGGGCTTCACATAGGTGCTTTCATCCACTTGAATATTTTGGATCAGCGCATCAAAGGTTTTTAAGCCCTCTTCGGCCACAATCAAGGTTTGCAACATGCGCGCCGCGGTGCGACCAAGGGTGGTAAACAAGGCTTCCACGGGCAGGCCGGTTGCTTCGAGTAACCCATTGACCGCTTTGACGACCACTTCGTTACCACGTGCGTAACTGACTAATAGACAAGCTAATGGGCCAACTTCAACGGGTTCACCTTGATAACGTGGTGATTTGACCCAAGAGTATTTACCGTCACCGTCGAGGGTGGGCAGTTTGCCGTATACCGTGTCGCGTTCAACAAAGCCGGTGTAGTTAGGGATGGTGGTGCCATCATAGGGGTGCTGTGGGCCATCAGCGTCATACCATGCATGGCTGACATCTTCTTTAATCAAGTCGGGGTTGAGGTCGCTGACATTGGCTAAATCGCCATTCATGATCACCCCTTGGTCAAACAGGTATTCGCCATTGGCCAAGATAAAGTCATTGGTCGCCATGAAGTTTTTCACATTGACGCCACCTAATACGCTTGGCTCGTTACCAAAGGCTTCGGCTGCCATCACGATATCGGCTTGATAGGCTCGGCGAATAAAGTCCGTCACCGTAGCATGTTTTTGCTTCCACTCTTGCAGGCGAGCAGGGCTTAACATATCACGTACCGACGTCACGCCGCCGACCACTAAGGATTGTGGATGGGGCTGCTTACCACCGAAAATCGCCATCATCTCTGCCGCAACCCGCTGCACTTCAAGTGCCTTAAGGTAGTGCGATAGGGCGATCAGGTTTTGCTCTGGGGTAAACTTATAGGTGCGATTGCCCCAATAAGCATTGGCAAAGGGGCCAAGCTTACCGGTTTCGACAAAGCCTTTAACCCGTTCTTGTACTGCCCTAAGTTCACCTTCACCGGCCGCAATTGGTTTATCGGTATATTTGAGAGCTACTTGGGCAGCCGCGGCAGGATCGGCGCTTAATGCCGAGACCACATCGACCCAGTCTAGCCCATGTAAGTGATAGAAATGGACAATATGATCATGCATATACAGGGATGTCAGCATTAAAGAACGCAGGTATTTGGCATTCAGTGGAATGGTTAATCCAAGCGCATTTTCAACCGCTTCTGTGCCGCAGCGGTAATGGGAATAGGTACACACACCACAGATGCGCTGTACGATGAGGCCGACATCCATGGGGGTACGTCCCTTGAGGATCACCTCAATACCGCGCCACAAGGTGGATGAGGACCAGGCCTTTTGAACAACATTATTTTCATCAACTTCAACTTCGACGCGTAAATGGCCTTCGATGCGAGTGATGGGGTCGATAACTACACGTTTGCTCATTTAACTAGTCCTCTTTCGAATTGGCAAATACGCTGGCAACTGCATGGGCGCCGATACCAATGGCTGTCGCCCCTAAAATAACGGCTCCGACAGTGTCGGCGGTGGCATCGAGTCCGTGAAGTAACTGTCTGCCTAGAGGCTTCTCAAAATCAGCCATATCATCCCAGAAGTTGGGCTCAGAGCAGCCCATACAGCCATGGCCGGCCAACACTGGCCAACTGGTGTGATGATTAAATCGCTCGGTAGGGCAGTTGTTGTAGGTGTAGGGACCTTTACATCCCACCTTGTATAAACAGAAACCTTCTTTGGCCCCGCTGTCACCAAACTCTTCGACAAATTCACCAGCATCGAAACGACCACGACGTTCACAGTTATCGTGGACCCGAGCACCATAAGCCCACTTAGGTCGGTTAAACATGTCTAAGGCGGGTAATTGGCCAAACATGATGAAATACATCAGCGTTCCGACAATGTTTTTCTCACTGGGTGGGCAACCACCTAAGTTAACCACCGTCTTATTGACCACTTGGTCAACCCCTTTAGCGCCCGTTGGGTTAGGCGCTGCGGCCTGGACGCCACCAAAGGCTGCACAGGTGCCGACCGAAATAATGGCAGCGGCGCCTTCGGCGGCATGTTTAACTATTTGAAGCCCAGTATGGCCTTTACAGCCTACGGTGAGGTAGGCGCCATTATTGGCCGTGGGAATCGCCCCCTCAACCGCCAGCAGGTAGTTGCCTTTATAAGCTTCTAGGGCATGCTCGAGGTTCTCTTCGGCTTGCCAGCCTGCTGCGGCCATTAAGGTTTCGTGGTATTCCAATGACACATGGTCAAAGATGAGTGAATCAAGATTAGGGGTATCGGCGCGTACCAGTGATTCGGAGCAGCCAGTACACTCGGCCATATGCAACCAAATCAGTGGCACTCTATCGGCCAGTTCGGCGGCTTCGGCCACTAAGGTGCTAAATGGAAGTGGTAAAGCCAGCATTGCAGTTACTGCAGCGCTCCACTTCATGAAATCTCGGCGTGAAATGCCATGCTCTTCCATTTTGCTTTGCAAAGAATGGGCATGACGGGGTGATAAGCTGCGCAACATATCGAGACGCGCTTGACCCTGTTGGTATAAGGCGGCATGTGTGTCCATGGTTGACCCTTTGTTGTCATTCTGATGCTGAAATGTGATGTATCGATTCGACAACTAAGTTTAGGCCGCAATTTAGGGATATTTGTTGATATGTATCAAGCTTTTGAGGAATCGTGATCGAGTCGATGTTTTTCCGTTAATTCGTATGAGGCAGATCATGTTTAATTTATTAATTGGGTCAAATTGTCCCAATTTTTAATGCTTGTGTGAGCTGACGCAGAATAATAAATCACCTTGCTAGGCCGAAAAGTCAGTCGTTGGTCGTATGCCATGATGGCTTGAAGCTGTGCACACAGACGGTGTTCCAGAGAAGCGTTTTCCTAAAAAATGCAGAAAGTAAGCCACTATTAAATAAAAAAGTTACGCAAAATGTCGGTTGATATTGCTAAGCTTATATACACTTACTATGAGCAATTACAGCGATCAGCGGTCTGTTTATTGACGCATTAACTAGGCTTACTAGGATAAGTCGATAAGACAAGGCTCAAGTTAAGACAATGAGTAATGGGTTAAATTGACTAGTGCTTAGTTAGCTATCAATATCCACCTGATAATGAATAGAGTGGGTTTTAAGTGCACATTATCATAGGAGTTAGACTATGGAATCGATGAAAGTCGTTGATTATATGGACCGTCAACCCGTGTTATTACATCCGGATATGACACTGGCCGCGGCGGTAGAAAAGCTGCTGACACAAAAAAAACTCGGGGCAGCTGTAGTCGATCATGGGGGCAATTTAGTGGGGTTTCTGTCGCAACAAGATTGTTTGGCGGTAATGTTAAAAAGCTCGTATCACTGTGATTTAACGGCTAATGTTAGCGATTGCATGCGCAGTGACGTATTAAGTGTCACCCAAGACACGCCAATCATCACCCTCGCGGAACAGATGTTACAGGCTAAACCCAAAATCTACCCAGTGGTAGAGCAGGGCAAGGTGGTCGGCATTGTCGATCGTAATGCGGTGCTCAAAGCGATAAACCTGTCGATGCAAGCCTGCTACCTCAAGCCCGCTTAGGGGCTATTGAACTAGACTGTCTGCCTACTCTCACCGTCGCGTTACTTTAAAGGTGCGTGAATTAAAGTGACGCGAGGGTGAGCCTTATCTCCTGCAGAAATGCACCATTTGCCATACCAATAGCGTGCGTTAATTGGTAGGATCGCAGCCTTGTGTTTTTCTTTTATGGGTTTTGCATTTGAATTCGCCACTTCACCCCCTGTCTAATGCCTTCTTAAAGCAATGTTATCAAGCGGATGCCTCTAAAATTAGGCGTCGTCTCTTTCGCTTAAATAAGCAAGCCGATTCCGATAAGAAGCGGGATGAATTGGTCAAACTTGAAGCGCTGGCAGTTGCCGCTTGGGAAAAGGTTGAGCTACGTCGCAGCGGTCGCCCGCAAATAGACTATCCCGAGGCGCTGCCAATTTCGCAAAAACGTGACGAAATAGCGCGGGCAATCGCGGGTCATCAGGTGGTGATTGTCGCCGGTGAAACTGGCTCAGGTAAAACGACGCAACTGCCTAAAATCTGTTTAGAACTGGGTCTGGGTTGTCGTGGACTTATCGGCCATACGCAGCCGCGTCGTCTGGCAGCGCGCAGTGTGGCAAGCCGAGTCGCTGAAGAGCTCAACAGTCCATTAGGTGAAGTGGTGGGCTTTAAGGTGCGCTTTGCCGATGCGATAAAACCCAGCTCGTACATTAAATTGATGACCGATGGTATTTTATTAGCAGAGCTGACGTCCGATAAATGGCTCGACCAATACGACACCATCATTATCGATGAGGCGCACGAGCGCAGCCTGAATATTGATTTCATTTTAGGTTATTTAAAAAATGTGCTGAAAAAGCGCCCCGATCTCAAAGTGATCATCACCTCAGCCACCATAGATGTAGAGCGTTTTTCCCAGCATTTTGATAATGCGCCTGTGATTGAAGTCTCTGGGCGAACCTATCCGGTTGAGACGCGTTATCGTCCTTTAGTGCGCGATCAAGACGAAGACTTAGATTTAACCGAGGGGATATTTGCCGCAGCAGAAGAGCTGATGGCCGAAGGCCCCGGTGATATTTTGATCTTTATGAACGGCGAGCGTGAAATTCGTGATGTGGCCGATCAGCTCAATAAACGCCAGTATCGCGATACTGAGATCTTGCCCTTATACGCACGTCTCTCTTATGGCGAGCAGTCTAAGGTGTTTAAGAGTCACGTTGGCCGGCGTATCGTATTAGCAACCAACGTGGCCGAAACGTCGTTAACCGTGCCCGGCATTAAATACGTGATCGATCCCGGCACCGCCAGAATCAGTCGCTACAGTTACCGCACTAAGGTGCAGCGCCTGCCCATTGAGCCCATCTCGCAGGCCAGCGCCAACCAACGTCTTGGCCGCTGTGGTCGTGTGGCGCCTGGTATCTGTATCCGTTTATATGATGAAACCGATTTTATTAATCGGCCCGAATTTACCGATCCGGAAATTTTACGCACCAACTTGGCGTCGGTTATTCTGCAGATGTTGGCCATTGGCCTTGGGGATATCGAAGGTTTTCCATTTATTCAGCCGCCTGATCCCCGTTATATCCGCGATGGTTTCTTGCTGCTCGAAGAACTGCAGTCGGTTAAAAAACACCAAGGTCAGCTGCAACTGACGCCACTTGGGCGCCAATTGGCATCGATTCCGGTGGATCCCCGTTTAGCGCGCATGGTAGTGCAAGCCAACGAGTATGGCTGTTTGCATGAGGTGCTGGTCATCGCCGCAGGCTTGTCGATACAAGATCCCCGTGAGCGCCCGATGGACAAAAAGCAGGCGGCGGACGAAGCCCATCGTCGCTTTAATGACAAACATTCTGATTTTGTCGGCTGGGTTAACTTGTGGAACCATGTCAAAACCGAGCAAAAAACCTTATCAGCCAGCCAGTTCCGTAAACTGTGTAAGCAGGAGTTTTTAGCTTATCTGCGAGTACGAGAGTGGCAAGACTTGTATGTTCAGCTGCGTCAAGCGGTGCATGATCTTAAATGGAAACTCAACAGCGAGCCGGCCGAGTATCAACCCCTGCATCAAGCACTGTTAACCGGTTTACTGAGCCATATCGGCTTTAAAGATAAAGACAACGAATATGTCGGCGCCCGTAACCGTAAGTTTTTTGTGTTTCCAGGCTCTCCTTTAGCCAAGAAAGGCCCTAAGTGGATTATGGCCGCCGAGATGACCGAAACCTCGCGCCTCTTTGCTCGCTGCTGCGCCAAAATTGAGCCTGAATGGATTGAACCCTTAGCTGGCCATTTAATTAAGAAAAGCTATGTTGAGCCCCATTTTGAGGCCAAGCAGGGCAGTGTCGTGGCCTTGGAAAATCAGCAGCTATATGGCCTGACCATAGTCAATCGTCGCCGGGTGCAATATGGGCCGATAGATCCCGTTGAGGCGCGTGAAATTTTTATTCGCAGCGCCTTAGCTGACGGAGAACTGCGTACTAATGAAGCGTTTTTCGTCAAAAATCGTCAGCTGCTGGAAGACATTGAGTCGTTAGAGCACAAGTCGCGTCGGCGCGATATTTTGGTCGATGAACAGGCACTGGTGGATTTTTACCAGAGCCGCATTCCCGCTGATATTTATAACGCGCCCAAATTACTCAGTTGGTGGAAGCAGGAGAAAAAGGTCAATCCCGATCTCTTAGACTTTGAACGCTCACAGCTGATGAAACGCAGTGATGACCATATCTCGGCGCTGGATTTTCCCGATCATTGGCATCAAGGCAATTTAACACTCTGCCTAAGTTACCACTTTGAACCTGCCGATGTTGATGATGGTGTCTCGGTGCACATTCCGGTGGCGTTATTAAATCAAATAGACAGTAACGGTTTTGACTGGCTGGTGCCGGGCTTACGAGAAGAGAAGTGCATCGCGCTGATAAAGTCTTTGCCTAAAACCTTAAGGCGTAACTTTGTGCCCGCTCCCGATTATGCCAGAGCCTGCTTACAGGCGATGACATCGACCGAGGTGAGCCTGCTCGAGGCCATGTGCAAACAGTTACTGCGCATGAGCGGGGTGCGGGTCTCAATCGATGATTTTGATCTGTCGCAGTTACCTGCGCATTTGTTGATTAATTTTAAGGTCGAAGATGACCGCGGTAAGCTCATCGCCCAAGGCCGCAACCTAGAGGAGCTCAAGACCCAGCTGCAAGGCCAAGTCAGTCAGGCGATTCGCAATGTGGCCGACACAGGTATTGAGCAGCAAGCGTTGACCGAGTGGAGCTTTGGCGACCTGCCCAAGCAGTATCAGCAACGCAAAGGAAATTTTGAAGTCAAGGCGTTTCCAGCGCTGGTGGATGATAAAACCAGTGTCTCTATTGCCTTATTTGATGATGAAAATGAGGCCCAGCGCGCCCATCGCAGTGGCCTGCAGCGCTTGTTGCTGCTTAACATGCCGTCGCCTGTGAAGCATCTGCAACAAACCTTGCCCAATAAAGCCAAGTTGGCGATGTATTTTAATCCCTTTGGTCAGGTTAATGAGCTGATCGATGATATTTTATCGGCGGCAGTGCAGCAGTTACTGGACGAAAAAGGGCTGGATATTCGTAGCGCCGAGCAATTTGAACAGGCAAAAGAGTGGGTACGCCAAGAGCTTAACCCCACAGCGGCCAAGATAGCCTTGCAGGTGGAAGAGATTTTAACCTTGTATCAAAAGGTAAAAAAACGCCTTAAGGGGAAAATTAGCTTCGATATCGCCTTTGCCATGAGTGATATTCAAGCGCAGCTCGACAAGTTGGTTTACAAAGGGTTTGTTGAGCAATGTGGCTGGCAACGATTAACCGATTTAGTTCGTTATATCAAAGCGATAGATACTCGTCTCGACAAGTTACCGGTCGATCCCAATCGCGATCGCTTGCACCTGCAAAGCATTAATAATGTGCAGCAATTACTCGAGCAACAACTGGCTAAGGTACCGCGAACTGCGGCTATTCCTCAGGCGCTGCAAGATGCCCGCTGGATGATAGAAGAGTACCGAGTGTCCTGTTTTGCTCAGGTGTTGGGCACTGCCTATCCCATCTCAGAGAAGCGGATTATTAATCGGATTAACGAAGCTTAAATATAGCGCTCAAGGACGGCCAGTAAACGGATGTCACTGGCCGTGATGCGCGTTAACGCAACTGCTGACGCCGATTAAGGGCAATAAGTTTATCTAGGATGCGCTCACCATCCATACGAATACCATTGTGTTCATATTCTGAGGTGAGCCAATAGGTTAGGTTACCCACTTGGGCTGCGGTTTCTAAACTGTAGGTCATCTCGACAAACATATCTTCGCTATAAATGGCTGCCGCGACCGGCACCTGATTGTTTGCCAAAATATTAACATCGTACAGCATGGGCCAATCGGCTTTTTCGGCTAGCAGGTGCGCAGCATGTTTGAGTGGTTTAAGGTTAGTAAATTGCTCAAAAAACCAAGGGTATACCATTTCACCAGTAAATAAAAATGGACTATCGGCACGGTAGTTAAACTGTTCAAATTGGCCTCGTACGCGCTGCGCCGCCCAGTTTGATGCGTGCTGCTGGCAGTAAATACTCTCGTGCAGCAAGGCAAAAATCGGGTTGGTATTAAAATCGAGTAACTGGCAAAAATGCGCTAAAAATAGCGGATTCATCTGCAGGCCTTGGTCGGTCTCCATCAAGGCTTGCTCTAACAGGTAATATACCGCTTCGGGGCCTTGCTCCATGCCAATATTGATCCCCAACAGTTGCAACATTTCTACCGTAAGTCGCTCGCCAGTGGCGATACGCACCTCATGGGTGCTGATATATTGTGCGAGGTTTTGCACTAATGGCTGCGCGTCGGGAAAGCGCGTGAAAAAGTCGTTATTTTTGCGCTGTACTCTTTGATAGGTGGCTTGATAGACCTCATCACAGCGGCGAGTGAGCGAGGGAATACCGCCAGTGATGTAGGCTTCTTCGAGGCCATGTGGGGCATCGTTAAGGTATTTTAGGACACAAAAGCCGCCAAAACTTTGCCCTAGAATACTCCATTTCTTGCCCGGACAAAGCTGCTGACGTATCGCTTCTGCATCGGCAATGATACTATCGGCGCGAAAATGGCTCAGGTACTCGGCTTGAGCGGCGGCGTCTAAATGGCCCAGCGACACAGCGTTAACGGGTGATGACAGCCCGGTACCGCGTTGGTCGAGGAGTAATACCCGATATTCTTGCATGGCTCTTTTTATCCAGCCGCTGTTTGCCACAGGCCTTACAGCGCCAAATCCTGGGCCACCTTGAAAAAAGACTAGGTAAGGCAGCGTGTTATCGCTGTGGCTGGGCGAGACGAGTTCGCGAGCAAACACACTGATGTGCGGCCCATTGGGCTGTTGGTGATCCAGTGGCAGCATAAAGGTGTGTTTAATGGATTGGATCCCAGACAGGATTTGGCGATTGCTCATGTGTATCCTTTTGATTTTTAGTGGATGTAGCCCGCAAGAATTGTATATAAAAACAATAGCGTGGCATAGATTATCCTAGATCAATATATTGATAACCGATATTAGTTAAAACTGACGTGTTATCCTAATCTATGCTTAATTGAAATAGTGGAAGTAGCAGATGAAATATCAAATTGTGCCGGTCACACCTTTTCAGCAAAACTGCAGTATTATTTGGTGTGAAAAAACCAAGTTAGCAGCGGTTGTCGATCCCGGTGGCGATATCGCTCGTATCGAGCAGCAATTGGCTCATCATGGTTTAACGATAGCGAAAATCTTGTTAACCCATGGTCATATCGATCATGTTGGCGGTGCAAAAGCGCTCAGTGAAGCCACTGGCGTTGATATTATTGGTCCCCATAAAGATGATGAGTTTTGGTTGACTTCGTTAGCGGAGCAGAGCAAACATTTTGGTTTTTTACCGGCGCAGCCTTTTGCCCCTCACCGTTACCTTGCGGCGGGCGATACCGTCTCGGTTGGCGAACAAATACTGCAAGTCTTGCATTGTCCCGGACATACCCCAGGGCATATTGTGTTTTTTCATCAGCAAGCTAAGTTGGCGTGGGTTGGCGATGTGCTGTTTAAAGGCTCAATTGGTCGCACCGATTTTCCGCAGTCAAACCATCAACAGTTAGTCGAGTCGATAACCCAAAACTTATGGCCATTAGGCCGTGATGTGACCTTTATTCCTGGCCACGGACCTATCTCTAATTTTGGCGCCGAGCGCGAGCAAAATCCTTTCGTTGCCGATCAGTTATTAGCCTAAGCTTTCTCCTAACACTTTTGCCTTGCCGTTAGTCTATGCCGTCAGCATGACTAATGGCCTTTGGCGTTCCTTTGATTTTCAAGCAATAATATTGGTTTCCTTATCTGTGCTTTGTTAGGCTAGGTCGATATGTTCAGTGAAAACCTATCGATGACATGATGTCAAATGGCTGCTGTAACGGTAGCGGATGACTCAAGCGGTATCTGTCATTGCGTCTTCGACGCGTTAAGCGATCGGTTGGGGCTTATCCTTTATTTATGCGTCACAAGCAGGAGGCATGCGGCGATGTCACATCATATTGAAGATCTCCTGAGCAGCTGGCAATCGGCGCCCGATGATGACTGGGTGTTGGCTGTGATCACCCAAGTTGAAGGCTCGGCCTATCGCAAAGTGGGCGCCATGATGTTGATCCACTCCTTGGGCAAGAGCGTTGGGGTGATCAGTGGTGGCTGTTTAGAGGCCGACTTAAAACGTTACGCCCAAAAAGCATTACAAACCCAGCAAGCACTGAGTGTCTGTTACGACGCCAGTGACGAGTCTGACGCCAGTTATCAGTTGGGATGTGGCGGCGTGGTGCACTTGATGCTTATTCCCCTGTGCCGGCAGAACCACTACCTTAATTTTCCCGCCCTGAGTCAGGCGTTAAAGCAGGGAGGGCGGTGCTATTACCAGCTCAGCCTGTGTGATCCGAGTGCGCCGCAAGGGGCGATAACCACCTCGGTATGGGCCAATCAGGCACAAGTTGATAAACAAGGTCTTAGCTTACAGTTGAGTGATTTTAACCGAGCAGGCATTCACCAGAGTGAACAGACTACCTTAGTGATCCCGCTGCGCAGTCGTTACCGTATTGCCATTTTTGGCGGCGGTCTGGATGCCCAGCCTGTGTGTCGTATTGCCATGGAGCTAGGTTGGCGGGTTGATGTGGTCGATGAACGCACCAGTTATGCGCGTAGTCATGATTTCGTCGGTGCCCGCGTGCTTAAGCAGCCAATCGAGGCGCTAGATGCGTCATTTTGGCACGGCCTCGATGGGGCGATTGTTATGCACCACAATTTATCCCTCGATGCTAAGGCCTTGGCCTCGCTGCATGCAAATGGCGTGAATATCGCTTACATTGCTCTGCTTGGCCCTGGGCATAGGCGCGATCGCGTGCTGGCGTTAGCCGAGCTCTCCCCTGATGCGATTAAACCGTTTTTTTCGGCGCCGGCGGGCTTGGCCTTGGGGGGAGAGTTGCCCGCATCGATTGCGCTGAGCATCTTGTCTGAGTGCCATGGGGTGTTGCATCAGGCCAAACTTAGGGCGTTGCAAGAGGTGATGTTATGACGCACACAACTCAGTCGCCATCCCAAACTCAGTCGCCATTACGGATGATCGCCTTGCTGGCCGCAGGCGGGAGCCGCCGTTTTGGTGGGGCCAAATTAGCCGCCCCCATTAAGGCTGACAACTCAATTGATGGTTCACAAGCGGGCCACAAACAGACGCTTCTTGGGGTCGTGTATGGGCGTTTATCCCAGGTCGCCAGCCATGTGGGCGCACAGTTAGTGGTGGTAGTCGGTGGGCATCGTGAGGCGGTGATCGATGGTTTACCAGCCGATGCCAAGGTATTGGCTAACCCCCACTGGCAACAAGGGATGGCCAGCTCCATCGGCGTTGCGACTGAGTATGCGCAGGCGATGGGCGCCGAGTCGTTAATGATAACCCTGGGCGATCAACTTGCCTTACACGTTACTGATTACTTAACCCTGTATGGCGCTCGCGCGCAAGCCAGTTCCCGTGTTAGCGCCTATTACGCCTCGGCTCCTGCGGTGCCCGCGATATTTCATCGTGATGACTATACTGAATTGCTTAAATTAAAAGGGGATAGGGGGGCCAAGGCGCTGCTTAAACGTCGTTATCAAGAGGGCAAATTGATTGCCGCATGCTTACCCCGCGCCGAAGTTGATATCGATACCCCAGAACAACTGTATGATTTTTATAAGATATAGGTGCTCAGCACCTGTTTAACTAGTCGAACACCCTGTAATCGCTGTCGGGGTTATCAAGGAGATACAAGATGTCCAAGAATCCATTAGGACTCAAGATAAACGGCAAAGATTATACGTTGGATGCCGACCCCAATATGCCCGTGCTGTGGGCCATTCGCGATCTGGTTGGTCTTACCGGCACTAAATTTGGTTGCGGCGCGGGCTTATGCGGCGCCTGTACTATCCATGTCGATGGTCAACCTCAACGTGCCTGTTTAACCAGCCTAAAGCAGGTGCAAGGTAAGCAGGTCACCACCATTGAAGGCTTGGCGTTTGAGCCGTTAAAACAGGCATGGCGTGAGCATAATGTGCCTCAATGTGGTTATTGCCAAGCTGGGCAGTTGATGTCGGCTGCGGCCTTGTTAACTCAGACGGCGCAGCCGACAGAGCGCCAAATAGATGAGGCGATGGCAGGTAACCTGTGTCGCTGTGGCACTTATACGCGCATTAAGGCGGCGATTCAAACGGCGTCGGGTCAAAAAGTCAGCCAAGCCGACGCCCATAGCGAGTCTGAGCAGGAGGCACAAGCATGAGTCAATTCACTGCAGTACAAAATTTTAGCCGCCGCGACGTATTAAAGCTGTTTGGTGTTGCCGGAGGCGGATTAGCCTTAGGAGCCAGTGGCGTAAGTTGGAGCCCGATGGCGCTTGCACAGCAAGGCACGTCAGAGTCTCGGCTTAATCTGTTTATCGCTATCGGTGAAGATAATCAGGTGTATTTAACGTGTCATCGCTCAGAAATGGGCCAGGGGATCAGAACCGGGATCCCGCAAGTGTTGGCCGATGAGTTGGGCGCTAAATGGGATAATGTGGTGGTGGTACAAGGGCTGGCGGATGAACGTTACGGCAGTCAAAATACCGATGGCTCACGCAGTATTCGCCGTGGTTTTGATAAGATGCGTGAAATGGGCGCGATGGCTCGTACCATGCTAGAACAAGCTGGCGCAGAGCGCCTTAAGGTGCCCGCTTCTGAGCTAAGCTGCATTGACAATGAGGTAGTGCATTCAGCTTCTGGTCGACGCCTGAGTTTTGGTGAGCTCGCCTTAGCGGCCGCAGCGCTGCCTTTGCCCGATCCTGCTAGCTTAACGCTGAAATCGGCGCAGCAGTACACCCATATTGGTAAATCCCATGGGATTGTCGATATGGAGGATATTCTCACTGGCCAAGCAGAATTTGGTTACGATGTGCAGCTTGATGGGATGCTATATGCCAGCATTACCCGCCCTCCCGTGGCGGGCAGCGTCCTAAATAGCCTGGATGACACGAAGGCGCGTGCCACCGCTGGCGTGGTCGATGTGATCACCTTGCCAGCGCCTAAAGGTGCGCCGAGTTTCCAACCCCTAGGCGGTGTGGCGGTTGTTGCAACCAATAGCTGGAGCGCCATCGAAGGGCGCAAACAACTGAGTCTCAGTTGGGGGGAATCGCCTAATGATGAGCATGACTCACAGCAGTATTTAGCCGAGCTCAGTGAGCGGGTGAAGCAACCCGGTAAAGTGGTTCGCCAGCAAGGACCTGTCAATACTGACTGGCCAGAAGAGCAGACCATCAGTGCGCTCTATACCGTGCCTTATCTGGCCCATGCCATGATGGAGCCCCCGACTGCTACCGCCAGAATGACAGCCGATGGTGTTGAGTTGTGGGCATCGACTCAGACCCCGCAAAGTGCGCAGCAAACCGTGGCCAATGCGCTGGGGCTCAAGGTTGATCAGGTGATCATTCATGTGACCTTGCTCGGTGGGGGATTTGGCCGTAAGTCGAAACCTGATTTTTGTGTCGAGGCCGCCTTATTAGCCAAACAAACGGGTAAGCCGGTGAAGGTCAGTTGGAGCCGCGAAGATGAGCTGCAAAACGGTTATCTGCATGCCATTAGCGCCCAGTATTTTAAAGGCAAAGTGGGGGCCGATGGCGTCAAAGCCATACTACAACGCAGTGGTTTCCCAAGCATCAGTTCTACCTTTAACGCCAGTGTTGATGAGCCTAGCGCCTCAGAATTGGATATGGGCTTTGTCGATGTGCCGCTGAGTATCAACAGCTTACGCTGCGAGTCGGTAAAAGCACAGGCACATACACGAATCGGGTGGCTGCGCTCAGTGTGTAATATTCAGCATGGTTTTGGCATTGGCTCATTTGTCGATGAATTGGCACATAAACGCGGCTTACCCACAGTACAAATGTGGCGCGAGCTGCTTGGCAGCGATAGGCACGAAACCTTTGAAAACCAAGGGTTCACATATGGTAACTATGGTGACTCTTTGAGTCGTCATCCTGTGGACACGGCCCGCTTTAAAGGGGTGATTGATGCGGTAGAGCAGGCCATGGCTCGTCAGCCTAAACCCACGTCGGGTCAAGGGTGGGGGTTTGCCGTGCACCGCAGCTTTACCGCGTTTGTCGCCACCGCCACCTTGGTTGAGGTGACGGATAATAAACTTAAGGTGCTGAAGTCGATTATCGCTATCGATGCCGGTACGCTGGTTAACCCTGATCGTGTTCGTTCTCAGCTTGAAGGTGCGGTGATGTTTGGTTTGAGCCTCGCCTTAATGGGTCAAATCAGCTTTAAAGCGGGGCGGGTGCAGCAGTCGAATTTTCATGATTACCCATTGTTACGTATGTCACAGTGCCCAGAAATCGAGACGATAATAATCGCCTCGGATGCGGTGCCTGCAGGGGTGGGTGAGCCAGGCGTACCGCCTGTGGCGCCAAGTGTCGTCAATGCCATTTTTGCTGCTACAGGCAAACGCATTCGTCAGCTGCCGATTAACGCTCATATGTCGGTATAATGCCACGTCAATTAACTGCTTCAAGTTAATTGACTTAGTATGACTTAGGCACAAGGTAAACCCATGACCCGTTATAAGTTAAAACGGGTTATTTCAGTGTTACTTGGGCACATCAGCGTGCTGTGCCCAAGTGCTTTTGGTGTGGTTGTCTAAAGATTTGTCACTAAAACCGCTACTCCTTGTTGATCGTCTCTGGAGTGTTGCATCACTTTTGTTATAGGTGTTAATATCGCCGCCAACTTACCTCCCTTGGTTTTAGGTGTGCACAGCCGTTTAGCATCACATTTTTTGAGTCCGTGATTATCTGCAACTGCTAACATCTTGTTGTGCATGGCGTTAAGTCTCACAAGTAAAGCTGGTTCGGCAGGAGTATTTTTTAAGCTCAATCCATCGTGATGTTACATTTTCTACCGATACCCATACAGTAAAGCACTCACTGGCCGATAGATGTCTTAGACATCAGTCAAGCCATTGTGGTGTGAATGCGGGTAACGTTAGTCGGTGAAACTGCTCGTGGTGCATCTCGTCGTATAAAATAAGTGGGCTCCCATGAAAGCAAGCGAATTTAGAAAGATAGATGCGTTAATGATCAAGTTAAGTCTCAATGGCAAATTTTGGGTGGTGTGCGCTATGGTCAGCGTCATTACCTTAACGATAGCCTTACTTAATCTCAATCAACTCACCCAATACGCCCACAGCAGCTCTGCTGCACGGGCGCAGGCCAGTCTTGATGCTTATGCCAATATAGCTAAATCACAACAGCTCACTGGCTCTGCACTGACTCAGTTTGCCACGCAGCATGGGCTGAGTTTAGCCAGTCGGGCTGTCAATACGCGTCAGGGTGATAATGTGACCGTAAGCGCCCCCATTGCTGGTCAATTTTTACAGGCTAACACCAATGTGGCCCAGTGGGAGCAAGAGGTTAAGGGCGATGGCTGGTGGATGTTTTGCTTGGCGTTGATTGGCTTATATCCTTTGTATCAACTGAGTTACTGGATCTCGACATCACTTGGGGCTGGCTTGTGGGACATGTACGCTGCCATTAAGCGTTTAGCCGATGGCGATCTATCATTTAGACTTAACTTTTTTGGTACCGATGATTTTAGTATGATTGCCCGGGAAATCGATCGTAGTGCCGACAATATGAGTGAAATGGTCACTGCTATTGGTAATAATGCGGCCACACTGGCCAATGCCGCCGATGAATTTAATCAACAGGCGCAGCAAAATGAGGAGTTGGCTAAGTTCCAACATCAGTTTCTGGACACCGTTGCGGTGGCGATGGACCAAATGACTGCCGCCATCGGTGAAGTGTCGCATAATGCGGCCAATGCCTCAGATCATACTAAACAAAATGCCGATGCGGCGGCCGACAGCAAATTACGCATCAGTGAGGCGATGGCGCGTATCGGCCAGCTTACTCAACAGATCGCTTCAGCGTCGAGCGCGGTAGATGCACTGTCGACCAATGCCACCGAGATTGGCGCTGTCGTCACTACCATTAATGGTATTTCAGAGCAGACCAACTTATTAGCATTGAATGCAGCTATTGAGGCGGCGCGTGCGGGTGAGCAAGGTCGAGGTTTTGCTGTAGTAGCAGATGAGGTGAGAACCTTAGCCGGCCGAACTCAGCAGGCGACGGTTGAGATCCAATCTATGATTGAGGGGCTGCAAACGGGCTCTGGTCAGTTAGCCAGTATTACCCATGAGATAGTTGAGCAGGCTGAACTTGGTCGAGGAGCCATCGAAACGGTAGGTGTAGATATTGATAATATGGCTGACTCAATCGACCATGTTTTTGATATGAACTCACAAATTGCGGCATCTGCCGAGCAGCAAAGTGTATCGGCCCGTGATATTGGCGGCCAGTTAAATGATATTCGCCAGCAGTCACAAACCATTAAAGAGACCGCCGAACGCTCAGTGGTTCTGGCCACTTCACTTAAGCAGTCATCAACTGAACTTGAGGGGATTTTAAGCCAATATCGTTTGAGTTAATGCCGCTAATTAGGCCGTGCTCCGTCACGTACAGCATAAAAAGTATTAAAAAAGGTTCAATAACGTCTTTTTAAGACGATATTGAACCTTTTTAATGGGGCATTCTTTACTGGTGCTGTGCCTAATCACTCATTGGCTAAACAGCCCGTTATGCCTTTAATTCCCTTTAACTTGCTCTAACAGCTAGCCGCGTGGCATCTCACAAGCAAGCGTCTGGTATTGGCGTATGTCAACACACCCTGTTAGCACAAATGAGCTTGAGATAGCATCCACATCCACTGCGCATTTATCCCTGCTTATCTCATCTGTGATTTAAGCCAGCTTATTTAAAGGTGCTCCAGATCGGCGCATGATCCGACGGCTTTTCGATACCGCGTAGGTTATAGTCGACATCAGATTCAATTAAGCGCTCAGCCAGTGACGGTGTGGCTAAAATCACGTCGATACGCAGACCGCGGTTATCATCGAACCCCTTACTGCGATAATCAAACCATGAGTAGCGCTCACTGCGAGTGGGGTGTAATTGACGGAAAGTATCGACCAAGCCCCAGTCGAGTAGCGTGCTGAGCCATTGACGCTCTTCTGGCTGAAAACTGCATTTACCGGTTTTTAACCAACGTTTAGCGTTTACTTCGCCAATACCAATATCCAAATCGATGGGAGAAATATTGATATCACCTATGATGGCGATATCATCTCCTGGATGACAATGGGTATTGAGATAGTGCATTAAATCTTGATAAAATTTACGTTTAGCTGGGTATTTCGTTTCATGGCTGATGTTCTCACCCTGTGGGAAATAACCATTTATCACGGTTAACGGTCTACCATTGTCTTGGTTAAAGGTGGCGATGATCATGCGGCGCTGAGCATCGTCCTCGTCGGTAGGAAAGCCTTTTTGTACACTGAGCGGCTCACGCTTAGACAGCATAGCTACCCCATAGTGGGCTTTACCACCGTGGTAGTGCACCTTATAACCCATGGCCTCGACGTCAGCGAGCGGAAACGCTTCATCATGAACCTTAGTCTCTTGCAAGCCGATAATATCGGGGGCATGCGTATCAATAAGGGCCTGAAGTTGGTGTAGTCTAGCTCTGAGGCCATTGATGTTAAATGATACGATTTTCAATGTGTTCAATCCTGTCAACTCTATGGCAATACGCGTTTAAACGGTTTGACTATCACCTTGGCATAGACTCCAGCGGCAACGTATGGGTCTTGATCTGCCCACGCTTGCGCGGCTTCCAGTGAATCAAATTCAGCCACTACCAGTGAGCCTGTAAAGCCGGCTTCGCCAGGATTTTCATTATCGATAGCAGGATGGGGACCTGCTAGCATTAGCCGACCTTCATCGGATAACTCTTGCAGGCGCGCCACATGTGCTGGGCGTACTGATAAGCGTTTTTCTAAACTGTTTTCAATGTCTTGAGATGAGATCATATACCACATTATTTGAGTTCCTTTTTATGTTCTTCGGGCATGTTTTTGTAAAGGTACACTACAGTAACGACAGTGTTAAGCAGCGTTAGGGCCGTTAGGCCAAACACTTTAAAGTTAACCCATGTCTCTTGAGGCAGGTTAAAGGCGACATAGATGTTAAGCAGAGCACAGCCCACAAAAAACAACACCCAATACCAAGTAACATGGGCCCATATTTTATCGGCGACAATTAACTCTTTGCCTAACATGCCCTTTAAAATGGGCTTATTAATAAATTGACTGATGGCTAAGGCGAGTGCAAAGAGTGCATACACTACGGTCACTTTCCATTTAATAAAGGCATCATCATGAAACACTAAGGTCAAGGTGCCGAAAAAGCTAACCATGGCGAAGGTGATAAGGTGCATTTTTTCAATTTTTTTGTACATCAGGTAGGTGATGATCAGCTGTAACGCTGTAGCTGCGATTAGGGCACCACTGGCGATATAGATATCGAAAAATTTATACACTGCGAAGAAGATCACTAACGGCAAAAAGTCGAGCAGTTGTTTCATAAGTTTGGTTTCAATGAGTCAATAAACAGATTGGCCGCAGTGTAGCATGCCTGCTTTGGGTGAAAAAGCTATCCAATGGGCAGAAGCGGGTAATTGGCGATGAATTTAAATTAATGCGAGCCTTGCCAAACATTGAGCAAGCCAGCGGGTTGTTAAATGTAGATCACTGACTTGTTATGTGAGCGGTAATGGCGGTTATTCAAGCAGCAGCTCTAGTGAATGCAGTTCGAGTTGAAAACTCCCTGCTTGCTTATCACTGATTAAGATCCCCACCGCACTTAGCTGATTAAAGTCGGGTTTGGGGCGCGTAGGGTAGTCGCGGCCACGAAAGGTTTCGATAAACTGCTGCGGGGAAAATTGCCATTGCTGCGGCGCCCCATTTAGGGGGGTAAAACCGGTTTTATAAGTGGTTTGTGCGATGCCTTTACCGGTTTTTATTCGCAGTTGGTAGCGTTTACCATCGCCATTTGCCGTAATGGTAATGCGGCTTGCGGTTATTTTTTGTGCCATAAGTGGATCGTATTTGGGCTCTTTGAGCCTCTGTTGCCATGGGGTTAACGGCTGGCTGATAGAGGCAAAACCGCCATTGTTTTCCAGTGAAACTGTGCCAGAAAACAGTAAGCTGTTGCCATTATTATGTATACGGCTGTTTGAGCGCCCACCCATCACGCCGTCATTGACTATGTTCCACTGCTGTTGAGGCGTGCCATCAAGGTTTAGTAGATCGATATTGTCCATGTGAGTCTCTGCGTTGGTTGTTGAGGCGGTAAGTGATGTTAGCAGCATCGCTGAGGCAACGCCTAGGTTTAGCCTACTTCGTGGTGCTAATAATCTCAGTAATCTCCTTATTAATATTACTTGCGATAATGGTTGTGCGCCTAACGGGTTGAACCGCTGAGGCATCAATTGATGAAGGCAACACCAATTAGTTCGCTCCATGAGTCACTCCTGTTGGTTATCAATGAGGTTGAGATGGCATTCACTCATAGAGTGCGGATATTACCTGAGTGGTTTACGCGCAGAGCGAAATCAACGGCATTGCTTGTAATAGTTGGTGTAAATCGCGATACACAAAACGTGCCTGGTGTTGATAGGATTTGTGTTCATCAAAGGTTAACAACACCGATTGCATACCGGCGCGATTAGCCGCATCGACGTCATAATGATGATCCCCGACAAAGGCAATTTTATTCGCCGTTAACCCCCACACTTTAGCCACATGTGTAAGGCTGGCAGGATCAGGTTTGGCCGGGCCATCTTCGCGACTAATAACGAAGTCAATGGGAAGGTTGTTTTGCGTTATTTTTTGCATCGCCGCGGCTTTACTGTTGCGGGTGATAATTGCCATAGGGATCTGCTGCATTAACAGGAAATCCAAAAAGGCATCGGTGCCATTGAGCAGCCGTGCTTGCTGTGCATCAAGCTGCTCCGCTTGTTCAATAATCTTGTGGGCGTGAGCGGCTTGCTCTGCAGGTAGCGTTGCAATAAAGTGCAAAATATCATGATCGCTTGGGCACTTAATCGCCTGGCGTAATGCGCTAAAATTCAAGTTAGAGCTGACTAACGTGCCATCTAAATCAAAAATCACGCCTTGAAAGCTGTTGGTAAAACGTTGCATCACGTTCCTTATTTGGCTTAATTAGCCAGTTTATTCAGTTTCTTAATAAATGCCGCTAACTTGGCGTCGCTTGGGTAGTCGAGCATATATTTACCATGAAACAACAGCGTGAGAGTTACCTGATTATATTTCAGGTAGGCGGTGTAGCCGTCATAATCGCTCCATGCCAGCATATCTTGATAGTAATAGCCGCCGTTACCCTCGGTGCTAAGTTGTTGCTCGGGGGCGCTCTTTGAGTCTTGGACTTTAGTGCCTTTATCGATCACTAGCCCATAGACGCGTAGTGCTTGGGTCAGATTAATTATGTTATTCATTAGGCTTCCATTTAACCTCAGTATTGGATTAAAACGATAACTCAATACTGGTTTTGTTATCGAACTGAGGGGCAACGCCAATCATCTCATCGTAGGCGGTATAGAGCTCGAAGGTAGCTTTACACACGCCCATCTGTTTCAGTTGTACTTTGGCTTGCTCCAGAGAGTGACAGGGCATAGGGCTGAGATCGTCTTGGGTTAACTGATAAAAATTACCTTGGTGATCTTCACCGCCAACAAGATAACGGGTGGCATCGGCGGTGTTTATGATGGTGGGTGAAAGGTGGTTTGCTTTAAATAGTTCAATCAGTTCATCTTGCGTCATGTCTAACTCCCGAGACCTAGTGGTCATGGTATTACGTCAGCCTGATCTCAATCGATCACTTATCGACAATCGCTTCGATGGTGAGTCGCGGCTTTATTTTAAAGCATAAAAGTGCAGGCAATCGTTCACATCTGTTGCATTATAGTCTTCACCAGGGGGGAATAATGTCTCTTAGGTGCTTTTGTTTTGTTAACAAAAACCTATAATGGCAGAGCAGATCAAGAGAAAAACAATAAAATGAACAAATTGGAGTGATATTGATGATTAAGCAGTTAAATACTGTTAAGCAGGCAATAGCGTTATCGTTAGGCATTTTCAGTTTTAGTAGCAGCGCCGACTTGCTGACAGCCGAAGAGGTCATAGGCCTACAACAGGTAGCACAGGTACAAGTGAGTCCATCGGGCGATAATGTCGCGTTTACACGCTATGTGCCTCGGCAGTTATACAAAGAAGAAAACGGTGCCCACTGGGCCGAACTGTACTTGGTCGATGGTAAGGGGGTTGAACGCCCATATATTACCGGGCAGGTGACCATTAATAATATCAAGTGGTCTGCCGACGGGTCGTTAGTCTATTTCTTAGCTAAGATGGGCGAAGATAAACACACCGCCCTGTATCGAATCCCTTTTAATGGCGGGCAAGCGGTTAAGACCTTGGCGCTTAAAGGGACCGATGTCGCCGACTATGCTTTAAGTCATAACGGTAAGCAGGTCGCCTTAATTGCCAACCCGGCTAAAGATAGCAGTGTCGATGAGTTGAAAAAACTCGGCTTTATGGCCGAAGTCTATGAAGAAGACTTAACCAATAAGCAGCTATTTGTGCTTGAACTGGCCGTTAATGATGAGCCGTTAACCCCTGTTGCGTGGCAAATCGATGGTGTGGTGTCGGCGGTGCAGTGGTCGGCAGATGACAGCCAGTTATTGGTTAAGACTCAGCCTAGTGCTTTAATTGACGATCAATACATGAAGTCCCAATGGCATCTTGTCGATGCCAACAAGCAACAGGTCATGACCTCGTTTATCACCGAAGGTAAATTAGGTGCGGCAGAGTTTTCCTATGATGGCCAATATGTGGCGATCCTTGGGGCGCAAGATAAGCACGATCCAGCTACTGGGCGACTCTATCTGGCCGAGACGAAAACAGGCAAGATAAGTTCATGGTTACCTAACCACTTGGGTCATGTAAGTGATTTTGAGTGGAAGAACAAGAGTAACGAGCTGTATTTTATCAGCAATATCAATACTGACTCTTTAGTTGGTTTACTCAAACCGGGTAGCAGCGATTACCGCACCGTGGTCAAACCTGGGCAACTCATCGCCTCACAATTGAGTTTATCAGACTCAGACAACACCTTGGTGATGCGTGCCAATACCGCTAAACACCCTAATGAGGTCTATCAACTCAGTAGCCGTGCATCTAGCGCTACTCGTTTGAGCAATTCTAATCCTTGGCTAGACAACAAACGTTTTGCCAAGCAAGAATCCATTTCATTTAACACCAGTGATGGCGTCGAGATTGGCGGCATACTCATCTACCCACTGGATTATAAAAAGGGCCAGCGTTACCCCTTAATCATGTCAGTACATGGGGGGCCAGAGAGCCATGATAAGGACGGTTGGTTAACCAACTACTCGCGTCCAGGGCAGCTGGCAGCGGCGCAAGGCTACGCGGTGTTTTACCCCAATTACCGTGGTAGTACAGGCAAGGGGGTTGATTACTCCAAGCTTGGGCAAAACGATTATGCTGGCAAGGAGTTTGACGATTTAGTCAGCTTTAAAGACCACCTTGTGGATATGGGGCTGGTGGATGCCAAAAGAGTCGGTATCACCGGCGGCTCCTACGGCGGTTACGCCTCTGCGTGGGCGGCGACTAAGTTAACTGAGCATTTTGCTGCCAGTGTGATGTTTGTTGGCGTGAGCAATCAACTGTCAAAGTTTGGTACCACAGATATCTCCAACGAGATGCATCTAGTGCATGCACGCTCATACCCATGGGAAAAATGGCAATGGTATTTAGAGCGCAGCCCCATTTACTGGGCGGGTCAGTCTAAAACGCCGCTGCTAATCATGCACGGTAAAGAGGATCCTCGAGTGCATCCGGCGCAGTCGATGGAGCTGTATCGCTACATGAAAGTGCAAGGTAAAGCGGTACGTTTGGTCTATTACCCTGGCGAAGGTCATGGTAACCGTAAAGCGGCTGCCCAGTATGATTATCATCTGCGTTTGATGCGTTGGATGGATCATTATCTTAAGCAAGGTGCAACCAGCTTGCCTAGCTTCGAGTTAGATCATAAAGCTAAGCTAGAGGCGGTAAAAACCCAAGCTTAAAGCATGGCGTGTGCGCTTGATTGACGCTCAATTAAGTCAGTATCAAACATCATTACCTTGATAAAAAAAGCGCCTGTTATCAGGCGCTTTTTTGTTGAGTCATACTTTGATAGTTTATGTCGATTAGGCTTGGTTACATTCAGCTTGGTTACATTAAGGTGGCGGCTTTCATATTTCGGGTAAATTCGGCTAATGTGGCCAGTAACCTTGCAGGATCTTCTTGATGCTCGACGATGATCTTAACCACGGCTGAGCCAGAAATCGCCCCAACAGCACCGGCAATAATGGCCTCGCGCACCTGCGCAGGCTCGGCAATACCAAATCCCAGCAGAGGCGGCGCGCCGTTAAAGGCCTTTAAGCGGGCTAATATATCGGCGATAGGCATGCCGGCTTTTGACTCGGTGCCCGTCACGCCCGCACGAGACAACAAATAGGTATAACCCTTGCCATGCTCGCTCACCTGTTGCAGTGTGTCGCTATCGGCGTTAGGCGGCGCAATAAAAATGGGCGCTATGCCATGGTGCGTTGCCGCCGCGATAAAGGGTTTGGCTTCCTCGACCGGTACATCGGCAATTAATACCGAATCGACACCAGCGGCCTTGGCTTTGGCATAAAAAGTATCGATGCCATTGCTATAGACTAAGTTAGCGTACAGCAACAGGCCGATGGGTAAATCGGGATACTTGTTTCGGATCTGGCTTAACATCTCAAAGCAGTGGCTTGCGGTCGTGCCACTTGCCAGTGAGCGCAGGTTTGCACCTTGGATCACGGGGCCATCGGCGAGCGGATCGGAAAACGGGAACCCTAGCTCTAAGGCATCGGCGCCATTATCGACCAAGGTGTCGATTATCTGTAGCGACAATTCAGGGCTTGGATCACCCAAGGTGACGAAGGGGACAAAAGCGCCCTGATTGTTGGCCTTAAGGGCGCTAAACGTGGCGTCATAACGGTTACTCATTGCCGCTCTCCTGTGGTGCTGACTTAACTTGTTGTTCGAGAATGTCGGCGACGGTGAAGATATCTTTATCACCTCGCCCCGACAGGTTAACCACGAGCAGGGTCTCTTTGGTGGCTTGTTTGGCCAATTTAACGGCGTAAGCGAGTGCATGAGCCGACTCCAACGCCGGAATAATGCCCTCACAACGCGCTAATTGTTGAAACGCTTCTAAGGCTTCATCATCGGTAGCAGACTCATAGGTGGCTCGCCCAGTTGCCGCCAAATGGGCGTGTTGTGGTCCCACCGAGGGGAAATCCAGGCCTGCCGAGATAGAGTAAGACTCCTCAATTTGGCCCTCTTTATCCTGCATCAATGGCGCTTTCATGCCAAAGAAAATGCCGGTTTTCCCGTGTTTAAGCGGCGCGCCGTGCATCGGCGTGTCTATGCCTAAGCCCGCAGGCTCGACACCGATAAGCTGCACCGAGGGTTCATCGATAAAGTCGGCGAACATCCCAATAGCGTTTGACCCGCCGCCGACGCAGGCAATGACGGCATCGGGTAGGCGTCCTTCGCGCTCGAGGATCTGTTTTTTGGTTTCGGCGCCGATCATCCGCTGAAACTCACGCACTATGGTTGGGAACGGGTGCGGCCCTGCCGCTGTGCCTAATAGGTAGTGGGCTTTGTCATAGCTGCCAGACCAGTCACGCATGGCTTCGTTACAGGCATCTTTTAAGGTGCTAGAGCCTGACGTCACCGGAATGACTTCGGCGCCCATCAGTTTCATCCGAAACACGTTCGGTGATTGACGTTCGACATCTTTGGCACCCATATACACCTTGCATTTTAACCCCAGCAGGGCACAAGCCAGCGCGGTCGCGACGCCGTGTTGGCCTGCGCCCGTCTCGGCGATGATCTCTTTTTTGCCCATGCGTTTAGCCAGTAAAGCTTGACCTAACACTTGGTTTGTTTTGTGGGCACCGCCATGGAGTAAATCTTCACGCTTTAGGTAGATTTTGACTAAAGGGTTGGGACTTAAATTACGGGTTAAGGTTAAGGCGGTAGGACGCCCGGCATAGTTTTTCAGCAGGTCGTTAAATTCGGCTTGAAAGGCTTCATCTTGCTGCGCATCGACAAAGGCCGACTCCAGTTGCTTCAATGCTGGCATCAATATTTGTGGTACATACATACCGCCATATTCGCCAAAGTAAGGGTCAAGCTTAGTCATAATCGTGTCCTAATGTGTTGCCCAGAGTGAGTGCTGGGCGAAATATCAATAAGTGTATGGTCAATCTGCTTAATATTGGCGTAACGCCTTAAAGGCAGCGTTCAGTTTATGGCTATCTTTTAGCCCAGGCGCGCTCTCAAGGCCGGAGTTAAAGTCCAAACCGAAAAATCCTTGTGTTGCCGCTTGTGCAGCGTTTTGGTCATTGAGCCCGCCAGCTAACATGGCCTGTGCTTTATGGGGCAGGGCCAACTGCCAATTAAAACACCGCCCGGTGCCGCCAAATTGGCCAGCGTTATCGACTTGTTTGTTAAGCCGTTGGCTGTCATACAGTAGTCGATCGATTTTGGGGGGCACTTCGATGTTAAGGTTTGCTGTGCCGCTATCGACGCTAATGGGGAGCGCTTTCCATATCTGCGCGTTGCAATCGAGAGCCTTGAGTGCCTGTTGCAGCGTAGCGATATCTTCGGCGGTTTCCTTGCCATGTAATTGCACCGCAAACAGGTTAAGCGAGGCCGCAATCGCGGCAATAACCTCAGTGGCCTCATTGACAAAAACCCCGACAAATCGCAGCGCTTTACCTCTGCCGCGTTGGCGCTGTACTAGCTCAAGTGCGCGCGCTGGGCTGATATAACGGGGAGATTTGGGGGCAAAAATCAGCCCGCCGTAGACGGCGCCGACGTCGGTTGCAGCTTGTATATCAGCATCACGTGTCAACCCACACACCTTGTTGTGTCCTAGTGTCAACGCGCGGCACGCGATATCTAAATCGTCCTCGGCCATCAAGGAGCTGCCCACCAAAAAACCATCGACTAACGGGCTCAAGCGGCGTACCTGAGCATGCTGGTAAATGCCTGACTCACTGATGATCACCCGATCTTGCGGTATGGCGGGAGCGAGCGCCTCTGTGGTGGCTAAATCGGTGGATAGATCGCGAAGATTGCGATTGTTTATGCCAATAATGGCGGCATCGAGCGCGATGGCTCGCTGCAGCTCGGCTTCATTGCTCACCTCTGTCAGGATATCAAGCTGATAGACCTGCGCTTGCTGAGCCAGAGTACGATACTGCGCATCATCGAGTACAGATAACATCAGCAAAATTGCATCGGCACCTTGATGCGCCGCCAGTTTGATTTGATAAGTGTCGACAAAAAAGTCTTTACACAAAATCGGTTGTGCAACGCGCGCCCGCACCTTAGGGATATAATCCATATCCCCTTGAAAAAACTGCTCATCGGTCAGTACCGATATTGCCGCAGCGTAATGGGCGTAAACATCGGCGATAGCTTCAACATCAAAGTCTTGGCGAATTAACCCTTTAGACGGACTGGCTTTTTTGCATTCAAAGATAAAGCCTGCGTTGGGCGCTTTTAATGCTGCAAATAGACTGCGATCCGACTGCTTGGGCTGAAGTGATGCTTCTGGAAAACGCAACTTGAGCGCGGCAATATGTGCCGCTTTGGTCGCAACAATACGGGTTAATACGTTACTTTGGCTTGGCGCTGCTTGATTACTCACAATGACTCCTCGTATTAATTGGCAGGGCTGCTGGCGTTGGCGAGCTGCTCAAGTAAGGTGAAGGCTTTGCCACTGTCGAGTATGGCTAACGCCTGCTTTACCCCCTCGAGGGGAGTGTCGCTGTTGCCCGAAATATAGAGCGCGCACCCTGCATTGACGGCCACAGCATTGCGATGTGCTTGGCTGCCTTGCCCCTGTAAAATGGCGCGCGTGATGGCGGCATTTTCAGCTGGGGTGCCACCTTCAAGCTCGGCTAATGTCGCTTGCTCAACCCCTAATGCCGATGGGGTAAGGGTATATTGGGAGATCTGCTTGTCTTTGAGCTCGCACACTAAGGTGTCACCATGCACGGCCACTTCATCTAAGCCACTGCCATGCACCACCATGGCCCGTTTGAGTCCTAATGTGTTAAGCACATTAGCGATAGGTTCAACTAACTCACGGCTATACACGCCCAGTACAATATAATCTGGGTTAGCAGGGTTGATAAGCGGACCTAACAGGTTAAATAGGGTGCGGGTTTTTAATGATTGGCGCACCGGCACGGCATGACGTACTCCGCCATGGTAATGGGGCGCAAATAAAAAGCATAACCCCAACTCATCGAGGCAGTCGCGTGCGGTCTCTGGCGCCATGGTTAAGTCGATACCAAATTGCGATAGTAGATCCGATGAGCCTGATTTACTCGATACGCTGCGATTACCATGTTTAGCCACTTTGGCGCCAGCGGCGGCGGCCACAAAGGCTGCGGTGGTGGAGATATTGATGGTGTTATGGCCATCGCCGCCGGTGCCGACTATGTCGACTATCCCTTGGCTGCGGGTGGTGGCATTGGGTATCGGAAACACCTTGGCGGCGGCGCGTAGCGCGTCGGCAGCACCGGAGATCTCATCGATGGTTTCACCACGCATCTTCATCGCGACCAACATGCCAGCCATAGTGGCTTCGCTCATTTCACCTTGAATAATGGCGCTAAAGAGCAAGTTAGCTTGGTCGCGACTGACGCTCTGACCTAAATACAACTTATCGATAATCGCTTGTAGGTCGCTCATTTACAGTGCTCCTTTATCAGTACTTAACCCGAGTTCGTCACCTGTTAAATAGTCCAATGTTTGGGTTAACAACTGGCTGCCTAAGGTGGTCAAAATTGATTCTGGGTGAAATTGAAAGCCAATGGCTTTGAAATCCTTATGGGTAATGGCCATCGGCATGGTGTCGGTGGTGGCGATCACTGTTAAACAGTCGGGTACTTGGGTGGCGACTAAACTGTGATAGCGGGCCACCGGCAGCGGCGAGGGCAGTCCGTGGAAGATCCCTTGCCCTGAGTGTATGGTTGGGCTGGCCTTACCGTGTATCACCTGTGTGGCGCGCTCAACTTTACCGCCAAAGTGTTCAACCATAGCTTGATGGCCTAAGCAGATCCCCAGCATAGGGACTTTGCCTGCCAGCAGGCCAATAAGCGCCATTAAGCAGCCTGCTTCATGGGGGGCACCAGGGCCTGGTGATAAGATTAACGCCACGGGCTCGGTTTCACTGAGCAGCTTATCGGCGATAAAGCTTGCCGCCACATCGTTACGGTAAATAATCACTTCACAACCTAGGCTGCGAAATTGATCCACCAGGTTGTAGGTAAATGAATCGAAATTATCCAGCAGATACAGTTTCATTGTCCGCCTCCCATCTTGATGGCTGTAATGACCGCTTGTGCTTTTTGGCGGGTTTCATCGGCTTCGGCCTGGGGATCGGAGTCAAACACAACCCCTGCGCCAGCTTGAATATGCGCCGTTCCCTGTTTAACAAAGGCTGCGCGGATCACTATGCAGGTATCCATATCGCCTAGGCCATTGATGTAGCCAACGGCGCCGCCATAGCTGCCGCGCCTCGCTTGTTCGGCGCCGCGGATCAATTGGGCCGCACTGACTTTAGGGGCGCCCGTTAAGGTGCCCATGTTCATGCAGGCTTGGTAAGCGTGTAGGGCATCGAGGTCGCTGCGCAATTGGCCGGTTACGCGGCTGACTAAATGCATCACATGGGAGTAGCGATCCACTTTAAGTAACTCGGGCACTTGGCGACTGCCGCTTTGGCTAATACGTGCGATATCGTTACGGGCAAGATCCACCAACATCAAATGTTCAGAGAGCTCTTTTTTGTCCAGTCTTAGCTCCAGTTCGATACGGCTGTCTAGATCGAAATCGATGTCACCATTGGCTTTTTTGCCACGTTTACGTGTGCCAGCAATAGGATAAATTTCCACTTGATTGGTTGCCGCCTCATATTTAAGGGCGCTTTCGGGGGAGGCGCCAAACAAGGTGAAATCGTCGCCGCGAAAATAAAACATATAAGGGCTGGGATTGGTAAGGCGCAGTGCGCGGTATGCCCCTAATGTGTTCGGGCAAGGGAGGCTAAAGCTGCGTGAGGGCACCACTTGAAAAATATCACCAGCAATAATATGTTCTTTTAAGTCGTTGACTATGTTGATAAAGGCTTCGTCGTTAATGTTGACTTGGGTTGGCGCATCAATTGGGATTAAGGCCTCGATAGGGTCCAGCGTATGACAGGCACTTTTTAGGGTCTCAGCACGCGCCGCCAACGCTGCTTGAACGCTCACTTGCTGGCTAAAATCATGGGTTATCAAGTTGGCAGTTTGCTGCTGGTGATCAACCAAAATCAGGGTTTCAGCTAAATAGAACAGGTAATCAGGACAGCTATTTTCACTCTCTGGCACCGTGGGCAGTGGCTCGACGGTATCGATAAGATCATAGGCTAATACGCCGCCTAGAAATAACGACTCAAACCCTACATCATCACCGCAATCGATATGTTGCACCAAAGCCCTTAGGCCATCTAAAGCGGAGGTGGCTTTGAGTCTGGCGTCTTCATCGAGCTGGGCTGGCGCTTGATTGAGCGTCAGGGTTAAGCGATTGTCGTGAAGCTCGGCATTGTCGAGGTTAAAAAAAGCCTTAATGGGCGCTAACAGTGACTGTCCATTAGTATTGAGTGCAGTAAAGATCAGGCGAAAGCCTTCACAACGTATCATCATCGCGGCGTGCGTCATCACGATACTTTTTAGGTGGTCTTTACTGTCTATCTCTGCTGATTCGAGCAACATGGTGTGCGGCGCATTTTGGGTAAGTTGTTGATACAAGTTGAGTGGATCGTCTTGGTAAGTGATCCGCTCCTTTACTGTGTTGACTCTTGCCAGAGAGGGTAACGCCATGTGTCTGCTCCTGCGCCGATCAAATCGTTAATTTGATTGGTATTAATTAATAAAATACGTTAATAAAATTAAACCCTTAAATGCAAAAAGCCCGCATTTAATGCGGGCTTGTTGTTTCAATCTTGTCTCTTTTACATGAGCACAGAATTTCACACCACCCGCTATGTTGGGAAGTGCCACCACCAAATGATGTGATTAAATTGCTGTGTCATAAAATTGTGTCTCGAAAAGTCATGTAAAAGTTAAATTATGTCGTTGGCTATATAAAAGCATCAGCATGGCGGTCATGTCAATGGAATATTTTTCTATTTCTAAAAATAGTGATTAATGCCAAGGCACAGCGGTATTTGACCATCAATGTTTGTGTAAATAAGTTAAGCCAATTAGATGTTTCTAATGGCAAACTCGAGTAGAATATGCGGATGACAGATGAAACGCTTTTAATCGATCTACACAGCCACACCACCGCATCTGATGGCCAATTAACGCCCTCAGAGTTAGTCGCGCGTGCCCTTGAAAAAGGGGTGCAGGTGTTGGCCATTACTGATCACGATACGACGGCGGGCCTCGATGAGGCGCACCATTTTAACAATGCGCAGCCTGAGCCGCTAAAATTGGTGGATGGCACCGAGATATCGACTCGTTGGAATAACTTTGATATTCATATTGTTGCCTTAAACATCGATAGAACAAACGCCACGCTTGATGGGTTTCTCTGTCAGCAACGAACCCTGCGCGAAACCCGTGCTAAAGAGATAGGTCTTAGGTTAGAAAAAGCCGGTATAGAAGGGGCTTACGAAGGCGCAAAAGCGTTCGCGGGTAGTGCGGCATTAAGTCGTGGCCATTATGCGAGATGGCTGGCAGAACATGGCTATGCGGTCAATCAGGCGTCGGTATTTAAGAAATACCTTGCCCGAGGAAAAACTGGCTATGTACCTAATAATTGGTCCGACATGGCCAGCGCCATTGAGATTATTCATCAGGCTGGCGGCGTTGCGGTATTAGCGCATCCAAGTGGTTATAAGTTGTCGGCTAAATGGTTAAAGCGTTTAGTACGCGACTTTAAAGCGGCCGGCGGCGATGCTATGGAAGTGGTGCTGGGTCAGCAAACCTTAGATGATCGCAATAATTTAATCGCCCTTAGCAAACTCAATCAGCTATTCGCGTCCCTTGGCAGTGATTTCCACTTTCCGGGTAGCTGGATTGAGTTGGGTAAAAATATGTTCCAACCCCAGGGGGTCGACTGGGTTTGGCAAATGGATAAATGGATGGAAAGCCGATGAGTCAATTTTTTTATGTTCATGAGGAAAACCCACAAACGCGTTTGATTAACCAAGCGGCGCAACTGATTAAGCAAGGTGGAGTGGTAGTTTACCCCACCGATTCTGGTTACGCCTTAGGCTGTTTATTGGGTGAAAAGGAGGCGATGACGCGTATTGCGCGCATTCGTCAGATTGATAACGATCATGATTTTTCCTTGATGGTGCGTGACCAGTCTGAGCTGGCAACCTACGCCCGCGTCGATAACCAAGCTTATCGTGTGCTTAAAAATAACACACCTGGGCCGTTTACCTTTATTTTTAAGGCGACCAAAGAGGTGCCTAAGCGTCTGCAAAACCCGAAAAAGAAGACCATAGGTATTCGGGTACCCGACAACATTATCGCGCTGGCCTTACTTGAAGCGTTGGATGCACCGTTGATGTCGACCAGTTTGATCATGCCAGGAGAAGAGTTTACCGAGTCTGATCCCGAGCATATCCGCGATATTTTAGAGCATCAAGTGGATGTGATTATTCATGGCGGATATTTAGGACAGAAACCCACCACGGTGATCGACTTGTCTGAAGGGGAGATTGAGATATTGCGTGTTGGGGCTGGCGATGTGAGTCAATTTGGTTAATTCCCTGTCTATTGAGGGATTAACCCGGTATAATCGCGCGTTTGATAAAAGCCATACCGTTAAAATGGTGCTGGTGGCTATCGTTTTACCCTTTGAAAAATAAGGGATATTGGGAGAGCGGATGCAGGGTACACAGCAAAGTTTACCTTTAGCCGTGGTACGCGGTGAAGTGGTTAAATACTTACCCGCCGATCTTTTTATTCCTCCCGAAGCGCTCGAAGTATTTCTTGAGTCGTTTGAAGGTCCGCTCGACCTGCTGCTGTATTTGATCCGCAAGCAGAAACTCGATGTGGTCGATTTAGCCATTTCGCCTGTGACGGATCAATATCTTGAATATATTGAACTGCTGCAAGGGGCTAGGGTTGAATTAGCCGCCGATTATCTGGTGATGGCGGCAACATTAGCCGAGATTAAGTCTCGGCTTTTGCTGCCTAAACCTGATGTGGCCGATGAGGAAGAGGAAGACCCTCGCGCACAACTGATTAGGCAATTAAAAGCCTATGAAGTGATCAAAGAGGCGCAGCAGCGCTTGGATGAGTTACCCCGTTTAGAGCGTGATATTTTTCAAGCCAGAGCCTTACCAGCTGCCGATATTAAACCGCTGATGGTGCCGCCTTCGGTATCGTTAGTCGAGTTGGCCAGCGCGTTTGCCGCGGTGCTTAAACGGGTTGAAGCGACGGAGCACCATCATGTTCGCCGGGAAACCTTATCGACCCGTGAACGCATGATCCAGATCTTGGCTATGCTAGAAGGTAAGTCCTACGTCCCGTTTGAACACCTGTTTGATGTTGCCGAAGGGCGTAGTGGTGTGGTGGTGAGTTTTCTGGCGCTGATGGAGCTGGTCAAAGAGTTATTGGTTGACGTCATTCAGGCCGAGCCGTTGTCGACCATTCACGTTAGGGCGTATTGAATTGTCGAAAAATAAACTGCAAATCAATCCAGAACAACTTAAGCAGCTGATTGAGGCGAGCCTATTTGTGATGGCGAAAACGGTGTCGATAAAACATTTAAGCGAAAGCGTGCTGGCCAATTTTAATGTTTCACGGGTTAAAATTAAGGCGGCGATCGAAGCATTGCAACAAGACTATCAAGGCCGCGGCGTTGAATTAGTTAAAGTGGCTGGGGGCTATCGTTTTCAAACCATTGAAACCTTAAGTCCTTATTTACAACGTTTATGGCAAGAAAAAGCGCCGCGTTATTCAAGAGCGACGCTAGAAACCTTGGCGGTGATAGCCTACCGTCAGCCAGTGACACGTGGCGATATTGAGTTTGTTCGTGGCGTAGCAGTCGGTAGCCATATTATTAAGAGTTTATCCGATAGACATTGGATAAAGATTGTAGGCCATAAAGAGGTGCCGGGACGGCCCGCTCTGTATGCGACTACAAATGAATTTTTAGCCTATTTTGGCTTAGATACGATAGCAGATCTTCCTGCTTTATCTGATGCTGAGTCATTAGCGGCGCTGTTTTCTGGTGTGACCCGTCCTGAGACGGACATAGACGCGCCAGAGTCAGCGCCCAAAACTACAGAAGAGTCTACTAATGAGTGAAAAATTGCAGAAAGTCTTGGCCCGTGCAGGCCATGGCTCCCGTCGTGAGATGGAGGCATGGATTGCTGCAGGTCGAGTTAGTATTGACGGTGAAATTGCCAAGCTTGGCGATCGTATCGAAGCTGATGCCAAAGTGCGTATCGATGGCCGCAGCGTATCGGTTAAATCTGAAGAAGATTTAGTCTGTCGTGTGATTGCTTACCATAAGCCTGAAGGTGAGATTTGCAGTCGTAAAGATCCCGAAGGACGTCCAACGGTATTTGACCGTTTGCCTCGTACGCGTGATTCACGCTGGGTGGCAGTGGGTCGTTTAGATATCAACACCTCTGGGTTGTTGCTGTTTACTTCTGACGGTGAATTGGCTAATCGCCTCATGCATCCGTCACACGAAGTTGAGCGTGAATATGCCGTACGTACGTTTGGTGAAGTGTCTGATGCTGTTATTCAGCGCCTTCGTAATGGGGTGACCCTAGAAGACGGCCCTGCTCACTTTGATAAAGTAAAGCCTGCGGGCGGCGAAGGCATGAATAAGTGGTGGCATGTGTCACTGGCTGAAGGCCGTAACCGTGAAGTGCGCCGCTTGTGGGAATCTCAAGAGGTGCAGGTTAGCCGTTTGATCCGTATTCGTTACGGTATGATTGAGCTGCCAAAGACACTGCCACGTGGTGGTTGGGTAGAATTGCCGATTGAGCAGGTTAATTACCTACGTAAATTAGCCGGACTCGAAGAAGAGACCCGTACTTTAATGGGTACCGATAAACACAGTGTTGCTCGCTCTAAAGTGAAAAGCGCCAAGATCCGCCGTGCGGTGCGCAAGCACAAGACCACTGCGGGTAAGGCGCCTCGCCAACGCACTTAAAGCTAAATAGTAAAGCCTAGCGCTGAAGCATGTGCCTTGTAACTGTGCATTAATTAGTTAATATAAAGCGTAAGGTGTGATTTAAAAGCCGTCTAAGTGAATACACTTAGACGGCTTTTTTGTACCTGCTTGGCGGTAATGATATTACGTTCACTATTTTGACATGTATTTGGCGATTGCCTTAAGTTGCAGATGGTTGCACTTATCGTGCAGTTCAAGCTTAATGGTGGCGTAATAAAAGGTGATTAGGGATATGCGCTATGCCGATGCGATTAAATTGGGTGAACAACATCTGGGACAAGGGAGCACATAATGCCTTTAGCGACCTTACCTTGTTTAAGCAGCGACTTTATTGTGCCTTTAGAGAGGGCTGTGCCCATGTCTCGCCCGATGGCATGATTCGGGTGTTAGCATCACATGATGCAGGTGTCACCTGGGACTTAGTGGCAACATTAACCCATAGCGATGCCGATTTACGTGATGCGAAGTTAGTAGTTTTTGAGGGGCAACTCTATCTGTTTAGCGGTGCGACCTTCGCCAAAGGAAGCTCGCCGCGCATTCAATCTTATTATTGGTATTCTGATGACGGCAGCAATTGGTCTGAGCCTATGGCTGTGGGCGGTCAAGATGAATGGTTATGGCGCATTACTGCCCATCACCATCGCTTACTTGGCATTGCTTATTATGCCGATGAACATGATGGTTATGTACGGCTTTACCAAGCACAGCTCGCCGAGGATGCATTGCTCGATTGGCAACCCTTAGTCAGTCACTTAAGTCGGGCTGGATATGTCAATGAGGCGGGATTAAGCATTGATGAACAAGGGGTTGCCTACTGTTTATTACGCCGTGATCCGCTGTGGCAAACCGATGAACGTGCCTTGTTAGGGCAATCAACAGCGCCCTATACTCATTGGCAGTGGCGGATATTAGACAAACGCATAGGCGGACCAGTAAGTTTTATCTACCGGCAGCGGCTGTACGCCATTGTGCGTTTATATGACAACCTAGTGCGGACATCGTTAGTGGAAATAAAATTAGATACAGGCACTGTGGTTGAGCGTTTGACGTTCCCATCGGGTGGTGATACCAGTTATGCGGGCATTGTGCAGCAAGGCGATGAGTTGTTGGTCAGTTACTATTCATCCCATGAAGGCAAATGCGCCATCTATTTTGCCAATATAACGCTTGATGTTAGCTAAAATAGCAGCCTAAAAACTAGCGTTAACACTAGGTTAACGCTAATTTATTAGTGAGTTAGCCGGAGCTCGTGACGATGCTGGTGGGCGTGCTCAGCAGCACACTGTTGACAGCGCTGCTCCAGTGGGTTGAGGGTCAAGCGTTGCGGTTCGATATCAGTTTCACAATCGGCGCACAAGCCGTAGAGACCAATATCGAGCTGACATATTGCCGCATCGAGCTGGGTGAGTTGTATAAATAAGGGGTCATCACAGAGTTTTGCTGCGGTTAACGCATCGATCAATGCTGATAACGATAGCGTCTTACTATCCATCGATAGCTGATGTTGCGCTAGCAGTTGGCCTAACTCTTCCCTGAGATTAGCTTCAAGCTCTGACAATTCATGTCTGATATAGGATCTGCTCACAAATCATTGCCTAGTTTAATCGTGTTAGGTAACCAGTCTAAACCGCTGACTCAACTTGACTATGACGAAGATCAAAAGTGAGTGATATTTTGTTAAATATCGACACTAATCGAGCGCGCTGTGTTGAGCAATGTGAGTTTGTTAGTGGATCAAACTAGCTGCTGCGCAGTAGCGTTAGAATTTCAGCGGTATTTTTTAGCACTCTAACCTGTAAAAATAGGGCTTCACCTTCTACATAATGGCGCGCAATAAATCTCAGCCACTGTTTTATTCGAGCTGGATAGTATTTCTCTTTTTCGCTGACAATTTCAAATTCTGAATATTGGATCAGTAGCTCTTTTACCTCGGGCCATGTCATTGGTAATTGGTTGCCTTTAACCACATGGGCCAGATTGGGCACAGTCAATGCTCCGCGGCCAAGCATCACATCATCACAACCACTGGCCTCGCGGCAATTGAGGTAATCTTCACGGCTCCAAATTTCGCCATTGGCGATAATGGGCAGGGTAGTCACTTGTTTGATTTTTTGAATATAGTGCCAATGGGCAGGAGGTCGGTATGCCTCCTCTTTAGTGCGAGCGTGTACAGTGAGTTCACTGGCGCCTGCAGCTTCAATGGCCTGAGCAATTTCAATACAGCGGCTTTTATCATCCCACCCGAGTCGAATTTTAGCCGAAACCGGTTTATCTATCGGCACTGCGTCTCGCACCGCTTTCGTCACCTGATAAATGGTTTCGGGCTCTTTTAAGAGCGCGGCGCCGCCATTGCTGCGGTTAACCATAGGCGCAGGGCAGCCATAGTTAATATCGACACCACGAGAGCCCAGTTCAATGGCCCTAAGCGCATTTTCAGCCATCCAATCAGGATGTTGCCCTAACAGTTGTAGCCTAACAGGCGTACCGGATTTGGTGTGACATTGGTATTTTAATTCGGCGCACAGGCGATAGAACACTTTTTCAGGCAGCAACTGATCGACAACGCGAATAAACTCGCTTATTACCATGTCATAGCCGCCCACAGCAGTAAGTAATGCGCGCATAGGTGCATCTGCCACACCTTCCATAGGGGCTAAAATTACTCTCATTGACTCGGCTCTCTCTGAAAACTCGCTTGCTAAATCTAATCGTACTAATAAGTACGTTAAATACAGTGTGGTTTGACATAATCGCTAGCGGTAGCAATGGCAACTGAATGTATTGCTAGGTAGCGGATTAAAGGGCGCTAATTCTACGTCATGAGTAGGAGACTTACAAAAATATTACGGGCGACATCACTTAATTGCACTGTCATTGGCAATAGATCGAGTTGCACTATCACAGCATTTGTAGCATAACTGTGATGTATGATAAGTTTTTGCAATAAAGTGTAAGCGTATCGGGTCATATAATAGAGCCAGCATCATTGTGGAGTTGGCAACCAGTTGCATACCATTGGATGAAAGAAGGAAAGATTATGAAATTAGTTAAACAAACCGCAGTCGCTGTTGCCTTAGGTACTGTTTGTGTCAGTACTGCATTTGCTGCCCAAGCACAAGCCAATCCATTCGGATACTCTGAAATGCAATCTGGCTATCAACTCCTCGATGGGGAAGGTAAGTGCGGGGAAGGTAAGTGCGGCGAAAACATGAAGAAAGCCGCCAAAGAAGGGAAGTGTGGTGAAGGTAAATGCGGCGAAAATATGCGTAAAGCTGCCAAAGAAGGGAAGTGTGGTGAAGGTAAATGTGGCGAAAACATGAATAAAGCCATGCAGGAGGGTAAATGTGGTGCCCAAAACAAAGCGATGAAAGAGGGCAAATGTGGTGAAGGTAAATGTGGCGCCGAGAAAAAAGCCATGAAAGAAGGTAAGTGTGGCGGCGAGACCAAGACTAAAGAGGGCAAGTGTGGTGGTAATAAGTAAGTATGGCAAGGCTATGTGTTTGTTTTTCCTTTGCAATTGAATTGCTTGATTTGTGATGGGTGATGGTTAGTTGCTGAATAGAGTGTTAATGTGCAGAGCCATAATTGCAGTGCCTATTTTATTCACCAATGCCAACTAGGCCAGTATTTACTGGCCTAGTGTCTTTAATGTACAGACTTTTTATTTTTATATGAGTTTAATGATGAGAGGGACTTATGGCTCCAGTAGCTAGCGTAGGTTTAGGCTTACGCCGAGAGATGCTCAATGAATTTTGCCACTCGGTACCGAGCGGGATCGACTTTTTTGAGGTCGCGCCTGAAAATTGGATGACCTTAGGCGGCAAATTTGGACGTCAATTTCGTCAGTTGACGGAGCAGCATCGATTTTTTTGCCATGGATTATCACTCTCTATCGGCAGTCCCGCACCACTAGATACCGCTTTTGTGCAACAGGTTAAAGGTTTTTTAGACTTGCATGGGATAGAGATTTATTCAGAGCACTTAAGTTACTGCTCAGGCAGTGGTCACCTGTATGATTTAATGCCGATCCCCTTTACCGATGAAGCGGTTATTCATGTGGCCGAGCGCATTAAACAAGTAGAGGAGATACTTGAACGGCCCTTTATTCTTGAAAATGTCTCCTTTTATGCGGCGCCCGCCAGCCAGATGAGTGAACTTGAATTTGTTAAAGCGGTATTAAGTGAGGCAGATTGTCGATTATTACTCGATATAAACAATATTTATGTTAATTCGATTAACCATCAATATGATGCCTTATCTTTTTTACAGGCGATGCCCACCGAGCGTATCGCTTATTTACACATTGCAGGCCATTATCAAGAGGCCGTTGATTTAATGGTTGATACCCACGGTAGCGACGTTATCCCCCCCGTGTGGCAACTGCTGCAACAGTGCTACGCCCACCATGGGGTCTTTCCAACGTTATTAGAGCGCGACTTTAATCTCCCCAAGACAGAGATACTAATGCAGGAGATTAACCAAATACACGCTTACCAAACGGCGGCATTATCACGGCAGGAGCGAAGTGCGTAAATGAATTTTATAACAGTGCAGCAATCCTTTATCGATTACATTCGTGATCCCTCATTGCCTTTGCCGCCGGGGACGGATAAACGCCGGATGCGTATTTATCGAGAGCTATTTTTCAATAATATTAAAGGGTTTGTGTCTAACGGTTTCCCGGTGCTCTGTTCTTTATATGATGAGGATGATTGGAATGCGCTGGTGCAAGATTTTTTTGTGCATCATGATTGTCAAACACCGATTTTTATTGAAATAGCACAAGAATTTTTGCAGTTTTTACAGCATGAATATCAACCTAATGAACATGACGCGCCCTTTATGCTTGAGCTCGCACACTATGAATGGCTTGAACTGTTGGTGGCGACGGTGCCTACACAACCTACACAGCATCCATTTAGCGCAGCAGAAATTAATGACGTGACACTGTGCCTGAATGTCGCGGCGCAAGTGGCGCAATATCACTATGATGTGCAGAATATCAGTCCCAATTATCGCCCTATGAGCCCAAGCGCCCAGCCCCATTTTTTCTGTATCTACCGTGATGCACAAGATGAAGTGTGCTTTTTACAGTTAAATCCATTAGCCGCGCAGGTGTTGGCTTATATCGGCCAGTGCGATGGCGTTAGCTTTATTGATGTTTGTCAGTGGCTTAAACAGACATTTAATCAGATGGATGGTGATATGTTGGTCAATGGTTGCAGGCAGATGTTAACTGAGATGAGTGATAAAAATATTATCTTAGCGCTGCACGGTTAATTTGTTACTCATAAGACTTTCTATCGAGGGCACATCTCACTATAATGGCCGCGAAAATTGATCTAGATCAATGTAAGCCACTAATTTCGAGTGAGGAAGTCATGAGTCAGCCGTTTAAAGACCCGTTTAATCTTGTTTATTTTGTTGGATTTTTGCTCGTATTGATGCTGCCAACATTACCAGCCACCTTATCTTGGTTGAAGCAACTACAACTGCTGTAGTCTCAATTCTGAACTCAGGTATACTAACCACTCATTGTCGAGTGGTTTTTTATGTGGGGGTTTAATGGCGCTTAAGCGTGGTTTGTTGTTAATGGTTGGCCTGATAAGTTTGTTATTAGGCATTATTGGTATTGTTGTCCCTTTATTACCAACAGTGCCATTTATTCTATTAGCGGCGTTTTGTTTTGCCCGTTCGAGCAGTCGTTTACATGCTTGGTTGCTGTGCCACCCTTGGTTTGCTGATGCGTTGCAAGATTGGGAAAGCAAACGCGCTATGCGCAGGGGCTTAAAACGTAAGGCTTACGTGGCAACTAGCTTAAGTTTTGGTGTTAGTATCGCCATAGTGCCACTACTATGGGTGAAAGTGATGTTGCTGTGCATGGTAACACTATTACTGCTTTATTTACGTCAGATCCCAGAGTTGGAAGAGTAACAGGTTGTGACGTTTTGTTTATTGGGTAAAAGCCGAGTGACGTCAGCTTGCAATAGTGCCGCATTATAATACGACTTAAGTGACTAATGATGATATCGCACGTCAGTCTTGACTGCGCTTTGTGACACTCGTTGTTGCAACCCTTGCCAAAGGGGCTTAAGCTTTAGCGAAAATTCTAATTGAACTGACCTTAATGGTCAGTTTTTCCCGTAAAGGGGTTTAATTGACAAAGATGGTAGCAATGAATATAGACAAGTTAGCCTTGATCAAAGAGAGCATTAAAACAATTCCTGATTATCCGAAACCAGGCATCATGTTTCGCGACGTGACCAGCCTAATGGAAGATCATAATGCCTATCAAGCAACCATTGAAATGTTTGTGCAACAATACAAAGACTGTGGATTTACCAAAGTCGTCGGTACCGAAGCTCGTGGCTTTTTATTTGGAGCACCCTTGGCATTAGAACTCGGCCTAGGATTTGTGCCAGTGCGTAAACCGGGTAAATTACCACGTGAAACCATTTCCGAAAGCTATGAGCTTGAATATGGTCACGATATGTTAGAGATCCATACCGATGCAATCAATGCTGGCGATAAGGTGTTGGTTGTCGACGATCTATTAGCGACCGGTGGCACTATAGAAGCGACGGTAAAACTGATCCGTAAGTTAGGTGGTCAAGTGAACCATGCTGCCTTTGTGATCTCCTTACCCGATTTAGGCGGTGAACAACGTTTGAATGATTTAGATCTTGAGCTGATGACATTGTGCGAGTTTGACGGCGAATAATCACGGTCATTTTGAGCCCCTCATATGCTACGGTGCAGAAGTATCCGTAGCATTTTTGTTTTTAACTTCATATTTATCTGATTGATTTTCAAACACTCATTGCCACTTTTTTATTTTATCGATTAAACATGCTGCGACAGTGACCTAATGGTTAAAAATAACCTTTACCCAAGCTGCTGCTTGCTAGCGAGTTACGCCTTAGCGTGTTATTGTTTGCCCATTGTCGGAAGCGAGTTCCGTTATTGATTGATGACACAGTTGGGGAGTTCCATGTCATATCAGGTGTTAGCCAGAAAGTGGCGCCCTGCCAAGTTCGAGCAAGTTGTCGGCCAGTCACATGTTTTACATGCTTTGACCAACGCCTTGACACAAAACCGCTTACATCATGCTTACCTGTTTTCAGGCACCCGAGGTGTCGGTAAGACCAGTTTAGCGCGGTTATTTGCTAAGGGACTCAACTGTGAGCAAGGGATCACGGCCACGCCATGCGGCGAATGCAGCAGCTGTGTTGAAATTGCCCAGGGGCGCTTTGTTGATCTTATTGAAGTCGATGCGGCGTCGCGTACTAAAGTTGACGATACTCGTGAATTGCTCGATAACGTGCAATATCGGCCATCACGTGGTCGCTATAAAGTCTACCTTATTGATGAAGTGCACATGTTGTCTCGCAGTAGTTTTAATGCGCTGCTTAAAACCCTAGAAGAGCCACCAGAACATGTGAAGTTTTTGCTGGCAACCACCGATCCTCAGCGACTGCCAGTTACCGTACTATCGCGCTGCCTGCAATTTAACTTAAAAAGTTTAACACTCGATGAGATTTGCCAGCAGCTTGCTACTATTTTGGCTCAAGAAGATATCGCGTTTGATGATGGCGCGATAAAACTATTGGCTAAGGCCGCCAACGGCAGTATGCGTGATGCCTTAAGTCTGGCCGATCAAGCTATTGCCTTTGGTGCAGGGCAGGTGCAACTTAGTCAAGTGCAAACCATGCTCGGCACTATAGACGAGCACTATGTCATTGTATTACTCAATGCATTGTGTGATGGCGATGTGGCTAATTTGATGCAGGTGACTGATGAAGTGCTCTCTTATGGCGCCGATCCGTTTGAGGTGTTACGCAGCTTACTGGAGTTGTTGCACCAAATTACCTTAACCCAATTTGCTCCCGCCGCCGCGCAATTATCTCGTTATGCCGAGCAGATCAAGGCGTTTGCCGAGCAGCTACGCCCTGAGCAAGTGCAGCTTTACTATCAGTTACTCTTAACTGGGCGTAAAGATCTGCCCCATGCACCGGATCCTAAATCAGGATTAGAGATGGCGTTATTGCGCGCTATCGCTTTTGTCCCAGAAGCGCCAGTGAAACGCTGGCAAGTGGAAGCTAATCATAAGGTTATTTTACCGACCAGTGTTGCTAACGCTGCTGAAGTGGCGACAAGTAAGGTACGTGATGATAGTCAAGCTAAGCATGACCATGTTAGCAGTAATGATACAAGCCAAGCGTTAGCCAGTCAGCCCAGTGTTGAGGTGAGCAAACCTGCCCTTGATACTGCCGATAAGGCGGGCGATGAGCAGGATAAACATCAGCCCAATGGCCGCGATATCGCTGAGGCCAGTGAGCCTACTCAAGCAGAGGAGCTGGGTAATATCGATTGTGACGACACAGCGTTACTTGCAGAGCAAGCGCTTATTTTAAGCCAAGCGCAAAGCCAGGGCGTGCCCGTTGCCGCTGAAGAAACAGATGATAATTTACCCAGCATCGAGTTAACTGATGCTGCTATTGTGCCTTCAATGGCGCCTCATGCTGTTGATGATTATTCGATGCCACAAGAGTATTTGGATGATTATGACTCGGTGAATGACGCCGATCCTGGCGATTATGAAGCCTACCTGGCTAGCCAAATGCACAGCAACGACACTGCTCAATCCCCTGTGACGGCCCCCCCGACTGAGCAACCCTTAGATAAGGCTCCTGAGCAAGAAGCTGATCTATTTTCAGATGATGACGTACTCGATGCCGTCCTTTCAGCGAGGCAATCATTGCTCAGCGACTTAGATGAAACCTCGTCTAAGGAGAGTGACACAAAAAAGCCTGAAGCGGGGCTACAGGCCTTCGTGCCGCCTAAGCGAGAAGCGCCATCATCTCAAGCTGATGAGCAGGTGGCAGTCGTAAGCGAGGCAGCCTCTTTACTTCATAAAAGTGATCAAGCCTCTGCCCTTGAGCATACGGCTAGCAATAGCGTAATGGTTGATGAGCTTGATGATAGGCCACCATGGGAAGCGCCTGTACAGGCTCAAGCTCCAACCGCAGACGATAAAGCGTTGTCGACGCCGGACACGTCACATGAGCCAGAGTCGCAGTTAACCCAGGCTCAGACGTCAGCTGCTGCAACACAGACAATGATGTCCCAGCAAGCTGAGCCTGAAAATATTCAAGCTGATCAAGACAGTATGCAGATGCCTGAGGCAAGTGAACAGACTCACTTGCCCACGCTTACTGCTGACATTAGTGGTAATGAAATCGATCTGCAATGGTACCGACTCATGTCGGCACTCGACATTGGGGGCAGGGTACGGCAATTAGCGGTTAACTCAGTATGTCAGCAATTTGTTGACCCGTTGCCGCTCGTATTAAAACCCAACCAAAAGCATTTGGCGGCACCTAGCGCGGTGCAGCAATTGGAAGCGGCGCTATCCAAAGCCTTAGAGGGCGAATGCACGGTTACCATTACCGTTGGCATGGAGCCCAATCGTGAGACTCCGCTTGAGATCAGGCAGCGTTTTCACCGAGAACTGTTAGGCTTAGCGCATCATGAATTGCTTAATGATGATAACATTCGCTGGTTGAGTGAGACCATGAATGCGCAGATGGAGCCTGATAGTTTAAGCTATGCCCCTGAGCGATTAGGTCAACGTGGCAAGACGATTGCGCTTATTAATAAATCGAACTTTATTGCTAAAGCAGAGTCATAATGGCAATCGTGATGTGTATTAAGTTCGTGGGTATTTAGATCATAAGTTTGTAGATTGGTGATCAGCATTGATTGCTTCTTGGTGCTAATTAAGTAAGATTAGCCAGTTTTTTAATATTGAAGAGAACTCGATATGTTTGGAAAAGGCGGTATGGGTAACCTGATGAAACAGGCCCAAATGATGCAAGACAAGATGGCCAAAGTGCAAGAAGAGATTGCACGTATGGAAGTGACGGGTGAAGCCGGCGCGGGTCTTGTAAAAGTAACTATGACAGGCTCTCACAGCGTTCGTAAGGTTGACATCGATCCTAGCCTGCTAGAAGACGATAAAGAGATGCTAGAAGATCTGATCGCAGCAGCCTGCAATGATGCAGCGCGCCGTGTTGAAGAAAATCAAAAAGAGAAGATGGCTGAAGTGACTGGCGGTATGCAACTACCACCAGGCATGAAGATGCCTTTCTAATAAAGTATTTTTAAATCAGACCTTTGTGGTTGCAAAGGTCTGATTTTGTTAAAAGCCTAAGCCTGCCTTAGGCTTTTTTATGTCGGTATTTTAACTCTGTTTTTTTAAGTTTATTCAAATTAGAGTGGATGACTGCTATCGACGGGATACGATATTTTATCACGCCACTGTGATGTTAACCTCTTGTTGTAAAATTGATATATGCTTACTATAAGCTAAGTATATCTAATAGGTGATTCAGCATGTCAGCAGCAGAACAATCGTCGCGTAAACTCAGTTTTTATCTTATTGGATTAGTGCTCATGGTTTGGCTTTATAGTCTGTGGGCTGATCGCGTCACGCCGATCACTGCCGACGCGAGAGTGCATGCTTATTTGGTAAGAATTGCCACCGAGGTCAGTGGCAACATCATTGATGTGAATGTGAAAGATAATCAAATTGTTCAGGCTGGAGAGCCATTATTTAGTATCGACCCTCGAAATTATCAAATTAACTTTCAAGCGGCCCAAGCTAACTTGGCCTTAGCTGGGCAAAATATTGGTGCCAGTACGGCGGCAGTTGAAGTGGCTCAAGCCAAAGTGGTTGATGCATTAGCTGCCCGTAATAATGCTAGAGAGCAAGCGGCACGGATTATCGAACTTGCAGATCAGGGCGTGTTAAGTAAAGCTGATTTAGATAATGCAATTGAAGCTCGGGAGCGAACCCAAGCCAGCCTTGAAGCGGCAGAAGCTTCACTGGCACAAGCCAAACAAAACTTAGGCCCAGCAGGGCAAGATAATCCCCATATCTTGGCGGCAATGGCCAAACTAGAGCAAGCACAATTAGATCTGCAAAAAACCACGGTAATAGCGCCTTCAAAAGGTATCGTTACTAATGTCCAGCTGACAGTGGGTCAAAAGGCAACGGCAGGCTCACCATTACTCACTTTTATAGATCCGCGCAGTGTGTGGATATCTGCTTTAGTAAGGGAGAATTCACTCGAGCACATTCGTGCTGGCAACAAAGTCAAAGTAGTACTCGATGCCTTGCCTGGGCGCGTATTATTAGGTTCGGTGGAGAGTATCGGCTGGGGAACGGGGGGGAGTAATAATATTGATCAAACAACTGGCTTTTTAACTGCCGATACTGGCGGTATCAAAGCGCAGCGCTATCCCATTAATATTGTTTTTGAAAGTGGTGTTGTGCCCCACAATATTCGTTTTGGATCCCAAGCGACAGTCGCCTTTTTTACGGAGCAGAGCACCATAGGTGAATGGTTGGCCTCATTGTGGATGGAGATCTTCAGCGTGTGGACTTATGTTTCGTAGCGCTGCTAATCCGATATTGAGGCTGGTATTAGGGCCTATCTTACTCCTGTGGTACTTATTATATCAGGGCGCACCTTTGCCAATATTAGCACCAGTTTTCGTAGTGATTTTTTTAACCCTAATGCCCTCTAAACCACCATTAGGCTTACTTATTAAGCTGTTGGTTGTACTATTGTTTGTCAGCTTTGGTTTAGTCTTGTTGGGACAACTGCTACTTGATTCACCCTTCGGATATGGATTATTTGTTTGGTCATTGGTGTGTTGGAGTTTTTATCGTAGCCATAAAGATCCTAAAGATATTTTGTCTACATTAGTCCTAATTGTTGTGATCATTATGACCGTCATGACAAAGCAGTTTGGTACGCCAATAGATGGTTTACCCTGGCTGTTGTTTGCCGCTTTTATTATTGCGCTAGTGATCACCTATGTATGCTTCATACTGTTTCCTGGTGACGAGCAAGATATTTTACCTGACGAAAATCAGATTATAGGTGTAGCAGTACCACTTACTACTATTGTGTTTAAGGCTAGCATTATGTGTGTGGTTTTAGCGGTGTTTATCGTATTGGGTGGCTCTCAAACTATCCTAATTGCGATCACCTTAGCTAATATGATTAAGATCCCCAGTCCTCATGAACACAGTATTTATAGTAAAAATCGAATTATCACCACTGTGATAGGGATTTTATTTACGTTACCTGTGATGCTATTATCTGCATTAGGGGCTTCTGGTTGGCTGTTGTGCGGCGCGGCGATAGCCTGTGGACTGCAATTGGCTTGCTATGCTATTGCTCGTCAAGCTCGTATGAGTATTTACCAACTATTATTTACCAACTTCACGGTATTAATTTATCAGATCATTACTCACCAAGGCATCGATTCTTTTTCGGCTCAATTATTGCGCTTGGAGTCGATAATCATTGCGATAATACTAGGTGCGGTTGTATTAAATTTAACCGCTCAGCCGATAATGCCTAGTGAACCTGACGCTGGCTCGATTAAACAAAATGGTTAATTATCTTTATTTACCTTAGGCTTAGCAGGTATAAAATTGTTTGGCTAGCCCATATTGATATTGATGCAATTTGGGCAGAAATAAAGCCTGGGTGGTTAAAGCTAAGGCAAGTCTGAATATGATTTTCGATGTCAATATTTTATCTCCTGCATCCGATGAGAGGTGATGTCAATTAATCCCCTTAGTTTTCGCCACAGATGAGTATTGGATAATGTCGAGTAATAGCAGTTATGAGCTACGACGCTGCATTTTGTTATTAAGAGTCTGAAATTAAAAATAATAAAGCAGTTAAGAATACTATTAATGTTTAAGTTTGATAGGCAATCATTTTGATTGCTTAATTTTAAATATTAGCTTAATGATTTTGTCATGAATTAGGGCTCATCATGCCGGTGATTTATGATAATATCCTGCGCATAATTTGATGAGAACCCATTGGTCATGTCAATGAACGACTTATCACTATAGCTAATAACGCTTTATGTTTTAACCAGTAGGATGCCCGCTTAATTATGAAATTTAGTCCCTTGGTCGATGAGTTAATTCAGTCATTACGCTGTTTACCCGGTGTCGGTCCTAAGTCGGCGCAGCGCATGGCGTTTCAGTTGTTGGAGCGTAATCGCAAAGCGGGGCAGACCTTAGCGCAGGCGCTGACCAGTGCCATGAGTGATGTGGGTCACTGCAGCGCGTGCCGTACTTTTACTGAAGAGACCTTGTGTCCTATTTGCGCCAGTAGCCGACGCGGTCAGTCCGATATTATCTGTGTGGTGGAAACCCCAGCGGATGTGTTAGCCATTGAGGCAGGCGGGTATTTTTCTGGTCGTTATTTTGTGCTCTTAGGGCATTTATCGCCCCTCGATGGCGTCGGGCCCGAAGAGTTAGGCCTCAGCCTACTTGAGCAGCATCTGGCCAGCGGTGAGATTAGCGAGTTAATTTTAGCGACTAATCCAACAGTGGAGGGCGATGCAACGGCACATTTTATTGCCGACATGGCGCGGCAACATGCTGTTAATGTCAGTCGCATTGCTCATGGTGTGCCAGTGGGGGGCGAACTCGAATATGTCGATAGCACCACATTAGCCTTGTCATTCAACGGGCGCTTACCGCTGTAATTATCATAGGTTTATCGTGACTCTTTTAAATCCAGCACCTTGATGCTGGATTTTTTTTGAGCAAATGAACCGCTCTGACAACTTTAAACTTGAAAAGCAAAATTCTAACCCCATCTCTTAAGCCATAGAGCGTCATTTGTGAAATTTAAGAAGGAATAATCGATGTCACAACAAGAAACCCATGGCTTTCAAACTGAAGTCAAACAATTACTTAATTTGATGATCCACTCTTTGTACTCTAACAAAGAGATTTTCTTGCGTGAATTGGTCTCCAACGCCGCCGATGCTGCCGATAAGCTCAGATACCAAGCATTGACCAATAATGATCTGTACGAAGGTGACGGTGAGTTACGCGTACGTGTGAGCGCCGACAGTGAAAAGGGCACCATCACCATTGAAGATAATGGTATTGGTATGACTCGCGATGGCGTGATTGAACACTTAGGTACCATCGCTAAATCAGGCACTGCGGAGTTCTTTAAAAACCTATCTGGCGATGAGTCAAAAGATTCACAGCTTATTGGTCAATTCGGTGTAGGCTTCTACTCTGCCTTTATCGTGGCCGACAAGGTAACCGTACGCACGCGCGCTGCCGGTCATGCTGCCGATGAAGCTGTGCAGTGGGAATCTGCTGGCGAAGGTGAATTTACCGTTGAAAACATAGTAAAAGAGACTCGCGGTACTGAGGTTATCTTGCATCTTCGTGAAGAGGAAAAAGAGTTTGCCAATGATTACCGTTTGCGCTCAATCATCACTAAATACTCAGATCATATCTCTGTCCCTGTAGAGATGTGGCAAGAGGGAACGCCAGCGCAAGAAGCGACAGAAGAAGGTGGCGAGGCCATTCCAGCTACCGAGGGTTACTGGAAGCCGATGAACAAAGCCACCGCGCTTTGGACTCGTAATAAGAGCGACGTGACTGACGAAGAATACCAAGAGTTTTACAAACATATTTCCCATGACTTTGTTGATCCACTCATGTGGAGCCACAACCGCGTAGAAGGTAAGCAAGAGTACACCAGCTTGCTGTATATCCCTGCAAAAGCGCCGTGGGATCTATGGAATCGCGATCGTAAACATGGTTTAAAACTGTTTGTGCAGCGCGTGTTTGTGATGGATGATGCCGAGCAGTTTATGCCAAGCTACTTGCGCTTTGTGCAAGGTCTGATTGACTCTAACGATCTGCCGCTCAACGTATCGCGCGAGATCTTGCAAGACAACAAGATAACCACCGCACTGCGCACTGCTGTGACCAAGCGTGTATTAAGTATGCTTGAGAAACTGGCAAAAAATGAGCCTGAAAAGTATCAAACTTTCTGGGCAGAGTTTGGCCAAGTGCTTAAAGAAGGCCCAGCTGAAGATTTTGCCAACAAAGATCGTATCGCTGGTTTGCTGCGTTTTGCATCGACTCACACTAATGAAGCTGCACATACCGTATCGCTCAGTGATTACGTAAGCCGCATGAAAGAGGGCCAAAGCAAGATTTATTATATTGTTGCTGACAGCCATGAAGCGGCCGTGAATAGCCCACATCTTGAGTTGCTTCGCAAGAAAGGGATTGAAGTGCTATTGATGTCCGAACGCATCGATGAGTGGTTAATTAACCACTTAACCGAGTTCGAGGGCAAGCAGTTGCACTCGGTCACTCGTGGTGACTTAGAGTTAGGCGATCTTGAAGATGCCGAGGAAAAAGAAGCGCAGAAAAAACTGGAAACGGAATCTGAAGGCTTGATCAAGCGAGTGAAGGCGGCGTTAGGTGACAAGGTTTCTGACGTTAAAGTCACCACGCGTTTGACCGATACCCCAGCTTGTGTGGTTGCAGGTGAAGGCGAAATGTCATCGCAGATGATTAAACTGATGCAAGCCGCTGGCCAAGCAGTGCCTGAAAGCAAGCCCGTGTTTGAACTTAATCCAGAACACCCGCTGGTCGCACGTTTAGATAACGAGCAAGATGACGAGGTGTTTGGCCAATGGTCTGAGCTATTATTACAACAGGCGCAATTGTCTGAAAAAGGCAGCCTAGCCGACCCATCGGCATTCATTAAGTTAATGAACAAGATGTTGCTGGCGGGCATGAAGTAATTAGCCGTCAAACGCAAGAGGCAGTTTAACTGCCTCTTCTTATATGCGCTTAATCTATGCGAAGGGATCTTATGGATACGGTATTGGATTTAACTAAAGAGAACATCCAACAAGTGGTTGATGCGTCAATGCAACAGGTGGTGGTGTTGACTTTTTGGAGTCAGCAAAGCCCTGAAAGCATGACATTGGTACAGACACTAGAGCAAATGGCCAGCGCACAGGCGGGTCGTTTTGTACTCGCGAAGGTCAATTGCGATGCAGAGCTGGAAATTGCGAATTATTTCCAGATCCAGAGTGTGCCGACGACCTTGCTGTTGCGCGATGGTAAACCAATCGATGGCTTTGCTGGCGTTCAAGAGCCTGCCCAAATTGAAGCCATGTTTGAGCCGCATTTGCCACAGGTTTGGCAATTACAACTGGCAGAGGCGAAAACCTTACTCGCCACAAATGACGTTGAGCAAGCCTTACCGCTATTGCAGCAGGCCTATCAAGCCAATCAACAAGCGGAAGTTGCCTTGGTCTATGCCGATGCGCTATTAACCCTTGGTAATATCAATCAAGCTCAAGTGCTTCTCGATGGCGTAGGGCTGGCAGATCAAGATGGCTATTATCAAAGCTTGCGAGCGAAATTAACCCTCGCGCTCGATGCTGCCGACACACCTGAAATTCGTCAATTGATGGACAATGTCGAAGCCAATCCACAAGACTTGAGTTTACTGCTCTCTTTGGCAAAAGCCCTGCATGGTGCTAACCGAGATGAAGAGGCACTGGAAAGGTTATTTGCTGTGTTGCGACAAGACATCGGCGCACATAACGGTGAGTTGAAGCAGTTATTTATGGATATTTTGACGGCGATGGGTCAAAGTAATTCGATTGCTAATCAATATCGACGCAAGTTATACAGCTTGCTGTACTAATCATTGTGCTTTTTTTATCTGCTCCTTGGCTTTTAGTGCTGCTTAATGACTAAAGGCCAGTTGATTTAACTGTATCAGCCTAAAGTCGAACTAAAACCCCGGTTTCTTCACTTCAAAAGGGCGGCCATATGTGCGAAGATCGCCGCCCAATGATAAAAATAATTCTAATTGAATCATCAAAACTAATAATCAACTCTATGCGAAATAAGAGGACTCTCAGATGCGCATTATGCTATTAGGTGCCCCAGGTGCCGGTAAAGGTACTCAGGCCCAGTTCATCATGGAAAAATATGGTGTGCCACAAATTTCAACGGGTGACATGTTACGTGCCGCGGTTAAGGCGGGAACGCCACTTGGCCTTGAAGCAAAGAAAGTGATGGATGCAGGGCAATTGGTTTCTGATGAGCTGATTATTGGCTTAGTTAAGGAGCGTGTTGCACAAGACGATTGTGCAAAAGGTTTCCTGTTGGACGGCTTCCCACGCACTATTCCACAAGCGGATGCTATGGCGGCTAGCGGCATCGAAATCGATCATGTGATTGAAATCGATGTGCCAGATGAAGAGATCGTTAAGCGCATGAGCGGACGTCGTGTTCACCCAGGTTCAGGCCGTGTTTATCACGTGGTGTTTAATCCACCTAAAGTGGAAGGCAAGGACGATGTAACAGGTGAAGATTTAGCTATTCGCCCTGATGATGAAGAGAGCACAGTGCGTAAGCGTCTTGCGATTTATCATGAGCAAACTAAGCCATTGATTGAATATTATGGTGCCCTCGCAGCCAAAGGTGGCTTGACTTACAATAAGTTTGACGGCACCCAAAGCGTTGCCTCTGTCAGTGATGCCATTGTTAAGGCGATCGGCTAATTAGTCTTGATTAGCGGCAGTGTACTTACAGTCGCTTACAGATGTAATACAGTATAAAAGCTCACTTCGGTGGGCTTTTTGCGTTTAAGTCTCTATGGTTACGATTTAGCCGTGTCCTTTGGTTGTTTTGTTAGTCATTCAATGTCATTACCGTAGTATAAATCACTGCTTAGTCGCATTTTATATGGTAAAATCTGCCGCCATTTTAGTAGGGTAAGGGCTGTGGTCGTTTTCATTGACTCAGTTCTGTAAATAGTGAATTAAGAGGGTCTGGTTTACTATTTACTTCAATTCGATTTTGCATGGATGCGACACAAGTGAGTTAGGTATGAAGTTTCCTGGTCAACGTAAGTCTAAGCATTACTTTCCAGTTAAAAATCGCGATCCATTATTAGCGCAGTTAACCCTGCAGCCACAACATATTACTACCCATATCAGTGGTATTGATCAAACCTTGGTCGATATCGAAGCCAAAGTCGAAGATGAGTTGCTTAGCCGCTATGGATTACCCAAAGGTAATTCGACGCTTATTGACGATGAGAAGGCGCACCAACTTTATACCGAACTTAAGCAATCTAACATGATAAGTGACGAGTTTGCCGGCGGTACCATTGGCAATACCGTACACAACTACTCTATCTTAGCTGACGATCGCTCGGTGTTATTTGGGGTCATGAGCAACAATATTGAAGTGGGCAGTTATGCCTATCGCTACCTCTGTAACACCTCTTCAAAAGTGGATTTAAATTACCTGCAACCGGTTGATGGCCCTATTGGTCGCTGTTTTACCTTAATCTCTGCTTGTGGTGAGCGCACCTTTGCTATCAGTAAGGGGGCAATGGATAAGTTGACCCCTGAGTTTATCGATAAAGAGGTGGTGCAGAGCTCATCGGCGTTAGTGTTAACGGCTTATCTGATGCGCGCCAGCGGTGGCGATCAGATAACGGATGCGGCGTTAACGGCCATCAAATACGCCAAAGAGGCCGATGTGCCTGTGGTGTTGACACTAGGGACGCGCTTTTTAATTGAAGAAGATCCACAGTGGTGGATCAATTTCATCAAAGACAATGTCTCTATTTTAGCGATGAATGAAGATGAAGGCGAAGCGTTAACCGGTTTTCGCGATCCGTTAAGCGCTAGCGATGCCGCGTTAGAATGGTGTGATTTGGTGCTCACCACAGCGGGTCCGTTAGGCTTGTATATGGCTGGCCATACGGAAGATTCTGAAAAGCGTGAAACCAGCCATACTTTGCTTCCGGGCATTATTCCTGAGTTTAATCGTTATGAGTTTTCTAGACCCAAACTTAAAAACGATTGTGATACCCCAATTAAGGTGTTTGCGCACATTCCACCTTATATGGGCGGGCCGGAAGTGATCCGCAATACTAATGGTGCCGGTGATGGTGCTTTGGCTGCATTACTCCATGATTTGGCCTCAAATACCTACCATAAAGCCAATGTGCCAGGTTCGAGTAAACATAAGCGCGACGGGTTATGTTACTCCTCGTTTTCACAAGTCTGTAAGTATGCCAACCGGGTCGCTTATGAGGTGCTAGCCCAGCACAGCCCACGTCTTTCTCGTGGCTTACCAGAAAAAGAAGACAGTTTAGAAGAGGCATACTGGGAGCGTTGAATTCCCAAGTAGCATAGAAATCAAAAAGGCGTCCATTGGACGCCTTTTTTCATTTTCGTTTGCTTTTATCAAGCCGCTGTAACATCCACTTACTTGCATGAGCCGCTGTTATGTATCATTGCCCATGCATCGGAAAATCAGCTTAGTCTTTGACCTCTGCATTGACTTGGTCAACAAAGCTACCAGCAGTTTTACCCGCTTGAGTATCATGAAATACCGTTTCGTTAAATGCGCCTTCTGATTTTGCAATCACCAATGTCGCCACAGAGTCACCTGTCACGTTGACGGCCGTTCGTACCATATCTAAAAGACGATCGACCCCCATAATAAGCGCGATCCCTTCAACGGGAAGACCCACTTGGTTAAGCACCATGGCGAGCATGATTAAGCCAACACCTGGTACACCCGCTGTCCCAATTGAGGCCAGCGTTGCGGTGACGACGACCATGGCATAATCGGTAATGGTTAAATCGATACCGAAAACTTGCGCGATAAATACGGTCGCCACGCCTTGCATAATAGCCGTGCCGTCCATGTTGATGGTCGCGCCCAGTGGCAAGGTAAATGAAGCGACTTTATTGTCGACACCTAAACGATGTTCACAGGTTTCGATGGTCACTGGCAACGTTGCATTTGAACTGGCAGTACTGAATGCAAACAGTTGTACATCGCGCATTTTGCGAATAAATAACAGTGGGCTTAGGCCTGAGAAGACTTTTAGTAACGTGGGGTAAACAACAAAAGCATGAATGAGTAATACGCCTAATACCACAAAGAAGTATTTAACAACACTTTCGAACGTTTCTAAACCGAGAGTTAAGGCCAGTTTGGCCATTAAGGCAAAAATACCATAAGGTGCTAACTGCATAATTAGGGTGACAACGCGCATGATCACTTCGTTTAAATCAGTAAATAATGCCGCAACCCGTTTACCTCTTTCACCTATGTGAGAAACCGCAAACCCAAAAATAACGGCAAAGATAATAATTTGTAGCATATTACCTTCAGTCATTGCTTGTATTGGGTTACGGGGCACTAAGTTGATCAATACATTGGCAAGACTAGGGGCTTCCTTGACGCTGTATTGCATATTTTCTGCTGCCAACGAGGCATTGCCAGGATGAATAAGCAGTGCAATAAGAATCGCCATACTCAGCGCGATAGCGGTGGTAAATAAGTAAAATGCAATAGTTTTTCCTCCTAGACGTCCTAGAGTCGAGGGATCGCTTAACGAGCAGGTACCGCAGACCAGTGAGATAAATACTAAGGGAACCACGAGCATTTGTAAGCTGGAGATAAAGATTGTGCCGATAACATTTAAGATCCCGTCGGCAATATAATCTTGAATAAACTGACTTTCGGGAAATAAGTTGCGAAGAAGCAAGCCTAATAAAATCCCAGTACCCATACCAATGAGTATTTTTCCGGTTAAACCAAGCTTCTTTTGTTGAGTTTGCGACATAGTGCGTCCTGTATTATTTTTATACTTTTCATTTATCACTAAAGCCTAGCAAGAAAAGAAAAGTGAGGAAATGGCTATATCAATACTATTTAGGATACATGTGTAAAAATAAGTGCGAATAATATTCAAATGGTTACAATAAGGTTTTTCTGGGTGTGCAGCAGGTAACGTGCTTGTGCTTGCAGTGATGATTATAGTAATAATTTGAGTAACAGGGAGTCTGACAATGAAGTCAGCGTATAAAGTTTTTACCTCATATTTGTTTTTGTTGTTTATCGTAGCCTGTAGTGGTGGAGGGGGTGGAGCTGACGATGGTCCAGGTGGCGTTCCTCCGACCGCGCCCGATGATGTTTATCGCCTCACTTTGGCGTTAACGGATGCTAATGGGCAAGCCATTAACGATATTTCCAATACCACACCCGGTAAATTACAAGCCACACTGTCTAAAAATGGAACCCCATTTTCTGGTGGTCGCATTGTATTTACTCTCGAAGGTGAGGGAGTGTTAACCCCTGGTAGTGGTGTTTCTAATACTGCAGGCCAAGTCACGGTGGATGTGTTGCCCGGTGATAAACTGGGGTCAGGCAGTGTGACTGCCACTTATAATGCCGCTGATGGCGATACTGTAACGGCATTGGTCTCTTTTAATACATCAGGTGACGGCGGTGCACCTACAGATGGTGCCCAAATTGCGCTTATTTTAGTAGATGACCCTATTACTCAAAATCCGATAGATACCATTTCATCATTAGCCCCTGGTTATTTAGTGGCGACGGTATCAGGTATCTCTAAAACTACGATAGTGCAGTTCTCCAGCACCTTGGGCGAGATCCCAATCGATACCGCTGCCACCGATAATGGTAAAGCAACGGTGCAGATTTTGGCCGGCACAGCACCTGGTGCAGGGACTGCTACGGCGACTTTACTCTCTGGTGAAAAAACAGATTTAGTCTTTAAAATTGGTGCGACCAATGTAGAGATGGGCAGTGGCACACCGTTTCAAGCTGGAGTGGCTTCAGTTTCACCAGCAGAAGTCTCAGCGGGTGGCACGGCCAGTATTTCAGTATCACTGCAAGATGATACCGGTACCGTATTTACTGAGCCTGTGGAAGTGAATTTTTCATCTACATGTTCAACTAAAGCTGAAGCTGAAATTAGCTCGCCGGTATTGGCGATCAATGGTGTGGCAACCACCACCTATTTAGCTAAAGGCTGTGTGGGCGATGATGCAATCAATGTCAGCGCTAATGTGGGAGGGAAATCACTTTCAGCCAGTGCTTTAGTGAATGTGTTGCCTGCAAGTGTTGGTAGTATTGCATTTGTCGAAGCTTTACCAGAGGTAATTAACCTTAAAGGTACTGGGGGAGCTGAGTCCTCGACAGTCAGATTTAAAGTATCAGATAAAAACGGTAATCCTGTCAGTAATCAAAATGTGATTTTCTCTTTAAATACCGATACTGGCGATGTTGAATTTGAGCCTAAATTTGCAACCACTAGTGCTCAAGGTATCGCTCAGACAGTGGTTAATTCGGGGACGGTTGCTACATCAGTCAGAGTCACTGCGATTGTGGATGGCAGCTCGCCTGAAATATCGAGTCAATCTAAGCTATTGGTTGTCTCAACTGGCTTACCAGATCAAGACAGTTTTTCTCTGTCTGCCGACAACCTTAATCCTGAGGGATGGGATTATGACGGTGTTGAGGTAAATGTGACGGCGCGCTTAGCCGATGCCTTTAATAACCCTGTGCCAGATGGTACCGCCGTGACCTTTACCGCCGAAGGCGGTGTTATTGACCCGTCATGTGTCACTGTCAATGGTGTGTGCTCGGTTAAATGGACCAGCCAAAACCCAAGACCTACAGGTAAAACCTTATTCGATTTGGCTCAAGAGCCATCTCTAGATGCAGATATCGGCCAGCCCTATGGTGGACGGGTAACTATTTTGGCCAGAGCCATTGGTGAAGAGTCGTTTCCTGATCTCAATGGTAATGGTCGCTTCGATGCCAATGAAGTCGTCAATTTTAGAACCAAGCTTAATGTTTCAGGTAAACCTTATGATCTAGATGAGGCATTTGTCGATCATAATGAAGACTCATTGTTTAACCCAAGGTTTATCGGTGAAGCGGGTGGTGACGCAGAGACCTTTGTTGATTTCAACAATAACAAGGTATTTGATATTGCTGATAACTTATATAACGGCAGTCTATGTACGTTAGATGCTAATGGCGACGGGCACGATGGCTGTTCAAGCGTTAACAAGTCACTCAATGTGCGTGCATCGATTGTCCTAGTGATGGCAGGTAGTGATGCGGTGTCATCGACACCAGTTATAGAAGATAGCTGCATAGATGACAAAAACGTAGTGGATCCGTGTGACGGGTTTAACGATAACCAGACCTTGGATATTATCGGTAAATCAACCGGTGGCGTATCTATCATTATTGGCGATTTGCATAATCAGCCTTTACCAGCAGGCACTAAGATAACCTTTACGCCGTCAGCAGGCAGCCTTGCGAGCAAAGGTGAATTTATTGTCGAATCGACTAATGATAATCGTGCGGGTATTTACAGCGTGGTGATTAAAGGCGCTGATCAAGCTGATTCTGGGACCTTAGTCATTGAGGCTGTCACACCGAAAGGAAAACTAAGCCAAGTGGCTACCATCCCTGTGATTATTCACTAGATAGCATAAGGCTGAAGCTCATCAAGTTCAGTTAAAGGGACTGTAAAGTCAGTAAAAAAAGCGCACTTTAAAGTGCGCTTTTTTATTGATTATTTAGGATTCAGGTTTTAGCTTATTGTTGAAATTGATACACACTACCCAGTTTCATAATTTGCGTTAGCTCATCAAGGGCGGTACGCGACTCGATAACAAGCTGAGGATCGGCAAGATCATCAACGGCCAGCTCATCACGATAATGCTTATCGACCCACAGATTAAGGCGAGCGTAAAGCGCATCACTCATTAATGTATGCTGGTTTACGGCTGCCACTTCCATCTCATTCATGGCTACACGTAAACGCAGGCAAGCTGGGCCACCGCCATTTTGCATACTCTGCTTCACATCGAAGTAATGGACCTGCTTAATGGGGGTGCCTAAGGTAACGACCTCATCAAGATAAGCTGAAACTGCTGGATTATCTTGGCAATTTGTGGGGGCAATAATGGCCATTTCACCGTTGGGTAGCGTAATGATTTGAGTATTAAACAGGTAGCTTTTAACCGCATCGTCAATGCTGACCTTACCGGTGGGCACCTCAATAAAGTGCAGTTCTTGACTATTAAATTTACGCTGGATCTCGGCGATTTTCGCTTGGGTGTCGACAAACGCTTGCTGATGATAAAACAGCACATTTTGGTTACCCACGGCGATGACATCGTTATGAAACACCCCTTGATCAATCACATCAGGATTTTGCTGGATAAATACCGCGCTGTCATCATCGAGTTGGTGTAAGCGTGCTATCGCTTGTGACGCTTCTAGGGTTTGCCTAGCGGGAAAAAGCTTAGGCTTGGCCGCTAAAGGGTTGGTCGCTTCTTGGCCGTAGACAAAAAGCTCGAGCCCAGCATGTCCATATTCACTGCATAAACGGGTATGGTTAGCCGCGCCTTCATCACCAAAACTGGCCTGTTCTGGTAGATGTTGGTGGTGGCTAAAATAGCGAGAGTTATTAAACGTGGCCTTAAGAATGTTGCCTGTGGTGATTGGTTCTATGCTGCGGTGCAATTTATCGACTAAGTTAGCGGGAGTAAAATGTAACTTACCATCGTGGGTATCGGCACTGGGCGAGACCGTGGCCGCATTTGCCGTCCACATGCTTGAAGCGCTGCAACATGCTCTAAGGACCGCAGGGGCTTGCTTAGCCGCTTTACTTAATACTTGCGCATCTGTGCCGGAAAAACCAATTCGACGCAGTGTATGTAGGTCTGGTCGCTCCTGAGGGGCCAGTATGCCTTGAACCATTCCCATATCAGCAAGCGCTTTGGCTTTTTTCAAACCTTGTTTAGCGGCCGACTTTGGACTTGAGGTCGATGCGGCATTGTTTAGTGAGGCGACATTGCCAAAGGAGAGTCCTGCATAGTTGTGTGTTGGTCCAACGAGTCCATCAAAATTTGCTTCGTAATGCTTCATTCCCATTCCTTCGATATCATTATTATTGTAGGCAAATCATCATACGGTACTTGATGATTTGCTGAATTTGGGCACCAGTATACGTAAGGTGACGTGCTTAACAAGTTGGTGCCTTGGGCAAGGGAGTAGCGATAGGGTCATAAGTGCATAAGTATCACTTATGAGTGCACAATAATGGAAAATTCGCATGTTATGGCGAAATATTATTTTTTACATTTTTTTAAGAAATGGTTAAAAATTGGCTGTCTGTGACAAATAAAACAGGGATTTGCTTGAAACTCGGAGTACAACACTCTATATATGGAGCCAATTTACAGAATTTTGAGACTTTTTGGCGCAGATCATTCTATGGGTAAATCGCTAGTTATTGTCGAATCACCGGCCAAAGCCAAGACTATTAATAAATATCTCGGCAAAGATTACATCGTGAAATCGAGTGTGGGGCACATTCGTGACCTACCAACATCTTCCACCAGTGAGGCGAAGTCTTTGACGAAAACGCCCGCTGAAGTGCGCAAGATGTCTCCTGAAGAAAAGGCAATTTATAAAGCCGCAAAAGCCAAGCAAGCTCTCGTCGCTCGCATGGGGGTAGATCCTGAAAATGGCTGGAAAGCCCAGTATCAAATTCTGCCCGGTAAAGAAAAAGTCGTCAAAGAATTACAATCTCTTGCTGAAAATGCCGACCATATCTTTCTCGCAACCGATTTGGATAGAGAAGGAGAGGCGATCGCCTGGCATTTACAAGAAGTGATTGGTGGGGATCCGGCGCGCTATCAGCGCGTTGTGTTTAATGAGATCACCAAAACTGCCATTCAAGAGGCTTTCAGCCATCCCTCTAGTCTAGATACTAATATGGTTAATGCTCAACAAGCACGTCGCTTCCTCGACCGTGTTGTTGGCTTTATGGTATCGCCACTGTTGTGGAAAAAAGTGGCCAGAGGCTTATCTGCGGGTCGTGTGCAATCGGTTGCGACTCGCTTAGTGGTTGAACGCGAAAGCGAAATTAAAGCCTTTGTGCCAGAAGAGTTTTGGGACATTCATGCTCAGCTAAACACGCTCAGTAATGAATCGCTTAAAATGCAGGTCAATAAGTACCAAGGTGATACCTTCAACCCGGTAAATGAAGCCCAAGCCATGGCGGCGGTGGCGGCCTTATCTGATGCCACTTTTGTGGTGAGCGATCGCGAGGACAAAGGCACGTCGAGTAAACCGTCTGCGCCCTATATTACTTCGACCTTGCAACAAGCGGCGAGCACCCGATTAGGTTTTGGCGTCAAGAAAACCATGATGATGGCGCAGCGTCTCTATGAAGCTGGTCATATTACCTATATGCGTACCGATTCAACCAACTTGAGTCAAGAAGCGTTAGATAATGTTCGGGAAATGATTGCCAATGACTTTGGTGATAAGTATTTACCCGAAGCTCCGATTCGTTACGGTAACAAGGAAGGCGCACAAGAGGCCCACGAAGCGATTCGCCCCTCTAACGTAAAAGTTACGGCAGCGAGCCTTTCTGACATGGAGCGTGATGCTCAGCGTCTTTATGAGCTTATTTGGCGTCAGTTTGTGGCCTGTCAGATGACACCTGCTAAATACGATGCTACTCGCTTAACGGTATCGGCTGCCGATTACGAATTAAAGGCGACCGGTCGTACGCTCAAATTTGATGGTTGGACGCGCGTACAAACCGCCATCAAGAAGAAAAACGAAGAAGATAACACCTTGCCGTTTGTCGCCAAAGGTGACAATTTGGCGCTCGAAGAGTTGCTACCCAAACAGCATTTCACTAAGCCGCCCGCGCGTTACAGCGAAGCGTCATTGGTGAAAGAGTTAGAAAAACGTGGAATTGGTCGTCCATCGACCTATGCCACGATCATCTCAACTATCCAAGACCGTGGTTACGTCAAGGTGGAAAATCGTCGTTTCTACGCCGAGAAAATGGGTGAAATCGTGAGCGAAAGCCTCGTGGGCAGCTTCGAAGAGTTAATGAGTTACGACTTTACCGCGGGTATGGAGCAAACGCTTGATAACGTGGCCCAAGGTCAGCTTGATTGGAAAAAAGTACTCGACAACTTCTACAAAGATTTAACGGCGCAATTAGAAAAAGCCGAGTTACCACCAGAAGAGGGCGGCATGCGTCCTAACGAGATGGTGCTAACCGACATTCAATGCCCGACTTGTCAGCGTCCTATGGGTATCCGCACTGGCACCACTGGGGTGTTCTTGGGGTGTTCTGGTTATGCCTTGCCGCCTAAAGAGCGTTGCAAAACCACCATGAACTTGACCCCAGGTGAAGAGGCTGTGAGTGAAAATAGCGAAGATGCCGAGACGGATGCGCTGCGGGCTAAACATCGCTGTGGTGTCTGTGGCACGGCCATGGATAGCTACTTAATTGATGAGAAGCGTAAGCTGCATGTGTGTGGTAATAACCCTATGTGCGGCGGCTATGAAGTCGAACAAGGCCAATTTAAGATTAAAGGATATGAAGGTCCTATCTTAGAGTGTGACCGCTGCGGTAATGACATGGAGCTTAAAAACGGCCGATTTGGTAAATATTTCGGTTGTACTAATAGCGAATGTAAAAATACCCGTAAACTGCTTAAAAGCGGTGAAGCGGCGCCACCAAAAGAAGATCCGATCCATCTACCCGAGCTCAAGTGTACCAAGTCTGATGGTTACTTTGTATTACGTGATGGTGCAGCGGGTATTTTTATGGCGGCCAGTACTTTCCCTAAATCACGTGAAACTCGTGCTCCCTTAGTAGAAGAGTTGGTTAAATACCGCGAACTATTATGGCCTAAATATCAATATCTTGCCGATGCACCCGTGGCAGATGATGACGGGAATAAGGCGTTCGTGCGCTTTAGTCGTAAGACCAAAGAGCAGTATGTCGCTACCGAAGTTGATGGTAAGGCTACAGGTTGGACCGCTAAATATATCGATGGTGAATGGGTGACAGAGGCCAAGCCTAAAGCCAAACCCAAGGCGAAGCCAAAAGCAAAATAGTATGTTGATGATAAAAAGCCCTAACCTTGTTAGGGCTTTTTTTATGGCGATTAATTTCGCGATTCAACGCATTCTATAATAGGCTAATATAGAAATAACCTTCATTATCGCCGTTTGATAATGGTTAATGGAATTACAGCTAACTCAATGGAGCATGAAATGAAAACAGTATTATTAGGGCTATGGGCCGCAGTGGTCAGCGTGAGTGTGTTTGCCTCAACTTGGCAAGTCAATAATCAAGGCTCAGTGGTCAACTTTATATCGGTGAAGAATGGTGACCTTGCAGAGATCCACAAGTTTACTCAAATCAAAGGCGAATTAAATAGTAATGGTGATTTTTCGTTATCGATTCCATTAATCAGTGTATGGACCAATATTGAGATCCGTGATGAGCGCATGAAGCAGGTATTGTTTGAAACTTCGCAGTTCCCCGCATTAGCATTAACGGCAAATATTGATGCTAAGGCGATTGATAAACTGGCTGTGGGCAGTATGGATACTATGGTCATTCCTGCTAATGTCAGGTTACGCGGTCAATCTAAAATGCTGGATATTAGCGTGCGGGTAGCCAAGTTGAATCAAAACACGCTATTGGTTACTAGCGAAATGCCACTTATCATCGACGCTGCTGATTTTGACTTGGCAGCAGGGGTCGAGAAACTGCGTGAATTGGCCGGCTTAAGTGCTATCAGCAAGGCGGTGCCAGTATCATTTGTGTTAACTTTAAACCGTTAATCAAAAACGTGCACTTTAGACGAGACTGACCACATAATTTGTACCATAATAGCGGCAATTATCGAATTAAGGGCATGGGTGAGAGCATGCTCTTTAATTAATGTTTGTTAAGGCTAATCATGGTTACAGATAAAGACGGATATATACATCTCATTCAATATCTCACCGAACATCTGGGGCTGTTTGAGTCGTCAGATAATTCCTTAATTGCTGGCGATACTGTGATGGAGTTGTTTGAAGAGCAACTTGCGGCGCAGATTATTATGGTGTGTGGTCAAAATCCTGCATTAACCTTTGCCCAGCGTAATACCGTTATACGAGAAGTCGATGCGATTGTTTATGATCTTGAAGAGATTTTGGCTAAGGTGGCTGATCATTATGCTACCTCTGAGCAGACGCTATTCATCACCGAATTTTCAGGCTTAATCAAAAATTTATTCGATCAGGAAATTGCCAAGTTACACTAATCCTGATGTAGCGCAGTGTGCTTATATTAATTTCTAATACCCGCAATTAGTTGTCCGTTGTAGTGTATGACTTTCTCGTTTAAGCTCGTAACATTGGTTGTTGATGCTTGATTGGTAAGGAGTGAGAAATGATCGAGTTACTAGAGGGATTCAGTCATGAAGTGGTGGCGATAAAAGTCTATGGCGTACTCACCAGTGACGATTTCAATCAACAGCTATTGCCTGCTATCGAAACCAAGTTAAAAGATCATGCAACAATTAAGTTATGGTATGAATTGAGTGCTGACTTTGAAGGTGTGTCGGTTGAGACGCTGTGGGATGAAGCAAAGTTAGGTTTTTTTCATTTGATGGATTTTTCACGAGTTGCCATTATCACAAGCGGTGAGTTGCCCATGGCCACAGTGTTGGCCTGCATGGTGCCGTGTCCGGTCAAAGTCTTTCAGCATGACAATAGGCTTGCGGCGCGCCAATGGCTGGCAAGTCAAGATGCCACAGCGTAACGCGTGACATTGCAATGAAGCCGACTGAGATTGTCGGCTTTTTAATTGATGAGAGATGAGGTGTTAGATGCTTAAAATCATTTGTCTTTGTGCCATATTGTTTACCATGCCAAGCTGGGCGGCACAAAAAGAGATTATTGGTCCAACGGCTTCATTATCTGTTGAAGAGGCGGATCTCATCTATGAGGCTCGCATGGACACGGGAGCGGCAAACACCTCATTGCATGCCACCGATTTAGAGATTGAAGGTGGTAGCGCGGCTAAAATGAAAGATAACATCGGCAAAACCCTTTGGTTTACAACGCAAAATGAAGCTGGTGAAGCGCGGCGTTTAAGCGCTAAAATTGTCAAAGTGTCTAGGGTGAAAAATTCACAGGGAAGCGAAACGCGCTACATGGTGGCATTACACCTTGGTTTCGATGGCAAGGAGCGTCAAGTCAAAGTGAACCTACGCGATCGCAGCCACATGGATTACCGTTTACTGATTGGACGTAATTGGCTGAAAGATAAATATATTGTTGATGTTGCTGAAAAGCAGTTGATAGGCTCAGTGGCCATGATTAATATCGTAGAAGCGGGGTTACGTTATAACACTCGCATCGATACCGGAGCGGTTGAAAATTCGCTGCATGCCGTTGATCTTAAAGTTGATGCTGGCGTTGCTGATATGGAACAGAATGTTGGTAAGATGATTACTTTCACCACGGAAAATGAGCTGGGAGAAAGGCAGCGTATCCGTAGCCGTATTGTGGAAACATCCTTGATTAGAAATGCCCAAGGCAGCGAGATCCGCTATATGATTGAGCTTAATATGGGCGAGCCAGGTAAAGAGTATAAGACTAGGGTGAATTTGCGAGATCGCTCAAAAATGACCAATAAATTGCTTATTGGGCGCAATTGGTTGCAAGGGCATTATATAGTTGATGTCTCGCGCTAATTTACTTTTAATATCGAATGTCACTTAACTCTATATATCTAGGGTGTCCTTAGCGCCTGTTTATTCGCGCTTCGATATCGGTCCCAACAAAATCAAGTTATTGATAAGATCATGCCCATTGGATTTTGTTTTTTGCCTGAAAAAAGCAATATTACAGTCCATGAATTTGTTGCCGATTCAGTGGGATCTGACAACGTATTTCCGTGAATTGGTTCGCGACAGAGGCGATGCTGAGCTCGCCTTGATAATGGGTGGCTAACCAACGGTTGAGTTCCACGAGTGTGCCGTACCCCTCAAGATCCATCAGTTGTCCCTGTAATTTAGTTAAGGCATTGCCCGAGAGCCCGATGCCGTTATCGCGCACTATTATCGTGAGCTTGCCATCTTGATAGTTAACATCAATCTGTAAGGTTTTTGGACTATCGAAAGGCACTTCATTGGGGAAAGCGTGTACTAGTGTATTGTTAATTAAGCGGTAACTTAGATAAAATAGGTGCCAAGAGGGCAGAGATACCGCCAGTGACTGTTCGCTGTTCACCTGCCATTGTACCTGTTTTTGTTTCAGTTGCGGCGCCAGCATCGCCAGCATATCTTGTAAGTACTGTTCAAGCTGGATTGATTTGGTTTCTTGATATTCACATAACAGCAATGGTTGTGTATGGCGTAATATATCGATCTGCTCGGCTAGAATCTCTGTTAGATGTTCGGCATGAACCTTATCTGTCATTAGGGGGGCGACGCGGCCTTGGCTGGTGACTTTTTGTAGTTGGGTAAACAGGTGCTCAAGTGCGGTTAATTGTTGCTTATTAAGTTGCTGTACTATGTGCAACAAAATTTGTTGTTGGTCGTGTTCGCTACCAGGTTGAGTCACTGACTTGTTGTAACTTATCGGGGCATTAGGAGCTGCGTTAGCCTGTTTGTCTTCTTTAAAGGCCAATTCTTGTTTCGCAGTCAACTCGAGAGTCTGTTGTAATTGTGCATTGAGTGTTATTAATTCCTGAATGCGGGCATCACTTTCCACTTGCTGCGCTTTTAAACGACTAATGTCCATTGCCATGCCGCCCAATGCGATAAGGTTGCCGTCGGTATCGTTGATAGGGTATTTACTGACCAAATAGGTTAACTCGCCATGAATGGTGGGGATTGGCTGCTCAAAACTTTGGCCATTATCGCTGTTTTTAACGATAGCATCATGGTGCGCGATAATGTCTGCAATATGCGGTGGGTAAATTTCACTGTCTCTTGCGCCCAAGATCTGTTTGCGTTCTAGGCCTAATATTTCACAAAACTTGTCGTTTACTAAGGTATATCTACCTGTCATATCTTTAATGCAAATGAGATTTTGAGACGCGTTGAGTAACGAATTAATGAGCTCTTTTTTGCTTTCCAACTCTGTTTTTGCCTGTTGTTGCATCGCCAATTGCTGCTCTAATGCCAGGTTACTGGCATCTAAGCTGGCGTAAGCAATCTCCAGTTGATTACTGCGGGCCACGAAGGCCTTAGCTAGCTGACCGATCTCGTCTTGGCGAGTATTGGCATCAAGTGCTAGCCAACCTAGATTACCGCTTTGTAATGCCGAGGATATTTGAAAAATAGGTCGAATAAACAGCTTATGTTGAAAGACAAATAAGATGATGAGTGCCAGAAGTTGTGACAGTAATAAAAATGCCCCAATTTTCATTGCGATGGCATTGGCTTGCTGCGATAACCCTGAAATGGGGGTGACTAAAATGATTTTCCATAACGTTTCTTCCATGGTAAGGATTGAGATAATTACAGGTTCGTTGAGCAGTGGGCCTGTATCGAGTGTTAAGGTCTCTACGGCTTGTTTATAGGCTTTAGGTTGCAGCGATGCGTTAATAACGGCAAGCAATCTGTCATGTTGCTCAGAAGAGAGACTATCGAGTAATGGTTGCAGCTGTGCCCTTTGATAAGCAGGTTTTGTCATTATCTGTTGATAGAACTCTTGGTCCATCTGCGTTATCGCGGTAGCTAAGGGGGATAATTCAGGGTAATGGCTCACTAGGTGGGTGAAAGACTTTCCTAAATGTGGCGATTCATTATCATTATTTTTGAAAGGGTCGCTTAACAGATTGTTGTAAGCATCTAAGGCGATAATATAACCTTTTGATAATGGGTTTTGGTCAGAATACGTCAGCAACTTATCAATACCACTTAATGCCATATCTACGGTTGCTACGCCAACAAATTGATGGTCGACACGCATTGGAATAGACGCCGTGATCATTAATTCCTTGGTATAGGGGTCAATATAAGATTGTGACCAATGCGTATGGCGGTCTTGTAGATACTTTGCCGGCGTATACCAACTCGTTTCATCGTATCTTAAATCATTGTTTGGGAGGTTGTAGTCATCGATTTTACGGAATTGCTGGTTGTCATCCCTAGCCCAAAAAAAACTGTCGAGCGACACCTGAGCCGTCGTATGTTTCGGCTCAGGCCAAATGCCACCGCTGGCAATTAGTTGTTGATCGTTTTCCATTGTCAGCAAGGGGGAGATTAACTTATCAATTTGCTTCGCTTGCTCATAATAAGTTTCTCCAACCGTGCCCAGTGAACGGGTCAAGGTTTCTACTTTCGATGTAATTTGTTGTAACTGAGCAATAACCGCGCGGGCATAGCTTTGGCTTAAGGACAGCTGGGTGTCCATATGATGTATTTTTTCAGCGTTAAAAATAAACCAGGTACTGGAGGCAATAATGAGCACGGCGACCACAAATTGAACCAGGATAAATTTAACCGTTAGGCTGTTTTTCCATTGGGTATTACGCATTGTTGTATTGTGTTTAGTGTGTGTGGCCATTTCAGCTGCAATTCCTGTAACCCAACGCGATTGGTCAAGATTAAATCAAAACAGACTGAGATTAAATAGTAAAGCAAAAACAGAGTGCTAGCCTTGTGATTAAAAAGGCCAGCACTCTATGATGTTAAACTTTTAGGCCGATGAGTAATTGATCTAATTGCTCTGCTGTGGCGTGTAATTCGTCGCAACCAGATACTGATTGGTTGGCTGATGTCTCAACATCATGGGATTGGTTACGTATTTCCATGAGATTTGTGGCAATTTCATTCGCTACGGCAGATTGTTGTTCTGCTGAAGTCGCGATCATCACACTCATTTCGTACACTTTTTCACTATGTTGTGCAATCGCTGTTAAGTCTTTACCTGTGTCGAGAACATGTTGCTTACCATTTTGTGCCAAATCCACGGTGCGCTTCATTACTTGAGTTAAATTTTGTGAACCGTTTTGTAAGGCTTCAATCATGGTTTTAATTTCGACAGTAGCGGCTTGAGTCCGCCCAGCTAATGTGCGCACCTCATCGGCAACTACGGCAAAGCCGCGTCCCTGTTCACCGGCTCGGGCGGCTTCAATGGCAGCGTTCAATGCTAGTAGGTTAGTTTGCTCAGAAATTGCGTTAATGGTCGATACCACTTCATCAATTTTACTGGCATTCTCATTGAGCACATTGACGGCATTAGCGGCGTCACCAATCTCATTTGATAGCACACCAATGGCATCGACAGTAATGGCAATATCTTTAGAACCTGCCTCAACTTGTTGGTTAGCTTCTTGGGTTTCACTAGATGACAGCTCGGCGTTACGGGCTACCTCTTTTACCGCGGCCGTCATCTGCTCCATGGCGGTGGCGAGTGAGTCTAAATGCTGACGTTGCCCTGCTGCCAAGTGCTGACCTTCTTCAGCGGTTTGTCTAAAGTTTTGTACGACATTACGAATTTGGCTGCTGGCCTGGGATAGTTGGCGTACAAGGTTGTGCTGGCGCTCTACCAATGTATCTATGCTAATCGCCAAAATACTAAATTCATCTTTCACTTCGAAGAAGTTAAGTCGACCCGTAAGGTCGCCATCGGCAGCACGTTTTAGCGCCATCACACTGGTGTATAGAGCACCGCCAACAAAGGTCGATATATAGTAACAGGCGATTAAGATGATTAAGGTCAACACTAACAAGCTAGCCAATACATAAGGTTTCGCCGAATCGAGTGTATGACTTAAATTATCGACCTTAACAATGGCGATAAGTCCGCTATCGGTTACGCGGCTGTAAGCGTTAACACTGTCGTCACTAACGTTACTGCCACCCCCTTGCGATGCAATACGGGCCGTATCAGCAGTTAATGACTCGGTATATGTTGCTATCTGTTGTTGAGTTAAAGCACGTTTAAAGGCGACTTGTTGCTCAGTAGGTATGTATTGAGAACTGAGTTCAATGACATCGGCCAACTGCTGTGCATAGTTAACACTTGTGACTTGATGGCTTTGACGCAGTTGATTATTGAACTGGCCATATAAAATGCTGGCTAAGCCAAGTAAGGTGATGATTGGAATAATCGCTAAAATGGTAAACTTTGTTTTTAAGGTCATGTGGATCAGGTATTGATCTATCCACCTAAACTTGACTTCTTTCATCGAAATACTCGTTTGTTGCGCTAAATAATATCTATCTTATCGGATTGAAATGTCATAACTTAATAGAAAATATGACCACTTACGTTTGTTTGTTGTTTATTTGTGCAACTTGTTTTCAATAGTCGTTACTTGCACTGTTCTTGATTTGTTTGTTGTAGCGCCATGGTAACAAGGTAACTATTTTGTCATATTAGCTCATCAAACTCGCTTATCGTTTTCTGTCTGTTGGGTAGTTCAGTGAAACTCTTCGGAAAAATCATAAATAAGCCCTAGTCAAACGGCTTAGGCTCACGTAAAATTTGTCTCTTTTTCTATTTTCGCAAGATAAATAGTCAGCATATAGAAAGTCTTGGCTCTCGAACTCGGGACCGGGCGTACTGGAAGAGATGATGTCACAGTTAACAGAAATCGTAGAACAGGCCTTGCAGGCTATCGAAGGGACAGATGATCTGAAAGCCCTCGATGAGCTTCGTGTCGATTACCTAGGTAAAAAAGGTAAGATCACCGACATGATGAAAATGATGGGTAAGCTTAGTGCAGAAGAGAAGCCTGCTTTCGGTCAAGCAGTTAACCAAGCTAAGCAAGCCGTACAACAGAAGTTATCTGAGCGTATAGACGGGTTAAAATCAGCCGAACTTGAAGCGAAATTAGCGGCAGAAAGTATTGATGTGACCTTGCCAGGACGTCGTATTGATAATGGCGGGCTACATCCTGTTACGCGAACTATCGAACGTATTGAAACTTTCTTTGGTGAACTTGGTTTTAGCGTTAAGCAGGGGCCTGAAATTGAGGATGATTTCCATAATTTCGATGCGCTCAATATTTCGGAGCATCATCCGGCTCGTGCCGATCATGACACTTTCTACTTTAATCCTAAGTTAATGTTGCGTACCCAAACCTCGGGTGTACAGATCCGTACTATGGAAAACGAGAAGCCGCCATTGAGAATTATCTCTCCGGGCCGCGTTTACCGTAATGACTATGATCAAACCCACACGCCGATGTTTCATCAGGTAGAAGGTTTGTTAGTTGATGAGCATGTTAATTTTGCCGAACTAAAAGGGATCCTGCACGATTTCTTGCGTAACTTTTTTGAAGAAGATTTACAAGTACGCTTCCGTCCATCTTATTTTCCTTTCACTGAGCCTTCAGCGGAAGTTGACGTGATGGGTAAAAACGGTAAGTGGTTAGAAGTATTGGGTTGCGGCATGGTACATCCTAATGTGCTGCGCAGCGTAGGAATTGATCCTGAAAAGTATCAAGGCTTTGCCTTTGGTATGGGGGTTGAGCGTTTATCGATGTTACGTTACGGCGTTAACGATTTGCGTTCATTCTTCGAGAACGATCTGCGCTTTCTTAAGCAATTCAAATAACGGAGCGAGTAAAAATGAAATTTAGCGAATCTTGGCTTCGTGAGTGGGTTAACCCAAGTGTGACCCGAGAAGAATTATCTCACCAAATTACCATGGCAGGTCTTGAAGTCGATGGAATCGACGCCGTTGCAGGTGAGTTTTCTGGCGTAATTATTGGTGAGGTGGTCGAATGTGGCCAACATCCAGATGCCGATAAATTGCGCGTAACTAAAATTAATGTGGGTCAAAATGAGTTGATCGACATCGTTTGCGGTGCACCTAACTGTCGTTTAGGACTAAAAGTGGCCGTGGCTATGGTTGGCGCCGTATTACCGGGCGACTTTAAAATTAAGAAGGCCAAACTGCGTGGTCAACCTTCATTCGGTATGCTTTGTTCATACGGCGAACTGGGTATCGATATCGAAAGTGATGGCATTATTGAACTGCCATTAGATGCGCCAATTGGGACAGATGTCCGTGAGTACCTTGATCTAGATGATGCTGTGATTGACGTTGATTTAACGGCGAACCGCGCAGATTGTTTAGGTATGGTAGGTCTGGCTCGTGAAGTGGGTGTATTAAATCGTCAAGCGGTGACTGAGCCAACATGGGAAGCGGTAACGCCGACGATTACTGACGCTGTCGTTATTGATAACCAAGCGCCAGCGGCATGCCCACGCTATTTAGGCCGCATAGTTAAAAACATCAACGTTAAGGCACAAACACCGGTATGGATGCAAGAGAAGCTGCGCCGTAGTGGTATTCGCTCTATCGATCCGATAGTTGATATCACTAACTATGTGTTGATTGAGTTTGGTCAACCTATGCACGCTTTCGATTTAGCCACCGTAAACGGTGATATCGTGGTGCGTTTGGCGGATGGTGAAGAAAAACTGACCTTGCTTGATGGCAATGAAATTACGGTGCCGGCTGATACTTTAGTGATAGCCGATCAACAGCAAGCATTGGCGTTGGCCGGTGTATTTGGTGGTGAAGCATCGGGCGTAACCGCTGAGACTAAAGACATTATGCTTGAGTGTGCGTTTTTTGCGCCGCTGGCCATTATGGGCAAATCACGTCGTTTAGGTTTGCACACTGATGCATCACATCGTTTTGAGCGTGGTGTCGACCCAGAACTGCAAGCTAAAGTGATGGACAGAGCCACGCGTCTAGTGCTTGATATCTGCGGCGGCGAAGCCGGTCCAGTGGTTGAGTCTAAATCTGATGCGCATTTACCCAAGCCTGTAAGCATTACGTTACGTCGTAGCAAGCTTGATCGCGTATTGGGTCATCATATTGCCGACAATGACGTTACTGAAATTCTGCAACGTTTAGGCTTTATTGTTGAGCCAATCGATGGCGCTTGGAATGTGACCACGGCGACTTACCGTTTTGATATGGCGATTGAAGAAGACCTTATTGAAGAAGTAGCGCGAATTTATGGTTATAACAATATCCCTAATACGGCTCCAATAGCAGCGCTACGCATGCCAGATCATAAAGAATCTGACATCGATTTAAAGCGTGTGCGAGCAATGATGGTGGCGCGAGGTTTCCAAGAAGCGGTGACCTATAGTTTTGTTGATCCTAAGCAGCAAGCACTTATTCATCCTGATGCGCCAGCGATGATTTTGCCTAATCCTATTTCGGTAGAGATGTCAGCGATGCGTTTGTCGATGTTTACTGGCTTATTGACTGCAGTAGGTTATAACCAAAGTCGTCAACAAAATCGTGTGCGTCTATTTGAAACTGGCCTTCGTTTTGTACCAGATGAAGTCGCAGAATCACAAGTACGTCAGCAAGCGATGCTGGGTGCGGTGATTTCAGGTAACCAACATGATGAACATTGGTCAATGGAGTCGAAAACGGTCGACTTTTTCGACCTTAAAGGTGACTTAGAAGCCATAATCGGCTTGACAGTATCTGATGAAGAATTTACTTTTAGATCAGCATCTCATCCGGCATTACATCCGGGGCAATGTGCTGAAATATTAAGAAATGATCGCGTCATAGGTGTCATAGGAGCCGTCCATCCTAGCTTAGAAAAGCCATTTGGATTGAACGGTAAAACCATTATTTTTGAGCTTGAATTAGACGCTTTATTACATGCAAGTTTGCCGCAAGCCCAGGCTGTGTCTAAGTTTCCTGCAAACCGTAGAGACATTGCCATCGTCGTTGATGAGCAGGTATCTGCGGCCGATGTTATAAATTTGATAAGAAAAGTTGGCGAAAATCAGTTGGTTGGCTTAAACTTGTTCGATGTATACCAAGGTAAAGGTGTTGAACCAGGCAAAAAGAGCTTGGCGATAGCACTTACACTACAAGACAACGCTCGTACACTTGAAGAAAAAGAAATTGCAGAAGTCGTCGAAAAAGTAGTTTCTTCACTCAAGTCAGAGTTCAACGCATTGTTGAGGGATTAAAAGTATGGCACTTACCAAAGCCGAAATGGCAGAACATCTTTTTGAAACACTTGGTATTAATAAGCGAGTTGCAAAAGAGATGGTAGAGACGTTTTTCGAAGAGATTCGTCAAGCACTCGAAAACGGTGAGCAGGTCAAGTTATCTGGCTTTGGCAATTTTGACCTTAGGGACAAAAACCAAAGACCGGGAAGAAACCCAAAAACAGGCGAGGATATTCCAATTTCTGCTCGCCGTGTGGTGACTTTCCGTCCAGGACAGAAGCTCAAGAGCCGAGTCGAAGAGGCTAATAAAGCCGACAAATAACGTTACTTAGCGTGACAGTTTAAGGCCACTCACAGAGTGGCTTTTTCTGTTTTTTATTTACCGATTCATCTTATTTTTCGAAAGGTTAGAGGTTTAATTACTTGTCCAGAAAACCCAAATATTTTGACCGCCGTTTCAACCTTAGCTTATTACACCCTAAACTCTGGCCAACGTGGCTGGCGATTGGCTTGTTAGTCATTTTTGGTGCTATGCCAGCGCGCGTGCGTGATCCCATCGCGCGCATGATTGCTAAGTTAGTTAAAAAAGTGGCTAAAAAGCCGTTACGCATTGCAAGGGCTAATCTAGAAACCTGCTTCCCAGAAAAATCAGAGAGTGAAATTAATCAGTTACTCGATAATAACATCGAAAACTTTGTGATGATCTTGCTAGCACAATCAGAGTTACTTATTCGTTCAAGCGATAATTTACGCCGCCGAGTCATACTTGATGGCTTCGAACATGTGCAGCGAGCGCGTGATGCGGGTCAACCTGTTATCTTCATCATGCCCCATGTATGGGGAATTGAGTATGCGGGGCTGCGTCTGAATCTTGAGTTGCCTATGGTCTCTATGGCAAAAGCGCATCGTAATAAGCTCTTTGATTGGTTTAATAACCGTATGCGTAGTTCTCAAGGTGGCAATATCTATATGCGCGATGCTGGCATTCGGGCATTACTTTCCGAACTTAAGCAGGATAACAGTTTTTTCTATCTGCCCGATGAAGATTTAGGCCCAGAAAAAAGTGTGTTTGCACCATTCTTTGCCACAGTAAAAGCGACTCTGCCCGTGGTCGGTCGATTAGCGTCGGCTGGAAACGCTCAGGTAATGCCCGTTAAAATTGGCTACGATCAACAGCGCCGCAAATTCCAGTTGACTGTCATGCCGGCGATTTCTCCCGATGAGATGCAAGGCAAAGAAAATGAAGCCTTAGCGCTTAATCGCGTAGTAGAACAGGTGATCAGTGCATATCCTGAGCAGTATATGTGGTTTTTAAAAGTATTACGTACTCGTCCACCAGGTGAGGCGTCAATTTATTGAGTCGAATATTTACCTCGTATTGATACTTTAACTAGGCTAAATAAACAGGTGAGTCGGCAACTATTGCGATTTATCTGTTTATTGTCACATGTTGCCATTGTGCTAGACACTTCAAGTATCTGAATCCATTCTCAATAGTCTTATTATGCGCCATTAAATAACTCAATGGCTGCGTTATATCAAACATCTCATTGTGACATGATTTTTAGGGCACAGTAAGGCACTAGATTAAAGAGTAATATCGCTAATTTATAATGTGCTAAAAATGAGAAGTAAAACCCGTTTAATTGTTCCTTAGGGATCAGCATAATACGGCTATGTAGACGTTTAATGGGGGCGTTGAAAGCGATAAGCATCACTGCCATATAACTAAACAATACAATATTCAGTACAGTGCACCAGCCTAAAAAAGTACTGACGTAACCGATAGTGTCTATGTGGAGAGTATCCATAGTCGTCCCTTGTTATTAACGAGTCGTTATTCTTTCATTATAATTCGCATTAAGTCGCTTATGCGTTAATTTATGCCTTGTTCTTTTTAAAAGCGAGAGTCTTTGATTTTGCGATGGGATAACAACCAGCAAGGGGCCGATCATTGGGCCATTTAACAATGTCGAGTGACAAAGTTAAGCAGGGGTTGGCTAAAAAAACCGCAATGCTAGTAGCGATTACGGTTTCATAGAAGACAATGCGAAAGTGGATCAGCGATTAATCCACAATTAGTTGATACTCATTACGCAGCACATCAATCACTTCTTGGCGAGGATTGTCGCTAAGATTAAGTTTCTCACCAATAATGGTTTCTGCTATTCCAACATAGGTATTGGAGATATCCATCATCACGTCTGTCGGCAGCTTATTATCGCGAGCGAGGGCAAAGCGCTCGGGCATACGCTCTTTGTTGAGTAAAATATCAGGATCAGGGAAATGGTTAAGTAGCCACTGGCGGAACCCTTCTTTCGATTTCTCGACGATTTTACCATTACGATGTGCTTCACCATCCCAAATACGAGATGAATCGGGCGTGCCAACTTCATCCATATAGATAAGCTTTTCTTGGCCGCTGGCATCTTTTACATAGCCAAATTCAAACTTGGTATCGACAAAAATCTGATCTTGTTCTGCTAGGGCGTCACTGATCACGGCAAAGCCTTCTTTGAGAAGCTTCTCATATAAGTCGATGTCGCTTATTGAACGAAAGTTAAAGCCTTTAAGGTGCCGCTCAAGAGCGGCGCGAGAGACGTTGACATCATCAGCTTCCGGGACGCCTTCAAGACCCGTTAACACCCCTTTGGTTGACGGAGTGATCAACACTTCATCCAGCTTTTGATCTTTTTCTAGGCCTTCAGGTAGGGTGATACCGCAAAAATCACGCTCACCTTTGCTGTATGCACGCCACATGGAACCGGTGATGTATTGTCTTGCGATCGCTTCAACCATCACTGGCTGGGCTTTTTGGACGATCCATACGAATGGATGCGGCACATCAAGAATATGACTATCGGCTAGCCCTTTCTCTTTAAACAGTTTGAACCAATGGTTTGAGATGGCATTGAGTGCGGCGCCTTTTCCAGGTACACCATTGAGGCCATTCTCGCCTTGCCAAATACAGTCAAAGGCCGAAATACGGTCACTTATCACCATAATGGCTAGCGGGGTATCGGTGGGTACGTCATATCCTTTTTGCTCAATAAGACGGGCACTGTCCTCGGCGGTTAACCAATATACGCTGCGTACTTTGCCTGAATGAACTGCTTTATCGGTACGGATCGGCAGATCATCGTTAACGGCTAAAACTTTGTTTGATTGATTCATAGGGTATTATTTTTTTATGTATTGAGTAGAGGGATAAATTACGCCGAAATTGTAGCAGAACTCGAGACTGACAACAGCTCTTTCGGTATAAAAGCAGTTGGAAAACAGTGTGTTTTCTTTAGCAGATGATCAATCTCTTAGAACTGGGTATAAAAGTGCTAAATCCCTTACTTCTATTGGGCTTAAAGCCAATAAAAAAGAGGCTTACTTAATGTAAGTAGGCCTCTTTTTTAACACATGTTGATCTGTATTACTGACTAGGTTTGCTATGGCGCGCTAATAAGTTAGCCGTAATGTCTGCCAGCGATAACTCTTGATCTTCTAGTAGCACGAGTAAGTGATACATCAGATCGGATGCTTCATCGATTAGCTCAGGTTTATCATTCGTCGCGGCTGCTAATGCGGTTTCCAATCCCTCTTCGCCCACTTTTTGAGCAATACGCTTAGTGCCACGCTCAAATAGATGGGCGGTATAGCTCGACTTGGCATCTTGGCCCTTACGTGAAGCAATTAGCTTAGCAAGGTTATCGATAAACGGATGGGCATCGCCATCAGGCCAGCAGCTTTCTCGCTCAAGGTGGCAGGTGGGACCATTTGGGATCACTTGCACTAATAAGCTGTCATCATCACAGTCACAATCGATGGCCACTAAATCTAGGGTGTTACCTGAGGTTTCACCTTTAGTCCATAGGCGTTGCTTGCTGCGACTAAAGAAGGTGACCATTTTGGTGTCTAAGGTTTTTGCTAATGCGGCTTTATCCATATAGCCGAGCATTAATACTTTACCTGTAAGGTGGTTTTGTACCACGACGGGGATCAGTCCCTGTTGTTTATCCCAATCTAAATTGGAAAAATCTTCTATGTTTTTCATTGTTAATCCTTGAGCCTTATCAGCTTGCGGTTACAAACGCATCTGGATGCCATTATCTTGTAGGTAACGTTTTAATGCTTGAATGTCGATGATCCCTTTATGAAATACACTGGCAGCCAATGCCGCATCCACTTTGGCCTCTTCAAAGACTGCTTTAAAATGCGCCATAGTACCGGCACCACCTGAGGCAATTAAGGGGACATCGCATATCGCTCTGATCATTGAGAGCTGTTTTATATCATAGCCTTGGCGCACGCCGTCTTGGTTCATCACATTGAGTACGATCTCGCCACAGCCGCGTTTTTGCACCTCTTCGACCCAGTCTTGGGTATACCACTGGGTATCTTTGGTGGCGGCTTCATCCCCTGTAAACTGCTTGACCTTGTAGCTATTGCTGTCGGTGTCGTAGAAGGAGTCAATACCAATGACGATGCATTGGCGGCCAAACTCATCTTGCAGGCGATCGATAAGATTTGGATCGCTTAAAGCGGGTGAGTTTATCGAGATTTTATCGGCGCCAAAGGCAAGCTTTTCTCGCGCTTGAGCAATCGTTTTTATTCCGCCCGCAACACAGAAGGGGATATCAATCTGCTCGGCAACCCGGCTCACCCAACTTTTATCAACCACACGGTCGTGTGCGCTGGCGGTAATATCATAAAACACCAGTTCATCGGCGCCCTCAACGGCGTAACGTGCGGCCAAAGGGACTATGTCGCCAACAATTTCATGGTTACGAAACTGGACGCCTTTAACCACTTTACCTTCGCGGACATCGAGGCAGGGGACTATGCGTTTGGCCAACATTGGATAGCCTCCTCGACACTAAAGTTTTCAATTAATAGGGCTTTGCCGATAATAATACCGCTGACGCCACTGTCTCTTACTGCGGCAACGTCCTCGAGAGTAGCAATACCACCAGACGCTTGCCATGCAATATCGGGATAACGCTGCGCGATCTCTTGGTATAATTCGGTGTTACTGCCTTTCAGGGTGCCATCACGACTAATGTCGGTCACCAGTGCGTGTTTTAGGCCATAAGGTGTAAAGGCTTCCACTAAGGACTCTAAGGTTTTACCGCCACCCGATTGCCAGCCTGACACGGCAACGATTTTCTCGCCCACGTCATTGATATTGACATCGAGGGCTAAACAGATGGCGTCGCTACCATATTTGGTAAACCAACTTTGCACCAGTGCCGTCTCTTTCACCGCGAGTGAGCCTATCACCACTCGTTTGACGCCAATATCCAGCAGCTCCGCTACTTGGGCTTCGCTGCGAATGCCGCCGCCCACTTGAATATTGGCATCAAGCCCGTTCACTAGCTCAGCTATCAATGCTGTTTGGCGTAGTTCGGGATCTTTGGCGCCTGTAAGGTCAACGATATGTAGCCACTGGGCGCCCTGTGCTTGATAAGATTGCAGTTGGCTTAATGGACTTAAGGCAAAGGTGGTTTGCTGGTTATAGTCACCTTGATAGAGGCGAACCACTTGGCCGTCGATAAGATCGATTGCGGGGATAATCATTGGGCGACCTCCGGTTTTTGTGGATTTAGACTGTCACGGGTCATTTTCATAAAGTTTTTCAGGATCTGAGCGCCAATGGCGGCACTTTTTTCAGGGTGAAACTGCACCCCCATAAAGTTATCCTTGGCGATGGCCGCACTAAAGGGCTCGCCATATTGACTGCTAGCAATGGTGTATTGGCTGATCGGCGCGCGGTAGCTATGAACAAAATAGACGTAACTGCCAGCGGCAATTCCTTCAAATAGTGGATGGGCCGTTGGCGTTATCTGGTTCCACCCCATGTGCGGCAGTGGCAGCCCGTGGCTATCGAGATCGCTAATCTCGGTGTCGATAAGTCCTAAGCAGCGACAACCGTCAGTGCTGTTTTTTACTGCAAAGTTACCGCGCTCAGTCGAAGAGTTGGTCATAATCTGCATGCCAAGACAGACGCCGAGTACGGGTTGGCTCAGTGACTTAATGGTATCAACGAGGGCTTTGTCATTAAGTGAGGCCATTGCCGCTTGAGCGCTACCGACACCAGGCAATACTACGCGGGTAGCGGCTTTGATCTTGGCTAAATCGTCGCTGATTTGAACATCGGCGCCGATACGCTCAAACGCATAGCGAACCGAGCTTAAATTGGCACAGCCAGTGTCTATGATAATGGTGCTGGCTCTATCATTGCTCATAACACACCTTTACTTGATGGCAAGGCATCACCTTCGACTTTGACGGCTTGGCGAAGGGTGCGACCAAGCACTTTAAACAGACTTTCGACCTTGTGGTGATCGTTATCGCCATTGGTGGATAAGTGCAGGGTGCAGCGCAGGCCATCGGCGAAAGAGCGGAAAAAATGTGGCACCATTTCGGTGGCCATCTCGCCCACCATTTCACGCTCAAATTGGCCGTCAAACTTGATGAACGGCCGTCCTGATAAGTCCAGCAAACATGAGGCACTGGCTTCATCCATAGGGATGCTAAAGCCAAAGCGGGCGATGCCGCGCTTATCACCTAGGGCTTGCCTTAGTGCGTCACCAATGGCTAAGGCGGTATCTTCGACGCTATGGTGATCATCAATTTCTAAGTCACCATCGACGCTAACATCCATCTTAAAGCTGCCGTGGGTGGCAATTTGATCGAGCATGTGGTCAAAAAAGCCGATGCCAGTATTGATGTCGCTTTTCTGCTGGCTATCTAAATCAATGGTGACGCGAATGTCGGTTTCTTTGGTGGTGCGCACGACCGTTGCGACGCGATCGCTGCAAAGGAGCTTATCGGCAATCGCATCCCAGTTTAGGGTCTCACGGTTGTACTGCAGTCCGGCTATTCCCATGGCATCGGCAAGACCTAAATCGGTTTCTCTGTCGCCAATCACGGCAGAGGCGGTAAAGTCGACGCGGCCTTCGGTAAGGTAAGATTTAACTAACCCCAGTTTAGGTTTGCGGCAACTGCAGTTCTCATCATTAAAATGAGGGCAGATCAGCACGTCATCGAAGACCACACCTTGGCTGGTTAAGATCTGCATCATCATGTTCTGCGGCGTGTCAAAATCATCTTTAGGGAACGAAGGCGTGCCCAACCCATCTTGGTTACTGACCATCACGAGTCGATACCCCGCTTTTTGCAGCTTAAGCAGCGCAGGGATCACCTGTGGCTCAAAGACCAACTTGGCTAAACTATCAACTTGCTTGTCGGTGATTGGCTCTTCGATGATGGTGCCATCTCTATCGATAAAAAGGATCTTTTGTTTCATCTTTATTCTACCTTCAATGTCAATTCTTATTCTGTGCCACTAGTTAGGGTTATATGGGTCAATATCAGTGCTTCACGGCCATTAATCGACAAGCAGTTTGATTAACGTATCCGTTTGTTCATCACTGGCAAAACTAAAGCGAATGCTGTTAGCAAGGGCGGGATCTTTATAGGCGCGGGCCACGACACCCCCTTGCTTAAGTTTATGTTGGATATCGGTGACATCATTAAAGGTCGCCAACACAAAGTTGCCATTGGCGGGCAGAACTTGAGCGCCGATACGCAGCAGTGCCTCACTGAGTCGTAAACCATTCTGTTTAAGTTGGCTAACCTGTTGTTGCATAGTGTCGATCCCTTGGGAGCTGAGCGCCTCGCAAGCAAGATTCGATACTGGCAAAGGCACAGGGTAGGGCGCGATGACTCGCATCACCATCTCAATAACCATCTTATTGGCGAGCATAAAGCCGCAGCGTGCGCCAGCCAATGCAAACGCTTTGGACAAGGTGCGCAGCACCACAAGGTTATCAAACTGGTCGATAAGGTTAGCAACGCTATAGTCGGGGCAAAACTCAATATAGGCTTCATCGACAACGACGAGTGCATCAGGCAGCTTAGTGATAACCTGCGCTATTATCTGTGGGCTAATGACGGTGCCAGTAGGATTGTTGGGGTTACAAATAAACACTAGTTTGGCATCGCTAACTTGCTCTGCGATATCATTTGGCAGTTGATATCCATCATTGAGACGCAGGGCATTAACACCGACATTAAAGGTTTGTGCGCTAATGGCGTACATGCCATAGGTCGGGCCAAAACAGGCAATGCTATCTTTGCCGGGTACACAAAAGGTGCGAATTAACAGCTCGATAGCTTCATCAGCACCGCGACTGGTGAGGACTTGACCGGCATTCACACCTGCATATTTGGCATACGCATTAATAAGTGCTGGTGGCTGACATTCAGGATAGCGATTGAGGCCGTCGATATCACTATTGTTAAACGGTGACTCATTGGCATTGACCCAAACCTGTCCTTCACCACCAATGCGGCGCGCAGACTGATAGGGCTGCAGCGTCAGCAGCTCTGGGCGTGCTAGTCGCTCGGCAATAGTTAACTTCTGCTCCATATTAAGCTCCCTTATCCGTACTTGTTGCCGTATCAATACTAAGCAGGCGCACTGCAATGGCATTCTTGTGGGCATCGAGTTGCTCGGCGCTGGCAAGTGTCATCACGCTTTGGCCTAGCCCCATTAAGCCTTCGGCACTGAGCTCTTGCACGGTAAAGCGGCGGCTAAAATCGGCAAGTGATAGGCTAGATACGGCTCTGCTATAGCCGTAGGTGGGTAACACATGGTTAGTGCCACTGGCATAATCACCCACGGATTCTGGTGTGTAGGCACCTAAAAATACCGAGCCCGCAGCGCGAATTTGTCTGAGCAGTTCACGAGGTGCATTGGTTTGAATAATTAAGTGTTCAGGGCCATAACGGTTGGACACTTTAGCGGCTTCATTCATATCGCTAACCAGTAAGGTGCGGCTGCAACTTAGCGCCGTCTTCGCTATATCGGCTCTAGATAACAGGGCAAGTTGTTGCTGCAGCGCTTGATTGACCTCATTAGCGAGTTTTTGGCTGTCGGTGACCAGCATCACTTGCGAGTCTGGACCGTGCTCCGCTTGAGACAATAGGTCGGCGGCGATAAAACTGGCGTTCGCGTCTTTATCTGCGATAACTAAGACCTCAGAAGGCCCAGCTGGCATATCGATACTCACCACGCAGCGACTATCTTGCGATACTAGACGTTTAGCTTCGGTGACATAACGATTACCTGGGCCAAAAATCTTATCGACAGCAGGTATCGACTCAGTGCCTAATGCCAAGGCGGCGATGGCTTGGGCACCACCGACTTGAAAAATCTCTGTGATCCCACATGCATTGGCAGCATAGACAATGGCATCATCAATGGGCGGGGGGCTGACGAGCACACGTTGCTCACATCCCGCAATTTTGGCTGGCAGTGCGAGCATCAATACGGTGGATATGAGCGGCGCACTGCCTCCAGGAATATAAAGCCCTACTTTCTCGATGGGCTCACTACGAAGTTCGCAGCGCACGCCCGTTTGAGTTTCAACATCAATGCCTTGAAAGGCTTGCGCTTTATGGAAGGTTTCAATATTGTCCATAGCTTGGGCTATGGCGGTCTTTATCTCATCGCTAACTCTTGCGCAGGCGGCTTCTATCTCAATATCAGACAGTGCAAGCTCATCCAACTCGACGCCATCAAACTGCTTTGAAAATTGCTTGAGCGCGATATCTCCCTCGTTAGCCACTTTATCAATAATGGTTTTGACACTTTGCTCTAGCGCCAAATCGCCAACGAGGGGAGAGCGTTGCAGTGCTTGTTGTTGCTCGCCAAGGCTTAACTCTGCCCACTTAAGTTGTTGCATCTTGACCTTAATCGCATCGGTACTCGTCGTTAATGTCATAGTGTTAACCCATCATTTTTTCGATTGGCATGACCAGTATTGAACTGGCTCCGAGCTGAGTGAGCTCCTCCATGGTATCCCAGAACAGATCTTCAGTGCTTACCGCGTGGATAGCGACGCGATTGGTATCATCGTTTAGGGGCAGTACGGTTGGGTTTTCAGCGCCAGGTAATAGGGCCACGATTTGATCGAGAGTTTCGGTAGGCGCGTGCAGCAGAATATATTTACTCTCTTTAGCGCGTACAACGCCATTGATACGAGAAAGAATCTTGTTGATCAGCGCTTGTTTGTCAGGGGTTTGCTCTTGAGTCGATTGAATGATGCAGGCCATAGAGCGGTAGATCACTTCAGTTTCGTACAGGCCATTTGCTTCTAAGGTGGCGCCAGTTGATACCAAGTCGCAGATCCCATCAGAAAGGCCTGCACGAGGGGCAACTTCGACCGAGCCCTTAAGCATACAGTCGCGATAACTTATGCCCTTTTGCTGCATATAACGGCGAAGTAGGTTCGGGTAAGAGGTGGCGATGCGCAGTCCTTCGAGTGAGGTCGCATCTTGATAATTAAATTCATTAGGTACAGCCAGTGATAGTCGACACGCGCCAAAATCAAGCTCTCTTAGCTTAAGGCATTCAGCAGGTTTGCCGATGGCTTGACGCTCAATCTGCTCCTCTTCAAGCACGTTTTCACCTATGATCCCCAGATCAACCACGCCATCCATCACAAGGCCAGGGATATCATCATCACGCACCCGCAGCAGGTCGATTGGCATATTGTCAGAGTGTGCGATAAGGCGCTGCTCGTTAACGTTAAACTTAACACCACAACTTTTTAATAGCTTTTGTGATTCTTTAGACAGGCGCCCCGATTTCTGAATGGCGATACGTAATCTGCTTGACTCTGACATAACTGACTTCCTCTATGGTTGATTCAATAATTTTTTAAAACTGTTTTAAAACAAAATATTAAGCTAGAAACTAAAAACCCCCGGAATTCCTTCCAGGGGTTTTTGATCTGTCTTGAATCAACCACCAGAAGGAAATAGTCCTCCGGCAGTAAGCGTCCGAAGGCTACCGCATATGATGGTGATGATGGATAGTGTTCAAACGCTGGGTCATGTTCTTTTCTCGTGTAATCATTTGCTAAAGCGGCGATGCTGTCGCCTGAGTTGTATTTAAACTAATCAAGATTGGGTGTTTATGCAACCCCTAATTTGCATAATTAGTGATCTTCATCTTCAAGCTGCGCGGGAAAAGGCGTTGTGCATAGTCAAAATGGTTTTGGCCGTAGTGAAGTCTCTTTGTACGTCGTAAAATCGGTTGGGTGGTGAGCCGTAAAGGTAACAAGTTTTGTCAGTGAGATAATGCCGACCACTTGTGCTCAGAGATGAAACACGGATAATGCCCACACAATAGCACTGACAACCCTATGATGGATTGAGATTGACGAGCAGCAGATTAACCCAAGAAGTGGCGCGTATTTTCGCTGATGACGGTGTTATAGCCCAAGGCGTTAGCGGCTACAGTTGCCGCCCGCAGCAGCAACAGATGGCAGCTTTAGTCAGCCAAGCGATGTCGCGTGCAGACAACTTGGTGGTTGAAGCGGGCACTGGTGTGGGTAAAACCTACGCGTATTTGGTGCCAGCATTGCTCAGTGGTCAGCAAGTTATCATCAGTACCGGCAGTAAAAACCTACAAGAGCAATTGTTCTTTAAAGATATTCCTGCATTGCTGGCGATGCTCGATATCAAACTAAACGTCGCGTTACTCAAAGGCCGCAGCAACTACCTTTGCCAGCTCAATATGGAGCGGCAACTCAACGGTGCCGATGTGATGGACAGTCAAGTCCTTGACGATCTGCTGCGAATCAATCAATGGGCTGGACATACTCAAGATGGTGATATCGGCGGTATCCATAGTGTGTCAGAAAACTCAGCAGCCTTGCCTTTGGTGTTCAGTTCAAAAGAGAGTTGTATTGGTAAAGCTTGCGAGCATTATGAAGCCTGTTTTACCCGTAAAGCGCGGCAAAAGGCGATGGATGCCAAGGTGATTGTGGTTAATCATCACCTGTTTTTTGCCGACAGTGTGTTGAAAGAGACTGGCTTTGCCGAGTTGTTGCCCGATACCGACGCCGTTATTTTTGACGAGGCACATCTGCTGCCCGATATTGCAGTCACTTACTTTGGTCAGCAGCTGAATATTAAAAGCGTGATTAACCTGATCGAACGCTTTGCCCAGCTTTACCGTGAATCGATGACAGACTCAGCGCAGATAGCGTCGATGACGGCCCGCTGTTACACCTTAATTGAGCAGTGGCAAGCTCAAGTCTTTGCTACCGAACAAGTCAATTGGCGTTATCTGCTGGCCGACAAAGCGATAATGACAGCCTCATGGGCGCTGTTACAAGAGCTGACCGCCTATCAGACCCTGTTAATGGGGTACCTTGGCCGCAATGAAGAGTTTGATGATAGCGTCGAGAAACTTAATCAGCAATTAAGTAAATTAGCGGTGTTTTTTCAATGCGATAATCACAACAGTGCCTACAGTATTGAATACGGTTATCGGCATATGACGCTGCGAATATCGCCAATTAATGTGACCAAAGAGTGCCAGGCATTATTTAGGGCCGATACCAGTTGGATTTTCACCTCGGCGACGTTACAAATTAATCGTGATTTAGGCTTATTTACTCAGGCATTAGGATTAAAAAGCGCGCAAACGGCTATCTTAGACAGTCCATTTGATTATGCGCGCCAAGCGCTATTTTGTGTGCCGCGTCATCTCGGCAGCGTCAGTCAACACGACAATGCCACTAAGCAGTTGGTTGATGTGGCGATAAAAGCCATCAATGCCGCTAAAGGTCGCACTTTTATGCTGTTTACCAGCCATCGAATGCTTAATCAGGTGGCCCAAGCGCTGCACGGGCGAGTGCAATATCCCTTATTAGTACAAGGGCAGGCGGGCAAACAAACTTTGCTGAAAAAGTACCGCCAATTGGGTAATGCCGTCTTGTTGGGTACGGGGGCATTTTGGGAGGGCGTTGATGTGCGCGGTAAACTATTAAGCTGCGTCATTATCGATAAACTGCCGTTTATGTCACCCGATGACACCTTGTATAAGGCAAGGGCCGAGGGGGTAATGCGTGATGGACTCGATCCCTTTATGAGTTTGTCATTGCCCCAAGCCGTGATCACCTTAAATCAGGGCGTAGGTCGATTGATCCGTGATGAAAAAGATCGCGGCGTGTTGATTTTATGCGATAACCGTATCGTTAATCGCCCCTACGGACAGGCATTTATCAACTCTTTGCCACCTATGCACCGCACCCGGGATCTTGACCAAGCGATTACCTTTTTGCAGCAGATAGATTGAGCGCCAACAGACGGCAACGCTCACTTTTAAGGCTGGCATTGATAACTGATTTTTAAGCGCTGAAGTTAAACGCATAAGTGAAATCGATCACATGGCATCTTGTCTTTATGCTATTTATGCTAATAGCGACTTGGCGGCTCAAATAAACAGTGCACACAGACTGTTTATTTGAGGATGCGAGTGATTGAGTTTAATGCAGTTTCATTCTGGGGCGCACCACGCGCATCATTTTTTCTGCCATCCATAATGCCAAGGTTTTCGGTATGCCATGGATAGCCTTTTGATGCATACGGTATAGCGAGATATACATAAAGCGAGCGATCTTCCCTTCAACAAACATGCTGTTTTTGGTTAAGTTACCCATCAAGCTACCGACGGTACTGTAACGCGATAGATTGACTAAAGAGCCGTGATCGACATAAACATAGTCTTGTAATGGCTGTTGTTTTATCTCGGCAAGCATATTGTGTTCAACACATTGGGCCATCTGATGTGCCGATTGTGCGCGCGGTGGGACAAAACTGCCATCGGCTTGCTGGCATGCACAGCAGTCACCAATCACATAGACGTTATCATCTTGGGTACTTTGCAATGTGCCTTTTACCAGAATTTGGTTGGCGCGGTTAAGTTCGAGCCCCTCAATCTGTTTAATAAACTCGGGGGCCTTAACCCCAGCGGCCCATAACATCAGGTGCGCATCGATGAGTTCATCATCGGCGGTGATAAAACCTTGCGCCGAGGCTTGATTAATACGGGTGTTTTCTCTGATATTAACGCCCAGTGCCGTTAACTCACGAGCCGCACTGGCGGCAATCCGCTCAGGTAACGCAGGTAAAATACGCGGGCCCGCTTCAATCAAGCTGATGCTCAGTTTATCGGCGGTCATTTTACTTAAACCGTACATTTTGAGTTGCTCGGTGACATGGTATAGCTCTGCCGACAGCTCAACGCCTGTGGCGCCGCCGCCAACAATGGCAATTTTTAGTGCGCCGAGTTCATCCGATTGATGCACCCGAGTAAAGCTGTCTAACAGTGCATTATGGAATCGATTGGCTTGCTGGTGGGAGTCTAAAAAGTAGCAGTGCTCTTGTACCCCAGGGGTGCCAAAATCATTACTGACACTGCCAACAGCGATGACTAATTTATCATAACTGAGCTGCCTGCTGGGGAGTAGGGCTTCCCCATTAGCGTTTATGATCGGGGCAAGCGTAATGCTCTGAGCCTTAAGATCGACATGATTGAGCTCGCCTAATTGAAATTGATAACCGTGGCGCACCGCATGGGCCGAATAGACCACACCATCGAGATCGGCATCGAGTGAGCCGGTGGCGACTTCATGGAGTAGCGGCTTCCAAATATGGGTGCGGTTTTTATCGATTAAGGTGATCTCCGCTTGGCCTTTTTTCCCTAGTTTAAGCCCCAGTTGGGTTGCAAGGCCTAGGCCTCCAGCGCCGCCACCCACAATAATGATCTTAAGTGGTGGGCTCATACTTGTATCCTGTGTCATGGTGGTGCCGATCCTTGTGGTCAGAATGTCTTATGGGCTGAGTATTTTGGCTATTTGGCCTTTATGGTATCGTTTATAATCAATTTGACCATGAAATAATTTTCAACAAGGTGAGTCTTGCCAATTGGCTCAAAATACGAAAGCCTTTTTACGTACCGCAGTTGCGTGATGGTAATGGTAGCGATCTATGAGCTGCTACTTGATGTTATTGGCTTATGTTGCGCTTATAATAGCGAGGTTATGATGCGGGAAGGTGAACACAAGTGCGCTAAGCGGCGCAATATCTTGAGTTAGCTTTAGTCTATGCCCGCTTTTGGGCTATACCTGATTTGAATTTACGTTATAATCGGCGTCATTAAATATGTTGTCGTCCCTCGATTACTGTGATTCTCAATTACTGTGATTATTGTACCGAGTCATATCGCTAGCCGATACTGGTTACCTTAATGAACATCGATTGACGATTAACATCTGCTTTTATTCCTATTTTGGTTAGATTAATGCCTGATAATACAGACAATGCTTCATCCTTGACCCTGCTTGCGCTAGACACCTGCACCGAATCTTGCTCGGTGGCCTTAAGCTATCAGGGGCGAGTGTATGCCCAGCAGGCCGATGCGCCGCGTGAACACAGCCAAAGGCTATTACCTATGGTCGATAAGGTGCTCAATGATGCCAATATTGGGTTAAGTGATGTTGACTTGATAGCCTATGGCCGCGGCCCTGGCAGTTTTACCGGTATACGCATCTGCACGTCAATGACTCAAGGATTAGCGTTAGGCCAAGACTTACCTGTAGTAGGTATTTCAACTTTACAGGCGATGGCGCAGGCGACGATTGAGCTCCATGGCGCGGCGCAAGTCGTGGCTGCCATCGATGCCCGTATGGGCGAAGTCTATTGGGGCGAATTTATCAATCAAGCGGGTATAGCGACACTGATTGGCCGGGAAAGCGTGTGCGCTCCTGTTGAAGTCAGCCGTGCTTTAGATTATCAGCAAGCGGTGATGGCTTGTGGCACCGGCTTTGATGCTTATCCTGAGTTGCTTATCGAGGGAATGTTGCTGGCAGCAGAAGCCAAGTTTCCCGAAGCTAAATATATGTTGCAACTAGCAGAGATAGCCCATGACGTTGGACAATCGACTGATGTAGAAGGGCTTCAACCTGTCTATTTGCGTGATACCGTTACGTGGAAAAAGTTGCCCGGGCGTGAGTGATCTGTTTTAAACTTATAGCAATCGGCTTTTAGTAGATGCTAGTTGTTGTCTTTGAAGTTAAGCCTAACAAATTCATACTGCTGAAAGCGAGGTGATCGTAACTCGCTATAAATGAGTCTATATCGATAATCTAACCATTGCCGTGGCGCACAGCAGAATCAAGCGCCACACTGTGAGGTAAGTTATGCAGATCCAATCCGGTCATGTGCTGCGCAGCAATACATTGCCAAGCGCCACAAACATCAGTGACAGCATTGCGCCGCTTAAGACGGCGCAAGTTTTGCCTGCGATTATTGATGTCAAAGCGATTGAGTCTAGCGATCTATTGCGCCAACAAGGCCAGTCAGGCGCAACTGAGGTGGAGCTTGGTAATGCTGATAACGCAGACAACTCAAGTGCCATGCAACTTGACGCCCGTCTCGATGCCAAGCTCGAGTATGAGCAGAATACTCAGGCCAAGCAAGGCGCGATTTCTACTTACCTACAGCATGAACATGCCGCGCAGCGAGAAGCTATTTCGCAAATGGTGGGTATCGATACTTATGCATAAGCGGCTCAGCGCGGGCAGGCTTTGGTGGTATTTAACTGCTTTTGTCTCCGCATTGTTGTTAGCTGTCTATGGCGCGCAAAAATCCTTATTGTCACTTAGTGTCTTAGCTTATTTTTTTGCCTGTACTCGTTATTTGAGTAACGGTCACTTGCCTAGGTGGAGTCACTAATGGCGCTGCATAGTCAATCCACTGCGCCCAATGCCATCGCAGTCCCCAGCCGTGGTCAATTTATTATCGAACTACTGCTGGCACTGATACTTACGCGTATTCCCTATCTCAGCGTGCCCTTTAAATGGCTAGAGAGTTATTTTCATGAGCTCTCTCATGGCTTGGCAACTTTGCTAACTGGCGGCGCCGTTAGCCATATCCAGCTATTTCCTAATGGTGCCGGGCTCTGTTTTAGCCAAGGGGGGTGGCCTGTAGCCATCGGTTTTGCCGGTTATTTTGGTGCAGCCTTATGGGGATTACTGATTTTTAATTTAGCCACGTGGCGTCAGGGGATACGGCTTAGCTTTGCTTTGTTAGGCTTAGCGGTGTTGTTAACCATGTTACTGTGGGGGCGCGATCTGTTGACGCTGGGTATTTTGTCGCTATTAGCCTTGCTGTTTTTATTACCGTTAAAGTTAAGTCACAGCCCACCGTTGACGCTATCACTTAGGGTGATGGCATTAATGGTGATGCTCAATGCTTTGGCCAGCCCGGCGGTGTTATTTGGCTTAACAGGTCAGGGGGATGCCGCAATGTTGGCGCAGTTGACATGGATGCCGGCTGTGTTTTGGGTGACACTCTGGTTATTGACCAGCCTGCTGATGTTGTGGTTGTGTTGGAGTAAGGTTGACCGCTTATCAAAATAAACATTACTCCTTGTTTGTTTTTATTTAATTTCCTCATAGAGACTGATAGGTTTAAGTCTTTGCTGAGGAGATATTTAATGAAATCCATGCCGTTATTCAATAATCTGCTATTACCTTCTGTGCTTGTAGCGAGTCTATTTAGTGGCCATTTACTGGCGCAACCCGAGGTAGATACTCATCTGAGTGCCGCCTTGAACAATGACTTAAGACAAGCAGACAATATTGCTCGTGACGCCTATAGGCATCCAGCTGAAACACTCACTTTTTTTGACATAAAACCTAACGATACAGTCATAGAATTGTGGCCAGGTGGACGGTGGTATAGCGAGATTTTGGCGCCATATTTAGCCGCTGAAGGACACTATATCGCTGCAAACTTCGATGCAAACCCTCCAGAAGGGATTAAGTTACCTGGATATCAAATTCGTTTAGGCAAAGCATTAGCGCAGTGGCTGGATGACAATCGCGCTGTGCTTGGTCAAGCTTCATTCTTGGCGTTCGATCCACCACGCCTGACCGAGTTAGGTGAAGATAACAGTGTCGATGCTGTGCTGACTTTTCGTAATCTGCACAACTGGGCCAATTCAGGCCAGTTAGAAAATGTGTTTGACAGTGCGTATCAGGTGCTCAAACCCGGTGGAGTACTGGGCATTGTTGAGCATAGGGCTAAGCCCGGAATGGCGTTAAGCTCTGGTTATATGCTGCAAGATGAGATCATCGATTTGGCGCAAAAATCAGGCTTTACTCTAGTGTCTAGCAGCGAAATTAACGCCAATGACAAAGACAGCAAAGATCACCCTAAAGGGGTGTGGACCTTGCCACCAAGCCTGAGGTTGGGTGAGCAAGACAAGCAAAAATACCTCGCAATAGGCGAAAGCGACCGCATGACACTCAAATTTATCAAAAAGTAGTAATAAATGCCTGACAAAAAGAGCTTGCTATGGCAATCTTGCGGCGCAGAAAATGAGGTGACGATTCAGTTGCCTCATATTCGTTTAGCCGCAAGAGTATGGGGAAGTGACGATAAGCCATTAATACTGGCATTGCATGGATGGTTAGATAATGCCAACAGCTTTGCGCCATTAACCCAGAATCTTGATAACTTCCAAGTGTTAGCCATTGATTGGCCTGGGCATGGTCGCTCAGAACATCGACCCGGCGCCTATCCGCTGCATTGGGTTGATTATCTTTATGATGTCGATATTTTGCTTGATGCTGTGATGGCGATTAAACCCGTTTATGCGGTGATGGGCCATTCACTTGGTGCGATTGTTGCGTCTGCTTATAGCGCAGCCTTTGCCGATAAAGTGCCCCACTGGATATTGATTGAAGCGATGGCGCCGCTGTTTGAAACCCCTGTGAATAGTCGGCAGCGATTGACTCGAAGTTTTCAAGGTTATCGGCGCTTATTGGAAAAAAAGAGCGCGCCTTCACGGAGCTTTTCACTTGAGAGAGCCGTAACGGCTAGGCATCGTTTGACCGGACTGGCCACGCCTTGGTGTCGACTTATCATTGAACGTAATGTGAATGGTGAGACTGCTCTGCGATGGCGTACCGATCCTAGGCTTACCTTGGACTCGCCGATGCGGCTTAATCTTGAACACGTGACAGGATTAATGCAAGGCCATACTGGTCGTGTGTTGTTGATTACTGCACGGGATGGTTATCAACGCGAGCCGAAAATCACTCAGCAAGTATTGGATTGGTATCAGGCAATAACCCATGTGGAACTCGATGGCGACCATCATCTGCATATGGGCAATGCACAGCAGGTGGCTAGGCACATTTATGAATTTTTAAGCTGACATGAGTCAGTCGATTGAATAATCATCGGTACGCAAAATTAGTCTAGGATTTTTACTCTAATTATGTGATGATGTTCAAAATTAAAACGCCCGTATGATTTTTGGGTGTTACTTACAATATTGATAAGTCAGTGTTTAGTTTCTATTATTTGAAACGATTAGTGATTGATTTCATTCACAATAACTCTGCCTCTGGATTTAGGAGAGACTAGTGGAACAGCTTTGGACGAACAATTTACCCGATGATGTACCCGCCATTATTAACGAGAAACAGTACAGTTCGTTAATCGATCTGTTTGAAAGTTCAGTGGCAAAATATGCCGATCAGCCTGCATTTGTGAATATGGGCGCGACACTGACTTACCGTAAACTCGAAGAGCGTAGCCGTGCGTTTGCCGCCTACTTACAAAATGAACTTAAGCTGCAAAAAGGCGATCGCGTTGCCATCATGATGCCAAATTTGTTGCAATATCCTATTGCGCTATTTGGTATTTTGCGTGCAGGTATGGTGGTGGTCAACGTCAATCCACTGTATACCCCGAGAGAATTAAAGCACCAGCTTAATGATTCGGGTGCCAAAGCGATTGTTGTGGTCTCTAATTTTGCCAGTACGCTGGAAGAAGTGGTTGAAGACACTGCTGTTGAAAGCGTAATTTTAACCGGACTCGGTGACTTACTGAGCGCGCCTAAACGCACCTTAGTGAATTTCGTGGTGAAATACATTAAGAAGATGGTGCCTAAATATCACCTTCCACATGCCATTTCGATGCGTCGCTCTTTATCTAAAGGCCGCCGCATGCAGTATGTTAAGCCGTCTCTTGATGCCGATGACGTGGCCTTTTTGCAATATACCGGTGGCACCACTGGCGTCTCTAAAGGTGCGATGCTCACTCATGGCAACATTGTCAGTAATCTACTGCAAGCCGATGCCGCTTACTCTCCTTTACTGGAAAACGGCAAAGAGTTTGTGGTCACGGCGCTACCCCTATATCACATCTTTGCACTAACGGTTAACTGCTTATTGTTCCTACATAAAGGAGCAAATAATCTATTGATCACCAACCCGAGAGATATCCCAGCGTTTGTGGCTGAGTTAAAGAAGCACCCATTTACGGCACTGACCGGGGTGAATACCCTGTTTAATGCCTTGGTGAACTCTAAAGAGTTTCAGGCGTTAGAGTTTTCTGCGCTTAAGCTGTCTATTGGCGGTGGTATGGCGGTGCAACGTGCGGTAGCCGATAAGTGGCAGGGGCTCACCAAGACTAAATTACTAGAAGGTTATGGCCTAACTGAAGCTTCACCTCTGGTGGCCTGCTGCCCTTATAATCTTGAAGGCTATAACGGTTCGATTGGCTTTCCTGTTGCCAATACCGATATGCAAGTGCGTGATGATGACGGTAATGTATTAGCGCAAGGGGAAACGGGAGAGTTGTTTGCTAAAGGCCCACAGATAATGAAAGGCTATTGGCAGCGTCCTGAAGAAACGGCCAAGGTCATCGATGCCCAAGGCTATCTCGCGACCGGCGATATAGGTTACATGGACGAGCAAGGGTTTTTCTTTATTGTCGATCGTAAAAAAGACATGATCTTGGTGTCAGGTTTTAATGTGTTTCCTAATGAAGTCGAAGAGGTAGTTGCACTGCATCCAAAGGTGATAGAAGTCGCTGCCGTTGGTGTACCTCACGAGGTCAGTGGCGAATTGGTGAAGATTTTTGTGGTCGCTAATGATAAATCTTTGACCGAAGAGCAGCTAATTAAGCATTGTCGTCATCATTTGACGGGATATAAAGTGCCTAAGCTGGTAGAATTTAGGGATGAGTTACCTAAGAGTAATGTCGGCAAAATTTTACGCCGCGAACTCCGCGATGAGGCCAAATCTGCGTAGTTAAGCTTAGTTAGTAGAGATTAGGTATTAACCGTATTAATGTTAACTCAAAGCCGGCGCTTATTGCCGGCTTTTGTGTTAATCGCGGTGACATTAAACAAGCGCACGTTGAATTAATGTCACTGCGATAAGTAAAGCCGTGTTTGGGGAGATGAGATTGTTAGCGTTTCAATATGTAGAGGATGATGCAAGCCTAACTGAGCTTGTGGCGCAGTATAGTCAAGCGAGTGTGCTGGTGCTGGATACTGAGTTTGTTCGCACACGCACCTATTATGCGCGTTTAGGCTTAATTCAGGTGTATGACGGGAAATCGTTGGCCTTAATCGATCCATTGGCGGTGAATGATCTCAGCAGTTTTTGGGCACTGTTCCAACGTGACGATATTATTACAGTGTTGCACTCTTGTAGTGAAGATCTCGAAGTGTTAGCAAAATATGGCCTATGCCAGCCTAAAGTCTTGTTCGACAGCCAAATTGCTGCGGCCTTATGTGGCCTAGGACATGGCTTAGGTTACGCTAAGTTGGTAGAGCACTGTTTAAATATTACCTTAGATAAAGGTGAGTCACGTACCGACTGGCTTAAGCGCCCTTTGAGCGAGGCGCAGTTACATTATGCGGCCAATGATGTCGAATACCTCTATCAGCTGTATCCGCAACTGGTGATTAAGCTTGAGGCGACGGGCCGATTAGCTTGGCTTTATGAAGAAGGTGAGCGCATGACGCAAGGGCGCCTTGATGCTCCCGATGGTGAAGCGGCTTACCTTAAAGTGAAAAATGCTTTTCAGCTTAACCCTAAACAGCTGGCATATTTAAAAGTGCTGGCTAAATGGCGTCTTGAAAAAGCCCTTGCCAAAGATTTAGCCCTTGGTTTTGTGATTAAAGATCATGCATTGATCGCGCTAGCTAAAAAACAGCCTAAAACAACAGCCGATATCTTTAAGATGTCTGAACTTACTGAGCAAGAAAAGCGGGTTCATGCTAAGGCGATAGTGGCTGTGATGGCCACCGTGGATCTGGCTAATTTGCCTAACGCGATTGATGTGATTGCATTAAAGCCGGGCTATAAGTCGGCCTTTAAAAATATCAAAAACTGTTTAACAGAGATTGCCGAGCAGCAGGATGTGCCGATGGAGCTGATTGGCTCAAAACGTCATATTCATGAATATTTACAGTGGCGCTGGGAAGGGCAAACGGGGGATTTACCGCTATTATTGTGCGGTTGGCGAGCTTCACTGGTACAAGATAAACTGCAGCAGTTGGTCATTTAACTTCAGTGCGCAGTTAGGCTTACATCATGATGTTGTTTGACTCATGAATAAGTTCCATCGATAAGCCTTCATCAATAAGTTGTCATAATAAATAAGCCCTCATCATGAGGGCTTATTTGTCTCGGTACCAATTTACTGTTTGCCACCTTATCAAGTTAAACAGTATGTTGGGTGAGATGGCGACTATTTTTCAGGCAAGGTCACGTTCAGTTCAAGTACCGATAGGTGGTCATCGTTTTGATCTAGCTGCACAGTCACTTGGTCTGAGTCAATCTGCACATACTTACGGATCACTTCGATGATCTCTTGCTTCATCGCAGGAAAATAGTCAGGCACATCGCGCTCACCACGTTGGTGGGCCACAATGATTTGCAGTCGCTCTTTGGCAGTAACTGCAGTGCTCGGTGTTTTCTTGGTTTTAAAATAATCGAGTAAAGACATAATTAGCTACCAAATATCCTTTTTAAGAATCCTTTTTTCTCTTCGGTGATAAAACGCATCTCAACGTTTTCACCGACTAAACGGGCCACACTGTCAGCATAAGCCTGACCAGCATCGCTCTCTTGATCTATGATGACGGGAATACCAGAGTTTGAGGCTTTTAATACCGCTTGAGACTCAGGAATAACCCCTAAAAGTGGGATGGCTAAAATTTCTTCAACGTCAGCCACGCTCAGCATTTCACCTGTTGCCACACGAGTAGGCGAGTAACGGGTTAACAATAAGAACTCTTTGACAGGCTCTAAACCGTCTTCAGCGCGCTTAGATTTACTCTGCAACATGCCTAAGATACGGTCTGAATCGCGCACTGAGCTAACTTCTGGGTTGGTCGTGACGATAGCGATATCGGCAAAGTAGAGTGCCATCATTGCGCCTGTTTCAATTCCGGCGGGAGAATCGCAAATAATGTACTCGAACTCTTTACGCAGTTCGTCAAGCACTCGGCCAACGCCTTCTTTGGTCAGCGCGTCCTTGTCTCGAGTTTGCGAAGCCGGCAAAATATACAAATTGCTGGTACGCTTATCTTTGATTAAAGTCTGGTTTAAATTGGCTTCGCCGTTAATCACGTTGACGAAATCATAAACCACCCGACGCTCACAACCCATTATTAGGTCGAGGTTGCGTAAGCCGATATCGAAATCGACTACGACTGTTTTATGTCCTTTTAAGGCCAACCCAGTGGCTATCGCTGCGCTAGAAGTGGTTTTGCCCACTCCGCCTTTACCTGAAGTGACAACAATGATTTGTGCCATGTGCATTTCTATCCTTAATGTGTTGCTATAGCGATAACGCGTCGAGGGTAAGGCTGTCACCTTCGAGCCGAATACAACCGCTTTTTATCGTGGCATGTGCCTGAAGATTTTCGGTTAGCCAATATTGTCCAGCGATGGACACAAGTTCTGCGTCCAGCGTTTGTGCAATAATGACGGCATTTTTGTCACCATTGGCACCCGCCATGGCTTTACCTCTAAGACTACCGTATATATGTATGCTGCCATCTGCAATCACTTCAGCACCATTACCCACAGCGCCGACAATAATGAGATCGCCATTTTGAGCGTAGATCTGCTGTCCTGAGCGAATGTTTTGTTTCACTATTTTGGTGGTTCTGGGTAACTGCGGTTGGTTAGCACTCTGTTTACCGGATTTAATGATGGCTAGCCCAAGTGATTTGGCCTGATTGGCTATAGCGCTTGGTGCCCCAGTGATCCCAACAATCACTAAATTACGAGACAGTAGCAAGTCTTTTAGCCCCGCTAAAGGGTAATTGGCATCATTAATACTGCTTAAATTTACCACTAGCGGTGCACCGATAAAGAATTGCGGCGCAATAGCTAATTTACTGTCTAATTCAACGGCAACTTTATTGAGATCAGCATGATTAATGTGCAGTACTGAAAGCGTAAATGAAGAGCCTTTTAATTCGAGGCTAGGTTTCTGCATTCCTAATTTTGCTCTTTATAAAATAAACCAGCTTAGCCAGTTAGAGATTACTATAATCCTAGGCCACATGGTATAGTGTGCCTCATTTGCTGGCAAGTTGAATAAACAGGAAATTCCCCCAATATGATCTGTGCAGTATATAAAAGTCGATTAAAAGCTGACTGTTATCTATTTATTGAAAAACGTAATGAATTTGAGCGGGTTCCCGAGGCTCTGATGCAGATGTTTGGTGTACCAGAATTAGTCATGATAGTGCCACTAGATAAGCGTCAACATTTAGGCATTGCCGATATTAATAAGGTAAAGGTTGAACTTAAAGAGAAGGGCTATTATCTTCAGTTACCGCCACCACCCAAAAATCTTCTTGAAGAATATAAGCAAGAGATAGGCTATAGCCGCGACTGATTATTTGCATGACTAATTAATAAAGGAATATGCATGTTTGTAAATACCTTGTGGGGAACCTTACTATTATCCACTGTATTATCAATAGCAGTGGTCGAAGCAAAGTCTTCAGAGCTCTCGTTTGAGCAATATCTTGATGTGTTACAACAACAAGCCTTAAATGAAGGGGTTTCTGCGACCACAGTCAAACAGGTATTTCCGCAAATTAAGTTGTTTAAGAAGGCGTCGTTTAATGCCAATATGCCCGAATCGCCATCTAACTTAGAGCAATATTTATCTTACTTAGTACCAGAGTCTATCGTTACTCGTTCTAGAAGCCTGTATAAGGCGAATAAAACACAATTTGATCTTTTAGGCGAACAATATGGCGTACAGCCTCGTTTTATCATCGCTTTATGGGGGCTGACATCTCAACTAGGAGATGATGTTGGTCATTATCCCGTATTAACTGTGGCGGCATCAAATGGCTATCGCGGTGATAACGAAGTGGCAAACCGTCAAGCATTTATGGATGCGCTCAAGCTTATTGAGCATAAGCAGGTTGAGTTTGCAGAGCTTAAAAGTAACGCGTTAGGCAAAATGGGCTATGCACACTTTACTCCTAGCGATTATGCGCGTTTTGCTAAAGATGGTGATAATGATGGCGTTATCGATATCTGGAGCAATCTAAGTGATGCGTTTGCCTCCACGGCTTATTATTTAAACCAATTAGGCTGGAATGACGAGGCAACCTGGGGTCGACAAGTACAAGTGCCAAAGGCGATTCCCCGAGATCTGATTGGCTTAGAGACGCACAAGAGCTTTGCTCAGTGGCAGGCATTAGGTGTTAAGCGTTTCGATGGCTCCAATTTACCAAGCAGGCAAGATATGCAAGTATCGCTCATTATGCCCGACGGCATCAACGGTCGTAAGTATTTGGTGTATGACAATTATCGAGCATTGACCCAATGGAACCCTTCTGACTTTTATGCCTTGTCTTTGACCTATCTATCCGAACGAATTAAATTTCCAGCCATTAAGTAGCTTGGTACTGGCATCTGCCGCATTAGGCTAAAATAGTGTAAACTCGCCTGCGTTTGTAGGCATTTTGTAGAATGAGAACTATGGCTTTTTGGAATGAAAAATCTCTAGCACAATTAACCAGTGAAGAGTGGGAGTTGTTGTGTGATGGTTGTGGCAAATGTTGTTTAAATAAGGTTATCGATGACGAGACAGAGGAGTTGTATTACACCAATGCTTCCTGTCAATTACTTGATGCCCAGCAATGCCAATGTCGCCATTATGAGCAGCGTTTTGACTTCGTTCCAAGCTGCACTAAAGTGACACTCGATAATATTGCGGATCTCACGTGGTTACCCGACAGCTGTGCATATCGCCGGCTATATTTAGGTCGTAGTTTACCCAGTTGGCATCCGTTAATCGCTGGCGATAAACAGATGATGCATGCACTGGGTATGTCGACTCAAGATAAAGTGGTTAACGAGACTAAAGTGAAATACTTAGAAGATCATATAGTGTTATGGCCGCTCAAGGATTGTGAGTAACTGTGCCTACCTATATTGACTTTGCCATACTGAACGATTAATCGTTAGTGTGCGAAGGAGCGTTAAATAGAACGCTTGGCCACTATACACACCATAAAAATGCCCGAGTATCACTACCCGGGCATTTTTATGGTCATTTAACTAAGGCCCGCCGATTAATTACCTTGCTCGTTAGTTTTACTCAAAGCGGGGATGGCGAAAATAGCCAAGGCAAGTAAATAGACTGAAAATGCCACTATCATCCATTGGCCCATAGTGACGCCAAATAGTTGCCAGGGAATATCGGTGCACATACCTGTTGGCATGAATACCGAAGGTAACCACTCATGTAATGGCATCCAAGTCGGAAATTCGGGCAGAAATGAACAGGTCGAAAAAGGCGATGGATTGGTTTGCATATCCACTAGTTCTATCGCGAGCTTTAAGCCCCATGCAGCGCTCACTCCCCATAATATAATGTTCAATAGCCGCACTAAACGATAACGGTAACCTATGCAACCCAATGCGCCAGCAAACAATACCCCAAACAGGGCAAGGCGCTGGTAAATACACATTACGCAGGGGGTTAACTGCATCACATATTGAAAATATAGAGCACAAGATTCAAGAACCAGTGCACTGCTGAATAAGGTTATCCATGCAACACGGGATTGGGCAAAACGGGTTAGTGGGCTCAAACAAACTTCTCCTATAAAAAACGCCTCTTACATTAAGAGGCGTTTTTAAGACTTTACGAAACTAGTTCGTTTAGGTCAATTATCATTTAATGAACGCTAACAGCGCCTTGACTCACTTCCGCTACCGAATGATGGATCAGCATCTGTGAATCATAGAAGTATTGCGTCATGTCAGCTAAATACCCAGTCTCAATCGCCAATACTCCAATAATCGATAATACGATAGTGTAGGGGAGAGCCATCCACACCATGCGTCCGTACGAGAGACGAATAAGTGGTGCGATTGCTGAAGTCAGCAGGAATAAGAATGCAGCTTGGCCGTTAGGTGTTGCTACTGAAGGTAAGTTAGTACCGGTATTAATGGCCACTGCCAGTAGATCAAACTGATCTCGGGTAATTTGTCCATCCAGTAACGCAGCTTTGACTTCGTTAATGTAAACGGTACCAACAAACACGTTGTCACTGACCATTGACAGTAAACCATTCGCAATATAGAAAATCACTAACTGTGTATTACCTTCATAGCTTAATGCCCACTGAATCACTGGGGCAAACAGTTGCTGATCGATAATCACCCCAACAATGGCGAAGAACACGGCGAGTAACGCCGTGAAAGGTAAGGCTTCTTCAAACGCTTTACCTAAGGCATGTTCGTTAGTGACACCATTAAATGCGGTGGTGATAATAATAACTGACAAGCCGATTAAGCCAACTGACGCTAAGTGGAATGCTAACCCGACAATGAGCCAAACACCGACTAACGCTTGAATAGTCAGCTTCATTTTGTCATGTTTAGTGCGTCGAGCATCTTCATGTGAAGCATAATCTGCCAAGATTTTATGTACAGCTTCAGGTAATTGCTGGCCGTAACCAAAGACTTTGAATTTTTCAACTAAGAAACAGGTGAATATCCCCGCGATAAACACGGGCACAGTCACTGGCGCCATACGCAGGGCAAACTCACCAAATTGCCAATTGGCTTGTGCGGCGATGATGAGGTTTTGTGGCTCACCAACCATGGTACATACACCACCTAATGCCGTACCCACACCTGCGTGCATCAATAGGTTACGCAAAAATCCGCGGAAGGCTTCGAGCTCATCTTCACATAAAGAGAAGCCTTCACCATGTTGATCGTTGGTGTGATCATGGTCATCTGCAAAGTTTTTACCTGACGCAACTTTGTGGTAAATGGAGTAGAAACCAACAGCTACAGCGATGATAACCGCAATAACGGTTAGAGCATCGAGAAACGCCGATAAAAATGCCGATGCAATACAGAACATCAAAGAAACGACAATTTTAGAGCGTACCTTAGTGATCATCTTCGTGAAGACAAACAGCAATAACTGTTTCATGAAGTAGATACCGGCAACCATAAAGATCAGCAATAATAATACTTCAAGATTAGCTTCAATTTCATGCAGAACTTGGCTGGGGGAGGTCATGCCGATAATCACGGCCTCGATGGCTAACAGCCCCCCAGGTTGTAACGGATAACACTTTAAGGCCATAGCCAAGGTAAATATGAACTCAACCACCAATAACCAACCGGCAATAAATGGGTTGATATAGAATATAATGGGGTTAATCACTAGAAATGATATAATTGCGAATTTGAACCACTTAGGAGAGTTTCCTAAGAAATTGTCAATAAACGCCCGACTCATAGTCACAGGCATGGCACCCTCTCAAATGTATAATTGTTTTGATAAAAATAGACAAGGAACGGTCCGAAGTTCGGACAGTGTAGCCTAATGATATCTATAAATTAATACTTTTATAAAGCTAAAGTTTAAAAACACAGGGCTACAACAAAATTTGAATTGGTTATTTTTTGATATGCAGCACGTTTAAGTGAAAATTGAGAGCTTCGTCCTTCTAGGTGTGAGTAGTTAATATCGCGGATTAGGTTTCCATTTTTCGTCGCTCTGGTATGATCAGTATTAAGATAATCTCATTTATTTGGAATAGTGGCCTGATGACAACTGTCCCCCAAGCACCAGTACCGCCGAAAAACAAAGATATAATTGAAGCGAAAGGGCCCGCAAGCTTTGCTGAAAAATATATTGTTCGCTCTATTTGGGAAGGGAAATTTCCTCCCGGTTCAATTTTGCCTGCTGAGCGTGAACTATCGGAACTTATCGGGGTTACCCGTACTACACTTCGAGAAGTGTTACAGCGCTTAGCACGAGATGGTTGGTTAACCATCCAACATGGTAAACCAACTCGGGTTAATGATATTTGGGAAACCTCTGGCTTAAATGTATTAGAAACCATTGCCGAACTTAACCCTGCTGGCGAGCCTGTATTACTAGAACAACTCTTGTCGGCTCGCACCAATATCAGCGCTATCTATTTTAAAGGTGCAGTGCGTTATAATCCGGATAAAGTATTAGAAGCGTTGGCACCATTAGCGACATTAAAAGATGAAGCAAAGGCCTATATCGATTTCGACTACCAATTGCATCATGCGCTTGCCTATCATTCGGGTAATCCGCTTTATGTATTGATCTTAAATGGGTTTAAAGGTTTATATAGCCGAGTTGGTAAAGAGTATTTTGCCATTGATCAGGCTCGTGAACTGGCGCTTGATTTTTATCAGGCACTAGAGGCGTTAGCCAAAGAGCATAATCATAATGACATTCCTGTGTTGATGCGCAGTTACGGCATCAATAGTGGTAAAGTTTGGCAACGACATAAAAATGATCTCTTGCTCCAGGCTGAAAAATCATTGTGATGACAAGCTAAGCTGCAACCGCCAATCCAAGCAGCATCCATAGTGAGGCTTGTTGCTATCTGCTAACTTTTAGTGTTGCTAACGTCATTAACACAAAAACCGCATTCACATTCGTTTGTGAACTGCGGTTTTTTATGGATGTCGGTTGACCTTTCGCTATAGCTATTCTCGGCGTGGCATTATTTCGTCAACCGAATGCGAAAAGTAATGATGCACTTATTAAAGTTTAAATTGGCTAATCGATATTAAAGTTGTAATAGATATCGAGTGATTTCTCTACCGTGCCTGAGACACTTTCTAAATAGAGCTGAGACAGTAAATAGTAGCGCACCGTCATCTCATAACCTGGGTTAAAGACACCAATACCATATTTGACCATTAAGTTATCACCAATAAAGCCACTAATAGCCACCTTACCATCATCATTAGCATCGAGCTGTACATTAGAAAGACCAAATTTCTCAACGATGCCTGTCGCTGAACTGCCAATGTTATTGACTGCACCGCCACCCAATTGGTTACCAAGGGTTAATGCCGCTCCCATCATTAAGGCGTTATTTTGTGAGTCACTATTATTGTTAAAGCCAGTTCCCTTGACAATGTATGACAAGATCTCCGCTTGCTCCTTGGTTGGCGAAGAGAAGAGGGTGACAATGGGTTTTAAAGGCGTACCAGTGACGCGGACTCCGGCGATGACATCTTCGCTTTTAATTTCTCGTACCGCTTCAATATTGAGGTTAGGGACATCGATAGGCCCTATAAATTGCACTTCACCGGTGTTGATTGCGAGTTTCTGCCCCATAAATTTATAAAATCCATCAACCACTTTTACATCGCCATACAACAAGGGGGGTTTAAAGGCTTCTTGACGAAGCGTTAAGGTGCCTTGTAGTCGACCCGTTAATCCCATACCGTCAATGGTTAACTGATCGCCTACTTGGATGTCAATTTTAGAGGTGATGGCGATAGGATTGACCTTCTGCTGTTCACTGGCTTTACTATCGTTAAAGACCACATCGCTGGATTCGGCTACCCCCCCTTCGGGCAGTTGAACAATATTGATATGGCCAGTGGGCACATTAATTATCCCACTGACATCCAAACGCTCTGGTCCAAAGGTAATGTTTATGTCGGGTGATACATCTAAAATGACCATCGGCGGTTGGATAACGGCAAGCTTATCACCGTTAACCGCTAAATTGCCTTGAAATGCTTCACCGCCCCAATCGAGATCACCACTTAAGTTGGCTTTACCATTGCCCATTGTCCAGCCACCTTGAACACTGGCCGCTTGTCCTTGTAGCCGAACAGCGATATTGATGTCATCGAGTAAGGTTGGATTAGCCGCTGCGAGTAATTTGCCCCGGGATAGATCGATGTTACCGGTTACCTGAGGTTGGCTTAAGGAGCCTGATAACTGCAGTGCACTGTCGATTTGCCCATTTAAGGTGGCCAATTGTGGGGTGAAATTGGCCAGAGCCTGCAGATCAATATTAGCGATGTTGATATTACCTGATAGGGGCTTTTCTGGACCGACACCTATGGCTACATAGCTGTTAAGTTGCGCCAATTCCTGCGCATCAAGCTGGGCATTTAAGACGAATTGTTCTGCGTCTAATGCAGCATTAAACTGCAGTTGTCGATAACGACTTTCCAGTTTTCGTTTACTGGTTTGTAATAAGACCTGCCCAGCACTGAAGTTTAAATCAACCCGTGCTTGTGGTTTTTGCTGCGGTGCCCAACTTAGCTGTGATTCGAGAGTCGCAGGGCCCTGCCACGACATGTTTACTGGTAATAATGGTTTAATCAGTGCGCCAATATCCCCGGCAAACTGAATATTGGCATCGCCAGATTTGCCAAGTTCTACATCGTCGTTGAGACACAGTTTTCCGTGTTGATGTTGCCAGCAAAATGGGTCGATGTTTCCTTGTTGGGCATTATTATCCCAATTAAACACAATGGGGTGATTAAGCTGGACTAATCCAAGCAGAGAATCAAGGTTTAGCTTATTGACTGACAGTGCGAGTTGTTGTTTGTCCATATCAAACGTCGATGCTATCGCACTGTCTAAAATTACATCGCCTTCACTTTGTAGACTCAGTTGCTGCACCGCTTGATCGCCTTGTATTCCAAGGGTGATAGAGTCAAATTCTACCGCAGGCATGACGATTGCTGAGGCGTTCATTGATAAGGCAAATTGGTGATCATCCAATGGTCGATAAAAAGCTGTTAGGTGAGTTTTATCTACAGCATTACCAGCAAAACTAAGATCGCGACTGTCAACATTCAGAGCCAGCTCAGGATGTTGGCTGTCACCAGAAACCGTGATCTTGGCATTAATGCTTCCGGAGGCATCGGGGTGCCATAAATTCAGCGCCGGAATAGCTAATTGACCACCGAGCGCCCATTGTTGGTCAACGTTTCCTGATATAGCCAACTCTGCGTCTAGCGCGTGAAGCACTAAGCGATTAGCGTTAAGTTGCCATAAATGGTTAAGATTAACATCTCCTTCTACTCGTAACGGGTACTGATCTATCTGGCCTTGCAGCGCTGCCTCGCGAATGGCTACTTGCCATTGTTTAGCAGCCACTGAGCCCTGACTTATCAATGAACCGCTGATATTGGTATTTGGTAAGGTGGTCTCATTATCAAGCGTCAGAGATGCCAATTGTAGCGAGTCACTGGTTATGGCTAAGTCCCACCTGATCTCATCGCCATAACCCACAGAGCCTAAAGCTTGCAGGTTACCCATATCACTAATGATGGCCAATTGGCTTATCGTGACCGTTTGCTCACTGTGACTCAACTGAGCATCCAGCTGCAGCATAGGATGATAAGGGGTCAAAACGTGGCCATTCACTTTAGCCTGTTGTTGGCTAAGCGACCCTGCCGTTTCCAGCGTGATAGCTTGTGCTCGATATAGTGGCGCATCGAGCGGCCACATAAGTTGTTCGCTAGTCAATTTGAGCTGGTAGGGGAGCTCGGGATCGGCTAAATCAATTTCACCTTCTAAGGCTAAGTTAATATGTCCTTGGCCTGCGGCCGTTAGCTGCAACCGCTGTAGGTCACCACTCAGGTTTAGTTCGAGGGTTTGCTGAGACAAGCTTGGTAGTTCAGCTATGTTATCGATTGTCGCCTCAACTTGAAGGGCCATTGGGTAATGGGCGCTAAGCGTAATGTCACCATCGACAGTGATTTGACCGTAATCATGGGTGACTTGCAATAGATCCACAGCAAGAAGATAGTCAATGTAGTTACCTTGTAAATGGATACTGGCGAAGTTGTCAGTGCGATCGCCCAGTTGCAATTGACTGTCGCTCAATTGCAAATTATCGACAAAAATGGGCATAGGCATGGCGACTTGCGGCAAGCTTGCAAGGGGCCATGGGCTATCCAGGGGATCGGCTACCGTTGTGAGTGGCTCAGCCTCATTTTTGGGGATAGAGACTAATAGTCCTAGGCTGTCGAGCGAGTGGATACGTAGGCCATTAGTTAACCAGCTGGCTTGGCCACTGAGCTGCTGAGCGTTAAATCGCATCTTATCGACCGCCACCTTAATTTGTTGCAGTTGCGTATGACTCAATAAAATATCGACAGGCAGTTGCAGTAGGCCTTGTTCTGTAACGGGGTCAATTTTGGGCTCTGCAGCGTCGGCGCTGAGCTCGGCAGTATCGATATCGACATTGACGGCCGTGGCCGTTAATGCCTCCACACAGAGCTGACGTTGCAGTAGGCATAGTGGCCGCCAATCGAGTGTTAAGTCATCAATTGCGACTGTCAGTCCACGCATTTGCCAACGGGCCAGGGATAAACTCAGTTGTTTGTTAAGGGTGCCAGATTGGTAGTTAAGCGTTAATCCGTCGATAAATGTATCGGCGATACTCACAGCGATACGGCTGCCAAATGGGGTTCCAAATAACACGGCAACAATGACTAACAGTGAAAGCGGTACATAGAATACGAAGCGGATGGTGTTTTTAAGCCAACGAAGTAATCGCGTGGCGAAGGTTTTGCCTTGAGCGGTTGCTTCTTCGGTCGGTAAGTCAGATATTGGTGGTTTGTGTGTCGATTGGGTCATAACTCAGCCCCCATCGACAAGTGGATCCGCCATGAGCGCTCAACGGTTTCTGACTCGTTGAGGCCCACCCCTAAATCTAGCTTGATCGGGCCAATAGGAGAGATCCAGTGGATGCCAGCACCGACGGCGACAATGGGGTCGATTTGGTCGACATCAAAGGCATTACCGCCGTCGACAAAGGTCGCTACTCGCCAGGTGGGGGTGACATAGTATTGATATTCAATACTGCCCACCATTAAATAGCGACCACCAACGACCATACGAGCTAATTGATCATCTTGAGTTCGATAATCTATGTAAGGCCCTAGTTCATTAAAACTATAACCACGGATACTCTCATCGCCACCGGCAAAATAGCGTAAAGAGGGCGGGATGTTTGCTAAGTCGTCGTCGGCGGCAAGGTTAGCACCGAAGTCCATACGTGTGACGAGTCGGTGCTTATCGAAAAAGGTGTCAATCCATTTAAATTTGGCTTGTAGTCGTGTTAGGCGTACTTCTGAACCTAGGGTGGGGTCGGCATATTCTACGCTGTAATATTGATAGAAACCTGATTTCGGATCCAGCGAATTGTCGCCGCGATAAGTGTGGCTAAGACTACTGCCTAAGAGTAAAAAATTGGGGTCATAATAGGTATCCGATTGCGTATAGGACTCTTTAATGGCATCGAGTGAATAACTGAGTAACCAATTATGGTTAAGGCGTTTTTGCCGCAGTACACCAGCAGTGCGCTTGGTGGATTCGAGTTCTCCGGTATTAACATAACGGCGTTCGTCGGGGTCGTACAATTGGGTTACCCCATATTTGTCACGTAGTAAGCCAAGCCGAATTTTAAGCTGATCATCCAGCGGGTGGCTAAGCGGAATGGTATAAGTCGTAAGAAATTTTGGCCGATCGGGAGACCACTCAATACTGGTCTCTTGTGAGTGTCCATAACGATTGATCTGCGGCGTTTGCCAGGTGACACGTACTCTTGGATCAACACTATTGTTGGCCGAACTGCCAATATCGACACCCACCCCCAATTTAATTGAATGGCTGGGTTTTGGGGTAAGTTCAACCTTAATGGGGACGAGTTGCTGCTCAATTTTATCCAGTTGGGGTAACACTTTGATGTTTGTAAAATAGCCAGTGTCGACCAGCTCACGGTTTAAGCCACCTAGTGCACCGGTGCTGTAATTGGTGTTTGCTTCAAAGGGAATTAACTGATCGAGTAATCCTGGGATCAGCGTATGGCCAGTAAAATTGACACTGCCCATTTTATAACGCGGTCCAGAATCATAATGCAGATTAATTTGCGCGCGATTGAGATCACGGTTAACCACTATGGTATTGGTCAGGTAACGGCCATCGAAATAGCCACGGGCTAATGCCAAGGTGAGCAGTTGCGACTTAATGGTTTCATACTGGCCATGGTTAAGAATATCACCAGGTTTTAGTTCGAGTTTGGATAACCATATGTTGACGACTTTATCTTGGCGAATTTCACCGCTCAGTTGAATATCAACCCATTGAACACGGGTTGGCTCACCTGGAGTGACTCTTAAAGTCAGTTGCCATGGCCCTTGTTCTGGACTGTCTAATTGTTGGTCGACCACACCATGGTAGTAACCGAGTGAGTGTAGCGCGGCATCGAGGCTGTCTGCGGTATTAAATAAAAAAGCGCGGCGTTGTACTTCAGATGTTGGTAAGGGGCTTAAATGGGCGGTGATATTTTTGGTTAACGTCTCATCTGCACCAAGGATATTAATATTAAGCCATTGATTTGCTGATGCTACTGATGTATGAATGCCTAGCCAAATGACCACAAGGATGAGAAGCGACTTAACGAAAAAAATTCGCACTCAAAACGCCTTTATCTAATTTAAAAAGTGATTAAGGTTTATTGTCGCAGATTATTACGGTCAAGCAAGACGATGATTGTAATTAATAATTAAAATCGGTACAAACAATACAAACCATAGCAAGGAGCCTTAGGTGAACAGTACAATCAAATTATTTAGCTTGACCGCACTCTTGAGTATCGTTGCTACAACAGTGGGCGCGACATCATCACAGCCGTTTGCTATCGCCATTCATGGTGGGGCTGGCACGATTTCAAAAGCTGCGTTGAGTGATGCACAGCAACAAGCTTATCGCACCAAATTAAAGCAAGCAGTTGATGCGGGTTATCAAGTATTAGACAAAGGCGGAGATAGCCTTAGTGCGGTCACTGCCGCGATTAGCATCTTAGAGGATAGCCCCTTGTTTAATGCAGGGGTTGGCGCAGTGTATACTTTTAATGGTCAACATGAGATGGACGCCGCCATTATGGATGGCAGTACCCTAAATGCCGGGGCCATCTCGGGAGTTAAACACATTAAGAACCCGATCACGCTCGCCCGCCGTGTGATGGACCATTCGCCTCATGTGATGCTATCTGGTAGTGGCGCCGAGGAGTTCGCGTTGACCCAAGGTTTTGAGCTTGTGCCAGTCAGTTATTTTGATGATGACCATCGTTATCAGCAGTTACTCGATGCCAAAGCCAAGCTAAAGGCGGCTCAGGTCGGTGATGTTAGTGGCGCGTCACAAGCATCATTGTTGTTTGACGATCCACAGGAGCTCGATTACAAGTTCGGCACTGTTGGCGCGGTGGCCCTGGATAAACAGGGTAATTTAGCCGCTGGAACCTCTACCGGCGGCATGACAGCCAAACGGTTTGGTCGCATTGGCGACTCGCCGGTCATTGGGGCTGGTACCTATGCTGAAAATAAGGTGTGTGCAGTGTCGGCGACCGGCCATGGAGAATATTTTATTCGTTATCACGTGGCGGGAGATATCTGCGCGAGAGTGAAATACCAGCAAAAATCAATTATTCAGGCCGCCGATGAGGTGATTAATCAACGTTTAATCACTGCTGGCGGTGCCGGAGGAGTGATTGCTATCGACCAACGTGGCAATATCGCAACTCCCTTTAATACTGAAGGCATGTACCGCGCGACTCGAAAAAGCGGCGAACCCGCGCAGGTATTGATCTGGAACAATAATTAGTCAGCATGAATGTTTGTATTAGGTTGGATAATCGCTTAGCCTAATTCGCGCCATTGGATAGGCCTCAGATAATTTAAACTACTTTAATAACAGAGGCCATATATGCAGGTCCCAAGTATTCCCCCAAATGAGCCGTGTCGGTTGTCAACGTTAACCGCGTTGAATATTCTCGACACGGCACCAGAAGAGCGTTTTGATCGTGTCACTCGAGTGGCTAAGCGCTTATTTAATGTCAAGATAGCTTGCGTTAGCCTGGTTGATAAACAGAGACAATGGTTTAAGTCTGCCATAGGTACTGATGTGCGTCAGACGCCAAGGGATATCTCTTTTTGTGGCCATGCCATTTTAAAAGATGAGCTGTTTCATATTAGCGATGCCACCCTAGACAGCCGCTTTGCCAACAATCCGCTAGTCACAGAACCGCCGCATGTGCGGTTTTATGCAGGGCAACCGCTACATGCACCCAATGGCCAATTGATGGGAACCTTGTGTATTATCGATGATCAGCCTAGACAGTTAACGGATGAGGATAAACTGGCACTTAAAGATCTGGCGATGATGGTTGAAGATGAGCTAGCAGCTATCGAGCTGGCGACCAGTGATGAATTGACAGGGATAGCGAATCGACGCGGCTTTATGGCTCTGGTCGATAAAAGCTTGCAAATGATGCAGCGCAATAAACAGCCAGCGTGCTTGGTTTATCTCGACTTAGATAACTTTAAGCCGATTAATGATCAGTATGGTCATGGTGAAGGCGATAAAGTCTTGTGTCTGTTTGCGCAGCAAATGTTAACTGCCTTGCGTGATTCAGACATTGTGGGTCGTTTTGGCGGCGATGAGTTTGCCGCTTTTTTCCATGATTGCACACCGGCTGTTGCACAAACAGCGGTTAAGCGTTTTGGTGAACATTTACACGAAGTTATGTTGCGAGAGCAACTGCCTTATCCGCTGCAATTTTCCTATGGCATGGTTGCCGTAGCGGTTGATGAGGCGGCTGATATCACCCAACTGTTGCAACAGGCTGATGAGCAAATGTATCGTCACAAGCATCAAAAGAAAGGGTTAACCTCTGTCACACTCGCACTTGGTGAGTAAGCGTATAGATTGCGCTTGCCACCCGTTTGCCCACTCACTCTATGGTCCTCCACATCAGGGGGCGCTTATAACCCCCTGAGTTTGCTGGGTTGCTAAGTCCTTAGCCTAACAGTAGCTCGCCAAAGACAAATCCAAGTAGTACTGAGGTGCCGATTGTCACCACTCCGGGGATAAAGAAGGGGTGGTTAAACACCCAACGACCGATGCGGGTCGAGCCTGTGTCATCCATCTCCACAGCGGCTAATAATGTTGGGTAGGTTGGCAAAACAAACAATGCACTGACTGCGGCAAAAGAGGCTATCGCTGTCATGGGAGCAACGCCAATGGCTAGCGCGGCTGGCATTAATGCGGTGGTCGTTGCCCCTTGTGAGTAAAGCAGCATCGACGCCAAAAACAGCGTTAATGCCAATAGCCAAGGATACTGCTGTAATAGCGCTGCCGCGACATCTTTAATTTCATCAATATGACCGGCGACTAAGGTATCACCCAGCCAAGCGACGCCGAGTACGCAAACACAGGCGCTCATTCCTGACTTAAACGTGGAAGCCTCAGAGATCTTGCTGGCATCGATATGAGTAAAGGTCACAATGGCCGCGGCGGCCGTTAACATAAATACCATGATGGCATCGTTACGGCTTAAAGTGGGTTCGGTGATCAGCGCCACCGAATCGGAGATCAGGGTGGCATACACGATGACACAAACAATGGCACTGATAAAGATGGCGGTAGCGAGCTTAGCGCTAGGGGCGATCACTTGTGTTGAACTTTGTTGTTGGCTAACCAGTCCTTGAGCCAAACGCTGCTGGTAAATGGGGTCGTCTTTTAGTTCACTCCCCATCACATTGGCGACTATAGCGCCCACCATACAAGCACAAAAAGTCGCCGGAATACAGATCGCCAATAATGTCAGATAATCAACGCCTAATGGTTCGAGTATGCCAGAGAAAAACACCACAGCGGCTGAGATAGGCGATGCTGTTATGGCAATTTGTGAGGCGATAACGGAAATCGACAGTGGCCGAGATGGGCGGATCCCTTGCTCTTTAGCGACTTGTGCAATAACGGGCAAGGTTGAAAATGCGGTGTGACCTGTGCCTGCAAGCAGCGTCATAAAATAGGTGACGATCGGTGCGTAAAAGGTGATGTGTTTGGGGTTTTTTCTTAAAAAGGTCTCAGAGAGTTGTACTAGCCAGTCTAATCCTCCGGCAACTTGCATTGCCGCAATGGCAGCGATCACCGACATGATGATTAAAATGACATCCACCGGAATATGACCGGGATCTAGGCCTAAGATGAGGGTGAGCACCAGCACGCCTGCGCCGCCAGCCAGCCCTATGCCAATGCCGCCCATTCTGGCACCTAGATAGATAAAGGCCAGTACTACAAATAGCTCTATTGCGATCATAAAAACTCCAGGTGTAAAAACAAAAGGACGGTATGAGAGCAGGGAAGCTTATTAATAGTATGACTTGCTTATGCACGATGTACTGATTTTACGCCTTTAATCACTATAGTAGCGCCAACTAATTCACTTTTTCTGTACCTTGTGAACTTGTTCACAGCGGTGAGATGCGCTAACGGCCTTACACCACAAAATGGGGGGATTAACTTGTCGTCATTACCTGCCATTTGTATTGCCTATTTATTATGGCATTCGTACTGGCGCTAATAGAGATTACCGTTGTGGTCGGTATTATGGCAAACGGATTTTTTAAGTCGAAAATGTTATAAACAGTAATCATTTTCATTATCAGCTGTTTGGCGCTAGCCCAGTGTTTATGCGGTAAACAGCTTCAAATAGCGTCTCAGGCTCAACTACAATTAGGGTTCCCCCATGGCAAGATGGATCCGTTATGGACAGCTACAAACGATTGCTAGTGGTTATCGATGAACACGATTTTAATTTTAGAGGTATCTCAAGGGCCGCCTATATGGCCAAAAAAAGTCAAGCGCATATCCTAGTCATGTTGCTTGAACATAGTCATTTTGTCTCACGCCTTGTACATACTTTTTATCGTAGTCAAGACACCCAACAAGCCAATGCCGATAATGGTGCACCAACTATCGACGCTAAACGTCAATGTTTAGTTGACTTTATCCACTCGGTTGCTCATACAGGCGTTGCAATATCATATGCATCGACATCGTGCCACGCTATTGATGATGTGTTGCAGTGTTGCCGAGATTTTCATGTTGATGCGGTTTTGATTAGTGCCTCGACTCGCAAGTTATGGCACTGGTTAGCGATTAAATCATTAGATGTGAGATTACTTAAAGAGTCACCGAAGCCTGTGGTGATAGTAAAAGATCATGCTTGGCAACCAGGCGGGCGAATTTTATCTCTGGTCGAGCCTTGCGCTGAAGGGCTGCAGCATCAATCGTTAAATGAAACGGTATTACAAACGACCGAACACTTTACCCGACTGTTAAAGGGGAATTGTCATCTGCTTGATTGCTATTATGGTGATAACCCCAGTATCTCTTTTCAGCAACCTGTCATGCCTGAAACTGATGAACAGTATCATTTGCGCCAACTGTCGCTCTATTCGAGTCGTTATCACCTGTTACCGGATCAGAGCCGGCATCATGTGCCAGCCAGTCATTTTCATGTGGCTAAAGCGCTCCCTGAAGACGCCATAGCCGTGCTGGCGAAGCAGGTGGATTCGGAGTTAGTGATTGTGGGCGATGCTGGCGAGTCTAATTTGCTCTCTAGCATGTGTGGTAATACCGCTGAGCAGGTGATCGATCGTATCGATTGCGATCTACTGGTGGTTAAACCTCGCTCGTCAGCGGTTTATCATTAGGCAAAAGAAAAGGCGCCCATCTCATAGGCGCTGGAGGTTAGTTGCTTAGCTGGTGACTATGTTAAGTATCTAGTTAAAGGTTATTTCTTAATCCAATTACCTTGAGGCGTTTGGATATATTCACCTCTATCGGCGGCGGCAATGGCCTTTTCTGCTGCCAGTTTGGCGACATCTTCGACGCTAATGCCATTTTGCGTGGCAATTTTTTGATAATGGGCTCGGCGCTTAGCATTGACCGAGTCAGCCAGTTGTTTGGCTTGGCTATTGTTAACGACCAGTCCTAAATAACCATTCACCTGCTCACCGACAAGACCTTGACTCTTGGCCTCTTGTAAGGAGATAGCGAACGCATTTAGGCTCAACAGCAATCCGGTTATGAGTATAAGTATTTGACGTTTCATGGTGATTTCCTGATCTCAAAATGGGTTAAAATAGCTCATTGTTATTGAGTAACTCATCAAGCTCTTTGTCGACCTTGATCTTGATCTCGTGCTCAATTTTAACATTAAGATTAATCACAATAGGCTTATCTGGCGGCTCGATTTTAACCGTGGGTGAACAGCCTATGGTACTTAATAGCGCGGCCGCTATGGTGGTGCTTATTAACGTCGGCAATATCTTCACTAGTGATTCCTTTTTTGTAGCGATGATCGTTTCTGGATCATTCAAGGTGAGCTCAGCTTAATCCTTTATAGATGACCATAACCTGAACATGATTGGCGCCCGCTTATTGTGCCATCGACTGTTCAATATCCTGTTGTAGGCGATCACCTATTTGTAAACTCTTGAGCAACTGCAACATATTCTCTTCTTGAGCGTAGTTCAAGTGAATAGGGCGTTCAATATCTTTAGCCTTACCTTTTACATTGACATGCAGCACGGCATCGCCATTGGCGGCCATATCAAAACGACTCGACAGCTCGCTATAGTGCAGCTCTTCGAGGGCAGAAAAGGCAAAATCCAAATAGGGCTGAGAGGCGCGCATCTGTATCACTGCAGGATTATTGCTGACTTTAATTAAGCCACCCGGAGCGCGCGCAGCCAATTTACCGCCTCTGACCGACACTTTGCCATCGACAATTTGCATCGGTAAAACACCGTCGAAAATACCGTCGGCGTAAATACCTTCTTGTGGCTGAATGGTCAGTAGCTGGGCTAAATCTAACGCCTGTAACACTAGATACGCCTCTGAGGGGTGATGTAAGTCGAGCGAAAATTTAGGCAGCAGCAAATGGCCACCTAGGGTATCGGCGCTGGCATTGATATTAATATCGGCTGTTTGAAGCAAAGCCTCTTTAGTCTCTTGGCTCGACGCGCTTTGAGAAGACCAATTAAGTTGAGTACTGGCATTGATATTATTGAGTACCACGCCAGGATTAAATGCCTGCGTCTGAAGGCTTAGGTCATTACAGTTAATGCTGCGTTTGCTAGGGCTATGTTTTATCGCACTCGCACTGAAATAACATTTGCCATCAAGGTTAAACTGTTTAAAGGGCAGTAGGTTAATGCTACCTTCGCTGATTTGAATTTTTGGTGTCAGCTGCATGGAGAAGTGGAGTTCATCAGGCTGCCATGAGAGTTGATGATGGCTGGCTAGCTGGATATCGCCAATGGTCGTAAGAGGCATGTTGAGGGCAAAACTGCTACTGAGTTGGTTGATTAGTTGCTGCAGATCGCTATTAAGCGCGAACTCACCTTGTAGCGCGACCTTATCTGGTTGTTTTGCCAGTGTCAATTGATGCTGACTGCGCATCGATAACTGTCCAGCCGTCCATTGCTCTGCTGTGCTTAGCCGATATTGGCTGGCGCTGGCTTGCCAATCGAGTTGTTGAGTCATCCCCAGCTGGGTGATCGCAAAAAGATTACGTTGCCGGCGTTTTTTCAGCTGATAATACTGCTGATTAACACTGATATTTTCAAGGCTAAGTTCAAGTTGATTGTGCCATGGTGCGTTCAGAACCAAAGCTGCCAGTGAGTGTGATGGTGCGCTCAGATTCGACTGCGCGCTCGTGTTGGCGACAGGTTTATTGTTTACAGCTGAGCTGCTCTCCTCTGTAAGGGAGGCTATGTACCCCATATCAATAGCGCCCACATCTAAGCGAGCGACGCCTATGTTGGTCGTGGTGGCAATTGTATGTTGCTCATCACTAATTTGCCGATGCGTCAGTTGCGTCCCATTAAGTTGCAGCATGAGGGGGGGGAGATATAGTTGAGTCGTTAGTTTGCCTGTGTTTTTATTATTAAGCTCCGCGTCGAGGTTAATATGTAGCGTCTCTTTACTGTTGAAAACAAGCTCGGCACTGGTCAGTGTTTGTGCTGGCAGCGCCGCAACGAGGTTACTTAACTGGGTTAGCTGTGGGTTAAGGGTTGAGATACTCAAGGGGCGCAATAACCATTGGCTTGCGCCATTAGCTAGCTTGTTGAACTGGCCACCGCTTAGTTGCAGCTCAGTGCGATGACTCGCAAGCTGGTAGTGCTCGCCAGCTTGCACGAAGGTGAATTGATTGCCACTGTTACTTATATCGATATGACCAAATTGCAGTTTAACCTCATCAGCAGTGTTAAAACTCAGTGGTTCAGTGAGCGCAAGTGTGAACTGTGTTGAGGCGACATCAAGGGACTGATGACGATAATATGGCCCGTCGATTATCAGCTGTGCCTCAGGCAGCACTGTCAAGGCAAAGCTCGATGCTACAGCCCCTGCCGACAGCGCTGTGGGGTAGGTTGCGTTGGCGCTGCCTGTTGCAGACAACGCTATGTTATCGGCGCGTAGCTGCGAATCTATCCTCGTATCACAGGGAGCAATAGGGGCTGCGTTTTCTTGCTGCGTTGAAAAACCGACACATAAGGTGGATGGGTGCGCCAGCGTCAGCTGCCAATCGGTGGTGACACTGGTTTCATCAATTTTATTCACGCTCTTGAGATGTTTTAGCTCAGTATTAAGCTGTAAATTACCCAGTAACAGCTCTGCTTGTAGGTGCTCAATGCTTAATTGTTGTGAATTAATTTGATAGTTAAGCGGACTGGCAAGTTGCAACATAAGATAAAGTGGCTGGCCAGTTAGCTCACCAAGTAGAGTGCGCAGAGATTGCTGAGAGTGCAGAGCGTCCTGATCTGGGGGAGAGGGTTGGCGGTGATTATCAGCCGAATTGTTATCCGCCACGTTGCTTTCAGACAAGGCAGTTGTACTCAATAGCCTATCGAGTGTATTGAGCAAAGGCGCGTGGGTCGTGGCCCCGCTATAGAATGCCTGACGTTGCAATGGCGATATTGCCAGCTCAAGTTGGCTTGGCGCAAGGCTCACGCTTAGGTCGCTAACTGGACCGGTGATCTCGAAGGCAATGCTATTTGATGGCAATGAGTTGCTTGGCGTCGAAACGGAGGCTGAGTCAGCACCGCCCTCAATCGGCAGCGCTTTTGGAACTAATTGCAAAGGTGAGTTAAATACTGTACCAGTCAAGCCGTTAAGTGTTAGCGAAAACGGCTCCAGTTGATGGCTGGAATCGATGCGGGCCTTGGCAATATCGAGCCGAGTCGATGAAATAAGCTGGCCGCTGATATCTATATGCTGGGTAGCTAACTGGTGTTTTAGTGCGATAAATTGGCGCAGTGGAGGCGTCTCTTGCTGCTGCGCCGGCGCCGATGCTACCCACTGGGCCATGAATGCTTGGAGGGTATCTAAGGATAAGCGAGTGTCGAACTGCCAGCTCTCGTCAGATAGTTGCGCATCGAGGCCAAACAGTAATTTATCATGATGACTTAACTGGCTGGTCACTCTTCCTTGATTATCGATATTGAGATAATCCAGACTTAGGCTCAGTTGTTCACTCGGGATCTGCTGCACACTCAGTTGCGTCTGTCCTATGGCTATTTTAGGTATTGCTACCATATCGAGCGACAGCGCTGGGCTAGTCGTCGGGGCGAGTTCTGTATTGGGATTGGAAGAAAATAGCGTGGGTGATAACAGCACCTCAATGTGCCTAATGGCCAGCGTGTCAATATTCTCGAGAGAAAAATGTGTCCATGTAACGGCATCATTGAAGGTCAATTGCAGATCGCTGATGGCGATATGACTGTCGTTGACCTGTAAATCTAACTGTGCAACATGGCCGTTGAGCACACCGTCAAGGTTAACATTGAGGGCACTGATTTGGGTGTTGGCAGGTAATAGGTAACGATTCGCTAGGCTTTGGGTGATACCACTGAGATTGGCAGCCACTAAACCGAGGGCGACAACCATTAGCAGCGCCGTGATCAGTAGCGCTGCCATTAGGCGTGATTGACTCAGTCGCTGCCGCATCTATCCCTGTCTCTTTGTCATATGGTTCGGTTGTTGCCCTTAATGTCGTTGGCTAAACATGCTGCGCCACAAATAGAGTCGTTACGATCAGTCTAGCAGTTATGTCGGGCGGGCCGTCCATTGGCGCAACATAAGCTGCTCAGTTGGCTATTTATGGCCAATGCTGTTAGTTGGCCCAGCTGATCTCAGTAGTTAAGGTATGACTGCCATAGGGGGCAAGGGTGACTTTATCTTCAAGCACATTGGCCGCTTCGAGGCATACCATGGTGAGATAATCATCATGATTAAAGCGTGCTAGGCGCTTGGATTTATCAATCCATGGGTTCCACAGAACTGCCGACTGGCTATTGCGGCGACAGACATTAATTATCCCTTGGGGCGTATGTAGCTGCTGTCGTGGGCCAAGGGCGTTATAAACCCTATCGGTTTCTTGGTTGAATATCACTTCATCTGTGGCCTGCGGATAGGGCCCTTTACCAAATTCAATGTAATGGGCGCCACTAAAGCCAGTGGCTTTAAGTTGGTGAATATCGTCAATAGGGAAATAAGTATGCAAGGCTTGGGTTAGGCTTACGGTTTCATCGCTGAGATTGGTATTGATTAAGCTGACGCTTAAGGTATCGCTTAGGGTAAACAGCAGCTCGACTTTGGTGTCATGGGGCCAGCTGATCCTGTCTTCATCATTGATGGATAAACTAAATTTAAGTTCGGCTATGTCATTGCGCAGCTGCACCGAATCGAGTGTCCAAATACGAGTGCGTGCAAAACCATGTTGCGGCCATTCTGGATGGTTGCTCATACCGAACCAAGGCCAACATACGGGAATACCACCACGAATACCATGCCCGGGCTGATAATCATCCGCGCTCGACACCCAGAGTAACGGGGGCTTGCCTTTAGGGGTGAAACGGTCGATCTGCGCGCCTTGCATAAAGATCCGCGCCTCGCACAAGGGGGTGTCGATTTCGACATAGTCGAGTCCGTTAGGGTGTTTTTTGGTGGTAACAGAAGCCATCGTCTTATCCTATTGCCTAATATTGGCCTGAGGCCGCAGAGGTATTAGCTTAACGTTTTTTTTATTTAAGGATAAGTATCGCCTTGATTTTTTTTGCTGTTTTATTATCCCCGCTCAATATTATTAGTCTTATCAGTGCTGTATTTTTAGGCTGATTTGGTTAGAGTGGGAGGACAAGAGCAAGTGCCATGTTTAGCTTGCATCTTGACGAAAATATTGACGCTCAAGTTCGATGCATAGGTTCGTAATGCTGCAATAGTGGTTGCATGAGTGGCGACGCGGCCATCTCAGTCACGTAACTGAACTTAAGCTCGGTATGACGTAATGGATGAAATAGCGATTAATAAGGATGATTCAATGCCTATCTATCAAGCTCCGCTTCGAGATTATCAATTTATATTAAGTGAGTTACTGTCGATTTATCAGCGTGGCGATCTACAAGGATTCGATGAGATTGATGCGCCATTAGTGGACGCGATTCTACAAGGGGTTGCAGACTTTACTACCGAAGTGATGTTGCCATTAAATAGCAGCGGCGATGTCGAGGGCTGCGAAATTGTCGCGGGGCAAGTACGCACCCCAACAGGTTTTAAAGCGGCCTATCAACAATATGTAGACAATGGCTGGGCTACATTGACCAGCGATCCTGATTATGGTGGCCAGGGGCTTCCCGAGTCTGTGGGGATATTTGCCACCGAAATGAACACCTCCACCAATATGGCTTTTGCCATGTACCCCGGCTTAACTCATGGGGCGTATGCGGCGATTCATGCCCACGGCAGTGAGGTGCTTAAAGCGAAATATTTAGCCAAATTGGTCAGCGGTGAATGGAGCGGCACCATGAACTTAACTGAATCCCATGCGGGAACCGATCTGGCGCTACTTCGCACCAAGGCACAAGCGATTGACGAGCAATATTATGCCATTAGCGGCGAGAAAATTTTTATCTCATCGGGCGATCATGACTTGGCCGACAACATAGTACATTTGGTCTTGGCTCGCCTGCCAGATGCACCTGCTGGGGTGAAAGGGATCTCCTTATTTGCGGTGCCGAAATATCGCGTCAATGACGATGGCAGCTTAGGCGAGCACAATGGTGTGGTCGCCAGTGCGCTGGAACATAAAATGGGCATTCATGGTAATTCAACCTGCGTGATGGTGTTTGATGAGGCCATGGGGGAACTGGTGGGCAAACCCCATCAAGGTTTACGTGCCATGTTTACCATGATGAATGAGGCGCGCCTTGGGGTGGGAGTGCAAGGCCTTGGCGTATCGGAGATTGCCTACCAAAATGCATTAGCCTATGCCAAAGAGCGGATTCAAGGTCGCGCGCTGAGCGGTGTCAAGGCACCCGAACAGGCCGCCGATCCTATCTTAGTTCATGGTGATATTCGGCGTATGTTGATGGCACAAAAGGCCTTTAATCAAGGGGCGCGAGCCTTAATGGGCCAGCAAGCACTGTGGCTCGATGAGTCCCATCGCGCTAACGATAAGTCACTGGCTGCTAATGCCAGTAAGCTGGCCGCGTTATTGACCCCAGTGGTCAAAGGCTTTGTGACCGACCAAGGGTTTAAGGCCTGTGTCGATGCCCAGCAGGTGTTTGGTGGCCATGGGTATATCCATGAGTGGGGCATGGAGCAATTTGTACGCGACAGTCGTATTGCGATGATCTATGAAGGCACTAATGGCGTGCAGGCATTGGATTTAGTTGGGCGCAAAATACTCAGCGATGGCGGTGCAGCTTTAGCCCTATGGTCTGAGATAGTGACCCGCTTTATCGATGAGCATCAAGCTAATGACGCCATGATCCCCTATATTATGCCGCTGCGCGATGCTTTGCAGGATCTGCAACAGGCCACAGGTTATATCAGTACTCATGCTGGTCACAATCCCGATATCATCGGGGCGGCGTCTATGCCCTATATGCAGATGTTTGGCATTGCCGCGTTAGCTTGGATGTGGGCGAGGATGGCGGCGGTGGCGCTCGAGCATTCCTCTCAAGAGCAGGCGTTTTATCAGGATAAACTGAAAACCGCCGCGTTTTACATGGCGTATTGGGCGGTGCAAACTCGCAGTTTGAGGGCGCAAATTGAGTCCAGTAGTGAGCTTATCTGTTCACTGACCGAGGCCGACTTCTAAGCCACCATTTTTAATGACTGCTAGATAATGATATGCCGTGGTCACGCGGCATATCAGGGGGGAATGATCACGCCTCTTTTAAAAATTGCAGTAACCGATTGTTGGCAGGCATCTCATTATCAGCCATTAAACGCATACCTGCGCGGGCGGCAAGCTCGATTATCCACTCAATGTCGCGAATACCACTGAGGGGATCGCGAGTCCTTAGCCAAGTATCAAATTCTCGATTACTGGCACTGCTGTAGGCTTGTTGATAATTAAACGGCCCGTACAGGCAGCATACTCCTCCTAGAGCTAAATGCTGCGATATCCCCTCAAACATGGCTTCTACCATGGCTTTACTCATAATATGTAAGGTATTGGCGCTAAAGAGTGCATCAAATTGTTGCGCCTTGCAGGGCCAAGGCTGCATAACATCGATAGTTAACGGCAGGGCAAGATTATCAAGGTGGGCCGCCAGGCTCACTCTAAGGCACAGCGGTGCAAGATAGGCGCCTTGATCGCTTGGTTGCCAAGTGAGATGAGGCAACTGCTCGGCAAAATAGAGTGCATGTTGTCCCGTGCCACTGCCGATTTCCAATACTTGAGTGACCTGAGCAAAACGGTGGCGTAACACAGATAAAATGGCTTGTTTATTATTTTCGCAGGCTTGGGAGTAGGGCAGTCCATCAGCTTGATTCATTGCAGCTCTTGTGTGGTGGTGTTGATGGCTCACTTTACCTTAATGGCTTTGGCTGACTCAATAAAAAAGCGCCTTGACGGCGCATTTTGACTCACTCGAAAGTGGCTATGTTAATAACCCGCCGTTTCACTACCCGCACGTCTTGGATCTGATGCGCCATAGATCCCTTCAGGAGTAACCATAATCGATTGGGTCGAGCCAATAGCATTGCCTATCGTCACTTTGTGGCCTTTGGCCTCTAGCAGCTTAATAGTGTCGTGATTGAGGCTTTTCTCAACCCTCAGCTCATCGGGCAGCCATTGATGATGGACTCGGCTGGCATAGCTGGCTTCGGCAATGTTGAGCTTATGGTCAATCACATTCATGATCACCTGTAAGGTGGTATTGATGATCCGCGAGCCCCCCGGGCTGCCAGTGACAATAAATGGTTTACCATCTTGCATCACTATGGTCGGGCTCATTGAGCTTAACGGGCGTTTGTGCCCCTCGACCGCATTAGCATCACCGCCAATTAACCCATATCCGTTAGGCACGCCGGGTTTTGCCGAAAAATCATCCATCTCATTATTAAGTAAAATCCCCGTGCCTTGAGCCACTAAACCAGAGCCGTAACTAAAATTAAGGGTGTAGGTGTTCGCGACTGCGTTCCCCCATTTATCGACCACAGAATAGTGGGTCGTTTGTGGGCTTTCATAGCCCGAGACTTTACCTGGGTTGATAAGATGACTTGGGGTCAATGTTTCTAAGGTGATGGTTTTAGAACGCTGCTTGGCATAGGACTTACTGATAAGCTCGGCCACCGGCACAGAGACAAAGTCGGGATCGCCTAAGTATTTGCTGCGATCGCTATAGGCGCGCTTCATCACCTCAGACATCACATGCAGGGTATCGGCGGTGTTATGGCCCATTTTATCAATGGGGAAGGGTTCGAGCATGTTGAGCATCTCTATGATATGCACGCCGCCCGATGATGGCGGTGGCATAGAGACCACCCGATAACCGCGATATTCGCCACTGACGGGTTCGCGCTCAACCACATGATAGTCGGCCAGATCGGCCTGAGTCATGATACCGCCAGCGTCGGTTACTGCGGCCACGATTTTTTCAGCCGTACTGCCTTGATAGAAGCCTTTACTGCCTTGCTCGGCGATAAGTGTTAGCGAGTGAGCCAGATCCTGTTGTATTAAGGTGTCGCCAATCTCAAAGTTACTGCCATCGGGTCGATAAAAAATTGCTTTCGAACTAGGCCATTGGCTAATGCGACGTTTAAGGCCTGCAAGGGAGGTGGCTAAATCTGGGGTAACGACAATGCCTTGCTTGGCTAAAGTGATGGCGGGGGCGATGACTTGTGCTAGGGTCATGGTGCCATAGTGCGTTAAGGCTAACTCCATGCCCATTACGGTGCCGGGCACGCCTACGGCGAGGCCATGTTCACGGCTGAGCTTGGCGACGGCGTCGCCTTGCGCGTTCAAAAAAATATCCTTATCGGCTTTTGCTGGCGCGACCTCGCGATAATCGATGGCAATAGTTTTATTGTCTTTGGCGATATGAACCAGCATAAAGCCTCCGCCGCCGAGGTTACCCGCGCGCGGTAGGGTAACCGCTAGGGCAAAGCCAACGGCAACGGCAGCATCGACGGCATTACCTCCTTGCTGCAAAATATCCACCCCAATTCGGGTGGCGAGCGCTTCTTGGCTGGCGACCATGCCATGCTTTGCCCATACCGGTTGGACGGTAGCGCTATTACTGTATATTGATGATTCAGCCGCGTGGCTATACTGGCCTAAGGTGAAAGGCAGTGAAAGCGATAGGGCGATAATGAGGGTGTTAAGTGGGCGCACAATTGATCCTTTGTGTCTACATTTGTCCCTCAATGTGCCGACTATTGCTGTTAAAATCAAGCCGCTGGCATTATTAATAGCAAGTCATTGCTGTCAAAAAGACGCTTATCAAGTGGCCATTAGTAAGTGATGCTTACCACAGCGCGTTGCTGCACTTAAACCATCATCATAAAGGAGTCTTGTGCCCTTGTTTACCTTCACGTGCGTCAGTCAGATAAGTCAAATAGGCCAGCGGCAGTGGGCGCAGTTAATGGGCAGTGATAACCCCTTTAGCCGCTATGAATTTTTACACGCATTAGAAAACAGTGGCTGCGTGAGTATCGAAACCGGATGGCAGCCAATGCATGTCATCGTCAAGCTGGCTCAGGATGAAGCGACTTTCGGTACTAATATTGATGCTGAAACTAACGTAGTCGCTGTCATGCCTATGTATCTTAAGACCCATTCCTATGGCGAATATGTGTTTGATTGGGCGTGGGCGCAGGCCTATGAGAGGCATCAACTCAACTACTATCCCAAACTCGTTAGTGCAGTCCCTTTTACGCCAGTGACCGGGCCGCGGCTGGCAATATCGACGCAGCTAAATGCCGCGCAGATACAGGCGTTGTTAACCCAGCTCAGTCGTTACCTTGAACAGCAGGTTGCACGTGTTGCAGGCTCTGGCTGGCATCAACTGTTTCATCCTCACGCCGAGCATCAGCGTTTGGCCAGTACCGGGTGTTTAACCCGCTTGGGCACTCAGTTTCATTGGCATAATCGTGGTTATCATGATTTTAATGAGTTTTTAGCGCAAATGAGCAGCCGCAAGCGTAAAAACATCCTCAAAGATCGACGGCAGTTACAGGATAAATCGCTGCATTTTCGGTTTGTTGAGGGGCCGCAGATCACCGGTGATGCATTGCAACATTTTGTGGCGTGTTATCAAGCGACCTATTTTAAACGCTCAGGTCATAGCGGTTATCTTAACTTAGCTTTTTTTACTCAGCTGGTGGCCACCATGGGCGCTGCGATACGCCTGTTATTGGTGAGCCAGCAAGGGGAAGGCGGTGAGTCTATGATTGCGGCGGCGCTCTATTTTGTCTCTGACAACACCCTCTATGGGCGTTATTGGGGCACCTTAGTTGAGCTCGATGGGTTGCACTTTGAGGCCTGTTACTATCAGGGGATCGAGTATGCTATTACCCATGGGCTTAAGGTGTTTGATGCGGGGGCTCAAGGCGAACATAAGGTGTTACGGGGTTTTGAACCGGTAGAAACCTATTCGGCCCATGAGATAGCCCATGGGCAATTTCGCGCCGCCATCGCCGACTTTACCCAGCAAGAACGGGCACAGGTGCAGCATTACATGACACAGCTTAAACAGGCTCTGCCTTACAAAAAAGGGCAAGAGTGAAGCGGTTTACGTTAGAGGCTGGCGTCTAACCTAGCGCCAGCCAGCAACCCACACCCACCATTAAGCTTCCGGCGATGCGGTTGAGCCACTTAATATTGTCACCCCGGCTTAAAAACAGTTTGAGGGATTTACCGCCGCTGGCATAAGCCAACATGCTAACAAATTCGGTCAACATGATGACGGATAACAGCATCATCATTTGCGGCGCAATGGCGTTATCGACATTGATAAAAGGCGGCAGTAAGGAGATCATAAAGGCCCAGCCCTTAGGGTTAGCGATGGCGGTGACAAAGCCTTGAGTAATAAGGGCGCGATTACTGATCGAGGTCGAGGTTTCTAAACGGGCGAGTTTGCCTTTGGCGCGCCACATCTGCACCCCGATAAAGGCGAGGTAGAGGCCACCGACCCATTTTAAGATCTCAAATATCTGGGGGTAATTGAGCATCATGCTGGCCACACCCATGACGGCGGCAATGGCCACGAGTGCCACGCCCACCAATTCACCTATCATCATCCACAGAGTGCGGCGTACGCCAATGCTCATGCCTAAGGTCATGGCTAAGGTCATGCACATACCTGGGGTTATCGAGACAAAGAAAAAGGTCGGTAAAAATACCGCAATAAGAATGTGTTCGGACATGGTGATAAGGACTAATCAGTGAATATAAACAGGCCGCTAGTGTAGTGATTTATCGCTTGGGTGCCAATAAAAAACCAGCCCTTGAGCTGGTTTTTATTATCCTATGAGAGCCAGTGGGCTTTAGAGCACACCGCGGCGCACTTGGTCGCGCTCAATGGATTCAAATAACGCCTTAAAGTTACCTTCACCGAAACCTAAGTTATTTTTGCGTTGAATGATCTCGATAAAAATGGGCCCAAATAGGTTTTTGGTGAAAATCTGTAATAGATAACCCTCTTCATCGCCATCGACCAGAATTTGGTGATGCTTAATACGTTCTCTGTCTTCGGTGACTTGTGGCAGCTTGTCAAAGATGGTGTCGTAGTACTCGGGGATGATGTCTAGTGTTTCAATGGAGCTGCCTTCCATCGCATCGAGCGAGGCCACTATGTCGCGGCTGCGAAAAGCCAGATGTTGTACTCCCGGGCCATCATATTCTTTTAAGTATTCATCAATTTGGTTTCTATCATCGCCTTTACCCTCATTGATTGGGATACAGAAACTGCCATCGGGTGAGCGCAGTGCATAGGAGATCAACGCCGTTTGCGAGCCTTTAATATCGAAATAACGCACCTCGGTAAAGCCAAATACCTCTTTATAGAAATTAGACCAATGCTCCATGGTGCCTTTGTAGACATTATTGGTCAGGTGGTCGACTTCGATAAAACCTTTCTCTTGGGTGATAACGGGCTCATCTAAGTCAATAAAGTCATTGGCATAAATGTTGTTTGGTTCACCAAAGGTGTCGATAAAATAGATTAGGCTGTCACCAATACCGTAAATTGCAGGATAGGGTAGATCTTTCGCAGCTTCTGTAGCGGGCTTTGCACCGCGCGCCACGGCGCCGTCAAAGGCAAATTGAGCGTCTTCCACACGCCAGCCCATTGAGCTAATAGCTGGGCCATGTTTTTTGGCAAAGGCGCATGAGAACCCTTTTTTGTCATTATTTAACAGGAAATTGATGTCATTTTGTTTGTAGTAAAAAATCTCTTTCTGCTGATGTTTTTTTAACTTAGAGAAACCAAAATCGATAAATACCTGATGCATAAACTCACTGTCAGGCGTGCAAAATTCTGTAAATTCGATACCTAATAGTCCTAGGGGATTTTGTTCGCTTGCCATGTCAATGTCCTCGTTCAATATGTTATCTCGCCGCGGTGTATTGCTCCATCGGCCTGAGTTGTGTTGGGTGTTGGCAGCTTGACTGCCGATGTGTGGTTATTGTTTTTCTTCTATCCACGAGCGGTTGTAATCTGGGCTCATACAGGTTTGTACGTGCTGGGTGAGTTGTAGTGGGGCGAACGTATCGACCATAACGGCATATTCATAGGTTTCAGTTTTGCCAATGGAGGCTTCGGTGCGTCCCGGTTGGGGCCCATGTGGTACCCCTTTTTGATGCAACGTCAGGTAACCGGCCTCAATGCCAGTTCGGCTCATGAAGTCGCCGTCGACATAATAGAGCACCTCGTCACTGTCAATATTGTTGTGGTAATAAGGTGCCGGGATCGACTGGGGATGAAAATCATAAGGGCGCGGCACAAAATTACAGATGACAAAATTATGGCCACTAAAGACTAAATGCTCAGAGGGCGGCAGGTGAATTTGCCCCACTTTTGGCGCGTAATCTTGGATGTTAAACGCCCATGGGTAAACACAGCCATCCCAGCCGACTAAGTCAAATGGGTGCCATTGCAGCTCAGTTATCTGGTAGCGCTCGCCAAATTTAGACACCAAGGGAAATGTTCCTTGCTCTACTGTGGCATCTTGCAAGGTTGGCACCCGAATATCGCGCTCGCAATAGGGCGCCGATTCGGTCAGTTGACCATATTCGTTACGAAAATGTTTGGGGACTTCCACCATGGAAAAGGACTCAATCACCAACAGGCGGACATTATCCAAATCGGTAAATTTAAGTTGATAGGTGGTGCCTCGCGGGATCACCAGATAATCCCATTTATTGACACTAATGGTGCCATATTCGCTGTAAAGCGTGCCTTGCCCTTCATGAATAAACACCACCTCGTCGGCATAGGCATTTCGATAAAACTCGTCGGTATCTTGGGTGACTTTGGCGGTATAGATCGCCACATCATGATTGAAAAAAATCTTATTACGGGCGGAAAAAAAGTGGCCTTGGCAATCCACTTGCTTCGAGTCAAGTTTGTAGTTTTGGATCAGTGGGTCTTGCCAGGTATCGCCGTGGTTTAAGTCATATGGCGCCACCGTTAATGCTTTAGTGGGCATATTATGGTGATATTTATTAGAGTAAATATTGGCAAAGCCGTGGGTAGAAAACAGCTCTTCACGATAAAGCTCACCATTGTCTTTTTTAAAGGTGATGTGACGCTTGTGTGGGATCTGCCCCTGCTTGACATAAAACGGCATAATGTTCTTCCTCAGTGCTTTACCTGCACACAGATCTTGTTGTTATTGTGGTGAACGCGTTTTTTGTGATCGAGTTATCAATTTAGTTGCTCGCATTAACAAAAAAAAGAATAATAAATAGCTTAACTCAATCCAATATTTAGATGGTTGTATTTGCTTTACGCTTTGGAAGGCTGATGAAAATTGATATTGAAGCATTTAAGGTACTCGAAGTACTGGTCGAAGAGGGCAGCTTTGCCAAGGCGGCAGAACGTTTACATAAGGCGCAATCGGCAGTGAGCTATCAGGTAAAAAAACTAGAGCAACACTTAGGTGTAAAGCTTTTTTGTCGCGATAAGTATCGAGCCGAATTAACCGCAGAAGGCAAGGTTATGTTGGCCGAGGGCCAAAGGTTGCTGCAGTATTTGGGCAATATTGAGCATTTAGCCAGCCGATTTAGTCAAGGCTGGGAGCCGACATTGGAATTGGTGGTCGATGGCTCATTACCCATGGAGCCGATAATGCGCGCGCTTAAGCAAGTGGCTGAGCAGAATATTCCCACTAAGATCCAGCTTAATGTTGAATTTTTGGGTGGGGTGCAACAGAGGTTTGAGCGTGACGCTGCCGATCTTATGCTGGTGAAGGACTATCGCTCAGGCCCTAACTATTGCCCTCAACCTTTGCCGGTCATTAACAGTTTGCTGGTGGTCTCCCGCGAGCATCCACTTGCCGCGATGCAACAAGTGGCCTTATTTGAGTTATTGCAGTATGTCGAGCTCACCATTCAAGATTCATCCCCCAGTGTGCACCACAGTGACCAATTACAGTTTGGTGGCGATAAGGTGTTTTATTTATCAGGTTTTATTATGAAGAAAAATGCGCTGCAGATGGGTTTAGGTTTTGGGTGGATGCCTGAATTTTTGATTCAAACCGAGTTGGCCTCGGGAGCATTAGTGGAAGTGGACTTTGTCGGCGCCAGCCGTTACAGCTTTACTCCGCAACTTGTCTCCACCATGGAGCGGCCTTTAGGTCGGGCTGGTAGTCTATTTACCGATTTGATTTTACAGGAGTTTGCATTGTATCAAGACTCGCTCTAATAGCTTATATCAGCAGCGACTGCTTTAATCAATTTGCCAGTGAAACTTGAGCGTCCATTAATATGACTATCACCTCTTGAGCGGCGCTAGCCTCTCGAATTATGATCTATCAGCCAGACTAATTATTAGCCGTTAAGCCATGGTACAGCTGCGTTGAATTAGCCTAGTCCCCCATTCGTTGGTATAGGTGACGTGCTTATCTCTTTTTTCGTTAGTTCAGTGCTACGCGCCACATTGTTGGTCACGTGTTCTGACATTTCGCTTTAGGAGGTCGGTATGAGTGATATTATGTCAGTACAAATCGCTGCATTATATGCAGAGTATGCTAAGCATTTTACCCAAGGAGAACACCTTGTGTGTAGCAGTAAACTGCATGACTTTACTGAGCAGTTGCAAGAGTGTGGTCTGTTACTGGAGCGATTAGACTGGAGTGATTGGTATCAAAATAGCCATCTTATCGATAGACCCGAATATATTGGTGATGCTAGTTTGCAAGAGTGTCAGTTATTGTTGACCGCTATGACGCGTCTTGAGCGCTTTAGCACAGGCTTGCTCGACAATATGCATCACCAAGGGGTGTTATTAGCTATTTTAGAGCGACTTACTCAGGTGGCAGATGGTCAACAACGCTAGTTAAATTAATTTAAACTCATTAGTTTATAGACTTCTGCTCAATTGCTTGTCGGGGCAATGACGTTTAGCAATCTGACTGTACTGATAATGAATAACGCGCAGCAACTAATTACTGCGCGTTATCACTGTGTTAACCCTTTCTATTGGCCCAGCGTTTATCTAACCAAAGTGCCGATTGTTTCATCTGGCGTTGACTCAGTTTGAGCCAACGCCTTGCCCATGGGTATTCAATACTCAATACTGCTAATCCTATAGGCAGTAGTAGCCATGCAGGGCCTGGCAGTATTATTAGCACAGCACCAAGCAATACTAAGATACCTCCTATCATGGTGATAGCTATTTTATGTAATTGGTTATCCATTAATTATTACTCCGCAAATAGTGATCAACATGTTGGTTTAAGTGGCTTTAGCTTTGATGGTTTGACCTATCGGCGTTAGGCTGAGTATGGCCAGTTTTAAATGCTGGATCCCAAATGGAATGCCAATAATACTGACAAATAAAGCCAGTGCGTGGGCCAGGTGGCCTATTGCTAACCAGAAACCAAATAATATAAACCAGATGACATTGCCTATCATACCCAGTGAACCGGTACCCAGATCCTCAACGCCTGTCAGCGATTTACGGTTGTGGCTCTCTTGACCAAAGGGCCAAAAAGCCATTTCGCCAATCACAAAGCAGGCGCGTCCAAAGGGAATGCCAATAATGCTGATAAAACAGAGTAGGCCTGCTAACCACCAGGCTAACCCCATCACCAATCCCCCTAAGATGAACCATGCAATATTGAGTAGTAAACGAATGACGGTCATTGAGCGCTCCTATTATTATTTTCACTTATGCTATCGATTTAATGCCGAGCTAAAGTGTTCAAAACATCGGTTTTTGAATATCTGTTGTTAATTAAAATGTACCTTGATGAATAGCAACTTCTGATGGTGACGATCGCCAGTACGGGCTAAGCGCCTCAATCACTCTCTGTCAGTAAGTGTTAATCATCTATAAACGCAATCAAGCGATAATCGTGCCAATACTTAAACTGCTGTTTATTATTGATTTTTAGTTTTTATTACAATCATAGATGTTTTTTTTTACTACTGTTTAGCCCATCAGGCTAACTAATAGTGGGGGACAAATCATGTTATCTAGAGTGCCGGGCGATTGAGTCCCTAAGGTACTTGAGATTGAAGTTAGTCAAGGTGTATCAGTCAGTGTAAAATGGATTTCTTTGTCTTTGAACTGCTTATGATACAACTGACTCAGACTCCTGTGCATACCCTTCATGTTGATGGGCATGATGTTTATGTCAAACGTGATGATTTGCTCCACCCGGCATTTTCTGGTAACAAGGCACGAAAATTTGCCTATTTTCTCCAGCAGGATTTCCCCGACATCTCCACTTTAGTTGGATATGGCTCCCCTCAGGCGAACTCACTTTATTCGATGTCAGCGCTGGCTAAGCTTAAGGGGTGGCAATTAGAGTTTTATGTGGATCATATAGCCAGCTATCTGCTTACGCATCCACTGGGTAATTACCGTGCAGCGCTGCAAAATGGCGCCAATATTATCGATTTAAGTCAGTGTCATGATAGGGCTGATCTCGATTGCGCCAGTTATATCGAGCAATGCGTATTACCGGGTCGTGATGATCTGTTGTTTATTCCAGAAGGTGGGCGCTGTCAGTATGCCGAGTCTGGAGTGCGGCAATTAGCACGTGAAATAATAGCGTGGAAACAGGCCCAGCAGTTAAGTGAACTCGTGGTTTTCTTACCGTCAGGGACGGGGACCACAGCCTTATTTTTACATAAGAGCTTTAGCGAACTCGATAATAGCATTCAAGTTAAAACGTGCTCAGTTGTTGGCGGTGATGATTACCTTAAGCTGCAATGGCGAATGCTTGTCGATGATGAGTCAATGTTTCCTCAAATTTTAAGCCCGAATAAGCGTTACCATTTTGGTAAGCTCTATCCCGAATTTTTTCAAGTATGGCAAAAACTTAAGCAAGCAGGGATGGAATTTGAGTTACTCTACGATCCACTGGGTTGGCTAGTATTACTGCACTATCTTGAAAATAATCCAAAGCAAAAGGTGCTCTATCTACATCAAGGTGGGTTGCTAGGGAATGAGTCTATGTTGCCGAGATATAGGCGAAAATATGGGGGTTAGCATCACTTGGCTAGGTCAGTATCTGTGAAAGTGATACAACCTAGGCCAAATGAAGTGTGCTGAGTCGTTGACGAATGATGTCAATCCTACTTGTTGCGTTAGCAACCTTCGATACGATGAGAGGAGGTGTATCGAATAGCGTGAGGTTTATTTATTGCTTGAAAGTAACCATTTCATAAACTGTAACGCTTCGGTACGTTTAGAAAAGGTTTGTCTATTTTTACCAGCTCTATCAGTAAATGCGATAGAGGTTTTATTTGATGATATAGAGGCCACTGGAAAATTAACCGTGATCTCTTGACCGTTCATATTGTACGACATTGGCCATACTCCTTTAATGATGACTGCTTGTTTAGCAGTTGAAATTTAATAATAAAAATATCCTTAGCTTTAGCGAAAGATGAATTCTAAGTTACTGAGACTATCCATTTCTTTATTACTAATCAAGTCCTTGCTGCGGGCTATCTATTTTATTCTTGTTAGACAGATCACAATATTGACTTAATTAACGCATACAGTTAACCATCATTTGATGACAAGAGTATGACGTAAGAGATGCTGCTGATTTTGTTGGATGCGAAGACGGATGGGTCGAGCTACACAAGCAAATGGGGCAGGAAGTTCAATTGATCGAGTATATCGATAAGTTAACTTTTGTCAACATATTACAATCATTATTAGCGTTTTATTTATTCATTAGGCTTATCTTCTTCGAGAATATGCCTGTTATACACCGCTATTGGTATCTGGTCTTGTGCTTTTACTAGAGTGGGCTTGATTTACCTATTGTTTTATAATGATTTATTTTATTAGTGAATGATTTCTATGTGACTGTCTGCGTTTAATGTTGCAAGTGTTACTGGAGTAACAGGGTAGTAACATTGTGGCGGCGAAAACAGTCAGCTTAATTTGTTTTAGAAGGTTAAGTGGTGAAGATGCGATCAAAAATATAGATAACATGTGAGCTTCAATGGCTTCAGGTGATTCTAAATCCGGCTATACGGGTTATAATCAACACCAAATTAAGATACACACATTTAAAAGCAGTAACGGGAAGATGTATGGCTAACGTGTTAGATTCAGTTGATCAAAGAACAAAACTGGTGGGTGAAAATCGATTAGAGCTCTTATTGTTCCGTATTAATGCCACCCAGTTGTTCGCCATTAATGTCTTCAAAGTTAAAGAGGTGGTGAAACTACCGGCCTTGAGCCATCTACCCGGTAGCCACGACAGCATTAAAGGCGTGGCCAATATCCGCGGCGTATCGATTCCAGTGATCGATTTACGTCGCGCCATTGGGTTTCAGCCGATGGCAGAGAACGTAGAGGCAAACTTAATCATTACTGAATATAACCGCAGCGTGCAAGGTTTTATGGTGGGTAAGGTTGAGCACATCATTAATATGACTTGGGGCGACATTATGCCGCCACCTAAAACCGCGGGCAGCAACAGTTATTTAACCGCTATTACTAAAATTGAGGTCGATGGTGGAACACAATTAGTGTCGATTATCGATGTAGAAAAGGTACTGGCTGAGATCATCCATTACGATATCACCCTATCGGATGGCGTGTTAGATGAGTCATTGGTTGAGAATATGGTGGGGCGCAAGATTTTAATTGCCGATGACTCCTCAACGGCAAGACGGCAAATTAAAGACACCTTAATGCCCTTGGGGATCGAAGTGATAGAGGTGTCCGACGGTTTACAGGCGCTGAAGTTGTTGCAAGCCTGGTGTGATGAAGGTATTGACGTCTACGATGAGATTTTGATGTTGATAACCGATGCTGAAATGCCTGAAATGGACGGTTACCGGCTCACCCACGAGATCCGTAATGACAAACGCATGCAAGAATTATTTATCACCCTTAATACCTCACTCAGTGGCAGTTTTAATAACGCTATGGTCGAAAAGGTGGGCTGTAATCAATTTATTTCAAAGTTCCAGCCGGATTTATTGGTCGGAGTGGTGCAAGAGCGTCTCAGGCAGTTAGTCGAGGCTTAAACTTGAGTTTCTTGGCTGGCGATGTCAGCCAAGATTTGCCGTTTGACGGCTTTAGTACTAACGATATTAAGGCGGCAGACTCTTACCGCGTAGGCAAAACGATCTCGCCCTACGAGCGTTATAATATCATGTAAAAAGTGGCGGTCTAACCCCAGCATCTGGCTGTAGTGCTCTACAGCATTAGCAATACTGCGATACTGAGCCCCATCAAATTCAAACGCCAGTTGATAATCTTGATTGTCAATCAGCACTCCATTGATGCTCAGTGGCCAAGGCGCAACACTTACACGGGTTTTAGCCACTTGATACATAAACCAAGCACTCTTTTTAAACCCCTCAAACACCTTACACGAAAACTCTGACTCGGCGAGTTCTTGCTCTGTCCAGTTTTCACCAATGGCTAAATGTTTAGCATAAATGCGCATTAATTCATCTTTAACTGCCATATGGCAATCCCAAATAGAGGTTAATGGCGAGCGTTTGGCAATGCTGAGGCACTCTTTACAGCAGGGGACGGCTAATGAGGGATGGGGAGTGTAAGACTGTGCTTCATAATGCAGCACGCAATCGCAAGGTTCACTGCAAAACCAACAGGTGTGACGTTGCTCAAATGGAATATCGATTAACGGGATATCAGCAGACAAGGGAAGTTTCCTCGGCTGCTGACATCACTACAATAAGATTTGCCAAGGAATTATTCTTGCTCGATATCGACTAAGTTTTTAGCTAGGCCGATAGGATCTAACTCTAAGCACTCTTGCTCAGCTATCCAGTCAATGCCCACTAATACACCATCATCATGCAGGTCTTTAACCCAGTATTCTAAAAACTCTTCTAGGTTAATGGCAGTGGGTTGATAATCTTGCCATTCGTCGGTGCAATGCACTTTTGCCTGCGCTTCACTTGACCACAGCGGCATTACATCCGTTTCTTCATATTCTGAAGAGTCACATACCACCCAGCCTTCGCCAGTTTCGTCTTGAAGACCCCAAACGGCTTGGTGTTCTTTTACGTTGTCGATAAAACTTGCTAATACGGGATTGCTATCAGTCATGTTGCTCTCTTAGAAGTCGATTAAAAACGGCCCTATTATACGCCAAGTGAGTGCTCGACCAAGTGATTGTTTTATGAAAAAGTGCACTATTTAAACGCTCACTCTTAAAAGCGGCAATTCCAACAATAATTAATCATAAAATACTTAGTATTAATAGTTTCTATCGCTATGATGTCAGTACGCTATCATCTTTTTTAGGCTGTCAGTTATTGGGTAGCGTGTATATTCAGCCCTAGTATTGTGGAGTCCCTATTTTGACTAAAATGTTCACCCTTGCCTCATTCATGTTTGCCTCGAGTCTCAGTGCTTTTTCAGCCTTGGCGGTTGACCCCATTAATGCGGAACAAGATTTCAATGTTTGCGTCGATAATCTTAAGCAGCAAGCCATAGCCGCTGGCATTTCGACCAAAACCATTGATGAAACCTTGGGTCAGGTTAAGTATGTGACACGCGTTATTGAGCTGGATAAAAAGCAGCCTGAGTTTAGTCAAACATTTGAAAATTATTTTACTAAGCGCGTGACCGATTGGCGTGTACAAGAAGGGCGCCGTTTATTAAAGCAACACGGTCCATTACTGAGTCAATTACAACAGACCTACGGCATTCCTCCTCAGTATTTGATGGCTTTTTGGGGGCTAGAAACTAATTTTGGCTCTTATAAAGGTAAGATGCCAGTGATTGATTCGCTTACCACGTTAGCCTGCGATCAACGTCGCAGCCGTTATTTTAGTGGCGAATTACTTCAGGCATTGAAGCTCAAGGAAGCCTATCAGTTTGATACCAGTGACATGGTTGGCTCTTGGGCGGGCGCCATGGGGCACACTCAGTTTATGCCGTCGGCTTATGCACAATATGCGGTCGATGGTGATGGTGATGGTAAAGCCGACTTATGGAACAGTACTGCCGATGCGCTTAGCTCTGCGGCCAACTTTTTACAGCAATTGGGCTGGGCACGTAATGAGCGTTGGGGCCGTGAAGTCTTGGTTCCTAACGCCTATGATTATCGTTATTTGGGCGGCAAAGCCACCTTACCACTGACCCAGTGGGCAACACTTGGGCTAACGAAAGCTAATGGCCAGCCGCTGTCGACACCCGATATGCAAGCGGCCTTATATTTACCGGCAGGTCATACTGGCCCTGCATTTTTAGGCTATGACAATTTTAATGTGATTATGCGTTGGAACCGCTCTGAGTTTTATGCCATCGCGGTAGGGCACCTAGCAGACCGTATTAATGGCGCGCCGCCATTACGTGTAGCGCCGCCGCAACAAGCTAATATCAGTCGTGACAAACTCAAAGCGTTACAGACTAAGCTCAATGAAAATGGGTTTGATGTCGGTACCCCAGATGGCGTACTTGGCAGTAATTCGCGAGCCGGTTTACAGGCCTATCAGCGCAGCGTGGGATTAATCGCCGATGGTTTTCCAAGTGATGAAACCTTCAAGCTGCTGGGTTTGGAATAATCATCGAGCGCTACATGATGCGTCCATGGCTGTGGGCATTATTGCATTAGCCTAATTAAATCGTGCCAAGGCAGTGATAGCGCTAGAGCAATGAAACAAGTTTTGTTAAGCTCTGGCGAATTTTATTTTTGAACAGAGACAAAGGATCCTTGATGAGCATTAAAGATGATATGGTGGTGCAGTTTAACTACACGCTACGTGACGAAGCGGGCGAAGTGCTTGAGACCAACGAAGGGTTAGATCCCATCGCTTATCTTCATGGTCATGACAATATGATGCCCGGTGTCGAAAATGCCATTACCGGTCGCGAAGTGGGTGACAGTTTCTCAGTGACATTGCCACCAGAGTTGACTTACGGTATTCGTAATGACGATGCAGAGCAGCGGGTTTCAGTTAAGCACCTTCAGGGCGCTAAAGTGTGGAAACCCGGCATGCGCGCCATTATCAACACTGACCAAGGTCAGCGCCAAGTGACTGTGGTTAAAGTGGGTAAGTTTATGGCGACCGTGGATGTTAATCATCCTTTAGCCGGTCGCGAGTTAACCTTTGATTTAACGATTGTCGATGCGCGCGAAGCCAGTGCCGAAGAGATTGCTCATGGTCACGCCCATGGGGTTGGCGGCCATCACCACTAAATCTTTAATGCCTTAGCCTCAGTGATTCATCACTGAGGCTAAGGTGAAAATTAAGTGCCATATCGCTAAAAACCCAGACAAGCGTTTGGGTTTTTTTATGTTCCTACTCAACGCTAGAAGACGGGTCTAATAATGGTGATTAATTTCGCTCAAGGTAAGATTGTGGTGTCGATGCAGGAGGTGCAAATATTGCTCTCGGCAACGGGGGTATCTTTATATGCCATGGCAGAAGACATTAAGCTGATCCGCAGCGCGCTCACCATAGTGGCCGATGCGGGCGCAGTACGTTGGAGCATTAAACTCGACTCTATCGAACAGTTCGATGACGTGGCAAACGAGCTTGGCATTGACGGCTAAGCTCGCTGGCAATTTAAGCTACTACATCAATATTTAACCATGGTGGCTCTCACTAAGCATATTCTGATGGCGCATTGAAACGACCTTAATCACGACCATGGGGACTGAGTAGATCCAGCCTTGGCCCTACAGGCACAATTCGAGTGGGATTAATTTGCCCATGGCTGAAATAGTAGTGCTGCTTAATGTGTTCAAAATTAACCGTTTCTGCAATCCCGGGGTATTGATACAGTGCTTTCATATAAGCGTGAATGGCAGGCATATCGGCCAGCCTGTTGCGGTTGGTCTTAAAGTGGCCCACGTACACAGCATCGAAACGGATAAGCGTGGTAAACAGGCGCCAATCGGCTTCGGTGATGGTATCACCGGTGAGATATCGTTGGGTCGTCAGGCGTTGCTCTAAAGTATCGAGCGCACTAAACAGGGTATCAAATGCCTGCGCATAGGCATGTTGAGTGGTCGCAAACCCCACTTTATAGACGCCATTATTAATGGTTTGGTATATCCAGTCATTTAGCGTATCGATTTCTGCTCGAAGTTTACTGGGGTAAAAGTCGGTGGTATTGCCCGTAATATCGTCAAACGTATCGTTAAACATGCGGATGATCTCCGACGACTCGTTACTGACAATGGTGTTGTGGTGCTTATCCCATAACACTGGCACGGTAACTCGGCCACTATGATCCGCTTTTGCTTGTTGGTACAGCTGATATAGGTAATCATGGCCATTAAGGCTATCTGGCTCAGCCCCGTCAATATGTATGGCATCACTACTCTGGTTTGGCCCACTAAACTCCCAGCCATTAGCCAACATATGCGGCTCCACTACGGTCACATCGATATGTGATTGCAGTGACTTTAATGACCTAAAAATTAAGGTGCGGTGTGCCCACGGGCAGGCCAGCGAAACATAGAGATGGTAACGGCCCGATTGAGGTGCAAATGTGGGGTGAGGGTTGTCAGGGGTTGGCTTTGTTATCCAATGACGAAAGGCGGCATCTTCTCTTACAAATTGCCCCTCGTTTTTTTCTGTGTCGTACCATTGGTCGATCCACTTACCACCTTGTAGTAATCCCATTAGTTTGCCTCATTATTTGCTGGTCTATTGAGTGTATAAGCCCACCAACGAAATAAAAAGGCCAGAAAACGGCCTTAAAATATCGAATTTTTCGAATAGTTGGGCGTATTCAGCCTTCCTGTTATGATTGCGCACCAGCGGATTGGCTTAGCCTTTGTTGGCCATTCCCCTTAAGTGTGCTCAATTGCCTGATAGTGAATCGCCAATATTTGCATCATCACTACCGTAAACAATCAACCATTTCTTGTTAAAGGATATAAAAATGTCGAATCAGCCATTAGAGCAGATCACCATAGAACCCAAGTCAGCCGCTAAAGCTTGCGTGATCTGGTTACATGGATTGGGAGATTCAGGGGCAGGTTTTGCCCCAGTAGTCCCCATGTTGGGCATGCCAGATGCGCTAGCTGTGCGGTTTATTTTCCCTAATGCTCCCACTATGGCTGTGACCATTAACCAAGGGTATGTCATGCCCGCTTGGTATGATATCAAAGGGATGGACATGGATAATCGCGCCGATATGCCTGGCGTGTTGCATTCAGAAAGAGCAATCGCCGCTTTAATCGATCAACAGGTAGCAGCTGGGATCCCAGCAGAGAACATTGTCTTAGCAGGCTTCAGTCAAGGTGGGGTGATGAGCCTATTTACCGGATTACGTTACCCTAAAAAATTAGCTGGGATCATGGCGCTTTCTTGTTATCTGCCAACAGGCAATGCATTACCAACGCAGCTAAGTGAAGCCAATTTAACGACGCCTATTTTACAGCAGCACGGTGAGCAAGATGAGGTGGTACCGTTATCTTTAGGGCTGGCGGCATTTGAGCTCATTCGCGCCGCAGGTTATCCAACCCAGTGGCAAACCTATCCTATGGGGCATAGCGTGCTGCCTAATCAGCTACAAGATATTGGCCGCTGGTTAACTGAGTGTTTGAGCTAAGCATCAATTAACTACTTATGTTAAGCCATGTTGCGACGTGAACGGCTCCAGATCCGTACGGCGTTAAGCTGTACCTTCCACTTAAACCGTTAACGCTATATCGCGCTTATCTAGTCTCCTAAGTTAAGCGCGCCGCAAATCACTTTTGTGGCGTGCTGTTAAGCATCCACACACAGGCATCGCTCCTATTGACGCTTTAACCAGCAATAATGACCTTGAGTTAACCAATAAAAAGCATAAAAGTTTCATTTTCGTAGCAATCACTAGAGGGTTGTTACTGCTTTGTTGTTTTGCAAAGAGGATGCTGGGTAATGCCAGCTTGGCTTGTGTAAGTGATTTAAATGTAGCGATTTTATTTCAAAGTGAAGCGCTAATGTTTGTGTTTGTTTTTTAGTTTTAAATGCCCTTGTTTTTGTCAACGAACAATGGCATTGATAAAATTGTTTTAAAATAATGAGTTAGCTCAAGCTTGTTCATAAAAATGCCACAATTTAGGTGTAATGTTTGTTATTATATTGGCTGGCGATAACTCCGATTCGCCGGCACAAGAATAATGGTTATTAAAAACTAAAATTAGGGGTTGATGTAATAATGAATAAGCTTATTAAAGGATTAGTTGCGACAGCAGTGCTCGCTGCACTTGCTGGTTGTAATAGCGATGATGATCAAGTTAAAACAGCATGTGAACTTGCAGGTGATGCTTGTAAAACATTTACTGTGATCCACACCAACGATAACCACGGTCGTTTTTGGCAAAACAGCAAAGGCGAATATGGTATGGCCGCTCGTATGACGGTCATCGAACAGATTAAAGACGAAGTTGAAAGCCGTGGTGGCCAAGCCATCGTTTTGTCTGGTGGTGATATCAATACCGGTGTTCCAGAGTCTGATATGCAACAGGCTATTCCCGATTTTGTCGGCATGAACTTATTGGAATACGATGCAATGGCTGTGGGTAACCATGAGTTTGATAACTCATTAGATGTGCTCGATATGCAGCAAACGCTGGCGAGATTCCCCATGTTAGCGGCTAACATTTACCATAAAAATAGCGGTGAGCGCTATTTTGAACCCTACCGTGTGTTTGAGCTTGATGGTGTTAAAGTGGCCATTGTCGGTTTCACAACCGTTGATACACCTAAAATTGTTAACCCCGAAAATGTTGAGCCACTAAGCTTTACCGATCCACAGGTCGAGCTTAAAAAAGTATTAGCTGAAATTGAACAAAATGAAACTGTGGATATGGTATTTGCACTAACCCACATGGGCCATTACGCCAACGGTAATCATGGTACTGAGGCCCCTGGTGATGTGTTGTTAGCCCGCTCAGTGGAGGCTGGCCAATTACAAGCCATTATTGGTGGTCATTCGCAAAATCCAGTGTGTATGGAAGGTAGCGAATATGCCGACTTCAAACCTGGTGATGAGTGTAAACCTGATGTGCAAAATGGCACCTATATCATGCAAGCCCATGAGTGGGGCAAATATGTGGGCCGCGCCGATTTTGAATACCTAGACGGTGAGCTAACGCTGGCAAGTTATAAGTTGATCCCAATTAACTTAAAGACCAAAGATGACGCTGGTGAATTGGTCTACGTGACCGAAGAGATTGAGCAAGACCAAGATGTGTATGCCATGCTCAAGCCTTACCAAGAGCGCGGTCAAGAGTTGCTTGATGTGGTGATCTCGTACACCGATGGGGTATTTGAAGGTGAGCGAAATGTAGTACGCGCTCAGCAAACTAACCTAGGTCAATTACTGACAACCGCATATTCTGAATTTGTGACCAATAACTTTAATGTGACGGCCGATTTTGGCGTAATGAACTCTGGCGGTATTCGCGCATCGATTGCACAAGGTGATATTTCTTATCGTGATGTACTGACCGTGCAGCCATTTGGTAATTTTGTGTCATACGTCACCATGACCGGCGCTGAAGTGCAAGATTACCTGGCCGCTGTTGCTGTTAAAACCGGTGGTGGTTACCCACAATTCAACAAAGTCGCAATGCAGGTTAATTGTGATGCAGGGACTGTCGATATTGCTCAATTAGGTGGCCGCGCCTTTGATCTAGAGCAAAATTACACCTTTGCACTGATCCATTTTAGTGCAGCGGGTGGTGATGATTATCCTATCGTTAACCAACACCCAAATTATATTGACACTCAGTTGACCGATGCCGCGGTATTCCGTGATTACTTCGTTAAAAACCCAAGCCTATCGATAGCCGATTATGCGCCGGTAGATGGCGAGCTCACGTTCACTAAAGCGGGTAAAGTCGTTGCAAGTTGTGCAGCAGAGTAATGACATGATTTAACTAACACCTTGCTTATGCCAAAGGCGTTAGGGTTATTACCGTTACACTTTACAGCGTAAAAGCAGCCGCAAGGCTGCTTTTTTATTGGCGGTTAATAGATAAGTTAGACGCGATAAAATTTTTTGCATTGATGACTTGAAAACAATTTGGCCTATCCCTATATAGTCTGTAGGAAGCGCTCAATGAGGCTTTCGGGTCGATTGAAATACAGTGCCTTTGGGGCTGTGCAATCGACCATTAACAGGGCTGTCACCCTCAGTGAATTAACGTGATCGAAGTGGCAGTCAAACGGTGCGACTCAAGCCCACTATATGGGCGGTCGGCCAAATTTTCACTATATTGCTTAATACAAGGATATAAAAATGCGTAATTATGATCTATCTCCACTTTATCGCAGTGCCATTGGCTATGACCGTTTAGCTCAGCTTGCAGAGCATGCAGCAGCGAACAAAGGTAACTCAGGTTACCCACCTTATAATATCGAGTTACTCAGCGAAAACCGTTACCGTATTACTATGGCTGTAGCCGGCTTTTCGATGCCAGAATTAGAGATCACCAGCGAAGGTGATAAATTGATTGTGAAGGGCACAAAGGCGGAACAAGCCAATGAACAACGCAAGTACTTATATCAAGGTATTGCTGAGCGTGGTTTTGAGCGTACATTCCAGTTAGCCGATTATGTCACCGTGATTGGTGCTAATTTAGAAAACGGCTTACTCAATATCGATCTCAAACGTGAGATCCCTGAGATGCTCAAACCTCGTAAAATTGAGATCAACCACTCAGGTTTACTCAATAAAGAGTAATACCGCCTTAGCCAATGCGGCTTAGCCAGCATTGCTCACACAAACAAAAAAGGGAGCCTTGGCTCCCTTTTTTGTACTCAATCGGTGCTAATGACGCATAACACCTTACAACCTACGCCTCAGGATAAGCTCATGAGGCGGTTATTTTTCCGCCGATAACCCCGCCATAATGGTTTCGTGTAAAAACGCACTAAAATCGTCGCCATGGTTGGCTAGCATCTTAGGAAACATAGAGATTGGAGTTAAGCCCGGAAAGGTATTGATCTCATTGAGTAAGATCTCACCTTGCTCGGTTAAGAAAAAGTCGATACGTGACAAATGACGCAGTTTCATGCCATCAAATACTTTGATGGCATACTGCTGTATTTGTTGGGCGATAGCCGGCGAAACATCGGCAACCACTTGTGTAGTGGCCTTACTGTTAGCTGCATATTTTTCATCGAAGGTATAAAAAGTGTCGCCAGCACAGATCACTTCACCGGGCAGGGTCGCCACTGTCTGCCCTTTATATTGATAGACAGCCACCTCTAATTCCCGAGCCTTGATGGTTTTTTCAACGACCACATAGGGGGAATATTGAAAGGCATCGGTCAGCGTAGTTTGGATAAGCGTTGCATCATCAACTCGGTAGCAGCCAACAGATGAGCCTTGTGAGGCGGCTTTAATGAAAATTGAGCCCCAGTCCGCCAAGGCTTGCTGCGTTTGTTTAATGGCATCGGCATCGAGTTGATTTAAAAACAGGTAGGGGGTATTGGGGATCCCCAGTGCGCTAAACCACATTTTTGCGGTGACCTTGTTAAAACAGTTACTCGAACCTTCTGAGTTACAGCCAAAATAGGGCAGTTTTATGAGTTCAAAATAGGATTGAATATCACCCGTTTCACCCGGATAGCCATGTATACAAGGGATGACGTAATCCACAGGCCAAGGCGCTATGCTGTCATCTTCGAAACGGATCTCTTTACGATTAGTGAGCTCACAGCGGTGGCCGTCTTTGGTGGTGTACTGACCATGGCCGTCCAGTTCGACACGCAGCACATTCACTTGGTCTAATTTTGCCAGCGAAGTTTCAAAATAGTTAGCTGACAACAGTGAGATAGCGTGTTCATCACCGCCACCACCACATAACAATAATAGATTGGTCGGACTCATCGGGTCTCCGTTTACAACTGAATGTAGATGTTATGATGCACTATGACGCGCTAATAATTTTATGCAAGTTTTGCTATCAAGCGCCGTTATCGTTTGACGATTTTATAGGCTTGCAGCCTATTTTATGCTGTCACTGCCATAAGCGTTTCGCCAGTCCTGATGCGCGCAGTGTGGCTTGGCTGCATGCTTGTTCAAACACGCGCTGGCTACCTAAACAGGTAAAATGGTGTTTAGCGCGAGTGATCGCCGTATACACCAACTCTTTGGTGAGCAGTTGCCGCTGGGCGACACTTGGGCGAGGTGGCATGACTAACGCCACGTGGCTAAATTCGCTGCCTTGGCTTTTATGCACTGTCATCGCATAACAGGTGTCGTGGCTTGGCAGGCGCGCCGGTAACACTTTGAGTAAGGTGCCATCGGCTTGAACAAAATGGGCCATTAAGCGATGTTGGTTATGGGCATCGGGCAAAATAATGCCGATATCACCATTAAACAGACCAAGGTTATAATCGTTACTTTGGATGATCACCGGCCGCCCTGCATAAAATTCAGTGGCCGGGTTGACCAATTTTTCCTTGGCGAGGGCCTGGGTGATACTGGCATTAATGCCATCGACGCCATATTCACCAGCGCGCATGGCGCACAGCACGCGGTAACGATTGAAGCTGTCGATAATACTCATGGCATCTTGCGCTTGAGTGATCGCCTCAAGGTAGTGACGATATTGCGCCACGCTGCGCTCGAGCAAGGCGTTTAAGCCCAAATTGGCTTGCTGATGAATCTGATGCTCAATCCACAGCAGTTCCTGATAACCGCGCTGCCAGACCTGCATTATGGCCGCTAAATCACTGATGTTAACGGCGCTGGCCAGTTGACCAATACCGGCATCCCCCTTAAAGCGGTGGCTGTGCATCAGCATCGCCAAACTGTCACCGAGCTGGGGTGATTCGCTGACAAAACCATTAAGATCTGTCCCCGTGAGCTGGCTGAGTAATGCAGCCTTATCTTGCGAGTAGCGCATTGACCATTGACCATTTCTCTCTTTTAACCCAGCGCAAATATCGGCCAGCACAGCGCCAGCTTCTACCGACGCCAGCTGATCCTGATCGCCAAGTAAAATAAGCCGAGCATGACTAGGCAAGGCATTAAGGAGTTTATACATCATAGGCAGATCCACCATTGAGGCTTCATCGACCACCAAGAGATCCAGTCGCATTGGGTTGTCGCTATCGTGGCGGAAACGGTGTGAGTTGGGAATAACCCCCAGTAAACGGTGTAGCGTCGAGGCTTCCTCTGGCACCTGTTGCAATGCGTTAAGATCGATAATGTCACTGAAGGGGGCCAGTTCAGTGGCTAGGCGCGCTTTAGAGGCTTTAATCGACTCACTTAATCGCGCTGCGGCCTTACCCGTGGGCGCAACGAGGCGGATAGTCATGGTCTCTTGCTGACACAATAACAACAGTAGCTTAGTCACTGTGGTGGTTTTACCCGTCCCAGGGCCGCCCGTGATCACCGCCAGCTTTTGAGTGAGCGCTGTGGCCGTGGCGATTTTTTGCCAGTCATATTGCCTCTCGGTAGGGGCAAATAAGCTGGCGAGCATATTGGTGCTTGCGCCGATATCACTCACGCTAATGGGCTGGGCTAAGGCATTGAGTTGCTGGCCCACGCGAGATTCAAACTGGTAATAACGTTGCAAGTAGAGGTTGGAACCATCAAGGATCAGCGGTTTATCGAGTTGCTCCGGCGCTAAGCCGACCGCATCGCAGCGACTCAGCTCAGCGATGATCTCCTGTGGACTTAAGGTGATACGGCACTGAGCTTGCTGCTCACTCATGGGGTTGTCGACATCGATCTGCTCAATGGGCAGGCAGCTATGCTGCAGTGACAGTTGGCGGCTGAGCAGGGCGCAGATCAAGATAAACAGCTCATTGCTGCTCGGATGCAGCGTACTCATCTGCAGTGCAAAATGGCGATCGAGTGGGGTTAATAGTCGTTCTTGTTCCCACTGTTTTAACAGTGCCGTTAAGGGTTGCTCTAAGGTTATCATAGTGCGAGCTCCGTAGATGTCCCACTGCCCAAAGGCTGATGGGGGGCTTGGAATAGATGGTCGAGTCGCTCTATCAGGGCTTGGCTGGGTTTATCATAAAACACCCCAGCACCAGGTGCTTGCTGTGACATACCGCGTAAAAATAGGTAGTAACATCCGCCGATATGCTGATCGTAACAATAGTTGGCTAAGCGCAGCTTAAGGTAGCGGTGCAGCGCCAAGGTGTAGAGGATGTATTGCAAGTCATAACGGTGGCTACTAATGGCCTGTTGCATCTGGCCTTGATGATAATGACTCACATCGTTACCCAAATGATTGGACTTATAATCGGCAATGTAAAATTGGCCCTGATATTCGAAGGTTAAATCGATAAAGCCTTTTAGCATGCCCTGTAGTGCATCGAAGCTGAGTTCGGCGCTATAACCAAACTCGCTAAGTAGTTGATTCAATGCGCTGGCCTGTAAGTGCGATATCGGTAGGTAAAATTCCATTTCGACTAAGGTTTTGCTTGCTGGAAGTTGCGCCAAGCACAGGCCACTGTCATTGAGCGGCGCAGCGAGCAGGTCCATATACCACGGGTGCAGCACAGGTTGCCAGACGCTATCGATGCCAAATTTTTCCATCGCTATGGGCAGTTGCTCCTGTAGCGTGACATCGGCGCGGGTAAAATCAATCAGCTCTAATACCAAGTGCATAAAGCTACCTGCATTGGCGCCGCGCTCGAAGGTGAAACGTGACATCTGGTTATCGAGATCATCTTCAATCACCTTGAGCTCAGGAAAGGCCTCATCGTCACCGCCGGGCATGACACGTTCATGGGCTTGGTTTTTTACCAGCCCCGAATAACTGCCGACCCGCCATGGGGTGGTTTGAAGGCGTCGCAGTGCCTTAGGCGCTAGGCTTAGGTTATCGACACTCGTTGGCGCCAGCACTGTGGCGCTGGCTATTTCCTCGATGCTGGTGACACTTAACGCATCACTTGCCAAGGCTTGGGCACGCGCTTGTATATCGCTAAATTCACATTTGGCCTCTTCAATGCCAAGCAGATAGCCAATGGCGGTTTCGTGTAGTTGGCTGCTAATGCCCGCTTTTTTGGTGTAGCGCGAGTGGTTTGCCACATACAGATAACAGGCGAGTACGGGGCGAGTTAACGCCACGTAGAGTAAGCGCAAATCTTCGGCCAGCGTTTCCCGTTTATGCCGCGCCCAGCCCTCATCACTCTGCTCTATGTCCCACAGCAGTTGGTTATCTTGGTGGTACAACATGGGGGCCGGCTTACGGCGGTTGTCGCGGGCAAGGCTGACAAAGGGCACAAAGCAAACTGGGTATTCTAGCCCCTTACTCTTATGGATGGTGACTATCTGCACAAGGTTTTGCTCGCTTTCGAGCCTGAGCTGCGCTTCTTCTGTGCTGTGGCTGTCGAGCAGCGCCTGCTGATACCAATTGAGCAGGGCGCTGATCCCGTCAAGCTCGCTGGCTTTTTGCTGTAACAGTTCGCCTAAATGCCTAAAGTCGGTTAAGCGGCGCTGGCCGTCAGCGGTACTTAACAGCCGCTGAATAAGCGCGGTATCGCTGGCCATGGCCAATAAACAGGGCATAATGCCGCGTTTTTGCCAGATCTGCTGCAAGCCATTAAATTGTTCCAGCAGTTGCTGTCGGCTGTCTTCATCGAGGTTAAATTGATGAATAGCTTCGGCATTGTAGCCCAGCAGCTGGGTGGCCAGCGCGCTTCTTAGCGCGCGCTCATCCTTTGGATTAGCAATCGCGACCAACACCAGTGCCAGCTCTTTAGCTTCGAGGGTGGCAAATACACTGTCACGGCTGAGAAACACCGCGCCTATCTGGCGCTCGCTGAGGGCGGCTTTAATGTAGGCGGCTTCGTTACGGTCTCGAACCAGCACCGCAATGTCTTTGGCCCTAAGGGGGTTATCGTCCAGCAGGCATAAACCTTGCTGCGCCTCGGTTAATAGTCTGGCTATCTCATTACAGGCATCTTCGGCGAGCAAACTTCTCGCGGTGGCTTTATTGAGCCCTTTGTCGGGATCTTCACCGAGCAGTTTGAGCCGCAGTGCACTGTTATCGCTATTGGCCTCGATTAAACGTTTGTTATCGGCAAAGGGAGAGGGCGCCACGATCTCAAACGGAATCGCTTCGCTAATAAAGGGATCGTGATGTTGGCCAAATAACTGATTAACGCCGGCTATCATATTGCGACTAGAGCGGAAGTTAGTGTCTAAGCTGTAGTGGGCTTGAGCCTGCTGGCGAGCGTCAATATAGGTGTGAATATCGGCGCCCCTAAAGGCGTAAATGGCCTGCTTGGGATCGCCAATCATCAATAAGCTTTGCGCCGGATGCGCTAGGTTTTCGCCCTGCTGATAGATGTGGCTAAAAATTTGATACTGCAGTGGATCGGTATCTTGAAACTCATCGATAAGCGCAATAGGAAAACGCTGGGCGATGCTGTGAGCCAGACTCTGCGCTGCGTCGTTGTTATCTTTACTCTGCGCGCTCAGTGCACCCGCAAGGGTGAGCAGCAGATCGTCGGGTGTCAGCAGATTACGCTCTTGTTTTTGCTTTGCAAAACGGCTCGAGATCCCTTGGCGCGCCGCAAACAGAAAGCTGGGCACAAACTGAGTTATCAATTGATTCAGATTGTCGATATGGGCCAACAGTGGCGCTTGCTCAGCCGTTGGGATCTCGCCGCCTTTATTGAGTTTAAGCTGGCTTAACGCGAGCGCATCGAGCACTTTGCTATCGGGCAGTGATTGGCCATGATGAGCCCAATTGTCCATCGCCGCTAACATGGCAGCGAGTTTGGGAAAACCTTGATCTTTTTTACCAAACCGCACTCCATTGAGCGGCAGCTGCAGCAAGAGTTGCTCGAGTGCATCGCGCTCACGCGGCCAGATGAGTCTTAAGCGACTCAGGCTTTGGCTCAGCGCCTGGGCTATCAGTTTAAAGGGTTGCGGCGTGGGAGTCGCTTTGGCTTGACTGGCGCCGAGCAGCGGCCTGAGTTGCTGGGCCAATCCATCGGGATCGCTAAACTTACCTTGCACAATTTGGGCAAGATAGCCGGGCAGTGGATAGCAGGTTTCTCGCCAGAAATCGCGCACCGCATGGTGTAAAAACTCACTATCATCGAGGGTAAATTCAGACTCAAACAGCAAACCCGATTCAAACGCCATGTCGGCTAATATGCGCTGACAGAAACCATGAATAGTAAAAATGGCCGCCTCATCGAGGGATTTAAGCGCCAAATCGAGTCGTTTACGCGCCAGCGGTAGCTGCTCTGCTGGGGTCTGTGCGTAGAGCTGCTCAATCAGGGGATCGCTCACGGGCAGGCCAATAAAACAGCGATAAGCCAGCTGGATTTTTTTACGAATGCGATCCCTCAGTTCACCTGTGGCGGCATTGGTAAAGGTCACCACTAATATTTGCTCGCAGCGCAGTGGCTGCGGGCAACCATGACCCAGCAATAGGCGCACATATAGGCCCGCGATAGTATAGGTTTTACCTGTGCCGGCGCTGGCTTCAATAAGACGGGTGCCGTCAAAAGGGAGGGTAAGGGTGTTGAGTATGGTGGTGCTCATGTTAGCGTCCCTCCACAAAGGTGGCCAGCTCACTTAATGGCGCCTTATAAAGCAGGCTAATTAAGGGCGATAATAGTGTTGTGGCAGGCTCGCCAAATTGGGCCTCAGTGAAATCTTCTGGAAAACGAAATAGGCGCTGGTAATGGGGTTCGAGCCCTTCACCCATGGCACCTTGATCATCAAGCCACTGTTTCTGCGCCTCGGCAAGTTTGCCTGTGTGGTCGCCTTCGGCTTCGACATAGCTCATGGCCGTGCGCGGAATAAACATCAACGGCTGATGTTGGCCACGGTGAAAGTAGTCGACCCACACACTGAGCTGATTGATGGCTTGCTCGCACGTAATTGGGGCAAACCCATAAAAATGGCCAATATCGAGCAGATAACTGTCGCCAATGGCTTGGGTGCCCATGGCGTTAAGACAAAGGTGGCGCAAATAAACCCGAATAAGATCGCGGGCGTTGGCCGTGCCTGGACGATAATTGACGAGCCCTTTGGCCGATAGCGAGTCTATCCGCCCCACTAGGTGGCTTTGGCGGCTATCGTTGAGGGCGATAGCGATCTCTAGCGCGTGGGATTGTTCGCCTTTGAGGTAGTTAGCTCTGCCGATAATGGGTTTAATATCGTGTAGATATTGATTAAGCAGCAGATCGTCAAACGGCGCTAGGGGCAGTTGGCCCGCCAGTTTGAGTTTATGGAGCAGTTGCTCGTCGGGCAGCTCTTGCTGCCGCTTAATGGCATCATCAATCAAGTGGGCTTGCAACTTGTAGCGAGATAATGGATTGAGGCTAAAAGGCTCATCATTGTCATCGGCTTGAATAGCTAAGCCTAAATCCAGTTTCAGCGAGCGGTTAAAGAAATACTGCGCGGGATTACGATAAAAGCGGATCAACGCCGAGAGCTCGATTTCACGGCTGTCATCATCACTGCTAACCTTGAGCGCTTGCTCAATAAAGCGGCTCTGTTGGCCTTGCGTGTCGCTGCTGTGACTGGCAACGGGGCACCATTGCTGGCTATAACTGTGCTGTAAGCCTTGGCCGGCTTGATACAGACGCTCATCAAAGGGCTGTAGCGGCTGCTGTTTTATCAACTGCGCGGCAATGGTTTTTTCAATGGCATCAATATCGACAGTGCCAGAGTCAGAGTCTGGCGCATTAACCGTAGCTTCGAGCGATGCAGGCAGGTAACACAGCTGGCAATATTCTATCAGCTCTGAGACCAGCATCGAGGGGATGCGCTCACTGTTATCGCGCTCACTATGACCTATGTAGCTAATATACAGTTGTTGCCTTGCCGATAACATGGCTTCTAAAAACAGGTATCTGTCGTCGAGTCGGCGTGAACGATCGCCTTTGCGCGCACCAAACTGTGCAACTAAATCAAAGCCTACCGGATGTTGTACCCTAGGGTAGACACCATCGTTCATCCCCAGTAAACACACCACCTTAAAGGGAATAGAGCGCATCGGCATTAAGGTACAAAAATTGACACTACCGGCTAAATAACGTTGACCAACGCGGGATTCTGACAGTTGGCTAACAAACCAATTTTGCAGTACGCTAATATCCAGTTCGCTGCTGTATTGGCTCTGGTTTAGCTCTTCACTTAGGCGGCTAATGGCGCTGCGAATGGCTTGCTCTTGATTAAGCTCCTCCTCATCACAATCATAAAACTCATCGACTAACTGCTGCAGCTGGGCGATACGCTCATTGAGCGAGCAAGGCTGATTGAGCGCCAGAGTAAATTCATCGAGCGCTTCGATAAAATTGAGTAACTTGCCTAAGGCCTGAGCCGATTGACCTTCAATGCCCTCTAACGCCAAGTTGTCTTGGTAGATAGGGGCGTGATCGCTAAAGCTGTAACCTAAAATCAATCGCTTAATACCAAAGGCCCAAGAATTTTGCTCAAAGGCGGGCAGTTGTTGTGCCTGACGCGCCTTGGCATCACGGCCCCAACGCACGCCAGCTTGTTCTAACCAACGACGAATAATACCCAGTTCATCATCACTAATATCGAAGCGGCGCAGTACCGCTGGCACTTCCACAATGGCTAAAATATCGGTGAGGGCGAAGCGGCTCTGATTTAGGGTTAACAGGTGTAAAAAGCTGCTGATCAAGGGCGACTCTTGGGCGGCACCGCGATCGGCAATGGCGTAAGGGATATAGTGCGCGCCACTTTTAGCCGCAAACACGGCGTCGATATAGGGCGCGTAGGCCGCAACATCAGGCATCATCACCACTATGTCTTTCGGGCTGATGGGCGTTTCGCTGCCCTCTTGCTGTGCCAGTAGCGCCAATAAATGATCATGCAGGGTTTCAATTTCGCGCAGCGCACTGTGGCAGCTTCGAAGGGTGATAGAGTCATCATTGGCGGGTAACCGTCGCCGCCCTTCGAGGCTTAAATAGAGCTCGCCATCGGGGCCAAGGCTCTTACCGCGGGTGGTAAGCTCCAAAATATCTTGCTGCACGCCGTGTAATAGGGTGTTATTGCCGGGATCTTGATAGCATTCGAAGTTAAAATTGGTATCTTCTTCAGGCAGTTCGAGGATCAAATCCAGCAGTTCACGGCCCATCTTGCCATTATTGGCAAGCAAAGGGTTACCCACTTCCAGTTTATCTTCCCAGTCCATACACAGTTGCTGCTTATCTGCATATTGCAGCGCCATACGGGCGCGCAGACGAGGGTCGACAATGTCGCCCCAATAATGCTGACAAGGGCTGAGGTTGAGCATCACCACATCGATGCGTTTGGCTAAGAAATAGAGCACCTCTAGGGTTTGCGGTGCCATGGATGAGATACCAAACACAAACAGTCGTCGAGGTAAGCCACTTAAGTCGCAGTTAGGATCATCTAAGGTATCAAACAGTGCCTGATGCAGGTTGGCCCTGTGGTAGGTGCTTTGGCCTAACTCTTGATTGTTGTATTGGATAAGCGCGCGCCAGAGTACAGGTTGCCACTCTTGTGCTGGGCTAAGGCGCTCATTTTTGGGTGGCAGCAACGGCTCATTGGCCTCCCAAGCTAAAATCCAATCGGGGCGATAGACCAAGTATTGGTCAAAAATATCGGCGATTTGACCGCATAACTGATACAGCTTAAGCGAGTGAGTCGCGTTGAGATCATCTGTGATGGCATCATCATCTAGATAGTGTCTTAGGGGCGCAAACACAGGTTGTGCCAGCAACTGCGGCAACAGCTCCATTAATTTCCAGGTCATCGCCGCTTTGGTGTAGGCATTTTCTTTGGGCACGTTAGGCAGTAGGGTGTGACACAATTGCCAGATAAAGCTGGAAGGCAGGGGGAATTCGAGCGCCGCAGCAATGTGGTTGTGCTGCGCAATCGCCAGACGCAGCCAAGTGGACATGCCCGGGCTTTGCACCAAAATTTGCTCGCACGATAACAGCGAGTCCATGGCTTGAGGCGATTTCAGCTCATCAGCCAATAATTGGGCTAACGATTCCATTCGATTTGACTGAACCAAGTAAAGCATAGTGGGCCTTTATCTTTATGATGCTGCGCGCGAAGGTGTGCGCCAAGAGTGACAAACTTATAGGGGTTATTCTATGGTGTTAATGCTTGATAGCCAATCATCAAGGTCAATTTTATCGAGTGAAACAAACATTTGCCTGAAAAAACATCAGCGCGTAGCTTGGCGGCTATCAAGGCTTAATATCGCCAAGCGTAACTGCCTGCGATACCTCGTTATCTGCTGTTGTAACGCTTGGCGCTCACTAGGGCTGTGAGGCTGGTATTTTAACGCCATGTAACAGTCGATATACCGCTGCAAGGGGACGGCGAGTGTCGGCAAGTGCGTTGCAACGCGCTGAGCATAACGCAGCGGCGGTTCGTCGGTTTCACGGGGCAGGCCTTTTTTTGCCAGCAAGGCGGTGATGGCATCGAAGCCTGCTTTAAGTCGGTCTGGCTGGCGTTGAAACTGCAATAATCCAACACTGTAGGCAATAGCGACGCCAATAAGGGCCATGGTACAGATAATCAATATGGCCAGTTTAGTACTGTCAACATCGCCCAGCAGGCGTTTAAGCAGTTGCTGCTGACGCTGGTTATCAAAGCCTAATACCCATTTGCTCCAGTAGTAGTCGATACTGGCAATGGATAACCTGAGCTGGTTAAGTAAGGGGTATTGTCTGAGCCGCAAACTACTAAAAGGACGCTCTTGTAGATAGCTATCTGCGGGATTAAAAAAGGCATCAAATCCCTGTTCGACGCGCTCTGGCGCAATCATAGCGGTGGGATCAAATCGGGTCCAGCCGTGGCCAGGAAGCCATGCTTCGATCCAAGCATGGGCCATATATTGATACACGCTGAGATATTGTGCGCTTTGGTTCCACTCTCCGCCTTGGTATCCGGTCACTAAGCGGGCTGGAATGCCAGTTTGACGCGCCATAAAGGCGAGGGCGCTAGCATAATGCACGCAAAAGCCCGCTTGGTTTTCAAACAGAAAATCATCTATCTGCTGTGGTCCAACGGGTGGCGGCTGCAAAGTATAGTAATAGGGTGACTCATTGAAATAGCGCATCATGGCAGCCATACGCTGCTGAGGATCTGGATAGCTTTGCTTAAACCGTTCGGCTAACGCTAGCGTTTTGGGATTACTGCGTGCGGGTAACTGTAAATTACCTTGGATTTGCGCCTCGCTTAACTGGCTGTCTAAACTCGCCTCAGTGTAGGAGGCGACGCGATATTGGTATTGCTGCTCCACCGAGCTTATGGCGTATAGCCGACCGTCGGGTAGGTTAATCACCCCATCGCTTGGGCTGTAGGCAAGGTCTAGGCCAAATAACCAGTGCTGATGACTGGGCTCGGCGATCACTTGATATTGCAATGCTTGACCTACAGGGCGTTGCCTTTGCGCCGCTTTAGCTTGACTGGGGTTGGCTTCAAGCTGCTTTATTGCCGCAGATGGGGTCCAGCTTTTACCGTCATAATGCTCCATCACTAAGGCGCGCCAATAGCGTTGTTTGTGCTGTGGCGGTTCGTTGTCGAAGCTGACCCGAAACGCCAGTGCAGGCGAACGGGTTAATTGGTTGATATCACCGAAGGAAACCGTATCTGACAGTCCTGTAGTGGCGTTATTGGCGTTAGGCACCAACCACAGTGGGGGGAATCGCGGTAGCACGATAAATAACAGGATCGCCAGTGGCACGCTTTGTAACAGCAGCTGACTCGCCCGCTTGGCGGTATGCATCATCGCCTCATTTTCACGGTATAAACTGAGTAACACCGCTAAATTAAGGGTGGCGACTAGGGTCAGTTGTAGGGTAAACAACAGACTTTGTTTTTCGATAAAGGTGATGGCGATTAAGAAAAAGCCGACCATGACGACCGCGCGCACATCGCGGCGGTCTCGCATCTCGATATACTTAAGTGCGTAACCTAAAATCAGTAAGTTAATCAAACCATTGAGCATGCCTATTTGGCTGGTGACTAACACTAACGTAGCGGCCGATGCAAGCGCGATCAGGGTGACCAGATAGCGCGGTGGACGAGCGACTTTGGCGCTAAAAATGCCCACACGCCAGACGAAACAGATGGCGCAGATGGCGAGAGTCCAACTGGTCATTTTATCGTGCAGCGGCGCCAGCACGGCAATATTAACCAGTAGTAACCAGGCGAGCGTGTGGCGCGTGATGATCTCCTGCTGATCAGCCATTATGCTGCTCCTGCGAGCTTGTCGGCTTCTCTGGTGTAGTAGCATTTGCTTGTGTATAGCTCGGCTGCTTGGCGTGGAACATTACGTGCGGTGAACCTGAGCTGACAGCGTTGGGAACCTCCGGGTAGACGGCTAGCGCGGTGAGGCATTGCAGCCGATGTGCTGCGCCGCTATTGGGAGCAATAGTGTGCATCGGGAGCTGTAAACCAAATACCTGCTGAGTTTGCGATAAGGTGTCTACCGTCCATGTCAGTTCACTGAGGTGCTGCTCAATGTCAGGATGCTGGGCGTTGAGTATTAACCAGGTGGGCGCGCTCACGGGCTCACCAAATGATTTGGTGAGCATACCTCGGCCTTGCGCCAACTGTTTCCATGCGATTTGGTTGAGCGACTCGCCGTTGACATAGGGCTTTAAGGTATTAAATTCTTCCACCCCCGCCGCCAAACTTCCCTTTAGATGAGCTTGCTCATGGGCGTGAGTTGCATGTTGGCGAAGTGGTGTCATTACCGCTTTAGGCGCCGCAAATACCAGTTGGCGGTTGGCCAAATCGATAACCGACCAAGCGCGGCATAATCCCAACGGGTAGCGAGTCTCAACGGTTAATCGACCTGGGTGGATCCAGCCACGACCTTGATTGGTAAAGGGCAATAATAAGCGCTGTTTTTTATCATCGACACGCGCCGCGCTAAGCGGCGCATTATTGCCATAACGCAATTGGATTTGGTGTTGGGCTTGCTTAGCCGTTAACTCAACAGGATAGAGCACATCTTCCCCCGCATAGACCGCGGGGCCCTGTGCAGCGTTAAGGGTAAGGCCTGCGAGATTGCGGTAACTGTAGATAATACAAGTATTAAAGATACTCAGTAGTAAGAGGCTTAGGCCTATCACTAAATTGTTTTGGTAGTTGGTACCAAACAGAAATAACAGTACCACCACCCCAAGCCAACATAATCCAAATGCGCTCGGCAAAATGAAAATACTCTTATGCGCTAAGGTTATTGGGGACTGCGCAGGTAAGCGGCGCGACAACCAGTGTTGCCACCAGCGTTGATAAGGTTTGAGTCCAGCCTTAGCCTGTTGCATCGGATTAGCGTATGGGGTTCGTGCTGCTAAGCAATTTTTGCGATAGTGCCTCACCTTGTTGCTGGCTGGTGTGACGCAGGCGATGCTCTGCCACTGAGGCAAATACCGCTTGTACATCTTCGGGGACGATATAGCGTCGCCCGGCAATAAAAGCCCATGCTTTGGCGGCGCTCAATAGGGCTTTACTGGCTCGCGGCGACAGCCCGTAACCTTCATGTAACTGACGTGACCCATCGACCAGAGCCAAAATATACTGCAATAACGCATCGGAGGCGCTGACCGTACTGACCTCTTGCTGCAAGGCGCTTAGGGTGACAGGATCGATGCATTGCGGCAATGGCGCACTTTGCGGTGATGAATCCTCGCTCTTAAGCATCGCAAGTTCTGCCGCCGCGCTCGGGTAGCCAATGGTAAGGCGCATCATGAAGCGATCGAGTTGTGATTCTGGTAAGGGAAAGGTGCCCGATTGCTCGCTCGGGTTTTGCGTGGCGATCACAAAAAATGGCTTGGGTAGTGGGTGAGTCATGCCATCGACTGTTACCTGATGTTCGGCCATGGCTTCGAGCAGCGCACTTTGGGTTTTAGGGCTGGCGCGATTGATTTCATCGGCGAGGATCATCTGTTTGAAAATCGGCCCGGGATGGAATACAAATTGCGACTGTTCTTTATCGAAAATCGATACGCCAATAATGTCGGCTGGCAACATGTCACTGGTAAATTGCACCCGCTGATGACTCAAGCCCAAACTTTGAGCGAGTCCCTGAGATAGGCTGGTTTTCCCCATGCCAGGTAGATCTTCTATCAATAGATGACCTTTGGCCAAAATGCAGGCTAATGCCAATTTGATCTGTTGTGGTTTACCCAGTAACACCCGTTCCAGTTGGGTTAATAATGATGCAATGGTGGGATGAGCCATATCAGTCCTTTTTAGCCTCAATGGTAACCTAATCTTGGTAACTTCATAGCAGCCACTAAAAAGCCATCTAGGTCAGTCGTCTATACATTTTATAGATACGTTTAACCATACTCACCAAAGGAGGGAATGACAACTGCTTAACTCAAGGCTATGAGACTTGTATAGGTGAAAGGCTCCGCACTGGCTGTGCCGTGATGGCTCAGTGCTGATTGAGTTTTTGGCGGGTTTCATATTTGGGTGAGTTAATATTTGAACTGCCATTCTTGCGCCGAAAACAGGTCGACAGGTTTGTCCTGTTTGACTTGGTATATCACTCGATAACTCAGCACCGCTTGAACGTATTCACGGGTTTCGCGAAACGGAATGGACTCTATAAAGGCGATAACATCCAGTTGGCCATTACTCTCTTCGAGCCAGCGCGTCACTCGGTGGGGCCCTGCGTTATACGCCGCAGTCGCCAGTACACGGTTATTATCGAAGCGCTCCAGTAGGCTAGCATAATATCGGCTTCCCAGCTGGGTGTTAAATTGGACGTCATAGAGGCTTTTTTTACCTCGGTATTTGAGGCCACTTTTATTGGCGGTTTCTTTAGCCGTTGCAGGCATGAGTTGCATCAAGCCTCGGGCTCCGACACCCGAGGTGGCATAAGGGTAAAAAGCGGATTCTCGCCGTGCGATGGCTCTTAAATCGTCAATATCAACTTTCGTTTGTTGGCTAGCGATGTCAAAAGCGCGGTTTGCAGCAAACGGAAAACGCAGCGTCATGTCGTTCCATAGTTTGCCTTGAATGGTCGCTTGTACCACTAAATCATGCCACTGGTTTTGCTGTGCCAGTAATGCGTATTGCGCCTGCAAGGGTTTATCGTGCCTGCCAAGTAGTAACACCCATTCGGCCCGAGCATCGATGGCTTTATCTAAGGCTAATAACTCCGTCACGCGCGCAAGCCCTGGGTCATTGGCTAATGTGGCGGCTAAAGTGGCATCAAAAACGGTCGCCTGGTGTTGCAACTGCACTTGAGTGTTGAGTAAATAAGCCGCGCTGAAACCATAAAAATTTCGCTCCTGACTTAAGGTCGATAAGAGTGTATTAGCCGCTTTTTCATCTTGGCTAAGTGCACGTTTAGCGGCCCAAAATTGCCAACGGGATTTGGCTTGTTTAGCGCTACTTAAACGAGGTAGGTAGTTGTCGATATTTTGCTGATCCTTAGCTCGGATCGCCCAGCGTAAACGCAGCTCTTTAAGATCGTCACGGTCAATTAACGGCAGCAGGTTATCGACAAAAGGTTGCAGATCAACATTTTGGGTAATTAGGGCGCGTCTCACCAAATAATGACTAAGTTTACGTCCTTGATGCTCACTGAAGCGACCGGCTTGCTGGTAAGTGACGTATAATTTGACGCTTTGCTGCAGATCTTGTTTGGCTAAGCGGCGTAATCCAGCATCGACGATGTCGGCATTAATCGGCGCTGACGCCATAAATTTTTGAGTGTGGCGCAGACGCTGCGGATCTTTATACACCGCCAAGAGTTGTTTCGCTTGGGTTTGATTATGGACCTTAGAGGCTAAGTAGCGCAGCAAACTATATTGACCACTATTGAAGGCGAGTAACATGCGTGACCAGACTAACGCTTGGGTGCGATAGCCGGCTTTTTCCCACGCATGAAACAGTGGGTCGCAGGCTTTAGGACGAGATTGACCATAGAGCCATAACTGCTGCGCACCCTGATAAGCCGTTTTAGATTGTTGTCGAGCCAAGTTAGCGCGATAAAAATAGCATTGCAGAGCCACATCACGTGGTGTTGTGGGTGAGACTTTCAGAAAGTCCTGCCAACGTTTATCTTGGCCTGCTGCCAGTAAATAACGGTAACGTGCCGTCGCGTACAGTGGTGTATCTTTAAACCGCTTGAGTTGCCTCAGTGCTTGATCTGCTGGTAACTCCAGTATATCGCCTAGCTTGGCATGAAAGTCTAAATAAGGGGTCAGGGGATACCCTTCTAACTCTTGCCTAAGGGCGAGATAAGCTTCTGTATTACCTTTTGACAATGCAGCCCTAGCATCGAGGTATTGTTGCTGTTGGGGCGAAAATGTAGTGCTATGAGCCACCGCGCTGAGCAGCGCGGCGGCAAGTGCAAGATAACCAGCAACATATGAATAGTGACGTAGACAGAATCGAGGTGATCCCTTCAATATGTTAATGACTTTTATCACAAATAAATCATCCATTTTGATAAAGCAAGTCGTTATGCTGATATTTTCTGCGTAACCTAAGGGCTTATACCGCCGTTATTTAATTCCGTCACGCTGCACCTTGTGGATGACCACCGTGATGTTAGATTAATTCAGCTGCATTTCTGCATGAGGCGCCCTTAAATGTTCGTCAAGTGCTTGATCAAGTAGCTGGCTATCGAGCTGTTTTGAGGTAGTTACGCCCAGTTGCTGCATTTGGTGGGCTTGCCTGATCAAGTTACCTTTGCCAGTACTGAGTTTACCCATGGCGTTGTTATAGCTCTTGTCTAGAGACTCTATACTTCGGCCAATACGTTCCATATCTTCAAGATAACCACATAATTTATCGTATATTTTGCCTGCTTGCTTAGCGATACGTTGTGCATTTTGGTTTTGATACTCATAGCGCCAAATATTATTAATGGTACGCAGGGCAACCAGTAAATTGGTCGGGCTGACTAACATAATATTATTGTCTAAAGCATAGTTGATAAGACTTGGCTCATGTTCTAATGCGAGTAAAAATGCAGGCTCCAGTGGAATAAACATTAGCACATAATCTAGGCTTGTTAATCCGTGGAGCTGTTGATAGTCCTTTTGACTGAGTCCCTTGATATGATTTCTAATCGAGTTGCAATGCTCTTTTATCGCGGCAGCTTTAGTCAGCTCATCATCGCTATTGAAGTAGCGCTCATATGCCACGAGGGACATTTTTGCATCGATCACCACATCCTTGTTTTCCGGTAGGTGCACGATCACATCTGGCTTAAATCGCTGGCCTCGTTCGTTTTTAAGATCTTGTTGAGTCTCATATTCGTGCCCTTCACGTAGGCCGCTTTCCTGTAGTACCCGTTCTAGGATCACTTCGCCCCAATTCCCTTGCTGTTTGTTATCGCCTTTTAAGGCTTTAGTCAGATTAATAGCATCTTGACTCATCTGTAGATTAAGGGCTTTTAACGATTCCAGTTGATGATTAAAAGCACTGCGCTCAGCCTGTTCAACCGTATAGGATTCTTGGACTTGCTTTCTAAATCCTTCAAGCTGCTGCTTAAACGGAGAAAGTACATTTGATAGGTGTTGCTCACTTTGGTTTTGCAAGTTTTGCGATTTAGCATCAAAAATTTTGTTAGCTAAATTCTCAAACTGTTGCGTCAACCGCGCTTCTGATTGATCTAGGTGAGCTATCTTGTCTTCGAGTGCCTTTTGTTCGGTTTCAAATTTCACCGTGAGAGTTTGCTGCATCGCATTGGCTTTGGATAATGCAAGCTGGGTTTCAAGCTGTTTTCGTTGAGCATGTTGCAACTGTCCTTCCAGTTCGTTAGCGCGCTGGGCCTGTGCTTGACTCATACCCAGTAAGCTGAGTTGATGGTCTAACTTTTGCTGTAATGCTTGGTATTGATCTTGTTTATCGTCGAGACTGGTTTGCATAAACTCGAGCTCAAGCTGACGGTGCTGCATCTCTTGGGCGTGTTCATCAATTAACTGCTGTTTTACTGACTGCCATTTATTGCGAGTTAACTTTTGATTGAGTAAGGCGCCAATCAATAGTGATAAGAATGCTACTGCTGCTAAAACAATGAGTTCGGGTAAAGTGAGTGGAATAGCTGTTGGCATAAGGGAGACCTGTCTTTATCGATGGCATAAGCCTCTCATGAGCGGCTGTGTGGTTCAAGTATGCTGCGGTTAAATGATTAACAATTAGTGGTTAAATATGTTTAATTGAAATTTTTTTGCGCGTATCTCTATCTAATGGATATCAACAAGTATATTGGTGAGGTTTCTTGTGGCGATAAATAAAACAACTAAAGGTTCAGCTAGCCCAAGCTGGAATGAAAAAGCAGCTCATGTAACACCCGAGGCGGTGTTTAACGATAGACGTAATATTATTAAAGCGCTGGGCCTTGGCGCGATAGGCGCCAGTATTCCTGGACAGGTGCAGGCGGGGATTTTTGACCTGTTCGGAGAAACAAAATCATCGACCCCTTTTGTGATTCGCCCGCTGAGTTTCAGCCCAAACGCCGCGTTTGGCCAAGGAGAGATATTAACCCCTGAGCAGAAAGTGATTTCACATAATAACTTTTATGAATTCGGTACCAGTAAAACCGATCCTATTGATAATGCTCAAGGGTTTAAAGTCGATCCTTGGGTGTTGAAAATTGAGGGGTTAGTCGATACGCCTTTGACGCTTGATCTGGATGATTTGACGCGCTTGTTACCGTTAGAGGAGCGTATTTACCGGCTTCGTTGTGTTGAAGCTTGGTCTATGGTGATCCCTTGGGTAGGATTCTCGCTTGGGGCATTGCTGAAAAAGGCTGGGGTCAAGGCTGGGGCGACCCATGTGGCGTTTGAAACCTTGTTCGATCCTGATCAAATGCCGGGACAACGCAGTCGTTTAATGGGTGGGGGCATTCATTACCCTTATGTCGAAGGGTTACGTTTAGATGAAGCGATGAATGAACTCGCCTTTATGGCGGTTGGGCTATATGGCAAAACGTTACCGGCGCAAAATGGCGCGCCCATACGTTTGGTGGTGCCGTGGAAATATGGTTTTAAAAGCATTAAGTCTGTAGTGCGTATTCGCGTGATGGATAAACAACCGCCAACCAGTTGGAATCAGCTGGCTTCCCATGAATATGGGTTCTTTGCCAATGTGAATCCTGCTGTCGATCATCCTAGGTGGTCTCAAGCCACTGAGCGGCGGATCGGAGAAGGTGGTCTCTTCTCGGCGACGCGGATCGCGACATTACCTTTTAATGGCTATGGCGAGCAGGTCGCCCATCTCTATAAAAATATGGATTTAAAACAGTACTATTAACTTTATAGTTTGTAGTGGGTAGTTTAGTTACCTTGTCGCTTAGCCCTTCGATGGCGGTTGTTGGTCATGTGACTGTGATGGCTTGGCAAGCCTGTTAAATTGACTCGCTGTTTGCCGCTATATCATCCTTGGAGTGTCGTTTGTTGAGATTAAAAGCCAGCCATTTGTTTGCAATTAAGTCTTTGTTTCATTTATTGGCTCTATCACCTATGGGGTATTTGGTGTGGGCGGTATTAGTGGGTCATGCTGGTGGCGATCCTGTGGAATATATTATTCATTTTACCGGGATGGGGGCATTAAACTCGCTGCTGGCGGTGTTATTAGTCAGCCCTATTGCTAAGCGGTTTAAGCTTGGATTATTAATTCAGACTCGTCGTTTATTAGGGCTGTATGTGTTTGCCTATGCCACGTTACACATCAGCGCATTTATCAGTTTAGATTTACTGTTTGAGTGGACATTACTCGCCAGTGAAGTAGTTAAGCGACCTTATATTTTGGTGGGTGCAAGCGGATATATATTACTGTTGTTATTGGCCATTACCTCGGTTAATCGTTTGAAACGAAAAATGGGCCGCCGCTGGCAAACCTTGCATAATGGGATTTATTTGATTGCGATATTAGCGCCGATTCATTTTTATTGGTCGGTGAAGTCTGAAGTGATCGAGCCGAGTATCTATCTCATTCTGTTTGGTGTTTTACTCTTAGTCAGAATAAATTGGCAACGCTTGATAAAACGCCTTCGGACCTAGGGTTGTTAACCTTGTTAACGGCTAAAGCAATTTAATCTGATTATTCAAGCTGAAGGTTAGACCGTTTTTCACTGATTAATCGGCTAAAACAAAAGCTATTCCCCGCGACTTTTTTGGCTGCATACATATTTTCATCGGCGATTTTGATTAAGGTTAAACGAGCGACATCATCACTTGGATATACGGCAATGCCGATACTTATGGTTAAATTGATGTCCACTTCGTGATCTATGATAGTAGGTGATAGATGGTCAATAATTTTTTCGGTGACCATCTTTATCTCGTCAATCCCATTGATGGGTTCAAGCCATACGACAAACTCATCACCGCCTAATCGGCCACAAATATCTGAACTTCTTAAGGTATGCTGTAAACGGTTAGCGATAGTGATTAATACTCGATCGCCTACATCATGACCCAGGGTATCGTTCACTTGCTTAAATTTATCTAAGTCGATAAACAGCATCGCCGCCAAAGAGTGGGTACGTTGACATCTTGCTAAGGCGGTGTCTATTTGGCGTTCAAATGCACTGCGTGAGTAGAGTCCCGTTAAGTCATCATGTTCGGCAACATACTTTAATCGCTGTGTTTGTAATGTGAGTTGCTTGGTTTGCTCATCAACTTCTTGTTGTAGTGCATCTTTTTTGACGGTGGTTTCCAAGAGCCGTTTGCTCATGGTGTTAAATTGTTGAGTGACCGTTGCTAACTCATTTTTACTGTTAACTTTAATTTCGTTTCCTAGGTCTCCTTGCGTCAAGCGAACAATGCCGGCCGTTAAACGCAGTATGCTTTGATTAAAACTATTAAGCGTTGAGATGGTTAATAACACTAATACCACTGAGCCTATCAGTAATACAATCACTGCGATAAGAAGAATCAAGGCTTGCTGCTGAGATGATTGGTCGAGTAATTGACGTTGCAGCTTGGTCAACTCTTCACTCATGGTCTGGATAGTGATATTAAAGCGGGCTGTGAGCATGCCATTGGTTGAGGTTATTCCTTGATCAGGCTGCGAGATAATGTCGTTGCTGGCAATGGACAGCAGTGCGGTTAAATTGTCGACCATTCTGCGTAGATTTATCATGTAGATTTGGGTCTCGGCTTGCATTAATTCATCTAGGGCCAGTTTTTTGTTGATATTGGATAATGCCGATTCGGTTTGTACTAAGGCATCATTATCTTGAAACTCTTGTAATACCCACAAGCGACTGCGTAATACATCAACCGATTCGTCGAGTTCAATGATGTAAGTCAGCTGCTCTAGGCTCTGTTGTTGCAATAATTTTAAGCCAGCAAATACAATAATAATAAGGGTGGTTAAGCATAAACTTAAGATTAACATTGACTTCAATCTTGTTGTTATCATCATTTTACGACAAGTTTCCTAGTGAGTGATGGCTGTAATCAGTGCAGAATCGTCAAGATATAATCTAAAGTCAGGCAAGGGTTGTTTAGTCACTGCACCACTGGCAACCGCCCAACGTGCTTGTGTTTGCAACATGGAGAGTAATGAATTGTTTAACGATAATCGAAAGATATTGTCGTTCCATGACCATTCAACTGCGGCCATGGGCATATTGAGGTAATCACTGACGATTTTTTTGGCAAGTACAGGTGAATGGGCAATATACTCTTGCGCTTCATTGAGCGCTTGTAGAATCTTTACATGTTGTGTGTAGTGCAGTGAACTGTTGACCTCATTACTGATTAAATTAAACGACAAGTTATAGGTGCCTTTACTTGGATATTGATATATCTCATCGCCAGCTTGCTCTACTAGTCGGTAACCATAAGGTTCCCACACGGCAATAGCATCGACCTCTTTGGCTACCAGTGCAGGGCCTAATGCTTGTGGTGACAGATACACTTTTTCAAAATTTATATCCTCTTGCCCTGTCACTATCAATAATGAATCGGTAAAAAACTCACTGGCACTGGCTTTCACAACACCGATTTTGCGGTGAGTAAGTTGATTGATATTTGGCTGATGTCGGTCACGCAAAGTCAGTAACTTAAGATCATTATCGGATTCGGCAAAACTGGCTAATAATCGAAAGTCTTGGCGAGTAAAACTATTAAACATGACCACAGATTCAGAGCTGGTGGCTAAATCAACGTCGCCGCGTATCATGGCGTTAAAACACAGGTGGCCGCCGGGTAAGGGAACTAGTTGCACTTGAACATTATGACGCTTAAAAAAACCTTGCTGCTTGGCAATAATCAAAGGGGCACTTAAAGGTGTGATTGATATGGCGATACGGATGGGTTGTGTCGATTGAGATGATGAAAACCGTTCGGGCAACAAAAACGATAGGGTAAGTCCTACCATTAACGCTAAGATTATAATGATCCCTATGGATTTCATATCGCGATTTTATCCTTCATTATAATGATTATGATTTAGCAATTCATCGACTTGTGTTTGACTGGGCGTTAGCCAAGCCATTGTACAAGGTGTGCAGCAATACCAACTTGAGTGTAGTAAGCATTTAACTAAATTGGAAAATTATTGGCTTAAGCGCTTCAGCTTGTTGTGAGCCTGATTGACTTAAATCGATAAGTATATTTGTGGGGGGCTGGAAAGTGGAAGCTGCTACTGAAAAACTTACTTAGACACGCGTAATCTAGTAAACAGTGGCGGTGCACATAAAAAGGCTAACGAGTTCAAGTTGATCTCATCGCTGACGGAGGATGGGCGGTCTAGCTTAGAAGTCGTCTATTAATTGTGTCATAATAAATGCTATCCTAATATTCGATAATCGTTCCATAATTAAGCGTCTGATCATGAATAGCAATATTAAGTGAATTAGATTTCTCTTATAAACCTCTGTTTTAAAAGTTTTTTGTGTCTACAGCAGTGGCGTGTCTATAATCTGCTAATGAAAGACTATGTTAGCCTTCATGTTGACGCATTATCTCAATCACTTCATCAAATGAGAGGTTATATTGACGTGATAAATTAATAATCTTGGTTTTATAGGTTTGAATGTTCTCTTTCTGCGCTTGTTTATATTGCTCTTCGTCAACTAGCTTGTTGACCACAGTTTGTAATGTGGTTAATCGACGTAAATTATAATTAAGTGATTTGAGGTACGTTTCCATTTGGCTCGCATTGCGAGCATTCTCTAATCCACTGGTTTGTTTCTTTTCATAGCCGTATTCATCGAGCGCGGAGATGGCATCTTGTAGGTCAAAATTATCAGTCATATTATCTCAAATAGGTTGATGTGGAATGAATATAGTCAATACGGCTCTTAGCACCACGTTAACGACTTAAATATGTGGTGCAGATTGAACCTGATGAAGATTTTGTCTAATTATAGATGGATAATAGATATTCTAAAACTACTTAATTGCAAATTTATCTCATGTTCATTTTAAATTTGCCTTGCTATAGTAATCTATTCTTTTTGTTGATGCATGGAGGCGCGTATGCTTGACCTATTACCTGATCTTTTTGATCTTTACGAGTCCGACTTATCTTTACTTTCACCTCATTATCGCCAATTTGGTCAGAAGTCGATATTTTGGGGAGAGGTGGTTACCGTTAAGTGTTTTGAAGATAACTCAAAAGTGAAACAGATATTAGCCCAGCCCGGTGAGGGAAAAATATTGGTTGTTGATGGTGGCGCATCGACAAGACGCGCGTTACTAGGCGATATGATAGCCCAGAGTGCAGTGGATAATGGCTGGAGTGGTATTGTTATTAATGGTTATGTTCGTGATGTCGCTGCACTCAAACTGATGCCAATAGGGATCCAAGCATTAGGGGCTAACCCGATAAAAACCGATAAGCGTGACCTTGGAGATGTTAATGTTCCGTTAGAGATAGACCGCGTTATAATTAAACCAGGCATGATGCTTTACGCCGATGATAATGGGATTGCCGTGTCGTCAAGAACACTGCAATTGCCACTATAATCTTAAGCGTATTGCTATCGATTTATTCACCAGATGGAACCTGTTATGAAATTTATTAAATGGTTGCTGCTTGCTGTCGTTTCATTGTTTGTTTTACTCGCCCTATATTTAATCGTCATATTCGACCCTAATGACTTTAAACCCCAAATTGTAGATGCCGTCAAAAAACAAACTGGACGAGATTTATCCATTAACCAAGATCTAAGTTGGACATTTTTTCCGGCTATCGGCATTTCACTTGGCGATATTACCTTGTCAAATCCACAAGGGTTTAACAACCCAACCATGGTCAATATTGATGGTATTGTGGCCGAGGTCGCGCTATTACCCTTGTTAAGTAAAGAGGTGAATATTGCACAACTTAACTTAGATGGACTAACGGTTAACCTTGACACCTACAAAGATGGTCGCAGTAGTTTTGATGGTTTAACCTCTCCTGAAAAGGCGCAAACAACCCAAGTCGATACTGAGCAAGTACCAGCCAATGTGCAATTAAGCAGTCTTAATATTGGTGGTATCGCAATTACTAATGCTCAGATAAATCTGTTTGACGAGGCAAGCGGTAAGGTTCAAGTATTGGCTTTGGAAGAGCTTAATTTAGGGGTATTCTCTTTAGGGCAGTTAGCTGATTTGTCGTATAAGTTTGCAGCGAGTATGCCTGAGATGGAACTGCTTAGCGAAGGTAAGGGTAAGTTGAAAGTGTCTGAGGATCTAAAGCAAATTAGCTTAAGTGATTTTGCGATCAACAATAGCATCAAAGGTGCAGGGATCCCTAACCAAGCTATGTCAATCAATTTAATGACGCAAGTGGCGGTGAATACGCAGGACAAACGCGCAACGCTGACATTAGAGCACATGGCGATAGACTCAATTACTGCTACGGGTAAATTTGATATCAATTATGGTGCGCCAGTGCCTAATGTGATTGCGGCACTGGCTTTTGGTGATGTTAATTTAGATCACTTATTGCCCAAGAATGAAGCAGGTAAGGCGACTGAGCAGTCTCAACCTTCAGCTAAGCAACAAGAGCCAGATCTGACTGGGCTAAAGGCGGTTAATCTTGCCTTGGAATTAAGTATTAAATCGATTGTAGCGAATAATTTGACCACGAATAATTGGTTAATGAAGCTGGCGATAAAAGATGGCATATTAGATGTTAATCAGCTGTCGGCAGACCTTTATCAGGGCTCTTTGACCACTTCGGCCCGTCTCGATGGACGTCAAGCGGTGGCCAGCTATCGTTTTGATACTAAGGTGACTGGCGTGCAAGTGCGGCCATTGTTAACCGACGCAGCAGAGGTTGATCTGTTAGCTGGTACCACTAATTTAAGTGTATCGGGTAGCGGTAACAGTTTAATTAGTGACAATATTAAACGAAACCTTCTAGCAAAGGGTCAATTTAGTGTGACCGATGGAGCCCTTTACGGTGTCAATATCCCGCAGATGTTACGTGATGCCAAAGCAAAATTAAGTGGCGATCTTAATGCCACATCCACCGGCGAGAAAAAAACCGACTTTACGAGCTTAACGGGAAGTTTCTCAGTGGCAAAAGGGGTGGTTAATAATCCCGATCTGGCGATGGCATCACCACTTATTCGCCTCAGTGGTCAAGGCAATGCCAACATTATTACTCAAGGGCTAGATTATAAGTTAACGACTTCTGTGGTGGGCTCACTAGAAGGGCAAGGTGGCAATGAGCGAGATGCACTGTATGGTGTTGAAATTCCTTTTGCGATAACCGGAACCATGACTGAGCCCGAGTTCAAGCTCGATACGGCTGCCTTGTTTGATGCCAAATTAAAGCAAGAAACCGATAAAGCGAAAGATAAGCTCAAAGATGAATTATTGAAAAAGTTCGGAGGTTTTTAGTGAAATCAATCTTGTTATTGCCCTTGTTACTTGTGTCGGTCGGCTGCTCTCAATCGCCTGAAAGTAGCACCTCTGAGCCTATCACTAAAATGACTCAAACATCGGATGCGCCTATAGAGAGGCAAGCGAACACTCTTGCTATGGTAAAAGGCCAAACGGGTGACGCAGCCCCAAGTCATGGGCAACCAACGGAGCCTGAAATGACCCAGCAAAGCTTATTTAAAGGTGAGCTAACTTCTTTAGCCACTGATAAAGGTTTAAAGGTGTTGTTAACCGTGAGCAACCCTCATCAGTACGGCGTGCCAATTCAATATCGTTCAGGAATGACAGCGGATCTGTGGGTTATCAATGCCAAGGGCAAACGCTTATGGGCATGGTCGAATGAGATGATGTTTACTCAGGCGTTAAGAGATGTAATTATTGCACCAAATCAGCAGGTTAAGGCAAGTTTCATCATCCCGGCGGCGGACTTAGCAACATTCCCTGAAGATGCCAAGTTGGTCGCTCGCTATGCCGGAGTGGCGACGGAGTCGAGTCAAGTTGTATTGGCAGATATTATTGCGCCTTTGCCACGTTGAGACAGCGATGTGTAAATTAGAGGTTGTTATCGCTTCGGTGAGTAAAGGTTAGTGATACGCGAATAACGAACTAACTGATTGATAATAAAAAGCGATGCCTAAGGCATCGCTTTTTTGTATAGATGGTTTTTATGTTTAGACTCTGGAGCGGGTGACATCAACATGCACGGTTAATTTTTGCCCTGGCTGCAAATATTTTTTCTCAGATAGGTTATTCCACTGCACTAGTTGGTTGACCTGTACCTTAAACTTTGCGGCGATTTTAGCCAGAGAGTCACCCCTGCGTACGGTGTAATTAACGGTACGAGTAATGCTGCTCTTGTTATTTTTTTGCCAAATGACTAAGGTTTTACCCAATTTCAAGGGATCTTTTGGTGCCATTGCATTCCATTTAGCAAGGCTCGATACATTAACCTTATGGTCTTTGGCTATTTTCCAAAAAGAGTCGCCGGGTTTGACGGTGTAATTAAGTTTGACCCCTTTACCGCTGCGAGATTGCTGTTGTTGCAGGCGTTGATCTGCCGATAATAGATATTGCGAAGGATCTTTCGCCGCAACCGGGATCAGCAAGTGCTTGCCAGCGATAATCGTATTGCTTTGCATGTCATTAACGGCGCGCAGTGCTGCTGAAGTCGTATTAAAGCGCTCAGCGATGGTACCTAGGCTGTCGCCTGATTTGATCTTATAACGTTTCCACGTTAGGCGATCAGCGGCAGCGCTTTGGCCAAGCACCATTTCAAATGCTTCAGCTTTATCAATGGGTAACACTAATTTGTGTGGACCTTGCGGCGCGGTGGCCCATTGATTGAAACCCGGGTTAAGCGAGTGCAGTTGATTAAGGGTCATATCGGCCATTTTAGCCGCGAGTGCCAAGTCGATTTGACTGCCTATATCGACCACTTTAAGTTGTGGTTGATTCGGGATCGGATGCAGTTCAATACCGTACGCTTCTGCATTGTTAATGACATCGGCAAGGGCAATTAGCTGTGGTACATAACGCTCGGTTTCACGTGGTAAATCCAGAGACCAGAAGTCACTCGATACCCCTTTACGTTGGTTGCGCTTGATGGCATTGAGTACTCGGCCTTCACCCGTGTTATAGGCCGCAATGGCGTATAACCAATTTTGATGGGTCTTTTGGTACAGGTATTCCATCATATCGAGTGCCGCAGTGGTGGCAGCTGGCACATCACGACGACCGTCATACCACCAGTTCATCTCTAAGCCAAAGTACTTCGCCATTGGCGAGGTGAATTGCCATAGGCCAGATGCAGCCCCATGGGAGTAGGCAAAGGGGTCAAACGCGCTTTCAACTATCGGTAATAAGGCCAGCTCTATAGGTAAATTACGCTTTTCAATTTCCTCAACAATCAAGTACATAAAGGGTTCAGCACGCTCAGAGACGCGAGCTAGGTGTTGTGGATGCTTGATATACCAATCACGATATTGCTTAACCAGTTTTTGGTCGGGCACAGGCATGCTGAGCCCTAAGCGGATGCGTTGCCATACATCGGTTATCACCACCGGCTCAGGTTGCTGCTCAGTGGGTTTGACCTCTGGGGTGACAGGCGTTTCGACCTGTGATGGTAGCGGTGTTACGGGTTGTACGGTTAAGTGCTGACAACCAGCAAGCAGGGAAAACCCTGCCGCCATCAGGACAAGTGGTAAGCGCATTAAACATTATTCCTTACAGATATGTCCCAGTATCGTACCTCGGATGAGAAAGGGGACTAAATTAGCGCGCTATTGTAAATGATTTCCTAGAAATTGTCTTTCCATTGCCTAAGAAGCGTGAAACTGGTGGTTTTATCAGGGATAGGTTGTTGAAATTGTGCGGTTAGAGATTGTTGTATCTTAGGAGCATCAGCCCGTAAAAAGGGATTAATTGCGTTCTCATGGCCGATAGTGGTGGGCAGTGTCGGGCGATTAACTGCTCGATATTGCTGCGCCTGCTCCATGTAGGTCTTTAGTGCACTATTACTAGGGTCGACCGCCAAAGCAAAGCGTAAGTTGGCCAATGTATACTCATGGGCCGGATAAACTAACGTGTCATCGTCGAGCTCACTGAGTAAGGTCAACGAACTCAGCATCTGCTCAGGTGTGCCTTCAAATAACCTGCCACAACCACCACTAAACAGGGTGTCGCCGCAGAACAGGTGCGAGCCTATATGGTAGGCAATATGCCCTAAAGTGTGGCCCGGTAGGTGAAAAATCGCCACTGGGGTATCGATGCCCTCTAAGGTGATAGCACTAGTGGCTTGAGTGAGCTTGTCTGTAATACCCTCGATGTTTTCGCTTGCGGGGCCATAAACCTTCAGCATCTGGTTAAAGTGTTGCTGCAACTGAGTAATACCACCAGTGTGATCATGGTGATGATGCGTGATTAAAATACCCGTTAACTCAAGTTGGTTCTCGGCTAAGTAAGTGATAACAGGCTGCGCATCACCTGGGTCTACCACATAGCAATTGCGTGAGTCTGGAGATTTGATTAACCAAATATAGTTGTCGTTAAAGGCTAAAATGGGAATAACAGAAATCATAATGATGTTTGCCTCAAAAATGTGTCAGCTTAATGAAGTAGTTTAATAAGCAAAGCTATTGCGTGTATAGCCCTTTAACGATTTAATACAAGATATTGATTTTATAAAAATAGCATTGAATCAAATCGTCAAAAACTCATTCTATTGATATCACTTGTAGCAAAACGGGAGCCTATTGTGTTCATAACGGCCTGCAAACCACAGCGATGGCAAGATCTGCCTAATGGTCAATGGCTGCAAGAAGCTATTGAAGATAAGCTGGCGCCATGGTGGCCTAAAGTCTTTGGTTACCACTTGCTCAATCTTGGCCCTCTCAGCGCCGCATTAGATAAACCCAATTTACCAATTGGCAGGACATTTGCTATGGCACCAGAGGGCGAAGCGTCGCTTGCTGGTCATTACAGTGAGCTGCCAATCCAAAATGGGGTCATTGATGCGGCGATATGCAGCTTTTTACTCGATTTTGAAACCAACCCCTATAGTGTGCTTCGCGAAACCGATAGGGTGTTAATTTCAGGTGGCTACCTGTTTATTGTTGGCTTTAATCCGTTAAGTCCAGCCATTTTGGGTAAAATACTGCCCCGATATCAAGAGCGTCTCCCTTGGTGTGGTCGATTTTTTACCCCTGCGCGGGTCAAAGACTGGCTTGGACTACTCGGTTACCAAGTGGTCGGCGATGAGCGACTTGCCTATCACCACTTGATGACAGATATCAAAGATGAAAGTATTTGGCAGCATGCTCTGCAAGCCTGGCTGCCAGGCAGCGGAGCCGTATATATTTTAGTGGCACGTAAACTAGAAACCCCATTAACCCCAATCGTCGACCGCCAGCGGGTGCGGCAACCCAATTGGTCGGCGGCGCCCACCGCTGGTCGTAATAGCCCGTTGCGGCTTGATGGCAATAATAAAGAGTGAATAAATGAGAATCACCCTAAAGCAACTGATGATTTTTGAGGCAGTTGCACGCAGTGGTCAAGTCGCTAGAGCGGCTGAGCTCGTTAATTTATCGGCTCCTGCGACCTCAATGGCACTAGCTGAGTTGGAAAAACAGCTCGATACACGTCTGTTTGAACGGGTAGGAAATCGGTTACGCCTTAATGCACAAGGCAGTTTGTTGTTGCCGTTAGCGACTGAAGCCCTACAAAAAGTAGAACAAATTGAACAACTGTTTTCATCACCCGAAGCCTCTTTAAGCGGTACCTTAAATGTGGCTGCCAGCTCCACCATTGGTAATTATCTCTTGGCGAAAAGTGCGGTTGCTTTTTGTCAGCAATTTACCTCATCTATGGTGGATCTCAATATCACCAATACCCAAACGGTGATTAAAGCAGTATTGGAGTTCAGCGCTGAAGTTGGTTTTATCGAGGGGCAATGTTTAGACAGTCGTATTAAGGTTGAGGCGTGGCATAAAGATAAACTCTTGGTATTTTGTCATCCAGGGCATCCTCTGGCAGGGTTGCAGGTAGATCCCTCGCAGCTGCGAGGCCAGCATTGGGTGATGCGTGAGTCAGGCTCGGGCACCCGCGATTATTTTATTAATGCGGCGAATATGCTCGATCTGCAGCCGATTGAAAAATTCAGTTTTTCTACTCCAGATGCGATTAAGCAAGCGGTTAGGCAAGGTGCAGGCCTTGCGGTATTGTCTGAGCTGACGCTAGAGAAAGAGTTAAATCGTAAAGAGCTGGCAGTGATTGAAGTTAACGGCTTAAGCCTAGCACGGCAGTTTTACCGTATTCGTCACAAGAGCCGTAACCCCAGTGCCCTTTGTGATGCCTTTGATCATTTTAGCCAGCGATTCTTAAATATCGCTCCCTGATAACGGTTGCCGATCACTCGGTGCTGTCGATATAACCTTTATCGACTTGTGTGGGTTTGGCTTCGGCTGCTTGACGCGCCAATGTGTCGCAGCGCTCATTTTCTCGGTGGCCAGTGTGGCCCTTTACCCAACGCCACTCAATCTGGTGAGATTGAGTGGCCGTGTCGAGGCGTTGCCACAAATCGATATTCTTTACCGGTTGTTTACTGGCTGTGAGCCAACCGCGTTTTTTCCAGCCGTGGATCCATTGGGTGATCCCTTGGCGCATATACTGGCTGTCACTGGTTAAGATAATATTGCATGGCTCATGTAGTGCTTCTAGGGCGATGATCGGCGCTAGCAGCTCCATACGATTATTGGTGGTGAGGGCAAAACCCTCGGCGAGTTCTTTCACCTGTGCCTTATATTTCATCACCACGCCATAACCACCAGGGCCGGGATTTCCTAAGCAAGATCCATCGGTGAAGATTAACAGTTGTTTCAGTCCAGTCATCAAGTTGCTACCATAGCGAATAATCTGGGCAGTATACCCAAAATTTTTAGATAAAAGCGGTCGTAAACATGAATCTTATCTCTAGCGCAAAGCGCCAAGTTATTCTCGATACCGAAACTACCGGTATGAACCAAGGTGCTGGGGCCATTTATTTTGGTCATCGTATTATTGAAATTGGTTGTGTTGAGGTGATTAACCGCAAGCTCACTGGTCGCCACTATCATGAATATATCAATCCGATGCAGGCGATTGATGAAGAGGCGATAGCCGTTCACGGCATCACCAATGAATTTGTCGCCAACAAACCCGTATTTGCCCAAATATCACAGTCCTTTATCGACTTTATTGCTGGCGCTGAAATTGTGGCACATAACGCAAACTTCGACGTTAGCTTTATGGATCATGAGTTTTCGCTATTACAGCCAAAGGGGCCCAAGACCAGTGATATTTGTCAGATCCTCGACTCCCTTGAACTGGCTAAATTTTTACACCCTGGGCAAAAAAATAACCTAGATGCGTTATGTAAACGCTACGGCATAGATAACTCGCGCCGCGATCTCCATGGCGCATTACTCGATGCTGAAATTTTGGCCGATGTCTACCTCATCATGACGGGTGGGCAAACTAAGTTTGAATTGTCCAATGAAAAGCCTGGTCAAGAGGGCGGTGGTATTCAGCGTTTAGCACCTAATCGTACAAAACTTAAAGTGATCGCTGCTGCGGCCGATGAACTAACTATGCATGAACAAAGGTTAGATTTAGTTGCGAAGTCAGGGCAATGTATTTGGCGAGGATAAGCGTCACTTTATGAAAAAATGGTTAACATCCATCAGTGTGATATTGATGCTAGGTTTAGCGAGTGTCAATGTAAGCGCACAAGTGGTCGATGCAACTTATGCCAAAGCATTAAAAAATCGCTTTCGAATTGATCATATGGTCGATGAGGTAACCTTGTTTATTCAACGGGATTACGGCAGTTCGCCTGTGATTGTGGTGCTACCCGATGGCTCGAAATGGTATCAATCGCGTCATCCTGAGTCTGTTAAATGGGCCGATGGGTTAAGTGGCGACATCATCACCATCAAAGATCCCATGCCCGGCCCATGGCAACTGTTAGGGCAGGTGGCAAAGGGCTCAATGGTTGAGCAAGTCTCCAAGCTGAATATCGATGTTCAGCCATTACCACAGCCGGTTTATCAAGGAGAGCGCCTTAAAGTGGTCGCCAAATTGATGGGCGATGAGCAGCGCTTGCGCATGCCTGGGCTTGATTATCTCGTCAATTGGACGGTACGTTTTGTCAGTGAACATCGCCCAGGCGATGCTAATTTTGCTGAAGGCACCTTAATAGTGGGCAGCTATAAAGATAATGGCGAGCAATTTGATGAGCAACCCGATGATGGGGTGTTTACCAGCGAGATCAATCTAACTTACCCCTGGGGCCATTACAGTTTTCAAGTGACGGCAGAAAACACTATTTTTAGCCGCGAGTTTCGTCGCGACTTTATGTTATCACCGATGCCAGTGACCTTGCAGATCATTGAGCCCGATGATCATTTAAATGGCCGTTGGCAGTTACAACTGTCGGTCGATGATAGCCAATTAGCGTTAGAGAATACCCATTTCGAGTTTGAACTTGTTGGCCCGGCTGGGCTGCGGATAAATTTGCCGTTGCCCAGCATCACAGTAACCCCCTTTGAGCTGCAACTACCTACAATCACCGAGTTTGGCAGTTATCGAATTACGGGCTCGGTAGTTTCCACTACCCAAAATGGGCGTGAAGTGGTGCTTAAACTGCCAGAGCAATTTTTTAATTTAGTGCCGCCGCCAGCGCCGCCGCCAACGCCAGAAGAGTTAGCGGTTATTGCCGCCAAAAAAGCCGCAATAGCTGAAGCAAAAGCTAAAGATGCTGCTTTATTTTGGATAATGACCATTAACGGCACCTTATTGGTAGTTGGCCTTATCGCTTTAGTGGTTTGGCGTAAACGACAAAATCTACATCGTGCAATGGCTGTGGCCGCAGCGCGGTTAGATCAACAACGCAGTCAAGAGGTAGGCCCAACGTTAGATGAGATAGACCTCTCTATGCCAGAAGATCTGCCTAGGAATAAGACAGAAAGTAATCGCTTTAGCTTAAGTTGATGAATTTTTAACTAATCAAATCGCTTTTTTTAAAAAATGATTGACGGGGGTTTATCGCCTCAGTAATATGCATCGCAACTTGATGTGGAGCGGTAGTTCAGTTGGTTAGAATACCGGCCTGTCACGCCGGGGGTCGCGGGTTCGAGTCCCGTCCGCTCCGCCAATCAAGTGCCTAATTTTAAATGTAGTATTAGTAAGTTTAACATTACATGACCTTTTGGAGCGGTAGTTCAGTTGGTTAGAATACCGGCCTGTCACGCCGGGGGTCGCGGGTTCGAGTCCCGTCCGCTCCGCCAAATTAAAAAAGCCCTAGCAGCCATGCTAGGGCTTTTTTAATGTCTTTTTAATATCCATTCCTGTTAATCGCACTTCTGCCGAGCTGACTGCACGGGTATTCTTCTTATGGTTTTTCTATTGCATACCAACTTATATCGGTTCTGTTATTGTCATGATGAGAGATGATAATACTTGTTGTGGCTATGCGCTGGAAAAAGGGCGGTATTAAAAAATCGACAAGTATGCATGTGTCACGCATGCTATAGAGTGTAATTTTTGTTTATATCAAAGGACATATCAATGGTTGAGCAGATCACTGCCATGCTGGGACTGGTCGGTGCGTTATCCATCCTTTGCCAATGGTTAGGCTGGAAACTTCGTTTACCTGCTATTTTACCGCTATTGCTGTGTGGTCTTCTGGTGGGGCCGGCCTTTGGTATTCTCGATCCCGATGTGGTTTTTGGCGATCTGTTGTTTCCTATCATCTCCCTTGGGGTGGCGGTTATTTTATTTGAAGGGGCGCTCACTCTTAACTTTTCCGAGATCCGTGAACATGGCCGCATGGTAACCAATCTTGTCAGCATTGGCACTTTGATCACTTGGGCCATCATAGGTTGTGCGACCCATTTCATCATGGGATTCAGCTGGGAGTTGTCGATGTTATTTGGCGCCTTAGTGGTCGTAACGGGCCCAACTGTAATTGTGCCCATGCTCCGCAGTATCAAGCCTAAAGCGCAATTAGCCAGTATCTTACGTTGGGAAGGCATAGTCATCGATCCCATCGGGGCTTTACTGGCGGTGTTGGTGTTTGAATACATTGCAGTAGCAGCCGAGCCGACTACCCATGTGCTTCACTCTTTAGTCTATATGTTAGGTATTGGTATCGGCTTGGGAGCGTGTACAGGCTACGCCATTGGTATTGTGATACGGCGTGCCCTTGTGCCACATTATCTGAAAAATACTGCCGTGTTAACGATTATGCTGGGTGTGTTTGTGTTATCCAATCTGTTACAGGAGGAGTCGGGCCTGCTGACTGTTACTGTGATGGGGATTTGGCTGGCTAATATGCGCGGCGTCGATATTGACGATATTATTGAATTTAAAGAAACCCTCACAGTGTTATTTATTTCGGGCCTGTTTATCTTACTGGCGGCGCGCCTAGACTCGCAAGCACTGCTGAATTTGGGCTGGCAAGGAATCGCATTATTGTGTGTGGTAATGTTTATCGCGCGGCCCGTTAGCGTTTGGTGTTGTGGCATTGGCAGTTCTTTAGCTAGAGCTGATAAATGGTTTTTAAGTTGGGTGGCGCCACGCGGTATTGTTGCCGCTGCGGTATCATCCTTGTTTGCCATTAAACTGGAAAACCAAGGCTTACCCGGCGCCGAACAGATAGTGCCGCTGGTGTTTCTTATTATTATTGGCACTGTGGTGGCCCAAAGTCTCACGGCCAGCCGTTGGGCGCGTTTTTTAGGGGTGAAATCAGGCTCGTCACAAGGTTTACTTATTTTTGGTGCCTCAAAGTTTGCTAGAGCCCTTGCAAAAGTCTTGTTGAGTAAGAATGTGCCTGTGATCCTGGCCGATAATAACTGGGATAACATTCGATTATCGCGTATGGATAATATTCCGGTTTATTTTGGTAATCCCGCGTCTGAGCATGCTGAAAATGCAATTGATATGAGCGGTGTGGGTCGCTTATTAGTGCTATCACCTTATCGGCAGTTAAATCCATTAGTGACCTTTCATTACCAAGATGTACTGGGTAAAGATAAAGTGTTCGGATTAAATAATAATGAAGGCAATAGTGCCCGGCATAAGCTGTCAGAATCTTATCGGCAGCGCTTATGTTTATTTGGTGAGTCGGTATCCTATACACGTTTAGCCACAACCATGGCAAAAGGCGGCATGATCAAGGTAACCAGCATTACCGATAACTTCACCTTTGCCGATTTTAAACGTCGTTACGCAGACATGGCATTGCCGCTTATCTATCTGCAAGAGGGTAAAGTGAAGCTTATTACCGAGGCGATCACCGACTTACCTGTTGGCATTGAGTTGATAAGCTTGTTATCTGTCGAGGCCCTAAGTGATGCTAATGTGGCCGATGAGTTTAAAGGGAAAAAGGTCACAGAAGCTAAGTCTAAGCCCGCTGATAGTGATACTGATAGTCGTAATAGGTAATTGAAGTAAATTATTAGGTAGCTGTTTAAAGCCTGACATAAGCCTCTAATCTAAGCACGTATTGCTGCATCAATTATGGGCTTATCAGCAAATAGGACGCTTATTTAATTGTAATGGCATTGTTTATTACTCATTAGTTCGCATAAAAAATAGCCCTATGGGGTAATCATAGGGCTATTTTTAGTGATACAGGTTGCTGATGAGTCAGTTAAGATATTCAATCACTGCTTGTTTTTCTTTTTTAATCCTAATCCCAGTTCACGGCCTCGAATACGCGCATAAAATGGCAATGTTACCAGTAGTATCGCCAGTAGCAGCACTTCAATCGCGGCAAACACAAAGGCCGTGTCGGTTACATACAGTAAGGTTAATCCATGCAGCATATAGAGACAGATAATAAAACTGCCCCAAGCGTATGTGTAGGGATCGCCGCTTAAGATCCCTTTTAATGGTGCCAGCAGGGGCAAAATCCATAACAGGCTAAAAATAAGCGAATATTCGCCACTTAGCCCTTGATTACCAAACCATGCGGTCATCAATAACAGTAGTGCTAGGTAGCAGGCTCGACTGATTTGAAATAACTTATTTGAGCTCATGAGACGCCTTATAAAATACTTAACACGTTTTCTGGGGGGCGCCCGATCGCCGCACGGTTATTGGCTAACACTATGGGGCGTTCGATAAGTTTGGGCGTATCGACCATGGCTTGGATAAGCAGTTCGTCATCGTCAATATCGGCGAGACCTAACGCCTTATATTCATCTTCTTTAGTACGCATTAATTGGCGAGGGGGGAGGGCTAATTTAGTCAGAATGCCGCGGATCTCAACCTTAGTGAGTGGAGTCTTGAGGTACTCTATGATTTGAATATCACAGCCATTTTCTTCAAGTAGCGCCAAAGTTTGACGGCTTTTTGAACAGCGAGGGTTATGAATAATACTAACTTGCGTCATAGGTTATCTGCTGATTGTCAAAAGTTGCCGATATTCTACTGTAAAAGGTGAGCGGAGTCACAAAGAGTTCGCTCACCTCCCGTTGTTACAATTGCTCAATAGCTTTCTTCGATAGTTTAAATTGGCGAATACGGGCTTCGATACGCGCCAACTGCAATGGATCCTGCTCGGATAATCGATAGGCAAAATTAAGTTGATCAATGGCGCCGTCGTAATTTGCCGCCAAGGCCATGGCTTCAGCTTTAATATAATGCTCCATCGATTTATTACCCGCAGCTTTATAGGCTTCACTAAGCAACTGCAGTGGCAGTTGATTTTGTTTATCGAGGAAAATTATCTCCTCTAAGATAGGGATCGCCTTAAGGGGCTGCTTGTGTTCAATATAAGCATTAGCCAAATTGATATTTATCACTTGAGAAGTGGGTTTCAATTGTCGCTGCTTTTCCAACATGGCAATCGCCTGATCATGCTGTTTACGTTCCAGCAGTAAGTCGGTTTTGGTATCTAAGTAAAACACGTTATTGGGCGCGTGAGTCAGGAGCTCATCGATGATCTTTTCGGCCTGTTGTGCTTGCTCTGAGCGCAGCAGCGCTAACGCTAATCCGTACTCGGCCGCTTGTTTATATTCATATTGGCCTTTTTTCAACTGATTTTGAAATAGGCTTAATGCGGCCTCTTCGCTATAACTTGAAAAGCGCACCTGAATACGGGCTTTGGCTAACTGAAAATCGAGATTATCGGCGATATATCGATGGGGATACTGCGCGGCGCGGTTGCGCGCTTCACTGATCCGCGATTCAGGCAGCGGGTGAGTCAATAACATCTGTGGTGGTTTAGTGGTAAAACGGTAGCGAGTGGCCAGCTTAGCAAAAAAATCCGCGGCGCCATTAGGGTCAAACCCAGCATCGACGAGGATTTGCATCCCAATACGGTCGGCTTCCTTCTCGTGCAGGCGGGTGTAGTTAATTTGGGATTGGGTTGCCAAAGCTTGGGTGGTAGCCATCGCCGCCATTCCGGCCTGCGGCGCCGCAATAGTCAACAAAATGGCCCCAAGCAGGCCCACCATAGTGGCCGTTGAACTCTTATCTCTGGCCTCAATCGAGCGGGCTAAATGACGTTGAGTGACATGGGTAATTTCATGGCCGATAACCGATGCTAACTGGCTTTCATTATCAGCGTTTAAAAACAGGCCTGTATGAACGCCGACATGGCCGCCGAAAAACGCAAATGCGTTGATCTCATCATTGCGCAGTAAAAAAAAGTAAAAGGGGGTTTTGACCCCACTAGCGTGAGCCACCAGTTTATTGCCTAACTCTGTCATATATTGATTTAATACAGGATCGTTTAGCACTGGCGCTGACGAGCGAATGACGCGCATATAAGCATCGCCGTAGGTATTTTCTTTTTCTAGACTGAAGGTGTTTACCGCGGCCGTCCCCAGATCCGGTAGGTCATTATTAGCAAACCCTATAGGGGCTACGGCAAACAAGGCCAGTGACATCGCCCCCGCAAGGAGGGACTTGGCTGTGTTAATTTTACTCAAACTTATCCTTAGCGGGTTATTTTTTATCATATTGATTATCAGAGTGAATAGAACACCATTAGTTCATTTATGTCGAGTATCTCATTGTGCTTATCATGAGATATTGGCAAAGTTTACTGCGACTTAATTGATAACTTGTGGTTTAGTCAGAGACTTAGGATAATAGCCTGAGTTTGTCTTTAGCAAGTTGATTATGACTTTTATTGATTTGACCTCTTATCGATGTCCCTTAGCCTTAGTTAAGCTTAAGCTGGCGCTTAAACAGATGAGCGATGGTGAGCAACTAGTGGTGAGTCTTGCCGATAAAGGCACACGTCAAGATGCGCCGCGTTTTTTAACGCGACAAGGTTATCTGTACACCGAACAACAAAATAATGACCAAGTATTAGTGCTCGCCGTGGTTAAAACGGTCCGGTCGTAATTGTAATGTGTTACTGAGTAGGAAGTGTGAATGTTATCCTTATTAAGCAATTGGTATAAAGACCGATTTAGCGATCCCCAAGCGGTAACGCTGGTATTCATCATTGTGGGTATTGCGTTGGCACTCTATTTTGCAGGTGGGTTATTAGCGCCACTGCTGGTTGCCTTAGTGTTAGCCTTTTTGTTGGAGTGGCCCGTCGCGCAAATGGGGCGCCTTGGGATCAACCGCACCACTGGTGCCTCATTAGTCTTAGTGCTGTTTATTGGCATGATGATATTGCTGATGTTTGGTTTAGTGCCCAGCATTTGGAAGCAGGGGCTGGGCTTAGTCACGGATTTACCCTCCATGCTCGATAAAGGGCTTATTACGATTAAAGGGTATGTTGAACAATACCCGCAATTTTTAAGTACTGAACAGTTAGATACAACCGTTGGCGAGCTTAAAAAACTGCTCGATACACAGCACCTACTGGATTTAGGCAAACAGCTTATTGGTTACTCGGCGTCATTATTGGTGTTAATGGTTTACACCATCTTAGTACCTTTGCTGGTGTTCTTTTTCCTGAAAGATAAAGAGTTGCTGATCCGTGGCAGCAAACGTTTTATCCCATCCAATCGCGATTTAGCGCGTAAAGTGTGGTTAGAGATGAATCAGCAAATCTTTAATTATATACGTGGTAAAGTCATCGAAATTTTCATTATTGGCGTGGTCAGTTATCTATTTTTTGCCATTATGGATCTACGTTATGCGGCATTACTTGGCGTGCTTACCGGCTTGTCGGTTTTGATCCCCTATGTCGGTGCCACGCTGGTGACACTGCCCATTGCCTTGGTGGCTTTCTTTCAGTGGGGTGTAAGCCCTGAGTTTGGTTATTTAATGTTAGGTTATGGCATCATTCAAGCACTCGATGGCAATGTGTTAGTGCCGGTGTTGTTTTCGGATGCGGTTGACCTGCACCCGGTATTTATTATCGCAGCGGTATTGGTGTTTGGCGGCATGTGGGGTGTTTGGGGAGTATTCTTTGCGATCCCGTTGGCGTCTTTAGTGAAAGCGGTGCTCAATGCCTGGCCTCAAGTGAATTCGGCTACGGCGACTGTGGCTAAAGCAGAGAATGATAACCCAGATAAACAGCCATCAGCATCGCCGTCGGCCTAAGCCTATTCACTGTACAATGCATCAATAATTTCGGGGTGGTAAAAGGCTGGTGAGGTACAATAGCGTGTTTAATGTAATGGCAAGTCACACCATCAACTAAACAGCTAACCATTATTTTGATATTAAAAAGCCAGCATCTTTGCTGGCTTTTTTTGTCGCTTTAACTTATTGGCTACTGGTTATCAATAACTTTCATTACAACTTCATGATGGTCTTTGGTTTTAAATTTATCGAATACATGCTGGATTTTTCCATCTTGGCCAACAAGAAAGCTGAGGCGGTGTATGCCGTCATACACTTTGCCCATAAACTTCTTCTCGCCCCACACCCCGAATGCATCGGCAATGGCATGGTCTTCGTCACTTAATAAAGAGAAGTTAAGTTGATGTTTATCGGCAAAACGTGCCAGCTTGGCCACAGGGTCCGGGCTGATACCCAGTACAGTGACCTGATTGGCGTCAAGCTGAGGTTTACTGTCTCTTAAGCCACACGCCTGTACAGTACAGCCAGGGGTCAGCGCCTTAGGATAAAAATACACCAGCACGGGACCGTTTTTTAATGCCGCTTCAAGTGAAATGGCTTCATCGTTTTGATTTTTTAAGGTAAAGGATGGGGCTACATCCCCTTGGGCTAAGGTTTTCATTCGCGTTCCTTTTGATTGCTGTCGATCCCCTGCATACGTTCAATATTGCAGCTTAGGTTTAATTCGTCGGCCAGTTCGATGATATTTTGTTCGAGTTGTTCGATATCCACTTTCTCTGGCACATTAATGGTTAAAAACACATTTTGTATGGGTTCACCGTCAACGGTTTCTTCAGCGTGAGAGCGCACGGCTGCCAGATCCAATGACCGATCAGCCAAGAATTGGGTTAAGCGTTTCATGGTGCCACGCTGATCTTGACCATTAAAAGAGACTTGCAGGCGAGAGACATAATTGCGTGGCGTATGTTTTGAGGTCCGTTTCATCACACTTAACAGGCCGAGTTCAACACTCAATGCTGGCAAGTTTGCTTCCATCTTCGTGATGGCAGGCCAAGAGCCAGAAATCATCATGATCAAGGTAAACTCATTGCCGAAAATGGCCATTCTACTATCGACAATATCGCAGTCACATTCACTTGCAAGGCGTGCAAATTTACTGACGATACCGGGACGATCCGCTCCCAGCGCGGTGACGACCAGATGATTAGACATGAAATTCCCCCGTATTACTGTGAAAATAGTACAAATAAACGCTACTTAACGATAACGTTTTTTGCAGCACGACATGCTAACACATGTTAGTGGTTTTGCGATCCCCGTCTTAACAAACGTTCAAACAAATACCTTGGGTAATGTTATGGTGAAATTCTGACGTTGTAGTGAGAGTTATGCTTGTTTTTACCGCTTAGCATCAGTACCATAGCCAATCCTGAATCCTTGGGGAAGTCACATGATAAACGGAAGCATTGTAGCCTTAATCACACCAATGAATAGTGATGGCTCAGTCGATTATGCAAGTCTAGAAAAACTGGTCGAATACCATATAGAGCAGGGGACTGACGCTATTGTTGCGGTTGGCACCACTGGCGAATCAGCTACTTTACCCATGACTGAACACATTGAAGTGGTCAAGCACGTGGTTAAGTTTGCAGCTGGACGACTGCCGATCATCGGTGGCAATGGTGCTAATGCCACGGCCGAAGCAATAGAACTGACCAAGGCACAGGCAAACAGTGGCGTAGCCGCGATGCTTGGTGTTACGCCCTATTATAATAAGCCCACCCCCAAAGGCCTGATAGCCCACTACCGTGCGGTTGCAGCGTCCACCGACATCCCACAAATTTTATATAACGTACCAGGCCGTACTTCGGTTGATATGTTACCCGAAACAGTGGCCGAACTCGTATCCGTGCCTAATATCATCGGTGTTAAAGAAGCAACCGGCGATCTCAGCCGCGTGGCCAGATTACGGCAGTTATGTGGTAACGATTTTAAACTCTATAGTGGTGATGATCCTACGGCTCGTGAGTTCCTCGCCTTAGGTGGTGATGGTGTTATATCTGTTACTAATAACATTGTCCCTAAACAGTTTAAAGTGATGTGCGCCGCCGCCCTTAGTGGAGATATGGCCACGGCTATTGCAATAGAAGAGCAAATTAAACCTTTGTTTAGTTCACTGTTCTTGGAGGCTAATCCAATTCCTGTTAAATGGGCTGCGCACCGTATGGGCTTGATAAGCCACGGTGATATTCGTTTACCCTTAACGGAACTTTCTCCCCAGTTTCATGGTCTGTTGCTAGAAGCGATGAAAAATGCCCGAATAGAGGTTCAATAATAGATGCTAAAGCAAGTCACCCCAATTTTACTGATCGCAGCTGTTACAGCGTGTAGTTCACCTATTGATAGACGTCAGGCTAATGGTAGCGATGAGTATGTGTTATTGGAGTCTCAGCCTAAATTGGTGATACCCGAAGGGCTTAATCAACCTAAATACAGTAATGAATATGAGATCCCAGCAGTCGGCAATAAAGTCGACACTAGCCTAGTGGGCAAAAAACTGGATATTCGCCCGCCATTACAAGTGTTGCCCATGGCCGAAGGTACTCATGTTGAGGAGTCGAGTGATAGCATTAAAATCGTGGTTGAATCGATAGATAACGATATCGACTTACGAACCGAAATGCTGGATATTCTTAAAGCATATCTTAATAGCCAATCGATTGAGATGGTTAAAGAAGATGATGATGCCGGAATTATCGAAACGGATTGGATTGAACACCAAGAGTTAATCGACTCTAATTTATGGGGCGATGACGATGTTTATTTAGTTCGCCAACGTTATCGCTTTACGGTTAATGTGCGTCCCCATGGCCGTAGCGGTAATTTAGCTATCGAACTTATTGATCATGAAGAGCGTTTTGATGGTCAAACTCAAGATGTTATCCTTACGGGTGAAGATAAGCGCCGTTATACGGTCGATATGCTCAATAATACTATCGCTTACATGAGCATAAAGCGCGAGCAATTGATCAAGGCTAAACGCCTGAAACAGAGCCTAGGTATTGATGTGAGTTTAGTGAAGGCTGAGCCTTCCGCAGTCACTGAGCCTGCGGTGGCTTATTGGTTAGCTCAAGCACCTTACACTCGTACATGGGAGCGCTTACGCATTGTCTTACCAGAAATGGGGTTTGAAATTGTCGATATGGACAGTAATAAAGGGCTCTATTTTATTAGTATTAATGATGACTCTGGTTTCTGGAGTTCGTTATGGAACGATAATAAACTGCCGTTAGAACAAGGTGGATATCGTCTTCGTATCGAACAAGATAGTGATAATGCTAACACCCGTATTTACCTTAATGACATGAATGATGAACCATTGAGTAATGATGTGATTGAAACCGTTTACGAGACCTTAGCAGAGTTAATGCGAGAAGACCGTAAAGTGCGTTAATCTTGCACTGCACAATGATAAAAAAGAGGCTAATATAGCCTCTTTTTTTATGTCTACTAATTGATTATTGGGTTAATTTTCTCGCTCATTCCAGTGTTATTGATCCCATTGTAATGCCTTGTCGTACTGTATCTGAGTATCTTACGTGTTAAGTTTGTAACCAAAAGTAAAACCCCTTGATGCGTATTGAATCCTAGGTAAACTACCGTTAACAAAATGATGCCATTCGGAAGATTGATGAAAAAAACTATAATATTCTTAATCATATTAGCGGCAATCGCTGGCGCCTATTATTATCAAACCCAGTCTACAGACCAGGTCAGAGTAAAAGCTAGGCCTATGCCCAATGTCGTTATTGCCAAGGTAGCAATGCAGCCAATCCGAGATGAGGTTGAAGCATTAGGCACAGGCAAAGCAAATGAATCGATAACCGTGACACCTAAAGTGACCGACATGATCACCGAGATTAACTTTGACGACGGTGACATTGTTGAAAAGGGCCGTCTATTGGTGCGTTTGCAAGACCGAGAGCAGATGGCCAGTGTTACAGTGGCGCAGGTTAAGATGAACGATCACAAAAGGGAGTTGGCACGGATTAGCTCACTGGTGACTAGCCAATCGGTTGCCGCACTTGAGCGGGATCGACTGCAAACCTTAATCGACACCGCTAAGGCCCAATTAGAGCAAGCGGAATCGGCGTTAAAAGATAGACGCATACTGGCGCCATTCTCAGGTCGCTTGGGTTTACGCCAAGTCAGTGAAGGCAGTTTGGTCACTCCCGGCACAGTGATCACCACCCTAGATGATATCTCCACCATTAAACTGGATTTTTCGGTGCCCGAGCGTTTCTTACAGTCACTTAAAGTGGGTAAGACGGTGGAAACCAGTGCGGTTGCCTATGATGGCGAAATGTTTAGCGGTAAAGTGGTCTCCATCGATAGCCGAGTCAATCCCACCACCCGCGCGGTCGTCGTGCGCGCCGAGTTGCCTAATCAAGATTTACGTTTACTACCTGGGATGCTGATGAAGGTAAAACTTATCAAGCAAAACCGCGAAGCGTTAATCATACCCGAAGCGGCGATTATCCCGATCCAACGCGATCAATTTGTCTATCTCGTGAATGAGGACGATGTGATAGAGCAACGCCAAGTTAAAATAGGTATTCGTAAACGTGGCTGGGTAGAGGTTATTGATGGCTTAAAAGTGGGTGATCAGGTTGTGACCCGCGGCATTTTAAAAGTCCGTCCCGGTGATGCAGTTAAAGTGCAGATGAGCGAAAACTTTAGTTTTCTTCAGCAGGCTAAGGTGGAGCCCTTAGTATGATCTTAACGGATTTGTCAGTAAAACGACCGGTCTTTGCTTCCGTTATTAGCATCTTGTTGATTGTCTTCGGTTTGGTAGCGTTTGAGAAACTGCCGCTGCGTGAATACCCTAATATTGATCCCCCTATCGTGTCGGTCCAAACTAACTATCGCGGTGCAAGCGCCGCAGTGGTTGAAAGTCGCATCACCCAGTTGGTCGAAGATCGTATTAGTGGTGTCGAGGGGATCCGCAACATAAATTCATCGAGCCGGGATGGACGCTCGTCTGTGACCTTAGAGTTTGACGTTGGTCGAGACATAGAGGCGGCTGCGAACGATGTGAGAGACCGCATCTCAGGATTACTTAATAATCTACCCGAGGAAGCCGATCCGCCAGAGGTGCAAAAAGCCAATGGCGGCGATGAAGTGATCATGTGGCTTAACTTGGTCTCAGATCAGATGAATACCCTACAACTGACCGACTATGCGCGGCGTTATCTAGTCGATCGATTCTCGGTTATTGATGGCGTGGCCAATATCCGTATCGGTGGCGGTAAGGTGTATGCCATGCGGGTGTGGATCGATCGGCAAGCCTTAGCGGCACGTAAGCTGACGGTGGCGGATATTGAACGAGTGCTACGCTCAGAAAACGTTGAGTTACCCGCAGGCTCGGTCGAATCTCAAGATCGTCATTTTACTGTGCGTTTGGAGCGCAGCTTTAAAAATGCTACCGATTTTGCCAATTTAGTCTTGGCTGAAGGCGATGATGGTTATCTGATTAAGTTAGGTGATGTTGCCCGAGTGGAAGTGGGATCAGAAGAGGAACGCATCACTTTTAGAGGAAACAAAGAGTCGATGATAGGTCTTGGTGTGTCTAAACAATCGACCGCCAACACCTTAGATGTGGCGCGAGCGGCTAATGCATTAGTCGATAAGATTAACCCCACCTTACCCGCGGGGATGGAAATTAAGCGTTCATACGACAGCTCGGTATTTATCGAAGCCTCGGTTGAAGAGGTGTATCGCACCTTATTTATTGCCATGTTTTTAGTCATAGTGGTGATCTACCTGTTTTTAGGCAGTGTGCGCGCCATGTTAATTCCGGCCTTGACCGTACCTGTATCGCTAATGGCCACGTTTATCGTGCTTTACGCCTTAGGTTACACCATTAACTTGTTAACTCTACTGGCGATGATTTTAGCCATTGGTATGGTGGTTGATGATGCTATCGTGGCCCTAGAGAATATTCATCGACGCATTGAACAAGGTGACTCTCCGTTAAAAGCCGCTTATTTAGGCTCACGGGAGGTGGCATTTGCCGTAGTCGCGACGACGCTAGTGTTAGTTGCTGTCTTTATGCCAATCACTTTCCTAGAAGGTGATTTAGGTAAGTTGTTTAAAGAGTTTGCAGTTGCCATGAGTTCTGCAGTGGTGTTCTCAAGTATTGTGGCGTTAACCTTAAGTCCGATGATGTGCTCTAAGTTACTCAAACCTGCAGAGCAAGACTCTTGGTTGGTCAAAAAAATAGATGCTGGGATGGCACGTTTAACTCATTTTTATCGAGTTACTCTGACCAAGGCGATGCAGCATCCTTTTGTAGTGTCGTCTCTGGTAATTATTGCACTTGCTAGCAGCGGTTGGTTAATGACTCAGGTTCCACAAGAATTTGCTCCTCGTGAAGATCGTGGTTCTATGTTCTTAATCGTTAACGGGCCTCAAGGTGCTAGCTTTGAATATATCACCCCCTATATGGATGAGATTGAGTCAAGGCTGATGCCTTTGGTTGAGAGCGGAGATATTAAGCGTTTGCTTATCAGGGCGCCGCGCAGTTTCGGTCGCAGTGCCGATTTCTCTAACGGAATGGCGATTATCGTATTAGAAGATTGGTCACAGCGACGTAGCGCCTTTGAGATCATCGGTGATGTACGTGCACGGCTAGCCGATCTTGCCGGGGTACGTGCTTTTCCGGTTATGCGACAAGCGTTTGGGCGCGGGGTGGGTAAACCTGTGCAGTTTGTCTTAGGTGGTCCTAGCTATGAAGAGATCGCTAAATGGCGAGACATCATTTTGGAAAAAGCCAAAGATAATCCTAACCTTATTGGCCTAGATCACGACTATCAAGAAACCAAGCCGCAGCTGCGAGTGGTCATCGATAAAGATCGCGCCGCAGCCCTAGGGGTATCTATTTCACATATAGGTCGAACATTGGAGTCGATGTTAGGCTCAAGACTCGTGACGACCTTCATGCAGGGCGGTGAAGAGTATGATGTGATCATTGAAGGGGAGCGAGATAATCAAAACACCGCTCATGATTTAACTAACATCTATGTTCGCTCCGACCGCACCAAGGCTCTGATCCCGCTAGCCAACTTAGTGTCGGTGGAGGAGTTTGCCGATGCAAGCCAGCTTAACCGCTACAACCGTATGCGCTCAATTACCATTGAGGCGAATTTAGCCGATGGCTACAGTTTAGGTGAGGCGTTAGATTACCTTAACGAGATGGCTTACACCTATCTACCCGCTGAGGCGATCATTAGCTATAAAGGGCAATCGTTGGATTATCAAGAGTCGGGGAGCTCAATGTATTTTGTCTTCCTTCTGGCCCTTGGGATTGTCTTTTTAGTTCTGGCTGCGCAATTTGAAAGCTATGTGCATCCGATAGTGATCATGCTGACAGTACCGCTTGCCACCTTAGGCGCACTGATAGGGTTATGGCTGACGGGACAAAGTCTCAATATTTACAGCCAGATTGGCATTATCATGCTAGTTGGCTTAGCGGCTAAAAATGGTATTTTGATTGTTGAATTTACTAACCAGCTACGTGACAAAGGTATGGCGTTTCAACAGGCTATTGTGCAAGCATCAAGCCAGCGTTTACGCCCCATTTTGATGACGGGGATCACCACTGCGGCAGGGGCTATTCCCTTAGTCATGGCGCAAGGGGCAGGCGCTGAAACACGTTTTGTGATTGGGGTTGTAGTGTTGTCAGGCATTGTGCTGGCGACCATCTTTACCTTGCTTGTGATCCCCGTGGCCTATTCATTGTTAGCACAAAATACCGGCTCGCCAGAAGCAATTAGCCGGCAGTTAGCGCAAGAGTTGCAAGATCCTCATTAAGTTGTAGCTATTAATTAAAGAGCCAACCTTGCTAGGTTGGCTTTTTTTATCTATACGTTTTGCTAATTAACAGCGTAAATAATGTTTTGTATGATGAGACTAAGGACTTTTTATCGCCTAAGGCGATGCAATCAAGGAGCATGTTGAGATAATGGAATCCATCATTAATATGGCAGAGGCAAACATTCAGTCATCGATAGTGGCAGCTCAAAAGGGGGTGGTTCGCTGTGATGGTCGACTGACCAAAACACGGCATTACCTGCAGTTTGAACCTTTTAATAGGTCTGCTACCATTGGACCTTATCTATTACCATTAATTGATATTGTTAATGTTGATACCTGTTGGGGCAAAGGGGCGGGGATTTTACCTATTACACCTGATGGTATCGAAATCACCTTAAAAGATGGCAGCCAATATCAATTTATAGTCGGTGAACCACAACTGTGGATCGCACGATTATTAGGCTAGAGATGGGAGAAAAGGCTTAACCAATGAGTAAGCCTTTTGTAACAAAATGCTAAAGGTAGACCAGCATAGTTGCGATTAGCGATTGAGCTTGGCTTTAACGCTTAGGTGTGACGTCATTGTCGCTATGATCATCTTGATTTTGTGCTGTCGTTTGAGATGAGTCATCTTCGTCCCGTTGTTTACGCTTCTCAGATGTAGTTTTTTGAGCATGATCTTTACCAAATTGAGTCATTTTAAATTTAGCACTGTATTTAAGCACAGCAAGATTGCTGACGATTACAGCGATAACTAAGATGATGATTAACCAAACTTCCAGATTCGACATGACCCACCTCTTGTTGTTAGTCGACCGCTAAACGCGCTTCGCAGATGCGAATATCTTCAGGGGTGTCAACTTCTGGTGAATCAAATGCACTGATCGCCACTTTGATTTTATAACCGTATTCTAAGGCACGTAGTTGTTCTAATTTCTCTAAATTTTCTAGGCGGCCTAAAGGCAGCTTAGCAAACGTCGAGATGAAGGCACGAGTGTAACCGTAAATGCCTAAATGTTTATAGGCTGGATAGTCGTTGGTATCACGGCCAAAAGGGATACGAGCACGGGAGAAATACAAGGCATTATAATCGTTATCAAACACCATTTTAACGTGCATAGGATCGTTTAACTCACTCTCATTAGTGATTTCAACACCTAAGGTTGCCATATCAAATTCACCTGGGTGGCGCTCAAATAAACTGACGATCTGCTCAATGGTGATGGGATCGATAAGCGGTTGATCACCTTGTAGGTTAATCACTAAGTCATCGTCTTTTAACCCCAGTTGAGTGATGGCATCTTCAATCCGGTCAGTGCCCGATGCGGCATTCTCATCTGTCATAACAACTTGACCACCAAAGGATTCTACCGCCGCTTTAATGCGTTCATCGTCAGTGGCCACATAAATCGCGGTGATGCCTTTTGCCAATGCGGCACGCTCGTATACGTGCTGGATCATTGGTTTACCGTTAATCGGAGCTAGCGGTTTGCCGGGGAAACGACTAGAACCATAGCGCGCAGGGATTAACAGAGTTACATTCATTATAGGTACCTATTTTTGCAAGTAAGTGGCCTCAAGATAAAAGGCTCATATAGAGCCTAATTCGTGAGGCCGGAGGTTAGATACGACGGAACAGCTTAGTAAGCATCTCGTCGGTGACTTTTTCTTCCCATCCGCTACCGTAAACATTATCCCATAATGGACCCATGCTCTTAGTAACAGCGACCATCTTAGCGATGGTTTCATCAGGAAGATCTTTACAGATATTTTTGGGGAGCACGATATTGTGCTTTTTCATCATATGGCGAAATTCCGCTACGCCTTCAGGATAAAACTCTTCAAGTACGTCAAAAGCCAAGCAGTTACCTATTCCATGGTGGTAGCCTAATACATAGCCTAGACCATAAGAAACAGCATGGCATGCGCCGACTTGGCTATATGCGATACTCATCCCACCCATATATGACGCCATCATAAGTTTGTCATCTTTTTCTGGGTGATCGCCTAAGAAAACCTCGCGGCAAAGATCCATCGACTTTTCAGCAAAGGCTCGGGCAAATTCGTTGAGGTAAGTGCCTTGTAGTGACTCAACGCAGTGGATATAACAATCCATCCCAGTGTAAAACCACTGTTCTGTGGGTACGCCTTCGATGAGCTCAGAATCCATGATGATTTGATCAAATACGGTGTAGTCTGAATTTAAGCCTAATTTTCGCACCGGCCCACATAATACCGCAGTACGCGATGCTTCTGCGCCTGTACCCGATACGGTTGGAATACCTACATGATGCACCGCTGGGTGGTTAATCAGATCCCAGCCTTGATACATAGCAGAGCCCCCTGGATTGGTTAACATCAAAGAGACAGCCTTAGCCAAATCCATGGTAGAACCGCCGCCTAAACCCACCACACTGACTGGGAGCTTCGTATTAAACTTTTGAACTTGTTCAGTTAATGCGTCAACTTGTGCCGTTGTTGGCTCATCATCAACATTGACATAAATGGTTAAATCTTGTGCTTTTGCCGGGACGCGTGCCGCTAAGGGTTTATGTTGATGAACATCATCGACCAGAAACACGACAAAGTCATCGGCTTGCTGGCGCTCCGCACCAACTACCTTATCAAGCTCAGCGAATGAGCCTCGACCAAAGATCATCTTAGGAACACACTTAAAATTTTTAAAACTCATTACCACATTCTCCTTTGGGATTAGTACTGTAAGAGCTGGCTTCGCAGTTGGTATAGGGTTACTGCGCGGCGGGCATAATAGGTGTTTTAAGCAAAAGCACGCTTAATGTTTTCGATGCGTTGCTTGATCTCATCCTCTGTCCAAGAGAGTTTGATCAGCATCGAGATAGTACGACCCATGATGGCATCAGATTTTGGAACTGCAACCTGAGTGTAATCAGGTTTATCTTTTATGAGAGTGATAGGCAAGGCCGCTGGTGATTTAAGCTCTTGAATATGTTTCCAATTACGTAAGTAATGCCAGTTATTGACATACCAGTAGAAGCAGCCGTCAACCCCATTTTCTGCTAGCTTTTTATTGATCTCAATCGTGCGGGCTTCGGTGGGCATCATAAAGGTTAAGAAACCAGCTGAGTCGCCTTCGGGGTCGGGAATTTCCCGAAATGAGACTTCTGGTAATTCAGCCATGGCCTCTTTTAGCCATTTTTTATGCTTACGCTGGATCTCAATAATCTTGTCAAGTTTACGCAGCTGCGCCAGCCCCATTGCTGAGTTCATTTCTGAAATGCGAAAATTTAGCCCCATAATAGGGTGGCCTTCGGCACCGCGATCATTACCCACATGATCATGACCATGATCTGAGAACATATGAGCATGATTATAAATGGTGTCATTATTGGTGATCACCGCACCGCCTTCACCGCAAGTGATGGTTTTAACAGAGTCAAACGAGTAACAACCAACATCACCAATGGTGCCTAGTGCTTGACCTTTATAACTGCCGCCAATGGCTTGGCAAGCATCTTCTAAAATCACTAAGTTGTGTTTCTCGCAGATGGCTTTAATGTCGTCCATCTTCGCCATAGAACCGCACATATGCACTAAATTAATTGCCTTGGTGCGTGGAGTAATCACCGCTTCAATCCCTGCTGGCGATAGGCAGAGCGTTTCATCAATTTCAGCAAAAACCGGCACGGCCCCTGCCATGAATACCGCTTCTACTGATGCCACGAAGGTAAATGGCGGTACAATGACCTCATCGCCGGCGCCAATTCCCGCTGCGGCCATAGCCGTTTGCAGCGCTGCGGTACCGCTTGAGACTAAGTGAGCATGTTTTACATTCATTTTTTCGCAAAGCAAGGTTTCCATCTCACGCGTTTTCCAGCGGTCATTACGCATGTGATCGAAGTTATATCGAAAGGTAAATCCGTTTTCCATTACATCTGCAACTTCTTGCTTCTCTTCAGGACCAAATAGTTCAAAACCAGGCATTGAAAGTTTCCTTAGCGTTCGCTGCGCGCACTGCGCGAAAAAAGATACTCGATTATAACTGGGATAGGAGGGGAACTGCGATGTTTATTAAGCAATATTTATCTGAAATAGCTATTTTTTAGCACAACTTTAAGGCTGAATATAAAAAGCGCACTATGTGTAAATCGTGCGCTGACTTATTTTACTAGCTCATCAAACGTAAGCTTAACGTCGATTAAAGATATCTCTATCAACGGTGACATCGAGATCGGTCAGTAAGCCATTTTCGACACCGTAAATCCAGCCGTGTACAGCCACATTGTGGCCACTCTCCCAAGCATCTTGCACTATGTTTGTGCTGACCACATTGCCTACCTGTTCAATGACATTGAGCTCACATAAACGATCGAAGCGGGTCTTTTCATCAAGCTGAGCGAGCTCGCTGTCGTGCAGTCGGTAAATATCACGAATGTGGCCTAACCAGTTGTCGATCAGCCCTAAGCGTTGTTTGCCCATCGACGCTTTAATGCCGCCGCAGCCATAGTGGCCTACCACCATAATGTGTTTTACTTTGAGCACTTCTACCGCGTATTGCAGTACAGACAAACAGTTTAAATCTGTATGGATAACCATATTGGCGATATTTCGATGTACAAACACTTCACCGGGCATCAAGTCGATTATCTGGTTAGAGGGGACTCGACTGTCGGAGCAGCCGATCCACAGATATTCTGGGTTCTGCTGTTGTGCCAGTTGCTGAAAAAAATCAGGATTCTCTTCGAGAATTCGGCCCGCCCAGCGGCGATTGTTGTCAAACAGGGGTTTAAGTAGTTTCATTTTATAACTATCGTGTCTTTCTAAAGGTTTTTCGCTGGGGATCTTAGCACCGAATATTAGCTTGGCTGGTCTATTCAGTGCTAAATACAGTAAATACTTTTATATCAGTGCTTAGCCTTTTATGTGCTGAGTATGAAATGCTAACAGATGTTGATTGACTAGCTCAGCTTGTTCAAGGTTGGCCATGTGGCCCGCTTGCGGCAGGTGAATATAATGGCTGCCATCAATGGCATCGTGCATCAGGTAACCTTCGAGTATGGGGTGCAGTCTGTCATCAGTACCTGTCATGATAAGACAAGGTAAGGTTAATTGCTCAATATCTTCCATGATATCGCGCCTACCATGAAGGATGCGGCCTAAGCGGTATAGCGAGTCGATACGCTCAGGTGCAATGGTGCTTAGCTGTTGTTTGAAAGCCTCAATTAACCGCGGATTATCTTGCTGCGCAACAGCGCTAAAGTAACGTGTTGCAAGCTGGTCGATATTGTCACTAGAGATGGATTTAGCCAGATTTATCTCATCGAGCATGGCGTAATAGTTAGCGCGGCTTACTTCGGGTTCAAAACCGAGAAAACAGCCCAGCAACACCAGGCTGTTCACCCGAGCGGGGGCGAGTAAGGTGAGTTCCGCTCCCCACATGCCACCAATACCATGACCAATAATGGCAAAGGTGTCGATATTGAGTCTGTCGAGCAAGCTCAAATGGTGCTCGGCGAGCTGTTTAAGTGAGCGGCAAGAGGCTGGCAGGTTATCAGACTGACCATGTCCCCACAGATCTGGCACGATACAGCGGTAATCTTGACTGAGTGTGGTCAGTTGCGCCTGCCATGTTGTGCTGTCACATAGATAGCTGTGACCAAATAACAATACCGGACCTTGGCCTATATCAAGGTAGTGCATGGTATGACCGTCAATAAGCTGGGTGTGTTGTGTTGGATGTTGGTTCATGGTGGCTCAATATAAAGTATAAAGGTTAGCCCACAGGAGAGGGGGCAACATGAAACACATAGTGGCTGACTAAGTGTTCGAGTCTAGCTAATATCGTGCTTTTTAATGCTATAGGTTGCTGCGACAAGATAGCTGCTAAGGTGCGAATATCGAACGCAGCTAGATTATCGTTAGCTTTAGGATAATAACTCAAATGCCATGGCTCAGGGCTGACGCCGCTTAAGCCCGCTTGAAAGGGGAAATAAAACCCAAAATCGCCACTGTAACGGGTGAGCCAAGTGTGCAGCGCATGGCAGGGGCCATGGGCTTGATATTCGCTGGGCACAAGTTGCAACTGCATACGCGCTATTTGATGAGCATCAAATACGTCAATATCAGTCCCCCAGTGGTGGCGTGATGTACCAGGCAGCGCTGACCAATGTAGGATGGCATCAATTAATTGATCCTCGCTCAGCTGACCGATATCGATAGGCTGTGATTGCGCATCGAGTACCGTACGTTGTCCCTTAGCTTTGGCGTTCCATATGGTGAGTTGCCGTGCAAAATCGCGATAAGCGGAGCCAATTTGCAGTGCAATATTGTCTTTGGCAGCCGCGGCTTGCATCAAAGCAAATTGATGAGCAGTATCACTTTGTAATTTATGGCCTTGATAATCAATAAGCAGATTATTTTCAAGGCCATAAAGGTGGCCAGTGCTCAGCACAATAGCTTTTCCAGTATGCGCTGGTATATCAAGGCCAGCTGTTCAATATCGGCGACTTTAACGCATTCATTCACCTTGTGGATGGTCGCATTTACCGGGCCGACTTCAATGACTTGGGCACCTGTAGGCGCAATAAAACGGCCATCAGAGGTGCCACCGGAAGTTTGCGGATCGGTATCGAGAGTGGTGTGCTCTTTAATGGCTTCTTTGGTCGCTTGCAGGAGTGGTCCATCTTCGGTTAAAAATGGCAAGCCGTTGTAGATCCAACTGATATCATAATCTAAGCCGTGTGCATCGAGTATGTTAAGCACACGCTGGATCAATATCTCGGCGGTCACCTCGGTCGAGTAACGGAAATTAAACATCACCTCAAGGGTACCTGGGATCACATTCGATGCGCCCGTGCCGCCATTAATATTGGCGATTTGGAAACTGGTTGGCGGAAAAAAGTCATTGCCTTTATCCCAAGTCATGCGCGCCAATTCATCCAGTGCGGGCGCGGCCTTATGAATCGGGTTATCGGCTAGATGAGGGTAGGCGACATGGCCTTGAATCCCTTTGACCGTCAAGTTACCTGTGAGGCTACCACGGCGACCATTTTTGACTATGTCACCTAACTTATGGGTCGATGAGGGTTCACCTACCAATGACCAAGTGATTTTCTCGTTGCGCGCTTCGAGTGTGTCAATCACGCGTGGCGTACCATTAATAAATGGACCTTCCTCATCACTGGTGATCAAAAAGGCGATTGAGCCATGATGGTTGGGGTGTTGCTCAACAAAGCGTTCGGTGGCGACCACCATGGCGGCGAGCGACCCTTTCATGTCAGCTGCGCCGCGTCCATGCAGATAACCGTCAATCACCACAGGGTCAAAAGGGGGCGTATGCCAGCGATTGAGATCGCCAACAGGAACCACATCAGTGTGACCCGCAAAACAAAACAATGGGCCATCATTACCGCGTCTGGCCCACATATTGGTGGTGTCTTCAAACACCATTGACTCAATATTAAAACCTTTCGCGGCTAGGCGGTCCGCCATAACCTGCTGACATCCTTCGTCGAGTGGGGTGATAGACGCACGGCTAATCAGATCTTGTGCCAGCGTTAAGACATCTTGAGTCATTAGCTAAAGATCTCCTGGTATTGCTCGGCTTTAAAGCCAACCCATACCTTACCTTGAATGACTAATACCGGACGCTTAATCAAAGTCGGGTGTGCGAGCATCAATTCAATCGCTTTGTTTTTGTCTATGGCGGTCTTATCGTCATCACTCAGATTTCTAAAACTGGTGCTACGTTTGTTAAATAACGTCTCCCAATTTAGAGCATCGACCCAAGCTTCTAAATCATCTCGATTTAAACCATCCTCACGAAAATCATGAAAAGCAACTGCTTGTTGATGTTGTTCTAACCACTTACGGGCTTTCTTAACGGTATCGCAATTTTTAATGCCATAAAGGATCAAAATGGGTCTCCTTGCTATTTGAGTTGCTTTATCACTGGGCTATGAATCATCATTGTGTCATTGTGTGTAGTTCGGCTCAAGCGTTACGATAGGCGGTAACAATAAATGATATAAAATCAGTCGATTTGCGTGAAGGCTGTAAGATTATTGCATCATTTGGCCGCAATGATATGTTGGTTATATTAAGAGGAAAGGGCTGTTTTAACAAAGGTATCTGTAATTGTTAAGCGGTAAACCCTAAAGCGGGCTTTAGGGTTAAGGGAGATGCTCACAACTGCACTGAAAAGATTATGTCTTTACCTGCCTCGATAGAACCTTGATGCTTATCAATACGCTTAATATCTTCCATATTGGCCAACACCACAGGAGTCAACAGACTTTCTACATGGGTTTTCAGATAATCGAGATCAAACTCCAATATAGGATCGCCCATCTTCACTTGCTGGCCTTCTTCGGCTAAGCGCTTAAACCCATTACCGCGTAATTCAACTGTGCCGACACCAAAATGCACAAATAACTCTAGGCCATGAGGCGACTCAATGCTAAAGGCGTGATTTGTTTCAAATATTTTCCCGATAGTTCCATCGATTGGGGCTAATATTTGCTTGCCCTTTGGGGCGATAGCTATGCCATCGCCGACTATTTTTTCGGCAAACACCACATCGGGTACTTTCTCTATCGCCACAATTTCACCCGAAACGGGGGCGAATACATCTATGCCACCACTGACAGGCGGCTGGCCAGACACTAAACGCCGAATTCGACTTAAAAATCCCATTAATTTTCCCCTATGCTGATGCACAGCTGAACGGTGAATATGTTTTCGATAGCATACTCAAAAATTATCAAGAGTGACAGCGTGTTAACAACTCATTTAGTGTATCTATGCGCGAAATCACTCTAGCCTGTTGCGCCAGTTCGACACACTCGGTATAAGTCCAGCGGCTGAGCTCTTGTTTTATCTCTAATAGCGCGGCTAAGTTGACGCTTAACTCATCAATGCCAAGGCCTACCAGCAGGGCGGTGGCGCGTGGGTTACTGGCTAATTCGCCACATAATGAGACTGTCACCTTGGCTACATTGGCTTGGTTAATGGTTTGACTCATGAGCTTGACGATAGCTGGTGAGAGTACCGGGTAGCGTTTAATCAGCTCGGGGTTACCTCTATCCGCTGCCATTGCATATTGAGTTAAGTCATTAGTCCCTATGCTGATAAAGTCCAGCAGTGGTAACATCGAATCGAGATTTAATACCGCTGCGGGGGTCTCGACGACGATACCTATCGATAGTGGACCATAGCCCTTTTCTTGTTCAATGAGCTCAGCTTTACACTGGTCGATAAGCGCCAATATGGCTTCAAGATCTTCTACTTGATTGACCATGGGGAACATTAATCGAATCTGCCCCTGATTGGCTGCTCGCAAAATGGCTTTAAGCTGCGTGCAAAATAGTTGGGGATGGGCGAGGGTGTATCGTACACCGCGTAGTCCTAATGCTGGGTTTTCTTCCACGGGCATCGATAAAGCTGGTACCTCTTTATCAGCGCCGATATCGATAGTACGAATAGTCAGTGTTCTACCGTCAAGTAGCTGCAATGCATCACAATAGAGTTGATATTGTTGCTGCTCATCGGGCAGTTGTTGGCGGTTCATCAACATAAATTCGGTGCGAAATAGCCCAACGCCCTCACCGCCAACTTCGCTAAGATGATTAATTTCGCTGATGCAGCCAACGTTAGCCAGTAGGGTAATCGCGTGACCATCTGCGGTTTGAGTAGGTTGGTTTTTATACTTAAGAAGTTCAGTTTTGCGTTGTGATGCTTGTTGCTGGGCGAGTGTCAGTTGAGTGATCTGCTCAGCATCTGGGTTGATATACAGTAAGCCATTGAGGGTATCGATGGCGAGGGGGGTGCCATCGGCGATATCCTCAAGCTTGCATTCACAGCCCACCAGAGTGGGGATATTGAAGCTCCGGGCTAAAATTGCGCTATGGCTGGTAATCCCCCCCGTCTGCAACACTAGACCAGCGATGTTATCTAACGGTAACAAGGCAAATTCTGCAGGGGTGATATCTTTGGCGATCACTATGCTGTTACTGGGCAGCTGGGTTAATGTACTGCATTTACCCGTGAGCAGTGTGGTTATAACTCTTTGGCCTAACGCTAAGACATCATCAGCGCGACTGGCTAAATAAGGGGAATCCAGCGCCTGCAGTGCTTGAGCTTGCTTAGCAAAAGTATGCTCCACCGCTAATGCCGCTGAAAACTGTTGCTGGTATATTGCCGTGTGCAGTTCCGCTTGCAACTCTGCATCTTCTAACAGCAGTAAATCAGCCTCGATTAGTTGGTAATGTTCACTACTGGGAGCGAGATGCGCTGCGCTGCGCTTGATTTGGTGAATTAATGAGGCGAGCGCTTTATCGAGTCGTGCTTGTTCAATGCCCAGCTGCGCAGGCGGTAACAGATGGTAATCGAGTTGGCTGTTATAAGGGGAGAGCACTTTCGCCTGCCCAAAGGCAATTTCCCCCGCCACGGCTATACCTGTAATGCTCATCTTCAATTCCTTGTTAACTTAAGGTGATCAGCAGTGCAGAGACATGCTCTACCGCTTGTTGTGCTTGGTCACCGTCCGCACTGACGGTGACAGAAACACCTTTATATAAGCCTAATGTTTGTAGCTTAAACAAGCTCTTGGCACTAGCATGTTTGCCTTGACACTCGACGAGGATATCACAATCGTACTGTTTCGCCGCTTTTACTAATAACGCCGCTGGACGGGTATGAATGCCGTGCTCAGCCATGATGGTCACTGTTTTTTGGTACATAAATGGACTCTTTTAACCAGGAAAAATACTGCTACTCACCTTGATAATGAATGATCTGATAATTATTTTTTTTGAGCGCAGTGATGGCTATGTCAAGCTTATTCTTTTTAACCAGTAGATAATCAGTATCGAAGGTTGAAATAGCAAAAATACTCACTTGTGCCTTAGCTAGGGTGGCGGAGACATTTGCCAATATACCTGTCATTGAAAAACCAAGCGGCCCCACGACTTCAAAGCAACGCCAATCATTTTCCTGCTCAAGACTGTTTAAGGCTAATGTGGCTGGGACCACCACAGACAATTCATCTTTGGTTTTCCCAATAAAAAACATTGGTTGATGTAACACGGCAGGATCAAGTATTGCATCAGGACTAAAGCTGTGGATAGTGTAAAGCTGCGGGTGAACTGCCAATGTCATGCGCGCCATAATCCTAGCTCTCGCTTAAGGGGGAGTAACAATAACGTTAAGCTTATCACAGTTTACTTAAAAAAAAGGAGCGCTAAATCGCGCTCCTCTATCTGGTATAGGCTTTAGCCTTACACTTTAAATTGCCCCAAGATCTGGGTACTTGTCTGACTTATTTGCTTAAGTGACTCCGCTGCTAGGCGATTACTTTCGTTAGCTTTTACTGAGACTTCTGATAGTTCGGTTATGCTACAGACGTTACGATTAATCTCTTCTGTCACCAAAGATTGCTCCTCTGTCGCGCTGGCCAATTGAGTATTCATATCGCTGATATGGGCGATTAACTCCAAAATGGCGGTGAGTGAGTCACCAACCGCTTGGGCTTGAGTCTGTAGCTGTTCAGATTGGCCTTGATTTTGATTGTTGCTGGCGATAACACTCGCAACACCGGTTTGAATATCAGTCACAATTTTTTGGATTTCATTCGTTGAGTCTTGAGTACGGTTGGCTAATGCACGTACTTCATCGGCGACTACGGCGAACCCACGACCATGAGTTCCTGCACGAGCTGCTTCGATAGCGGCATTGAGTGCCAGCAAATTAGTTTGGTCTGCGATGCCTCTGATCACCTCTAAAATATTGCCAATTTGCTGTGAAGACACCCCAAGATGTTCGGTGATCATCTCAGCACTGCGCAGCTCTTCCACCAGCTTATGGGTATTACGAACCGTGCTATCCATTTGCGTTTTACTGTCAAGGGCTTGTCGTTTGACACTGTTTGCGGCATCGGCCGCTTGCTGAGTATTACTGGCCATCTCTTGGGTGGTCGACAACATTTGGTTTATGGCGGTGGCAACATTGCTGGTTTCTTGATGTAAGTGATCGACACTGGCATTGGATTCGCTAACTGCATTAAGTAAACGATCGGCGTCTTGGTTAAGATGATGTCCTACCGGTTGCAGCTCTGCGACCATATGATTGATTTTACCGACAAAAACATTAAATGCTTTGGCCAATTCAACCACTTCATCTTGACCTATAGTAGGCAGACGTTTGGTTAAGTCACCTTCACCTTGGGCGATATCATTCATGGCATCAATCGCTTGGGTCAATGGTGCACTAATGGAGTGATTAAGCACCAAGAAGAAAGCAAAAATAGGTAGAGAAATCAGCAGCATAATGCCTAAATAGTCATACATCACACTGATGGTTGTGTCATTGACATCGCTCATGTAGCCATTTGTTATCAAGGTCCAGCCCCAAGGCGTAAAAGTTTGGGCACTGACCAATGCCTGTTCTTGGCTGCCGTCACTGGGGTTGAGCATATCGATCATATGTTGAGCGGTTTCGCCGTGCTGTGCCTGACTTAACAGCTGTTTAAAGGCCTCAGCATGACCAAGAGCCTGGATCGATTGACCGATTAAATCAGTATTGCCGCCGTTAGCGATAATACTGTTGCTGTCATCAAACAAGATGAAATAACCATGTTGGCCATATTGAGCGTGATTAACCAGTTCGGCGGCTTCGGTTTGTGCTGCAGTAGCACTGATTTTACCTTGTTCCACTTGGAAATAATGCGACTTGATGATGCTTAACATGGTGGCGAGTTGGGCATTGTTTTGTACCCATTTCTCATTAATTAAATTATTGCGTTGCTCATTAATTGAAAAACTAGCAAAAACGAACGTGCCAATTGCGGCAAGTACTAGCATAAAAATTAGCCGTTGCAGTATCGTAAATCGTCTAAGAATCGCGAGCATGATGTCCCTACTTATGTTGCAAGCCATTATCTACAGCCAATATACCTTGTCATCGGTGGGGGCGAGAATGAATAGTCGATTTAAGCGGTTATAATTATTAAATAATTGATCAAGTTCACGAAATATATATTCATTGGGTCGCCTTACTACTAAGGTCTACTTTAGCCAGCTGAAATGGATTTTTTATTTAGGCAGGAGTTGTTAATAGATTCGTTAAACCCAACTGTCAGTCGGCGGCGTGATATGAGTGTGCAAGCCTAATACCTTAGATAACACAGACAAACTTGGTAATAATAAAGCGCAGGTGAAGTGAATTCGAGCAGTGACTTAAGTCAAAAGTTACTATTTAGTCATTAGCTTAGTGATTAGACAGACTAATATATTGTTTTAGCTTTGATTTTTATGGCATTTACGCGCAGAATTAAACATTGTATTTTTTGGAATAAACGTAACGATGACATCTCAAGTGATCACCTCAGATGATATTTTATTAAAGCTTTGCCACTCGGTTTCTCACGTGCTGTCGAGCGCCACATCGAGCCCAGTCTCGCATGCTGCCATGGTGCAGAGTATTAATAAGACCTGCTTAAAACCTGATCTAGGTTGTTTCTCTATTTTCGATGGTGGTTTCTCTGGTTTAGTGGTGATCAACTTCTCAGCTAAGGCGGCTATCGAACTTTATCAAGCTTATATGAAGCAGATGGGGATGCCTGAGTCTGAGTTAGCCTTCTCACATACCTCAGATGAAGTCGCCGATATTATGGGCGAACTGATGAATCAGATTTTAGGCGACTTTATCGTTAAGGTGAATAAAGAACTACAAACCTCGATTAATCAAAGCCAACCTAAAATGCTCACCATTAATAAAGAGCTGACCATTTCCATTGATACCAACCTTGATGAAGCCGTGGCAAGGCGTGTGGCATTTAAGACAGCGCAACACCATATTTTTTACCTTGAATTTGCCATGGATAAAACCGAATTTATTAAATTGGCAGATTTTGAGCATGATGAAGAGCACGATCCCGATGCGCTATTGGCACAACATGGTACCGGAGCGTCGACGTCTTGGGCTAAATCGGTCAATCAAGCGGTGGTGGTCGACGATACTGATGACTTAATGAAGGAGTTGGGTATTTAATTGACACTAGCGTTGACCGCTATAAAACTAACGGCAGGTCAGCTTCGCTGGGAAAGTAAGAGTTACTTTAAAGTGTCAGTATAAAAGTGACGCTCAATATAATGCGGCCATGCCAGTGTATTGAAGCTAATAAACGTTATCGCTTGTCCGTGATTAAATGAGATAGCTTGTAGTAATTTACTTATTTGCATATTTGGCAAAGAAACGCTCAAGGTTAGCTTTGGGCTGTTTCTGCAATGCCGCCATCATCGCAAAACTTGGCGCATGGCACTGCCAGTGTTGGCATAAGGTGTCGAGAATATGTTGCCATAATAACGCCGTCATCTCTGCATCGGCTAATGCGCGGTGAAAGTCACCTTGTTGCTCGATACGATTATGAGCCACTAAGGTGGATAGTTGATGATTACTGGCCTCTGGGTAAATACGTCGAGCTACCAACATTGAGCAGGCAAAACGGCCAGAATAGTGGCGGTGTATCCGTGCCAATTCAGCATCAAGAAAGCGCTGGTCGAAACTGGCATTGTGTGCGATGAGGTTAGCGTCACCCATGAAGTCGGCAAAATCATGCATCACGACGTTACTACTAGGCGCCTCGCTTAACATGGCATTGGTAATGCCTGTGTACTGCTCAATAAAATGAGTGATCTTGAACCCCGGATTAATTAACTGCTGAAAACGGTCAACAATCACACCTTGCTGCAATTTCACTGCACCAATTTCGATGGCGCGATCACCCTGAGTAGGGGAGAGACCCGTGGTTTCGAAATCTAATACCACAACGCTGTTTGCACTGTTCATCTTATTGTTTATCCATTAAAAAAATAAAACCCTGACGATTTACATCGTCAGGGTTTTTAAGTTTAAGAATTAAGCTAAAAAGTCAAAATTACTTCTTAGCGTTTCTTTCTTTAACTTCAGCAATAACTTTCTCAGCTACGCTGTTTGGACATGGTGCATAATGAGCGAACTCCATAGAGAACTGACCACGACCAGATGTCATTGTACGTAATGAGCCGATGTAACCGAACATTTCTGATAGCGGTACGTCTGCTTTAATACGAACACCAGTAACACCAGCCATTTGGTCTTTGATCATGCCACGACGACGGTTAAGGTCACCAATCACATCACCAACGTTGTCTTCTGGGCTGAATACATCCACATTCATGATAGGCTCAAGAAGTTGTGCACCGGCTTTAGGCATTGACTGACGGAATGCACCTTTAGCTGCGATTTCGAACGCGATAGCTGACGAGTCAACTGCGTGGAAAGCACCGTCGGTAAGTTCTAGTTCAACGTCAAGCACAGGGAAACCAGCAACAGTACCGGTATTCATCATGCTGGCGAAACCTTTTTCAACAGCAGGCCAGAATTCTTTTGGTACGTTACCACCAACAACTGATGACTTAAATGTAAAGCCAGAGTTTTGCTCGCCAGGACGGATAACATAGTCAATTTTACCAAACTGACCAGAACCACCTGATTGCTTCTTGTGCGTGTAGCTATCAGCAACTTCTTTGGTGATAGTTTCACGGTAAGCAACTTGTGGCTCACCCACAATTAGGTCAACACCGTAAGTACGTTTTAGGATATCAACTTTGATGTCTAGGTGAAGCTCACCCATACCTTTAAGGATGGTTTCGCCTGAGTCTTCGTCAGTTTCTACGCGGAATGATGGATCTTCAGCGATCATCTTACCGATAGCGATCCCCATTTTCTCACTGCCGCCTTTATCTTTTGGCGCCACAGCGATAGAGATAACTGGCTCAGGGAATACCATGGCTTCAAGAGTACAAGGGTGCTTAACATCACATAGTGTGTGACCTGTTTGTACGTTTTTCATGCCAACGATAGCGATGATGTCACCCGCTTGTGCGTATTCAAGTTCGTTACGCTCATCAGCTTGCATTTCACACATACGACCAATACGTTCAGTCTTACCCGTTGCGCTGTTAAGGATGGTGTCACCCTTCTTAAGCTTACCAGAGTAGATACGTACGAAGGTTAGGGCACCAAAACGGTCATCCATGATTTTGAATGCAAGTGCTTTTAGTGGCTCGTCTACAGAAACTAGGGCAACTTCACCTGTATCGTTACCTTCTTCATCAGTCAGCGGCTGAGGATCAACTTCAGTCGGTGCTGGCAGGTAGTCAACAACTGCGTCTAGTAGTAGCTGCATACCTTTGTTTTTAAATGCGCTACCACAGTATGTTGGGAATAGGTCAAGATTACGTGTACCTTTACGGATACAACGCTTGATCTCTTCAATAGATGGCTCTTCGCCTTCCATGTAAGCTTCCATCAGGTCATCGTCTTGCTCAACAGCAGTCTCGATTAGCATTTCACGGTATTCTTCAACTAGGTCAACCATGTCAGCTGGTACGTCTTCGATGGCGTAGTTTTCTGCTTCACCAGAATCATCCCAAACCCATGCTTTACGAGTCAGTAGGTCAACAACACCTTTGAACTCATCTTCGATACCGATTGGCAGAACCATAACTAGTGGCGTAGCCGCTAGTACGTCTTTAGTTTGCTTAACAACGCGTAGGAAGTCAGCACCCATACGGTCTAACTTGTTTACGAAGATGATACGAGCAACACCTGATTCGTTCGCATAACGCCAGTTGGTTTCTGATTGTGGTTCAACACCACCAGAACCACAGAATACACCGATACCACCATCTAGTACTTTAAGAGAGCGATATACTTCTACTGTAAAGTCAACGTGGCCAGGGGTGTCAATAACGTTAAAACGGTGGTCTTTCCAAAAACAACTTACAGCAGCAGACTGAATGGTAATACCACGCTCAGCTTCCTGTTCCATGAAGTCAGTTGTAGATTCACCGTCATGAGTTTCACCGGATTTATGGATTTTACCAGTTAGCTTAAGGATACGCTCAGTTGTAGTAGTTTTACCCGCATCAACGTGAGCAAAGATACCAATGTTTCTGTACTTTGATAAATCAGTCATTTTTCTACTCTATTGGAGTTACGTTCTAAAATTCGGGGGGAAGTATATCAATACTTTTAGAATTGTTTTATAGATTTTTCTTAAAATCATTCAATTTTGCCCAATTAGGTCAACTTTCTCCTTATACATAAACGATTACCCCTAGCTACAAGCCTTGTCATGCCTTGGGTTGGTGCTTTTTTGTGCGTTTGGCGCGAGCCCATTTATCACTTATATTATTTTGTTTAAATGTAAGCCGCTTTCAGCACTGAAGATTATGTGGTGATGGTGATGCGTATTCAATGGCGGTGTTTTGTAGGTTATTGGACCGTGCACTGTTAACATAACGAACGGCCTCTTGTCTGGCGACATCATCGGCAAGGGGCATCATCTATCAGGAGTATTAGCGTGGCCATTGAACACAGTGACATCACCGGGCTGTTGAGCGAGCTTAACTGCAGAACTAATTTTACGGTTAAAAAAATGACCGAATATATGTTACCCGAGTTAAAAGAGCCTTTTTATCTCTACGGCGCTGAAAAAGATTGTCTCTTGGTTATTCGTCCGGCCTATGAAGTGTTTTTAACTGAATTGACAGCTCTTGATGGGGTAAAACATAAAACAGGGTTCGTACACCATAGTGAGATGACTCGTTTTCCTAAGCGAGTACAAAAGAGTCTTAACGGTATCCATTACGGTTTAGGCTTTAAATTTGCCGATGCAGCCGCATTAACGCGTTTTATTACCCGGTTAATTGCGATTAATCAGGGTCACTAAGTCGATTTTATGATTGGCTCAGTCACACACAGTGGAGTGACTGGCCGCAAAGGGTTTTATACACTTGCTGGAGTTCTGTTATAATCCGCGCCACGATTGTGGTGCCGCTTCTTGATAGACTTGTTGATTAAGTTAGCAGGGCTACAATCTATTTAGCTAATTTTTTTGTCCCATTTTGCGTTTAATGCTGCCTTGCAAGGCGCCTTGAAGTCAGGTTTAGGACTCACACTGAGATTTTACATGTCATTTTCATCACTTGGGTTTGCTACACTCGGGCTAAACCCCGCCATAATTACCGCGCTTAACGAATTAGACTATTCGACCCCAACACCTATCCAAGCCGAAGCGATTCCGCTGGCGATAAAGGGGAAAAATTTGATTGCCGCAGCCCAGACCGGTAGCGGTAAAACAGCCAGTTTCGTGTTGCCTATTCTGACTCGTCTAGCAACCGGTGAGACGCAACGTAAAAAACGGGCGCGGGCATTAATCTTAACTCCCACGCGCGAGCTAGCTCTGCAGGTCGACAACAGCATTGCGCTGTATGGTAAATACCTTAACCTTAAATCGATGGCGATTTATGGTGGTGTGGAGTTAGCGGCGCAAAAGCAGCAACTCATTGATGGCGTCGATATTGTGGTGGCCACCCCTGGTCGCTTAAGGGATCTTTACACCCAACGCGCGATTCATTTTGATGAAATTGAAGTGTTAGTGCTTGATGAAGCCGACAGAATGCTCGACATGGGCTTTATCGAAGATATCACTAAGATCATCGATAGTTTGCCACAAGATAGGCAAAACTTGTTGTTTTCGGCGACCCTATCGCGTCAGGTTCGCGAATTGGCAAAAGAGACCGTTCCCAATGCCATTCATTTGTCGGTGACTAAAGATGAGTCAGCCAAGCCCAATATCGAGCAGTGGATCACCACAGTCGATAAAGATAAAAAGTCGGCCTTACTGAGTCACCTTATTCAACAACATAATTGGCCGCAGGCGCTGATCTTTATCGAGACCAAGCATGGCGCGGCGAAGTTGGTTAGCCAACTCGAGAAGCGTGACATTGAGGCCGATTGCATTCACAGCGGCCGCGCTCAGGCGATCCGAGAGCAGATCTTAGCCGACTTCAAGGCGGGTAAGATTAAGTATCTTATCTCCACTGGAATATCTGCCCGTGGCATCGATATTGATAATCTGCCTTTGGTGATCAACTATGACTTGCCATTCCCCGCCGATGAATATGTACATCGAATTGGCCGTACCGGTCGTGCTGGTGCTCAAGGGCAGGCGATATCACTCGTGTCTAAAGATGATTTTAAAAATTTATGTATGATTGAAAGTCGCTTGGGGCATTTACTGGAGCGCCGAGAAATAGAAGGGTTTGCGCCGCGTAAAGCCGTGCCAACCTCAATTTTAAATTATCGACCTAAACAGCGTGTAGAAGGCGCTTTATCGGCAGATGACGGTAACAAAATGCCACAAAAGAGTAAGGGCCAATCAACCTGCAGCATTCAAGGTGATGGTAATAAGGGCCGCTCAGGGTCTGTTCGACATCAACCGGGTGCCAGTAAAACTAACTCTATAAGTAAAAAGGCTGATAATGCCACTTCACAGCCTAGCTTTAACCCATGGACCGATAAATCATAACCTGACGTTATTAGCTGAAATGGTGGCCTTAAGATATCAATAAGCATTCACATGCTTGTTGATATCAGTGCAGACAGCTTAGGTAATACGTTTATATAAGTATCAAACGTTATTTATTTTTATCACATTAGCTACGCGCGTTGTACTTGCGTATTGGCGCGCTAACTCCTATGATCCTCCCGATTTTTCTTAACAGGCTTTATCATGCTAAACGCGTCACTCTCTCCAAGTTCAACCGAATTAGTTATTAATGTACTCACTATGGTGCTCAATGAGGGGAAACCCTTAGATAGAGCCTATTCGCATCATTTTTCTGGGCTAAAGTTAGCGCCTTCAGAACAGGCGAGGATCACCACCGTAGCGGGCGATTTATTACGTCGGTTAAACCTGTATTGTTATTTAGCAGATATGGCGCCAGTAGATATTGAACGTTTAGGTTCACGGTTACTTAATGCTTGGCATATGTTCCATGGGCTTGAATTGCCCAAATTGCCATATACCTTGACGATAGAGCAAGCCGATTTTGACCAGCGTTTAGCGCATGCCAAGCTTGACCAGCCGCTGTTTGATGGTTGCCCCGAGTGGCTCGACGAACTCGGCGTGGCACAAATGGGCAGCCTTTGGGCTGCTGAGCGCGCCGCATTAGCCATGGCGCCACAGCGATTTTTACGTACTAATTTATTGAAGTGTCAGCCAGAAGAGTTACAGCAAAAATTGGCTCGCGAAGGGGTACAAACTCAGCGCGTTGATGGCGTAGACACGGCGCTACAGGTGACATCTGACTCGGCACTGTTTCGCACCGATAGTTTTAAAGCGGGATTATTTGAACAGCAAGATGCAGGTTCACAACTGGTTGCGGCAGCTGTGGACGCCAAACCTGGCATGCGCGTCATTGATGCATGCGCCGGTGCTGGCGGAAAAACCCTGTCGATCGCAGCGCAAATGCAAGGTAAAGGTCGCTTGTTAGCGATGGATGTCGAGCAGTGGAAACTCGATAGCCTTAAGCAACGCGCTCGACGTGGCGGCGCACATAATGTCGAAACTCGGATCATTGCCAGCAGCAAAACCATTAAACGCCTAAAATTGACCGCCGATAGAGTCTTGCTCGATGTGCCTTGCTCAGGCCTTGGGGTCCTTAAACGTAATCCCGATGCTAAATGGCGTGACACTCCAGAACGTTTACCTGTGCTGGTGCAGCTGCAAAAAGACATTTTGCAAAGTTATAGCCGTATGGTCAAAGTCGATGGCATATTGATTTACGCCACCTGTTCGATAATGCCACAAGAAAATCGTCAACAAGTGGATGCGTTTTTGGCCGCCAATCCACACTTTAGCTTTATCGATGATGAAACCATCAGTGTGGCTGAGTCAGGATTTGATGGTTTTTATCTTGCTAGAATGAAGCGTGATGCCGAATAACCTGATGAGTAAGCGCAATAAAGTAATAGTGTAAAGAGCGCGCAGGGCAGCGCTAAAAACAAGGAAAGCTATGCAGACAGGGGATAACGTAACGGATGTCGTTATTGATGAGTGCAGCGATGTTGAAATAAGTATTAAACGTTATAACAAAATTCTCAATATGCTTTTAGCTGGCGCGCCGCTGAGTGATATTTTGGCGGCGCTAGTGCGCTTAATTGAGCAGCAACAGCCCGGTACTCGCAGCTCGGTATTGTTGCTTAGCAGTGATGGGCAACACTTGCAGTTTTGTATTGCCCCAAGCTTACCAGCCCGCTATAACCACGCCATCGAAGGGCTTCCGATTGGCGTTGGGATCGGCTCTTGTGGCGAAGCGGCCTATACGGGTAAACGCGTCATCGCTAGTGATATTGCCAACCATCCCAATTGGCGTAATTATCGGCAGATTGCCCTTGATAATGATTTGCTGGCGTGTTGGTCAGAGCCCATTAAAGGCAGTAACGGTAATGTCTTAGGCACGTTTGCCATGTATTATGGGCAAGTTAAGTCACCCAAGCCCGTCGATTTGTTGTTAATCCAAGAAGCCGCGCGTTTGGCGAGTCTCGCCATTGAGCGCAGCCGTGCGTTTGAGTTTCAACGTCAAGCCAGTGCTATTTTCAACCACCTTCCTATCGCCTTAGTTACCACCAATGACCAGTGGCGTGTGCTCGATGCCAACCCATGTTATTACCAACTGATGCAAACGACGGCGGCAAGTGAGCATTTCGTTCCTGGCAGGCATATTTTGTGCGATGAAAAACACCCGTTGGCAGGGTTATTCAATCAACTTGATGATCATGTTCATTGGCAAGGTGAAGTGCAGCTCAGCCGCGAGAACGGCAGCCTATTTTATGCAGATATGACCGTCATGCTGGTAGACGATATCCGCCATGATGAACGGCTCTATGCTTGGCTATTTTTCGATATTAGTGTGCGAAAACAAGATCTAGCCCTAATAGACTTCCAAGCTAATTTTGATGCCTTAACATCTTTACCCAATCGAACCCAACTACTGCAACGCATTGAAGCAGAAATTGACCTAAGTCAGTTGGGTTACGGTTTTACCCTGATGCTGATGGATTTAGATAATTTTAAGCAGGTTAACGATAACCTAGGCCACCATTATGGTGATCAACTATTAATACAGGTCGCGCAGCGGCTCAGTGACGTCATTGGGTCACACACCGAACCCCCTCAAGGTGTTGTTGGTCGGCTTAGCGGTGATGAATTTGCAATACTACTGCCCAACCTGCTTGATAAACAGATAATCGGCGAGTTGGCCGGTGCCTTAAACGAGGCGTGTGCGCAGCCGTATTTACTCAGTGATACTCAACGGGTTTACACTAGCTCGAGTATCGGAATTGCGCTTTACCCGCAAGACGCCGACAGCTTAGAGTCCTTACTTAATTGCACCGACCAAGCCATGTATGCCGCTAAAGATGCAGGCCGAAATCAGTTCACTTTTTTTGATCTAACCATGCGCGACAACGCCCAGCGTCTGGCGTTATTGTACTCGTGGCTGAAAACGGCGTTACTGAATAATGAGTTTGAAGTGTATTTCCAACCCGTTATTAATATCGCTAGCGGTAGAATAACACACGCTGAAGCGTTATTAAGATGGTGTCATGCTGGCGAATTTATCCGCCCAGATGAATTTATACCAGTTGCAGAGTCGAGCGGCTTAATTATCGATATTGGTCATTGGGTACGAGAACAGGCGATGCACTTGATTGTGGAGCATGGCGAGGGTTATGATTTTTCGGTCGCGGTTAATGTATCAAGCCAAGAGTTAATGATGCACTCGCAACCGCTAGGTGTACTGGCTTCGATTGAGTCAATTGTTAGCACTCTCGATAAACCATTTGACTATAAGCGCTTAACACTAGAGATCACCGAGTCGGTGTTAATTCAGCAAGCGAATAGTTTAGTCGATCAATTAGCTCAGTTACGGCAGTTGGGCTGCAGTATTGCGGTGGATGACTTTGGTACAGGTTACTCATCACTGTCTTATCTGTATCACTTTCCAAGCGATCAACTCAAAATTGATAAAAGTTTTATCCATAACTGCGAGCACTCGACTAAGCAACAAGCATTAGTAAATGCCATCACTAAAATGAGTCAAGCACTAGAGCTTAGTGTAGTTGCTGAAGGTGTTGAAAATACAGAACAATTAGATTTGGTAAAGTCGCTGGGCATTGAGTTGGTGCAAGGATATTATTTTTCTCGCCCCTTGCCTAAAGCCGATTTTATCGCGCTTTTGGGTGAGGTTAATGGTAGAACCTCTGCTCAGTAGCATGGCCCACATCAATGATCTTATAGTGCCTTTAACATCGCTAACTGATGTCAGGGGTTTATATTTATCTTCAACCACAGCCGCTGTTTATCTGAGTTTAGCGAGATTGCGCAATATCTGTTCCTCAGGGACAAATGAGGTGTTTATCGGCTAGGGAAAGCGGGCAACTAATGCTATGATTCGGCCTTTGTCGAAAGATTAATGGCCTGATTATTGGGCTATGGAAGATGTCATTGTTTGCACTAACCCAGGTTTTTGCCCATCAACAAGTTTTCGCGGGATTACAACTGCTATTAGCGGGACAACTTAACGACGTTAAGTTGTCCGCCACTGAGATAGCAGGGCACTTTACAACCGAGCAAGGGGACTACGCCGCTCATCTCTCACTTGTGCCCAGTGATCGCTTTAGCGGCCATTGCAGCTGCCACGCTGCCAACTGTGCACATATCGCCGCTTTGGCCATAGAACACCTTGCACAGCAAAGCAATAATACCAATGAACGCAGCCGGCGCATCGATACGGCAATTCGTTTATTTAAGAGTGAAGCCAATCAACAGTTTGACCCGTTCCCAGCGATGGCTCGCCACAGGGTACTGTATGTGATTTATGGCGATGAAGGTGCGCTGCGTTTAAGTGTTCATAAAGGCTATTTGAATAAAAATGGCACCTATCAGCTAAGGGGCAAGTTAGGTTTTGACATCATTGGTAGTGCGCCATTGCCTAAGTATGTCAGTCAAACTGACCAACAGTTATTGTCACTGTTAACAGCCCAGCTCAGTGGCGATGAGATCCTCACGCAGTTCGAGCAGATAGACTTAGCGTTACCGCCAAGATTGACGAGCGATTTTTATCGCTTACTCTGTGCCAGTGGCCGCAGTTTCTACCAAACGTTAGATAAGACGCCACTGCGTTGTGATGCCCACTACGATGAAGATTATGTCGATACTCACTTTCTTGTCGCTGTCAGTGACCAGGTGTATGTCGAGCCAGTAAGCTGCACAATCGTTATTGATGAGCGCCAAAACAGTGAATTAAACCAGCAACTGCTTGAACACATTGATCGTGACGGAGAATGGCAGCCCTGTATCGAAGTGGTGCGCCACAGTATCGATTTCCCCTGGCAAGTGCAGGCGATGCAGCCGTTAGATGTGGCGGTATTTACTATGGTGCATCGCGGCGTAGCATACTCCTTAGCGCAACTGCTTTATATCGCTTGTGATCATCAACCCTTATTAGGCCAAATCGCTCAGTATCAACTGCAACTTAATGCGTTAGCGCTAGTTAGCCATTGTTTTGAGCCACCCATCGCCATGAGTGTGCCAGCGGGCACGCGGGTGATCCCTGATGATATTAGCGAACATGCTGTCTTCTTTCGCCAGTTATCATTGGTGGGGTGGCATGTCCATTTTGCCGCTAAAAATCGTTTTGTAAAATTAGCGGCCAATACTTGGTACGCCGAAATTAATACCCCAAATGCCGATTGGTTTGAACTGAGCTTAGGCGTTGAGGTAGATGGCGAGCGCGTCAATATTCTTCCCTTACTCATTAATCTTATTCGCCAAGGCAAGTTAACCGATAAAGCGGGGCGCGAGCCCGTATCACTGGAGCTCGAATCGGGTGAGATTTTGATCTTGCCTGCAACCCGAGTCGCGCGGATCTTAAGCGTACTGGGTGAGTTATTTGACCAGCAACCGCTTAATGAAGCACAACATTTAGCCTTACCGCGTCACCAGTTAGCGCGATTACCTCAGTTAGATGATGCCATGCGCCAAGATTTAACTGACAAGCGCACTAAAGCCCTTAAATGGCTCGGTGCCACTTGGCTGAAGAAACAAGCACAGGCCTTGACCGCCTATTTACGGGCTAACCCAAAAGCGGCAGCCTTCAGTGCACCGGCAGGGCTCAAGGCTGAACTGCGGCCTTATCAGGCCCAAGGCGTCAGTTGGTTACAGTTTTTAAAACAGCACCATTTTGCCGGGATCTTGGCCGATGATATGGGGCTAGGCAAAACCATTCAGACCTTGTGCAGTTTACTGCTAGATAAACAACAGGGGCTATTAACCGCGCCTGTGCTGGTTATCGCGCCCACCAGCTTACTGAGTAACTGGCAACGTGAAGCGGCGACCTTCGCGCCGTCATTAACGACCTTAGTCTGGAGTGGACGAGCTAGGCATGAGCAGCTATCTCAGCTTAATAAGGTGGATATGGTGATCACCAGTTACGGGATCTTGGCTCAAGATGCACAGCTGTTATTAGCCCAGCAATGGTATCAAGTGATTTTAGATGAAGCGCAAACCATCAAAAATAGCCGCAGCCAAGTGACTAAATTGGTTAATAGGTTAAAGACCCAACACCGGCTGTGCCTCACGGGGACACCGATGGAAAATCACTTGGGTGAGCTGTGGTCTTTATTTAACTTTTTGATGCCGGGCTTTCTGGGCACTGCCGCCCAATATCAACGTCAATTTAAACTGCCGATAGAAAAAGATCAGTGCGATACCGCGCGGTGTAAGTTAGCCCAGCGGATCGCGCCCTTTATGCTACGCCGCACCAAAGCGGAAGTGGCGACCGAACTGCCAAAGAAAACCGTCATAAATACCCTGATTGAACTTAGCGAAACACAGGCCGATCTGTATGAAACAATTAGGTTAACGGTCGCTGAGCAGCTGCAACTGGCCTTACTGCAAACCGGGGCCAAGGCCAACCGGTTGGCAATAAGCAATGCACTGTTAAAGCTGCGGCAAGTGTGTTGTCATCCGGCTATGCTCAAACTCGGCAATGTGTCTGACACAAGCCAAGCAACGGATGCCCAATACCTTGGGCTCGAATATCTTGATAATGGTAAAGGCAATGACAGCGACGCTAGCGAGGCCGCCAAGGGCAAACTTATCGGCGCAGATATTCAGTTAGCTGAGCTGACAGATGACGGGCCACAAGTGTCATCCAAGCTGGCATGGCTTGCCAATAAATTACCTAACATGATTGAAGATGGGCGTAATATCCTTATTTTTTCATCGTTTACCACCATGCTCGATCTCATCGCCGCCCAGCTAAACCAGCAAGGGATCGATTATGAGATGTTAACGGGTAAGAGTCGCCATCGAGATAAAAGCATCGACAGGTTTCGCAGCGGCGAGGTCAATGTGTTTCTTATTAGCCTTAAAGCGGGGGGCTCAGGCCTCAATTTGACCGAGGCGGATGTGGTTATTCATGTCGACCCTTGGTGGAATCCTGCGGCCGAAGAGCAAGCCAGCGATCGCGCATACCGTATTGGTCAGCAAAAGCCGGTGTTTGTATATAAGTTGATTTGCCAAAATACTGTCGAAGAACGTATTCAACAGCTGCAGCAATCCAAACAAGCATTAGCGCAAAGCATGTATCAGACAGAAAGCCTGTCGGTAGCCGAGATGGACAGTGATGATTGGCTCGCGCTATTGCAACCTATTGATGATGTGCCACCTGGTTAATATTGGCAATAGTGGTTTGTCAGTTGGCTAGTTATTATTGGTTTTAGTCACTTGGCTTGTTACTTTACCTAAGTCACAGTGACTCTTCACCTTGTATGGTGATCAGTAACGTGCGCTCGCTGGCATGGTTTCTCGCCTCACACAGGTATATCCCTTGCCAAGTGCCTAAATTAAACTGGCCGCGGGTGATGGGGACACTCAACTGAGCCCCCAGCAAGGATGACTTAAGGTGCGCAGGCATATCATCGCTTCCTTCATAGGTGTGGGTATAGTAAGGCGCATTTTCTGGGGCGAGGCGATTAAAATATTGCTCAAAATCCTCGCGCACGCTGGGATCGGCATTTTCGTTCAGGGTCAGTCCGGCCGAGGTATGCTGTAATAGCAGGTGGGCCAGACCAATATTAAGTTTGTGCAGTTCTGGCACGGCAGCCATTACCTCATCGGTTATCAGATGAAATCCGCGTGGCTTACGCGTTAAGATTATCTGTTTTTGTATCCACATGGGGCATTATCTCCTCATTGCAATCGTAAATGACGATTCTCAACCACTGTCTGATGGTTATCGTAACCACTGTCTGATGGCTATCGTAAATGTTTTCTCAATTGCTATTACAACTTATCGCACAATAAAGACCATAAAAAAACGCCCCTAAAATTAACTCTTAGGGGCGTTTGTCTTGATCACCAAGCTAATCGGTTGTCGCTTAAAAGTTGGCTGATTTAGGTGCGCGTGGGAAAGGGATCACATCGCGAATGTTAGACACACCCGTCACATAAGAGACTAAGCGCTCAAAACCTAGACCAAAACCTGCGTGTGGCACCGTGCCATAACGACGCAGATCACGGTACCACCAGTAATCTTCTTTGCTCAGGTTCATTTCAGCAAGACGCATATCGAGCACATCTAAACGCTCTTCACGCTGGGCACCACCGATGATCTCACCGATACCTGGCGCTAATACGTCCATCGCGGCAACGGTTTTGCCGTCTTCGTTAAGGCGCATATAGAAGGCTTTAATATCTTTTGGATAGTTCTTCACAACCACTGGGGCTTTGAAGTGTTCTTCAGCCAGATAGCGCTCATGCTCAGATTGCAGGTCAATGCCCCATTCAACATTGAAATCAAACTTTTTACCGCAGTTTTTGAGGATCTCAACCGCATCGGTATAGTCGACTTGGGCAAAGTCGCTATTAACGAAGTTTTCTAAACGCTCAATAACGGTTTTATCGACGCGTTGGGCGAAAAAGGCTAAATCATCAGGGCGTTCTTCAAGCACGGCTTTGAAACAGTATTTCAACATGCGCTCGGCTAGACCGGCCACATCATCTAAATCGGCGAAGGCCACTTCAGGCTCGACCATCCAAAATTCAGCAAGGTGACGGCTGGTGTTTGAATTCTCGGCGCGGAAAGTGGGGCCAAAGGTATAGACCTTAGACAAGGCGCTTGCGTAGGTTTCAGCGTTAAGCTGCCCCGATACCGTTAAAAAGGCCTCTTTGCCGAAAAAGTCTTCTTTATAGTCGACTTTACCGTCGTCGGTGCGAGGTAAGTTTTCCATATTCAGGGTCGATACGCGGAACATTTCACCGGCACCTTCACAATCTGATGCGGTGATCAGTGGAGTCGAAACCCAGATGAAGCCCTCTTCGTTATAAAAACGGTGGATAGCTTGTGATAGACAGTTACGCACGCGCGCTACAGCACCAATAATATTGGTACGTGGACGCAGGTGCGCTAATTCTCGCAGGTGTTCGATAGAGTGGCGTTTTGCTGCCATGGGGTAGGTATCAGGATCATCCACCCAACCAGTGACTTCAATGTTAGATACTTGCAGCTCAAATGCTTGACCTTGGCCTGGTGATTCAACGACGTCACCCGTCATTATCACAGAACAACCTGTGGTCAGTTTAAGGACCTCTTCGTCATAATTGGCTAAGCTATTTGGCACCACGCCCTGGATTGGGTCAAAACAGGAACCATCATAAACGGCAAGAAAAGAGATGCCGGCTTTGGAATCTCGGCGAGTTCTTACCCAACCGCGCACAGTAACTTGCGAACCAACCGCAAAATCACCTTTAAATACAGAAGCGACAGATGCAATGCTCATTGTTGCTTAGTTCTCCAACGAATCGTTTTATTAAAAATTTTGGAGGTTTATCTTACCTTGCTGGCGGCTTTTCTCAAGGGAAAAACCACATATAAACCCAGTTGACGGCAAATAATCTGCTGTTTAACGGTTAGCTTGGGTTAAGTCTGTGCAATTATCAGCACAGACTATGGTCAGGATGAGAATCCATGATGATACTCAATGGGGCAAGGGAGGTACTTGTTAGGTTTAAAATCTCGCCAGCCAAAAAAATGATGCCATAAAGTGCATCGTTATCTTTCATTGGTGATTGAATGAGTTAGACTCAAGATTAGCCGATTGCTACGTGATGGAATAAATGGATATCCATAAGCATGGTTGATAACTTTGTTAATGGCTCTGGGCTTATTGTCCACTCTAATGACGGCCTAACGGAGCTAAGCAACAGTGATCTACTGTTAATGCCAGATAAAAGGCGACTCAATGACAAAAATTAAGCTGTTCCATGTATTATTAGGCTCACTGTCGATTCTGGGCTGGTCGTTAGCCGTTTATGCGCTGCTGTTATTTGATGCAGCAAGGCCTGATCGCGCGGTCGGTTACTTTATCAGTAAAGGGGCTAGTGTGCGTTTGAGTTGGGACCCTGAAATCACCTTACGACTCGAATATGTGATTTGGACCTGCGCCGCCATAAGTCTACTTAATTTAGGGTTTAATTTTTATGTGGCGAATCGTAGTCGATTGGGTTACTGGTTTAATATCCCGCTATTGTTACTCACTTCGACAGCGGCAGGGCTTTATTTGAGCTTTGTGATTTAAGCTAAAGTGAATAGGCTATCGACTGAGGTAAGTGTCATAATTGTTGTTAATTTAAAGATTAATCACTGGATTAATCCATGCTTCTATCGACATCGTTACTAAGCTGACGACACATTTTATCAATCATCGCCGCAGTGGCTCCCCAAATCATATGCTGATTAAAGGGAATAAAATACACTGGGTAACTTATCCCTCGGCGAGTAAATCGCTTCATGACGCGGTTATCTGGGTTTAATAAGAATGACAGCGGCACAGTAAAGAGCTCATCCACTTCGCCCGGATCTAAAATAATCTCAAACTCTTGCTTAATAATGCCGACAATGGGGGCGATGGTAAAACCCGTTAAGGTATTAAACATGGGGTATTGCCCCAACACTTGCACATTATCTTGTGGCAGGGCGATCTCCTCAAAGGCTTCGCGCAGCGCCGTCGCAGTATAATCCACATCTTGCGCTTCTACTTTTCCGCCGGGGAAACTGATCTGTCCAGGGTGGGCACGCAGGTGAGTCGGGCGCCTAGTTAAGATAAGGTGCAGTTCGTGCTCTTTTTCGATTAGCCCCACCAATACTGCCGCTTCACGCAGCGAGCGAGTGATTTGAGGGGCGTTATCTTCGGGCAACAGCTGCAGGGCGTAGCGCTGCTTAAATTCGTCCAGTGTCATGACTCTTCGCTAAAATAGGGAGGATCTTACTTACCTTATCATAGCTCTCTTGATATTCGGCATCCACTTGCGAGTCTGCCACAATACCGCCACCCGCCCAGCAATATAAACGCTGCTTTTCAGCCACTAAGGTGCGAATGGTGATGCTGGTGTCCATTTGCCCATCTTGACTTAGATAGCCGATGGAGCCGCAATAGAGGCTGCGTCTTGAAGGTTCAAGCTCTTCAATGATCGCCATCGCCCGAATTTTGGGTGCGCCAGTGATCGACCCGCCCGGAAATGCGGCGCGCAGCAGATCGCTAGCATGATAACCCACGTCGAGTGTTGCTGTGACTGTGCTGACTAAGTGATGCACCGCCGGAAAGCTTTCGATGGCAAACAGGCTTGGCACGCTAACACTACCAGGTTTGGCCACTTTACCTATGTCATTGCGCAGCAGGTCTACAATCATTAGGTTTTCAGCGCGGTCTTTCTCTGAGCTGGCAAGCTGCGCCGCAGCATTACGGTCAGCAACGGGATCGGCTGCTCGGGGTAAGGTGCCCTTAATGGGTTTAGTTTGAATTTGATCTTCGCGTAGTTGAATAAAACGCTCAGGCGATATAGACAATAAGGCATGGTGTTCTAGGCGTATAAACGCTGAAAAGGGCGCACCATTGCTTTGGCGCAGGGTTTGGTAGGCTAGCCATTCATCTCCCTGATAATTAGCCATAAAGCGCTGGGTAAGATTAATTTGATAGCAATCACCACTGTGCAGATAAGCTTGCACCGCATTAAATTTAGCGTGGTAGTCCGTTACATCGATTTGTGCATGCCAGTCGCTCGTCAGCGCAAAAGGGGCGTGGCTTGGCGTACCGGCTAATGCTTGCTCAATCTGTGTCAGTTGCCATTGTAACTGCGCCTCACCGTGATAATGCACCATTGACCATTGTTGGGTGTGATAGTCAAAAATCAGCGCCCAAGGATAAATGCCGACATTCATCTCAGGTAGGTCTATATCTTTTTCTGCAATGCTGGGCAAGGATTCTAAGCGCCGGCCCAAATCATAACTAAAGGCGCCGACGGCGCCGCCACTGAATGGCAAGTGGCAGGCTTTAGACTCGGGAAAATACCGCTTAATTAGCTGCTTAAGCAAGGTAAAGGGATCGGCATTGCTGTGCTCTACACCATGTTCACTCTTAAACGGTGGCTGTTGCATAGCGCTGGTTTGCGGTAAATGAGTGATAAACGTGGTGTCGCCTTGGGTGACTAAGGTGGCGATAGGATCGAGACAAATGATGTCGTAACGGGCATCAACATGCTCGGCATTGGCCGAGTCGAGCAGTATGGCCCAAGGACGCTGTGAAAAATGGCTAAATACCTCGGTGGTAGAGTATTTCCACGGTAAGGTTTTTACTGCAACACCTTGAGTAGACGAATAAACCATCAATTAACCTTTGTAAAATGTGATGTTCCCCTAAAAGTCGCGAAAGAGTATCATATTGTGACTGGATTCAAAAAAATAGCCGACCCTGTCACAGGGCATAAATAACTAAACTGCAACCAAGGAAACGTCTGTGAGTATAGAACAGCCCATTATTAAGCAAGCGGATCTTATCGAAAGCATCGCCGATGCATTGCAATATATCTCTTATTACCACCCAAAAGACTTTGTCGATGCCATGGCCGAAGCTTATGACAGAGAAGAGAGTGCGGCGGCTAAAGATGCGATCGCTCAGATTTTGATTAACTCTCGTATGTCAGCCGAAGGCAAACGTCCACTATGTCAAGATACGGGTATCGTCACCTGTTTTGTTAAAGTGGGCATGGGCGTTCAGTGGGACAAGACCGACATGACAGTGCAGCAGATGGTCGATGAGGGCGTTCGCCGTGCTTACACCAATCCTGACAATCCACTGCGTGCCTCGATAGTGGCCGATCCTGCTGGCAGCCGTAAAAATACCCGTGATAACACACCGTCGGTTGTGCATATCGATATGGTACCTGGCAATCATGTTGAAGTGGCCATTGCCGCTAAAGGCGGTGGATCGGAAAACAAATCTAAGATGGTGATGTTAAACCCATCGGATGATATTGCCGCATGGGTCGAAAAAACCTTACCGACCATGGGCGCTGGCTGGTGTCCACCGGGCATGCTTGGCATAGGCATTGGCGGCACCGCCGAGAAAGCCGCTGTGATGGCCAAAGAATCATTAATGGATCCGGTTGATATTCACGAGTTGCAAGCGCGCGGCGCAGAAACCACTGAAGAAAAGCTGCGTCTGGAGATCTTCGAGCGTGCTAACAAGTTAGGCATCGGCGCGCAGGGGCTCGGCGGGTTAACCACAGTGCTCGACATTAAAATTAAATCGGCGCCAACCCATGCGGCATCAAAACCTGTGGTGATGATCCCAAACTGCGCCGCCACGCGCCACGTGCACTTTCATTTAGATGGCACTGGCCCTGCAGAGCTCACGCCGCCATCACTTGCCGATTGGCCAGAGATCACCCGTGAAGCGGGCGAAGATGTGCGCCGTGTCAACCTTGATACCGTCACCCAAGCCGATATTGAGCAGTGGAAGAGCGGTGATGTGCTATTACTCAACGGTAAAATGCTTACCGGCCGCGATGCGGCGCATAAGCGCATTCAAACATTGATAGAAAGTGGCGAAGGCTTGCCAGAAGGCGTCGACTTTACCGGTAAATTTATCTATTACGTTGGCCCAGTCGATCCTGTTGGCAACGAAGTGGTTGGCCCAGCAGGACCCACAACCGCAACCCGTATGGATAAATTCACCGATCTTATGCTCGATAAAACCGGGCTTATGGGCATGATAGGTAAAGCTGAGCGTGGACCTGCAACCGTTGAGTCGATTAAGAAGCATAAAGCCGTTTATTTAATGGCGGTTGGCGGCGCAGCATATTTAGTATCCAAAGCGATTAAGAAGTCACGGATCGTGGCATTTGAAGATTTAGGTATGGAAGCTATCTATGAATTTGATGTGCAAGATATGCCTGTCACTGTCGCCGTGGACAGTGATGGTGTGAATGCCCACGAAACGGGCCCGGCAATGTGGAAAGTCAAGCTGAGTTAATACCGCTTAACAGTTTACTCGCATCTGAATTAATCAGTCTGCCAGTGTGCTAGTTTTTAGCGGCACTTATTAACCAAAGTTAAGCGCATAAGTACACATTCGCTATAGGCGTGAGTCACTTGTGTTGGTTACTTGTGTTAACCAAGTAAATAAAAATGGGGGATAGGCAACTTGCCTAATCCCCCATTTTTGTTTAGTGTGCTTGCGCATATACATTCTCGGGTCGGGTTTATTCCGGCGTTCATTTGAAAAAGATGATAATAACAATGAAAAAAACTGCACTCATATTAGCCTTGGCAACTGCCGGCATGACATTTGGCGCGAATGCTGTGTCACCAGAGCCTTTTACGGTTCAACACCTAGTAAAAATGAATAAGCTGCATTCGACTGCGCTGTCTAATGATGGCGCTAAAATCGTTTATGCTGTTAAAAAAGTTGATGACAAGGGTGAGGCACAATCAGATCTCTACATTCAATCGTTAGACGGCTCTCAGCCTGTAAAACAGCTGACCTCGGCGCCAGGTACAGAGCACAGCGTTGCTTTTAGTCACGATGATAAAAAAATCTATTTCCTAGCCGCCCGTGATGGCAGTTCACAGTTATATGAGCTGGCGCTTGATGGTGGTGAAGCCAAACAGATTTCTACGTTACCGCTGGATATTGAAGGCTTTAAGCTGTCACAAGATGGCGCGCAAGTGGTACTCAATATGCGCGTATTTCCACAATGTGAACAGTTAAGTTGCACGGCTGATAAGTTGGCCGCCGAGGCTGAACGCAGCTCAACAGGGCGTGAGTATAAACAGTTGATGGTGCGTCATTGGGATACTTGGGGCGACCATACCCGTAGCCACCTATTTGTGGCTAAACTCGATGGCAAGCCCATTACGGCGCCTATCGATGTGACTCAAGGCTTAGACACTGAAACGCCACCTAAACCTTTTTCAGGTATGGAAGAGGTGACTTTTACCCCAGACGGTAAATATGTGGTTTATAGCGCTAAAGCCCCTAGCTCATCGCAAGCATGGCAAACCAACTACGATTTATGGCAAGTGCCTGTGACTGGCGGTGAGGCGAGAAACCTGACCGAGGCTAATAAAGCTTGGGATGCACAGCCGACCTTCTCGGCCGATGGCCGTTATATGGCTTACTTAGCCATGAGCAAACCGGGTTTTGAAGCCGACCGCTACCGCATCATGTTGCGCGATACGGTGACCAATCAAGAGAAAGAGGTCGCGCCGCTGTGGGATCGTAGCCCCAGCTCATTAATCTTTGCACCAGACAATCGCACCCTGTATGTGACGGCACAGGATGTGGGGCAGGTGAGTATTTTTGAGGTCAATACTCAGTTTGGCGACGTTAAGACTATCTACAACGAAGGCAGCAACAGTGTGGTTGGCGTGACTCCAGAGCGCATCGTCTTTAATCACAAAAGCTTAGTTGAGCCGGGCGATCTTTATACTGTGACGCTTGACGGTCAGCAACTTAACCGACTCACACAGGTTAACGAGGCTAAGCTCTCGCAAATTAAATTTGGTGAATATGAGCAGTTCAGTTTTAAAGGCTGGAACAATGAAGATGTTTACGGTTACTGGATAAAACCGACTAATTACAAAGCGGGAACACAATATCCAATCGCCTTTTTAGTGCATGGTGGTCCACAAGGCTCATTCGGTAACTCTTTTAGCAGCCGCTGGAATGCACAGCTTTGGGCGGGAGCAGGTTATGGCGTGGTGATGATCGATTTCCACGGCTCTACTGGTTATGGGCAAGCCTTTACCGACTCAATCACACAGGATTGGGGCGGCAAACCGTTAGAAGATCTGCAAAAAGGACTCGCGGCGGTCACCCAGCAGCAACCTTGGTTAGACGCTGACAAGGCTTGTGCACTTGGCGGCTCTTACGGTGGCTACATGATGAACTGGATCCAAGGCAACTGGAATGACGGTTTTAAGTGTCTCGTTAACCACGCGGGCTTATTTGATATGCGCTCTATGTACTATGTGACAGAAGAGTTATGGTTCCCTGAATATGAATTCGGTGGCCCTTATCAAGACAATAAAGAGCTGTATGAGAAGTTTAATCCGGTGAACTATGTCGATAACTGGCAGACACCTATGTTAGTTATTCACGGTGAAAAAGATTTCCGTGTCCCTTATGGGCAAGGTTTGGCGGCATTTAGTTTTATGCAGCGTAAAGGGATCCCGTCAGAACTACTGATTTACCCAGATGAAAATCACTGGATCTTAAACCCTGACAACTTAGAGCAATGGTACGCTAATGTGTTAGGTTGGATGGATCGCTGGACCCAAAAGTAACCTTTTGAGCCCCTATCATAAAAAGCCAGAACAAGTGTTCTGGCTTTTTTGTGAACAATAAAATCCAAGTTTCAAATTTAATATTGTTGGGTTCTGCTAAGCTAATAAGGTTTGTTACATAAGACTTTATAAGGATATAAATCAATGTGTAAATTTTCTATCTCAACTTTTACGTTAGCACTGTCTGCATTTTTCTTAGTCGCGTGTGGTGATTCAGGATCTGAAAGTGATAACTCATCCGCTTTATTACAAAGAGTAATGATGCCAACTGGTGTTTGGCAAGGAACATCTCTTTACCAAATGGATGGATCTATATATACGGTTGTTGGGCTTATTGCTCCTAATGGTGAAGCTAGGCTGATTGCTGATAGTGGTGAGCAGGTGAAAGGTAAACTAAACCTCTATGGACAAACTTTCAGCGGTAATATGGTGTCTTATAGCTATAGTGGTTCGCTTCTATATCGTGGCAGCTTTAGTGGGTCTTATACTCAGGATACTATTAACGCTGAAACTATCATTAATGGGAATGTCACCAGTAAAGTTAGCTTAAATCTTGATTCAAGCACTCACTTAGGTGCAAGTTTGGAGAGGGTTGCAGGGACATTCGTAACAGCAGATCAGCAAACCAGTATCGGTATTGATAAAGGCGGTGCTATTTCTGGGAGTGATACGCGAGGATGTATTTATATAGGCTCTATTCAAGCTCCAGATACGAATATCAATGTATATAGCATCTCACTTGGTGTCAGCAATTGTGGAGAGTTTAACGGTAATTACAGCGGTTTGGGCACGGTGCAACGTATTGATGATATCACGGCTCTTATTTTTCAAGTCGATAATGGTAGTTACTCTATAACTAATTATATTTATAAGTAATTATTTAAAATAAAACCAACAGAAGATGGTGTTAATCGGTTGTTCACTCATTGCAGTTTGTCGAATACTTACCCTGCATATGCAAAAAGGTAGCATTAACTAATGCTACCTTTTTGCGTTAAAGTGCCGAACTTACTATAACCTTGTGAGCCCACGAGCAATGTTGGCTTCTCACCTTTGCGATTGAGCATAATGCCAACATCAATCTAACGGTATACCTTCATTAATACGATACCAACCGGTGAGGCTGTAGCGGTCTTTATGCGACAGCAGTACTTCATGGGGAAAACGTTCACTTAAAAAAATCACCATGGTGCCAAAGCGCGGTTCAACAGTCTCAAAAGGGCTGGTCTCATCGGCTTGATACATCAATAATTCGCCGCCATCCCCCGATTGCCAGTTGGGGTTCAGATAGAGAATGGACGTCAGTTTGCGGTTTGATTGGCCTTTAAAGGCATCCACGTGACGCTTATAAAATGCGCCCGGTTCATAATAGGCAAACATGGTTTCGTAATCGAACAAGCCTAAGAAAAAATAGCGATTCACCGCTTGGCGCAGTTGCTCTGACCAATCGAAATAGGTTGAGGCGAAGCTCATGGACTTATTTAACCAGCAGATTTTATCGCCGCGGATGGTGTCTATCACCTGTTGTGTGTTATGGCGACCAATTGCCGCAGGTTTAAACGCACTGGTGTCTAATTGGGTTAAATTGTCTAATAAGGCGTTGAGTACTGCCAAGGGAAATAGGTTTGGCAACACGACATAGCCTTTACTGGCGATGCTATCGCAGATATCGTCAAAAATATCTGGGGTCAGTTGCATGTTGGTTTGTGAGTTCAATAATTTAAGTTTCATATGACGCGGTAAGGCGTTATAGACTAATTACGCTTATTTACCTATTGAATAATTTCTATAGTGTAGACAAAAAATTTTAATCAGTAGGTGTCATATAAAAAAGGCGCCCAGCAAGGGCGCCTAATGGCTAAATAAAAATCGCGTGCCGTGCATTAAATGAAGTTAACGTGCTTGGCTTGTTACGTTAGCTATCTTGATAGTCTTTGCCGTAAAAGCTCGCGATAAATAATTGCTTGATTTCACTAATCAATGGGTATCTTGGGTTCGCTCCCGTGCATTGGTCGTCAAATGCGGCTTCGGCGAGTTCGTCAAGTTTAGCTAAGAAGTCGGCTTCGTTGACGCCCGCTGCTTGGATAGAATCAGGAATGCCAATCGTCTTCTTGAGTTGACTGATTTTCTCGAGCAAAGCTTCCACTTTTTGTGCATCGCTATCACCGGTTAATTTGAGATGTTCAGCCACCTTGGCATAGCGGCAAAGGGCCTTAGGACGATCGTACTGACTAAATGCGGCTTGCTTGGTGGGCAAGTCGGTAGCGTTAAACCGAATCACGTTGCTTATCAGCAGTGCATTGGCTAATCCATGGGCTAAGTGAAATTCAGCGCCTAATTTGTGGGCCATCGAGTGACACACCCCTAAGAAAGCATTAGCAAAGGCGATACCCGCAATGGTCGCGCCGTTATGCACTTTTTCACGTGCGATTGGTGCGCTCGCGCCTAAAGTATAGGCATCGGGAAGATGTTCAAACAGCAGCTCTAACGCTTGAAGTGCCTGACCGTCGCTATATTCATTCGCCATCACGCTGACATAGGCTTCCAATGCATGGGTGATGGCATCGATACCACCAAAGGCGGTTAACGATTTTGGCATATCCATCACTAAATTGGGATCCACTATGGCCATATTTGGGGTAAGTTGATAATCGGCTATGGGGTATTTCATGCCGGTTTTCTCATCGGTCACGACCGCAAATGGGGTCACTTCCGATCCTGTCCCTGAGGTCGTAGGGACTGCGACCATTATCGCCTTTTTGCCTAATTTCGGGAATTTATAGATACGCTTACGAATATCCATAAAGCGCAGCGCAAGATCGGCAAAATCCACATCTGGATGCTCATACATGACCCAGATAATTTTAGCCGCGTCCATAGGCGAGCCACCGCCCAGAGCGATAATGACATCGGGTTGAAAACTCTGCGCCATCTTGGCGCCTTGCTCCACAATCGCCAAAGTCGGATCGGCTTCGACATCATAAAACACATCGGTTTCAAGCCCTTGGGCTTTAAGGATCTTAATGGTTTCATCGCAGTAGCCATGATTAAATAGATACTTATCTGTGATGATTAAGGCGCGTTTCTTATCGCTGAGTTCTTCAAGGGCAATCGGTAAACTGCCACGACGGAAATAGATAGAAGAGGGGAGTTTATGCCACAACATATTTTCAGCTCGCTTAGCCACGGTTTTTTTATTGATCAGGTGACTTGGGCCGACGTTCTCTGAAATGGAATTGCCTCCCCATGAGCCACAACCTAAGGTCAATGATGGCGCTAATTTGAAGTTATACAGGTCGCCAATTCCGCCTTGTGATGCCGGGGTGTTGATTAAGATCCGCGCCGTTTTCATTCTAAAACCAAAGGCTTTTACTCGCTCATCTTGAGTATCTTGATCTGTATACAGCCCCGAAGTATGGCCGATGCCGCCCAACGTCACTAAGGCTTCAGCCTTATCCATCGCTTGATTAAAATCATCGGCGCGATACATGGCCAGTAAAGGAGAGAGTTTTTCGTGCGCAAAGGCTTCTAATGCCGAGATATCGCTGACTTCGCCAATCAACACCTTAGTCGATGCTGGCACCTTAATGTTGGCCATGGCTGCGATAGTTGCCGCACTTTGGCCGACGATATCGGCATTGAGCGCGCCATTGTTAAGGATAACCTTTTGCATCGCTTTAGTTTCTTTGGCAGACAAGATATATCCGCCATGGCTAGCAAAGCGCTGTTTGACACTGTCATAAATGGCATCGACGACAATGACAGCTTGCTCGGATGCACATACCACACCGTTATCAAAGGTTTTTGACATTAATATTGAGCTAACGGCGCGTTTTATATCGGCGGTTTCGTCGATCACAATGGGGGTATTACCTGCACCGACACCGATAGCGGGTTTACCCGAAGAGTAGGCGGCTTTCACCATACCAGGGCCACCCGTGGCGAGAATAAGGTTGATCTTATCGTGAGTCATTAGCTGATTTGACAAGGCGACACTGGGCTCATCAACCCAGCCAATAATATCGGCAGGGGCACCTGCAGCAATGGCGGCATCCAATACAATTTTTGCAGCCTTTATGGTGGAGGCTTTAGCGCGTGGATGGGGCGAAAATATGATGCCGTTACGGGTTTTAAGGCTAATTAAGGCTTTAAAAATCGCGGTTGACGTTGGGTTTGTGGTGGGCACAACAGCGCAAATTAAGCCCACGGGCTCGGCTATGGTGATGGTACCAAAGGTTGGGTCTTCGGCTAGGATGCCGCAAGTTTTATCATCTTTATATTTATTGTAAATATATTCAGAAGCAAAGTGATTTTTGATCACCTTATCTTCTAGCACTCCCATCGCCGTTTCTGTCACGGCCATTTTGGCTAAGCTGATCCGCGCATCGGCAGCAGCAAGTGCCGCAGCGCGAAAGATATGATCGACCTGTTGCTGACTATAGTTGGCATATTGGGCTTGGGCCTTAGCGACCCTTGCCACCAGTAAGTTAAGTTCCTGTTGATTGTTGACCGTCATAGTGGGTTCCTTAAGAAAATTTAGCAAAAATGTATTTTTGCTAAAGCCTCTTTGTGAATAAAAATTACAGTAATAAGCTTATAAACACAGTGATCATCGCCACAATTAAGCTATTTTCGTAATAAAATAACAACATTAGTACCTGCTTGAGCAATGGACGTTAAATCGGCACCATAAAAATCATCGACTCAAGCCCTGACTAACCAGGTATGCGTAAGGTGAAGAGCTTAAGTGTGTAAAGATAAGCATCCCAGTTAAAGTGGACGTTAAGCGCCAGACATAGCATTAGGTAAAATGATGAGCTTGCAATAATATCAAGGATATAGCTTCACTATCTTGGCTAGCGATATGTACTATTTACGACTACATTAGAGTGACGCTTGCTTATCGATATGTGCCGACAGCTCATATAAGGGGTTATCAAAGCCAAAAAATCGCGTTATTTTAATCAAGATGTGAAACACGTTAGAAAATCTCATTTGGCAAATCTGACGGATCATGTACAGTAGCGCCTTTTCTACCAGCAACCTTTTTAACCTAGTTAAAAGTCACTGAGGACATGGCATTGGATTTAACACTTTATGTTAAATTTTTTCTTGGTTTAGTCGCGATTATCAATCCGATTGGCCTGTTACCGGTTTTCGTTAGCTTAACCAGTCATCAGACTGAAGCTGAGCGCAATCATACGGGCAAAGTGGCTAATTTTGCCGTGGTGGTGATTTTATTAGTCACTATCGTTGCCGGGCAACATATCTTAAATATGTTCAGTATTTCACTGTCTGCCTTTAGGATAGCCGGCGGATCACTAATCGCCTTAATTGCCATGTCGATGTTACAAGGTAAATTGGGTGAAGTTAAACGCAACCAAGAAGAAGATCGCGAGGCGTCGGGCATGGAGTCGGTTGCGGTTGTGCCGCTAGCCTTGCCTTTGATGGCAGGTCCTGGTGCGATTAGCTCGGTGATTGTCACTTCGGCGCGATACGATAGCATCATGGTGCACATCGGCATGGGGATCACTGTGATTATCTTTGGTCTGGTCAGTTTTGCTTTATTTAGAATGGCGCCAGTTATTTTTAAAGTCTTAGGTAAAACAGGGATTAACGTCATCACCCGTTTGATGGGTCTATTAATGCTGTCTATCGGTATTGAAGTGATTGCCGCGGGTTTTAAAGGCTTATTTCCCTCTTTAATGGGCTAATGGAATAAGCTTTAGCCATGACTCTAGTCTTGTTTGTACTGCTCACTCATTAAAATATCTTATGCAGTGACGTCATCGTTGAGTGACTATCCCTCGCTAATGGTTCTATTCAATAATAAAAAACGCGCATCGGCGCGTTTTTTATTGAGTAGAGAATGCATAGTGAGTAGATAAATGACACTAAGCCGTTACTGTAAATCGATAAGCGAGCCTGCACGAGCACTAAACAGATGCTGATGCAGCCTTGCGGCAAATTCATCTGTCATACCAGAGATATAATCGGCGATGACGCGATGTGCATTGCCGTTATTATCATAGGTGGTTTGCCAACGCTCTTGGGTATTGAGCGGCAGCAGGCGTTGGGGATCCGAGGCGAAGGCTTCAAATAACTCCATCACAATTTGCTGACCCTTGTATTCTAACATCTGAATTTCTGGTTTACGGATCACCCGTCGGTAGACAAACTGCTTGAGTATATCCAGCGCGTGCTGAAATGCAGGCTCTAATACTGCGTTATAACGCAGCAAAGGCTCACTAAAGTGTGAGTTGTCATTAATCTCAATGGCAGTGACAAAGCCGTTGACCAGGGTACCGATAGCATCTTTACGTAGATGGTGTTCACTGGCAAACAACTTAGTGCCAATATTAACAAACTCTTGCCTTATCCAGCTGTCATCACTTGCAGCGAGTTTATCGGCCACATCCTCTTGCCACATGGCTTGAGTCACAATGCCCATCACGATGGCATCTTCAAGATCATGGATAGCATAAGCGGTATCATCGGCCAGCTCCATGATGGAACAGTCGAGTGACTTGTATAAGGTGCGTTTGTGCTGATTAGGATCTAAGGTGGTATTAGAGACAAACAGCGCGGCATCATTATTTGATAATGGCGCGAGCACCCAATCTAAAATGGGCTTATCTTCGTCGAAAATACCCTTAACAGGCTGCCATTGTGACGGTTTGAGTTGCCGATAACTGCTCACAGTCGGTTTGGGCAGTGACTGATACAGTTGGCCATGACAGGCAGGGTACTTCAATACTCCCAGTAATGTGCGCCGACATAGGTTCATGCCGTAGTGCTCAGTGTAAGGCTCTAATGCGGTTAAAATGCGAAAAGTTTGGCCGTTACCCTCAAAACCGCCGTCGCTGCGCATCATATAGTTCAGCGCGACTTCACCACCGTGGCCAAATGGCGGATGGCCCAAATCATGCGCCAAGCACAAAGATTCTATCAGGCTCATAGAGTCGAGTAGCGAGAGTAGCTCAGGGTATTTTTGTTTTAGCTGGGCGCAGATCCCAGTGCCGATTTGCGACACTTCTAAAGAGTGCGTGAGTCGGGTTCGATAAAAATCATTCATGCCAACCCCCAATACCTGAGTCTTGGCTTGCAGACGCCTAAATGCCGCCGAATGCAATATACGGGCTCTATCGCGTTGATATGGGCTGCGGTGATCGTTACGGCGCTGTTTATCCTCGCCTAAACGTCGCTCATGCCAAAGGCCTGACATCATACTGGTTCCTTATTAAGCCGGTGTTATTCACGCTTTAGCGCAATCACTACAATAGGCGATTGATATCGTCTAGGTTCAGTTCAAAACTGGGAATATAAGTATCGATAAAATATTTCACAGCAGGGTCGTTATTTTGCGCAAGTGACTCAGATAAACGCCGTTTGGCTGTGTTAAACTCGTGATTACCCGCTCGTTGCTCTTCTAAACACTTGAGGTAAGCACATAAGGTGTCTGCCGACTTAACTATCTGTTTATATTGCTGGTCTATGTTGTCGCTTGTGAGTAGATCACGATAATCATCTTTAAAATCATCGGGCACCATCTCTAACAGTCGATGTTCAGCAATGGCTTCAATTTTTTTGTATTCAGCTTCAATTTCTTTATTGAAATACTTAACAGGTGTTGGTAAGTCACCGGTTAATATTTCGCTGGCATCATGAAATATCGCCACGGTGGCGGCGCGATCTGGGCTTAAGTCTGTGGCAAATTTATTATTGCTGATAACGACCAAGGCATGTGCCACCATGGCAACCTGCAACGAGTGCTCCTGCACGTTCTCTGAACGGACGTTATACATCAGCGGCCAACGCTGTATTAATTTCATTCTGGCTAAATGGGCAAATAAATGGCTCATACTTCAATCTATTTTCTACGACTTGGATGATTACATTAACACACCCAATGGATTAAAACGTAGAGGGAAGGCGATAAAAAAAGCGATCACATTGATCGCTTTTTAAGTGATGGACTCAGCCAAGTAAGGTATTGTTTAGCATAGTCTATGCGCTTAGGCACCTCTCTTAGGCTTGTTAGAGTTATTAGCTGAGTATTGAGTGATTATTGGCGGTAGTTCGCTAAAAAATCACCCAGTTCAGTAATGGCTTTACTTAAATCTTCTTTGTGAGGCAAGAACACCACTCTGAGGTGATCGGGCTCGGGCCAATTGAAGGCGCTACCTTGTACCAGTAGAATTTTTTTCTCTCTCAGTAAATCTAATACCAAGCGTTCATCGTCGCGTAGATTAAACTTTTTCGCATCTAATTTTGCAAAGGCATACAGGGCACCGCGGGGCTTTTTACAGCTCACACCAGGGATCTGATTTAGCATTTCGTAACAGATGTCACGTTGCACAGCCAGTCGCCCTTGAGGCGCCACTAATTCGTTTATGCTTTGATAGCCCCCTAGCGCGGTCTGAATCGCATGCTGATTGGGTACGTTAGAGCATAAGCGCATCGAAGCGAGCATATCTAAGCCTTCAATATAGCTTTTCGCCGCTTTAAGGTTTCCCGATAACATCATCCAACCCACTCGAAAACCGGCAGCGCGATACGATTTTGACAAGCCATTGAAGGTCACTGTGAGGATATCATCAGAGAGAGTGGATGCTGGAATATGCACCGCGCCATCATATAAAATTTTGTCGTATATCTCATCGGCAAATAAAATGATGTCGTGTTGACGACACAACTCAATCACCTCGAGTAGCAAGGCTTTTGAATACACAGCGCCCGTTGGGTTGTTGGGATTAATTAACACGATGCCGCGGGTGCGATGAGTGATCTTAGCTTTGATATCATCAAGATCGGGAAACCAATCGGACTCTTCATCACAGCGATAATGCTGGGCCTTGCCGCCAGACAGATGCACCGCGGCGGTCCATAATGGGTAATCGGGTGAGGGCACTAACACTTCATCGTCGCTATTAAGCAAGCCTTGCATGGCCATAACAATCAGTTCCGACACGCCATTGCCTATGTAGATATCTTCGATGTCGACGCCGAATAAGCCTTGGCTTTGGTAATGTTGGACGATCGCTTTACGGGCTGAAAATAACCCTTTAGATTCGCTATAGCCTTGAGCACTGGGTAAATTGAGGATCACGTCGCGGACGATCTCTTCTGGGGCGTCGAAACCAAATGAGGCTGGGTTGCCGATATTAAGTTTTAAGATCCTATGACCTTCATCTTCAAGGCGACGAGCCTCTTTGTGTACCGGTCCTCTAATGTCATAACAGACGGTATCGAGTTTGTTGGACTTAATGATTGGGCGCATCTAAACCTCGTCAATGCTAACAGCGTATTAAAAATGTGGTACTAGCTTAAGTCTGCGAACAATAACGAAAAAATCACTGATTTGAAAGGGGCTAAAAGTAAAAAGACACGCAAAATTCAGCACACACTGCTGTTTATGCCATTCTTAAATAGATCATTTAGATGATTGTACTGGTTGGTGGTAAATCGCGGAGTTTTTATCTAGTTTGTGGCGAGCATATAATAAAAAAGCCAGCATATTATGCTGGCTTAATTGATACACGTTTAAATAAGATTAAGCGCGTTTTTTGAATTCGTTAGTACGAGTATCGATTTCAATTAAATCGCCAGTCTTAACGAAGTCAGCTACGCTCAGTGTCGCGCCGCCAGCGATAGTTGCAGGCTTCATCACTTTACCTGATGTGTCACCACGAGCAGAAGGCTCAGTGTAAGTCACTTCACGTACGATAGTCGTTGGTAGTTCAACAGAGATCGCTTTGCCTTCGTAGAAGGTCACTTGGCAAATATCTTCCATGCCGTCGACGATATAAGCTGCTGCGTCACCTAGGTTATCCGCTTCAACATCGTACTGGTTGTATTCAGAGTCCATGAATACATACATAGGATCAGCATAGTAAGAGTAGGTGCAATCTAGACGATCTAGAATGATATCGTCCATCTTGTCTTCACCTTTGAAGGTGGTTTCGGTTGTAGAATCTTGCAACACGTTCTTCAACTTCATCTTAACGATAGCCGCGTTACGGCCAGAACGAGTTGTTTCAGTTTTCTGCACAACCCATGGGCTGCCATCTAACATGATCACGTTACCAGGACGGATTTCATGAGCAGTTTTCATTTTACTTTTCCTATTTTAGGTTTTTCTATTTTCAACGCAGTATCTTAGCTATTTTTAACGAACTGAACTAGTCGCGAAGCAAGATCTGTGTCATTTAATGCGTCAATAGGCCATTGTTTTGCGTGTTGCATCATCGGCCTACTGGCTAAATTAAGTGTTTGCCACAGTTCAATCAATGTGGTGGTGTCGTCTTGATTGAAGGCCAAATTCAATGCTGCATAGCCCTTGGCTATTTCAGGGGGCAGATTATGACAATAAAGTTGCAAAAAGGCTCGTAATTTTATTAGGTGATAATCATCTTCTTGAGGATAAATGTGCCATATGAAGGGTTTTGCTGCCCATTGAGCCCGCAAAAACGAGTCTTCGCCGCGTACAATGTTGATGTCACAGCTCCATAACAAGCGATCGAAGCCCAATTGATCTGTCATTGGCAGGATATGTAGCGTTAGCTTACCTAATTCAAATTGCTGGCCAGCAGGGGCGTTAGCCAATGCCGGTAGCGATTGACTGAGACTGTTTAAACTGCGACCAAGGGGGATAAGCGCATGGATCTTTTGCGCTGATGTTTGCCATAACTCGCATAAGCCATTGAGGCAGGGCGTCTCGTAGCTAAAGATACTCACCACAGTGTCTTGCGCTGCAATGCCGTTGAGTCCTAGCTGCTTAAACAAGTCCAGTTTGTTTTGTGGATCTGCCTGCCACTCATCTCTTTGTGTGAATAAGCTGCGTTCACATATGAGTCCACCTGTTTTAGCGGTGAAGCCTGGGAAGTAGAAATACTTTTTTAAACCACTATGTTGCAGAGATGGCAGCCCATGACAGCCTTCGACCCAATCTTCTGCGCTTAAGTATTCAAGATTAAGCCAAACTGGCGGTCTTTGTTCGCTACTGCGATGGCAAGCTGTGATCGTATCAATCACTGCTTCGGGCAGCTCGCAGGCAAAGGCTTCAATCAAGACTGCGCCGCAGCGATACTCAAGATCCAAGGGGTGATGCCACTGCTTGATGGTGACGCCATTAAAAGATTGTATCGCCAGAGTTGGATCTAGACTGGGTAAAATATGCGAAAAACTGTGCAGATCATCGACCCACAAATTAATTTCAAGTTGATATTCTGCCGCCAATTGCTTAGCAAGGCGCCAAGTGACGCCGATGTCACCATAGTTATCGACTACAGCGCAAAAGATATCCCAATGTTGAGGTGTGCTATTGTTATCCATCTTACTGTTATCTTTGCTATCTTTGGTTATCTACAAGACTAGAAAAGTTGTCGGCTAGAATTGCAGCGGTTTCTAGCTGTTTCTATCTATAGTGATGTGCTAAAAAAAGCGGCCATAAGCCGCTTTTATATATCTGCAATCATCCTTACTAAAGCAGGAGATTAATCTTCTAGTTCAGCCAGACACATCTCTTCGTAGATCTGTTTAACCCAAGCATCAACTCGTTCTTCGGTTAATTCTGGTTGACGGTCTTCATCGATACCAAGACCCACAAAATGCTTGTCATCGGCTAAGCCTTTTGAAGCTTCAAAGTCATAGCTGTCGGTTGGCCAATGGCCAATTACTACAGCACCACGCGCTTCAACAATCTCGTTAACCATACCCATCGCATCAAGGAAATATTCGGCGTAGTCTTCTTGATCGCCACAACCAAAAATGGCCACCAGCTTACCATCGAAGTCAATTTGTTCTAATTCAGGGAAAAAATCATCCCAATCACATTGCGCTTCGCCGTAATACCAGGTGGGAATACCAAAAATGAGGAGATCGTAATCGGCGATCTGCTCTTTAGTACTCTTGGCGATATCTTTAACATCGACCATTTTTTTACCCAGTTTCTTCTGGATCATTTTGGCGACGGCTTCGGTGTTACCTGTGTCACTGCCGAAAAAAAGACCTACAGTTGCCATTGTCTTTCCTTTATCTAGTTCATTAATTTATTGATGCAAATTTGCAAAGTGTTCAGCGATCAACCTGCTGCTGCAAAATTGACTCGATTAACTGGCTGCGGCTGATGTTACTGGCCAATGCCTTTTCATTCAAGGCGTCATACAAATCTTGTGACACCTTTAACTCTATACGTTTTAAACCATTAGCCCTGTCGCGCTGTATTTGATTGCGCTTATTGACCTTTAACTGTTGCTCTCTGGATAACGGGTTGCTGCGAGGACGACCTCGACGTTTTTCAGTAGCAAACAGGTCTATCGTTGTTCTGTCAGATGATTCTTTTGCCATTGAAACTACATGTTAACCAATGCCTGAGCCTTCCCAGGACATCTGTATTAATCCTTTTGCTATAAATCCGGCGCAGCCGAGAAACAAAACCAGCCATACAATGTAACGGCCAAACTTGGGCACTTCACCCTGTTTAAGCACATCATGTATCGCCATACCTATAAAGAAAAATATCGCTGCAAAGAACAGGTTTAAACCTAAAGCCTCTATCTGTTCCATATACTGAGATAACATGACCGCGTTCCCTCAGGTTAAAAAAAGAGGCGCGAATATACCACAGTTAATGACGCGCTGCTATACGATTTATGCGACGTCATTTGAAAACTATCGCCGTAATGCTTGCCCTTAATCACAGCCGGTATGTGGTTAACCCCCTTATCATTAGTGATCATTTTGAGCTATAAATTCACTGACAATACGATTAAAAATGGCTGGTTTTTGTGCATGTAGCCAATGACCCGTCCCCGCGATGGTTTTAGCTTGAGTTGCGGGAAACTGATCAAGAAAGGCTTGGCGATGCGCGGCTAAAACATAGTCAGAATCTGCGCCGCGAATGCACAGGCTTGGCCCGCTATAAGGGGGGAAGTGGGAGGCGTCACTAAATGGCCAGCCGATAAGGTTGTCATAGCAGGCTTGTAGCCCTGCCAAATTCATCTTCCAACTAAATCCAACATCAGACTTTTGTAAGTTTTTCAGTAAAAACAGGGCGGTTGCTTCGTCTATGCCGGCATCAGTCAGTTGCACCAGCGCCTGGGCCCGATTGGTTAATTGGCTTACATCTAGGCTTGTTAAGCCGGCAAACACGCTCTGATGTCGAGGTTGATAGGTTACAGGAGCAATATCGGCGGCCGTCATACTCAGTACGCGATCTGGATAGCGCAGCGCGGTGGCCATGGCAATTTTACCGCCCATAGAATGACCAACAAAATGTGCCGCTTCAATGGACAACTCATCTAATAGATCAACCATCGCCTTAGCCAAACGGAGGTAATCCATCTGCTGCCAATGGGGGCTAAGGCCATGATTAGGCACATCAACGCGGATCACTTGATGATTAGTCAAGGCAGCGCCTAATGCTTTGAGGTTATCGAGATTACCAAACAGACCATGGATCAGGACAACTGGCGACCCTTGGCCTGTGACGACGTAATTGACAGTAGACATAAGTGTGCGGTGTTGAAAATTTGCGCCAAATTGTGCCTGTAAACGGGGCTAAATAACAGTGCTATTCCGTTACACCGAGTTTGGCTGCATGGTTTTTAGGCTGTTGGGCCATAATTTGCGGTGCATTGGGCTATATGGATCAAATTTAACTACACAGCTCTTTATTCCATAAGGGCAGATAGCATACACTTGGGAGGATCTGACAAATGAGTGTATGGATCGCTAAGTAAACAATAATAATGAGTTAATTTTCACTGTCTAAGGAAGATTTTGGTCATGAAATATATTGAGATTGATGAAGAGTTGTATCGCCATATCGCAAGTAAAACTGAGCGCATAGGGGAGAGTGCTTCTGAGATCCTCCGTCGACTATTGGGCCTAGATATTGAAGGTGTAGATGTGGAGGCCGTGACGACACTGCCGCCAGAAAAAATCAGCCACCCAAGCATGGATAGACAGCAAGAGCACGTCACATCAACCACGATGAATCATGAGACTGCTTCTGTTGCCGTTGCGACGACATCGTTACCTAACTTAGTGAATAACTTGACCGATACCGAAGCCTTAGCGCAACAAAAAGGCGCGGTAGGTCGTTTCTTATTTAGTTTAGAAACCATTTATAAAGCAATGCCACAGCAATTTGATCAAGTATTGCAAATTCAAGGCCGCGACCGTCTCTATTTTGCGACCTCTAAAGCTTCATTGCTTAAAGCCAGTAAGTCAGCCAATCCGAAAGAGATTGGCCAAAGCGGTTTTTGGGTGACCACCAATAACAATACTGCTAAAAAGCGCACCATATTAAGTGAAGTGTTAACCCAGTTTGGGGTGGACGGCGAGCAGATTGAACAGATAGTCAGCCTTATTTAAGTGGTGCGACTTTAATTCGCCAATAGTTTGAGCGTACTGGCTTTATTGTTCAGTAATAAGTTCAGGCTATAAAAAGTGATTTATTCACTACATTGCCAGTACAAGCTTGGTACTTGCCTTGGCAAGGTATACTCCCTTAGTGTTCGAAAACAGGATTCAATTTTGGCGATAGATAAACGGGCAGGACTTGCAGCAACACAAATGGATTTGGTTAATATCCCTAAATTGATGAGCCATTATTATCGATTGTCTCCCGACGTCAACATTGACTCACAACGGGTTAGTTTTGGTACTTCAGGTCATCGTGGCTGCGCTTTTGCCAAGAGTTTTAATGAAAAGCATATTTTAGCCATAGTTCAAGCTGTGGTCGATTATCGTCAGCAAGCCGGGATCACAGGCCCCATGTTAGTTGGCATTGATACCCATGCGTTATCACAAGCCGCGTTTGTGACCACCTTAGAAGTGTTAAGCGGCAACGCGGTAACTGCGCGAGTGGCAGCCCATGATGAATTTACGCCAACGCCGGTGATCTCCCATGGGATTGTTCGGGCGAACCGCGCTAAATCAACACCTGGCGCGGCATTAACTGATGGCTTAATCATCACCCCATCACATAATCCGCCACAAGATGGCGGTATTAAATATAACCCTCCACATGGTGGTCCAGCAGAAGGTGAGATAACCGCCTGGATTGAAGCGCGCGCCAATCAGTATTTGGCTAAGCAGCTCGAGGGCGTTAAACGGCTTACCTATTCATTGGCGACCCACACCAGTTTGATTCAGCCTGTCGACTTTATGTCGGCCTATGTGGATACCCTTGACGATGTTATCGATATGCAGGCCATCAGCCGTGCAGGCGTGCGGATTGGCGTCGATCCTCTTGGGGGTTCTGGTATTCATTATTGGGACAAAATTGCTAAGCGCTATCAACTTGATATTACCTTAGTCAATGACAAGGTTGACCCCAGCTTTAGCTTTATGCCGTTAGATAAAGATGGCAAGATCCGTATGGACTGCTCATCGCCCTATGCCATGGCGGGATTGCTGGCGCATCAACATGAGTTTGATATCTGTGTAGGCAATGATCCCGATTATGATCGTCACGGTATTGTGTGCCCGAGCACCGGCTTAATGAACCCCAATCACTTCCTCGCGGTGGCAATCGAATATTTACTCACCCATCGCCCCAAGTGGGCTGACAGCTTAGCCATCGGCAAAACCTTGGTCTCCAGCGCGATGATCGATAAGGTATGCCTTGAGCAAGGTCGGCCATTGTGTGAAGTACCGGTGGGCTTTAAATGGTTTGTTGATGGCCTGAGTGAGGCCACATTGGCCTTTGGCGGTGAAGAGAGTGCTGGCGCGGCATTTTTGCAACGTGATGGCCGCACTTGGTGTAGCGATAAAGATGGTTTTATTATGGCCTTGCTGGCGGCAGAGATCGTAGCGGTAACGGGCCAGACGCCTGCGCAGCGTTATCAGAAGATGGTTGAGCGTCACGGCCAAAGTTTTTATCAGCGCATCGATTCGCCAGTAACTCCCAAACGTAAAGCCAAATTTAATCAATTAATCACCCAAAGTGTCACTTGTGAGTTATTGGGAAGTGATACTTTGGCGGGCGATGCCATTACCGCTATCTTAACCCATGCTCCGGGCAATCAGGCGCCAATTGGGGGGGTAAAGGTGGTGACGGCGAATGGCTGGTTTGCCGCGCGCCCCTCGGGTACCGAAGCCTTGTTTAAGCTCTATGGCGAGAGCTTTGTATCGGCCGAGCATCTTGAGCAGCTATTGGCACAGGCGCAGCAGATGATAGAATCCATGCTGTCGGCATAACGGCCATTGCTTAAGACGGTCACATAAAAGACGGTCAACATAAAAAAGCCAGCATCTCGCTGGCTTTTTTGTTGCGTCGTTAAACCGTCATCGACTTGCCTAAACCATTTAAGATTGTGGCTCAGGGTGTAGATCTGTGGGTGACATTGCAGTATCTCCTGTCGATGCTGGCTGAAATAACGCCTTAATATCTTCAATCATCAGATAGAGGCAGGGGATCAATACCAAGGTGACAACAGTCGCAAATAACACCCCAAAGGCCAAGGATACCGCCATAGGGATCACCATCTGCGCCTGCATGCTGGTTTCAGTCATGATGGGCACTAAGCCGATAAAGGTGGTCAGCGAGGTCAATAAAATGGCCCTAAAGCGGCGACAGCCAGCATTGATCACCGCGACTTTCATCGCCACGCCGTTTTGGCGTGAGCGATTGATGTAATCCACCATCACCAAAGAGTCATTAACCACCACCCCAGCGGCGGCAATAATCCCAAACAGTGACAAGGCACTTAAATCTATGCCTAAGATCATATGGCCCAGAACTGAGCCGATCACCCCAAAGGGGATCACCGACATGATCATAAAGGGTTGCAAGTACGACTTTAACGGCACGGCAAGCAAGCTGTAGATCACCAAGAGCGAAATGACAAAGTCCCGTAGCTGAGTACTGGCGCTTTCCATCTGCTCTTGAATATTACCGGACACTTCACTCTTCACTCTTGGGTATTGCTTCAATAGGTCAGGAATAAAGTTATCACGAATATCTTGCGCTAATTTAAAGGGTTCAGCCTGCGCAGCATCGACGGTAGCCCACACATTGATGGTGCGATTACCGTTTTCGCGGCGAATGCCATTCACCCCTTGAGTGACTTCGATTTCAGCCAGCTCTGACAATGGGATCTCAGCGCCTTGGGGCGTCTGGATCATCACCTCTGTCACATGGGTTATCGCATTACGCTGCGCCTCAGGATAGCGCAGCATCACCTTTATCTCCTCGCCGTTACGTAAAATCCGCTGCGCCTCCATACCATAGAAACTGGCACTCACTTGGGCGGCAATATCAGCTAACGTTAAGCCGACACTGTTAGCGAGGGGTTTAAGCTTAAACTGCACCTCTTTAGCACTGGATTGGCGGCTATCATTCACATCGCCGACCCCTTTTAAGGTGTTCAGTTTCGCTTTTAACGCCAAGGCCGCGGCGACTAGCTGCGCGTCATCTTTCCCCTCTAAACGAAAGCTAATGTCACCGTCATCACGGCCGCCACCAAATAAATTATCTTGTATGGTAAAGGACTTGACCCCGGCAATGGTGGGCATGGCTTGTCGCCAACGCTCGGCAAGGGCAAAGGTATCCATTGGCCTCAGTTCAGGGTCGACCAACTTGGTCATGATATTGGCACTGGTACGGCCTTCAAGGTCAACCTGCATATCGGCTATCATTTTTTGCCCATATTCGGCTTCTATGGCTTTATCCACATCATATAAGGCTTGTTCAATAGCGAGGGCGGCCGCCAGAGTTGCTTTCTCCGAGGCATCAACATTCATCTCAACATTCACCCGCGGGAAATCATGGGGGATCTTAGGCTGACCCACATAGCGGATAATGCCACCAGAGTAGAGCCCAGCGCAGATTAAGATAAAACTGATAAACAGCATGATGACGGCGTAGCGATACTTTACCGCTAAGGTTAATGATGGATGATACCAATGGCGTATCACATATTGTAAGCCGTTATCGACTCGAGATTGCAGCGCGTTGACGGCCAATCTAAGTAAGTCGAGCGGCTTTTTAGAGCCGGATTTAACAATGGTTTTAGGTTTCATGCGGGCTAAGTGTGCGGGTAAAATGAGCTTAGACTCCACCAGAGAGAATAGCAGACACAAGATCACCACATAGCCAATAGATTGGCCAAATGCCGACGAGGGGCCATTATCGAGCGTAATAGGCAAAAACGCCGCTATGGTGGTCAATACGCCAAAGGTGGCAGGCATGGCGACCCGTTTCACCCCGCGGATCACATTGTCGATATTTTGCCCATGCTTTTCACATTCGGTGTGGGCGCTTTCTCCCATCACAATGGCATCATCGACCACAATCCCCAGCACTAAGATAAAGGCAAAGAGGCTAATGACATTAATGGTGACATCGATCATCGCCATGGGCATAAATAATAATGTGCCAAGGAAACAGACCGGCAGCCCCATCATGACCCAAAACGCTAAACGTACCCGTAAAAACAGCGCCAGCATGATAAACACCAATACGGCGCCACTTTTCATGCTGTCGAGCATTAGGTTGAGCCTGCCCTCAAGGTAGTAGGTCATATCGACCCAGGTTTCTAGCTTGAGCCCTGCTGGCAAGGTTTGCTGTTTATCGTTAACGTATTGCTTAACGACTTTGGCCACATCTGTCATGCTCTGATCGTTGGATGCGCCAATAAAGAAAGTGACCGAGTTTTTGCCGTTAAATTTTGAGTATTGGATCCCTTCTTCAAAACCATCGATAACGGTGGCCACATCCCCAAGTAACACATTCGTGCCATCTTCTAAGGTGATCAGCGGCAGGTTTTCAAATTCATAGCCCACATACGCCTGATTTTGTACCCTAAGATTGATATAACCGTTTTCCGCTTTAATTTGCCCAGCGGACATATTGCGCGAATAACCGCGCACTGCGCTTGCGACATCGCTAAAGGTCAGGTTATATTCACGCAGCCTATCTTTGCTGACTTCGATGGCAACTTCATAGCCTAAACCGCCATAAAACTCAGTGATATTAACCAGCGGCAGTTGCATCAGCTCATCGTGAATTTTTTCGCCGAGTTCTTTTAACTGTTTAGGTGGAACGTCACCATACAAGCTGATGTAAAACACCTCTTGCCTTAACTTGATGCGCTCAACCCGTGGACGCTCCATGCCATCGGGAAAGCTGGAGATGGAGTCAATTTCAGATTTGATTTCATCGAGCACCACTTGTGGATCATAGGAGTCTTCGATACGAAAGTAACCCGATGCTGAATTACGGTTTGAATAGGTGATCACCCGTTTCAAGCCTTGAACCCGCTCGAGTGCCTCTTCTACTTTTATGGTGATCCCTTCTTCAACCTCCTGTGGCGCCGCCCCAGGATAGAAAGCACTGAATTGAACCCAGTTAATTTCCACTTGCGGGAAGAACTGTTTTCGAATGGTGTTGGCTGTCATTAAGCCACCCAGAATGATGATGATCATCAACAGATTGGCTGCCACGCTATTACGTGCAAACCAGGCAATGATGCCTTTATGAGTATCAGGCATCCAAATTATTCCTTATCGTCCATTGCCATTTGGGTTGGGGTGGCCTGAGGCGCATCAAGTTTTGGTTGCCTCGTTTCTAGTGCCAATGCCATGCCTGCTATTGGGTAGTCAAGGGCAGAGGTGATCACTCTCATACCTGACTCAAGCCCCTCGCTTATGACAACTTGAGCCCCTTGTTCTCGTAGCACCTGCACCTTTTGATATTTAAGTTGGTTATTATCATCGAGCAACGCAATTTTGTTATCGATAATAAGATGCCGTGCAACTGTCGTGACACTTTTGGCTTGGCGGCCTTTGATATTGGCTGTGATATAACTGCCAAAACGTAGCGGCTGCTTAGGCGATACCAAACCATAAGGGTCAATCACTTCAGCCACCAGATAGGTCATGCGACTACGGTCATCGATGACGCCCTCGCTGCGGACTATGGTGGCTTGCCATTGTTGTGGTAAGCCAGCGATTTCGCCTTTAAGGGTGACACTAGCACCTATGCCACGATCGTTAAGGTAGCGAACTTCTTTATCGGGTAGTGGCAAGCGGATCTCGGCTTTTTGGGTACTGAGTACATTGCCAAGTGCCGTGCCTGTACTGACATAAGAGCCAAGGCCGACGTGACGGCTTTCAATTAGGGCATCGTAGGGCGCTTTGATAATGGTGCGCTCGAGGTTGCGCTTGGCGCGCAAAACACCGGCTTCAGATGAATGCAGACGAGCTAACTCTTGTGCAAGCTGGGGCTTACGCAGACTTAGGGGAGTTGGGGCGCCATTTTCGATACGTTTCCACTCCTCTTCGGCGACTTTGCCAAAGGCTTTTTCTTGTACTAAGGTCGCCTTGGCCGATGCCAGCGTGGCCTCGGCATCAATTAACGCCGCCTCGTAATCACTAGGGTCAATCTTAGCCAGCACTTGGCCCTGTTTGACAAAGCCCCCACGAACAAAGGCATCGGCTAAATAAACGATTTCACCATTGACCTGAGATACCAATTCGGTTTCATATTTAGCCGAGACTATGCCATAAGAGTTAACAGCGAAGGTCAGCGGCTGCTTTTCAATAATATCGACCGATACCACAGGGGTAGTATCAACAGCGGGCTTCTCTTGCGGTGGCTGTTTCATCGATGCCATGATGGCGTATCCGCCAATCCCGGCGGCGAGCACGACAATAGGTAATATTATTTGTTTTTTACTTGCCACAAATGGCTTCCTCTTGTTGAAGCGAAGGTATGCTTATTTGTCGTCATACGGCCTCGATAAGGAGGCGATGATACGGACATGTTTAAGTTCAAGGTTGGAATGGTAGCCTAATGGCGCATTTGTTACAGCCTAATAATGTAAACAGGTATGTAACAATTAGGTAAACAACCGCTATTGGGCGGGATGCCACCTTGACAAGAATCGTAAGTTCAGTGTTATTGACCCAAGGCTCGCAGCCATAGTTTTGAAGCTGAACTCAATTAAAATTGAGCACTGACGGCAAGTCAATTGAGGGGCAACTTAGCAACATAACTTACAACAGCGCTAGTGCTTGGCGGGTCATCTTGTCACTAAAACGATGACGCTTATGGTGTGATGGCGCCCAACCCGCTAAGAAACGTTCAAAATCAGCCCAAGCAAAGGGGAGCAGTTGTTGCCATTCGTTGATAGCTGCGTTGATTTGAGCATCACTTAACATAGCGCTAGCTGACTTGCGAAATTGACTAAAGTAATATTCCATGAGCTCGTCATAATGTGTAAAGAGAATGGCTTCGTCCAAGCAACTGCCTAAGAGATAGATAACATCTTTTACACCGCAACCTTTACCCACATATTGAAAATCTAAGGCAGCAACACTCACACTTGCACCATGTTCAGCTGCATCAGGCTGAAAGCAAAAATTAGCCACTTTAGCATCGCCATGCACTAAGGTTTGAAATTGAGCTAGATTTAACCGCGCATCAATGGCTTGCGCAGCTTGTTTAAGCGCGCCGTCATCCATGGCGGTATATTCTTGCATTCGCGTGGCCAGATACCAGTAGGTGCCTTGAGGCCATAACCCTTCTGGCCACTCCTGTGCGGGATCCTGGATAATAAATTGGCCATGGAACGCCGCGAGCCAACTTAATACCGCCTTGGTCTGCGTAACCGTTAACGACTGATAACGCAGTGGATAGCCTGCAGCATCTAAGTCAGACAGTATCATGATCGACTCGTTAGTCTTGTCATCATGGTAATGGCCAATATAAGTTGGCATTGGCGTGGCTTGTCCGCATAAGTGCGACCAGTGTTGATACCAATGCGCTTCAACTTGATAGGAGCGCATCTTACGTTGGTGTGAATTAGCATTGTGCCATTGATAGGGATGGTCAACGTCAAGTGGTGGACAAATATGTTTCACAATCACACTGTGTCGCTTGGCGTTGAGCTGAACCTGATAGCGGGCGATTTCACCATAACCGCTCCATAAGGTTTGTAGACTCGCCACTTTAACCACTTGAGTGGCATCTAATGTCGACGCTAAATACTGGCAAATATCCAAAGCAGATGGCCATCTAAAAGAACAAGGGGGGATATTGTGGCAAAAACATTCTCTTGATAACAGAGGCACCAACGCGAAATCAGATAACATACTGGCTAGAATGAATGTCATAAGGCGTTTGTGTAACGCCCATAGTGTTAAACATGCAGACAAAAGAAGGAAGGAAATATGAGTCAACATGTAGTGATCACTGGTGCCAATCGTGGCATAGGATTAGGGTTTGTTAACCATTACCTCAAACAAGGTATGCGCGTCACGGCGTGTTGCCGTACGCCGCAACACGCCGATGCATTGCTGCGATTAAGTCAGCAGTATTCTCAATTAACCTTGACTAAATTAGATATCACCGTTAAAGCTGAGATGAATGCGTTTATTGATAGCCTTGCTGGTGAGCCAATCGATCTGCTGATTAATAATGCGGGTTACTATGGCCCTAAAGGGATTGCATTTGGCCATTGTGACGAGCAAGAGTGGCTTAAGGTGATGCAAGTTAATGCCATCGCCCCAATCATGCTGACGCAAGCCTGTTATCCGCTCTTAAAGCAAAGCAGGCAGAGTAAAGTGATTTTTATCTCCTCTAAAATGGGCAGTATTAGCGATAATAGTAGTGGCGGGGCATACCTGTATCGTTCATCTAAAGCGGCGCTTAATGCCGCGGTAAAAAGTCTCGCCATTGACTTACATGCTAACAGTATCGCCTGTGCTGTATATCACCCAGGCTGGGTACAAACCGCAATGGGAGGCCCTAATGCACTTATCAGTGTGGAAGAGTCTGTTGCGGGCTTAAGCCATTGTTTCGAAAAGCTTGTATTAGTAGACAGTGGTGGATTTTATAATTACGACGGCAGCACACTCCCTTGGTAAGGTCACTTTTGGCTTGCTACTGTGCTACTGGTTGCTGCGTTCGATAAGCCGTTAACGATAGGGCTTGATAACCTAATCGATTAATAAGTAATTGATTAGGTATTGTTAACGGTCTCAATTTGGTACAATTTAAGGCCGCATGCAAAGTCGATGAGATGTTGTATAATTTTTTATTGTCATTTTTGTAGGTTAAAACTCACTCATCGTAAAAAGGTCTGATTATGAAACATGTTGTAGATAAAATGCTCGATAAACATGATGGTTTAGTGCATTCAGAGGGGGTGAAAATTCTTTCTCATACTCAAAGAGAAACCAACGAGTGGGTACAACATACGGTAATGATAGAAGGCTGCGATGCTCCGTTTAAATTTAAGCGCACGAAAAAATACCGTAGTTTACAAGGACATAAGGTGAATATAACCTACTACCCTGAGGTTGAAACCGTGGCAGGACTTGAATTTGAAGTGATGAAAGTTGTGCGGATCAAACGCTTTTAAGCATCAATGGCATGCTATATCGTAAACTCATCTGTCAATTCAGCTTATACCTTACACTTTTTATCAGTTTTATAAGTGTCTCTCGTTCACGAAAAAATCAACATCAGCAATATCAATTAAGGTAATGAGACAAGCAAAATACTGAGCATTTTACCTTTCATAAAAGTCCTTGCTTGTTAGTACCCTGTTTAACGATTGAATTTCTCCTAATTGACACTATTCCCAGAAGTAAAAGTGTATTAAATGAATAAGAGAAAATGAAAAAGGAGCCATTAGGCTCCTTTTGCTGATCATTGACTTAGGTAATAATTATCGGTTAGTGAGACTTAATTATCACTTAGCATTCATTAAGGCAACGGCGTTATCTAGCATACGGTTGCTAAAGCCCCACTCGTTGTCGTACCAAGCCATGACTTTCACTAGACGACCATTAACGCGAGTCTGAGTTGCATCAAAGTTTGATGAGTAAGGATTGTGGTTAAAATCGATAGAAACCAAAGGTTCATGATTTACCGCTAAGACTTCACTCATTGGCGCAACACTTGCCGCTTTTTCAATGATGGCATTGATCTCTTCAACCGAGGTATCACGTGCTGCGATAAAAGACAGATCAACTAATGATACGTTAACCGTAGGCACGCGCACGGCGAGTCCGTCAAATTTGCCTGCTAACTCAGGTACCACAAGGCCAACAGCCGCCGCAGCACCCGTTTTAGTTGGGATCATCGACATAGCCGCAGCACGAGCACGACGTAAGTCTGTGTGATACACATCCGATAAACGTTGATCGTTGGTATAAGCATGGATAGTGGTCATCAAACCCGACTCGATACCAATCTCATCGTTTAATGGCTTAGCAAAAGGCGCTAGGCAGTTTGTGGTGCAAGAAGCATTAGAAATGACCGTCATATCTGCGGTGATTTCATTATTGTTAACACCATAGACGACAGTCGCGTCAACATTCTTCCCAGGAGCTGAAATAATCACTTTCTTGGCGCCTGCCGTTAGGTGTGGTTGTACCGCTTCTTTGGAAGTAAAGATACCTGTACATTCAAATACCACATCGATATTTAACTCTGCCCAAGGTAGTTTGCCTGGGTCGCGCTCAGAGAAGGTCAAGATTTTATCTTGGTTTACATAGATAGCTTCGTCATCATGCTCAACCTTGGCATTAAAGCGACCATGTACAGAGTCGTACTTGGTGAGATGAGCATTAATAGAAGCATCGCCTAAATCATTGATGGCAACGATCTGGATTGGATAGTTTTTGTCGCTTTCATAAAGCGCACGAAGTATGTTTCTACCGATACGGCCATAGCCGTTAATTGCAACGCGGATAGTCATCTCATATCCCTCAAGTAAATGTATAAAAGTAATCTGGTAGTAAAATTACCAAAATGACAGCTATCGTCAAGCAATATCAGCAATTATCGGTCAAATAGCGTAACAATTTTGCTGTTTCCTTTACAAAGATCAGGTTTTTTACAAAAGAGAGGTTCTTTTCTGTAAAAAAAATACTTTTAGCTCGGATAACGCGCCATGTCTCGGAAGTTACCTTAACAGCATTTACTGCCCACTTGGGTGTAATTGCTGTCGAATATCACTAGAAGCGTAGTCGCCCTGATTGAGATGCACAACCAAGGCTTGTGCTTGCTCGGTTAAGAGTGCCTCAACCTTAGCATTACCGTTGACTAAGGCACTCATTTTTTGCGCTGAAGCCTTATTATTGGTCATTAAGATGTTAGCTTTAGAAAACAGGTAGGTTTTCTCTAAATCGCCTTGTTGCTGGTAAATGCTGGCGAGTCCCAATAACCAGTCGGGATTAAACTGCTCAGGGCTGGTGGACGCTAACAAATCAAAATATAGCGCCATTGCCTTATTCACATCTGATTTTTGATAGTAGGCAGCCAACTGCGCCAATATTAACGGATCATTTATCTTACCCGCACGCTCAGCCTTAATCACTCGTGCTTGCGCCTTAGCATCGCTTAAACGCGTCCAGTGATAAAATGACAGATAGATATCTGGATTATTTTTTGTGGTAGCTTGCAGTTGCGAGAGGTTTTGTGCGCTGACACCAAAAGCTTTAGCGCGATCGTTAGTGCGCTCTGGGTGCAAAATATGCTCAACACCTGCAGCCAGTTCGATACATTTATTGTAGTTTTCTAGGTTGATCAGCTGTTGGTAAACTTGCTCGCCAGAGGGCGATGGGCTGTTTTTTAGCACATAGCGCTGTTTAATCAGGTCTGCTTTTTCATATTTACACCAACTGTCACGATGTAAATCGTCACAAAGTTCAGGATTATTTTTACAAATGGTGCTGGTATTAACGCCATTATCACAGCCAAAAAGGGTGAAAACGCTTAAAACCGACAATAATGGTGTAATGATTACAAACTTTATGCGCAAGCTGAGTTCCTCTGGTGATTTTATCTAATATTATTACATATTTACGGGAAATATCTTACTAGATCGTCAGCCTTGTTTTCATTACAATAGCGCCGACCAATAAGGGGATTTGGTACCGATAAGAGTAGATTATTGGGCTTTTCTCTTTGTTACTCAAATATTTCTACAAATAAAGTAGTTAAAGTGAGATAAAGGATCTGTAAATGACCGCTGATAAACACCTACAAAGTTGGCAAGAACGTTTTGAAATGGCAGAAGCGATGCAGCCTCTGTTGGGTAAGCTGTACCGTAATCAAGGTGTAGAAGTCGTGCTATACGGTAAACCCCTTCTTAATGCTTCGACTATTGAAATCATTAAATCCCATCGTTTAGTACGCCGTCATGTTGGCGAAAAACTCAGATTGCGTGAAAGCTTCCCATTTGTAGAAGCACTCAGCAAGCTTGCAGTAAAGCAATGCAAAGTTGATATCGGAAAATTAGCGGTCAACTACTGGCGTGAGCATCAGGATGCAAGTCAGATAGAAGCCTATATGAGCCAAGAACTGGCAAGCGCTATCGATCACGAAGATGATCAACAAGCACGTGATGTTGTGCTGTATGGTTTTGGTCGTATCGGACGTTTATTAGCACGCCTATTGATTGAAAGAACGGGCGTGAGCAACAAATTATGTTTGCGTGCTATCGTACTTCGTGGTGGCCGTAAAGGCGATTTAGAAAAACGTGCCAGCTTGTTACGTCGTGACTCAGTACATGGACCATTTAATGGTTCAGTAGAAGTTGATGAAGACAACAATGCTATTATTGCTAACGGCACTTATATTCAGGTTATTTACGCCAACTCGCCAGATGAAATTGATTACACCCAATATGGCATCAATAATGCCTTAGTTGTCGACAACACCGGTATTTGGAAAGATGAAGACGGTTTAGGTCTTCATCTTAAGTCGAAAGGCGCGGCAAAAGTATTGCTGACAGCTCCTGCGAAGGGCGCGATTAAGAATATCGTTTATGGCGTGAATGAGAATGATATCTTAGATGAGGACACTATCGTATCGGCGGCAAGCTGCACGACAAATGCGATAACACCAGTACTCAAAGCGGTCAATGACAAGTACGGCATTGTTAATGGTCACGTTGAAACGATCCACTCTTATACCAACGACCAAAATTTAATTGATAACTATCATAAAGCAGACCGTCGTGGCCGCAGCGCACCATTAAATATGGTGATCACCGAAACTGGTGCTGCGAAAGCAGTTGCTAAAGCGCTACCGATTTTGGCAGGTAAGTTAACAGGTAACGCCATTCGCGTGCCTACGCCCAATGTCTCGATGGCGATTATCAGCCTAAACCTCAATGGCGAAACCAATAAAGAAGATATGAACGAATATCTACGTAAAGTGGCCTTGTCATCTGAATTGCAAAACCAAGTTGATTTTACCGAGTCAACTGAGATTGTATCGTCAGACTTAGTTGGTTCACGTTACGCGGGCGTAGTTGATTCACAGGCCACCATTGCCGAAGGCAATCGTACTATCTTATATGTCTGGTATGACAATGAATTTGGCTACAGCTGCCAAGTTGTTGGCGTGATGCAAAAGATGTTGGGCTTACAATATCAGTCATTGCCTAACCTGTAACGTATCCGATTATGCATGATTATAAACGCCTGAGTCAGTGATTCAGGCGTTTTTTTATTCGCTTATCACCTAAATTGGTTAACAAAAAGTCACAACGAGCAATATTGCAGCAACCAGTTAATTAATCTCGATTATTACATAATTTAGCGTTGACTCTTGGGCGTAAATCGGTAGAATGCCATTCCGCAGTCAGGGGAAAGCTTCTTAAGTAGAACTTGATTGAGATTGAAAGCATTAAGACTTGCGACATTAGCTCAGTTGGTAGAGCGATACCTTGCCAAGGTATAGGTCATCGGTTCGAACCCGATATGTCGCTCCAATCTTTAGGGTTGGCCTTAACGCCTTCAATATAAGGCGCGATGGCAGAATGGCTATGCTGCGGATTGCAAATCCGTCGATCTCGGTTCGACTCCGGGTCGCGCCTCCACTTTAAGTTTTAGCGCAACAGCGATAAAACGCACACATTGCCCGTGTGGTGGAATCGGTAGACACAAGGGATTTAAAATCCCTCGCTGAATAAGCGTGCCAGTTCAAGTCTGGCCACGGGTACCATCTTAAGATGACAAAAAGGCCTCAACTAAGTTGAGGCCTTTTTGTTTTCGTCAATCTGCTTAGCCATTAAACGCGATATAAAACCGTGATAGAGTGTCATCGCTACGCAATTAACCGAACGTGAAAATCTTACCCATATATTGCAATATCGATAGTTATTAAGCAGAAAAATGAGATAAACCCTATCGCAACGCAAAAAAACGGATGCTGATGAAAATCCGCTATGAAGCCGTCGTCGACAATGGTATAAATGGCGGCGAACTCCCTACATTTACTCTAATTTTTAGGAATGCTGTCATGATATTTAACCAGGTAGAACTGGCTCCAGCCGATCCCATTCTTGGCCTTACCGATGCTTTTAAAGCCGACCCACGTTCAGATAAAGTTAATTTGGGAGTAGGGATCTATAAGGATGAGTCAGGTCAAACTCCTATTCTTAAGTCGGTTAAATTAGCAGAGCAAAAACTGCTTGATAATGAAACAAGTAAAAGTTATCTCGGTATCGATGGCGTACAGGCTTATAACAGCGCGGTACAAACATTGCTTTTTGGTGAGCAACATCAAGTATTGCAACAACAACGTACCGTGACCGCTCAGGCGCCAGGCGGTACAGGTTCTCTGCGAGTGGCTGCTGAATTTGTGGCACGCAATACTGACTCTAATACCATTTGGGTGAGTAACCCAACCTGGGCCAACCACAACAATATTTTTCAGTCTGCCCAGCTGCAAGTAAAACAGTATCGTTATTATGATGCGCCAACTCATAGCATGGATTTTGACGCAATGCTGGCTGATTTAGCCACCGCCAAAGCTGGGGACTTAGTGCTGTTGCATGGCTGTTGTCATAACCCAACGGGTATCGATCTTAATCAGAACCAATGGCAAGCCGTTGCTGAGTTATGTTTACAAAAAGAATTAGTGCCCTTATTCGATTTTGCCTACCAAGGCTTTGGTGACGGTGTTGAAGAAGATGCCCAAGGGTTACGTTTGGTTGCCGATATCGTTCCTGAACTGATCGTGGCTAACTCATTTTCTAAAAACTTCGGCCTCTATAACGAACGTATTGGCGCTGTTACTTTGGTGGCGAAAGATCAAGACACAGCTAAAACTGCATTTAGCCAGGTGAAGAGCACTATTCGAGGTAACTATTCTAATCCTCCGGCTCATGGCGCGCTGATCGTAGCCACCATTTTGGGTGACAATGAATTAAGAGCTATGTGGGAAGTAGAGCTACAACAGATGCGTGAACGTATTGCTCAGATGCGGGTTCTGTTTGTTGATACTCTTAAAAGCGCTGGTGTTAGCCAAGATTTTAGCTTTATTTCGACGCAAAATGGCATGTTTAGCTTCTCTGGGCTGAACAAAGCCCAAGTCGAACGTCTACGTGACGAGTTTGGTATTTATATTGTCGGATCTGGCCGTATCAGTGTGGCGGGGATGACCCGTGACAATATGCCAGCAATCTGCAAGGCTATCGCGCAAGTGGTGTAAATTACAACGACGCTAATGTACTGATCACATGTGTTCTTCATAAAACGGTTATCGCCTTACGCGCTAACCGTTTTTTTAGTGCTTTCGCTTTGTATCGTGTTTAAGCGATGTGAGTGGTGGTTAAGCCATTAAGATTCGAGCGTAGGCAGCTGAGTGATAAAGGAGATAGCTTCAGCTAAAGCGCTGCGATCATGTAGGCCTACATGATGTTTACTGCGCAGCGGAAAGTAGGTGATATTACCTTCAGTGTGGCACTGCTCACCATGGCTTAATACGTGGTTAATCACTTTATTCCCCAGCACTTGCTCGCACCAATGTAAGCGTTTTTCGAGACTAAAATCCACTGCCGATGACGGCTCGGCAGTTAAGTTATCGATAAAAATAACCTTGCCGTTACTGCTCGCCAAAGCTTCGCTTAAGATAGGCAATAATAAGGGCGGCATGATACTGGTGAGAAAACTACCAGGGCCTAAAATAATCAAATCGGCGGCTTTTATCGCATTGCAGGCTTCGGCTGTTGCCTCAACCATTGGCTCAAGTGATAAAGCGATAGGCGATTCTGTCATACCATCCACTTCCACCTCGCCTAAAATCTTAGTACCACAAGATTGTATGGCGACTAAATGGGTTGGCTGCTCCGACATTGGGATCACTTGGGTTTCGATATTGAGCAGCTTACGGATCAAGTTAACGGCATCAAGAGGGCGGACACAAAGTTCATCGAGCGCCAATAAAATAAGGTTGCCGAGGTTATGATTATTTAACTCATGCTGGCCACTAAAGCGGTATTCAAATAATAGTGAGCCTACAGATGGCCGCGATGCAAGTTGTGATAAACAATTGCGTAAATCTCCCCATGCAATGCAATCTTGCTGCTGTCTTAATCGCCCCGTTGAGCCACCATTATCAGTGGTGGCCACAATGCCTGTCAGCCTCGGGCCTAAAAATGATAATGCAGAAAGCACTCGTCCCAGCCCATGACCGCCACCAATGGCAACCACATTTGTAAATTGATTAAGTGCAGAGTTGTGCATGCGGGTTTTTCCTTCCTGAATCCCCAATATATCGCGAGATATTATAGCGAATAATGCCTTGAGGCATAGCGGTTTTGTTTTGCGGCACAAATCGCATATAATCTCCTCCTAAACCCTTAAAAGAGTTAGCAATTTGAAAACAGGTAGTATAAATAAAGTTATCTTATCGTTGGCCATTGTGGTGGCAGCCCTATTGGCGGTGAAGCTCTTGCTGGTTGACCAGCAGCCCAGCGAAGAGAGCAGCCAAGGCCAGTTATTAAAAAATAAGCGTCAATACAGCCAAATCCCAAATTTCGAAGCGATTGCCGATGTGGCAGAAAAGAAAAAAGCTTTCTTTGATTTCTTACGCCCTGCAGTGCAGCATCACAATAATATTATTGCAGAAGAGCGCAAGTTTCTGCTTGCAGCGCAACAACATCTCGCAGACGAAGAAGTGCTTTCTGAAGCGGAGCAGTTTCGTATTCAGCAATTAGCCAGTAAATACCAATACAGCATGCGCAGCGTGACCGTTGAGAATCTTAATCAGTTACTTAGACGTGTCGATATTATCCCAGAAGACTTAGTATTAATTCAGGCTGCCAATGAAACGGGTTGGGGCAGTAGCCGCTTTGCTAAAGAGGGACTTAACTTTTTTGGTCAATGGTGCTTTAGAAAAGGCTGTGGTCTTGTACCACAATCACGCAGTGAAGGGATGAGCCATGAAGTCGCCGTGTTTAACAGTGTCGATGATTCTGTGGGCTCTTACATGCGTAATTTAAATTCGAACGCCGCCTATTCGCTATTGCGATCTATTCGTGCCGATCTACGCGCTCAAGGGGAGCACGTTAGAGCTGACAAATTAGTCTATGGTTTGCTCAATTATTCTGAACGACAAGAAGCTTATATCGAAGAATTGCTCGATATGTTACGTCACAATAATCAATTTTTGGTGGAAAACTATGAACAAGGCTCTGCTGTTTAGTTGCCTACTGCTTGGCAGTATTACTGCTCAAGCAACGCCGATATCGCTGGAATACCAAGGTTTTTATCAACGTCTTAAACAGGTGAGTAAAGGCCATTATCCGTTGATTGAGTTAACTTTTTCAGTACCCAAAGCGCAAGGCTGCGTGGTAATAAGTGGCTATATTGCGACCGAAAAAGAGCAGTTCCCATTAACCATTACTGACTCGCAGCGCATTTTTATTCCCTATGATGGCAGGCTTAAATCGGACAGGGCATTAGTGCATTTAGAGATGGAAAATGACGCCAGCCAATGTGGCATTGCGATGCAAATACGCGCCAAGCAAACACAGCCGCAATATCAACAAGCTGACTTAGTCATGTTGCAAGCACAAATGGATGATCTACTGCATACCATGCAGGGCTTCCCTATGCGTTATTTTACTGATGATATTCGTGGCCTTAACTTTGAATTTGACCAAGCCGCAACAGTAAAGATTGATGGCGAAACCATTGGCTTCGAAGGTATTTTCCGATTGTCTCGTGAACGTATCAATCAGCTAGATAGCATTAGCTTTGATCGCCGCCCTGATGTCGTCAGCCCTTGGGTCAATGCTAGCGATAAATAACAGATAGCTTGTTACTCAGCCCTTTACAGGTTGTTTTATAGAGGGTTAATCGTCGATAACGGATAAAAATCACAGACATAAAAAAACCTCCATCGGAGGTTTTTTTATGTCGCGCTCTGGGCATTAAATGCTAAGGCGTATAGGTACTGACAACCTCAATTTTTAAGGCATCGGTATTGCGCTTAGCCGCATCTAAGTCGATATGACCGTTATTGGCAATATCGAGAAAATCAAAGGCGGGCAGATCTGATTCGGCCACATCACCTTTCATCGGGGCGTCTGGATCGCGCGTAAGCGAAGTAAAGTCAAATTGCGCTCTGTCTACCCCTTGCGATGGGCTAGTATTTTGCATAGCGGTAAAAATCGTTTCGATACGGCCAGGAAACTGTTTGTCCCAGGTGCTAAGCATCTCTTTTACGGCTGCGCGTTTAAGATTTTCTTGTGAACCACACAGGTTACAAGGGATGATTGGAAAATCTTTTAAGGCGGCGTACTCGGCAATGTCTTTCTCTCGGCTGTACGCCAAGGGACGAATAACCACGTTAGCGCCATCATCTGAGAGTAATTTAGGTGGCATGGCTTTTAGTTTGCCCGCATAAAACATGTTTAAAAACAGGGTTTCGATAATGTCGTCGCGGTGGTGGCCAAGCGCAATTTTGTTGGCACCTATCTGCTGCGCAAAACCGTATAAGGTGCCTCGGCGTAAACGACTGCACAAAGAGCAAGTGGTTTTACCTTCAGGGATCTTATCTTTAACGATAGAGTAGGTGTCTTTTTCAAGAATATGATACGGTACATTTAACGTATCAAGATACGCTGGCAAAATATCTTCAGGGAAACCCGGTTGCTTTTGATCAAGATTGACTGCAACCAGTTTAAAAGAGATCGGCGCACGCTGCTGTAAATTAAGTAAAATGTCGAGCATTGCGTAACTATCTTTGCCACCCGAAAGGCAGCACATGACAGTATCACCGTCTTCAATCATATTGTAATCAGCGATAGCGCTACCCACTTCACGTCTAAGACGCTTCTGTAGCTTATTTAACCGTGTGGTCTGTTTTTTTAAGAGAGTATCATCAGACATAATAAAAAACGCGCCTAGTATCATCAAATTCTGGGCGCGTAGTATAGCTTAAATCAATGGTCTAAAGAAGCGGTGCGTTAGCTGTTACTCATCTTCGAGCGGTGACTTATAACCATCAGGTTTAACTGCCAATAAATCACAATTAATGCTATCGATAACATGCTCCGCGGTATTACCAATTAATGCTGCCGAAAATCCGGTACGACCAACGGTGCCAAGGATCACCAGTTCTGCATCGAGTTGTTCAGCCAGTTCAGGGATAACATCTTCAGGTAACCCTTCTTTAATATGACAAAAATCCGTTGAGATGCCATATTGATTGGCCAAATGCCAAACTCGTTGTTCATGCTGCATGCGAATGGTTTCGCTATAGGTATGTGCATCAAAGTCGGGCAGTTCAATCGCTAAGTTTACCGGTGTGCCTGGATAACCATTAACGAGATGCACTTTAGCATCAAACTTCTTGGCTAAGTCTTGGCCGTGTTCGATTATCTTGCCATTAAGGGTTTGATGATCGTCATCTTCTGATGCCACGTTGATGGCACACAGTATTTTTCCTGCTACTGGCCAGTCATGTTCTTTAACCAGCAGTACCGGCACAGGCGCTTTACGCATTAGGTGCCAGTCGGTAGGGGTGAAAATCACCGATTTAAGCTTATCGTGCTGATGGGTACCTTTAACAATGAGGTCAAATTCGCCTTCGATCGCATGTAGAATAATGCTTTCAAACGGGCGATTATGCCACACGACTTCACTTTGAATATCGATACCGCTATCTTTGTATTGCAACAAAATATCGGCTAACCATGCTTGACGCTGCGCTATCACGCCTTGACGCATGGCTTCGCGTTCTTGGCCCGATAGTATGGAGGTCATTTCGTAGGAAAAATCGAATATAGACAAGAATACCGTAATTTCGGCATGGTTTTTAACGGCAAGCTCAACAGCTCTTGCAAGTGCCGGTTGCTCATCGCTTGTAGGGTCCACTACAACAAGGATTTTATGATAGTCCTTCATAGATTATTCCTTTATCTGACGTTGTAATTTAATAATGGTCGATAACGGGTAAATTGCCTTGTTTTAGATCAAGTTTACCCATTTATTCGCTTGTTTAACGACCGATTTTATTGTTACCCGCGAGTTTATTAAGTGACTCAAAATCGATGATAGTAATATACTTCCCTTTTACTTCAATCAATTCTGATTTTTGAAAACGGCCGAGTAGTCGGCTGATGGTTTCGACCGTCAAGCCAAGATAGTTGCCGATATCACCACGGGTCATGGTTAAGCGAAATTCTTTAGGTGAGAAACCACGATTACCAAAACGATTAGCGAGATTACTGATAAAAGCGGCGAGGCGCTCTTCGGCATTTTTCTTACTCAGTAATAAGATCATCTCTTGGTCGCTTTGAATCTCGTTACTCATTAAGCGCATGATCTGCTGACGTAATTTAGGCATGGTACCAGATAAATCGTCTAGGGTTTCATAGGGAATTTCACACACCATTGAGGTTTCTAATGCTTGGGCGAAACTCTGATGAATTTGTGAGTGAATACCATCAAAACCGATCACATCGCCAGCCAAATGAAAACCTGTGATCTGTTCATCGCCTTGCTCGGTAATGGTAAAGCTTTTAATGGTACCTGAGCGAATGGCATAGAGAGATTTTAGTACGTCACCAGATTTAAAAATCTGCTCACCTTTTTGAATCGGCTTCTTACGCTCAATGATCTCGTCGAGCTGATCTAATTCATTGTTATTTAATGTGAAAGGTATGCAAAGGCTACCCATACTACAGTCATGACAATGAATAGCGCAGCCAGGAGCTGCTGAACGACGATTTTTAATGGTATCCGTCATAATATCTCTCGAATTTCACAGTTATGCCCATGTTAAACTAATTTAATAGAGTGAGCTAGTTTAGCTGCGCAATTGCAATATACAAAGTGTGTATGCCAAAGCCAACTAACAGAAGGCCGCTGATCATACGCACCGAATTTCGTAACACGAATTGGGCAAACACTTGCGCTGCGACACCAGCACTGAATAGTGCTGGTAGAGTACCGAGTCCAAACGCCGCCATGATCAGCGCCCCTTGTTGCGCCGAATTCGCCGCCACTGCCCAGGTCAAGGTGCTGTAAACCAAACCGCAAGGTAACCAGCCCCAGATTACGCCAGCCACAAAAGCTTGTTTTAAACTTTTAATGGGCAGTAAGCGATTGGCTATGGGGCCTAACACCTGCCAAACCCGTTTTCCGAGTCGCTCTACTTGCACTATGCCAGACCAAATTTTGGCGATATATAATCCAGTGGCGATCATCATTACCCCTGCCAACATACGCATAGTGAGCAAGTAGATATCTAAACTAAACAGGGTACTGAGTAAGCTGGCCGAGCCACCAATTAAGGCGCCAGCTAGGGTATAACTGAGGATACGTCCGGTGTTATAGCTGATAATAAATTGCAGTTTAGCCGCCAGTGCATTGCCTTTCGTTTGAGAAGGCATCTGCTGCGATATCGCCCCCACGAGTCCACCACACATACCGATACAATGACCAGCGCCCATCAAGCCCACAATAAACGCACCAGTAACGGTAAAGTCGATCACTGCGGTTTGCTCTCATCGTCTTTTGACGTTGACGGCTTGACGTCATCATCAAACAAGATTGATACGCTTTGGCGGTCAAGATCATCAAACTGCTCAGATTTTACTGCCCAGAAAAAAATCCCTACCGCGATGAGTACAAACAACATCGCAATGGGGATTAACACATAGATAATACTCATACTCGTACCTTCAATAGTCTAAGGCTGTTTGCCACGACAATAAGTGAACTGGCTGACATGCCGATAGCAGCGATGTAGGGCACGACGTGGCCTGTGACCGCTAACGGAATAATAAATAAGTTGTAGCCCAACGCCCAAAAGAGATTTTGCTTAATGATTTTACCGGTTAACTTGGCAACCACCATTGCATCAGTAAAGCGGGCCAGTTGATCACCTAGTAAAATGAGATCGGCACTGTTTTTGGTTATGGCAGCACCGCTGCCCATAGCCACAGACAAATTCGCGCCGGCTAATACTGGTGCATCGTTAATACCATCGCCAAACATGGCGACTTGCTGTGTCTGTTGCAAGTGTTCAATTAGGCGTAACTTGTCTTGTGGCTTAAGTGCTTTATGCACATTGGTTATGCCCATAGCGCGAGCCACTTCATCAACATGAGCTGAGTTATCGCCACTGGCAATGCTCACCTCACAGCCTGATCCGCGTAGCAAGTTAACGGTCGTTAAGGCATCGGGGCGAATGTTATCAATTAATTCGAAGCTGGCAATGAGCTGTTTATCGCGGCTAAGGTAAACACATTGCTGCGCACTAGGCGGGCACTCAATACCAAGACGCTGGTGTATAAAATCAGCACTGCCAATAATATAGTGCTGCTGATTTATCATTCCTTCAATACCTGAACCCGCATGATTACGGCTATCAGTGACCCGAATATCATCGGCGCGATAACGTTCAAAGGCACGCGCGATTGGATGAAGTGATGTGGACTCTAATGCCGCCGCTAAGGCCAATGCTTGCGCTTGGTTAATATCACTGTGTAACCGAGTGTTTGCCACCGTCAGGCTGCCACAGGTGAGGGTGCCTGTTTTATCAAACACCACATGATTAATTAGCGGCAGCTTTTCAAATACGCCCGATTGACGCGCTACGACACCCATTCGTGTAAATAACCCAGTAGCGCAAGTGACGGCGGTAGGGGTTGCAAGCGCTAGTGCGCAGGGGCAGGTCGCGACCAGTACTGATAAGGTCACCCAAAAAGCATCTTCAGGCCAATAGGCCTTCCACACTAGGTAGGTTAACAAGGCGATAATCAAAATCGTCCAAGTAAAATAATTAGAGATGGTATCAACGTATAACGCTACTGCAGGCTTGTTGTTGGATGCGGCTTCTTGCAGGCGAATGATCTCAGCGACTAACTGATCTTGTCCGATGGCAGTGACGCGCACCTTAATTGGGTGGTCAACATTGATAGTGCCTGCAAATACTTGGCTCGACATCCGTTTAGTCACCGGCATCTGCTCGCCAGTTAACATTGCTTCGTTAACACTGCTGCTACCTTCAATAATATCGCCATCGGCGCTAATGGTTTCACCCGGTTTAATGAGAATAATGTCGCCAATGCGTAAACGTTTCGCAGGAACTTCACTGTGCTGGCCGTCAGCATCAACTAAATGTGCGGTTAAGGGGATCAGTTTATGTAAATTATTGGAGCTGACGGACGCTTTTTGACGCGCGTTTTGCTCAAGGTAACGCCCCAACAGCAAGAAGAAAGTGAACATGCTGACCGATTCAAAATAGACCTCTCCTTGGCCGCTGACGGTAGCAATACAACTGGCAATATAGGCGCCGCAAATAGCAATCGACACCGACACGTCCATATTTAACCGCCCCGAAAGCATGGAGCGAATGGCACTAAAATAGAAAGGCTGTGCCGAGTAGAACACCACTGGTGCGGCAAACATCATGCTGACCCAGCGGAAATAGTCGCGGTATTCAACATCCAGATCGGTAAAGTATTCGGAATAGAGGGCGAGGGCGAACATCATCACCTGCATGGTGGCAAAGCCGGCTAGCCCGAGTCTTAATAAAAATTTACGGCTATTTTTTTTGGTCTGGATCTCTTCATCATCGACTTGATAAGGCGCTGCCTGGTAGCCGATATTACTGATTAAATTGAGGATCTCACTAAGCTTAATTCGGCTTTGGTCCCAAGTCACCAAGGCTCGCTCTGTGGTGGTGTTAACAGCAATGTTCACTATCCCATCGACCAGCTTTAACTTATGTTCTATCAACCAGGCACACGCAGCGCAGGTTATGCCATCGATGGTCAATGAAACTTGACTAATATTGTCCTGTTGATGGACAAAATCTTGCTGGACCTCTTTAAGGTCAAAAGCTGAATTGGCATTGAGTGCTTCAGGCACCAGTGCCGTCTGTTTGTTACCAGGCTCGGTACGGTAACGGTAATAATTACTCAAGCCAGCGTCGATAATGGCCTTTGATACCGCTTGGCAACCCGGACAGCACATGGGTTGCGGGGTATTATCAATAACGGTGACAAACTGCGAGCCAGTTAATACTGGCTCGCTGCAATGAAAACACTCAAGGTTATTCATGTGAAAACTAATTTAGCCAGTACTGAGCAGCGTCTTTAAGATCAAGACGCTGTTGAATACGCCAAGTTTGATCGAATCCTTCGAGTCGTACTTCCCAGGCGCCAGAGATAGGTTCGGCCAACTTGATACGGTAAACCTGATTGCCATCGGCTGTGGTAATTTGGCTAAAGTCACGCTGCTTTAAGGTGGGGTGAAAAAACGATACGCTTAATGCCGCTAAATATGCTTCACCACCGTGCTGCACTATGCGCACTTCATCATCATTAACTATCAGCTCAAACTGTAAACCTAACTGTTTGGCATGCTTAATTTTACGCAGATCCATATTGATGGCTTTACCATCTTTATAGTAATCCTCAGACACGAGCGAGTCCTGGGTATCGATGGCCACCATCAGTAAATTAATGCTGGCGATGACGGCGCACAAGGGCAAAATAATTAGAAACCAAGGCCAAAATTGTTTATACCAAGCTTGCGGTGTATTCATGAAAACTACCTGTTGAATTTGTTGGGCTCATTTTACCGATAATTGAGTAAAAGCACAGCTAAAAAAAAGGCCCCGATCATCTCGAGGCCTTAATGTTACTTATATGTAACTACTTGTTTGACAAGCTATAAACGTAAGCAGTGATCACGTGAACTTTCTCTTCACCTAAAACGTCTTTCCATGCTGGCATGACACCAGAACGGCCGTTTTTGATGCTTTCAACGATCACGCCACGACTACCGCCGTATAACCAAGCAGAGTCAGTCAGGTTAGGGGCACCCATAAACTTGTTACCAGTACCGTCCATGCCATGACAGGCAAAACAGCCTTTCATGAATGAGCCTTGCCCCTGAGCTGCCAGTGCGGCGTCGTGTTCACGACCAGAAAGCTTAACCACATACTCAGCTAATCCTTCAAGTTCGCTATCATCGATAGGTAAACCGCCTTTAGGTGGCATCATACCGTGACGACCATTCATTAGCGTCGTTTTAATCGTCGCTAAATCACCACCGTACAACCATGCATTGTCTGTCAGGTTAGGGAAGCCAGTACTACCACGGGCGTCACTACCATGACACTGTGCACAATTTTGTAGGAAGAGACGACCACCGACTTTCAATGCTTCTTCGTCTTTAACTAATTCTTCTAACGGTGTTGCAAGGTAAGCCGCGAAGATTGGACCAAATTTTTCGTCGGCTTTCTTCACTTCTTGGTCATACTGCACCCAGCGACCTTCTTTTGCTGCTAGTTCAATAGCGGCGGCAGAATCAGCTTTAATACCATTCTCGGTACCAATGCTTTGGTTCGAGCTTGACCAGCCGAGTAAGCCTTTGTAGTTACCCAAACCTGGGTAAAGAGCGAGGTAAATCACACCGAAAACGATTGTGAGATAAAACATATAACTCCACCACTTAGGTAGTGGGTTATTGAGCTCTTCAATACCATCAAAGGCATGGCCCATTGACTTGCCTTCTTCAACACCAGTAGTGTTTTTAGAGACGAGTCTTAATAGGATAAAACATCCTGCGATTACCACGATTGTGAGTACGGTAATCCAAATACTCCAGAAGCTACTCATCATCACTTATGCTCTCCTGAGTCCTTGTTTTTCTCGTCATCCGAGAAAACAAGGTTAGCGGCTTCGTCAAATTGATTCTTACGACGACCGCTATAAGCCCACGCAAAAATACCGACAAACGTCAACATAACAACAATGGTGATAATCCCTTGTATTGTGCCGTAATCCATATTTATGCCTCCAATTTATTTCAGTGCGTGACCTAGCGACTGTAGGTATGCAATTATTGCCTGCATCTCAGTTTTACCTTCAACGGCCTTCTTGGCATTGTCGATATCTTCCTGAGTGTACGGCACACCGAAACCACGGAACACTTCCATCTTTTGAGCAGTTAACTTACCGTCAAGTACGTTTTCTGCTAACCATGGGAACCCAGGCATGTTTGACTGAGGTACCACAGCACGAGGATCGATTAAGTGCACTTCGTGCCACTTGTCACTGTAACGTCCGCCTACACGAGCAAGATCAGGACCAGTACGCTTAGAACCCCAAAGGAATGGGTGTTCCCACACTGACTCACCAGCAACTGAGTAGTGACCATAACGTTCAGTTTCTGCACGTAATGGACGGATCATTTGGCTGTGACAACCAACACAACCTTCGCGGATATAAATATCACGGCCTTCAAGCTCTAGGGCTGTGTAAGGGCGTAATCCATCGACAGGTTCAGTGGTATCTTTTTGAAAAAGTAGAGGAGTGATCTGTACCAAGCCACCGAAACTGATTGCAATAACGGTAAAGATGCCCAGCAGACCGATGTTTTTCTCAACTATCTCATGATTAAATTTCATCTAATCTACCCCTTATGCTTCAGCAAGTGCTGGCAAAGATTCTTTTGGTGCTTTTACGGTCTTGAACACGTTATATGCCATTAACAACATACCCGTGACAAAGAACACGCCACCTAAGAAACGAACAAAGTAGAATGGATACGATGCTTCTAAGCCTTCAACGAAGCTGTAGGTCAAGGTACCGTCAGAGTTAACTGCGCGCCACATTAGACCCTGCATAACACCCGAAATCCACATAGATACGATATAAAGTACGGTACCGATAGTCGCCAACCAGAAATGCACGTTGATCAACTGAGTGCTGTACATACGACCGTGGCCATAAACAGAAGGAATTAAGTGATATAACGAACCAATCGACACCATCGCAACCCAACCAAGCGCACCAGAGTGAACGTGACCAATGGTCCAGTCAGTGTAGTGAGACAATGCGTTAACGGTCTTAATCGCCATCATTGGGCCTTCGAAGGTAGACATACCATAGAAAGATAATGACACCACGAGGAAGCGTAGAATAGGATCGGTTCTTAATTTATGCCAAGCACCTGATAGCGTCATAATACCGTTGATCATACCACCCCAAGAAGGCGCGAATAGGATAAGCGACATGACCATACCCAGTGATTGAGTCCAGTCAGGCAAAGCAGTGTAATGTAGGTGGTGAGGACCAGCCCAAATGTACAATGCAATCAAAGCCCAAAAGTGAACAATAGATAAACGGTATGAGTAAACAGGGCGACCTGCTTGCTTAGGCACGAAGTAATACATCATACCTAGGAAACCTGCTGTCAGTAGGAAACCTACCGCGTTATGTCCGTACCACCACTGCACCATGGCATCAACTGCGCCAGAGTAGAGAGAGTAAGACTTAAACATGCTCACAGGTATCGCCATAGAGTTAACTATGTGCAGTACGGCTACCGTAATGATAAAGGCACCAAAAAACCAGTTCGCAACATAAATGTGCGAGGTTGTTCTTTTAATGATGGTACCGAAGAATACAATCGCATAAGTTACCCAAACGACGGCAATAGCGATATCGATAGGCCATTCTAGTTCAGCATACTCTTTGCTACTGGTTAGCCCCAGTGGCAGAGTAATAACAGCTGATAAAAGGATTGCTTGCCATCCCCAGAAAGTAAATGCAGCTAGCTTAGGTGCAAATAGACGGGTTTGACAGGTGCGCTGGACGATATAGTAAGATGTTGCAAAAAGTGCTGAAGTACCGAACGCGAAAATCACAGCGTTTGTGTGCAGAGGTCGAAGACGACTGTACGTTAGCCATGGAGTATCAAAGTTCAGTTGTGGCCATATTAACTGGGCCGCGATCAATACACCGATTGACATACCAATGATTCCCCACAAAACTGTGGTTAATGCAAATTGGCGGACAACAGTGTAATTGTAATCAGCGCCTTGAGGCTGGGAATGATTCATCATATTGCTTCCACTGCTTATTACTTGTACTTATTGTTAGAGTAAAGCGACACTTTACCCGTTAGAGAATGACGTTAAAAAGCCTGCTTCCTACGAAACAAACTTGATTGAGTCAACGTGTTGCTCAGCATTAATGTAAATTAATGTTAAGTATCGCAATGATACTTGAGCAATATCAAAAAAGATAGGAATTATGCGGAGTACAACATTGATCCAGATCAAAGTCCACGTATAGAATGTAAACACCATGATTCAAAAGGTTAAAAATTGTGCTACACAAGCAAATAACTCGCATTAACATTACCGTCATTAGCCTACTTAGCACGCTTTTATTAAGTGCATGCTCCGAGCCTAATAATAGTGTTGTAAAGGGTGATGAAACAGGACAAATAGCTGCATTTACCGTAGACCAAACCTTATGTCAGTTTGCCCAAAAACCTTGTCAACAAACAATAAATGACATTGATGTCAGCTTAAGCATTTCACCAGGTTCGACGCCAAGTGAACAGCCCTTAGCCGTTTCATTAACCTTCTCTAAACCCGTAAAATTATTGAGCGCACGCGTTGAAGGAAGAGATATGTTTATGGGGGTTATTCCTTTAAATTTAACTGAAAACGACAAAAGCAGCTATAAAGGCACGTTAATCTATGGCTCATGTAGCAGTAATTACATGGTTTGGCGGATGTTTGTTAGCTTTAGTGTCGCTGAGCAACAACAGCATGTTATGTTCGACTTTTTAGCCGACAATCACGCTGTCGATAATCCACGCTAATCCATTTTTTGTCGATTGGCCATCATCATGAGTACGGCTAACGACGAAACATAAGATCAGGCCATCCTTGTTCGTTTTAAGCTGCGTATCGAGGCTGTTTATTAAACTAACTTGCTGTTGGGATTTAATATTGGGTAAGTAAAGCACGATAACCTTATTGTCCTGTGTAAAGCTTTGATTCAATGTTTTCCGTTTAATCTAAATACTCGAATTGATTAATTAAATTAAGCTATTAAATGCATTAATCATGATAAAATTAGCGGTATCAATCGGTATACTCTCCAAGTAATTTGCTAATGCCAAACAATCACGCTCCATCAATCACATCATTGCCTAATGTATTGCCATTATTTGAGTCAAAAGACTTTCTCGAGCAAGGCAACCCCATTATCAATCAACATATCACTGCATTGAGCATAAATGGCATTGAAGATGCGGGCTTTATTTATGAGCTCTCTTGCGACCTATTATTTTCTCTGCGCGACAATGAAAACAGCTATAAAAGTTACCGTAGTGAACTCAGCTGCTTTTTACATTGGTGTTTTGATGTGGTTAAGCAATCACCCGGGCAGATCTCACGCCGAGATATCGACAAGTTTGTAGCCTATTGCCAGCAGCCCCCTAAAGCGCTTATTGGCTATTATAATGTGGCGCAATTTAAACTTGATAAAGCAACGGGGCAGCGTCTACCTAATCCGCTTTGGCGACCCTTTGTCGGTAAAAAGCAACTTGGCGTCGAGCAGATTTATGAGCTGAGTGACAATGCCTTAAAAACCAAAATGGCGATTTTGTCATCTTACTATGGTTTTTTAATGGCCGAGGATTATTGTGAGCGCAATCCAGCGCAGGCTTGGCTGAATCACTCGCGATTTGCTAAAAAGCATAAATTTTTAGTCAATCAAGACGATATCGACAGCTTGGCTTTTACCGAACTGCAATGGTCATATGTCATTAGCAGTGTTGAAGGGCTTGCCCAAACCTCACCAGAGACTCATCAACGCAGTTTATTTTTAATTAAGCTCATCTACTCTTGCTATTTACGAGTATCAGATGTCAGCGCAAGGGCGGGATATAGCCCCATCATGGGGCAATTTACTCAAAATAAACAGACGGGTATTTGGCGCTTTAATATCCCGCAAAGCAAAGGCGGCAAGCAGCGTTCAGTGCCTTTATCCAATGCAATACTCACTGCATTAATCGAATACAGACAATATTTAGGTTTAAGCGATCTACCAAGTTCTAATGAACAAACACCACTATTTGTACGTCATCGCGCTGCTGGCCGAGGTAGAGAAAGCGGACTGATCAACGCTAATCTTGGTATTCGCCAGGTGAGGGAAGAAGTGCAAAAAATTATCGAGTATAGTGCCGACTGCGCCGAAGCTGACGGTATGATAGAAGATGCCAAAGCGATGCGATTATTGAGTGTACATAACATTCGTCATACCGGGATCACCCACGATATTAATTTACACGGCAGACCGTTATCACATGTACAAGCCGATGCCGGACATGAAAGTATTGATACCACATCGCAATATTTACACACCAGTCAATCGGATCGCCACCAAAGTGCGGCGAATAAACCAATAGATACCTTATCGGGAATAAAATAAGGTAAATGACAAGGGGAGTTGTGTTGGTGGTTTAGGCGGCAAAGTCAGGCAGTCAGCCGTTTCATCTATGGTTCTAAGTCATTTGTACCTGACTGCATGGTTGATATCGCACAGATATTCTGAGTCGTAATTAGAGTATATTGCGAGAGCTTTTTTGAGGGCTAGGGCAGTCTAATTATACGCTTGTATGCCTTATTAGTCAGAGGTTACAACGAAGGTTATTCAAACTTATAAAATAAACATGACCTTACTTTTTCGATTCAGTTTGAGGATCTTATTGTTCCACACAGAGTAATGAATAACTATTTGAGCGGGCAGGGTATTACCCACTTAAATGACATCCACGCAAATATTCTTGTAGAGTTACATATTGTTTATACGTAAACCTTCTCATTACGGCTAAAAATGTTGATTCAATAAAAATTAATAAAACAAATCTGCTTAAACTCATAGCGGTAAACATTTTCTGTACTGTTCATCACCTTTAATTCATTTACTTGAATCTGCTATGCATCTGAACTTGATGCTTATTATAAGAAAAGTTTACACCATATTTAACCAATATTTTAATGCCGATAATGATACTTATCGGCATTAAAGGTCAATGTGAAAAGGGGTTGTGTTCACAACTATTATTCCGTTATTCCGTGACTTTCTCAACCTATTTTGTAGGCTTTAATTATTAACATTAGTGTCATCATTAATAAAATACATTACCGATCATCTTTAATGTTAGCTTGTAAGGCATCAACCTGAAAAGTATGAAATAGTGGTTATCACTACATCAGTGAAACCTTGTAATTGATTCAACGGTCACACTTTAAATCGTAAGGTAAGCTTATTTATGGCTTATTTTAATGCTTTCTAAACTCAGCTTATTTGCGTGTCATAGTCAAACGATAACTCTCATTAATCGCTCAACACTGTGAGTGTTAACGTCATTGACTAGCTATATCGGTATAAAAAGGTTTAATAGCTTAAAATTCAGGCGGCGCTACGCGCATAAAACAAATCAATGCGGGTCTACCTAGGCTAGATTTCACGTAGCGACGCGTTGAAAATGTGTCCTGGCACTCAGTTGAGTGCCAACCGATTAACGTTCACTACAGTGTTGAGGGCAACAAATGCTGTTAAACGAAATTGATTAGAGGTGCTTTAGGCATTGCATACGTTCATAACTAGTCTGCGGTATTCAACAAATGTGACCTCAGCGGATAACTACCGAGCAGTGATTCAGTTAATGATTCATGGTACCAGACGATTATCAGTAGCATTGATCTATCTAAATGGGTCTATCTAAACGCTCAATACTCAATACTCAATGTTACGTTGCTTGACAGTCTAAAGCGATAAAAAGCAGTTTCATTCTAGGACGTTATAGGACGCTACGATAATTATGTCTGGACGATGTTGATGTACATAAAAGCGCTAGCTATCGACCCATGATTCAAGGCATTGGTAATTAATCACCTTAATTGGAATGAGAGGAGTCTGAAATTGAGTGAAGCTTTCCACATCCGCACACCTCATTTAACATAATATACATTGTGCGCAGCTATGTGTGTGAGGATATAGAAGTGCCACTAATGATACTTATCGGCATTGGCGCGTCATTTCTCCTGCGCTCGTCGGCATTGCTTGTCATGCCTTAACGATGTCTAGATGGTTCGTCTGCTGTGACAATTTTCTGATAATTAGTCCAAAACATTTAAACTCAAGGCTGCCAAAGTTATTGACGGGGAAATTTAAACTATCGACTGGATACTCAATGGTTGGATATATATTTCGACACTACGGATGTCCGTAGTCATATTGCTAGAATATATCAACATTTTATCTGCGGTACTGAGTGCCATTTGGTGGTGTATTGTGGTGTGAGTAAGTCACGGCGCATTATCCATTTGGGTTGAATACCTTGAGCGGCAAGAAATACTGCATCGGTTCCATAACGTTGATTAATACCATCTAAGGTTTGCATGAGGGGTAAATTGGCTTTTGAGACAGTAAATAAATCGAGCTGACAGTATTTGTCACTGGTTAAATCAAGCAACCCTATGCCAATTTTGTAATACCGCACCCCTTCCCTAAATAACTTATGTGCCGCTTGGGTCATGGCTTTGGTTAGCTCAACGCTGCAATTGGTGGCACAAGGCAACTCGACTAAGGTTTTAAAGCCAGTGGTTTTAAATCCTGTGGGTTGGTCGTCATAGGGAGAGTTATAAGCAAATAGCAGCATGGTTTGACAACATAAGCCTTGCTTACGCGCTTTTGCTGCAGCAATGGCAACATGTTTACTTAAGGCTTGTAATAACGATGGCTTATCGCAAATGCGTTGCCCCATACTTCTGGTGGAGAAGATCTGCTGCTTATCGGCTCGCGCCTTATCCCACACTTTACATACCTGGCCGTTGAGTTCTCGCACGGTGCGCTCAACCTCGATACCAAATTGTTTACGGGCGGCACCTGGTGGCATAGTGGCAAGTTCGTATGCGGTGGTTATTTTCATTAATTGCAGCCGTTTACTTAGCCGCCGTCCAATTCCCCATACATCACTCACTGCCAATTGCGTTAAAATGGCCACCCGTTCCTGCTCGCTATCGATAACACAAACTCCTTGATAGCCTTCAATTTTCTTTGCGGCATGATTAGCGATTTTCGCCAATGTCATGGTTTCGCCCATACCAACACAAACCGGTAAACGGGTTTCTTTCCAAACGGTACGGCGGATGAGTTGGCCTTGGGTTCGTAGGCATGGAATTGCCGGATAACTCTTTTTAAAGGAGAGAAATGATTCATCAATCGAATACACATGCTGCTCAGGAGCAAAACGGCCAATGATATTCATCATTTTATTGGATAAATCAGCATACAACTCATAGTTGGACGAGCAGGCAATGACCCCACGCTGATCACACAAGGATTTCACTTTAAAATAAGGCACAAATTTTTGAATGCCGGCTTCTTGTGCCTGTCGATTTGCGGCAACAATACACCCATCGTTATTACTTAATACGACGATAGGTTTACCGCGCCAATCGGGACGAAAAACTTGCTCGGCACTGCAATAAAATGCGTTGGCATCGATTAAGGCAAACATAAAAACACCACCTTAATGATCCACCAGTAGTGGGCTTTGACGGTGACAGCGAATCGATCGAGTGACAACGCCTTCGATATTAAAAATATCGTGGTCGTGAATGCTAAGAGGTTGATAGTGTTGGTTAGATGACAGTAATAAACGTCGCTGGGTGTCGATGATTTTACAGACAAACTCACCATTAAAGTTGGCCACTATGACATCGCCACTGCGGGCGCATTCATGGCGGTCAACAATAATCACATCACCATCAAAAATGCCGACGCCTTGCATTGAATCCCCCTGTGCCAACCCGATGAAAGTCGCGTTGGGATGTACTACCAGTAGTTCATCTAAACTTAAGCCTAATTGGCAATACTCAGCCGCAGGGCTTTCGAATCCAGTAATACCAGCACTGGCTGGAAAAGGAATAACGCGCATAGATAAGACCCAATAAAATACGCTGTATATAAACACAGTCATTTTAGCAGCCAGGTACAAAGGCGCAAGTTTATTTATCAGCGGGGGTTAGGTTTGACAACGAGTAATGTCATTCAGCAGGCTAATAAGTTATGCATGAGTTGTGTGTGGCGTGAAGATGACACTATTTTTAGTATGAAAAATAATCAAACAAACCAATTTGTTAATAATATGGCCTTAATTGAGTAAATGACTGCTGTCATTTGTGTGACCGCTGTTTACACTGAAGTTAATATTTTCATATGAGATAGTTAGCGTATGCCAATCTCCCCTCTTACCAGTGCCAAACTTTACCTACCATCCCTGCTAAGCAGTTTAGATGCCAAAGTAAAATCGACTAAAAGCCTTAACCCGTTAGATAAAATCGTTGGCCAAGAGCGGGCCCAAAGTGCCGTTGAGTTTGCCATGTCGATGCAGGACAAAGGCTACAATATTTACGCCATCGGCCGTAATGGTTTGGGTAAGCGGACGATGGTAATGCGCTATTTAGACCGCTATGATCCTGGTTTGCATCATCCGCTTTATGACTGGTGTTATGTGGTTAATTTTGCTGACGCTCGCACACCCAAGGTGCTGCAACTGCCTCAGGGTAAAGGCGCCCAATTTAAAAAAGATATTGAAGAGTTGATGAAACGGCTTGTCAAAGCCCTACCCTTGGCATTCGATAACGAGATTTACTATACCCGGGCAGACAAATTAAAAGCACAGCTTGCCAGTAAACAAGAAGCGGCATTAAATAAGATCACTAAAGAGGCCGCGGCTAAACACATCAGCCTAAGTATTACCGCTCAGGGCGGCTATGAATTACTCGCCATGAATGGTGATGAGCCCCACTCTGAAGCCACATTTGCGGCATTAAGTCATAAACAGCAACAGACGCTTGAAAATAACATCAGTGAAATAGAATCAAAACTGCGTGAAGTGGTGCGTAAATTTACTGCTTGGGAAGAGCGTTATAGCGATCAACAACAAAAGCATGACGAACAAGTGGCCCAAGATGTCTTAGTGCATTTAATGGACCCGTTAAAGCTAAGCTATGCTGACTATCCCGTGATTAAAACCCACCTGCATGATATGCATAAGGATATTATCGATAATCTGGATATTTTCTTAGAGCAAAATGAAGAACAGGTTGCGCTTGCTTATGCGTCGATGCAGAAAAAAATGCCCCGCCGATATCAAGTGAATGTATTGGTTAATCAAGCCGATAAAACCATGCCTATCGTGGTGGAAGAGAGCCCTAATTATCATAATATTTTTGGTTACATCGAAAATGCGACCTTTAAAGGCACTATTTTTTCTGATTTCTCTTTGATCCGCCCAGGCAGTCTACATCGCGCCAATGGCGGGGTGTTGATGATCGATGCCATCAAGGTATTAGAGCAGCCCTATGTGTGGGATGGATTAAAGCGCGCACTGCGGTCACGCCAGTTAAGCTTAAGCTCGCTCGAACGAGAGGTAACCTTGTCGGGGACCATTTCGCTGGATCCCGAGCCAGTGCCGCTTAATGTCAAAATTATCCTCTTTGGCGATTATCAAACCTACCAGTTATTACAACATTACGATCCTGAGTTTAAAGAGCTATTTAGAGTGACCGCCGATTTTGAAGACGAAATGCCTCGCACCGCACAATCTGAGGCGCTTTACGCCCAATTTATCTCCAGTATTGTCAGTGGTAATAAGATGCTGCATTGCGATCGAGGGGCTATAAAACGGGTTATTGAGTTTAGTGCGCGTCAGGCCGACTCAAAGTATAAATTATCCCTACATTCAGCCGACATTGCTAACCTATTACGTGAAGCTAATTACGTGGCAAAATCCAGCAACGCTAATATGATAAGGGTGAGCCATGTAGAGCAAGCTCTTTATAATCATGAGCTTAGAGTGTGCCGTTTAAAAGATAATGTGATGCAAAGTTTTGTCGATGGCACCACTCTAATCGACACGGCTAATAAGGTTGTCGGTCAGATAAATGCGTTATCGGTTATTGCCACCTCGGATCATCAATTTGGGGTGCCTAATCGTATAACGGCCACCACAGCTTATGGTGAAGGTGCGGTATTTGATATTGAACGCAAGGTGGATCTTGGTGGCAGTATTCACTCAAAAGGGGTGATGATCTTAACCGCATACTTGGCAACCTTGTTTGGCCAAACCGATAAAATCCCCCTGTCGACTCACCTCACCTTCGAGCAAAATTACGGTGGCGTCGATGGCGACAGCGCATCGATGGCCGAGTTATGTGCTATTTTATCGGCGTTTTCGGCCCTGCCATTAAGACAAGATATTGCGATAACAGGCTCGATGAATCAATTTGGCCATGCTCAGCCTATCGGTGGCGTTAATGAAAAAATCGAAGGCTTCTTTGATGTTTGTACCATAAAAGGACGCAGCGATAGCCAAGGGGTGATTATTCCACAGGCCAACGTACAAAATTTAATGTTACGCGATGACATCGTCGCTGCGGTTAAGCAAGGCCGTTTCTCCATTTGGGCGATTAATCATGTTTCAGAAGCCATTGAATTACTCACAGGCATAGCTTGCGGCGAGCGGGACTTTGAGTTTGAAGATTATCCGCCGCAGACAGTGTTAGGTATAGCGGATAAACGCCTGCAAAAATTACGACAGCATGCGAAGCAACAAGCCAAAAAAGCCGACTAAGCCATAGGCCTTAACACGCGCGACAAAAAAGCCGGCAACTGCCGGCTTTTTTACAACTGACTATCAATACAAGCTATCAATATAAGGGAGTGGCTTTATGCTAGCGCATCTTGTAATGGCGGAACTACCTGCTTTTTACGGCTCAACACACCATCAAGCCAAACGCGGCCATTTTCGGTCGCTTTGCCATAGGCGCGGGTGGTGAGTTCGCTGTCATCAGACACCACCAACATTTCAGACCCTTCTTTCATGATATCGGTGAGCAACAACAGCACACTGTGACGGTTACCTTCCGCTTTTAAGGCGGCGATATCGGCTTCAAGATCGGCTTTGATGTCGTCAAATACTGACAAATCGATCACTTCAAGCTGACCAATACCGATGAGTTTGCCATTCATGTTGAAGTCTTTAAAGTCGCGCATCACCAGATCGCGTACTGGCGTGCCTTCGACCGCAGACTTCACCTTAAACATCTCCATGCCTAAGGCTTTGTAATCTTCAACACCGGCAATTTCAGCTAGCGCTTCAACACATTTTATGTCGGCAGTGGTGCACGTCGGAGATTTAAAGATCACAGTGTCACTTAAAATGGCACATAGCATGATGCCAGCGATATCTTTAGGAATTTCAACACCATAGAAATCGTACATCATCTTGATCACTGTGTTGCTGCAACCCACTGGGCGGATCCAGCACTCAAGCGGAGTCGATGTGGTTAAGTCACCCAGCTTGTGATGGTCGACAATACCCACAATAGTGGCTTGGTCAATATCGTCAGGCGCTTGGGTTAATTCAGAGTGGTCAACAATATACACTTCTTCGCCAGCATAACTTTCTTTAAACTCTGGCGCGTCAAAACCAAAACGCTCTAAAATAAAGGCTGTTTCTGGTGAAAGTTCACCAAGACGAGCTGCAATGGCCGCTTCGCCTATCTGATTTTTGAGGTAAGCCAGCGCAATTGCGCCGCAAATAGAATCTGAATCCGGGATCTTATGTCCCACAACGTACATTGGCATAATTAACTCTCGATGAAAATTTTTCGGCATTTTATCAAAGTCGACATCAATTTACAGTAGCTTAACGCGATAAAATAGTGGAATTGGCATTAACATTATTGGTCATTCAAATAGTGTACTCAGCCGCTGAGCCTAGCTTAGCCGATAAACGCTTATTTAAACGTCACCTAACACATAAAAGCCCGCCAATGCGGGCTTTATTATGATGTTTAATCAACTGAGAGGCTATTGCTGCTGAAGAAAACTCACCACACTGGCCTGCTCGCGCTGTTTTAACATCACACAGTTAGTAACCTGCTCATTGAGTTTAGCTAAACTGCGGCCATAACCGGCGACGTGTTCAACTTTTGGGGTGAAAAACACCTCAGCCCGCTCAAGTGGCGCCAGCTCACAACCGCTGGCAAGGTAGCCTGGTAAACGAGGTAGTGCAAACGGCGGTAATTTACTGGCAATCGCATCATAATGCGCATAAGCCCAATCACGAAAAGCTTGTTTGCGATCATCACGATACAGCTGCCCCGCATAAAGATAACTCAGATCCGGCGCGGTTATCGCCTCGCTCAGACTGTAAGCTAATATCTGTTGCTGCAACTTACCCGCAGGCGCATAACCTAAGGCATACAACAGATGGGTGCGTTGTTGAGCATCTTTAGTGGTTTCAAACTGACGCTGCATCTGCTCAAGCAAGGTGTCGTCGCCATTAAACGCGGCTATCTGCAGATAAGTACCAATCAAGTAGGGATCAGCCGCATCGCTTTGCGCTAAATACGCCTGTGTCTGTTTGGTTGCTGTTGCAATGACATTGGGATCTTGTCCCTCAAACCCTAGCAGCGCGATCAGTGTTGGGCGCAGTTTACTGATCTGCGGATCTTCGCCATCGACGGTCGATAAACCGTAACGCTTGACCGCTAACTGAGCTCTGGCGGTCACAAACTTGGCCCATAACTCACGATTACTGGCATCTATAAAGGTCTGTTTTTGTGCCTGCAACAGCCCTAATGCACTGGCGACCACCTGTGGATGCTGATCATCGACAAATTCACCGATAATATTGAGCAGTGCGCCGCCATCAATAAAGCCTGCATCAAGCAGTGCATCGGCGCCCGACAGCAACGCGAGTCGCTCACGTGGATTGAGTGTCGTTTTGGCTGTGGCTAATAATGCACTCAGTTGTGGTTCTGGCAGTAACCAACGGTAATAGCCCATGCCATCGGCATCGGGGAAAACCCAAGTGGGGGCAAAGGGCAATGTAAAGGTTTGACTTGGCTTATCAAGCAGTAAGGTTTGTTGCTGACTCTGTTTCGCATCGCCAAATTTAAGCGACACTGGCACTGTCCAGGTTTGCGCTGGAGCTTGCGTCCCTGCGCTCACAAAGCGCTGCTGAGATAAGGTTAATTGATCACCATTAAGACTGACTTTCACTAGCGGGTAAGATGATTGCTCGATAAAAGTGCGCAGCACTTGGGGCACATCTTTACCAGAGGCCTTAGCCAGCGCGTTCCACAGATCATCGGCGGTGGTATTTTTATAAGCATGATCTTGAATATATTGACGAATACCCGCCTTAAAGGCACTTTCCCCTATCCAGTTTTCAACCATGGCAAGCACAGCTTCCCCTTTGCTATAGGCTAAACCTAGGCCATCCATAATATCGGCCTCATTATTAATCGGCTTGCGGATCGGCTTGGTCGATAAACGCGCATCTAGGCTCATGACGCGGTTTTTGGGCAAACGTAAGTTGGACTCAAACTCTGGGTGAGTCTGATGGGTAATTTTGGCGGCCATCCAGCTGGCAAAGGCTTCGTTTAACCATAAATCATTCCACCACGCCATGGTCACTAAGTTGCCATACCATTGATGGGCTAGCTCATGGCCTACGATAGAGACCGTACGTTGACGGGCACTTTGGGTGGCGCTGGCATCATCGAGCAATAAAATATCTTCACGGTAAGTCACTAACCCGGCATTTTCCATGGCGCCAAAAGGAAACTCAGGTACGGCGACAGAGTCCAGCTTTGCAAAAGGATAATCAACACCAAAGTAGTCCTCCAATGCTCCTAATACAATAGGCATCTGCTCGGCGGCATATTTGGCTGAGGCAATTTTACCTTTAGTGGTGATCACCCGGCCAGGGACACTCATGCCCTTCACTTCTATCTCTTCAAATTGCCCCACCGCAAACGCCACCAGATAAGAGGAGATGGTCTGCGTTGGCGCAAAGGTATGTATGGTCATGCCATCTTGCTGCTGCGTGTCGACCTCGGGTGTATTGCTATACACCTTTTCGCGACTAGGAGCGCTAATGGTGAGCTGAAATGGGATTTTATACTCAGGCTCATCGAATAGCGGAAATGCACGGCGTGCATCACTCATCTCAAATTGGGTAAACAGATAAGGTAAGTCGCCATCGATAGTCTTATATAAGCCGACCGATTGCCGATTATAGGGGGCGGTAAAATCGAGCGACAAGGTGTATTCACCAGGGGTAATAGTATGCGGGCAGCTGAGTTTCACTATGCCGGTGTCGAGCATGGTGGCCGACATTTCACAGGGCTTATCGCCACTCAAGGTCACATTACTGGCAGTGTAGGCCAGCCCATTGATGTCGAGCACCTTGGTGGCGTTGAGCACGTTAAGGGAGATTTGGGTCGAACCTGAAAAATCATCGCGGGCCGGATCCAGTGACAACTGCACCGCTTGAGAGATAGGTTTAGCGACTTTACTTAATACAAATTCATTGGCACTTAAGCTAGTGCAACTGAGCAACGCTACGGTCACGAGTCCGCCGTTAACGATACGGTACATGAAATCCCCTTTTTAGAAATAGAGTGATGATTAGGTGGTATCGTCGTTCACTGCACAGGCTGATATTTATATTATACGATTAAATATCAATATGTTACGTAATTACGACTGACCATTTATATTAATGATTGTTAATTAATCTCTGCTGCTGGCTATGCTGCTTTAAACCGCGAGGCAATATAGGCTGTGGCAAATTTGTAGCGAATGTTAACAAATGAGCGCTTAGCATAGCTAGCAGACGACACATCTACTTACTAAAAGGGTAATGTCACATGCTGTGGATGTACGCCGCTGAACCACTCTTTACTCAGTGTGCGACTAGGCATACGACAATCATATCGGCTAATGTCGTTAGGCTGATAATGCCAGCCTAACGAGGCTCCTTATCCATATTTTACTGAGTCGACTGCCATTTCATGGCTACACATAATAGCCTTAAATTTAAGCCAGCACCCAAAGGTAAGTTAATGAAAAATAGTTAAAACTGATTTATGCTGGGTCCATTAAGCAGTACGTTAAGTGGACGTTAGGAACCAAAAAATTACAAGTAGGAGCCATAAATGGAGCGATATTTTAGCGTCACGTTCAGGATTGCCAATAGTATTCGTACTAAACACTACAAAACGGAGCAAAGCGCGATGCGCGGCATTGGTAAGTGGTTGGTTAAACATCAAGATGAGCGCGATATCAACGCTTCATTTTTCAGTGACACCCAGGGGCACTTAAGTTTTGACGCTCCTTTTGAAGCATCGCCATTAAGCGACAGCGTCGATTTTTATAAAAGCAAAGCCTGGCTAAAGCTGAGGTTAGAGGTCTTAGAACGCTATGGCCGCCGCTGCGTCTCTTGTGGCGCATCGGTGCAAACGGGCGCGGTACTGCATGTTGACCATATCAAACCCCGATCGCGTTATCCGGAACTGGCGCTGGATATCAACAATCTACAGATTTTGTGCGAAGCATGTAACTTAGGCAAGATGGCATCGATGGAGCAAGATTGGCGGTAAGTGATATTGATGTTAGATAATAAGGGGGCGCACATCCATGTGCTGCTCTGCAGGGAGATAACAGAAAATAAGCTATCCGTTAGAAGTCGTAACGCAGACCTAAACTTACAATGGTGTCGTCAAAGTCTGAGTATTGTTTAACATCAAACTGACCAATTTCGGTATGAATACGGGTCGATTTGGCTAAACGGTACTCAGCGCCGACTGCCCACTGACTCACTTCTGGCACCACTAGTGCCGCATCACCTAGCGCATCATAGACACGATGTGCAATCTTGCCCGTACCCGAATCATCATTACCGTATTGCGCTTTTAGCAGCAGTTGGTCAATTTGATACGTGGCGCTGACGATAAAGCCTAAGCCATCACGATCTTCATAATGCGGTTTGCTTGGATTCATCAACTCAGTTTGCTGCACTATAGTACCAAGCTTTATGTTATCGAATTTAATGTGACCAACAAAACGAGTCGCTTTAATATCTTCGATACCATCAGAGTAACCCACGTTAAGGTAGACATCACCGCTCTTAAAGAACTTATCACCATAGGTAACAGCCACTTGATAGTTAGGGTTGTCTTTGCGAACATCGGATTCGGCAAAGTAATTGTCTTCCATCAAATAGCTCGCGCCTAGTTGTAACTTGTTCCATTTTGGACTCTTATACTCGAATGAGTCGCCATGGCGTTTATCACCAGGCATAAGACGATCGTGCTTTAGGCTGTAATTATCAAATGCATCGGCAAAGCCTTTGCCCATCTTAAATACAGAGTCGATACGACCTACCGCAAGTGCGCCTAAACTGTCGTGCTTAATACCGATAAATGTCGGACGCGCAGAGAACGGATTGTTTGACTTGCTTTGTGATGCGCCGTTAACGCCCACTTCAACCTTATAAAAAATTGACCAGTCTGGATTAAGCGCGGTTTCGCCTTTAACCCCAAGACGGCTGAAGTTGTTTTCTAAAATAGTGCCACTTTTACCGTCGTGAGTTGCGCTACCCGAATCTGAGTTAGTCACTGAATAGTCTAAACGACCATAAAAATTAACCGTATCATCAGCAAACAGCTGTGGTGACATAAGTAGACTGGTGGCTAATAAAGAAAGCGTAAATGTTTTCATAATCATCATCTCTTATCTTTGTATAAAGGGTTATTTAGTCGCAGGACGTTTGTGTTCCACAATCACACCATCGGCGCGCATCTGCTTATACAGAATATCGGCATGCTTTAGGTACAGATCCCATGAACTTGAACGCTTAGTGAAACCGGTTGCCGCGTAGCTACCGCTGTCACCTGTTGCAGGTAAATCATTGATGTCAAATAGTGATCCACCAGCCTTAAGATGTTCGTTAAGTGCATCAAACATCACGTTAAAGCCGATGCGTGCAGGCTCAACATAATTGATCGAGTCATACTTTGATTGACGATAATATTTTTTCATTGAGGCATCTGTTATCTGCGCTTTTTCATCAGCGAAGATCTCATCAAACTGCGCCTTAGCGATCTGCTTGGTGTCGGTATCAACTACGACACGTAACATGCCAGTGATCCCGGTCCATTTACCTTTGCTGTCTAGCACTTTTTCGGCGTGTTGATAGAACTTGTAATGGGTACCTTCAGTTTGGATTTGATCATAAATTTTGGCTGTTAATGGGATCATCGATTGCTGAATACTGTTTGATGCACCCGCAACAATATCGATACCTAGGTAGCGTAAACGGTTTGGCTCTTTTAGCTTGTTAGCCAATTTAGGATCGTGATTTGGGTTAGGTTCGAAGATGAGTTGGTCTTTCTCCATCATCAACTTTTCCATGGTCAGTGCTGATTGCACCCACGCCGTGCCTTTTTTCTTACCCATAGTGAAGTTGTATTCAGACATACGCTTAGGTACATCTTGGTATAAACGGGTGTAGTAGTTAGGGCGGCCGCTCTCGTTAAACTCGGCTAAAATAACGTCATCTTTGTTGGCGCTGTTAGTGACGACAGTCATGCTGCCTTTATGGCCCTGACGGAAACGAGCTTCCTCATAGTAATAGTCACCAGAGATTAACCCTAGTTGTGGTTGAATTGACCATTTCAATTTAAAGTCATCGTCACCTGAGGCTTCTTTTGAACCAACAGCCACATATTCAGGTTGAATACCGTTAGCACGTGGTAGTTTGTTAACCGCTTTTAAGATACCGTTTGATGAATAAGTGGCGCCAGATACCGCATCGATACCTTCATGACCATTGTTTTTAAGGACTTTTGCCAATAAACGTTCGGCATTAAGAAATAATGATTCGGTTTCATTATGAGACTGGGTTTTAATATCGACGATATTGCCCTGCTCCACTTTGACTTCGAGTACGATTTGGCTTTTTTTACCCTTAGCTTGTACTTGATGTACGCCATCAACGTATTTGCCAGGTGCTACTTGGGTGGCACAACCTACAGTAGTTAAACTAGCAAGTGTGATAGCGGTGAAAATAAGGCTTTGTTTAAAACGTTTTTGAGTGGTCATCTTTTGATTGCCCTTTTATTTAATCATTGGCTATCAGCATAAACCCACCAGATATTTCGACAATTGCGGAAAACCGCAGGTTTGCAACTTAACGTTAATAACTTTGAACAAGGTAACATTTCTCGAGAATATAATAGGTAGCACCACTAATTTAGTGCTACTTCTTATAGCAGGCAATTAATCAATAAAGATGCATTATGAAATATTCATTCCCCACATTACTCGCTTCAGCGGTTATTTTATGTAGCAGTGCTGCTGCGTTAGCAAATGATGTTAACGCGGCAAAAGTGTTACCTAGCGATAAATATTCGCCCGCGACACTAACGCAATTTTATCAATGTGAAGCCAACGGTTTAATCAGTTTTGATGACAAGGTCGCGACACTCAACACGGTTAAGTATTTTGGCACCTCGGTCACTATCAATCTGTACAATATGGATAATGTGCAAGCAAAAACAGCGCTGTGTAACGCATTAGCCGTGATCCAGGAGTATCACTATCTGGCATCCAATTACAGTACCTACCCTCATGTAACCAATATCAAAACCATTAACGAGTCTCCCAGTAAAACCCATAGTATCGATCCGCAGCTGACCGAGCTTATCGCATCAGGTATTGACTGGTATCAGCAGAGCAATGGCTATTTTAATATTGCGCTGTCACCCGTTATCGATCTGTGGCGCAATCACCGCTTTGCTTGCATTAAGGCTAATAATGATCCCAGCCAGTGCAGTATTCCGACACCTGCAGAATTAACTGCTGCAGCTAAATTGACTCACATAGAAGCGATCCAACTTGATAGGCAAGCCAATACCATTCGCTTACAAGAGGGCATGAGTATCGATTTAGGCGGTATTGCCAAAGGTTGGATGGCCGAAAAAGTGTACGACCAATTAAAAGCCGATGGTGCGCAGCAATTTATGATCAATGCAGGCGGTAATATTCGTCACTTTGGCCTGCATCCAGAGGGACGCCAGTTTGTCACTGCGATTGAAGATCCCCTATGTAAAAAAAGTGAGTATCAATTGCCTAAATGCGCCACCTTTGAGGGGCAATTCCATGAAGTGGTGACAGGTCAAGACTTGACTATCGTCAGTAGTGGCAATTACTTACGTTACTTTGAGGTGAAGGGTCAGCAATATCATCACTTAATTGACCCAACCACCCTTTATCCTAAGCCTAATGGCATAGCGACTACCGTAGTCTTAAATGAGCAGCAGATTTATGCTGATGTTATCTCAACCATGTTATTTTTAATGCCGCTAGATAAAGCGTTGGACTTTGTTAATCAACATGATTATGTCGAGGCCATTTGGTATTTAAATGAACAAGGCGAAAAAGTTGAGTCGAAACGTTTTAATCAATTTAGGGTTGCCTCGCAAAATGCGAACTGAATCCCAAATCGCCCCAAGCTTGTAATGCTACTCACGCGAATAATGAGATGGTAATCATAAAGCCAGTTTAATTAATTTAAGCTGGCTTTTTAATTTCATAAGTATCATCCATAAACTTTTTATTAATTTTTAAAATGAAAGCCTACTATTTATATTTAATCTACCTAAAATTTAAATCACCTCTCTAAGTGAAATCTAAAATGATAAATAAATAGCCATATTGATAACGAGTGATTTTTTATGGTGGCTAACGCTGACCACCTTTTGAGCACAACCAATTTATTTATCTTGCCATATCAAATCTGATTTTATCATTTATCACGTTTACCTCTGAGACAGAGCGTTTCACCTGAGCTTAGCGCCGAACTAATGATAATTGACAGTCAAGTCGCCTTTATCCTTGAACGATTTGTACCTCTATCTCCCCGCCCCCTTGTGAGCCAGATCACCTCCTGTAATTAAGCAATTAAGAAAATAAGCCAAAGTAAGTCATAATACTGACTATGATATGTTGCTATTGGCCCCTTAAATGAGTTTGCCCGCGCAAAATACAGCGTTATCGCTATCAACCAACGCTATCTTCAGGATGTTTACCTTACTACTGACCATAACCATTACTTTGGGTATGGGGATAGGGATTGCTCATGGCGAAGATGATGTCGCTATTGCCTCTGGTCAAGATGCACAAACAGCTATGGTAAGTGAGCAGAGCCACGAGCGCCCCTTCACTGTGGGAGCGCTGGCATTTTCTGCACCCGAGGTGGTTTATCAACGTTGGGCGCCCACCTTGGCGCGGGTGAGTCAAGCCACCGGGATCCCATTGACACTAGTGCCGCTCACGCCCGATCAACTGGTTGCCAGAGTGGCCAACAATGAGCTCGATTTCATTATTGGTAACGCCCTCATTACTGTGGCGTTTAAAAAAGATTACGGAGTAAGTCACTTATTGACTTTAGTCCCCCACATTAGAGCAACACCAGAACACGCCATTGGCTCGGCCTTGATCGCTAAAAAAGATCTGAATATCAATAGCCTTAATGATCTTAAGCCACTAGGTATCATCTCAACCGATCCTAACGCCTTTGGTGGCTTTCAAATTATTGCCGGTGAGATGGTTGAACAAGGTATTGCACCGCTTAGCGATCTCAAGCAACTTAACTTTGTTGGCTTTCCCCAAGATAAACTACTCAACTACATACTTGAAGATCGCGCCGATGTGGCCATTTTACCCAGTTGCGTATTAGAAAATGCCATTAACAAGGCAGCGATTCCGGCCGATAAACTACACGTTTTATTACCGCAGGTGCACAGCGACTTCCAATGTCAGGTTTCAAGCAAGCTTTACCCCTCATATGCTTTTTCTAAGCTGGGACACACTGATCACCGTGTTGCAACGCAAATAGTACGTGAACTATTGACGATCGATGCTGACGATGCTGAAGCGATAACCGGGCGCTACCAATATTGGTCGGCACCGGTACAGGATAATCACGTGTTTGCCTTACTCGAACATCTGGATCGCTGGCCTTTTGTGACCAACTGGCAGCGACTGGTCGCCGATATGACGCCTTGGGCCATGCTCACTGGCTTAGTGTTACTTTTGGGATACTTACACCACCTGCGAGTGAAACGGTTAGTGGTAAAGCGCACTCAAGCCTTAAGCGATGAAATGGCGCAGCACAAAAACACCCAAAAGACGCTATTTGAACAACAAAAGCAATTTTATAGAGCGCAGCGAGTATTATTAACCGGTGAAATGGCTTCTGGTATCGCCCATGAACTCAATCAACCGCTGGCTGGGATCCGCTATCTGACCCAAGGGTGTATCTATCGTCTTGGAGACGGTCATGATGAGTTAAAATCGGCCCTCACCAAAGCGATTCAACAAGTGGATCGAGCGCAAAACACCATCAAGCGTTTTCGCCAATTTTGCCACCAGCCAAGTGTACTACAAGATTGTGACTTACAAGAGCTTATCGAAGATACCCTCAATTTAATGCAACCTGACTTTAATCGAATAAAGCTGCACCCCCACTTAAACTTAATGCCACTCACCGTATCGATTGACGTGAGTTTGATGCAGCAGGTGATCGTTAATCTGCTGCGTAATGCGCTCGATGCCATGGAAACCATAGAGCAACCTAAGTTGTCATTGTTAACCTGCCAAACCGAGCAAGACGCTCACATCGCCATTACCGATAATGGTATAGGGTTAAGCGAAGCGGCACTGCAGCGACTATTCTTCCCTTTTGAAACATCAAAGGTGCATGGGCTCGGGTTGGGTATGGTGGTGTGTAAACGCATTATCGAAGAGCACGGGGGGAAAATTCGCGCTATGAACAATCACGAACTCAATACCAGTGATGCTCCCTGGGCAACTCCTTACCCACGTGGTGTAACCATCCTCGTGACACTTCCACTGAAGGCGCAGACAGATGTGTAAATTGTATTTAGTCGACGACGACCAAGATGTATTGGACTCTTTGAGCTGGATGCTCGACGGACTGGGCCATCAAACCCACAGTTTTCTCTCAGGAGAGGCATTTCTCGCTCAGGTCAATCTGCAGCAACCCGGCATTGCCATCTTAGATATTCAGATGCCTAGTATCGATGGTATCGAGTTATTAGACAGGATAAAAGCGACCCATAGCCCAATTGCCGTCATCATGCTCACAGGCCACGGCACCATTAATATGGCGGTGCAATCCATTCAAAAAGGGGCGCTCGACTTTCTCGAAAAGCCAGTCGATGGCGACAAACTTAACAGCTTAATCAACCTAGCCGAGCACGAGACCGCCAATAGCTATGCCCAGCGAACCCAACAAGCGAGTGTGAGTGAGCGCATCGCTAGCTTAACGCCGCGCGAGCGGCAAGTAATGCATAAAGTGTTAGAAGGTAAACTTAATAAGGTGATCGCCAATGAGCTTGATATCGCCCAGCGCACCATAGAATTACATCGACAAAAAGTGATGCAAAAAATGCAGGTTAATAATATTGCTGAATTGGCGTATCTGATGGCGAAAAGTGATGCCGACATCAAAGTGCCACATTAGTGACCTAAGTAGGAAAACTGCATGAATGTAAAAAAGGTTTTTGTTACCCACAGCATCGCACTCATGATCATGTCTGCATTTAGCTGTGCACAGGCATCACCGGCAAGACTATCAGTCGACAGCCCTGCCAACTTAGCTCAACCGTCACCGTACCAAACCGTGGCGCAAGATTTTAATGATCAATTTCACCAAGCACTTAAAAAGCATAAAGTTCCTGGCGGTGCCATGGTGGTGGTACAAGGAGATAGCATTGCCACGCTTGCTACCTTTGGTAAGCGTCGTAAAGGGGGCAAGGATAAGGTCGATGCTAATACGGTATTTCGCCTCGCCTCGATATCGAAAACCTTTGCTGGGACTCTCGCCAGCCTGCTAGTACATGAGCACAATCTGAGTTGGCAGCAACCGATCGTGGCTTACTTACCCGAGTTTCGCTTAGCCGATCCTAAGCAAAGCCAACAGATCACCCTAGGTCATATTGTCGGCCAAAGCAGCGGCCTCATGCCCAATAGCTACGACAACCTAATCAATGCCAACGTCAAACTGGATAAAGTGGTCAGCCAATTTGTTAAGCTTAACCCTATCTGTGCTCCTGGGGTGTGTTATAGCTACCAAAATATTGCTTTCTCATTTATTCAGCAGGCTATCGAACAAGAAAGTGGCCAAAGTTATGATGAGCTGATTAACCAACGACTATTTGTCCCTTTAGCAATGGACACGGCCTCAGTCGGCTTTGCGGCGTTTAATCATGCCAGCAATCGCGCCGAGCCACATATTAAAACCCGAAGCGGTTTTAAGCGCGTCAAGGTTAAACCTAATTATTATCAGTTAGCCCCCGCCGCAGGGGTTAATGCCAGCATCACAGATATCAGCAAATGGCTTATTGCCAATATGGGTTATCGGCCCGATGTGGTCCCCCAACGAGTGCTTGAAGATGTAACCACACCAGGTGTACGCACCACCAAAGAACTTAGGCGACGAGATTGGCGACCTTACCTTGATGACGCCCACTATGGTAAAGGGTGGCGAGTCTATCAATTTGAAGGTCAAACGTTGATATATCATGCAGGTTGGGTAGCGGGTTATGTGGCAGAAATTGCCTATTCGCCAGAGCTTAAGCTGGGGATGGCCATTTTACTTAATGGCGAATCGAGAGTAGTGAGCGAGCTTAGCGCGCAATTTTGGCATCAAGTATTTAGCCTTCATAACCATAACAGGCTCAATTGATAGGTAAGCTAATAGCGTTAAATGACAACAACTGAGTCGTTTCTCTCAATGAAGGGCTATACCAAGCAAGAATAATGGATTAATAAACAGATAAAAAAAGGAAGGCACGTGGAGGAGTGCCTTCCGAAGGTGATGGACAAACTCAACTAGAATGTGTCTGCAGGGATACACTCTATAGTCAAAAATACGTTTGCTCCAAAACGACTGCGTTAAACCAAATAGATTAATACCAACCAGCCAAAACAGTCCCTATCAAACGATAAACGCACAATACGAAATGCTTCAGTAGATGCTCGATAACGATGATGGGGCACGGAGCAGTGGTAGTCGTTACGTGACGCGAATGTAACAAGATCACTCTTAATCTGTGTTAACGCTATTTTTTATGCCAGCCTAACGCTAATAACATGTCGAGCTGGTTAAAATTCGCATAGAATACTCATTTGAATAAAAATACCGCTTTATGCACTTTTGAAAATATAACCCCGAGATATTTTTAACCGATATTCAGAATGAGGCATAACTATTCATCATTTAGCATCACCAAGCCATGAACGATAGACAATAAATACCCGTAATTACCCTATAAATACGTCAAAGCGTTTTACCATCGAGTTGATAAAGAGCGCCGTGCCGTTGCTAGGTATCACAACAACAGCGGCTAGCTCTTTTAGATTATCGGTTAAGGCTGAGTTTAAAAGCTGTTTGTAAGTCCTGTAACGGTGAGAGATCTAGGGTGCTTTTACGGCTACGACTAAACAATGATGACTCAATAAACAGTGAGAACCAGGCATTAAGGCTATTAGCGTTGGCGACTTCACCTGCGCTTGCTAGCGCTAACGCGGCCACTTCGGCGGTACCTAACTGGAAATCGCGACTGCCCTTACGTAAGCCATAACGCGCAGCGGTCTCTGGGGTAAAAGATAATAGCGGCAGTTGATGTAAATAAGGGCTTTTACTGAACATTTTAATCGCTTCTCGCCAACTACCATCGAGTAACACCAATAAGGGCCGCTTTCCTGAAGGAGACGCTTCGACTTGGCCTGTTTGGGTCACCGACTCGACAACCGCTTGACCCGGTTTAGCGTATTCACTGGGAAACACCACATAAGGTTGATAGTGCGGCGAGTTAAGCAGGTTCAATAGTTTGCGATTAGCGTAGTTACGCGACCAAATATAAGCATGGGTATCGGGAATAAGATCGGCAATTAAGCGTCCCGAATTACTGGGCTTTAACACTTCATCGTCGTACATGATCAATAAAAAACTGACATTGGAGTCAAGCTGTCGACGAAATTCACAGGTACAAAACTGCTGCGCCAATAAGCAGGCCTCGCAGCGTAGCAGGTTTTTACCGCGAGCATTATAGGGTCTGGTTGAGATCGCTTTACGATATTGATATCGCTGGTGGATAGCGTGAGGTGTAAAACCCATAATCTATTTTTTGCCTTTAAAAAATTTCAATGCAATGGTGGCGCCACATCTATCGTTGTGTCGACGATACGCCAAAGGTTCCTCTATTATAGAGGACAATAAAAAAGCGAGCATCTGCTCGCCTTTTTGATGGGTTTATCACCACTAGAGTATGCGGCGCAGTAAAAAGTCAGCCTTAATGCGCCGAATGCGATTCATAATTTTGCGCACCGGCGCTGGGTAATCTTTTAAGGTTTCAATTTGACTGTAGTGATACAAACGCTGGGTATGCTCAAGAATATGCGCCTGTTCATCAGCAAAGTGTGATTGCCAGCACCCCTCTTTATCGTGGATAAGCAAGCCATTTTCTAAGTCCAGCGCCCAAGCACGCGGATTAAGATTAGACCCGGTGATCAGATGATACTGTTCATCCGAGCTTATTCCCTTAAGGTGATAACTATTACGCCCATGTTTCCATAAATGAATGTTCAGCTGACCTGAGTCGATAGCCCACTGCTGGCGCTTAGCAAATTTGCGCAGCGCCTGTTCATACAAGTAAGGCAGTGCGCCAATGGTGGAGAACTGCTCTTCTGGCGGAATAAAAAAGTCGTTAGCCGTTTTGTCACCCACCACAATATCGATGCGTTTTCCCTGCTTAAGGTGCTTAGATAAGGCGCGAGACAATATATAGGGCGGATTAAAATAGGGAGTGCAGATAAACAGTGAGCGCTTAGATTCAGCAACCAAATCAACAATCAGCCGATTGAGTTTATTACGCTTACGACCTAGTCCCACTAACGGCGTCACTCGATTACCGCGTTTGGTGGCAGTAAACTCATATTTTGCCGCGCTTAAACGCGATTTAAGTGTGCGTACATCGGCCTTATCGGGTAACAGCTCGCTCTCTTGCGGCTGAGTTAATGACGTCACCGCTTTATCGCTAACAATGTAATCTTGCACCATTTGGCGCATTGATCGAGCGAGCTCTGGCGAATCAATCACGTGATAACGATCGAAGCGGTATTTATCGCCTTGATGTAGATAGATATTATTTAAACTGGCGCCGCTATAGATAACGGTATCGTCGATAATGAAGCCCTTGAGGTGTAATACCCCCATAAACTCACGAGATTTCACCGGCACCCCTAGAATGGTGATCGGATATTCTGCCTGTCCCATCACCTTGCGATACATTAAATAATTGCCACTATCGCCTTTGTGACCAATGAGTCCGCGGCGCGCACGATGAAAATCCACCAAGACAGTGACATCTAATTGGGGGTTGTTGGCTTTGGCATCCATAAGCGCCGTGAGAATTTCACGACCCGCTTCGTCATCCTCGAGATACAATGCGGCGATCGTGATGGCAAACTTAGCCTGAGAAATCTGTGTTAATAATTCGGCTTTAAGCGCCGAGGGGGTTAGCAACCAACGAATTGCATCGGGTTGTAACGCAATACCACCTAGCTGATCCAGCAAGGTATCCTCCTTCAAAAATAGTGACCATCACGGCAATAGCAAGGGTATAAATACCCTGATACATGACTTAAAGGCTTCAATAACTAATCAACGCAATCCAGCGTGATTATGTGCCCTTATGCCCCGTGATGTATGTCAGGATCTTGGTCTCACATGAGCACTTCAAATTGCCTAGCTGCGTAGCTATTTATAATCCGCAAACCACCCGAGTGGTAATGCGTGAAGCTCCATCGACACAATAATGCCCCATGGCGAGCCTATCCTTCTCTCAAGGGGATAGAAATTACCGATTTACACTAGATGGGGCAAGGTTTTTCTACAAGATTGGGAGTTGACGAGCTAAATAATGGTTTTAATTTAACCAAACAGTTAAGTGACGCCCAATTATTGTGCATCGGCGTCAAATTTATGCAGTCGTCACGGCTTTTATATTACTGCAAGGCTACAATAAAACGTTGGCGTTAAAATGAGATCACTATGAACATCAAATTACTTATCACTCTAGCCTTAACGTTGTTGGCCGCTTGGGGGATTTTTCATTTTAAAACCCAGTTGGGTTTACTGATATTACCGTTATTTATTGCACTGGTGCTCTTTGTCACCTTGCGCCTATACCGCTTGATGGAAAAAGATGCGCCTGAAGATAAAGATTAAACACGCAAGTTAAAACTCACTAGAAAAGAGGAAAGTTGCTTGCTGGCATCGAGCTGTCCATAATGGGCCTTTAGCCTCAACGTTATCATTGCCATGCCTTTTAAACTGTTCGCCACTCAATGTTTCCCTTCTCGCCACCCATTATGGCTCAGCCTAACTCTAGTAGGTGCGCTTACCAGCGTCTCACAAACGGGCTACAGCACTGAGTACGCAAGCACAGCGACAACAGCCACACGGACATCCCCCCTCCCATTACAGACACCATTTCAAGTACAGGCTCAATCACAATCTAAGTCGCAAGCAAACGCCGTAACATTGCAGCAATGGCAGCCGGCAACGTTTGAAAGCATGACTCGTCAGTTAGCCCCACGTCACTCCCAATTAGCCATCGGCGTGGTCGACTTACATTCAGGCCAGGCGTTATATCAGCACAATATTGATACTTTAATGCAGCCCGCTAGCACCCAAAAGCTGCTGACCGCCGTTGCAGCAACGGCTCAACTGGGCAATGCCTTTCGCTTTACCACCGCCCTTTATAGTCAATCAGTGAACCAACAAGGAGAGCTTAATGGCGATCTCTATATACGCTTTAGCGGCGATCCCAGCCTCACCCGCAATGATTTAAGCTATTTAATACAACAGCTCTTTGAGCAAGGCGTACATACCATTAAGGGGAACGTCTATTTGGTGGGTCAGGCCGAAGAGCAGCTTCGCGCTCCTGGTTGGGTGTGGGACGATCTAGGCATCTGTTACGCCGCGCCTGTGTCGCAATTTGTCATTGATAGAAATTGCATTTTCGGTGAACTCACGCCGCAACTTGGCAGCAATCACAGCCAGTTGAATTTTCCAAAGGATCTTCCGGTCACCTTAACGACCAGTGCCCAGTTTGATAAAAATAATCAACGGGCATTGTGCGATTTGGCATTACAACGCTTACCCAACAATCACTTTCACTTAAGCGGTTGCTTTGCGGGTAACCAAGCATTGAAGCTGTCCATCGCCATTAATGAACCTGCCCTTTACGCCCAGCAAGTCGTGACTCAACTTTTTGGCAAAAGTAATGTACGCCTGAGCGGTAACGTGCAGCTCAGCAACCAAGTCAACAAGCAGACCAAGTTGCTGGCGCAGCATCACTCTGCGGCCTTGCCCGAATTGCTGAGCACCATGTTACTGACCTCTGATAACTTAATTGCCGATAGCCTATTCAAAGCGCTAGGCGCGGATGTGTATCAACAGCCAGGCACATTTCTCTCTGGCGCTAAAGCAATGAAACAGGTTTTAACTGATGAAGGCATTGACCTTGACTATGGGCAAATTATCGATGGCTCAGGGCTATCACGCTATAACTTGTTAAGCGCAAGGCAACTGACGCAGGTATTACTGCTTATTTATCAAGATGAGCGCTTTAGGTCTTTACTGGCGCAGTTACCGCTGGCCGGGCGTAGCGGCTCTTTGCGATACAAATCGGGTTACCGCCAAGCCCCCTTGCAAGATAAGGTGCGGGCTAAAACAGGTTCAATGCAAGGGGTCGACAACTTAGCAGGCTATTTAGGCTTAAATGCTGAAGATAATCTGCTATTTGTGATCCTTGAAAATGGCATTGGCCCGCAGCAAAAGCAGCCACAACCCATGCCCTTTAGCACGCAATGGTTAACGGCGTTATTGAAAGAATCCCAACCAACGCCCTCTCAGTAAGCATTAGTAACAAAAACGCGTCTAAGTTGGCCTTAGACGCGTTGTTTATGTCGCTTTTATAGAGCTATTCGTCAGCATTTAGAATAGCGATTCATCCATTGCCATCACCGTCGCATCGCCACTACTGACTTGAGCTAAATGGTAATCGACCTTAGGTAACAGTTTAGCCATATAAAAATCAGCCAATTGCTGTTTGGTTTGGCTAAATTGTTGATCTTGATGGTCTGCGGCTTTATCGGCCATCAATAACCAGTAATAGCCATACATTAGATGACCAAAGGCATCGAGAAAGTCGACCGCCGAGGCATTGATCAATGCAGGTTGAGTCAATTTATTATCGTTGATCTGGTGCGCCACCGTTAATAGCGCTTCAAATCGTGAAGCCACCGCATTTTTATGCTCGTCACAAATGTGCGTCATCGCGGTCAAGGTTGCTTGATGTTCAGTGACAAATTCAGTCAATGCAGTGACATTATCGCCTGTGGTTTTACGGCCTAAGAAGTCGATAGCTTGGATACCATTAGTACCCTCATAGATCTGGGCGATACGAGTGTCGCGCACTAGCTGCTCAATGCCGGTTTCACGAATATAACCGTGACCACCAAACACTTGCTGAGCCATCACCGCGGCATCTAAACCTCTATCGGACAAAAACGCCTTAGCAACTGGAGTCATCAAGCCAACATAACGAGCGGCTTTGGCTTTAACTTCACCTTCACCATATTTGGCTAAATCCAATTGTTGACCGGTATAGACTGACATTGCACGGCCAGCTTCGGTATAACAACGGATATTCAGCAGCATGCGCCTAACATCACCGTGGACCAAAATAGGATCGCTTATCGCCCCAGTTGGTGAGCCGCCAGCGGCAACGCCTTGAGTACGCTCTTTTGCATACTCAGCAGCCATCTGATAAGCCGCTTGAGATGTACCCAGCCCTTGAATGCCAATGGCTAAGCGCTCATAGTTCATCATGGTGAACATGCAGACTAACCCGCGATTGGCTTTACCAATGAGGTAACCTTGAGCATTATCAAAGTTCATCACACAGGTCGCAGAGCCCTTAAGCCCCATTTTGTGTTCGATCGACCCAACAGTGACGCCGTTAGTCTCACCCAGCTCACCGTCATCATTCACCTTAATCTTAGGCACTAAAAATAGCGAAATACCGTTTGAGTCAGGCAACTTGGCCAAAACCAGATGGATAACGTTGTCGGTGAGATCGTGATCGCCACCAGTAATGAATATTTTACTGCCGCTAATAAGATAGCTGCCATCATCTTGTGGCACTGCTTTGGTGCGAATGTTACGCAGATCCGAGCCCGCTTGCGGCTCTGTCATGTCCATGGCTCCAGCCCATTCACCGCTATAAAGCTGAGGTAAATAGACTGCTTTAAGTGCATCACTGCCATGAGCGTTAATGCATAAAGCCGCGCCCGCCGTTAATGAGCCGTACAGCGTAAAAGCGTTACAGGCACTGTAAGCCATCTCATCGACAAGAACCCCGAGCATTTTAGGCATTCCCATACCACCGAAATCAGGCTCACCGCAGAGTCCAATCCACCCCCCCTGCGCATACTCCTCATACACCGCTTTATAACCGTCGGGTGTGATCACCTTATCACCTTGATGACGCACGCCTTGCTCATCGCCACTGCGGTTTATAGGATGGATCAAATCACGCGCGATTTTATCGGCTTCATCCATAATAGCCACCGCGGTATCCATGTCTACCGACTCGGCAAGTTGAGGTAGCTTAGCCCAGGTTTGCGGTGCATCAAATACACCTTCTAGCAGGAATTTCATGTCAGCCAACGGCGCGTAATATGGATTCATCTTTTACTCTCAAACATCAAATTAAAACAGTTGTTTTAATCTATACTAACTCGTTAACAGAATAAAGCCTTTTGTTAAGGAACCGTGGGCTGCTTCCATAAAAAAATCCCCGCAAAAATTGCGAGGCTATTTGATAAAAATTTACAGCGATCACCACATTAAATCGTCAGGGATCACATAATCCGCGTAAGGATCGTCTTCAGCCACTGTCTCTGCTTGCGCATCTTGTTGCCACAAGTAACCGCACCACTCAGGTACCAATAAGTGGACTCGTTCAGCTAATTTATGCGGCACCAAATAACTGGTCTCTTCATAACGAACGATCCCAAGTTGGCCATTAAGTAGCTGGCTTTGCAGCTTGTCGGTAATGTAAACAGAATAAATTTTAGTGCCTAGAGTGTAGTTAAATTTAACTTCAGCTCCTTTAGGGACATCAACGGCGAGACGCTTAAACTCGGTGATAAGCCCTCTTACTTGGCCTTTTTCTGTCGCCTGGGCAAAGCGTTGCTCATTGAGCGCTTTGTCTTTGGCTATTTGAGCCTGCTTCTTGGCGGCGATTTCTTGCTTTAGCGCCTCTGAGCCATCGTCTACCTTGGCTTTACGATCGCGGCGTTTTTGGGTTTTAGTATCACGCACTTTTTGTTTGCTTACTAAACCCGCTTTTAACAGTTGTTCTTGAAATGGGTTCGCCATGGGTTTCTTACTATCCTTGATAGCAAGCATTGCTGCTATCTCGTTATGGGTTATAAAATGAGTCTATCTATTAAATACAGTCATTAAGCACGAGGGCTCATCTGGGCTAATTTGCTCAGTTCGCTCATCGCCAAGCTTGCGCCGCCTAGGGACCAGCCACCATCTACAGGTAAGATGGTACCTGTGATATAGCTCGCCATGGGTGATGCCAAAAATAACGCGGCATTGGCAATGTCTTGGCATTGACCATTGCGTTGCAGTGGCACGCTTTGAGCCACCCGTTGCTGTAATGCCTCACTCGGCGCTAAACGATTAAAGCCTTCGGTGTCGGCAATGGGGCCTGGTACTATCGAATTAACGCGGATCCCTTCACTCCCCCACTCTAATGCCAAACTTTTGGTTAACATATCGACGCCAGCTTTGGCAGCGCTGACATGTGCCTGCATTGGCATGGCAATATAAGCCTGAGGCGCTGAGATCTGAATGATGCTGCTACCCGGTCTTTTCAGCAACGGATAAGCCTGTTTTAACACCTGAAAACTGCCCAGTAAATCAATGTCCATCACCGATTTAAAGCCATTTTCGCTCAATTGAGCTGCCAAGGCGGGGAAATTACCCGCAGCGCCACTAACTAAAATATCGATATGCTGATATTGAGTGGCAATAACGGCAAAGCCTGCCTTTACCCGCTCAAGATCGCGCACATCGAAACTGACACCGAGCATGTTTGCATTTGGGTTAATGCTTTGCAGTTGGTTAACGGCCGCATCGACTTTATCTTGGCTACGGCTCGCCACTGCCACATTAGCACCAGCATGGGCAAATGCCTTGGCAATGCCTAAATTAATGCCACTGGTGCCACCGACAACGACGACATGTTTACCTGAGTAATCGAATATTGCTTGGTTATCTTGCATGGTATTTCAATTCCTCCAATCATCTGTTGCCGTTTAAGTTAGGCGCGCTGCCCTTAGCCTGTCAAGTATCTGCCAGCACTAAGCTAATGAAGCATGAATAGCACTGAGCGCCGCTAGCGGATCGGCCGCTTTGGTAATTGGACGACCGATGACTAGGTAGTCTGAGCCTGCAGCAATGGCTTGTGGCGGTGTCATGATGCGATGTTGATCGCCTTTGTCGGCACCTAAAGGGCGAATGCCTGGGGTGACCAACTTAAACTCGGGTCCAAATTCAGCCTTTAACATGCTAGCCTCTTGCGCCGAACACACAATGCCGTGTAAACCCGCTTGTTGAGTCAAGGCGGCAAGTCGTTTTACATGCTCGGCGGCGGGTACATTGATCCCCAATAACTTAAGATCGTCATCGCTCATCGAGGTCAATACGGTCACGGCAATTAACAATGGCGCTTTATCACCGTAAGGCAACAGCGCTTGCTGAGCCGCTTGCATCATGGCTAAACCACCACTGGCGTGGACGTTAGTCATCCATACGCCAAGCTCCGCCGCTGCGGTAACCGCTTTGGCAACGGTATTGGGGATATCATGAAATTTTAAATCGAGAAAAAGGTCGAAATCACGACGGTGGATCTCTTTGACCAAATCGGGCCCAAATAGGGTAAACATCTCTTTTCCTACTTTGAGACGGCACAACTTGGGGTCTAATTGATCGATTAGCTGCAAAGCTTCGGTTTTATTATCGTAATCTAGCGCCACTATAATGGGTTTACTGCTCATCTTGTTCTCCTGATGCTTTGCATGTAGTACATATTATTCGCCGTCGAGTCCGCGGATCCGCTTGATAGTGCCCCAATGTTTACACGAAGGACAATGCCAGTAGAGTGTGTGTGACGGGAAACCACACTCAACACAGCGGTAACTAGGACGGAATTTAATTTGTTGTTCGACCAATTCGGCTAGCATATTGAGGCTTTTCTTTGCCTGGCCATCTTCAGCATGTTGCAGTTGCATCTTCATCAGATGCTGGAAACTTTTCATGGTGGGGTGACGATATAAGCCATCGAGTACCAGTTTTTCGGCATCTTGAATTTCACCTTGAGCTATCATCTGCTGTGCCAGCGTAATAGCGACACTGGCGCCAGCACCCTGCTCTAATGCTTCTCGCAACAGTTCTCGGTAAGCAGGTTGATCTTGTTTGTCCTGGTATGCTTCTTTCGCGATGGCCAGTGCTTCAGGAAACAGCTCAATATCGACCTCTTTTAGCCTATTGAGTATCTCTTTGCACCGACTAACATCTTGTTGATCAAGATATATTTTTGCCATATTTAACAAGGCGCGACCACAAGTACTGTCTTGCTTTAATGCCTGACTCAGCATTTTTAATTTGAGTTCACTGTCTTGTTGTTCATCAGCCAACTCACAATAAAGGTGTGCCGATAGATGCTTCAGCGTTTGCTGGCGTTTACGTTTGAGCGTTTTGATGATATCGATGGCTTTTTGCCAGTCTTTGGTCACTTGATAAATAGCCACCAACTGATCTTCAGCTTCTTCGCTGTGATCATCTTGTCGCACTAGGGCTAAAAATATCTCTTCTGCTCGGTCGTAAAAACCCGCGGCGAGATAATCTTTGCCCAGTTCCATCATGGCAATATCACGCTGTTCGGTGGTCAAGCTTGGCCTAGCAATCAGATTTTGATGAATGCGAATTGAGCGATCGACTTCGCCACGTTTACGAAATAATGACCCCAGAGACAGATGGGTGTCTATGGTGTCATCGTCAACATCGAGCATGGAGATGAAGAGATCAACCGCTTTATCTGATTCATTTGAAAGAAGAAAGTTAAGACCGGTAAAATAATCTCGGCTAAGCTGTTTACGCTTACTACTCTGTTTGTGTCGTATGCTACGACGCCCCATATACCATCCGTAACCGGCGGCAATAGGCAATAACAGAAACAGGATCTCTAACATATTAAGCGTTCAATTCTTTGGATTTTACTTGGTCTTCAACCGCCGCCACCTCATGGGCTGATGTGGGTAATTTGGCTTGTAGTTGGGCTATTTTTTTATTGGCTTGACGTAATAGTAACTTCATTTTAGCGATATGGTACACGGCAAAAATCCAACTGACGAGAAAGCCAACGAAAAAAACCACGCCTAACACCACGGGGAGGCGATATTCACCTTGGGCGACGAAGTAACTAATGGTGACCAACTGTTCATTTCGTGCACCAAATAATAAAGCAAGCACGAAAAACAAAGCTACAAGGATGGTTGCAATAAATGACTTCACGTTACACTCCATAAACGCGTAATGGTGAATTGATTATCTAAGAATTTGAGCTAACTAGCCAGCTATACCTATGATTTAGACATAAAAAAGCCTCCGAAAGGAGGCTTTTAAAACAATGTCATTTACGAGTTGATCGCATCAACGCGCTCACGCAGTTCCTTACCAGGCTTAAAGTGCGGCACATATTTGCCTTCCAATTCGACTGAAGTTCCAGTTTTTGGATTACGGCCGGTACGTGGAGCACGATAATGAAGCGAGAAGCTACCAAAGCCACGGATCTCGATACGATCACCGCTTTCTAATGTTGTTGCCATCTGCTCCAACATCTCTTTGATTGCATTTTCAACTTCTTTTGCCGACAGCTGCGACTGTCTAGTGGCAAGTTTTTCGATTAGTTCGGATTTAGTCATCCTGTACCCTCTTTAATCAAGCCAAACACAGTCACCTAACGGGGATGAAACATCCCCGAACTTCAGGCGATTTACTTGCGAGCTGCTTTGAACGCTTCAGCCATGGCACTGCTCATAGCAACGTCATCTTGCTTGTTCAGGTTAGCCATCGCTTCCTTCTCATCAGCTTCATCTTTCGCTTTGATAGATAGGCTGATAGTACGGTTCTTGCGATCAACGCCCATGAACTTAGCTTCAACAGCATCACCTACTGAGTATACAGTTGATGCGTCTTCGATACGCTCACGAGAGATATCAGCAACACGTAGATAACCTTCTACAGTGTCAGCCAGCTCAATGGTAACGCCTTTCGCGTCAACAGCAACAACAGTACCGTTTACGATAGCACCTTTCTTCTTATCTGCAAGATAAGCGTTGAATGGATCGTCTTCAGTTTGCTTAACGCCTAAGCTGATACGCTCACGTTCTGGGTCAACTGACAGTACAACTGCGTTGATTTCGTCGCCTTTCTTGTAATCAGATACAGCTTCTTCGCCAGTACCGTTCCAAGAAATGTCAGACAAGTGAACTAGACCGTCGATGCCGCCGTCAAGACCGATGAAGATACCGAAGTCAGTGATTGACTTGATCTTACCAGTAACTTTGTCACCTTTCTGGAAGCGCTCTGCAAAATCATCCCATGGGTTAACTTTACATTGCTTAAGACCTAGAGAAATACGACGACGCTCTTCATCGATGTCTAGTACTAGAACTTCAACTTCATCACCTAGGTTAACAACCTTAGATGGGTGGATGTTCTTGTTAGTCCAATCCATTTCAGAAACGTGTACTAGACCTTCAACACCTTCTTCGATTTCAACGAAACAACCGTAGTCAGTTAGGTTAGTTACGCGACCAGTTAACTTAGTGTTTTCTGGGTAGCGCTTGCTGATTTCTAACCATGGATCTTCGCCAAGTTGCTTAAGACCTAGTGAAACACGAGTGCGCTCACGATCGTACTTAAGTACTTTAACGTTGATTTCGTCACCAACGTTGACGATTTCAGATGGGTGCTTAACACGCTTCCACGCCATATCAGTGATATGTAGTAGACCGTCAACGCCACCTAAGTCTACGAATGCACCGTAGTCAGTAAGGTTCTTAACGATACCTTTAACCGCTTGACCTTCTTGTAGGTTCTCAAGAAGAGCATCACGTTCTGCACTGCTTTCAGATTCGATAACAGCACGACGAGAAACAACAACGTTGTTACGCTTCTGGTCTAGCTTGATAACTTTGAATTCTAGTTCTTTGTTTTCTAGGTGAGCAGTATCGCGAACAGGGCGAACGTCAACTAGAGAACCTGGTAGGAATGCACGGATACCGTTTAATTCAACAGTGAAACCGCCTTTAACCTTACCATTGATGATACCGATTACAGTTTCAGCATCTTCGTACGCTTTTTCTAGAACGATCCAAGCTTCGTGACGCTTAGCTTTCTCACGAGAAAGTTGAGTCTCACCGAAACCATCTTCAACAGAGTCTAGGGCTACGTCAACTTCGTCGCCAACTGCGATTTCAAGAACGCCTTGTGCGTTTTTGAACTGTTCAGCTGGGATTGGGCTTTCAGACTTCAGACCAGCGTCAACAAGTACCATACCGTTCTGGATTGATACTACAGTACCACGAACGATAGATCCTGGACGGAACTCAAGTGTTTCAAGGGATTGTTCAAATAGATCAGCAAAAGATTCAGTCATGTTTAATTTACTTTAAGTAATAAACCACAGCCCATCCTAGACGTGGAGTCAGATTAATCATTTGTCGCATCCATGAGACAAATAGCATAACGCGCGTCTTTACAGACCCACGTCGGGTAATTTTTGTTTGATGTGTGCTAGAGCAAGCTCGACCACTTCATCAATACCCCTTGTTGTCGTGTCGATAACAAGGGCATCCTCCGCTGGGATCAAAGGAGCAACAGGGCGATTCATATCGCGCTCATCACGCTCAATGACCTCAGCTAAAAGACGCTCGATATTAACATCGAAGCCTTTGTCCTGCAACTGATTATAGCGCCGCTGCGCCCTTTCCTGCGCCGACGCAGTTAAATAAAGTTTAGCGGGTGTTGAGGGGAATACCACTGTGCCCATATCACGGCCATCGGCGATTAAACCAGGCGCTTCTGCAAAGGCGCGTTGGCGGCGCAACAAGGCTTCTCTAACACTCGGAAATGCTGCTACTTTTGATGCAGCATTAGAACATTCTTGGCTGCGAATATCGTGAGAAACATCCTCTCCTTCGAGCACCACTTTAATGCCGTTATGATTAGATGTTATAAATTGAACATCCAGATGTGCGGCGAGTAACGCTAAAGATGCTTCATTGTCTAATTCGACATTATGGTGAATAGCCGCCAGGGCTAATACACGATATATGGCGCCGCTATCGAGCAGCTTCCAACCTAACCGAGTAGCAAGTAATTGACTAATAGTGCCTTTACCCGCACCGCTTGGGCCGTCAATAGTGACGATAGGAGCCCGTTGTGACATATGTTTCTCCAAATTTAATCTGTCTTCCCTAACGATCATGAAAGCCATTCACGAAAAAAGAGCGCGCGCATTATAAACCAAAACCTGCAACAAAGCGGCAAAAAGTTAGCATTAATCGGAGGATGATCAGCTTAAGTTCAGAAAAAGGAAGCCATAAACTAGCGGCTTCCTTACACAAACACAGATTAAACTGCTAGTGCAGCAAACGTTTCAAAGTAATTAGGGAAGGTTTTCGAAGTGCAATCGGGATCATTAATAGTGATACCACAATCGGCAAAGGCTAACATTGAAAAACACATCGCCATACGATGGTCATTGTACGTATCTATTTGCGCAGTGTGAGGCTGAGCGGGAGGCGTCACGGTAATATAGTCATGGCCTTCGTCGACCTCTGCACCCACTTTACGCAACTCGGTTGCCATAGCCGCTAAACGGTCAGTTTCTTTAATTCGCCAATTATAAATATTACGTATCGTGGTCGACCCTTTGGCAAATAAGGCCGTCGTCGCTATCGTCATCGCGGCATCGGGTATGTGGTTCATATCCAGATCGATGCCAGTTAATGGCGCGCCGCGAGCAATGATATAGTCATCGCCCCACTCTATCTCTGCGCCCATTTTCGCCAATACATCGGCAAATTGAATATCGCCTTGAATACTATTACGGCCAACACCTGTGACTTTAACTTGGCCGCCTTTTATTGCTCCGGCTGCCAAAAAATAGGATGCAGAGGAGGCATCGCCTTCGACTAACACTTTACCTGGCGATACATATTGCTGCCCAGCTAGAATCTCAAAGCGTTGGTAATTATGGTTTATTACCCGTACCCCAAATTGAGCCATTAACGCAATGGTAATATCGATATAGGGTTTAGAAACGAGCTCGCCTCTGATTTGAATATTAACGCTGTCTTTGGCCAATGGCGCTACCATTAATAAGGCGGTTAAAAACTGGCTAGATAGGTCGCCAGCAATGGTGACATTACCGCCATTTAATCCCGTAGCATTAATCGTCAGTGGCGGAAAACCGTCATTTTTAAGGTAATCAATATCAGCGCCAAGCACCCGAAGTGCATCAACTAAGTCACCGATCGGGCGCTCTTCCATGCGCGGCTCACCCGTTAAGGTAAACTGCCCCGAGCCTAAGGTCAGCGCTGCACATAGTGGCCGCATTGCGGTACCAGCATTACCTAAAAATAGACTTTGAGGCTGCGAGGCATTAATTACGCCGCCGAATCCTTCAAGCTCACAAACCGTTTTATCATCTGACAGTTGGTACTTGACACCCAATTGTGCCAGTGAAGCCAACATATAACGAATATCGTCAGAATCAAGCAGGTTGGTCAATGTAGTAGTACCTTTAGCCAAGGTCGCCAGTAATAATGCACGATTAGAAATGCTCTTAGAACCTGGAATGTTGATGGTACCTTGAACTTTGTTTATGGGCTCGAGTCGTAGTTGCTTCATGAATCACTCTTTTATCATTGCAAGACTTATTGGTAGGCCTGCGGGTTATCATTAACGTTATTACCATCACGACAAAATGGCGATCTGTTCAAAAGACTTTGAACCTCGTAGTTATAAAATTACTGATTAGCGCGCAGTATTCAACCCTTTTTTACTATTTTTACCCATTATTGCGTCGTTTTATTACTAAGCGGTTAAAAATAAGGTTTATAGCCTGTGGTGATCCCTTAATGACTTAGGGTAAATTGCTCTGGCATGAATTATTGCCAATTGAACAATGAAATCATTTCATCATGTTGACTGTTATTTAGAATAGGGTTTAGTTTATTCTTAATCACTTCACCGCATTCGCCGCTTACGGCCCAAAACAACAATAAAGGTTATCGAATATGTTTGAAAATCTGAGCCCTATGCCAGCAGATCCTATTCTAGGATTGATGGCTCAATACCGACAAGATCCTCATCCGCACAAAGTCGATTTAGGCGTTGGCGTTTATAAAGATGCTGTCGGTAATACTCCCATTCTTGCTTGTGTAAAGCGGGCCGAACAACTGCGTATCGATACCGAGCAGACCAAGGTATATATTGGCCCAACAGGCTCATCCGAGTTTAATCAATTAATTGCCGAATTAGCTTTCGGCAAAGATCATCAAGCCTTACAAGAGGGCCGCATCCGAACGGTGTCGACTCCAGGAGGCACTGGCTCGCTTCGTGTCGCCGCAGATTTTATTAAACGCCTTAACCCCAATACCACCGTATGGGTTAGCGACCCGACATGGGCTAACCATATAGGGCTATTTGAAGCCGCTAGGTTAAGGGTCAAAACCTATCCCTATTATGATCACACCAACAAAAGCCTTAAGTTCGATGAGATGCTCCAGGCGTTGGCACAGATTGGCAAAGACGATGTAGTGTTACTGCATGCCTGCTGTCACAACCCAAGCGGCATGGATTTGACCAATGCGCAGTGGAACAAGGTCGTTGACCTCACAGTGCAACAAGGGTTCACCCCGCTCATCGATATGGCTTACCAAGGCTTTGGCGATGGTGTTGACGAAGATGCCTACGGTGTGCGGCAGATGGCAACTCACGTCGACGACATGATTTTATGTAGCTCTTGTTCAAAAAACTTTGGTCTTTATCGTGAGCGTATTGGTGCCTGTTCAATTGTGGCAGCATCGAGTCAGGCTGCCGAGGTGACATTATCGGTACTGTTATATGTGGTGCGTTGTCTTTACTCCATGCCCCCGGCCCATGGCGCCGCGATAGTAGAGACTATCTTAGGCAACACAGAACTAAAACAACAGTGGCTCGATGAACTGAAAGTGATGCGGGATCGGATCAATGGTAACCGCGCCATGCTGGTCAACAAACTAATAGAAAAAGGAATTACCCGCGACTTTAGCTTTATCGCCCAGCAAAAAGGCATGTTTTCTTTCTTAGGCATCACACCTGAGCAAGTCGCGCAATTGCAATGCGATCATAGTATTTACATGGTGGATTCTAGCCGTATCAGTATTGCGGGAATTGCTGAAGGAAATGTCGACTACTTAGCTGAATCAATTGCCAAAGTGCTATAAAACAAAAAAAGTTCCTATGATCTTTATCCTAGGAACTCATTTAATATAAATCACTTATAATAGCTAGCTGCGACTAATGTTGCTCAGCAAAATCCCGCATAAATCTGACTAACGCTTCAACCCCTTCAATGGGCATGGCGTTATAGATACTGGCACGCATACCACCGACACTGCGGTGACCCTTTAATGCTACTAAACCCGCCGCTTTCGCCTGAGTAATAAATTGCTCGTTGAGCGATTCATCTTTTAAGTAAAAGGTCACATTCATTTGCGAGCGATTGGCTTTAGCTACGCGGCTTTCATAAAAGTCATTGCTATCGATAAACTGATATAGCGCTTGGGCTTTTTGCGTATTGAGTTTCGCCATCTCGGCAATCCCCCCTTTACCCTTAAGCCATTTAAACACTTCAGCAGCCAAGTACCAGGCAAAAGTCGGCGGCGTGTTGTACATAGAATCATGCTTAACGGCTAAGCGGTAATCCATGATTGAAGCTTGCGGCAGTTGCGGCAGAGCCAATAGCTCATCTTTTACGATAACAATACTCAGTCCTGAAGGACCTATGTTTTTCTGCGCACCCGCGTAAATTACCCCAAAACGACTTACATCGATGTCACGCGACATAATGTTCGATGACATGTCAGCGACAATCGGCCATGGCGAATCTAATTCATCAAAAATTTCGATACCATCGACAGTCTCGTTAGGACAGTAATGTAGGTAACGATAATCTTGATCAATACTGCTAAGATTTGGAACGACAACACTGCTGATATTATTACTTTTTTCGACAATATCAAGCACGTCAATATTCTGCTCACCTACCAGTTTAATCGCTTCTTCTGCCGCGGCTAAAGACCAACTACCATCGACTAAATAGAGTGCCCTGCCATTGTTGCCTAAAAAATTATTCACCACAGCAGCAAACTGGCCTCGACCGCCGCCATGCATAAACAAAACATGGTAGTTATCGGGGATAACCATTAGCTCACGCAGATCTGCCTCGGCTTGCTCTGCCAGCGCAATAAACTCTTTACTGCGATGACTGACTTCCATCACCGACACACCTTGGCCATTCCAATCTAATAACTCCGCTTGTGCCTGTTGCATAACGGGGGCGGGCAACATTGCAGGGCCTGCACAGAAATTATATGTCGCGCTCACTTCTCTTCTCCTTTGACCTTTGATGTGTCATTGCGTGGGTACAAATGGTTATATTTAATTATGGGTAATACGTTTCGGGGACTACATTTCAAGTACTATATTTTAAGGTTTCACGTACTCAGGGTTTGGCTTGCACAAACAAAACGAGCGTCCCAAAGGACGCCCGTTAATTTACCTAGCTGTTACTCAGCGGGCTCTGTATCGGGTGCATCACCCGACGCCCCCTCAACAGGCGCTTCATGGGCCTCGACTAAGATAGGATTACCCTCTTCGTCTAGTTCAACCTCATCTTGGATCTCATCGATACGCTGCAGACCGACCACTTTCTCATCTTCTGCGGTGCGAATGATAGTCACACCTTGAGTGTTACGACCAATGCTCGATACGCCGGTAGCTGGTGTACGAACCAAGGTGCCCTTGTTACTGATCAGCATGATTTCATCATTTTCGCCAACTTGAACTGCACCGACAACGGCACCGTTTCGTTCGCTCACCTTGATAGAAACCACCCCTTTAGTGCCACGACTCTTAGCCGGGTACTCAGACAAGGCTGTACGTTTACCATAACCATTTTCGGTCACGGTGAGGATATCACCATCACCTTTTGGCACGATAAGTGAAACCACACTGTGGCCTTCTTCTAGCTTAATACCGCGTACACCGGTTGCCGTACGGCCCATGGCACGCAGGGCTATAATTTCTTCGCCAGTTTCAGGATCGATCTTCACTTCACCCGTCTCAGAGTTACGGGCTTTTTCATTGAATCGAACTACTTTACCTTCGTTAGAGAACAACATGATATCGTCATTACCATCGGTAATATCGACACCAATAAGCTGATCGCCATCTTTCAGGTTAACGGCAATGATACCGTTAGCACGAGGGTTGCTATAAGCCGTCAATGCGGTTTTCTTCACCGTGCCGTGCGAGGTCGCCATGATAATAAACTTATCTTCAGCGTACTCACGTACTGGTAAGATTGCCGTGATATGTTCACCATCAGACAGTGGCAACAAGTTAACAATTGGTCGTCCACGGGCGGTACGACTGGCTAGCGGTAGTTGATACACCTTCAGCCAGTACATCTTACCAAAGTCAGAGAAGCATAAGATGGTGTCGTGGGTATTGGCGACCAATAATTTTTCGACGAAATCTTCATCTTTAACCTTAGTCGCTGCTTTACCTTTACCACCACGACGCTGAGCTTGGTAGTCAGACAGAGGTTGGTATTTAGCATAACCAAGATGAGACAGGGTCACGACCACGTCTTCTTCGTTGATCAGATCTTCAAGGCTCATGTCAATTTCGTTGGCATTAATGATGGTGCGTCGTGCATCACCGTACTGCTCTAAAATCTCTTCAAGCTCTTCTTTGATCACTTCCATCAGACGCTCAGGGCTGCTCAAAATAAGCAATAGTCCAGCGATGAAGATCAGTAGTTCTTCATATTCTGATAGAATTTTCTCATGTTCTAGACCGGTTAAGCGATGTAAGCGCAGTTCTAGAATCGCCTGAGCTTGTTGCTCAGTCAGGTAATATTTGCCGTCGCGAATACCAAACTCTGGCTCTAGCCATTCTGGACGTGCGGCATCATCACCCGCCTTCTCGAGCATGCTTTGTACATGACCCAGTTCCCAGCCCTGTGCCACCAGTTGTACTTTGGCTTCCGCTGGGGTTGGCGAGGCTTTGATAAGCGCAATAATAGGATCGATGTTTGCCAGAGCAATGGCGAGTGCTTCCAAGATATGAGCACGTTCGCGAGCTTTACGCAGTTCAAACACGGTGCGGCGAGTCACCACTTCACGGCGGTGTAAAATAAAGCACTCGAGCATCTCTTTGAGGTTAAACAGCTTAGGCTGACCGTCGGTCAACGCCACCATGTTTATACCAAAAGAGCACTGCATCTGAGTTTGGGCATAAAGGTTATTAAGGACAACCTCACCCACTTCGCCACGCTTGATCTCGATAACGATACGCATACCGTCTTTATCTGACTCATCGCGCAGGCCGCTAATGCCTTCAATCTTCTTATCTTTAACCAGCTCGGCAATCTTTTCGATTAAGCGAGCCTTGTTCACTTGATAAGGGATCTCATGAACGATAATGCGTTCACGGCCATTGTCTTCAGTTTCGACTTCTGCTTTAGCGCGCATGACGGCGCGGCCTCGGCCAGTATTGTAAGCATCAATGATGCCTTTACGACCGTTAATAGTGGCGGCCGTTGGAAAATCAGGCCCTGGAATATATTCCATTAGCTGTTCAATCGATAAGCTTGGCTCTTCGATTAACGCTAAACACCCTTTTACCACTTCGGTTAAGTTGTGCGGTGGAATATTGGTCGCCATACCAACAGCAATACCCGAGGAACCATTGATTAACAGGTTAGGTACGCGCGTTGGTAATACGGCCGGAATGAATTCGGTGCCATCGTAGTTAGGTACAAAATCGACGGTTTCTTTGTCTAAGTCAGCCAGTAAAGAGTGAGCTAACTTCTCCATACGAATTTCGGTATAACGCATTGCTGCTGCAGAGTCACCGTCGACCGAACCAAAGTTACCTTGGCCATCAACTAGGGTGTAACGTAGCGAGAATGGCTGCGCCATACGAACGATAGTGTCATAAACCGCGGTATCACCATGTGGGTGATATTTACCGATAACGTCACCGACAACACGTGCCGATTTTTTATAGGGTTTATTCCAATCATTCTTGAGTTCGTTCATCGCAAATAACACGCGGCGGTGAACAGGTTTGAGTCCGTCTCTTACATCAGGTAGAGCACGGCCAACGATAACGCTCATGGCGTAATCTAAATATGAATTCTTTAATTCGTCTTCAATATTAATTGGTGTTATAGATGAAGCCAGATCAGTCATAAACTGCTCGATCCCTTGAAATTTAGCCGACACCCTACTGTATGAAAATAAAACAGTGTTGTATCAAGCCTGAAAACGTGATTTGGCATTCTAACACAGATAATTATTGTCGCTAGACCCTATTGATATTTCCCAGCAAATATATGATTAAACCGATAAACATTGACTCAAATCAAACCCAGTATGCTTTGACAGCAAAGTCAACACCGAGCTTACGCAACCTGATTGATAATCCTTTGTTTATTAATTGCTATCGGTATAATAGCACCACAATAAAATCTCGATGAGAGGTCCAAGAGTGTCTAACCATAGCAATGTTGATCCACAGGAAATCGCTAAATTTGAAAAAATGGCAGAAACCTGGTGGGATCCAGAAGGCGAGTTTAAGCCTATTCACAAACTCAACCCGCTACGACTGAACTTCATCGACCAAACGGTCGGCGGCCTGTTTGGCAAACGTGTATTAGATGTCGGCTGCGGCGGCGGGATCTTATCTGAAAGCATGGCCCGTATTGGCGCTAAAGTGGATGGGTTAGACATGGGGACTGAGCCATTAGATGTCGCTCGCTTGCATGCACTTGAGACCGGGGTTGAGATCAATTACATTCAAGATACCGCCGAAGCTCACCGCGATTACCACCTTGCTGCATATGATGTGGTTACTTGCATGGAGATGCTGGAGCATGTGCCCGATCCTGCATCAGTCATTCAAGCCTGCAGCGACATGGTCAAACCTGGCGGCTATGTGTTTTTCTCGACTATTAACCGTAATATCCGTGCTTACATAGAGACAGTACTGGGCGCAGAATATCTGCTTAAGATGTTACCCGTGGGCACCCATGATCATAATAAGTACATCAAACCTGCTGAGCTTATCGCGATGGCAGATAATGCCGAGCTTATCTGCAGCGACGCTACTGGGATCACTTACAATCCGTTAAGCGGTATGTTTCGTTATACCAAGAGTCTCGATGTCAATTATATGATAGCGACAGTCAAAAATGACGATGCCTAACAGTACGATCCTCGGGGTGCTGTTTGATTTAGACGGCACCTTGGCTGATACCGCACCCGATCTGGTTGCGGCGCTGAATCTGGCTCTGCACGATTTCGATTACCCCAGTGTTGCACTTGAAGATGTACGTGACGCCGCATCCAATGGCAGTTTAGCCCTAGTTACTGCGGCGCAGCCGACACTCGATGCTGCGCAAAAAGTCCAACTGCAGCAGGCGCTGCTGGCGCACTATCAACGCATTAATGGCGACAATGCTAGGTTGTTTGATGGCATGACTGAAGTACTGCACTATTTAATGGAGAATGGCATTGCCTTTGGTGTGGTCACGAATAAGGCAGCACGATTTACCCGCCCTTTATTAACTAAACTGTGTTTAGGGCAACAGCCCCTTATCGAGTGTATACGCAGCGTTATCAGCGGCGACTCTACCACCCAAGGTAAACCCGCTGCAGCGCCGATGCTGTTAGCTGCGCAGCAGCTGGGCTGTGATGCTGGTAACATCATCTATATCGGTGATGCACGGCGCGATCTTGAAGCGGCGCAAAATAGCCACATGCATGGGGGGATCGCCATGTGGGGCTATATCGCTAAAGATGACAAGCCAGCTGATTGGCCACATCAAATATGCTTTGATAAGCCATACGCAATTATCGACTATCTTGCTCAAGCCTCTGTCAGCCATAATACGTAAACGAAACCACTGATAACCAGCAAATCGCACTATAGCGATTTGCTGGTGTTGGTTTTAAAAACACGCTGCTTTTGACGATTTTTTATAAAATGTTGCTTTGAAATGTCGTTTTATGATTTCCAGTGTTTTACATCGAAGCACCTTGATGGATATTTACAGTGATTTGCTCGCCATCTCACAACCCATTTGCCAATCATCGATCGTCGCGATCGATGATAAAACTAGCGTTCTATTAGATTAAATTTAGCAGCACAAAACTTACTCAAAATCAGCAAGCATTATTGAAAACAAGCCTTAAAGGTTAGCCGTTACTAACCCTTAATGTTACCCCCAAGATATCCACAACTTGTCCCCTAAAATGCCGCTTGCAAAATGCCACCAACCTCACTATCTTGTATCCTATTATTTATATAACACCATATATTGTGTGTGAGTGACGATCGAAGCCACTAAAACCTAAGTTGTATTTTGGTAGTTTTTGTTAACTTTTCGATTGTTTTGACAGGGAAACGTTGAGTGTATTTTCCAGCTCATATGACCACAATATTTAATCAAGGCTTATCTTTAATGAACAGCACTATGCAAGTCACTAAACGCAGTGGCGAACGTGAAACTATCGATCTCGATAAGATCCACCGAGTGATCACTTGGGCGGCAAATGGACTGAAAAATGTCTCTGTCTCTGAAGTGGAATTACGTTCTCACCTTCAGTTTTATGATGGAATTCCAACTGAAGCAATTCATGAAACCATTATTAAGGCTGCCGCAGATTTAATCTCGCCAGAATCACCTGATTATCAGTTTCTCTCTGCCCGTTTAGCTATCTTCCATTTGCGTAAGAAAGCCTTTGGTCAATTTGAACCGCCTAAGCTATATGATCATGTCATTAAGCTGGTGGAGATGGGCAAATACGATAGCCACATCCTAAGTGACTACACTCGCGAAGAGTTAGATTTGCTTGATGAGCATATCGATCACTGGCGCGACATGAACTTCTCTTACGCAGCCGTTAAACAGCTCGAAGGCAAGTACTTAGTGCAAAACCGGGTTAGTCATGAGATTTATGAGAGCGCCCAGTTCTTATATATCCTGGTTGCGGCATGTTTGTTTGCCAAATACCCAAGAGAGACGCGTCTAGATTATGTAAAAAACTTCTATGATGCGACTTCAACCTTTAAGATCTCGCTACCCACCCCCATCATGGCGGGTGTGCGTACCCCTACGCGTCAGTTCAGTTCGTGCGTACTGATTGAATGTGGCGATAGCTTAGACTCAATCAATGCTACCGCGTCGGCCATTGTAAAGTACGTATCACAACGTGCCGGTATTGGTATTAATGCTGGTCGCATTCGTGCGCTAGGTAGCCCAATTCGTGGCGGCGAAGCTTTCCACACCGGTTGCTTACCTTTTTATAAGTATTTCCAAACCGCGGTTAAGTCGTGCTCACAAGGCGGCGTTCGTGGCGGCGCAGCGACCCTCTTCTACCCTATGTGGCATTTAGAAGTTGAATCACTGCTGGTATTGAAAAACAACCGTGGTGTTGACGATAACCGTATTCGTCATTTGGATTATGGTGTTCAGATCAACAAGTTGATGTATCAGCGCTTGATCCAAGGTGGCATGATAAGCCTATTCAGCCCATCTGACGTACCTGGTATGTATGATGCGTTTTTTGAAGACCAAGCCGAGTTTGAACGTCTTTATCTGCAATATGAAGCGGATGACAACATTCGTAAGAAGCAAATTAAAGCCGTTGAGCTATTTGCATTAATGATGCAAGAGCGCGCTTCTACTGGTCGTATCTATATTCAAAACGTCGATCACTGTAATACTCACAGCCCATTCGACTCTAAAGTAGCACCAGTGCGTCAATCTAACTTGTGTTTAGAAATCGCTCTGCCAACCAAACCACTGAACAATGTAGACGATCCTAACGGTGAAATCGCGCTGTGTACCTTATCAGCCCTTAACTTAGGTGCAATTAAGAATCTTGAAGAGCTAGAGCCATTAGCTGATCTGGCTGTACGTGCGTTAGATAATCTACTCGATTATCAAGATTACCCTATAACCTCGGCTCATAAAGCATCGATGAACCGTCGTACCTTAGGGATAGGCGTGATTAACTTCGCCAACTACTTGGCTAAGGAAGGGGTACGTTACTCCGATGGCTCAGCCAACGGCATTACCCACAGAACCTTTGAAGCTATCCAATATTATCTATTGAAAGCTTCGGTAAACTTGGCGAAAGAACAAGGCGCTTGCCCTTTGTTCCATGAGACTAATTATGCCAAAGGCATTTTACCCATAGACACCTATAAGCGTGACTTGGATAAAATTTGTGACGAACCATTGCACCTTGATTGGGAAACACTGCGTGAAGAGATAGTGACTCATGGCCTGCGTAACTCTACGCTGTCGGCCCTGATGCCATCAGAGACCTCATCACAGATCTCAAATGCGACCAATGGCATTGAACCTCCACGCGGATTAATCAGCGTGAAAGCCAGTAAAGATGGTCAGCTTAAGCAAGTGGTGCCTGACTTTGAAAAGTATCAGCATAGCTATGAGTTATTATGGCAAATGCCGAACAACGATGGTTATTTGCAATTAGTGGGGTTAATGCAGAAGTTTGTCGACCAATCGATTTCAGCCAATACTAACTATGACCCAAGTCGTTTCCCTGGGTCAAAAGTCCCTATGCAAGTGTTGCTAAAAGATCTATTGACCGCTTACAAATACGGTGTGAAGACACTTTACTATCACAACACTCGTGATGGCGCCTCAGATAGTCATGACGATATCACCGCCATTGAAAAAGAAGATGATAGTTGCGCTGGCGGCGCGTGTAAGATCTAATCACTTGATGTTTATCATCAGTATTTCACGTTAATATATGGGGGCTTAGCCCCCATTGTCGGAAGATAGAAACATGGCCTATTCTACATTTTGTCAAACCGCTAATAATGCCTCATTGGAACCCATGTTTTTGGGACAATCGGTTAACGTAGCGCGTTATGATATTCAAAAATATGAAGTTTTTGAAAAGCTAATCGAAAAGCAATTATCGTTTTTCTGGCGACCAGAAGAAGTTGATGTCAGCAAAGACAAAATCGACTATGCAGCACTACCCGATCATGAAAAGCATATTTTCATTTCAAACTTAAAGTATCAGACTCTGCTTGACTCGATTCAAGGCCGCTCACCTAACGTGGCATTTTTACCCTTGGTATCATTACCCGAGTTAGAAACCTGGATTGAAACTTGGTCGTTTTCTGAAACCATTCATTCACGCTCATACACTCACATTATCCGTAACATTGTTAACGACCCATCGGTAGTATTTGACGATATCGTCGCCAATGAAGAGATCCTCAAACGTGCTAGCGATATTGCCGAGTACTACGATAAGCTAATTGTCCTTAGCCAAGCCTTCCACTTGTTTGGTGAAGGTACGCACGAGGTTGACGGTAAACACGTCGTGGTCACCCAGCGTGAGATCAAAAAAGCACTGTATCTGTGTATGGTGTCGGTTAACGTATTGGAAGCGATTCGTTTTTACGTCAGTTTTGCCTGCTCTTTTGCCTTCGCTGAACGTAAAGTTATGGAAGGTAACGCTAAAATTATTCGATTGATCGCCCGTGATGAAGCTTTGCACCTAAATGGTACCCAGCATATCCTTAAGATTATGCAAGCGGGTAAAGACGATCCAGAGATGGGGGACATTGCCAAAGAGTGTGAGCAAATAGCCACAGATATTTTTATCAAAGCGGCAGAGCAAGAAAAAGAGTGGGCAAAATACCTATTCAAAGATGGCTCAATGATCGGTCTTAACGAACAGATCTTATGCCAATACGTTGAGTACATCACTAACGAGCGTATGAAATCGGTTAACTTAGTCAGTCCGTACGCAGATCAGAGCAACCCGCTGCCTTGGATGAAGAACTGGCTAGAGAGTGATTCAGTACAGGTCGCACCGCAAGAGGTAGAAGTATCATCTTACCTTGTGGGCCAAATTGACTCTTCAGTCGATGAAAGTCAGTTTGCCGATTTTGATCTGTGATGATATGGCTCTGTGATTGAGTGGCTAATAGTCCTGCATGGATAAATCGATGCATCCTATTTTTAGTCACAATAACGTGAGCAATCATAGCTCAATAAATAGATGTTAGATAATTAACAGCATGACGTTTAAGCAAGCGACCTTTAAAAAAGCGCCCATTGTCAGCCTACAAGGCCAGCCAGTGCTACTCTATACAGAGCAGCACGTTAGCCTGCTACAGGCACTAGAACAGAAAAACGTTAAGGTATTTTCAGAATGCCGAAACGGCTTTTGTGGTGCCTGTAAAACCAAACTCAATCATGGCTCGGTGATATACCATACTGAGCCTTTAGTTGAACTGGAGGCCGATGAATGTCTGCCTTGTTGCTGCCATCCCGATGGCGACGTGGACTTAGCCTTATCTACTCAAGGTGTTAATGTAGTTGTCACACGAGCGTCAATCTCGACAAAAAGCACTGCCACATCGACCAATAATATCCAGTCAACTAAAATGTCGACCCAGCAAGTTTAGACACTGTTATTGCGCAGGAAGCGGGCAACGATTTCTACCAGTTGCGATCGTTCTACATAGGCTCAACATTAAGACTATCGCAAATTGTTAACAGCATTGCTGGCTCAACAGTGTCAGGGCGGGATCATACTTTGTTAACAGTAGGGAACTTCTTCGTATCTGCATGATCTGATCGGGCATGTTATTCTACTGAGCCTAATCCATGTCCTTATTTGAACACTTGAAACTCATCGAAGACCCTCGCTCCCACATCAACCTAAACCATGATTTAGTTGATATTATTTTTCTCGTTTTAGCCGCTATCGCTTCAGGTTGTGATGGCTGGCAAGCTATCGAAGAATTCGGCCAAGAGAACCTATCTTGGCTGCGTAAACATCGAGATTTTGATAGCGGGATCCCTACTCGGCATTCCATTGCTCGCATCATTAAAGTGATCGATACCGAAATACTGGTTATGACACTTTTTAGTTGGGCAAATCGTTTAAGAGAAGCTTCATCCAAGCCATTGATCGCTATTGACGGCAAAACCTTGCGTGGGGCAGTTAATCAACATGGCGCTAACAATGCGCTTCACTTGGTTTCGGCCTTTGATACCGAACAAGGAATTGTGCTGTATCAGCAAGATACACAGACTAAAGGCAGTGAAATCGCAACGGTTCAGGCGTTGTTGCACATGTTAGACATTAAAGACGCTGTTGTAACCTTTGATGCACTTCACTGCCAGCGGGAAACGCTTCAACAAATCATCAAAGCTAAAGGCGACTATATTGTTCAGGTAAAAGGCAACCAACCGCTACTGAGGCAGGCCATAGAGGAGCAGTTTCAACCTCACTGGGATAACGACGGCGTCGACACATTGAGTATCGAAGAGGATGACAAGGGGCATGGGCGTAAGGAGCGTCGCACGACGTTTCAAATTCCAGCAAAGCTGCCGCAGGCGCTCGCGAAAAAGTGGCCGTCAGCAAAGTCGCTCATTGCCATTGAACGTCAACGAACATGCAAAGGCATTACAACCATAAGTACGGATTATTTCTTAAGTTCTTTGTCTCTAGACGTCGAACTTGCAGCCAAAGCAGTGCGTCAGCATTGGCACGTCGAGAACCAGCAACATTGGGTTCTTGACGTCACCTTTAGGGAAGACAGTTCAAGGATTGGTGACCATGAAAACGCGAAGAAGATGGCGCTATTTCGGCGTATCGTGCTGAACCTTTTAGAGCAGCATCCGCTAAAAGCCAGTAAACCAACCAAGATAAGAAAAGCAGCATGGAATGGCGATTTTAGAAGCGAGATTTTCTTTGGTTAAATGATTTAACAAAGTTTAATCCCGCCCTGCAACAGTGTCGAGCCGTTGGTTTAATAAAAAGGCTAACCTCATCGGTTAGCCTTTTTATTATGTTGACAGTGACGAAACCATAATTTGGCTCACTTTATTATCTAGGCAGGGTTATGGATTTAACGTCAGGATTGGAGTTAAAAGAAATACGGTACTCAAAAATTCCAGTGTCGGAATTATGAACTTCCATAGAGTTAACAAAACCCGATTTATGAGTCGGTGAACTATCCCCACGAATAAACTCAATAAAAAACTTATCTAATTCATCTTTAGATTCCGAAGAAAAGTAACCAAAGCATATATCATTATTACACGCGACATCATAATCGCTAAGAAGTGGATTGACATCTGACTTGTTTATATAGTCGCTAATACGGTTTTCATACTCAACAGTATCAGACTCTTTATTTGTATAATTAGGCAGTTCTTTAACAATCTCTCGATATACAGGAGATGTCATTATTGCTGCTAGAGTAACGCCATCAACAACATTATCACTCACGATCGATTGATAAAGTTTTTCACCAATGTCGCTAACTTTTATCTGCTTATCTCCTATTTTATAACTTTGCCTATCAGTTTCAGAAATCTGATTATTTGATTTACCTTCATAACTGTTAGATAAAGCATTGCCGACATCACTCACAAAATCAAGGTTTTCACTTTCTTTAACTTCATTACTTTCTGATACGGATGAATCATTGCTTGAACTATAAAAATAGACAAACACAATAGACATTATGGCTAAAATAAGTAGTGATGATAGTACTTTTTTATTTGCAATCATGATTTACCAACTCTTAAGTGGTTATTGAATTCTAGTGTGTTCTACCATAATGATCTAGGATTGTGCCTAAGCAACTATTTTTCACATATTGGAATAGGATTAATTACGTAAGCAAAGTCGCCGCTCGATAAGGAAATCGCGAATATATAGTCACATTTATTTATAATCATTATTTCCCTATAAAATTATAAACAGAACATATTTAAATATAGCCCACAGTATTGCAACCATGCTAGCAACTGGCCAGATTCACGTCAACAAACTGTTAACACTCTGAGTTGTAGGTTTTTCCATAATGTAGATAATAACATTATCCACTCTAATTGAGATGTAGGAAGGGAGTGAAGAAGCTATATTGGTTGGTTTATCAATAATTGTATTAGGCGTTTACGGCCAATTCTAGATTGGTACCCCATCAGTCTCTACATCGACAAACGACACTGCTACAATAAAGTCGTTTTTGCATCAGTAATGTCGTAGCAACACCACGTTATTCGCTTATTATGCTGAGATCTGATTATAAGATGGGATAACCCAAGTGTTATCCCATACTCAGTTAATTACAAGCTGATAGCCAGCTCTGCCCCCTGACGGATCGCGCGTTTAGCATCCAGCTCTGCCGCAACATCGACGCCGCCTATCAGGTGCACGGGTAATCCCGTTGCTTTCATCTCATCGACCAAAGTACGGTTCGACTCTTGGCCAGCGCACAAGATAACATTATCGACGTCAAGCACGCGTGAGTCATCACCCACCTTGATATGTAAACCTTGTTCATCGAAGCGTTCATAGTTAACTCCAGTTAACATTTGCACTTGATGGTGTTTTAACACAGAGCGATGGATCCAGCCGGTGGTTTTACCCAGCCCTTTACCCATTTTACTGGTTTTACGCTGCAGTAAATAAATCTGCCGCTCAGGCGCCGATAGCTCTGGCTCAGTGAGCCCGCCAGGCTCAGCATACGTCTTATCAATGCCCCACTGTTTAAACCACTTGTCCGGTTGCAGTGTACTCGACTCACGTTCACCAAGATAATGCGCCATATCAAAGCCAATACCGCCCGCACCAATCAAGGCTACCCGCTCACCAACGCTAATTTCACCGCTAAGCACCTGCTGATAGGTCACCACCTTAGGGTTATCAAAACCAGGAAGTTCTAGGCGGCGCGGCACGACGCCTGCCGCAATCACAACCTTATCAAAGGCTTCATCACGTACCACAGAAGCATCGAGACGAGTGTTGAGTCTAAGCTCAACATGATGGCGTTTCATCTGCTCAGTAAAGTAGCGAATGGTTTCATTAAACTCTTCTTTACCTGGGATCTTACGCGCTAAATTAAACTGACCTCCCACCTCACTTTTCGCCTCAAATACCACGACTTGATGACCACGCATAGCCGCATAGATTGAAAATGCCATGCCGGCAGGGCCAGCGCCCATCACGGCAATGCGCTTTTTGGTCGCAGCTGGAGTAAAGTTAAGCTCAGTTTCATAGCAGGCTCTTGGGTTAACCAGACAGGTCGCACGCTTAAGGGCAAAGGTATGATCCAGACAAGCCTGATTACAACCAATACAGGTATTAATCAGCTCGCTTTCACCCGCAGCGGCTTTGTTAACAAACTCGGCATCGGCAAGAAAGGGGCGCGCCATCGACACCATATCGGCCTGCCCTGAGGCAATGATCTGCTCACCTATCTCAGGCGTGTTAATGCGGTTGGTGGCAATTAACGGTACTGTTACTTGCTGCTTGAGTCGCTCCGTCACCCAAGCAAAGGCGCCGCGCGGAACACTGGTAGCAATGGTTGGTACCCTAGCTTCATGCCAGCCAATACCTGTGTTGATAATCGACACCCCAACCTGCTCAAGGGATTTGGCTAAACTGACCACGTCATCCCAGCTCGAACCATTATCCACCAGGTCCAACATAGATAGACGGAAAATAATAATAAAGTCAGCGCCAACCTTAGCACGTATCGCCTTGACGATTTCGATGGGAAAGCGAACGCGATTGTCAAATGTACCGCCCCATTCATCCTCACGCTTATTGGTACGCGAACAGATAAATTGGTTAATCAGATACCCTTCCGAACCCATGACTTCGACGCCATCATAACCGGCTTTTTTAGCCAAGGCCGCCGATGTCGCGTAATCTTTTATCGTGTTTTTCACCTGTCGAGATGACATGGCCGAGGGGGTAAATGGAGTGATAGGCGATTTGATTTTGCTTGGTGCCAGTGAAAACGGGTGGTACCCATAACGCCCGGCATGTAAAATTTGCATACAAATTTTACCGTCAGCCTCATGAACCGCATCGGTCACTATTTTATGTTTAGCCACTTGCCACGGAAAACTTAATTGACAGGCATGTGGGGCTAAGCGGCCGCGCAAATTGGGGGCTATTCCGCCAGTTACAATTAGCCCTACGCCACCTTTAGCACGCTCTTGATAAAATGCTGCCAGTTTCTCAAAACCGCCCTTTTCTTCTTCAAGCCCGGTATGCATGGATCCCATGAGTACACGGTTCTTGAGTTGAGTGAATCCAAGATCTAAGGGTTCTAATAAATGTGGAAACGACATTCAAACATCCTTTTTAAACAAGTGATTTAAACTAGCATACCCGTTGTTTGTTTTAAGCTCAATACACAATCAAAGGGCTATGAAAAGATTCATTTACAATTGTGTTTCACCCCAAAGAGGATTTTCAGTTAGCATAGGGAAATCTAGCTAATATAGGAGTGGATGATGTCCGCTAAACCCTCAGTTTTTAAAAGGATCTTAATCGGTTTGTGGAAAGGCCTTAATGGTACTCGCAAGCTAATACTTAATCTGTTCTTTTTCGGTTTCCTCGCGCTCATTGTGGTTGCCATGAGCAGTGACGAGCTGCCTACCGTTGAAGATGGCTCTGCGTTAGTGCTCAATTTATCCGGCACTGTGGTAGAACAGTTACGTCAAGTTGATCCCATAGAAGCAGTGATGAAAAGCAATCAAGGCGCCGATGTCGATGGTGAGATTTTACTGGCCGATCTGTTACGCACCATAGATAACGCCGCCAGCGATAATCGTATCGCCGCAATTGTACTCGATATTGGTGAACTCAGAGGCACGGGGATCAGTAAGCTGCAAAGTATCGGTGAGGCGTTAGAACGCTTTAAAGCGTCAGACAAACCGATCATTGCCATGGGCAACTGGTATGGCCAAAATCAATATTTTTTAGCCTCTTTCGCCGACACCATCTATCTAAATCCACAAGGTGGAGTTGAAATTGATGGCCTAAGTCGTTATCGCCAATATTATAAATCGGCGTTAGACAAACTTAAAATTAAGGCGCATGTGTTTCGGGTTGGCACCTTTAAATCTGCGGTTGAACCCTTCGTACGCGATGATATGTCAGCCGCAGCCAAAGAAGCTAACAGCGCCTTACTTAACGATATTTGGACCAGTTACGAGCAAACGGTTGCCCGTAATCGTGGTCTTGAGCAAAGTGATTTAGTGCTCACATCTGAGCAGTACCTTGCCGAGCTAGATAAAGCTAAGGGCCGCTCGGCAGAAATGGCCGTGAATATGGGCTGGGTCGATAAACTGGTCTCGGCCGAGGCCTTTCGTTTAGCCATGATAGATAACGTGGGTAAAGCCAAAGAAGGTCATCAATATAAGCAAATAAATTATTACGATTACCGCACGCTTGTAAAAGAGTTACCACCTCTGATGATACAAGACACTGTTGGCATCATTGTGGCCAAAGGCAATATTCTTAATGGTAGTCAACCTGCTGGCCAAATTGGCGGTGAAAGCACCTCAGCCCTGCTGCGTAAGGCGCGCTTTGATGACAAAGTCAAAGCGGTTGTGCTACGTGTCGATAGTCCTGGTGGTAGCGCGTTTGCCTCTGAGCAGATCCGCCAAGAAGTGCTCGCACTGAAAACCGCTGGTAAGCCGGTGGTTGTCAGTATGGGCAGTTATGCGGCTTCTGGTGGTTACTGGATCTCGGCCAGCGCCGATTATATCTTTGCCACGCCAACGACCCTAACAGGCTCTATTGGTATCTTTGGTATGGTTGCCACATTTGAAGATTCACTGGCTTCCCTTGGCGTTTACACCGATGGAGTGTCAACCTCAGACAGAGCTGCATTCTCTGTCGCTAAAGGCATTAGCCCTGAGTTAAAGCAGATCATTCAACGCCAAATTGAGCGCGGCTATTATGACTTTATTTCACTGGTCGCCACTGAGCGCGATATGGAATTGGCCGAGGTCGACAGCATCGCCCAAGGTCGTGTTTGGTCTGGTAAAAAAGCCCTCGATTTGGGATTAGTGGATGCGCTCGGCGATCTCGAGCAAGCCGTAACCAAAGCGTCTGAGCTGGCTAAACTGGATAAGTTTGACACTCGCGTGATTGAGCAAGAGCTCACACCTCAAGAACTATTTATTCAGGAAATGTTCGCCAGCGTTGGCGCCTATTTACCTGAATCGGCATCAAACAGCCAGTTAGCAGATAGAATCATCGGTCAATGGAGCAAATTTGCTCAAGAGTTTAGTGCCTTTGACGACCCAAATGGCGTGTATCTCTACTGCGATACCTGTAATTTTTAACCTCACAGATCTTGACCATTAACGACAAGTGTTAATAAAAAAGCCCTCGCATTTTCGCTGGGGCTTTTTTATTCCTCCTCACCATTAATCATGCCCATAAGACACGGCAATAGGTCATATTGCCGTCTCCATGTGTTCAGCTGTGGGTATGTTAGCGCCTGCAGATTTTTGGTAACGCCACACTCAGACAGAGAATCACCAAAGTAGAGGCGGATTATGGGCAATTGCTAAGCGCTTACCTGCTATAACCTTTTTTATTAATGCCAACCCCAGTATAATCGCGCCACCCTTGCGATTAACCAGCCACCATTATTATGACAAAACGCTCAATCTACGTTGCCTACACAGGCGGTACCATCGGCATGCAAAAAACCGATAACGGCTTCGCGCCAGTGCCTGGATTTTTAACCGATTGTGTTAACGATATGCCGGAGTTTTTCCATGCAGAGATGCCCAGCTTTGTCATTCATGAATACCAGCCGTTAATCGACTCATCCAACATGGCGCCCAACGATTGGCAGATGATCGCCAACGATATCAAGGCTAACTACGACAAATACGACGGTTTCGTGATTTTGCATGGCACAGATACCATGGCCTTTACTGCCTCGGCGCTCTCTTTTATGTTGCAGGGGCTCACCAAGCCCGTGATTGTCACCGGCTCGCAAATTCCATTGGCGCAGCTGCGCTCCGATGGGCAAACTAATTTGCTAAATGCTTTGTATATTGCGGCAAACTACCCAGTAGCCGAGGTGTGCTTGTTCTTCAATAACAAGTTGTTTAGAGGCAATCGAACCACTAAGGCCCATGCTGACGGTTTTGACGCTTTCGCCTCGCCTAACTTTCCGCTGTTAATTGAAGCCGGGATTAAAATTCGTCTGCGCGCAGGCAAGATCAGTCAATCGCAGGCCAACACCCTTAAAGTGAACAATATCAGCCCGCAGCCGATTGGCGTGGTCACCTTGTATCCCGGTATCACCACTGCCATTATCGACAATATTTTACAGCAACCGGTTAAGGCGTTAATTTTATTAACTTATGGCGTGGGTAACGCGCCGCAAAATCCTGAATTGCTCGACTGTTTACGCCGCGCGAGTGAACGCGGAGTGATCTTAGTTAATTTAACCCAATGCATGCAGGGAAAAGTCAACATGGGTGGCTATGCCACTGGTAATGCGTTGGCACAAGCGGGGGTGATCAGTGGCTTTGACATGACCACAGAAGCGGCGTTAACCAAACTGCACTATTTACTGTCTACCGATTATAGTACGGCGCAAATTCGCGAAATGATGCAGCGGGATCTGTTTGGGGAGTTAACCGAAGATTAAAAAAATGCCCCTAATTATGGTTAGGGGCATTATTTAATTATAATTCTTCGGCTTTAAACGCGGCGATGCTCTCGCCTTTAAACTGTTTTTTAAGCTCTGCTTTAGACAGCTCGTTTAAGGTGCCTTGATTACCTATGGTAAAATGGTCAGTTTGATTTAACCTTCTTGCCTGATAGAGCATCACCAGTTGTAAGGTTTGCTCTTTTTGTTCATCAGACAACACACTGCCATCATCCCACTTGCCCAATTCAGCAGCGCTTAATAAGCGCGCATACACTTCATCTGGCATCTCATCGATTACTTTATTAATGTCACTCATACACTTTTCCGTTTATGTAATACTATTCGCACTCTGGCAATGAGGTAACCCACAAACCCAAACACTACGCACGCACCAGCAATGTTGGCCCGCGCACCTTCGGCAGGCTCTCCGCCCCAAAACCAAATCACCACCCCAGCGATGAATAATGTCATAGCAAAAAAACTATGATTCATTAACTGGTTACTGCGTTTAATATGGCTTATCCGATTAAGCGATTCATTGTCACCACTGGATTTAGCAGCGCAGTGAGGACACGTTTTCGCTAGGCTGGATATGCGCTTATTACAATTTGGACATTGTATTAACGCCATATCAGCCCTCCATTACTTAATATCGTCAACCACGGCCAACATGGCCAACAACGAGGCTTCACCTAAATAGATACAGCGCTCTGGCGACCAACCCGACATAGGATCAGCCATATTCGCATTATCTTTAAAGGGCATTTCCAAGGTATTGGACAAGCAGCCAAAGGTTTCGGCTACCCAATTTGAGGCAACCGTAAGATTCGCCTTGCCCGGCTCATCTTTATCGTAGCCAAATTTATCTTGAAAATCGGCGCTGGTCAGTAGCAAAGCATCGACAAAGCGACGCTGTAACTGCGCCATCTTATCGTTAAAGCGCGGCACGCCTTCACAACCGGCCAAAAAGACATAAGGTAAGCCTTCATCACCATGCACGTCGTAATATAAATTCACCCCAGTTTGCTGCATCTTGTTCACAACATGATACACCTCGGGGCTTTTCTCCAGTGAAGGGGTTTGCCATTCGCGGTTAAGGTTGACGCCCGCAGCATTAGTGCGTAAATGACCTCTAACGCCGCCGTCGGGATTCATATTCGGTACTATGTAGAAATTAGCTTTGTCTAACAATGCCTTGGCTGTCGGGCAATCACCGTCGAGTAAGTTGGTCAGCAGGCCTTCAACTAACCACTCGGCCATGGTCTCACCAGGATGTTGGCGAGCGGTGATCCAGATATTAGCTTTATCGGGATCTTCATCGCCGACTTTGACTAAGGTTATGTCGCGCTCATCAAGTGTGAGGCCTAGGTGCTCTAGCGACACCAAAGGATGTACTTGAACGGTGCTGAGCAGATCTTGGTGACGCTCATAACTGTATGGCGCGAAATAGGCGATTTGAATAACGTCACAATCGAGTTCAACCTCAATGGTCAACTTACCGTCTTGATAACGGGTTGGCAGACGAAACCACTGCTGGCGATCGTAACTGGCCACGGCTTGGTAATCTTCCCAACCCTTGGTGTACGATGCTGAGCCGGCATTGATAATATTAAGGGTATAGTGTTGGCCGACAGTGCCCTGCAACTTAAAGTTAAACCACTGAAAAAATTCGCCGCCTTCATCTGGTCTGATCGCCAGCTGTATATCATTTATATTATCTTGATTGATGACATCAATATTACCGCCATCGAAATTGGCACTGATCCGCATATCCATTCCTTCATATTATATCGCCGCATAGGGCAGCGTTGTTATTTGAAATCCGCTTATCAATCAAATGCACCCACTGATCAGACTATGGTTACGCCCGACACCGATTATAAGTACGCTTGATATTAATGCCCATAGGATAAACTAAATTGGCTCACTTTCGCAGTCGCCACCACAAAAAACCATCAATCTTGATCAAATAGCTCATTTAACTTGCAAAGCTGTACCCTTGTCCTCGTACCGTGTTAATCATGCTTTTGGGCAGATTGGTCTGGGCGAGCTTTCGACGCGTATTGCTGATGTGCATATCGAGGTTACGATCGAACTGACCTAACTCCTTTTTGAGCACCGCACGTTGTAACTCCTGCTTGGTGACCACCTCTCCCTTGCGCTCAAACAGGTATTTGATCAACTTAAACTCTGTGTGTGTCAGAGTAACCCGGCGCTCATCCACTTCAATACTGTAATCGAGTTCATTAAAGTTCATCTGCTGAAATACACAGCGTTGTGGCCGAGGTTGAGTACGAGCCAGTTGAATTCGACGCTGCAACGCGGCGACTCTGACCTGTAACTCTCTAGTGCTAAAAGGTTTTGCGATAAAATCGTCAGCGCCTAGCTCGTAGCCTTTGATGCGAGTCTCTTCATTATCATTAGAGGAGATAACAATGACAGGCAAACTATCGCGGCGAGATGTTAAGAACGCAAAGCCGTCTGCACAGGAAATATCAATATCGAGTATGATAAGTTCTGGTTGCAGCTGTTCAACTTTGTCTAGCGCTTCTTTGCCAGTACTGGCGTGATCAATTTGGCAAGCTTGTGAATACAAGGCTTGAGCCACGATCTGTCTTACGCTCAGATCGTCATCGATAAGTAATACCCTGCTCATCCATCAACCTTAATGATAACAATTATCATTAAGGTTACCTCTTTTAAGTATGCGAAGCCATTAATTTTCTATATACAGTGGCTGCTTTTAAGCAAGATTTAATCACATCGTGACAATCCTCACCCTTTTTCCTACCTGAGCTCAAAATACCCCACAGTAGCGAGCCAACATTTGCACCTAAAACACTCCAGCCGTATAAGCACTATCATTGCGCTCAATATTTGGCAGGCTATCGATAATAAGTAGGTTATCGACATTAGGCGGCCGTGAACACCTGCAGCCAGTAACCTCTTAGACTCTTAAGCTCTATAAAAAAGCACTTAGTGCTGATTGACTCAGAACGATAAAATGCAGTCAAAACTCCTCATAAAAATGCCATAAAAAAGCAGCCTCTGAATCGCGATTCAGAGGCTGCTGCTATAGCAAGTCACAAGATTAATGCATATTAAGCCGTTACTGCTGCGCTAACATCAACTGACGAATGTATTTTACTGGCGCACTGCCATAACTTAAAAAGGTCTCATGGAAAGATTTAAGGTCAAACTTATCCCCCTCGACCTGCTTTAACTCTTCTCTAAAGTCATAAATCTCACGGTAACCGGCATAATAACTGGTTAATTGCACTTGGCTCAATGTCGCTCGGCGCCATTTACCTTGCGCCTCGGCTTCCTGCTGAAACGCCTCTTGCGTCATCAGTGCTATCGCTTCAGCCTCTGTCATGCCTTTGACTTGGATGGCATAATCTAAAATGGTGTTGGCAATGACTCTCAGATTCCATTTGTAATACATTAGCCACATTTCTGGTTCAAAATTACCGTAACCTTCTTCCAGCATCATACGCTCAGTGTACACCCCCCAACCTTCGACCATAGCGCCATTACCAAAGAGGCTTTTGACTAAACTTGGCGACTCATTAGAATAAACTAACTGAGTATAGTGACCTGGGATCGCCTCATGAATATTGAGAACCTGTAAAATCCAGTGATTATATTCGCGTAGATAGCTTTCAGCAGACTCATCACTCATGTCATCGAGTGGCGTCACATTGTAATAAGTGTTGCTGGACTTTTCATAAGGCCCTGGGGCGCTAATAGAAGCCCCCGCAAAACCGCGCATGTATTCAGGTGTTTCACGCACCACTAACGGCTTGTTAGGATCTAATGTGACTAACTGTTTAGCGTTGACAAACTTAACCAACTGAGGAATTTGTGCACGCACCTCATCAACAAAGTCTTCCCGTTTAACATGTTTGGCCGACAACTTATCGATCAGCTGACGAGTCGCCACCGTACTGTCGCTTGGCATAGGCGTGGTAAAATAAGTCGACCACAACTGAGCGGTGATCTTGGCCATTTCAGCTTGAACGCGATCTTTATCGGCTAACGCTTTCTCATACAATGCCTTTGCTGTCATGCCTGACTGAATATCAAAGGCAAACTTTTGCTCATATAGCGCCTCCCCAATCCTAAAGCTACGCGCGCCCTCTTTTTCAAGCTGACTTTCTAATGATTTAAGCCATTGTATATGTTCATTAATGGCGTTAGTTGCCGCGTTAAAACGACTAACAAACAGTGCTTTTTCTTGCTCGCTTAATCCTGAGCTTTTAACCGTATCCAGCAGTTCATCAGAGAAAACCGCAAACGCTCCTTCATTTTGCATCACAGCCAGCTGAGTATGTTCAAGGGTCGGATTGTTAATGTTAGCGCGCGCGGCAACATAATAAGCGGGGACATTTTCCATGCGGCCTAAAAATGAGCGCAGGCGTTCATCAAGCGGCGCAAAATCTTCATTGATGATCTGCGCAAAGCCACCAGCGACATTATAAGCCGACGGATCCCATTGCCATGATTTAAAGGTCTCTATCTCCCATTTATCCCGCAGCAGCAAATTTTCAATCAGGCGATAATCGATCAGTTGATTCGCCGACAGTGATAGCGGCTCAAACTGCTGGAGTAGCGCCAACTGCTGTTCGATAAATTGCAGTGATAACGCGCGATTGGCCGCATTAGGCACTTTTAACTGTGCATCATATTGATGGTATCCACTGTACAATGCCCACGTTGGCGACTCCTGCCAAAGTGCATCGATAAATTGCTGTGAAAACTGCTCAAATTGATATTGTGCCGCTTGCGTCATGGCAGGCGAGCTCGGTGTAACGGCCTGATGTTGGCAGGCGGTTAAACCGCCTAATGCGAGCACAACGGCCGCAGCGAGAAAGGATTTTTTCATCTTGGCTTCCCTAATAGGTTTTAGTTTATTGTTCTAGTTTATTTTGAGTTTTTAATCATTTGGCGCTGTATTTGTCTTTAGCTCCAAACTGATGCTTATCTGTAAGCGTTACTGACCCACACTTTTATCACCATGACTCGCGTCAAAGATAAATCATAAGCGGCATTGCTAGTGGTTGGCATTAAAGAGATAACAGCAGGACTTCAACCTTTGCCTAAAGCCCGCGTGATATAACGTGCTAAACGTATTAATAGCCAATTACCCATGTGTTCTATACAGCTTAATTTAGGTCAAACGCCGCCAGAGTTAATCACGTTAGCGGATAAATTGCAGCTAAAGGGTTAATATTGACAAAGATTGTTACAAAAAACCTACTCAATCTACAGCCTATAATCAATGCCTTACAGTGGCTATCAGGCCTACCCCCTTTGTCGATACAGCCCTTTGTTGATATGGCCACATTATTGCTATAGATCGCAAAATTGATTCTGCCAGTACACTTGAGTGTCAGGTCAGAATCAGGCTCAGCTTTATTTAAGGCTCTAGCTGACCCAAAGCCCAATTGTAATAAAGAGCTATTCAATTAAATGCTTTTGATTAAATACTATTTAATCAAAAGCGATTCAATCAAGCTTATTGCAATAAAAACCCTATTGATAAAGCACTTGCAGTGCGATACATGATGACTGCAGTAGCCAAGCGCACTAGCCTAAATGTTGCTGGCACCAGGCTTTCACGTCGGCAAACGGATAAGACTCTAGCACGGCAAAATTAGGATCGCGGCGTAATTTAAGTTTGGTAAATAAAGGCGTGGGTAAACCACATAAGGCACGGGCTAACATATTGGCATCGGCTCGATCGCCTAATAGGCGCAGCAATCCGTCACACAGCGCTGCAAAAGGTTTGCTCGCAAGTGGCGTCAATCTGGTGTTATGGGGTAACACGGCCGCACCTTGTATACATACCGAGCAATGACCACAGTCTTGCGTCAACTGTTCATCGGCAAAATAGGCTGACAATCTGCGGGTTAAGCAATGGTCACTGCCTAGCATATCAACCATGGCTTGGATCCGCGTAATCTCACTTTGCTCTTTACGTAAAAACTGCAGATGTAATTTCTCAACTAAAGCATCAATATTTTGATCAAACTCAAGCAGTTGATAAACCTCGGTCATTTGCTTAGTTTGCAATTCTATCAAGCCTTTCTCTTCAAAATAATTGATAGCAGATACTGCCCGGCTTCGGTCACTCGGATAATGCCGATTCAGCGCATTAAAATCGATGGTATACCAAATTCTGGCTTTATTAGCACTAGAGAGCAATGCGTGCACAAATGCCTGACGCTCACCGCTAAAGCGTGCAATAAGCTCGTCTTCACTGCACAACAACTTAAAACGGTATTCGGCGTAATAGCTAAAAGCGGGTTTGATCACCTCAAGCATCTCTAAATACACCAATAAGGTTTTTAAGCTTAACAGGCGCACATTAGATTGCATTGAGAGAGTATTGAGCATCACTTCCCATTGTGACGACTGTTGTTTGGCTTGTACGATTTCATGTAACACAGAAGCGATACCTTGTTTATCGGGCGTATCCCCATACACAAAGTTTTGTAACACATTAAGGTTATCGGTGTTGGCAAGGACTAAGCAGTCAGATGGTAAGCCATCGCGTCCGGCTCGTCCTATCTCTTGAGCATAGTTTTCTATCGATTTAGGCAGATCATAATGCACTACAAATCGTATATCTTGTTTATCGACCCCCATACCAAAGGCGATGGTCGCCACAATGATCGGGCAATTTCCGGCCATAAAATCACGTTGTATGGCTTGACGAACATCGCTCTCCATACCCGCATGATAAGCCTTAGCCGCTATATTGGCGCGATTAAGTGCACTGGCCACCTGCTCAGCACTTTGCTGTAAGGTGACATAGACAATGCCGTGCTGAGCCTGACGAGGTCGTAGCCAGTCAATCAATGTCGCTAGCTTATCTTTGCCGCTCACCCCTTTCACATTAAGGTGTAAATTAGCACGATAAAATCCGGTTAGCGCAATATCACCACGGGGAATGTTAAATTTAGCCCCCATATCCTCAATCACTTGTGGTGTGGCTGTTGCCGTTAACAACAAGGTTTGAGGAATGCCAAGATCATGTTGGTATTGAGGTAGTTTTAAATAATCGGGCCTAAAATTGTGCCCCCACTCTGAAATACAGTGGGCTTCATCGACCACCAGAAATGAGATGGGCACATTAGCGATAAATTGCCGAAAGCGTTCATTGTTAAACCGCTCAACAGAGATCATTAAAATCTTAATCTGCCCTTGGCGGATCCCTGCCATAACCGCTTGGGTTTGTTCATGGGTTTGGGTGGAGTCAATACTTGCAGCCGCGATGCCTTTTTGATGCAAAAAAGCCAGTTGATCTTGGATCAAGGCCAATAAAGGTGACACCACAATGGTTAAATGCGGTAACGCTAACGCGGGTAATTGATAGCATAAAGACTTACCCGAGCCTGTGGGGAAAATAGCCGCTGCACTGCGACCAGCCATAATGGTTTCAACCACTTGCTGCTGACCTGGGCGAAACGTAGCGAAACCAAAATACTGTTGTAAAAGTTGCTGCACAATAAAAGCCTATGACTGAGAAGCCCTAAAGGAGGCCAGTCTGCCTAGCCTATCTTGAATTGGCAAGTATCGCTGCGTATATCAATAAGAACCCGCTAAGGGGTCAGTGCAAACTTAGCCACTATGGGGTTGTGATCTGACGCCTTAGTCTTAAATGACTCGGCTTCAAGTAACGTTAAGCCGCGGTAATAAAGGTGATCCAACGGTAAGCCAAAGACTCTGTGCCTATGATCAATATGATACTTAGCTTCTTTCAATTTAAGCCGCTCAGTAAGCTGAGCGACAACGCGTAACCGCCCCTCTCGCCAAGTATTAAAGTCACCGGCAAGCACCACCGGCCCTTGGTGTAGCGCTACTTTTTTAATGATCTGCTCCCACTGAGCTTGGTAAGTATCAAGGCGCCAATCAAAATTCACCCCATGTAAATTAATCACCAATAAAGATTGATCATTCGACAGCCGATATTGAGCAATTAAGGTCGATTTAGCAAAGCGGATAAGCGGTTCTCGGGCTTGAAAAGCACAGGCTTCATAGGCCGATTGCCAAGAGAGGTTCATCACTCCCATGGGCACATTCAACCACTTAAACCCTTTTGCCATCACTACATGTTGTTGCTGTTGTTGTAAATAGCCGGCAAAACGCCGCGTTAAACGCGCCTCTTGTAATAGTACTAACTCGCTTTGAGACGTCAGTTGTTGCAACACAGCCTGCCATTGCGGTTTTTGTTGTTTATAAATATTCCATACCGCAATATTGAGTAAGCCCTCTCTGTCTAATGCCTCTGACGAAGCGGCATGCTGGCATTGTGACACAAACATCGGCTCAACTTGGCTCATCATCACCTCGGCACTTCCATTAAGCTGCTGCACGACAACAACATAACACAATGGCAATAGAAGCATTATGGCCCCTAAGCCTACTTTTACTCGTGTTGAAACCAATCACTTTCCTTACTTAAGCCTATAATTCACTCGAATTTGTGTGTATAGCTACGTTTTATTATGATTAATCAGTACAATCAAGCATAGCGTGCTCCATTACAACAACCAAGGCTAAGTGCCACACAATTATGGAAAATTTTTATCAAATACTGACCATTGCGGGTGTACTGCTCTATTGGTTAACACTGGGAGCGGTGGCTGTACGTGTAGTGATTAAACGCCGCACCATTGGGGTGTCATTTTCTTGGTTACTGGTTATCTACTTTCTTCCCTTTATCGGTATTGTTGCTTACATGCTGTTTGGCGAGTTGCACTTAGGGAAATCAAGGGCCAGCCGGTCTAAGGCGATGTTTAGGCCCTACGGCCAGTGGTTTGCCAAACTGTACCAGCATCCTCAACACCAACCACACTGTCAAAGTCACTACGGTGTTTCGATTAGTAAATTGTGTGACAGCCAACTGGCTATTCCCTCTCTAAGCGGCAACAACCTGTTGCTACAACATACGCCAGAGCAGATCTTAAACTCAATCATTGCCGATATCGATGCCGCCCAACAGAGCGTCATCATGGAGTTTTATATTTGGCATCCAGGTGGTAAAGCCGACAATGTGGCCCAAGCCCTGATCAGCGCAGCCCTTAGAGGAGTGAAGATAAAGCTGCTGCTTGATGCTGCCGGTAGCCGCCAATTTTTCAAATCCAAATGGCCAAGTCAACTACGCAGTCATGGCATTCAAGTCGTCGGCGCATTAGCTGTGAGTCCACTGAGAATGTTCTTTCGGCGTCTGGATTTACGTCTGCATCGAAAAATTGTGGTTATCGATAATACCATTGCTTATACCGGCTCAATGAACCTCATCGATCCGCAATACTTTAAGCAAACTCAAGGTGTGGGCCAATGGATTGATGTCATGGTACGTATCACAGGGCCCGTGGTGCCAGTTGTCAGCGCAGTGAGCGCGTGGGACTGGGAAGTGGAAACCAACCAGCGCGAGTTGCCTCAGCAACCTATTGATGGGCATTTATTGCCCTGTTCAACCTCTCTGGTACAAGTGATCCCATCGGGGCCGGGGATGCCAGAAGAGGTGATCCATCAAGTGTTGCTGCAAAGTCTTTATGAAGCTCGACGCAAAATTGTTATCACCACCCCCTACTTTGTGCCCAGTGAAAACTTACTCGACGCATTGGCTACCGCCGCTCACCGCGGCGTCGATGTGAATATTATCATTCCACGTAAAAACGACTCCACCATGGTGAAATGGGCCAGTCGCTCTTTCTTTGGTGAGTTGCTTAAAGCGGGGGTTAAAATTCATCGATTTCATGGCGGTCTACTACACACCAAATCGGTAATGATCGATGATGAACACTGCCTTATCGGCACAGTTAACATGGATATGCGCAGTTTATGGCTTAATTTTGAACTCACGCTTGCTGTTGATGATGTCGTTTTTGCCGCTAAATTAGCCCAATTACAACAGCAATATATTGATAATGCTGAGCAGCTCAATTTAACTCGCTGGCAAAATAGAGCGCTTTATAAACGCTTTATTGAACACCTATTTTATCTGTTTAGTCCCTTGTTATGATATGGGGGCGTTACATCCATTATCCGATGAATAGCCTAGCTAAGAACCTTTAAAAATGCTCATATCTGCACTTTCATTAGTTAATTTCAGGCAAAAAAATACCTGCTCATTGCAGGTATTTTTAACAGTAAAACTAATAAGAATTTAGTTTTGTTTTCTGACAAACTGCGATTTCAACATCATTTGACCATTGCCATCAACTTTACAGTCGATATCGTGATCACCATCGACGAAACGATTAATGACAGCTTTAGTACCGACTTTAAGTACCAGTGAAGAGCCTTTCACTTTAAGATCTTTGATCAACGTGACCTTATCACCTTCGGCCAATAGGTTACCCACAGCATCTTTTAAGATGATGGCATCTGGATCAACGATCTCTTCGTTGGGATTCCATTCATTCGCACACTCAGGGCAGATCAATAGCGTGCCATCTGAATACGCATAAGGAGACTCACATTTTGGGCATGGTGGGATTATATCGCTCATCACTAATTCTCTTTAATTTACAAAATATAACAGTCAAAGCTTTATCTATAGCAATAATCGCCTCGCATACATGATGCCTTTGACGTTCGCTCTGACCAAAAATGATAATAGTATTATAATAAAATTATCATGTTTCAGCTAGCCAACTTTGGTGACAATGCTGTAAAACTAAATTAGCTTCTCACTTTGGGATTATGAATCGGCTTTTGTTGACCATAGCTCACATCATACTGCTCAAGGTAGCCACGAATAAGCTGGCGCACCACTTGCGATGGGGTTAAATCTTGAGACGCGCAAAGCTGCTCAAAAGCTTGTTTCTTGGCGGGATCGAGTAATACGGTAAATCGCGCTGTTTTATTTTCCATTGAGAGTAGACCTACACCTAAACATTATCATCTGATTATAATCAATCCCCCCTTGAATGCCTACCATTGCAATAAGTTGACTCTAAAAAGACAACTATTCAGACGAGTTAATCAGTAATGTATATTGACATCGCGTCTACAAGCTTGAATGACCGATTCAGATAGATCGGAGGCACTAAAAGAGCTAGGTGTGGCTAGGGAGCCAATAGGTCGATAGCGAGCAGAACAGGAAGATATTCGAACAAGAAAAGGTAAAGAGAAAGTGGTGAAAATTACGAAAAGGCACCAAACAAAAACGGGAACCAGTAAGTTACTGATTCCCGTTCTTTTAATTTGGCGGTGAGAGAGGGAGTCGAACCCTCGATACGTTACCGTATACACACTTTCCAGGCGTGCTCCTTCGGCCACTCGGACATCTCACCGTATCATCAACTTTATCGGATCCTTAGGATTCGATGCGGCTAACGGAGCGACACTTTACGCAAATCACTAAACAGGGTCAAGCAATAAAACAACAGCGTCAAGCATTTGCATAATAGTTCACCAGTTCCCCTATTTCCCTGTCCTATTCTGGTCAGGCTCTGGTTAAAATATCTAAGATCTGTTCTGTAGGGCACAAAATGATGCATATGCAAATCATCAGATGAAAACCTAAATCGCCCGCCCTACTCACTAGCAAGTGAGTTACTTAAATTTACTTACGAGTTGTGACATCGCACTGACATCGTTAAGTAAGGCTTCATTAAGTTGACTGAGCTTATCGGATACATCATGGGTGTTACGATAAATCTCACTTATCTTCATCGCATTTTGATTCACCTCTTCAGAGACTGCCGACTGTTGATGTGTTGCCGCGGCGATCTGTTCGTTCATGCTATCGATGACACTGACCTCACGCACAATACGCACTAATTCTTCACCTGCGCGGCGAGACTCCACAACACTGGTTTCAGCTCGCGCCTTGCCCGCTTCCATCGTTTTTACCGCTAGGCGAGCGCCTCGCTCTAGGCGCTCTGTCATGCTGCGAATATCTTCTGTCGAACTCTGTGCCCGTTGAGCCAGACTTCTGACTTCATCGGCCACCACAGCAAACCCACGGCCCATCTCACCAGCACGAGCCGCTTCAATAGCGGCATTAAGTGCCAATAAATTGGTTTGCTCGGCGATGCCACTGATCACGCTAAGCACATCGACAATCCCTTTAATATCTTTATCAAGGTGATTAATGGCGAGCGCCGCTTCATCAATTTCAATCGCCAACTGATTGATAGACTGAGCCGTACGTTCCACCTCCTGACTACCCTCTTGGGCTTCTTTATTGGCTTTTGCAGACGCTTCTGATGCTTGCACCGCATTTTGAGCAATCTCTTGCACCGTGGCACTCATCTGCGTCATTGCAGAAGCAACTTGATCCACTTCACTATGACCTTGAGTGACATCTTCGCGCATATTACGCGCGTAGCCCTCCATCTCTTGACAAGCATCGAGCAAGCCTTTGGTATTAGTGCGCACCGAACCGATAACCGTATCAAAATCAGCCATCATATGGTTAAACGCTTGCCCCAACTGCGCAATCTCATCACGTCCAACAATATCGACCCTTACGCTCAAGTCAAAATGTTGCTGCGATTCGGTCACTTTATTATATAGGCTGCGTAGTGAGCCATGTAGATAACGGCCAATAAGCAATGACAACAAAATCACGATTAAACCAGAGGTCAGCATCAACACGATGGCGCTGATCATCAAGGTGGTGGCTTGAGTCAAAGCACTACGAGTATCGGCAAGCAGATCGCTAGATAAACGCTGTTCAAATTGCCGAAGGGCTTCTATTCTCGCGGTCGACTTGGCAAACCATTGAGGTGAGCTGTTGGCTTGTAATTGCTGTGGGTCTTGGCTAAATGCAATGCTACGTAACTGGTTAACCTCGGTAAATACTGAAGAGTTAGCAAGTTGTTGATACGCCATTTTAACTTTAGGTGTCGCCAATGCCAAAAAGCGCTCTTTATAAGTATTTTGCTCTGATACTAGTGTCGCAAATTTAAGAAACATATTGGGCTTAAAACTGGGGTTACCAAACGTGGCACTCAATACGGCTCGTTCGATACCAGCACGCTCCTTCATCTGCAAATAGGCAGCGAAACTAGCAGATTGAATGGCAATAGCGCGGCTATCCCCCTGCTGACTGGCGTGGTCGACAATCGCTAATAATGCCGTATTGAGGTCGCTATAATACTGCACCTCCTCTGCCACACTAATGGTCTGTTGATCGATACGGCGGCGCACCTCATCGAGTTGACTCAGCATACTGTTAACGCTGTTCATCTGAGTTGCAAAATCAGGTGGGATCGCATGGTTTAAGGTAAAGGATCTAAATGTATCAACTTGTTGATCGCTTAGCTGACGTTGACTAGGCAACTTATCGGCAAATGCTTGACCTTTTGATCCAAGAAATCCGGCGCTCATGCCGCGCTCTTTTTGCAATTCATGGACTAAATTACTGTTCACTTGTGAAAACTCAGCCAGAGTTTCTATTTGACTCAGTCCTTGTTGCATTTGGTATTGGCCATAAACAACGTATAAGCCAAAAAATAATGCCCCAAGAATAGGTGGCACTATCACCAGTAATAGCTTGTTTTTAATTGAAAGATTACTTATCCATTGCATATTCATGATTGGTTACCCATAACACCGCATTTTTTAAGCCATTGTATTGTCATTTGAGTAAGACGCTCCGTAATATTATCTCGTCAATCACTGCATAGCGCCTGGGTTTGTAAACACTAGCATGACATTTAAATGTCAGTAAAACATCAGCGACAGGCGCACCAAATGGGACTGTTTTTAGCACTTCAATCAAGCAAGCACAATTAGTCTCTGGTCTAGTACTGCGCCGAATTAGAGCAAATTTAAACATAAAAAAAGCGCCTTTAATGGCGCTTTATTTGCTTAATAATCAAGTTTGCTCAGCGGTTGGATAATTAACTGCCTTATCGACCATTTTTAAACGGCAACTTATGCCGTTAAGCATTACCCTTAATTTGCATATTTAACGTTTTGGCAAAGTCGAGCATCCTGTCCAAGGGCAACAGCGCCCTTTGACGCAATGACTCATCGACAAATATCTCATGTTGTGCGCTGTCACTGTCACTTAACGCTGCCTCAATGGCTTGTAGGCCGTTCATCGCCATCCAAGGACAATGAGCACAGCTTCGGCACGTTGCTCCGTTACCACCAGTGGGCGCCTCAATTAATGTCTTGTTAGGTGCAGCTTGCTGCATCTTATAGAAAATGCCTTTATCGGTTGCCACAATAAAAGTGTCGTTATCCATTGATTGTGCAGCTTTAATCAGCTGGCTGGTTGAGCCCACCGCATCGGCTAACTCGACCACACTGGCGGGTGACTCTGGATGAACTAACACGGCTGCATTTGGGTGCAGTGCTTTAAGCTCGCGCAAGGCCTTGGCCTTAAATTCATCATGGACAATACACTCACCTTGCCACATCAACATCTCGGCGCCAGTTTGCTTGGCAATGTAACTGCCTAAGTGTCTGTCTGGACCCCAGATGATTTTTTTACCTTCGCTATCTAGATGCTCGACAATTTCCAGTGCAATGCTAGATGTGACCACCCAATCGGCGCGGGCTTTGACCGCTGCAGACGTATTGGCATAAACCACGACAGTATGATCAGGATGAGCATCGCAAAAAGCACTGAAGGTTTCGATAGGACAACCGACATCCAATGAGCAAGTTGCATCTAGGGTAGGCATTAACACGGTTTTTTCTGGGCTCAAGATTTTTGAGGTTTCGCCCATAAATTTAACCCCAGCTACAATCAATGTCTTAGCCGGATGATCACGCCCAAAACGCGCCATTTCAAGTGAGTCAGATACACAACCGCCAGTCTCCTCAGCTAATGCCTGGATCTCTGGATCGGTATAATAGTGGGCCACTAATACCGCGTCCTTTTCTTTTAAAAGCTGCTTAATACGCGCCTTATGATGCTGTTTTTGCTCATCATTTAGCGGAATAGGTTTAGCGGGAAATGGATATTGAATGTTTGCAATACTTGGAGCTAACTGACTCATGCTTAAACCAAAAGTAGTGGATTAATTTGCGTTATTATACTTAATTCGGGCCAAAGATTAATAGCATTAAAAAAAAAGAGCGCTAGGCGCTCTTTTTCAAAAAAACCTTTTGTTAATGCATGGCCAGCAGCATCTCTTGAGGCTGCTCAAGATACTGTTTCCACAAGTTACAGAAGCGCGCAATCGTACCGCCATCGATAACGCGATGATCACCCGACCAACTGACTTGCATGATCCTACGGGCCTCCACCTCGCCCTGCGCATTAAAGCGCGGCAACGTTTGCAGTTTACCCAGCGCCACAATCGCTACCTCAGGTTTATTAATAATAGGCGTTGCGACGGTGCCGCCTAATGCACCAATATTAGAGATAGAAATGGTGCCACCTTTAAGATCCTGCGGGCTCACCCTGCCACTTCTCGCATCTTTAGTTAACCGAGTGATCTCACTGGCCACGTCAAGAATCGATTTAAGCTGCACATCTTTCACATTAGGCACCAATAAACCCACTTTCGAGTCGACCGCCATGCCTATATTGTGCGAAGCAAAGAAAGTCTGCTCGGTGCAGTCGTCATTCACGCGGCTATTAATATCGGGGAATTGACTTAAGGCCAGCGACATCGCTTTCATAAAAAACGGCATCATAGTGAGTTTTAACTCATCGCTAGAATAACGCTGCTTCAACGATTCGCGCAGGGCAACTAACTCAGTTAAGTCTAACTCTTCACAATAGGTGAAATGCGGTATGGTCGATACCGACTCCATCATCATCTTCGCCATCACGGCGCGAACGCCACGAATAGGTTCGACTCGCTCAGGTAGATGGCTCACAGGTGTGGCGATCTGCTCGGCGCTGCTGGCAGCTTTAGCCGCTTTGGCTTTAACCGCTTCGCCACCACGATAACGCTCGACATCTTCTTTATAGACGCGGCCATGTTTGCCTGTACCAGGCACTTTGGCTAAATCAATATCATAACTGCGCGCCAAACGTCTTACCGCTGGGCTGGCGAGTGCTTTACCATTGCTTGGTAATGTCCCCTCGACGTCTAAGGTGTCATTATCTGTCGCCGCATTATGAGCACTAGCGGCATGCGATGGCGACATAGCTTGAACTGCAGGCGCCGACTCCACCTCCACTTCGATAGCAAATAGCGGTGAATGCACTTGAGCCAGTTGGCCTTTGCGATAATGCAGTTTGACAACCTTGCCACTTTTTATGGCTGGAATTTGCACCAGTGCTTTGTCGGTCATGACATCGGCAATGGGTTGGTCTTCAACCACCATGTCGCCTTCTTTGACTAACCAATCCACTAATTCACATTCGACAATCCCCTCGCCAATATCAGGCAGTAAAAACTCTTCAATGGCGGTGCCCACTGCGCTTGTGCTGGCATTATCTTGCGATGAATTATTTTGAACGCTAGCTGAGTTAACGGCCGCTTCCTCCGATGATTCAGTCTCAGCAATATCATCCAGCTCCACCGAGTAGAGTGGTGCATGCACTTTCGCGACATCGCCTTTTTTGTAATGAAGTTTTTTGATAATACCTGCATGGGGTGCGGGAATTTGCACTAAGGCTTTGTCGGTCATGACATCGGCAATGGGTTGGTCTTCAACCACCATGTCGCCTTCGCTTACCAACCATTCGACCAGTTCGCACTCAACGACCCCTTCACCTATATCGGGTAAAATAAATTCTTTAATCATGCCTGCGCTCCTAATATTTCATCGATGCTTTGATCGCTTCAAACGTTTTGAGCGCATCTGGCATATATTCTTTTTCGTGCACCAAGGGGTAAGGCGTATCTAGGCCACACACTCGGCTAATAGGAGATTCAAGATACAAGAAACACTCTTCTTGAATCGTGGCAGCAATTTCACCAGCGAAACCACCGGTTAATGGCGCTTCGTGATTGATGAGCAAGCGACCGGTTTTCTTAACTGACGCCGCGACGGTCTCAACATCCCATGGGGCAAGTGTACGTAAATCGATGATTTCGCATGAAATGCCCTTTTTGGCTGCCATCGAAGCTGCATTTTCGATGATCTCCATCTGCGCCCCCCAAGCCAGTAAGGTGATATCGGTGCCCTCTTTAACCACTTCAGCTTTACCTAGCTCTATCTCATAGGCGCCTTCAGGGACTTCACCGACACTGGCGCGGTACAAGCGTTTAGGCTCGAAAAACACCACAGGGTTGTTGTCGCGAATAGACGCTAATAATAACCCTTTAGCCTGATAGGCATTTCGTGGCACAACCACTTTTAAGCCTGCGGTTTGAGTGAAATAAGCTTCAGGTGATTGCGAATGATAATGACCACCAGCGATACCTCCGCCATAAGGAGTGCGGTAAGTGATGCCACCGACGTTGAATTCGTTACCACTGCGATACCTAAACTTGGCCGACTCGTTGACGATTTGGTCAATGGCAGGAAAGATATAATCGGCAAACTGAATTTCGGCAATCGCGGTCATGCCGTTTGAGGCTAAACCGTTAGCAAAACCGGCAATGCCTTGCTCGGTCAGTGGGGTGTTAAAACAGCGATCGCGGCCAAATTTTTCCTGTAAGCCTGAGGTGGCACGAAATACGCCACCAAAGTGGCCTACATCTTCACCAAACAATACCGTTTTTTCGTCGGTTTCCATTGCAATGGTTAAGGCATCATTGATGGCTTGTAACATATTGATCTTTGCCACGATTTAGACTCTCCCTGCGCTATTTGGATAGGACTCTGGATATTTTTTAATATGTTGTTTAAGATTTTTGAGTTGCTGTTCGAGACGCGGCGTTGGCGTGTCATACACATCGGTTATCAGTTCATCTATGGTCACGACAGGCAGCTTTTCAGCCACTTTAACCGAGGCTAACACCTCTTGACGATATTTGTCATACAGTGCGCTGTCATCGCTTTCGGTTAGCCAACCTTTATTGATCATCCACAATTTAAAACGCTGCACGGGATCATGCTGTTGCCACTTCGCCTCTTCCTCTTTGGAGCGATAGCCAGAGGGATCATCAGACGATGAATGTGCGCCTAAGCGATAGGTCATCGCTTCAATGAGTACTGGCGCATTATGCTCTAGCGCATAGGCTCTGGCTTGCTGGGTAGCGGCAAGCACAGCTAACATGTCGTTACCATCTACGCGTATGGTGTGCATACCATAGCCCACCCCTCGGCTAGCAATACCATTGCCGGCAAACTGCTCACTGGTCGGCGTTGAGATGGCATAGCCGTTGTTACGACAGAAAAAAATCGTCGGCGACTTGAGCACGGCGGCCATATTCAATCCGGCGTGAAAATCTCCTTCAGAGGCGGCACCTTCACCGAAATAACAGATAGCAACATTACGTTTACCCTGCATTTTAAGGCTATAACCGACCCCAGTGGCTTGTGGTATTTGCGTCGCCAGTGGCGATGAAATGGTTTGATAATGTAAGGCACTGCTACCATAGTGAATCGGCATTTGACGGCCTTTGCCCAGATCTTTTTCATTACTGAACATCTGGTTCATAAACTGCTCGGTGGTAAATCCACGGTAACGCAGCGCGGCATGCTCACGGTATTGCGCTAAGATAACATCTTCATCATCGAGCGCCGCGACGCTGCCAACGATAGAGGCTTCTTCACCGGTGCAAGTCATGTAGAAGCTGATGCGGCCCTGACGCTGTGCACCTAACATACGTTCGTCGAGTACTCGGGTGAATACGCACGTGTCATGAATTTTTTCAGCTAAGGCTTGGTCAATCACAGGTAATACCGCTTCTTCAAACGTGGTGCCGTCTGCTTGAAGGATCTTTAACATCGGGATTGACAGCGAATCCTTATCAAGAAAGCTGACCCTATGGACAGTTTCTGTCGTGCTCTTAGTGTTGCTCATACTATTCTCTTATCAGCTGAGTTTTCTTGTTATTTATTTGCCAGCGATTAAGCGTAACACTTAATCACTGGCCATTATTATGCTTCACACGTGAGGTTTAAATTACGTTAACGTAAACTGCCTATCAAGCCCAACATGTTTAAAGGGGATAACTAGCATCTAACATTGATGTATATATAGCTTTACAATCCTTAGCGCGCTAAGGCTTTAGTCAACCCGATAATCCGCTGCGGGCACCAAACAGAGCACCGTTCTTTGCCCAACGGGCACATTGGCATTAGGAAACACGATAGACTCGAATGCAGCATCGACCTTAACCTCTGCCCCCCCCTCTTTAGCTAACACATAACCTTTAGGAAACGCGGTAAAGTTCTCCACGTCATTGGCAAACGTAAACTCAAAATCATCATAACCCTTATTGATAGAGCGATTAACTTGATAGAGGTTTAGCTGGCTAGGATCGAATGCAGGTAATGCCAAAGGCTCACCTTTAATTAATTGAATTAGCATTGTTTTGAGCGCAATAAAGCGTGTCATATCATTTTGGCCCATCGGCATAACCTTGCCAAGTTCGATAGTAAACGCATGGGCTTGATAATTATGAGCAGAAAAATAACTAAAGGTGGTGGTTGGCTCATGGTGAAATAACACTGTTTTAATACCACAAGCGGCTAAAAACATCAGTTGTTCACCACTATAAGGCGCACCTTGACGGTAGGGATAAATGGCAAATTTTTCATGCTTGGAGCCGCGAATAGCGGTGTGTAGGTCGTAGTGATATCGCGGCGAGTTAGGCTGACCGCCAGTAAAGAAGCGATCGACATAACGTTCAAGCTTCTTGGCTCTCACACGCTCGGCGTTGATGAGTCCTTGCCCACTGGAGTGCGCCCCACTAAAAAGCCGGTTAAGGTTTTCTTCGACAAAACGGGTGCCATTTAAAATAGCCGCAGGGTTACCAATTAAAAAGAGTAACCTTTGCTGCGTGATGATTTGACCGCTGAGCAACTGAGTGATCAGCGTGTTACACAGTTCAATGGGCGCGGTTTCATTACCGTGTATGGCACTGGACAATACAATATTTTTGACTGGTGCATCGCCGCAAGATAAAGGCTCAAATGCAATCACGCCGGTATCCCAAACATGTACGCGGGTATGTTCACCTATGGTAAAGGTCAACGGCTCTGGGATAGATTTTGGATTTGCGAGGGTAAATTGCAAAAAGTCATTCGACAGATTTAGTGCTTGTGGCACACAAAACTCCTTACATTATTCATACCTTACAGATCATGTTGATCTGCTGTAATAGGCATGACTCCTTGGATTTATTAGTATTATGTTTATCAAGGGCTGATAGTACCATTTAACGGATCAGACAGCCATTTGTCACCACACAATAACTCAGTAACCGATAAATTAAGCTTGCATTCTCATTCAAGCCACCACACAATAAAGCCATCTAGACGTCTATTTTAGTTGTAAGGTGATGCTAAGCGCTTCATCCTCTACCGGTGAATAGGCATATCAATTAAAAGTCATGAGGTGTACAGATGGCTATAGCCACATTTGGTGCTGGTTGTTTTTGGGGTGTTGAGTACTTTTTCAGACAAATTGAAGGGGTGACAGCAGCAAGCTGTGGTTATATGGGCGGTGACGATAAGCGCACCACTTACGAGCAAGTCAAACAAGGTAATAGCGGTCACGCTGAAGTGGTTCAAGTTGAATATGACGAACACCAAGTTAGTTACCAACAACTGTTAGCCGTATTTTGGTCTAATCACAACCCGACCATGCTCAACATGCAAGGCGGTGACGTAGGCCATCAATATCGCAGCGCGATCTTTTTTTACGATCAGCAGCAAAAAGCGGCCGCTGAGCAATCGAAACTTGCCTTAGCGCGAAGCGGAAAATGGGGGGAGCGCCAAATTGTCACAGAAATCGTGCCAGCGATGCCGTTTCACCGCGCCGAAGAGTATCACCAAAACTACTTAGAAAAGAATAATCTACCCAGTTGTCACTTGACCTATTAAGCAGCCGTTAATCGCAGTATTTAGCCTGCTCTGCTGTTCTTAGAGCCACTTTCAGTAAGTTACTCTTGATCGGAGCAGCGAGATAATACGTTTGTTTTATCCAAAAAAAGCGGCTGCTAACCTATTAGGTTATTAGCCGCTTTTTGGTCTCACCTGTAAGGCAATTCAATCAGTTATCCATCATGGCCATTTATGTAACGGCCTAACCTATACTGCAGCCTACCTAATGTTAGGATCACGCAGGCTAACTAAGCCTTAGTTGCGCCCTGCACCAGCAAAAGCTAGAGGAGAGTTATCACTAGGCCGTTATTTTGGCAATGATGGTTTGCTCTGCCGGTAACAAGGCTTGCATCGATGCACGCGCCTTAACCCGTAAATATAAGGCACTCAAATATGGCCAGCGCGCCGCATCTATCGTCTCACCAGCGTGCTCCATATTCACCATCTGACAACTGAAAGCCAGATCGGCTAAGGTGAGCTTTCCCGCGACAAAATAATCATTACCCGCTAACTGCTGTTCGAGGTAATCGAAATGGCTCGGTAATTTTTCTGTCAGCGTTAATTGCACAGCGGCTTCGTCACACTCTTTACCCATGCTTTTTTGGATAATGCGTTGTGAAAAAACGCTAAAGGTGGTTAATGGTGCCAGCTCATCATCGGCATATTTAGCTAACCAGCGCACTCGCGCATTTTGCTCGGCATTGTCGCCGAGCAAGCTTGTTGCTTGCGGATATTGCTCTTCAAGGTATTGGCAGATCACACTCGAATCTGCCAAGGTGAAATCACCATCTTTAATAGCAGGAATACGGTTAAGCGGGCTTATCTCTTTATACCAAGACGGCTGATCAAACGGCGAAATTATCTCTAATTGATAATCCAGCGCCTTTTCGGCCAAGCACAAACATACTTTACGCACAAAAGGCGATAGCGGCACACCATAGACTATCAGACTCATCGTAAACCCTCAGTTAATTTAGAATTAGTTAATTTAAAAACGAGCCATGCTATACACCTTAAGCTACGAACACAAGGCCCAGTAATCACATCGGCTTCACCACTAAAATAACAAACAGCCATATCTTTTGGTGCATCTTCAAATTGGATGGGAGACGCCTTAATCCTAAACCGTATAACGCCGCATTAAAGTGTAAGATCCCCACAAAGGTACGCCAAACGGCACTGCTACAACAATAATAAAGGGTCTTAGGTACACGTTTGAGTTTAGCCAGAGAGCGGCATAAAACCTCCTGATTTCATGCTCAATCAAAGCTTAGTCGGAGGCTAATGTCTATGTCATTAACTATGGATATCGGTTTTTTATGTGGAATGGGATCCCACGCCACTATTTAAAACGAAGCTTAAAAATGATTAAAGTAAAGAGTAAAATCCGAGCTGAGTGGCCGTCATAATAGATTAACACTGACTAGCGCTAGCTAAATAGGCCTAACAACCTGAGGTGACTTGCTCATAATTTGGCGTTTTATAATGCTCTTGGCTGAAACCATACTTGAGATAACATTTAGAATCGACCATCTCTTGTATGCTAGTTGCGCCAAACGCCGGCGCACCTCTTGGGGTGAAATAGGCTTGAGCATAAACGCCAGAAGAAGCTAACACTGTCCAGTCAGCTTCATCAATGTTCATGACTTGATAGATATTCCACTTGGTTGCCTGGATACGACCATAATGCAGGCTGACCTTTTTGCCATTGATGATCAGTGATGAATCCACTTGATTATGGATATCGTTGAAAGCCAGCTCTTCCTTACCTTCGAGTGCGGCTTTAGAAAATACCAATTTATTAGCGGTTTTCAATTCGCCCTCCATATCTTGAATCTCTACGATTAAGACCTCACTTGTCACGCCAATAAATTTAGGAACAGCGACCACGGCTAAAATGCCAAGAACAATGATCACAACAACAAGCTCAATAAGGGTAAATCCTGATGGTTTCATAATAAGACTCATTTTAGGTGGCATTATTAACTAGGGTGTTAGGTTACTACGGCGTTATCGATAAGTTTAAATTGATTTTAGTTGATTTTAGATAATTTTACCTAAGCAAAAAGGTATCTAGGAAACCAGTGGCGATTCACAGTTTGCAAACGGAAAAGTCTTATCTTTACTGGGTGCGCTATCTCATCAGCTATAGCCAAGTTCAACGAGCATTAAGAGTCGCCACAAAACAGGCTCAGGTGGGTAAGCGAGTCACAGCCCATGCTTTCAGGCATTCGTTCGCGACTCAACTTCTACAACATGGAACAGATATAAGAACCATACAAGAACAGCTTGGACATAAAGATCTTAAAACCATCCAGATTTATACTCATGCAGCGGGTATCAACCAAACCGGCATCGTCAGCCCACTGGACAGATAAAACCTAAATCTTGTCATTAGGATCGAACTGAAATTTTGCCTTGTTTAAAATTTAAAGTTAACCCTAGGGTCAAGTCGCTATCATAAGCGAGTACAAGTAGTGGTCGTACAAATAGCAAAAAACCCGTTATCTTTCGATAAGGCCTTTTGTTTTAATGTGGTAAAGAGATAGCTGACTTTAAACAATAGGAACCCGAGGGTTCAAGTCGCTATCTTTAACTAGTAATAATAGCGGAAGTACAAATAGTGATAGTACAAACAGCAAAAGCCCGTTACCTTTCGATAAGGCCTTTTGTTTTAATGTGGCGAAGAGATAGCTGACTTTAAACAATAGGAACCCTAGGGTTCAAGTCACTATCATAAGCGAGTACAAGTAGTGGTCGTACAAACAGCAAAAAGCCCGTTATCTTTCGATAACGGGCTTTTTGTTTTAATGTGGCGGAGAGATAGGGATTTGAACCCTAGATGGGCTATAAACCCATGCCGGTTTTCAAGACCGGTGCATTCGACCACTCTGCCATCTCTCCGAACGCCGCGAATAATATAGCGCGCTTTAATCGATGTAAAGTAAAAATGGTATTCGCGGCATCAACTGCTTAACTAACCATCAACTAAGGGGCATCACTGACTTTCAACTATGTTTAAAGAACATGATGGCCCTGAATGATCAATGCGATTAACTTTCGTCGCTGTTAATACCAACGCGAGAGTTATCGGGTGTTGCCAGTTCTTTACTCAACTTTTTTCTTAATTCGCCCCAGCTATTTAAACGGCGCATTTTATATCCAACCAGCACACCTAGCGACGATACCACAATCGCAATAGCTATGGTCACTTCGGCATGTATTGCCCATATCGCAACAATTGATGATGCACCAAACGCTAAGCTTATCTGCAAAAAGTTCTGTAAACCTGCCGCCTTCGCTGAAGCTTGCTTAAAGACCTGCAGCGCACAATTAACCACAATAGGATAACAAGCACCATTAGCCGCCGCTAATACCGAAAAGATGCTCAACAAAGGCCAAATGGTGTCGGCCTGCATCACTAAGGTGCTAAAGGCGATCCCAGCAACACACATGCCAAACAGTAACAATAAAATAGTTAAGGTCTGCTCAGTACCGATTTTGCGAATAAGCACTTTGCTCATGTAACCTCCCACAATAAACATGACTGTTTGAGGTATAAAGCTCAGGCCAATTTCAGTGGCTTGGTAACCGTGTTGTTCCATGGTGATTGGCCACAGCGTCAGATACGAGAAAAACGCCGCAGAGCAAGCCCCAAATATTAATACGTTACCCAGGTATTGTGGGCTCTTAAGCATATCAAGATAACTCACCCCCACCTTTGTAGGTGCTGCAGCGTTACTTTCAACTCGCTCCGATTTAACCCACATAATGGTTGCCAACATCAACAGCACTGTGAGGCCAGTCAATAGCATAAATATACTGCGCCATTCACTATGCTCTAATACATACGCACCTAGTATTGGCGCTAACGCAGGTGAGAGTGCCACCAAAGGCATAATATTACTGAACATTTTTTGTGCTTCAGTCGCTTCATATTTATCGATAACGATGGCTTGCCAAATCACGGCAGCGCTGCAGGCACCAATGGCCTGGAAGAAGCGGCCAAGATTGAACAGCCACATAGTATCACTCACCGCAACCATATAACTGGCACAACCAAACACCATTAAGCCAAATAGCAAGCTGTTACGCTTACCAAAACGCTGCACCAATGGCCCATATAATAATTGACCGATAGCCAAACCAGCTAAGAAAAAGGTCAATGAACTTGCCACATGGCTGGGGGGCGCTCCAAATGTTGCTTCAATTGCTTTGAAAGCAGGTAAATACATATCAGTTGCAACAAAACCCAACATACTCAGCAACGCAAGATAGATAAAAAACAGCAATTTTCCGCATTTATTCATAAAATTCATACATTCACACTAGTAACAAAATAACGAGTCGCGGAGTGTAGATACTTGCTTATTGGTTGTGAAGCGTTTATTTTTGCTTACAGGTTTGAAAAATTCTCACAGCAAGGACCCAAGAGTATGCTTTCAGAACAATCTATGAAACTGATCGACATGGTGGCCCGCGCGGGTAGCTTTACCGCCGCAGCCAATAAGCTGCATAAAGTGCCTTCTGCTGTGAGTTACGCCGTTAAGCAAGTAGAAGATGAGTTAGGCGTGGTGCTGTTTGAACGTCACCATCGCAGTGTTAGCTTAACGCCGGCCGGCGAGCACTTTGTTAAACAGGCTCGCCAAGTGCTCACCAAAATCGAAGACCTAAAAGACAATACTAAACGCGTGGCTAATGGTTGGCAGCCGACATTATCTATCGCGCTAGATAATATTGTCAGGGCGGATAAGATCAGTGTGTTGATTGCCGATTTTTATCGCCATTTCGACAATGTCGAGCTGATCATTCGCATCGAAGTGTTTAATGGTGTTTGGGAGTCTATCGCCACAGGTCGCAGCGACATTGCCATTGGCGCAACGACTGCCATCCCTGTTGGGGGCGATTATCGTTTTAAAGATATGGGCCATATCGATTGGACCTTCTTGGTCAGTAAACATCATCCATTAGCTGCAATAGACCGCCCTTTACTTGACGATGAACTCAAGGCCTACCCTGCCATTTGCCTTGAAGATACCTCACGAGAGATCCCCAAACGCATGACTTGGTTGCTTGAAAATCAGCGCCGCTTAGTCGTTCCCGATTGGATACGTGCAATTAACTGCTTCCGTGAAGGTTTAGGTATAGGTTATATGCCCAAACATTTTGCAGCACCTTTTATTCAGGCGGGCGCGCTTATCGAAAAACAGTTAGAGAGGCCCAAAGCCCCTAGTCCTTGCTGCTTAGCCTGGAACGATGCCAATATGTCTCCGGCCATGGCGTGGGTATTGGATTACTTAGGCGACAGTGAAAAATTGCAACGAGATTGGTTTCATTAATCATTTAGCATCAACCAATTAGTATTAATCAGCGACTAGCGCTTTTACCTCAGCGCTGGCTCAGGTATGATTTACCCATGGACATTGACTAGCGTAAAATTCTATTCACCTAATGGAACTGTTGAATATGAATGAACTCAAATAATCATTGGACACTTTTACCATTGAGTCACACTGATTAAGCAATAACGCTAAGCAAAAGTTATTTCGGGTCACTGGAGAAAAAGATGACACAAGAAACACTGTACGCAGGACATGCTTCGACAGAAGTTGTTAATAAACTGCTTAAAAATACCTATATGCTATTGTCGATGACACTCGCATTCTCTGCATTATGTGCAGGCCTCGCCATGGCGATGCAGATTGGGCCTATGATGTCTTTGGGATTATCCCTTGGCGGATTGGTACTGCTATTTGTCACATTAAGAAAAGCTGAATCTGCTGCAGGGCTTTTTTGGGTGTTTGCTTTTACAGGCATGGAAGGTGCGTCTTTAGGTTATATGCTTAACCACTATGCGGGCATGGCGAACGGACCTCAGTTGATCATGCAGGCTTTAGGCTTAACCTCAGTAGTGTTTATCGCTCTGTCTGGTTATGCACTAACCACTAAAAAAGATTTTTCATTCATGCGTGGCTTTTTAATTGCCGGTTTGGTGATTGCCATCGTTGCGGGTATCGCCAATATCTTTATTGGCAGCGGTACCGTATTTATGGCGCTTAACGCGGGTGTCGCATTACTGATGACAGGGTTCATTTTATATGACACCAGCCGCATCGTTAACGGCGGTGAAACCAATTATATCCGTGCGACTATCTCGCTATACTTGGATTTCTTAAACCTATTTATCTCTATTCTGCACTTAATGGGGATCGGTAACGACGATTAATTTACCGCTTAATCACCTCCCCCTTGAAGGACTGCAGCGTCTGTTTGGGGTATAGGGATAAATTACGATAGAATAGCTCCCAATTATGGGAGCTTTTTTTGCTCTATTATTGGGAATATTGATCTTCATGAGTAAAATGTTAATTCAAGTCAATCAACCCGCCTACGGTCAAAATACCAGTTTTCAAGCATTGTGCTTTGCCAAAGCGGCTATCGCTGAAGGTCATGAAATAGTGCGGGTATTCTTTTATCAAGATGGCGTATTATCAACCAATGGTTTAAATAGTCCCGCATCTGACGAATTCGACCTCACTAAGGCTTGGATAGCATTTGGCCAACAGCATAATGTCCCATTAATTAATTGCGTTTCTGCCGCATTAAGACGCGGCGTGTTATCGCAAACAGAAGCCAGCGAACAACAACTTGCCCATTGGAACTGTGATAGCCCTTTTGTTATGGGCGGTTTAGGTGAGTTGGTGACCGGTATAGAGCAGGCTGATAGAGTGGTCTGCTTTTAGTCTTGGTGCGATTAGCTCGATGCTAACGTTTCGATTTCTGCGTCTCTTTTAGGAACAAGATGAAAAAAATCACCGTTGTGTTTCGCCATGCACCTCATGGCAGTGCCAGTAGCCGTGAAGGGCTTGATTTTGCGCTGCTTAGCGCCAGTTTTGAACAACAAGTAACCTTAATATTTGTCGATGATGGTGTGCTCAATCTGCTGCCTAATCAACAGCCAGCGCAGATTGGATGCCGTGATTTTATTGCAACCTTTAAGGCTCTGCCTCTCTATGATATTGAGCAAGTGTTTATTTGCCATCAATCTTTACAGGATAGAGCACTCAACCTTGAGCACTGTGCGATAACGGTCGAACCACTAGAGCCCAAGGCGATAACCGCGCAATTACAGCTAGCCGATGAGGTGTTTGTATACTAATGATATTACATATTATTCAAACCGCGGATACCGCGCTAATCTCTTGTTTGCGCTATATGGCTGAGCAAGATACCCTGCTGCTGCGTGGCGATGCCGTCAACCTGTTACTGCAGACTCAATGGCAGCAAGCGGTAGCACAACGTAACGTACTGCTGTTGCAAGACGATGTTGAAGCTCGCGGACTTGGCGACCTGCTGGTCAATTATTCAGGTATTGCTCAACAAGCGTTTGTGCAACAAACATTGCTTCATTCAAAGGTGATAAGCTGGTGAACTACATACAATATCAAGCTGAAAAAATTGAAACAGATGCTCAAGGCTATCTTAAAAATGTCAACGATTGGCATGAGGAGTTGGCTAAGGTGATCGCCGCGGGTGAGAATATCGAACTCACGCCAGCCCATTGGGAGGTGATACATTTTGTGCGTAATTTTTATTTAGAATACAACACCAGCCCAGCGATACGTGTATTAGTTAAAGCTATTGGTCAGGCGCTCGGCGCCGAAAAAGGCAATTCAAAATACCTTTACACGCTATTTCCTGCTGGGCCAGCCAAGCAAGCGACGAAAGTAGCAGGCCTGCCAAAACCGGCAAAATGTATTTAAATTGAGTAGCGAGTCGACTACTCACCAATAAGCAATAGCACCTTGATTCAATACAAAAAAGCCTAGCATCGCTAGGCTTTTTTATTATAGGTTTTTTAATATCACCAAGACTGCTTTACCAAATGTAGCTAGCATAACGCCAACGAAAATACAGATAATGACTACATAGGTCAGCCACTGAAAAAAGTGCCTACCGTTATCCATTAAGCCTATGTTCTCTAAGCGTTAGCCTATTTGGGTCATGCCGCCCATATAAGGACGTAACACCTCGGGTACCGTAATAGTTCCGTCGGCGTTTTGATAGTTCTCTAACACGGCGACCAAAGTACGGCCAACAGCTAAACCTGAGCCATTGAGTGTGTGCAATAATGCAGGTTTTTTGGCTGACTTGGCTTTATAACGTGCTTGCATGCGGCGAGCCTGGAAATCTTGCATATTGCTGCAAGATGAAATCTCACGATAGGTATTTTGTGCAGGCAACCACACTTCAATGTCGTAAGTCTTAGCTGCGCCAAAGCCCATATCACCAGTACATAACACCACAGTGCGATAAGGCAGCACCAGCTTTTGTAATACGGTTTCGGCATGTTGGGTTAGGCTTTCTAGCGCCGCCATCGAATCTTCAGGCTTAACCAGTTGCACTAATTCAACTTTATCGAATTGATGCTGACGAATAAGTCCTCGCGTGTCACGACCGTATGAGCCAGCTTCACTTCTAAAACACGCGGTGTGCGCAGTAAGCTTAACGGGCAACTCATCTTCGTCGATAATGGTATCGCGTGCAAGGTTAGTCAACGGTACTTCTGCCGTTGGGATCAAGCTTAAGCCCTGCCCCTCTTCAGTAGCCGGCTTGGTATGAAACAGATCTTCACCAAACTTAGGCAATTGACCAGTGCCTAACAGACTGTCTTCGTTGACCAATAAGGGAACATAAGCTTCGGTATAGCCATGTTCATTGGTGTGCAGGTCAAGCATGAACTGCGCCAATGCACGGTGCATACGGGCAATTTGTCCCTTCATCACGATAAAGCGTGAACCGGTGATCTTAACCGCGTTTTTGAAATCAAGACCACTGTGCAATTCACCTAAATCAACATGATCTTTAACTTCAAAATCAAATTGTGTTGCTTCACCCCAGCGACGGATCTCCACATTATCATTTTCGTCCGCGCCAATCGGAGCCGACTCGTCAGGTAGATTTGGCACGCTCATCGCAATCGCGTTAAGTTCGTCAAGTAAGACTGCTAACTCTGCTTTTTTACTATCAAGCTCTGCGCCTAAATCGCCTACTTGCGCCATGATAGGTGCTACATCTTCACCCTTAGCTTTGGCTTGACCAATAGACTTTGAGATGGCGTTACGCGAGGCTTGCAACTCCTCGGTCGCCACTTGCAGCGACTTACGCTTTTCCTCTAACTGGCTTAAACGACCAACGTCAAGAATAAACCCACGGGTTGCGAGACGCTCGGCCGTTGCTTCTAATTCTGTTCTTAAAAATTTGGGATCTAACATGTTTTTAGTTTCTTAATAGTTAAATGCGAGAAAAAACCAACTGCTGCCCTATGTAAACCATGAAAAGGCATAGACAAAGGTTCAGAGCGATATTAATAAAAGCTTTCAACCACTGCCCTTGTTGAATTAATAGCAAGGTTTCATTGGAAAAGGTTGAAAATGTTGTCAGCGCCCCTAATAAACCTACAGCCACGAGTGCTTTCATTTCCGGACTGACATGACTGACTTGACCTAGCGCATAAATCACGCCCATCAAGAATGAGCCAATCATATTGACGACCAGTGTACCAAAAGGAAATGCTGAGCCAAATACCTGAATCATCAATATTGAGATCAGATAACGAAAAACAGCCCCAATTGAGCCACCTATTGCCACAAACAGTAGATTACTCATAGCGTTTCAACTCACTTTGGCTATCGAGCTGGGCTAGTAATTCGAGTTTAGCCTTAATCCGTTTTTCAAACCCATGCTCGGTTGGATAATAAAAACGACTCTGAGCTAACTCTGCAGGGAAATAACATTCACCACTGGCGTAGGATTGCGGCTCGTCATGGGCATAACGGTAACCCTCGCCTAAACCAATATCGGCCATCAATTGTGTTGGCGCGTTACGCAGATGGTTAGGCACTGGAGCTTGACCGGTTTCACGCGCTAAGGTTCGCGCGGCTTTAAAGGCAGTATAAACCGCATTACTTTTGGGCGCACTGGCTAAATACACTATGGCTTGAGCTATAGCACGCTCACCTTCAGAGGGACCCACACGGTGAAAACAGTCCCAAGCATTGAGTGCCACCGTCATTGCCACCGGATCGGCATTACCGATATCTTCAGAGGCGATGGCCAGTAATCGTCTGGCGATATAAAGCGGATCGCAGCCGCCTTCTAGCATACGGCAAAACCAATACAGCGCCGCATCGGGCGCAGAGCCGCGAATCGATTTATGCACCGCTGAAATAAGGTCATAATATTGATCGCCATTTTTGTCGAACCCAGCCAATTGCTGACCTGCCACATCAATTAACAGCGATTCACTAAAGGATTCGCCATCGGCAATCATGTCGCTCATTAGCTCAATAAGATTAAGGGCTTTACGCGCATCCCCTTCGCAAATAGTGGCTAACTTTGTCGCCACCGTATCGGGCATCTGTAACTGACGTTTACCCAGGCCGCGCTGCTCATCATGCAGCGCCTGCTGCACTATGGCTTTGATCTCATCATCAGATAAGCGTTTAATTAAATAAACCCTCGCCCGGGACAAAAGCGCGTTATTAATTTCAAATGAGGGATTTTCGGTGGTGGCGCCGATGAAAATCACCGTACCATCTTCAATAAATGGTAAAAATGCATCTTGCTGGCTCTTATTAAAGCGATGTACCTCATCAACAAATAATAAGGTGCGCTGCCCGCGAGATTGGGCGACATTTTTAGCATGCTCGATGGCGGTGCGGATCTCTTTAACCCCTGAGGTGACCGCCGAAATCCGCTCAACATGGGCGTTAGTGTACTTGGCAATTAACTCAGCTAAGGTGGTTTTGCCTGTACCGGGTGGCCCCCACAGCATCATAGAGTGGGCTCGCCCCGCCTCAAGGGCTTTGCGCAGCGGCTTTCCAGCCTCAAGCAGATGGCCTTGACCAATATATTGCTCTATGGTTTCTGGGCGCATTCTGGCCGCAAGAGGCCTAAAGTCGGGGGCAAAATCAAAGGTTAACGTTGACACAAGCTAGCCTACTTAATTGCTTTTAAGCGTTGATCGTCAATATCAACGCCTTCGGGTACCGTAAATTCAAACAGGGTCTTATCGGCATCGGTCAATGTCGCTTGTTCAGACAAGTTAAACTCACTGAGATTACCTTGCTGATCTTCAAGTTTCATAGTGTGTAAACTAGTACTGTTAAAACACACCTCAACCTTGGCGACCCCAGCATCGACATCTTTAGGCGCGATGGAATAACAGTTGTCAGCTTGGATGACCTGATATTGTTGCCAAGTATAGTCATCACGATGAACCAATAAAGCGATGGGAGATGCCTCAATAGCCTGATTTAAATCAAGTACAGACACCTCTTCGGCAAACGGATTGTAAATCCACACATCTTGACCATCAGCCACAATGAGTGACTCATCTGGTGAGGTTAAATGCCAATAAAATTGATTGGGCACGGCAAGGGCAAATGTTCCCTCGCCCTGCTGGATAACCTTACCGTTAATGTCGGTAACGGTTTGGCTAAATTGGGCTTTTAAACTATTTAAATCGCTTAGTCTTTGCTTTAAAGAGGCCGCATTATCGGCACTGGACTGCGCGGTAAACAGCAAAGGCAAGCTTAAAGCGAGTAACGAAATTCGATTCAACATCATGATTTTTCTGTTCCTATTTATATCACCCAAGATCACTTAATACACTTTAGGTGGCGGGGGCGCTAATACCTCTCGATTACCATTATGTCCTTGAGAGCTCACCACACCTTGCGCCTCCATCTGTTCGATAATACGCGCAGCGCGGTTATAACCAATCTTAAATTTACGTTGAACACTGGAGATTGAGCCGCGGCGTGTTTCGGTAACAAAGGCAACGGCATCATCGTAAAGTGCATCGGTATCTTCATCGCTTTCCGCCGCTTCACCTGGCAACAAGACTTGTTCACCTTCCGCTGAGCCCTGTAAAATTTCATCAATATATTGTGGCTTACCGCGGCGGTGCCAATCAGCAACAACCGCATGGACTTCATGGTCGTCAATAAATGCACCATGTACTCGATTAGGCACACTCGTACCTGGTGGCAAGTAAAGCATGTCACCCATACCGAGCAAAGCTTCGGCCCCTTGCTGATCTAAAATGGTACGTGAGTCGATGCGTGATGACACCTGAAACGCCATACGTGTTGGAATATTGGCTTTAATTAAGCCAGTTATCACATCGACCGAAGGACGCTGAGTCGCTAAAATCAAGTGGATGCCTGCTGCCCGCGCTTTTTGAGCGATACGGGCGATAAGTTCTTCCACTTTTTTACCGACAATCATCATCATATCGGCAAATTCGTCCACAACCACCACAATGGAAGGCAGTTTATCCAGTTCGGGGGCTTGCTCCTCCATGCTATCTTGCGAGCGCCATAGCGGGTCGGTTATCACCTCGCCTTGTGCCTTGGCCTCTTTAATTTTAGCGTTATAGCCCTTGAGATTACGCACCCCTAATGCGGACATCAACTTATAGCGACGCTCCATCTCACCGACACACCAGCGCAGTGCATTGGCCGCCTCTTTCATGTCTGTCACCACTTCACACAGTAAATGCGGAATGCCTTCATAGACAGATAATTCGAGCATTTTAGGGTCAATCATAATAAAACGCACATCATCAGGGCCAGACTTATATAGCAAGCTGGTGATCATCACATTGACCCCGACCGACTTACCCGACCCAGTGGTACCCGCCACTAATAAATGAGGCATTTTACTCAAGTCAACGACAACAGGTTCACCCGCAATATCTTGCCCAAGTACCATACTCAGATGCGATTGACTGTCGGCAAAGGCTTTGCTATCCAAAACATCACGCATAAATACCGTTTCGCGGAACTTATTAGGCAATTCAATACCTACGTAAGCTTTACCTGGGATCACCTCGACAACACGCACACTTTCAGCAAGTAGTGAGCGAGCTAAGTCTTTAGATAAATTGGTAATTTTAGATGCTTTAACCCCTGGAGCGAGCTCTAATTCAAAGCGGGTTACCACAGGTCCTGGGAAAACCCCAACAACTTTGGCGACAATATTAAAGTCAGCCAGTTTTACTTCAACCAGCCTAGCCACTTGGTCCAACTCTTCAGGACTAATTGGATTGGCTTTGCGATTCGGGACATCAAGCAATGAAATATCGGGTAATGGCGTGGTGGGCTTAGTGGGTTGTGCACTGTCGCCACCGGGAAGGACGACAACACCGTCGACAATCTTAGCTTTCTCTTTCAATCGCTTAGCTGCAACCACCGCCCCTGTCGAATGTCTATTCTCAAAGTCGATCTCAGCATCATCAACTTCTGCGTCGATTGAGTGGGCTATTTGGCTTGATTGAGCTTTACTTTGTTTCTCTTCTTTACTCAGCAATGGCCGTGCATCATCCACATCTGAGTTAATATGAGCCATATCGATGATGCTGTCGTTATCGCTCACAAGCCTATCACCTGTTAAGTCATCATCTTGGTCATCTGCATCAAACGTGTTTTCATGGTGTTGGCGGCGCTGTTCTTTAAAGCGATTAACCACAGACATAAAGCCTTTAGTGTCATCGGTTTCGGGTGCGCTAGAGAACTTTTCAGGAATTGTTTTTAATTGCCTAAAGCACCAAATAGTGGCATAGCCGATAGCATCAATAACGGTTAACCAACTCACCCCAGTGAGTAAGGTAAAGCCTGCGCCGACAAAGCACAGTAACAGTAAGGTCGTACCGAGTTGATTAAAATAGGGCAACATGGCGCTGCTGATCACATCCCCCGATACGCCACCAGCTGAAAACTCATAAATATCATTAGCATTCATGCTAGCAAGTGCCGCAAGGCTAAACATGATCAACAGAAAACCGATAAGCCGTAGGCCAACAGAGAAGTAATCGATTTCGAGTAACTTATGGATACGTTTAAAAAGCAACCAGCCTGTTAAGGCGACGATCACCGGTATAATATAGGCTGTATAGCCAAAAAAATAGAATAAAACATCAGCCAGCCAAGCACCTACCGCGCCAGTCAGATTTTTTATTTCACCGTCGAAATGTGATTGACTCCATCCCGGATCGGAAGAATCAAAACTGCTTAACGCCAGTAGCACAAATGTTGCCACCATACAGCAAAAAATCAGTCCACCTTCTAGTAGACGCTGTATGCCGCTGAGTGTTTTTACACTATTTCCCTTAGACAAACGAAAACCCATGATGAAAAAATAATAGGTAGCGCTAAGATATCAAAATAATCTGCAAGGTGCAGCGTTTTCCCTGTTGATACAGCGTAATAGAAGACGATAATCGGGTTGTTGATGAAATTATATGCGGCATAAAAAAAAAGGAGCTTTAAAAGCTCCTTTTTACGACTTAAAAAGATCTACGATTCGAGCGTGACGTTAATTGCCACTCTATTGGTTTGCTTTACTTCTTCCATCACCACGTATGTACGGGTATCTGAAACGGCAGGCAACTTCAATAAGGTTTCACCTAACAAGCGACGATATGCGGACATATCTGATACGCGGGTTTTTAACAAATAGTCGAAGTCTCCAGAAACTAAATGGCATTCTTGAATATCATCTAATAACTGAACCGCCCGATTAAATTTATCAAATACTTCAGCAGTATCACGATTAAGCGTTATCTCAACAAACACTAATAAAGACGCCCCAAGAAAATGAGGATTTACTAACGCTGTATAACCATTGATATATCCCTGCTTTTCGAGTCTTTTAACTCTCTCCAAACAAGGCGTAGGGCTTAAGCCTACACGCTTAGACAACTCAACATTAGAAATGCGGCCATCCATTTGTAACTCATTAAGAATATTACGATCGATCCGATCTAAGTCTTTTATAGGACTCTTTTTATTATTAAGCATATTTTTGACCTTGCTTTATCACTAAAACAATATTTAGTTCTGCATACACCCGAAATACGGCAGTATTCACTACCGAAGTGATACTATACTAGATTTCCCTGAAACAATCACGTTCAGGTCATATAAAATAACAATACAACCCACAAAAATGGGTTTTTCTACATTTTGAGGCTCGAAGATGATAATTGGTGTACCTAAAGAAATCAAAAACCACGAGTATCGTGTCGGTATGGTACCGTCTAGTGTCCGCGAATTGACCAATAAAGGTCATGTTGTTTACGTGGAAACCAATGCTGGTTTAGGCATTGACTTTAATGACCAAGACTATATTGATGCAGGCGCATCTATTTTAAACACTGCAGAAGAAGTGTTTGAAAAAGCAGAGATGATTGTCAAAGTTAAAGAACCACAAGCCGTTGAGCGCGCGATGCTGCGTCAAGACCAACTGCTATTTACCTACCTTCACCTTGCGCCAGATTTGCCACAGACCAACGATCTTGTTAACAGCGGCGCCGTTTGTATCGCTTACGAAACGGTCACCGATAATCGTGGTGGTTTACCGCTATTGGCCCCTATGTCTGAAGTTGCCGGTCGTATGTCGATTCAAGCTGGTGCCATGGCACTTGAAAAATCTAAAGGTGGCCGCGGCATGTTACTTGGCGGTGTGCCAGGGGTTGAGCCAGCAAAAGTGGTCATTATCGGTGGCGGTATGGTTGGTACCAACGCTGCGCAAATGGCGGTAGGTCTCGGTGCTGATGTGGTTGTTCTAGATCGCAGCATCGATGCCCTACGCCGGTTAAATGCCCAGTTTGATAATCGAGTTAAAGCCATCTATTCAACAGCTGCTGCTATTGAAAAACATGTATTAGAGGCAGATTTAGTGATTGGCGGAGTGTTAGTGCCTGGCGCTGCAGCGCCGAAACTGGTCACTAAAGAGCACATCAAGCAGATGAAGCCTGGTAGCGCGATTGTCGACGTTGCTATTGACCAAGGTGGTTGTGTTGAAACCTCTCACGCAACCACTCATCAAGATCCTACCTATATTGTGGATGACGTGGTTCACTACTGCGTGGCTAACATGCCTGGTGCAGTTGCACGGACATCGACGGTTGCATTAAATAATGCAACCCTGCCCTATATCATAAAACTGGCAGACTTAGGTTATCGTAATGCCTTATTACAAGATAAACACTTGCTTAACGGGCTTAACGTAATGCATGGTAAGATCACCTGTAAAGAAGTGGCTGACGCCTTAGCACTGGAATTTGTCGATCCAAACATTTTGTTAGCTTAATTTCTAGGTAAAACACCGTTGAGGGAGCCTTTGGGCTCCCTTTTTCGATTAGGTCAATCTAAAAGATTGCCTTTACCCTCACCATTAAATTCCCTACAATCGCTGCAATTCGCTAAAGGCACGGAGAGAAAGATGAGCCAAGCTAGACACTGTAACTTACTAATTTTGGGTTCTGGACCCGCCGGATATACTGCAGCCGTATATGCAGCTAGAGCCAACTTGAAGCCTGTAATGATCACCGGGATGCAACAAGGTGGTCAGTTGACCACCACGACTGAAGTTGAAAACTGGCCTGGTGATGCTGATGATCTTACTGGTCCAGCATTAATGGATCGGATGCAAAAGCATGCAGAGAAGTTCGACACTGAAATCGTATTCGATCATATCAATGAAGTAAATCTACAGGTGCGCCCTTTCCAATTGAAAGGTGACAGTGGTGAGTACACCTGTGATGCTTTAATCATCTCAACCGGTGCATCAGCTATGTACTTGGGACTTGAATCAGAAGAAGCATTTAAAGGTAAAGGGGTTTCTGCCTGTGCAACGTGTGATGGTTTCTTCTATCGTAACCAAAAAGTGGCTGTGATTGGCGGCGGTAATACAGCTGTTGAAGAAGCGCTTTACCTGAGTAATATTGCTTCTGAAGTTCATCTTATCCATCGTCGTGACAGCTTCCGCTCGGAAAAGATCCTAACCAAACGCTTAATGGATAAAGTTGAGAACGGCAACATCATCCTTCATCTGGACAATACCTTAGAGGAAGTCGTTGGTGATAATATGGGTGTTACTGGCCTCAAGATGAAGAGCACCAAAGATGGTTCAATCACAGATCTGGAAGTGATGGGCGTTTTTGTTGCCATTGGTCACAAGCCAAACACTGAGATGTTTGCAGGGCAACTCGAGATGAACAACGGTTACATCAAAGTACAAAGTGGTTTAGATGGCAATGCGACTCAAACCAGTATTGAGGGTGTATTTGCCGCAGGCGATGTAATGGATCAACATTATCGTCAAGCGATCACTTCTGCCGGTACGGGTTGTATGGCTGCACTCGATGCCGAAAGATATTTAGATGCATTGAAATAACCGACAACCATAATGAAAAAAAGCAGACATAGTCTGCTTTTTTTGTCTCTAAAATTCAGAGACTAATATCAATACAGATCTAAAATAAAAAAAGGGGCCCTAAGGCCCCTTTTCTAAGCAATACATACTAATTACTTAGCTAATGCTTCTTTTGCTTTTTCAACTAAAGTTGCAAATACAACTTTGTCGAATACAGCGATGTCAGCCAAAATCTTACGATCGATTTCGATAGACGCTTTCTTAAGACCGTTGATGAAACGGCTATAAGACAGACCATTTTGACGAGAAGCCGCATTGATACGTGCAATCCATAGTTGACGGAATTGACGTTTCTTTTGACGACGGTCACGGTAAGCATATTGACCAGCTTTAGTTACGGCTTGCTTTGCAACACGGTAAGTACGTGAGCGAGCTCCGTAATAACCTTTGGCTAGTTTAAGTACTTTCTTGTGACGAGCACGAGCGGTTACACCACGCTTAACTCTAGGCATTGTTCTTTACTCCTTTAATTAAGCGTATGGTAGTTGACGTGCGATTGCTGGCACATCAGACTTTGCAACTAAACATTTTGCACGTAAGTGACGTTTACGCTTAGTGCTCTTCTTTGTCAAAATATGACGTAAATGGGCTTGTTTGCGCTTAAAACCGTTAGCGGTTTTCTTAAAACGCTTTTGTACACCCTTGTCTGTTTTCATTTTAGGCATTGCTAAAACTCCGCATTGGGACATTAATAAAACGCAAGGCGAGCAGAGTCCCTAAAAAGGTCTCTGCTACTTTTTATGGTTGCCTTACTATTTCTTTTTCGGCGCAAGTACCATCACAGCCTGACGTCCTTCCATTTTTGGAAAGGACTCAACAACTGCTATCTCAGCCAAGTCATCTTTAATACGATTCAAAAGATTCATACCAAGACTCTGGTGAGCCATCTCGCGACCACGGAAACGCAGCGTAACTTTCGCTTTGTCGCCGTCATTTAGAAAACGCGTCAGGTTGCGTAGTTTTACCTGATAGTCGTTTTCATCAGTACCGGGACGGAATTTAATTTCCTTCACCTGTATCTGTTTTTGCTTCTTCTTTTGTTCTTTTTGAGCTTTCCCTTTCTCAAAAATGAACTTCCCGTAGTCCATAATACGACATACAGGCGGCTCAGCATTAGGGCTAATCTCTACCAGATCAGCACCAGCTTCGTCTGCAAGCTCTTGAGCTTCCTTGAGGCTGACAATACCGATAACTTCACCATCTAACCCACTTAAACGTACCTCTGATACGCCTACAATGAGTTCGTTAATTCTATTTGCCGCTGCTTTGCGCGCATCTGTTTTTTTGATCTTTATGACCTATTCCTCCAACATTTTTAGACTACGGAGCGAAATTTGTTGTTTGACTTTGGCAGCAAAATCTTCGATTCGCATTTTACCCAAGTCAACACCATCTCTGGTTCGCACCGCTACTTCCCTATTTTCCATTTCTTGGTCACCAACGACCAATAGATAGGGGACACGCCTTAGTGTGTGTTCGCGTATTTTAAAGCCTATCTTCTCATTCCTCAAGTCTTTCGAAGCTCGAATTCCCTGATCTTTGAATAAATTGACAACTTCATCCACATAATTCGATTGTTTATCGGTAATATTCATTACAACAGCCTGCACAGGTGCAAGCCATGTTGGGAATTTACCCGCATATTCCTCAATCAAAATGCCAAGGAAGCGCTCTAAGGAGCCTAAAATAGCACGATGGATCATCACTGGCGTTTGACGACTATTGTCTTCGGCAACATAAGTTGCCCCTAAACGGCCCGGCAGTGCGTAATCGAGCTGCACTGTACCACATTGCCACGCTCTGTCTAAGCAATCATGCAATGTAAATTCAATTTTAGGGCCATAGAAGGCACCTTCGCCTGGCAAAATCTCATATTCAATCTCATTTGCCTGCAATGCGTCCATTAATGCTTGTTCGGCACGATCCCACATCTCGTCATCGCCAATACGTTTCTCTGGGCGCGTCGACAACTTGACCACGATATCTTTGAAACCGAATGTTTCATAGGTATCGTAAACCATCTTGATACAGGCGCTAACTTCTTGCTGCACTTGTTCTTCGGTACAGAAGATATGCGCATCATCTTGAGTAAAACCACGTACGCGCATCAAGCCATGTAAAGAGCCGGATGGCTCGTTACGATGACAGCAGCCAAACTCAGCCATACGTAAAGGGAGATCACGGTATGATTTTAAACCTTGGTTAAAAATCTGCACATGACCTGGACAGTTCATCGGTTTAACCGCATATTCACGATTTTCTGATTGCGTCGTAAACATTGCCTCAGAATATTTATCCCAATGACCACTGCGTTCCCAAAGTACGCGATCCATCATTAATGGACCTTTCACTTCTTGATAAGTATATTGGCCTAACTTTTGGCGAATGAACTTTTCTAATTCTAAGAATAGACTCCAACCATCATTGTGCCAAAACACCATTCCCGGTGCTTCTTCTTGCATATGGTACAAATCAAGTTGCTTACCAATTTTACGATGGTCGCGTTTAGCCGCTTCTTCTAGGCGAGTCAGGTGGGTCTTTAATGCTTTTTTATCGGCCCATGCTGTACCGTAGACACGTTGTAACATTTTATTGTCAGAGTTACCGCGCCAGTAAGCACCGGCCACACTCATTAACTTAAAGTGATGACAAAACTTCATGTTCGGTACATGAGGTCCGCGACACATGTCGATATATTCTTCGTGATGATAAAGTGCTGGCGAATCATCTTTGCTGATGTTCTCATCCAAAATTGCCATCTTATACACTTCACCGCGCGACTCAAACGTGTCGCGTGCCTCTTGCCAGCTCACTACGCGCTTAATCACTTTATAATCGGTTTTTGCTAGCGCCAACATGCGTTTTTCTAGCTCGGCGACATCATCGTCGGTCAACTTATGATCAAGATCGATATCATAGTAAAAACCGTTGTCGATCACAGGTCCAATTGCCATCTTGGTCTCTGGCCACATCTGCTTAATGGCATGACCTAATAGATGCGCACACGAGTGACGTAATATCTCAACGCCCTCTTCATCTTTGGCTGTGATGATCGCAAGTTCCGCATCTGATTCAATCAGGTCACAAGCATCTTTGAGCTCACCATTAACGCGTCCTGCGATACAGGCTTTGGCAAGACCTGGACCGATATCAGCGGCGACATCAAGTGTAGATACGGCATGGGCAAACTCACGTTTGCTTCCATCAGGAAGTGTAATAACAGGCATGAAAATTCCTTATCCAGTGGTGACCCCCACGTAGGGCCACTTGGTTAGTAAGTCAAAAGAAACAAGCATCTGAAGAGCAAAACATTACTAAAGTTTTGGGGTTCTTCAATGCAAGGCGGTTATTTTAGGGGGCTGAGCTACAAACCGCAAGAGCAAAGCAGGTCTGACTCGACTCAACGTCCTAAAAAACTGTACCTGTAATTGCTATCCGTTAGCTTCCGTAGGTGACATTTAGCTGTCATGCCATTACTTTACTCAGATAACCCTTATTCTAGAAGCTGTTTACAGGTGTAAAATCATCACGACCTATCGCATGCCTTCCACTTTTGAATGTATCATTTTAGTTTTTTACATCATCAACCATAGGCCTACCAAAGACATGGCAAGTGACCTTACTTTAACCACAATTGATGCAACACGATAAATTGAGCGCTTGGTCTCTAGCTAGACCTAATATAGATAGGCCTATAATAAACAGTTGCAACCTAGAAGGCGGCTGACCATTGCTCGTGCTTATCGATAATCTACTTAGTGGTAACATCAACTCGGTAATAGCTAACGACTAAGCCACCCAGCCTGTTATGCTTTGTCATTGGATATTGGAATAACGTAGGACGTCATTAAACATGAATCATTGGGTGCTAATTACAGGCGGTGCACAGCGAATAGGTCGGGCCGTTGCGTTACATCTACACCAATTAGGCTACAACATAGCGCTGCACTATTCACGCTCAAAGTCCAATGCTGAAGCGGTTTGCGATCAACTCAATGGCAGTAGAGCAAATTCCTGTCGATTATTCCAAGCCGATTTGAGCCAAGCTCAAGAGATAGCACAACTTATCGAACAAGTCTCACAGCAATGTCCCACCTTAAAAGTCGTTATCAATAACGCATCGTTATTTACTACCGATAAGTCAGTTATCGATCACCAGGCTTTAACCAGCCTATTATCGGTAAACCTAATGGCACCCTACCTTATCGTACAAGGGGTAAAGCGCCTTTTGGCTGACAATCAGGGCTGTGTGATTAACTTAATAGATATCCACGCAGACAGGCCATTATTAGGCCATGGACTATACTCAATGTCGAAAGCTGCGTTAAAGATGGCGACCTATTCATTAGCACAAGAACTTGGCGCAAAAGTGCGCGTAAATGGGGTCTCTCCCGGTGCGATACTATGGCCAGAGCAGGCTAATGATGCTGCTCAAGCGCAAGTATTAACGCAGATCCCACTACGACGCTGTGGCAGCGTTGAAGATATTGCCCACGCAGTAAACTTTTTAATTGATGCGCACTATATTACAGGTCAAGTGATCGCAGTAGATGGTGGTCGCAGCGCAACAGGTTACCAAGGAGCCGACGGATGAGAATTATAGACAAAGTGATCAGCTGCCCCCATTGCGGCCATCATCAACATATTAATATCGACATTAGCTGTGGCGATCAGGACTATTACGATGACTGCCGTGTCTGCTGCAACCCCATCCATATGCGTACCCACGTTGATGCTGCTCAACATAGGGTGGAGCTATATATTGACTCAGATGATGAGCAAGTCTACTAAGTCCTTGAATACTTGCACGGTTCAAGTTAATCCTCGCAGCTTGATAATAGGGCTTGCGCCAGAGTCATTAGCATAGTGAGCAGGGTATGTAACGAGGATAGTAAATTTGTAGCTAGGTGACGAAATAATGCGAAACTCGCGTTAAGCTCGGTAAGATTATCTCAATGACGACATATGAATGACTTATAACGCAACGTGTTAACCGCCAGAATGTAAGCGCAGTGGCTAGCAACAGGCTGGCCACTGCGATGCTACCGATTATGCCCTAGTTGGTCTGCTCAGCAAAACGTTTGGCTAGTACCCGCTCAACGGTATCAACAATCGCTTGGGTTTGACTGTCTATTTCAATATTAAGTCGGTCACCTTGCTTGCATTCACTGAGGTTGGTTAATGCCAAGGTTTCAGGAATCAGGTGCAACTTAAAGCTGTTCTCTGTCACTTCCCCTACCGTTAGACTACAGCCGTTTACACCGACAAAGCCTTTGTAAAGAATATAATTCATCCACTTAGGATCAACCTCTAACGTGAGGTCAAAATGTTGCTCGGTATGGCTAACGTCAGTGATCAACGCCTGTGTATGGACATGACCCGATAGTATATGCCCACCAATCTCACTGCCAAAGGTGAGTGAACGTTCGATATTCACCTGCGAACCTGCGTTTAAGCTTGTCAAATTAGTGACCTTTAATGTCTCTTCCATTACATCAAAAAACACCCTATCATCAGCAACCTTAGTCACCGTGAGGCAAACGCCATTGGTGGCGACGCTCGCCCCAGTCACTAATCCCTGTATAAGATGTGAAGGGAAAGCGATTTCGATCGTATTGAGTCCATTTTTTTTAGTAATCGCCACAACATTGCATGTGGCTTGAACAATACCTGTAAACATATTTTACTCGCTGTATTAAGGTTTTATCCATGAATCAATTCGGCTTTCAAGCCAAAAAACTCGTTCATTTAGCGCTACCAGTGCTTATCGCTCAAGTCACTCAAACCATGATGGGCTTTATCGATACTGTGATGGCAGGTCGGGTCAGTGCAGTCGATATGGCCGCAGTCGCTATCGGGGGGAGTCTCTGGTTACCCGCCCTGTTATTCGTGCAAGGCCTACTGATGGCCTTTACCCCGGTATTTGCCCATCATCATGGTGCGAACGATCAAAAAGCGATTCAACCAATTGCGTTTCAGGCCGCCTATATTGCCATAATTGGCAGCCTTGTGGTTATCTCCTTCCTGTTTTTTGCGCCACAGATCTTTAAATGGATGGGCTTAGAGCCAGAGCTTGCCGCCTTAAGTGTGGAATATCTCTATGGATTTGCATGGGGTGTGCCCGCCTTTGTATTGTATCAAGTCCTACGAGGATGCAGTGAAGGGATCTCTTACACCTTACCAACGATGATCATCGGATTTGTTGGGCTCGCGGTCAATATTCCAGCCAACTATATCTTTATCTATGGCCACTTTGGTGTTCCCGCCATGGGCGGCGCTGGCTGTGGTATCGCGACGGCACTGGTCTTCTGGGCCATGTTAATTGCGATGACTATTTATATGCAGCTGCATTCACACTTCAAACAGCTGGCGCCCTTCAGCGCATTTCATCGCCCCAATTGGTCAACCATTTGGACCATGACCAAACATGGTATGCCGATTGCGATGGCGTTGTTCTTCGAGGTCAGCCTGTTTGCTATTATCGCGCTATTACTCGCCCCTATGGGCGCTAACGTCGTTGCAGGTCATCAGATCGCCCTTAACTTCTCATCGATCGTATTTATGTTGCCACTGTCAATTGGTATTGCCGTATCGATTCGGGTGGGTTATTACCTAGGGCAAGAAAAAGAGGTCGTTGCCAAACTGGTAACTAAAGTAGGATTGATCATTGCTTTTTCATTGGCCGTAGTCACCGCCATAATCACGGTCGCCTTTAGAACTCAAATTGCACTCCTTTATAACAACAACCCTGAAGTGGTCACACTTGCAGGCAGCCTGATGTTTTTAGCCGCTTTATATCAGCTATCAGACTCGGTGCAAGTGGTCGCTGCAGGAGCATTAAGGGGATATAAAGATACGCGCAGTGCGTTTTACATTACGTTAGTGTCGTACTGGGCTATCGGCATGGTATTGGGTTACTTGTTGGCCCAAACGAACCTTATTGTGCCCGCAATGGGCGCACATGGTTTTTGGATTGGCCTGATTGCAGGTCTGACTTCGGCAGCGCTACTATTCGCATTACGCCTTAAGTATATTCAAACACATCGCGCTGCCGTCAGTCAGCTATAACCCCTAGAATGCCAAGATGGTGACGATAAGGTCACCATCTTGGAGGATAAAACCACAAGTTGCACAGCAAATCGCCGCTTAAGCAAAAAATTGTTTTTTTTACTTGCAACAACAGTGAGATCCCCCTTAATATAGCGCTCGTTCGATGGCAACAGCCAAACAACAATACAACCGTAGCTCAGTTGGTTAGAGCACTACCTTGACATGGTAGGGGTCGGTGGTTCGAATCCACTCGGTTGTACCACTTCTTTTTATGGCAGAAGTAAAAGAGCGATAAGCACTGAAAATACGGACGCGGGATGGAGCAGTATGGTAGCTCGTCGGGCTCATAACCCGAAGGTCGTCGGTTCAAATCCGGCTCCCGCAACCAATTTTAAATTGCGATACAACCGTAGCTCAGTTGGTTAGAGCACTACCTTGACATGGTAGGGGTCGGTGGTTCGAATCCACTCGGTTGTACCATTTCTTTTACAGTAGAAATAAAACAACTGTAATACTTAAAATACGGACGCGGGATGGAGCAGTATGGTAGCTCGTCGGGCTCATAACCCGAAGGTCGTCGGTTCAAATCCGGCTCCCGCAACCAATTTTAAAGTGATAAGCCAGCGCAAGCTGGTTTTTTTGTACCTAAAAATCACCAGCCCCCCCTACTCGCTCACTATAACTAATACTTATCCTACTAAAATCTTAGAGAAAAAATAATCAATTGAGTTACACTGCTAAGGGATAAATAGCAATTGGAGCTCAGCATGAGTCAGCGTACATTACACTCTTTATTTAAGCCCAAATCGGTGGCCATTATTGGTGCATCTAATGGAAAAAAACGAGCTGGTAATGTCGTAATGCGCAACCTTTTGTCAGGGGGCTTCTCAGGGCCAATCATGCCCGTCACCCCAAAGTATGAAGCCGTGCTCGGTGTGTTAGCTTACCCCAATATCGAATCATTACCCTTAAAGCCCGATCTCGCGATTATCTGCACCGCCGCCGCCCGCGTGCCCGCCATTGTTGAGCGACTGGCTCAATTTGGATGTAAAGTGGCCATTATTAATGCCTCTGGTATGGCGATGCAAAGCGATGATGAAGGCAATAATTTATTGGCGTTAACCCGCCAATACGCAAAGCGCTATGGTATGCGTTTATTGGGCCCAAATAGTTTGGGCATGATACTGCCCAATTTAGGGCTCAATGCCAGTTTAGCCCACACTAGCGCCCTGCCAGGAAAAATCGCCTTTGTGTCACAATCGGCCGCCATATGTACGACGGTATTGGACTGGGCTAATAACAAGGGGATCGGATTTTCCTCTTTTATCTCCTTAGGTGATGCTACCGATATCGACTTTGACGAATTACTGGATTTTCTCGGCCGAGACTCTCGCACCACAGCCATTTTGCTCTATGTCGACTCTATCAATGAGAAGCGCCATTTTTTATCTGCTGCTAGAGCCGCCGCACGTAATAAACCGATTTTAGTGATTAAGTCGGGACGGAGCTTAGAAGGCACCACTGCCGCCAAATTACATACGGGTGGGATTGGTGGTAATGATGCCGTCTATGAGGCCGCTTTTAGACGTGCGGGTATGTTGAGGGTTAACGACCTAATTGAGTTATTTGCCGCCGTTGAAACCCTAGCCCACTCTTCAGCTTTAGAAGGCGAACGTCTCGCCATTATGACTAACGGCGGTGGCCCTGCGGTACTTGCACTCGATCAACTGATGTTAAGCGGCGGTAAAGCTGCGCAGCTGGATCAAGTCACCACTGAAGCCCTTAACGCTGTGCTGCCGAGCACATGGTCTGGACAAAATCCGGTTGATATTGGCGGTGATGCCGATGCAGAGCGCTACACTCAATGTTTAAACATCTTAATGAATGCCGATATTGCCGATGCGATTTTAGTATTGCACTCGCCGTCGGCGCTGGGTGATAGCGTGGAAATTGCCGAGCGTATAGCGACGTTAATCGCCTCTCACCCTAATCGTAATCGCATCAATGTGCTTACCAATTGGAGTGGCGAAGATTCAGCTTATGCGGGGCGCAGATGCTTTAACCGTGCGGGGATCCCAACCTATAGAACATCAGAAGGTGCCGTGGGGGCCTTTATGCACATGGTGGAATACCGCCGCAACCAAAAGTTATTACAAGAAGTCCCTCAGTCTATCCCCGATAATATTCCCACCGATGCCGAGCTGGCGCGGCAACTCTTAGGTCAAGCCTTAGCTAAACATAAACAAGTGCTCGAGACCCACGAAGCGACAGCGATAATGAGCGCCTATGGCCTTAATACCATCGAAACCCATTTCGCCACTTCGGCGCAGCAGGCTGCTGAACTTGCTGATCAAATAGGCTACCCTGTCGCATTAAAAGTGCAATCGCCTGATATTCATCATAAATCAGACGTGCACGGTGTCATACTCAACTTAACGACTCGTAATGAGTTGATGCAAGCAGCCGATGCCATCATCGGCCGTGTGCATAGCTTAAATCCCGATGCCATTATTGAAGGTATGATAGTGCAAAAGATGGCGCTTACCGCTGGAGCTCAGGAGATCCGGGTGGCGGTGATCAACGATGCTGTTTTCGGTCCGGCCATTTTACTTGGTGAAGGTGGCTCAGAATGGCAACCCAGCACCGATGCTGTGGTGGCACTGCCCCCGCTGAACATGACCTTGGCACGTTATATGGTGATCCAAGCATTAAAGACCCACAAACTCAAAGACAGACACTTACCCCTAGGGCTCGACATGAACGCCCTGTGCGTGATGTTGACGCAAATATCTCACTTGATCATCGATTGCCCCGAAATAGCGGGCTTAGATCTCAATCCGGTACTGTGCGCCGGAGAACAAATCACCCTGCTTGATGTGAACATCCAGCTGCAAGAGGGGGTTGTGGATAACAGTAATCGTCTGGCGATCTGCCCATACCCTAAAGAGTTAGAGCAACGCGCTAGATTAAAAAATGGCCTAGAGATCATGCTGCGGCCCATATTGCCTGAAGATGAACCCAAACATTTAGCCTTTGATAACTCCCTCTCTGACGAAGACAGATATAAGCGTTATTTTGGGGTGCGATCTAAGATGACCCATGAGGAGATGGCTGTATTAACTCAGATTGATTACGCCAGAGAGATGGCGTTTATTGCCACGACTAAAGGGCCTGACGGGGAAGATATCACTTTAGGTGCCGTACGAGCCTCTATCGATCCTGATAATACCGAAGCTGAGTTCGCCATGGCGGTTCGCAGCGACCATCAAGGAATTGGTTTGGGTAAACTGCTCCTCGAAAAGTTGATAGCCTATTACAAGGCCAATGATACCCAAGTATTAACCGGGTTTACCATGTTTGAAAATCGTAATATGGCAAGTCTAGCCAAGAACCTTGGCTTTACAGTGACCTTTGATATGGATGAACGCTTAATCAAGATGGATATGCAATTAAAGCCAAGTGAATAGCTAATTAGTGACATAGCAAATTACATAACATGAGGGTTGCTGTAGATGACAATACAAATAACAGCACCCTTACAAACCTAGCCCTTTCTCCCAACCTTAACCTTTAACACAGTTACGTCCCGCAGACTTGGCTCGATACAGTGATTCATCGGCACGGATAAAATAGCTATCTCTATCATCACCACTGCGTAAACTAGCCACCCCAACAGATACCGTAATGGCGCCAAGGGACAACTTATTATCTTTACCTATACTCAAACGCCGCTCGGCAATGCGAGTTCGCAGTAACTCGGCCACCACCATGGCACCTGCTTGATCAGTATCTGGCAGCAACACCACAAACTCCTCACCACCATAACGCGCCACAAAATCTTCACCTCGAACACCTTGTTTCAGGGCCAGCGCTATATAAACCAGCACTTTATCGCCAACCAGATGACCGTGGAGATCATTAAATTGTTTAAAATTATCGATATCGATAATCAATAAACTGCTATGAGTATTATGTTGTTTAAAATATTGAATATGAGTCAGTAACTCTTCATCGAAGGCACGGCGATTATATAAAGAGGTCAGTTGATCAGTCATTGCCACCAAGTTTAAGTTTTGCATCTCAGACTTGAGGTCAACAATCTCTTGACTCATCATAGATAAACTCTGCTCCATCTGCTGATTGCTCTGTACAACAGTACTGACTTCTTCGGCTAGTGCATCGATGAGTGTGCCCAAGCTTTTTTGATCCGGTGACAATTGTAGATCATGACTAAAATCGTTCAGGCTCTGGCCAAACTTCGCTGTACCTTCGGTGAGCAAAGACAACTTAGTCATCAATGTATTGATCAATAACTGGGTTTCAACCTGTACCGTTTGCATCACTTTGGGTGATTGTTCTTGAATAAATCGGCTATGTAAATTGCTATTAATATCTCGGGTAAAAGCTATTTTACTTGATAGCAATCCATCTATAGCACGCTTTAAATCAAGGTTTACACCACGAAAATACTCATACCATACAGCGTAGTTATCGGGTGTTACGGGAATACTAAGTTCAGACATGCGGGGGACTGCATGCCGTAAAATTTTCGCTGAAAGTTCCGTTTCAGAAAGGTGTTGCGCTAAATTCATTCACTATTGCCATTGATTAGTTGCGAGATCACAGGGGAAACCCACTGTTATAGAAGCCAGTCTTAGCCTGCGATTAACCTGACCACCACCATAAACAATTATCTGTAGTTACGCAGCAACTTTGTTACTAACTTGTTGCGCTCACATGCGCTTTCTCTATCTCGACTGCTAACTTACGGTGCAAAGTTAATTTAGCCCTCCAAACAAGGATAAATATTACGCCAAGCACATAAATTGAATGACCAAATGCCGAATAAAATACACGCAACATTTATTGCTGAAATTAACTTTAAACCGCGCGACTTATGTATAACTTAAGCTATACACAAGAAGAAGCTGTGGCATTATCCACGCAAGCGTTAATACGTCGATAGCGCTACAAAATGTCGTGTGATGCGAGCCAAGGCGCAACAAGGTCCACGCTAACTCAACATGGCAAACCTGAACTGATATAGCTTAAAACTCAAGGTTCATTCGCTTAAACAAGCCTAATAAGCAACGACGTTCATCGTCACTCATTTTTATCGTTAACTGTTGGGTCAATTGATGATGTAATTCATCATGTTGTTTATAAATTGCTTCACCAGCCGCCGTTAGTGTAACCAATACAGCGCGTCGATCACTTTGAGGCACTTGCCGCATAACTAAGCCACTATGCACCATCTTATCTATCTGTACTGTTAACGTACCAGTGGAGACCCCCATTTTTTCAGCCAACTCCTTCATGCGCATTACTCCGTTAACTCCTAAAATTTCAACGGCATGAATTTGTTGTAATGAATGTCCAGTGTCTTTTACGACCCCCTGTTCCCACGCTGATAGCTTGTCATAAAATTCAATAATCTCGTGACTTAATTTACAATAATTAATCTCCATAACCATCCGTCCTTCCAGAGAAAGATTGCACATCCGCTAAGGTAAACACCTCAATGGTGAGGTGATCGATCCGTTTAAATGAGGCTAGTTTTTGCCTAAAATACTCCACCTCTTTGGGATGTGGACTAACGATTGAGACCATAGCAGCGTGATGGTTGGCACTCACAGGCCAAACATGAATATCGCTCACTCTATGTTGCTCATCTTGTTCTACGGCATCAACCATTTGCTGTAAATACGCTTCGTCGATACTGGCATCGAGTAAAATCGGCGCAGTTTGCTTAACTAAACCCCAAGCCCAGAGACTAATAATGACCGCACCGACAATGCCCATAGCAGGATCTAACCACTGCCATCCTAGGTACTTAGCGAATAAAAGCGCGCCGATAGCCAAGAGTGAAGTAAGCGCATCGGCCATCACATGAAAATAAGCTGCACGTAAGTTATGATCATGCGCTGTACTTGGCCCATCACTGTGATGATGTTCGCTTTGCTCATGTTCATCAAGATTATGGGTATGTTTATGACTGTGCACATGATCGTGACTATGACTGTGATGATGGTCGTGACTGTGATGATCTTTTAGTAACAACGCCGATATCACATTAACGGTTAGACCCAGCAAAGCCACCAATATGGCTTCATTAAAGTGGATCTGCTCCGGATTCAAGAAGCGGCTAACCGATTCTACGACCATAAGTAATGCCACTAGGCCTAGCGCAATGGCACTGGTGAATCCACCGAGAACACCAACCTTGCCTGTACCAAAAGCATACTTAGGATCGTCTGCGTATTTTCTGGCGTAGTAATAAGCAAATAAGGTGATCATAAACGCTGCCGCATGGGTACCCATGTGCCAACCATCAGCCAATAACGCCATCGAACCATATAGTGTGCCAGCAACAATTTCAGCCACCATGGTCACTAGCGTTAAATACAAGACATAACGGGTATTGCGCTCCCCCTCAGTGTTTAAACGAGCAAATTGATGGTTATGTTGCCAAGGCTTGGCATTGTGGTTCGCCATAAGTAAGTTTCTCGGTAAGATTGCTGACAAATAGTATGTCTTTCGAATACTTTGATTATCAAACTAAAATAACAGCAAAACAAGCCTATTACTTAAATTTACATTAGCAACCAAAGTAAATTATCACATGGAGATACTTGGACTTAGGTAAAGTCATGCGTTAAGTAAAGTGCAGGCCATTGTGATTGACTATCTGAGTACTATCGGTGCTGTTGTTGGGGAATCCCACATAAAAAACCTCTGCTATGGCAGAGGTTTTTTTATGTGGCTTAACAATCAGCGTCAAACTATTCTCGGTTAATTAAATGCCGCTGATAGCTTCTTTACACAATTGAGTAATGCGCTCCCAGTCGCCCTGCTCCATCGCATCTGTTGGTGCAATCCAGCTGCCACCGATACAATCCACATTATCCAATGCCAAATAATCTTTATAGCTACTGGGAGTAATACCACCCGTAGGGCAAAAACGAATATTACTTAATGGGCCAGAAAAAGCTTTCAACGCATTAACCCCACCAGAAGCTTCTGCCGGAAAAAACTTAAAATTGGTGTATCCCAGCGCCATTCCTTCCATCACTTCAGAGATACTGGCAACACCTGGGATCAAGGGCACAGTCCCTTCCATCGCCGCTTTAAGCAACTCAGTGGTGGCTCCTGGAGTGATAACAAACTGAGCCCCTGCATCTACAGCCTGCTTTAACTGCTCTTTATTTAAAATAGTGCCTGCACCAACCAGTGCTTCAGGGACTTCTTGGGCTATTTTAGTGATCGCTTCTAATGCACAAGGGGTGCGCAGTGTCACTTCTAATACGCTGATCCCCCCCGCCACCAGCGCCCGCGCTAAGGGCACAGCATCTTCAATTTTATTAATCACCATTACAGGGACGATTGGGCTACGTTTAAAAATATCTTGCGGTTGTATTGACCAGTTATTCTCAGCCATTGCTTTAGTCTTCCTAAGTGATTAATAATTTTCGTCGATCGTCGTGGTGCAACGAGCACCCGTCTCAGGACTACTTAAGTTAGATCGCAGTGCCGAGAACAGTTCTCGCCCCATACCGTAACTACTGCTGCGTAAGTTAACTCGCTCAGCCTCACGGGTCGACAACACGGTTTCATCTACTAGCAAGGTGAGTTCACCACTATTGGCATCGACGCGAATTAAATCGCCGTTTTCGACTTTAGCGATCATGCCACCATCTAAGGCTTCTGGCGTCAAGTGAATAGCTGCGGGCACTTTACCCGATGCGCCAGACATGCGCCCATCGGTTAGCAAAGCAACCTTAAAGCCTTTATCTTGCAATGTGCCTAAAATGGGCGTCAGCTTATGTAACTCAGGCATGCCTATCGCCTTAGGACCTTGGCCCTTAACGACGACAACGCAATCTTTGTCCAGCTCACCGGCTTTAAATAAGGCTTCTAACTTATTTTGATCGTCTATGACGATAGCTGGGGCTTCTACCACACGATGTGAGGGCGATACCGCCGAGACTTTTATCACCGCACGACCTAGATTGCCCTTAAGCAGTTTTAAGCCGCCATTGGCTTGGAAAGGCTGTGCCACTTTCGTCAGCACCTCAGGATCTAACGACTCACTTGGTCCCTCGACCCAAACCAGTTCATTATCAATCAGTTTAGGCTCTTGGGTGTAACGACGCAGACCAAAACCGGCTACCGTATTAACCTCTTCGTGCAGTAAACCTGCATCGAGTAGCTCTTTGATCAAGAACGCCATACCGCCTGCGGCGTGGAAATGGTTAATATCAGCATGACCATTAGGATAGACACGTGCTAATAACGGTACGGCATCGGACAGCTCAGAAAAATCATCCCAATTAACAATAATACCGGCCGCGCGGGCAGCGGCCACAATATGCATGGTTAAATTGGTTGAGCCACCTGTAGCAAGTAAGGCAACAATACCGTTAACTACCGATTTTTCGTTCACCACTTCACCGATAGGCGTGTACTGTGTGCCCATCTCAGTGAGACGACAAACCTGCTTAGCCGCCATCTTGTTTAAGGCTTCACGCAGTGGATCGTCTGGATTAACAAACGAAGACCCCGGTAATTGCAGCCCCATCACCTCAAGCATCAACTGATTACTGTTAGCCGTACCGTAAAAGGTACAAGTGCCGGCGCTGTGATAAGACTTTGACTCGGCTTCGAGTAGCGCCGCTCTGTCGACTTGACCTTGGGCAAACTGCTGACGAATACGCGCTTTCTCTTTATTTGGGATCCCCGACTTCATCGGCCCGGCTGGCACAAACAGCATTGGCAAGTGACCAAAACTCAAGGCGCCGATGAGCAACCCTGGTACGATTTTGTCACAAATACCCAGCAATAATGCCCCATCAAACATGTTATGTGACAAACCCACGGCAGTGGCCATCGCGATCACTTCACGGCTCAGTAAACTTAGCTCCATACCTGGTTGACCTTGGGTAACCCCGTCACACATGGCTGGTACGCCACCTGCAACTTGCGCAACGCTGCCCACTTCTTGGCAGGCCGCTTTTAGCAACTGAGGATAATGCTCATAAGGCTGATGCGCCGACAGCATGTCATTAAAGGCCGTGACAATGCCGATGTTTGCTTTGGTCAATGCCTTAATGGCACTCTTATCGGTGGGGCTACAGGCTGCAAAACCGTGGGCTAAATTGCCACAACTTAAACTGCTGCGATGCACCCCATTAATTTTAGCCTCATTAAGGGCGGCTAAATACTGAGCACGAGAATGCTGGCTTCGAGCGATAATTCTATCGGTAACTGACTGGACTACTGCATGCATAATAACTCCTTAGGCGCTCCAATAGACATCGACTGGCGTGCTATGCTGGCCTAATACGGCGCGGATAGGCATCGCTTTTTCGTCTTCATTTTCGAGCGCTTGACGGTAAACTGCTAACTTTTGTTCACCGACAATATGTAAATAAATTTGACGGCTAGCTAACACCGCTTTTTTAGACAAGGTCATGCGTCCATGAGGCGCAGCACCAGGATTGACCGCTAAACAGAGGGCTTGAGTGGTTAATGCCAGCTCGATTTCAGCGGCGCAAGGAAACCATGAACAAGTATGACCATCATTACCCATGCCCAATACCACGACATCAAACGGCTTGGGGAAATTAGCCAGATGTTCAATCGTCATATCAACGCCGGCTTCTGGGGTCGCGAACATATTTTTTAGTCCACGAAATTTAGCCGCTGCTGCGCGGTGCTGTAACAGATGCAGCCTAACTAGCTGTTCATTAGAGTCATCTGATTCAGTATCGACCCAACGCTCATCGGCCAAGGTGATGTAAACATCACCCCATTCAATAGCCTTATGGCTCAATAACTCAAATAATGCTATGGGTGTCGAACCACCAGAAACCACGAGGCTTGCCTTACCACGGGCATCAATAGCCGCTTGTAATTGATTGGCTATACGTTCGGCAAGCTGATGTTCCAGCGCGGCTTTATTATCAAACGACTTAAACACTGATTCTTTAATCATGACAACTCCTTGCTATTCGTCCCACGAACGACCGTCTTTGGCGATTAACGCCACTGACGCTACAGGGCCCCAACTTCCTGCTGGATAGGGCTTAGGTCTTTCATTACTCTCTTCCCACGCTTGAATAATGCCATCAACCCACTTCCACGCTTGTTCCACTTCATCGCGGCGCACAAATAGCGCCTGATTACCCAGCATAGCCTCGAGTAATAAACGTTCATAGGCATCGGCAATGCGATCGTTTTTAAAGGTATCTGAAAAGCTTAAATCCAGCTTGGTGGTTTGCAATCGCTGTTTCTGCTCAAGACCAGGCACTTTATTCATCATCTGAATTTCGACCCCTTCATGGGGCTGTAAGCGAATAGTTAATTTATTGGCTGGTAGATTACGATAGCTGGAACGATAGAGGTTATGAGGTGGATTCTTGAAATAAACAACAATCTCAGAACTCTTAGTGGGCATACGCTTACCACTGCGCAGATAAAATGGTACGCCAGCCCAACGCCAATTATCGATATCGACTCTGAGCGCCACAAAGGTTTCAGCTTTAGACTGCGTATTAGCGCCCTCTTCTTCTAAATACCCTGGCACGGGTGTACCTTTTAAAAATCCGGCCGAATATTGACCGCGGACGGTATTTTCATAAATGTTGTCGGCATCTATTTTTCTTAACGACTTAAGCACCTTCACTTTTTCATCACGGATACTGTCGGCATCTAAGTTTACAGGAGGGTCCATCGCCACCAAGGTCAATACCTGTAACAAATGGTTTTGGATCATATCGCGCATTTGGCCAGCTTTATCGAAATAGCCCCAACGACCTTCAATCCCCACCTCTTCCGCAACCGTGATTTGCACATGATCTATGGTGCGATTATCCCATTTAGAAGCAAATAACGAGTTAGCAAATCGCAGGGCGATCAGGTTTTGTACAGTCTCTTTACCTAGGTAATGGTCGATGCGATACACTTGATTTTCATTGAAATAAGCACTGACCTGATCGTTGATCACCTTGGATGATTCGAGATCCGAACCAATCGGCTTTTCCAGAACTACTCGGGTATCTGGAAAAATCAGGTTTTGTTGGTGCAGGCAACGACAGATGTCGCCAAAAATAGCAGGAGGAGTGGCAAAATAATTAACCATGACGCGCTTTTCTGGCTCTAATACATCATGAAAAGCCGCGTAACCTTCTGGCTCAGTAAAATTGGTAGCGATGTAAATGCAGCGTTTAAGGAAGCGCGCCAAGGTTTGTTCGCACAATGCTTCTTTAACAAAACTCGTTAACGCAGTGTGCACTAAGTCTTGGTATTCATCTTGGGTAAACTCATCTTTGGCCACCCCAAGTATTTTTGTCTCTTTATTAAGTAGACCGGCCTTATCGAGCTGGTATAAAGAGGGCAATAACTTACGCCGTGCTAAATCGCCTTTGGTTCCAAACAATACAAAATCACAAGCTTTGGCTTCTGCTGATGTCATGCCCATAGCTTAAAAGTCTCCTATACCACAATGGCCCATCGCATCGATGAGTAATTCACATATTTGTTGTAATATAACAACAGAATTCGTTAAATGCATCTAAATTTTACAAAAAATGACCTATCAGTAAACTAGTAACAAGACGACAAAATCTGATATGCTTTTCTCGATTAACTGTCTCTATATAGTAGCAAGTTTGCTGTGTAGTCAGATTATAGTTCGATATATAAAGCCAGACTTTAGCACTTTTTGTTTGTTTCTATGAATGACATAAAAGAATAAATATAATTACATTACTATCGAGTGGATGTACGCATATGAATACCCTAGAAAAGGTTCAGAAAAGCCTAACTCATTTCAGTAAATCGGAACGTAAAGTCGCTGAGGTCATTTTAGCCTCACCACAAACCGCTATCCACTCCAGCATTGCGACATTGGCAAAAATGGCCGACGTGAGTGAGCCAACGGTTAACCGATTCTGTAGACGCTTAGACACCAAGGGATTTCCAGATTTTAAACTGCACCTAGCTCAAAGTTTAGCTAATGGTACACCTTATGTTAGCCGCCACGTAGAAGAGGACGATAGCCCAGACTCTTACACCACCAAGATTTTTGAATCATCAATGGCAGCGCTCGATACGGCGAGGCAGAGTATGGATACCGCCGCCATCAATAAAGCCGTGGATATTCTCACTCAGGCAAAGAAGATCTCATTTTTTGGTCTAGGGGCATCTGCTTCTGTAGCTCATGATGCACAAAATAAGTTCTTTCGTTTCAATGTGCCCGTAATCAGTTTTGATGATGTGTTAATGCAACGCATGAGCTGTATTAATAGTACCGAAGGTGACGTGGTTGTGCTTATTTCACACACCGGACGCACTAAATCCTTAATCGACATTGCCCGTTTAGCGCGTGAAAATGGTGCGGCAGTGATTGCGATCACCTCGCGTAACTCCCCCCTCTCAAGCGAATGTACCTTACCGGTGACAATGGAAGTACCAGAAGACACAGACATGTACTTGCCCATGGCCTCTCGCTTAGCCCAGTTAGTCATTATAGATGTGTTAGCCACAGGCTTTACCTTGCGCCGCGGCCCCCGCTTTAGAGAGAGTTTAAAACGAGTTAAAGAGGTACTTAAAGAGTCACGTATAGAGAAAGATCCTATACTCTAAGTACGCTTGAGCAGCATTAAAGGCGAGTTGGTTTATCCAAATCGCCTTTTTTTTACCTTTTTGCCGCTACGGCTCACAAAATTAATAACTTGAGGTAGATCATTTTGTTTGTAATTTTCCTACAAAACTGAAGTTTGTCTGTTAATATAGGGTAAGATTTTTTAACTTTAACGGAGTATCTCATGTTCCGCAGAACCAAAATTGTAACGACACTCGGTCCCGCAACCGATCGCGATGACAACTTACGTCGTATTATCAAAGCTGGTGCCAACGTTGTCCGCCTCAACTTCTCCCACGGCTCACCCGAAGATCACCTTAAACGCGCTACCGATGTGCGCAATATTGCCAAAGAACTGGGTGTTCATGTGGCTATATTAGGTGATTTACAGGGGCCCAAAATCCGTGTATCCACCTTTAAAGATAACAAGAAGGTACAACTTGACCTTGGCAAACCTTTTATCCTAGATGCTGATTTAGCCAAAGGTGAAGGTGACGAGCATCAAGTCGGCATTGACTATAAAGAGCTTCCAAACGATGTCACCATTGGCGATATCTTGATGCTCGACGATGGCCGAGTACAACTTAGAGTTGAAAAAGTTGACGGCAACAAGGTGCACACCACTGTGACAGTTGCTGGCCCCTTGTCTAACAATAAAGGCATCAACAAAAAAGGCGGCGGGCTTTCTGCAGCGGCGTTAACAGAAAAAGATAAACGAGATATTATTACCGCAGCAGCGATTAAGGTTGATTACCTTGCAGTATCATTCCCACGCTGCGGCGCTGACTTAAATTATGCCCGCGAATTGGCGCGTAAGGCGGGGAGCAATGCATTAATCGTCTCTAAAGTTGAACGCGCTGAAGCGGTTGCGACCGACGAAGCGATGGACGATGTGATTTTAGCATCTGATGCCGTAATGGTTGCTCGTGGTGACTTAGGGGTTGAAATTGGTGATGCGGCGCTGGTTGCCGTACAAAAGAAACTCATTAGCCGCTCTCGTCAGCTCAATAAGAGCGTGATCACCGCGACTCAGATGATGGAGTCGATGATAACCAGCCCAATGCCTACTCGCGCCGAAGTAATGGATGTGGCTAACGCCGTGCTTGACGGCACTGATGCCGTGATGCTTTCAGCCGAAACGGCGGCAGGTGACTTCCCTGAAGAAACGGTATTGGCCATGGCCAATGTTTGTCTTGGCGCTGAAGCTCACCCAAGCGTACAAGTATCGAAACATCGTTTAGATGAGCGCTTTACGTCAGTAGAAGAGACCATCGCGCTGTCAACAATGTATGCGGCCAATCATCTAGAGGGCGTTAAAGCTATTGTCGCTTTAACTGAATCGGGAGCTACACCACAACTGATGTCACGCATTAGTTCTGCACTGCCTATTTTTGCCTTATCACGTCACGATGTGACACTGGCCAAAATGGCATTGTATCGCGGGGTACAACCTTTTTACTTTGACTCTACCGCGCATGCTGCCGATGAACTGGCCAAGAAAGCGTTAGAGGCACTACAAGCAGCGGGTTACCTCAACAGTGGCGATATGGTATTGATGACCAAAGGTGATGCGATGGAAACCATTGGTGGCACCAATACCTGTAAAGTACTTATCGTGGCGTAATGATGACACTCTTATCGAGATAGAGTCATCAAGCTAAAACAACTAGATATAAAAAAGGTACGCATTGCGTACCTTTTTTTCAATCTGTTGTATGTTGCCTGCAAGTTAAATCAATCATTTCAAACTAAGCTTACAGGTTATGGCATACTTAACTCACTCACAAAGAATCCTTATAGCCTTATCCAGCCGATTCAGTGTGGATAATTGATTAATCTGATAAAGGTTTAGTTATAAACGCTCGAAATCATCCACCGCAATAGCCGCTTGGCGCAGCGTGTCGGCCTCAATCAATTGCTTAAACTCGTTATCGCTAATGATGCTAGCGTCTAGGGCCTGTTGATAAAGCAGCGCAGGCGCGAGCTTTTTGGCAAGCTTGCCCTCTTTTTGCGCGCGTTTGATTTTTTTCACCAATCCACCGCAGGCATGCAGCGCCATAAATGCCTGCTCGACTTCTGCCATACCGCCTGCATCGCCATCAAAGTTAGGACACAAGAAGGTCAGCCTGTCTCTAGCCGGTCCAGGTTTAAGCATGCCTTGGCACACATTAATCGCTAACTTATCATCAGGGCCGTTGAAATGATTCCCCAGTGGAAAAACCAGCAAGCGCATTAACCAAGCGACGGGGCGATTAGGGAAATTACGCAGCGCCCCTTGCAATGCATTGGCCGCCTTATGCAAGCGAGTTTGCATGACATAGTGCACCGCGGGTAAATCATCTTGCTGGCGACCATTGTCTTCAAACAATTTTAACGTAGCAGAGCCTAAGTAAAGCTCACTGAGTACATCGCCCAAACGTGCTGATAACATCTCTTTACGCTTTAAATCACCACCCATAATCAACATTGAAAGGTCGGTCACAAACGCCAACGCAGCCGAGATGCGAGTCATGTGCTTATAATACTGTGCTGTACTGCCACTGACTGGCGCGGTATTAAAACGGCTACCGCTAAGCGCACTAAACAACGAACTAAAGGCATTACGACAGGCATAACCCATATGGCCTAACAGTAAGTTATCAAAACGTGCTAAGGCCGCACTGTCATCGTCCATTGCCGCCGCTTCCATTTCGGCTAACACATAAGGGTGACAACGGGTCGCGCCTTGGCCAAAGATCATTAAACTGCGGGTGAGAATATTAGCCCCTTCAACCGTGATCGAAATCGGGTTTGCTATATAACCATGACCTAAATAGTTTTTCGGTCCCAGCTGGATCCCCTTACCCGACTGAATGTCCATGGCGTCGTTAAACACATCACGGCCCATCTCGGTCATATGGTATTTAGCAATTGCAGTAACCACCGATGGTTTCACTTTAAGATCGATCCCCGTGGTGGTTAATCGGCGCGCCGCCTCTAGCTGATAAGTATTGGCAATGATCCGCGCCATCGCCTCTTGAACGCCTTCAAATTGCCCAATAGCTAAACCAAACTGATGCCTAACGTAGCTATAGGCTGTTGTGGTTTTAGTGGCTAGGTGTCCCGATGCTGTCGCCAATGCAGGCAGTGAGATCCCTCGGCCTGCCGATAGGCATTCCACCAGCATGCGCCAACCGCGCCCAGCGTATTGAGGGCCACCGATAATCCAATCGAGCGGAATAAACACCTCTTTGCCCTGAGTGGTACCGTTCATAAAGGCCATATTCAGAGGATTATGGCGACGACCGATTTCAACACCTGGATGATCGGTCGGAATAAGCGCACAGGTGATCCCAAAATCAGGGTTATCGCCTAGTAGCCCATCGGGATCACGCATTTGAAACGCGAGCCCCAAAACTGTCGCGACTGGCGCTAAGGTAATATAACGTTTATCCCACGTGAGACTTAGCCCCAATACTTCTTCACCATCAATGATTTTACGACAAACGATCCCTTCATCAGGAATGGCACCCGCATCAGAGCCGGCCTCGGGGCCAGTCAGGGCAAAACAAGGCACCGCTTCACCACTGGCTAACAAAGGTAACCAATGTTCACGCTGCTCTTTGGTACCATAATGGGTCAGTAATTCACCAGGGCCTAATGAGTTAGGCACCATAACGGTCACGGCGGCGCTCACACTGCGACTGGCCAATTTACTCACAATAGTTGAATTAGCGTAAGCGGAAAATGCTTTACCACCATATTCTTTAGGAATAATAAGCGCGAAAAATCCTTCATCTTTAAAGTATTGCCACAATTCTGGCGGAAGATCCTTACGATTTTGTACTATGTCAAAATCGTCGATCATCGTCAGCGCCGTCATCACTTGATTATCAATAAACGACTTCTCTTCTTCACTAAGGGCTGGCTTACCGTAACTGTGTAAGGTGTCCCAATTGGGCTTACCGCGAAATAGCTCCCCCTCCCACCATACATCACCGGCTTCCATCGCTTCCTTTTCAGTATCAGACAGCGGCGGTAGCACCTTTTTGAAAAAGGCAAACACTGGCCGCGTGATAAACTGCATGCGAATACTTTTAACACCAAACAGCACTATGATGAGCAATAGTGCCAAAATAAAAAGAGTCATAACGCTCCCTATTGGGTACTTACTGGCACTGCCACGCCGGCAGCGAGATATGGAATAACTTTGCGAATAACGGCCTCTATATCATAGTGCTCGTTAAAATCGGCCTGAGCAATTTCAGTTAGTGCATCGGCGGATGCCATAGTGAAGACTACGGTACCTAAGGTAAAGTGTAATCGCCAAAACATCTCTGCGGGGGGAATATGTGGTGCACTTTCTGCTACCGCCTCCACAAACTTGTTAAGGTGCTCACCGTAATGAGTCGTGATAAACCAGCGTAGATGCCCCTGACTTTCGATATAACCCCGGCCAAGTAATTGTAAAAAAGTGCTGGTGCCATCCGCTTTAAACTTGTTCAATTCAAGTAACGGTTTAACTAAAGAGGAAAAGATATCATTTAACGATGGTGATCCGCTGGCCTTAATGAGCACCAATTCATCAGAGGCTTCAGGCATAAAACGGTCTAAGTAGCGTGCTAGCACCGCCCTGATCAGCTCTTTTTTTGAACCAAAATGATAATTAACCGAGGCAAGATTAACCTCGGCTTTACTGGTGATCAATCTTAATGAGGTTTCTGAAAAACCACGCTCAGCAAATAGCTTTTCGGCGGCATCCAGTATTCTTGTTTTAGTGTCGGATCGACTTGCCATCCCGTGACCTTAACTCTGATTTAAACATGCGTTTAAATTAAACACTAGTATACTTTTTGTCAAATGAAATTCCATTGCGCTATCACACTTAACGCATCAAGCCGTTAAATAGCCTAACGATAAGTGGATCAAGTATTAGCAAAGCAACAAGTCAAATTAAACACAAAATGCCACCCAAGTAATTAACGAAGATGCGCCCCTTTTCTGGTCAACTCTCGCGTGTTGACTCTAGCCTTATCCGACTTGGACAGCATCACCATTAATGCCCCCGTTCCGCCCCACTCTCTTGGCGCGCTATGATAGCCAATCACACCGTCAATCGAAGGTAACCAATGAACTAAGCAAGATTTAATTAACGCGGGAAACGGTTTGTTATTAACGCCAGTACCATGGATCACGATGACATTGCGATAATCACAGTCCACACTACGTTGAATAAAATCGAACAGCAAGGCTTTGGCACGCTTAACATTATGAGCTTTAAGATCAATATCAGCTTGCATGCCATAGTGACCTTGATGGAATAATTTAAACACTTGTTGCTGTACTCCTTCGCTTTTCATGCTGATCACAGCATCGGGCGCAACAGGCTCAATCACGCTCAAGTCATCACTTAAACGAGAAAGTGCTTCTCTGCGTTTAGTTTCGAAGTATTTATGTTGCTGTGAATGCGATAAGGCAATCTGTGAGCTGACTGCTGTTTTATCGACATTAAGAGGAACCACATCCGCCATTGAGGCAAGAAACATCGCGCGCTCTTCTTCAGTCATGGTGTTGTTTCCTCTTATATTAATGGCGATAAAATAACTATCGCTACAGCATTAAAACATATCGATTAGCGGCACTATTTTGACTGTAGCAAGAAAAAATATCCACCAAGCATACAGATTATTTATGCCGCAACACTCATGGACAAGCAACCTTGACCCCATCGATGAACATTATGTGAAGCAACTTTAGCCAAGGACTGCGTGACACACTTTGTTAATATCTAACTCTTTCCCAGCAAAAGGCCTTAGATTATAGTGACGCTAGTATTAGTAAAAATGAATATCTTAATGAAATTTTTGACATCCTTAGTCCTTATCTGCAGCACGCTATGTTGCACTACAGCCATTGCACAACATACCGATAATGAGGCCTTAAACCTGTTTTATAGCCAATTTAGCAGTGCATTTACCCAGCTCGACGCCACTGTCATTGCAGATCTGTATGCTGAAGATGCCTGTTATATCCCTGAGCAACAAAGCAAGGCAATCACCATGGGGCGGGAAAATATCATTAACCTATATCAAAAATTTTTCGGCAAGATCAAACATAAAAATGCCCAAATTGAGGTCGATTTTCGCGTTATCGATAGGCAAATATCATCTCAAAGTGCCACAGACATTGGTTATTATCTTATCCGCTTTTATCCGCCAAAAGAGAGCGAGGAACCCATGAGTGAATTTGCAGGCAAATTTGTCACTGTTTCAAAAAAATTAGCCGATGGACGTTGGTACTTAACGGTGGACACTAATAACCGCGGGGAACCAGCATTCTATTACGATGCCAAACCACAGCCAAACCTGTATTATGGCAGCCAATTTTCCACAGCCAGTAATAAATCGACCCATGAAAAGTAATTCATCTGAAGGTGAACAAGCATTCAACCACGACAACACCTCTCCGCTTTGTCCGTGCGGTCAGCATGCAAAAGGACAGCGCTTAGCCTACCAAACGTGCTGCCAAACTTACCATCAAGGCGCATTAGCACTGACTCCAGAAACCTTGATGCGCAGCCGCTACAGTGCCTTTGTCATGCGCCTACATGACTACCTGATCGCTACTCATCATCCCGATACCTTAAATGGCTTAACCCAATCGATATTAAATAGCGATAATCAGACCCTATGGTTGGGTTTAAGTATTCAGCGTAGCGCAACCACTGGCGATAACGGCCTGGTTGAATTTCATGCCTGGTATCAAGAAGACAATCACCTAGATGCCATACACGAAGTATCGCAGTTCATTAGGCAGCAAGGCGTATGGTGGTATACCAGTGGTGAGCAGCTTAATCCGCAGCTCCCCAAGCGTAACGACACTTGTATCTGTTATAGCGGGCGTAAATTTAAACAGTGCTGCTTAAATCTAGCGAATTGATAATCCAAACTATGCTTGTGTTCGTGCAAGAGGCGCCTTAGCTTGGAGAGCTCGACAATCAGCCACACAATGACTTTTTATAAGCGACAAAATTTACTACTAACTCCTCGTTAAGCCCGAGCGGTCAATGCGCCTTAATAGTGTCAATGCCATTTAACACACCAATACTGGCTCGTAAAAATTGACTAAACTCGGCTTCTCGTAACGCTGGGCTGTATAAAAACCCTTGGGCCTGATGACAACACAGTTCAGATAAGAAGTCTTCTTGCTCCAGGGTTTCCACCCCTTCAGCAGTCAATGAAATATTAAGCGCATAGGCCATCGCGACTATTGCACTGACAATTTCACGGCTTTCATGACTGACACCAATGTCAGAAATGAAAGAGCGGTCAATTTTTAATTTTGAAATGGGGAACTGTTTTAGGTAACGCATCGAGCTATAACCGGTACCAAAATCATCGATGGCTAATCCAACACCCAGCTCAGCCAACTCTTTGCACAGATGAGTAACGTAGACAATATCTTCCATTAGTTCAGTTTCGGTGATCTCTAAAATCAGCGTATTTGGCTTAATGCGATAACGGGTCACCAGTTGCCAAATTTGATCATAAAGGTTTGAGTTAAAAAACTGCTGGGCGGCGACATTAACATGCATCGAAATATTAATGTTGTCTCGCTGCCATAAATTCAATTGACGGCAAGCGGCCTCTAACACCCACTCACCAATAAGATTGATCATGCCAGACTTTTCGGCCACATCGATAAATGCACCTGGGTATAACACGCCTCGCTTGGGATGATTCCAGCGGATCAAAGCTTCAGCACCAATATAACGATTGCGTTTTAAATCTTTAAGGGGTTGATAATACAATTCAAACTCTCGCCCTTTGAGCGCCAATTGCAGATCGCGCTCTATTATCGCGGTCTCTTTAAACGCACTCAGTAAAGCATGATTAAACACTTGAATGGCATCGCCTTGCTTATTTTTAGCATACTGCAACGCAATGTCAGCACAGGTTAACGGGGCAAACATTTGCTCTAATGTTTCGATACAAACCACAGATAAGGCCGGTTTAACATCAAACAACTCATGCTTAATCAATACAGGCACACACAGATGCTGATATAACCGATTAATGAGTAGATCCATTCGGTATTGATTGTCGAGCGTATCAATCACTAAGGCAAACTCATCACTGCCAACGCGTGCTAGCAGATCTGTTTTGCTAACACTGGCAAAGTGCTTTAACCGCCGGGCAATTTCTATCAGCAACAGGTCCCCTTTCGCATGCCCATAGGTATCGTTAAAACGTTTAAAGCCTTTAAGATCGAGCAAAATAAGATGGCCTTGAACGACACTCTCTAATTGTTGGCTAAAGTGACGTCGGTTATATAAACCTGTGAGTGGGCAGCGCCATGCTAAACGTTCGAGTTCTGTTTGATGCTGATGTGCTTCAGAACAATCTTCTGCAGTCACCAATGCATAATCATTACCCCTTTGGGTGGTAAATGGCTTAACCGAATACCGCATCCAATAACGAGTACCATCTAAGCGGGTAATTTGCACTTCACCTTTGGCGGTTTCGCCTCGTTTAACCTCAGCAAGCGCCATTCTGGCCTCACAAGGTGACTGTTTAAAAAAGTCGAGGCGGTTAACATCTGCTCCAATCACCTTTTTCTTGGGGATCCCTGACATCGCATAGTGCGCACCGTTAACATACTCAATGATGTCGGTTTGTAGATTAACCACCATACTGACCTGCTCTGAGTGTTCAATCGCCTTGAGAAACAAGCTTAAGCGTTCATCGGTTTCATAAGCGCGGGCCGTCGCTAAGGTGAGTGCCAATTGGTCAGCGACTTGGGCGGCAATATGCAGTTCACTTTCAGTCCAGGTATATGATTTCGTCTGCTCTAAAAACAGTACGCCTTCGAGGTGACCATTAATCCGAATAGCCACATCTAAGGTACTGGCAATGCCTTTGGGTTGCAGATACCCGTCGTGAAGCTCTTGCACCCTCTCATCATTATGCACAGCAATGGCATCAATAATTCGATGTTGCTTAAGCTCTGATAAATAATGGCGACATAACGAGGGAGCGGGACGTGGGAGAGCAATAACGGATAAGTTATCGTAATGGGCGACAAGACACGTTGAATCACGTTCGAGCGAAAACAGGCAAACACCAACATAATCAATAGCTAAGTGCTCGCTTAACTGTTGTGCAGCTAGCAAGGCAGTTTCGTTAAACAGTCCTTGCTCTTTCTCTAACGAATTGACAATGGACTCGAGCAGATATTGGTATTTACGTTTTATCATAGCATCCTAAAACCAACAGGCCTGATAAGCCTGCTGAGGCTTTGTGATATAAATAAGCTTTAATTGGGCAAGCAAATAAAGTGTAATAATATTAAAACCTAACCAACACTTAAACCTATATCTGCAGTAGACAAATTTATAAGTTGTTGTGTAATTGATAAATCATTTTTTCGGCGCTAAACGCGAAAGTCAATGACAGGGTTTTCCCTGTCTCATCGTCTATCACTTCCACTGCTACATTATCGAAACGCGCTGTGGCTGCATTCACCAAGCGTTCAATTTGCGCCTGGGCGTCATCACCTGTAATCGCTATGGTTAATACCCTATCATGCTCATCTATCACAGCACCGATATCGGCATAGCTGCCGCAGTCATTACAAGTATCATTAACCAGATCTGATTGTCTTTCTTGAATGTTTTTCATATTCACAACGCTAATAAGTAAACTAAGACCATCATTATAGTAATATCTGGCGTTAGATACGAGACACGGGTCAAATCTCAACTTAAATTTGAAAAACAGACCCAGTCTAATAGGGCTTATACCATGATGTCAGCCATCGTACGTTGCGCCACCACCTGATCGGCAAAATGTACAATATCATCCATGCCAATTTGGTTATTAAGTTGACCACGATAGCGCGACTGAGTCACACGGTCGCAATTATTTAACACCGCATTCATCGCTATACTTTCGTGCCCGCGGATCACCAGAGCTTCAGGCGTTAGGCTTTGCTGCAGATGAAAAGCACTCATTCCCTGTTGGTGAAATACCGCACTATTATCGATTACAGCTTGCTCTGTAATATTAACTAACAAGGGTTGTGATCGCGGTAACTCAAACCGCTGACGTAAGCGGCTATCGGTGTCTTCCAATGAGTGCGGCAGATGAAACTGAGCCATATCACGCGCATCATCTGAAAGCATGGCAAGTAATAAGGCAAACTCCCCACGCCTATCATCTGAAACAGCATGATTAAGCCGGGTGCCTAAATTGACCTCATTGATTAATAACCGATTGGTTTGCATAAAAAAACATCACTAAAACAAGTCGTTGGTATTTTATCGACCGCTTAAACACTAACTTTAGTAATTATTTTAATTAGGGGGTTTACAGAGGATGAGTTTGTGACTACTATTGCCGCCGCAATTGAGGAGGGGTTCCCGAGTGGCCAAAGGGATCAGACTGTAAATCTGACGGCTCAGCCTTCGAAGGTTCGAATCCTTCTCCCTCCACCATTTGCGTACAATATGATATAAAGAGATATTCGTGGAGGGGTTCCCGAGTGGCCAAAGGGATCAGACTGTAAATCTGACGGCTCAGCCTTCGAAGGTTCGAATCCTTCTCCCTCCACCATCTTTATCTCTGATGCTTAAATTAGTTGTAGTTGGCTTTACAACGTATACTAAGTTCATTGTATTATGTTGTGGTAACAGAAAGGTAATATGTGGAGGGGTTCCCGAGTGGCCAAAGGGATCAGACTGTAAATCTGACGGCTCAGCCTTCGAAGGTTCGAATCCTTCTCCCTCCACCACTTTTTCTGTTTATCTATTGTGATAATGTTTATGTTTGCCCATCCTGTTTTAAGCGATATACAATCTCATCCAATTTAAAATCAGCTTTATTTACTCCTCACGATTATTAAACTCCAATCTAATTTTAACATTGATGTTAAGAACATCAGTAATTGGATAGTCCAGCTATCTTAGGCCGCTCAGGTATTATCCCACTCAACAGCAATTGAGCAGTTACTAAGCACCTTCTTAAAACCTGACTGATAAAAACTATACACATTAATTATCACTAGCCATTAAAGCGCTAAGATGGTGATACCCTCGAATAATATCGGCCTGTGATTTATAACTGTCAGTTTTTCACTACGCTTAAGTTACGATATAAATCGAAATGGATAATCTTGTCTCTGTATCGGCTCACGAAACATCGTTATAATTTATAACCAAAAGCTATATAAGAATGGCATGCAATCCCTCTTCTAGAGAGGTCAATCATATTGGAGAACGAATGGAACGCTCGTGGGTTAACCAAGCAATCGCAAAAATTGAAGCCGATTATCAGCGTAGTGCAGACACGCATCTCATTCATTTAGATATTCCCTCGCTTCAAGGGGTCGATATCTATTTAAAAGATGAAAGTACTCATCCCACAGGCAGCCTTAAACATCGCCTGGCGCGTTCGCTCTTTCTCTATGCTTTATGTAATGGCTGGATCAAGCAAAATACGCCCATCATAGAGTCGTCATCAGGCAGTACTGCGGTTTCTGAAGCCTATTTTGCACGATTACTCGGCTTACCCTTTATTGCCGTCATGCCTAAGAGTACCGCCAAAAGAAAGATCCAACAGATCACAGCCTATGGCGGCCAATGTCATTTTGTCGAACACTCCAGCGAGATCTACGCCGAATCTCAACATTTGGCCGATGAGTTATCGGGCCATTATATGGATCAATTTACCTATGCAGAACGGGCTACCGATTGGCGTGGCAATAATAATATCGCCAATTCCATATTTGAGCAGATGAAATGTGAGCCCCACCCGGTTCCTCGTTGGATTGTCATGAGCCCAGGCACGGGTGGCACCTCGGCGACGATCGGCCGCTATATTCGTTACCAAAGAGAACAAACACAACTGTGTGTGGTCGACCCGGAACACTCCGTATTTTATGATTATTTTATCAGTGGCGACGCCAGTGTCACCTGCACACAGGGCAGCAAAATTGAAGGTATAGGTCGCCCACGCGCAGAGCCGTCATTTATTCCTGGCGTGGTGGATAAGATGGTTAAAGTTGCAGACGCCGCCTCTATCGCTACGATTTATTGGCTAGAACAGCTCATTGGCAGAAAAGCCGGGCCCTCGACGGGTACCAATCTGTTTGGCGCACTGCAACTGGCTTGTGATATGCATAGTCAAGGCCAGCAGGGCTCTATCGTCACCTTGTTGTGTGATTCAGGCGAGCGGTACTTAGATACCTATTACGATAGGCTGTGGGTGAGTGAGAACATAGGTGATATCACTCACTACCAGACCCTACTGGAACAATTTAATCAAACCGGTAAGCTTGATTAGTCGATATTGAGATACTTATGAGTCTGTATCGATAAACGCCAATTACGCGCGATACAGACTTGCATGGCTAACTGCGTTGCCCTTGGCTTTTGACTTATCGGCTGTAAGCAGATGGTTTTGCCCAAGGTATCGATATTCGTCAATAGCTCATCGAGTTCATCAATATGGCTCTGTTTGGCGACCGGATGCTTTATCTCATCGGCGCGTTGTAATGCCTGCTCCAGCACCTTATAACCGCCCTTCATATTGACTTTCGGCGACACGGTAACCCAGCTACGTGGATCGCACTGCACGTCAAAGGTACCACTGGTTTCAATCTGGCATTGATACCCTTGCTCCGATAACGCTTGTGTCAATGGACGTAAATCGTAAATACAAGGCTCACCGCCCGTGATCACCACATGTTTAGCAGTAAAACCTTTGCGTTGCCATTGCACCAAAAGTTGCGCTGCATCTAGCTCTGCCCAGCGGCCAATTTCACCATCGACTTGGATGACTAGCTCAGGGGCGACGCGGTTTTCAGCCAGTGTCTCCCATGTGTGTTTGGTATCACACCAGGCGCAGCCTACTGGGCAGCCTTGTAAGCGAACAAAAATCGCGGGAACGCCGGTATAAACACCTTCCCCCTGAATAGTTTCAAATACTTCGTTGACCGGGTACTTCATGGTTAACCTCATCGCTATGGGGCCGCTTTTATAGAAGATTTAGCGCCCACTGGCAAGTATAACGCGATTATTTATCTCGCAAGTGGCTTAAATCCTCTTCCAAACGGCTTTGCGCTCAACAAGACATTTTGCAAGCGTTGCAGCGTCAGTTAAACTAACGCCAAATTTTGTTAACGATAAACCTTCATGTCTAAAGCAGTTGTAGTGTTCAGTGGTGGCCAAGACTCCACAACCTGTCTAATACAGGCGTTAAACCAATACGATGAAGTTCACGCTATCACCTTTGATTATGGACAACGACATCGACAAGAGATCGACGTTGCCAAGCAACTCGGTGAGCAGCTTGGCGTTATCAGCCATAAAGTTCTCGATGTAACGGTATTGAATGAGCTGGCAATTTCAGCATTAACTCGTGATGCCATTGAAGTATCTAACGAGCTAATGGCCAATGGATTACCCAATACCTTTGTGCCGGGCAGAAATATTTTATTCCTCACTTTGGCGGGGATTTATGCCTACCAACTGGGGGCTGATACAGTGATCACTGGGGTGTGTGAAACTGACTTTTCGGGCTATCCTGACTGCCGAGATCAATTTGTTAAGGCGATGCAATCGGCCTTAGAGCAAGGCATGGATCGCAACTTGACCATTGAAACGCCATTAATGTGGCTTAATAAGGCACAAACTTGGGCGCTGGCCGATAAATACCACAGCCTAGCGCTTATTCGCGATAGCACCCTCACCTGCTACAACGGCATCATAGGTGATGGTTGTGGTACTTGCCCTGCCTGTCTATTGCGTAGCCAAGGGCTACAAGACTATTTAGACAATAAGACAAGAGTCATGGCTGAGCTTAACCGCCAATGCTAAGTTCATTAAAATCAAGTTCGAAACCCTATGGGCTAGTGCTACTCATAAGCATTGTCTGTATCGCGCTCTATTTTGCCCCGTTCGATAGTAGCCTCGCCTATCGTAAAGCGGCCATTACCCAAGGTGAATGGTGGCGCTTATTGACAGGCAACTTGCTGCATACCAATGCTTGGCATTTGGCGATGAATCTCGGCGGATTATGGGTATTGGCGTTTTTACATGAGATGCATTACCGCGCAGCAAACTTTAGCCTGCTGTTTGTCCTGTTGTGCTTATTACAGGGGGTAGGGCTTTACTGGGGGTTTCCCACTTTACTCGGTTATGTAGGGCTTAGCGGTATGTTACATGGCTTAGTGACCTATGGTGCCCTAAAAGATATCCAACGCGGTATACGCTCAGGTTATCTCTTGTTAGTCGGTGTGTGCGCTAAAGTCGCTTACGAACAAATCTATGGGGCGAGTAAGCAGATCACCCAACTGATCGATGCCCGCGTTGCCACCGAATCGCATTTAATCGGAGTGTTCACGGGCATATTAGTGTTTATTGGCTATAAGCTTATTCGGCGCTGGTCCAAATAAACTGACAAATAAATAAGTCATCACCCCTACATCCTTCCGCTAACGGATGTGGGGGGATTTATCCACTCTACTTTTATCTCATTAACGACTCAACGCTCATTAGATTTAGGCTTTTATTAAAGCCTCTCTTAACGCATGGACTTGATCACGTAGCGCCGCGGCTTGTTCAAACTCAAGATCGCGCGCATGTTGATGCATGCGTTTTTCCAACTCATCAATTTGATGGCTCAGGGTCGCGGCATCTGCAGCAACATAATCCCCTTTAGGTTCGGCCACTTTATGATAGGAAGGTAGCACCCTTGCGGTATGCTCGTTGCCGCCGATATCCATCACATCGGTGATCCGCTTTGACAACCCTTTAGGGGTAATGCCATGTTCCAAGTTATATTGACGCTGTTTTTCTCGCCGCCTTTCGGTCTCATCAATCGCCTTAGCCATCGATTTAGTGATCTTATCACCATAAAGGATCACCTTGCCGTTTACGTTACGCGCTGCGCGGCCTATGGTCTGAATCAGCGAGCGCTCAGAACGTAAGAAGCCTTCTTTGTCTGCATCTAAAATACAGACTAAGGAGACTTCTGGCATATCGAGTCCTTCACGTAGCAGGTTAATCCCAACAAGCACATCGAACACCCCTTTACGTAGATCGCGAATGATCTCCACCCGCTCTACCGTATCAATATCTGAGTGTAAGTAGCGCACCTTCACTCCATGTTCATCTAAGTACTCGGTAAGATCTTCTGACATGCGCTTAGTCAGCGTGGTCACCAATACCCGCTCGTTCACCGCAACCCGTTTACCAATCTCTGATAATAGGTCATCGACCTGTATTCCAACCGGACGCACTTCAATCTCGGGATCCAGTAGCCCTGTTGGGCGCACAACCTGCTCGGCGATTTCGCCATCACTCTTGTCGATCTCATATTGCGCAGGCGTGGCTGAAACAAACACGCTTTGAGGCATTAAGGCTTCAAACTCTTCAAATTTGAGCGGGCGATTATCTAACGCCGACGGCAAGCGGAAACCGTATTCCACTAGATTCATTTTACGCGAGCGGTCACCTTTATACATGGCGCCAATTTGCGGTATGGTCACATGAGATTCATCGATGATCAGTAAACCGTCAGCGGGCAGATAATCCAGCAAGGTCGGTGGCCCCTCTCCTGGGCGGCGACCTGATAAGTAACGCGAGTAGTTCTCGATCCCCGAGCAATAGCCCAGTTCGGTCATCATTTCGATATCATACTGCACGCGCTCGGAGATCCGCTGAGCTTCAATAAGCTTATTATTATCCAATAGGTACTGTTTACGCAGACGAAGCTCAGCCTTGATCTCTTCGGTCGCGGCAATAATTTTCTCCCGTGGCGTCACATAGTGGGTCTTGGGATAAACCGTGGTTCTAGCTATACGCTGTAAGATATGCCCCGTTAATGGGTCAAATAGGCTAAGTCTGTCGATTTCATCGTCAAACAGTTCAACGCGGATCGCATCTCGCTCCGAATCAGCCGGGAAAATATCGATCACCTCTCCTCTGACCCTAAACGTGCCGCGCTGCAACTCTATGTCATTACGGGTATATTGTAATTCACTTAAGCGCTGCAATATCTCGCGCTGCCCCATTAAGTCGCCCTGACGCAGATGCAACAACATTTTCAGGTAAGAATCAGGATCCCCCAGACCATAAATAGCCGATACCGAGGCGATCAATACCACATCTTTACGCTCCAACAGTGCTTTGGTTGCCGATAAGCGCATCTGTTCAATATGGGCATTCACCGACGCATCCTTTTCGATAAAGGTATTGGTCGATGGTACATAGGCTTCAGGTTGGTAGTAATCGTAGTAAGAAACAAAGTATTCAACGGCATTATGAGGAAAAAACTCTTTCATCTCGCCATACAGTTGCGCCGCCAAGGTCTTATTGGGTGCCATGATAATGGTCGGACGCTGTAACTGCTGTATGACATTAGCAACGGTGAAGGTTTTGCCAGATCCTGTCACCCCAAGCAATGTCTGGCACGCTAGGCCTGACTCAATGCCGTCAACCAACTTCTTTATTGCGGTAGGTTGATCGCCGGCGGGCTGGTAATGGGAGACAAGTTGAAACGATGATTCACTCAATGGGACACTCCTAACTAGTTCAGCAGACCATCTTAATCGACCGAGTGACTTTAGCCAATCGCGTTAGGAGGATTTAGCCAAACGATATAGATAGAACAGTCCGATGGGGTTAAGTGATAAATTGCCACACCCGCGAGCTAGATGAAACTTTAATACAAGGTTAATAATATGGCATTAGTGCCATTAACTCGCGTCAAGCCCAACACTGTAGCGACATTAATACACAAGAGACTCCATCAAATTTATTACATATTTACAACGGCCAGAAAAGATCTAGATTATGGCTATTGATTTTATTAAACATTTGATATTAAACAAATAATAAAAAAACAATTAAATTTAGTCATTTTAAGTACAATCCGCAATCTACAAGGGTTTGAAGGCCTATTTTTTGGCTAACCCACAGGTTTATCCACAGATTTAGTGGATAACTCTTACAACCTCAGTGCCATCGCGGCTTTGCCTTAGATGGACTGATTATAAGTTGAGAGGTAAATCTATGTAATTTTACTACATTTGACGAAGTTAACCCAAATAGCCCAATCACTATTAAGGCTATTGTGATATCGAACAACTGCTTACCTTATTACTTTAAGCGTAGTGCCAATAATAATGTCGACAAGATAACCAAAGTGCACACTAAGCCAGCATGATGGGCATTAGATGAGCACTTAACCACATAATTACTCTTTTTTTTCTCACCATGAGTTGACTCATGTCTAAGAGCGATTTAATATGCGCTCCGTCTTCAACGACGAGTTGCTTTATACGTTTCCCCTGTAGTTCAGTTGGTAGAACGGCGGACTGTTAATCCGTATGTCACTGGTTCGAGTCCAGTCTGGGGAGCCAAAGCAATAAGATGTAGTAGATAAGTATAATGCGTTTCCCCTGTAGTTCAGTTGGTAGAACGGCGGACTGTTAATCCGTATGTCACTGGTTCGAGTCCAGTCTGGGGAGCCAACGCAGTACAAACAGTGTAAGATACAATGTTAGTGTAAATTAGCATTGAAAAAGTTAAAGCGTTTCCCCTGTAGTTCAGTTGGTAGAACGGCGGACTGTTAATCCGTATGTCACTGGTTCGAGTCCAGTCTGGGGAGCCAAACTTTTAAATCAAACACTAAAAATTAAGTATCGATTCCCCTGTAGTTCAGTTGGTAGAACGGCGGACTGTTAATCCGTATGTCACTGGTTCGAGTCCAGTCTGGGGAGCCACTTAATTAACGTAGTAATATGAAATATCGATTCCCCTGTAGTTCAGTTGGTAGAACGGCGGACTGTTAATCCGTATGTCACTGGTTCGAGTCCAGTCTGGGGAGCCATTTCTTTAGTTATACCCTCCTTCTACAATAACATTCCGCTTTAATAAATAATCAGTTAGACTAGCAGTCAATCAATTGGGATCAATTTAATTCGCTAGAGATTCTGGACTCACTGTTTATGGGCGTTACTAAAACATTTCACCTTATTTTGCTGACAGTATTCGGCATTATCTCCTTTTTTAGTTATCAGCATGAACAGCAACGCGCATCGGCTATGGCCGCTCAATCATTACAAGACTATGTGCAAAATCCACTATGGCAGACCTCACTGCCTCGTGACGGTCATGCCCTCTATGCTCTCTTAAGTCCCGAGCATCATTTTCAATTTTTTCAATATATTCACCAATTAGATGGAGCCCTTAGCTACACCAGCGGTCAGTTACATCCTGTAAATAATGACATTATTGGTGCGCTCTTTAACCAAGAACTTAACGACACACGATCCTTGTCCCAGGGCAGATTGCAAGTCAAGTTAGATAACCGTCATATCACCAACTCAGCAAAACAGCGTTTTCTTCAGGCGTTAACTGTCATTTGGCTAACTTATCTAGTTATTAGTTTGCTGTTTAGTATGTTGATGATGCGCCTCAGTCGAGCGATCCGTTATGCCAGTGCCTATATTGCAAACTTGTCTGAACTTAAATTTGACGCATTAGCCCACTCTTACTTTCGCGGCGAACTAGCCCCACTGGGACAAGCATTAGAGAGATGCCGTACTTCACTTAACCGCGCATTTGATGAGATGCAACAACATAATGACAAACTCAACAAAGAAGCCTATCAAGATCCAATAACATTATTTAGCACCCGGGCTAAATTCACCCAAAAGCTCGACGGTTTGGCCCAACCTGGAAAGCAATTCGGAGCCATGGCAATAATTAAAGCCACTGAGCTTGGCCAAATAAATCAATCACAAGGTCGCGAAGCCGGTGATAATTATTTAGCAGGAGTGGCTGCCTGTATACGAAAAAGTATACAAGACTTTGCTTATGCAGAATGTTTTCGCATTTCGAGCGCTGACTTTGCGCTATTTATCCCCGATATGACACTTAAAGATGCCCAGCCTTTACTGCATAATTTAAAGGCTAATTTTGACCTATTTCAACAGACTATCGATGCTGAATCTGTCGCTTATACCGGCTTAATCCCTTACCAGCAAGGCAATCAAGCCTTGTCACTTATTTACCTTGGCGATGCCGCAGTTAGCATTGCCCAAACCATGGGCCCCAATAGTGTCCATATTCACGAAAAACTCAACGGAGATGAGTTATTTGGGGATTCAAAATGGAAAGTGGCCATTAACGATATCATCAAACGTCGTGCCCTTAAATTTCATGCACAAGATATTCAGCCTTGCCGCGGCGCCGATAAAATTTATCGAGAACTTTTAGCCCGATTTTACAGCAGCCAAGGTAAGTTTTTACCCACAGGCACTGTGATTGCTATGGCTGAGCGCCATGGGCTCAATGTTGATTTAGATAAAATGATTATTCTCAGCACCTTCAAAGTACTTATCGACAACCCTAACTTAGAAGGCGCCTTTGGGATCAACATCAGTTCAAACTCAATAACACAACCCGCCTTTATTGCCTGGCTTAAAGCGCTTTTTGTGCATCAGCGTCAAATTGCCAGTCGAATCGTATTAGAGGTCAATGAAGCGGGAATGCAAGCCAATATCAATCTGGCACACAAATTTGTTAGAGAGATGCACGGTGTCGGGGCTCGCGTCTCAGTAGAACATTTTGGTATGGGATTCACCTCCTTTAAATTTTTTAAAGAAGTACGCCCAGATTTTATTAAGCTCGACGGTAGCTACACCCAAGATATTGAATCTGACCATAATCGCTTCTTTGTTAAAATGATCGTCGATGTGGCGCGTAAACAGTCCATTAGCGTTATTGCTTCAAGCATCGAACGCCAAGAACAAAAGCTGCTATTAGAACACTTACTTGTTGATGGATTGCAAGGCTATTACATCGCTAAGCCCCATCCCATTACACTGCGAGATGAACAATCCTCAGCCAGTTAAACCGTAAATGAAATAATCCCTGCATTCTATGTGTTGTTTATCGATGCCGAAAGGTCGATAATAGCCGTTAAATTAGATATAGATAACCGATTGAGATGAGCGAATATCTCCTGCTTTTGGTCGGCACTGTGCTGGTCAACAACTTTGTTTTAGTTAAATTTCTCGGATTATGTCCCTTTATGGGCGTCTCCAGCAAACTAGAGTCCGCAATAGGTATGTCGATGGCGACCACCTTTGTGCTTACGCTTGCCTCCATTTTGAGTTATCTGGTCGACAACTACTTATTACAGCCTTTTGAATTAGGCTACCTGCGGACCATGGCCTTCATTTTGGTGATTGCCGTCGTGGTGCAGTTCACCGAAATGTTAATCCAAAAAACCAGTGCATCTCTGCATCGCGCACTGGGGATCTACCTGCCGCTGATCACCACTAACTGCGCCGTTTTAGGGGTGGCACTGCTCAACGTTAATGAACACCATGATTTCATCGAGTCTGCAATTTACGGCTTTGGCGCCGCTGCAGGCTTCTCCCTGGTACTTATTCTCTTCTCCGCCATGCGTGAGCGCCTTGCCGCTGCAGATGTGCCATCCCCCTTTAGAGGTGGCGCAATCGCCATGATCACCGCCGGTTTAATGTCGCTGGCCTTTATGGGCTTTACAGGTTTGGTAAATTAACCATGTTTGAGATCGTCATCGCCATTATATTATTAGGATTACTCGCGCTATTTTTTGGCGCACTACTAGGATTTGCCGCCGAAAAGTTTAAGGTCGAAGGCAACCCCGTGGTCGAGCAAGCCGAAGCCTTATTACCACAAACTCAATGTGGCCAATGTGGCTACCCTGGTTGTCGCCCCTACGCCGAAGCCATTGCCAATGGCGAAAAAATTAACAAATGCCCACCTGGTGGTACTGCCACCATGGAAAAGCTCGCCGAGTTAATGGGCGTAGAACCTGAACCCTTGACCGCCACCGCCGAAACCCAAATCAAAAAAGTGGCCTACATTCGCGAAGAAGAGTGTATTGGTTGCACTAAATGTATTCAGGCCTGTCCTGTCGATGCCATTTTAGGTACCGGCAAGCAGATGCACACAGTCATTGCAGATTACTGCACTGGCTGCGATCTGTGCGTTGAACCTTGCCCCGTCGACTGCATCGACATGTTGCCCGTGACCCCAAGCATTCAAAATTGGAATTGGAAACTTAACGCCATTCCCGTCACCACCATTAGCGAGGAAGCCAAGTGTTAACTTTATTTGAACAAATTGATAAAGGAACACTGTGGCGCGTGGCGGGAGGAATTCACCCGCCTGAGTTTAAAACCTTATCAAATCAAGCTAATATCGCCAGTTTACCTTTGGCTGAGCAATATATCATCCCGATCCCTCAGGTGGGCGAAAGCTGCACCTTGGCGGTTGGCGTCGGCGATACGGTGGCCCAAGGGCAACGGCTCACCCAGGGAGACAGCTTTCGTCATCTGCCTGTACACGCACCAGTATCGGGCCAGATTGCGGCTATCGAAACGCGCCCAAGCAACCACGCCTCGGGCTTGCCTGTGTTGTGCTGTATCATAGATAACGATCATCAGCAGCGGCTTTTTCCTGCTATCCATGCGCCATTAAGCCAAGATGACGTTAAAGCGATGGCCAGTGATGAGATTCTCACCAGAGTCCAACGGGCAGGCGTTGCCGGACTTGGCGGCGCGGCGTTTCCAACCCACATCAAATTAAAACCGGTCAGTGATATTGAGCTATTGATCATCAATGGTGTCGAATGTGAACCCTACATCACCTCCGATGATCGTTTGATGCGCGAACATAGCACCGAGATTGTCCGCGGCATCGAGATTATTCATCAGTTACTAAGCCCCAAACGTATCGTCATCGCCATCGAGGACAACAAACCTCAAGCCATTGAGCAGATGACACATGCCCTCAACAACAGCGACTTACCAGCCCAGTGCGCGCGGGTCACCGCCATACCCACGGTATATCCTTCTGGCGGTGAAAAACAACTGATCCAAATCATTACCGGTCAAGAGGTGCCATCGGGTGCCATTCCAGCCAACTTAGGGATTTTGGTGCAAAATGTCGGCACCGCCTTTAGCATTGAGCAAGCCGTCTATTGTAACGCGCCGCTGATAGAGCGAGTGGTTACCTTAACGGGTAATAATATCGGCCAACCGGGTAATTATTGGGTGCCAATTGGCACGCCCATCGAACACCTATTACATTGCGCTCAATTTAAGGGGGATGATCACTCCCCGATTATTATTGGCGGCCCGATGATGGGTTACATGTTGCCCAATCGACAAGCGCCACTGCTTAAAGGCACAAACTGTATACTGGCCCCCGATAGCAATGAAATCGCTCCGCCGGCTCCAGAGATGCCATGCATTCGCTGCGGCGAGTGTGCCCAAGCCTGCCCTGCGGGTTTGTTACCCCAGCAGCTGTTTTGGCATGCCAAAGCCGAAGAATACGATAAAGCGGCCAGCTATAACCTTAGAGATTGCATCGAATGTGGTTGCTGCAGTTATGTCTGCCCAAGTGACATTCCCTTGGTGGAATATTACCGGGTCGCTAAATCGGCACTGCGAGTTGAAGCCGAAGAGAAGAAACAAGCAGAGCTGGCCAAACAGCGTTTCGATTCGCGTATGCTGCGCTTAGAACAAGAAAAACGCGCCCGTGAAGAAAAAGCCAAACAAGCGGCACAAAAACGTAAAGCCGCCATGTCTGGCACAGATAAAGATGCCGTCGCCGCGGCAATGGCACGGATAAAAGCCAAAAAGGCGGCTGAAACTGCCACTACAGCTGCGCCCACATCCAACACTGAGGGCAGTGCAAATGCAAGCAACACGGCGACCCAAGATAAAGTAGCCGCCGCTATTGCCCGCGCCAAAGCAAAAAAGGCCGCTCAACTGGCGCAAAGCAGCGATGCGCATCAACAAGCTGAGCCAAACGATGTAAATGTCAACAACGCTCCATCAGCGGCGCCATTGAGTGAGGCCGAGGCCAAGAAGGCCAAAATCGCTGCGGCGGTCGCTAAAGCCAAGGCAAAAAAAGCTGCCCAGCTGGCGCAAAGCAGCGATAAAAATGAGCAAGCTAACACCAATGATGCAGACACCAGCGTCGCTCCATCAGCGGCGCCAGTAAGTGAGGCTGAGGCCAAAAAGGCCAAAATCGCTGCCGCGGTCGCTAAAGCCAAGGCAAAAAAAGTTGCCCAGCTGGCGCAAAGCAGCGAGGCCCCATCATCAACGCCAGTAAGTGGTACAAGTGAAGCTGACCAGCAAGATAAAGCCGCTGATAGTATTGATGCTAATAGTATTGAGCTATCGGCAGCAGAGATTAAGCAACAACGTATTGCCGCCGCAGTGGCAAAAGCAAAGGCCAAAAAACTGGTCAAGGCCGCTAGTGCAGCTCAAGATGATGAGCACGAGGATTAATCATGGCTTTTAAGATGGCATCTTCGCCCCATATAAATACGAGTGCACAAACCAGCACATTAATGCTCAAGGTCATGGCCTGTGCACTACCCGGTGTGCTGGCTCAATGTTACTTCTTCGGCTGGGGCGCGATTATCCAAGTGCTACTGTCTATCGCCGTTGCGATGGCCACTGAAGCGGCGGTTTTATCGTTACGTAAGCGCCCAGTTTGGCCAACATTAAGTGATAATAGCGCCGCACTTACGGGGTTATTGGTCGGCGTGGCCATTCCTGCGCTTGCCCCTTGGTGGATTAGTGTCATTGGTGTGATATTTGCCATTTTAGTGGTTAAACACCTCTATGGTGGCTTAGGTAACAATATCTTTAATCCGGCGATGGCAGCTTATGTCATGCTGCTGATCTCCTTTCCCTTACAGATGACTACCTGGGTGGCGCCAGCAGGCGCAGCGCTCAACGATGTCAGCTTATTGGCAAGCTTGCAGATTATTTTTCAAGGGATAAGCCCTGCAGAAGTATTAGCCTATCGCGCCGGTTTTGACGGCATGAGTATGGCGACCCCGCTCGATGCGATTAAAACCTCGCTTTCAACGGGACTGACCATCAATGAGGCACTGGAAAAGCCTACCTTTGAAAACGGCTTTGGCATTGGCTGGGTATGGATTAATGTCGCCTATCTGTTTGGCGGTTTATGTATGCTTAAACTTAAGCTGATCCGCTGGCATATTAGCGGCGCTATTATCGGCAGCTTATTTGTCTGCGCCAGTATCGGCTATCTATTAAGCCCCGACACTCATACGGGCCCATTACTGCATCTATTTTCTGGCGCGACCATGATTGCAGCCTTTTTTATCGCCACCGATCCGGTTACTGCGGCAACCAGCGTTAAAGGGCGCTTACTATTTGGTGCATTAATCGGGGTATTGGTTTACAGCATTCGCAGCTTTGGGGGGTATCCTGATGCATTCGCCTTTGCTGTATTGTTAGCCAATCTGTGTGCGCCGTTTATCGACTATTATGTGAAGCCTCGCGCCTATGGCCATCGAGCAAGCCGTTAAGTCATGCTCAGGAGAGTAAATTGAAACGTTCTATTGTTAAAAATGGCAGTTTATTGGGGTTATTTGCACTGCTGTGCACCGCCTTAGTTGCCATGGTTAATCTGTTTACTGCCGATCGTATTAAGCAGCAACAAGATCTGCAATTAATGCGTACTCTGCATCAGATCATTCCCGATGAGATACATGACAACGCCTTAATTGAACATTGTATTTTAATCCATGACGCTGCCGCGCTTGGCGTGGATGAACCTTTACCCGCTTATATCGCCAGCCAACAAGGTACACCTGTGGCCATCGCCATCGAGACCGTCGCACCGGATGGTTATAATGGCCAAATCAAATTGATTGTCGCCATAGATGTGCAAGGTAAGGTGCTCGGCGTGCGCACCCTAGCCCATAATGAAACTCCTGGGCTGGGTGATAAAATTGAGTTGCGTAAATCAGATTGGGTCTACCTGTTTAATCAGCAGCAGCTGAACGATGACAATGATAAGCTGTGGGCCGTTAAAAAAGACGGCGGACAATTTGACCAATTTACTGGCGCAACAATCACCCCCAGAGCCTATGTCGGCGCGGTAAAACGTACCCTGCAGTATTTTAATGCTAACCAAGCACAACTGCTTAACCGCCCAGCTAATTGTGAGGTTTCCTATGAGTAATTATCGCGATATTGCCTGGCAAGGCTTATGGAAAAACAATCCAGGACTGGTGCAATTATTGGGCTTATGCCCATTGCTGGCCGTAACCGCTACCCTAACAAACGCCATCGGGTTGGGTTTAGCGACCTTAGTCGTATTGGTTGGCTCCAACATCTTAGTATCGCTAGTGAGAGACTTCGTCCCTAAAGAGATCCGTATTCCGGTATTTGTGATGATTATCGCGGCGCTCGTGACCTGCGTACAACTGCTGATCAACGCTTACGCCTACGGTTTATATCTGTCACTGGGGATCTTTTTGCCGCTGATTGTCACTAACTGCGTGATCATCGGTCGCGCCGAAGCCTTTGCCTCGCGTAATACCGTCAGCAAAGCCGCTTTCGATGGTTTAATGATGGGCCTCGGCTTTACCTTTGTCTTGATGGTGTTAGGGGCGTGCCGTGAAATTTTAGGTCAAGGCACCCTTTTCGATGGCGCTAATCTACTGCTTGGCGACTGGGCGGCCGATCTGACCATCCATTTCTGGCAAGTAGACACCAATTTCTTGCTTGCCATGCTCCCACCGGGGGCATTTATCGCCATGGGCTTTTTAATCGCCGCCAAAAATATCATCGATGACAAGATTGCCGCGCATCGCCCTGCCCCAGAGCCAGAGCAAGCCGTGACCCGAGTTAGAATTACCAAGGTAAGTTAATCGATGAATAACGAAAAACGCCGCCAAATATTAGAGATCCTGCGTAGCAATAATCCTAAGCCGGAGACAGAACTTAACTTTGCATCACCGTTTGAACTCTTGGTTGCCGTCACCTTGTCGGCCCAAGCAACTGATGTGAGTGTTAACAAGGCCACTGATAAACTGTTTCCTGTGGCAAATACTGCCCAAGCCATTTTAGACTTAGGGGTTGATGGCTTAAAACAGTACATTAAAACCATAGGCCTATATAACAATAAGGCCATTAACGTCATCAAAGCCTGCCAAATATTAGTCGAGCAATATGCAGGGGAAGTGCCCGAGAACAGAGAAGCCCTCGAAGCCTTACCTGGTGTGGGCAGAAAAACCGCTAATGTGGTGCTTAATACCGCTTTTGGCTGGCCGACCATTGCGGTGGATACTCACATCTTTCGCGTTGCCAATCGCACTAAATTTGCCATGGGGAAAAATGTCGATCAGGTTGAGCAGAAGATGTTAAAAGTCGTACCAGCTGAATTTAAGGTCGATGTACATCATTGGTTCATCTTACAAGGTCGCTATACCTGCTTGGCCCGTAAGCCTCGCTGTGGCAGCTGTATTATTGAAGAGTTGTGCGAGTTTAAAGACAAAGTCTATCCTGACGAAGACTGAGGCTAGCCCTATCGCAAGCGGCTTTTATGCCCAAGCAGACTCAAGTTATCTGCCAACAAAAAAGCCGCTAATGCGGCTTTTTTTTAGATATCGATAACCTCATCAAATTAAGAGACAGTGCATTTTTACCACACAGTGGCTCTTTGGCTTGTTCAGCGGCGTCATCCATGTCGCTTAGCTTATTCAGCATGAGCGCTTGGGCCTTGACGTAAAAGCTGCTCATTAACCCCTTTCATTGAAACAACACACCAGTTATCAATATCAACAGCGGTTTAGAACATTGATACAAAGAATATTGATAGCACCAGAGCGATGGTGACAGCTAAGCCTAAGGCCATTTTTAATTCGCTAGACATGATTAAACTCCTTTAAGTACGTTAAGTCATTATGCGGCTAAAGCAGATTTGCACCAAAGTATTTACTGAATTCTGTGACCTCAGTCATAGGCGCTATAGTGGCAATATGACAGGAGGCCTGTGCACCTTTCTAGTCATGCTTTAGTAATGCCACAGTTACTATTAAAGTGATTGGCTACTGATTCAGGTGGTGAGTAGTAGGCTACTATTATTGAGCCTAATCCTATGTTTAAACAGACTTTAGCGACCTTTTAGGCAGAGATGACCACTGACCTTAATTAGGGGTATAATGGCCGCCATCTTAAACCAGAATAAGAGGTCTTCATGGCACAACTTCTTCACACTATGCTTAGAGTTGGCAATCTCGAACGCAGCATCCATTTTTATACTGAAATCCTTGGCATGAAACTGCTTAGACAATCTGAAAACCCAGAATACCGTTATACCCTCGCCTTTGTCGGATTTGACGACGAAAGCACAGGTGCCGCAGTGGTAGAGTTGACCTATAACTGGGATACCGATAGCTATGATCTAGGCACAGGGTTTGGCCACCTTGCCATTGGCGAAGCCGATATCTACAGTCGCTGTGCTGCAATTGAAGCCGCCGGAGGTAAAGTGACCCGTCAACCCGGCCCTGTTGCCGGTGGTAGTACTGAAATTGCCTTCGTTGAAGATCCAGACGGCTATAAAATTGAATTTATTCAACTTAACTCGGCGCAACAAGGCCTAGGTTAAAACGTTAGCTGACTTAAATAACGTTTTCTGACGCTAACGGCTATCGCCAAGTCAGCTATGTTAAAGCAGCAAGTTAAGCATAAAAAAAGCGCCCTAAGGCGCTTTTTTATTTTAGCTCTTGATACTCAGCAATGCATCGCTGAATACCTCAAGCTAATTATCGATTAAAACTTGAACGTCACACCAGCAAAGTACTGACGACCTACCGTGTCATAGACTTCAGGTACCGTACCGCCGTCACTGCCGTTAGACACACGTGATGGCTCTTCATCGGTCAAGTTCTTCACACCAGCGCTCATGGTCCACGCGTCGTTTAGGAAGTAAGTTGCCGACAAGTTGTGATACAGAATCGCATCCACTTTATTGCCTTCGGCTAAATCTTCCATTTCACCGATATAACGGTTGAAGTACATTAGGTTCCAACTATCTTGACCAGCCTTAATACTGAAGTTATTACGCACTTCTGCATAGGCACCGAAGTTACCGTCGATAGTGTCGGTATAGTCAATACCGTCTTGCTCGAAGTTAAGCAAGTAAGTGGTATCGTTAACAATCGCCCAATCTAATCCTAAACCTTCAAAGTTGTAGGCTAGGTTAAAGTCGATACCGCTAGTGTCTTGAGTACCCACGTTAGTTAGCGAGTTAGTTAAGTTATCTAGATCGCCATTCGGACCGATGTTAAAGGTTTCGCATGCGCTCTGATCGCCAGCAAAACAGTCTTTAAGGCCAGCTTGTGTGTCTAAACGCGCAATCGCGTTATCCACTTTAAAGCGCCAGTAATCAAGCGTTAACGACATGCCTTCAACATAGCTTGGTGAATATACTAAACCGGCAGTATAAGAGTCAGACTCTTCTGGCTGTAAGTTTTCATCTGATGTACGGTTAACCAAAATCTGAGGATCTAGTGCATTGCCCCAAGGATCATCAAGATAATCGTACGAACCTGAGTTACCGCCGTATAACTCGCTTACACTTGGTGCACGGAAACCGGTTGCAGCCACTGCGCGCAGCATTAAATCATCAGTTGCTTCATAGGTCAGGCCTATTTTCCACGTTGATGCATTACCAAAAGTCGAATACTCGTCAAAACGCAGTGCAAATTCACCAGTTAACTTCTCAGTGAAAGGTACGCTCACCTCTTGATAGACAGAGATAACGTTATAATCGCCATCGGTAGGATCTTGCTGCGCTGAGGTACTTTCACCCGCAACTACGATTGGGTCTGGATTATAGTAACCACTTTCGCTGCGATATTCTGCGCCGATGGCAAAGCCAACAGCACCTGCATCAAGCTCAAACAGTTCACCGTTTAGACCTGCAGATAATACATGTTGCTCGTTACCACCATCTGCTTGTTCGCTGTAGCTTACGCTATTAAGCAAATCGGCATCGGTAACAGGCTGCCCTGTGAACCATGCATCTTGATTGGCGTAGATGGCATTAGTCATCAAGGCGCCATTGATTGAGTTTTCAACCGATGTGCTAGCCTTGTTCTTACCATAGGTGTAGGACAAGTCCCAGTTCATGCCAGTATGCACATCCAGTGCACCTTCAACACCAATTGACGCACGCAAAGTATCAGTATCTTGCTTATAGATACGTGGACCGACGTCATTCATACGTTTTCTATAATTAACAAGGCCTTTATCATCGGCCACAATACCAGCACTGGCCATATCGGCATCGATATCGATACACTCGAGCGTGTTTTGACCCGGCACACAGACATCTAGCATTAGATTGGCTGGTTGCGGCGCCAACTGTTGGCTGGACTTACGCTTGGTGTATAACACGTCAGCGTTAAAGATAATATCGTCGCTCAACTCTTGTGTCATGTTGGCAAACAAGCTGTAACGTTCACTCGGCGTTTGATAGTAGCTATCTTGGGTATAATCATAACCCCAATCACGCTCTACCCAGTTACCATTTTCATCTTTGATCAAACCGCCTAATGAACCATTTGGCAAAAATGAACTCGCGCCAGGCGTAGTCCAATCACGATCAGACTGGATCACACCACGACGGTCAGAATAAGCAGCACCAATGGTGTAATTACCTTTATCTGTGTTGAAACCGTATAGCGCACTGATATCGCCGTTTTCACCATCACCTTTATCGGTAGCACCACCGTTTAGGTCGATTTGGAAACCTTCGAAATCTTTCTTAGTGATGATGTTCACCACACCAGCAATAGCATCAGAGCCATAAACTGCTGAAGCACCATCTTTTAATATTTCAACACGGGCGATCATAGCAACAGGGATAGAGTTCAAATCCACTGCACTATCGGCACCAGAACCCGAGTTAACCATGCGGCGGCCATTTAGCAGTACTAGCGTACGCTGTGAACCCATACCACGAAGATCAACCTGAGCGATACCGTCAGCACCGTTATTGGTGCTAGAGCCCACTGCGGCGCCCGCCATAGACGTTTGTGCTTGTAGCATCTGATCTACCGAAGTAAAACCTTCTGCTTTAATTGAGGCCGCGTCGATAACGGTAACAGGAGAAGCCGTTTCCATGTCTTTACGTTGAATACGTGAACCAGTAACGGCAATACGCTCAAACGATGCGCTTTCTTCTGCAGCAATGGCATTGCTTGAGGCAATAAAACCACTGGTAGAGACTGAAGCAATTAATCCCAACTTAATTGCAGATGCTAATTTTGTTCTTATCATGTAACGATAACTCCCTTGCCTTCATTATTATTGCACGCTGTTAACTATTAATATTTATTCAGCGTTGGGCCTGATACTGTCTCGTCACTTAACACACGTCAACAACCACAATTTTTAACTATTGATAATAAAAAGTTAATAAACATAGTAGTAGCGATAACAATTAAGCGCGTTAATTAAGCGCAACTATAGATTAATGTCGTGATTTGAGGTTTTTTGTTTATAAAATAGCTACCGATCACGTTTTTAAAGCCAAGAATCACATACATACAAGCAACAACGTAAATACCAAAAAATGTGACGCGAATCACGCTTTACCGGTTATTATGACGCTTCCCGCCTAAACTGACGTTAAAAAAGACAGTGTTAATTAATTAACAATTAGCAGGTTTGGTATTAATAATGTGATGCTTACCATCGCGTATATGTTTAAATTGAGCGCCAAATACCATGGCGGTTAACGCATTAATCAATAGCCTTTAGTTAGAGAATACTGTCATTATTTACCTATTTACTCTATTTGTTGCCCTATTTAATGTTGACGCCGAGAAGCACTCGTCTAATTTACAAACTAAAAGCATCGCATTTAACAAAGGCGATACAATTAGAGGGGGAAGGTTGGATTATTGCTTTGCAGACTGAAATTTCGATCGATTGTTAATTAATTAACAATCCAAGTGGTGGGGATCATTCATGCACAAATAGTGAATAGCCAGTAGATCAAGATTAGCGAGTAATGCTACAACCTAAGCATGATAACGCTGTCAACTCGCGCTAGATAAAGCACAAGCAAACGCACATAACAACGCAGCGCGGCCCATTTAATATAAACGAATCGCGCTGTCGTTAAGTAAAGCTGATAAGTCTGAGATTCGGTTAATCAGGCTTAATCAAATTGAAATGTTGATAGGCACGTGGCGTAGCAATACGCCCTCTTGGGGTGCGTTGTATAAAGCCTTGTTGGATTAAAAACGGTTCGAGTACATCTTCGATAGTCTCTCGCTCCTCACCAATCGCAGCGGCTAAATTGTCTAAGCCAACGGGGCCCCCCATAAATTTATCGATGATCGCCAGTAACAGTTTACGATCCATATAATCGAACCCTTCAACATCGACATCGAGCATATCCAGTGCACTTTCGGCTACATATTTAGTGATCTCGCCATCGTGTTTTACCTCGGCGTAATCCCTTACCCGGCGCAATAAACGGTTGGCGATACGCGGTGTACCGCGAGCGCGACGCGCCACTTCAAGAGCGCCATCATCCTCAATTGGTAAGCCGAGTACCTTAGCTGAGCGGGTCACAATGCTACTGAGATCGGCAACATTATAGAACTCTAAACGCAGTGGGATACCAAAACGCGCGCGCAGTGGCGAGGTTAATGCGCCCGCTCGTGTGGTTGCGCCGATCAAGGTAAAGGGCGGTAACTCCAGTTTAATCGATCGCGCCGCAGGTCCCTCACCTATCATGATATCGAGCTGATAATCTTCCATTGCCGGATACAAGATCTCTTCCACCACAGGACTGAGGCGATGGATCTCGTCGATAAACAGCACATCGCCCTCTTCAAGGTTGGTTAACAACGCGGCTAAATCGCCTGCTTTTTCCAGTACTGGGCCTGAAGTGGACTTAATATTGACCCCCATCTCATTAGCCACAATCATGGCTAAGGTGGTTTTACCCAGACCTGGCGGGCCATAAATCAACATGTGATCCAGCGCTTCGCCGCGTTTCTGCGCGGCTTCAATAAACACTTTAAGCTGCGCGCGGGTATCATCTTGACCTGTATACTCATCGAGTAACTTAGGTCGCATCGCTCTGTCTATCTGCTCATCACGTTCCTCAATACCTTGAGGTTGCGCCTGAATTAATCGATCGGCTTCTATCATTTTTTTCTCACTTAACAGGCTATAACATCGACTTTAACGCGGCTTTGATCAAGGTTTCTGAGTCCATATCTTCTTGATACACCCCAGAGACAGCCTTACTCGCTTGTGCGGGTTTATAACCTAACGACAATAATGCCGCGATGGCATCTTCTTCGGCTGAATTGACCTGTGGCTTAGCTGAGTAGTTTGATTGCAAGACAAATTCACGCTCAGAGCCTTGTGAAGCTTCCATTAGGCTCTTCAGTTTATCGCGCATCTCGACTAATAAACGTTCGGCGGTTTTCTTGCCGACGCCCGGCAACTTAACTAAGGTCGCAATATCATCGTGTTCAACGCATTTAACAAACTCACTGGCAGTCATACCTGAGAGAATCGTTAATGCTAATTTCGGCCCCACCCCATTGGTTTTAATCAATAAACGAAATAATGCACGTTCTTGTTTGGTGACAAAACCGTACAAGAGCTGCGCATCCTCACGCACCACAAAATGGGTGTAAATCACCGCTTCTTGGTTTAAGTCGGGTAACTCATAAAAACTGGTCAGTGGTAGCTGTAATTCATAGCCCACACCGCTAACATCGAGCAAGACTTCCGGCGCTTGTTTCTCTACTAATAAACCCCGTAAACGACCAATCATCTGTATCTTCCGTATGTTCTGCTACTGGCTTTACCGCCCATGGCGATCAGGCTCTGATAGGTATGAAAATGGCATACTGCAACGCCTAAAGCATCAGCCGCATCGGCTTGGGGCGCTGCTGGTAAGGTTAATATTTGCTGGATCATGTGTTGTACTTGAGACTTTTGCGCCCGTCCAGTCCCCACCACGGCATTTTTTATCTGGGTGGCTGAATATTCAGCTACCGGTAAATTGGCATTGGTGGCGGCCACTATCGCCGCGCCGCGCGCCTGTCCCAGCTTTAAGGCTGAGTCGGCATTCTTTGCCATAAAAACCCGTTCAATGGCGAATTCGTCGGGTTGATATTGACGAATAATTTCGCTAATGCCATCAAAAATAATTTTTAAACGAGAGGGTAAATCATCGGCTTGGGTGCGAATGCAACCACTGCCAAGGTAAATTTGGTGTCTTCCCTGACACTGGATAACGCCATAACCTGTGATCCGCGATCCTGGGTCAACACCTAAAATGATGGGCATGGCATTACTCTAAGGCCTGTAATATATCATCGGCAATCTCTGCGTTATGATACACCTCTTGTACATCATCATGATCTTCAAGATTATCAATAAGTCGTAGAAACTTAGGTGCGGTATCGGCATCCAATTCCGCTTTGGTCGACGGTACCATGGTCACTTCAGCATTCACAGCTTCAAGGCCTGCTGCGTCTAACGCATCTTTAACCGCGCCAAAATCTTCGGGGGTGGTGTAAACGTCAATTGAGCCATCATCATGGGTCACCACATCATCGGCGCCGGCATCGAGCGCCGCGTCCATAATGGTGTCTTCATCACAGCCTTCATCAAAGGAGATCACGCCGCGCTTTTCAAACAGATAAGCGACAGAACCGTCGGTGCCTAAGTTACCACCCGATTTACTAAAGGCATTACGTACGCCTGATACGGTGCGGTTGCGATTGTCGGTCATGGTCTCAACCATCACCGCAGTGCCGCCTGGCCCATAGCCTTCGTACATAATGGTTTCTAATACTTGACCATCGAGTTCACCAGCGCCGCGCTTAATAGCACGCTCTACTGTGTCACGGGTCATGTTGTTGGATAAGGCTTTATCGATAGCGGCGCGCAAACGTGGGTTAGAATCGGGATCTGAGCCCCCTTCGCGGGCGGCGACGGTCAATTCGCGAATGAATTTAGTGAATAATTTACCGCGTTTGGCATCTTGCGCTGCTTTACGGTGCTTGATGTTGGCCCATTTACTGTGACCGGCCATAACTGACTCCTTATTTCGAAACGTTCTCGAAAAAGCCGAGCTTTCGCTCGGCTATGTTTATCTTGTTATTCTGCGTCTTGCTTGGCTTCAGGTTTAGCTTCAACCACTGAGATGCCTAGCTCATCGAGCTGAACCGGGTTGGCAAAGCCTGGGGCATTAGTTAGCGGACAGGCCGCCGTGGTGGTTTTAGGGAACGCCATGACATCACGAATCGACGTGGCGCCAGTCATCAACATCACGATACGGTCAAGGCCGAAGGCTAAGCCTGCATGTGGTGGCGTGCCGTACTTTAACGCCTCGAGTAAGAAGCCAAATTTCTCTTGGGCTTCCTCATCATTAATGCCCAAAATGCGGAATACCGCTGACTGCATTTCACTGTTGTGAATACGCACTGAACCACCACCGAGCTCACAACCGTTGAGCACCATATCGTATGCATCAGAGATAGCTGCCGTTGGATTAGCTTCAAGCTCTGCGGGGCTGATGCCACTTGGCGCAGTGAATGGGTGATGCATGGCATGTAAACCGCCATCCGATGTGCGCTCAAACATTGGGAAGTCCACAACCCACAGCGGTTTCCACTCACCTTGCAGCAAGTTGAAATCTTCACCCACTTTCAGACGTAGTGCCCCCATTGCCTCGGCAACGATATTCGCTTTATCGGCACCAAATAAGATTAAGTCGCCATTAGCTGCATTGGTGCGACTTAAAATAGCGTTAACCACCTCTTCGCTAAGGAACTTAAGCACGGGAGATTGAATCCCTTCAAGCCCTTTTTCTAGCTCATTGACCTTCATCCAGGCTAGCCCTTTGGCACCATAGATGTTGACATATTTGCCATATTCATCAAGTTGCTTACGCGACAGCGAAGCGCCACCAGGCACGCACAATACGGCGACGCGACCATCAACATCGTTAGCAGGTTCTTGGAATACCTTAAAGTCGACGTCTTTAACTAAGTCTGCTACGTCAATTAATTCAAGCGGGTTACGCAGATCTGGCTTATCAGATCCGAAACGACGCATCGCTTCTGCAAAGGTCATCTTAGGGAATTCGCCTAAGTCGACATTCAGTAACTCTTTAAACAGACCGCGAACCATCTCTTCAGTCTTGTCCATCACCTGTGCTGATGACATAAACGAGGTTTCGATATCGATTTGGGTGAATTCAGGTTGACGGTCGGCGCGTAAGTCTTCGTCACGGAAACACTTAACAATTTGATAGTATCGATCGAAACCTGACATCATCAACAACTGTTTAAACAGTTGTGGCGACTGTGGCAAGGCAAAGAATTGGCCTTTATAAGTGCGGCTTGGCACTAAATAATCGCGCGCGCCTTCCGGTGTCGCCTTGGTCAAAATAGGCGTTTCAATGTCAAGGAAACCATTGCCATCGAGGAAACGACGCACGGCACTGGTTACCTTTGAGCGAAATACAATACGCTCCGCCATTTCTGGGCGACGTAAATCTAAGTAGCGATACTTAAGACGCTGCTCTTCGGTGTTATGCTGGTTTTTGTCCATGTTGATGGGCAGTGGCGCAGCGCTGTTAAGAATACGCAACTCTTTACCCAAAATTTCAATTTCGCCAGTACGCATCTGGTCATTGACTTGGCTTGTAGGACGAGCACGCACAAGCCCTTTAACTTGTACACAGAACTCACCGCGCAAAGTACTGGCAATATCAAACACTTCAGGCAAGTCTGGATCATACACAACCTGAACAATACCCTCACGATCGCGGAGATCTAGAAAAACAACACCACCTAAATCACGGCTACGATTAACCCAACCGACAAGAGTGACTTCTTCTCCAACATGAGACCCGTTGACGTCTCCACAATAATGACTGCGCATCTAACCCTTTCCTTTCATCCACAAAGCGGTGCTTGAGGAATATTCAATACATGACAAAAGCGGCATTATAGTGAAATATTGCCGATTTCAAAACAACTTCATCGTCTTAACATGAAGTAAACCTGTGGGGTGGGCAAATATCCAGCAATTGACGATTAACCGTCGATATGATCACGCACTACGATAGCCACTAGCACCTTGTGCAGCGGCTCGCGATAATCGCTCATCGGCTTTTTTGAGTATTTCAACCGCACTGTCGCCATCGCGTGGGAACATGGCCACCCCAATATTGACCGATAGTGCCACATCTTCAGCATCGATAGCAAAAGGTGCCGAGCAACTATCAATAATCGCCTCGGCCACTTGGCAGACCTGAGTCATCTCTTTGCTGTGATTCAGGATAGCCACCCACTGCTCATCGTTAAATTTGGCCAAAGTATCAGATTTTCTCACTAAGGCGGTGACCTTATCTCGCGCTATGGCCATCAGTTGCTGAGTTTTAGCGGCACCGAGGCGCTGCTGGAGCTGTGTTAGGTTGCTAAAGCCGATAAACAGCACGGCAAAAGGTTGCATTTCACGGCGATGGGTTAATATCGCTTGCGTTAATCTGTCGTCTAATAAACTGCGGTTTGGCAGGCCAGTTAACGGATCGAGCTGCAAAGGCAATGAAGAGGGAAATACCTCTCTAGCATAAGGGCGCCTTGTCACATAGAACCACAATAAGCCCACCATCAAGATCAATGTGACCACCAGCAACAGATAAAAAGCTTGTTGCCAACCAATGGCCATAACGGTGCTGGGGGACTCTTGTTCAATCCAACGCTGATAAATTTGTTGTTGCTGCGCGGTAGACAATTGCGCAATCGCTTTATCGAGCAGTGGCACTAAAGGGTGCAACTCTGGCGTTAAGGCAAAATGGCTCTGCTGATCGGAGTAATCGGCTAGCACCGACATTTTCAATTGCTTGTGGTCGCTGTCGCTGAGCTCAAGCCCCATGTTAAGCACTTTTTCAATAAAACCATCGGCGGTGCCTTGCAAGACAGCGTCGATCCCTGCACGCGTATTGGGCACTAAAATCAGCTCTATCCCTAAGGTGTTATTCATCAACTGCGGGATCAAATGATAACCTTCAACGATAGCCAATCGTTTCCCGCTCATCTGCGCCAAACTAAATACCAAAGCGTTATTGAGATTAGTGACCAAGCCCCAGGGGGATGGCCAATAAGGGGCCGAAAACACCAGATCTTTTTCACGTTCAGCGGTTAAGGCGACACTGCCGACAATATCGATATCGCCTCGCTTGAGCGCTGCCAACATGCTACTCCAGTCACCGAACATCACGGGAATAAACCTCAAATTCAATTGCGCGGCCAAACGCTCGCTAATGTCGTGGTTGATCCCCTGAAACAGCCCCTCTTCACCTTGAAATTCCATCGGTGGCCAATCTTGCAGATAACCGAGGTTAAGTGGCCTAAGATTGGCCAAATAGTGTTGCTGCAAAGGGCTGAGTGGCAACTCAGTGGGGCTGGCCTTTACCGTCCTGTCGTGACTGTCTAATATCCATTTACTTTCGAGATTAGCCAGTTCGGTCGCCGAGATGAGGTTAAATCCGGCGTGAATACGTTTAATTAGCCCCTCATCTTCACTGCGTGTTAAAGCAAATATATCGCTGGTGAATGTGAGCTGCCGATAAGGGTAAAAGTCTTGCCAAACGTCAGCCTTAAGTAAATAGTGTTGTGTCCAAGCCGCAGCCGCGACAAACGCTTTGATATCACCATGCTCTACTGCAGCAATCATCTGTTGAACATTATCATATAAGCGCAGTTCACTGTTGGGTAACGCTTGAGCCAATTGGCTTAAATAAGGCTCTGACCTAATCGCCCCAATCCCTTGGCCCAACAAGCTGTCGAGACTGGTTAACCTCTGCTTATAACTAAACAGATGATGATCAACTTGATAGGTCCGCCACACTGGACGTAAATTAGCGTAAGCGCTATCGGCCAAAGCAACGGAAGTGATGGCCTCAATGTCGCGGTTAGCTCCCTCTGAAGAAGGCCACCCTTTATTAAGTGGGTAACCAATGTGGATATCTGCGCGGCGATAGGTCACATCTTCTAAGGTTTCATTAAGAGGCTTAGCCCGAAAATCGACGGCAATGCCCGTTTTTTGTGACCACAACTTCCAGATATCGATATACAACCCATGGGGCTCACCATCTCCACCGATATCGACATAAGGTTCAAATCCCACAGGTGCGGCAATAATCAAACGGTTAGTATCGCGGCTAAAGCCCAACCAATGCTTTTCTATCTCAGCACGTCTAGTTGGCGTGATCAGTTGAAAACCTTGATTAATGCGAGTCTGTAATGCTTGATCACTTTGTTTAACGGCAGGCAGAATAGGAATGGTTTTAATCAATAATCGATGGCTTAATGGAAAGGCTTCCATCACCGCTCGGCTCACCGCCTTATCGCGTAGATACCCTTCCATTCCCGCAAACACATCAACTTCGCCGTTAATCACGCCATTGAGCAAGGCATCGCGCGTATCATAGTAGCGAAAATTAAGACCACTTAACTGGCTGATTAAATTTGCTTCATGGGACGAGCCACTCACAACGCCAATACGGTATGGCAGTAAGTCGTGCAAACGGGTTTTATCCTTAAGTGATTTACGCAGATAAAGGTAAGTGTTAACCGACGAAATGGCATCGGCAAAATCATAGGTATTATCACGTGACTCGGTATACCCCATGCCAATATGAATATCGGCATGGCCTTGGGTCAATTGTTCGAGTGAAGCGTGCCAATCTAAAGGTTTAAATTCAATTGCCCTGCCCGTCTGCGCCGCCCATTCACGCCACAAATCGACCAAAACGCCTTTAGGTTCACCATTATCATCAACAAACTGATAGGGAAAACTGTCAATGCCCATGACTAAGACTAACGGCTGCGGCTTTGCCGTATCGGCGTACACCGATATCGACATACATAACACCATGGCGAGGATGAAACGATAAAGTAATTCCAATGATCTTCCCTAGAACGTCAAGGCGTTGTGAAATATATGTTGATATTAAGGTATTAGACCGAATTTTCTCTAGAATTTCCAGTGCTAGACTTGCTGCTAGCGCTGATGTTTCGCTAGAATGAAAAATCGAACTTACCTAGTCAATACTCATGAACTCATCTCAAGATACAATATTCGCCCAAGCATGTGAAAATATCAGTGACTTTCAATTCGATGACAGAGTTGCTGGTGTATTCAATGATATGATAAAACGTTCCGTGCCTGGATATGCTCAAATTATCAGTACATTAGGCGATTTTGCCGACAAATGTGTCTCACCTAATACCCGAGTGTATGATTTAGGCTGCTCGCTAGGCGCGGCGACTCTTAGTGTACGTCGTCGTCTTGATGGACGCGATTGCCGTATTATTGCGGTCGATAACAGCCAATCTATGATTGAACGCTGCCAACAAAACTTAAATGCCTATGTTAGCGATACGCCTGTCGACCTGATTTGCGGCGATATTCGCGACATCGAAATTGATAATGCCTCCATGGTCATTTTAAATTTCACCATGCAGTTTTTAGCCCCAAGCGACCGAGAGACTTTACTCAATAAGATATATCGTGGTCTGCAACCCGGCGGGATCTTGGTGTTATCAGAAAAGCTCACCTTCGAAGATGCACCTGTACAAGCACTACTGGATGAGCTTCATTTAGATTTCAAACGGGCCAATGGCTACAGCGAACTGGAGATCAGCCAAAAACGCAGTTCACTTGAAAATGTCATGAAACCCGACTCGTTACCACAGCATGAGCAGCGATTAAAAGCCCAAGGCTTTAGTCATTTTAGTGTGTGGTTCCAATGTTTTAACTTTGCTTCTATGGTGGCGATAAAGTGATAAGTTTTAGCTCGTTTTACAAACAGATTGCCGACTCTAGCCTACAACATTGGCTCGAAACCTTGCCCGCTATTTTGGGGCAATGGCAACGCAATAATAAACATGGGGATTTACCCAAGTGGGAAAAGGTCCTTAATAAGTTGCATTACCCTGAGCCAGACGAGATTAACTTTACCACTAGTGTCACCATAGGCAGCGGCAAGCAGCTCAGTGATGGCGAACGTGAAAAACTACAAAACTTATTGAAAATTTTCAAACCTTGGCGCAAAGGCCCTTATCACCTACACGGTATCCATATTGATACCGAATGGCGCTCAGACTGGAAATGGGATCGAGTTAAACCGCATATTTCGCCGCTGACCAACCGCACCGTACTCGATGTGGGATGTGGCAGTGGGTATCATATGTGGCGTATGTTAGGTGAAGGCGCGAAACATGTGGTAGGGATTGATCCTTCACCTTTGTTTTTATGCCAGTTTGAAGCCATCAAACGTATCGCTGGCGAGCATCATCCGGTGCACTTCCTCCCGTTAGGCATAGAAGAGTTACCCCCACTGGATGCCTTTGACACTGTATTTTCTATGGGGGTGTTGTATCATCGACGCTCACCTATCGATCATCTATTGCAACTGCGGGACCAACTGCGTGCAGGTGGCGAATTAATATTAGAGACATTAGTGGTCGATGGTGATGAAAATACCGTATTAGTCCCTAGTGATCGCTACGGTAAAATGAATAATGTGTGGTTCTTACCTTCAGCTAAAGCCTTAGCAGCTTGGCTCAAAAAAGCCGACTTTGTCGATGTACGCTGTGTCGACATTGATGTCACTTCATTAGCAGAGCAGCGCAGTACCGACTGGATGCCGAATGAGTCATTGGTGGATTATCTTGATCCCAATGATATCAATTTAACAGTCGAAGGCTACCCAGCCCCTAAACGCGCAACATTTATCGCCACCAAGAATCAACCGAATAAAGATTTGGTTTAACTAAAATAGTATATGGGATCGACTATGTTAAAACAGATAACCGCCATTAGCGTTGCAACCCTATTCTTAATCGGGTGCACGACGAACACTGCCAATAGGCCTGTACCGGTTGATGCCGCCACACTCAACAACAGTCTAAGCCAACAGCAGAGCGAATTAGCCAACTTGATACAGAATAATCATGCCAGTCAAGTGCAAACGCTCAGTGCGATTAGCAGTCTATCTAAGCAACTCGATGCTTTGAATCAGTCTGTGGCAAAAATCAATCTACAGCAGCCAGAAAAGCAGGTCATCGCAGTGCCCACCCAGTGCGATCCTTCTCCTATCGGTGATAAGTTTATTTTGGGTGCCGTAGAAAATGTCTACATGGACGAAGTCAAAGCGGGATTTGAGACTCGTATCGATACGGGCGCCGAATCATCTTCACTAGATGCACACAATATTATTTTGTTCGAGCGCGATGGCAAACAATGGGTGCGTTTTGATGTATTTACCCAAGGCTACGATAAACCATCACAAACCTTCGAGTCTAAAGTTGAACGCTTCGTACGCATCAAACAAGAGTCAGATGAAAAAAGTGATCGCCGCCCGGTGATCCACGCTCATCTACAAATTGGTCAATATAAGGCAGAAACCGACCTTAATCTGGTCGATCGCAGCCACTTAGAGTATCAGTTATTGCTGGGACGCAAATTTATGCAAGATATCGCCGTTGTCGATGTCGCACAAAGTTTTATTCATGGTAAAACCCTGCCTGAACAGAACGAAAAATAATAGAGGATAATGGGCTGATGCATTCTAGAAAACCGTTTTATATTGTCGTCGCGCTGCTCTTTTTAGCGGGTGTTGCTGCCAGTGTTTATCGTGGCATTGAACACAATGTGCCTTTCCTGCCCGGCGAACAGGTGCAAAGCTGGGCTGTTGACGCCAAAGTGAGTTTTCAAGGTATAGGCGAACCTGCAGAGGTGACCTTTTCGCTGCCAAGTGATCCCGCCTTTGAAATACTGGTCGAAAATGCCACATCTCCAGGTTATGGACTCACTATAGCGGAAGATGAAATGGGACGTCATGCGACGTGGTCTATCCGCAATGCCATAGGTCAACAAGACTTATATTACAAAGTGACCCTAGTGCCTACGGGTAATCATCAAGTCGCCGCCCAACAGGAGCCGCAACCACCAATCCCATACAGCTGGCCTGCAACCGAGCAAGCCGCTGCAGAGCAAATTATGCAGGAGATCTGGTCTCGTAGTGCCACGAACCTCTCCTTTGCTCAGCAACTGAACAAAAGCTTTAACGCCACCGATCGCAGCCAAAACATCGAACTTTTACTGTCGGATAATTCACCTGCAGATCTATTTATTCAGATGCTCAATAGCAAAGGGATCCCTGCACAAAAAGTCAACGCACTATTTTTAGAAGATCAGCGTCGTCGCCAGCAGTTAACCACCTTCGTTGAGGTTTACCATCAAGGCGAATGGCTATTGTTTAATCCTGCCAATGGCACTCAAGGTCGCCCAAATAACCTGCTTATCTGGGATCGCAAAGGTAAATCGACCCTTGATGTCATTGGTGGCGTTAATTCACAGGTCAACTTTTCCATGTTGCAGGACACCCGCTCGGCGCTGGCGACCTCAATCGATATGCTCAAAAATAAAGATGCACTGGATTTCTCACTGTATCAATTACCGCTTGAGGAACAGAGCCTGTTTAAAGGGATCTTGCTGATCCCCATTGGTGTGTTGATGGTGGTGTTTTTGCGCGTCATTATTGGCATTAAAACCTCGGGCACCTTTATGCCGGTATTGATCGCCTTAGCCTTTATTCAAACCACCCTGTTGACCGGGCTTATCGGATTTTTGCTGATTGTGGCGTTTGGTTTAATGATCCGCTCTTACCTGTCAGAACTCAACTTACTGCTGATCTCGCGCATATCGGCGGTGATCATTGTGGTGATAGGCATCATTGGACTGTTTACCTTAATCTCTTATAAATTTGGTCTCAGCGAAGGGCTGACGATCACCTTCTTCCCGATGATCATTTTGGCTTGGACCATCGAGAGAATGTCCATTTTATGGGAAGAGGAAGGCGCCAAAGAAGTATTAGTACAAGGTGGCGGCAGCTTATTTGTTGCAACGCTAGCCTATTTAGCCATGAGCGCTACCTGGGTGCAGCATTGGGTCTTTAACTTCTTAGGCATCCACTTAGCGATTTTAGCCGTGGTGTTGCTCATGGGCCAATACACAGGTTATAAGCTATTAGAGCTCAGACGTTTTAGACCGTTGGCGGGAGAATAATCATGCTATTTGCGCGTCCTAAGACGCTAAGGGACAATGGTGTCCTTGGCATGAATAAGCGTAATATCGACTACATAGGTCGTTATAATCCGCGCAAATATTATAAACGGGTCGATGACAAACTAACCACTAAGCAACTCGCCCTAGCCAATGACATTGCGGTGCCCGCCTTAATTGGCACCGTTTCGCAGCAGCACGAGATTGTACATATACCTGAGATGGTTAATAACCAGAGTGGTTTTGTGATTAAGCCATCACAAGGCTCTGGCGGTAAAGGGATTTTAGTTATCACTAAAGTGGCTAATGGTCACTATTTTAAAGCCAGCGGTCATGAAGTCACGCCAAGTGAAATCGACCGTCATATATCCAACATTCTTAGTGGGTTGTTTTCATTGGGGGGTAAACCCGATGTGGCGATCGTTGAAGGGCTGATTAAATTTGATCCCATCTTCGATGGTTACTCCTTTGAGGGTGTGCCCGATATTCGGCTCATTGTCTTTAAAGGCTTCCCGGTCATGGGAATGCTGCGTTTATCGACAGCCGCCTCTGACGGTAAGGCTAACTTACACCAAGGTGCGGTAGGCGTTGGGCTCGATATTGCGACAGGACAAGGCTTGCATGCGGTGCAATTTGACCGCCCTATTGAGCGCCATCCCGATACCGATAAAAAGCTGACCGAGATTGTCGTGCCCCATTGGGACACCTTACTACACACCGCTTCTAAAGCTTATGAAATGAGTGAGTTAGGTTACTTAGGCACAGATATGGTACTGGATCAAGAGCTCGGTCCACTTCTACTTGAGCTTAATGCTCGACCCGGCTTAGCGATTCAAATCGCCAACAGTCAAGGCATTCTACCTCGCTTGAAACATGTCGAGCAGATGAAAAATAAATTCATGTCAGTGGAAGAACGCGTCGCCTATGCTAAAACGCATTTTAGCAATCGCCCTAACATTTAATGTGGTATCGGCGGCGCAAGCCGCCTCGCCCATTACCTTGTTATCCGAGCAATGCCTTCGCTATGAGATAGCTCCATGGATGGATAACCCACCAAACGCGCCATCGGTGCAGGTGGTTAGCCTTGAACGCGAGCTTATTGGCCTGTTTAATCTTAAAGACAGCCTACGCTATTATCAACAATATGCGCTCAACTCGGTGAGCCAAGAAGCCCTATTGCGATGCCAATTACACCTTGGGGATCAAATAGACCAATTATATCGCGACCCTAACATTGTCAGTTTAAGTCTGGCTTTAAAAAGCAGTGTTCGCGCCGATGAACAAGCAGTCGCAAAACGACTGACACAACTCTTACAAGGTGAAATGGCCATTGTCGATAAAGCGGCGTTACACACCAGCGAAGCCAGTATCACTTTCGCCCTAAGGCAACAGGCACTGTCATTGGTACTAAGTGACGAGCGCTGCCTACTTAAACCCGTTAATGACACCCAATTTAGCGAAACCACCAGCACATCTGTGCCGCGCTTTAGTGAGTCGATAGCCAGTTACTTGATTGAGCAACGTGATCCCCATTGCCGTCAGCAAGTCTGGCAAGCCTATCAACTGCGGGCCAAAAGTAAGAGTGAAGCCGCTCTTGCCCATGTAATTGCCGCTAAGCAACAGCAGGCTGAACAGGCGGGATTTAGCGACTATGCCAGTTTCAGTTTGGCGTCGCAGCATATCGCGACGCCACAACTTCTGAAACAATATCTCGACGCAATGACTCAGCCAACCCTTGCTCCTTGGGAATTAGGGATTGCGTTATCCCAAGCAGATAAAACCCCTATTCAGCCAGTGTTTGCTCAAGTGTTGTTAAGTGGCATTTACCAGACGCTAAAGCCTTTTGGTATTCGGGTTGAAACCGTCAATGACGCTATGATCCGTCTATGGCATGGACAGCGTCTGCTCGGGGATCTATTTCTCAGCCAAGGCGAGTCTAACCAAGATACAAGCATTCGAGTCACCCCGATCCGCCACAGCGTTGTGGGACAACAATTTGGCCAAGTATCACTTAACTTTCCAGACGTACTCGAGTCTCATCGCGCGCAAACACAACTGATTGAGGCATTTAGCAGCGCCATTGCACCGCTGTTCAAAGGGGGACGCTTCTATCTCATCAATACCTTGGCAGACACTCAAGACAGTGGCTTAGTCGGTCAATATTGGTTGTCATTGTACTTGCAGCAACAGTTAATAGCCCCAGCACGAAAAGAGAGCCGTGAAGCACGCTTAGCCATGTTTGCCGAACAACTGAGTGTTTTTCGCAGCAAACTGGCATTAAATCTCTATCAAACAAGGTCTCACGCCTACCCCGATCTCGCGCGCGAATTTGAATTGAGCTTTACGCAGCCTTGGCCACAAGCCAATGAGGCTATTTATAGTTTCAGGGGTATCGTTAGCCAAGGGCCACGCTATTATCAACGTCTTTGGCAGCGCAGCCTGGCGCGGCTAATTGACCAACAAGCCACAATCGATAAGCAAGAGCTGTTTAGCCTGTTACTGATTAATGAAGCGCAGCTGCCGTTTACACAACAATTAACGCTTATTTTTGGCGAACCGGTGTCGACTTCCTCTTTAATTAAAAGGATCCAACATGCTAAGCACACATCCCTCTAAATATTTCATCGCAGTGCTTGGCCTAAGTGCAGCATTGCTACTGCCTAACATCGGTATCGCTAAGCAGGTTGAACAGAGCAACACGCTTAACGCTAAGGAGGTGCGCCAAAGTATCCAGACCCATTTAGAGCAAAACCTTTACCAACTGCCTCCGAGAGTGCAAGGTCATTATGGTATTCGCCTCTACCGCATGACAGGCGATGCTAAATATGCCAACGCCGCACTGGTCGATCTGTATGCCGTAACCGAATCACAAAGTTTTTATGCTTGCCAGTTAGATAAAGCTGGGTTTATCGACACCGAAGCTAAAGAGGCTATCGCGTTACTGGGCAATGGGCCGCGTGCCAAAGCACGCAAAAAAGCTTTACAACCTTTTCCTGAATTTCTGTTTTATACCGATGTACTGTTACGCTTTTCCAGCCGCATCGATGAATTTGGCTTACAGGGCCCTTGCCATGACAAACTTGTCAAAGCATTAAAATCCACCGATCTCAAAACGGGATTAACCGACAAAGCCATGATCGAAGCTTGGGCAGCGCAGTTGATCAATTATGCCTACTGGGCCAGACAACTTGAAGTCGGTGATTATATTGCCGACTACAAACAAGCTTTTAATGACGTCTACCCCATAAGTCGCGATCGCAAGCTCAACAAAAAACAATTTAGAAACAAAATCTATGGTATGACCCACTTTATTTTTGCCGCCAGCCAATATTACCAACACCCTGTTGATGCAAAGGAATTTGCTTGGATTTTAGATTATTTCGCTGCCAACATTGAGCGAATTTTAGCTGATGCTACCGACGATATTATTGCTGAAGTTGGTATCAGTTTTCATTTAGCCGGTTTGTCGCAACACCCTGTGGTAAAACAAACCCAGCGGCATATTATCAACGCCTATGATGAGACGCTTCATATCATCCCCTCACCTAAAGGCAATCCCGATCTCGCCCTGGGTGAACACCGAAATGTATTGGCTATGATGCTACTGAACTGGCCAGCGACCTTGCATAAAGGTCCTTATTTTCATGAACTCAAGCGCACCCAAAAATATCTGCCTAAACAGGTCAGCGTTAAACCTTAGCCTAATATCGAGCCGCGCTGCGGCTTGAGTAACGAGATTGAATATTCATGAGCCAAGCAAAATCAACTTTAGAACAGTGGCGGATCCTGCAGGCAGTAGTCGATTATGGCGGCTATGCGCAAGCGGCTAAACAACTGAATAAAAGTCAGTCATCGTTAAATCATGCGGTCGCAAAATTACAATTGCAGCTTGGCGTCGCCCTACTCGAAGTTAAGGGCCGTAAGGCCTACCTTACCGAAACAGGTGAAGTGCTACTCAGGCGCTCTCGCCATATAACCCGTTCTGTCACCGAGTTGGAGATGTTGGCCAATAAATTAGAAAAAGGCTGGGAACCTTCATTGATCATTGCTCGCGAGATCATCTATCCGATGGAGACACTCATCGACGCCCTAAGCCAATTTGAAGCCCAAGGGCGCGGTACCCGCATTACCATTCTCGATTCGGTGATCAATGGTACCACTGAGTTAGTGGAATCTGAGCAGGTCGATATTGCCATTGCAGGCTCACCGCCCAAAGGGTTTGTCGCCGAACCACTGTGCCATATCGACTTTTTATTGGTCTGTCATCCAAATCATCCATTGGCGCACCGCGATGAGCCTCTATATGACCAAGTTTTAGCCGAACATTTACAAATTGTGATTAAAGACACGGCTCAAATCGCTCGTGCCGATTCAGGCTGGCTTAAAGCCGAACAGCGCTGGACAGTGACCAACTTCCATGAAGCCTTGGTTATTTTACAAAAGGGTATCGGTTTTTGCTGGATCCCAGCTCATCTGGTGCAAGGGTTATTAGATAAGGGGCAGCTTTGCCGCCTAGCGCTGCAAGGCAGTAGTCATAGACAAGCGGCATTGAGCTTGGTCATTCCTAATCGAGATAATCAAGGCCCTGCATCACAACTGTTAGAAAGGTTGATATTGGCCCAGCACCAAACGCGCAGTTGATGAGAAGCGGATTTGATCTCCACGACTGTCGATGAGATAGCCCGGTTTACATTGCTCATCACCCTTAGACGCTTTAGATTAAAACTATTAAACTAGAAGCATTATAATTGGGTTATTGACAAGGTTATACCTTAATATCGATAACGGTTCCTAGTGTTTCAGATGATACCGCGATCACCTCTGTGGTCGCCTGTGCTTGATGAAGTGACTCCAGCGCCGATACCAAGGCAGTATGGTCCGTTTGTTCAACAGGGGGATAGGTGTCTGTTGCTATCGCGTTTGCGTTAAGAGCAGATGGTTTAGCCACATCCACCGTTGCTTGGGTCAAGCCAGATTGAGCACTCTGTAACCCCGACAATCCAGAGGCAAAACTCGATGGGATCTGCATTATAATTGTGTCTCCAGCCTAACTATAAAAATAACCTTGGATTATTAGTCAAATGGTATAAAAAGTACAGCCATAATCAGTATTGCAAGCCCTAATGTGAGCCCTATCTAGTCTTCATATCTACCGCAATATACCGCTCTTCCAAGGTAACTTTACACTATATATAATCGTCATAATGCCACACAATAGAACACAACTACCATTCAAACCGCGACACAAGTTAGCGAACACGTGTAAGCTTATTGATATTTGTGAGCATGAGCTGTTACACTGCGATGGATGAGATTTAACCAGATGACGCTAAAATCTATGACAAGCCAAGAATTAACTATAACTGCTGATAGTTCATTAGCTAAATTGCCATATTCCCCACAGGAGGAACGGGCAAATACCATTAGCCACGGCCTAGGCATTGTGGCTGGCATAGTGGCATTAATCCTATCGCTCAATAAAGGCTGGGGGCATCTCACACCGATACAGCTTACAGGTGTAACCATCTACTGCGCGAGCATTATACTGTTATTCCTCTGCTCAACACTCTATCATAGCGTTAAGGATCCTGAGCTTAAACATAAGCTGAAGATTGCCGATCATTGTGCTATTTATCTGCTGATTGCCGGAACCTATACACCACTGCTGCTGATTGAACTGGGCGGGGAGCAGGCACTGTTTATGCTCATTGCTATCTGGGGAATTGCCTTAGGTGGAGTGTTATTTAAAACCATCTTTATTCATCGTTTTAAAGTGTTTAGTGTACTGCTTTACTTAGTGATGGGTTGGTTATGCATGGTGGTGTTAGACGATTTGATTGCCGCCATGACGCCTCTAGGTTTTAGCTTATTGCTCGCGGGTGGCTTATTTTACAGTGGTGGTGTGGTGTTTTACGTCGTTAAGCGCATCCCTTATAACCACGCTATCTGGCATTTATTTGTGTTGGCCGGTGCAGTGAGTCACTTTCTGTGTGTCTACCTCACTGTTATCTAACGTTAATCTATTGGGACAACTGACAACCCACGACGATTAAACTCAGCAAATGCGGCGTTAAGCTGCGCCGCTTGGGCTGATAAACCCGCTTGGCTAAACAGTAATTGCACACATTCGAGCGTACATAATCCGCCTTCGACTTGATTGCGTCGTAACTGATATGTTGAATCTTGTGTCGCTTGTAATTCCAGACGATTTGCCTGTTGTAAATAGGGGCTTTGGCGCACCATTTTGCGCGCTTCTTGCCACGTCGCATCCAAAATGATGATCGACTTTTGTGTCACTGTTTTTGCGTCACCAAGTACTGTGTCATCGGCTCCAATTAAGGCAGGAGATGAGTCAATATTCGAGGTGGCAGGCTTATCGGTAGCAGGAAACAACAGTAAGGCTTGGCCCGTTTGACAGGCTTGTTGCAGACTCTTATCGGGGTTAACCCGAGACCAAACCAGCTGCGTACAATACTGAGGGAAATGTGCCAACGCCAACTGACCGGTATTGGTTGGACGCGTCAATTCTCGCTCATGAGTGAGTAGCACTATGTTCATCTATTTATCAACATCACAAAGAGTTTATATCCATCGACTATCGTATGCGAATAGCTGATCACTTTTTCTGTTTATCGAACATCAGAGCACACCATAGCCTGTAGCGGTTTTTTATCGGGGTGACATTCCCCCCTATGCCCCGATGAACACTAAGTTGACGACCCGTTCTCGATTAACGGTATTTACTGGCTTTCTTTAAGGCTATTTGCTGTTTGAGTGTTGATAGATGCTCAATAAAAATTTTGCCATCAAGATGATCCATCTCATGTTGTAAAACGATAGCGAGAAAATCATCGGTTTCAATTTCAATACTCTGGCCTTGACGGTCAAGAGCTTTAACTTTTACTTTCTCATAACGAGTCACCTTAGCACGGTAACCCGGTACCGATAAGCAGCCCTCTTCACCAACAAACTCGCCACTGCGTTCAATAAACTCAGGGTTAATGAGCACTAATGGTTCATCTTTATTATCAGACAAATCAATAACGATAATAGCATCTAAGCTACCGACTTGTGTGGCAGCTAAGCCAATACCATCATCGGTGTGATACATGGTTTCGAGTAAATCATCAATAAATGACTGCACCGTGGCGGTATCTTCAACGGGCTGGGCCTTACGCTTTAAGCGCTCATCTGGAATAGTCAGAATATCCAATACTGGCATAATGTTAGCTTATTTTAATCATAAAATTTGGCGCCATTATGACCGAACTGACACTAAAGGCAACGTTGGCTGGTGTTTTTTTACTGGGCAAGACTCTAACCCCCTTATTGCTGTTGGTTGTATATTGAATTGATCTAGTCGAAACACTAGGCTATACCCATAGTTAGCTGATTTGTTATACGCCATACTGACCTATTGCCGTCAAGTAAGAAGGCTAGGATAACTTGTTGTGTCATATTAGCAGATACATTGTTCACATCCGGAGATATGGCTTGCTTATGTTATCCCTTCCCCCCATGGCTCGTATTTGGCACATTGTCAGCTTAATTCCCGAAGGTAGGATAAGCTCTTACGGCAAAGTCGCCGATTTAGCTGGATTACCCGGTAGAGCTAGGTATGTTTCTCGAGCACTAAAACTGGCACCGGCAGAGCTTAACCTCCCATGGCATAGAGTGATTAATAGCCAAGGGAGAATTGCCTTCCCCGAACACACGCCAGCCTTTATAGCGCAGGTACAACGATTAAGAAGCGAGCAAGTTGAAGTGAACCGCGGCAAGATAATGCTGTCGAAATACCAGTGGCAGCCAGATCTGCCAACCTTAATACTTGAATTACCTTTTTAACGCTATCTTAATACTGGAGATATTCTTGTTAATCATGAAGCCTATCATCATCGCTAGCCTACTGGTATTAAGCTTTAATGGGCTTGCGGATCAATATCCGCTCACCCCCCATGATGCTGAATATCAAGTCAATTATGGCAGTATTGAACTCGGCAAGGCACGTTATCAACTGCCACCACCACACAATAATTTATATCAGTACCGTTTCGACAGCGATGTAAGCCTGCTTATGCTGTCAGATAAGCGAACAGTGCAAAGCACCTTTACCTTAGACGGTGAGCGATTAGTGCCTATGCGTTATACCCATGACCGCAGTGGCACAGGCCCGCATTATCAAGAACAATCGGCCTATGTTATCGACCAGAACATCGTCCATAGTCGATATAAAGAGGAGCGGGCTAAATTTACTTACAATAGCAATCTCTTTGATCCCCTCATGGTACAGTTACAATTTAGGCTCGATATGATGGCCGGAGTGTCTAACTTACATTACGCCATGCTAAAAAGTGGCGAAATTGATGAGTATGATTTTAAGGTGATTGGCAAAGAGCGGATGGTTATCGAGAGCGGCCAATACGATACGGTGAAAATAGAGGTCATTAGAGATAGCAGTAAAAGACAAACCTTTTTTTGGATGGCCCCCCAACTCGGTTATCTACCGGTTAGACTGACCCACTTTGAAAAGGGCAGTAAGCAATTGGATATCAAATTACTTAGTTATCAATTTTATCATCAACCAGTCGCGCATGATGAGCAGCAGGCGGCCACTCCCTAATCTATTAGGCGTTGGCGGCGAATAACGCCACCAATGGCCGAAGTGGAGGGACTCATTGCCCACAACACTTATTGAAAAAATTGCAACGCTCAACTACCAAGAACAATTTCACCGCGGCCAAACACTTTCCAATCTCCTGGTTGTAAAATTTGCCATTGTTCATTATCAGTTAATGGACGCGTGGCTATCACGGTGACGATATCATTAGCTGTAGTTTCCTGATTAAAATCGATCACCACATCGGTATCAATTAACTTAGCTTTACCAAATGGCGCACGCCTAGTGATATGACATAAGTTGTTAGTACAATAACTCATTAAATGTTCACCATCACTTAAGATCATATTAAACACCCCAAGTTGGCGAATTTCATCGGCTAACGTGGCGACATAACTATACACATCTAACCTATTCTTTGGGGGCGTATTACCAAAACGTGCAACGATTTTTTCTAAGATCCAGCAAAAGGCGAGCTCACTATCGGTATCCCCTACCGGCTGATAACGAGCCACGTTGAACTTGGCTTGATAATCACTCAATTGACCGTTATGGGCGTAGGTCCAGTATCGTCCCCAGAGTTCACGCGTAAACGGATGAGTGTTTTCTAACGCCACACAACCGCGATTGGCTTGTCGAATATGGCTTATCACCACCTCACTCTTAATCGGGTACGACTTGATTAATTTAGCCACGTGGGACTGGCTACTGGGTTTAGCATCTTTAAACGTGCGACTGCCTTTACCCTCATAGAAGGTTATTCCCCACCCATCGACATGCGGCCCCGTCACCCCACCACGTTCGGCTAAGCCAGTAAAACTAAAAACAATATCCGTTGGCACGTTAGCACTCATGGCCAGTAACTCACACATAAAAATGGCACCTTCACTCTCAAACAAGTCATTAAAATCATTCTAACTAGTTGACTCTGTTTGTGGAATGCTAAGATCAACAAAAAAATTAAACAATTGTTTGAAAATTGCTTGTATAAATGTCACGAGAGGGTTAGATTTTATGCGACACAGGTCTGACCACAATCTATAATTGTGATAACAGTCATATAAAAAGAGCTGACATTAGTGCAGTTAACAGTCGCAATTGAAGGAGAATAACCGTGACAACCTTACTTTGGATTTTCGTGATGCTCTTTACGTTAGGCGCATTAGCCTACCTAAGAGTTTCTCTGCTCACCTCAAGCATCATTGCCGCCATCATCATGGTGGTTGGTACCGCTACAGATGCTATCGCCATGCTGGCTTGGCTAGTCTTTTTTGCGATTGTACTTCCTCTTAATATCAGTGCTTTTCGAAAAAACGTTATTACGCGCCCACTGCTTAAGATGTACAAAGGCATCATGCCTGAAATGTCTTCAACAGAGAAAGAAGCCATCGAAGCCGGTACCACCTGGTGGGAAGCCGACCTATTTGCCGGTAAGCCTAATTGGAAAAAATTACACAACTACCCTATTGCCCGCCTAACCGCAGAAGAGCAAGCCTTTCTTGATGGTCCCGTTGAAGAAGTCTGTAAGATGCTTAATCAACATCAAGTGTCTCATCAATTAGCAGACCTTCCAGCTGAGATCTGGCAATACTTAAAAGATCACGGTTTTTTTGCCATGATCATCAAGAAAAAGTACGGCGGTCTCGAATACTCAGCCTATGCACAATCACGCGTATTGCAAAAGCTGGCTGGCGTATCCAGCGAACTGGCTTCTACTGTTGGCGTGCCTAACTCACTAGGCCCGGGGGAATTATTACAACACTACGGTACTGCCGAGCAGCAAAACCACTATTTACCTCGCTTAGCAAAAGGGTTAGAAGTGCCCTGCTTTGCATTAACTAGCCCAGAAGCGGGCAGTGATGCTGGCGCAATTCCTGATTTTGGCGTGGTCTGTAAAGGCCAATGGCAAGGCGAAGAAGTACTCGGTATGAAGCTCACTTGGAACAAGCGTTATATTACCCTTGCCCCAGTTGCGACAGTGTTAGGTCTTGCCTTTAAGCTGCAAGATCCCGATAAATTACTCGGCAATAAAGAAAATTTAGGTATCACCTGCGCCCTGATCCCTACCGATGTGCCAGGAGTTGAAACAGGACGTCGACATTTCCCACTCAACTGCATGTTCCAAAACGGTCCAACCCGAGGCAACGAGGTGTTCGTCCCCTTAAGCTTTATTATCGGCGGGCCAGAAATGGCAGGACAAGGTTGGCGTATGCTGGTGGAATGTTTGTCAGTTGGCCGTGGGATCACCCTGCCGTCGAACTCGGCTGGTGGTGTGAAAACCGCGGCGGTAGCGACGGGGGCTTATGCACGTATTCGTCGTCAATTTAAGCTACCTATTGGTAAACTTGAAGGTATTGAAGAGCCAATGGCTCGCATCGGCGGTAATGCTTACTTAATGGACGCGGTAACAACCTTAACCACAACCGCTATCGACTTAGGTGAAAAACCTTCGGTGATTTCGGCTATCGTTAAGTACCACTTGACCGACAGAATGCAAAAATGTGTTATCGATGCCATGGATATCCACGGTGGTAAAGGCGTGTGTTTAGGTGAAGGTAACTACCTAGGTCGCGGCTATCAAGCCGCACCTATCGCCATTACGGTTGAAGGGGCAAATATCTTAACTCGCTCGATGATCATCTATGGTCAAGGAGCTATTCGTTGCCATCCTTATGTGTTGGCTGAAATGGAATCGGCATTTGATCCAGATGCTAATAAAGCACTTAACGATTTTGATTCTGCGCTATTTGGCCATATTGGCTTTACTATCAGCAACTTGGTTCGAAGCTTCTGGTTGGGCCTAACCTCAAGCCGTTTCTCGAACAGTCCGTATAACGATAAAACCAAACGTTACTACCAACAGATGAACCGCTTCAGTGCAAACCTAGCTTTATTGTCTGACTTAGCCATGGCGACATTAGGCGGTGGCCTTAAGCGTAAAGAGCGTATTTCAGCTCGCCTAGGTGATTTGTTGAGTCAGCTTTATTTAGCCTCGGCAACACTAAAGCGTTATCAAGATGAAGGTCGCCAGAGCGAAGATTTAGTCCTAGTGCAATGGGCCGTTGAAGATTCATTGTATAAGCTACAAGACTCGCTTGACGATCTGTTAGACAACTTCCCTATGGGATTAGGCGCAGTATTACGTGCCATCATATTCCCATTTGGCCGCCCACTTAAGCGTCCAAGTGATGTGCTGGACCATAAAGTGGCGAAGATCATGCAAACACCTTGTGCCAGTCGTGATCGTTTAGGTAAAGGTCAATTTTGGACGCCATCTGAGTTCAATGCTGTCGGTATTCAAGAGCAGACCTTTAAAGATATCCTAGCTTGTGAGCCGCTACACGATAAAATTTGTAAGGCATCGGGTAAGCGTCATCCTTTCATGTGGTTAGATAAGCTAGCCGCCGAAGGAAAAGCCTTAGGTATTCTCTGTGACGATGAGGTTGCTTTACTGGAACGTGCTGAAATTGGCCGGATGAAATCAATTAATGTCGATGATTTTGATCCTGCCGAGTTAAAAGCCCAGATCCTTGCATCTGCCGAGCAACATCAAGCGGCATAAGCTAACCCTGTAAGCGGTTGTCATAAAAAAGCCCAAACATCAGCTTGGGCTTTTTTAGTGCATTGTTACCAACAAACCATTATATAACAACCATATAGAGCCTAGTGACGGTAGGCGTATGGCTTACAGCCTCAGCATCTCTTTGACGAAGGGGATGGTCAATTTACGTTGGTGGACTAGTGACGCTTTATCTAATTTATCAAGTACATCAAATAAGGTACGTAAATCACGGGCTAGGCGATTCAGCAAAAAACGACCAACATCCTCCGGTAACTGAAGACCTCGCATCGCAGCCCTACGTTGTAATGCCGCAAGCTTTTCATCATCGGCCATAGGTTGAACTTGATAAGTTAACCCCCACTGCATTCTAGAGATTAAATCGGGTAACACAAAGCCACTTTCAACTGCAGAGCCGCTGGCACTGACCACCAATTTACAATTTCTCTGCTCCGCGACGCGGTTATACAGATCAAATAGACTCTCTTCCCATAAAGGGTGACCGGCGATGGCATCGATATCATCAATACAGACGAGATCTACCTGCTCTAGGCCTTCGAGCAATTCAGTTGAGATACTGGCATGGATACCCAGTGGCAAGTAGAAACTGTTGCGATTAAGTTCATTAGCGCGCGCACAAGTCGCATGCATTAAATGGGTACGACCCGATTTAACCGGCCCCCATAGATAAACGGCTTTATCCGCACTGCCATCGGCACAGTCTTGTAAACTTTGAATTAATTGATCGTTACCGGCTGCAGGATAATAACTATTAAACGTTTCATCATCAGGCAGATAAACGGGTAACGACAACTGTAATGGTGAATGGGATGCCACTAATTAAATCTCGATAACATTTGTTCGGTAAAAGAAGGGTTCCAAACATAATGGAGCCCAGCTTACATTAATGACCAAGCCAAATATAGTTAATGGTCTCACTCTGTGATGGTGCTAACGGATCAACACCGCCTATTGGCGTAGGCATTAACACAGACTGCGGTTTAATTCTCGATTCCAAACTGAGTAGGCGCTTAAGATCCTCTTCAGAACCAAATAACTGTAAAGTAAACTGAGCTGATCGCCCCTGTAATCGTGTTAACGTTACTTGTTTAACCGCACTGAGTTGGCTAAGGTAGTTTTCAATATCAACCAGTTGTTTACGCTCTGTGATGTCGATAAAGCTTAACTGAGTGCTGAGCGCCACTCCACTATCTGCCACCGCATACTGACTAACGTAGTATTCGCTTATCGTTAAAAACATCTGATTAAGTGCACTATCCACATCGGCGACCACACCGGTATCTTGCACCAATGGATTAAACAAAGCCTCGCTTGAGGTTCTTGGATACAACACCATCGAATAATGTAATTGATTGTCGACATTTAGCTCAATTGAAGCCGTAACAAAGTAATCGGTATTGTAACGGGCCGAGGCGTGAGCTATAGCATCGACAAAGAAGCCACGTACATCACTTACGTTAACATTCATGGCATCATCAAGGTCCATCATAGGCAACAAAACTGGTAACCCACGAGCCTGGGCTAACTCATCGATATACGCTCGACTCTCAGAGGTTGATGAATCATTCAAAATTATGCGTTGACCATCTTGCTGAAAACTTAACCAAATAAGCGTTAGCGGACGCTGGGTGCCCCATACTGGCAGCCTAGCATCACGAAGAAGTTGGATGATTTTTTGATGATCGAAAGTGGCACGTAAATATTGCTGTCCGTCGGTTTCTTGATAACCAAATTGACGGATAAGCGCGGTAGGATTGTTAAGCGCAGATACGATACTTGGCACAGTTAAGGCACTTTGCCTACCTGAGTTTTTGAGTATCACATTCTGTAATGCTTGCGCCAATGCCGCATTTTTCGTTTTTGTTGTTCGATCTGCAACTTTGACAATACTCATATCAAGTTCAGTCACTTCAGCAGCGGCAACGGTGTGCGCAACCAATAAAATAACCGCAGAAAACAAACCATAAGTAAGACGCTTAAACATCTGTATCAATACTTTAACTAAATACAATGGCTGCAGTGTAACACAGTTTGTCGTCACCTGACCTGCCTGTATCAGGCTTCTTAAGTATTTTTATTATATTTTTTAATCGAGCACAAAAGAATGTGAATCAAGATAATGCAAAATAAATAGTTAACCGTTAGAATTGTCCGGTTTACCTAAAAAAGAGAGAAAAAATGAATCGTTTAGCAATTCCATTACAAGGTGCGCAAATGTTATTTGTCGCCTTTGGTGCACTGGTATTAATGCCGCTATTGACTGGCCTTGATACCAATGTTGCCTTATTTACCGCAGGGATGGGTACTCTGTTGTTTCAACTGATCACCCAGCGTCAAATCCCTATTTTCCTCGCCTCCTCTTTCGCGTTTATTGCCCCTATCCTATATGGCGTACAAACTTGGGGGATCCCATCCACCATGGGCGGGCTCATGGCTGCAGGTTGTGTCTATTTGATTTTAGCGAGTGTGGTTAAAGTTCGTGGTGACGGGTTTATTAAACGGTTATTGCCGCCTGTTGTCGTTGGGCCTGTGATTATTGTCATTGGCTTAGGGTTGGCGCCCGTGGCCGTCAACATGGCTTTAGGTAAAAGCGGTGATGGCAGTATGGTGTTGATTGATGGCAGCTCCGCATTGATAATTTCTATCGCATCATTGTTATCTACCATCGCAGTGGCCATATTTGCCAAAGGCGTTGCCAAATTGATGCCGATTTTAGCCGGGATCATTGTGGGCTATAGCATCAGTTTAGCCATGGGTATTGTTGATTTCACTCCCGTACATAACGCCAGTTGGTTTGCGATTCCAAGCTTTGTTGCCCCTGAGTTTAACTGGCACGCCATCGCCTTTATGATCCCTGTAGCCATAGCGCCCGCAGTTGAACATATCGGTGATATTTTAGCAATTTCAAACGTGACCGGTAAAGATTACATGAAAAAGCCAGGCCTACATCGCACGCTAAGCGGTGACGGCATTGCCACCATTGCAGCATCGGCACTTGGCGGGCCTCCAAATACGACATATTCAGAAGTCACTGGAGCGGTAACGCTCACCAAAAGTTTTGATCCACGCATCATGACATGGACAGCCATCACAGCAATAACCTTAGCTTTTGTGGGTAAACTCGGTGCATTGATGCAAACCATCCCTATTCCTGTGATGGGCGGCATCATGTGTTTACTGTTTGGTTCTATTGCGGCGGTTGGGCTTAACTCGCTCATCAAAAATCAGGTCGACATGGGTGAGCCAAGAAACCTGTGTATCGTCGGCGTTACCTTAGTGTTCGGTATCGGTGGCATGGCCTTTGGTATCGGGTCATTCAGCCTAACAGGAATTAGCCTATGTGGTATTGTTGCCATTACCATGAACTTATTACTTCCGGCAACTAAGCCAGCAGCGCACGGCGAATAATTCATCTCAAGCTTAAGTTAATAAAAAAGCCCTTCAATTGAAGGGCTTTTTTATTAACTGCATGCCTAATTCGCGGCACTTCGACTTGTCATGACAAATGACTAAGCATCAGCATCTTGTACTGGATATTTTGCAGCAGTTTCATTGATCAAGGTTTGTAGCTCACCCTTTTGATACATTTCAGTCAAAATATCACAGCCACCGATAAGCTCACCTTCTACCCATAACTGCGGGAATGTAGGCCAGTTAGCGTACTTCGGCAGTTCTGAGCGAATATCTGGATGCTGTAAAATATCAACATAGGCAAATTGTGCACCACAATTAATCATAAGCTGCGCTACTTGAGATGAAAATCCACAGCTTGGTAACTTTGGTGAACCTTTCATATAAACGATGATTGGGTTTTCAGCAATCTGCTGTTTAATTTTTTCTACAGTTTCATTTGTTTGCATCTTCTTTCCTAAATATTGCAGCAAAGCTACTTAAACAATTTTGCCTATTGTACGTCAGTATGGCGAAGAACAAAAACCTACTTTTATCATGGTTATCAAATAGAATAATTTACCGATTGAATTAATCGACAAAATCAGCCAAACAATGATTCACATCACAATTTTATCAGGTAGAATGGCGACAGTGAGCAAACAGAAAAGACAATTGACTGTCAATGGAGAAAAAACATGGCTTTTGAATTACCAGCACTTCCTTATGCAAAAGACGCATTAGAGCCCCATATTTCCCAAGAAACGATTGAATACCATTATGGTAAGCATCACAATACATATGTTGTGAAGTTAAACGGCCTGATTGAAGGTACAGAGCTTGCCGAGAAAAGCCTAGAAGAGATCATCAAGACCTCTACTGGTGGTATTTTCAATAATGCGGCTCAAGTTTGGAACCATACCTTTTATTGGAACTGCCTGTCGCCAAATGGCGGTGGTGCTGCGACTGGCGATATCGCCGCTGCAATTGATGCAGCCTTCGGTTCTTTCGATGCGTTCAAAGCTCAGTTTACTGATTCAGCAGTGAACAACTTCGGTAGTGCGTGGACTTGGTTAGTTAAAAAAGCAGATGGCTCTTTAGCCATCGTCAACACGAGTAATGCTGCCACCCCATTAACAGAAGATGGTGTAACACCACTACTGACTGTTGATGTATGGGAACACGCTTACTATATTGATTACCGCAATGTTCGCCCTGATTACCTTGCTCATTTCTGGGAACTTGTTAATTGGGAATTTGTTAACAGTAACTTTGCTGGCTAACAAATCGCCTACTGATTAAAGGGAGCCTTAATGGCTCCTTTTTTGTTTTTAATCTAAGGCTTTTGAGTCAAATCGCCACTCGCCACATATGCAACAATTGCATTTGCAATTTTTGTTATTGTTTTCATTATACTTTTTTGTTAGCCAACTCACATTTCCCGTCTATCATTAGGAGTAGGTAACTAAAACTTCAGTTACCGCTTCAGATTGATAGTTGTTTCAGGGGGTGGAAAATGGGTATATTCGAGCATTACCAACAACGCTATGAAAAAAAGTTAGATGAAGAGTATTCACTACAAGAATTTTTAGCCATTTGCAAAGAAGACCGCATCGCATATGCATCGGCAGCCGAACGTCTGTTGATTGCAATCGGTGATCCTGAGGTTATCGACACCTCAAAAGATTCGGTGTTAAGCCGAATCTTTTCCAATCGTTTAATCTCAAGATACCCAGCTTTTAAAGATTTTTATGGCATGGAGGAAGCAATAGAACAGATAGTGGCCTATCTGAAACATTCTGCTCAAGGATTGGAAGAATCAAAGCAGATCCTCTATCTCTTAGGACCTGTCGGTGGTGGTAAATCATCCCTAGCTGAAAAACTCAAGTCACTTATGCAGCATGTTCCTATTTATGTACTCAGTGCCAATGGGGTTCGTAGCCCAGTAAATGACCATCCATTTTGTTTATTCAACCCTGATGAAGATGCTGAACTTCTCAAGAGTGAATATGCGATTCCTGGACGCTACCTCAAAACCATCATGTCCCCTTGGGCAGTCAAGCGGTTGCATGAATTTGGTGGTGATATTTCTCAATTCAAAGTTGTAAAAGTCTACCCTAATATCTTAGATCAATTAGCCATTGCCAAAACAGAGCCTGGCGATGAAAACAATCAAGATATCTCCTCACTCGTAGGTAAAGTCGATATTCGTCAACTGGAACATTTTGCCCAACATGATGCCGATGCTTACTCCTATTCGGGAGCACTGTGTCGTGCCAATCAAGGGTTAATGGAGTTTGTAGAGATGTTTAAAGCGCCTATAAAGGTACTACATCCACTACTTACCGCCACTCAAGAAGGTAACTACAACGGCACTGAAGGCCTTTCAGCCCTGCCCTTCAACGGCATCATTTTGGCCCACTCAAACGAATCTGAATGGACCACCTTTAGAAATAATAAAACCAACGAAGCGTTTTTAGACCGTGTCTATATTGTCAAGGTCCCCTACTGTTTACGTGTGTCTGAAGAGATCCAAATCTATAAAAAACTGTTATTCAACTCTGAATTATCACAAGCACCTTGTGCCCCTTATACCTTAGAATTATTGGCCCAATTTAGTGTGTTGTCTCGTATTAAAACGCCTGACAATTCATCGGTATACTCGAAGATGCGAGTCTATGATGGTGAAAGCTTAAAAGACACAGATCCCAAGGCTAAATCCTATCAAGAATATCGTGATTACGCTGGTGTCGACGAGGGAATGCAAGGATTGTCGACCCGATTTGCCTTTAAAATTCTCTCCAAGGTATTTAACTTCGATCATAGTGAAATTGCCGCTAACCCAGTGCACCTTTTTTATGTGCTCGAGCGACAAATCGAACAAGAACAATTTCCTAATGACACAGCCGAACGATATTTAGAATTTTTAAAAGGCTACTTAACCCCCAAGTATGTTGAGTTTATTGGTAAGGAAATTCAAACGGCCTATTTAGAATCCTATTCAGAATATGGCCAAAACATTTTCGACCGTTATGTCACCTACGCTGACTTTTGGATTCAGGATCAGGAGTATAGAGATCCCGAAACTGGCCAACTATTTGACCGTGCCGCCCTAAATGCGGAGCTTGAAAAGATAGAAAAACCAGCAGGAATAAGTAATCCCAAAGATTTTCGCAATGAGATTGTTAACTTTGTATTACGGGCTAGAGCCAACAATGAAGGTTCAAACCCACTATGGACCAGCTACGAAAAGCTGCGCACCGTCATTGAAAAGAAAATGTTCTCCAATACTGAAGATCTGTTACCCGTTATCTCATTTAATGCCAAAACCTCGACCGACGATCAGCGTAAACATGATGATTTTGTCAATCGAATGATGGAGAAAGGCTATACCAAGAAACAAGTAAGACTGTTATCAGAATGGTATCTACGCGTGCGTAAATCATCTTGATAATATTAGATGGGGAGTACTCTCCCCACGAGTCTTTTGGAGGTGCGCATGGCTAACTTTATAGACAGACGTTTGAATGCTAAAGGAAAAAGCACAGTCAATCGCCAACGCTTTATCAACCGATATAAACAACAAATAAAAAAAGCCGTCAGTGATGCGGTGACTAGGCGCAGTGTTACCGATGTCGACAAAGGCGAAAAAATTGGTATTCCGACTCGAGATATTAGCGAGCCCACTTTTCAGCAAGGTCGCGGCGGCGTCAAGGAACGTGTACATCCTGGTAATGATCAATTTGCACGAGGAGATAAAATTGAGCGGCCACCCAAAGGACAGGGGCAAGGTAGCGGACAAGGCGATGCATCTGACACTGGTGAAGGCCAAGATGACTTTGTCTTTCAAATATCTAAAGATGAGTATTTAGAGTTGTTGTTTGAAGATCTAGAACTCCCCAACTTACAAAATAATCGTCTTAATAAACTGGTTGAATACCAAACGTATCGTGCAGGATTCACCAATGATGGTGTACCCGCCAATATCAATATTGTGCGTTCATTGCGCTCCTCGTTAGCGCGGCGCATTGCCATGGCATCATCGAAAAAGGCCCTGTTAAGCGAGCTACGAGCAGAGTTGGAAGACTTGGAGCAAACACCGGGATCTGAAGCTGAAAAGATCATGAACTTACAACAGCAGATAGCCGAGTTAGAAGGAAAAATTGCCAGAGTACCATTTATCGATACCTTCGATTTACGTTACAACAACTATGCTAAACGTGAAGTCCCCTCCAGCCAGGCGGTGATGTTTTGTTTGATGGACGTTTCAGGTTCGATGGATCAAGCAACCAAAGATATGGCAAAACGTTTCTATATTTTGCTCTACCTATTCCTCACTCGGACCTATAAAAACCTCGAAGTTGTCTATATTCGTCACCACACACAAGCTAAAGAAGTCGACGAACATGAGTTTTTCTATTCACAAGAAACTGGTGGCACCATAGTATCGAGTGCACTTAAATTAATGCATGAGATTCAACAACAACGTTATCCAGAAAATGAATGGAACATTTACGCAGCTCAAGCATCAGATGGTGATAATTGGGCTGATGACTCGCCAGCCTGCCGCCAAATTTTAGAAAAAAAATTACTCCCCGTAGTGCGCTATTTTAGCTATATCGAGATAACCAATCGCGCCCATCAAACCTTATGGCGTGAGTATGAAGGACTTCAAGCTACTCACGATAATATTGCAGTTCAACACATTAAACGAGCAGAAGATATTTACCCTGTATTTAGAGAACTGTTTAAGAAACACGCTGTTTAAGGGGGCCTTATGGGTTTAACTAACGCGAAAAGATTAGATGATGGTCCAGATTGGACGTTTGACTTATTGCAATCTTATCTAACCGAAATAGAGAGAGTCGCGGCTCACTATCGCCTCGATACCTATCCTAACCAAATTGAAGTGATCACTGCAGAGCAGATGATGGACGCCTATGCGGGTATCGGTATGCCTATCGGCTACACTCACTGGTCCTTTGGCAAAAAGTTTATCGAAACTGAACAGGGCTATAAACGCGGTCAAATGGGACTGGCCTACGAAATTGTCATCAATTCAGATCCTTGTATTGCTTACCTAATGGAAGAGAACACCATCACCATGCAAGCCTTAGTGATGGCCCACGCCAATTTTGGCCACAATAGTTTCTTTAAAGGTAACTACTTATTTAAAACTTGGACCGATGCCAGCTCGATCATCGATTACTTAGTATTTGCAAAAAACTATATTCGTGAATGTGAAGAGCGTTATGGCACCGAACAAGTAGAACTGATCATCGACTCTTGCCATGCATTAATGAACTATGGGGTCGACCGCTATAAAAGGCCCAGTGAAATATCTTTAAAAGAGGAGAAAGTGCGCCAACAGGAGCGCGAAGAATACCTCCAAAGCCAAGTAAATGACTTATGGCGCACACTACCATTAATGCCCATCACTGAAAAGACACAGTCAATTACAAGTTTTCCTGCCGAGCCGCAAGAAAATATTCTCTATTTTATTGAAAAAAATGCACCACTATTGGAATCATGGCAGCGAGAAATTGTGCGTATTGTCAGAAAAATGAGCCAGTATTTTTATCCACAGAAACAAACTCAAGTCATGAATGAAGGCTGGGCGACCTTTTGGCATTACACCATTTTGAATCACCTCTATGACGATGGCTTAGTCAGCGACCGCTTTATGATAGAGTTTTTAAAAAATCACACTAACGTTATCGCACAGCCCAGTTACAACAGCCCTTATTACAGCGGTATTAACCCTTATGCATTGGGTTTTAATATGTTTGTTGATATACGGCGTATTTGTGAGTCTCCCACTGAAGAGGACAAACGTTGGTTTCCGGAGATAGCGGGGAGTAACTGGTTAGATACCTTGCACTTTGCCATGGAAAATTTTAAAGATGAAAGTTTTATTAGCCAGTATCTATCACCCAATATTATTCGCCAATTTAAGTTGTTTAGCATTCTTGATAATGACCAAAAAAACTACCTGAATGTCTCTGCCATTCATGACGATCAAGGTTATCAAGACATCCGCCAAATGTTGTCACAGCAATACAACCTATCCAATATTGAACCCAATATTCAAGTGCAAAACGTAGCGATAACGGGTGACCGTTCGTTGATATTAAGATACATCCCCATCAATCGTATCCCCTTAGATGATAGCTGCAAAGAAGTCGTTAAACACCTGCACCGTTTATGGGGATTTGCCGTCACATTGGAAGAGTTGAATGAACAAGGAGAGACAAAAATCATCGCAACATGTCCAGACAAGCAATCAGAACTGGATAATATGTAGTAGTAGATGGCTTATTCATTTTTAGCCAATAAAAAAGCGCCATAAAGGCGCTTTTTCTATTTCAATTCCGCATTAAGCGAAAGTGAAATCCACGTGCTCGATAAGAGGCTTAAATGCGTGGCGTTGCATAGCTTGAACACGAACTTTAACTTCTTTACCATCTAAAACGATAGTGATATCTGAAGTATAGAAATCAGCATTCGCTTGAATGTTGATAATATCTTTGTGTTCGAATTCAATAGAAACAGGTTCTTTACCCGCACCATAGATAACAGCAGGAACTTTACCAGCATGACGTAGGCGGCGGCTCGAACCTTTCCCTATTTCAGTACGGGCTTGTGCGGTAATTGCGTAAGACATAATTTACTCACTTAATATAATAAAGTTTTAGGTGACCATCGTTTTCGACCAACGATGACCTCATTTAAAGCGAGCGAATACTAGCATACACATGGCTTAGGTACAAACACTTGTTAAGCTCTTGGCATTACCAAGTTCTTACCGGCCCAGTATCTACGTGTACAAAGCCAGAATTAGGGTAAAAACCCACTCCCCCCAACTTTAAAGAGACCGCCGCATCACGCAAATCTTTTAAATTAACATCGGGAATCGCAATATCCATTGCCATCCCTTTCATATGGTAGCTTTTCTTTGCAACCCCATTACTCTTTTGCGCTAGCATGTGATTCGTCTTCGGTGACCGATAACCAGAAATCACATGATATTCATGTTGATCATCAATATTTAACGTCTGTTTGAGTAAATAAAGTAGATCGAATAATCGCTTATCCATTGGAGCCACTTCATTTTGCCTATGATCTCGTAAAATATGATTAAAATCTATAAGGGTATTATCCTGATAACTCCCATCAATCCAATAGCTTCCTTGCCCCTTTTCCCCTGTATGTCTGTTATAAAAGCTCAAGCTACGTACACCTTTGGTTGACCGACTCGCTTTCACTTTAGGAGACAACATCGAAAACATTGCTACACCACCTAGGCCTAACAACAACTGCCTACGTGAAGGACACACTATTGACATTAATACCACCGTTCATTATTCACACAAAAACAGCGCGTAAATTAAACGGTATTAAAGGTAAGATCAAGCTAATGTTTTGACTGTAGCCCTTTATTCATCAAGGGTTGAGTGGGTGTAAGCCTGTAAATCAGAAATAATATTTTGATTTTTCTTATATATATCATCCCTAAACTGGGCAATATTGTGTTCATCGAGCCAAGATGTCCAATAAACCAGATGTACTGGTAATTTATCATCGAAGGCAAACCACTGGGTTTTTGTACGCTCTATTTGCATGTCGACCCAAGTCTGTTTATCACGCACAAGATTCGATGCTATCCAGTTAGCCAATTGCTCGACTTTTTCAACGCGAATACAGCCTGAAGATAACGCCCTATCGCTTCGTGCAAAAAGCGCTTTATCTTTGGTATCATGCAGGTAAACACTATATTGATTTGGAAAATACAACTTATATCGACCTAAGGTGTTATTAACCCCGGGCTTCTGCACTAACCGATATGGAAAATGGCCTCTAGCAAGATCACTCCACTCCTCATTACTTTTTACCACTCGTTCTTCAGAATAGTTAAACACTTCAAAGTTATGCTGACTAATAAAACCACCATCTTGGCGCACTTTAGGCAGTAGGTCGTATTTAAGTAAGCGTCTTGGTACGCGCCAGCTCGGATTAATGACTAAGTTGCTGATCTCTCCCTGTATAACGGGGGTTGGTCGAAATGGCTTTCCGACAATAACTTTCGACTGTAACACGGTGCGATCATCATCGACCAATACCAAATCGTAAGCCGGAATATTGATCAATAAATAACGTTTACCTATCTTGCTCATGTATTTAGCGCGATTTACAAAATTGATTGCCAGCAGTTTTGCACGCTGAGTAGGAGATACGTTGAGCCAGCGAAGTGTCGCCGGTCCAATAATAGCATCAGGCTTAAGTCCATGACGCTGCTGAAAGGTTAATATTGCACGACGTAATTTCTCATCGTAAACATCGGTAAATTTATAAGCCTCAACGCCCTCTACAGCACTTGGTGTTGGTGGCGTATTTAACAGACCACGGTATTCAGAACCCACCCTATCTGTCTGACTATCTTGATAATCATTACCTGCGCTCTGGTCATTATTGTCTTGCTCGTCATAGTCACCTAACCATTTTAGCCGCTGGATAATATTACTAACATAAGGATGACTATCTCCAGGCTTTAACCAGCCATTAATTTCGATCCGTGGCCAAGGTTGCACTTTGGCCAACCATGCAAGATAACGAATACGATTATTAATAGGTAAAAAGCCATCAATATTAGGTTCAAGCGCCAACACGCCAGTATAGGGATCGTCATCGTTGATTAAATGTGGCGCGATCACGCTAATGTTGTGATACTGCCAGAATTGCGCAATAGAGGATTTGATCTGATTAAAATCATCATTAGATAAAGGTTTATTTGCCGTTAACATCCGTTCGTATCGCAAAAAACGTTCGCTAGATTCAATTAGAGATATTAGCTGTACTTGCTGTAATAGCGCAGTGGTGGCGGCTTCCATTCTTGGTACTGCAGCGACTGTAGACATCACCCACAACAACACTATAAGCGTAACTATACTTCGCATCATAATCCCTCCTTGAGTAATTATGGCGTAAATACGCAACAGCAAAGAGGTGCCTAAAGACAGATTTTGAATAAGTTAGCCGTTTATCCAAACTAAATAGCTAAATAACGAAACACTGAAGTACGCTTCAGCTACTGTGTTCCTACATGCCTTGTAGCTACCAATATCAATATTTTGCTCTGAGTTGTACCGTACGTTTTTGATGTTGTAACACTTTATAGTGTAGAGCCGATGCTAGAGCTCATTTAACGACAGTGGCCATAATGATCTCCCAAACCGACGACAACAAACTGGCAATGAAAAATCTGGGATATACAGATAAACAGCAGATACAAAAAAGCCCCAACAACTGTTGAGGCTTTTTTGTCATCTTAAGATGGTACCCGTGGCCAGACTTGAACTGGCACGCTTATTCAGCGAGGGATTTTAAATCCCTTGTGTCTACCGATTCCACCACACGGGCAATGTGTGCGTTTTATCGCTGTTGCGCTAAAACTTAAAGTGGAGGCGCGACCCGGAGTCGAACCGAGATCGACGGATTTGCAATCCGCAGCATAGCCATTCTGCCATCGCGCCAAATTCAATGTCCAACTTACCATTGTAAATTGGAGCGACATATCGGGTTCGAACCGATGACCTATACCTTGGCAAGGTATCGCTCTACCAACTGAGCTAATGTCGCATCACTCTTTGCTACATTGATTTTCAAACTTAATTCAAATCTTGTTTAACTTAAGGTTAATCAACAATGTTGCGTTGTTATCTTGGTTAAGCTTAAGTTGCTTCCCCTTGACTTCGGAATCGAATTCTACCGATTTTAGTTCCAGTGTCAACGCACTATTTTACAATTTAACGCCGTTTGCACACTAAGTGATCGCATTGTATTCTAATTGTTCGATTCGTCAGTTAAATCACCCCATGCTGCCATAATATAGCTAACCATGGACCAAAATGTCAGAATCGCCGCGACATAAAACAGCGCAATGGCGGTATAAGTCAAAAAGTCATTCGGACGCCAGATCAAACCAACAATCGCCACCATCTGGGCCGCGGTTTTGTACTTACCAATCCAGGACACGGCAACCGAGCCCCGCTTACCAATTTCGGCCATCCATTCTCGCAGCGCAGAAATCACAATTTCACGACCGATCATAAATAGTGCAGGCAAGGTTAGCCAAATATGGTCATATTCAGCCACCAGCATCACTAACGCTGTGGTCACCATGATCTTATCGGCAACGGGATCGAGAAAAGCACCAAAGCGGGTCGACTGTTGCAATTTTCTGGCGGCGTAACCATCCAGAGCATCTGTGACGGCTGCTAACCAGAACACAAAAGCGGCTGCAAAAGGCGACCAGCTATAAGGAACATAAAAAAGAACTACAAAAACAGGCAGTAAAACTAGCCTGAATAGCGTAAGCGCTATCGGTACATTAAACGGCATGACGAAACCAATTATCTAAAAGCAGCGCCAATCTTGCCTTAATTTTGTTACCCTCGCAATGCATCATGTATTGTTTGTGCCATTTCTAAGCTAATACCTGGGACTTTTGCCAATTCAGCGACACTTGCGCCTTTAACTTGCTGAAGTCCCCCTAAATATTGTAACAAGGCCTTACGCCGTTTTGGCCCCACTCCAGTAATGGACTCGAGTGTTGAGGTGTTACGTGTTTTTTGGCGTTTGTTTCTGTGACCTGTAATTGCAAACCTATGTGATTCATCACGAATATGCTGGATCAAATGCAGTGCTCCCGAGTCAGTCGGCAAGTGAAACGTAACCTCATTTTCACCATAAATAAGGGTTTCTAAACCAGGCTTACGCCCTTCCCCTTTTGCTATGCCGATTAATGTCGGGGCAATATCTAAATGGGCAAATTTCTCATCGACAACCTGCTGTGCGATTCTGAGCTGCCCAATACCACCATCAATAAATAAAATATCAGGAATTTTGCCATTAACATCAATTTTATCGAACCGTCGACTAATTGCTTGCTTCATTGCCGCATAATCATCACCAGGGGTGATCCCCTTGATATTATAGCGGCGATACTCTGACTTATTGGGCCCTTCACGATTAAACACCACACAAGAGGCGACCGTGCTCTCTCCCATAGTATGGCTAATATCGAAGCACTCCATACGGCGGATCGGAGTCGATAGCTCTAATGCCTCTTCGAGTAACAGGAATCGCTGCTCGATAGTATTTTGCTGTGATAATCGCGTTTCAACGGCATTTTTTGCGTTGGTATCGGCAATGCGCAAGAAACTAGCTCGTTCGCTACGTACCTTAGTCTTAATGACCACATTTTTTTTAAGTGCCTTTTCAATCGCTTGTTCCAACTCATGGATATCATCAAAGTCATGGCTAACGATGATCTCTTTTGGCAACGTACGTTGGCTGTCGAAATTAAGATAAAACTGCAGCATAAAGGCGCGCAGCACCTCATCGAGTTCGGTCTTATCCGGTACGGCGGGATAGTAACTGCGGCTCCCAAAAATTTTACCGCCGCGAATAAACAATAAATGAAAACAAGCAACGCCAGAGGCAAAGTACACCCCTATCACATCCATATCACCGCTGCCGCCCGACACCTCTTGTTGCTCGACAACCCGGCGCAGTGCACTTATCTGATCGCGAAAACGCGCAGCAGCCTCATAATTAAGTGCTTGTGCCGCTTGTTCCATCTTGCCTACCAGCGTTCCCATTACCTGCTGATCTCGCCCGCGTAAAAATAGCGTGGCGAGTTTAACCTGCTCTTGGTACTCCTCATCGGAGACTTTACCGACACAAGGGGCGCTGCAACGGCCAATTTGATACTGCAAACAGGGGCGGGACCGCGCCTTATAGTAGATATCGTCACATTGACGGATAGGAAATAATTTTTGCATCAAATGTAAGCTTTCTCTAACGGCGCCGCCATTAGGGTATGGGCCAAAGTATTGGCCCCTCTCACGTTGAGGTCCACGATGGTAGGCTAAACGAGGATGCTGATGCTGACTGAGCAAAATATAGGGGTAAGATTTATCATCTCGCAGCAGCACATTGTATTTTGGCATGTACTGCTTGATGTAATCATTTTCAAGAATAAGCGCATCGGTTTCGCTGTGGGTCAGCGTAACGTCAATATCATGAATATGCGAAACTAAGGCTTCGGTTTTAACATTGTTTAAATTTTTACGAAAATAGGAGCTAAGTCGTTTCTTAAGATCTTTAGCCTTGCCCACATAAATAACGGTCCCCTGGGCATCATACATACGATATACACCAGGGGATGAGGAGACGCTTTTGAGAAAGCGGGACGAATCAAATGTAGAGATAGTCATACCTAAATGCTTGTTGGGGCTATTGAAACAGTTAAAACTGGCCTGTATCCAACATCTTATAACGAATGGCTAAGCGGGTCAGTTCAACATCGCCATTGATCCCCAACTTATCAAACAGCCGGTAACGATAGCTGTTGACCGTTTTAGGGCTTAAATTGAGTTGTTCTGAGATATCACTGACCTTCTCACCATTGGTGATCATCATCATGATCTGCAGTTCGCGCTCCGACAGGCTATTAAACGGATTATCATCTGCTTGATTAAATTGACTCAATGCCATCTGCTGCGCAATTTCAGGCGATAGATAACGCTGACCGTGGGCTACTTGACGAATCGCTTGAATCACCTCAGGCGGCGTAGCGCCTTTGGTTAAGTAACCAGAAGCCCCTGCTTGCATCACTTTGGTTGGAAACGGATCCTCGGTATGAATGGTCAGCACAATAATTTTGGCATGAGATTGATAGCGTAAGATCTTCCGGGTCGCTTCGAGCCCGCCAATCCCCGGCATGTTCATGTCCATCAAGATCACATCGGCTTCGTTATTACGGCTCCACTGTACTGCAGACTCGCCATCTCCAGCTTCACCTACAACCTTAATCCCACGCTCATCTTCAAGAATACGTCGAATGCCCGTTCTTACCAGTTCATGATCATCAACCAAATATACAGATATCAACTTAAAATCTACCTTGATAGCTAACACTAAACCGACATTGGTTTATATACGATAACACAATGTAATTTATCCCAATTCACGTTAATAAGAAAGAATAAAGTGAACTCATCTAAGCCAATGAATTATAAGTAATCTATTTCAGTTATTTACCATTCAAAAAATTAGCAAACCGCCAGTTACAAGCTAACGGTTTACTAACTAAAACACTACATCGAACCAGACTCATAACGACACTATCAGTGCCTGTACAAGCCTATTGCTACGCAAGTGAATCGCTTAAGCCACACCATGACAATTAATATGCTCGCACACTCCATTTCAAAGTATGGTCTGCATAATGAGGCTGTGTTACTCGATGGTATCGGTCGGAATATACACCCAACCTTGCATTAATACCCGGGCACTACGGCTCATACTCACTTTTTCCACCTGCCACTCACCCGCTTGTTGCGTGGCACTCGCGCCCACTTTTAACGTGCCTGAGGGATGCCCAAAACGCACACTGGTGCGCGCCTGAGCACCCGCTGCCAAATTGACTAAAGTACCAGGGATCGCCGCAGCGGTGCCAATGGCCACAGCAGCTGTGCCCATCATAGCATGGTGTAATTTGCCCATAGACAAGGCGCGAACGAGCAGATCCACATCATTTATCGTCACCGTTTTACCACTTGATACGCTATGGGGTTTTGGCGGCGCGACAAAGGCAATTTTAGGCGTGTGCTGACGAATCTTAGCCTCATCAATCGATTGAATAAGCCCCATTTTAAGGGCGCCATATGCCCGAATTAATTCAAATTTAGCCAAAGTCGCAGCATCACCATTAATCGCCTCTTGCAACTCGGTGCCATCGTAACCCAGCTCCTGTGCATTTAAGAAAATAGTAGGAATCCCGGCATTAATGAGGGTCACGGCAAAATGCCCGATGCCCGGCACATCAAGCTCATCGACCACATTACCCGTGGGCAACATGGCGCCCGCTTTATCGGCGGGATCGACAAACTCAACTAACACCTCAGCAGCTGGAAAAGTCACGCCGTCGAGTTCAAAATCGCCCAACTCAAGTACTTCACCATCGAGCATAGGCACATGCGCAATAATGGTTTTATGGATATTGGCCTGCCAAATACGCACCACAGCAATGCCATTTGCAGGAACTTTTGCGGGGTCAACTAAACCTTGGGAGATCGCAAAAGCCCCTACCGCCGCCGTTAAGTTACCGCAATTACCGCTCCAATCGATAAAGGGTTTATCGATTGCCACTTGGCCAAAAAGATAGTCAACGTCATGATCCGGTTGACCGCTTTTAGCCAAAATCACGGTTTTACTGGTACTCGAAGTGGCTCCACCCATCCCATCGGTATGTTTACCATAAGGATCTGGACTGCCGATCACCCGCAATAATAGCGCATCGCGCGCCGCGCCAGGCACTTGCGCCGCAACAGGCAGATCGTTTAAGGCAAAAAACACCCCTTTACTGGTGCCGCCACGCATATAGGTCGCGGCAATTTTCATCTGTTTCATGGACATTCCTGTAGTCGCGTTAGCGACGACATCAAACGCTAGTATGTCATCGCCAACTGACGTCATTTAGGCCTTTTTAGCCTCGAGAAAATCTTGAGCAAAACGCTGTAATACGCCACCGGCTTGATAAACCAACACCTCATCGGCAGTGTCTAATCGACATGTCACAGGCACCTCGATGCGCTCGCCATTTTGACGATGAATCACTAAGGTCAACTGGGCTCTGGGGGTCGGCTCACCGACAACATCGAAGGTTTCACTGCCATCAATACCATAGGTTTTACGGCTCTCGCCGGGCTTGAATTCGAGCGGTAATACGCCCATACCCACGAGGTTAGTACGGTGGATCCGCTCAAAACCTTCGGCCACAATCGCTTCAACGCCAGCCAGTCGAACACCTTTGGCGGCCCAGTCTCGTGATGAACCTTGACCATAATCGCCGCCCGCCACAATAATCAAGGGCTGCTTGCGCTCCATGTAGGTTTCAATCGCTTCCCACATACGCGTCACTTTGCCCTCGGGTTCGATACGAGTCAGTGAGCCTTGCTGTACTTCACCGTTGACCACGGCCATCTCATTGATGAGTTTGGGATTAGCAAACGTGGCTCGCTGGGCTGTAAGGTGATCGCCGCGGTGGGTGGCGTAGGAGTTAAAGTCAACTTCTGGTAACCCCATTTTGGTTAAGTACTCCCCGGCGGCACTGCTGGCTAAAATGGCGTTGGATGGCGATAGATGATCGGTTGTGATGTTGTCGCCCAGCACTGCCAGTGGACGCATACCTTTGAGGCTACGCTCCCCTGCTAACGCTCCTTCCCAGTATGGAGGACGACGAATATAGGTGCTTTGCGCACGCCAATCATACAGTGGGCTAACTTGCTCACCATAATCCACGGCAATATCAAACATTGGCGTATAGATCTCTCTAAACTGCTCGGGTTTGACGCTGGCTTTCACAATGGCATCGATCTCTTCATCAGTTGGCCAGATATCTTTAAGGCACACGGGCTCACCCGATTTATCGACACCAAGGATATCTTGTTCAATATCGAATCGAATTGTGCCTGCAATCGCATATGCCACCACCAGCGGCGGCGAAGCCAAAAAGGCCTGCTTAGCATAGGGGTGGATGCGGCCATCGAAGTTACGGTTGCCCGACAATACCGCGGTGGCATATAAGTCTCTGTCGATCACTTCTTGCTCAATAACTGGGTCTAATGCCCCGCTCATGCCATTACAAGTGGTGCAGGCAAAGCCGACGATGCCAAAACCCAATTGCTCAAGTTCTGGCAATAAGTTGGCATCTTTAAGATAAAGCTCAGCCACTTTTGAGCCAGGTGCAAAGGAGGATTTCACCCAAGGTTTGCGTGTTAAGCCCAATTCATTGGCTTTTTTCGCTAATAACCCTGCCGCAATTACGTTACGTGGATTACTGGTGTTGGTACAACTGGTGATGGCGGCAATGATCACCGCGCCATCAGGCATCAAGCCTGCTTCATTTTCGACGGTACCTGCGATCCCTTTTGCGGCAAGGTCACTGGTTGCCACGCGCCGATGCGGGTTTGATGGCCCGGCGATATTTCGCACCACACTGGAGAGATCGAAGCTCAGCACACGTTCATACTCGGCGCCTTGCATACCATCGGCCCAAAGTCCCGTGTGCTTGGCGTAATTTTCGACCAGCTTCACTTGCTCACTATCACGGCCGGTGATCGTCAGATAGTCGATGGTCTGCTCATCGATATAAAACATGCCGGCAGAGGCGCCAAATTCTGGCGTCATGTTAGAGATGGTCGCGCGATCGCCTAAGGTTAAATTGGCCGCGCCTTCACCGAAGAACTCTAAATAGGCGGAAACCACCTTTTGCTCACGTAAAAACTCGGTTAATGCCAGTACTATATCGGTTGCGGTAATGCCACTTTGGTGCTTACCGGTTAACTCGACACCAATAATATCGGGTAGGCGCATATAAGATGGACGGCCAAGCATCACGTTTTCAGCTTCCAGTCCGCCCACACCGATGGCGATAACCCCTAGTGCATCGACATGTGGAGTGTGACTATCGGTGCCCACTAAGGTGTCAGGAAAGACAACGCCGTCGCGCGTTTGGATAACCGGCGACATTTTTTCGAGGTTGATTTGATGCATGATGCCGTTACCGGGCTGAATGACATCCACGTTTTTAAAGGCTTTTTTGGTCCAGTTTATAAAGTGAAATCTATCTTCATTCCGGCGATCTTCAATGGCGCGGTTTTTGGCAAACGCATCTTTATCGAAACCGGCATGCTCGACGGCAAGCGAGTGGTCGACAATTAATTGTGTCGGCACCACAGGGTTGACCTCGGCAGGATCGCCGCCTTTTTCGGCGATGGCATCGCGAAGCCCTGCCAAATCAACCAATGCGGTTTGCCCCAGAATGTCGTGACACACAACCCGAGCAGGATACCAAGGAAAATCAAGATCGCGTTTGCGCTCAATCAGTTGAGATAGCGCATCGTTAAGCATGGCGGGCTCACATCGCCTCACCAAGTTTTCGGCAAGCACTTTAGCGGTATACGGCAGTTTATCGTAGGCGCCAGGGCTTAACGCCTCGACGGCGCTACGAGTGTCAAAATAGTCAAACGATGTTCCGGGAAAGGGTTTACGGTGTGTTGTATTCATAACGTCATCCACAGATTTTACGTGCACGCCATGTCGATACTCACCTTGATGGCCCAATGACATAGGTTAAGGCGATGTCGTCTATTGGCATACAGCGCAGCATAACGACCGAAATACTGCGCTCAAAATGAAGTAGCAAGCGGCGATAAGCCAAGCTCACAGAGCCACTTATCGCCATAATGTTTAACCTTAATTGCTTAGATTATCGCTCGCCGATAGGCACCACTTTACGCGGCTCGGCACCGACATAGTCGGCGCTTGGGCGAATAATGCGATTATTAGCGCGCTGCTCCATCACGTGCGCCGCCCAGCCAGTTAAGCGTGAACAGACAAATATTGGGGTGAATAACTTGGTCGGGATCCCCATAAAGTGATACGCCGATGCATGGAAAAAATCGGCATTACAAAATAGCTTCTTGGTGTCCCACATAAACTCTTCACATGCCACCGAAATGTCGTACAGCGAAGTATCGCCAAACTCATGGGCTAACTTTTCAGACCACGCTTTGATGATCACGTTGCGAGGATCAGAAGTGCGATAAATCGCATGGCCAAACCCCATGATTTTCTCTTTGCGCTCTAGCATGCCAGCCATCTTAATTTTCGCATCTTCTGGTGAGCTAAATTGTTGGATCATCTCCATCGCCGCTTCATTAGCCCCGCCATGCAGTGGACCGCGCAGCGAGCCAATAGCGCCAGTAATACAGGAGAACATGTCAGACAAGGTTGAGGCGCAAACGCGGGCGGTAAAGGTCGATGCATTAAACTCATGCTCTGCATACAAAATCAGCGATACATCCATCACGCGGCGATGCTGATCCGATGGTGCCTTACCATTAAGCAGCTTAAGAAAATGGCCCGCGAGTGAGTCTTCATCGGTTGTGCACTCAATATCGGCGCCATCATGACTGTAGCGATACCAGTAACACATAATCGCAGGAAACGCCGCCAGTAAACGATTGGCTGCATTATATTGCTGGGTAAAATCGACTTCTGGTTCAAGATTCCCCAAAAATGAGCACCCAGTGCGCATCACATCCATCGGGTGTGCGTCACGAGGAATTCGCTGCAATACCTCTTTTAGCGCCTGCGGAAGATCACGCAGTGACATTAGCTCATTTTTATAACCATCGAGCTGTGCGGCAGTGGGCAGTTCGCCATTAAATAGCAGGTAAGCCACCTCTTCAAACGTGGCATTCTCAGCCAGATCTGCCACATCATAACCACAGTAGGTCAAGCCAGAGCCAGATTTACCCACTGTACATAACGCTGTTTCACCAGCACTTTGGCCACGCAGACCTGCACCACTTAACTTTTTATCAACCATAATGTGTTCCTTTTTGGAATCTAAATTATTTATTCGCCAAGCAGCACGCTTGGCGCGTAGGGTTTTATACTGTCCTTAATTGAGCTACCTCTCAGCGATTAGCTGTGCAGCTCAAGCCACACTATTTATTTTTACCTTCGGCAAATAAGCTATCTAACTTTTGTTCGTAATCGTGATAACCCAGATAATCATAAAGCGCCATACGCGTTTGCATCGTATCGAGTACCGCCTTTTGATCGCCATCGCGTAAAATCGCGGTGTAGACATTTTCTGCCGCTTTGTTCATTGCTCTAAAGGCACTTAACGGGTAGAGCACCATGTCCACACCCCACTCACTAAGCTGGGCTTTGTTCCATAATTCGGTTTGACCAAACTCGGTAATGTTCGCTAATAATGGCGCATCGATGGCACTGGCAAATGCGCGATAATGGGCTTCGGTTTGCACCGCTTCGGCAAAAATACCGTCGGCGCCAGCGGCAATATAGGCCCTAGCACGTTCAATCGCCGCCTCTAACCCTTCTTGAGCAAACGCATCGGTGCGAGCCATGATAAAAAAGTCGGGATCGGTGCGCGCATCGACTGCAGCCTTAATGCGGTCAACCATCTCTTCGGTCGAGACAATCTCTTTGTTGGGGCGATGACCACAGCGCTTTTGCGCCACTTGATCTTCCATATGTACCGCTGCTGCACCGGCCTTTTCCATATCGCGAATCGTTTTAGCAATATTAAATGCCCCGCCCCAGCCAGTATCGATATCCACCAGTAAGGGCAAGGCGCAAGCTGAGGTGATGCGCTGCACATCAACCAGTACATCATTGAGCGATGTCATGCCTAAATCTGGCAAACCATAAGAGGCGTTAGCCACGCCACCACCAGAGAGGTAAATGGCTTGATGGCCAATTTGCTCTGCCATCATCGCGGAATAGGCGTTTATTGTGCCTACAATTTGCAGTGGCTTATTTTTTGCCAGTGCCTCACGGAACTTCTTTCCTGCGCTCATGCTTAATTCCTCTTATGTTTACTCTATGCAAGTTTGTTTTGAATATTGTTTTTTGAATACATGATGTGGCGCCGCATTAATATCTCGGCCAGCTCTTCATCACGGTTAGCGATAGCCTTAACAATATGCTTATGCTCATCAAATGCCGTTGTGACTCGCGGCCCCGCCATGCCCAGTTGTACCCGATACATGCGCACCAGATGATAAATGCCATCGAACAGCATAGAGATAAGGTGTTTATTCTTACTGCCCAAGATAATGCGATAGTGAAAGTCCACATCACCCGCTTCCTGATAATAAGACTCTCCCTCTTTAACATCTTTAAAATGGCTTTGTAGCAAGGCTTCAAGTTCACCAATTTCAGCATCAGTCATATGCTTGGCCGCCAACCGCGCCGCCATCCCCTCGAGTGACTCTCTAATCTGGTACAATTCAGATAGTCCCGCAGCGGATAACGCTACCACTCGCGCCCCTACATTTGCCTTACGCTCGACAATATGGCTCGACTCCAAACGATTTATCGCCTCACGGATCACCGCGCGGCTGACGCCGTAGGTTGTCGACAATTCAGTTTCACTCAGCTTAGCGCCCGCAGCGATCACCCCTTCGACAATATCTTGCCTTAATTGATAAAAGGTTTTATCTGCCGAGGTAACGGGTGGTAGGGGTTGAAATGTCATCTCTAAGGTTAGCCTGCTGAATTATTACGTTGTCGACAATATAGCTTTGAAGGATTAAGTATTCAACCCAAAGCGACCATATTGTCGACAAAGACGTTAATAGTTAGACTAAAGTTGTAATTAAATCGTGACAAAAAAGATGATCTGCTCCAGCTAAGCTACGCCTTAATAGCGAATCAAAGCTCAATCGCAATAAATTCACGATAGGGTCAAAGGTCAATACCAAGTGAAAGCTTTGTCAGCCTCAGGAGTGATAAACTGTGCAATACATGGCTCAATTGCAGGCCATCACTCTATTACCGATAGAGAATGTGCATATAGCAATAAACATGCTAATCAATTCGAAATAAGGCCATGTAATAAGCCCTCTCGCTCACATTTGGGGTAGGTGTCACCTTGCCGTTAATCACCTCCAATTTATGCATTCAAAAACAAAAAATAACCTGCTAATGTTAAATTAGTTTAAAAGGGCAATTTAAAAAGCGCTGCTTGCTCATTAACGCCTGCACTCACGAGCATTATTTACAAAACATTATTTGGCTTATGTGTGGCTTTAGCAGTTATTTGAACTAAATACGCAAACTTAATAACGCTCTCTAATTCCACCGCTATAGTATTAGTTGGTTTGTTTTGTCTGTTTACTTTTGTGATTCGCCTTATGGAGGTCAGAGCCATAAAAGCGTTATCGAAAATGGTTAATTTACTTTAGCAAAACAAAAATGAGTTGAGGAAGACACAATGTCAGAAAATAACGACGCAACGGGCCCTGCAGCAGAAGATAATAAAAAGCTCAATCAAGCTCGCTCATTCACCTATTACATTTTTGCAATTGTGGTCAGTATTTGGCTCTACACCCTGTGGGCCGATCGAATGACCCCGATGACCGAACAGGCGAGAATTAATGGCCAAGTGATCCGCATTAGTCCTGAAGTGTCAGGGTCTATCGCCAAGGTCCACGTTGTTGATAATAGTCCTGTGCAAACAGGCGATGTGTTAGTGACTATAGACCCTCGCCCTTTTGAATTAGCCGTTAAAGCAGCAAGGTTAGATTTACAGCAAGCAGCACAATCTTATGAAGCTGACTCAGCTGCAATTAACGTGGCGAAAGCTAACGAGGTAGCTGCGCGTGTTAAGGTCAACAATGCGAAAAAAAATGTGGAACGCAACCGTGTATTAGCGCAAAGAGGCACCATTAGCCAAGCCACCATGGATGATCTTATTGCCGAACTCCAAACCGCAGAGGCCAACCTCGCTCAAGCCTCATCAGCACTCGAAAAAGCCAAACAAGAGTTTGGCCCCAGAGGCGAAGAAAACCCAGTGATACAAACGGTGCTAAATAAACTAGAGCAGTCGCTGCTCAATCTTAATCATACTAAGCTAGTCGCACCAGGTAATGGCGTGATGACCAATATGAATGTCGCAGTCGGAGATTATGCAGCCACTGGACAACCGTTACTTACCTTCATCAACAACCATCACCTTTGGCTCACCGCAATGGTCAGAGAGAACTCTTTAACACACTTAAAAGCTGGAGATAAGGTCAAAATTGTTTTTGATGCTTACCCAGGAGAAGTATTTAAAGGTCAAATATCTTCAATTGGTTGAGGGAGTAGTGGCAACGGCAGCCTTGAGGAAAATGCGAGCAGTGGTCTTATTACCTCACCAACAAGCAGTCCAAAGGCACAACGTTTTCCCGTCAATATCGAGTTTTCAGACTTACCTGATAATATCAAGCTAAGATACAGTGGACGTGCGGTCGTCGGTTTTTACCCAAATGAAAGCTATATTGGAGAAAAACTACAAGATTTATGGATTTGGGCATGGAGCTATATTAGTTATGTATCGTAGTGCCGCTAACCCCCTCATTAGAGTTGCGTTATTTCCTGTTCTATTGCTCTTTTGGCAATATATATTCGGTACTGACTTGCCATTGTTAGCACCCGCAATGTGCGCAGTATTTTTAACAACAACTCATGAGCCGCCACCTCTCGCCATGGTGTTTATCATGGGGGGAATACTCTTTATCACCGCTTGGTTTCAAGCATTGATGAATAGTTTATTAGTCGATTACCCTCATGTTTATTACTTGTTTTTGTTTGGTGTTTTCTATTGGTGTATGGAACGGACGAGAAAAGATGCCCAAGACGTATTGGCAATACTGCTCATCGTATCCACCGTCATGATTGCAGTGTTTACCCAACAAAAAGGGATTAGTGTTGAGCAAATTCCGCTGGCGTTGTTAAAAAATATATTTATTGCTGGGTTTACCGCTTATTTGGCTTACTTCATTTTTCCCGCTGGGGAGCCTCTTGCTAAAAATGTAACACCTCCATCATCTGCGATGAAATATCATTTTGATTGGCAAACCATGGTTAAGACGTTGATCATAATGATAGTCATGGTTTCTTCTATCGGTTTAGATCTAGAGCAAAGCACAATTATCACCATCATAGTGGCGTTGGTTATAAAAGATCCCGATCCCCTCATTGGTAAAGACTATGGCCTGAGAAGATTATTAACGACCTACGCGAGTGTGCTTTATGCGATACCACCGCTAATAATGAGCCTTTTACAGGTCAATTTGGTGGGTACCCTTGGCGTTGCACTCGTAAGTTCATTATTTATGGGGATTCATGCGGTAGCGAAACAAGCCAGTTATAATTCAATTCAGCTACTTTATTCCAGTTACGTGGTACTGGTGTTTTATGGCATCACCTCAACCAGTATTAACGCTATTACTGATGATTTGGTTCGATTTAGTTCCGTTTTTGCTGCAGTCTTGCTCGGGATAATGAGCTTAATCATTTTGCACCCAAGAGATAAAAGCTAACTTTACAATTCGCCTTATCTGCAGACTGTTAATCATTTCATCAACATACCGAATAAAATCATTAATTCATGTTTGATGGTCAATAGACTTAATGATTCTCTCGAGTGTGCCAGCGACATCAGTATTGCGCATGACAGCTTCTGACCTATCACGAGTCAACAAAGACACTTTAATATCAAAAGGGAAGCCTTTATCGCGTAACGACTTGGCTAAACAGATACGTGTGAAGTACACGTTATTGGGGGCTCTATAAAGGTACATTGTCTGAGTTAATCCTTAAGGAGAGCCCCTCAAACGCCAAAAACAAAAAAAGCCGTTGATAATCAACGGCTTTTCTCGTGTTTAATGTGGCGGAGAGATAGGGATTTGAACCCTAGATGGGCTATAAACCCATGCCGGTTTTCAAGACCGGTGCATTCGACCACTCTGCCATCTCTCCGAACGCCGGCAATACTATAAGCATAACGTTAAGATGTAAACCCAAATTCGTAAAATTCGTGCCACTTGTCGAAGAAATATACCAACCTACATTTTTCAACCAGCATCGATTGATAAAAATCGGTCTGTCATTGGCAAAATAGCGAAACTTAATAGGGCGACATCAAAATTGTGCTAACATCTGAGCATGTTTAAATAATACTCTCCAATATGAACGCGAATCCAATTGCTCCAGCTTCTCTTTCACCCTGTTTTGCTATCCCATCTATTGCTAATATCGTACCCACTCAACAAGCAAGGCTGCTGGGCCAGTCTCGAACGCTCGACGCTTTCTCCCTGTTAGCCAGCACCAGCGATCAGCATATGTATTTAGCCGATCAAAGTGGGATTGATAGAAAACGCTTTATTCAAGCCTTGGTTGAAAGTCAGCCGCTTCACACGGTGCAATATTTAAACCGCATAATCCAAGATGATCAACAAGCGACTCAAAACACTCAAATCAATAGTAACCTTGTATGGCAAGCCGAGCCCGGTGACGATAACCTCTGTGATAACACACGTCGTTATCGCTACCTTAGTGGCAATATTAAACGCCGCGACTTGATTGGGCACATCAGTAGTCTCAATTCGCAGCATTATCACCCTGGCGCCTTTGCTGATTGCCGTTACCTGTTTATCTGCGCTGAATCATTATGGAAACGCGAGGGATTATGGGAGTTAGTGTTACAGACTATAGATCGCGCTGAGTATCATATTCACTCTAATTGGCCTGCGATTGCACTTAACTGCAAAATTATTTTAGTCGGCAGTAGCGCACTTTATAGTGTCTCTTATATTGAAGAACGCCTATTTGCTAGCAACTTTTCCCTATTAGGGGAATTAGTCAATGAACTCACCCTACCTGAATTTTCTGAGCAAGATTACCTCCAATGGTTAGTCACGCTGGCGAGTGACAAAGGGATAACCCTAACGCAATCGGCATTGGCACCGCTATTTAACGTCAGTTCACGACTGGCAGACCATCAGCAACACCTAAGCTTGATGACCATTCCTATGGTGCAGTTAATGGAGCAAGCCTGCGCATATCGCCAGAGCCGAGAGTTAACTGATGCAGCAATAGCTCATGCGCTGGCACAACAAACCCAGCGCCATAACGCTTCTCAAACCCTGTCAGCACAAAGTTTTGATGATAACTTTATTAACCTGCCGACCAGCGGCACCATGATTGGTCAAATAAACGGCCTCACCGTATTGGATGCCGCCGAGTATTGCTACGGCGAGCCAGCACGCATTACCGCTTCGGTACATTATGGTGACGGTGAGGTAGCCGATATTGAACGTAAATCTGAGCTGGGCGGTAATATTCACGCAAAAGGCTTAATGATCCTCTCATCTTGCCTGTACCGTATTTTCGGTAAAGATGCGCCACTGCATTTAAATGCTAATATTGTGTTCGAACAGTCTTATCAAGAAATTGATGGTGACAGCGCTTCATTGGCCGAATACTGCGCCTTAATGTCTGCCATTGCTGAGCATCCTATTGAGCAAGGCATTGCAGCCACTGGCGCGATAGACCAATTTGGTCAAGTGCAAGCCATCGGTGGTGTTAATGAAAAAATTGAAGGCTTTTTTGCCCTGTGTCAACGCCGTGGACTCACTGGCAACCAAGGCGTTATTCTACCGAAATCTAATGTGCAACAACTGAATTTACACCAAGATGTGATTGATGCAGTCCATAGTAAACAGTTTCACTTGTACCAGGTTGAACACATCGATGAAGCCGTGACCATACTGATGAAGATGCCTGCGGGGATTCCTGATGAAAATGGCCAGTTCCCAGAAGACACCTTGTATCGCTTAGTACAAGACCGTTTAGAGGGCTTAGCGGGTTATCCAGACGAAGATGTCTCATTTTTTACTAAGTGGCTCGCGAAACTCAAACTTTCTAGCTGATCGGAGTTGTTTAGCTTACACGTGTTCGCTAACCTTGGCAGCTCAAATTGCGGAGTGAAGTTAATAATGAATAGAGCAAACAGTTTTAACAAAGAAGAATTAGTGGCTTGCGGTCACGGTACGTTATTTGGCGCCAACTCTCCTCGCCTCCCTATCGACAATATGTTGATGATTGACCGCATTACCAAGATTAATGCCGATGGTGGTGAATTTGGCAAAGGTGAGATTGTTGCCGAGCTGGATATTGATCCATCTCTTTGGTTTTTTGACTGTCACTTTCAAACCGATCCCGTGATGCCTGGTTGTTTAGGCCTTGATGCTATGTGGCAATTAGTCGGCTTTTTCCTTGGTTGGGAAGGCGCTGAAGGCAAAGGACGCGCATTAGGCGTGGGTGAAGTTAAATTTACTGGTCAAGTCTTGCCTGATGCCAAAAAGGTCACTTATAAGTTAACCATTAAGCGTAAAGTTTATCGTAAGCTTGTTATGGGTATCGCCGATGCTGTAATGGAAGTGGATGGCCGAGAAATCTATTCGGCTAAAGATCTAAAAGTGGGTATTTTCTCTGATACGTCAACTTTTTAATCGAATCATCTCCTTATCAGCAAGAGCTTGATATAAAAATGCCCTCTACAACCTAGAGGGCAACTCTCAATCACACTGCTAATTATTTATTAAACAGTCCACTTAGCCGTCCATCGACGCCTTCGCGCCATCCTCCTAACCAATGCGACTTTGAGTCTAATGTAGAATAAGGACAATTCTCTTTAGAGCGCCCTCCTATTCCGGCCTTAAATCCTTTTGAAAAAGCTCTATCTAGACGATCTCGTTTTTGTCTTTTCATGCAAGCATCCTCTGTTCGAAAATCCTAGAAGCGAAGCCAAAGCCTCATGGATACAAATAGAACGTTTTGCAGCTGAGATCAATCAAAAAAAGCGCTTTTTAAACGGTTATTTTTTAAGCTTATGAGTTCGTTGTTTAAAAAAAATCGAGGCATATGCCTCGATTTTTATTTCAATTTGTTCTAAGAACTATGATTAGCCTTTACGGCGTCTAAACCAGAGTAAAGGTAAAGTCAGAAGCCATATAAAACTGGCTGCGCCTTTACGCTCATAGTCACCATTACCCGAATTATCGCTCTCTTTTACAGTACAGGCGGCACCTGAATTAGATGGCTGCAGAACAACCATTCGAGGAATAAAGGCGGTCACAGGTTGGCCATCGGCATTGAGTAAAAATAACGGTTTACCATTATCACCAATCACCAAATTACCATTGCTGTCGAACAGGTAAGAAGGTTTACGAATAAATGCCGTACCCACTATGGTACCGTCTTCGTTGATACTGTTGGCTTCAACGATACGGATCTCACTTTCATAAGAGAGTAAATCACCATTGCCATCCGTTACTTCAACTTTATTACGTGTCCAATCGCCACTGTCGTCTTGGGTATAGCCTTTTGATTCACACACCAATAGTTCGTTAAGATCGTAAAACTCATCACTATTTTTATCGAACAAGAAACCTGACTTTAATCTTGGTTTCTCTTTCTCACTAGTGGCTTCAATATAACCCACCACTTGATTTTTATTATTAATATCTCTTGGGCGCGAACTGCGATCCGAGATCCCTTGATAAAAATCATTTGGTGTTACGAAGCTAGGTGACGCTTGATTGGTATCTAAATAGAAAAATTTATCGCGAGCATAGCCTTCTAAGTATTGCTTATAGCTACCGACAAGGATGCCACTATCGTTAATATCATAGGCAATAGAAGAGAGCTGATCGTCCGTCATCTTAACCCAATGATATTGATAGGCGCCGTTACTGTCTTTTTTCCAGTAAGCAGCATCGAATGCCAGTTTATCGGTGTCGTTATTACGATAAACATGTGAGCGCCCCGCGACGGTGCCGTTCTTGTTAATCCCTAAACCTTGAGCGGTAAACACCACATCTGAAGTCGAGGTTAATCCCAGTGGCAACTCCGTAGCCACTACGCCACTATCATCAAGCTGCCATACCATGGCGCGAGTTTGATACAAAATACGGCGAAAGCCACCACTGTCTGGATATTGATTTAGCTGCACGCAAACATCGACTGGATAAACATCGCCAGCGATACAATCGTTAAGCCGTTCTGCACTACTTGCAGCGAGAGCTGTAGTGCCATAGCCAGTTATCTGATTATTATCATTAATCGCTGCGGCCACAGACACACCACCAACAATGACATCGGTATCGTCTTTTGTGTAAGTGGTATAAGGCGGCGCAATTGCGATATCGGTACCGTCGGCTTTTTTAACGAAAGCGCGCTCTTCAAACTCGCGGTAATACCAATATTCTTGCCCGGCAGTCTCGCCGGTATAAGCCACTTTTTGCTCTGGACCAGTGTAGCTGCCTACACGTAGTCCAGCGTTATTGATACCATAATAAGAAGCGTTAATTGAATTGATGGTCTCTGGGATATCTTCGTTGGTATCTTTTGGTGGCGTAGTACCAAATACCGAATCAAAGGTGGGTAGCCAGCTACCAGATGCGCCATTTCCCTCTGCGATGAAGGTGAAGTTATTGGCTTCAATAGGCGCATTTATTGAGTAAGTGACGAGCTGCTCAGGAGAAATTCCATCTTCAATATCGATGATGCTGTTATCGTCGTCATTAACTTCAAGCTTTTTCTTACCCTGCGAGATACCCACCAACTGGTTTTGTTGGTTAACAAACATGCCATAACCATTAATCGTCGAGGCTAAGGTACCATTAAGATCATAATCTTCAATATTTTGAATTTCATAAACGGGTGCGGCAGACACTGTCTGTAATGCACTGACAACACCAACCGCCACTAATGATAAGGCGCTATTAAACTTCAACTTCATTCACTAATTTCCTATTATTTTTATCGTTTATTTTAGCGCTTCTAGCTCTTCCCAACGCTCGAAACAAACTTCTAACTGCTGCTCTCGCTGTGCCAGTTCACTTAAACGACTGCTCACGACATCTTGTGCTTGAGCATAAAAATCCGGTTCACTAATTTGCGATTGTAAGGCTTCAATCTCAGCCTCTAATTGCTCCATTTTGGCCGGTAAACCTTCAAGTTCTCGTTGTAGCTTATAGGATAACTTTTTCTCAGGTTTAACCACAGGCTTAGCTTCTGGGGCTTGAGCAACTTTGGGTTGGACAGCGACTGGCGTCACTTGTTCCTCAGAATAAAATTTTGCGCCTTGCGACACCGCATCTTGATAACCACCAACGTATTCGCTCCAACCGCCATTACCGGTGAACCACCATGAACTGGTCACAGTGTTATCGATAAATGCACGGTCGTGGCTGACCAACAACAAGGTACCTTGATAATCAGTTAGCAAAGACTCTAACAATTCAAGCGTCTCAATATCAAGATCGTTCGTTGGCTCATCGAGAATAATTAAGTTTGCAGGCCGCAGCAATAGTCGCGCTAACAGCAGACGATTTTTTTCGCCGCCCGACAGTGCTTTAACTGGCGTACGGGCGCGCATGGGCGAAAACAGGAAATCTTGTAGATAGCTTAAAATATGCCTATCTTGGCCATTAATGGTGACGGTTTTCTTGCCTTCACCGACGTTTTCTTCAACTGTTTTCTCTGGGTCTAGCGCTTCGCGGTACTGGTCAAAATACGCCACCTCAAGCTTGGTACCCACTTTAATCTCGCCAGACTGAGGGGTTAATTGGCCAATCAATAGCTTAATTAACGTCGACTTACCACAGCCATTAGGACCAATTAACGCAATACGATCGCCACGCATCACACTAGTAGAGAAGTTCTTAACCAAATTTTTATCGGGTAAGTTGTAATTTAAGTCATTAACCTCAAATACCAACTTGCCTGAGCGTTCGGTATCGGCGACGGCCATCTTAGCGCCACCTTGGCGATTAATCCGTTCCATTCGCTCCATACGTAACGCTTTTAACGCCCGAACTCGGCCTTCGTTGCGGGTTCGACGTGCTTTAACGCCTTGACGGATCCAGGTTTCTTCATCGGCTAACTTTTTATCAAACTGGGCATTTTTTTCGCTTTCGACGCGCAACCATTCGGCTTTGCCGTCAAGATACGCCTGATAATTACCCGGCCATGATGTGACCACACCACGATCTAAATCGACAATTCGGGTTGCCATGCGTTGAATAAAGCCACGGTCATGACTGATAAACACGATAGCGCCGCGATAGTTGAGTAAAAAGGCTTCTAACCACTCAATGGTATCGATATCTAAATGGTTGGTCGGCTCATCGAGTAATAACAGATCGGGCTCACTGACCAGAGCTCGCGCTAGCGCTACTTTGCGCTGCCAACCACCAGATAAACTCATCAGGCTCGCATCGGCATCAAGACCTAAGAGTTCGCACGTTTGGTTAATTCTTGAGTCTAACTGCCAGCCATTAAGGTGGTCGATATCCTCTTGCAAACGCTCCATCTGTTTCAACATGCGATCCATCTCATCGACAGAGGCACTTGCAACATCATGGGAGAGCTGATGATAACGTTCTAATTTTTCACCAACTTCTTGTAAACCTGCGGCAATATAAGCATACACAGTTCCCTGCTCTGCTTTGGGAGGATCTTGTTGTAAGCGGCTGACTTTAATATCGGTGGCGATGTTAAATTCGCCTTCATCGAGCAACACATCACCACACAGCACTTTCATCAAACTCGATTTACCCGCACCGTTACGACCAACAATACAGACCCGTTCTCCCGGCTCTATGGTAAAGTCGGCGTGTTGCAGTAACGGCGTGTAACCGTAGGCTAATGAGCCATTGTTAATACGAACCAGACTCAATTTACGCTCCTATAAACTGTTTTAATTGTGAGATATCGAACGGCCAATTTAATTGGGCTTGCGTATCGGCACGCAAGAAAACAGGTATACGGGTGCCGTATTCCTGGGCTAATTCGTCGGTATCACAGATATCTTGCTTAACATAATCGATCCCTAAGGTATCAATTAATGCTTGTGCCTGTTCACACAGATGGCAAGCATCGGTGTGAAACAGGGTAAATAAAATACGATTAGGCATGGGTAATAAGCCAGGTATTGTGGATCTGAGGATTGCGTTTGTAATCCATAGGTAAGGTCTGGTTATCGATATTAGTCACCACTAAGCCGAGCTCAGCAAGCGCCTCACTTTCCATCTTAAACTTACGCTTATTATTAGAGAAGATGATCTCACCCTTTGGATTGAGCAGCTTCACTAATCCACTGAGCAAACTCACGTGGTCACGCTGCACATCGAATGAATCTTCCATGCGTTTAGAGTTAGAAAACGTCGGTGGATCGATAAAAATCAGATCGTACTTCTCTTGGCAATCAGCAATCCACTGTAAGCAATCGCTTTGAATAAACTGATATTGACGCCCAGATAGTCCATTTAAAGCAAAGTTATCTTGAGCCCAGCTTAAATAGGTATTTGACATATCCACGGTCGTGACCGACTTAGCCCCACCAAGTGCGGCATGTACCGATGCCGATCCTGTGTAGGCAAATAAATTCAATACCGAACGCCCTTTTGACTTTTCGCCCACTAGTTTACGGGTTAAACGGTGATCGAGGAACAAACCTGTATCTAAATAATCCTTCAGGTTTAACTTAAACTTAGCCCCATACTCTGTGGTAACCAGTTCCAATTTCTTGGCATCAAGCTTTTGATACTGATTGGTGCCTTTTTGACGCTCACGCGTCTTAAGAATAATCTTATCTGGATCGACCCCAATGGCATTAGGCAGTACTAATAATATATCGGTCAAACGGCGCTTAGTAACTGATTCTGGTATATCTTTAGGCGCTGAGTATTCTTGGATAACCACGTAATCTAGGTATTTATCCACTGCCACATTGTATTCAGGAATATCGGCATCATATAAACGATAGCTATCGATACCTTCGCGCTGAGCCCACTTACTTAATTGCTTAAAGTTCTTTTTGATTCGGTTAGCAAACGAGGTAGCCACTTCGCTAATCTCACCGCCTTGGGCCAACACTTGACTCGGTTCGATACGACGCGTGCTTTCGGCGTGCAGTGTATATAAGTTAAATGCACACTCTAACGCGCCATTGAACATTTTCATCTGTTTATCGGCTTTAAGTTTAAGCGCCGAGAGTAACTCAATATCGCTGTTGAGTACGGCGATTTTCCAGCCACCGAACTCACTCTTAAATTTGTCACCTAATTGATAATACAGCTGCAGCAGTGAAGTGACTGTGCCCAAACGCTCACCATAAGGTGGGTTGGTGATAATAAAACCTGTGGCAACAGGAGGCGTCACATCAAGCGCATTAGAAACGGAGAACTCAATTAACCCAGCAACGCCTGCATTTTCAGCATTACGTTTTGCCAGTGCCACCAGGCGCGAGTCGATGTCTGAACCAAAGAACTTGATTTGACAACGGCTGATACCCAGCGATGCACGCGCTTTGGCTTCATCCATCAAACCTTGCCACACACCGTCTTGATGACGTAACCATTTTTGAAAACCAAATTTAGCGCGATAAAGCGCAGGCGCTACGTCACAGGCCATCATCGCCGCTTCAATCAAAATCGTACCGCTACCACAGAAAGGATCGAGCACATCTTGCGGTGCCTCTTTCCAACCACTGCGCACGAGCATATTGGCCGCGAGGTTTTCTTTTAATGGCGCTTCACCCGTGGTGGCACGGTAGCCGCGCTGATGCAGTGCTGGACCAGAGAAATTGATCCCCAGCGTCACCTGACCACGGCGATAATGAGCATCAATCTTAAAGTCAGCATCGACGCGAGAGACGTTCGGACGTTCGCAACCATCGTCGCGAAAGCGATCCACTACCGCATCTTTAACCTTTAAGGCACCAAATTGGGAGTTTTTGATAAAGCCACCCACACCATGGAAATCGATGCTAAAGCTACTTTTATTCGAAAAGTGCGTCTGCCAATCGACACAATATGCTGCATTATAAAGCTGCTCGGGCGTTTCACACGGGCCTTTATAAATGACTAAAATAATACGGCTGGCAAGACGAGACCATAAGGTAATACGGTAAGCCAATTCCAGTGGTGCCGAAAAATACACCCCCGCAACACTTTCTTTAACGTCATTGGCACCAAGCTCGATTAATTCGAGCGATAATGCGTATTCATAGCCTCGTGGGGCTGCAGCAAAAAAATTCAACATGGATAAATAGACACACTTCAAAAATCAATCCGACATTATACCTTGTCCAACCATTAAAAGATAAAAAGTTCTAGCTATAGCTAGACATAAATTCCGCGATACGTTTAATAAGCCTGCAGAGTGCCGCTTTAATGAACGTCTAACAAGATAAAACCGATTGCCGCTTGCAATGCCATCTTGGTATCGATATAGTTCGCCCCGCTTTGAAGCACACCTAGTTACTCAGTGATTAAGCATGTTGACTAAGCAATTCTGTAGTAGCGGAATTAAAAGGCTACAGCGTTTGATACATACGGACGCGGGATGGAGCAGTATGGTAGCTCGTCGGGCTCATAACCCGAAGGTCGTCGGTTCAAATCCGGCTCCCGCAACCAATTCTTTAGTAGCAGAATTAAAACACTACAGCGTTTGATACATACGGACGCGGGATGGAGCAGTATGGTAGCTCGTCGGGCTCATAACCCGAAGGTCGTCGGTTCAAATCCGGCTCCCGCAACCAATTCTTTAGTAGCAGAATCAAAACACTACAGCATTTGATACATACGGACGCGGGATGGAGCAGTATGGTAGCTCGTCGGGCTCATAACCCGAAGGTCGTCGGTTCAAATCCGGCTCCCGCAACCAATTCTTTAGTAGCAGAATTAAAACACTACAGCGTTTGATACATACGGACGCGGGATGGAGCAGTATGGTAGCTCGTCGGGCTCATAACCCGAAGGTCGTCGGTTCAAATCCGGCTCCCGCAACCAATTCTTTAGTAGCAGAATCAAAACACTACAGTGTTTGGTACTTACTGATGCGAATGAAACAGCCCACCCCCTAACCGACTCTACACTTCATATAAGCAGCCCACTTTATATAAACAGCTCACTTTATATAAACGACAAAAGTCGTTGATAATATCAAAAATAAGCAATCTGCCTCCAGCAAGCCATATTCAAGTCAAAAAGCAAACATATACCGATTCAAGCTTTCAATAATTATACTTCAACATTAACGTTAACTTTCCATACGCCTACTTAACCAGCCATTTGAAACCTTTATTGTCTTCTTTGTTTAAATGCCCATTTCGAACCTCTATTAACTCCCCTCCTCCTTTATACTGCTTGCATTTTAATCAGCCCTACTTTCTACCACCTGCCGCGATAATCTAAATTTATTGTTGGCTAAAAATGAAAGCGAGCTGTAACGGCTAAAGGCGTTAATTACATAACTGCAGATAATAGTTGATTCATTAAGATGCGAAATCAAAAAAGGGGCCTAAGGCCCCTATCATGATATTTAAAACGTAAAACAAAGCCCAAAGTGAACTACAAGGCGAATAAGCGATAACTTAAGCTGCAGCGATTTGTCTACTCGCTTTTATTGGATGCAGCCTATCATTCATCACTTTAATACATTCGAATTGATTCAGTTGTTTAGTCTCGCTTAGTAACAATTTTGGAGACAGCAACATCACCAGTGATGCTTGAATGTTACTTTCAACAACCATAACATCGGCATTTACGCCCTGCGATCTGAGCTGAAATATTTTCGCCAATTCACTGTAAACGCATATTACTGACGTATCAAAAAACCATGACTTTGGCATTTGTGGTTTTAATAAATAGTGCGCTGCGGTGGCATTTAATGCCAATTGAACCTTAATCGCATCGGCAATATTTATCGTTTTTGCCAGACGTTCGACAAACTCAATATAGAATTTTGCGTGCTCGACGTTAAATTCCAGCGCAGTTAATGCATCAGGAATGAGCAATTTTGCTTTGTAGGGAGTCAGAAATTCCATATCCGAACCTAACGAAACGCTTAATACTCCATACGCGTCGTTATATATCCATTGCCAATCCCTTTGCGGCATTAATAACATAACGTGTACCTATTACTGTCAATACAGTCGGATAATAGTTGATATTTCATCCAATATCAAAAAAAATATTATAATTATGATATAGATAACAGTATGTTATGTAGATCAGGCGCGATCGCTGCACCGATCGCGCCTGATCTTAGATCGACACAAGATCGTTATTTATGCTGAATTCGATACGCGTCAACAATTTCTTTAATTAATTCTGGACCACGATAAATAAATCCAGAATAAATTTGTACCATGGTGGCACCCGCATCGAGTTTATCTAGCGCATCTGCAGCACAGTTAATACCACCAACCCCTAAAATGGGGATCTGTCCTTTAAGACAGGTAGCAAGCTGTTTAATAACCTTTGTTGATAGTGAATTCAATGGCTTACCACTTAAGCCACCAGCTTCATTTGAGTTAACTAAACCACTAACACCATCGCGAGTTAACGTGGTATTGGTCGCTATCGCGCCATCGAATTCATTACGAATTAACGAATCCGCTATTTTCTCGATCTCCTCTAATGACAGATCGGGTGCGATTTTAAGTGCGATCGGTACGTATTTACCATGCTGCTGAGCAAGATCATTCTGCTTAGCTTTGAGCGATCCCAATAGATCATCAAGTAAATCACCATATTGCAATGAACGTAAGCCGGGGGTGTTGGGTGATGAGATATTTACCGCAATATAGGCTGCGTACTGGTACACCTTTTCCATACAGATAAGGTAATCATCTTTACCCTGCTCTACTGGCGTATCTTTATTTTTACCAATATTGACCCCAACCATAGCGCCCGATTTTACCGCTTTTAAATTGGCGACCAAGTTGTCGACGCCTTTATTATTAAAGCCCATACGATTGATGATAGCTTTAGCAGGTTTTAATCTAAAAAGACGAGGCAGTTCATTTCCTGGTTGCGGTCTTGGAGTCACGGTACCGACTTCAATATGACCAAAACCCATTGCATGAAAAGCATCGATGCATTCACCATCTTTATCCATTCCTGCGGCTAAACCAACAGGATTAGGAAAGCTTAGCCCCATAAACTCAACAGGCGTAGGCTCAATCTGCTGTGCATAGAAGCAATTAAGCGGTGAATTAGCCGTGGATTTCAGACTGTGAATCGCCAGATTATGTGCTTTCTCTGGATCCATCTGAAACATGACTTTTTGTGCAATTTTGTAAAACATGCATTCTCCTAGACCGAAAAAAGCCCCGGCTATTGCCAGGGCTTATTATTATTATAAATTTTACGATTGACCATCACAATGGAGGATCAGCAAATTCAGCTCACGTAATGCGACCGAAAACTTAGCAAACTCATGAGTTTGCGATGTCTTAAAGTCTGCAAGCATATGGAACCATCTCTCCAATAAGCCCTGATTGGATTCGATCCATTGCTCAATAATGGTGTCAGAATGACAACTATCGGTACAGGTGCGCAGTACAACCGAACTCAGTGCACGTTGTTGCCAATCAAGCTCTTCTCTAAATGCGGCTCTAGCTAATGCTTGCCAATGGTTAGCCACAGGCTGAGCACTGATCTGTTCTAAGAACCAATGCAACTCCACTTTAGCGCCTAACTTAAAGTATGTTTCGGCCACTAATGCGACTGGCTTATCTTCAAGTTGCGCAATTTGTGAAATATCAAGAGCAGAGAACAAAGTACTCATATTCACAACATTGGTAGCGACTTTCTCTGGCACACCTTCTTTAACCAAGGCTGTAATCTCAGTACCAATCTCGTTGACTTCATCTTCGACCATATACTGATGAACATTTTCACGCAGTGCTTCAAAGACGGGTCTATAGAAAGCAACGGTTTGTTCAATGCTTTGATTACGGCTGCGATGACGCAAGAACCAACGACACGCTCGGCGTAAATTACGGCGTAGTTGATGTAGCATTTCACCTTGAACGGCCGCTGGAACCATACCATTAAGTGCCGTAATAGATTTAGTTAATTCAGCTAAACCAAATACTTCACGCGCCATAGTGTAACAAATCGCAGCTTCGGCTACTGAGGCACCAGTCTCATCTTGCATACGTTGTACAAAATTAAGTCCCATATCGTTAACCAATTCATTGGCTAATGACGTCGCAATAATTTCAGCACGTAATGGATGGTTTACCATACGATCGCTGTAATTTTGTTGCAGCTGTTTAGGGAAGTACTCCACCAGCAACTGACTCAAGAAGCTATCTTCGGTGATTTCAGGGGTCAATAACTGCTCTTTGAGCACCATTTTGGCGTAAGCCACTAATACCGATAGCTCTGGACGCGTCATGGCTTTGCCATTAGCAAGACGTTCGGCCAACTCATCATCTGAAGGTAAGAACTCTAATGCTCTATCGAGCTTATTTTCTTTCTCAAGATAATGAATGAAACGAATTTGCTCTTTCAGTTGCTCGACGCCACGTACCTGTGTCACTGAGATAGTACGTGTTTGATCTTTACAATCTTGCAATACGATACGGCTGACTTCGTCAGTCATCTCGACTAATAAACGATTACGCTGCTTCAATGTCATCTCACCTTCTGCCACTAACGCATTAAGCAAGATTTTGATATTCACTTCGTTATCTGAGCAATCAACCCCACCCACGTTATCAACGAAGTCGGTATTAATGCGGCCACCCGTGGCAGCGTATTCAATACGGCCTAATTGGGTACAACCTAAGTTGCCACCTTCGCCGACAATACGCGCCTTCACTTCGCTGCCATTCACGCGCAGTGCGTCGTTGGCTCTGTCGCCGACTTCAGCATGTGTTTCGCTAGACGCTTTAATATAAGTACCAATACCACCGTTCCAAATCAGGTCAACGCGCATCTTGAGCAGTTCTTTTAGCAGCTCGTTAGGAGTCATCGATGCTTTTTTGGTGTCCAACATCGCCTTGATCTCTGGGGTCAAGGTGATTGACTTAGCACTGCGCAGGAAGATGCCACCGCCTTTTGAAATCAACTCTGGGTTGTAATCTTCCCAGCTCGAACGCGGCAAGCTAAACAAACGGGTACGTTCTTTGTAGCTAGAGGCTGCATCTGGTGTTGGGTCGATAAAGATATGCATATGGTTAAATGCCGCGACTAAGCATGTATGCTCAGACAACAGCATGCCGTTACCAAAGACATCACCGGCCATGTCACCTATACCTAAACAGGTAAAATCGGTGGTTTGGCAATCGATACCAATCTCACGGAAGTGACGTTTAACCGACTCCCATGCACCGCGCGCGGTGATCCCCATCTTCTTATGGTCGTAACCATTACTGCCACCGGATGCAAATGCATCGCCTAACCAGAAGTTATACTCCTGTGAAATAGCGTTAGCGATATCAGAGAACGTCGCGGTGCCTTTATCAGCCGCCACCACTAAATATGGATCATCTTCATCATGGCGCACCACATTGATTGGCGGCACGACTTCACCTTCGATGATATTGTCAGAGATATCCAACAAACCACGGATAAACAAGCGATAACACTCTTGCCCCTCGGCAAACAAGGCATCACGACCACCTTCGGTTGGCAGTTGCTTACATACAAAACCACCTTTAGCCCCAACCGGCACAATCACGGTGTTCTTAACTTGTTGTGCTTTGACCAAACCCAGTACTTCGGTGCGAAAATCTTCGCGGCGATCGGACCAACGCAAACCGCCACGAGCCACTTTACCACCACGTAGATGAACCCCTTCCACGCGCGGCGAATACACAAAAATTTCAAACTTAGGCAACGGACGTGGCATTTCAGGAATAAGCTCTGGAGAGAACTTAAACGAAACGTATGGCTTATTGCTGCCATCGGCCAAGGTTTGATAGAAGTTAGTCCGCATTGTCGCATTAATTAAGTCGAGGTAACGACGAATAATACGGTCATCATCAAGGCTAGACACATCATCTAGGCGCAGATTGATCTGTTCGACAAACTTGGCCAATGTGCGTGTTTTCAGTTTAGGGTTAAACTTACGAATGAACATTTTAACCAACAAATCAGCGATTTGTGGATAACCACTAAAGGTTTGCTCAATGTAGGCTTGGCTAAATGTAGCATCGATTTGACGCATATATTTAGCATAAGCGCGCAGAATTGAGACTTCGCGACCCGATAGGCCCGTTGCCAACACTAAACGGTTAAAGCCGTCATCTTCTAATTCTTTATTCCACACTTGCGATAACGCAGTCTGGAACCGGTCTTGACTGTCAGCTAAATTATCGACTGCAGCCCCTTGAACTGTCATCAAGAAGTCCAAAATCCAGAAAGTGGCCCCATCGGCTGTTTTAACTTCATATGGACGTTCGTTAATTACTCGAAGTCCGAAGTTTTCAAGCATAGGCAGTACATCTGACAGATGGATAGGCTCATCTTTATGGAACAGCTTAAGCCTAACTTTATTGTCGTTTAATGCGGTTTCTTGCGGCTGATAAAACAGCATGCCTAATTTATGCTCATCATCAAGCGCTTCTAGGTGCTCAATATCGACCACGGCAGAACTCGGTAAAGCATCTTCTTTATAACTGCGTGGGAATGCATCGATATAACGCTTAAGCAAACGATTGCCCGACTCTTCACCTTGTGCCGAGATTAACGCGCTACTGAGTTTATCTTCCCAAGAACGCGCCGCTTCAATCAGATTATTTTCAATAGCAGCCACATCTACATCCGTATTATTATTATCGACTTTAACAATGTAATGAGTACGTGCCAGCGTTGACTCGGAGAAATAAGTCGTGAATTCAACGTCTTCATTAGTATTGAAATGTTGCGCCAAAATACGCTGAGTATCTTCGCGTAATTTAGTGTTGTAGCGGTCTTTGGAAACATAGACCAAACAAGATAAGAAACGGCCATAGCCATCTTTACGCACAAACAGTTTAAGCCTGTCACGATCTTGCATCTCAAGTACGCCACGCGCCATGCTGGCTAGTTCTGATTCACGCGCTTGAATAATCTCATCACGTGGCAGCGTCTCAAGGATATGCATTAAGGCTTTGTAATCGTGCGAACCGGCTGTTAAGCCTGAGGCATCAAGCACCCGTTGGATTTTTTCTGCTAATAAAGGGATCTCACGTGGGCTACGATTATACAAGTTAGAGGCGTACAGACCGATAAAGCGATCTTCACCAATCACATTACCTTTTTTGTCGAAGCGTTTAATACCGATATAATCGATATAGGCTGGACGATGTACACGGCTCTTTTCACTGCTTTTGGTTAAAATAAGCAAGCTCTTATCGAGGGCTTCTTTACGAGCAGTATCAGACAGACTCGACAGCAACAAGCCCTTATTATGCTTAGGCTTACCGGGTACATTCATTAGTCCTAAACTGGTGTCATTATCAGGCACCAACTCTAAATCACCTTCGACTTTATTGAGGCTATAACGGCGATAACCAAGCAAGGTGAAATGGTGGTTGTTTAAATAGGTTAAAAAGTTAATTGCTTCATCGAGATCGCGTTTTTCTCCAGGGAAAGGACGCGTAGCTAACTCTTTAATGGTACTGGTTAACTTGTTTGACATCTTCTGCCAGTCATTAACCGATGCCGACACATCGACCAGCACAGAAGCAATCTCTTTCTCTAAATTCTTGATATCTTCATCACTGCTAAGGCGATCAATTTCGATAAGAAATACAGCGACTTTTTCTGATTTTTGGTTTTTATCATCGCCATAGGTAACATTAATAATCGCCTCTTTATCTCGCTGCACCGTGAGCGGCGTATGCAGCATCATATGGGTAGTAATGCCCATACGATTAAGGGCCATGCCGACCGAATCGACTAAGAACGGCATATCTGGGTGGATCACCTCAATAATTGAGTGAGATGATTTCCAGCCATGCTTAGATTGGCTTGGATTAAATACGCGGATATGGGTTTCACCTACGGGGGTTTTATTGGCGACATTCCAAAGACTGAGCACCGCACCGTAAAGATCGCTGTCATTACGCGCATGTAAATCATCTTTTGACATATGCGCATAAATGCAGGTGGCGAACTGTTCGACCTGCTTAGCTTGTGAATTAGGGACTTTTGAGTGAATGAGGTTAACTACATTTTCAAGTAATACTGAAGGCATTGCATCTTTCAAGGCCATGTTACTGTTTCCTTTAGGGTCTATGGCAGCGCTTTTCTTAATTATCTGGATGCTAGAGCATATGACGGGCCAAATAATGTGACCTAGGTCATAGCGCGAAGTCTATTACTAAATGTGCCATATTTCGAGGATTATTTCAGTGGTAGATCCTGCTTAACTCCGCAGTGGAGCAGGTTTAAGGTCAATAGATGAAAAAACAATCGGAAACTTAGCGTAACTATTCAAAAAACAGGCAAAAAAAAGGAGAGCATCTGCTCTCCTAATGTATTACTGCTTTGGGTTTCGCCAGAATACCGCTCCTATCGCCGGTAAAATAATTATGGCGCCTAACATATTTACCAAAAACATAAATGTCAGCAAGATCCCCATGTCCATTTGGAATTTTAACGCCGAAAAGAACCAAGTGCTCACCCCAATCGCCAGCGTTAAGCCAGTAAACATCACGGCACTACCACGTTCGATTAACGCTTGATGATATGCTTTTTGCACTGGCATCCCATCACGAAGCTTAACAGCCATGGTCGATAAGATATAAATGCCATAATCGACACCGATGCCCACCCCCAATGCAATCACGGGTAGCGTACTGACCGCGAGGCCAATATCAAGCTGAGTCATTAAGGCTTGCGCTAAGGTCGATACCACATACAAAGGTAAAATCACCGCAACCGTTGCCCTTAACGAGCGGAAACTGATCAAACACAGCACAAATACGGCGCCGTAAACATACAGCATCATAGGTAGCTGTGCCTCGGCAACTGCTTCATTGGTGGCAGCCATCACGCCAACAGGGCCAGATGCCAATTTGAAGCTGATTTTATCGTTATCCATTTGCGCCGATAACGCTTTGACCTTGTCGATCACCACTTCTATGGTTTCGGCTTTATGGTCGGTTAAAAACAGGTAAACCGGCATTACCGAGCAATTACCATTCAGCAGCCCCGATGTGGTGGGGATTTGCCCTACCGCTTGCACCAGACTCGCAGTGGTGCGCGGTAATACCTGCCATTTGGGATTTCCCTCGTTAAAGCCGGCGTTAACCCGCTTAGCAATCGACGCCAAACTTGCTGTCGACTCAACCCCTGGAGTATTGGCCGCTAACCATTCAAACTGATCGATTTGTATCAATACATCATGATAAGTACAAGCTTCAGGGAACGCCTCGACAATGACCGTCATCACATCTGTAGTGACCGAGAATTTGTCGGTAATATAAAAAGTGTCTTGATTATAACGACTATCAAAATGCAGCGCTGGTGCGCCGCCTTGTAAATCGCCAATTTTCATCTTATTAGCTTGTTGCCAGCCAACACCAAACAGCATCACAGTTAACACGAGTACCACTGCAGCATACTTAGGCGTGGCAAAATAGGATAAACGTAACCAGAGTTTATCTATGCCGGCATGAGACTTAACCGCTAACGGATTTACCTTGGTATAAGAGATCAATAGCGGCAGCAAAATGAGGTTGGTTAAAATGATGACCGCTACACCCAGTGATGCCGATATCGCCAGTTCGCGAATAATACCAATGTCGATGGCTAGCAGAGTCATAAAGCCCACAGTATCAGACAACAGCGCTATGCCACCGGGCACCAGCAAGCTTCTAAAGGCCAGCGCAGCGGCGGCTTTGGTCGATTCCCCCTCACCCACTCGACGGCGCACGGCGTTGATCATCTGCACGCTATGGCTAACCCCGATAGCGAACACCAAAAACGGGATCAGTATCGACATGGGATCCAGACCAAAGCCCATGACAGTTAATAAACCTAATTGCCACACCACCGCCACCAAGCTGCACGCTAATGGCAGTAGGGTCAATTTGACTGATTTTGAAAACAGGTAAACCATGATTGCCGTCACTAAAATGGCAATTAAAAAGAACAGCACAACCCCTTTAGCGCCTTCGGCGACATCACCGGCCATTTTGGCAAAGCCGATGATATGGATTTTAATCTGTTCATTTTCATACTGCCCGCGCAGCTCTTTTTCTAACTGAGTGGCAAAGGCTAAGGTGTCTAACGGCTCGCCCGTTTGAGGGTCAAAGTCCATTAACTGAGCAGTGACCATCGCCGCTGAATAATCTTCCGCAATAAGGCGACCAACGATACCGGCTTTTTCAATGTTGCTACGTACCACTTCCAGTCCTGCTGGCGTGGTAGAAAAAGTCGCCGGGATCACCGGCCCGCCGGCAAAACCATCCTCCACCACTTCGGTAAAACGCGTCGAAGGAGAGAACAACGACTTCACTTGGGCCCTATCAACCCCAGGGATAAAAAACAATTGATCATGTACTTGCTTTAGCGAATCAAAAAAATTGGCATTAAAAATATTCCCGCTGGTGTCCTCGACCGCCACCATGATGCTGTTGGCGCCACCAAATTGCTTTTGATGCTTTAAATAGGTTTGCATGTAGCTGTGATTAAGCGGAATATTTTTAATAAACGCCGCATCCATGCGTAAATGACTGGCTTGAAAGCCCAAAAAGAGTGTCACCACTACAAAGGCAAAAATGACCAATCCCCGTTGCCTAAAAAGGAACGACTCTAATCCATTAACTACTTTATCTAACATATCAGGGCCTTATTATTCTTGTTTTAATTCGAAGAAACCTTTTGTACCCGCAACCCATTGTTTACCATTAGTATCCCGACTAATAGTGACCAGGTTTTCACCTTGGCGTTGCGCGACCATTGCAACAGCGCCATCATGATAAACATCGATAATTACGCCCGCATTACCCACGAGCCTTATTTTGTTATCATCGATGATAAGTCCACCGTTTAAGGTCGACTGGATCGGCAGTGCTATCTCTTGCCAACTATTTGCCCCATCCTCGCTCTTAAACAGATGACCACGCAGCCCCATAACGTAGACACCTTTGCTTGTCACCAAAGCATTAAATAAGGAGCCGTCATAAGGAAAATCGAGCCGCTGCCAACTGATGCCTTTATCTTCTGAGACCGCAGCTAACCCTAACTCACCCACCATTAATAAACGCGAATCATCTAGCGGCACCACGCGATTAAAATGGGGCAACAAGGTACTACGTTCACTGAGGTATAAGGCTTCATCTTCGGCTTTTAAGTCTTCAAGGTAGGCAATATCTTCTTCAAATAACAGCTCACCATGAAACTCCGGCTCCCACGTATTACCGCCATCTTTACTGCGATAAAACATGCCATAAGCCCCAATGGCGATACCGTTTAACTCATCGAAAAACAGCACATCCATGAGGGGTTTTTCAATTTCAGGCGAACTCATCTGCACCTGCCAACTAAGTCCGCTATCTTGGGTGTGTAATACCGTGGCATCGTGACCCACAGCCCAGCCAAGCTTGTCATCAAGCAGAAAGACTTTCGTTAGATGCGCTTGAGTCGGTGATGGGCGTTGCTGCCAGTTGTCATCAAATACAAACAGATGCCCGCGCTCGCCAACCGCCACGGCAGTGTCAGCCTTGAGGGTCGAGTCTAATACTAAAGAGTGCACGGCTAATGGCTGAATGGATGAGCTCATATCTGTATCGGCGCTCACTGTGTTTATGTTCGAGGTGAGCAACACAGTTAGCAAGACCAATCGAAGCATGCTAAACGACATACAAACTTCCTTTTATAATGAAGAGGCCTTGCGGCCCCTCCCAAAGTGGTGATTAACGAATACCCGCACGTCGTAATGCTGCTGGGGTGAAGTTAGCCTCACTCAACTGCGCATCAAAATTGTACATGCGACCTTCGTTATCTAATCCCATAGCCAGATAACGACGCGATTGCAGATCGTGAATAACTTCTAAGGTGGTCCACAAGGTAGGCACTTCATAATAGTTAATCGCATGAGCTACGCCGACGCGATACAACTCATCGCGGTTATCGTACATATCGGTTAACGAAACCTGCCAAGAGTCTTCATCGATGTAGAACATGCGTGTTTTATAGATATGGCGCATCCCCTCTTTAAGCTGCGCTTTTACTACCCATACACGGTGTTTTTCCCAGCGTACGTGCTCAGGGTTGATATGACCGGCCTGCAAGATTTGATCATATTTGAGCTTATCTGAATGCAACTTATAGTCATTGTAAGGAATATAGATCTCTTTCTTACCCATTAACTCCCAGTTATAACGCACAGGCGAGCCGTTAAACATGTCAAAGTCATCGGTGGTGCGCAGCCCGTCTGATACTGTGCCAGGCGTATCAAATGCCACGTTTGGCGCTTTACGCACTCGACGCTGCCCCGTGTTGTAGGTCCATGCCTGACGCGGTAAGGCTTCTTGATCCATTGTTTCTTTAACCAATAACGCGGTACCGGCTAAACGGGCAGGCTGAGTCACGACCTGCTTGAAATAAAACAGTGTGTTAGAGTCCTTTAATTGATCTAAGGTCATTTCTGGACGTGAATATTCAAAGCGCAGCTCTTCAGCCGTTTCAACCAAGGTATAACTGCCACTGGCTGTCGGTGCCGCTTGACTGCGCGAGGTTTCAAGGTCAACACCACGAAAACGCAATACATGGTTCCAGATAGCTTCTAACCCATTTTGCGGAATTGGAAATGGGATCCCAATGGCGGCACCTGAAATACCATTACCATCAGCAATTAACTCGGCGCGAGTCGCGTTGGCCTTGGTGGCATCGTAGACAAATTGTGGTACCGAAGCCGTCCTGCGAGTCTGATACACATTCATCTTGTATGTGTCTGGATACAGCTCAAACAGTTTTAACTGCCCCTCTGTGAGATTTGCCTTGTACTTATCTTTGTTAGCATTAGTGATGGTAAATTCAATTTTATCAGCAGCAAAAGGATCGGGATGATGCATCCCTTTTTCATAACCTGCGACCACTTTCGTGATACCGCCATCCCATGCAGGAATAGTCCCATCTGCGTTAGCCGCTTTTTCGCCGCCAAGTGGCGTTAATGATGTGCCTAATTTGGCCGCGTCGGCCTCTGATACTTTGGCAAATGCAACAGGAGCGCTCAATGCAACGATCACAGCTGTCGACAATATAGCTAGTTTATTCATCGTTATCGTCCTTGTGAATTAGATTGAATACTTGATGTTAAATGACACGTAATCACGATCAGACATCTGATTAGTCGTCCCTACACCACCAAAGAAAGAGTTATAGGAGAAATCGGCTCCCCAACGGCTTTGATAATCGAAGTTCACCCCGATAGCGACCGCTTTCTTACCTTCGGTAAATAGGAACATAGGATCTGGAGTTATCCCTTTAACATCATGAGAGAAGATAATGCGCGGTGCCATATTCACACCGGCAAACAAGTTGTTGTAATCCGCCTTGGCTACAATTCGATAGCCCCATGAAAAGTCAGTAGGGAACGGATTGGTTTCTGGGCCGTTATGCAGGGCTTCGATAATGCCTGGCATATCTGGGTTGCCCCCAGAACGAGCCGTGCCAGGGCCATTTAAACGCAGCTCATCAAAGCCAGGCATATCGTGGATCCACACACCACCGACTTCGGCTAACATGGTTAAGTTACTGGTGCCTAAAGTAGGACCAAATAAATGCGTAAAGGTGACCTGTGCTTGAGTAGTATCACGCAGAATATACCCTTTGGCTGACTCGCCAGAGCCTATACCTTCAATTTGCGATATGCCGTCTAAATCAGGGCGCAATCCGGCATTGGCGAGTTGCTGAGGCATGGCGGCAAATAACAGTTCAACGTCATCAATTTGCAGCGGCTCATCTTGACGATGGGCTATTTCACCAGCAACAGATGTATCACCAACCAAAGTATTAAAACTAAAACCGTAAAGCTGAATATCTTCAGGATATTCAATTTGGGCTTTAGAAAACGTTTCTAGCCCTAATAAGGTGTTACGATCGACCGTGCCTCCGGCAGCAGCAACTGCGCCCAGCTTAGCTAAATCTCGCCCAATGGCCTCGGCAGTAAAATTAGCTGCGGTGCCACTGATCAAAGGACGGCGGCTATGATAGTTCATGTAATACAAACCAAATTCGGTTTCGCCAAGTTCTGGCGCATAGTAACCAAACTTAACACCGTACTGTCCTGAATCACTGGCACTGGCTTGATCTTTCACTAAGGTCGCTTTGGTTGGATAGGCTAAAGCCAATTTCCCTAAAGTCTCAGCATCATATTGCCCCGAGGCCATCATCTGTAACAAGTTATTGTATTCTGAGACAATAAAATCGAGATTCATGTCTGGGTTAGCATTAAAACCAAGCTGGGCGTTTTGAGCATAACCACCATAACCGGCAAAATCATTGGTGGAAAAAAACGACCCAGGTGTCGGCACCCAAACAGGCTCCCAGTCATATTGATAGAAAGCTTCTACAGACAGAGAGTCGGTGACCCCCAAAGATGCCCACACCATGCCTTGCGGCCTAAATGCTTCTTTTAATTCAGCCCCTGGAGCATTAAGAATATTCAGATCCACCGGGTTTATCACCCCAATCCCGTGGGCAATAAGGGTACTTTCGCCCCACGATACCACCTGGTTACCCACTCTAACCGTTAGCGGGTTTGCACCATCATTAAAATCAAAGTTACCGTAAATAAACGCATCAAGCAGACGCACATCTTTACATTGCACCTTAGAGGCTTCGGAGTCGGCACAAGGGTCGTACTCTTTACCTGTTAATGGGTCGGTGTAACCATAACTGCCGTCATTTGCCTTTTGATCGTAGAAATACATACCACGAGCAAACAGACCATAGTTTTTATATTGTAACGACAGCTCATGTAAGCCTTTGAACACCATTGAAGTGACGTCGCCTTGAGAATACAGCATGTTACTCAAGTCGCCGTTACTAGAATATGAACCGGGTTGAGCCCAGATCTCTGCAGAGGAATATTTGGTATTGTTAAAAGCGGAATAATTGGACCAATCGAAACGTGGATGATTCACTTTGCCAATGTGATCATCCCAGTTGCGCTCTTCAACTCGCCAACTTGCGCCAGCACTCCAAGTTGAATCAAACGAACCTTGTACTTCGCCCCAATCAAAGGACACCGCTTGAACGACAGGTGCAGTGGCAATGCTCAACGCTGCGATAATCCCCAAAGCAAGCGTTGACTTATTAAAGCCATTTTTAAGATTTTTCATTTTAGCTCTTCTCCGTAACCTGTTGGATTCTTTGTTATAGGAATGGTGGCCAACATCTTGTTAGCGTACAGGTAACACTATTGTTACAGCATTTACGATCGATGAGCAAGGTGTAAAAAGAGAAAATAACCTTGATATTTGGATACTTAAGCCAAATAAAATCCTGCTTTTCAAACGCACGATTTAAATAAGCAGATACAAAAGATTAACGGTGAGGAAGGCGTATCAAAAAAACAATAATAAACAGGTAATTATATTTATAAAGTGAGCTTAAATGGGGGGGAGTTTTATAATCAATCGTTTGAAGTAATAACTCTAATTATTATAAGCGAGTCAAAGAACGAAACTGGCCTGTATCATCAAGCTCTAATCTAAAGTAACCAGAAAGGCCACCAGGTGTTAAGAAAGGTCGAAAGTGACGCGCATTGATCCACAGGGTTTTCCCCCCGGTTTCCTTCACTTCGACTTTATCTACATATCCTTGATAATAATTTAGAAAATCACGGTAACTGACATAAATTGAAAAGAAAAAGACCATAATATCATCAACAATAATAAGAACAGAAATGACGGGGCAGGCACTGCCCCGTCGCTTAAGGTTTAGGCTAGCGCCTTGGTCACTTTTTCAAACAGATCGTTAGATAGTTGCGGTAAGGCGAGTATTTGCTGCAATGACTGCCTCATCAATACCTGCCGACTCTCATCAAACTTCTTAAACTGTATTAACGGCGTAATAATGCGCGCCGCAACCTGCGGATTAAGCGTGTTCAACTCAATAATGACCTCAGTTAATAATTGATAACCCGCACCATCTTGACGGTGGAATACCGCCAAGTTTGCCGCCGCAAACGCTCCAATTAACGAGCGAACACGGTTAGGATTTGACAGACTAAACGCGGGATGTTGCAACAAGGTTTTAATCGCGTTGATGCGCTCATCACCTGCGCAAGTGGCCTGTAACGTCAGCCATTTATCCATCACTAGAGGCGTTTGAGACCAGCGCTGCTGAAAATCATCTAGCAGCGTTTGTCTAAGCTCACTGTCTTCGCTATTGAGCGCCGTTAATGCACCTAAACTGTCAGTCATATTCATGGAATGACGGTATTGATTTTCGGCTAAGGCTTGATGTTCATCAGACATTTTAAGCAATAATAGCAAGGCCGCATTCTTCAGCGAACGCGCCGCAGGTGCATCAATCGCCGCCAGTTCTCGGTAACGAGCCAACAACTCATCTTCACAGCCACTGGCGATCTCTTCAATCACAAATGTGCGCGCCATTGACAAGGCATCGATATCGACCTCATTAGCTTGCTCAATCAGGGTCGACAGATTGGGAAAATGTAATATTTCGGCCAATAAAGCCTGATCAAGATTGGGCTCCAGCAATAAGCCTTTTATCGCATCGATTAAACGGCTATCGGTATGCATGCTTTGGCCAGCTTGAAGGCTAGCGACATTGTGCCACACTGACTGGCTAAATAACGCCACCGATGCTTCCCATTTAGCCACTTCACTCGAGGCAAAGCGGATTAAGTGGAGCAACTGCTCAATACTGTAGTCAAACAGCAATTTTACTGGCGCCGAGAAATTTTGTAATAACGACGGCACAGGGGCACTTGGCAGATCATCAAACACAAAAGTCTGCTCTACTTGGGTGACATCGAGTACCCGATTGAGTATCGATTCACCCTCTACGCTCAGCAGTTCGAGATCAAACGGAATATGTAACGGCCATTTTTCTGCTTGCTCTGCGGTAGGCAATGTACGCTGCGAAATATGTAAGCGATATTGCTTCGCCCCAGAATCATATTCCTCTTTGACTGTGACCAAGGGCGTTCCCGATTGACTGTACCAACGTCTAAACTGGTTTAAATCGACGCCGCTGGCATGCTCCATCGCTGCCACAAAATCGTCACAGGTGACCGCCTGACCATCATGACGTTCAACATAACATTTCATCCCAGCCTGAAAGCCGGTTTCACCTAACAAGGTGTGCATCATGCGGATCACTTCAGCCCCCTTGTTATATACCGTCACGGTATAAAAATTATTCATCTCAATGACCGATTCGGGACGAATGGCATGAGCCATCGGGCCGCTATCTTCGGCAAACTGTTGATTTTTAATGACCTTAATAGCATGAATACGATTAACTGCCCGTGAACCAACGTCTGAGCTAAATTCTTGATCTCGAAAAACGGTTAACCCCTCTTTCAAGCTTAATTGAAACCAATCACGACAGGTGATGCGATTGCCGGTCCAGTTATGAAAATACTCATGGGCAACCACAGACTCAATGCCATGATAATCATCATCCGTTGCCGATGCGGTGTCGGCCAACACGTACTTGGTGTTAAACACGTTTAGGCCTTTATTTTCCATTGCGCCCATATTGAAAAAATCGACAGCAACAATCATGTAGATATCGAGATCGTATTCCAAATCAAAACGCTGCTCATCCCAAGCCATGGACTTTTTAAGTGATGCCATCGCATGATGGGATTTATGTAAGTTACCTTTATCCACAAAGACTTGCAGTGCAACTTCGCGACCGCTTTGGGTCACAAAACTATCTTGTAATACATCGAAATCGCCTGCTACCAGAGCAAATAAATAAGCAGGTTTTGGAAACGGATCCTGCCAGCGGACAAAATGACGACCACCATCAAGCTCACCAGTTTCTACTTTATTACCGTTACTGAGCAAATAAGGAAACGCTTGCTTGTCGGCTTCGATCCGCACAGTGTAAATCGCTAACACATCGGGGCGATCGAGAAAGTAAGTGATGCGTCTAAACCCCTGCGCCTCACATTGAGTACAGTAGGCGCCATCTGACATATAAAGGCCTTCGAGGGCTGAATTTGTGCCCGGGTCAAGGCGGGTGATCACTTGCAGTTCAAATTCGGCGCCGACATTTTCCAGCCACAACAGACCCTCTTCGACTTGATAAGGATACGGCTTACCATTGACGGTCAAGGTTTCAATCGACAGCGCTTCACCATCGAGTCGTAAGGAAGTCGCGTTGTCATTTAGACGCCGTACTTGGCTAGTTGCCGTCACTCTGGTCTCGCTACCAGCCAACACAAAGTCAAGCGCTACATGGGTGATAGTAAAGTCTGGCGCACGGTAATCTTTTAGGTATTTCGCTCGAACTTGCGTCATCACAGTTCCTCTTATCACTTAAAATTTGATAAAAAAAACGCGCCAATAGCGCGTTTTTCATTTTGCTAAGTCGATTACTTAGACTGATTTTTAGCCATCTGTTCCATGTCGACCATATCAAGAGTGATATACACGGTTTCGTCTAAGAATGCATCGGGTAATGTCATCTCATCATCGGCATCGTCAAGCGATGTCAGTGGTGCTAAGCCTTTTGCAGCGCGGCGTTCGTTTAAACGTGCTAACTGCTTACTATCATTAGCCTCACGTTCGGCAATACGTTCTTTTTCCACCAAAGAGACACTGGTTTCTTTATGGCTTTTCTTGAATTCAGCAATATCCTGATAAATATAACTAAATTCGACATCTTGCTTAATGCGCTGTTGATGGCGGCCATCTAAATTAACCACCAAATTCGGATTAATGTCACCTAGGGTGCTGTATTGCGCCATTGGCACCTTATCCCACGGTAATGCATTATCTTCTTCCGCTTCACCATATTCACCTGGCTCTAAGGCGCTAGGGAAAGGAATATCGGGCGTGACCCCTTTAATTTGGGTGCTGCCACCATCGATACGATAAAACTTAGCGATGGTGTATTGCACATGGCCAATCGGTTTATCGTACATATCATAGATACGCCCAAGGCTTTTATGCTGCTGTACTGTGCCTTTACCAAAAGTCGACTCACCGACGATAAGTGCACGATCATAATCTTGCAACGCGGCGGCAAAAATTTCAGATGCCGATGCGCTGTAACGATCGACCATCACAGTCAATGGACCAGAATAAGCAACGCGGCCATCATTATCACGATTTTGTGAAACTCGGCCATTCGCATCACGAATTTGCACCACAGGACCTTGCTCAATAAACAAGCCTGTTAACAAGGTGGCTTCAGTTAACGCGCCGCCACCGTTGCCACGCAGATCTATGACAACCCCTTCAACGTTTTCTTGTTTAAGTTTAGTCAGCTCTTTAAGCACGTCTTGTGACAGGTTCATGTAAAAGCCAGGGATCTTAATGACACCAACTTTACGACCAGCGTAATCTCCGCTTGAAGGCTCAATCACCTCGGAGGTCGCTGCGCGATCTTCTAGGCGAATTTTATCCCGAACAATAGTCACATAAGTAGGTTTAGCTGAAGAACCGCCTTTCTTAGGTAAGACTTGCAGTACCACTTTACTGCCTTTTGGCCCTTTAATGAGTTCAACAACATCATCGAGACGCCAACCAATCACATCGACTATCTCTTTTCCTTCTTGGCCAACACCTACAATGCGATCTTCAGGGGAGAGTTTTTCACTGTTGGCCGCAGGACCACCAGCGACCAAACTTTTAATCACAGTGTAATCTTCATCCATCTGCAGCACCGCGCCTATGCCTTCAAGGCTCAGGTTCATTTCCATTTGGAAACGTTCTGCGTTACGCGGAGAAAGGTAGCTAGTATGTGGTTCTACCGAGCGAGAAAAGGCATTCATCACACCTTGAAAGACATCTTCGCTTTTGGTCTGACTCAGACGTTTGATGGCGTTGTTGTAACGCTTTTCTAACACGTCAACAATTTCATCCCACGTTTTACCAGTAAGTTTAAGATTGAGGGCATCATATTTTACCCGTTGACGCCAAAGCTCATTAAGCTCTGCTTCATCTTTGGGCCAAGCAGCTTCTTCTCTATCATACTGATAGTTGTCACCAGGAACATTAAAGTCAATTTCGGTATCAAGCAGGGCTAACGCATAGGCAAAACGGTCATAACGACGTTGCTGCACCAGATCAAACATCTTATAGGCGGCAGTCAAGTCACCACTTTTGAGCATGTCGTCAAATTCTGTAGCGTAGACCTTAAAGCTATCGACATCACTTTGTAATAACACATTACGACGGTAGTCGAGTTGCTTTAAATAGCGGTCGAACACCTGCGCAGCAAACGCATCATCAAAATCGAAACGATGATAGTGATTACGCGCATAGGTGTCCGCCACTCGCTTACTCGCCACTTTATGTTGTGGCTCTTGATTCAGAGAGGGCAACTCGCTTGATGGAATTGTAGGCGTCAATGCCCAAGCCGAGAATCCTACAAAAATGCTGGCAATTGAAGCTACCAGAGTTAGTTTTCGCATCAACAAGTTACTCCTTTTACAATGAAACAGTTATAGCAGGATATGTTCAACCTTCACTTTGATGGTTAATCCTGAATCTAACTGCACTTGTATATCTTCTTTTTTGATGTCAAGTACGACACCTGATACTGGCGATTTACCTAGTTTGACATTGACACGTTGATTTGGTTTCAACTCGCCTAATACCGCAGGTGTTAAATTTTGTACTGCAACTTCTGGTTTAGCGACTTTAACCGCAGTGGGTTTACGCTTAGGCGCAGGCTTTTTAAATGGCTTCTTTTCAGCCTTAGGCTGATTATTGTCGCCCTTACTCGCTGCGGCTTTGGCTAGACGTTTAGCCTTGGCTTTTTCCTGACTTTCTTTCAGTGTAGCTTGTGCATGATCGATATGCTCTTGCTCTAGCTCACCACATTCATTGCCGTCAAGGTCGACACGCTGTGCCCCAACTTTGATGCCTTTAAGATAGCGCCAGCTACTAGTATAGCGACGTAAGGCAATTCTCAATTGAGTTTTACTGACTTTAGAATCATCAGCTAACCTTTCAGCCAAGTCCTGAAACAATCCAATTTTAAGCGGTTTAGTTTCACCTTCAGCAATAAAGCACAAAGGAAATGTTTCATATAAATACGCCAGAATAGCGTTGGTGTCGGTCAACTTTTCTGTTGATTCCATCATTACTTCCACAGTTTAAAAAGGGGACTATCACCTCACCCAACTTAATGTTGGCGGGCGTGTCGTTCATATTTGTTAGGGGCGGTTAACGGGCATTATCTCACCTAGTGTAGCTACACCCGTTAGCGTTACGTCCAACATACCTTATCAATTACACTTAACAAACGCCAAGTATTCATTTCAAGTAATGAAATGTCACCCAGCATTTTGATATTCGTTAAGCCGCCTATTATAAGCTTGCTAGCTATGAATGCGACCATCAATTGTGCAAAATTGGTGTTAGTTTAAGCAAATAAAGCTTTTTCCAGACTTTTTACTACTAATTCAAGGCCGTTTTCGTCGGCTTGATCAAATCTAGATATTGATGGGCTATCGATATCAAGCACAGCAATCACTTGACCATCGCGCCTTAATGGAATGACGATTTCAGAATTACTCGCCGAATCACAGGCGATATGGCCCGCAAACTGGTGAACATCAGCCACGCGTTGTGTGGTATTGCTTTGCGCTGCTGTGCCACAAACCCCCCTCCCCATAGGAATGCGGGTACAGGCAACCTTGCCTTGAAACGGGCCTAAAATCAGTTGTTCGCCTTCAACAAGATAAAATCCCGCCCAATTGATATCGTCAAGGTTGTCATTGATCAATGCGGAAAAGTTAGCCATGGCTGCGATAAGGTTATCTTCGCCACTGAATAATGCTTCGGTTTGGCGAGCTAAAGTGTCATAACACACGGATGTCATAGGGTTTCCTAATAAATTATGCTGTTGCTTCGGTTTTTTTACTGGCTTTTTTTACTGCTGCAGGTTTCGTCACCGCACCGCCCTTTAATAAGCCCATCAGTTGATCTTTGTTTTCGGCTAAATAGAAACTGAGCTTCTCAATCGCATCATCATCGAGTCCTAGCTGAGCCTGTTCGATAAAAGGAAGTAGATTATCTGCGATATCGAGCATCTTATCAAAGGCGTCAGCCTCCTTTTTAGATGTGAATGTCATCTTCTCAACCCCTTCTCTGACTACGACAAATTTCGTTATAACTGCCATGCCTGTCCTCACACTGTTTTTATATACAGTTGTAGAATCTCATAAATACAAGTTGTTATGCAAGTGTTCAAATTTATCTGATAGAATCTTGTTCTATTATTTCGTTAGCAATAGTGATGTTGTCTTATCACAATTGCTAAACGCTTGCAGCGTACAACAGCTTTTTGGATCTGAAGAAATTAGGGGCAACCACCATGTTATTTGCTCCCAAACGATAGGAATACCCATCATTACTTCCGATAGAAACGTGTTAGATAAGAGCATTATCCTATGCCGCTCCTGTGACCTCATCGTCAGCAAGCGGGCGCTTCCTATTGGGGTAAGAGCCCTTTGCCCTCGTTGCCATAGTAATTTGTACGACACCCCCTATTGCTCTATCAACGGTATGCTCGCCTTATGTATTACCGCCTTGGTACTGTATTTCCCCGCCAATATATTCCCTGTATTAGAGCTGCATTTTTTGGGCAGCGTGCGTACCACGACAGTGGTAGAAGGAGCGATGTCGGTGATATCTCAAGGCTACTGGGTAGTGGGGATCGCGGTTATGATCGCCGCGGTTATCGCTCCTGGTTTACTTATCCTATCAGTGTTGGCACAAATTTTAATCGTTAAATATCAAATAAAAAAGTCATTTTTTCGTAATATTTATAAACAACTACTGCGCTGGCATAGCCTGTTGACAGAGCTAACAATGCTAGAGATATACATGATCAGTATCTTTGTTTCCGTGTTTCAACTCTCCGACTACACCGACCTCTATTTTGGTATAGGGACATTCTGCTTCAGTATTTTATTCATTGTGGTTATTTTCTTGCAGCGTGAATATGATATCGAGCATATGTGGAACCAGCTCAATGACTAACTCTCATCGCAACTCGCAAGGACAAGCTGCAGGGATCACCAGTTGTCCTACTTGTGCAAAACTTTGCCGAATTGAAGATACCTATTGCCAACGCTGTGGTCAGTACGTACAGAGTCGAGACTACGCCAGCATCCAAAAAAGCTGGGCGCTGTTGCTCACCGCCGCCATTTTGTTAGTGCCAGCCAACTTATACCCAATCACCATTATGACTAGCCAAGGCCAAGTCAGGCGTGACACCATCTTTAGCGGTATTAATCATTTAATCCATTTAGACTTATGGCCTATTGCCATCATTTTATTTACCGCCAGTATTCTCGTACCTATGCTGAAAATTATCGGTTTAGCGACCTATCTGCTCGCCATAAGTCATCGTTTACCAATTTCAAAAAAAAGATTAATGGCAGGCTTTCATATCATTGAATGGATTGGTCGCTGGTCGATGTTAGATCTGTTTGTCATATCAATAACGGCGGCTTTGGTTAATATGGGGCAAATATTTGATGCCAAACCTGCACCGGCTGCTACGGCGTTTGCCTTAGTCGTCTTATTGACACAGCTGGCAGCAAAAGTATTAGACACCCGTTTACTCTGGGACCGATTGGAAGCGAAAGATGACAAAAATTGAAACACCTAAAGTGGTAAAGAAGAAGTTATTTTCGCCGATTTGGCTGTTACCTATCATCGCACTAGCGCTGGGCGCTTGGCTGGGCGTTAAGAGTATCCGAGAATCGGGTATCGATGTGCGTATCCATTTTCCAAGTGCCACTGGTATCGATGTCGGTAAAACCTTAGTGCGTTATCAAGGTTTGACCGTCGGTAAAGTGGTCGACATTAGTATCGATGATGCTCTGCAAGGGGTGAATGTCGATCTATTAATGGATTATCGCTCCACTCCATTTTTAAAAGACAACACCAAATTTTGGCTAGTCACGCCTAAAGCCTCAATTACCGGTGTTGAAGGACTCGATGCGCTTTTTTCCGGTAACTATATTGCCATTCAACCTGGAAATGGTAATGAACGCCGAAAGTTTATCGCCGAAGATCAGGCTCCACCAGTTGCCCCAGGCTCCGACGGGTTAATGGTGCAATTAAGCAGCCCAACCTTAGGCTCACTCGATATCGGCTCGCTAATCTTTTATCGTCAAATCCCTGTCGGTAAAATTTTCAGTTACCGTTTAGTCAATGATAACCGCATTTTATTTAATGCATACATACAGAAACAGTACACACATTTAGTAAAACAAAACTCGCAATTTTGGAATGTCTCAGGCTTAGCAGTCGATGCGTCACTGGCGGGAATCAAAGTAAAAACAGAGAGTCTGTCAGCCATTTTAGCCGGTGGCGTTAGCTTTTCCTCCGATCCCAACGGTCTGCAAGCCGAACCAAATCAACACTATACCATTTTTGATGATAAAGATGCTGCCATTCGCGGCGTAGGCTTCTCACTGCAAGCCAGCGATGCAGATACTATTCAATCGGGTGCAAGCATCGTATTTCGAGGCATAGAGATAGGCCGTGTGACCCACACGCATTTAAGTGACTCTGGAGTCATTTTCGATGCGACTTTCGATAGCGATTATGCTCATCTGTTGAGTGGCACGGCGCAATTTTGGGTCGAAGGCGCCGATATCTCCACGGCAGGTATCAAGCATGCTACGCGCCTACTCACAGGTAGCGTGATCAATTTCATGCCCGGCACCGGAGAGCCTTTAGCACAGTACCCGCTGCTAGATAGTGCTCCGCCCTTACATAATCAACCTTTTACGTTGACATTAACGGCCAGTGAGAACCCCGGCATAGACGTCGGCGCGCAGGTACGCTTTAAACAGTTACCCATTGGCAGTGTTAGCGACGTTCGCTTTAAGCCAGATTATAGCGGCGTCGAGTATTCAATAGACATATGGCCAGAATATCAAAAGCTTATTTCATCTGGTAGCTACTTCATTCCTGAGTCAGCATTAGCTATTGATGCCTCTATCGAGGGTGTAACGGTAAATACCCGCGACTTAGCCACACTCACCCAAGGGGCGATCAGCTTAATTCAAGGCAAATCTACTACTCCAGTAAAACAGCACAGCACCTTAATGTTATTTAGCTCACAGAAGCAGGCCCAGCAGATCATCAGCCAAAGGGATCAGCGACGCATCACCCTGATGAGCCCTGATGGCGCCGATTTAAGTGCGACATCACCACTCTACTTTAAAAAGATGCAAATTGGCCAAGTGCTCGATGTCGCTTGGCAAGCAAAAAGTAATAATTTTGCCATCACCCTTGGGGTTGATAAGCAATTTGATTCACTGTTAACCCCTAAAACCGTGTTTTGGCGTAACAACGCTTTGACAGTCGATGCTAGCTTACGCGGAGTCAATGTTGAGATCGCGCCCTTGAGTGGCGCCATCAAAGGCAGCGTTAGCTTAGGCTTACTCGAGGGCGATGATGCCGTTAATAGCCAGCACTTATACGGGTCTAAGGCGCTTGCCCTAGCCAAGGCAACCCCCATTACACTAAGCTTTCCCGCCACAACGAAGTTAGCGGCTAAAGCGCCTATTCGCTATTTAGGTCATCAGGTGGGTGAGATCGAACAACTTAAACTCAATGATGACCTCGGTACAGTCAGTGTTGATGCGTACCTTTATGGGGATTATGCCAAGGCATTTACTCGCCAAGATGCGCAATATTTTTTAATCGATGCACAAATTTCGTTATCTGGCATTCAGGCGGCCGAAACCCTACTCACTGGCCCCTATGTGGCCGTACTTCCGGGTAATAGCCAGCAGTTAAGCAAACACTTTACCGGCCTGACTGAAAACCCGGTGCATGTAGATGATGGCTCGTTGCAATTAACCCTCATTGACAGCGATTTAGGCTCAATTAAAGTAGGCAGTCCCATCATCTTTCGCGGCATTAAGATAGGCGAGATAGCCCATTACCAATTATCGGTAAATGGCACTCAGGTGCAGATGCTGGTACAAATAGATGCGCGCTATCAACATCTAGTCAATCAAAGCAGTCAATTTTGGGATATGTCTGGCATTAAGGTGGATGTGGGTCTATTTTCTGGCGCGCAAATTGAAACTGGCTCACTTGAGACCATACTCACTGGCGGCATAGGGGTCGCCACGCAAGTGGTCACCACCCCTGCCAATCAATTAAATAGCAATCAGGCCTTTACCTTGCATGAAAAGCCACAAACTGACTGGCTTAATTGGGCACCCAATCAACGACCTAATCGATAATGCCCTTTAACGACTCACGTTAACCGATATGCGCTATCATGCCCCCCTACAATGGCGGGGGGGATGAACGCACATCATAGCGCGACTATGCCAACCCATATTAAGTAAAACAATGTTGAGCAACGACTGAGTTGCCATATTGATGAGCAATACTGTGAGGAATCTATCACCATGTCCAACGATCTGCTGCGCACCGCTGCCATCAACCTCAAAAAAGCAGTACCTCTGATGCTAAAGCATCAGATCCCCACCACTCCGACTAATTACGCATTGTGGTATGCCTATGTGGGTGAACAAGATCCGGTATTGGTTGAAAAAATGGATAACCTCGTAGCCCAGTATCAAACCTGCCCACCTGTCAATGCCCAATTGCTGTACCGTGAACACCTGTCTGATCCGGTTGAAATCGATGTGCTGGAGATGCGACAAAATCTAGAGGCCATGACACTGGAGTTATCGCAATCGCTTAAAGATACCAAGCATGATGCCAAAGGCTTCCAAAAGCGGATAGCTCAAAACTTCGAGCAACTTAATCGTATTGAAGAGGAAGGGGTCAGCCTAGAGAAAGTGCTTGGACTCGTACGTAATTTGGTAAAAGAGTCTGACGATATACGCACTAGTACCGAATTTTTTACTGCCAAATTACAGCAGGCACAACAAGAGATAGATGCTCTGCGTGGCCAACTGCAACGCTCAGAAAAAGATGTCTATTATGATGCACTGACCGGCGTACTCAATCGCCGAGCATTCGATCAAGATTTGGCTGGCATTCTCACTCAAGCCCCTGAGGGCACCTGCCTTATTTTGGTCGATATTGACCACTTTAAAGGCTTTAACGACACTTACGGCCATCTACTGGGCGACAACGTCCTTAAAGCGGTCGCGAAACGCTTAAGTGATGCTTGCCGCGATGGCAGCAAAATATATCGCTTTGGCGGAGAAGAGTTCGCCATTTTAGTCCCCAAAAGCCACCAGCGTAAGGCACGACACATTGCCGAAGCGATGCGCCGCTCACTTGAAAAAGTCAGTGTCAAAGATCGCCGTAAAGACCAACGAATCGAGAGTATTACCGCCTCTTTTGGGGTCAGTGAATGGCATAAGCAAGATAGTCCAGCTCAGCTGATTGAACGTAGCGATAGTTATCTTTACGACGCTAAACGCCTCGGGCGTAACCGCGTGATGCCTATCTAATCTACTAGCACAGCGTTACGAAGATAAAACAGGCCGCGGCGAACACCATGCAATCAACATCACTTAAGCCACCACCATTATTTAAGCCGCAACGAAGGCTCGTTGGACCTGTGGTTTTGCCGCCACGGGCTCAGCTATCACCACAAAACGCCAGCGACTTTGTGCACCTAAGCTGTCAAATGGATAACTGGTCACTAAAGTCAGCTGTACATCATCTTGTCCATTAAGCTGACGAATATCTGTTTCGGCTACAATTTGAATCGACACCACTTGATAATCAATAACGTTTGCCGCGCTATCTTGTACCCGTAGTCGCTGCCCAGCTTTGACCCCTTTTAAATGGGCAAAATGAGTATCTCTATGGCCGGCAATCACAGCATTGCCCCACCCATTAAGTTGATTTACTCCCATTAGGGAAGCAGGGCCAAACGCTATATTTCTGCCAGACGCGCCCGCTAATACATATAAGGCTTGTCCCTGCAATTGCCCCTGCACAGAAACAAACTGCAGCTTAGCCACTGGATATGTGTTGGCCCAGCTCCATGGCTTATGCCGCTTACCATCGCTTAAGGTTTCACGCCACGCCTGTTCGATCAAAAATTGGGCAAAACGTGCTTTCGCCTGCATATAGCCTCCTTAGTACAATTTGTAAAATCAGAACGATACCGATTAATAGCATAATGCAATGACGATGAACGCTTATCCGTGCTCGCACCTTTGCCCACGCATACGTCGCAAGCATATCAACAGGATGCGCTGCATTACGCTGGCATAACTTAACCAATACGCACCAAGTAGTAGCAGCAACATGGCACTAATGGCTAAGATGAGTCGACGCTCACTGGCCGCTTGCGGCCATTGCCCGATGGATGCTTGCAGCGGCATCATCATAACAATGGCATAATCATTTTCGACGCCTTGCTTATCGGCAAGCTTTGTATCTTGAGCCGTCGCCCAGCGCACAGTTTTACTCATCTGAGCATATGTTCCATTATCATTAGGCGAGGATGATGTCACAGCGGGCTCACCGGCGTAGCGAGGCGTATTTGCCAGCGGAAAACGCACACTAAACGCCTCCGCTTGGTAACTGACCAATTGCTGATAAGTCATTTCAACAGGGAGTATTTCACCTTGTAAGTGCGGCTCAGCAATATGCAATGTCACACTGTCAATGGCGACATCGTGAGGTAACGAAAATAGATACATGCCGTTAAACCACTGGACGGTATCGTTTTGAAAAAACGGCTTCACTTGCACTCGGTTTGCCCAGCCCGATATCTGCATAGCAACTTTATCATTCGGTAATGCACTCAACGCGAAGGCATTGGGGAGCAAAGACCCGGTGAATAAAGCCTTAGCTGACTTAGTTAACGGCTGTGATAATGGCTCGGGTGAGAGGCTAGATAATAAATAGATAAGCTGACGACTCCCCAAAAAGGTTTTATCATCAGGCTGCGCCAACACACTACGGGGCAATAAGGCGCTAAGGGTTAAGGTTGTGCACATCGTCAGGGCTAACCAGCGCTGCCATTTGTGATGATTAAGCCATAATAAAAGCGCAACAAGATTGAGTCTCGCAGCCCCCTGAGATAAAAAAGCCCCCCTCGGGGGGCAAAGGGTGGTTGAGCTGAGATAGTCGATATCCATGTCTGTGTTCCTTTTAACTTGCGCTATAGCCTAGTTGGCTGCAATAGCAGTATCAGCATTTAACAGTTGGATGGTCACGCGGCGGTCAAAGAAATCATTTTCAAAACTCTGCTCATCGTTAACCGGTGCACTGGCACCATAGGCTTTGGCGTCAAGGCGCATCTCATCCAAACCTTGCTTAACAAGGTAGCGACGAACTTCAGCCACCCGCTGCTCAGAAAGCGCTTGGTTATAACTTGAATCGCCACGGCGATCGGCGTAACCGGTTAAATCGAGTGTTAATTCTGGCGACAGTGACATCAGATCCGCCACATCATTAAGCTGGCTTTGAAAATGAGGTTCGATTTCCGATGAACCGGTTTTAAACTGCACATTTAAGCCTAAAGCCAACTCATCAAGACCCGTTTGCTGACGCTGCTTTAACTGAGCTAACTCACGCTGCGTATGGTTGTATTGCTCACTGACCTGCTCAAATTCACGCTTTTGTTGGTTAAGCATGGCGATCTGCTGCTCTTGTTCAGCGAGTAACGCATGCTGGTTTTTTATTTCACTGTCATCAGCCACCGATTGACCTATCATACCGCCAGTAAAAGCGCCAATGATCGCCCCTACAGGCCCACCCACTACGGCGCCCAGTACCATGCCAGAACCGACACCAATTAACGCTTCGGTATCAGAGGAGGCTTCCACACTTGCTGGAGTACCGCTGTCTAAATTACTGTTATCTGAATTGCTGTTATCTTGAGCACTGTGAGCAAAAGAAGAGGTCAATAGCGCGCTGGCGATCAGTGCGGCAATAATCTGCTTTTTCATCTTGTTATCCTTAATGTGATGTCCCGGCAAAAATGATGGTGAAGCAAAACCGGATACGTGGTGTCGATGAGTTCATTAAAACGCAGTTAAGTGGCGCACGCAGGGAACAAAAGTGGCATTACAGCGACCAATTGTGGCAACAAAATGGCAATTACCTTAAGTCACTTTTATCGATAAAAATTTGCTGTATAGTCACCATCCATTCAGTAGTGATGTTGTAGTGAGAAAGCAATGAAGCGTATTGCAATAGTGGAAGATGAAGCGGCTATCCGCGAAAACTATAAAGAGGTGTTGCAGCAACAAGGTTACAGCGTTCAAGCTTATGCCAATCGCCCCAGTGCAATGCAAGCTTTCACCACTCGTCTGCCCGACTTAGCGATTATCGATATTGGCCTTGAAAATGAGATTGATGGCGGCTTTACCCTGTGCCAATCTCTACGAGCCATGTCGAGCCAGCTGCCAATTATTTTTTTAACTGCTCGAGATAGCGATTTTGATACCGTCTGCGGCCTGCGCTTAGGCGCCGATGATTACCTGAGTAAAGATGTGAGTTTCCCTCATCTTATCGCGCGTTTAGCCGCGCTATTTCGCCGCTCAGAAATACAAGAAAACAGCACGCAACATGCCCAGCTCATTGAGCATGGTCATCTGTCTATCGACGTTAACCGCATTCAGGTGTACTGGAAGAATCAACCCATTGAGCTCACCGTTACTGAATTTTGGATGGTGCATGCCTTAGCCAAACATCCGGGGCATGTGCGCAGCCGCCAAGCCTTGATGCAAGACGCTAAAATCTATGTTGACGACAGCACCATCACATCGCATGTCAAACGGATCCGCAAAAAGTTTATCGCCCAAGACGACACCTTTGACTGTATCGATACCGTCTATGGCATGGGTTACCGCTGGGATAACCAAGGCTAGTTATGTTTCCTTTGCCTATTGGGCTGCGCACCAAAGTCGCCATATTGTCACTATTTTTGCTCTGCCTCCCCTGGCTGGGCTATCAATATGTGTGGGAGATGGAAAAATACCTACGCCACGGGCAAGAAAAAACCCTCGAAGGCACGACCCAAGCATTAGCCACGGCGCTGCATGAGCGACCAAAACTGTTCGACAAACAGGCCAGTTTTTTGTCACGAGTGGAGCAAGGACGAGACTTGTACGCCTATCCACTGGCAAGCCCTATCCAGCTCGATGGCAAACTCAGCGATTGGGGTAATTATCGCCACCGCAGCCTGCATTACGGCCAAGAGCATCAACTGTTTAACCTTGACGATAATCATCCACCCGCGATCCACTTTAACCACATGGTCGGCAAGTATGCGGGCTACCTGTATGCCTTTTTTGAAGTCACAGATCCGAATGTGGTATACCGCGGCACCAATAGCTTAAGCATTGAAACTAATGACTACTTAGCCATTGCAACTCAGGCTCCCGACGGAAAATTTAAGCGTTATATTGTCGCCACCATCCGTGATGGTTGGATCAGCGCGTTCCAACTGCCTGAGAACCCTAAGCGAAAAACCCCTGTCACCCCAGAGCTTAAAATTCAAGGCAAATGGCGTAAGACCGAACAAGGTTATAATATTGAGCTGCGGATCCCGCTGGACATGGTGGGCAGTAAATTGGGATTTGCCATCGCCGATGTCAACGATAAACGCCGCCGACAGGTAGAAGCCATTGTCGGCACCTCGGCCACTGACGATGTAAATGAACTGGGGACTGTATTGGTTCCGTCACCTGAAATTGAAAGTATTATTAAAGGTATGAGCCATAACAGCTCACGCATTTGGGTGGTAGACAAACATGGGCGAGTCTTGGCTAAATCGGGTGATATTCACAGTAACAATAACGTTTGGGCTCAGGCGGCCACCGAGCGCAGCGATGAAAGTGCATGGGAGCATTTTAAACAAGAATATTTACACCCACTCTACTATCGCGTGCTGACCACGCCAGCAAAAGACTTTGTCGACTCATTGCAAGACTCAGCTGTACTCGAAGGTAGCCATATTAAGCGCGCCTTATCGGGCAAGTTTGGCTCAACGTGGCGCTTAACCCCCGACGGAAAAGCGGTGGTCTTGGCTGCTGCCAGCCCGATTTGGATTGACGATACCGTCATGGGTGTGGTGATTGCAGAAGAAACCACGCATGGTATTCGCACCCTGCGCAACAAGGCACTCGAAAAACTGTTTAACGTGATCATTACCGTGATGAGTATGGGCACTCTAGCGCTGTTCTTTTTCGCCTCGAGCATTTCCAGTCGTATCCGCAAACTCAGGGATGAAGCCGAACAAGCCATCGACAGCCAAGGCCGAATTAAACGGGCCATTGTGGGCTCAAAAGTGCGCGATGAAATTGGTGACTTATCACGCAGCTTTGCCAGTATTGTCAGCAGGTTAGGCCAATATACCCATTACCTTGAAAACATGTCATCACGATTATCCCATGAACTGCGCACCCCTGTGGCCGTAGTGCGCTCATCGCTTGAACATCTCAACGCTCAAGCGCTGCCACCTGAGCATCAAAAATATGTCGATCGTGCCCAAGAGGGCGTCAGCCGCCTTAATATGATCCTCAACAACATGAGTGAGGCGACGCGGCTAGAAGAGGCGCTCACCCACGCCGAAGTGGATACTTTTCCTCTGGCAAAAGTGATTTCGGGTTGCATGCAGGGTTATCAAATCACTTACCCTAAGCAGACGTTCGAGGTCGATATTTGCCCCGATCCGCTTAACATGCAGGGCGTACCTGAATACATTGCCCAGCTGATGGATAAGCTAGTCGCTAACGCCATTGAGTTTAGCCTGCCCGCAACGCCAATTGAGGTGAAACTGCACGCTAAAGGCCGTATTGCCATGCTGAGCGTTTACAACCAAGGGCCCGCACTACCTGAAAATATGAGTGAGCAAATTTTTGAATCTATGGTCTCGGTACGGCCCCAGCCTAATCAAGATAAACCCCACTTAGGCTTAGGGTTATACATAGCGCGGCTGATCACCGATTTCCATCAGGGCAGCATTGAAGCTAAAAACATCCAGCTGGGCGGCCAACACCAAGGCGTGATGATCAGCATCAAACTGCCGATCAGCGCGGTATAAAATATCTGTGTTCATTGCCCATCCGCCCCTTTCATTTGGCCATTTAGATGTTAAGATGGCTAAAAATAAAATAAGGGTGGGAGTCGCTACAATGAAAAAAGAGACGCAAATCGTTAGCCTAGGCAGAGACAAAAAGTGGACTAAAGGGGTGATTAACCCCCCTGTATTTCGCGCATCAACCGTGATCTTTGACACTATGGAAGAGATGCGCTTTGCCACCAAAAACCGCGCCAATGGCGAGATGTTTTATGGCCGACGCGGCACCCCTACCCACTTTGCGTTTCAAGCCGCCATCGCCGAACTAGAAGGCGGCGTCGGTACCGCGTTATATCCTTCAGGCTCTGCTGCTATCTCAGGTGCATTATTATCGTTTTTAAAAGCAGGCGATCATCTCTTGATGGTCGATAGCGCCTACGAGCCCACCCGCGATCTGTGCGACAAGCTGCTCAAAGGCTTCGGCATTGATACCACCTATTACGACCCCATGATCGGCGCCGACATAGCCACGCTTATCCAGCCCAATACCAAAGTGTTATTTCTCGAATCCCCCGGTTCTATCACCATGGAAGTGCAGGATGTGCCCACCCTCAGCCGTATTGCCCACCAGCATAATATGGTGGTCATGTTAGATAATACCTGGGCATCGCCTATCAACTCGCGTCCGTTTGAGATGGGCGTCGATATCTCGATTCAGGCGGCCACCAAATATATTGTTGGTCACTCAGACGTGATGCTGGGCACGGCCACGGCAAATAGCGAGCACTGGGATCAACTGAGAGAAAACAGTTATTTAATGGGTCAGTGCACCTCTGCCGACGATGTGTACCTCGCCAGCCGCGGGCTGCGGACCTTAGGCGTGCGTATGGAGCAGCATGAACAAAATGCGCTTAAAGTCGCTAATTGGTTAGCTAGCAGACCCGAGGTGGATCATATTCGTCATCCCGCATTTGTAAGCTGTCCAGGTCATAAGTTTTTCAAACGCGATTTCAGCGCATCCAATGGTTTATTTTCATTTGTGTTAAAGCAAGGCAACCTCAAATCGGTTACCGCACTGGTCGAAAATATGGAACACTTTAAGATGGGCTTTTCATGGGGGGGGTATGAAAGCCTGATCTTGGGCGTATTTGGGATCGATAAACTACGCACAGCAACCCACTGGGACAGCAGTAAACCCTTAATCAGGTTACACATAGGACTGGAAAACTCAGATGATCTCATTGACGATTTAGCCCGCGCTTTTGAGCGATTCAATCAAGCCCAAGGCTAAATTATCCTTGTCACTTCAGCTTGGGCTTAGAGTGTACAAGTTAAATCGGGTGATACCCTTTTAACGCACGGAGTGATCAGCCTTGGTGAATGGATCTTGCCAGGCTTGTGTGCCGTATAAAGGTACAGTTGAGATAGCGTGTTTATGGCTACCATTAGTTTCTTTAGTTGAGTACGACAGGTAAATTAAGGTTTGATTTTCAGCATCATAGATACGGCGCACCTTAAGCACTTTAAATAAAATGCTCAGTGAAGCCTTAAACACTACTTCGCCATTTTTGCTCTTATCGATGGTGGCAATATCCGCGGTGGTTATTGGCCCAGTTTGGCGACAGGCGATACCCATATCAGAGGGATCGGCAAAATCTAGGTTGGCTTCAATACGGCTAATATGACAGGTGACACCCGGCACTTTAGGGTCGTCCAAAGCATCGATAAGTACATCTTTAGTGGTAAACAGGCCAAGGCTCACCTTGCCGACATCATCGCCGCAACCTGTGGCCATTAACATCACGCTAGCAAGTAACAAGGAGGTTAACCCCTTAGATGAATAGGATTGGGCTGTTGGCGCTTGCGATAAAAATGATGAAAAAAATGACATAGTAGCTTCCCTGTAACTTAAACCTGGATGACTTGAACCTGAGTAATTTGAACTTGGATGACTTAAATGTGAGTTGCTTGAACTTTAGTAGCTTAACTTGAGCGACTTGGATCTGAATGACTCAAATATAAGCCACTTGAGTACGCACCTAAAATACCTACTTGAATATCAGTCACTGGATAATAATGCCTTTTAACGGTAAATACCTAAATTAATCAGATTTACCGTTAAAGGCTTGTGACACAGGCTCTAATTAAAAATACGTTGCGACCAGCGGGTTAATCCTGCCGTGACGCTACCAAAATGATCGCCAACGACAATATCGATTGCAGGATAGATGGCCGCGATACTGTTATAGATGGCCGGGCTTTTGGCTGTCCCGCCCGTCACATAGATAATATCGGGCGTGACACCAGATTCGGCTAACGCAGCAGCCATCAAGGACTGAATTTGTGCCACAGGTTGACTAATGGCGTCGATAAACATCCGCTCGTCGACATTAGCATCCAATTGCTGGCAAATGTAATCCAGCGTCACAGTGGTTTCGCTTGTCTCTGACAAGACAATTTTCGCCGCTTCGGCACTTCTGACAATACGGTAACCTAACTGATCTTGCTGCACTTTTAACAAACGTTGTAGCAAGTAGGCGCGCTCGGCATCGGTAATAAGCTCTTTAATCATATTGCGCGAACTCAGGCTAGCAAAATCACGCTGAGCGCTGATGTCGTTGACAGCCACCGCATTCCAAAACGGTTTACTTGGCACAGGTAGGCCATTAACCATATGGCTGCCAAGCCCCATGTGCTGCATAAAAGCTTTCATCGATAAGGCGATATCAAGATCGTTACCCCCGATCCGCTGACCACTATGACCTAAGAAATCGTCACTGCGATCGGCTTTGTCGATATGCGACGGGCCCATTTTGACCACAGAGCAGTCTGTGGTGCCGCCACCAACGTCAACCACCAACACCGTTTTATCATCGGTTAGGCTGGCTTCAAAATCCATGCCTGCCGCTAGCGGCTCAAACAAAAAGGCCACGGCCTCAAATCCAGCACGGCTGGCGGCTAAACGCAAGATCCCTTCTGCTTGAGTATTACTCTCTTCGCCGCCAATACCTTGAAAGTTAACCGGACGGCCAATCACCGCGTGAGTCACTTTTTGGCCGCGGCTCGCCAGCTTGGCATCGGCGAGTTGTTTGATATGCAGCATCATCATGGTGACGATATCTTCGAACAAGGCCACTTGATCGGCTCGTAACCCTGTCGCACCTAAAAACGATTTAGGTGAACGGACATAAAAGCCCTCTTCGGGCATCTCAAGGTAATGCTGCACCGCAGCCTCACCCACAAAAACGGCCTGCTCATCTGTATCTAAATCTAACTCTCGGCGAGCTTGGCGGGCACGACTTAACTGTGCTGAACGTACAGTGGCATAAGCGCTTTGCTGCTCAGATGGCAGCGCTTTAAGTACCGCCTCACAAATAAGGTCCCGGTCGAGGGCATATAAGGTTGAAACCAGATAATTTGAATCAGTTGACAGGGGTAATAACGTCACAGTGTCTTGATCCATTATCCCCACGGCGCAATTGGCGCTACCGTAATCGAATCCAACAAACATGCTTAAGGCTCCAACGAGTAAAAAGCCGTGCAAAATAGCACACTCGCACTAAAAGACAACTAGCACCACCAATTAATCTTGTCGTTAATTCTGAAATAGCCTGCACTAGCCAGACTCATACAAGTACCAACACTGTTTATTAACGGCCTTGTTCATTACGCCCCTCAATATTACGCCGCCCCCTAAAAGACCAAATAGACTAAACTTAAGATTAGCTAAAATTAGGATGCCGTTATGACTGCACGACTAAAATCAGCAAGATGGAAACACAAGCGTGGGCGACTCCCCCCTACACGGCTAAATTGGCGATGGATTACGCCCCTTCAGGCCAATAAGATAATCACGATTATCCAAGGGGTGTTCGTACTGCTTTTACTGAGTGTGATGATGAGTGTTTCAAGTATGGCTATGGCGCAGACCAAAAGCCCCATTACGCCAACTGAGCAACCTGCTGATCAGCAACTTAGTCAGCAGCAAGCAGGCCCCCCGCAGAGTGTGCCATTATTACGCTTTGAAGGGGCCATTGGCCCTGCTGTCAGCGAATACTTAGTCAGCGAGATCACTCAAGCAAATCAGCTTCCTTTATCGCAGCGGCCGCCACTTGTGATGATCACTATGGATACGCCCGGTGGCCTTGTCAGTAGTTTACGCACCATCAACCAAGCCATTTTGGCATCAACAATTCCTATCGCGTGTTTAGTGTCACCCTCCGGTGCCAGAGCCATGAGCGCAGGGACCTATATTTTGTACGCCTGCCATGTTGCGGCAATGGCGCCAGCCACAACCTTAGGTGCTGCAACCCCAGTTAAAATGGGGGGCCCTATGTCACCTCCCCCTAATACACCCTCACCCAATGACCCTGCTCCTAAAGAGTCTAGCCCCGGCGATCAAGGTGACCAAAATGGCGGCGATAATAATGATAAACAAACCACTACAGATAACAGCAGTGCAATGGAGCGTAAGGTGTTAAATGATGCCATTGCAAGCATTCGCGCCTTAGCGACCCTGCGCAATCGCAACATCGACTTTGCTGAGCGCGCAGTGACCGAGGCTGCCACCCTTACGGCTAAAGAAGCTTTAGATCAAAACGTGATCAACTTTATCGCTGATGACGCGCCCAATCTTCTGACTCAACTCAATGGCACCCAAGTCGATATGGGAGAGCAGCGAATCACATTAAAATTAAGCAATACTCAGCTAGTTGAGCATCAACGCAGTTGGCGTAATCACTTTATTGCCACCATTACCGACCCCAATATCGCCTACATTTTAATGTTAATTGGTATTTACGGCTTATTGCTCGAGTTTTATAGCCCAGGTGTCGGGGTTGCAGGAGTGACTGGCGCAATTTCACTGCTTATCGCGTTATATGCTTTTCAGCTACTGCCGATCAATTATGTCGGACTAGGCTTAATGCTATTAGGTATCACCCTGTTGATTGCCGAATCTATGGTGCCAAGCTTTGGCATTTTTGGTGTTGGCGGTGCGATTGCATTTGCCCTAGGCTCTATCTTCCTTATCGACAGTGATGTAGAGCATTTTGCAATTTCGCTACCGCTCATTGGCGCAGTCACCGTCACAGCGCTGCTTTTTTCACTGTGGGTATTAACCACCCTGTGGCGGCAACGCCAACATAAAACCGTGAGTGGTGATGATGCCATTGTCGGTGCACAAGCCATAGTGGTAGAAGGATTTATTGAAAAAGGATTTGTCAGCCTTGATGGCGAACATTGGGCCGCGGTGAGCGATAAACCGACCCATACGGATCAACGGGTTTTGGTGGTTGCTCGAGACCACCTAACCCTAACAGTCACCCCGACTCCAGCCCAGTCCTCTAAGGAGATAGTCAATGGACGCAATTAGTTATAACCCCTCGGTGTTTTTTATCGCGCTAGGCTTTTTGCTACTGGCGTTACTGTTTAGTGCATTCAAAATCTTACGAGAATATGAGCGTGGCGTGATCTTTATGCTGGGACGTTTTTACCAAGTAAAGGGGCCAGGACTGATTATCGTCATTCCGTTGATCCAACAAATGGTACGGGTGGATCTGCGTACCGTGGTGATGGACGTGCCCACCCAGGATGTGATCAGCCGCGATAATGTGTCTGTTAAGGTCAATGCGGTCATCTACTTTAGAGTGATCGATGCTCAAAAGGCGATTATTAATGTAGAGGACTACTTACAAGCCACCTCGCAGCTAGCACAAACCACTCTGCGTTCGGTACTAGGGCAGCATGAACTGGATGAGATGCTCGCCAACAGAGAGATGCTCAATACCGACATTCAAGCCATATTAGATAGTCGCACCGACGGTTGGGGCATTAAGGTATCGAATGTCGAGATTAAACATGTGGATCTGAATGAAACCATGGTAAGGGCTATTGCAAGGCAAGCGGAAGCTGAGCGAACTCGTCGAGCCAAGGTGATCCATGCCTCGGGTGAGATGGAAGCCTCGGCTAAACTGGTCACCGCCGCGCAAACCCTGGCTAAAGAGCCTAATGCCATTTTACTGCGCTACCTGCAAACATTAACGGAGATCGCTGGCGAGAAAAATTCAACGATTTTATTCCCTCTGCCGATGGAATTACTCAATGGTGTGATGAATAAAACCCTGCCTAACGACTTACCAATGGCTGCAAGTGAAACCGCGGCGAGTGACAATCGCGATACAAGTAGCACGGCCGATGACGATTTTGCGCATGATAATGATCAGGCTGAACGTTAGCCTGAGTCCGATAAAGGCGGTGCAAACACCGCCTAAGCCTAAATACACGAGAGTGCAGAATTCACACCGGTATTAATGACCAAAGCGAGTGGCTTCGAAGCGATTTAATATTCTATGCACAAGATAGCAAGCAATCAGCGTCGCGATGATAGCCACTAAAATACTGCTAGTACGGTAAAGACCGCTAAAGATAAGGTCATTATTAGGGGTTAAATTCTGCCCATATAAAATCCCAAACGTGGTCAATCCAGCAAAGCCTACACCCGACCCCATCGCCTCAGTAATATGCGCCTGACTAAACAGCAAAGTGAATAGCCAAAACAGGGGCAATAACAACAAGAGTTCGTGCGACCAGTTATACAGCAACAGCTGGATGATTAAACCACAACTTACCCCTAAAATGGTACCCAGAGCACGCCGCCGAGCATAGTCGAGCGCGCCATTCCAATGCATAGGAAACAGCAAAATTAAAGTCGTTACCTGGGCCGATAATGAGTCTTGTAGATCTAATACCTGAAAGGCACAAAAGGAGATCGTCGCGACAGATGCCCCAAGTAAGGCTTCATGCCGCATGCGGTGAGGCGCTTTGCTCTCCCCAGAGTGCGCCGTTCGCGGCGTTACATCTGGGAAGAGAGCCATCATTAAAAAAGCGATACAGATCGAGCTAATATGCCCCCAAAAATTACAAAATATCAGATCGTTTACATTAGTAGCCGGGTAACTGGCAAAGTGCAGCATGATACTTAAACTGATCACACCGTTGGCACCAAATAGAAATAAACTGCCTTTTGACATGCACGCAAAACGATACAGAAACAGCACGAATGCGATTAAGCTCATCACAATCGGCTGTCCCCCAAAAAAGCCAGCTAACAGACCCACTTCAACAATCGACAGTACCGATGAGGCAAGAACTTGTCTCGTGACAGCAGCCGAGATAACGGGTACGAGTCCAAGCAATAACATGGGAGTCACAGTAAAAAAGACGGCGTAATTAAATCCCATCAGTTTACTGATCAAAAAACCCAATGTTCCACCAGTGGCAATACGCAGACATTGCCTCAAATCATTGTGGCTCATTGGGTGGTGACGTATTAATTGCATAGCCGTCTCAGTAAATGAAATGCAGCAAGCTAATAAACTTGATTTGTAGCTTTGCTAACTGGCTAAACAGCCAATTATCAGGTTGTAACTGTACTGTGGCCTTAGCCCCGGCGGGTAAACGAGTCATCAAGGGTTGATCGAGTTCAAGATGCAATCTAAAACGCTGCGCATCACGTACCCAGCGATTAGATTCTTCTGGTGTCGCCAAGCGACCATCGGCGGCAAATTGCGCTGCACTGACACCCGCATCAACGCTACTGACCTTAGCGTGATAGATCTGGCCTGGACGACCATCAAACGCCACCCATGCGTTGGCATCGCGACTGACATGACGCAGGCTTTTCTCTCGAAAATCGGCTATAACATCAACATCATCAAGCACCAAGGCCATCACAGGTGAGCCATGACTCACCATATAGCCAGACGCGAGCTGCACATTGGTAACAACCCCATCATGATCGGCATGTATTTGGGTATAACTCAAAGCTAAACGTGCTTTTTTAAGGTTATTGTGTGCTTGGCGTAACTTAAGGTTATTGTCACCCGAAGCACCACGAAGCGTGCTGATCTTAGCTAATTGTGCCTTAGCGGCATGAAGCTGAGATAAGCTAGATTTCACTTGGGTACGTGCTTGATCTACCATCTGTTGCGACACGCTGTGCTGGGAATAAAGCGATTGTATGCGCCTAGCTTCACGCTGCTTTAAGGCAACATTAATCTCACTGGCTGCCACGTCAGCCTCTGCCACCGCCATGGAGGCATCAAGTTCGGCGTTATCTTGCTTTGCTTGTTCAAGGGCTAATTCGGCCTGCTCTAGTGCGAGTTGATACTCGCTAGGATCGAGCTTAAACAGCGGCTCGCCTTGAGTCACTTGTTGATTATTTTTCACATAGACCTGCACCACTCTACCGCTGATCTGCGGCGCCACTTGTGTGATCGTGCGGGTCGCCATGGCCTGAGTCGTTAGCGGCATGTTGATATCGGCGACTAAAAAATAACTAAAAAGGAGCAAAAAGCCCACCATGGCAAATTTGACTAACCGCGTAAATTGTTGATCTGGCGTCATATACTTTATACTACTCCTGAGCTTTAGATGCGGTAGCCTGTAACTTTGCCGCCGCATTATGACTAATTTGATTAAGTGTGTGTTCAAACTGTGCTTGCATTTCTGGGCTGATCCCAGCTAGCAACTCGGCGCGTACCCGAATGATTTTAGCTTCCATTTGATGTAATACTGCTAGTCCCGCCTCAGTCAAGGCTACACGTCTGACACGTTTGTCGTGCTCACAGCAATGGCGCATCACCAAGCCCTGCTGCTCTAACTGGCCCAACGTTCGCATCAGTGAGGCCAACTCGATTTCTAATGCCTCCGCAAGGTGCTTTTGGCTTATATCTTGCCCAAGACGATATAGCTTCCACAACGCAGTCCAGCGTGAATGTGTTAAGCCAAGTGGTGCCAACTCGGCGTCTGCAACCATGCGCCACAACCGATGTAATCGGCCTAAATGCTCACCTAACGACAATTGAGAATGCTCGGTCGTTGACTGGGTATGGTTTAACTGCTTGATCTTTTTCTTATTCATAGTACTCATCCTTGTATTAGCGGATAACAACTCATCCACTACCTCTATTATGTTGCCTAGCAGTATTTAGTCTGGCGCCAATGTTATGTCGAGCCTAATAACTAACGCAGATAGCTTATGCAGCCACCGGTTAACTTCATATGCAACGCTTGTTGATACCGATAGGCCAAAGAATGGATTAAATCATCAGGAATAATACTTAGCCTGCTAAGCATTATATTTACTTAGCAGGCTAAGTAAATAGGTGCAGCAAAAAAAATGCAGTCATCATAAGAGTCACTAGCAAATAAAACACGCGGCTTCATCTAGTTAGCCAACAGTAGTGTGATTGAACTTAAACGGTGTGAGCTGCCTATTTAATTAAATGGTAAGCAGTAATTTGATGTGAGAGCAGACTTAATACACAATCGTTAATGGGAACGGTAGGTACACTGAAACAAGGTGATGGCTCACGTTTATGTTGCCATACAAAGAAAAAGCGAGCATTGCTTAATACAATACCCGCCTTAGTTTCTTACTAAAAATGCTAATAGTGGCAGCCTATCAACACCAACCCATAAACCACTATTAACCCTGCTGGAGATACAGAGTTGTCGCCCGATGCAACTTATCTGTAGCAGTAAATTCAGTATAGCCACTGTAGACAAAACGCCAATGCTCATTACAAAAAAATCTAAATAAGCACAGTTTTATACCGTTCGCTAATACCACGGCCTATTCACAGCGGGCAAAGCTAGAGAGATCAGCCTTTATCGCCTTGGCGTTCATCCTGTTGGCCCTGCTTCAAGGCCAATTTATGTAAACGGCGCTGCTCAATCACAGAGTTAACGTCACTACCAATATGAGACTCACCGCGAGCATTAGCCAACTGAACTTGGCGCTCGCGCTCCGCAAAACGCTCACGCTGTTTGTCCGTTACTTTATCGACACAATGTGGGCAGCTGATCCCTTTGACATAATGCTCACTGGCTTTATCAGCCTCGGTGATCGGTAAGCGACAGGCATTACATTGATCGTATTCACCCTTTTCGAGTCGATGATTGACTGACACACGGTTGTCGAAGACAAAACATTCACCCTGCCATAGGCTTTCTTCAGGCTGTACCTCTTCTAAGTATTTCAGCACGCCGCCTTCAAGGTGGTAGACCTCATCAAATCCCTGCTCTTTTAAGTAAGCGGTCGACTTTTCACAGCGAATACCGCCAGTGCAGAACATGGCGACTTTTTTATGTTTAGTCGGATCAAGATTTTCCTTCACATAATCAGGAAACTCTCTAAAGGTTTGTGTCTTTGGGTCAACCGCATGCTTAAACGTACCAATGCTTACTTCGTAGTCATTACGGGTGTCGATAAGGAGGACATCCGGATCTGAAATCAGTTGGTTCCAATCTTTTGGCTTAACATAGGTACCGACCACTTTACGCGGATCGATCCCCTCAACGCCCATAGTGACAATCTCTTTTTTAAGCTTCACTTTGGTGCGATAAAAAGGCATTTCAGCATCAAATGATAACTTGTAGACAATATGGTCGAGCCCTAGCTGCTGCTCTAACCACGCCAAGAGTGAATCGATAGCCGCTTGTGTACCGGCAACGGTTCCGTTGATGCCTTCGCTGGCTAATAACAAGGTGCCTTTGATGCCCACTGATTCCATTTGAGCCAATAACGGCTGTTGAACTTCGGCAAAATGAGGCAGAGATACAAATTTATATAGCGCACAAACAACGACTTGAGACATACTTTCCTCTATATGCTGGCTGAGGCGTAATCCCCAGTGCATGTAAACCGCCTAAAAATGTGATTTCAGGCGCAAAATTGGAGCGTGATTCTACCTAAATCACACTCGAATAAACAGGCACAAAGAGTAAGGTTATTGCAAACAACCAGATCAAATCCGCAGGTTAACGACAAAGTGCACGCCCTCACCTTACCCCAAAAGTATTCCACCGTTATAAACGCCCCGCCCCTATTGGTCTATCGCCAGGGCCGACACGCAATGACAACCTCAGCCATAAACAATTGGGATTTTATTTGCGATCTGGCTCAAAACAGTGAAAATAGTCACTTAAGAAAGGAGAGAGTTATGCCCCGCGTCACCTTATATTCATTTCGTCGATGCCCTTACGCTATGCGCGCTAGACTCGGATTATGGCTTGCGCAACGCACGGTCGAGTTACGTGAAATCATCTTAAAACATAAACCTCAGGCCATGCTTGAAGCCAGCCCGAAAGGCACTGTACCCGTGTTAATCCTGCAAGATGACACTGTTATCGATGAAAGTCTCGATATTATCAATTGGGCATTACAGCATAACGATCCTTTAGATTTACGCCGCTTGGACCAACCAACACAACAGGCGTTAACTGAAGCGCTTATCCAGCAAAACGATCATGACTTTAAGCCTTACTTAGATAAATACAAATACGCCGATCGTCACCCAGAGCAACAAGCAGAGGATTATCGAGAGCAAGGGGAGCATTTTATTGCCAGGCTCGAGCAGCAACTGCAAATCGGTCCCTATTTACTTGGCGAACGGTTGAGCCTCGCTGACATCGCTATTTTTCCGTTTATTCGTCAATTTGCCCATGTCGACTTGCCTTGGTGGCAGCAAGCGCCCTACCCCAAGGTGCAAACTTGGTTGCAAACGCTGCTTAATAGCGAAATGTTTAACGCTATCATGGTCAAATACCCCACCTGGCTCGACAGTGGTGAGGCGGTTATTTTTACAGGTGACCCCTTGTTCTTAAAAAGTAAGACGCAATAAAAAAGCCCAAATAAAGCATCCATTCATCCGCGCTCCCTCGCTGACAATTATTCACATAGACGTCCCCTGCTAATAAGGTTATATCGCTCACAAACCGTTAGCCAAATGGGGGCGCGATCTCGTACAATCATTCATCTTCCTCGATAACGCTTAACCAAGCGTTATCCGCTGCAATGTTAATTAATTTCGTATCACAAGAGGTATCAGTGAACACAGCGTCTGTCCCACCATCGCACGACAAGGCTTGCGTGACTCATTTAAATTTAACGCTATTGATCCCCATGCTAGCGGCGATTGTTGCGATTACGCCACTGGCTATCGACATGTATTTGCCGGCGATGGCAACCCTTGCATTGAGCTTTAATTCAAGCATTACCACAGTACAGCAATCACTAAGCCTCTATCTGGCGGGTTATGCCCTTGGCATGCTCACTTTCGGCCCAATCGCCGACAAAGTAGGTCGCAAGCCATTGGTGATTATTGGACTCAGTGGCTTTATGTTGGTGAGTCTTGGCTTAGCCTTTGTGACGAATGTCGAGCTGTTTTTAAGCTTACGCTTTTTACAAGCCTTTATCGGCGCTGCAGCAACGGTTGTGGTACCCGGTTATATTAAAGAGGTATATGGCAAAAATACTGCTAAAGGGATGTCGTATGTCAGCTTGATCATGATGCTAGCCCCGCTTATCGCCCCCACGATAGGCAGTATTATTTTAGAGCTCGGAGACTGGCATTTAATCTTTTTTACGCTGAGCGGTTATGCACTCTTATTGTTGCTATTAGTCATAACCAAACTCAAGATGCCCAGTGATGAGCGCGGTGCGCAGCGCAGTCAAAAAAGCTTCTTTGGCGCCTATGCTGTGGTGTTTACTAAGCCCGGGGTTAAACTCAATTTGGCCAGTGGCGTACTCACCTCGTTTGCTTTTTTCTGTTATTTAACCGCCTCGCCCTTTGTCTACATGGAGGTATTTGGTTTAGATAAGTCACTGTTTGCAATACTATTTAGCACTAATGTCGGCGCACTGATGTTAGCGAATGTGGTCAATAGCAAAATTGTGGTGAAATATGGCTCACGACGCATGCTCAAAGTCGCCACCCTGCTGGCAAGTGTCGCTGGAGTTGCACTGCTTAGCGTTAACTTAGCCGATTTAAGTTATCACTACACCGTCGCCATGTTGATCCCGTTAATGGGCTGCTTAGGCATAATGTCGGTTAATGCCGATGCCATAGTGCTGATGAAGTTTCAGCAAGAAACAGGCACGGCAACTGCAGTTATCGGCACCTTACGCTTTGGTTGCGGCGCATTAGCCGGTCCCTTGCTGGCGCTGTTTTATACAGGCACTGCGGTGCCCTTTGCCGCGCTGATGTTAGCCGCGGTGATATTGGTGGGCCTATGCCAGTTTTTAGCCAATCACATAAACTCGGCTTCCGATAACGAACCAGAACAAGCTGAATAACTTAATCCCCCTCAAGCTGGGGGGATTCTGCCTATGAGCCTGGTGCATCATAGGCCTCAAACTATAGACTCAAATCATAGATCCCAAACCATCATCTCAAACCTTGCCCCTAAAAAACCATAGACCCAAAACCTTGCTCCTATTTAAGGTCAACGGCAGTATTAACTGCTGCGCCGCCCGCAACTAAATGGCAACAACCCACCCGATTTATTTTCATATACTTAAAATATTTAAATAAAACGCTTGATTTAACAGCACTATTTTATATGATGAAATTCTGCTCGATAACGGCAGTCACTCAAGCTAACAGGCTAACACATTGATGTACGAGTGATTAACGAGTTTGAAGTACCCTTCAAGCTTATCATTTCAAGCGATTACCGTCGCTGTTGCAAGATACTGCATACCGTAGCGGTAACTATTGAGGGATCAACAATGGAGAAGTTATCCGGCGCCAGCATGATCGTCCGTTCACTTATCGACGAAGGCGTTAAACACATTTTCGGCTACCCTGGTGGCTCTGTTCTCGACATCTATGATGCCTTGCATCAACAATCTGGTATCGAACATATCCTTGTTAGGCACGAACAAGCCGCCGTGCATATGGCCGATGGTTACGCACGTGCAACGGGCGATGTGGGAGTGGTGCTGGTGACCTCTGGCCCAGGTGCGACCAATGCGATTACCGGAATAGCCACAGCCTACATGGACTCTATTCCATTAGTAGTGTTATCAGGACAAGTGCCCAGCAACCTTATCGGTAATGATGCCTTTCAAGAGTGCGACATGATTGGTATTTCACGGCCTGTGGTAAAGCACAGTTTCTTAGTGACCGATGCTAAAGATATTCCAGAGATCATCAAAAAAGCCTTTTACATTGCCGCGACAGGCCGTCCAGGCCCCGTCGTCGTCGATATCCCCAAAGATTGCTTGAACCCACAGATATTGCATGACTATCAATATCCGCAAGAGATCAATATGCGCTCCTACAATCCGACGACCTCGGGCCACAAAGGCCAAATTCGTCGCGGTTTACAAGCACTGCTCTCGGCAAAAAAACCTGTGCTTTATGTGGGCGGCGGGGCGGTTATCGCTGGCTGCGATCAGCAAATTCTTACCCTATCTGAAAAACTGGGGATCCCAGTGGTGAGCACGCTAATGGGGCTGGGTGCCTTTCCTGGCACCCACGATAACAGCGTTGGCATGCTCGGTATGCATGGCTGCTACGAAGCGAATATGACCATGCACCACTCAGATTTAATCTTTGGCATTGGGGTGCGATTTGATGATCGCACCACTAACGCCGTTGAAAAATATTGCCCAAATGCCACGATTTTACACATCGACATCGATCCGTCCTCGATTTCTAAGACAGTACATGTGGACATCCCCATCGTCGGCTCGGCAGACAGTGTACTGGATAATATGCTAGCGCGCCTGGCAGAAGACAGTCAGCTGGATAACGATAAAACGGCGATTGACCAGTGGTGGAGCCAAATCAATCAATGGCGCTCACAGGACAGCTTAGCGTATGACAAAACCAGTGGCCGAATTAAGCCTCAACAAGTGATTGAAACTCTGCATAAGTTAACCAATGGCGATGCCTATGTAACCTCTGATGTAGGTCAACATCAGATGTTTGCTGCGCTTTATTATCCCTTTAATAAACCCCGTCGTTGGATAAACTCTGGCGGCTTAGGCACCATGGGATTTGGTTTGCCGGCGGCGATGGGCGTAAAAATGGCAATGCCTGATGAGACAGTGATCTGCGTGACAGGCGATGGGTCGATACAGATGAACATTCAAGAGCTATCCACCGCTTTGCAATACGATACGCCAGTTAAAATTATCAACTTAAACAATCGTTTTCTTGGCATGGTTAAGCAATGGCAAGATATGATCTACTCAGGACGTCACTCTCACTCCTATATGGATTCGGTACCCAATTTTGCCAAAATTGCCGAAGCCTACGGTCATGTGGGCATGACCATTAGCGATCCAGCAGAGTTAGAGGCTGGTCTAGAAAAAGCACTGGCGATGAAAGATAAACTGGTCTTCGTTGATATTAGTGTCGATGAAACTGAGCATGTTTACCCTATGCTTATTCGCGGCGGGGCGATGAATGAAATGTGGTTAAGCAAAACGGAGAAAAGCTAATGCGTCGTATTATTTCTGTGTTACTTGAAAACCAACCCGGCGCATTATCTCGTGTAGTCGGCTTGTTCTCCCAGCGTGGCTACAATATTGAGAGTTTAACCGTTGCACCGACTGATGATGTGACCCTATCGCGTTTAAACATCACAGTGGTGGCCGACGCCGCGGTGTTAGAACAGATAGAAAAGCAGCTGCATAAACTTATCGACATCTTAAAGGTCGCTAATATCACCGAGTCCAGCCATATCGAACGCGAACTGGCGTTAGTGAAAGTTAAAGCCAAAGGCGCTGGACGCGCCGAGGTGAAGCGCACTGCCGATATTTTTCGGGGTCAGATAGTCGATGTCACCGCCGAGCTTTACACCATACAGATGACCGGCACCACAGAAAAACTTGACGCCTTTATCAGTGCTATCGGTGAAGTCACCAAAGTGATTGAAGTCTCTCGCTCTGGGGTCGTTGGTTTGTGCCGCGGCGAAAAGTCGATGCGAGCCTAAACAGCTTCTGTCGAAAGGCTAAGTAAGATCTCTCACAAAACAACGCCAGCAATCTCCAGCTGGCGTTTTATTATCTTGTTTGCATGTAGTCTTTTATATACATAAATTCAGCTGAGCCACTAGGTTAAGACAACACAGCCACAAAGACAAAGTGGGCTGTAGAGCGGGTTATTACCTCAAACTCAATGTTAACTTTTACCTTGTGGCTTCACCTTGGTACGACTGCTGCGCCCACTTGATTTTTTACCGGCCAAGGTGCTGGCTTTAGCTGAACTTGCCTTACCACGGCGCTTGTTAAACTGGCCACTCGGGGCTTTAACCCCTTGCAATGATGCGGGTAATTGAGCACCGGCTTGGGCAATTAACTGCTTGAGCGAGTCGACTAATGGCGTCATAAAACTCTGATACTTTGCCTCTTTACGACAAATGGCATCGAGGTGACTTTCCCATAAGGCCGTCATATCGGGCGTAGTGGCTGAGTCTGGCAAACTGTTTATCAGCCCTTTACCGACCTCGGTCGCGACAATCGATTTACCTTGGCGTTGTAAAAATCCACGTTTAAACAGCAACTCAATAATGCCTGCGCGGGTCGCCTCTGTGCCTAAGCCATCGGTATCTTTTAAGATTTTACGGATCTCAGGGTCGGTCACATAGCGATTAATGCCGGTCATCGCCGCCAGCAGGGTTGCATCCGAAAACGCTTTCGGCGCTTGGGTGTTTTTCTCGACTAACTCCGCCAGCCCCGAACGTAGCGTTTGCCCCTTAATCAAAGGTGGCAACTGCTGCAACGTATCGGCCTCATCCTGCGGTGCCGCTTTGCTTGACGATGCTGCGGGAAACAGTTGTTTCCAGCCAAGTGCACGGTCTTGCTTGGCTTTAGTGGTGAAGCGTCCCTTAACAATCTCCACTTCAACCTGAGTTTCATGATACCGATAAGGTGGATAAAACTGGGCTAAATATTGCCTCGCCACATGCAGATAAATTTGTTGCTCAGCCTGATTCAAACTGCCTAAGTTAGCGCATTTTTCTGTTGGCACAATCGCGTGGTGCGCATCAACCTTGCTGTCATTCCACGCCTTCGATTTTATCTTTGGATCAGGCGATTCAATGCCTTGGACTAACTCAGGTGCGCCGCCAATGATGGCTTTAATCACACTGGGCGCCAACGCCAACTGCTCTTTAGGTAAATAGCGACTGTCTGAGCGCGGATAAGTGATCAGCTTATGGCGTTCATACAGCGACTGGCAAGTATCGAGCACCGTCTTTGCACTCATACCAAAGCGTTTAGCCGCATCAATTTGCAGTGATGACAAGCTATAAGGTAGCGGCTGATGTTGTTGTTTATCTTTACTGTTAAGCCCAGTAACCACGGCAGTTTGATGGCTGATACGGCTGATCACATTTTGGGCTAAGCCTTTAGATAGCACACGCCCTTCATCATCCATGTAGGGCAAGCAGGCTTCACTGGGTTGCCATTTGGCTTTAAAGCTTTGATCTTTGTCTGTGGTTAAATGAGCCAATACCTCATAAAACGGTTTACTGACAAATTGCGCTATCTCGGCATCGCGGCGAACCACTAACCCAAGCAGTGGGGTTTGTACTCGGCCAACCGACAACACGCCTTGATAGCCCACTTTGCGCCCTTGAAGGGTATAAGCTCGGGTCATGTTCATGCCATAGAGCCAGTCGGCGCGTGAACGCGCTAAGGCTGAGGTAGACAGCGGAATAAACTCGCGATTACTGCGCAACTGACCTAAAGCGCGTTTAACCGCTTGTGGATTAAGATCGCTCACTAATAATCGCATGGTCTGATTAAGCTTATCGCCTTTGACTCCAAGATGCGCAATCACCTCATCCACCAGCAACTGCCCTTCACGGTCTGGATCCCCTGCGTTGACTAACTGAGATGCTTGTTTTACCAGGCCACGCAGCACGGTTAATTGGCTGCGCGTTTTCGGCTTAGGTTTCATTTTCCATTGGCTAGGAATAATAGGTAAGTGTTCAAACTTCCATGATTTATATGCACTGTCATAGGTATCGGGCTCCGCTTGTTCAAGCAAGTGGCCGATACACCAAGAGACACAATCCCCGTTAGCCGCGGTAATGAAACCGTCGCCTTTTTTTAGCGGTTTTGGTAATACATCAGCAATGGCTCTGCCAAGGCTGGGTTTCTCGGCGATATATAAAATCATAGCACTCAGTTAGCCAGGATAAACAACTGTATAAATTAACAGTAACTTTAACCTAAGTCAGATCAGGCTGCAAATGTAAAACAGGATAAAGTTGCACTGAGGAGTCAGCCTATGACCCAAAGATACGAATTAAGTTCAGCGGATATGGCGATAAGGTGTAGGGCGATTTAAGATCAAGTACAATAGAGGAGAAGAAGCTAGTGCCAATGCAGCTGACTGGCTTTGTCGGGTAAAAGAGCCATGACAAACTAACAAATATAGTGCTGTAGCGTGATGTAAGTGTCATTAGCCTTAATGGCCTAACCGTAAGCACAATGCTCACGGTTAGGCAGGTATACAGCGTGAACCTTATGTGGTGATTAGGTTTTGAGCTTACCTAATTGTTGATGCTGCTGCGTCACCAGTTCGGCTAAGCTAACACTACTTTGCTGCGCCTCATCGGCAAGCCGTGCCAATTCTGCTGCGGAATCAGAAATACCTGTAATGTTGCGATTAACCTCTTCCGTCACCGCGCTTTGCTCCTCTGCTGCTGTTGCAATATGAGTCACTTGGCTCGACACCTCCTCAATTTGACCAACGATGGTATTGAGCGAGGTTAAAGCGGACTCAGTTTGCTCAACGGCGCGCTGCGCCCCCTCCACACCTTGATCGATAATATGCGAAGCACTTTTAACTTCTTGCTGCAGCGAATCGATCAATTTACCAATTTCATCGGTTGAGGTCTGGGTTTTTGACGCCAGTGCTCGCACTTCATCAGCCACCACAGCAAAACCTCGACCTTGTTCACCCGCTCGCGCCGCTTCAATCGCCGCATTTAATGCCAGTAAATTTGTCTGTTCAGCAATCGCGCTAATCACCTCCAAGATCTTACTGATATTGGTACTACTCTCTGCCACTTTACTCACTGCTTCCTTCGCTAATAAGGACTCATGAGACATGGTCGTCACATAATTCATCGCTTGACTAAGGCTGTCTTCACCCGCTTTAGCATTGGCATTCATCGCCTCAGTTTCCATCGCGGTTTGCTCTGAGGCTTTAGCCACCTCAAGGGCGGTTGCGCTCATTTCATTGACCGCGGTGACAACACTTTCAATTTCGCTATATTGACGATTAACACTCTCACGGGTTTGCTGGGCAATATTGGCAGTAGTTTGGCTCTCATCTTGTGAGCGTTCAGCCAGTACTTTCATCTCGCCAATGAGTAAGCGCAATTTAGTGATAAAACTGTTAATGCCGCCCCCTAGCGCAATCAATTCGGCGTGAGATTCCACATTGATGGTTTGGGTTAAATCACCTTCAGCACTGGCTAAGTTCTCGACTCGAGTTTGGATCACTTTAAGAGGCGCGATAATGTTGCGAATAACAAGGCTAATGGTTACCACCGCAATCACAGACACAATACTGCCAATGATCAACAACAAACTACCAAGCGATGAAGCCATTTCGGTCATCGCCTTATCCATTGCGATGGCTTCTTTAAACACATCTTGTTTTGCTACTTCAATCAATAGCTCCCATTGTACATCGGCCAACGGAATACTAATGGGGTAGGCAACAACAATATTATCACCCACATCTAAATAGCCACCATTACGGTGTAAAGACAGATATTGCTTAGCTAACGCGCTATCGATAGATTCTGCTAATGGACGCGCTTTTTTACTGTAATGACTCGCTGCAACCACTAGGCCCTTAGCACTAACTAGAGTGACCTTGGCGTTGCCGTTATATAACTTTTGCGATAGTTCATCGATCATCGTTTGGAAGATAGGTAAGTTTACATCGGCACCTACCACCCCTTTAAACTGCCCCGCCACTACGACTGGTGAGATAAGCGATGTCATTAACTCATTTTTACCTGGGCTGATCTCATAGAGATATGGCTCCATTAGACATGGCTTTTTGGTATCACGGGCACACAGATACCATTCAGCCTCTCTGAGACCAAATTCATTTAATGTCTCAACATACTTTTCTTCGGCGTCAGTCACTGCTGAGTGTTCGATACTGCCATTATCGGTGCGAGTATAATAGATCTCCATGCTACCCGCGTTAGGTACACTATGACTGGCACCATAAAAAAATTCGCTGTCTTTAGTATCGTAACCATTGGGTTCAAACTGGGCATACAAAGAGGACAATTGACTATTTTTTTGTAAAGAGCCCATGATAGTCATTTCGACACTGTCACGGCTTAATGGGCTTTGTACTGATGTTTGTTCAAGCAAGCCTGACAAAGCATAAGGCACACGATAAGCCTCGTTAATAAAAGCGGCCACTCGCTCACCATACTCACCGGCTCTTGCCGTCAGTTTATAGCGAGTTTCTTTCTTAATCGACTCTTGAACTTGCTCCGCTAACACGGCATTTTTATCACTTAACGACCACCAAAGACTCAGTGATAGTATCGCCACAATAATTAAAAACAGGGCTGAGGTGATCCACAACAATTTAGTACTTATGGATAATTGCTTCATTCAGTGCTCCTAGGCAAAGCAGATATTTCATTAAATAAGAGGCATTAGGCTATTGATTAAAAATAGCACTGCAGCGATAAACGATCATAAAGATCAGTAATTTCTCATCCAATGAGAAAAAACCGACTTACAAAGAAATCGGTTTTTGATGACACAGCCAAAGAGCAATATATTACAGGCTCATATTAAGGGTGACATACATTATGCAGCTCGAGATTTGTTCCTATATCTTTGATACGATTTGCTTTTGCATCATCATTTCGCAGTTGAGTCAGATGATCTAAATAAGCTTGGTCGACATCATTAGTAATATAATGCCCATCAAAGACTGAGGTTTCGAAACGTTTAATATCGGGGTTTTGTTGACGTACGGCTTCAACTAAATCATCGAGATCTTGGAAAATCATACCATCGGCACCAATCAGCTTGGTGATTTCCTCCACATCGCGACCATGGGCAATCAGCTCACTGGTGGTTGGCATATCGATACCATACACGTTTGGAAAACGAATTTCGGGTGCCGCTGACGCAAAATACACTTTTTGGGCGCCAGCTTCACGGGCCATTTCGATGATCTGTTCAGAAGTCGTACCACGCACAATAGAATCGTCCACCAGCAGTACGTTTTTACCTTGAAACTCAGCATTAATGGCATTGAGCTTACGACGCACCGATTTCTTGCGCTCCTGCTGACCCGGCATAATAAAGGTGCGGCCGATATAACGGTTTTTGACGAAGCCTTGACGATAAGGCAAGTCTAAATTACGCGCGATTTCAAGTGCGATATCACATGAGGTTTCAGGAATGGGGATCACCACATCAATATCATGGTCTTCCCACTGCTTCTTAATTTTTTCGCCAAGCATGGTGCCCATATTTACACGGCTGCCATAGACTGACACTTTATCTATAGTCGAATCTGGGCGAGCAAAGTAAACATATTCAAAAATACAAGGCGAATAACTCGGTGAAGGTGCGCATTGGCGGGTATAGAGCTGACCATCGAGCGAGATATAAATCGCTTCACCAGGGGCAACATCTCGCACCGTTTCAAAACCAACCGCATCGAGTGCCACACTCTCAGAGGCAACCATATATTCAGTGCCCTGCTCCGTTTCATGCTTACCCAGTACTAATGGTCTTATGCCGAAAGGATCTCTAAAAGCGACTAGGCCTTGGCCTATGATCATCGCTGCAACCGCGTAAGCACCGCGCGTCAGATGATGAACATTAGTGATCGCTTGAAACACTTCGTCCGCGGTAAGAAATTGGCTTTGCGTAGTTTGTAATTCATCGGCAAGTAGATTGAGTAGGACTTCAGAATCAGAAGTGGTATTAACATGGCGACGCTGTTTAAGTAAGCGTTCTTGTAACTCTAATGTATTGGTTAAATTACCGTTGTGGGCGAGCGAGATACCAAATGGCGAGTTAACATAAAACGGCTGCGCTTCAGAGGCACTCGAACTACCTGCGGTAGGGTAACGCACATGCCCAATCCCCGCATTACCTTGCAGACGTTGCATATGCTTTGGCTCAAAAACGTCTTTTACCAGACCATTTGCTTTACGCAACCTAAATGCATGCCCGTCCACGGTTACAATGCCAGCCGCATCTTGGCCACGGTGTTGTAATACAGTTAACGCATCATAGATTGTCTGATTAACCGGTGTTCGGCCAACTATTCCGACGATACCACACATGGGTAGGTTTCCTCATTGTAAGATGTTCTAATCATTATTATTGTCGAGCCCTGATCAGAAAGAATCACTGCATCAGGTCACATAGGCTGTAAGCATTATTATATTTTGGGTACAAAGCTTGAGGTGTTTTCCACATAGTCAAAAAACCATTGGATAACCACGCCAAATTCGGGAACCAATTGTGAACTGCGCCACCAATCGGTATTGGGTGCTCCGGTAAAAGCATCCATAAAAAACAACATCGCGCTGACAATCAAAGCACCTCTTAATGCACCAAAACAGAGACCTAATACCCTATCGGTACCAGATAAGCCTGTTTTAGCCACTAATTGGCCAATAAGATAGTTAACGAGCGCGCCTAGAATTAAGGTAGAAATGAATAAAATAGCAATGGCAATCCCGTTGCGAACCATTTCATCTTGCATCTGAGTGAGGTAGACCGCGAGATCAGCATAAAACTGACTCGCAACGAAAAAAGCTGCAAACCATACCACAAGTGACATAGCTTCTTTGACAAAGCCACGGAGCAGACTGATGACAGTCGATAATCCGATAACAGCGATAATGGCGTAATCGATCCAAACCATTGAATTAGGTGATCCAGCAATAGCATTAAGACGGCGCGATCTTACCAGAGACTGAAGACATTCTCACCCCCTAGGCCCACTTAAAAGCAATTAAGTTTATCCTGAATAAAAGACACTGAATTCATAAAAATTGACAACACATTAACCCTAAAGCGAATTATTTTGCATAACTAAAACGCCGAGATATTAAGGTCTCGGCGTTGTTTAAGTATGATCACAAAAGGACTTAAGGTTACCCCCCCCTAACTTCGCGATACGTTGAGCACACTACTCAACTGGATTATAACTGACCACAGCAGATTTAAGTTCAGTCAGCTTATCCAGCTCTTTTTGTAATCGTTGCAACTTAGCTTTAGAGATATCAGGACCGACAAACACCTTAGTTAACTCACCGTCCACAGGGGTTTGCGGCAAGGTATAAGCTCTAAATCCTTTGGATCTTAAGCGTTTAACCAATGCATTCACATTAGCGGCATTTTTAAAGCTGCCTAATTGCAAGGTATAGGCGCTGCTAGTCAGGCTCTGCTCGACCTTGGCAGGCTTTGGCTTAGACGCGATTGACGTCACACTGGGCTTATCGGCGTCACTGGAAAGAACCTCTGGTTCTGCCGCGGAAAATTGCGCAACTTCATCGGTTAAATCGATAGCCTTGTACTCCGGCGATGTGTCGAGGTTCATCTCAACGGCTGGGCGAAGTGGTATCTCACTAAACTGCTCTTCTTGCTGCTGTTTCTTACCGTCGAGGATATCAGGCAGAAAAATGACCCCTAGCGCCACCAACACAATCACCCCAACCAGACGATTTTGAAACTGACTGGATAAGATTTTTTGTTTAACTTCTATTTCTTCGTCCACGTTGATTCACCCAAGGTGTAAATGTTTAAACTCTGCCACAGTGTAAAAGGAGCCAAACACAATTACCACATCATCATCGCAGATATTAACACTGAGTGCTTTATATGCTTGCTCAATTGATTCAAATGGATAGCCTTTACTGTCTGGCGGTAGACAGGCCATTAACTGCGTCGCCTTAGCACTGCGTGGACAATCTAAATCAGTAAAATACCACACATCAATCACCTCACTGAGGCTTGCAATGACCGCCTGGCAATCTTTATCTTTCAGCATGCCACACAGAGCCACAATGCGCTTATCGCGATAAACCTCAAGTCTTTGTGCTAAATACCGCGCTGCATGGGGGTTGTGGGCCACATCGAGTAATGTGATGGGAGCATCATGAAATAACTCTAAGCGCCCGCTCAAGCGCGCTTGTTGTAATCCTGTAAACAGATGCGATTTATCTATCGTTGGTAATAGCTGCTCAACCACTGCCAGCGCGGTCGCGGCATTGGGTAATGGCAGTTGTACCGGTGGTAAGTTATTAAGTTGCCATTGCACGCCGCTGAAATGCCAACCCTTATCGTCTTGATGATAATTAAAATCCTCACCGACACGAATAAGCTGGGCGCCCACTTGGTTTGCGACTTCAATAACCGATGTGGGTAAATCTGCATCACCGACCACCAATGGCCGCCCCGCTCGGCAAATGCCCGCTTTTTCTCGCCCGACCAGCTCACGGGTATCACCGAGATACTCTTGATGATCGATATCGATTGAGGTGATCACGCTAATATCGGCATCGATCATGTTGGTTGCATCTAAGCGCCCGCCGAGCCCCACTTCAAGCAGCACCAGATCCAGGGCCGATTGTTTAAAAAGAGATAAACCTGCTAGCGTGGCATATTCAAAAAAGGTCAGCGAAATATCGCCTCTAGCACTATCGATAGCGCAAAAGGCATCAATCAAATCACGATCGCTAACGTCGACCCCAGCAATGCGCACTCGCTCGTTATATTTCAGCATGTGGGGCGAGCTATACACACCCACTTGCCATCCTGCCGCCGCCATCATCTGCTCTATCATCACGCATGTAGTGCCTTTGCCATTAGTACCGGCAACTGTGACGATTTTAGTATTGCCTAACTGGGTTAAGCCCATAGCTTTAGCCACTTGCGACACGCGCCCTAAACCCATGTCGATCTCTGTCGGATGAATAGACAATAAGTGCGCTAGCCAAGACTCAAGGCTCGATTGCTGATTGGGTAACAGGATAGATGACATACAAGACTCGTACTAGTAATGAAAAGATAAAGCGACGTAATATTGTTCGCGCCGCAGGTCACGGTGATGAACTACCGTGGTGAACACCACGCGCAGCAAAAAAACTTAATCGAGCATAAACAGTGGCCCAAGCGCTAATTTTGGCAACTGATAAGCGTCAGGGTACGTCACATCGACTAAATACAAACCATTGGGCTTAGCGGTGGCGGCAGCTTGTGTTCGATCCTTAAGTGCTAATAAACGTTCAATCCAACTTATGGGCTGGCGTCCGTATCCCACTTCAAGCAACGATCCGACAATATTGCGCACCATATGATGCAAAAATGCATTGGCTTTAATGTCGACACAAATATACATACCTTGGCGCGTAACATTGACTTCATGCACGCAACGAAATGGGGTATTTGATTGGCATTGTATCGCCCTGAAACTGGTAAAATCTTGCTCGCCCAACAAGAACTGTGCCGCCTGATGCATCTTATTTTCATCGATATCGCCCGGATAATGACTCACGCCTGCGCGTAAGATCCCAGGACGAAGCTGATGATTATAAATCATATAACGATAGCGGCGTGCGGTTGCGCTGAAACGGGCATGAAACTCATCATTAACCTCTTGGGCCCAGCGCACGGCAATATCATCGGGCAAGTTAACGTTAACGCCCAAGGTCCAAGCACTGAGTTTACGGCTAGCATTGGTGTCAAAGTGCACCACTTGCCCAGTAGCATGCACGCCGGCATCGGTGCGCCCCGCGCATTGAATCGCTATTGGCTCATTGGCAACGATTGAGAGTGCTCGTTCAAGTTGCGCCTGAACCGAATCAACTTCGGCTTGACGCTGCCAGCCAAAATAGCGACTGCCATCATATTCGATACCTAATGCTACGCGCATAAAATACCAATCCTTATATCAATTAAAATTGTGCTAGGCGCGCGATTCTAGCATAACGTGCTAACGAACTGGACAAATAACTCTAGCCAAACAGGGCTAGCGCAACAGCATTAATTCAAAACACGATATTAATCCATTTCCCTCAGGATTAACGCTCACCTTGCGCCATAAAAAAACGGCGCGAGCGCCGTTTTTTTGTCAGCGTGTTAGCATCATTGCCACACGCGAGGTATAGACTTATGCGTTATAGATCACTGAGCAAATGCTTAGCTTCACTTTGCTGACGCTCATTACCGTCAAGTTGCACTTCTTTGAGTAACGCCTTTGCGCTGTCCATATCGTCTATCTCGATATAAGCACGGGCTAAGTCAAGTTTGGCATTAACCGAGTTTTCCTCATCATCAACATCGACCATGGTGGTACTGCCCATCAAATCATCGAGCTCGCCCATATCGACATTGAGCTCTTTATATTGGTCAACATCACTCAAATCTTCATTAGCTTCATTTAATAATCTATCGATATCGATAAAGCCATTATCTTGTTGAAACGCAGTCAGATCGTGCTCGGCAACCGCTTGCGTAGGTTTCGCGTCACCTTGTTGCGCATCTAGCGCAGCTAATGCCTCATCAACAGTCAAGTTATCATCGTCGTCAAGTGTTAATGACAGTTCATCGTCTAATGGATCATCGAGCGAGTTAATATCCGTTGTAGTCTCTGCGCCTTGAAGAGCAATAGCATTATCCCATTCGAGGATGTTATCGGCGACGCGCTTATTACCTTTTAAATCATCAAAAAATCCCGAATCATTTTTGGTTTTGCCCTCTTTAGTATCAACCGACTCAAGGTCTGCCAACAGATCATCGAGCGACACATCATCACTCGGGAGGGCAAGCTCTATGGCATCATCTTCGTCTGTAGAACTCGGCGTGTGATCTATTGGAAATGATTCAAACTCCAACGGCTCAGCCGTACTGCCACGCTTAAGTGGTGTATCGAGCTCGGTGTTGCTAGCCTCTGTGTCATCGGCCGCTGTAGCATCGCTATTGTCAACACTGCCAAAGTCAGCAAGTAAAGTATCTAGATCGGCTTCCTGCGATGCTATAGGCTCATCTTCGGCTAACTCGGCAGCAATTTGCTCGGCAACATCTTGCTTATCCGAGTCAAAATCCACCTCTTCAATTAAGGCGTCCGTGGTTAACGCTTCGCTAGCGACTTCTTCTACCACAAACTCTTCTACTTGCTCATTATTATCCGAGGTAGGTGCTATCTCTTGTGATGGTACACTTTCGTTATCATCTGCATCAAAAGGCACCTCTTCGATTAAGCTATCATTGGCTAACGTTGTGGCGGTTGGCGCAATCGCGTCCCCCCCCATCTCTTCGATTAATGATTCTTCGTTAGCTGGTGCATTTATTGACGTATCAAACTCGGCCAACAGGCTGTCTAAATCGGCATCATCAAAGCTCGAATCGTCGTTATCTTGTTCAAGTTCATGGGCTATCTGCTGTGATAGGTCTTCGTTATCTTCTTGCACATTCCCCTGTTCAGGGGCATCAAATTCCGCTAATAATGCATCAAGATCGGCTTTGGCATCCACTGTAGCGCTTGTTTCTGATGTATTGCCTGACTCTGCCGCCGAACTATCGAAGCTCGCAAGCATGGCATCAAGATCCGTTTCGTCAGCAGATGACGCAGCTTCGCTGGCAGCAGGTTCAGAGTTATCCATATTGGCTAATAACGAATCGAGATCATCTTGCTCTATAACACCATTAAAGGTCTCTTCTTCTTGTTCGCCCATAGCTTCTGCCCAAAGATCATCTAATGATTGGCCTTCTTCCTCTTGGGGATCGCTTGACACGCTATCGGTGTCGATAAACATCTCTTGAGCCATATCGAGTTGTTCTGAGTCATCGCTTAAATCGCTCTCAGATTTTAGCGTGTCATTATCGACACTCATTAAGGATGCTAACGTATCGGCTTCATCATCAAGGTGTACCGCAACTGACTCATCAGCATCATTGCTAGGAGCAATAGCCTGAGTTGCGGCCATCTCTGGTGCATTTTGAGCTGACACATCAGTATTTGCTTGAGTCTCTTCCGTGCTCGCGTTACGACGCTTTAACATGAGCGCCACAATCAGTAATAGCAATAATGCAGGAACAGCGGCAGCAAGGCCGATATACAATGGATTACTCATTATGGTACGCCAGCTGTCACCCGTTTGTGCAACTTGCTCTACTGGCTCAACAGCTGTTAACTCCTGATTAAGTAATGCAACTTGATTACTCAGCTCCGCCTTTTGCTCTTTTTGGATCAGTAAGGCTTCTTCTAATTCGGCGACTCTGGCATCGAGCTGATCAATTCTATCTTGCAGAACTTGGTTATCATTGGCGGCCAGATTGAGCTTGTCTTCGGCACGTGCCAATTCATCGGTTAATGATAAATTTTTTGCTTGTTGAGCCTCTAATTTGGCACTAATCGCTGTCAACTGCGGGTGCGGTACTTCAGCTTGATTGACTTCGACAACGCTCGCTGTACTCTTAGCTGCTGTGCTAGTTGCTGGCGAAACAGGCATGAGTGTTGGCTTCGCTGGCTCAACTTTTGGTGGCCTCGGGCTTGTAGGCTGAGGCGATACAGGTAGGGGTTTCGCGGTTTGAGACTTAGCCTGTTGCCAACCAGCATCGTTAGTCTGTGCCAGTTGCTTTGCTAAACTCTTAGGAATTGCTGCCATCACGGCTTTGGATGGGATCAATAAAATCATGCCTTTTTCAAGGCTGTTGTAATTATTACTGGCAAACGCATGGGGGTTTGCCTCGTAAATTGCCGCCATCACTTGATATACGGTGACACTGTCATCGGGACGCGTTTTTTGTGCGATGCTCCAAAAAGTATCAGCGAACGTTGTTGGGCCATACTGCCGGATCATCTGACGCTGCTCGCCGTCGGGTCCAGTAATTTTGAGAGGCTCAGCCGCCGATAAAAGACCCGATGTAGCAGTGAGAATAACAAGAACACTGGCAATGAAGCCAGCGAGGTGCGATGTGCGAAGGTTCATCCATTCTTCCCTTTCAAGCGGAGTAATACTGCAAGTTGGCAGCATGCTTTAGGCAATTGTATTTATTGAGATTACTATAAACCAGAATTTCATGCCCTGCTACTGTTCACGATTTAAAATCAAGTAACAACAGCAAAAAAGCCTGCAATATGCAGGCTTTTTAAAGTAAACCTTATAAAAGGTCCATAAATTAATAATAATCCCTGATCAACACCTCGGCGATCTGCACACTATTGAGTGCCGCGCCTTTTCTGATATTGTCAGAGACGATCCACAAATTAATGCCGTTAGGATGCGAAATATCTTTGCGTACTCGGCCAACATACACAGGATCGCTACCAGCCGAGTCGGTTACTGCCGTTGGGTAGTCATCATCAGACTCAAACAACTCAACACCTGGAGCATCGCGTAATACCGCTTTAACCTCTTCAGCATCAACCGCTTGCACCGTTTCCAAATGCACAGCTTCTGAGTGACCATAAAATACCGGTACCCGCACTGCGGTGGGGTTTACTTCAATTTGGCTATCACCAAATATTTTTTGGGTCTCCCACACCATTTTCATCTCTTCTTTGGTGTAGCCATTATCCATAAACACATCAATTTGCGGTAATACGTTAAAGGCGATCTGTTTAGAATACGCCTGTGGTTCAACAGGCAAGCCTTGCAGTAACTTAGCACATTGATTCGCTAACTCTTCAATGGCTTGCTTACCAGAACCCGACACCGACTGATAAGTCGCCACGTTAATACGTGAAATGCCAAAGGCATCGTAAATGGGCTTAAGTGCCACTAACATCTGGATAGTAGAGCAATTGGGGTTAGCGATGATATTGCGATTACGGAAATCAGCAATCGCCTGCGGATTCACTTCAGGAACCACTAACGGCACATCAATGTCATAGCGAAAATGTGAAGTGTTATCGATAACAACACACCCTTGCTCGGCCGCAATAGGCGCCCATTTAGCAGAGACATCACCACCGGCAGAGAAAAAGCCTATTTGCGCTTGCGACCAGTCGAAAGTGTCAACATCTAAAATTTCGACCTGTTTACCGTGGAATGTTACCGTATCACCAGCGCTGCGACTGCTGGCTAATGGGTACAAATTCGCGACGGGAAAGTTGCGCTCTTCGAGGATCTCAATCATTGTTTGACCCACGGCACCCGATGCACCTAATACGACTACGTTATATTCCTGCGACATAATTACAGACCGACTCCTGAAAAACCTAATTTGAGCACCCAATCTACATCAGAACCAGCATGATTGGCTAGCCTTAACGCACTAAATTCGCGCCTATGTTTATGATTTTTTCTCATTAGGTCAAAGCCATTATGATTAAGGAAGCGGTTGCGAAAAACCAAGTCGTCATCACGTAGGTCATAAACCAGTCTAACTAGGCTCAATAATGCGTTTTCATTGGGAACTGACGCTGGAGTTAATTGCTGACTCCACAAGGGGGGCAGCAGCGCATCCATCGACTTATGGGCAGTTAACCCTAAATGTGCCATCAACGCTTCATACAGCATAAAAGTACCGCGGGCCTTACCTTCGAGGCTGTAACCTGCAATATGCGGGGTAGCAATCTCAACATAAGGTACCAGCTCGGCCATTGGGTGGGGCTCGCCCTCCCAGACATCGAGTACCACTTTGAGGTCATCACGCTGCTGTTTAATCCTTATCAATGCGCGATTATCAATCACCTCACCCCGGCAGCAGTTCAGCAACCAGCAATCGGGGCGGAGACTGGCTAATCGCGCCTCATCGAACAGGTACCAAGTGGGATACGAACCGCTTTTTGTTAACGGCACATGTAAAGAGATCACATCACAACGGTTAATAAGTTCCTCTAGGGTCACAAAGGTACGCGGATCATCTGATTCGGCCAACAATGGATCATGTAGTAGTACCTTAACACCATACGCCTGCAAGCACTTTTGCAGCGCCGAGCCAGTATTACCTGCGCCAATAATGCCAACCGTCTTGTGTTTTAACGGCTGTTCAAAACGCCGTGCTAGCTCAAGCATGGCAATAAAAGCATACTCACCCACCGCAGTGGCATTACATCCTGGGGCATTGGTATAGCAGATATCACGCTCAGATAAATAAGCTTGATCGAGATGGTCCATGCCAATGGTTGCGCTACCAACAAATTGGAGTTGCGTATTCAAGGCTAACAATTGGCGATTAACTTGGGTAACGGAGCGCACTAGCAGCACATCGGCATCACGCACCTGCTCAGGCGTGAGTTTACGTCCATCAACACACACCACCTCACCTATATCGGCAAACAAGGCTTCAACATAAGGCATGTTTTCATCGGCTAGGATCTTCATCGATATCTCATCTACTTGTTAAACATGGGTAAAGTATATTGCTGCCATTAAACTCTCGCCTAGATGGCCAGATGGATTGTCATAACAACCAATCACATCGAGCTTATTTTGCCTTAAAAACCAGAGACAAAAAAGGAGCCACTTAGGCTCCTTTTATAGCATTAATGCACACGCTCAAATTAACGAGTACGTGGGCAAAGTTCTTCAGTGCTGAAGAAGTATGCAATTTCACGTTCGGCAGATGCAACTGAATCTGAACCGTGAGCTGCATTCTCGTCGATGCTTTCTGCGAAATCAGCGCGGATAGTACCAGGAGCAGCTTCAGCTGGGTTGGTCGCACCTAAGATTTCACGGTGAGCTAGTACTGCGTTTTCGCCTTCTAGTACTTGAACAACGATTGGACCAGAAGTCATGAATTCAACAAGGGCACCAAAGAAAGGACGCTCGCTATGCTCAGCGTAAAAACCTTCTGCTTGTTCTTTGCTTAGGTGAACCATTTTAGAAGCGATGATTTTAAGGCCAGCTGTTTCAAAACGGTTATAGATAGCACCAATGTGGTTTTTAGCAACTGCATCAGGCTTAATGATAGAAAAAGTACGTTCGATAGCCATGTCTAGCTTCCTTTAATAAACAGGTTTTAAAAAATTCGCGCGGATTATACGAAATTAATCGACAAAAACCTACCTTTAAATAACAAGATTACTCAAGCAATAAGCATACTGCGGCGAGATTATCGCTCTATAAATATCAGATGGCCCCATCAGCAAGCCGCTTTGAAAACAGCGGTTCTAGCCTCTAGGCGTAAGCCACTCGAGTAATCACAGCTAATTAAACGCGCTTAATCGTATTCGTTAATCCAGCAGCTCTGTATCGCCTCTAAAATACGCTCATTACAATGCTCCGGGTCATCATCAAAATCATCAAGCTCGAGTACCCACTGGCGTAAATCGGTGAATCGGATCTGCTGTGGGTCGACATTAGGGTGGGCTTCTAAAAGTGACAAGGCAATATCGAGAGAATCGATCCATTTCATCGGTTTGTTCCTATCAAATGATCATGCTAAAAGCATAGTCGTTATCCTATTTTCGGCGCATAAAAAAGCCAGTCTATTGACTGGCTTCAGGTTGACTAGCGGATAAATAAGGTCGTAATAAACACTAACCTTCGCTGACCATGTTAATGGTGTACTTAGGTATATCCACCACCAGATCGCAATCAGGCACGCGAGACTGACAAGAGAGGCGACTCTCTGGTTCTAGTCCCCAGGCTTTATCTAACATATCATCTTCCAGCTCATCGCTTTCTTCAAGTTGATCAAAGCCTTCACGAATGATCACGTGACAAGTTGTGCAAGCACAAGACTTCTCACATGCATGTTCAATATGAATACCGTTACGTAATGCAACATCCAGAACGGTTTCACCTTGCTGTGCTTCAACTACCGCCCCATCAGGACATAACTCTTCATGGGGTAAAAAAACTATTTGCGGCATACTCTTACCTATATATTGTCAACCGACTGGCCCTTAAGTGCCAACCGAATAGAATTGTCCATACGTTTTGCGGCGAAAGTTTGACTTGCATTATCTAACGCTTCAATCGCTTTTTCGATCGCATCTGCATCGCCCTGCGCCGCAGTTTGTGCCAAATGAGCCATACCTTGTTCGATGGCTGCGGCTTCCTCGGCAGATAACAGCTCACTGTCTTTGGCCAAAGCTGCCGAAAGAGACTCTAGCACTCGCGCGGCCTCCACTTGCTGCTCTGCCGCCATGCGACGTTCAATATCTTCCTTCGCATGCGCCATTGAATCTTTGAGCATCGAACCAATTTCTTCATCGGTCAATCCAAATGAAGGTTTAACTTGGATCGTTGCCTGAACCCCTGATGATTTTTCCATTGCTGTAACGCTGAGCAACCCGTCGGCATCCACTTGGAAAGTAACCCGAATATGCGCCGCCCCGGCGGCCATCGGCGGGATACCTTTTAAGGTGAAACGCGCAAGCGAGCGGCAATCAGCCACTAATTCACGTTCCCCCTGCACCACATGAAATGCCATCGCCGTTTGACCATCTTTAAAGGTGGTAAACTCTTGCGCTCTGGCGACAGGAATAGTGGTATTACGTGAAACAACCTTTTCAACCAGCCCGCCCATGGTTTCAATCCCTAACGACAGGGGTAATACATCAAGCAATAATAGATCGGAGTCAGGTTTATTGCCCACCAAAATATCGGCTTGTATTGCGGCGCCAATAGCCACGACGCGATCGGGATCGATTGATGTTAAAGGCTGACGACCAAAAAACTCAGCCACACGTTGACGCACAAGCGGCACGCGTGTCGAGCCACCCACCATCACCGTTTCTAACACTTCTTCGGCTTTAATGCCGGCATCGCGCAAAGCGCGACGGCAACTGGCGATGGTCTTCTTAACCAATGACTCAATGATCGCATCAAACTGCGCTTTGGTCACCGTTTGTTGTAATTGACGTCCGTCAGCAAGCTGCAAATGCGCTAGCGTACTATCGTCTTCAGTCAATGCCTCTTTGACACGGCGGCTTTCAATTAATAACCCACGGCGTTCTTGCGCTGTTAAGCTGCTTAATTGCCAATGATCTTGCAGGTGCTGTGCTAATGCGTGGTCGAAATCATCGCCCCCCAGCGCCGAGTCACCGCCGGTGGCCATCACTTCAAACACCCCTCTATTGAGACGTAAAATAGAGATGTCAAAGGTGCCACCACCTAAATCATAAATGGCAATCATTCCCTCTTGGCCAGAATCTAAGCCGTAGGCAATAGCTGCTGCGGTTGGCTCGTTAAGTAAACGTAATACTTTAATACCAAGCAGACCCGCTGCATCTTTAGTACCTTGACGCTGTGCATCATCAAAATACGCAGGCACAGTGATCACTACACCCTCAAGCGATCCGCCTAAGGTTTTTTCAGCGCGTTCAACTAAAGGCTTTAAAATTTCGGCAGAAATTTGAATCGGATTATATTGACCACCAGCCGTATTAAATAATGGCAGACCATTAGTACTGGCAGAAAATTGATAAGGTAACGATTGATCTTGTGCTTGAATATCATCCAAGCTGCGGCCCATGAAACGCTTAACAGAAACAACCGTATTGAGCGGATCTTGAGCTGAATATCGCTCGGCTTCTACACCGACCTGTACGCCCTCTGGTGTAAAACGCACTACAGAGGCAAGTGCATGACGTCCGGTTTCATCGGCAAGGGTATCTGCCACGCCACTGCGAACAGCAGCGACTAAAGAATTGGTGGTGCCTAAATCGATCCCGACTGCCAGTCTATGTTGATGGGGTGCTGCGCTTAGTCCGGGTTCAGCTATCTGCAAAAGTGCCATATCTATCCAACTTAAAAAATAAAGGCTCAATAGATATTGAGCCAATCAACAATTATTCGCCTCTAAAAAAGAGCATCTTCAGCTCTAGCGAGTTCATCTTGCAATTTCGCCATGAACTTGAGTTTGCGGATCAGATCCGCCGCATTAACCAAGTCTTGTTGATCATCACTACCGATAAGCTGACTCATTTGCACTGTTATCTGCTCTCGATAGCTAGCAAACGAGTGATGTAATTGATCGATTAGCGCATCGGGATCATCACAATGCTTGATCGCTTCAAGCGATTCACGCCATTCCATCTGCTGCATTAAAAACTGGGTGTCTTTAACCGTAGTGGACTCGTGACTCAGATCGATTCCTTTCAAGCTCAGCATATGTTCGGCACGTAAAATAGGATGCTTTAACGTGTTATACCCATCATTCACCTGCGCAGTGCGCTGTACGGCAATACGTTTGTCTTGCTCGCTGGCATTAGCAAACTTGTCAGGATGCACCGTCCGCTGCAGATCGCGATAGCGTTCTGCAAGCAAGACAGTGTCGAGGTCATATACAGGCGATAAACTAAACAACTCAAAGTAGTTCATGTATTTAGATTCGGTAGTTAGACTGTAAAGCTTTCGCCACAGCCACACTCCCCTTTAGCGTTAGGGTTATTAAACTGAAATCCTTCATTGAGTCCTTCTTTAATGAAGTCTAACTCGATACCTTGAAGGTAGATAAAGCTTTTGGCATCAATGATGATTTTTACCCCATCGATATCAAAGACTTCATCATCGGCATTCAGATCATCAACAAACTCAAGTATGTAAGCCATACCTGAACATCCTGAGGTTTTTAGCCCCAAACGTAATCCAATACCTTTCCCGCGACTGGCCAAAAAGCTTTTCACCCTTTCGGCAGCCGCTGGAGTCATCGTTATTGCCATGTTAACTCCGAATATTACTTCTGATGCTTAGACTTGTAGTCTTCTAACGCCGCTTTAATCGCATCTTCTGCCAAAATTGAGCAGTGGATTTTAACAGGCGGTAATGCAAGCTCTTCAGCAATATCCGTATTTTTAATCGCTTGCGCTTGTTCAATAGTTTTACCTTTTACCCACTCGGTTACTAATGAACTTGACGCAATCGCACTGCCACAACCATACGTTTTAAACTTTGCATCTTCGATAATACCGTTATCGTCGATTTTAAGTTGTAACTTCATCACGTCACCACAGGCAGGTGCACCGACCATACCAGTAACCACTGTTGGGTCGTTTTTGTCGAATGAACCTACGTTACGTGGGTTCTCATAATGATCTATTACTTTTTCACTGTAAGCCATGATTCTGCTCCAATCGCTCTATTCGTTTATTAGCCGGATTAATGATGTGCCCATTCAACCTGAGACAGGTCAACGCCATCTTTAAACATCTCCCACAATGGAGACATCTCCCTTAAGTGACCAATAGACTTGTTAATGGTCTCTATCGCGTGGTCAATCTCTTCTTCTGTAGTGAAACGACCAATTGAGAAACGGATTGAGCTATGCGCCATTTCATCGTTTAGTCCTAACGCTCGAAGCACATAGCTTGGCTCCAAGCTTGCTGATGTACAGGCCGAACCTGACGAAACAGCCAAATCTTTCAATGCCATCATCAACGACTCACCTTCAACAAAGTTAAAGCTGACATTAAAGATGCCGCAGTATCCCTGTTCTACATCGCCATTAATATAGGTTTCTTCGATATCTTTGATACCGTCCCATAATCTGTCGCGTAAGCGGCGAATGCGCGCGTTATCCGCTTCCATGTCAGCTTTGGCTACGGCAGCCGCTTCACCCAAACCGACAATTTGGTGTGTCGCCAATGTACCACTGCGCATACCGCGTTCATGACCACCGCCATGCATAATCGCTTCTAAACGGATACGTGGTTTACGACGCACATAAAGCGCACCAATGCCTTTAGGACCGTACATTTTATGGCCTGAAATCGACATCAAATCGACTTTGCTTTTCTGTAAATCGATAGGCAATTTACCCGCACTCTGCGCAGCATCGACATGGAAAATCACTTTCTTTGCACGGCACAATTCGCCAATCGCATCGATATCATGAATGACACCAAGTTCATTGTTAACGTGCATCAGGCTAAGTAAGATAGTGTCTTCACGCATCGCCGCTTCAATTTTTTCTAGCGGGATAATGCCGTTAGCACCTGGCTCTAGGTAAGTCACTTCATACCCTTCACGCTCTAGCTGACGGCAGGTATCGAGTACGGCTTTGTGTTCGGTCTTGCTGGTGATGATGTGCTTACCCTTTTTATGATAAAAATGGGCAACACCTTTAATGGCTAGGTTGTCAGATTCTGTCGCGCCAGAGGTAAATACAATCTCGCGCGGATCGGCATTAATTAGCTCAGCAATCTGGTTACGAGCAATATCAACCGCTTCTTCGGCTTGCCAACCATAGCGATGCGAACGTGATGCTGGGTTACCAAAAATGCCATCCATCGTCAGGCATTGCATCATTTTTTCTGCAACACGAGGATCGACTGGCGTTGTTGCAGCATAATCTAAATAAATAGGAAGCTTCATCTCACACTCCGTACTTAGCGGACTAACACAGACCGCTTACCACGTACAAAAATAAATATTAGTTAAATAACAAAGTTAACTTAGGCAGTTACTCTTTGTTCCTGTTGTATTTTGTCCTGTTTAATTGAGATAAATTGAACATCTCGCTTGTTCATCAATCCGGCAAGACTAATGCCATTTAAAAAATCTGAAATCTGTTTGCTTAAATCACCCCAAAGTGAATGGGTTAGACAGCGAGTTCCACTTTGGCAATTTCCCAGACCTTGGCAACGGGTGGCATCAACAGACTCATCCACCGCTCTGACGACCATACCAACCGATATTTCACCGGCGTCAAATCCTAGACGATAACCACCGCCAGGACCTCTTACGCTCGAGACTAATCCATGTTTACGTAATTTAGCGAAGAGTTGCTCAAGATAGGATAGGGAGATTCCCTGACGTTCGGAGATGTCAGCTAACGGCACTGGGCCAGATGTAGAATGCATAGCAACGTCTAACATTGCCGTTACTGCATAGCGCCCTTTTGAAGTAAGTTTCATAGCTACCACTGCTCTCTAAAATGCTTAGGTCAATTCAACCATACTTGAGTAATTCAGTCAAGTATAAAGCCTAGCAGTTTAGTCAGGTATTTAAGATGATAACGAAACAGATAAAATACCCTGATTCTTTAGTGGGGTATTTAACCTGTTTCGCCCGCAAGATTCAATGTCACGAGACAATTAATCTGATTTTTCTTAAATTATGGGATCAAACTCATCAATCGCATGTTGGCGCTTTTCTGCAGCGGCTTGTTCTACATCGCTAAACTCATCGACATCAAGCTCAGGCAGACGCTCGGTGCAGACACTGCCGCCCATGCTTTGTACTGCTTGACACACCTCTTGAACTTTAGAGTCCATTAGGTGCATGTGATCGAGCATCTGGCCGATAGCATTGGCAACCGGATCGGGGTTATCAGGTGACACAGCATAAGCATCGAAACCGTACTTTTTGGCCATTTCGGTGCGGCGCAGGGCATGTTCTTTGGATTTCTCCGTTGGTTTAGCCACCACTCTTGCGGGGATGCCCACCACAGTCGTGTCTTTAGCCACTTCCTTAACCACCACAGAATTTGACCCCACGCGAGCACCATCGTGCATAGTGATCGGCCCCAGAATCTTGGCACCAGCCCCAATCACCACATTGTCACCCAAGGTTGGGTGACGTTTACCCGCTTGCCATGTTGTGCCCCCCAAGGTCACGCCATGATAAAGGGTACAATCATTGCCAATTTCAGCCGTTTCACCAATCACAACCCCCATACCATGGTCGATAAAAAACCGATCCCCAATGGTCGCGCCAGGATGGATCTCGACTCCCGTTAACCAGCGAGAAAACGTCGATATCGCTCGAGCCGTTAGGCGCCATTTGCGTTTCCATAATTTATGACTCAGCCGATGTATCCAAATTGCTTGCATACCTGGGTAGTTCATTAATATCTCTAAGGTGCTATTTGCCGCAGGGTCTCTGTGATAAATAGACTCGATATCGTCTTTAATTCTGGATATGACGCCCATGGACTTAATCTTCCTTTTTAACTGCTGAGTCTTGTTGCGACAGTTGCGCGTTATCGGCCAAAGACACTTTTTTATCAACAGAGGTTAAAATACCACGCAAGATATTCATCTCTTGGCTTTCAATGCGGGCACGGCTAAACAGACGACGCAGTTTAGTCATCACCTGCCCTGGGTGCTGTTTAACAATAAAACCCGTCGACAGTAACGTGTTTTCTAAATGATTAAAAAAGTTCTCTTGCTCTTTTGCCAGCGGATATTCAACGTGCTCAACTGCCTCTGGCGACTGATTAAGAAAAGCAACACGCGCTTCATAACAGATGATTTGCACCGCTTGCGCTAAGTTCAATGAGGTGTATTCAGGATTGGCTGGGATCGCCACATGATAGTTACACTTTTGCAGTTCTTCGTTAGAGAGGCCATTATTTTCACGACCAAATACAATCGCTACAGGCCCATTAACTGCTGAGGCGACTAATTTTTCCCCCGCCTGACGAGGATCAAGCATTGGCCAATCAAGGGTGCGACTACGGGCACTTGTGGCGATCACTAAGCTACAATCGGCAATTGCATCGGCAAGCGAATCAACCGTCACTGCATGCTTTAAGATATCAGACGCACCGGCGGCCAAAGCAACCGAGTGACCGTCTGGCGCCACTTTAGGTTCGGCTAAATATAGGGTAGATAATCCCATGGTCTTCATCGCACGAGCGGTAGAGCCAATATTACCAGGATGGGAGGTTCCTACGAGAACTACACGAATATTGCTAAGCATGAAACTCTTAATTTCTATCTATAGAACAGTGTCATTGATGGTATCACAGCGAAGTCAGATCCTTTATATAAAAATCTCTATTTGATATAACCGTAAAATCTCGTATAATGTGCGCCGATTATTTATATCTGTTCTTTAACATCCAGGGGATTGTAATGCATCCGATGCAGACTATTGCTGTGCGCGCCGCTCGCGCTGCCGGCCAAACGATTATGCGCGCCTACACCGAACTTGACCGTGTAGAAATTAGCGCAAAAGGTATCAATGACTACGTAACTAACGTGGATAAAGAAGCAGAAGCGGCCATTACATATCAGATTCGCAAGTCATACCCAGACCATACTATCGTTGCCGAAGAAGGTGGCGAGAATAAGGGCGACAATAAAGACTATATGTGGATTGTTGATCCCTTGGATGGCACTAACAACTTTGTTAGAGGCATCCCTCATTTCTCGGTATCGATTGCCGTACAATACAAAGGTAAAACCGAAGTCGCCGTAGTTTACGATCCTGTACGTGACGAGCTATTTACCGCAGTGCGTGGTAAAGGCGCAAAGTTAAACGATTTCCGTTTACGCGTAAGTAAAACTAACGACTTGAATGAAACAATTATTGCTACTGGTTTCCCATTCAAAGCCAAACAACACTCTGAAACTTACATGAAGCTATTTGCTGAAACCTTCAGCATGTGCGCCGATTTGCGCCGTGCGGGCTCAGCGGCTTTAGATCTAGCGTATGTAGCTGCTGGCCGTATGGATGCGTTTTTTGAGATCGGTCTTAAACCATGGGATATCGCTGCTGGCGATCTTATCGTGCGTGAAGCCGGTGGTACCGTTACTGACTTCACCGGTAACCATGGATATATGAATTCAGGCAACATCATTGCTGGTACGCCTAAAGCGACCGGATTACTGGTTAAAAGTTTCCGCCCATTACTTAGTGAAGCACTCAAGCGTTAATCGCCTGCATATTTCAGCTTAATAATGTGTGATAGCTTAAATACTAAACCGCCCCAATAAGGGTAATGCCGATCAGTTAAATATATAAACGATCAGTTGACCGATCTTTAAAAGGCTTCAAAATCCAATATCAGAAATGATATTGGATTTTTTTATGTCTTTAGAACAAGCTTTCTGCACCGCTTTTGAATACCACCAAGAAGCCACAGCCTTTACCAATCTTAATCACTTATTGGATGAAAACATCATCCAGCAAGCCTTTGAAACTGCTGGGGTCGCCACAGTAAGAAAACGTCGCTTACCCCTTGATGCAGTTATGTGGTCTGTCATTGGTATGAGTTTTTACCGACAACAGTCTGTATGGGAGCTTGCGACTCATATGGAGTTGATGCTACCAGGTAAAAAGAAGCTCATTGCCCCCAGTGCTCTTGTTCAAGGGCGCCAGAGGTTAGGTGTGCAGAGTATGAAAAATGCCTTTCAAATGATGGCAAAACATTACTATAGCAACACTCAATTTGAGACGTGGTGTGGACTGAATTTATTAGCCGTTGATGGTGTAGTCTGGCGCACTCAGGACACCGCTGATAATCGTAATGCTTTTGGCTCACCATCAAATCAACATGGTGACACCTCATTTCCTCAGGTTCGTATGGTGTGTCATATGGAGCTCACTAGCCATCAACTGATAAATAGCGCGTTTGATGGTTATAAAACGAGTGAAATGAAGCTAGCAGAAGCGCTCATACAGTCAACTCCAGACCATAGTCTCACGATGTTCGATAAAGGTTTTTACTCCTTAAACTTGCTACATCAATGGCAACTAGGTGGTGAAGAGCGGCACTGGTTAATCCCTGCGAGAAAGGGGCTTCAGTACGAGGTTTTACACTCAAATGGCCGGTTAGATAAACAGGTGAAATTGGCAATAACCGCCCAAGCCAGACAACAAAATCCAGCGCTACCGACGCATATAGAAGCGAGGCTGGTGACAAAATCAATAAAAGGTAAGACGCATCAGGTATTAACCTCAATGGTCGACCCATTACGCTTTCCAAGTGCTGACATCGTTGAGTTATATAATCATCGATGGGAAATAGAGCTTGGCTACAGAGAGATGAAACAAACCCTACTAAACAGCGAGTATACGCTAAGAAGTAAAAAATCAGAGATGGTAGAACAGGAACTTTGGGGCTTACTACTTGGCTACAACCTGATGCGTCAAGCAATGACTGAGGCCGCGTCAAGAAAAGGAATATGGGCCAATCGCCTCAGCTTCAGTAACTGCGCGAGTACGATACTAAGTTACCTAGCAAGATTACCACTGATGAGCCCAGGAAATTTACCCAAACATTACGAGCAACTGATAGAAATGCTAGGTAACTTCGAGCTACCAACGAAACGAGAAGATAGGGTGTACCCAAGGGCTATAAAGTCAAAACCAAGCAAATATCCCCATAAAAAGAAAAATGCCAATCAGCTTAACTGACTGGCATTAGCCCAATAAGGGCGGTTTTTTTTACATTTCCAAGATAACACCTTCCCACGCGAGACAGGCTCACATACCAGATACATGATTGATGCATGCTCCTTTGCTACGCACATATCCGTTTAAGCAAGTAAAAGCTACATACCGCCATTTAACACACTGTTTTATCGCTTAATACATTGGCTAAATTCTAAAATACAACACAGCATGACTATACCAATAGATCAATTTGTGAATAAAATCACAAACATCTGCTAGCGCAATACACAATTGTTGATACCATCTATAAAAACACTAATGAGAGTTGTTTATGGGAAAGCTTTATGTTCGCTATGGTTCAAAAAGTATCAAGGCGGTTGAATACTTCGTCTTAATCATAATCGCTATTGCCACTATGGTCGCGATAGGTCAAGAAGTGGTGCACATCATAATTATGCGCAAAGTCGCACTAGAAGATCTGCTACTGCTGTTTATCTATCTCGAAGTACTCGCCATGGTGGCTAATTATGCTGAGTCGGGAAAACTACCGGTACGAATGCCACTGTATATTGCCATTGTGGCATTAGCTCGCTACTTGATCTTGGATATGAAAAGCATGGATGACTGGCGTATTATTGCGATTGCTGTTTCGACTTTCGTTCTGGCTGGCACGGTAATAGTGATCCGTTGGGGACAACTCAAATTGCCTTATCCACGTAATAGTGATGACCTTTAATATTCTTGCTTATCAAACTATAACGGCGCTTTCTAGCGCCGTTTGTTTAACTATGTGCTGACATCAAAATTATGCTAGCTTTAAGCCATTAGGACTATTCAAACACAACAAGGAAAATCAATGAACCTGCAGCAAGAGCTTGATGAACGTCGTAAGTCACTTCGAGTTGATATGGAGTCTGAGCGAATTAAGATTACCTGGACAGACACCAATGGCGAGATTAGGTGCGACGATGCTTTATGTGTGGATCTTTCCCGTCGAGGTGTACTCATCGAGTATCATCAATCTTTTACCTTAGGTGAATTACTCTATATCACGTTTAATGCCAATACCGATAAACAAAACCAAATTAAGGCACAAGTGTGCCGCTGCCAGCAACAAGATGGCGAGAAATTTCGTATTGCACTACAAATTATTTAGGTATCTCAATAGCTAATTATATATTTTCAAAAAAAACAGATAACGCTAATTTATACTAACACACTGACTTAATGGTTAAGTCACGCAATGCTCTATTTGAGGGAGACACAGACATGATTTTGCTTGTAGGCGGTGAGAAGGGAGGCGCGGGTAAAAGCTGTATGGCGCAAAACATTGCTGTTCATATCACTCAAAAACATAACGCGAATGTGTTAATGGTCGATTGTGACCCACAGCGCACCACTTCAGATTGGATCCAAGCTCGTAATGAAGACCCTAGTCTTCCACCCATTAACTGTATTCAATTATACGGTAAGATCCGTAATGACTTACTCGGACTAGACCAACGCTTCGATTATGTCATTGTCGATTGTGGCGGCCAAGACAACCTCGCCATGCGCGCCGCCATGTCGGTAGCCAACTATGTGTTATTGCCACTGCGACCGAAACGCCGCGACCTCAAAACCCTACCCCACATGGAAGATATGCTCAGTACCTGTAAAATGGTTAACCCCAAAATGGTCGCTGCGGTAGTCATAACTCAATGCCCTTCACTGCCTAATCAGTATAAGCGCATCTTAGAAGCCAAAGAGGTGGTCGAATCCTTCGGACTAAGGGCATTAAACGCTGTCACTTTCAGCCGCAATATCTACGACGATAGCGAAGAGCAAGGCTCATCGGTACTCGAAATAGAGCCCGGCGGTAAAGCCGCCATCGAAATACGTGCTATTAGCGATGAACTACTCGCCATACCACCTGAAAATTCTTATGAGCTTAACTGATCTGAAGCGGCGTAAGCCTAAGCCGCGAAAATCACTCTCGATTGAAGAGTTTATCGAAGATGCCAACAATTATGCATTTGGCCAACCCAGCCTATCCCAGCGTACCAAGAAGAAACATAAAGCCAAGCAGACGGTTAGCCTTAAGAAGCAATCGAGTAAAATTTTTCGCCACGCCACTTTCACGCTCACCGAAAGTTGTATTGCACAGCTTAATCAATTGGCCAGAGACAATAAAATAGCCAAGTCTCGACTTATCCGGATGATGATTAAAGATTTTGCCGACAAGTCACCACAAGCCATAGAGCTGCTTATTGATGAAAACCAAGATTAACTAGCGAAGCGTTAGTGATGTGATAGGGCCGCGAATACTGTCGCGGCCCAAACACTTTAAAGGCTAATGATGACAAATTTTATCGACTGCGGTCTCAATTCCCATTGCTGACTCAATAAACTTACCTTTACGTTCTAAAAAAGCAATCAATTGCTCAGCCGACATCTCTGTCGCCGAGCACGTATGATATTTTGCCTGTTCACCAAACTGAGTCGCCATTAATTTAATAAGTTCTGTTTTCGATATAGCGCCGCCTAAAGACAGCATAAGTTGCATCACTTGATGACCATGAATCGAATCTGACATCTTAACCTCAATAAAGACTTAATTAATACGCATGTTATAACTTATTATTGATATTAAAACCATGCGCTATAGCGCAAAGTGAACAGTTGTGGTCTCTTAAGGGCTAGTGCTATGCTCAAGAGACCCATTACACCACTCTGACAATGGCTTGGCTCATGCCGTTATAGGAACATCTGTTTTTATGCCGCTCATTTTATTGTTAACCCAACAGATGTGTTTATATCTAGTGATCGTTTACTTACTGAGTAAAACACCGCTATTTAAGCTGTTTGCCGAAACCGCGACCCGCTTACCCCATAAAATCTACATCTACTGTATCTTTTCAGGCTTTTGTATTTTGGCCACCTACTTTGGTGAGCAGACAAACGATGCCATTGCCAACACCCGTGCCATGGGCGCGGTATTAGGCGGCTTACTCGGCGGCCCGGTTACTGGTTTTTTGATTGGTTTAACGGGGGGTTTGCATCGTTACAGCTTGGGCGGCTTTACCGATCTGGCCTGTGCAATCTCAACCACATTAGAAGGCTTTTCAGCCGGGCTCGTCGGTTTATATCTACGTAAATTAGACAGGAGTGAATTGGTTTATACTCCCCTGCTCGTTTGCTTAGTGACCTTTTCAGCCGAAATGATGCAGATGGGGATTATTCTCGCCGTAGCACAGCCCTTTGATGATGCGGTTGAACTGGTCAAACAGATTGCACTTCCCATGCTGCTGGTTAATTCAATCGGCGCCGCGCTGTTTATGAGTATGGTGCGCGACCAAAAAACCATGTTCGATAAGCTATCATCGGCGTTTTCGACTAAAGCACTCAGAATTGCCGAGCGCAGCGTTGGGGTGTTATCCAGAGGCTTCGATCAAGAGAGCAGTACCAAAGTCGCGCAGATCATTATTGAAGAAACCCATGTTGGCGCCGTAGCCATTACCGACCGAGAAAAACTGCTGGCCTTTATCGGCATCGGCGATGATCATCACATTCCTGGCACCCCCATTTCATCGAAAATCACCCAAGATGCAATCGAGCAAAATTGTGTCATGTTTGCCGATGGAGTGGAAACGCGTTATGCCTGTTCAATCTCTAATCAATGCCGCTTAGGTTCAAGCCTAGTGATCCCGCTGCGATGTGAGTCAGAAGTGATCGGCACGATTAAGTTATATGAACCCAAAAACAAACTATTTTTAAATATTAACAAGACATTGGGCGAAGGTATTGCACGATTAATGTCTAATCAAATCCTATATGGCCGCTACGAACAACAGCAGAATTTATTAACACAATCAGAACTAAAACTACTGCAAGCTCAGGTCAATCCTCACTTTTTGTTTAACGCCTTAAACACCATCGCTGCCATTATTGGCCGTGATCCAGTAATGGCGCGCCAACTGATCCAACACTTAGCCCAATTTTTACGCATCAACTTAAAACGCACCACAGACCTGGTCACCCTAACGGATGAACTCGAACATATCGACGCCTACCTTATGATAGAAAAAGCGCGCTTTTTCGATAAATTAAGTGTCGAGATCGATATTCCAGCCTCGTTGCATCATCATAAATTGCCCGCATTTACCCTACAGCCCATTATCGAAAATGCCGTTAAACATGGTACATCTCACCTTATTGAGCCTGGTGAGATAAGGGTAAGTGGACGAGCCGACAACGACCAATTAATTTTGCAAGTCACCGATAACGCAGGATTATATGACACAACGCAGCAGACAGATAACTCAGGCCTGGGCATGTCGATTGTGCATAAACGCATTCAAAATCTGTTTGGCAATAGCTTTGGCGTCACGATAACATCGAGCCGCGATGAATATACGCAAATAACCATTACCTTACCGTTAACCACCAGCCCAATAGGACAGTCAAAGTGATCCGCTGTTTAATTATTGACGATGAGCCCTTTGCCCGCGATGCATTACAAGAGTTACTCAACGTCTATGACGATATTGAGGTGATCGGCCAATGTGCTAATGCCATTGAGGCGATACAATCGATTAGCAAATTAAAGCCTGATTTGATTTTTTTAGACATTCAGATACCCAAAATTACTGGCCTTGAAATGGTTGCCATGCTGGATCCTGATACTATGCCCCGAGTAGTATTTGTCACCGCCTATGATGAATATGCAATTCAAGCTTTTGACAATCATGCTTTTGACTATCTGCTTAAGCCCATTGATGCAGCTCGCTTGCAGACCAGCATTCATCGTCTACGTAAAGATTTGCCCCAACCCTCACTGAGCGCCATTTTACCCACAACACTGGAACATGTGCCCTGTTATTGCGGCAATCGCCTCAAAGTGATTAACATCAGAGATGTCGAATACGCGTTCAGCGATTTAAGCGGCATCCATGTTACCACCGCCAATGAGCAGGTGCATACGCATCTCACCCTTAAAGTACTCGAAGAGAAGACAGCGCTAATACGTTGTCACAAGCAGTATCTTGTTGCGCCCCACGCTATCAGTGAAATTGTGATGCAGGAAAATGGCGCTGATGTTATTACCCATTCAGGCAAAACGATACCTGTATCACGGCGATTTTTAAAACCACTAAAACAGCTATTTGGCTTTCATTGATTAGCTCCTAGGCTCCCATTTACACGAATGACTCGACGCGCAGGGGCTTGTGCTCGCCCAGTAGCCAAACCGTTAACCGCCTTAAATAACCGCTTAATCGCTTGATACGACCACTCACCTAAATGTCGATTTTATTCTCTCTCACAGGCGATACACTCTGCGTGTTTTTCACTGGGGGTATAGATTATGATGTGGTTTCTAATGTGTGTCGGCCTGCTAATTGGCGGATACTTCATCTACGGTAAATTTGTTGAAAAAGTCTTCGGCATAAATGAGGCGCGTCAAACGCCCGCCTTTACCCAAACCGACGGGGTAGATTTTGTCCCCATGTCTAAAGGTAAGGTCTACCTTATCCAACTGCTTAATATTGCCGGTGTTGGGCCTATCTTTGGCCCTATCTTAGGTGCACTTTATGGCCCTGCCGCCATGTTATGGATTGTGCTCGGCTGTATTTTTGCTGGTGCAGTCCACGATTATTTTTCAGGCATGCTCTCGGTAAGAAATAATGGCCAGTCGGTACCTAATCTTGCCGGTAAATACCTGGGCAAAAGTGCCAAACATTTTATGAATATTTTTGCCATCATCCTACTCTTGCTGGTCGGTGTGGTGTTTATTTCTGCGCCTGCTGGTTTGCTCGGCAAGTTAACCGGCTGGGATATTAGCATCTTCGTAGGGATTATTTTTACTTACTATTTAATCGCAACCATTGTCCCAGTAGATAAAATTATCGGTCGCCTATATCCTTTCTTCGGCGCCTTATTGCTGTTCATGTCTGTAGGGTTAACCATAGCGCTAGTCGTGTCGAGCGAACACTCTCTGTTACCTGGCTTTGAAGCAAGCGATTTTTTAACCAACCTTAATCCCAATGACATGCCACTGTGGCCTGCCCTGTTTATCACTATTGCCTGCGGTGCGATATCAGGTTTCCACGCGACTCAGTCACCGCTAATGGCTCGTTGTGTAGAAAATGAATCTAACGGCCGCTTTGTGTTCTTCGGCGCCATGATAGGCGAAGGGATCATTGCACTTATCTGGTGTGCTATCGCCTTATCTTTCTTCGGCGGTGTTGAAGGGCTCAATGCCGGTATGGCAGGTAACCCCGCTAACGTAGTATATGAAGCATCAACTGGCTTGTTGGGCGCTGTGGGTGGCTTTATGGCTATCTTAGGTGTCATTATTTTGCCTATCACATCTGGCGATACGGCGTTTCGTTCGGCCCGCTTGATTTTAGCCGAGTTCTTTAAGCTACCACAAACTGCGCTACCTAAACGTCTATTGTTGGCTATCCCACTGTTCATCATGGGCGCGATTTTAACTCAAGTCGATTTTGGGGTGATTTGGCGCTACTTTGGTGTGGCTAACCAAACAACCGCAGTGATGATGTTATGGACGGCATCGGCATACTTACTGCGTCACAATAAGTTCCATTGGATCTGTACCGTCCCAGCGATGTTTATGACCACAGTGGTGATAAGCTTCCTGCTCAACTCGGCAACCTTAGGCGCAGGCCTACCGATGATGCTATCTACGATTGCTGGTGTAGTGTCAACGCTCGTCATCACCGCGCTCATCATGGTTAACACCAAAGGTAAAGGCGAGGATGAGGATGAAACATCTTTGGTAGAAAAAGCTTAACCACGCATAAGTCGCCTTGCACACCTGTAAAAAAGCCAGTCTGGAGACTGGCTTTTTTAACACTCAAATATAAGCAAGCACTACTCTTTTAGCACCTGGTCTTTTAGCACCTCGGGAATAATCTGCACACTACCGCGATCATTAGACATCCAAATTTCGCCTTCGCTAATATTAAATTGCACTATCATGCTGCGACTCACCAGCTCACCCATGGCTTTTACCGCATCTTCGGGAATATTCCACACTTTTAAATTCTGATAACGTGCAAACGCTTGTTGATTTTGTTGCCACCATATCGGTACGCTGCGTCCGCCGTAAGCAAACAACTGCACCTGTTTTGAACGGCCACAGGCTTTTCGAACCCATTTCTCATCACTTTGACCAAACTCAACCCAGAGCTCTATTTCGTCGCTCAATGATTTTTGCCACAACTCCGGCTCATCTTCAACACATAAACCTTTGCTAAACTGCAAGCTATCGCTGGCATTAAGGGCAAAGGCCAGCAGGCGCAACATCATACGAGCATCGGTTTCTGACGGGTGCTGCGCGAGGGTAAGGTTATGATCGTGGTAATATCCACGATCCATATCAGCTATCTGTAGATTGGCTTTATAAACCGTTGCTTTAGGGGCCATATTAATCAAAATTATGAATGATACGGCTAGTTTACCTTAATTACGCCAAGCAACACACAGCCGATACTGCGCAAATGGCTGCAATCGCGCTATAGCGACCCACCGCGCAGCCACTTCGCCATGGGAAAATGAGCAACCAGCCTTGAAATCGTCGCCACCTCCGCAAACAGCAACACTCGCTCACCTTTAGCATACTGGGCATTGATAACGCTCAGAGAAGGCATACTCGCTCGCGACGCATCACGGCGGACTAATTCAACTAAATCGCTAGGCAGCGCAATATCGCTACAAAGTGTGTCTATTCGCTGTAATAAAGGCATGGCGGCTATCGGTAGCAGCTCAACTTTGGTTTGATCGTCAATCAATAAAATCTCCCCCTCATTCGATAGCTGCCTAAACGCATTGTCATAGCGCCTAAGCGTATCAGCATCAAACTTATCGCCGTTGCTGATAAAAAACTGCTCCCAAAATAGCTTACGCTGACTAAAATCAGGCAAACGTTGCTGCACCTCAACTCGCCTCTCGGCAATAAAATCAAACAGTTCACTGAGGGAGTTAGGCAACCAAGTTTCTAAACGTGAACGTAGCTCGCGGGCAAACACCGGCGCAGCACCCGCTGTGCTTATGGCCACCAGCAGGCGACCTCTATCGACAATTGATGGGGTAATAAAACGGCATAAGCCGGGAGAATCAACCACATTGACCCATATTCCCTTCACGGTCGCGTGCAGTGCCATATCACGGTTAAACGCATCATTGGCAGTTGCCAAATATAACAGATCGACATTGGCAATATCATCTGTGTTGGCCGCTCGCTGATGTAGTCTTATCCGACCTTGTCTGGCATAAGATCGCACCTCATCACAAATATCAGGTGCAATCACCTCAATTTCGGCTAAGGTTCGACTGAGTAGATCCAATTTGCGACTGGCCACTTCGCCAGCGCCAATAATTAAAACTCGCAGGGATTGAGTATCAACAAATAAAGGGAAATACTGCATAAGGAAGCGCTCTCTTTAGCTAAAGCGGAGGGAATAATTGTAAGTAAATAATAGCATTAGCGCTCAAGTAAGGCGACTGGCACAATAGAGCATCCAGCATTTAGCTGATGTGACAAACGCAGAACATACGCCCTATTGCAATGGCAACTACGTAAGTTCTACTCGGCAAGCAAAGAGCCAATATGACTTAGGTGAATCAAGATAAGTGATAACACTTAAAATCGCTTATTCACAAGTCAGCAAGATAGTTTATTAACTCAAACGTTCACTTCGTTCGGCACTGCAATGCCAACACAATTCAAAACTGCCTTCATTCATCTCATGACACTTAAGGCACTGCCATTGTGGACTCTCAGTGTTGAGAGTTTCAAGCTGTGCTCTGGCCGCCTCATATTGTGACTCGGTAACCCAAAGCTCAACATCTTGCAGATCGGTTGGCAGTTCGCCAATGCCACCTAGCAGCGCTTCACCACGCAGCTCAACCTCTATACCACAAGCTTCGAGCATCCCTTTCCAACTATGGGCTTGTAACAAGTTGCCACCGGCGACTAACCTAGTACGTTCTTCCATGTGTTTTCTCCTACTGCAACAATTCAGACAGCGAATGGTTAGGCGAATCAATTAACCGCCAACATCCTAACGTCAATCAGGGCTGGTTGTCGAGAAAAACGCGATCAAAAAACCAACATCTTGATGCAAAAAAAGCCACAGAATGTGGCTTTTTACATCAACAACATGATTGATGACATTAAACTGTTAAAAACAGAACGATAAATTACGTTTATCGTTGATGCTTCTGTTTGTTTAAGGCATTAATGCATCTTGATCGGCACCCTCTTTTTCAATCTCAACAGGCATCATGTGTTCGCGGTTGATCCCCAATTTCACAGCAAGGAAACTCGCCACGTAAATTGATGAAAAAGTACCCACGAAAATCCCCATCAGCAAGGCTGTCGCGAAGCCATGGATCATGGTGCCCCCCTTAAGGAATAGTGCCACAACAACCACCAAGGTGGTACCAGTAGTAATAATGGTACGACTCATAGTTTGAGTGATTGAGGTATTGACAATCTCTTCAGGGGTACCTTTACGCATCTTGAGGAAATTCTCACGAATACGGTCAAACACAACAATGGTATCGTTAAGTGAGTAGCCGACAACTGTGAGTAAACCCGCCAGCACCGTTAAGTCGAATTCCAGTTGCAATAACGAAAATACCCCTAAGGTAACAATCACATCGTGAGCCAGCGCGGCCACCGAGCCCATGGCTAAACGCCATTCGAAACGAAATGACACATAAATAAGGATACAGATCAGCGCCACTAATACCGCTAACCCACCTTGCTCAGCAAGTTCCTTACCCACTTGCGGACCGACAAACTCGACGCGCTTTTGGACCACACTAGGATCGATAGCACTGGCGGCTTCCATCACGTGCTCCACTTGCGTATCACTCTTGATATCCGCTTTCACAGGTAAACGTACCAACACATCGCGGCTCGAACCAAAGTTCTGCACCACGGCACCATCGGTCGCATCTGACGTCAACACACTGCGTAACTGGTTAAGATCAACCGGTTGAGAAAACTCCATCTCAACCACTGTACCACCAGTAAAATCTAACCCCCAGTTAATGCCTTTAAACGTTAACGAGGCCAATGAACCTACCACTAAGATCATTGACAAGATACTGATCGGCAACGCATGGCGTAAGAAGTTGATCGTGCCTTTTATTGATAAAATCTGGAACATAGTCAACTTCCCCTTAAATAGACAGTTTCTTCACGCGCTTACCACCCCATATCGCATTCACAATAGAGCGAGTGCCGACAATTGCGGTAAACATCGACGTGGCAATACCTATCATCAGTGTCACCGCGAAGCCTTTAACGGCACCGGTACCCACAGCAAATAGAATTAACGCTGTCATAAAGGTGGTGATGTTCGCATCAGCAATGGTTGAAAACGCATTACCATAGCCTTCGTGTATCGCTTGTTGCACACTGCGCCCCGCGCGAAGTTCTTCACGAATACGCTCATAAATAAGCACGTTACCGTCAACAGCCATACCCACGGTTAACACCATACCAGCAATACCAGGCAGGGTTAACACCGCGCCAGGGATCATCGACATCACGCCCACCACCATCACTAGGTTAGCCGTTAACGCAAGGTTGGCTATCAAGCCAAAGCCACGGTAATAGACCAGCATGAAGATAAGCACAACCGCCATACCCCATACCATTGCCTGAACACCGTTTTCGATGTTTTCAGCACCAAGGCTTGGACCAATCGTACGCTCTTCAACAATCGATACAGGAGCAATTAACGCACCAGCACGTAGCAGCAAGGCTAGGTTTTGCGCTTCGGCATGATCTAGGCCTGTGATGACGAAGTTACGCCCCAAACGCGCTTGAATGGTCGCCACTGAGATCACTTCCTCAATTTTATCCATCTTTACGCTGCCGTCAGGGTTTTTCTCGCCGTTATCTTTATACTCAATGAACAAGGTCGCCATCGGCTTGCCGATGTTGTCTTTGGTCACATTTGAGAAGATAGTTCCACCTTTAGCATCGAGGTTAATCGACACTTGTGGACGGCTGTACTCATCAAAACTAGGTTGAGCACCTTGAATATGATCACCGGTTAGCATGACCGCTTTTTGCAGCACCACTTGACCGCCTTGGCGACGATTGTAGACTTGCGATCCTGCAGAGATACGCCCACTGGCAATCGCAGCCGCATCGGCTTTTTCGTCAACCATATGGAACTCAATTGACGCCGTTGCACCTAAAATATCTTTGGCACGTGCGGTATCTTGAACACCAGGCAATTCGACGATGATGCGTTCAGCCCCTTGGCGCTGAACCACAGGTTCTGCCACACCCAACTCGTTAACACGATTACGCAATGTAGTGATGTTTTGCTGCAGTGCTTCTTCCTTAATTTGCTTAAGGTAAGTTTCACTCATGTTCGCTAGTAACAAATAGTTGTCATTCGATGAGATATCGCTGAACACCATGTCGTTACTGCGCGTCTTGAGAAAACGTTCAGCTTTAGCAAGGCTATCGGCATCACGGAATTTAATCTCAATGCCTTTAGCGCTATTACGGATACCGGCATAACGAATTTTTTCGCTGCGAAGATCGGTTCTAAAATCGGCGATTTTAGCCTCGGTCATCTTACGAATCGCTTCGCTCATGTCCACTTCCATTAAGAAGTGCACACCACCACGTAAATCAAGACCTAGCTTCATTGGACTACCGCCCAGTGACTCTAACCACTTTGGCGTTGCCGGGGCTAAGTTGAGCGCGACAACATACTTATCACCGAGTGAGTCCGCAATGGCCTCTTTAGCGAGTAATTGTTGATCCGCATTAGCCACACGCACTAACAGTTGACCATTTTCCAGCTCAGAGCGCTTAACTTCGATGCCTTTTGTCGACAATAACTCATTGACTTGTGTCTGAGTCGATACGCTAACTTCGGCACCACGTGTCGCGACCACTTGCACTGCATGGTCTTCACCAAATAAATTTGGTATTGCGTAGAAAGCACCTATGGCGATGATGAACATCACCATTAGGTTTTTCCACATTGGGTATTTATTTAACACACCATCGCCCTCTTGGCTTAAAGTGACTTATTTACAACTTAAAGTGACTTAATCGACCCTTTAGGCAAAACAGCCGCAATGTAATCCTTTTTAATTGTGATTTCGCTGGTTTCATTGATGGTAAGTAACACGTAATCATTTTCATCACTGATTTTCGCGATCTTACCTAAGATCCCACCGCTGGTTAACACTTCGTCACCTTTGCTCAATGAGCTCATTAGGTTCTTATGTTCTTTAACGCGCTTTGATTGTGGGCGGAAAATCATAAAGTAAAAAATCAAGCCAAAAATGACCAACATGAAAATCAGTTCCATGGTGCCACCACCTGCTGGTGCGCCTGCTGCGTTTGCATATGCATTTGAAATGAACATAGTTCTCTCTTCTTATTAGCTGTAAGTGTTAATCGGATAACTTAGGAACTTCACGACCTTGACTGGTATAGAACTCCTCAACAAAGGCGTCTAATGTACCTGTCTCAATTGCGCCACGCAAACCTTCCATCAACATTTGGTAGTAACGTAAGTTGTGGATGGTATTTAAACGTGCTCCTAAAATTTCATTGCAACGATCTAAATGATACAGGTACGCCCGTGAGTAATTCTTACAGGTATAACAATCACATTTAGCATCAAGTGGTGAAGTGTCATCACGATGACGCGCATTGCGGATCTTGATAACGCCTTCACTGGTAAACAGATGACCATTGCGAGCATTACGTGTTGGCATAACACAGTCAAACATATCTACGCCGCGACGTACGCCCTCAACTAAATCTTCTGGCTTACCGACCCCCATCAAGTAACGTGGCTTATCGGTTGGAATTTTAGGGCACACATGCTCCAAAATACGGTGCATATCTTCCTTTGGCTCGCCAACCGCTAAACCACCGATGGCATAACCATCAAAACCAATATTAACTAGCCCATCTAGGCTTTCATCACGTAAATCTTCGTATACACCGCCTTGGATAATACCAAAGAGGGAATTGGGGTTTTCCAGTCTATCGAACTCATCGCGCGAACGCTGAGCCCAACGCAAAGACATCTGCATTGACTTACGCGCTTCATCTTCAGTTGCAGGATATGGCGTACATTCGTCAAAAATCATCACCACATCACTGCCAAGCGAGTCTTGAATTTGCATCGACTTTTCAGGATCGAGGAAAATCTTCTCACCATTGATTGGCGAACGGAAATGCACCCCCTCTTCGGTGATCTTACGAATATCACCCAAACTAAAGACTTGGAACCCGCCAGAGTCGGTCAGGATTGGACGTTGCCAGTTCATAAAATCATGTAAGTCACCATGCTTGCGCATGATCTCTTCGCCTGGTCGTAACCAAAGGTGAAAGGTATTTCCCAGCAGAATATCGGCGCCAGTAGCACGCACTTCTTCAGGTGTCATCCCTTTCACAGTACCGTAGGTACCAACAGGCATAAACGCAGGCGTTTCGACAGTACCACGTTCGAACACTAAACGACCGCGACGTGCACGACCATCGGTTGTATCTAATTCAAATTTCATAATTTACCTCGCCAGAGAAACAGTCTGACACCAATATTGTGCCTATGGTTTTAGACACGAATGAACAATAGAGATAAGGGCAAACAATTGAGTATCAACCCTTAACCTGAAAAAACATAAAAAAATACCCACTTTAAATAGTGGGTAGGTATTTTAAAGCAAAATCACTTATGAGTTCGGTTTTTTAGTCACAAACATGGCATCGCCATAGCTAAAAAAGCGGTATTTTTGAGCGATCGCGTGCTGATAGGCGTTTTTGACCTCGTCGAAACCGGCAAATGCGCTAATCAACATAATCAAGGTCGACTCTGGCAGATGAAAATTGGTGACAATGGCATCAACAATTTGAAACTCATAACCTGGATAAATAAAGATATCGGTATCACTACTAAAAGGTTGCAGTTCACCTTGGCTGGCTTTCGCTGCACTTTCCAGTGAACGTACTGACGTGGTGCCCACAGCTATCACGCGTTTACCCGCCGCTTTGGTGGCCGTGATTTGATCAACCACTTGCTGCGAAACCTCAGCCCACTCTGAGTGCATTTTATGTTCGAGGATATTATCCACCCGCACAGGTTGGAAGGTTCCAGCGCCGACATGTAAAGTCACAAAGGCGATATTGACGCCTTTATCTTTTAAAGCCGCAAGCAAGGCATCATCAAAATGCAATCCCGCGGTGGGCGCTGCTACCGCGCCTGGATTTTGATTGTAAACCGTTTGGTAGCGCTCTTTGTCGGCATCTTCGTCTGGGCGATCGATATAAGGCGGTAATGGCATGTGCCCTACTTCTTCGAGCACCTCTAAAATGGTCTTGTCACTGTTAAGCGCAAGTTCAAACAGCGTATCGTGACGTTCAAGCATGGTCATTTCATAACCGCCGTCGAGGCACACTATGCTACCGGGCTTGGGCGATTTTGAGCTGCGAACATGGGCTAAGATGCGTTTATCGTCGAGCATACGCTCAACCAATATCTCTAATTTTCCGCCAGTTTGCTTTTGACCAAATAGGCGTGCGGGGATCACCCGGGTGTTGTTAAACACCATTAGATCGCCTGGATTCACCATCTGTAAAATATCGGTAAACTGTTTATCGGCAAGCTCGCCACTGCTGCCATCAAGAGTCAATAAACGTGAACTACTGCGATCGGGCATAGGATACCTAGCGATCAGTTCATCAGGAAGGTCAAAACAAAAATCGGCAACACGCATAGTTAGTCTCTGTTTAACATAAATCGGCCGCTAGTCTATTGGCAGAAACAGAGAAGATCAAGGCAAACCCACTAGTTAGTGCTTTCATCCTCTTTGACGCTAACTTGGTGAGGTTTGACGTCAAAAAAAGCTTTACGATAACTGTGTTGTTCTATCGGAATATCAACCTGCACACGTTTACGTTGCGATTGTTCCTTTTTACCTAATAGCTTCGAAAACCAGTTAAACATCATCCATGATCCTTAAAACCGATAATAGTTAATATGAAGGGAAACTCACTGGGTGCACATCCTTAAGTTGCCTATGATTGCATCGTACGCTCACTCTGCATAAAATAAAGGTTCCTTAGCACCAGCGGTCATGATAACGTGAAAAACCTGCTTTAACAAAGAAAATACATCATATCTAATGAACTTTTTGGCTCATCTTCATCTCGCAGACAACAGTAACACTTCTCTGGGCGCCAACTTGGCAGGTGACTTTGCTAAAGGCAATATCATTGACCATCCAAAACCATTACAACAAGGTATTTGGTTACACAGACAGATTGATTCTCTTACCGACAGTCACGAGCTGACCAAAGAGCTCCGCGCCGCGTTCCCGGCGCAATTGCAACGGGCTGCGCCGATATTAATCGATTTAGCCTTTGATCATATGCTGGCCAAATATTGGGATGAATACCATAACCAATCATTAAGCCAGTTTGCAGAGCACGCCTATACAACATTAGAAAGCACGCCCCACCTGCCCCAAACGCTGCTTGATATTATTCCCGCCATGCGCCAGCAAAATTGGCTTGTGGCCTACCAAGCTCAAGAGGGATTACATCGAGCGATAACCTCGGTTGCCAAGCGCGTATCAAAACCTGATATTTTTAACGGCGCGGTAGACACTGTCATCAAAATGGATATCGAGATCGAAATTGCATTTCGGACTTTCTATCCACAGCTGATGGCCTATAGCCGTATTTGGAGCAGACAGACACCGAGCGACTTCCTCTAACTCGCTTGGTGTTATCCTCAATAAATCTGGGCATATCCTTTAGGCGACATAACCACTTCATCCACAGGTGGCTAGCTCACAAACGACTAGCCCTGTGCCAGATTCAGCCGATTGACGGTTTCTGGAAGTAAAACATCAATGTGATATGACATCTGAACCACCACTACTATCTACAACACCGGATATATCACAATTAAAAGCATCATAAAAGGCTCGCGGCGTTTTAGCGTAAGCTTTAGCAAAGCACCAGCCTTTACTGAAACCTTAACGCTAAGCCACACAAGATGGTGCCCCTAGGTTAACCCCTTGGGGTAGCCTATTGGCTAATAATCGCCGCGCGATATGATCAACAATCACATTCATTAATGCCGTAATAATAAGTAAATACAGCGCATTACTGTAGCGAATTTCGGCAAAGGCGCTATCGATATAAAACCCCAAAGTGGCGACGCCTAATACACCAAAAATGGCCGTTTCTCTTAATATCACTTCAAAGCGATAAAACAGCAACGACATCAAGTTAGGATAGATGCGCGGTAAGATCTCAAAAGCAAAATGATCGGCTCGCCACTGGTAGGTACCGCTGGGCTTAAGTATCTCCTCTTGCCTTACCACTAAGTAGGCAATCAAGGCCCCATTATGCAGCGCCAGTGCAGCGATGGCTGGCAACATAGAGGGACCAAGCAGCAACATAAAAATGAACGCCAATAAATACTCAGGCAACGAGCGCAGCACCAATAGCACAGCTCTCCCCAGCGCAGCACTCCAACGACTGCCGCGATAACCGCTAGCGATATAAAATCCAACCAGCGCCAATAATTGGGTTGCGCCTAATGCACATAAGGCTAACACCAATGTGGCACCAACCCCTGGTAACACCTGCTCAAAGGTTAGCTGCTGCCACCAGCGGCTAAATTGCCACCACCCTTGGCTAAGCTCAATCTGGTGATGAACGATACCGCGCAGCCCGGGGGGTAGTAGATCATAACTAATAAATTGCCAAATTAATTGGCTATCTAACACGGTTATTGTCGGCAGTGTTAACAGCGCCGCCAATAAGTACCAAGGCAACAGCAGGCTACGAGCCCACCATGAAATGGTACCGATCAACAGCACAAATAAGATCAGCAGCGCCGCCCCTTCTTGATAATTTCCCTGACTAAATGCAGTTTCAAGATAAAACCCTAGCGTCGGCATGCCAATAAAACCCAGTACTGCGCTGCTGCGCAGTGCACACTCAAATCGATAGCGGATATAAGCCAGCATTAATGGATAAACATGTCCCACTTTGCCGTAACAATAGCGGCTAATATTATCGACCTTAGCAGGCAGGCTCTCGAGCGTCGTGCTAGGTGATTGTTGTAAAATATCATGAAACACTCGGGCGAAAGTCGCGCCATAGGGCAAGGCGATGGCCAGTATTCCGGTCAGTGGTGATAAGCCAAACAGTTGTAAAAACAGTAACGCCCAAAATATCTCATGAATGCCTCGCACCATGGCGCAAACACCGGACACCCAAGGCAAATGATAGATCAACACCAAGGGCGAACCTAAGAGTAACCCCACGCTGACACCAAGCAGCGCAAAACTAACGGTTAACCATAAGGCGTTAATAATTGATTCTGTAGCGAAAAAATCTGGGGTAAGCATGGCGAGCAGCATACGAGATAGCTCATGCCAAGGATCGAGAGAGATAATGGTAATATCGGCAAAATAGCTACAGCCCAAAGCCATTGCCCAAAGTGCTAAGGTTAAACCTTGCCAAGGGCCAATAAAGCTTAACGGGTTAGGCATGTGAACGCGCCGTGGCGGCGCTGTCTAAGCTATTATCAAAAAAAACGGCCAGATCATGCTCGTTCAAGTGTTTAGCCGGCCTATCCAAGGCAATTTTTCCATCACGCAGGCCAATAATACGGTCGAAGTGATTCAGTGCCAGATAACGATCATGTAGCACCATCACGACAGCATCGTGCTGGGCTATCACCTGCTCCACCAATCGATTGGCCATCATAGGATCGAGCGCAGAAAACGCTTCATCCCCTATAAACACCGCTTGTTGCTGATACAAGGCGCGTGCTAACCCGACACGTTGACGCTGGCCTCCAGATAACGCAGATACCTTAGTCGTTAACGCCACATCAAGCGATAACGCCTGACAAAGCTTGTCCACTTCAACCTGCCGCGTCGCCATCGGCCACACTAAGTTGGCGATGTTATACACCCAGTGATGGCGCGCGAGCCCACCCATATAAACATTGTGATAGACACTGAGGGCATCCACTAGGCCTTGTGATTGAGCACACAAAGCCGATTTATCTTTAAGCTGCTGATAAATATAGTTAAGTAGCGTTGATTTTCCTGCACCAGACTCGCCGACTATCGCCAGTTTCTCGCTAGGGTGAAGCGTCAATGATAACTTATCGAGCACCCGTTTATTGCCGTAACTTATCGACAGATCTTTGATTGTTAGCATAGCCTAATCTAATAAACCAATGGCAACCGCCACTGTGGCAATGGGCTCATAATCTTCATTATCGGCTGCGACAAAAGCTTGCCGAGGAAAACTCGCTAATAAGTCAGGTTGATCCATGTTCAGCAGTGCCATTTTTACTTTGTCGCCAAAACCTGCACCATAAGTTTCATCAACCCCTGCGCGTAACGTCCACTGATAATCGGGATAACTGGGACTTTCCCAGATGACTCGCACTTTACCTGTGTCTACTTGCCCATTCGCAACCGCACTTTGCCACACCTTATAATTGACCGCGCCCACCTGATAAGCCCCCGCTTCAACCTGGACAATAGTCCGACTGTGATCGCCAGAAAAGCCTACCCGAGTAAAGATATCGGCGACCTTTTTGCCCATATTGCGCTCAATATAAAATTGCGGCATCAATCGACCCGACGTCGAACCTTTAGAACCAAAGGTAAAAGTGTAACCGTTTAAATTAGGAAAATGGTTCGATGGCATTAACTGCACTGAATGATGGGCAATAAAATAACTTTTAAACGATTGATCTTCAAAACCTTGGGCAATAGCCTTCGAGCCAGGCACTAAACGCCTAGCTTGCACACCCGACAAGCCACCGAACCAGGCTAACTGCACTTGATTATTTCGAAAGGCTGTAACGGCTGCGGCATAAGACTTAACCGGAATATAGTTAACCTCGACCCCAAGCTCTGCTTCTAGGTAGCGCGCAACCTTATCGAAACGGGTCTGTAATTGGCTTTCATCTTCATCAGGGATCGCGGTAAACGTGAAGCCCGTCGCCCATGTTGTCGGTAAATATAAACACACAAATAGTATAACAACAGCGTTAAGCCAAGGCATAGAATAGTCCTATTATTCAATATTGACGCGATTCTAACCATTAGTGGCCTAAATTCATAGGTGATAAAACGCTTAGTCTCCAAGGCAATTGATAATATTAAGTTAGTCGCTGCAAGGTAAGTCAGCAACGGTTAAGTTAAACGGTTATAAACTAATGGCTTTAACGGCTTAGCTCAATTAGCATGAGCAATAGAAGTGGTTACACTAAAATAAACTCACCCATAACATTAAGGCCCACGCGAATGAGAATTTTGATTGTTGAAGATGATCCCATCTTATCCCATCACCTCAATGTACAACTGAGTGATTTAGGCAATAAGGTTCAAGTGGCCCTCACCGCCAAAGAGGGATTTTATCAAGCAACCAATTATCCAATCGATGTGGCCATTGTCGATTTAGGCTTACCCGACCAAGATGGCATTAGCCTTATTCACACCTTAAGACAGGCCGGGCTTAAAGCCCCTATCCTTATTTTGACCGCACGGGTCAACTGGCAAGATAAAGTCGAGGGCTTAAATGCAGGCGCCGATGACTACCTGGTTAAACCGTTTCAAAAAGAGGAGTTGGTCGCACGCTTAGATGCACTCGTGCGCCGCAGTGCTGGGTTTGTTAAACCACAAATTACCAGTGGTCCACTGCAATTAGACTTAGCCGCTAAACAAGTCACTCTCGATGGAGAGCCAATGGAGGTGACCGCATTTGAATATCAAATATTAGAATACCTCATGCGCCATTGTCACGAGGTTGTCGCCAAGCAGCGCCTTTTGGATGTGATTTATGGCGATAAAGAGGGCGACCCAAATACCATTGAAGTGATGGTCAGCCGCCTACGAAAAAAACTCGCTAAGAGTGATTTAGACAACCCCATAGCCACCATCCGTGGTCAAGGCTATAAGTTTAATCTCGTATGCAGTTAAAGTTCAAATTCAAACGCCGCCTGCTGACGCGGTTATTCCTGACCTCACTCTCCATTATTGCTTTAGTGGGCTTTGGCTTAGCTTGGCTGGTTAATATTCTCTATGCTCAAAATAATTATAATGAAGAGACGGCGCAGTTGATCGCAGAGATCCCCAAAGTCGCCGCAGAATTAAAAGAAAACAACCTGATCCCAGATGACAGCCAATGGCTGACAGAAAATAACACCCCCGAGCGTTATATTATCGCTAGTTGTAATGAAGCATTCGCGCAAGTTTGGACCTCATCATTAGCTGCCGATCGTGGTTTATTCGATACCTGCGAGCGCTTTAACCATATTAGACATGATGCCCCGCCTTACTACCTGACCCTAGCTGATAATAAAAATTACTTTGTCTATTTACTGTCGGTCGAAATCGCCAAAAATAAATACAACTTATTGGTGATGAAAGATGCACAAAAATTAGAGCAAGAACTAGATAAGTTCAGCCGACGCACCTATTGGCGCCTCGCCATGGTACTGGGTTTAGCATTCGTATTATTAATCAGTGCTGCTTATTGGGGAATGCGGCCATTAGTACGCCTGCGTAACGAGTTACAACAAGTCAGCAGTGGTAAGGCCAAGGCATTATCGAACGATTATCCGGTCGAACTTGAGGGCGTGACACAAGCACTCAACCAACTGTTACAGCAATCGAGCGCCCAGCAAGAACGTTACCAAAATGCCATGAATGACTTAGCCCACAGCCTTAAAACACGTTTGGCCGCAGTACATGCTATTACCGATGATGCCAGCCTGGATAAAAACAGCGCTAGCGAAAAGATCATGCAACAAGTTAGCCAAATGGATCAGCTAGTAAAATATCAATTAAAGCGTGCCATGCTTGGACGTAAAGGGCTTAAGCGGCAACAAACTCCCGTCGCCCCTTTAGTTGATCAACTCGCGCAAATGCTGTTTAAAGTCTATCGTGATAAACAGATTAGCTTTAGCGCTAACATCCCTAAAGAGCAGGTTTTCCCTGGCGATAAAGGCGACTTAATGGAGTTATGTGGCAACTTAATGGAAAATGCCTTTAAGATGTGTATCAGCCAAGTAACGGTGAGTGCCTATTACAGCGACAACGGTGAGTTTGTGTTGATCGTTGAAGATGATGGCCCCGGCGTTATTGACAGTATCCGCCAACGTATCATCGAGCGAGGTGTGCGCGCCGATACGCAAAAACCGGGTCAAGGGATCGGCCTCGCTGTCTGTCATGAAATCGTCATCAGCTATAATGGCCATATGGCAATTGAAACATCAGCTCTTGAAGGTGCCAAGTTTATTATCACCATCCCTCTTTAATCGCTAATCAACAAATTCACTGGTGTAATTAAACATTCCCTGAGTAACAATCCAAATTGTCACTCAGGGAATGTTATCACTATCATGCTTCCTCTTGCCTAACTAAGCATCACTACCGAATTGCACGATGAAGCATTGTTATCGCATTCCTGTGATAACATTCTCTGTTTCAATATATTTTGCCTACATCTTTACTGCAACATAGCCTAATGAATTGTAAAGTCATCCGCTTCATATAAAATACCCGGTCACATTCAGGCAAACTAATCATCACATGAGCAAAAGCTGTAAAGTCAATGTTAATCAACTACAAACAGGCAATTTCGTGCGATTACCTGTCTCATGGAAAGAGCATCCCTTTCTATTTAACTCATTCAAACTCAAACAGAACACACAGATAGAATTAATTAAAAACTTAGGCATCGAATTTGTATTTGTCGACTTAGATAAAAGCAGCGTACCGCCATTGAGCAAAGTCGTCACGGAGAAAATCGACGACACTAAAACCAACAAAAAGCTTGATGTGCTAAGTGCCCAGATGAACCAAAATAAATTAAACAGAATAGAATACCTGCAACGGCTCAGGCGCGATCTACAAAAAACTGAACAACAGTTCGGTCGCTCGGTTGCCATGATGCGCAGCCTGATCACCAAATTACAACTGCGCCCACTCAACGCCATTAATGATGCACAAGAGCTAGTGAGTGATATAGCAGAGCAACTACTTAATTCAGATAACTTAGTCTTGCACCTTATGGCCGATGCCAAAGACGATGACGGCATCTATCATCATTCGCTCAATGTGGCAGTACTTTCTATGATGGTCGCAAAAGAGTTGCAATGGTCACGAGCAGATATTGAAGCGGTCGGACTCGGCGCCTTATTTCATGATATAGGCAAACTGAAAGTACCTGCACAATTAATGCGCAAGAAAACTCCGCTGACTCAACCTGAAATTAATTTTATTAAACAGCATCCTACTATGGGGGTGGCACTATTAAGGTTAGCAGATAACTTCCCTGCTAACGCAATGGACATCGTACGTGACCACCATGAATTTTTAGATGGCTCAGGCTATCCACGTGGGCTAAAACAAGAAGGCATAGGCCTACCGACGCAATTGGTCGCGGCGATCAATCTTTATGATCAGCTCTGCCATCCCGATGGTCAAATAAAGGCTCGAACCCCTTATGCAGCGTTGGCTTATATATATAAAAACTATAAACAAAAGCTTAATCAAGACGCCATTGGTAAGTTGATCAAAATGCTCGGCATCTATCCACCCGGCAGTATTGTCGAACTGTCTAGCGGACAATTTGCCATAGTGATGGCGGTTAATTTAGAAAAAATATTATTTCCAAGAATTTTGGTTTATGATGCGCAGGTCCCGAAAGATCAAGCCCCTATCGTCGATTTAGAGACCGAAGGCTTAACCATTGTTCGCTGTATTGCCCCATCAGCCTTGCCAGAAAAAATCCACAATTATCTGAGCCCTAGAGAAAGGGTAAGTTATTACTTTGGTAACTCAGCTAAATCATAAGGTAACCGACCGTCAGCGCCCTTGAGATATATCCAAACCTCAAGGAACAGCTTACCGTTATTGACTATCTGCGACTAGAATAAAGCAGATTAGTCGAGCGATAAGCACTAAAGACAGGTTGGGGAATATGGTTGAACTTCCAGACTTTGATAGTTTGCACTGGCTTGCACAACATGCGCCTGAACAGTTGGCTGCGCTGCAAAAAAATCTAAATCAAGCACTTATTGATGAAGCTGCGCCCAATACACGTGCGCAGCTAGAATCATTGCAGCATAATCTCAGCTTACAGATGTCGCGCTGTAGTAATCCATATGCAAAATGCTTTTTGACATTAAAGTTAATGAATGACAAATTCACTTCGCTGAATCAGGTCATAACGGAGCCACAAAGATTTCGAGATAATAAAGCCCAAGTAGTTCAACTTAAGGTAATTAAAGAGAGTAAAATCAACTCTTAACTACAGGGTTAACCATTAAGTGCCACTCGCTATAGCCAGCCCTTACGCTTAAAGAAAAAGTAAGTTGATGCAGCGCTACCAAACATCATCAAAATCGCCATCGGATAGCCCCACTGCCAACTCAGTTCTGGCATATTAGCAAAGTTCATTCCATAGGCACTCGCTATCACGGTCGGTGGCAGGAAAATGACCGCTGCAACCGAGAAGATTTTAATAATCTTATTTTGCTGCAAACCACTAAAGCCCATAGCAGCATCGAGCAAAAAGTTTAGCTTGTCGAAAATAAACTGACTGTGTGGCATCAGGGATTCAATATCAGACAACATCTCACGTAGATCTTTTAAATCATCATCTGTTAGCTTGCCACGATAATAGCGCTGCATATAACGCAGCGAGCGCTGGGTATCGAGCAAACTAAGGCGAATTTTACCGTTAGAATCTTCCTGTAAAGTAATTAACTTAAACACATCGTCAAGTTCATCACTTTCAAATACTCGATCGCCGACATTTTCGAGAACAGAATAAACATCCTCAATTAAATCAGATAGGTAGTCCACTTTTAGATTAAACAACTCTAAAAATAACGCTTGCGGGGTTTTCACATCCAACCTGCCCAAACGCAGGTAATTACGCAGTAAACGAATGAGGCCGACATCGTCTTCACGTAACGTCACCAAAAAATGACTACGAAGGTTAAATGATATGTTGACGCCTTTTACGTCTTGTCCAACACGCTGGGGAAACAAAGAGTTGATGTGTAAACCATCTTTATTTTGATAAAAACGCGCCGAAGCCTCAATCTCGTTAATATCTTCCTCTTCAGGCAATTCTTCTGATGAATAGCCTCGTAACCACTCACGTTCATCATCTTCGGGTTTGAACAGGTCTAGCCATAATGTCCCATCAGGAACGCTGTCTTGGACGTTCAATTCGATAATAGATAACTTATTCTCTTCATAGACATAAGCTGTGATCATATGGCCTCCTGAAAAAACACTCTGATGAAAAAGGGGTGCCATCGAAGCGCAGGGTGAATGAATCTTTATTGTACCGAATCAAGCACAATTGGCTAGCAGTTAAGATAAAACTAGTGGCATCTGCGATAACTTAATTATCAGCAATTACATGTGATGTTGTTTGATACCGACTTACGCGACAGAAATTGTGTTATTTGACATCGACTGGCGCAATAATTATCCGTTCTTGAGTCGACAAGCGGATCTTAATACCATCGACTGTAGTGAGCTCATTATCTTTTATATCCCGCTTATGCACTTGATAGATATTAACTTTATCCTCTAAAGGTGAAACAATGCTAACGCTAACAACCTGCTCCCCATCTTGCCAAGTCCAATACCAATACAGCGCGCTACCGAGCAACGCAAACACGACAAAGCCCATGGCAACATAACGAAATAGCAGTCGCTGGCCAAATTGAGTGGCGGTTTCAGTCTGCTCATAACGCGCCGGTTTACGAACATAAAATAATGCACCAGCAATAATTAACAAGGTTACCAACAATTTGGTTAGCACGGCACTCTCCATCAATAAACCGAGATAAATTATAACCCTAGCGCATTTAAATTACTGTTATTAATACCTCACACTGGACAAATTGTTGTCCATGATTTTTAACTGTCATTTTCAACATCTGACTTAAGTGCTATATAATTGTGAGCTGATCATTATCTGAGTTTTATATGAAAATACCGTATCCATTACTTTCTAAATTAGGGCTTCTCAGTGCGATGCTCATAGCGCCAACAACCTTAGCAGCTATCAGTGTCAGCTTACCGGCTAACACTAAGCCATTACTATTCAATGCACAAGAAACTGACACAACCAACTTAACCGCAGAGGATGGCGAGCAGCAGATAGTATTCAAATACCTAGCTAACTTTCGCCATCAAGGGCAAAATCAACGCTTTATATCTGAAGCTGTCATTGTGACTTTCACCGGGCAAAATGCAAAATACAAAATAAGTTTGCCCAAAATTAACTCTACTAGCGATGCAGATAAATTTAACCAACACCCCAAGGTCAGCATCATCGACGACAATGGCCAACAAATCGACTATCGTATTGATACCCTAACTAAAGATGGTATCCAGATAGGTCGTAATTACCGAGAGGAGATCAATCAATATAACCTCAGCGCAGCAGCTGCAGCCATCAAGATGCAACCACAAGTTATAGCAACATCTTTGACTGCAACACAGGTTTCAGTAACTGACAGCCCTGATAATACAACTCAGATTAATATTAGTCAGATGCTCGATTTTTGGTATCAACAAGCCAATGAACAAACTCGCCAAGCATTTAAAGCCAAAATAAATGCCATTGAACCAGCCAAATCCAAGTAATACCAAACTGGAAAACTAACTGGTCATATTTGCCCAGTCCCTAGAACACATTTGTGTCACTCGTTCTGAACTATCGGTAAAGGTATTCCAGGCATCACAAACGCTATCGACAATGTCTTCATAATTTCTAAAAACTCTATTGGCGAGACAATGCTGGCGCATCCAGCTCCATACTTGTTCGATTGAATTTAGCTCTGGTGAATAAGGCGGTAATTTGATGATGCTGACATTTTTGAATTCATCTGCGATACCTTCGGTATGCCAACCGGCTCCATCCATTATCACGACAGCATGTCGATCTATATCAGTGACGTCCGAGATCTGTTTTAAGTGGAGGTGCATCGCTTCCTTGCTCGTCCATGGAACGACTATTGCCTGACCTATGCCCCTATTAGGACATACAGAACCAAATAGGTATGCATATTCGAATTGCTGCTGCCGTACAACCCGTGGTCTGGTACCCGTTCTGGCCCAAATCTTCGTTGTCGTATTTTGTTGGCCAAATCTTGCTTCATCTTGAAACCAAATATCAATGCGATCTAAAGAAAGGTGCCCGGGGATCTTAAGGATCGTTTTAATTTGGAATTTTTTTAAACTCCTCCTGGGCTTCAATTGATTGTTTTGGGTGCTTAGAGCGTGAGGTTATCCACGAAAACCCCATATGATTCAACAAATAATAGATTGAGTCAGGATGATAGCTTTTACCAAACTCAGATAAAATGTAGCTATGAATATGTGCCCCCGTCAATCTACCACCTTGATCGCTATTTGCTCTTTTTTCTATATAGTCAGCGAGTTGGGCTTGTTGTTTCTTGCTAAGAAATGGTGGCCTACCTGTACGTGGCTTCTCTTGCAACCCAGCTAAGCCTTCCTCTAAAAAGACATGTACCCACTTATTAACACTCGTTCTACTCACTTTCAAAAAACGTGCAATTTGTGTTCGGGACTTTCCATCTTGAAAATGAGCAAGTGCAAGTAGCCGCATCTTCATTTGAATAGATGTTTGCTTACGAGCTAGTGAATTAAAGTCGGTATTCTTAAAGTTATCCATAACAACAAATGAAGAGAATATGATAAATACAATTAGATCATATTTTTACTTATACCAAACTGGAAAACTAACTGGTCATATTTGCCCAGTCCCTAGAACACATTTGTGTCACTCGTTCTGAACTATCGGTAAAGGTATTCCAGGCATCACAAACGCTATCGACAATGTCTTCATAATTTCTAAAAACTCTATTGGCGAGACAATGCTGGCGCATCCAGCTCCATACTTGTTCGATTGAATTTAGCTCTGGTGAATAAGGCGGTAATTTGATGATGCTGACATTTTTGAATTCATCTGCGATACCTTCGGTATGCCAACCGGCTCCATCCATTATCACGACAGCATGTCGATCTATATCAGTGACGTCCGAGATCTGTTTTAAGTGGAGGTGCATCGCTTCCTTGCTCGTCCATGGAACGACTATTGCCTGACCTATGCCCCTATTAGGACATACAGAACCAAATAGGTATGCATATTCGAATTGCTGCTGCCGTACAACCCGTGGTCTGGTACCCGTTCTGGCCCAAATCTTCGTTGTCGTATTTTGTTGGCCAAATCTTGCTTCATCTTGAAACCAAATATCAATGCGATCTAAAGAAAGGTGCCCGGGGATCTTAAGGATCGTTTTAATTTGGAATTTTTTTAAACTCCTCCTGGGCTTCAATTGATTGTTTTGGGTGCTTAGAGCGTGAGGTTATCCACGAAAACCCCATATGATTCAACAAATAATAGATTGAGTCAGGATGATAGCTTTTACCAAACTCAGATAAAATGTAGCTATGAATATGTGCCCCCGTCAATCTACCACCTTGATCGCTATTTGCTCTTTTTTCTATATAGTCAGCGAGTTGGGCTTGTTGTTTCTTGCTAAGAAATGGTGGCCTACCTGTACGTGGCTTCTCTTGCAACCCAGCTAAGCCTTCCTCTAAAAAGACATGTACCCACTTATTAACACTCGTTCTACTCACTTTCAAAAAACGTGCAATTTGTGTTCGGGACTTTCCATCTTGAAAATGAGCAAGTGCAAGTAGCCGCATCTTCATTTGAATAGATGTTTGCTTACGAGCTAGTGAATTAAAGTCGGTATTCTTAAAGTTATCCATAACAACAAATGAAGAGAATATGATAAATACAATTAGATCATATTTTTACTTAGATTGGTATTAGATTGGTATAACCCACTGCACGTTATTCGGCTTCTTAACACAAGATAGTGAGCCAAATCTAGTTGCCACAAGGATGTGGTGAATGTTGAAGATGTGTGACCCCAACATGAATATTGGAGCTCACAACGTTAATTTCAACAGCGGTTAAACGAAAAAATCCCCAACACGAAGTGCTGGGGATTTATCGATTCTCTTTCGAGAAGTATTAGGCGTCTGGAAATGACCTACTCTCACATGGGGAGACCCCACACTACCATCGGCGCGATTGCGTTTCACTTCTGAGTTCGGGATGGGATCAGGTGGTACCACAATGCTATGGTTTCCAGACAAATTTGGAAATTTAGAAAGCTGTTTTAAATTTGAGTACACTAAATCAAGTGTCGGTATTCTTTCGCTAAGTATTCACTTAGTTAGAAACCCTTTTGGGTTGTATGGTTAAGCCTCACGGGTCATTAGTACAAGTTAGCTCAACGCCTCACAACGCTTACACACCTTGCCTATCAACGTAGTAGTCTCCTACGGCCCTTTAGAGGACTTAAAGTCCTAGGGATGACTCATCTTAGGGCTCGCTTCCCGCTTAGATGCTTTCAGCGGTTATCGATTCCGAACGTAGCTACCGGGCAATGCCATTGGCATGACAACCCGAACACCAGCGGTTCGTCCACTCCGGTCCTCTCGTACTAGGAGCAGCTCCCTTCAATCATCCAACGCCCACGGCAGATAGGGACCGAACTGTCTCACGACGTTCTGAACCCAGCTCGCGTACCACTTTAAATGGCGAACAGCCATACCCTTGGGACCGACTTCAGCCCCAGGATGTGATGAGCCGACATCGAGGTGCCAAACACCGCCGTCGATATGAACTCTTGGGCGGTATCAGCCTGTTATCCCCGGAGTACCTTTTATCCGTTGAGCGATGGCCCTTCCATTCAGAACCACCGGATCACTATGACCTGCTTTCGCACCTGCTCGACGTGTATGTCTCGCAGTTAAGCTGGCTTATGCCATTGCACTAACCGTACGATGTCCGACCGTACTTAGCCAACCTTCGTGCTCCTCCGTTACTCTTTGGGAGGAGACCGCCCCAGTCAAACTACCCACCAGGCACTGTCCTCAACCCCGATTCAGGGGCCAGAGTTAGAACATCAACACTACAAGGGTGGTATTTCAAGGTTGACTCCACAAGAACTGGCGTTCCAGCTTCAAAGTCTCCCACCTATCCTACACATGTAGGGTCAATGTTCAGTGCCAAGCTATAGTAAAGGTTCACGGGGTCTTTCCGTCTAGCCGCGGGTATACGGCATCTTCACCGCAATTTCAACTTCACTGAGTCTCGGCTGGAGACAGCGTGGCCATCATTACGCCATTCGTGCAGGTCGGAACTTACCCGACAAGGAATTTCGCTACCTTAGGACCGTTATAGTTACGGCCGCCGTTTACCGGGGCTTCGATCATGAGCTTCTCCGAAGATAACCCAATCAATTAACCTTCCGGCACCGGGCAGGCGTCACACCGTATACTTCCTCTTGCGAGTTTGCACAGTGCTGTGTTTTTGATAAACAGTTGCAGCCACCTGGTATCTGCGACTCCCGTCAGCTTAGAGAGCAAGTCTCATCACCAACAGGAGCGTACCTTCTCCCGAAGTTACGGTACCATTTTGCCTAGTTCCTTCAGCCGAGTTCTCTCAAGCGCCTTGGTATTCTCTACCCAACCACCTGTGTCGGTTTGGGGTACGATTCCTGCTAACCTGAAGCTTAGAAGATTTTCCTGGAAGCATGGCATCAACTACTTCAGTTCCGTAGAACCTCGTCATCAACTCTCAGTGTATGTGCACCCGGATTTGCCTAAGTGCACCACCTACAGCCTTAAACGCGGACAACCAACGCCGCGCTAGCCTAGCCTTCTCCGTCTCTCCATCGCAGTTAGCAGAAGTACAGGAATATTAACCTGTTTCCCATCGACTACGCCTTTCGGCCTCGCCTTAGGGGTCGACTCACCCTGCCCTGATTAACATTGGACAGGAACCCTTGGTCTTTCGGCGAGGGGGTTTTTCACCCCCTTTATCGTTACTCATGTCAGCATTCGCACTTCTGATACCTCCAGCGTGGGTTACCCCTTCACCTTCAACGGCTTACAGAACGCTCCTCTACCGCACTAGCGCAAGCGCTAGTACCCATAGCTTCGGTGTATTGCTTAGCCCCGTTAAATCTTCCGCGCAGGCCGACTCGACTAGTGAGCTATTACGCTTTCTTTAAATGATGGCTGCTTCTAAGCCAACATCCTAGCTGTCTAAGCCTTCCCACATCGTTTCCCACTTAGCAATAACTTTGGGACCTTAGCTGATGGTCTGGGTTGTTTCCCTTTTCACGACGGACGTTAGCACCCGCCGTGTGTCTCCCGAGTAGTACTCATTGGTATTCGGAGTTTGCAAAGGGTTGGTAAGTCGGGATGACCCCCTAGCCTTAACAGTGCTCTACCCCCAATGGTATTCGCTCGAGGCGCTACCTAAATAGCTTTCGAGGAGAACCAGATATCTCCCGGTTTGATTGGCCTTTCACCCCCAGCCACAAGTCATCACCGCATTTTTCAACATACGTGTGTTCGGTCCTCCAGTTGATGTTACTCAACCTTCAACCTGCCCATGGCTAGATCACCGGGTTTCGGGTCTACACCTTGCAACTAAACGCGCAGTTAACACTCGGTTTCCCTACGGCTCCGCTATTCGCTTAACCTCGCTACAAAATGTAAGTCGCTGACCCATTATACAAAAGGTACGCAGTCACGGTCTCAAGAACCGCTCCCACTGCTTGTACGTATACGGTTTCAGGTTCTATTTCACTCCCCTCACAGGGGTTCTTTTCGCCTTTCCCTCACGGTACTGGTTCACTATCGGTCAGTCAGGAGTATTTAGCCTTGGAGGATGGTCCCCCCATGTTCAGACAAGATGTCACGTGTCCCGTCCTACTCGTTTTCACGTAAAGTTAGTTTTCATGTACGGGGCTATCACCCTGTGCCGCTGTGCTTTCCAACACATTCCACTAACACCCTCTACGCTTAAGGGCTAATCCCCGTTCGCTCGCCGCTACTAGGGGAATCTCGGTTGATTTCTTTTCCTCCGGGTACTTAGATGTTTCAGTTCCCCGGGTTCGCCTCACAACACTATGTATTCATGTTGTGATACATGCTTATGCATGTGGGTTTCCCCATTCGGACATCGTTAGCTCAAATGCTTGTTACTAGCTCGCCAACGCTTTTCGCAAGTTACTACGTCCTTCATCGCCTCTGACTGCCAAGGCATCCACCGTATACGCTTAGTCACTTAACCATACAACCCAAATGAGTTTCACAAGGAAACAAACTTTATCAAGCGGGTAAGCTTGACGTTGTATCGCAACTAATGGTGTTTACTTTCGCCAAAAGAATACTCATGAATCATCATTACAATGACTCGGCACTTGATTTAAGTGTTTGAGAACTCAATTTTAATTTTCGCGCCAATGCTACAAATAATCACGTACAAGTACGTCACTATCCCTTTCACATTAACACTATCAGCTTTCCAAATTTTTAAAGAGCGGGCTTAAAAAAGCCAAAGATAAATTTTGCATTTATCTTTGGCATCTCTATCCATGTGCAAGTAAATGGTGGAGCTATGCGGGATCGAACCGCAGACCTCCTGCGTGCAAGGCAGGCGCTCTCCCAGCTGAGCTATAGCCCCATTTACATGCAGTCAAACAAATATATCGAATGCCAAATAATTTTGGCGAAGCCAAATCGAGTTTAGTCAAGGTAACTTGTTGCGACGTTTAGTTCACTAAACGAGTAATAAGTTAACATAGAATAAACGAAGATTTGGTGGGTCAGAGTGGACTTGAACCACCGACCTCACCCTTATCAGGGGTGCGCTCTAACCAGCTGAGCTACAGACCCATTCTTTTTGGTTATTTAATTCTAACTGAATCAAATCCCTCAAAAATTATCTTTCGATATTTTGCTCTTTCTTTCTATCAAGTAATCTGTGTGAACACTCAACAAACATTAAGTTAGTCGTATAGGTAAGGAGGTGATCCAGCCCCAGGTTCCCCTAGGGCTACCTTGTTACGACTTCACCCCAGTCATGAACCACACCGTGGTAAACGCCCTCCTCGAAAGGTTAAGCTATCTACTTCTGGTGCAGCCCACTCCCATGGTGTGACGGGCGGTGTGTACAAGGCCCGGGAACGTATTCACCGTGGCATTCTGATCCACGATTACTAGCGATTCCGACTTCATGGAGTCGAGTTGCAGACTCCAATCCGGACTACGACAAGCTTTGTGAGATTAGCTCCACCTCGCGGCTTTGCAACCCTCTGTACTTGCCATTGTAGCACGTGTGTAGCCCTACTCGTAAGGGCCATGATGACTTGACGTCGTCCCCACCTTCCTCCGGTTTATCACCGGCAGTCTCCCTAAAGTTCCCACCATTACGTGCTGGCAAATAAGGATAAGGGTTGCGCTCGTTGCGGGACTTAACCCAACATTTCACAACACGAGCTGACGACAGCCATGCAGCACCTGTCTCAGAGTTCCCGAAGGCACTAAGCTATCTCTAGCGAATTCTCTGGATGTCAAGAGTAGGTAAGGTTCTTCGCGTTGCATCGAATTAAACCACATGCTCCACCGCTTGTGCGGGCCCCCGTCAATTCATTTGAGTTTTAACCTTGCGGCCGTACTCCCCAGGCGGTCTACTTAATGCGTTAGCTTGGGAGCCCAGTGCTCAAGGCACCAAACTCCGAGTAGACATCGTTTACGGCGTGGACTACCAGGGTATCTAATCCTGTTTGCTCCCCACGCTTTCGTACCTGAGCGTCAGTCTTTGTCCAGGGGGCCGCCTTCGCCACCGGTATTCCTTCAGATCTCTACGCATTTCACCGCTACACCTGAAATTCTACCCCCCTCTACAAGACTCTAGTCTGCCAGTTCGAAATGCTATTCCCAGGTTGAGCCCGGGGCTTTCACATCTCGCTTAACAAACCGCCTGCGTACGCTTTACGCCCAGTAATTCCGATTAACGCTTGGACCCCTCGTATTACCGCGGCTGCTGGCACGAAGTTAGCCGGTCCTTCTTCTGCGAGTAACGTCACACCTAAACGCTATTAACGCTTAAGCTTTCCTCCTCGCTGAAAGTGCTTTACAACCCGAAGGCCTTCTTCACACACGCGGCATGGCTGCATCAGGCTTGCGCCCATTGTGCAATATTCCCCACTGCTGCCTCCCGTAGGAGTCTGGGCCGTGTCTCAGTCCCAGTGTGGCTGATCATCCTCTCAGAACAGCTAGGGATCGTCGCCTTGGTGAGCCATTACCTCACCAACTAGCTAATCCCACCTAGGTACATCCAATCGCAGAAGGCCCGAAGGTCCCCTCTTTTCCCCCGTAGGGCGTATGCGGTATTAGCAGTCGTTTCCAACTGTTATCCCCCTCGACTGGGCAGTTCCCTAGGCATTACTCACCCGTCCGCCGCTCGTCAGCAAAGAAAGCAAGCTTTCTTCCTGTTACCGCTCGACTTGCATGTGTTAGGCCTGCCGCCAGCGTTCAATCTGAGCCATGATCAAACTCTTCAATTAAAGTTTTGTTGTTTGACTTACGTCAAACGGCTCAACGAATTCTGTTCGAACTAATCTTGCGATTAATTCTTTGTACATATTGCTATGAACACTCATCACCTCTCGTGAGAGAAAGTGAAAGAATTGGTTGATTTAATTCTTTGATTGCCAACCCTAAGGTTAGGCAATTTCGATTAACTCAACACCTGTGAGTGTCCACACAGATTACTTGATAAATTGTTAAAGAGCGTTAGCACATCTCGGTAGTTCCAAGTGGCTAGGGCTGCGTATTCTACGCAATCCGTGGTTCGCGTCAAGCAGTTTTTGAAAACTTTTTGACGCGGTACTTTTCAGTGCCTGACCACGCTGTAAGCTAGGTGTTTAACCAAGTTACTTAGTGCTTTACGACTTGTCTCTGCGAGCTTCGCCGTGTCAGTGGTTGCGCATTATAGGGATTGCTAATGATAGCGCAACCCTTATTTTTACCACACTGGAGCGTTCGCTTAAAAATCCACCCACCGAGGCTTTCTAGCACAATATTAGTACACTGTTTACCCTGTTAATCCTATGCCTAGGTACTCTTGTAGGGCGATACGTAGGAAGATGTTTTGAGTTAGTGCTTATGACTGCAGTTCGTTTTTCCTTTAATAGTTTTAGAATAATCCCTGTGAAAACCATATTGCCCAAGCCAAGATGCCTCAAAAAAAGACCTAGCAACTGCCAAGTCAGGTTAATACACTATTTTGTTAATTAATTTTAGAGGCTAATGCTATCTTAAGGTTTTTCTGTGCTCGCTCAAAATAGGTTGGCGAAGTGTCTATCGCTTGCTTAAACAGAGTGATCGCTTGCTCATACTTTCCTTCTAACATTAAAAAGTATCCAAGATCATTTAATGCATCGGCTGTGGACATCGTCTGCTCGAAACTAGCTAAAGCTTTTCGATAGGATCCTTTACGTATGTATACCAAACCTAAATTTGACCAGGCTCGACTAAAACTAGGATCTGCTCTTAATGCCTGCTTGAGATAGGCTTCCGCTTGTTCGTAGTCACCAACGAGATAAAATGAGTAACCTATATTAGTCGCGATTACCGACGATTGTGGTTGAAAAGCTAATATCAACAAAAAATAAGTTCTAGCCGCCTGATGATGATTCTCCAGATCTTCTAAAATCCCCAGCGCGTTGTACACTCGTAAAGGAGACAACTCATCTAAAGCAAGGTTGCTTGCTTTAGCTGTATTAGTCTTCCGCTCAGCTAATCTTTGTTGATCGAGCATGACCGTTTTTTCAAGATGTTTGCGAGCCAATGCATATTGACGTCGGTCAATCTCAAGTATCCCTAATTCAGCATTGACCAATATATGATCAGGGGCGATAACTAAGGCTTCGTTATACGCTTTAAACGCAATCTCTTTATTCCCTTTAGCCAAATGTATTCGAGCAATTTGATAAAAGGTATCGGCATTGTTCTGATTAAAATCTAGCGCTTGAATATAAGCATATAGTGCCTTATCGAGATCACCCGCTCGCTCAGCATTGATGGCTCGATCAAGTGCATCCTCCTCAGACAAAGGCGCACTTACACCTAAAGCAACTTGTGATTGTCCCTGATATAGATCTTGGCGCTGCGGTTTTGTTGAAATTTGAACTTCCTCATTGGTAGACGCGCAGCCACTCAGCATGAGAGTAAATACCAATGCCATAACAGCCAAGCGCTGCTCTCCCCAATACCTTATAAACATAAACTCGCTCCCTGATTTATTTCATTACTCGCATATGGCCACATTCTATGTTTAGAAAGCTTGCCCCCAGACTTTCATCACTTTCAGTACAGCTGGACCCACGGCAACAATAAAGAAAGAGGGCCATATACAAAACATCATCGGAAATATCATTTTTACAGCCATCTTGGCTGCTTGTTCTTCAGCTTGTTGTAAGCGTTTATCTCGATACTCTTCCGAAAATACCCTTAATGTAGCAGCAATCCCAGTACCTAATCTCATACTCTGTGAAATAGCCGAATTGAGTCCCTTAATATCTTCTAGACCTGTGCGCTCTGTAAACTCATTCAAGGCCACTTTTATTGTCAGACCTGCTCTAACTTTATTACACACTAATTCGAGTTCACTGGATAAATCGGGATGACTTAATGACAGCTCTCTGGCTACACGCTGTAAAGCTGCTAAAAGTCCTAATCCAGCCTCACAACAAACAACGAGTAGATCAAGTGCATCGGGAAATCCAATCCGCAATGCACGCATACGTTTATTCGCCATATAGGTCAAAATCATTGATGGAGCCAAAAAGAAAACGCCCATGATCAAACAAACTAAATAGATACTGATCATGGCTGACAACTCATTAAAATATTGCAGCAGCACAATAGAAATCACTGCACCAATCAAGAGCAACAAGAGCCGAATGGCACTAAATACCGCTAATGCATTATCTGAATGCAAGCCAGCATGGATCAGTAGTCGACGGGTTTCATCATTCGATAGATTCAAAAAAGAGAGTTTACCTAGCTTACCAATACCATGCTCTAAGGTTTTATTGACTTCACTCTGCTCATCAACAACTGATTGACTCTTATCGCCTGTAATATGCTGCAAACGCTTCCTTACGGGAGAGTAGACACCGCTAATGAGAAATGAAACAGAGAGTGCTAATGTTATCCCCGCTATCGCAGCAACAATGTAAATAGCCCATTTAACATGTTGGGGATCGTCAAAAGCCTGATTTATAAGTCCTATTAAGTAGTCCATATCACATATCAATCCTAATCAGTTTACTGATCCAAAGCCCACCCAGTGTCATGCCAATCGCGCCCCATACTAATAAGCGTCGCCCATCTTCAGTTCCTGTCAGTTCGCCAACATAGCTAGGGGTTTGTAAGTAAATCACCGCAAAGAGTACGAATGGCAATAAAATTAAGATCCAAGCAGAAAGCCGTCCCTCTGCTGATAGAGTTCTCACTCGACGTCGAAACATAAAACGTTTACGGATAACTTGTGACAAGTTATCGATATTTTCCGCTAAATTACCACCCGTTTCTTTCTGTACCATAATCGCGCTTGAAAATGCCATTGCAGACACACTTGGTACACGTTCAATAAATCCGAGAATAGCTCTTTTAGTATCTTTACTGTAATTGATATTTGCGAACATTAGGCTGAATTCTTTAGCCAATGGACCATCCATCTCTTCAGTCACTAACTTAATGGCATCAGAAAAAGAATAACCAGCTTGTAAGGCTCGTCTTAACACATCAAGCGCATCGGGAAAGCTGGCTTCAATTGCATCCATCCTTTTAGCTGTATCCCTATTGAGCTTAAAAAAGAACAACATGAAAACCATCAAAATAGCAAACAGAGTCATTAATGGTTCGCGCATATACCACCAGCTCGCTACCCCTACCAAACTGGCTATGGTTAGTGTCAACAGCAAGAATTGGTGACCTAACAAACGGTAATCAGCCAGTTCAAGTCGATAACTTAAATCTTCTATAAAACCTATATGCTCTAATGCTCGACCTATTGCGCCCACTTTACTTAATCGGTTTTTTCTCAGTAACGATGTTTCAAGTACACCATCACCCGATTCTTGCGATAATTTCTGTAAGCGTTTACGAACCTGTGCTGTGTTAGCGCGCTGTGGACTGTATACCGGTAAAAACAGGGCTTGAGAAAGAAAAATAACAGCGATGAATATTAACCCTAAAAATATCATTTCATTGGAAGGCATAGATAAAGCTCCTAGAACTTAGCGAAAGGATCACCACAATTAAATAATTGATATGGTAAATTGATGCCATGTTGTTTGAGTTTAGAATGAAAACCTGGTATTACGCCAGTTGCCTCAAAACGCCCCTTAATTTGACCTTGTTCATCGATACCTTCGCGGGTAAAACGGAATATCTCCGACATGGTAATGATATCCCCTTCCATACCGTTAATTTCCTGAATACTAATTACGCGCCTGCGTCCATCTTCTTGGCGTTCAAGCTGAACCACCAAATCTATCGCTGAAGCAATTTGAGTTCTAATATTACTCACTGGCATATCAAATCCAGCCATACAGACCATGTATTCTAATCTTCCGAGCGCATCTCGAGGGCTGTTGGCGTGCAATGTTGTGAGCGATCCTTCATGACCAGTATTCATCGCTGTAAGCATATCTAATGCTTCACCACCACGGACCTCTCCCACAACGATTCTATCTGGTCGCATTCGCAAACAGTTTTTGACGAGATCTCGCTGAGTCACCTCACCACGACCTTCAATATTTTGTGGACGTGTCTCTAACCTAACGGTATGGGGCTGTTGTAATTGGAGTTCAGCTGAATCTTCAATCGTCACAATACGCTCATTAGAGGGAATATAGCCAGACAGCATATTAAGTAAGGTTGTTTTACCACTACCGGTTCCGCCTGATACCAATACATTTAACTTGCCTTTAACCGCGCCTTGGAGCAGTTCAACCATTTCTGCAGTGATCGAGCCATATTCGATCAACTCTTTTGCGGTCAATTTATCGACAGAGAAGCGTCGAATAGAGAGCGAAGGGCCATCTAAGGCTAAAGGAGGAATAATCGCATTGACCCTAGAGCCATCAGCTAATCGAGCATCAACCATAGGAGAGGACTCATCAATACGGCGCCCGACACTAGAAACAATACGGTCAATTATATTGAGCAGGTGGGCATTGCTATGAAACTTAATATTTACAGGTTCTAATTTACCTCGACGCTCGACATAAACCCTATCAAAAGAGTTGACCAAAATGTCAGAGATCGTCGGATCCGCCAATAAGGTCTCTAATGGCCCTAAGCCTAACACTTCATCTATTATGAGTTTTATTAATCTTTTTCTAGAGGCTAGATTAATTGGAACATGCAGTTCATTAATAAGCCGTTCGCATATTTCACTTATTTGACCACGAGCTTGGTCTGCTGAAACAGTTTCAATCAATGAAAGATCCATCACGCTGAGTAATTTATCATACAGTTTGATCTTGAGCTGTTGCTCTTCAACACTCAGGGGTTGATAACTATCTTTACCAGCCAAACTCATATTATCCATAATCTGATGCCTCAACTAATGCCCCAATAAACGCGCCCAAAAACCTTTCGCTTGCTTTGCTTCACTGCCTTTAGCAGGAATTAATTGTTGTGTTAACTCTAGTAAGTCAAGATACATTCGTTGTTTTTTAGCTATTTCAGTAATGGGCTTACCTAAATCCTCACACTGGCTCGCTAAATTATAATCATTCTCTACAACAAACACAGAGTCGATACCGACTGCCTGCTTAATATCATTTAATTTTATTTGAGTATCTGACTTATCATATCGATTAACTAATATATGGATCCTATCTTTGGTAATGCCCAAATGATTAATCAATTGTTGAATAAGCGCCTTCACCTCTCGAATGATGATTAAATTTTGTTGTGCCACCACTAAAATATCGGCATTACGAAGTAATTCTATATTCCAATACTCTGGACCACGAGAGTAATCCAAAATAACCTGATCATTATATTGACGACATTTCCATAATAAGTCGTATATATTTTCCAACTTAATATCATGGTGTAAGTTCAATAATGAAAAAGGAGCCGCCGCTAGCAAATGTAACTTGCCTTTCGATATCATTGCACTACGCAATGCCACCTCATCTAGCTCATCTAACGCCTGTAAAGCATCAACAAGGTAATAATTGGGTTCAACCCCTAAAATATGGGCCAACGCACCATGATGTAAATCGGTATCTAACAAAGCCACATCCATATCACCACGCTCAGCGGCGATGGCGGCCAGACTTGATGCAATAAAACTTGCACCAGACCCCCCCTTACCGTTAACCACGGCTAATACAGGCGCAAGATCAGCCTTAGTGTTTAACTGCTGTGCAATATTTTTAAGCGCGGTGATCAATTCAATATCGGGGGCATCCAGAGGAATAAAATCACTTACTCCATATTGAAATGCATGCCGTAATACTTTTTGTGGCGTATCTCTCCCAAGAATAATCACCTCTGATTTATAACTAGCAGCGCATGCTAAGGCTTGTTGAGCTAATACCTCTTCATTTGGGATCACCAATAAAATTAAGTTAAACGACTTACCTGAAACATCGGTATTTTTACTTCCAGTTAAATCTGCCGTCTTTTCCCAATGTAAATTGACACATTGCGTTAAATTAGCCTCAATTTGGGGTAAAAACTCTTTTTTCACATCGATCAACAAGACATTGAGTGGAGAAGGCATATAAAAATCCATTTTCTCCTCCAAATTTAACGCATCACTCGATGCTGTAGTAAACAATTTTAATGGTTTTTCCATATAATCAACCTTGAATGACAACAACTGACCCTATCATTACTATAGTCGTTAATGTTAAACAATAAACTATTATTATTGACAGACCGTTTATTATTGACAGACAGTTGCTCCTCCGGGGAAAACCCCTAAACTCTCCCTCGGTAGGGTAGTTGTAAAGACAGGCGAGTTTAACGTCATGTGTAAACCTGGTACCCAAAATTCATGCTGATAATTTTTAATTTCTGCTTTGACAAGTTCGATATCGGCTCCTGTTGCCGCTAAACCACCACGATCAAGATAGCTAATGTCTAGGTTGTCTGCCGTCAAGTTAGGCACTAAATTTGCGCCATTAAACAGGGCTAAGCTGTCGATATTGGTGCTCGTTTGACAGACGATAGCTAATCTGGCCGCACGGCGAGATGCTTCTTGCAATACATTATAGGTGTATATGAGTCTGCCAACTTCTATTGCACTAAATAACAAAATAAAAAAAACGCCAGCAACAATAGCGAACTCAACCGTATAGACTCCCTTTTGCGGCTTCATAATGCGGTTACCGCGTAGTGAGTATTCAAGTTAAAACTAAGATCAATCTCATCGCCCAAACCAAATGTGGTTAGTTTTTCGCCAAATAAAGGTTGCCAATTGTAGGACACAGAAATAACTAACCGACGACTGCCTACTGGTGACTCACTAATAGTAATATCAGCCGGGCTTAATCCTTTTAATAATGGGCTTTGCCCTCCACTCACATTGCCATAAATAAGTAAGTTTTTGGTTTCTGAAATACAATAACCACACTCCTCATCAATAAACGGTGAAGGCAGTAATGTGGTTTGTCGGGTATCGGCATGAGCGCCTAAATAGACACCAGCATCGCGAACTAATTTCGTCAGGGTATTATATTGAAATATAAAACGGCCCAACTCACCCGTTGCAAACACCAGCAGTAACATAAAGGGCAATAGAATGGTCATCTCTACTGCCGCGATGCCCTTTTGTAACGAATAGTTCATAGCGTTCTCCTAAGAGTCTGGACTATCAGGATCTTTATACAGCACTATGGTGTGGTTGTTACTGACAAAATCAGGATCAACCGATGCACTCCCAGTGCCGGGACACTCGGAAACAAACTCCCCTACCACAAAAGACTCTTGTCCACCTTGGTCAACATCTTGCACTAAGAAAAAACAGCCTGTGGTTTTTACCTCGATATCTGTCTGTCCGTTGCTAATCCCATCACACATACCAATAACCACAGGCATCTCTCTACGACTATTGGGCTCGATAGTATCGTCAATACAATTCCCCGTATTACTATCGGCTAAATAATCGGCATGGCTATAGTAGTTCGCATTGGGGTTTTCTATATTGCCATCATTATCAATCGTGATGCGCTCTCCTTGGCATATATTGCGATCCCTTGGATGGTCAGCAGGATCCAACCCACCGCCTTGCCACTGACCAAAACGGGTGTTAAGCCCTTGAGCAACGGGACCAACATTATTACCTGTCTTAGTTGGCACCAAATCCCCCGCTCCAACACAAGTATCAGTTGAATACCCCCCTGCCAATGCCGTTCGTAAAATCTCCGCCCCCGTGCCCTCTAGTGCCAGCAACTGAAAATTCCCCGGGCCTATTGCGGGCGCATTAGCTTGTCCCGATCCCGACTTCATGGCGTACAGGCTGTTAGTCACTATGCCAAAGGGGGCTGCGACCTGCTGACCACTGGCGTCGGTTACCGTATAGTCAGGATCATCATTGACTGCACATACCAGTAACGGCACAAGTTTATTATTACAGGTGATATCGGTACTGCGCCCGGCAACGGCTGAAGCCCTAACACGTTTGTTAAAGTTCAACAGCTGGGCAAGAAAATTATCTAAACCGACATTTTCAACTTTTACTCGAACATACTCACTGCCCTCAATTGCGACAGGAATAAATGGATCGGGTAAGGCGGAAAATTCAACTGATATGTGACTGGTTACAGAATTGGCGCTGTAATCAGCAGGCGTAAAACTGATGTTAGTTTCGAGTTCATTATTTTCTTTAAATGCAAGATTTTGAGTCAACATACTCACTGCAGCCTGCCTAGCTTCGGCTAATGTGGCTCCATTATCGAGCACTTTAGCCGCATGCAAGGCTGATGCATCAACAGCATTTTGCAAGCGACTTTTACTGAGTAACATATGACCACCATCAAGCGCCAAAGCCGCCACTGCAAGTAACGAAAATAATCCTATGGTAAACATCACTAAAATTGCACCGCGTTGACGGCCTGAGTCGAGATTCGATATTGAATCGCGACTTGTGGTGATACATATTTTCAAGCTTTTCATCATCATTGTTCCAATATAGTCGACGAGCTAAGCTCTTTCGCCTTAATGGGAGCTTCATTACTATCTCGGTACTTCAAGATCACTTTACGGCCATAGTTACCCTCGAGACTTAAGACTAAGCCATCGTTACGCACTGATGCCTCAGGATCGAGAATTTGAACATTTTTAACCTGTTGATAGCTCTCTCCCATCTCGAAATTATGTTCATTGGCACAAGCAGATAAAAACAAACTGAGTAAGACCACGGCCCACTTGTGCACCACACTGGCTCTGATATTAAAATGACTCATACTTAACACTCCAATCTACAGTGAATGCCCATATTTTTGTTGGGTACCACTATTTTCAATGTTGACATTAGACATCACGGGCTCGTATGGCGTCTGGGTTTTATCCTCAGGGCGCTCTTTGGTCGAGCTCTTACCCAGCAAATAAAACTCAACATCAGAGGGGGCAACAAATCCATCAGTAGGTAGAGTGATATCTTTTTTATTGAAAGGTCTTACAAGGCGAGGCGTCACTAAAATCACTAACTCGGTTTGACCACTCCGAAAACTCTTACTGGAAAAGAGCTGCCCTAATACTGGAACATCGCCAAGACCCGGTACCTTATCGATATTTTCTCGCAAGTTATCACTGATCAAGCCGCTTATCGCAATCGTTTGGCCATCGGCTAACTCAACCGTTGTGGCGGTACTGCGTTTAACCAAAGAGGGGACCACCAATACTGCACTCGTATTATTGCCAGATAACGACACCGAATTGGCATTACTCACTTCGCTCACGACTACGTTTAAATTTAAGTTTATCTGGCCAGAATCTAATACTGTAGGGAGAAATTTCACCCCAACACCAAAATCACGATATTGAATGGTAGTACTGCCATTGGTATCTGGAACTGGAATGGGGAATTCACCACCAGATAAAAATTCAGCCGTTTGACCACTCATGGCGGTAACATTTGGCTCGGCTAACACTTTGGCCAATCCATTTTGTTTAGCCACATCAAGGGCAAAGTTCATTAATAAATCTTGATTAATATACTGAGCAAAAAAACCTTTACTACTAATCCCGCCGATAGCAGAGTCGACAAACCCACCACCGCCACCGACGACACCGCCAGAAAGATTTGATCCTTGATTAAATATCAAAAACTTAGAATCAAATTGACGCGCAATTTCACGTTGAACCTCTGCCACTACTACCTCTAACATGACTTGATGCCCGCCTCCAATGGTCATCATATTTAGCACGGTACTTTTGGGTTTGCCCACTGTAGGCGATGAATCCACATAAGCCTGAGCTAACTCAACGGCGGTATTCATTTTTTGTAAATTAGAGGCTTGACCACTTAACAATAGTTGCCCCTGAGAGGTTTGCACCGCCAGATTTTCAGTGGGTAAAAACTCATGTAAACGCAGTTTTAAACCATTTAAGTCATGGGTCACTTCTATATCCATGACACTGGTTAATATTTCATTTTCATCCCAAATCATCACATTGGTACTACCCAGCTTTTTGCCTAATATATATAGGTTGTTTTTGGGCAATAGCTTGATATCGGCGATATCAGGGTTGCCGACAGAGACTCTATGTACTGATTTAGGTAGTTGTAAAACACGAGACTTAAAAATAGGGATCTGCTTTAGCTCTTTTGCCCCCTCAAATGGCCCACCTGCCATGACTGGTAGATGTATCAAGGCCGAAATGAACACCAAGAACACGCATCCTACCTCCCAAGTTTTGCCAGTCGAACGCAGCATAGTCCACTCCTTTTCAACCTTTTGGTTGTATTAAATATTAGTCATTCACCTTAACTTCTTGCTCTTTCATTCCCTTCAATATCAGGACTTTCGCTTTAACATTAGACTGAGCATAAACCACTTTCTCCGTTGGCATGGCAGGCTTAACAGTGGCTGACGGCTGTGTCTCTACAAGTGGTTTTATCGGCTCGAGCTGCACGACTTTCTCTTGATTAAGCAGAGCCACTTCAACCTGTGCATCATCATTGGGGTTTCTTAAAGCTAACTGCAATGAGCCACGTCCTTTAGCAACCAACAACTGCTCGGCTTGATCCATGCTCAGCTCTAAGGTAACCGCACGTACCAGCATGGGTTTATTTTCATCATTCGACGCTCGTTGATCGATAGCCAGAATTTTTACGTTAGAGAGCACTACATCGGTTTTATAATCGCCCTCTTTAAAGAGGTTAATCACATCCACTCGGTTTCCGGGCAATAAGAAACCCGCTACGCCAACCACATCATTTACCCTGATGGTCACCGCACGCATGTTAGGTTGAATAAGGCTAGCTAGTGTGCTGCCTTCACCTTTGTTAGTGAGTTTTTCTTGGCGTAATATTTCACCAGGATAGAGTTTTTGATTAACGACTTTACCTTCGGCATCTTCAAACTTTGTCACCGAGCCTTGAGGTACTATACCTTCGGGCACAGGCGTTAAGACTAAATGTTTACGATCGATAATGGTGCCCATAGGCACTAGGCTAGAGACAGTGACAACACTGGTGGTATCAGCCACATTAGCAACACTGCTGTTAGACTCGAGCCAATTTTGAGCGAGGAAAACCGCCATCACACCAAATATCAGCGACAAGACGACAAAAAGAATCGTTTTGTTATTCATAGTGAACTCCCGTTGTTAACTAAAATGTTAACTAAAACATATCTTTATTTTCATTATTCAACAAAATAGATGGACCAAGCAGAGTCAATGAGTGATGGTGTTACCTCTGGTTTAAGTTTCATAAAACAGATCTGATCAGACATGATCCCGAGTAAGTCACGTGGATAACAAGGGATCAGTGGCTTAGCGAATTTTTGATGGTATTGGTTAATCAAATGCAAAAACGTCTCTTCACTGCAACTCAGCCCAAGCTCATCACACACCCGAAACCAAATTTTACGGTAAAGCTGTGCATCTAATGCCTCAAAATGGATCTTGTACCCGAGTCGTCGAAGAAATGCTTCATCGACTAATTCTTTAGGATCTAGGTTAGTAGAGAAGAGTAGAATCAGCTCGAATGGGATCTCAAAATGTTCGCCCGACTGTAAATTTAAAAAGTCTCTATGCTCTTCCATCGGAATAATCCAACGGTTAAAAAGCTGTTTGGCGCTGATACGTTGCCGACCTAAATCATCGAGCAATAAAATGCCATTATTGGCTTTGAGCTGCAGCGGGGCCATATAGGTGCGGCTGTGAGTATCAAACTGTACTTCTAACATTTCAGCAGTAAGCTCACCGCCGGTGATCCTCAGAGGGCGTTGACACTTGATCCATCTTGGATCGTGACCGCTACCTAAGTCTAAAGGGTTGTTTATTGCCTCCACTTCTGTGCGATGATGCAACTCAGGGTCAAAAACTTGTATGATTTCATTCCCTATGGCAATCGCATAGGGAATAAGTACTGCATCGCCCAAAGTAAGATTAAGGTGACGACACAGGTAACTTTTACCTGTGCCCGGTGGGCCATAGATCAATACTGGCCGACTGGAATTCATGGCAGGCCCGATTTTATAAAGCAGATCTTGGGGTAACACGAGCTCCTTAAGGCCTTGTTCGAGCATCTCATAGGTGATGGGGCGAGCTCGGCTCGATTGCTGCTTACAGATGGGAATATATTGTTTAAGCGGCACGGGAGCGAGACCGAGATAACCGCTGCGGCTAAAAACCAACTTAGCATGTATCTCACCCGTATGACTCAAGGCATAGCGCATCTGACCATCTGCTGTAGTCTGACGGTTTTCAACCCAACCTAACTTTTTGGCGGTATCGAGCAGGTATTGTAAAATCCCCCCAGTTATACCCATTTTAGCAACCATCAACTCTTTGGTGAGCACTCCTGCGCTAAATATATGTTTTACCAAGAGATCTAACAATAAGGACTCTGAAAGCCCTGTGGCGTCTAAGGTAATAGGCTTAGGCGCTAGTTGACTAACGTCTACAACATTTTGAGGTTCAGTCTGTTGCGACTCTGCATGTTGCGACAATGGCTTAGACAATGGCTCAACTGTCGCATTATGGTCCACATCCGCTCGCAACATATTACGCCCCCGCTAAAGAATGGCTTAACTGCAAATAAATACTGGGTAAATCATAGTTGATGCTGCAAGCCACCAACCAGCCTATGGCCAATGCGGGTGCATAGGGCACTTTTTGTCCCGCAGCTTCGCCAGGCTCAGGTTTGAAATAGGTTTTGCAGTAAATGCAGTCCCAATAACGCTTAAGCGTGTTGACTACACCACTAAAACCGGTGCGCCACACCACAAGTATCAAGCTGGTGATACTGCCTGCTGCAACGCCATATAACAGGCTCCAGGCTAATAATTCTGGCCCCATTAAGGCGCCAATCCCCATCATTAACTTAATGTCGCCAGCGCCGAGAACCCGAATCACAAATACCGGAAACAATATGATAAATGCCAGGGCAAAACCAAAGCTAGCTAACAGCAAGCCACTAAGCTGCGCATAATATCCGTTGATGACAAAACCACAGAAAATCGCTGCCAGTGACAAGGCATTAGGAATGCGTTGCGATCTTAAGTCGGTAGCGATGGCGATGATAAAAAACAGCGCTGCCAACGTAATTTGAAGCACTAACTGGGTATCTGTCATCGAGATAGGAGCTCTTTAAATTGGCATGAAAATAAGTATTTATAGATGCCTAGCTTACAGGTCAAACTAGGCATCTCTATAGACCTCAGTACCTTAAGGAGTAGCTGTAGCTGTAGTACAGTCGGTGCTAGCACCATTCACAGCAGAGGCGAGGCAATTAATTTTACCCGTTGCGTTATCACCTAATAGGTTAAACGCAGCAATCATACCGCCGACCACCAAGCCACCGGCGATGGCATACTCTACTGCCGTTAAACCACTTTCATCTTCAATAAAATCTTTCAATATGTTGGTAAGGTTCATAATTTTCTCCTAACGACCCAAAGGGCATACTGTCGAGATACTGAGCGCTGAGATACTGAGCGCTGAGATACTGAGTGATATCATGACGCGATACGTAAACTTGCGTATGCTCATCTAGCTCACTTTCATAACTCACTTTCTGCTTCACCCATCTCGTTTTCCTTGTATTCAACGGTGCCATTATTTGTTGTCGAGCATTGGTTACTGTTGCCAATCGTTGATAATGGTAGGTACAAGCCCTAACGCTCGCGACCTAGCCTGCTGTGCAGCAATTGGAGGTAAAATCGCACCATTTCACATTGCTGTTACATTTAAAGGTAGCAAAGTTTTTACAATACACAGCTTAAAAATAAAAAATAAATAATTACCGCAAGGCTATTGCGCTTTAGGGCAACATTATATTTCCAATACAATGAGTTTAGGCGAGACGCTTAATGGCAAGAATGTTTTCGAAAAAGGAAGCATAAGGCTTGATGTTGCATTGTTATGTGACAGCTTTATTGGGCTGGATGAAGTGACAGTAAGGCACCTCCAAGACAGCGAAAATGACTAGGCTAATGCTATAACGCAATACACAGCTAACAACTTCAGCGCCGTTATCCTTTAGCCGTTATTAACCTAGATTAACCGAGTCATAAGAAAAAATCATAAGCAATGCTTGAGAGGGCTATAAGTGAAAAACTAGGAGTGACGAGCTAGCGCCTAATCGCTAGGCTGTCCTCTATTCGCCTTAAGGGGATTCAACTGGTAAATATCGGGGCGAAACTGCACCACTCCATTCGTATCTATCCAAGTGGTTAAATAGGTCATTAATACGGGCAACGGTTCTGCTAACTTAATATAACGCGGCGATGGTTGTGTTAACGCATCTTTAATAACCGCGGGCGACTGCTTAATATGCTGATTTAATAGGTAGTTAACTAAGGCATCCGCTTGTTCCAAACGCACACAACCATGGCTCAAGGCGCGGTCTTGATGGGTAAACAGCGACTTAATCGGGGTGTCATGCAGATAAATCGCTTCATTATTTGGAATAGAAAATCGATAGCGCCCCAATGAATTATTAGCGCCGGGTTGCTGCACGAGTTGATACTCGCTCAGTAGAGCGGCAACTTGCTTAGACGATTGGTTTGCCAATGGTATCACTGAAGAATGACCTTGACTGACTTTACGCAGCTCAAACCCATGGGCAGCCAGATACCCTGGCGAGCGGCCATTTTTAGGCAATAACTCTCCATAAACAATACTTCTGGGCGGGGTCCAGGTCGGGTTCAATGTCACTAGCGTCAGTGTGGTCACCATTTGTGGCGTCGGCGTGGCGGGTTTGCCGACAATCACTCGCATATTCAATACGCTGGTGTCATTTTCCATGATCTGTAATTGGTAGGCCGGAATATTGACCCACAGGTAGCGTTGCGGCAGTTGCGTGGGTAACGCAAACCAGCGAAATAAGGCTTGGCGCAGGTGCAAAATTCGCTGCGATGGTGATATATGTAAGGCTTGCAGCGTCGCGTTATCGAGTTCTCCGCTTTGAGTTAATCCGTGCCTTAGTTGAAAATGCTTGATGGCGCTAACGAGGACAGGATCATAAATCGCATCACGATAATTGTTAGGCGCCTTAGCTGGTAAGTCACCTAATTGAGTCAGCATCCAGCGCAATTTGGCTATTTCGGGCGATCTTTGTCCAAAACGGTATGACATGGGCGAAATTGATGGCCATACATATCGTTCAAGTTGTTGATAGTGCCTAATTTGCTCGCGTAACAATTGCACCTGTTTATGTTCGGGTAACATGCTATCGAGCAGGTTATGTAACCGCTGAGCTTGTGCGGCGCGGCGTAATTGTTCAACACTCAACAGCGCTGCATTGCCCTGTCCTAGCCTTATGGTTTGGATCATATCGATAAATAGTTGTGAATAGCGGTCATCTACCGCATTAGAAGCTGGAGTATAAGCGCCAGCCAATGGCTCGTTTGTTGGCTGCCAAAAGCCTAGGTCTTGCGCGAGTGAGAGCATATCGAGCGTAATTGGCTTCGGGCCTTGCTCATTGAGCCAAATAAACGCCGGCTCATGTTTCACTGGCTGATTAAGCTGCGCTGTCTGTAAGACTGGTTCAGCCGTCACCAACGCTGGCAGGCCGATGAGGTAGAGCAAAACACAGGTAAATGCGAGTAATCGTTCGCTGAGTAAATAAGGTTTCATGTTGTCGATATCATCCATTTATCTGAGTTCATATATACCTAGCACCCACCTAACAACATTGAGTACTGCTGCCAGTCACGATTAGAGTTCAAAGTATAAAATCGAATCATAGAGGCGTTTATCACGGTCAAAGTTTAATAATAAGCCACCTTAATGAAATGATGCCAAGGTCCACTTAAGTGTAGTCATTAGCTCAGGTTTAGCTCATACATCACTTTTAAACAAGATGATTAGGGACTATTGTTTGTTGTATGACCTTTTTTAGATAAGTGAATAGGATAAAGCCGCTAGTTTTGTCAAGCTTACGTATGCTAAACAGCGCGACTGACATCAGAGATTAATGAGTCATCTATACTTGAAATATCAGATTAATCACAGCGACATAAATGCAGTGCCGTAGCGATTGCCTATATGCAGCTATTACCTATGTTACCTATGTTACCTATGTTACCTATGTTACCTATGTTACCTATGTTACCTATGTTACCTATGTTACCTATGTTACCTATGTTACCTATGTTACCTATGTAAAGAGTGCAGGATAATTATTAAGCATGAACAATATAAAATTAACTCAGCCGCAGCGACTGCAAGTGATATTAATCGTGCTAATAAGCCTATTATTACTGACCATTATCTACCCAGCCTGGAGAGGGGTAAAAACGCATCTAGCCTTAAAGTCCGACACTGAATCGGGTAAGACATTAGCAGAGCGTTATCTATTACTGGGTGATTGGCCATCGGGTAATGAAGATACTTTATTGGCTAATTTCGATGACTTTCAAGTCAATATGGCCACTCAGATAAACGAGTCAACTGTAGATAGGCTTGACACTGACAGCGCGACCCCACCAACGAGTCGCAAGATTGCGCGCGCAGCATCGAACTCGACACAGGACCTAAAGCTAAATACACAGCAGCCTATCGATGGCGCTATTGAACTCGACAAACTAAAGTAAAAGCCGAGGTATTTAAACCCTCATAGCAAGATATGATTGAGAGACTATGCCTAATACAATAAAACATAACATTACCCCAGCAAGCACTGTCACACTTGCGCGCACCTTTTTCAGAACGTTTGCCTTGCTGGTGTTGTTTATTGTTATTGCGATTAACTATAAACAGCTAATCCAGTATTACTCTGTCTTTTCAATTGCCAATGCTATGACTCATATCGAAGATGAGCACTTAGTGAGTAGTGGTTTGGTGTTAGACCTGATCTATTTTGCGCTAATGGTCTTGGTACTGCATATAGGTTGGGCTTTGGTGATCACCCTTTCCTGCCGCCCATGGTTTGCTACCTGCTCTAATGATAATGTCAAAACACAAATTTGGTTGGTGCTGTTACTAGTGCACTGCATTTTTGTGCTGTCAGCAAATGCCTATTTTTATCCGACATCGTTACTGGGTTTTTTTCGTGGCACGCCGCTGGCAAGCGGTATAGCAGTAGCGACCTTAGCGCTATTACTGTTAGCGAATCTTGTTTATGCTTTGATGGACACCATCGCTAGTAAGAAAAGAGGACTCAGCATTCTATTCACCATTAGCCTATTGGTGTTTAGCTTGGTGCCTGTTTATCTTTTTAGCAGCAACACAAGCACACCGACGCTCCCCAAGAGTCACGATCAGCCTAATATTTTTATTATCGGAATTGATGGTTTACGCCCAGATCACCTTGCTTATCGCGGCGCCGATAGATCGCTTGCGCCAACACTGAATCAGTTATTGTCGCAATCATTGATTTATAATCAAACCTATACGCCACAAGGTCGTACTTATGTAGCGTGGATGGGGATTTTATCAGGCTTATACCCCATTAATAACGGCGCTAGGTTTAACCTTGCACCGCCAGAATTCGTCGAAAAACCGTTTCCCATATTAAAGCAGCTTTCTGCCAGTGGCTATCAGACCACCTATGCCATCGATGAGCGCCGCTTCAATCAAATCGATGCTAGTTATGGCTTCGATCGCGTTGTTGGCCCCAAAGTAGGGGCTGCCGATGCAGTTATCTCGAATGTAGCTGATCTCCCCTTGGTTAACTTAATGATTAATGCTCCGCTATCGCGCAAGTTATTTCCCTATCTCTATATCAATCGCGCCTATGGGAAAACTTACGATCCTTTGCTGTTTAATCATGAGGTTCTTCAGAGTTTGTCGGTCGATAAACCTAATTTTTTAGCGGTACATTTTTGTCAATTACATTGGCCTTTCACCTCAAAGGATTTTATCGAGCTGGATAAATCACGTTGGGATGGTAATTACAATCACTATATGTACAGCGAAATGATTAAAAAAGTTGATGTACAGATTGCCGACTTTATCGGCAAATTGCGCCAAGGCGGCCTACTAGACAACGCTGTGGTCTACCTGTTATCGGATCACGGTGAAGGCTTTTTATTGAGTCAAGATAAGCTCGTTGCCGCTGATAGTTTGGTACAAACAGACCCTGCTATTGTTCCAACAGCACTCAATGTCGCCGCATGGGGACATGGCACAAACATTCTATCTCAGGAACAATCGCAGGTGGTGCTCGCTTCATTAAGGTATCGAGATGGTAAACCGATAAACCCTGCTGGCAAAGTAGAGGGTTTATTTTCATTGATTGACCTAGCACCAACAATAATGTCAGAACTCACCCATACCGCCTCTAGAGCATCGATAGATGAAGACATGATATTCGATGGCGAAGAACTGCCACAGGAGCTGAGCTTTAGTAATAACAGACATATATTTGTCGAATCGTCACTGCCAGTGCGTTCAATTAATACCAGCTTTATCGATAATAAAAAGGTGATGTCAGAAACCGCATCCCATTACGAGATAAGGGATGATGGACGAGCGGTAATGAAACCTGAGTCCTATTACAATAATATCCAATTAAAGCAACGCTCAGTGTATGCCGAGCACTGGCAACTGGTTATGCTGCCTAAAGATGAACGGCTTATCTTAGTGGATACGGCAAACAAGCGCTGGCATAACCTCAGCGATTATTCGGGGAATGCGCCTTGGGAAACGATGCTCGATTCATTATGCTTGCACTATCAAGCAGATTTTATTGGTACACCACGCAGCGCATGCAGCCCTTCATTTAAGCTACAGCTAAGCAAAAACAGGGCTGTCAACACTGATCACGCACAGTATGTCAAGGGACAAGATGTTCCATTATCGCGCTAACCACCACATAATCTTTAGGCGGCAGTCAACGCTATTGTTCACGATTAAGCTAAATAATGCGTGGCAGAGTTCACTTTGGAATGAGCGTCTCCGTTAACCCGCTGCCAAAGTACGTAGGTACTTAGGCACATCGGCGATTGAATCGAGAACCACGGTCGCAGCGGCAATGGCCTCATCAGTCACCTCTTTACCGGTACGAACTAGGATACGTGTTGGGACACCGGCTGCTTCAGCTGCTAACATATCATCACGCTTGTCGCCAACCATGACCGATGTTGACAGGTCGATCGCTAAAAACTGCGCCGCACTATTGAGCATTCCCGGCTTGGGTTTACGGCAGTCACAATCGATTTTGTATTCACCAATGCCTTTATCACTATGATGCGGACAGTAATAGATGCCATCTAACTCAACGCCTTTATCGGCAAAGTTCCAATCCATCCATTCGGTTAAACGGTGAAATTGCTCTTCGCTATAGCGTCCACGGGCGATGCCTGACTGATTGGTGACTACAGCCAGTTTATAGCCCATCTGCTTTAATTCGGCACACGCCTCGAATACACCGTCAATATATTCAAAATCATCCACTTGATGTACATAACCATGGTCAATATTGATGACACCATCTCTATCTAGGAACACAGCAGGATTCACAGGAAATACCCCAAATCAGAACAACACAATTTAATGGACACTATTATCACACCACAATCACTAAAATGCACCGCTCTATCTCTATAATGAATACAAAATGAATAAAATTATCTTATTGACTAGGGTTTTAAACTCATGTTCCACAGTGAAAGTTATCTTGTTGGTAAACCTGAGTTCAAATTAGTCAGCAATAATTTCAGCAACCCGCTGTTTTAGCGAAGGTAAGACTTCAATTTCAAACCATGGATTGGCCTTTAACCAGCGGTTATTGAGCGGGCTAGGATGAGGCAACGGCAATACTTCATCTTGATCGGTACAGCTATTTCTGACTCGCTGAGTCAAGGTTAAGGCAACACTGCCTTTAGGCGTTGGGCAATGGTAGGCTTGGGCATATTGACCAATCACTAGGGTCAGCTTAACCTCTGTCAGCTGACTTAATAGTTTATGTCGCCACATTACGGCGCATTCTGGCCTAGGCGGCAGATCGCCACTTTTGCCTTTGCCAGGATAACAAAACGCCATAGGTAAAATGGCAAACAACTGCTGATCATAAAACTGCTCACGACTAACACCCAGCCACTTACGTAAGCGCTCACCACTGGCATCATGAAAAGGCACACCGGTCTCATTTGCCGCCCTGCCGGGCGCTTGTCCTGCGATCAAAATTTTAGCCTGCGCCGCCGCCTGAATGATCGGCCGAGCATCCAACGGTAAATACGCTCGGCACAACTGGCACTGCGCTACCTCATTGACTAACCGACTCAACGTCGAGCCTTGATCTGCTAAAAGCTGCCGCTTTGAATTGATGATAATGATGTCGCTGGAAATGATGTACCTGCCTTATTTTGCTATTGATCCACGGGTTTGCCGTGAGCTTATCTAAACCATAACGATAAATTCAAACACTACCGTTAACCTAATGCGCCATTATAGGCCAATCATACACACATCACCTCGGCTTACACTGGCTTACACTGGCTTACACTGGCTTACAAGCGTCATTTTATGTAAAGCGAAACCACAGTTTCCCTTTATTTATAGCGTTATAAACGGTAATCTTATCCGGCTCAGCGACTATCATGCATATACATTACGACAAGTATGAGCCGAGCTGGCCTTATGTGTTCACAAAGTATACAAACTAAGTGTAGTGAGAACCTTAAGAGAGAACATGCAGTCAGGAGATATCGCAGTAAGCGGAATCTGTCTGTAAAACTGCGTTGGATCAAGCAAGCAATATACACCGTATCTCTGGCGGCAGGAGTGAACTCAATAGCCAGTTTCATACCTGTTTCTATCAAGCCGATAATCGCCCGGACGCTTGATTTTATTATGATGTAAACACCAATCTCGACCGCAATATTCATTTACAGTTGTTATTGACAGGCACTAGCACTAAAGCAGCCCCATAGCATCCTACTCGTGCAGTGCCGCTAGAGATGTAGAAAAATCCGTTTCTGTACTTTTAGGGAACACATATTAGATGCAGCAGATACATTTAAGCATTTGCTTGCACAACAAGTCGACTAGATCACGGTTGATTTATCAACTTATTGCTAGGCTTATTTAGATTAGTTCGATAAGGCAGAGCTGTGCTTCTGCCTTTATTATTTTGAGAGAATATAAGATGCAGTACGCCACCATTACAGGTTGGGGAAAATGTGTTCCCCCCGCCACGCTTACAAACCATGATCTTGCGACTTTTATCGATACGTCAGATGAATGGATTAAGCCTCGCACTGGCATAAGCCAACGACACATTAGCCATGTCAACACATCGGAATTGGCATCGGTTGCCGCCCAGCGTGCATTGGCTGCAGCCGGGCTTGAAGGCAGTAATATCGATTTAATTATCTTAGCAACCGCGAGTCCAGATACCTTAATTCCTAATATTGCATCAACGGTACAAGCCAATATTGGCGCAAGCTGTGGCGCTTTTGATATCAACGCCGCCTGCAGTGGTTTTCTCTATGGACTTGGTCTGGCCAGCTCACAAATTAAGAGTGGTCAATCTAAGCGAGTACTGGTGATTGGCGCCGAACGTCTCTCTTATTATCTTGATTGGTCACGCCGTGATACCGCGGTATTGTTTGGCGATGGCGCTGGCGCCGTGGTGGTGGAAGCGAGCGACCAAGCCGGTGGTATTTTAGGCTATGAGCTGAATAACGATCCTGCAGCGCGCGACATCCTTAAAACTAGTTTTGGCACCGCCATGGATCGCTTTAGCGCATCGTCATTGGACTTCTATATCGAATTCAATGGCCAAGAAATTTTTAAGCGTGCCATCGCTGGCATGGGCAAACTCAGTACCCAAGTGCTTGAAAAATGTGGCGTAGATAAAGATGATATCGACTGGGTCATTCCGCACCAAGCCAATGAGCGCATTATTGACACCCTAATCAGCCGCATGAAGATCCCTAAAGAAAAAGCCGTGGTCAACATTGCCAATTACGGTAACACCTCTGCGGCAACCATTCCGATTGCTATCTGCGACGCACTGGAAAAAGGGATGATTAAACCGAATCAAACCATTTTATCTTGTGCCTTTGGCGCTGGCCTAACCTCGGCAGCCGTGTTGTTTAAATGGGGCGATCGTATCACCCCAATTAACCCATCTGATGCTGAACTGCCGCCTTGTGATAAAACCGGCATCGAACTGGTCGCCAAAGCCGTTAAGCATTTCTGTGGTTAATCGCCATACAATCTAGGGCGCACACGCCTTGATAAAGATAAAACGTCGGCATTGACCGACGTTTTTTATTAAAGCGCTTTTATAACCCACGCCCAATACTGACCGCATTTAGCAAAATGTAATTACAGCGCTCATCGGTAACCAAGAATGCCGCTAAAACAGCTCACTCACTTTAAGCCTGTGACCGCCCATGGCCGCAACCTGAGCTAATAATAATTCACCACAGGCAATCGCATCGATTAACGCATTGTGGGCCGCATAAACGGGTAACCCATAACGGGCTCGACTAGCGCCCAAGCGCAAGGCCCCCTTTTGTAATACCTCATGCTGACGCAGCAAGCGCTTTTTTTCCAGCGCCAAGGTATCAACTGCCATCAGCTTAATGTGTTCATCAAAAGCTTGAGCAAGCCCGACCTGTAAGAAGGCTAAATCCAAGGGCGAGTGATGCGCCACTAATACCTTGCCTTGAGTCGCATCTAAAAACCACTGCATCGCCGTTTTTATCGGCACGGCTTGCTGCAAATGCATATCTAATATGCCGTGAATGGTAGCGCTTTGACCGACACTGCCCTCAATTTGCACCAGTTTATGTTGTGCCTGTTGCAGTAAAATCCGCCCCTGCTGAATCGGGACGACACCAATACTCAAGATTTGATCGCAAGCAGGGTTCAGCCCAGTCATTTCCAAATCGATGGCCACTAGACTCACTTGATCGATAGTTTTGCCTAAATTATCCAATAATACCTGCTGATAGGCCTTAAACTGTGGATGCTTGGTTGTTGCCGTGCGCCAACATAAACGACTTTTAAGCATGGACTGATGCAGCACCTTAAAAACTCCGCATAAACTTAAGCTTCAAACCTGCCTGCGCGTCATGCACCACTTTAAAGGCATCACGCAGTTGATGGCGCACCAGTGATGACAAGTTTTGGGGCATCAAATAGTTGCTAAGCTGCTGATTATGGGTAAATTGATAACCCTGGTTTGATAAGCGAATATGTGCGATAAACTCATGAGCATCGGCAAGGTTAAGCGCATCTTTACGATTAATAATGTTTTGCTCCATCAATAAGCGGATGCGCTTGGCAGTATTAACCTCTTTAATCCCCGCTGAGAGCGCATAAACACGGGCAATATCGTTAATTAAGACGCTGCCTTTATGCTTTAAATCGATTCCTTTAACCTCTTGACCATCACGCTCTAAGACAAATTTTTTAAAAAAACCCAGCGGCGGAGAGACTTGTAGCGAGTTACCCGCCATCCCAGCTAAAAAAATGTCATTGTCTTTAGTCGATGCCAGCACCTGCGATTGCAGACTGTCAAATAAACTCTGTGGCCCATAAACACAGCGCATATCAAAAAAGATGCTGGCATGCATTAACGCCTTAGGCTCTGGGCTATCGACCCAATGATGAAACTTATTTTGCCACTGCTTTAAACTCATTTGCCATTGAGGGTTTTGCGCCATGATGTCACCAGGGCAATAGATATAACCACAGCTATCTAGGCCGGCACATACCGCTTTGGTGAGTGCATCAAAATAGCCCTTGGCCTGTTCATCCATATCATGGGCTAACAATAAACCGTTATCTTGATCTGAACACGCCACCTGATCTTGCCGCCCCTGAGAGCCAAAGGCCAACCAGCAAAAAGGCATAGGCGCTTGGCCCAAGATCTGCTGATTAAGTAAGATCAGTCGCCGAGTAAGGGCATCGGTTACCGACGTGAGTACGCGACCAATCTCTTCGGCTCTGGCATCGGCGCTGATGAGGTTTTGCAACAACAGCGGGATCTGTTTACTGACAGCGATGAGACTATCCAAACTGTTTTGTCGCTCAATTTCACCAATCAACAATAAAGGCTGCGAGCTTTGTCCGCGTAAAATATCTGTGCTACTGACCACGCCCACGGGTAACTCGTTATCCACTATCGGTAAATGATGAATATTATGCTGACTCATCAGTAACATCGCCTCAAACACTAAGGCACTTGAGGATAAGGTTATGGGATGGCTGGTCATGGCTTGATGCACAGGCAATTGGCCATCATGCCCCAGCGCTAAAACCCGATTACGTAAATCTCTGTCGGTTAAAATACCGGCCAGTTTATGATTGTCGATAACTAACAAGGACGACACCCGCGAATCGCGCATTAAGCAGGCCGCTTGGGTCACGCTGGCGTTGATATCGAGTGTCAGTGGCTGTTTAGACATCAAACTACTCACCCGACTGGTGGAGCCTAATTCTTTAGCCTTGAAACGGCTTTGGTGACGTAAACGTTTAGCAAAGGCGCGATTAAAAAAGCGATCAAATTCACGGCTTTCACTGCGTAGTTGATTAAAAGTATCGGGGTCGAGATGATAGACTAGACCATCTTCAAGAATTTGAATTTTATTGCTTATTTTCTCGCCAGAGAGTAAAGAGGGAAAACCAAAAAAGTCGCCATCACCTAACCTATCAATTAAGTCACCGTCATCACCGTGCACCTCAAATGCGCCACTGCGGACGATATACAACTGCGGATGGCTTTCATCTAACGGCACATAGGTTGAGGCTTTACTGTAGTAGCCTATGGTCAACGTACGACAACAGCGCGCTAAAGTGCTGGCAGACAAAGTGTCAAATGGCGGAAGCTGGCGCAAAAAATCGGTGATGGGTTGTAACTCACTGGCATCCATAATCGACCTCATCAAGTAATGTGAAGATCGATTGATCCTCTAACGCGTTATCATAATAAAATGAAGCAGTGAGCGAATGATAGATGTAAGGCACACCGGCTTATTATCATGACTGGATGGATATAAATACAGTATGTGCTTGACTCGCTCAACATAAAACCACCGCTAAATATCACTATAACCTTGAGTCATCACATCTTGCTATACGACTTATGGCCAGCCAAATCGATACATTTATCCATGTTTATTCCCAATGACACCGTAGCTAATCGATTAATGCCTCCACACATCATGCTACGCAACCAGAGTCATAAAAAAGGAGCGCTCAGCGCTCCTTCTTAACTTAAGATCATGATTGATTAATGATCATGCGCCTCGCCAGACCCTTTAGGGAAGCGAATCGACTCAACCATATCCACCACATCTTGGGGTACGGCTGTCGTCACTCTGCTGACAATAAAGGCCACGGTAAAGTTTACTATCATACCAAGCATACCAATCCCTTCTGGCGAAATACCCAATAACCAATGCTCAGGATTATTATCTGCAGGATTGATAAACTTAAAGTTAATAATATACGCAGCACTAAACAGCAAACCGGTTACCATACCTGCGACCGCACCTTCTTTGTTCATGGTGCGAGAGAAGATCCCCATGATGATCGCAGGGAACAAGGATGATGCTGCTAAACCAAAGGCTATCGCGACCACCGCAGCCACGAAACCGGGTGGATTAATACCAAAGTAGCCAGCCATAACGATGCCTAAACCAGCCGCTACACGGGCATACATAAGTTCTTTTTTATCAGAGATATCAGGCATCAAGTTTTTCTTCAGTAGATCATGTGAAACCGACGTTGAAATCACCAATAGCAAACCAGCTGTTGTCGACAGCGCTGCAGCCATGCCTCCCGCAGCCACCAATGCAATAACCCAAGCAGGCAAATTAGCAATTTCAGGCGTTGCGAGTACCATGATATCGCGGTCAATCGTCATTTCATTGGCCTCACCATTGGCATAATAAAGCTTTCCATCGGCATTTTTATCATCCCAACTAATCAAACCGGTTTTTTCCCAATTTTTAATCCAGTCAGGCGCAGTTTCATAAGCAACACCGCTAGCATCTGGACCATTAATGGTCTCAATCATATTTACACGAGAGAACGCTGACAAAGCAGGCACCGTGGTATACATAATGGCGATGAACACCAATGCCCAACCAGCCGACACTCGAGCATCTTTCACCTTTGGTACCGTGAAGAAGCGAACAATCACGTGTGGTAAACCTGCCGTCCCAAACATCAAGGCTCCAGTGATAAAGAACACATCAATCATGCTCTTAGAGCCCTCTGTATACTGGGAGAAACCCAGTTCCGCCGAGAGGCCATCGAGTTTCTCAAGCAAAAAGACCCCAGTCCCATTGCCCGCGGCATCAATAAGTTCGGCCCCAAAGCCAATTTGCGGCAAAATATGTCCCGTCATCATGATAGAGATAAAGATAGCTGGCACCATAAAAGCGAAAATCAATACGCAATACTGTGCAACCTGGGTGTAAGTGATCCCCTTCATGCCACCGAGCACGGCATAAAAGAACACCACGCCCATACCGATATACACTCCAGTTTCAATCTCAACCTCGAGGAAACGTGAGAACACTACTCCTACACCACGCATTTGTCCTGCGATATAAGTAAAACAGATAAAGATGGCACAGATAACCGCCACCGTGCGCGCTGTCTGAGAATAATAACGGTCGCCAATAAAGTCAGGTACGGTAAACTTACCAAACTTACGCAGATAAGGTGCCATACATAGCGCCAGTAATACGTAGCCACCGGTCCAGCCCATCAGGTAGACAGAGCCGTCATAACCAACAAAAGAGACGATACCAGCAAGCGAAATAAATGACGCTGCAGACATCCAGTCAGCCGCTGTTGCCATACCGTTCATAATAGGATGGACACCACCGCCAGCGACATAAAATTCTTTAGTCGAACCAGCACGAGACCAAATCGCAATACCAATGTAAAGCGCGAAGGTTGCGCCAACAATCAGATAAGTTAATGTTTGTATATCCATATTCGTTACTCCTTAATCTTCATGAACACCGTATTTTTTATCTAGCGTGTTGGCTTTCGCCACGTAGACAAAAATAAGCGCAACGAATACATAGATAGCCCCTTGCTGAGCAAACCAGAAGCCCAACTTAAAGCCCATAAAATGGATTTCATTAAGTACATCGACCAGTAAAATGCCACAGCCAAATGAAACAGCAGCCCATATTGCCAGCAGTCCAAGTACCAAGCGTAAATTCTCACGCCAGTATCCTTCTGCCTTTTCGTTATTTTCAAAAGCCATTACGACTCCCCTGTGCTAATTATGATTAAATCAAAATTTAATCTAGCAAGCATCTGCGCAACAACAATCACGACCTTAGTCTAACGCCAGCGTAAACCTTTTAGCGGGCTCTAAATTAACAATTTAAAAACAATTAGATACAGGTTTACGTAAGCGTAATGCAAGCAAAATATGAAACGGCAACATTAGACTAATGTCGAACAGAAATGTGACTAATTCGTTAATTACTAGCGCGCCGGGTGACTTGAGAAATGGTTACACTTGTATGGTGTAGCGCGCCGCATGGTTTGGCAAACAGGTTCGATTGGTTTGGCAATTGATGATTAGTGGAATAGTCGGTTGGTTTGGCAAAAGTCGGTTCGATTACTTTGGCAAATAGAACTATAAGCAACCTCCGTAAACTACTTTTAAACTTTATAGCTGCCCCAAATGAGAAAGGATGAAGGCCCTCAATGGGCCTTCTCTATAGCTACCAATTGCAAATTAAAAGTTCTTTCCGATCCCTCCCCTTGTGATTGCCTCCAACCGTGTAATTGATATCCAGCGTCCTCATCGATAGTCCATCGAAGGCTTCTCTCATCTCTGGCACATCATTGACGCTAATCATCATCTTACCGTCGATGGTTTTAGCCAACTCAGCCATGCGCTGATATTGGGACAGGTCAAAGTCCACCCCGTATCCAGCTGTGCTCCAATAAGGTGGATCCAGATAGAACAATGTCTCAGCTCGATCATAACGAGTTACGCAATCGGCCCAATCCAAATGTTCTATATAAGTACGAGCTAACCTTAGATGAGCAGCACTAAGATCTTCTTCGATCCTAAGCAAGTTCAATCCTGCTGGTCGAGAGGGAGAGCACCCGAAATGTTGACTGGATACCTTACCTCCAAATGCTAGCTTCTGCAGGTAATAGAAACGGCTAGCCCGTTGGATATCAGTCAATGTTGCTGGGTTTGTGTCCTTCTGCCAGAGAAACTCTTCCCGACTAATTAACGCCCATTTAAAGTGCCTTAAAAACTCCTCTAAATGATATTTGATCACTCGGTACAAATTGACCAGATCACCATTCATATCATTGACCACTTCCACCTTGGCTTCACCCTTCGCAAAGAATAGCGCCGCACCTCCACAAAAGGGTTCTACATAGGTTTGATGCTCTGGAAACATTGGTAAAATATGCTTAATTAATCGACGCTTACCCCCCATCCAAGGGATAACTGGTTTGGGCATGTGAGCCTCCTCTTTTGAATTTAATTATGGTAGGCTCATCTCCGCCGTGTCGACGCGGTGAGAGGGCCATAGGTTGGCTCACAGGGTGCATTCCTGTGTGTTGACGGCCCATTGGTGTTGGTAGCACCTTTGGGTCGCTCTCTTTTTAAATCTCAATCTCTGAAAACGGTAAATCCGCTGCTTGGCCTTGTACTTGGCCATCGATGATGTAGACCTTACCGCTTGCGACGGTATCACCCAACACCACCTGATAGCTGCCATCGGCATGCTGTACTGTTGTGGTGCCATTGGTTACTGAAATGACGGTGGCCACCGCGCGTTGCTGCTTAGGGTTCAAGCTGCCGAATCGTTGATAGATGTTGCTCATGCCGCCACCTCATTGCGCAATAGCGTCACTGTTTGGTTAACTGTCACCACACCTGTTGACTCGCTGACGCTAGCATTAATCGTAAAGCCATCACATACCGACTTAAACACCTCTGTGCCCTTACGAACGCCCACCAACATACCAGGTCGCATCGGGGGCAAATCCGCCATCACTTTAGTTCTGATGCTGTTGTGTACCTTATTACCAGCATTGGCTAGCTCAGCAGTGCCCCGCATTCTCGCGGCTTTATTATCGGTGATCAGCTTGTCGACGATATCTGCTGCGAAGTTGTCACCCGCTGTGCCTGTGCGCTTAACTTTTACCGCTACACCTTGCTGCTCACCGCGTACAAACACTGCGTTGGCATCGGGTCTAATTTCTCGTTTCTCGCTAAACTCTAAGATCACTGCATCATGTAAAATCACATCAGGTACCGCATTATCAACATCCCACGGCACGGTTGGCCATTGGGGCAATACAGTGATAGTTTTAGTCTCATTATCAATATCCAGCATGGCACCAATGGCGCTAGCCATCATATTCAGCACCTCTGCGGGGGTCTTGCCTGCATAGCTAAAGGCATTGGCAGGCACATTGTAATCGGTTATCTCACTGACTAATGTCCAGCCCATATTTTCGATAATGTCACCCATCAACCCCATGAAGCTGCGGGCTTCGGTATTGACGTAATTAATCGCTTTAACATACGGCGCAGACAGCTCTGCAAAGCGGCCTCGGCCAGAGGCGCTATAACTCGATTTCCCAAAGGCTTTGCTCTCACTTGGCACTTCACACAATAGATAAAAATCGTAACCATTGATGGTAATTTTAAGCAGCTCATTGGCTGCGCGCTCAGCATCGATACGCGACGAAAACACCACATTGCCGCTGCTGGTCCACTGCGAACGCGACTGAGAAATCGATACTGACTTGAGCACCACAGCCAAGCCATCACTTATACGCACACAACTGACTTGAGGCTGCATTAAATAACTCCTTCTGATTTGGGGTTCAATCGGTATATTAAAGTCGAAAGGGGGTAACACTGGGTTGGCATCGATGGCGCCGCCGCCGTTGTCCCAATAGCAATATTTTTCTGATGCGGTAAAGCGCAGTGATAAGGGGCTGGCTGAGTTGGCCCACGGCTCGCTAAAGCGCATTTTGATTAGCCCAGGTTCAGGTGGGCGGTAATCAGTTGAGCAGATCCAGCGCGGGGCGTGGTAGCCCCAATTAACAAATGTGCTTTGCTCGCATACGATGCCGCGATAACGCATGACCAGTAGCGTTTTTACGGCGTGGCCGTCTGTCCAGTGCTCATGGGTTTCGTGCTGCACTGCTGGCACATCGAGCCAGCGCAGTACGCTATCGCGATTAATGGGCTCACCCATTTGCCACAACAGATCAACTGATGCTTGGTGGCTCAGCGGCAACGACCAGTTAATCGACACTTCATTGCGGGTTGCCGCTTTAAGCGCCCACGGCGCAGCATAGGCCACACCCACAGACGGCTTTGACGACCAGCGCGACACCACATTAATCGTAGTATTGGCCAGCACCTGCCAATGTGCATCAACCTCGGCGCCAATGGCAGTGGCCGACTCACGCAGCACCACTTGGGTGGCAACCTGCTTTGGTCTGCGCCACACCACAGCGCACTCGATGCCGATGGTGGTATCGACCACCACTGGCGGCTCGCCGTCATCAACAAACCGCAATTTGAGTGGTGATTGGGCGTTAGGCCATGGCTTTTCAAAACGTAGCGTAACACCATTGAAGGGTGGTTTATCAAACGCGAGTGAGATGGGTGAAACTGCATTGGGCCATGGCGCATCAAAGCGCAATCGAATGCCATCAAACGGAAATGCTAACGATATTGGTGACTCAGCATTAAGCCATGGCACATCAAATTTGATGGTTATCATGCTTTTATGTCTGTGGTTGTCCCATCTATCAACTGTGCCGTCAATCCGTCGGCAAATACAGCGTTAAACTCACCATTGTCATCTAAAATACCAACTAGCAAACTGTTATTAACTGAGTGGTGAAACGGCACAATAGCTTTGAACGGGTTAGTTTGTAATTTACTGTTGTAATAACATTCCATCGTTTGGCGATTTACAATAACTACACGTTCGGCGGCCGAGTCTACATCAACCTCCACCAATGCTTGGTTAATTGTGTATCGTGATACTTTAGGTTTGATTACATAATTAGGCATACCACTCACCACTGCATTGGATCCACAAAAAAGGCGTGAAATAGTTGCGCATCACATAATAATCGACACCATTTATCGTTTTAAACAGAGGAAACGAATCGAATCTATAGCCAGTGAATCCTGGTAAGTTTAATCCTGGGACGATGGCTCTAGTGAGTGGTTGTTTTACGGATTCGCTTTGTGAGTAACCACCAAGATTAGTCATTACTACAGGTTGAAAGACTAGCGGGATACCTAATATTTCAGCATCCCCCCCGTCATACGTTGAGCTAGTGAATGAGTTAAACTGATTGCTAATATGCTGGTTTAGATTGATCCCACCATCAGTGTCATACAACCATGCTCGTAGGTTGTTTGAGCCACCAATGATTGTCGAATATGATGTATTAATGCTATCACCATCGCTAGTATCACCACTAACAATTGTGAAACAGCCTGCGTCATTTGGTGTAAATGAGTCTAAATCGCCGATGAAATACTGAGATTGATAACCTGCATAGGTTGAGTTTAAGTCTGCGTCAGCGCGTGGGGATTCTTGTATTATCCACAAACCGCGACTAGTGCCTATAATAGTCCAACCCGCAACATATAATGTCGAAGATGACAGGTTCATACGTCGAGAACCTAGCGGCTTTACGAACGATTCAATATCGGACATTTCCAGCGCACATTTTAAATCAACGTCGACGCTATTATTGTCACTGCCGTCGATTGACGCTATTCGAAAGTAGCCACCTGATCCGTCAACCTGTGAGTTTCTAAATGCTGCCTTGAATGCTCCGACATCTTCATATTCTAGTGTCCACCCCAGCGGAATTTTACTACCGTAACCGTCAACTAAACATGCTTTTAGAATCGTAATCCAGTCCGACGGTTTGGTTGGGTGTATTACTGGTGCTCCGGCATCGGTTGAGCGATAAATTGTAACTGGTAATCCCATTTTTAATCCCCTGTTATGATTCGTTACCGCGAAACGCCAATGTGGCGCGATCTTCGGTGATTTGACTGTGGCCGCTTTGCACTGTGCGCAGCAGCATAGCGGGTTTTGAACTGGCGTAAGTGGCAAAGCGCACCGCCTCGCCTGCGCCCCAACCGCCGCCGAACGCGCCTTGGCGGATAATAAAATAGGGCGCAAGGGTTAGCGGATTAATCGGCGCGAAATCGTTTAGGGTGTCGCCGGTGGCGATTTGGCCGAGGCGTTTGCCGACGCAGCGAAACGCCGTTGGGCTGGTAAAAATCAATACCCAATCTTCGTTAATCGCGGTGTTGTTGACCACCTCAATCGGGAAATCGACCACGTTAAGTGATGCTGTCGCTGGGGCGCCGTCTTGGGCCCAATTGTCATCCCACGAACTCATGTCGCGCACGCTACCGACTCGCGCTTGCAGGTTGCCGAGTTTTTGGATACTCGCGACAGTTGAGCCTATCGGGTAGGTTTGGCTTAGCGGCGCGGCCAACACGAGCGAGTCTTGCTTAACATCAATCACCCTGGCCAGTTCTCCTATGGTGTCGGTTAAGATAAACGGCGCGGTAAAGCCGGTGAAATCGCTATTAATTGTCACCACACCTGCGGCCTTATCGACGCTGTAATGGGCGTTATCTATGGTCCACAGGCTGGCGCCATTTTTATCGGTAATATAAACATCTCGGGCATTAGCGCGCACGTTATAGGTTTGTGCTGGCGCTGGGTTACTGACCAGCTGCGTTTGGCTATGCTGCACGTTAACGCTATTCCACGGGTTAAACGCCTTAACTACGCCGCCGTTTTTTATCCGCAGTGGGTTAAGGCCATACAGCTCTGGCGGCGGCGATAGCGTCACGGTTTCGGTGAGATCATAGGTTAACGTGGATAACCACACCGGCGCTGAAAATGTCAGAGAGACAATGTTGTTAACCACAGTGCCATTGATACCGCTGCCCGTGATGGTGCCGTTGGCATCTGAGCTACCACTGAGTAACACATCATTTGTGGTGGCCACTTGAATATAGAGGGTGTCGAGTATTGGGGCGTCTGAATCGAGTGGAAAATCGACACTGGTGTCGCCAGGGGTGACCACTTCACCTGGCGCTGTTTTTTGCAATAGTGCGCCAATTGAGAGAGTAAAATCACCGCGAAAGTCGGGCTGCTTAGTTACCACGCCGGTTACCGCATTAATGGTTCCGATGCGGTTGTTGTTGGTTTCTAGAAGCGGAATCGCGGTTACATCGGTCGGGACAGGAAAATCTTGGGCTCTTATCTCGCTGGTACCGTAAGCGCCGTCTGTAAATGTGATGACACCAAAGGTCTTACCGTTGACCAGAATGCGATCGGCTGGGAACGCCGCAGGGGTTTGCCATACGTCCCACTTTTGCACGCTGAGATAACTGAGGCCCACGCTTTGGTTGCCGCTGGGCGCAGTGCCGTTGAAAATAACCGTGACTGTGGTACCGACAATATTGACGGTCGCGTTTTGAGCATAGCCACCGGTATATTTGACATTTTGAATGCCGTTCTCATCGAGCCAGCCATTTTTTAATAGATCGGGCACTTCAAATATATAGCTGGTTTGACCATCAACGGCGGGTAAAAATATGTTTTTATACACCATATTTGATAGTGCTGCGCTGCCAGTACTGCCGGTGTTATCTTCAACACCGGGCAGTGTATTGCCGCCGCTGACCGCCGTGGTGCGCACTTTTGGCAGTAATTCAATCACGGTTTTTTCGACACTTAATTCGGTTGAGTCTGATGCGGCGGTTAACTCGCTGACACCGTGGAATTTAATGCCGTCGTTATTGCTGGTATAACGCAACTTAGTGCAGCCAGATTCACCGTTGATTATCACGTCATAGTTGGGGGTGTCAAAAGGGATCTCAGGTTTAAATCGCACCGAGCCCCCTTTGCCGCCGGACACGGTTTCTTGCACTTCACAAAAGTGCTCAAACCGAGGCCAGTTGGCGTCCTCGTTGCCCTCATACTCCACCGAGATAACAATGGTTTGTCCTTGCTGCAGTCTCAGGGTTTCATAGTATTCTTTGCCATTAAATTGGTAGATAGACTGCAAATAAGAGCGCGGAAAGCTGTCTTGCCCTGCTAGCAGGCCGATCAACCGATTACGGATCAACTGGCCTGCTCGTACTGAGGATTCGAGAATTTCGACCATATCTGTCATGCGATCGGCATCATCTAGCACATCTGACTCGGCTATCAGCATGCTGACTAAATCATCAGCGGGTTTTTGACTGATAAAAATATGGCCATCGAGAAAAATTTCAGTGCCTTGCGTGTCGAGCGATGGATAGCACTTAACAATCTCAACAGCTGATTCAGAGTGGTCTACATCAGAAATGGCGCGAAACAGCTCGTTAAGTGCGCCAGATTCAACGCGGTTTTTAGTGCGCTGACCGCCCGCATCAGGGCTGTCACCGAGCAGTTCGGGTTTAAAAATGGCTAAATCGTTGCGGGTAATAGTCATAGACGTTCTCGTTAAAAATGGCGCGTTAAACGGTGATTAATTTCAAGGTGATGGCATCAATTTGCTCAGGATCACCATCGCTGTAATTGATGGCGGGCACGCCGCTAATCGGCTGGTCGCCGTAGTCCCACATCACGCTTAATACAGTGCCATTAATATCTAGGCTAAAAGCGGTTGCACCTGCTGCATTGGCGTGAGTCTCAAGTGTGTTAAATAGGCTCAAAGGCTCACCGTCGCTGTATAGCACTACGGAGCGCCCTGCTTGCTTACTGGCCACTTCAACATGCTGCGAGCCATCGAGGGCAAATTCGGCATTGCTGACAAAAGCCGAATAGCCAAAGCGGTTAAGCCAAATAAATTGCGGCAGATTTATGGTGTCTAAGGTGATCATGAGGTGGCCTTAATCTGTTCTAACTCGCTAAAGAGCAACTGCTTAAACTCGTCAAGCACGTCGGCTTTTACCACTTGGCCAGATGGCATCACTAGCTCTAGGCGCACCGTATCGATGCGGCCAGAGCTCACAGTGGTGATGGTGTTGCGCGTGCTAACAGTCTGCGTTGGTGAACGACTCGTGCTGGTATCACGACTTGACAGAGATGGCTGGGCTTGCTCTTGCTGGCGGCGCTCGGATGCCTCGGCATCAATCTGTTTTAGCTTGGTTTGATAGATCTCTTTACTCAGGCGCAGCGCCTGCGTGGCACTGTCAATCGAGGTTTTATCCTGGGCGGTTTTTGCGGCATCAAGCTGGGCTTGCAGCTCGGCTTGTTGCTGCTCATAGCGGCGTTTTTCAATCGCAGTTTGGTTGTTGTTGAGCTGGTCTAGCTCATCTTTGAGGCTATTAACTGTGCCATTAATATCATCACGCAGATCTAAGATACGGTTGCGGGTGGCATCAATAGCCGCTTGCAGTGGTTTGAGTTCTTCATCACCTAGCTCACGAATTTGCCGCGTGGCATAACGGCTGATCTCATTGACCCGCTCAAGAGTAATGCTTGAGCTTTCAAGTTCGCTTGTCCAATTTCGTATCGCTAAGCTTTCGCTGATAATACGCTTTTCACGAATAAAGGCTTGGTTGCTCATCTCAGCAAGCACGCGCCAAAAACCACCATTCACCTGCATATTACGCATGATCGATGTGGTCAGTTGGTCTTGGCGCTCTTTAAGTTTTTCGGTCGAGTCAGCAGAAAAGTCGAACTGTTTATTGAGGTGTTGATACGCGCCAGCAAACATATTCACATATTCAGTCGCGCGGCCTGTGGCTTTCTCTAACGCTGCGAGTTCTTCTTTTTGCTCGGCGAGGGTTTTGGTGGTCTTGCCAGCTTGCTCACCTAAATCTTGCTCACCATCTTCAAGCCCACCCATAAGCCGTTGCAGAATACGCAGTACTTCGATGATGCGCTCTTTCTGCTTAAGGTATTCCTCAGCGGTGAGCGCGCCATTTTTATAGGCATCATCGAGGCGTAACAGCTCTTTTGATACTGCTTCATACTTGGCTTTTATTTGAATGTAATTAGCTGACTCTAACGCTTGCACCTCGGTGAGCTGCTTAGTTTGCTCGCTCAATTGGCCTTGCAGCTGTGCCAATTCTTTTTGGGCTTTAGCCTTATCTTTACTCGATGCCGTCGAGCTGTTCATCACATCACGACATTGCTTAAGCCGATTCTCTGTTTGCTCTAGCTCTTTTGATAACTTGACTTGCTCTGGCGATAAGCTTTTGACGCTATCACGATAGCCATATTGTTTAGCCACTAAGTTATCTAAGGTTTGCGATAACCCCAAGTTTGCCGCTTCAGCTTTTAGGGTTTCAGGTACCGTTTTGCCTGTTGCCTCGGCGGCTTCAAGTGCAGCCTTAGCCCAAGCATTAAAGGCATCCTTTTGTTGCTCAATAGGCTCGCGGCTGTTTTTGATTAGATTAAAAGCCGCCTCAGCTTTATCGCTGGTTTGTTGTAATGCCTCACTACTGGTGAGGCCAAGCTCTTTATAGGCTTGCTGCAGTGCACCTGCGCCTTGTGCCGTGGCATCAAGATAGGCTTGTTGTTGTTCAAATTTACCGCGCAGCTCTGTTAGCAATTTAACGTGGGCGGCATACTCACTACCCGCCGCCTGCAGTGGCGCAATAGCGGCATCGATTTGGCGGATAAAGCCCCCCATACCGCCTTTGATACCATCAAGGGTTTTGGTCTGTTCGCTTAAGGTAAGCGTGAGTTTAAGCGCTTCATCGACTGTTAATTTAATCGGTTCAACCACTTCAACCGCCGCTTGCTTAACCTGCTCCATCGCCTTAGCGGCATTAATCCATTTACCTGTGGCATCGTCATAGATCAACTTGCCATCATCGACGGCCTGATTGAACTCGGCCATGTTGCTAAAGGCCACGCCAGTTTGCTCACTTAAGTCTCTAAGTGAGTACTCTAGCTGTTTAGCACTGCTAGCTGCTTCACGCTGTGAACGCGCTAAGGCTTCCTCGGCAATCAACAGGTCTCGATAGACGCGGGCTAGCTCGACTAACTCGCTGATTAATGCCAGGTATAATCCTGCACGTGCAGCCGCGACCAAGGCCGCTTTAAGTTTTCCTGCGGCGAGTGCGGCGGATTCAGCTGCCGCAGAGGTGCCCGCGATAGCGCCAGTATAAAGACGCATCGCGCCAATGGCGGCGTTGGCTCCGGTGATCACATCACTAAAATAACTGCCGACTTTCAGCGCCAGCCAAGCCTTAGCGACAAAACCAATCTCATCTCTAAAGTGATACAAGATAGCAGCGCCATCTTGCACTGCTGAGCCAATAGTCACTATGGTGTCGCTAACTTGCTGCGCCCATTGCTTTAAACGGCCATCGGCGGCCATGGCGGCAAACTCAACATTAAGATCGCTGATTTGCCCCTTGAGCCAATCCAGCGCACCAGACTGTGCTATGTCGTTATAAAATGAGGTGAGGTTATCTTTTAGGTTAGACACTTGGCCACTGAGCAAAGCCATCTGCGCGGCGGCGCTGCCTTCACTGGCTCGGCCCATCTCATCAATCAGCGCCTGCATCACATCGCGACCAAGCTTGCCTTGCTCACTGAGTTTTTGTAGCTCTTGGCTGTTCTTACCTGTGACTTTAGCCAGCATGTCCCACACGGGCACGCCGCGCTCGATGAGCTGTAAGATCTCTTCGCCTTGTAGCTTCTGTTTAGCCCAGGCTTGTCCAAGGGCTAAGGTGATGCCCTCGACCTCTTGAAAACCGCCGCCTAGTTTAAATGCCTGGTCGACAATCGCCTTCATGGTGCCGTTCATGGGATCAAGGCCAAAGGCTTTGGCCTTCACAAACGCTTGGTTAACTTCATTGAGCTGCAGCGGTACATCGCGAGCAAAGGTTTTTACCCACTCGGTTGCCTGTTGGCCAGACTCAAAACTGCCCATCACTGCATTCATCTGCACGCCTAGGCGCTCAAACTGATCGCCTGTGGCAAACACATCTTTAATCGCCTGGGCTACGCGGTCGAGTCCCACATACGCCCCAGCCAGTGCGGTAACTTGGCCAACCACACCGCGCAGCGATGCCGCGTTATCTCGGGCTTTGGTGTCACCTAGCTCTAGCTGCCCGGCAAACTTGTCGACTTTACGGCCAGCGCCATCAAGCTCGGCGCCTAATTTACGTTGGGCGGTAGTGAGGTTGTTGTAGTCAATGCCCGATTTTGACAACGCATTTTGCAGCTTGGTATGGCTAGCCGATTGCTTGGCTAGCTCAGCCTGCATCTGCTCAAGCTCTTTTTCGGCAGTGTCAATCGAGCGGGCAAGCTGCACGAAAGGTTGGTCGGTCTCACTGGCGCGTTGCTTAAGATCTTGCAAACCAAGCGCTGCTGCGGTGAGCGCTAGCTCTTGCTGTTCCAGCTCGTTGCGTGAACGCTTAAAGGTGTTGATCAGGTCTTGCTGGTTAGCCAGCTCATCGAGCTTATTGGCTAATGTATTAGCTTTTTGGCTGGTCGATTGGCTGCTGTCGCCAACCTCATTAAGCTCAGTGACTAAGGGCTTAAGGCCATTAGTGAGCTGCTCGGTTTGTTTGCTTGTGGTGCTGGCGCTTTGGGCTACCTGGTCCAGTTGTTGATCAAGCGGTGCAAGGCGCTGATTAAGTTCATCAACTTGGTTAGCACCGGTTTGGCTGGCATCACTGACACCATCGAGTTCATCGGCAAGGGCTTGGGTCTTAGGGTTAGCCACATCCGACTCTTGACCGATGCGCTTTAGCTCATCGACCAAGGCTTCAATGTGTTGCTTACCTGTGGCTTCTGCCACGATACGCAGAGCTAACTCTAAGGTTTTATCGGCCATTGCTGTTCTCGTTTATTTCTCTGGTTTAACGCTGATTTAAAGAGGGGTTAATGCGGCGCTAAAGGGCAAGATATTAATCACTGCCCTTTAGCCACATCCGTTGTTTAGCTAGGGTTATGTCGTTAAGTTAGCCCGCAGGGGCGTCTAGCTCGGCATATTCAAACGGATGATCTTTGCCTGCGACTAATTGAGCCTTACCCGCAAGCGTGGCACTCACAAACTCACTGGCAGCAAAATCAAGTGCAGCCGTGGGTGACAAGCTGGCATCGAAGATATCGAGCTTAATCGGCTGACCTGTCTCTAAGTTGGTGCCTTCACCAAAGATGCGCGCACGCACCTGGGCGTTAATACCGCCTTTGACTAGCGTGCCGCTAATGGCATTGTGCTGACCTGTCACCAACACCTCACCACCGGCTTCGACCGCGCCGCCTTTAACCGCACGCACTAGCCCTAGGGCGTAGTTCACTTCGTAATCGGTGCCAAGCACTAATGTGGCGGCATCTTTTTTCACATCAAAACCCACTGCCGCAAAGTTGGACTGTGGCAGCTGTGCCCAGCGCAGCCCCGTAGGCAGGGTTAAGGCTTCATCGGTTAGGGTGCCGCTGCCTGAATTAATCACTTGGGTGTCACCCAGCAGCGCCATCGCGATAAGCTCAGCGGGTTGGTCATCGAACATCCATTCCACTTCGACAGGCTTGGCGATTTTCACCACGCTCAATGCCTGGCCATAGTTGGCTTTCTTTTTACTGCCACGCACTTTTTCATCGGCGTCGGTTTTCACCGCCAACTTAGTGGTGTTAATGGGACCGATGATCCCAGTCGATTGCCCTAGGGCATTTAAGCGGTCAACAAAGAAGTTGCCTGCAACGAGTAATCCACTCATAGATAGTTCCTCAATAAACTTTTAGGTTGGGGTTAAAACGACACTGCACAGTAAAGGCCAACGGGTAATAACCATGGCTCTTACTGAAACGGGGTTTTATAGGGCTGTTAGTACGCAAGAACGGGCCAAGTGTCTGGCCGTCCATCACCACGGTTTTGCCCGCGATGGCACTTAATGTGTGAGTGAGTAACTCACCCGCACTGCGCTCATGTATCGATAAACGGCAAGCCAGCACGACTAGCCAGGTCTGCTTTATCTGAGTTGTCGCGCCGCCTTGGGCGGTATCGGGTAATACATCCCCCATATAAAGCAGGTGGGCGGCAGGTGTGACCTGGCTGCGCTCATCCACTTCGCTAAGCTCGTTTGCCTGGTAGACCTTTTTTAAGGTCTTATTGGCTAACAATGGGGCCAGTAGTTCGGTCAATGCATCGCCCGCCACTAAGTAGTCATCTTTAATATCAAACATCAGATAAACCCCTTAGATGATTGGCGGCTAAATACACTGCCAGCGCTTTCAACCACGACAGTTAGCTCGCTTTGGTCTGCGCTTTCGCCCGTATCAGCCAGCCCCAAACTAATGTCGCCTTTACTGACCGAGGTTAAATACTTCACCACGGCTTGGTAGCGCTTCTCTACTTGTTCGGGCGCACGATCACCGTACAAAAAGTAACGGGCGATATCACAGCAGTTACGCTCAAGCACGGTTGGCACCGTCACCAAAGGCAAGGTGTAGCGGCCCACAATGTAGCCATCAATCTCGGCGCTGGCATCGATGAGCGCTTGGGTTAACACCTCAAGATTGATTTCGCCTGGCGTGCTGTCCTCGCGTTCGGTCAGCAAGATAAGATCTTGCTCGCCAAAGCGACTGAGCATGTTAGCTGAGCTGGCGTACATCACTTGGGCCATGGTTATTCACCACTCTCATTTGAGGGCACGATTGCCTCATTAGGATTAGGGACGGTGACTTGAACCGCTGAAATTGCCGCCACAAGTTCGGCTTTCTTCATCGGTTTAAAGTCGGCAATCTCCATCTGCTCGGCCATCTCTTTGAGTTCCTTTACGGTTAACTCATCAATGGCTTTGGGCGTGCCGTCAAGCCCCTTCACGCCAGCAAGGTAACCCGCAATATCGGCGCCTAATGTCTTATCACCGTCTGAAAGCTCCACACTCCCCGGCGCTGGTGCCACATCAACCACCGATACCCGCAAACGTTTGTCAGCTTTAAACGCCGCAATTTGTTGATCCGACAAATCGGCCAGCGGTAAGTGGTTGTCGCCTTTAGTAAGCGCCACGCCCGCACGGCGGTAGCCAGTGTGCGCCATACAGACCACAAGAAGGACTTGAATTGTTGATACCGTTTTAGCCATTTCATTGTTACTCCTAGTTCAGTTAGAGGTTGGGAGCATCCTTGCTCCCAGTGCCGTTTAACCAGTGCTTACAGCTGAGGGACGACCAACAGCTCGACTTTGCCTTTCAGTTCGTTCTCGACGGTGGCGCCGTCTTCGTTAACGAGTTCACGCGTCAGCAACTTAGTCGCGGTTTTCTCTAGGCTGGCTGGAACAACTAACAGGCTTGGACGGATCTTGAGTTTCTTGCCGCCATCACGGGTGAAGGCTTTCATCTTCTCGATGGCATCCCACAGGTTGTCGGTATTCAAGTCGCGCTTATTGGCAAAGGCCATCTGCCAAAAACCAAAGCCCGCTTCACAGCGCATATCAGCACCAAACTGAAACTCGTTTGCCGTCCACACCGCAGGATCGGTTGGGTTAAACAAGGTGTTTAAATCCAACTTACGGCGTTCCTGGAAGATAAGCGGCTTCAATGGGCGCGTGGTATCGAGCAGGAACCACGGCTCACCTGTGTAACCCGTGCCCGTTTCATCGACCATGTTGGCCACAGAAACATCAACACCTGTGCCGTCATGCTTAGGGTTAACAGGGTGGTCGGTATCAAAGAAGTTTTGGCCGTCATAGCACGCAGTGGTAAAGCCTGCGGCGAGCATTTCAAACACCAAGTCGTCGGGGAACTCTTGCCCCTCTTGCGCCAACATCTGCACCATAGGCTTGTAGGTACCCACTGTGTCATCTTCAACATCATCACGGCTAATGCCGATGGTGTTTTCGAAGGTGCGGTTAGTGATTGAGTAACCATGCTCTTTAATCGAGTTGATAACGCGATCGCCAATCCACTCACGAAACGACGGCATAGAACCCAGCCAGCCATAGGTGTTGCTCTTGGTGTTACTGGGCACCACGCTGGCGACCTTTAGGTACAAGGGTTCAACATTCGCGAGTGCGTTTTGAAACTCGCTGCGCACCATAGTGCGTAGCCCTTGCAGCACGGCGGAATTAATTGCAGCCATTAGTTTTGCTCCTTATCTGCGGCCTTTGCTTTGGCATAATCGTCATGTGACATACCCCAGGCATCGGCAAGTTGCTTCTCATCTGCCGACAAGGCGGCAAGGTTGTCTTTCTTTTCAGGCTTAGCCACCGTGGTGGTTTGGGTGGTGGTCAGCGCATTAATCGGCTTACGCCCATCAAGGTGCGCGGTTAACGCTGCCATGCCTTGCTGCTTGCCCAGTGCCAGCAAATAGTCTTGCTCGCAGGCCAATACCCGGCCTTCGTCGACCGCATCTTTCACCGCTTGGTCGATGGTAAGCTGACCGTTTTGAGCACTGAGCTGCGCCAGCTGGTCGCGCAATGCGTTCACCGTGGCAACAGGTACGTACTCGCTAAGGTTTACTTCATCATTTGCGTTAGCCGACAACGCAACAATGCGCTGATTTAAAACATCAACGCTGGCCGCTGCGGTGCTGAGTTCATCAAGTGCACTTAAGGCGGCAGTTTCTTGCTCAGCGGTTAATGCTTCTGCATCTGATGCCAGCTCGATACCTAGTCCTTCCAATAACTTTTTCAATAGTGGGTTCACATTGCGTTCCTCCGGTTTGTTTTTGCTTTGATTAGCATGGGTGCTGTTAGGTTGGGGCCAATTGGCGCTCAGCTGTGCTAACGGCAACATGCCGTCTACGCCAGGACGATTCGTTAGCGCGGCTGAGTGGATATATTGAGGGCGACCTGTAGTGGTGTCGTAGCCAAACACCAAGCTGAAATACTTGTATTCTTTGGCATTAAGGTAGGCGATGGCGTTATCGGTAAAGCGCGGCTTAATAAACAAGCCTTCGCCCTCACGATACTGCACATCATCGATACCGAACCAACCTGCAGCGGGGGCGGGTTGGCCGTTTTTTTCTTTGTTGAGGGTTTGGTGTTCGTAGTCGATAACCAGATCACCGGCTTTATGCGGGGTATTTGCTTGCAGCGCAGCAAAGGCGGTGGCATCCATAAGCCACTTGCCACTTTTTACATCGGCGGGTCGACCATCTACCGACGCAAACTGGCCATCAGGCAGCGCCTGAATATAACCGTCTTCGGCCACCACAAAGGGGGTTTCAGTGTTAGCGTTTAGCTGGCTGCTTAGGGCGGCGAAACCAAAAGCGGTCGATGTTGCTGACATAAAAAAGGCACTCTCAATAACATTGGAGTGCCCATTTTTGCTTAGGTGGCTTGCCTAGCGGATTGGAAAGGTTTCGGGGGTTAAATCTCTTCATGCAATTTCTTATACAAATCAAATGATAGTTTCCATAAAATGGTGACTAAATTTTCATAATAACGACTTGATAAATCTATAGCTTTACTCGCGTGAGACAATTCCAAGTGAACATTTTGATTCCTTATCCCATATATAAATATTGCTATTTTTTCTACCTTTTCTTCAGGTGTCTTTTCATCCCACTTACATTTTTTGACTATTTGCTCAAAAATTACTGGAAATGACTCTATGTCATTAATATCAGCATTAGATATGAGCACTATTTGAAGCAACCTTTTTAATGAGTCGAGTTCTTGATTCCTCCAACCTAGAGATTCTTTACATTGCCTAGCTATTGATAATGCCGACTCTGACTTTAAAGTAGATATTTTACTTTTTAGATCAAGCGCTCTAGGTATTGAGTACAATGACTCCAATGTTCTGTATGACTCCAAAAATGCGTGTTTCCAATATTGGCTCGTCATTGCCATTTCAAAAGTATCAAGAGATACTTTTGAGTCTTTGTTTTCTACAAAATAATTACGACTTAGGGTTAACAAATAATTTGAATGTTCGAGAGTAAGATTTTTTTCGTTATAAGTTAAAATTAAACAAAATAGCGCTGAAGAAGTTATATCCCATAAGCTGCTTTCGCTTACCAATTTAAAAACGCAAACACTTTCAAATTGTTCAATAAGGTGTTCAGGGTCTATATCCAAACTATTATTTTCTATGTAAACCTTTAAATCTTCCTTATTCAGATCATCCTTTAAACTAATCAAAAAGTTAGCGTCACCAACAATTCTAAGCATCATTGAAGGATATAGGTAAGACTCTTCAAGCCCATAATTTAACACTCCCTCCCTAATTCTATCCATGTCAAGATAATCGTTACCCAAAAGAACTATATATCGCTCATTTGTTTTAGAATTGTAAACCCAACATATTCTAACACCAAAGGAAAACTCTTCTGATTTAAATACTTTTAAACAGGCTAAAGCAGTTATATCATCCGGATACTTACTAGTTTGAAGTCGCCAGTTCGTCATCCCTCCTATATCTAAGCAACTTGAGAAAAACTGGAAAAATTTCTTAACACACTGAATTCCAGACAAGCTCATCTCTTAGTCCAACACGGTCTTAAATTACTTAAACGTTGAGAATTTCTAATTAAGGAGCTAAATGCTGCTAGGTATAACCTTCTTTCATACTCCCCAATCTTGCCTGATTTAACTGCCAACTTCTCATTCAGCATATCTAAACTCAAAAAGTTTATCAATTCAGGTTCAGTCAACAAATTGATCTTATTGATAAAGTTGCTAAGACTAACTTCCAATTCATTAACTTTTTCAGGAACAGAACTCCAATCAACGTCAAAGCCTGATTCATCAAATATATGTTCCGCTGCTGCAGCTATAAAACCTGCTCTTGCAGGAGCACTTTTGAAGATGTCTAGACCTGATTTAACTTTCCATCCAGATGTTAATTGCCCAGCTTCATCAAATAATGCCATAACACCTTGAGATGTTGCTCGAGAAAAAGCCCTGTCAAAGTCAACAAGTAATTTCAACACTTTTTTAAATGAATCAATGAACTCGTTATGCTCCGCTGACTCTATAATATTCAATCTTGAAAAATCAGATTGAAGCTTATTTTTCACATCAACGTCGACCTCCCTACTAGAGAAAATCATATATAGCTCAATTATATGACCACTTTGATATTGCCCTGCGGTACTTCGCCTAGAGTTATCGTCCTTAGTAAAAACTTCCATATCATCTACAGAACTTTTAATTTCTTTTAGAAGTGATGAATAAATTGTATCTAGTTGCCTAGTTATATCCCACGGTATTTGCCCTGTATTTAAAATAAGCATTCTGTAAATAAGTGGGGAAACCGAATCTGCGAGCCAAAACTCTACCCTTACTGGAGACAATAGAGTGTCTTGATTAGCTTCAACAGCTTCTAATATAGCTGTGGTTCTTTGCATCCCATCTATAATGGTAACTAAATCATTATCTAGTCCTGCTACATAATCCATTAAACATTTAGATGTTGGGCTAGTTAGCCTATCGTTATTCGAAAGCCCTTCAGGGGAAATCACACCTATAACTACAGGCGGTAAAATAGCTCCTTCACAAATATCAGAAACCATTCTTTTTCTTATGTCTCTTGCACTAGCTGTTTTAAGCGGGGGCCTCTGCTGCTGCAATCCGCCTTTGTTGGCATATGCATTAGATACAAGCTCCAGATACTTCTTAATCGTGGTCTCTAATATAAATGAACAACAATTTTGGTGTATATCATGCTGTTTTAGGACTGCCATAAATTACTGTAACCTTTATTAATTAGTGTGTTAGCTCATTATAGTAGCATTGAGTTACTAATAAAGCCCATTCTTTTAATACAAAAAATATAAGAATACCTGAACGGCCGCATAAACTAACGTAGAGCAGTTTCTTGTCTTCACGCGCAACCAGAAAGCAATCGAAATCAGGAATTTTGTGGTTATGAATCCGTAAAAAGTGGCTCTAAAGTTCATTATGTTGCTCTGAAAAGAATACATTGAACTTACGTTATTTTGAAATGGAGATAAATAAGAACAAAGCCTAACTCAAACATTGTTTAAAACCTGTTTAAACTTTAGCACTAGTCATTATCTCTATCTTAAGATAGCTCCTCATTGAAAAACAACTAAAGTCTCCTCAGAGAGGTTTTAGCTTTGATTAAGGCTGGATAGCAACGTAAAATCAATTTTACTACTTTTTGCCCATGGAAGGCTCATGACAACCAATCACTCAAAGCAAGAGCAAAACGCTATCCAGCAGACCACACCCGATGTAAACAAAGACGTATCATTTAAGTGGTTAATCATTCTGCTTTCCCTACTAGGTGCATGCATTCTTGCGCTCTATTTCAGCAACTTCAACGGTAGTTGGGGGAACCAGGCAGACTTTGGTGCTTTCGGTGACTATGTGGGCGGGGTGCTGAATCCTGTACTCGGGTTCGCTACCGTCGGCCTACTTATCTGGTCGCTCAAAATGCAGCGTGATGAGCTAACCCTGACCCGTCAAGAACTGGCTGAGACTAAAAAAAGGAGACATCACTAAGTAGACTAGCAATGGAAGCTCAGGTAGCCCATTTAAAGCAAGAAGCAAAGCTGAATGAGTTACGTGGCGTGTTAAGCGTGCAACTTGGCATTATCAATGAATATCTTGCAACTCATGTTTATAGAGTTGATCAAAACCAAATCACCTATAAAGCCATATTAAACAATGAAAAGACAGCAAAGAATCGTAGGATACAGCTAAATGAACTCTTCCATTCTGACGACTCAAATCCAGTCCAAAATGTAGGCAAGGCATTGGAAATTCAACTCCTCCAGTTTGCCCAGCTGTCTCTGGAATATTCAAATCAATCTAACTCACAGCTTTATGCGTTACCTTACTTAGTAGATGCAGCCTCACTGCTTCGTCGATACCACCATTTTCAACCACAGGAACATATCAAAAAGGCTATCGATTGTCTGCATGCCAGAATCGAACAAAGCAGAAGTACACTTTAACTTTCGAACAAGTAATCGCCAATGATCTCTAGCACCAACTGTTCATCCTCTGGTGATAATCCCAAGTAGGGGCGATCAGGTATCTCCGCAGGGCCAGCTGGCATATCGTCGGTGCCACCAAACTGGTGGATAGCGGCATAGATCTTATTGCTGCCAATCGACGCCCAAAAATCACCACTGTCGGCGCTAATGCTGGCAGCTAACCCCCCCGCACTGGCTTGCAGCATCTTGCCGCCAACGCGTTTGGGATTGGCTTTGAGGTAGTTATCACTTAACGATGGCCAAGGCGCGCCGCTTACGGGGTCGGCCTCAGCCTCAAATGCGCCTTCGGTGGCTGACTCAAGTATTGCGGCGATATCGTTCATCGGCTCACTTAAGTCGTCAAACTTATCCAGCAGATCGCCAAGTACCTGAGTCATTAAGCTTGATTCAAAAGCGATATCTATTTTACTCATGGCTTGTTACTCGCAGTGAGGCTACCCTCAAGCAGCTCATAGTCGCCGCTTTGTAACTGGCTTAATGGCAGTTTAAACGCATCAACCTGATGCGGTGCCGATGGCGATGCATTGCTATCGTGGTATTTGACCGTATTGATCACCACCTTAAACTCATCACTGCTATCTGGGTACACATACAGTACTGCGCGGCGTTTGTTGTCCCATAGCACCGCCTCGGGCTTGGCCAACATCGCGGGCAACATACGATACTGCGCCAGCGTTAAGGCGCGCTTTGGTTGGCTAACAAGTGACTTTTCAGTGATAGCCAGCAATGCAGCAGGCACTTTGCCTAATCGGCTAGTGACCGCCGCTTGTATCGAGGGTGTCATAAACCCCAGCGCTTGCACACTGAGTCCTGGACGCTTTAGCTCTTGGTTTAGATCTTTGTTTACGGCTAGCACTTCATCGGCCCATTGGGCAAACTGTGCGTGACGTAAAGGGCTATTATTGAGGCTTTGAATAAACTGGGCGCGGGTATCGATTGATTTAACTTGCCCTAGTTTTTTTGCCACCGCCACGTCGGTACCAAAAGCGGCTTCACCTGGGCTATAGGCCCAACCTAAATCGGGACTCATGCTACTGCCGTCGGGCAGATCGATACGCGCGTGAGCCACATTGATTAATTCGCCCGTACTCGCTGCCATTGTCTCGGTATCAAAGCGGTTGATGTAGCCCTCACCAGCGTCTACCGTTAAGCCCATGGCCTTAACCTGTGCCTCTGTGAGTGCCCGAACGCGGCAACGACAGCCCCAGCCGTTAGGGGGGTAGATAACATCCCATATCGGATCGTCAAAACGAAATACCTTGCCACGAAGCCGTGCATGAGCAGGCCGTGTTTGGCCGTCATCGATGGCGACATACTGCCAATAGGGATGGGTCTTGGTGCGTGACAGCATGCGACGATAGCGCCCAGCCATATAAGCGGTTTGCAGGTTTTGACGATAGATGGTGTTTAAGCGGTACGGGCTACCCAGCTGCACCTCACGGCCATCAACCTCTTGTTTACCCCACCAGCCCAGCTTTTCGAGCTGGGGCTTAAGGTTGGCCTGAAACTGCTTAGCGGTTAACCCTTGGCTTAGGGCTGCATCCACCTCATTACTTATCGCGCTCAGCACATCCATCTCTGCAGCCTTGGCTACAGTAAACGCCCGGGCATGGGCGCGAGTCCACACATCTTGCCAATCGTCGCTGATGGCATAACCCTTGGCGCGAAAGTACGCCACCGCATCACTCGGTGGCATATTAATAGCGATGCTTAAATCAATTTTACCTTTGCCCATTGCAGCTTGTTTAGGCACTTTTTGTTTAGGCATTAGCCATGCCCCATAACTCGGCGACAAACATCAAGCGCGCCAGCATATCGCTAAGCTGCTCACTGTCCATGCCAGGATAGTCTTGTTCAAGTCGCGCGCGCAGCTGCTCCGGTTCGCTATTAAGTTGACCAATTAATGGCTCAACCATCGCCATATAGGCTTCGCTCATCTGCCCTTGGGTGAGTGCATCGAGAGCTGTATCGAGCACAGCTTGGCTTGGGTCGCGGGGCAATGCCTTATCCGATTGAGCCGCCAAAGCCGCTAACGCTATTTGGCCTGCAGCGGTAGCATTAGGATCTTCTTGCTGGATTTGCAGTACAGCTTCACCATTGGCAGGCTTAGGAATACGGGTCTTATCATGGAGCCAATCTTGGGGGATCTGCATGCCCATGCTAACGAACGCCCGCAGCGGATAGGCCAGTGCCCGTAAATCTTCTGCCTCTGTGGTATCAAACACTAAACGCGGGTGGCGGCGATGGCTCTGATAGCTCTTGCAATTAAGGGCATACAGCGGCGCAACTAAATCACGGGTTAAGGTTTCGGCCAGCTGGGCTAAGTCTGAGTCGCGCAGCTCTTGACGCACCTCGTTGTGTACATTACCTAAGGCATTGGTTGAGCTTTTGCCATCGGCTTGGCTGGTGAGCGTGCCGCCCAATATCACCTTGCTCATGGTCTTTTCAGCCCAGCTCATCATCAGGTCAAATGGATCGGCTTGGCCCTGAGCCGCGCTATGAAAGTCCATCACCATGCCTTTAGGCATAATGCCACCTGCGTTATGGCCAATGCTCATTACCGCCTGCAGCAAGGCGCGCTTTTCATCGTCGCTGGCACCGCTAGGATACTGACCAATGCGCAGTGGCAGACCGTAGATCTCCAGAAACTCGGCTAAGTCGCGCACGCTGTAGTTTTTAAAAATAAATGGCCACACCAATTGCCGCACTAAACCGCCACGGCTTAAGTAACCAGATTTAGCCAGGTGCGTGTGCTTTATCCAACCAAAGGGCCATAACTCTGCACCTTGATGGCTGGCATCACGCAGACGTAGCTCATTACGGTTTTCAGGGTGAGTCATAAACCAGGAGGGATCGCGATACTCTGGCACCTCGATAAACCATTCGCCCAGCTCTCGCGTCCAGGCGAGTTCGTGCATGCTAAAGCCTTTTAAAATGGCATCAGCCATCGACTTAAGCAGGCTCTTTATCCAGTTGCCTTCCTCTAGCATCTCTTGCAGGTACTCGGTGTCGGCTTTCTCTTGTGCGCTGGGGTTACGTGGTGGGGTTAAGTAATAATCCACCCCAAGTAAAGCGCGTTTGCGCTTGTCGAGTTCGGCATACAAATGGCCGTCTTTCTCTTCGATATCTTCGGCTAACTCGCACTGGGCAATGAGATCGCCTTGCTCTGCTGCTTGCAGTATTTCTGCAGCATAGGCAGGTGTTAAACCGCTCGACGGATGGCTACTAAAGGTACGGTGCAGCCCCGTAATACGCACATCATCAGTTTGCAGCGCCTTGGCATCACGCTGTTTAAACGGGCGACCTGTGGCATCTAAAATCTTGCTTGTTCTCTCTTGCATTACCAGCAACCTCGCTGTGATTGAGTGTCATCTTCATTGGCACGCGCATTGGGATTACGATGATCACTTTTAGGAATAGGCGTAAATTCGATAGGGGCACCGTCGAGGGTGGCGGCGTAAACCATCAAGAACAGACTAATGGCCGCATCACCATGGCGATCTTTTTCCTGCCCAGTACGCACATCACCTAGACATGGGGTACCTCGGCGGTTAATGGCAAGGGCACGCAGGTCGGTGCTGGTATCATCATCCCTAGGGATGGTGATTAACCCGTCTTCAAAATGACTTTTAAAGCGTGGCATCTGCTCACGATAAAAGGCTTCTGACAGCATGACGCACTCGATCACCTCGGTGCCGTAACGGTCTTGAGCATACTCAGCCAAGGCTTGGCCATTACCGCGCGCATCCATACCACCGCCACGTAAACGCGGCAAGCGGTCGATGATATAAAACAGGATCTGCTCTTGCTGCCGAAACGGAATGTTTTTTAACTCCACTTGCAGCTTTACTTTGATGTGCAGGTCTTGGGCTATCTCGCCCACATCGATCACCGTTAAGTCGCCACTGCGGGCAAAATCCTCGCCAAACACATGGGGGCGTGTGGGATCTAGGCTATCGAGTATTGGCTTTAGCTCATCTTCGCACCACTGCAAAATCTCGGCGGCACGCAGGTTCTCTGGCCACTGACCGAAGTCATCTTTTTTTGCTAGGCGAATAACGGGGCCACTGTCGCCAATACTGGCCATGCGCGCTTCAATCAAGGCGCGGTTAAGGTAAGCACCGCCACCCGATTTAGGCACGCAGCCATATTCTTCAAAGGCGTCCTCTTCGGTCGCAGTGGCTTTAAGCAAGGCCGCTTTCCAACCATCTTCTGCCGCTTGGCTCCACTCTATCCCCCGCACCTGACAGATGCGTTTATACAAGCCCTCTGCACAGGCATCATCAAGGGTTATGCGGTGAATGCTGTAATCTTTTTTACCCGCACGGGAATCATTAATCAGCTCGTTAAACAGGTTGTCGATGCCGTTGTGGGTTGAGATTAAACGCACCTTTGCGCCCCACATGGTGAGCGCCAATGCCGCCTTGAGCACTTCGGCTAAGCGATCATGGAACGCCGCCTCATCGATGGTCACATTCCCTTGCATACCCCGCAGGTTGGACGGGTTTGATGACAGCGCTTGGATCTTAAAGCCAGAGGCAAAGTAAATGGCGAAGGTAAGGATCTCTTTACCGTCTTGGCCATCATCGACAAACACCTCTTCCTGGATATCACCTGCAGCCTTGTCGAATACCTTGGCCCACATGGCTGCAGCGTCAATAAACTCGCGCGCCATCTCCTTGTTGCTGCCCACATAGAAGTGGTTGGTGCCACCCTGACCACGGGCGGTACTAGCAGTTAACGAAGCATCTGCAGCTTCAGCCCAGGTTAAACCTGTACGGCGTGACTTTTCGGCGATCTTTAGCGGTGACTCATCGGCTATCCAGCGCTTCTGGTACCCCAGCAGCACCTCTTTAGGGTCAAACCGGCGGAGGCAACTTGCCTCGTATTCAGGATCAAACCCGCTACTAGCCCCCAGGGCTAGCGCGACTCCTAGTGCTGCCGATTGAATCGTGGCCTTAGTAGACATTAAGCGATCCCCAAGATTTCATTTTTAAGCTGAGCCACAGTTGCTTTGGTTAAGCCTGCAGACTTAGCCACCTTCTCAGCAGCGGTGGCCGCCTCTTCGGCAAACAGCTTGCGGATCTCTTTCTCGCGCTTATGGCTGGCCATGGCCGCACTCTCCAGACGCTGCACCGCTAACATGGCGTCTTTAATCATGCCAACGTCTGCCGCCTCCCCATCCTCGTTTAACAGGGCTTTAAACAGCTGTGAACGGGCCATCTCTAAAATGAGTTTGGTCACTTCGCCCGTGGGCTTATCGCCTAGCTCTGCCGTCCATACTTGGGTGATCTCACGCATCTCACGCAGGCTTTTACCCACGGCCTCCATCTTGGTGGCGTAACGATTGATCCCTGCGCGCGACAGCTGCTGGTCTTCGGGTAAGCCTGCCGCCTTAATGAGGGCATTGATCTCATCAAGCAACTCCATTTGGGTAATGGAGCCATCGCGCAAGCCAGCGTCTAAGATTTTGCGAATGTCATCGGGCAGCAGATCAACTTTTGAGCGGCGACCTCGAGTGGGGGCGTTAGTCTCATTGGCCATGGCTATTCCCCAGCCCGTGGGCGTTTAATACCAGGTACCACTGCGCGGCCAAGGGCAACGTCTTCGCCTCTGGCTGTGAGCAGGGCTTTTTGGGTGCTGCCGAGTTGTTCAAGCCGGATGGTGCCTTGCTCTGACAGCCAAGCTAACTGAGTACGCAGGCCGTCACGGCTAATATCGAGGCCATAGGCATTAAGCCCATCTTGTAAGATGGACTCGTTTAAGTCGAAGCCTGACACTTCGGCCAATAGGCGCAAAATCACCAGCCGTTGGTGCTGTTGCATAATGTCTTGTAATGCCATTAGTCGTTCCTTAATTCGTTTTCCAATAAGATGTCGGTTTTACGCTCAAGGCGACTAATGCCTTCTTGCGTGGCGTTAATGGTTTCAGTGAGGCCGCTTAAGGTTTTGTCTAAACGGTGCACCTCTTCTTTGGTGGGCAAGTGCTTCATGTCGGCTTGCACCTGGGTCATCTGCTGATCTAAATTACCCACCCTGTCGTGAAGTTGTTCGTGATCTTTTCGTGGGGTAAAGCGCATGTGGAACCAGGCAAACAGGCCGACAAACGCCAGATAGGCCAGCGCCGACAACCATTTAAAGTTGTTGTTGATAAATTCAAGCGCGTTAACCACGACGACCTCCTGTGCATTCCTTTCTTGTTTGGCAAATGGCACAACGCACCGCATAAGGAATGGCATCTAGGCGCTGTAATGAAATAGCGTCGCCACAAGCTAAGCAGTACCGCACGCCCCCTAGTTCGTCTGGTTGCTCTATCTCAGTGCTGCGCGCATTCGCTATGGCGTCATCACGAAAGCGTTGCTCTAAGTCACTGGCACGGTCAAACGAATCGCTCACTTAGCGGCTCCTTGCTTAAATTGATTCATCATTTGGTTTTTGTCCTGGCTACCTTTGGACGAGCCAAACCAGAAGTTGAGGATCTGCGGGATAGCAGCGGTCAGCACCCCGATAACGGTACCTAGCATGCCAAACAACAGCGGGTTAATTTGCTCACCCTCAGCAAAGTTAACCGCGTAGTAAGCCAGTAAGCCGGTGATCACGAAGTACCCAATCACGAATAAGCCCGACAAGATGATTTGCGGCCAGCTATTTTGCTTAAACAGATCTCTGGCATTGGCTCTATCTTGGTACTCAAGATCTTGCTCTTTGATGTCGAGTTCTTTGAGCTTTACCTTAAGGTTTGCATCGACCTGACGCAGGGCAATCAACTGCTCTGGCGTGGCGTTTTTAATCTGCTTGGCGAGCTGCTCAGGCTCGGTTTCATCGCTGCCCAGTGCTAACTGCACCGCTGAGATAGCCAAGGCTGCATAAGGGCCACCGATGATCTTGCCCGCCAGCGGCGCGATAGCCGATACGGTTTTGCCTAAGTCGAAATCGTCAAACCAGCTCATGAGGCTGCCCTCCGAATATATTTTTTGATTGTGTTTGCTGGCGCTGCTTGGCTTGCAAAATGTGCATGGCGGTTACCGCATGCCAGCCCTTGTTAAAATAACTTTGGCGGGTTTTATGGTGGCTATATAGCCGAGGTGCTAGAGGAACATCACCAACCAGCTCAGCTTTTAAACGTGCGTTAAAGCCGTCTTTGGCACACTGGCGATACACCCGATTTTTAATACGTCTTGGTTGAGTTGGTGCTATGGGTGAGCTATTGACCGCGCTTTTGATTTGGCTATGGTTGGTGTATCGCATCATTGCCCCCTAACCACTAAGGTGTAGGTTTGCTCACCGACCAAAGCTAATAGCTTTTCAAGTGAGTCACGGCTTTGCAAAACGCCCCACTCTTTGCCTGCAACACCAAAAGACTCACCAGGAGCGATACAGCCCTGCAGCTCGCTGGCGCGATTAGCGACATGGATTAGACAGTGGGTGCGCTGGCTGGGGCCATATAGGGTAACGCCGAGTGTTGGGGCCTCAATGGCTAGGCAAATCCCCTTACTCGGGCTTTGATGGCGGCGTATTTGATACGTACCCTCAGGGATGCAACTCTTACCCTTTTGGTTATTTAACCAAGGGCATTCGACCGTAACGGCAATAGTATTGCCACCAGCGTCTTTGAGTTCGCCAAAGGTGCCGTGCTGAAAGTAACGGCGGTAAAGGGTAAGGTGTTGTGCAGACATAAAAAAACCGAGACAGTGAACATAGGTTCATTGTCTCGGTTTAGAGGGTGTTGCAGGATTGGAAAGGTTTCGGGATTAGCTCGACTCCTAGTCGTCATATTCCATTCGAAACTCGAAATCATCTCTAGGCAAAACTTCAACATCACAAGAAATATAGCCACCGCCTTCGTCCACTTGATTAATAACTTTCAAATAAAAGCCTTTGAAAAACTGCTTCAATTTAGGTAACTGATATTCTTGGTCAAAAATAACGATAGATTGAGGTTCATCAGTATTTAACTTAAACATGACTTCACTATTCTCAAATGACTGTAGCACATTCGTAAATTTAGCTTTTTCTATGCTTAACGTCATCCTAGGTGGTTCTTTAAATTGGTGATACTGCACTACATATTTTTTATCATAGATATCAACAACCTCATCCATTTTCCTTATATCGTCAAGGCTATAGGCATACCTCGAAGGGTAACAAATACTTAACCCCATATATTTTGCTACTTTTCTACATCTGTCGATATAAGACAACAAATCACAAATTTCAGAAGAACCTTTTAAATGATTACTTCCAGTAAGCTTTGACTCCAGCAAAACGTTACCGTCATAATCCAGCCACAAGGCTAAATTACCACTAGGTAAATTAGAAAAGAATGTATAAACATTATCAAAATATGGCAATCGTTGAAGGTCCACACCGTCCCAAGCATCCATGTTTAATGACAAATTTAACGATACAGTAGTATCTTCTAAATAATTAGACCTTCTTAACTTAAGAAGAAAAAAACCATTGCATGCATCACCAGTAAAAGTAAATGTTTGAGTTCCAAAGCTTATAAAACCATGTACATCATAGAAACTATCGAGCAACTCACCATTATCTTTTTTTACTTGCAACCTAACGGTAGAGGCTACTTTATGGCCTTTTAAAGTGATACGACCTTCTCTACCTTTAGATAAAAACTCAAACAATTCTGAACCAACGACATTTACTTCTTGAGTACTTGAGACAAAGTCTTCACCATGTTCAATAAGTTTTTGCCACGCTATCTTATTTTTCTCATCACTCTTAATTGATAACCCCAAATCTACATTCTCTTTGGGGTGTAATGTTAAAGAAGTTGTTCCTTCTTTAAACTCTGTAGTAACCGAAAATCTTGGATCAATATTTTCCAAAACTAAGTGGCTTGCAGAATGAACATTTTCGATTGCTTCAGGGTAGAACTTCTGGGTCTGCCCAGTAAAAGCCGTTGCAAGTTGATTGATTGTATCATCATTAGTTAGATGCTTAGCACCCAGCTCTTCGTTTGACTTATTTTCGGCTACTACCTTCCAGTTTCGCAACATTTCAACTGGATACACAGATTCATCGCGATCCACCATTGTATGGCAATTTCGACATAACCAAATGCCATTGTCATAATGTACTCTTTCTGCAGAAGTCATGCTGACATCAAATCTAGCGCCACCTGGTGACTCCGCGCATATATGAGCGGCCTCACCAATGCGTATAGTATTTAATTCACCCATCTTTGGCCCAATAGTTACCTTTCTACAGTCTGGATTTGAGCACAAATAGCCAACACGCTCTCCCAACAGCCTAACCGTACCTTTATTAAAATGTTGTTCTCTAGCCACTCTAGTCCCTTAACAAACAATATTCAGCGATTTTTAACTAACCTTGCCATACCAACAATCACCCTAGCAAACGCCCACCAGCAGCAGCTGACGAGCAATATCACAATAGTTTGGATTAACGTGGCAATGTTCATCTGTGCACCCGCTACAGCAAGCTGATAAAATGAAAATACCGAGATAGTTAAGCCCAAAAGGGCTAGCACTGTACTTAAAAATGAAAAGATGCCGATGGCATTAAAAGGCTGGTGCTGAGTCTCACTAGATTTAAACTCAGCTGATGATGTGGAGCTTGGCATTCACGTTCCCTGATAAACGACCTATTCCACTAATTTAACATGGTTATATGGCTTGTACAGTAAAAACTACTTACCTTTATCTGCTTTATATTTGTACGGCTTAACCACTGGGATGTGTAGTGAGTGACTAGAGGAAAAATAACTAGTATCGATAACCCCACTACCAAATCCATTACCAAAAGCACTTTCAGGCTGCCGTTTGATTTTTTGCGTTCTACCACGTTCGAACTCATCAAACTCATGTGACTCTGGATCATAGGGGTTATCACTGTATGATACGGCATTGAAGCTTTCAATATACTCTTTACTACGCATAAAGATATCCTTATCAATAAGTTGTTATAAACCTTACCTAACTAATTACTCCTCGGTCAAACAGATTTCAACAACTAAAACAATCTCCTCTGTTTCCTCGCCACAAACGCCGCGCGTTGCTCTTTGATGATCTGACTCACACGGCGTTCTGTCAGCCCATAATCACGTGATAGCTGCTCTAGGTTATTCCCCTTAAACTCTCGCCAGATACGGATATCACGCAGGGCATCTTTGAGGCGTTCGCCGTTGGGGATATAGATGTCGCGGCCACCAAGGTAAGTGCTTAAGGTGGTAGCTAACGCCTCACTGATCTGCACAGAGTTGCTAATGGCCTGCCCCTCTAGGGTGACGCGCATAAGCTCACACAGGCTTTGCAGGGTCGATGGCCAACGCTTGATGAAGTCTTCGCGCTCATCGGGTTTAAGGTTTTGCAGGGTTTCAAGGGCTTGCTCAAGCTCTTGGTGACTGGTGCGCAGCAGCTCCATTTGTTCTTCACGTGGTTCGTTACGCAATTCGTTACAAGATAGGTTACTCATGTGATGCCCCTCCGTAGGCTGCGTTTAAATATAGGTCAACAACTTGGTTGTAGCCAAGGATTTGATCGTTTGATTTTGTGGTATTGCTCGCCGTTCGCAGTGCTATACGCTCTAACAGTTCGCGGCGGTGCCAGTTTTTAAGGCTTTCGAGCACGCGGTAGGCTTGTTGCTCGTTAAGCCATGCCGTGCTGTCTATCTGCTGTTGTGATTTGGTGATGCGGCGCACATAGGCATCAAGCGCGGTTTCGCTAGCGTCTTGTATGACATTGTGATGGCCCATGGTGATCCACACAGCGCGGATTTTGTCGATTTGCGCCACTTTAGCGCTGCCCGACTTAGGACTTAATCGCTTACCTTTAACACCTGTTTGACCACTAGTTGAGCGGGGTTTAAAGCCTTTTTGTTTAAAGCATTCTAGGGCTTGCTCAAGCTCGCTGAGGCTCATGGCCCGCAATGAGTCTTTACCAGTGGCCGCGTTAAGCATGCTGCGGTATAACTGGTTATCAAGGCACAGCTGGCCTTTGGCAATATTGATCAAGGTGATCAGCCGTTTCTTGTTATGCGTAGGTTGTGCGGTATTATTTTGCATGCTTACCTCCCTTTTGCTGCCAATGGGGGCAGTTTTTGTTTAGCCACTCTTTGGCTAGGCGTTCTTTTTCTGCCTGTTTTGTACGTGGTGGTGCTACCCAGTCCATGACGTATTGCAGTAAAGACTGGGCATAGGAATTTAGTTTCATGGCTGCTCCTTAGCTGCTCATCAGTGCCTGGCCACTACACCAGGCAGACCGACCCACTGAGACAGTGGGCGGTTTCGCAGAGGTCACAGTGAGCTGATATCCATAGCTAACTGCACGTATTTACCATTGGGTTGGCGCTCGTATAGGCGCAAATATTCACTGGTACCGGTGATTTGAATGGCGTCGGCAATGGCGTCCATGGCCTTTTTCCAGCCATCATCTTCGATATCGAGCTGGCGCAAACTCAGCACTTGGTTAACGTTGATGCGGCCTTGCTGGTCGACCCTAAAGGCATGTTCGACCATGGCCATAAGGCGGGTATCTGCGCCACCTGACCAGGAGTGGATGCACTGGTCAATTAGGGCTTTGGCAGTTTGAATGCGCTCGTCGAATACCCGGTGCTCGCCTACTGGGCGCATGACCCTAAATTGGCCGTCAAAGCTGGTGAGGGTGATGTTGCCTTTTTTGCCGCCATAGCTAACGCCATATTCACTAGCCGACAGGTCGACAAAGTCACGTATTTGCCCCATGGTGGCGAACTTAAAGTCGAACATGGCTTGGCGCAGTGCTTTGGCTTTGGCGGCGATATCACTGACCACTTCATCGCGGATTTTATCTACTGGTTTAATGCGATCTTCTGGTACCAGATCGCCTTTGGCGTTTTGCCTGTAGCCAGCGGGGATGGTATTGGTTTGATTGGTCATTTATTGCTCCTCGTTCCAGCGTACTGTGACGCCATGAAATTGCACCGCGCAGCTGCGGCGGCGAATGCCCTTAATGTTTTCGATGATGTCGACTGCCATGGCCTTAAACTCTTTGGTCGGTTGGTCGATGTGGATCACTTTGTTTTTACGGCTGAGCACTTTCATGCCTCGTAGGCGTAGTGCGCTGACGACATTGATGTTATTGGCCATGTTGTTGGCTCCCTGTGGCTTGTTGTTGCAGCAACTTGTTGTATCTAAGCTCTAGCGCCTTTAACTCATCTTTTAACAGGCCACAAAGCTGCCTTAATCCACCGCCATCGGTTTGAGATTGACGCTCTAGACGGTTATAGGCCGCATCAGCGCTATAGCGTTTTGGCACATTGCCAGCGGAAAAGTCGGCCTGTATGGCGATACGTTTAAACTGTTGCTGTGCTGGTAGGGTTGAGTGTGGGCAGCCACCACGACAGGCCCGGTATAACCGCAGCTTTAAGGGGTTGCTAGTGACGGTGTTGTTTTGGTGCCTATCACACTGATGCAAGGGGATCTCTCCCATGATGGGACAGACAACCGTGCGGTGCATGTAAGCGCCCTCCACTAGCTTTTGCATACGAACCAGATCGCCAGGATATTTGCTGTTTATCAGCTGACTGATAACCGTCTTTGATACCCCAAGCAGTTTTGCAACGGCTTCTTGCCCGTGTTCATTAGCCTGCAAGGCTAATATTTGCAGCCATTTACTCATCACCGCGCTCCTTGAATGGGTAGAAGGTTTGGGTGTTTTGGTCCCACATACCTTGCTTTTGCGTGGTTGGATATAGACGCCCAAGATCCTTAATCAGCATGTACTTCACGCAGGAATAGCCACTTTGATTGAGAAAGCGTCCTTGCTTGCGAATAAAGCCAGATTGCTCCAGGTGCCACACGTAGTTGTTAATCAGCGACAACGATGCATTAGTGGTGGTTTGCAGCAGCTCTACACTGAACGCGCGATGGATACGGATGGTGTTCCATATTTGCTGTGACCGAGTGCCTTTTTTAATGCGGCGTTCTTTACGTTTGGGGGCCATAGGCATTTGCAGCTGCAATGCCTGACGCTCGATACAAACGCGATAGAGTGTGCCTTGGTACTTGTTTCTTTTGTCGATCACTTCAATCGCTCGCTTTCTGATTAACGAGCGGGTGAAGCCAACAACTTTATTGGTTTTAATATTTAAAGTTTGTGCAATCTCTTTGCAGCTAAATGTTTGCCGACTGCACATTAATCCCCAAGCTTGATGCCTTATTGAGCTGGGGTTTGTAGGGCTGTTCATAGGTTATCCTTATCTATTTTTTATTAGCGCACAGATGCTTGGTTTAGACTTGACGGCGAGTGTGATTAAGGAATAACTGACCATCGCCCCATACCGCTTTGTCTACAAAATCAAGTTCGTTGGACAAGGCGAAGCGCTCAATTTTTTCGAGTGCGATTAGGGTTCGACGCACCTCGCCACCGCTGCGTTGGCGGATGTAATCAAGTAGGTCTTCGCCCACTTCGACATCAATTTCGAGCAGCTCGGAGGCAAACATTGAAACGTCTTCATTGTCGGCAGGCATAAACTCCACCCATTCAGAAATACGGTTAAATAACTGTTTGCGGTGGCTAATGCGGCGGGCAATTTCTTCCATGCCGATAAGCACTACAGGTAACTCGGTGGCGTCGTAGATATCGCGGATGGTTTCCATGGTTTTGGACTGGCCGACAATGTGGTCAGCTTCGTCAACAAACAGGGCTATTTGCTGCTCGTTCATGGTGTTAATGATGAAGTCGACCGACTTACGTAGCGGGAAAATAGGCTCGCTACCTAGCTCTTTCATCACGCGGGCTAGAAAACTGCTAGGGGTATCGGTAGCGCAACAACGAACAAACGCTGGCAGACTGCCCATGCTAGTCAGTTGGTTAACCATGTAGGTTACTGTTGTGGTTTTACCAAACCCGCTGGCACCGTGGATTAAACCGATACCTGGGGTGATATCGCTACGGCTTTGCAGGTTAGCGAACATGTCTTGGGTGCGTAGGACATTTTTTACTTCAACGATTTTATGTTTCATAATGGCATTCCTTTGGTTTACGTTGGTTTTACTTGCTTGTAAGGCTGTGAGCCTTGGGTTTAAAGGCTGAGCAGCTATTTCACTTGGCGGTGTTGCTGCTCAGCTTTTTTCAAAATTCTGTCTAAACGATTACGCTGTAATACATTGTTTAGGCGGTACTTCTTCAGCCAATCCTGTTCTGTTTGAGTAAGCGGTTTGATTAATGAGTTTTCGGTAAGCATTACGGCTTTTTCGTGATCGCTACGAACGATGCGTGACTCTTGAACTGCCATAGACTCTTTGCGTTTAGCAATGGCTTCTCGCTGACGTTCGATGGCGGCCAGTTCGGTGTCACTCAGTTGCTGTTGCTTGTTAGTGGTAGCCTGGCTTAAGCCTGAAATGGCGCTGTTATCGTGCCCAGTTGTGCGCTCGATATAGCTGAGGCTGGCCCGCTGTAGTTTCTTTTGTGCCAGTTCGTCGGCATAAAGTGAGTCGATACCAAACTCTTCTTGCAGACGCTTGGCCGATTTACGAAATGCGGCCAGCTCTTTTTGTGTTTGCTTACGACGCTCACGAAATTCGCTTGGGGCAATGCCTCGATTAACTAGATCCATGTTGACGGCATCGACGTAGGTGTCCCATTGATCAATGGGGTAAAGCGTTGCGCGTCCGATATCACAAGGGTCGATAAATACTCTGACGGTCTGGCGCTGCCATGCTGCTTCCATGAGTTCGGGTGCGGTATATTGCACGCCATCAGCCTTGACACTGCCGCGCACAACTTTGGCTGTACCGATGAAATTGAGCAGATAATCTAGGGTATGAGTATTGATGATCGCGCGCTTGCGATAACCTGAGCTGGCATAGAGTTCAAACGGTGTTTTACCCGTTTTATCGTGCGGCACATGGTTATAGTCGAACTCTAAATAATCGTTAAGTGCCTGCTGCAGCTGCTCTGGCGTGAGCGCCAAGCTTAGGCGTTCTGCTTCAGCTTGTTTCTTGCCTTCACCAATACGTTTGGCAAAGTTATACATGGCTTCAATTTGTTGACGATCACTGACGCTGTGGCCGATGTAACATGGCATTTTTTCCATGAGTACACGGCTCATGGTGCCAAAGAAGCGCTCGATAAAGGGCTTTTCCCAACCACTAAAGGCGTTGGCTTTTGACAGCTTTAAATCGAGTAGATTAAAGATGGTAGTAGTACGGTTTGAAACATAGTCACTACCGTTATCGGTACGCATGATCGCGCCCTCTTCCGGTAAGCCCCACTCTAATAGTGTTTTACGCAGTAACAGGCAGATGGCTTCGCTGTTAGAAGTTGGCGCGACAATCAATTGCACTCGGTGGGTGAACGCATCGATAACCGCAACGATACTGTGGCGCTTGAGCTTACCGTTTACATTGAGTTCAACATCGGTGGGTGTTGAGTCAAACTCCCATACCTGATTTGGCCCATCGATATGCGGATACATACGGGCAAATAACGGACGGTATTTATCTGTGTATTGCGTGGGGTTAGTGGTAAAGGCATGCTCTAGTTCATACTTGGCAGCATATTGATTTAACCAGCGTTTAAACGAGCTAATAGAGGGCAATTGCCAACCATATTCATCGGCTCTAACAACCGCCATATCGCGAACTTTGGCAGCTTGCTTTAATAGGTGCGGCTTTTTGGTCACCAGCGCTAATAGAAACTCACTTAAGCGTGGTTGTTCGTCTATTTTGGATTGTTTGACGGCTTTATATTGCGCGGTTAGCCCTATGATCCCTTGTTCAATATGGGCTTTGTGCCAACGATATAAGGTTCGTTCAGCAAGCTGCTTAACGTGTATGCGTACCTCGGCATCAGGTAATATTAGTGATGAATTAAAACCACTGATAAAAGCTTTCACTCCATCACTTTTATTACCAGCATCGGTATAGGGAGTAATAAACTGTTCAAAAGCCGTTATAACCCTTTCCCGCGCTTTGGCTTTTTCTTGCTTAGCTTCACTCAGGCACATGAATTGAGCTAAGCCTTGGCTTTTACTGACGATGCGTTGATGCCTTGTTTGCTGAGCCATTACGGACTGCTGCTTTAGCGTCGATTTAGCTGCTACCGTTGCTTTACTATTGCTAACGGCAAAAGATTTGGCTCGAAGATAAGCTTGTGTTTCTATGGGAAGACTTTCAATGTGGTATTCAAACCCCTTGCCCTGTTCGCACTTTTGCTTTGTCCAGCCTTCTCGATTAGCTAGCTTGCGGTTGCCTTGCACTGTGGTGTACATGCCAGGCACGTTAACCAACTCTTGAAGGGTAAAATATTGCTTATCCATGGCGACGACCTATCAAGTCAAAGTCAATTTCAACAGATAAATCACGCAGTATGGTTTGCGATACTTTGCCCCATTTAGGTTTTAATCCGGTGTCTGGCGCAAACATTTGTACGCATTTTTGTACTGTGCGCGGGTTATGTCCCTCTCTTAATGCCCACGAGCGACAACTAAGCCCCCTTATCATCAATGCCGCATGGATTTGATTTGCGTTTTCAATCTCCATGTTGATTGCTCCTTATTCCACAAATTTGTGATAACATTTAATTTGTTCGCATTGCGCAAGTTGCTGGCATATACGAAAAGTAACGTTTATACGCACCGCGTACAATTGTGATGATATGATCACATTTGTACGCAGGTCAAGCACATTTATAACGTTTCTTTTCCTTTTGTTTTACACGCGTGGCGGATTACAGGCTTTTACATTTAAATTCAGCAGCATAACCAAAAAAGAAACGACAAATGAAAAATGACAACAGTGTTGCTTTTCCAACAACGGGAAAGGAAACGTTTGCAGAAAGATTAGAAATAGCCATAGGCAGCACAAGCGTACGCGCCTTTGCTAGTGCTATTGATATCTCTGAAGGGGCATTACGGAAGTATTTGAAAGGTGTATCCCTGCCGCAAATTGATAAAGCCATACTCATGGCTAAGCAAGCTAACGTTTCTTTAAATTGGTTACTTGCAGGCGAAGAAGACCACCCAGTGATGGACTCTGGCAGAGATAATGCCATTGCCATTAGTGAGTTTAATGAAGAGTTTGTTCTTATCCCTGGCTATCACGTGGCTGTAAGCACAGGGCATGGGAAACTTTGTCCTGATGAGCAAATTAAGCGTCACTTAGCATTTAGGCGCAAATGGTTAAAGTTCAGAGGTTTTGAAGCGGATAGCCTGGCAGTTGTTTTTGCATCCGGTGATTCGATGGAACCAACGATCCACGGCAATAATACTTTGCTTGTGAATACTGCTGACACCAAGCTAACTGATGGCAGCATCTTCGTATTGCGCTTTGGTGATGAGCTGTACGCTAAACGCTTACAGAAGCGTTTCGACGGCGATATCCTGCTTATTAGCGATAATAAAGAATATGAAGACCAGGTAGTGAAAGCCAACGAAATAGAAAAGCTCCACATCATTGGTAAAGTCGTTTGGATCGGAAAAGACCTCTATTAAAGCAGGTTTAAAGGGCTGTTAATCACCAGATTGCGGCCCTTATTTCTATTTGCCAAAGTAACCGACCTAAAACAATCATCAGCCCAAGTTTGCCAAAATAGTCGATTCAGCAATAACCAAACTCAATCTGAACAGCAATCCACTCAAAGCCCACCACCAAAGGCTTTCCCATTAGATCCTATTAGATCTTATCTATTCTCGGTTTATCCCCTTACTTGCCATACCTAATGACTGGTTACATATGGATAAAATGAAGCAGTAAACTCTGACCTTGGCAAAACGGGCAATGTTGGCTAACAATAACTTGGTGAGTACACCAAGTTATTGTTAAATTGAAGGGCTAACAAAAGTTAAGCGTATTAAATAGATCCTGATGGCAATATTGATAACCCAGCTGCTGACAAATGAGCGAGCCGTCGACCACTTTATCCTCGGCCTTATCTCCCGATGAGGCAAACTCTGGCTCAGCTAAACCGAGCATTGCCGCCGCGCGCTGATAGAATGCAACCTTATTAGGATGATCGGGGGAGCAGATATTATAAGCTGGCGCCAGTGGGCCTTGATGGGTAAGTAAGGCCATCACGCCGCCGACACAATCATCAAGGTGAGTCATGTTGACCGATAACATTGCCCCAGTTAAGCCCGTTTTACCGACTAGAAAACGCCCCGGATGACGTTTAGGCCCCATCAATCCGGCAAATCGAACAACAACCGCCCCTGTAAACATGGCTTCAGCCTGCAGCAGGATCTCACTGGTATCGTTATATGCTTTGGCGTCAGCTTCATGTTGCACCTTGCCATTAGCAGGATACACGCCTGTGGTGCTAATAAAGATAATGCGCTGATAGGCATGGTCGCCCATCAGCGTCAGTAGACGTTCAAGTCGCGCAAGATAACCAGTGTCGCCACGGCGAAGCCCTGGGGGGATATTAATGACTATCGCATCGGCGTGAAGTTTAGCTAACTGCCCACCATCAACAGGCTGCTGCGCGTCAAGATCTAATGCAAACCCATCAATGCCTTGCTCTTTTAATGCTAATGCTTGAGCTGCATCCCGTTTAGAGCCACGCACAGACAGACCTTTTTCCACCAACGCTTGGGCTAAGGGTAAGCCAAACCAACCACAACCGACAACGGCAACTGAATGAATCATAAAGTATCTTTATTAAAAATAATGGTAACCATAAAATACCTTAAATCCTCAAGCCAGCAAAGTCAGTTCACTTCCCGCTATCGATATGGGCCACGTTAGCGTCAGCTCGCCAGTCATTAAGGTAATAACGCAGATGTTTGGAACTGGCGATATACAACAGACTCCAAAACAAAAAGAGCGCGTCCAGACCAAAGTGCCATGTGTACAAAAAGTGATTATGTATTAAGCGTTGTAGTAACAAGCCACCATCAATCATCAATAGCAACACCAACAACCACTTCAATTGATTGAATAAAGGACGAGCCCAGCAAGGAGCGCGTTTACGCTCGGCTATCACCAATGCATACAGTATTAATGCCCCGGCACCGGCGGCTAATGCCAACAGAAAATCAGACTTTTGCGGATAGATCAACGCCACCAAGGCCGCCCTGTCACTGGCTTGGGTCAGCGAGGCGATAAACACACACCAACCTCGAGCGATAAACGCCAAGATCAGGTAAAGCATGATAGGCGGTTTAAAGTGCCCATTGTCATCAATCCAGTTGATGTGACCAAAATTCAAACGTGCATCTCCGTAATGAGCCAACCCTTAGCGGCATTGCAAGAAGTGTGATACTGGCAGTGACAGCGCTAACGCATAAGCGGTAGACAATAATAAGCTGACAGATACCCGATAATATTATCTGCCAGCCGAGTGACTTAGGTGTTTGGGCTACCCATTGAGTAAGGCTAATAACTCATCTTCACCGATCACCTTCACCCCTAACTCCTGCGCCTTAATTAGCTTTGAACCAGCGGCTTCTCCAGCTACTAAGCAGTCGGTATTTTTCGACACACTGCCTGCCACTTTGGCGCCAAGAGCCTGTAATTGCGCCTTGGCATCGTTACGATTAAGCAGATTTAAGGTGCCAGTTAACACCCAAGTTTGCCCTTTTAGTGGTTGTTCATCGGCGGCGACCTCTTCGATTGCAGGCCAAGTCACGCCCGCCTCTAGCAGTCGCTCGACCACTTCAAGGTTATGGGGCTGGGCAAAAAAGTGCACCAGATGCTGCGCCACAATCACTCCGACATCATCGACCTTCATAAAGGTCTCGGCATCAGCCTGAATCAACTTATCGAGGGTTTTAAAATAATGGGCCAAATTAGCTGCGGTGGCCTCACCTACCTCGCGGATCCCTAATGAATAGAGAAAACGGGCAAAGGTAGTTTGTTTCGCCGCTTCAATAGCTGCGACTAACTTGGTGGCTGACTTAAGCCCCATGCGATCTAGCATGGTCAATGATGATGCGCTCAGCTTAAATAGGTCCGCAGGGCTTTCGATAAGCTCTTTATCGATCATCTGCTCGACCACTTTATCGCCCATGCCATCGATGTTTAATGCCTTGCGTGAGGCAAAGTGCTTAATCGCCTCTTTACGCTGCGCTTCACAAAACAGGCCGCCACTGCAACGGGCCACAGCTTCACCTTCGATACGCTCCACATCACTGCCACACACAGGGCAAGCCATAGGAAAAACAATGTCTTGTGCATCATCGGGACGCTTATCACTTACTACAGCCACAATTTGCGGGATCACATCGCCAGCACGGCGAATAATGACACTGTCGCCAATTTTCACCCCAAGACGTGCGATCTCGTCGGCATTATGCAAGGTGGCGTTCGACACCGTCACCCCACCCACAAACACAGGTTTTAACCGCGCTACCGGGGTCACTGCGCCAGTGCGCCCGACCTGAAAGTCAACCCCTTCGAGTACCGTTAACTCCTCTTGGGCGGGGAATTTATAGGCGGTTGCCCAGCGCGGCGCTTTGGCCACAAAGCCAAGCTGCTTTTGCTGCGCGATATCGTTGACCTTAAGCACTACCCCATCAATTTCATAAGCTAAGTCGGCTCGGCGCGCCATAATATCTTGATAATAGGCAAAAATAGCAGGGATATCCTTGCACACTTTCACTTCGGCGCTTACGGGCAGCCCCCAAGCTTTAAGCTGCATTAACTGCTCATAATGATTGTCTGCCAAGGGCCAAGATTCAGGTTCGACGACTCCGAGCGCATAGGCATAAAAGGCTAATGCGCGGCTGGCGGTAATTTTACTGTCGAGTTGACGCAAGCTGCCAGCTGCAGCGTTACGCGGATTAACAAACAGCTTTTCACCCTTTTGGCGCGCCTTATTATTGACCGCTTCAAACGCGGCTTTAGGCATAAATACTTCGCCGCGTACCTCTAACAATGGCGGAAAATCATCACCACGCAGGCGCAATGGTATCGATTTAATGGTGCGCACATTTTCGGTAATGTCTTCGCCCACGGTGCCATCGCCGCGGGTGGCGGCGCGTTCATATAGCCCATTGCGATATAAAATACTGACCGCCAAACCATCGAGTTTGGGCTCACAGCAAAATGCGGGCGCCGTGATGGTTTTATCGCTCACACGTTTATAAAAAGCATTAAATTCGGTATCACTAAACACATTGTCTAGGCTAAGCATCGGCTTTAAATGTGTCACTTGGTCAAACTTTGCTAGCGCGGCACCGCCTACACGTTGGGTCGGTGAATCCATTAAGGCAAACTCAGGATATTGCGCTTCTAAACTCTGTAAGCGGCGCATAAGGCGGTCATATTCGGCATCGGGAATAGACGGCGCGTCGTCGACATAATAACGGTAATTGTGAAGATTAAGTTCGGCGGTGAGTTGTTGAATTTCGTCTTGTATGGCTTGCATGGTTTCTCGTCCAGATTAAGCAATAGAGGCCGCATCTGCGGCCTCTATTTTCAATATATATGCTTCAATTTACGCTTGGGCACGGATGCGTTGTAGGTATGACTGCTTAGTTTGCTCACTCCATAAGCTGCGGCCACCGTCGAGTACCTTGCCGCCTAAATCATCGGCCAATTGGTGCGCCGAATTCAGCATAATTGAAAAGTTCATCAGTGGGTCGCCATAACAAGGTAGTGTCATAAATAACACGATACCTTGAGTGGTAAACTGCTCCATTTCATCGGGGTTAAACACACCAGGCTTAACCATATTAGCCAACGAAAATAATACCTTACCTGTTCCAGCGTTATCCTCATGGCGATGGAAAATATCCATGTCGCCAAATTTAAAGTTGAGGGTTAATAAGCTCGGCAGTAACTCGGCACCCTGTAACGTTTCGCCTTCGTTGGCCACAACATGCAGTACCAGCACATCTTGTGGTTCGCCCAGTGGCTCATCCTTAATCTCAGCTTGCGCCGATGACGCTGCTAGCGGTTCTGTAGGCTCGGCAACTTGCGGTGTTTCATCGAGCGGTTGAACATCATCAAAAAATGAACTTTGAGCCGGTGTTTGCCCTAAACCTAACTCCATTTGTTCTACTGTCTCTGGACTGTGTTGCTCGTTGCTACCGATACTTGGTTCAATTTTGTGGCCTACATCTTTATGGCCTGCATCGCGTCCAGCCGTGACGGGTTCTTGGCGAGGGCGAGTCACTTTGGCGTGGGGCTCGTCAGACAAGGTAAAGTCAGCTTCACTGTCACGACTTGAGGTCTCCGTTGGCGCATCAACACTGTGAACACCCGGGTTTATCGCCGCAGCATCACCCATAGCACGCGCAGGTACTTCTTCAGGGCTCAGTTTTCGTACACGCACGGCGCCAATACCGTCGGCGTCAAAGCCTTCGCGATCACGATTTTTATCTGTGTACATTTCCGCCATGGTTCCAGACTTTAATGACTTAGGCTGCTGCCGTCTAATGGACCAAAAACCATGCACAAGTACCGCGATAATGGCTATCGCTCCTAACACGGACAATACCAGTTGCAAATTTTCCATTGATTACCCTGTTTTCCCAAAATTATCCTGCGTCGGCTAACGCCACCGCTTCATCAATATCGACGGCAACTATGCGTGATACCCCTAGTTCATGCATAGTGACACCTATTAATTGATCCGCCAATTCCATGGTGATCTTATTGTGACTAATATAAACAAATTGTACGCTTTGAGACATCTCTTTAACTAAACGACAGAATCTGTCGACATTAGCGTCATCGAGTGGCGCATCGACCTCATCCAACATACAAAAAGGCGCCGGATTGAGCCTAAAAATTGCAAATACCAATGATAAAGCGGTTAGCGCTTTTTCTCCACCAGAAAGCAGGTGAATTGTACTATTCTTTTTGCCTGGTGGACGCGCCATAATGGTCACTCCGGTTTCAAGCAAATCGTCATCGGTCAATGCTAGCTGCGCACTGCCACCACCAAACACCTTAGGAAACAATAACCCTAAATCTTGATTAACCTTATCAAATGTCTCTTTAAAGCGGGTTTTGGTTTCTTTATCAATCTTGCGGATCGCTTCTTCTAAACTGTTAAGCGCCTTATTTAAGTCGGCATCTTGGCTGTCTAAATAGTGTTTACGCTCACTTTGTTGCTCATACTCTTCAATTGCAGCCAAGTTGATGGCGCCTAACTGAGTAATACGGACTCGAACCTGCTCTAAGGCTTTTTGACGCTGTCCGACAGTGGTTGCTGCATCGAGTGTGGCTTTAACCGCCTCGAGATTAATCTCATGTTCTGTCAGCAAGGCCCGTTGGCTATCGGCCTGTCCCTTTATGCCTTCGCGTCGTAACTTTAGCGTGCTGATAGCCTGAGTCAAGTGTTCGATATTACCAAATAGTTGTTTTTGCTTAGTTACTATCTCATCGATCTGAGTTTGTAATTGCGCTTGCTGCGCACGTAATGCGGTCAATGCTTGCTGCTTAGCTTGTTGTATTTCCAGCTCTGCGTTCAGTTGCTGCTGCATCTGCTGCACGCTGTGATCGCTTATTGCTTGGTCGCTCCCCCCAAGTTGCTGGCTTAGGGCGGCCGATGCAGCTGACAGTTCACCGATCTGTTGTTGCAGCTGTTGTATTTGTTGTTGATTGAGCGCTAGATCAGTTTGCAATGTTTGCAGCGCGGTTTGGCTCTGACTGCACTGGCGAGCGCAGTCGGCGCGCTGCTGCTTTAATCGTTTAAGTTGGGCGCTACTTTCTTGCTGCGCCCGAGCACGCAGTTCGCTTTGCTTAATCAGGTCGCTAGCACGGGACTCATCGAAGCTTAAGCGCTCACTTAAGCCTAGGCAGCGCTGCTCATCGGCCGCTAAAGTCAGTTCTAGTTCACTGAGCTGCATCTCAAGCTGACTATGCTGCTCACGGGCATGGGCTATGCGCTGCTCAGCAGCATCAATTTGGCTATGTAATCGCTCAAGACTCAATTGCATTTGCTGCATTTGAACCGCGCCATCCTTGCAACGAGTGCGGCAGGTTAGCAGTTCGCTAGCACACAGCTGCGACTGCTGGCGAAAGGTGTTTAAGGTCGCTTCGCTGCTTGAAATACTGGCCGTTAATGCCTCTTTTTCCATTTTAAGCTGAATTAAAGCACTGCCCTGTTCGCTTTTTTGCAATATAAACCCATGACCGATTAGGTAGCCATCGGCTGTCACGATACGTTCATGTTGCTCGATACTGGGCAGCAAGGCTTGTGCGCTACTTAAATCGTTCGCCCAGCGCAAGTGCGCCAACCAAGGGGTCAAGTTAACGGCGGCGCTAACACCCACCCAGTCATGGGATTCAGTGGTGACAAACCCATGACCAGATGCGGCGTCCACTTTTTGGGTCAGCACCCCTTCGAGCGCCAAGTCGATGGCCACTTCCCATCCGGGAGTCACGTTAAGGGTTTGCCATAGGGCACTGCCATCATAGGTATCTTCACTGGGCAGTAAACGATTGACGACATTGAAACGACCTCGCTCCTCGGCTAAGGACTCTGAGAGCGCATCTATCTGCTGCGTGAGACGTTTATCTTGTTGTTCTAGCTCATTTAATTGGCTATTTAACTGCTGATTACTCTGGTTAAGCCGTTTAGATTGCGCTTGTAAATCATCGCGCTGAGCTTGTAATTGCTGCAGCTGGATCTTGGCGTTATCTTGATTGAGTTTGGCAAGCTGAGTGACTAAAGCCGCTTTTTGAGTTCTCTTTTGTGCCAAGTTACTTTGACTGTGGCTCAGTTCCGTTTGCGCCACTTTATAGGCTAACTGGTGCTGATTTTGCGCTTGTGTGGCGAGCACTTGTGCCTCGCTATCTTGCTCAAATGCTTGTTCGGCTTCGACGAGCTGCTCATCAAACACCTCAAGTTGCATCGACAACTGTTGGTATGCATCGATTGCTGCTTGGTGATGTTGGCTTAGTTGCTCGCGGCGATCATCTAACTCACTCAACTGACCCTGAGTTTGCATCAGCTTAGCTTGGGTATCTTCAACCCGTTGATGCAAGTGGGCATCTTGCTGCTGACGATGTTTTAGAGATTGTTCGAGTTTGGCGATATGGGTGCCGGTTAGATAAAAATCTTCTACCTGACGATGCTCTTGTTGATCGAGTTCATCGAGTTGCACCTTAAGCTGAGTATGCTCACTTTGCAGGGCCTCTTTCGCGGCGTCGAGCTCACTTTTTTTCAGCTCTTGACTAACAATGTCACTGCTGAGCTTATCAAACTGGGCTTGCAACTCAACAAAACGACAGACGCTCAGCTCTGCATCTTGGGTACGCTCGGTCTGTTTTAGGGCACGATATTGTTTAGCCGCTTGGGCTTGCTCGGCCAATTTATCAATTTGACGACCTAGCTCTTGGCGAATATCACCTAAGCGCTCTAGGTTTTCACGGGTATGGCGTATGCGATTTTCGGTTTCACGACGGCGCTCTTTGTAACGCGAGATCCCCGCCGCCTCTTCAATAAACACTCTAAGCTCTTGCGGCTTAGATTCGATAAGCCGCGAGATAGTCCCCTGCTCAATAATGGCGTAGCTGCGCGGCCCAAGCCCGGTGCCCATAAACAGGTCGGTAATGTCTTTACGACGACACTTTTGCCCGTTGAGAAAATACGCCGAATCACCATCACGGCTAACTTGGCGTTTAACCGCGACCTCTTGATAACTGGCGTACTGCCCAGCTAAGCGCCCCTGTTGATTGTCAAACAGTAACTCAACGCTGGCGACGGAAACGGGCCTACGGGCCGAGGAGCCATTAAAAATAACATCGGCCATCGAGTCGCCGCGCAGATGTTTGGCCGAGCTCTCACCTAACACCCAACGCACCGCGTCAATGACATTGGATTTACCGCAGCCGTTGGGGCCGATAATAGCACTTAGCGGTTGGTTAAAAGGGATTTTAGTAACATCGACAAACGACTTAAATCCAGCAAGTTTTATCTGTTTGAGTCTCATTGAGCCAGCGGGTCGTCTTTATTGATGGAGCCTGAAAAACTCCGGCGAATATTGGCTGCCACTTTAGCAAAGCACGGCGCATTTTGTAACGTTTTTTATCGCTTAGCGGCTCATTTCGCTCTTGTTTTTCGCGCTTTGCTGACACACAATCGTGGCTAATTCAGTTAACGGTGGTATTTAGCACAATGAATCAACAAACCCGCTCAACGCCCAAGAGTGGCGTCAACTATTTTATCGATGGTTTTCGGCTCATAAAGCAGCCTGGATTAAGACGTTTTGTCTTTATCCCGCTGACCATCAACTTGCTATTATTTTCGGCGGTGATCTATGTTGCCATTGGGCAACTGGAGCAGATGTTTACTTGGGTCACCAGCCAATTACCCGACTATTTAACGTGGCTTAACTTCTTACTCTGGCCACTGGCGGTACTCACCCTACTGGTGGTGCTCTCTTTTGTGTTTAGTTCGGTGATGAACTGGCTCGCCGCCCCTTTTAATGGGTTATTGGCCGAAAAAGTCGAGCAGTACTTAACGGGTAAAGACCTGAATACCGGCACCACGGTTGATCTCATCAAAGACTTGCCCCGCATCATGGGCCGAGAATGGATTAAGTTGAAATATTATTTACCGCGGGCATTGGTGTTTTTAATTTTGTTTTGGGTGCCATTTATTGGCCAAACCGCCGCCCCCATTCTGTGGTTTATGTTTAGTGCGTGGATGATGGCGATTCAATATTGTGATTATCCGTTTGATAACCACAAGGTGCCGTTTGAGGATATGAAATTTGCCCTCAATCAAACTAAGGGCAGCAGTTTCAGCTTTGGGGCATCGGTCACCTTGTTTTCAATGATCCCCATTGTTAACTTTATCGTGATGCCAGTGGCCATCTGCGGCGCGACCTCTATGTGGGTCGACAAATATCGGGCTGCCTATAAAAATAACCTTATCGCCCCCGAGTAACCGCCCGCCTTTTACCTGACGCATAAAGGGCGCTGCTACAACGCGGCGCCCTTTGCCATTAAGCCCTATACCATAGATTAAAGCTGATTTAGCGATTAAGTAGACTCAGCCACAGCACTAACCATGGTAGTCTCGGTGGGATTTAGCCTTTTTTTAGATAGATCGATCACCACAGTTGCCGATATTTTATCTTGGATCGCCTGGCGATTGGCATCCCAAAAAATTTGTATAAACCCTAACAGCCCTGTGGCAAATCCCGCGCCATAACCGCCATATCGCCCAAAGGCATCCCAGAGTGAAATGCCAGTGCCATCGAGCTGGATCACCCGAATATTGAGCAACTTTTTGCCCAAGGTTTGGCCATCGAACCAGGCAGTGAACACAGTGAAATAAAACGCGGCCCAGCCAAAACCTAAACCTAAATCGTTAAGCAGCCCCTTAGCCCACGCCAGCAGACTGTAAGGCGCGCGGTCAGTGCTATCGGACTCGCTACGGTTGGTGTCAGTAGGCAAAGCGATGCTGCCGGTATCATCTATAATGGGCTCGCCTTTATCGCCACTGCTCTGCGTAAAGCTAGGTTCTGGTGTGGCTGATATTGATGATGTTGTTGCCTCGGCAGCACCTTTAACAATGGCAGGTGTAGCGCTATCACTGGCAATCTCAATATTCGAGGCAAACATCTCTGTGACCATATGGGATAAATCAGCCTTGTCCGCTGGCGGCAACTCTAGCTCAGAGAGGATATCCAATAACATCTGCTGCTTGTCGGCCTCGCTAAGGCTTGTCGTGGCGAGCTTACTACTCAATTGAGCTAACTGCTTATCGGCACAAAGTCGGCTTTCACACAGGGTTAAGCTTAAGATGTCGGGCAATAATTTAAGTGATGCCAGCCCAACCTTGTCAGTACTCACATCTGTGCTATCTTGCTGCTGGACATCGCTATTTGCATCTTGTTTAAATTCAATCAGGTTATCACTGGTCACCCAAATGGTCATCAGCAGCATGGCGGCATATAACAGCCATTTCAGGGCGCGCCCTAGCTGATGGCTTTTGCGCTCGATCAATAAGGTTAATCCCACCAGCAAGATAAATACTGCCCCGGCCTGTTCGGCTAATACTGTGATTAATAGTCCATCAATAATCATTGCCAATCCCCGTTTTAATGGAGATGCCAAAGGCGTATACAGCACACTAGGGGCAATAGTAAATGCCAGCGGCGTGACAATGGTTTTTGGATCTTTGTCTCGATTTTTAAGGGCTCTATCAGGGTTCACACATCCGCTCCATGGGATAAATTAAGTTATCTATAGTGAACAAAAAATAGCTAAGATCAATGATTAATGGCTTTCCTTCCATTACCCAATGAAAACGAGCCATGAGGCGTCATCATTCCACCTCTGATATTGCTAGCGACTAATGGGCTGCGTTACACTGGGGTAATTAATGATAAATATGACTCTATTAATAACTAAAAAGAATAAAGAAGACGAAACTATCATTTCTAAACTGGCAAAAGAACACTATGATTTAACGGTATAAATAAAGGAGCAAGCAACCCATGAGTCACATTTTCGAAGATAATTCACATACTATTGGCCATACCCCTCTTGTTCGTCTCAATCGTGTCAGCAAGGGCTATGTCCTCGCAAAAATAGAAGCACGTAACCCTAGTTTCAGTGTTAAATGTCGCATCGGCGCAAACATGATTTGGGATGCAGAAAAAAAAGGCTTACTGACTTCGGATATCGAGCTGGTAGAACCCACCTCAGGTAACACTGGGATTGCATTAGCCTACGTTGCAGCTGCTCGCGGCTACAAATTAACATTGACCATGCCCAATACTATGAGTCTTGAGCGTCGTAAATTATTAAAAGCCTTGGGTGCCAACCTGGTATTAACCGAAGGCGCTAAAGGAATGAAAGGCGCTATCGACAAAGCCGAAGAAATTCGTCAATCAGCACCTGAAAAATACCTTATTTTAGGCCAGTTCGATAACCCAGCTAACCCAGAGATCCATGAGAAAACCACTGGACCTGAGATCTGGAACGACACCGACGGTGAAGTCGATGTTGTCGTGGCCGGTGTTGGCACCGGTGGGACCATCACAGGTATCAGCCGGTACATCAAAAATGTACAAGGTAAAGCGATCACGTCAGTGGCGGTTGAGCCAGTCGACTCACCCGTTATTGCCCAAACCTTAGCAGGCCAAACCATTCAACCTGGGCCACACAAAATTCAGGGTATTGGCGCGGGCTTCATTCCCGGTAACCTAGATTTAGAAGTGGTTGACCGCGTAGAAGCTGTCAGCAATGAAGATGCGATTGAAATGGCGCAGCGACTCATGAAAGAAGAAGGCATCTTAGTGGGAATTTCATCGGGTGCCGCCGTAGTTGCCGCTAATCGCATTGCGGCGCTGCCTGAATTTGAAGGCAAAAACATCGTGGTGATTTTACCTTCAGCAGCCGAGCGATACTTATCTTCAGTCTTGTTCCAAGGTCAATTTGGTGACGCTGAAAACGTGCAGTGATCTGTTTAATGTGTGTAAAACATTGATTAACAAGTTACTTATTTAATTGCTTTTGATTAAACCAGTCCATTCGGACTGGTTTTTTATTAGGTATGCTCATAAGGTTAAGCATTACTTAATCAACAATTAAAATAAATCAACTATTCTTATGCCACTCATCTTCCTACAATGACGTTACTGACAAAACGGACACTATTTTTGCTCGTGAATACCATGATAGTTAGCGCATGAAGAGTAGTCAGATAACTAAATGCTCAAGCAATTTGCTCAAGCTATTTACTCAACAAGTAAGGGGGATAAGATGAGACAAAAAATTCATTCTGTGTATCACGGTGCATCCCGCTTACCCAGCCCTTTGGGTGGCTTAGCCCTCGCTATCGCCAGCCTAGGTTGGGCTTGGGATACCTTGTTACCTCAGCTTAATGGCACAGGACAAACCGTGGGCGCGGCGATAGCCAGCGTGCTCTTACTGGCGCTTGTGGCTAAATTTTTGCTTCACCCTCAAATATTGAAAGAGGAATTAGCACACCCCGTTATCGGCAGTGTGTTACCCACTTTCGCCATGGCTTTGATGGTGGTATCTAACAGTGTTAGCCAGTTTAAGCTTCAACTTGGTCAAGGACTGTGGCTAACGGCTATCGTATTACACTTAGTCTTTTTATGCGTGTTTCTCTATCATCGCGCACGTGAATTTCAGCTCAATCACATGGTGCCGAGCTGGTTTGTCCCCCCTATTGGCATCATTGTGGCGGCAGTAAGCTACAGTGGCACTGACTACCAATGGCTTGCCCAAGCACTGCTTAAATTTGGGATTGGTTGTTACTTATTTTTATTGCCCGTGATGTTATACCGACTGATTTTTTGTGGTGAAATTGACGATGCGGCTAAGCCAACGATGGCGATCATGGCAGCCCCTGCCAGCTTGTCTTTGGCGGGTTACCTTAGCATCACTGAGCATCCGTCAACCATATTAGTGGCATTATTACTAGGTATCGCATTATTAATGACCAGCCTAGTGTACATGGCGCTGGTGAAACTCCTCACCCTGCCATTTTCACCAGGTTATGCGGCATTTACCTTTCCACTTGTGATTGGTGCTACCGCATTATTTAAAGTGTATCACTGGATTATTAATGAATTTGGTCAAACTGAATTAGCCATGGGCATAAAAACAACAGCCATTGTTGAATTAATGATTGCTAGCATCGTCGTCAGCTATGTTATTTATCGCTATGTACGTTTTTACAGCATGCAGGCGGTTAAGTAATGACCGTCTGCTACGATAATTAAACGGTCTAACCATAATATAAAAAGTGTTAAAATGGCTTACTAGAGATGAGCCTTACCCATAATTCAATATAATAAATCTTGCATCAATATATTGAAAACCATGACTTAGTAACACAATGTCATTAAATTGTTACCCGCAGAACTCATCTAAAGAACAGTTAATATTAAGGTGTTAGCTATGAAAGCATTTAATTCAAAAAAAATTATATGTAAAACAACTTTTTTACCGCAACAACTGCAACAAAATCACAACCAAAATCTATATAAAACAGCATGGTAAAGATGCCCGTCAGAGCAGTAGCAAAGTAATCTATATCAGCAAAGCTCACAAAAAATATTATTATATGACATTAATCAGACAATAAAAGCTGAAATGTTTATATTAAAAAAACCAATAGTTAATAAACTGAGCTCAATACGTTAACAACACTCTCTTCGATTGCTGTAACCCGTATGTTGCAGTTGTTATTTGGCTATGATTATATCCCCATAAGTAGAAGCGATTTATATAAGAAAACTATTAAAAACCTTTTACTTAACAAAAAATCAAATCAATAACAATATTCTCAGGGAGAATCAAAATGCAGCCTAATTCTATATTGGCTAAAGCTGTGCGTTTTGCATTAATAAGTGGTGCCACTGCCGCCGCACTTGGAACATCTGTAGCCTATGCGGCCAATGAAGATAGTAGCGTTGAACGAATCGAAGTAACAGGTTCACGCATTAAGCGTACCGATATGGAAACCGCCACACCGGTTACGGTAATGAGTGCCGACGAAATGGCCAAACAGGGTTTCACTAATATTCAAGATGCGTTAGAAAGCCTAACATCAACAACTGGTGCGATGACCACACAATCTGTGCATGGTTTTACCCCTGCAGCGTCATCAATCAGTTTACGTGGTGCTGGCGCAAACCGGACCTTAACGCTTATCAATGGTAAACGCCTGAACCAATACCCGAAACCTGCAGGCGGTACTGATAACTTCGTTGACACGGCTAACCTGCCGATGGAAGCGGTACAACGTATCGAAATTTTACAATCGGGTGGTTCGGCTATTTACGGTGCCGATGCCGTCGGTGGCGTCATTAACATCATCTTGAAGAAAGACTTTGAAGGCGTTGCCATCAAGTATCGCCACGGCGATACCAGTAACGGTGGTGGCGGCAGTGACCGTATTGCCTTGTCGTTAGGAGCCTCTTCTGATCGCGGTAACGTATCAAGCTTTATTGAATTTACCGATAACCAGCAGCTTAAAGCAACCGACCGTGATAATTTTGGCCTGCACACGGATAAGGTCCCTTACAGTCCCTATTCGGCATACAGTTCGTACGGCGCACGCATTGCCGCTATCGCTCGTGACGATAAGACGGTTCCAACAGGACAACGGGTACTAACGGCACAAGAGTGCACTGACGCCGGCTTTACTATGGCTGGAAGCCTATGTGGCTTTGACCGTTCACAATGGCGCGATCTACAACCAGAAAGCACGCGCTTTATCAGCTCGACTAATTTTAACTATGAGATAGCCGATGATATCTCTTTTGTTGGCCGTCTCGATTTTGCTGAAGCCAAATCGGTAACCAATATCGAACCTATGGCCATTGGTGATGAATATGGCATCACAGTCGATGGTAATAGCCTCACTGTCACAGGCGCTGGCCAAAGTAAAACATTTGCCGACAAAACATTAGCCCTTGGCGGCGACTTTGCCAATGCAGAAAACGGCGAATACTTTTACGCCCGCCGCCTGACTGAATTTGGTAGCCGCGGCGGTGAAACCAAGACACGTAACTACTTCTTTACTACTGGTCTTGAGGGCATGTTAGCCGACGAATATAACTGGGATGCATCGATAAACTACGGCCGCACTAATGTCGACGTGCTTGGCCAAGGTTTAGCGACTGAGCTTGGCATGTATAACTATCTGACTGCTGGAGATAACGGTAATTCATTATTTAAAAAAATGAGTGGTAGCGATGTGGCTAACGCATCTTATACGCCATTTGAAACAGCCCAGTCGACCCAGAAAAACATTCAAGCCAATATCTCAGGCATGGCGTTTGAAATGCCTGCTGGTGATGCAATGTTTGCCTTTGGTGCTGAGTACTCAGAGCAAGATTATCAAAGCGATGCCGACTCTGAGTCGAAAAAAGGCAATGTGTTAAACAAAGGTGGCTCATCAGGTGCGGGCGAGCGCTCATACTGGGCAACCTACGCCGAGCTTAGCTTACCTGTATCTGATGTGGTCACCATCAACGCGGCGCTGCGTTACGATGATTACGATGATTTTGGCAGTAACTTGTCACCACAGATCGCCGTTGAATATCGTCCACTACGCGAACTCTTAGTGCGTGGTTCGGTCTCTAGTGTGTTCCGCGCTCCCGATATGCACCGTGTTTATGGCGATCCTACCGAGGCTTTCTCATCGGTTATCGACTTCAAGCAGTGTCAAGCGATGGGCGGCACCCCTGGCCAAGCGTATGACAATGACCCAGCACTGAATGAAGTGTGTAAAGAACTGCACATCGATATGACCACAGGCTCTAATAAAGATCTCGAAGCTGAAACCGGTTATACCGCTAACATTGGTGCGGTATGGGGCGGCGATACGCTTAATGCTTCTTTCGACCTATGGGAGTGGAAACTCGATGACATGGTCAGCGATATCAGCCCAAGCAAGGCGGCGCGTGAATATGAGCAATATGCAGATATGATCACCCGTGATGAAAGCGGCAAAATCACCCATATCAACGCCGTTGCCCAAAACCTCGCCTTCCAAAAAGTACGTGGTATTGATGTTACTGCGGGCTATGGCTGGGATCTTGAGCAATTTGGTGAACTAAAACTTAACTTTAACGGTAGCTATATTCTGCTGTCGGAAGGTCAGATCTCACCAACCGATCCTATCGAAGACGATATCGAAAATGGCGGCCTCCCCCAGTACCGCGCTAACCTTGTTTTAGGTTGGTTTGTTGATGATTTCGAAGCGACACTGGGTGCTTATCACACGGCGCGTATGCACGGTATGTACTACAAATCGTTTAAGCAATCAGCTATCGATAAGGGCGAAGCGTTTGAAGAAAGCGCATATGAAGTGGCGTCACAAACGAAGTGGAACCTGACTGCAGGTTACAACATTAGCGATGCGATTAAGGTGAAAGCCGGTGTTGTTAATCTATTTGATGCCGGTCCTAACTTCGATCCAACGGCCACCTCTTGGCCACATTATGACCGCTCGGTTTACAATGCACGTGGACGCGAATGGTTTGTTGAAGGTGAAGTGAAGTTCTAACATCAATATCACCTATTAAAAACGGCATCCTTGGATGCCGTTTTTTATCGCGCAAGACAAGTTTAATACGCCAGCCTCTGACTCATCATGTACACGATAAGCTAAACAAAACCTAAATAATGCGCCGCGATAACCAATAGACTCGATACGACAAACAAGCCCAACATAAAACGCCAAATAAACTTAAGCCATATACCCCAATCGACTCGGCACACACCTAATGTCGCCATTAATGACGCCGATGTGGGCACCAACACATTGGTAAATCCATCGCCCAGTTGAAAGGCCAGTACCGCCACTTGCCTGCTCACCCCCACAATATCGGCTAATGGCGCCATCAAGGGCATAGTCAAGGCCGCTTGACCCGAACCCGAGGTAACAAAGAAATTAAATACCGCTTGGAATAACAACATGAACCACGCCGATAACGCCGCGGGCAGCTGACCAATAATACTGCCCGCGCCACTAAGCAAGGTATTGAGCACACTGGGCGAGGTCGGATCGCCGCCGCCCAGTAAAATTAAGATCCCCGAGGCACAGCCCACCAAAATTGCCGGCTCTAACATGGTCGCCGCGCCCTGCTTAAAACTGCTGGCAACTCGGTTAATGGTCATGTCATTGAGCCCAAACACCACGGCAATCACCCCCACGGCGATCCCCATCGTAAAAAACTGACTGGCGATTTCAGGAATAAACCACCCATTGGCCACCACGCCCCATATCACCCACACCACAGTCACTAAGATGCTGCTGAGCACTAGGATATCGCCCCAATTAAAGCGCGAGTCTAGGCTGGCATGAGACTGATGATCACGGAAATATTGATCGCTTTGATAACTGTATGACAAACTTGGTGTGGCGCGGATCTTAGCGCCATAACGCATGGTAAAGATGATCCCCATCAGCGTAAAACCGGCCCACATCAGCCCACGAATGCCAGCACCCGACAACACCGGCACGCCGGCGATACCTTGAGCGATGGCCACACTAAACGGGTTCATCCACGAACTGGCAAAACCAATTTGGGTCGCCACATATGTCACCATAACAGTGGTGATGCCATCAAAGCCTAAACGGATCATTAACGGGCAGATAATAATCGCAAAGGCAATGGCTTCCTCCCCCATGCCAAAGACCGCGCCGCCCAGCGAGAATAGGGTAAATAATGCGGGGATAAACAGGTTTTCATTACCTTGAGTTTTGTCGATTAAGCGCAAGATACCATTGTCTATGGTACCGGTTTCCATCACGACCCCAAAAGCACCGCCAATGACTAACATAAACATGATGACGCCAATGGCCGTGCCCCACTTAGACCCCGAGACTAAGCCTTCAAACGCGAAATTAAAAAAGCCCACCCCACCGCCGCCTTCAAACAGCGCCACGGGTTGCATCACCGCATGACCACTGTCATCGCGTTGATATTGAAATGAACTTGGATCAACCACACTGCGGCTTTTCTCAACACCATCGCTTACATAAACAATCTCTTGGGTGTCAAATGAGCCCACTGGCACTAAATAGGTCAATGCCATGGCGGCTAGGGCGACAAAGAAAATAATAACTAAGGTATCTGGCATCTGCCAGCGGGTGAGCGACGTTGCGACAACAGAGGATTCTTGAGTAGTTTGTGAGTGCATGTTACGACCATGATTCTTATTATGATGAGACAATCTGCACGCAAATATAAACTAATTCACCCATCATTTACACTGACGCAGCATTTTTGCGACTAAGTTAGCTGCAAGCCTCACCTCGTCTGCGCATTACTGTGCTCACTTAAACGTACGACAAACAGCAAAAAGCCGCTTGATGACAAGCATCAAGCGGATGTTCAAGTCAAAAATCAGCGACGAACGATGTTGATGGTTACAGATGAGCACCGGCCTGACGCGATGGACGCCGCTGGATCATATGGCTCAGCAACATCGCTGCTAATGAGACCACCAAAGCCGGTACAATTGGGTGGATCTGCCACATAAAGGGTGCGCTCCATTGCAGCAATAAATAACAACCTAAGCCCGAGACCATAGCCACCAGCGCGCTGCTGCCATTAATGCTTGGCCAAAAGACGCCAGCAATAATCGGCCATAAAAACACTGCCTGCAGGGCACCAAAGGCGGCTAAATTGATCCACACTATCATTTTGGGCGGCGACAGCGCCCAATAGGTGGCCACCAAGGTAATAAGGGTTATGGCGATGCGCGTCAAACGCACCTGCGCGCTTGAACTTAAACTGGGGTAGCGTTTAAGCGCACCATCACGAATCAGGCTCACCGCCGATTGCAATAGCATAGAGTCCACCGACGACATTACCGCCGCAATGGGGGCTGCCAGCAATACCCCAGCCCAAAACGGATGAAATAACCCAGCAATCAAGGTCGGCATAATGTCATCGGGTACTGATAAATCAGGGTAAAGCGCCCGTCCGAGTACACCGCACAAATGGGGCAATAGGGTCATCAAGAAACAGATCACCGTACCCCATATTATGCCTCGCTTCAATGACGCGCGATCTTTAACCGCCAATAACCTGACTAGGGTATGAGGTAATCCCATAGTGCCAAAACAGATCAACACCCAAAATGACAACATCATCGGCCAACCAAGAGCATCATTGACCCCGTGCGGAGTTAACATGGCCGGCGAATAATCACTAACCCGCTGCATCAGCTCAGGCAATGGCGCCTGTAACAATATCACCACCAACAGCAGTAACAATCCAGCTAACATGACCATGCCCTGCAGCGCATCGGTCATGACGACGGCACGAAAGCCGCCGGTTAAGGTATAGGCCAACACCGTGACCACAAATAGCCCTAAGCCCAGCTCATAACTGATGCCGCTAACACCTGCAAATAAGCGGGCGCCGCCAATAAATTGCACCGCGATCATTGCAATAAAGCCCGTCACCAGACTGAGTACCGCTATTCGGCTAAGCCAGGGACTGTGGTAGCGGCTATCGAGCCATTCGATTAAGGTAGCATGCTGCGCGGCGCGCTGGCGCAAAAACTTAGGGCCCAACACCCCTAAGGTTAAAATGGCGACAGGCACTTGAATTAATGCCAGCCATACCCAGCCTAAGCCCATTTTGTAAGCCGCCCCAGGGCCGCCAATAAATGAACTGGCACTGGTGTAGGTTGCCACGAGTGTGAGCGCCAGCAAGGGACCATTCAAAAAGGCGCCACCAATAAAAAACCGTTTTGCTTTATCTTGATAAAGCTCACCATTGGTTTGATTTTGCCTATGGCTCCACCAACGAGTGATCACTAGGCTCAGTAATAAGTAGCCTAATACTGGCAGTAGATTAATCATCAGCAACCACACTCATCACTAACACCAGTACCAAAATCAACAGCAGAGGCGCAGCAATACAGGAAAACCAAAACCACAAGGGTAACCCTACCCATGTACCAGCATCTTTTAATAATAAGGGGCCAGCGCACCATAACAGCAGATAGCCAAGGGTTAATGCCAATGCCATTTTCGACAATGAAACCATAAGGAGTACACGAGAAATAAACCAAGTGCCCGATTCTAGACAAAACCAATAACATGGGCTAGCCCTAATCATCAACGCCGCGGGGAGGATGGCAAAATTTCACGCTACAATGGACTCACATCAGCCGCGAGCGCCCTAGTCTGATGTTTTATCCTCTCGATAAGCGGTGAGTAAGGTGGCCTTTTTAGCCATTGAGACAGGGCTCACCTGCTATAAGTGCTGCTAACAAGTGCGTTAACGCACAGTCCCGCCAAAAAAGTGAAGCGCATCTAGGTCTGCTCAAATAGATCAACAACTTACTTGTATCCCTTGCCTGACGCTCCTACAATCACAGGCAAGCAACCATCAATAAAATTGATACTTTAAATTCATTATTTTTTCCGTTAGGAGACCTGCTAGCCGTGATGAAGTATTCACTCAAACAAATCATGGTTTTTGATGCCGTTGCCAGCTTAGAAAGTGTCAGCGCCGCCGCAAGAAAACTGTCGATGACTCAATCAGCCGTCAGTATGTCACTGGGACAATTAGAAAATCTTTTGGGTCGGCCACTGTTTATTCGACAAGGTAACCGACTCACGCTTAGTCACTGGGGCAACTGGTTACGCCCTAGAGCGAGAAGACTGCTACAAGATGCGCAGCAAATCGAATTAGGCCTTCATGAACAACACCTTATTAGCGGGCGCTTCCGATTATGCTCTAGCCAGACCGCGGCGGAGCATCTTTTACCCGAGCTTATCAGTAAAATCGATACTGATTTCCCCGAGCTGAGGATCGAACTTACCGTTGAAAATACTGACAATGTGATCGATGGTCTGCTCAATTATGAGTATGACTTCGGCATTATTGAAGGGCGTAATGACGATGCACGGTTATATCAAGAACAATGGCTGGACGATCATTTAGTGGTGGTAGCGTCTCCGCATCACCCTTATGCCAGTAATAAAACCACCAGCCTATCGCAATTAGAGCAGGCGAAGTGGGTGTTGCGTGAACAAGGAGCTGGTACACGGCGTATTTTTGAAGGCGCGATACACGGAATAATTGAGAAATTAAATGTATGGAAGGAGTATGAGCATGTCTCGTTACTTAAAGCACTGGTAAAAAATGGGACTTACTTAAGTAGCTTACCCTTTTTAGATGTTGAGAAAGAGGTTGCCGCTGGCGAGTTGGTGATCCTCTCAACGCCGCAGCTCAATATGCAACGCCACCTCTCTTTTATATGGCGCAGTGACTCTGGTGACAACCCATTAAGAGACTGCGTGATAACCGAAGCGCGGCGACTGAGTAAACACCGCCAGCGCAGCAAGAAAACTTAAATAATACCCAGATATAAGCAAATGGGGCGTTCAGCCCCATTGCTTAGCGATTAATGATGATTGACTAGCGATACCCTAATTGACAGCTCATTGCTCACGCATAGACTGCACATACTTTCGCTGCCAGCGCTTCACGACTAATCACGCCGAGCAGTTGACCCGCTTCCACCACAGGAAAACAACTGGGTTTATTGGCGTATGCATGCCTTAAACGCTCCTCATAACTGGCAAACGTACTACCGGTGAGTACCCCCATTTGGCTGACTGGGAATAATTTATTTCTGTCGACTACCATAAGTTCAATCACATCAGCGACGGCATCATTAGGGGCTACGGTTAGCACTTGGGTTTGCATCAAGTCAGCCACTTTATAGGGAATGCCGCGCACATATTCTTCTGACCATAGGCTACGCAATAAATCTTGCTGTGAAATAAACCCCAGTAACCTTTGCTGCTCATCAATAACCGGTGCGCCCCGTTCATTGGCATCACATAAGCGCTTAAGGCCTTCATAGACTGATAACTCAGGTGTTAAGGTAAAAGGCGTGGTGTTCATAATATCGCTAATATTAAGTTTTTGAATTGATTTAGGCATTGATAACTCTCCAGAAGAAGCTACTGATAACGGATTTGTTTGAATATAAGCATCATGGCTCGCCGATTGGTGAACTGATTCAGTCAAGGAAGATGGCGCTTGCGTAACTGATTTTTGAGCGGCTAAAGGGGTAATACACTCGGCCAGTGGTGGCGGTGCAATATGCAGTACAGTGGCAACTTGAAGCTGTTTCTCAATCAGCCAGTAGCCTAAACCCACCAATAATCCGCCGCCGACTATGTTGCCAAGCGTCACGGGGATCAGGTTATGTAAGATAAAGTGGGCAATGGTTAAATCGCTATACTGCGTCGCACTGATCCCGGCGCTAGCAAAAAAGCTCGCATCGGCAAAATGGGCAATAGCAATTCCAAGGGGCACCATAAACAGATTGGCGATGCTGTGTTCAAAGCCACTGCTGACAAACATGGCCACCGGCAACATTAATAAAATGGCTTTAGTCAGTGCATCTTTGCTGGCGAAGGTCATCCATACACCAAGGCAAACCAACATGTTACACAACACCCCCAGCACAAAGGCTTGCCCCCAACCATAATGCAATTTGTGCTGCGCAATATTGAGTGCGTTCACGCCCCATAAGCCGCCATCGAGTTGATGCATGCCACCAGCAAATACCAGCCCTAGCATCAAGAGGGCGCCCAATACATTGCCAACATAAACTCGCAGCCAACAGATAAGTAGCGCTTTGGTGCTTACCAGTTTTTGTGCCCACGCCACGGTGCTGAGTACGGTACTGGTAAACAGCTCACCGCCACAGATCACCACCAACATTAAGCCCAAGCTGAAGGCTAACCCGCCCGCAAGCCTAACTAGGCCCCACGAACCGCTAGCCCCGGTTGTCACCGTGATATAAAACACAAAGGCTAATGCAATAAAAGCTCCAGCGAAGGCTGCTAAGCCGATGGACTGGCCGTGAGATTTATTGACTTTTGACAACCCATAATGCTCGGCATCTAAATACATACTCATCGAGCCACTGGGTGCCTCTGCGCTGGAGTGTTGAGCCAAGTGGGGCTGCTCTTGTTGGCTATTCATCGAAGAAGGTGACATCACTGCCCCTCCTTCATACCAAAATATCGAGGCTGATATCTGGCGCATTTACTTAATAACATTCTGTACTCCATCATAAATTAAGTAAGAGGTTCATTAGATATGGATAAGCTAGCCTTAAATTAAGCAGAAGAAAATCTGATAATAATGAACGTTAGTATCAATATAAATGATGTAAATCCCCTACAAATAACTCAGTGGTACACAAGCCGCAAAATAGTGGTTAACCTACTGTATTAATTAGATTAGTTACATAAAAACAACAGAGGTAATAGGCAGAAGACGCCAATGAAAGATGAAGTGCTCAAAGACAGATAACCAAAGCTTAATTCTGTCTATTGCTGGCTCGTCCTAACCGCATAAAGCGTGACCCGACCCTCACTAAACCAATCTTTGCGCCATACAAGCACATCAAATCACGCCGCAAAGAGAGGCAGGTCAAGCAAACTCAAAACCAGCGAGGCGCTTCACAAAACTCTTGGTTAATGAGAGCCAAGCAGCAGCGCAATATGCGTGCCTAATTAGAAAAAATCGGCTACTTCGTGGTGTAAGTTGTTAAGTTGCTCCCAATTCATCTAATCTTTAGTTTCAACTTTATTGATACTTAATGTCAGCCTTATTTGGCTGTGTTAAGATTTTTAAGGTAAATTGGTCAGACCAATTTTAGGCAAGTAAGGGACGCATCTGCTCACTCTAAAATGGAGCGTTTTCATTTCATTTACAGTAGCGGCCAAGTTAATCGAGTATCACAGACGGCATAAATGCCTGCACCACTTGACTAACTTATTAGGGATTCAGTTGCAGCCATCATCAATTTTGATGAATCACTATGTTCTTTTCGGAGAATGAGAAATTATGTCAGAAACCGTCAAACACGAAGAAATGGAAGCCTCAGAGCAGTCTTACAAAGCGCTTCATCGTCCCGCGTCTGAGTTTAATACTCGTGAAGAATACTTAGATCATGAATTACAAATCATGAAACCAAGGCGTTGGGGACTTAACTTACCAGGTCGAGATTTTCGCTTTGAATGGGAAGACCTTGTTCCCGCCATCGCTGGTACTATCGGCATTACCGTTATGTACTCTGCGGTAATGGCAGCTTGGGCCGCTGGCCTGACCGAAAAATGGGAACACGTTAATTTAGGTGCCGAGTTTGCCATTCAAGTTGTTCGAGTAGAAATGCTCATCCCCGCGTTACTCTTCTGTATTATCAGTTCCGGTTTTATCAATCCTCGCGCCAACCTTGGCGGTAACCATGGTCCGATGATCCCACTAATTGGCGCTATTGCCTTAGCAGGAGCTCATCCCCTTGCGCTGGCTATTTTGCTTGGGATCTTTGGTCTTATCCTCAGTTACTTTAAGGGCGGATCACGGTTGGTTAACCTCACCTCCAGTGGGGTGGCCGGTGGCTTATTGGTGTTCCTCGGATTTATGGGCGCCAAGAGTCAAATTAGCTCATTGTTCGATTGGGCCGGCGGTTTACAATCCAAGCATGCGCTCGATTACAGCTTAGGCTATGTGGCCTTCTTTATTTTGCTGGTGAATGTGATCTTATATGCCTATCTCGCTAAAGTAGGTAAACGATGGCTGGCTATTCCACTGTGCTCAATTGCCGCGATTGCTTTAGCATTCGGGCTGGGAGCAGGGCTAGATCTGCAGTTTGTCACTGAACCTGGCATCCCTAACTTGAACCCGGCTTACTGGTGGGGTTCAACCGAATACGGTTGGCAACTAGGCTTGCCGAATGCGGCGCATTTTATCGCCTCACTGCCCTTTGCGATTCTCGCTGTTGCCATGTGGTCGCCAGACTTCTTAGGTCACCGTATTTTCCAAGAACTTAATTACCCTAAAGGTACTGAAAAGGTACTCATGGATGTTGATGACACCATGACCACCTGCTCTTTACGTCAAATTGTGGGGACAGCTGTGGGCGGCGGTAACATCACCTCATCATGGGGCACTTACATGATCCCCGCAGCCATTGCTAAACGCCCTATTCCTGCTGGAGCCATTTTACTGGGCACACTTTGTATCATAGTGGCAGTTCTGGGCTATCCAATGGATGTAACGGTATGGCGCCCGGTGATGTCAATTGCGTTACTTGTGGGCGTATTTTTACCACTACTCGAAGCGGGTATGCAGATGGTAAAAGACACCCAAAGTAGCCAAGCGGCCGGGATCTGTATTTTTGCATCGTTTGTGGCCAACCCCGTGCTTGCATGGGCATTGACCATGTTCTTAGACAACAATGGCCTGATTGGTGACAAAGAGCGCGCTAAAACATTAAGCGTTGCCGACCGATTAATTATCCCAGGACTGGCGTTTGTTATCTGCCTTGCGGCAATGCTGGCAGTAGGCATGATCCAAGGGATCCCAGCCCTACTTTAAGACTGCGTCACAAAGTGGGTGATAACGCCCTCTTTGTGACTTCTCTTCTATACTTATGATGGTTTAACGCTCTCTCATTTCTGGTCGTCATTATCACAGTCAAAACCGCAATCTCATACGCTAGCGGGATTGTTATTGGCTAATGGTGACGCTAATTTAAGTCTAAATAACCGACTTTGAGATGAGATGCAATTAGACAATGCAGGTAAAAATGATAGGTCGGTAACAGTTTTGCCTTTATCTCTAGCGAATCTAATGCAGCTAGTAGGTGGATATGCTAATATCTATCAGGTAAATTGGTCTTACCAATTTAATGATCGCCGATAAAACTGTATCGCGTCATCTTATCGGCCATCTAAAGTATAGAATTTAATCGACTCGTTAACACGAATCGATAATCAGTTCCCATCATCAGGGCTACACATTGAGGGGAGCTGTTAAGACTTAGCTATTGGTGTATCGCAATCTTTGTAATCAAAGTTAACCCGCTACCCAATAACCTTTATCTCAATACAAAAGGTATTAGTACGATGACCGAAAAAACTGAGCTGTTCACCAAAGCGTGGGAAGGTTTTACTCCTGGTGATTGGAAGTCTGCAGTAAATGTACGTGACTTTATTCAAGCGAACTACACCCCATATGAAGGCGATGAGTCATTCCTAGCTGGCCCAACCGAGGCGACCCTAAAATTATGGGACAAGGTCATGGAAGGCATTAAGCTAGAAAACCGCACCCATGCCCCTGTTGATTTTGATACCGATAAGGTATCAACTATCACCTCTCACGAAGCGGGTTATATCACTAAAGAATTAGAAACCATCGTTGGCCTACAGACTGAAGCGCCTCTTAAGCGCGCTATGTTGCCAAACGGCGGTATCCGTATGGTAGAAAGCTCTTGCGCTGCCTACGGTCGTGAATTAGATCCAAACATCAAATATATCTATTCAGAGCTACGTAAAACTCATAACCAAGGTGTATTCGACATCTACACCCCAGAGATCATGCGCTGTCGTAAGTCTGGGATCCTTACCGGATTACCCGATGCCTATGGCCGTGGTCGTATTATCGGTGACTACCGTCGTATCGCGCTCTACGGTATCGACTATCTGATGCAAGACAAGTTTGCCCAATTTAGCTCGCTACAAGAAAAATTTGAAGCCGGTGAAGACTTGACTGCCACAATGCAACTGCGCGAAGAGATTGCAGAGCAGCATAAAGCCCTTGGCCAGATGAAGCAGATGGCAGCTAGCTATGGTTTTGATATTTCACGCCCTGCAACCAACGCCAAAGAAGCGATTCAATGGACATACTTTGGTTACCTTGCGGCAGTGAAAAGCCAAAACGGTGCTGCTATGTCACTGGGTCGTACTTCGACCTTCCTTGATATTTATATCGAGCGAGACCTTAAAAATGGCCTGATCACCGAAGAACAAGCGCAAGAAATGGTTGACCATTTCGTGATGAAACTGCGTATGGTTCGCTTCTTACGCACCCCAGAATACGATGAGCTATTCTCTGGCGATCCAATCTGGGCGACCGAGTCTATCGCTGGTATGGGACTAGACGGCCGCACTTTGGTGACCAAATCAAGCTTCCGTTTCTTACATACGTTATACAACATGGGCCCAAGCCCAGAGCCAAATATCACTGTGCTTTGGTCAGAAAAACTGCCTCTGACCTTTAAAAAGTACTGTGCTAAGGTGTCGATCGATACTAGCTCTATTCAGTATGAAAACGATGATCTGATGCGTCCAGACTTCCAGTCTGATGATTACGCTATTGCTTGTTGTGTTAGCCCTATGGTTGTGGGTAAACACATGCAGTTCTTCGGCGCACGTGCCAACCTAGCTAAAACCATGCTTTACGCTATCAACGGCGGTATGGATGAAAAACTCAAGACCCAAATCGGTCCTAAGTTTGAGCCTATTACTGACGAAGTGCTTGAGTTTGATGACGTGATGGGACGTTTAGATGTCATGATGGATTGGTTGGCTAAGCAATATGTATCAGCGCTTAATGCCATTCACTTTATGCACGATAAGTACTCTTATGAAGCGGCCCTAATGGCACTACATGACAGAGATGTTCGTCGCACTATGGCGTGTGGTATCGCGGGCCTTTCTATCGCAGCCGATTCATTGTCAGCTATCAAATTTGCCAAAGTGAAGCCTATTCGTGACGAGCACGGCATTGCAATCGATTTCGACATTGAAGGCGATTACCCTAAATTTGGTAACAATGATGCACGCGTTGATGACTTAGCTACTGAACTGGTTGAGCGCTTCATGGCGAAAATCCGTGACATGAAAATGTACCGCGATGCGATTCCAACACAGTCAATTCTCACCATCACCTCAAACGTGGTTTATGGTAAGAAAACAGGCACGACACCCGATGGCCGTCAAGCAGGTGCGCCGTTTGCACCAGGTGCAAACCCAATGCATGGCCGTGACGAGAAAGGCGCTGTCGCTTCATTAACCTCGGTGGCTAAACTGCCCTTTGCTCACGCTCAAGACGGTATCTCTTATACCTTCTCTATCGTGCCAAATGCACTAGGTAAAGATGATGATGGTCGCCGCACTAACCTAGCTGCGCTGATGGATGGCTATTTTGCCCATAACGATTCTCGTGAAGGTGGTCAGCACCTCAACGTGAACGTAATGAACCGCGAAATGCTGGAAGATGCCATCGTTAATCCTGATAAGTACCCACAGCTAACTATCCGTGTTTCTGGTTACGCTGTGCGCTTTAATGCCCTAACGCCAGAGCAGCAACAGGACGTTATTACACGTACTTTCACTAAAGGGATGTAAAACTAGGCAATCCCTAGTATTAACGGTGGATTTTTGGTGAATTTAAGATAGGCTGTGCGGCTAATTTAGCACAGCCTACTTTACTTAGGAGTCGTAATGACAGTAAAAGGCCGGATTCATTCGCTCGAATCCTTTGGTACAGTTGATGGTCCAGGCATAAGGTTTATTGCCTTTATGCAGGGCTGTTTAATGCGCTGCCAATACTGCCATAACCGTGATACGTGGGATCTGCATGGTGGTCGTGAAGTCGAGGTCGATGAGCTAATGGAACAGATCATTAGCTATCGCCCGTTTCTCGAATCGAGCGGTGGTGGGGTAACCGCCAGCGGTGGTGAAGCCATACTGCAAGCCGAGTTTGTTGCCGCCCTCTTCCATGCCTGTAAAACCCAAGGTATCCACACCTGTTTGGACACAAACGGCTTTGTCCGTAAATACACCCCTGTTATTGACGAGCTGCTCGATAACACAGATTTAGTGCTACTGGATATCAAACATATTGATGATGCCAAGCACATCGAATTAACCCAAGTCAGTAATCATCGCACCCTGCAATTTGCGCAGTACCTTCAAAAACGCCAACAAAAAACATGGATACGCTATGTGGTTGTCGGTGGATTTACTGATGATATTGACTCAGCTAAAAGCCTCGCTGAGTTTATTAAACCCATGAGTAACGTTGAAAAGGTTGAGTTATTGCCCTATCACGAACTCGGTAAACACAAATGGGAAGCCTTAGGTGAAGAGTATCAACTGAGCCATATTTCGCCCCCGAGTCGCGACACAATGGAACAGATAAAACAGATTTTTTTAGATGCTGGGATCAATGCAGTTTATTAATCACTATAGATTTTCCCAGTAACTGTTATCGAGACGTTCAAAGGCCATTTTTAAAATCACCGCCATATCGAGATAACATGCTTTTGCCCCTAAAGGGGCACAAGCAACACCCATGCTTTGCAGTTTGATTGATAAATTATTACACCAATCGAGCAAGCTTAACGGTAACGGATGCGTGGCTCGCCAGCCGAGCCAAAATAAACCTTGGATAGGTAAACTGATAAAAAACAACGCAATGGTAATGGCTTGCGGTAAAAAAGCCCAACCATAGAGATAAAGTTGACTGCCAGCAGCAATAATGGCTAACAACGGCATCAAGCGTAACGCCAGTTGAGTCGCCCTGACAACGCGATACTCTGGGAAATAAAAACTAAGTTGTTTGACCATGGGCCACGTTTTCATATAACGACGACCGTCCCCTAAGGTCTTAAACACTTTTACTGTCAATGATGACACCTAAACTTTGAGACACTGCCTTTACCATAGCACAATCGGTTTAAGAGTCCCAAGTACTCACGACTGGCTTAAGGTAGTTTATCAGCCCCATTAATGGGCAAAACACGTGGTTTGCACTACATATTAATGCAGCCATTACATTTTGGTGAACGCACCCGATTCATCTACTTTGCAAAAGGTTTTAAACATGTCAAATAAACTGGTATTGGTACTTAACTGCGGCAGTTCTTCATTGAAGTTTGCTATTATTGATGCCCTCACAGGTGATGACCAGATCTCTGGCTTAGCAGAGTGCTTTGGTCTTGAAGACTCACGTATTAAGTGGAAGGTTAACGGCGCTAAATCTGAAGCCAAATTAGGCGCTTTTACCGCTCACCGTGAAGCAGTTGAGTTCATCGTAACCAAAATATTGGGTGAACATCCGCAAATTGCAGAAAAGATCCAAGCGATTGGTCACCGTATCGTTCATGGCGGCGAGAAATACACTCAGTCAGTCATTATTGATGAAACCGTGCTTAAGGGGGTTGAGGACAGCGCAGTATTTGCACCGCTGCACAACCCTGCTCACCTGATCGGTATTCGCGCTGCACAAGCATCTTTCCCTGAGCTACCACAAGTTGCTGTATTTGATACTGCTTTCCACCAAACCATGCCTGAACATGCATACATCTATGCACTGCCATATAAACTATACCGTGAGCACGGTATCCGTCGTTATGGCGCACATGGTACCAGTCACCTATTCGTTAGCCGTGAAGCGGCGAAAGCCTTAGGTACAGAACTGAGCGACACCAATGTTATCTGCGCCCACTTAGGCAACGGTGCATCTGTTACAGCGATTAAAGGCGGTAAGAGTGTTGATACCTCAATGGGCTTAACACCGCTTGAAGGCTTAGTGATGGGCACACGTTGTGGTGATATGGACCCTTCTATCGTATATCACCTAATTCATCAACTTGGCTACACTGCAGATGAAGTCAACAACTTGATGAACAAGCAAAGTGGCCTACTGGGCATTTCTGAACTGACCAATGACTGCCGTGGCATCGAAGAAGGTTATCAAAATGGCCATAAAGGCGCGACACTGGCATTGGAAATTTTCTGCTATCGTTTAGCCAAGTATATCGCCTCTTATACTGTGCCACTCGGCCGCCTAGACGCATTGGTCTTTACCGGCGGTATTGGTGAAAACTCCGATCTTATCCGTGAAAAAGTGCTTAACTTACTTTCTATCTTCAATTTCGAAGTGGATAAAGAACGTAACACCGCAGCACGTTTTGGCAACCAAGGTCGGATAACCACTGACAATAGCCCAATCGCCATGGTTATTCCAACCAATGAAGAGTGGGTTATCGCCGAAGACGCGGTATCACTGCTCAATAAATAATAGTGAGTCGGGATTAACCCGTCTCGCCTAAGCGTAAATTGACCTGCAAGTGTTAACTTGCAGGGTAACTAGAGGTATTTATGTCTCGTAATATCATGCTCATACCTAACGGCACTGGTGTAGGCTTAACGTCTATCAGTCTCGGTATGGTTCGTGCGTTAGAGCGCCACGGCGTCAAGGTGCGTTTTTTTAAGCCTATCGCTCAGCAGCGTCCAACCGATACAGGCCCTGAACGTTCGACCACTATTTTAAGTAAGTCGCCTACAGTAAACCCGCTTGAGCCGTTCGATATGGCTCACGCTGAAAACCTGATCCGCAACGATCAAACCGATGTGTTAATGGAACAGATCATTGCGCGTGCTACTGAATGTGCCGATGCCAGTGAAACATTGATTGTCGAAGGTTTAGTGCAAACCCGAAACCATCCGTTCTCTGACGACATCAACTATCAGATTGCCAAAGCACTTGATGCGGATATTATTTTCGTCGCAGCGCCGGGAAATGAAACCCCAACGGCACTGATGAACCGCCTTGAAATTGCATTCAACGCTTGGGGCGGCATTAAAAACAAACGCATTATCGGCGCGATTATCAACAAGATCGGCGCACCTGTTGATGATGAAGGTCGTGCTCGCCCTGATCTGTCTGAAGTATTTGACCATCAAGATGTGCAGCGCCCCAATCCAGCAAGCATGTTCCAACTGCCAGGTAAGAGTAAACTGCGTATTCTAGGCAGCGTACCTTACAACTTAGATCTGGTCGCGCCACGGGCATCGGATCTGGCTAAGCACTTACGCGCGCGCATCATTAACGCTGGCGAAATGCATACCCGCCGCTTGCGCAAAGTCACCTTCTGCGCGCGCAGTATTCCTAACATGGTCACCCACATTAAAACCGACTCATTGTTAGTCACCTCGGGCGATCGCTCAGATGTGATTGTATCGGCTTGCCTAGCAGCAATGAACGGGGTCAAGGTTGGCGCACTGCTGCTCACGGGTAGCTATGAGCCAGAGCCTGAGATTATGGCATTGTGTGAGCAAGCCTTTGAAACGGGTTTGCCTGTGTTCCTTATCGACACTAACACATGGCAAACATCACTTAATATTCAACGTTTTGATCATGAAGTGCCTGTCGATGACGCCGTGCGTATCGAACAGGTACAAGAGTATGTGGCTAGCCATATCGACCAAAACTGGGTAGAGAGTGTGACCGAAAACTCACCTCGCGAACACAGACTCTCACCACCGGCTTTCCGTTACAAGCTGACTGAAATGGCGCGTGCTGCGGCTAAAACCGTGGTATTACCCGAGGGCGACGAACCTAGAACCATCGAAGCGGCTGCCATTTGTGCACAGCGCGGTATCGCTCGTTGTGTACTACTAGGTAATCGCGAAGAGATCTTGCGTATCGCCAACCAACAAGGCGTTACACTGGGCGATGGCGTTGAAATTGTTGAGCCAGAATCCGTGCGCGAGCGTTATGTTGAGCCTATGCTCGATCTTCGTCGTCACAAGGGGCTGACTGAAGTCGTCGCGCGTGAACAGCTTGAAGACAACATGGTTCTTGGGACTATGATGTTAGCCCAAGGTGAAGTTGACGGTATCGTTTCGGGTGCCGTTAACACCACAGCAAACACTATTCGCCCACCGCTGCAGTTAATTAAAACCGCGCCGGGTTCAAGCTTAGTCTCTTCTATCTTCTTTATGTTGATGCCAGATCAAGTGCTGGTGTACGGTGACTGTGCGATTAATCCAGATCCAAATGCAGAGCAACTGGCCGATATCGCCATTCAGTCAGCGGAAAGCGCAGCAGCATTCGGTATTGAGCCTCGCGTGGCAATGATCAGCTACTCAACGGGTAGCTCGGGCACAGGATCTGATGTAGACAAAGTGCGTGAAGCCACACGTATCGCCAAAGAGAAGCGTCCCGATCTGATCATCGACGGACCACTGCAATATGACGCAGCAGTTATGCCTAATGTGGCCCGCTCTAAAGCACCAAACAGCCCTGTAGCTGGTCAAGCGACTGTATTTGTGTTCCCAGACCTAAATACCGGTAACACCACTTACAAAGCCGTACAGCGAAGTGCTGACTTGATTAGTATCGGTCCTATGCTGCAAGGTATGCGCAAGCCGGTTAACGACCTTTCACGTGGTGCATTAGTCGATGATATCGTCTACACCATCGCACTGACCGCGATTCAAGCTTCACAAAGTTAAGCCATGATCCCAAGGTAAGTCGTTACCCACAAAAAAGCCTGTCAATCGACAGGCTTTTTTATTATTGGAAATAAAAAAATATTAGAAAAGGACAAATAACTCAATCAAAATCACAATGCGTCAAAATTTAACCAATAGTTATTATCAATTAAGTTCAACGACTTAAAAGTTATGCATCTAGTCTTCAACATAGTTGTCCACAGATTCTGTGGATAACCGCAATAAGTTATTCATTAAGATATGCCTGACTGCTGCGCCATAGTCAAGCAATTTGTGGCGACAGACCTTAAAATTGGTACCGCGGCAGGTTAACGTGCATTCTTATCGACTGTACACCTTGATGATGACACTTAACCTTGGTAGCTTTGCTCCCTTGTAGAGAAAACGACTGGTTAATTTATCGACATCCAAATCTGTTCGTAGATCTAACCTACACACAGGCAACGGCGAGTAGCTCTACCCCTTGCCAAGTCAATGCAGAGTCGCGATACTATTTAACAAACTTACCTATATAAACTTTATGAGAAACTTACTTTTTTTGGTGATGGTTTTACTTGCTGGTTGTGGTCAGGGTAGCGATCCGATGAAGGGAATACAAACCCCGGAGCAGGTGTCATTGGGATTTTTCAACGCCATCTATGTCGATAGGAATGTAGAACAAGCGCTGCAATATGTCGATGAGCCAATGCAGCAAGTCCTGCAGCATTACTATATCGCCTCAGCGGTACAACGCCATGTACTCAATCTATCAATGACAAATGTCACGCTAGAAATAGAAGAGATTGATATCGATTTTTTTCGTAAATTCACCAAAGACATTACGGTCATAGTGAAGCTCTTCGGCCAAAAAGACGGGCAGCAATGGATAGATGACCGTACTATTAGATTACATAAAATAGATAACCGCTGGGTAATAGTTGAGATATTACCTGAGAAAGGTAATTTAAATTAGGTTATTGATAAAAAGCAAAAAAAATAGCAACCTGATGATTGCTATTTTTATCTGAAATCGGCCTTATGCACATTGTGGATAGGATAACGCTGACTCAGTTATGGCGTTAGCAATTAACATAATCCCTTATCCAAAAACGTTTCTTCATCCATTTCAACAGGCAGTGATTCCATCACTTCATCTTGAACTTGGTAATATGCGCTTTCGTAATCATGTGCTTCCATAACGACTCCAGATAGTATTGTAGGATACAGGCATGCTTTATGAACGCATTTTGCCTTGGGTATTAATCTGCCTCTCAGCAAACTATGGCGTGCATACTAACATCAAAAAACGCCGACTTACAGAAAACTTTCAAAAGCGTTTCCACTTAAAGGTTAAAAAACCACTTCACACAGAGGATATCGACAAAACCTGAAAGACTTTCAGATTGACATACGTTTTTAGCCCACATAATAACTATATTTTTAGTCAAAAGCATAAGTGATATTGAGAGCAAGACTATGACGCTACGCCATAGTCTTGAATAAGTAAAATCTCCTATTCAATAATTATGTTAGGGCGCTATCCTTCTTATGCTGATAACGCAGCACTTTAAGGGCTTTATTGGGATCTTTATCGCAATACACTTCAGGGTTAGCCAACTGCTCAATAAACGCTAAGCTAGGACTCTGTTCTGCCACCTGTTGCATCAAAAAATCGATATCCAGTTCAGGTGCATTTAGACACAGCAAAATATCTCCCTCTTCAGATAAGAGGCTGGGAAGACGCCTTAATAATCTGGCGTAGTCTTTTGTTGCAACAAAACTGCCACGCTGATTACTCGGCGGATCGGCAATAATCAGATCATAAGGCCCAAATTTAGTTAGTTTGCCCCATGATTTAAAAATGTCATGGCCTAAAAAGCGGGCGCCATGAGCAAAACCGTTACGCAGATGGTTTTGCTTACCAATACTCAACGCGCCCTTACTCATGTCGATATTAACCACTTCATCGGCACCACCTTGCAGTGCCATCACTGAAAAGCCACAGGTATAAGCGAATAGATTAAGTACTTTCCGCTGCTTAGCGTGTTGCTTCACCCAGGCCCTACCCGCTCGCATATCGAGAAATAAACCGTGATTCTGCCCTCTTAACAGGTGCACCTGAAACTGTGCCTCATTCTCAGTAACATAATGGGGTTCAGGGACTTCACCTTGAAGCAGTTGGGTTTCTGTCTGACCGCCACAACGGTGTTGAAATACCAAGTTAAGGGCCTCTTGCCCTTTAAGTTGGTGCCAGCGCTGAGAGATTGCCGTTGTTAATACCTTAATTTCCTCATCATCGATGGCCTTAAAACTGGTTAAAAGTAATACCGGAGGAAACCAATCTAAACATAGGTGCTCACACCCAGTAAACATACCACCACGGCCATGAAAAAGGCGCTCTGCATCATCACCAAAAGTAGCGTGTTGCAATGCTTGTACAAATAATTGCATTAAATTTTATAACCTATTAATTAAGCCTGACTATCATTGTCAGCCACTGATTCATCGGTAGCGATATCAGCGATATCAGCCACCTCATCGACCTTATCGGCCAATAATACAGCTAACCAGCCACCACTCTCACTCGACTCTAGGGCAATCTTGACAATCATCGTCAGCGGCACAGATAACAACATGCCAACCGAACCTAATAGCCATCCCCAAAAAATTAATGATAAAAAAACAACCAAGGTCGATAAGCCTAACCCTCGACCCATATATTTAGGTTCCACTACATTGCCCATCACCATATTGGTTGCTAAATAGAGCAATGCTGTTCCGCCAGCGGCGGCAGGTCCAACCTGAATAAACGCTAGCAATACAGCAGGAATAGCCGCGATAATCGAGCCAATATTGGGAATATAGTTAAACAGAAACGCCACCACCGCCCACAGTAATGCGTAATCCACGCCAATCACAGTCAAGCCTATGCCAACTATGATACCTGTCCCTAGGCTAACTAGGGTTTTAATCACCATATATTGATTGACTGAATGCAGAAATTTATCGATCTGCTTTAAGCGCATGTCAGGATCATCCAAGGCGAAGTGTAATTTTTTAGGTAAACTTTCCGCTTCAGACCACATAAAGACGACGGTTAGGATGATCAAAAACAGATTAGCCATCACCCCGCCCACACTAGACAACATATTGCTGGTCATTGACAGAGCGGCACCTGGATCAAAATAAGCCAAGATCTGCTCACGTGATAACTCAATATTTAACGTTTGTAATTTCGTCAAAATCCAGGCGAATTGTTCGACTAACTGGTCACGATATTGCGGTAACTGACGTGAAAACTCGTTGATAGAACTGCCTACTAGTGAAGCCATCCAAAGTCCCATCAGTACGATAAATACCATCATAAAGAAAATCGCAATCGCCCTAGGGATCTTAAGTCGGGTCATCCCATTAATTGCAGGATTACAGATAGCCGCAATAAAAGCCGATAATACAAATGGTACCACTATCGGGCTAGCCGCCTTCATACCAGCTAAAATCACCACTATAAAGGCCATAATGGCAAAACCTTTAAATGCGACGCCTTGGTTTTCAAATCGAGCCATCTACATAATATCCTTATAAATAAACTATAAAATGATAAAGTGTGAATTGTATTAAGATACCACCACACTGCAAATGGTCACCTAACGCTATCTTCATTTATCGACTAACACCACTTACTTCAAACCAAATCATTCAACCTTGGTTTCACCATAGTGAATTAAATTATCGCACTATGATTAAATAAATCATTACTTTGATTGCAACCAACACCTTAGCAGAAACTGTGGATCACCGCTTTAGCAAACAACATAATGACTTAATTAGCCATTAAATATCATAGTCACTCATACACTCTAACCCAAACACTCAGGTTATCCCGACAGTGCAGCTCAAACGGGCACCAATACCTTGTTCTTAACAACCTTGCGTCATTGCCTAGATATTAGCGCCGATTAAATTATTAGCAATAATATGATCCTAACGATAATAGTTAGTGTATATTTTTGATAACGCACAAAAAAGTGGAGCAACCATGAAAATACTCATCACGGGAGGCACGGGCTTTATCGGGCGGCAACTCGTTAAGGCATTAAGCGCCGATAATGACATCACCATATTGACCCGCTCCGCGGGTAAAGCACATCTCGAGCTGGGCCATCAACATCGGCTCCTTGGCAACCTCAGTGCGTTATCCTCGCTAGACGGATTCGATGCAGTGATTAACCTTGCGGGCGAGCCAATTGCCGACAAGCGTTGGACCTTAGAGCAAAAACAGAAAATTTGTCACAGCCGTTGGGATATCACCGCACGGCTCAGCCAACTGTTTAACGCCAGTCAACATCCGCCGTCGGTGTTTATTAGTGGTTCGGCGATTGGGATCTACGGTAATCATGATGATCACACCTTAATTGATGAGAGTTTTGAGTTAACTCAGCAGCATGAAGCTAGCCATTCTACTGATTTTGCCCATCGAGTCTGTTCACACTGGGAGGAATTAGCACTGGAAGCCGCTGACTGCACACGGGTTTGTATTGTACGCATTGGTTTAGTGCTAGGCCTTGACGGCGGCGCGCTGAAAAAGATGTTACTGCCCTTTAAAATGGGCGGTGGAGGCATTATCGGCTCAGGCAAGCAAGGGATGAGCTGGATACATCAAGCGGATTTAGTGGAACTCATCCTTTTCTTACTCCGCAATGATAAGTGTAGTGGCATTTTTAACGGCACGGCGCCCAATCCGGTGAGTAATAAAGACTTTACTAAAGCATTAGGCAAAGTGCTGCATCGACCCACTTTTTTACCTATGCCTGCTATGGCGCTGAATATTGCTTTAGGTGAGCTTTCACAATTGCTACTCGAGGGGCAATATGTCTACCCTAATCGTGCATTAGCAGCGGGTTATCAGTTTACATACCCACAACTACCCGAGGCACTAACCGCATTAATACAACATGATTAACGGTATAGATGACAGTGTCTAAGCTACCGCGCTGACACAAGAGGCCAGCGATCCCTGACGGAATCACCGGCCTCTATTTTTATGCTCAAGCTTTGAGTAACTCACCACACGACTTTTGCAGTAATTGACGGCAACGCCAGGTGCCTAACAAAGCCACAATTACGGCGCCAGACAGTGGCGCTAATATCCACCAATCCCAATGCATATACACAACAAGCTCAAACACTTGGGTCTTTAACAGATACAAGGTGAATTCGGCCACAACCACAGCCATCACCCCGGCTATCAGCCCCAATAAGGCAAATTCTAGTGCGGTCGCCATGCGCAATAACCAGCCCGATGCGCCAAACGTCCTTAACACGGCAAGTTCGCGTTGGCGCGTTGCCATGCCCGCTTCCGTTTGCGCCACCATCACTAAACTACTGGCGAGCAATACCAGAACCAGCACTAAGGTGAGCGATAACGACACTTGGTCGATGATCTCACGCAACTGCTTAACCATGGCGCCCACATCAATAATCGACACGGTTGGAAAGCGTTTAATCAACTCAAGTACCAGATGCTTTTGACTGTCTTCAAGATAAAAGCTAGCCATGGAGGTATACGCAAAAGGCGCTAACGCCTCTTGGGTGAAAATCATAAAAAAGTTGGGCTGTAAGGTTTCCCAGTGCACCGCACGTATACTGGCAATGTTCACCGTGAACCTTTGATTATCTATTTCAAAAGTTAATGCATCACCTAAATCAACGCCCAAGCGTTCTGCGACGCCAGACTCAATTGATACCTCATCACTGTCTTGGTTAAATGTGCCCGATAACAGATCGTTATTAGGAGGTAAATTATCACGCCAGGTCAGGTTGAGCTCTCTGGATATTCCCACCCGGCCTTGATCGCCCGCATCGGCTTGAGCCGATGAAATCAAGTCTTCGCCATTGATCTGCACCAAACGTCCACGGATCACCGGATAAATATCGGTAGCCTTTATCGCATTTTGACTAAAGTACTCATTAAGGGCTTGCTGCTCATCAGGAGCAATATTGACTAAAAAGTAATTAGGTGACCCCTCTGGCAGCTGCTGTTGCCACTCATTGAGCAGGTCTTGACGCAACGCAATGATAGTCAACAAGAGTACTAACGCACTACTAAAGCCCACCAGTTGTACCGCATTCTGTTTTGCTCGACGGCGCAGACCTGCTAATGCCAATTGCATAGGATTGGTAGTTTTCATGCCTACGCTGTGACCAGCCCTGATAAGCACAAAACCAAAGAGACTCAGCAGTATTCCTAACAACAATACACCAGCAACAACTGTCATGGTCAGCGCAAGGCTTTGCGAATACAAATAACCTAACAAGGCCATGGCACCGACACTCAAAACTAGGTGTAACCACATGCCAAACTGCACGCCTTCAAGCTGCCGCTGCAGCACCCTTAATGGCGGAATCGATAACAAGCGCATCAGCGGATAAGCCGAAAACATAAACGCCGAAATAAGCCCGGTTGCTACGCCCAATAAAAGCGGCCGAGCCAAGGGTGCGTCATAGTCGGCAATCGCTTGAGGTAAATAAGCGGTTAACATTGCATCAAGCGCGAGCCCACCAAGTAGCCCTAAAATAATGCCTAAACTGGTGACAAGTAAGAGATGCACGCCAAATAACACGCGAATTTGCTGGCTCGATGCGCCGAAGGTTTTAAGCATAGCGACGACGTCAAAATGGCGCTGACAATAGCGCTGAGCCGCAATACCAATAGCGGCGCAGGCAAGTGCGATACCCAGTAAACTGGCCAAGAGTAAAAAACGCTCCGCCCGTTTAACCGCACTGGCAATGGGAGAATCCCCCGATTGCACATCGACCCAGCGTTGGCTGTTGTTAAGCAGCGGTTTAACGGCCTCTTCAAATGAGGTTAGCTTATCGGCATCGCCCGCAAACTGATGAATATAACTGACTCGGCTGCCTGGTTGAATCACCCCCGTTTTCCCCACGTCCTCGAGACGCATCAATACCACAGGTGACGAAGCAAAAGGATTAAAACCCGCATCGGGTAGACGCGCTATCTCGGCGCCCAGGTGAAATTCGGCATTACCAATCTCAAGTGAGCTGGGGTAACTTAATATGCCACCCAGACGCGTCTCATACCATAAGGTGTCTGCTTGCGGTAAGGTATTGGTCACGCCATCAATTAACTCGATTTGACCTTTTAACGGGTAATTTGAATCTACCGCACGGACGGTAACCAGCTGAAAATTATCGTTAGCAAACACCATGGAATTAAACTGCATGCTCTGAGCGTGCGCGAGCCCTAGGGTATCTGCTATAGCTAAAATCTCGCTGTCGATGGGCGTTGGCGAATTGATAATACGGTCGGCGGCAATAAATTTAGACGCCTGCCCATTGATGGCAATTTGTAATCGCTCGCTTACCCGTGCTAGCCCTGTGACTGATAATACTGCTAGGGTAATGGCTAAGATGATCAGCAGAAGTTGGCCCTGAAACAGCTCACGCTTAAATAACTTCCATGCAATGCGCATCTCCATTAACTTGCCTCCATCGATGCCAACTTATCTGACTCATGGGAAGCGGTTTGCAGCGTTTCATCTGGCTCAGTTAACACTCCTGCCTGCATAATAAATTGACGCTCACAGCGGTTAGCCAGCTGCAGATCATGGGTGACTAAAACCAAGGTCGTGTCACTATCACGGTTAAGTTCAAATAACATATCAGCGACCTTGTCGCTGTTGGCACCATCGAGATTACCCGTAGGCTCATCGGCAAACAGCACCTTAGGCTCGCAGATAAACGCCCGCGCAATCGCGACACGTTGTTGCTCTCCCCCCGATAACTGGTTAGGAAAATGGGTTAAACGATGACTTAAACCAACGCGCTCGAGCATAGCTTCGGCCTTTTCACGGGCACGCTCAACCCCTGATAACTCTGCCGGCAACATCACATTTTCTAATGCATTGAGGGTATCTACTAGCATAAACGATTGAAAAATAAAGCTAACCTTTTCCTTCCTCAACCTCGCTTTACCTTCTTCATCAAGACCGTGCAATGCGACACCATCGAGATATATCTCGCCAGACGTCGGTGAGTCCAATGCCGCCAGTAACCCAAGCAAGGTCGATTTACCCGATCCCGAGGGGCCGAGGATCGCCACACTCTCGCCTAACTTGACATCCATCTTGATGCCGTTGAGGATAGTAAGCTCTCCCTCTTGGGTAGCCACTGACTTAATGAGATTATTTACCGTGATAGCGCTATTGTCTGACATAAAATCCCTATTCATCCTTCGCTTAAATGTTGTGTTGCGACTGCTCGGCCTCGGCCTAATGCTCAATATGACCCCTGTCCATGCTAGCCCAATCTTGATACTAGGTGATAGCCTAAGTGCCAGTTATGGTATGGAGCAAGATCAAGGTTGGGTGCATCTGTTGCAACAAAAAATGCCCGATAAAACCATAGTCAATGGCTCTGTCAGCGGAGAAACCTCCGCAGGCGGCCTTCGTCGGTTACCAGGGCTGCTGAAATCAGTTAAGCCCAAACTGGTGCTTATCGAACTCGGTGGTAACGACGGTCTGCGCGGTTTTTCACCCAAGCAGCTAAAGACTAATCTTGCCGAAATGATCAGCCTGAGTAAACAAGCAGGCGCTAAAGTGCTATTAAGTGAGGTCATGGTACCACCTAACTATGGACCGCGTTACGCCAAAATATTTACTCAAGTTTATCAAGACTTAGCCAAGGAGCATCAAGTGACTTTAATGCCCTTTTTTATGACAGATATTGCCATACACCCTCACCTCATGCAGGCCGATGGTATCCATCCTAACCAAGCTGCTCAACCGCAGATTGCCGACTTTGTGCAGCCTTGGCTGTTAGATACGCAGCCCGCGTCGCTTTAGGATCAACCCTATGGCGTGTGTTGACGCTATGGTTAATCGTAGGGAGACTAAACCTCCCTACCTCTAAAGAGATAAATTGCACATCCCCCTCCTGATATTCGCCTCGCCGTAAATAGAGCCGATCCGCTGGATTATAAATACCGCTAACCATCTATTTTAATTATGTAAAAATGCGATGACTGAATAATAGTTACCACTTCTTTGCGGGGCAAATTGCCTACCACACCAAATGTTAATAAAATGTTGGCCAGATCTCATATTGAATATCTACGATGTCAGGGCAAGCTAGGACAGCTATAAGAAAAATAATGAGGAGAAACCATGTTCAACAACCGCCCTAAGTGGTTAATCACCACTCTCATTGCAGGTGCTGTCGCAATGTCACTTGCAGCCTGCTCTCAAGATGATGATACCCCTACAGTCACTGCGCCACCGACTGCCACCATTCCCGATGATCCTAGTGCAGGCTTTCCGGATGGTGCAATAATGATTGCTGCAGGTGATAACCTAACAACCCGAATTCAAGAAGCACTGATTAATGCACAAAGTAATGATGTGATTGTACTGCCAAAAGGCACCTTTAATATTGAGTCAACTTTGCTATTTGATGGTGATGTTGATGGCGATGGGGCTTATGCTAAAAACATTACGATTATGGGTTACGGTATGGAGGAAACCGTACTTAACTTTTCAGAATCAATAAGTGGTGACGGTATTTTTGTGCAAAATGCTGTCAACATTATCATCCAAGATCTATCGGTTAACGAAGCCAAAAATAATGGTATTAAACTCAAAAATACCAATGGCATCATACTACGGCGCCTCGCCACTATCTGGGAAGGTGCGCTAGACGAAAATAATGGCGCTTATGGCCTATACCCTGTTGAATGTGAAAATATTCTGATTGAAGATACCTATGTGCGAGGCAGTGCTGACGCTGGTATTTATGTTGGTCAATCTCAATATATCGTTGTGCGACGTAATATTGCCAAAGAAAATGTTGCGGGGATTGAAATCGAAAACTCTAAATACGCCGACGTTTACGATAATGAGGCCATGGGCAATACCGGCGGCATTCTGGTATTTGATTTACCCATTAATAACCATAGATATGGCTCAAGTGTCAGAATATTTAATAACAAAATATACGATAACAACACCCCCAATTTCGCCAACGCCTCAGCTAATCCGGCAGGTGTTCACATTGTTCCCCCAGGGACAGGGATAATCATTTTATCCACGAGTGATGTTGAAATTTTCAACAATCAAATAACGGATCATGACACGCTGGGGGTCACCATATCCAGTTTCTTCATTGCCGAGCCTGATATGGCCACTTTTGTTGGTAATTATGGTCAGCCGGGTCAGTCTATCGAAGATGGTTGGCGCGCGACCCCACGCAATATTTATCTGCATGATAACTTTATCAGCGAGTACGGGAGAAAACCCAACGGTTACTTGATTAATGACATCATCAAAGCTTATTTGTTCACTCATGGTGCCTTTCCAGGAGTACTTTATGATGGCCTTGGTGAACTCTTAGCCAATAATGGCAGCGCCGCTTATTTAGGCCTAAAAGAGATGCCCTTTGCTGACGATGGTAGCGATAATGTCTGCGCGAGTAACAATGGGGATGTCTCTTTCGGCCGTCTGTACGCTAACAGTAATACCGATATCAATATTGTGGATGTCTTATACGAAAGTAAACAAGCGGCATTAATGAACTGTGCTCAAGTGAGCCTTCCGGTCCACACGGTCACTTTTGGTGATCAAATCTTCGGTTGCGGCGTTGACGATAGCGTCGCAGGTTGTGATGGCGGAGTCTTAATCGGCGGCGGGGGCTCCATAGGTGAAGGTGAAGCGGACTTAATCGGCGATGGCGATTTAAGCTTATGTCAGTCGAACGATAGCGGAGTCAATTGGAGCGCGCTGTTAGCCTCTAACTGCCCTAATTTATCTGACTACAACTTATTTGCCGATCCGAGTGATCCAACAACAGGAGCAAACTCTGAGGGCCTGCCATATGATCTTAATACCGAGCTATTTACTGACTATTCCAGTAAGTACCGTTTTGTTTTCGTCCCAGAGGGGTTATTTGCTAGCTATTCTGCCAACGAAAGCATGGATTTCCCCGTGGGAACCGTGATAGCCAAAACCTTTGCCCTACCAGCTGATACCGCTCAACGTGGGGTCGATAATGAGAGCTTAGTTGAGACCCGCTTACTGATTAGACGCGCGTCAGGTTGGTCAGCCTTACCATATGTGTATAACGCCGAGCAAAATGATGCGATTTTAGCTAAAGCGGGTGCCATTCAAGCCAAACAGCTCATTCACAAAGGCGAAAACTTAAGCTTTGACTATGTGGTGCCGAGCATGAATCAATGTAAGCAATGTCATCAATTTAAAGCCGATGATACCAGTCAGGCAGTGTTTGTCCCTATAGGTCCTAAAGCTCGTCACCTCAATAAAGATTATGTTTATAGTGATGGCAATATGAATCAGTTGTTAAAATGGCAGTCAGCGGGCATTTTACAAGGTGTACCTGAGATAAATAGCATAGCTAAGGTACCATCATTTAACGACGGAGATGAGTTGGATTTAACCAGCCTCTCTGATGCCGAATTAATGCATAAAGCTAAGGGCTACCTAGATATTAACTGCGCTCATTGTCACCGCCCAGAAGGCAATGCCTCTAATACCGGACTAAAGCTTGAGTTTTGGCGAGCTTACGACGAAGACAGTGGATATGCACACGGTACCTGTAAATCACCAGTGGCTTATGGAGGCGGCACGCTAAGCTACGATATCGTACCGGGCAGCGCTGAAACCTCAATCCTCCATTTTAGGATGCATAGCACCACACCAGGCGATCGCATGCCAGAGATTGGCCGCAGTCTATCTCATGCCGAAGGTAGTGCTTTGATTGCACAGTGGATTAATCGTTTACCTCGTGCAAGTTGCTCACTGTAACACGCTAAAACCGTAAGGCTGCCTTGTGGCAGCCTTACTTCACTACAGCAATACACTCGGTCAATTCAGTTCTAATGATAACTAAAGCTGACGCTTAAAATACCCTGGAGGGTAACCCAACCAATGCTTAAAGCTTTGTCGAAAATGACTGACTTCTCCAAATCCCATCAATTCAGCTATTTCCTGCGTACTGCAATCTCCCTGCACGATTAACGCAATTGCGGTTTGGCAACGTACTTGGTCAATCAATTTCTGATAACTGGTGCCCGCCAATGCTAACCGTCGCCTAAGGGTTCGTGCCGAAACATTGTGTATTGTGGCCATTTGTTGCAGTTTGGGGGTATCCGGAAAGCCACGCTTTAACTCACATAATATTGACTCGATAAAAGAAGGTGTCGCCACGTAATTACGTTCAAAAGAGATAGCATGAAAATCAAAGCATATGGGCAGCGCGAGTTGCTGTCGATTAATAGACCATTCATAAAACGGGCTGTTATATCGCACATTGGCCTGAGTATAGTGTGGTAAAAAATCGCAGCTCGAATGAGTAACTTGTTTATCGACTAAACACAGTTGCTCCAGCACTATCGGCTGTAAAGTCAGTTGCCGTGCGATGGCGAGCATCGAACAAACACTATTTAAAAACTGTAATCTAAAGTGTCCTCTAGCAATTTTAGCGGTATTTAACCAGCGTAATGACAATACTTGCTTACCATTACCCAGTAAGGTATCAGAGACACTGCCCACCAACTGCGGAGACGAAATCACAAAATTTAAACAATCACCTAAGGTCGCACACGTCGATAAATGATGCAAGATATAGCCCAGATCCTGTAAGCGACAACTTGCCCCTAATTTCGCTCCTAACTCGAGATTGGCATCTAACTGACTTAAATAAGCCATGGCGTAATCCACCTGCCATACCGACACAAATTGCATTTGTGACACTTCACTTAAACCAATACCAATCTCTTGGCATAACCGCATCTGGTGCCTTTCACCATAATATTGTGCGACAAACATCAGTAAATTACGAAGTTCATATGCGGGGTAAGGTTGATCGCCAACCATGAGTGTTGCTTCAAAGCGTCGGGGAAAGTTCATAGAGTTAGCGTACTTTTATTCATTACCGGCTCTTTATCAACTGAGCACTAAATTAGTGTTTATTATTTATATAAGAATAAACCAGCAATGAACACCACCATTAACCAAAACTTAACAATTAAACATTAACGCTATTGCGATCAAGACAGAGAACCAATAAAAAACCCGCCTTAAGCGGGTCTTAAAATATGCCGAGAAGTGATCAACTCATTGGTTGATTTTTTTCAGCCATACGATTAAAAATGGCATTTACACAGAGCGATGCACCATGGGCAATTTTATCTGCCAACTTTTTCTTCAATCGATAGCGCACTTTAATTACGGTTTTATCTTTAGCCAGATTCATAATCACATCATCGCTAGTAGATAACGCATCGATTAATCCTAATGCTATGGCTTGCTGACCATACCAATGCTCACCCGTCGCCACTTTATCAAGATCAAGTTTAGGGCGGTATTTCGCGATAAACCCTTTAAATAATACATGGGTTTCTTCTAGTTCTTGCTGAAACTTTTCACGTCCCTCATCGGTGTTTTCCCCAAAAAGAGTCAAGGTTCGTTTAAAGTCACCCGCTGTATGTTGCTCATAATCGATATCATGCTTTTTCAGTAAGCGATTAAAATTAGGAATTTGAGCAACCACACCAATAGAGCCTACGATAGCAAACGGTGCTGCGTAAATCTTATCGGCAACGCACGCCATCATGTAACCACCACTGGCAGCGACTTTATCCACACAGATAGTGAGCGGGATATTTGCACTGCGCAATCGATCTAGCTGACTGGATGCCAAACCGTAACCGTGGACCATACCACCGCCGCTTTCCACATTCACTACCACCTCATCGCCAGCTTCGGCAATGGTTAAAATAGCGCTGATCTCTTCACGCAGTGATGCCACTTCACTGGCGTCAAGACTGCCTTTAAAGTCAATGACAAATACCCTAGGATCTACCTGTGTATCAGCATGGTTTTTTTCCGCCTTTTCTTTTGCTTTATCTTGCGCCTTACATTGCTTTTCGTAAGCCTTAAACTGCTTCTTTGACAGCAGCTCTTCTTTTAAATCGTGCTTTAATGACTGTAACTCTTCAGACAAATTAGTCAGTTTTAATTCGCCTTTATCTGCTTTCTGTTTAATCGCAGACGCCAATATCACCACCACTACCGCGATAATGGCGATAACGATAGTGACTGCCTTGGCAAGGAATAATCCATACTCGTACAAAAAATCCAAAATAAACTCCGTTTGAGGCTCTATTACTACCCTAAAAATGTGGCCGTTATTCTATCAGTACTACTTTGAATAACAAATGCAGTGATAAAAAAAACCCAGCATATGCTGGGCTTTTTATCTAATTATTCAAATCGCTACTGAGCGGCAACTGGGCACGGTTGAATCACCGACGCATCTTGAATTAAGATAGACGCCTGCTGCTTACCGGCCGTTAAGGCGAAAGTGGCAACTTGCTGCTGCATCTCTGCCGTTGCAGCGCCCGCTTTACCATCTGTGACACCAGGGATCTCACTTGGGCTGATGATAGAGCTATGATGACCCTTACTAAAGCGCACCGCACCCGAGCCAGCAGTGGTCGTATCGACACACTCAAGACCGAGACTTGCGATTAACGGCTCTGTACCTGAAACAGGGAAGTTCTCAACGCTATTGGGTAATACTTGATCCGGTAAGTTGCTACCATCACCTGCAATTTCAATTAAATGAACCGGCAAACCTGTCGCCTTTAACGCTGCGGCGTGGTTAATTGGATCCATGCCATCCACCGCTGTTTGTACAGCAAACGCAAACGTCGGCAGGAACTGTGCGTATACCGCCTGAACAAGCGCTGCATATTCAGGCGAACCTGGTTCATAGTTGGTGCTCTTATTGGCTTCATCCACTAAAGTTTGGAACGTTTCAGTGGCAGTAACATTGTTAAACAGTACTGGACCAAAAGTCGCTGAACCGATAAAGGTACCAGCAACACCACCCGCTGGCGCAACGAGCGATACCGCATTGAGCTTATGTACATAGCTTAAATCGGCACCATTTTCTGGGTGCGTTAAACCTGTGCTGGCATAGGTGGCAAAGTCAGTACCGACTATCGCCCCAAGACTCAAGCCTTGCGCGCTAATTTTAGTAATGTCGAACTTCTGTGGCATCTGCGCAGCGGCTAGGCCGCCCGCTAATCCGGTCAATGCCGCACGAAGACCTAAATGATCGACAGTCGCTTGTCTGAAATTATCTCTGACCGACAAGGTACTGCCGATGTTGATAAAGACTAGTGGACTTGCATTTGTAAATGCATCTGGCGTCCCGACAACGGCACCATATGACGGGTCTGTCGCCGATACTTCATAGGTACCATCGCCATCAGCATCAAATGAACGCGCACCGTGCAGCGGCATATCGATAGCAATAGTCGCAACGCCCATGGCGGCATAGCTTCCGGCATAGGCAAGTGACATCTCTTTACCCCCGCCTAAGCCATGCATGGCAATTGTTGTCGGCCAACCAGCAGTAGGAGCAGTAAAGGGTAAACCTTGTGCGGTATAAAAAGCGGCTAATCTCTCTGCATTTGGCATAGAGATAAGTACAGGTACAGTTTCACTCCCCGTTGGTGCTGGGATCGGATTAAATTTAGTCAAATGCTTGGCTTTATCGGCGGCAGTGCCATCATCGAGCAGCCACGTTTTACCTGCCAGCAACGCTGGGTTAGCCAATCCTTGACTCGGATCGATACCGTGTGCCACCGCTTGTGCGCCAAAGTTTTGCTGACTCATTGTGCCAGATTGAAGCGCTAGCAGTACCGAGACAGGGCTATCGCCTAATGCTTTCCAATAGCCATTCCTGCCAGCGCTCCATTCATCATCGATACTACCAGCACACCTTACAGAATTACACTGCCCATAAGTTGGCAACGTCAGCTGTGCGACATACACATCGGCAAGGTTCGATACGACATAAGCAGGACCATCGGCTTCCGTCAAACCAGCAGCCTCTGCCACGGTAAGGCCTAACGGATGTGGCATGGGGACTGTCATCGAAGGAGCAAATGGAGAACCTTCTTGTAACATCAATAACTTAGTGGTCTCATAGACATCACTGATCGCTTGAGTGGTAAACAAAGCAGAATAACTGATGCTTGAAGAGTCAACACCGTGGGCAGCGGCAATGCCTTTTTCATAACTATTAACTAAACCTTGTAGCATTAACTGCTCAGGTGTCTCTAACGGCTTGGTTTCAATATCAAGCTTTAACAAGCCGTAAGTCGAAGATGGCGCAAGCGCACGGCCCTCTGAATCGTGTACCAGATTGGTGGTAGCATAAATATAAGATTGATTGGCTTTAAGTGGTTTAAGCGGAATAACGGCAATGGTGCTACCCGATGTGGTTGTGACAAAATCAATACCAAATTGCAGCTCATCGCCCACTTTACAGGCCGATGCTGAAGCTGCCGCTTGGCATTCGGGATCGGTTGAAAGTGGCCCGCCGACCGTCGCTTCAAACAATCGCACAGCGCCAGGCTGAGCAACAGAGGCGGCATCTAATGTCAGCGCTTCGCCTTCACTGTTAGTCGCCAGAGCAACATTAATCGAAATTGGCGAGGTGGTAGACCAACCATCCAATGCCCCTAGCGCTATTGTGGGATCAGTGTAATCACCTTTCGCCTCACTTGGCGCATCGGGATCTGAACTTTTAGGAATAGTGATGGTACCATCGAGCGTACCACTAAAGAGCAGATCGTTAGGTAACGGCACTGCCCCATTGGCCGGATCAAATACTATTGTTGATTGAGGAGTCAACGGTTCGGTCTTATCCGCTAATTGCTCAACACTATCCTCGCTACAACCTGTCATTCCTAACGCGGATGCTATTGCGACACCCAAAAAGAGTCTTTTCATCTTTTTTCCCCAAATCTTGTTGTAATAATTTTGTTTTCCCCAAAAATTGGTCACAATAGTCTTCCTTGCGTGACCCGTAGGACTTTTTCAGCCCCTATCTCAGCTCAAGTTAACGTAAAATTATTGAGTTAGCTACATTTTTGTCACAACAAGGGGGTGCTAGAAAAGGTCGCAACTTAATCGTTTGTTTTAAACAACTGTTTTTGACTGTAATAAATCATAGAAATGGCGGGTAATTCCGCTAATAGGAAAAATTAACTCATGTTGGAATATCAGGCAGCAAAAGATTTACTTAAAGATAAAACCATATTGGTTACTGGTGCAGGTGATGGCATTGGACGCGCCGCTGCACTGGCATACGCTGAGCATGGCGCCACGGTGATCTTATTAGGCAAAACGGTCAAAAAGCTTGAAGCCGTATATGATCAAATTGAACAAGCCGGTTACCCAACACCTGCTATTGTGCCATTAGATTTAAAAGGCGCTACTGAGCAAAACTATATCGATATGGCCGAAACCATAGAACAGCAATTTGGCCACCTAGATGGTTTACTGCACAATGCCAGCTTATTAGGTGTGTTAGGGCCATTTGAGCATATCTCACTCGATTCGGTAAGAGATGTATTGCAAGTCAACGTGGTTGCCGAGATCATGATGACCAAGGCATTATTACCCGTGATGAAGAAAGCACCATCGGCATCGCTCATTTTTACCTCAAGCAGTGTTGGCCGTCAGGGCCGCGCATTTTGGGGCGAATATGCTATTTCAAAATTCGCCACTGAAGGCATGATGCAATCCATTGCCCATGAATACCAAGGGACTTCCCTGCGCGCCAATAGCATCAACCCTGGGGCGACTCGCACAGGTATGCGGGCCAACGCCTACCCAGCAGAAAACCCACAAACCTTGAAAACCCCAGAAGAGCTCATGCCAACCTACTTATACCTAATGGGTGATGACTCTAGTGACATTACAGGCCAGCAATTTAACGCCCAATAGCCTGATTGAATTATAAAAAAAGGGAAGCTTGCGCTTCCCTTTTCTATGCATCAACTATAAAAATTATCTATTCATATTTGCGCATCACTAAAGTGGCATTAGTGCCACCGAAGCCAAAGCTATTACTCATAATAGTATTAAGCTCCGCCTCACGATATTCAGTCACAATCGGCATGCCTTTAGCTTTTTCATCGACGTTATCGATATTGATGCTCGGCGCAATAAAGCCGCTTTCCATCATGATAAGACTATAGATCGCTTCATGAACACCTGCTGCACCCAGAGCATGCCCCGTCAGTGACTTAGTAGAAGCTATCGGTGGAAGCTTATCACCAAAGGTTTCGGCTAATGCTTCTAGTTCACGCATGTCACCTACTGGTGTCGACGTACCATGGGTATTGATATAATCGATAGGGGTATCGACATCGGCAAGCGCCATTTGCATACAACGCACTGCACCTTCGCCTGATGGCGCAACCATGTCATAACCATCTGATGATGCGCCGTAACCCACCACTTCGGCATAAATTTTTGCACCGCGCGCTAGTGCATGCTCAAGTTCTTCAACGACCACGATTCCGCCACCGCCAGAGATAACAAAACCATCACGGTCAGCATCATAAGTGCGAGAGGCTTTTTCTGGGCAATCGTTATACTTAGTCGATAGAGCGCCCATGGCGTCAAAGCCCATGGTCAAAGTCCAATCAACCTCTTCTGCACCACCAGCAAACACCATATCTTGTTTGCCCATCTGAATAAGCTCAACCGCATGACCAATACAGTGCGCACTGGTAGCACAGGCAGAACTAATCGAATAGTTCATGCCTTTAATTTTGAATGGAGTAGCAAGACAAGCGCTAGCCGTGCTCGACATAATACGTGGCACAATGTAAGGACCAACGCGCTTAACGCCTTTTTCACGCAGGGTATCGGCAGCTTGTACCTGGTTGGCCGATGATGCGCCGCCCGTACCTGCGATAATACCAACTCGATGATGTGAGTATTGCTCTTCTGTTAGCCCTGCATCATTAATCGCTTGCTCCATGGCAATGTACGCATAAGCTGCGGCATCGCCCATAAAACGTAATGCTTTACGATCGATATGTTCTTTAGGGTCTAACTTAATGTCGCCCCAAACATGGCTACGAAGCTTCATTTCTTCAAACTGATCTGAGTGGGTGATCCCACTACGACCTGCTTTAAGTGACTCGGTGACTTCTTGCTTGTTATTACCAATACTTGAAACTATGCCAAGTCCGGTGATCACGACTCTTTTCATTATTTACTGTCCATTCCGTACGTTTAGTACCAATTTTGCTGGGCCAATAGTAGCGCTTTTAACGCAATTAAGTGGTCAGCTTTCCATAAAGGCAGGTAAAATAATGCCTAATATCATCGTCAGAGTAAAATCATTGGCTAACGAACCTGAAAATAAAACCCCAATTTGTGTAAACAAAAGTGTCATTGATTCTATTTTGGCACACCTTTATCCTGCAGCACACCGACCTATGATGTTGGGTATCATAGGTCCTGGCCTTGAATCTGTCATCAAACAGTTGCTCAGCCATATCGGCCATTCACCTCAACAAAGCCCATTAAGACTGCACTACTTTGTTGCACAGGCGAGTGATTTAAGCTCCCTTGCACAGCAATGCCAACCATTTGATACTATTGTACAGCAGCTTGATGACATCAGCATGTCGGCAGTGGCTGGCTGTCATCGGGTTATTGGCTTCAATGGTGCCTTATCGATAGATGTGCACATAGACCAAACCGTACAAGCATTAAAACAACTCGCTACTGCTGAGCAAACCTTTGGTGCGTGGATGTTCAGCAAAGCTCAAGCTTCTCAATTAGATCACCCGCTAGCATGGCAGCTCGCGAGATTATCCGATGATGACGCAAGCGTAATACTGGCGGCTTCCCCCAATGAATCACTCAGTGCCTCGGTGCAGCAACAGCTGAGTAACGTCACCCAGCTTTGCGGCTTTCGTTTATTACAGTGGCCGTTAGAACCGCTCAGTGAAATGACTCTGCTTAACCATCCCGATCCGGTCAGTCTCGATATTGCTAAAAAAGAGCGCGCCGCATTACGTTACCAGCAGCAACAAACCTTTGCCTATAATCCGCTAAAAAGTGCCACAGACGGTAATACCGCCATTATCGGCGGCGGCGTGGCCAGTGGCTGCTTGGCCTTATCACTTGCCGAGCGCGGCCAGGCACTGACGCTATTTTGCATGGATAACGCCCCAGGCCAACAGGCCTCAGGCAATAAACAAGGGGCAATCTATCCGCTACTGACACCAGAAGATGGGCCATTGAGCCAGTTTTTTCTGCAAGGATACCTGTTTAGTCGCCAGCGGATTAATGCCCTCGTTAAGCAAGGATACAAGATTAATCATGATTTTTGCGGTGTCTTGCAAACAGGCCATGATGATCGCAGTGCCAAGCGCTTGCATAAAATCATCACCGCCAGAGCCTGGGCTGATACCATAGCTAAGCCTCTTACTGGCGCCCAAGCCAGCACTATCGCAGGGATAGAGATAGGCATAGACGCTATCTATTACCCCTTGGGGGGCTGGGTTAACCCACAGCAACTAACCACCACAGCCATAGAAAAAGCCACAACACTGAGTGATGTGACATGCCACTTTAATACCCAAGTGACCGCCATTGAACGGCGTGATAATCAGTGGTACATCAATGCACAAGTGGGTAATAAGCAACAAGCGTTTGGGCCATTTGCCAACCTAGTTCTGGCCAATGGTCGCCACTTAACCGATTTTTCGCAAACCGCACAACTTCCGATCAGCGGCTTTAGGGGACAAGTTAGCCATATTCCATCACGTTTTGCGCTTAAAAAGCTCACTACGGTACTGTGCTCTCACGGCTACCTAACGCCAGCCCATGACGAACTGCATTGCACTGGGGCTAGCTATATTAAAGATCCCGATAACCTTGATTACAGTGTGACCGAACAGCTGGATAACTTAGATAAAATACGCACCAGCTACCAAACTGACTGGACTAAAGATGTCGATATTAGCGGCCATAGCGCCCGCGTAGGAGTGCGTATGGTGACCCGAGATCACGCCCCTATGATGGGCTGCGCGCCAGATTATGATGCCATCATCGACGCCTACCAAACCCAGCAACACACTAAATCGAGCGCGCAGTATTGGCAACATACCCAGGCACCGATCCACGATGGACTCTTTATATTAGGAGGACTGGGCTCGCGCGGTCTGACCTCGGGCCCGTTAGCGGCAGAGTTGCTGGCAGCGCAAATGTGCGGCGAATTGATCCCAACCACGACACCCATTCTAGGCTTGTTGAATCCCAACCGGATGTGGATGAGAAAATTGATTAAAGGCAAAGCACTGATGTGACATCAGGTTACTTATATAAGCTATAAGCAAGCAAATATGTAAGTAAGCAAGAACGATGATTGCTGAAGCTGCGGATATTATTGAAAGATATGTGGGACGGATATTAATGGTAATTGATTACGTAAGGCTAAATAAGCTTGCTATGCAACATGGCTACAATAAAACAGATAGGGCCTAAGTTAACAATTAAGGTGAACGATTAAGCGTGTGCTAAAAGTTAAATCACCTGAACGCTGCCCTATGACTAACGTTTAACGTTCGTCATAGGGCAAAGATTGAGTATGAGCTTAGCTTATAACGTGGCGTTGGGTTTCACTTTGACGCGATTATTGGTATCGCGACTTTGACGGATCAACTCATCGCTGCCAGTGGGCTCACCTTTAGCTAACCTGTCGTATAACAGCACATTGACTGACGATGCTAAGTTCATGCACCCCACAGTGGGCATATAAACCACCGCATCGGCGCGATCAATCAGATACTGATCAATCGTGCCATCTTCGGGGCCAAACAGATAAATGGCTTTATTAGGGTGCTTAAATTCAGGCAGCGGAATAGCCCCTTCGACTAAATCAACGCAGATCACTTGCGTATCGACATCAAGCCCCTCCAGTAGACATTCGACACCCGTTAAGGGGATCGTTAATCCCGCACCTTTGGTATCGGTATTGTATTGCTCACCACGATGCTTGGCTGCGAGTGCATAACGTTTACCCGTATAAGTGACGGCATCGGCGCGGTAACAGCCTGCGGCGCGCATAACGCCACCCACATTAGTGGGGCTTTTGGGATTAACTAACCCTATCGTCACAAACGAATCGCATGGCATGATCACTGTGCTTCCAAGCTGGCAATTTTTGCGCTTAATTCATCCCAAGCACCTTGCACTAATAAAAAGTCAGCTGGCGCGAGCTCCGTTTTAGCGGTTTCCAAACAAACCTGCATCTTGTCATCTAGTGCTTGATGGTCTTGCTCTGCTTGAACTTCTAACTGCGACAACACCACGGCAAAATGGCCTTGCAAATAACCACTGGCAAACAGTTGATCGTCATCGCCCTGCGCTACTTTTGTTGCAATCCATTGATCTAATGCTTGTTCGTACTGCTCTAACATGGTTTCTCCAATCAATTAACAGTGTATTGCCGCTTAACTTATCTTGGGACAAGATCAGGGTTGTCCACCTGATACATGACATAATCGCGGTATCCCGTGACGACTTTAAAATAGCCGCACAATTCGGCGTCGAGTTCTGGGTCGCCACTATCCACAATTAAGGGGCGTCCTTCAAGTGCTTTTAGTTTAGTTTTTGTGGCTAAGATAATAATATTCTCTTTACCAACGGCGCGGATAAGCCGACTCGACAGCTGTTGGTTACCGCGGCCTAAAATATGGCCTTGTCCGCCGATGAGGGTGATCACCAATTTACATTGCCTATCTTGGGTCAATTCAAGCAGCTCGCTGGCGGTTAAATCGCTACCAACCAACTGACGGTGCGCGATCAGATCGACCCCAAGCAGCGTATTCGCTAAGCCCAGCTCTTGCATAACCGCAGCCACAGTACTGCCAGAACCCATGATAAAAAGCTCATCTTCCATCTGCTCTATTACGTGTGCAGCAATATCGCTAAGCACTAGCTCATCGACCTCTTTACCGCCCATTTTTACGGCTTGGATATAGCGTGGCTCCGCTGGGACTAACATTTCACCAAAGCGGCGCGCCTTTACCGTCCCCTGCCGAAAAGCCACTTCGTCAATATCCATCACATCACCCGTCATTAAGCTGACCAACTCGCCGTCTAATAGCAACTTGATCACCATGCCAGAAGCGTGGGGAGTAATACCATAAACGCCCGAGTGTATTTTGACCCCTGCAGGTACGCCGAGCACTGGCAAGGTCTCATCAACCACGGCAAAGATATCCCGAGCGGTACCATCGCCACCCGCAAACAGCAGCAGATCGACCCCAGAGGCTTGTATGGCTCTGACCGCATCTTGGGTATCTCGCGCCTCTGTCTCTACTGCGCTGTGATATGCCACTTGATGGTTAAAGCCCAATTGCAGCGCGACCTCTTCGCCCATACCACCAGAGGCGGTGATCAGCTCCACTTTATCTCGATAAGGTAAAATCACCTCTAATGCTTGAGCCAGACGCAAATGCGCTTTAGGCTCAGCGCCGCGAGCCATCGCCTCAGCCGCCACGCCATCACTGCCCTTTAAGGCAACACTGCCCCCAAGTCCAGCCAGAGGGTTAATGATAACCCCCAAGCGAAATGTGTTACTCATCAAACGGTTCTCCCTGTTTTATACTTTGCACTAATTTGATTGGCTTTCGCCTTAGGCGTTCGCAGTCTTCGGGTTACTCGAATTAAGATTAGGAATACATAATACCGCTAACATAGATAAGCCAGCGCACGCGGCGGCAACCGCCCAACTAAGCCACGCTTGCGAACCATCACCCCAAATAAAGCCACATAACCAGGTGCCCAATGCGCCGCCCACGCCAAAGCTAAGGCTGGCATACAGAGCTTGGCCCTTACTGCGGTGACGAATATCAAATTTTTGGTGCACAAACTGAATCGACGCCGCGTGCACTAAGCCAAAGGTAAAGGCATGCAAAAGTTGGCTCACGCCAAGCCAGAACATATTGCCAACACAAAAAGCCATCAATAACCAACGCACAGCACTAAAGCCAACACTGACCACCAATAATGTCTTCACCCCGTAACGCCCCATGAGTCGCGGCGCAAACATAAACATCACAATTTCAGCCAGCACTCCCAGCGCAACATACACGCCAGCGGTGGATTCGCTATAACCGACCTGCTTGAGATACAGCACAAAAAAGCCATAAAAAGGCCCGGCGCTCATTTGCAGTAACAGTGCCGACACCAAAAACCAAAAAATTCCCTTATCGATTTTAAGGGGTTCAACCGAGGTCAGTTTGTCCACCATTACTCGAGTGTTAGGCAGTGACAATGAACAACCCAGCAGACATAAAAACAAGCCCAGCCCGACAAAAGGAAGAATTTCGGTGCCAAAATAGCTGATACCAAAACCCACACTGACCACGAACACCAGATAACCAACACTGCCAAAACTGCGGATTTTACCGTATTTACTGGTGTTTTCGCCCAAGGTTTCTAGCGTGATCACTTCTAACTGCGCCAAAATAGCATTCCAGAAGAAGGTGTAAATACTGAGACTAATAGCAAGGTAGACAAAACCACCGTGATAGAAAAAGCTTAAAAACGCCACCGCGGAGCAGCCCGCCCCAAGCTTAACCAGTTGACCACGCATGCCGGTTTTATCGGCGACCATGGCCCATACATTGGGGGCGATAATACGGGTGGCCATTAAAATCGCCAATAAGAAGCCAATTTCTTGCGCCTCAAAGCCGCGATGTTCAAAAAACACGCCAAGATAAGGGACTAATACCCCGAGAATAGCGAAGAAGAAAAAATAACAAGCGCTGATCCAGCGCAAGGAGTGAAAAGTATCTGCTTGTTGCATGTGTTAGGCTCAATCAACTCATTAATTATCTGATGTACAACAAAAGAAGGCACATACTATGTGCCCTCTTTTACGTCACTGATTGAGATTATCTCATCCCAATAACCGGGGTTTCGCTGTGTACATCGGCATTTTGTGCACGGTGACGTAACAGGTGATCCATAAGTACAATGGCCAACATCGCTTCGGCAATGGGCACGGCGCGGATCCCGACACACGGGTCGTGTCGCCCTTTGGTCACCACCTCAGACTCTTCACCTTGTACCGTCATGCTCTCGCCCGGCACACTGATGCTGGATGTGGGTTTCATGGCTATATGGGCCACTATCGGCTGACCCGAAGAGATCCCTCCCAAGATGCCACCGGCATGATTAGATGCAAAACCTTGAGGTGACATTAAGTCACGATGCTCGGAGCCTTTTTGATTAACCACCTCAAAACCATCGCCAATCTCGACGCCTTTTACCGCGTTGATCCCCATTAATGCATGTGCAATGTCGGCATCGAGTCGATCAAATACCGGTTCACCCAGACCAACGGGAACATTGGTTGCGACGACTGAAACTTTAGCGCCAATCGAATCACCGCTCTTTTTCAAATCACGCATGTAATCATCAAGGGCGACTAACTTATCGGCATCAGGAAAGAAAAACGCATTTTGCTCGACCTGAGCTAAATCGACTTTGTCAGCCACAATCGGTCCTAACGCGCTGAGATAACCGTGAATGTCGATACCATGCACTTGCTTTAAATACTTTTTAGCAACGGCGCCAGCAGCAACACGCATGGCCGTTTCACGTGCCGATGAACGTCCCCCACCGCGGTAATCCCGCAGGCCATATTTTTGCTGATAGGTATAATCAGCATGTCCTGGACGAAACTGATCTTTAATGTTGGAGTAATCTTGACTGCGTTGATCGGTATTTTGAATCACTAAACCAATCGAAGTGCCTGTGGTTTTCCCTTCAAACACCCCTGAGAGAATTTGCACTTCGTCGGCTTCACGTCGTGCAGTGGTATAGCGAGATGTTCCGGGGCGGCGACGGTCAAGATCGTGTTGCATATCGGCTTCATTGAGCGTCAATCCCGGAGGGCATCCGTCAATAATACACCCCAATGCCTTACCATGGCTTTCACCAAATGTAGTCACTACAAAATTTTGACCAATACTGTTTCCCGACATCTGCTTTATTCACCTCAATGTTATTAGACGTTTTCAAGCCTAGCCTAATGGTTAATTACCCAATAGGCTGACTTATCCCTAAACCCACAAATGGCTATTATTCACTATCTTTGTAGATGGCGAACAGTGATTCATTTTCAACTAGCTGATCATGAGTCAAAACAAATACCCCATCACCGCCATTTTCAAAGTTCACCCAGGTAAACGGGACTTCGGGGAATTGCTCGATAAGGTGCACCATAGAATTACCTACTTCAACCACTAACAGGCCATCTTCGGTGAGGTAGTCTAGAGCATTGGCTAGAATGCGCTTGGTTAAATCTAGGCCATCGCGCCCCGACGCTAACCCTAGCTCTGGTTCGTGATGGTATTCATCTGGCATATCACCAATATCTTCAGCATCGACATAAGGCGGATTAGAAACAATCAGATCGTATTGCGGCCCTTTAGGGATAGCACTAAAGAGATCCGACTCGATCGGAAACACCCTGTCCATCACACCTAAGGTTTCAATGTTAATCTGTGCCACTTCTAGTGCGTCGGCGCTGATATCAAGTGCATCGACCTCGGCGTCTTCAAACTCATAAGCACAGGCGATGGCAATACAAGCACTGCCGGTACATAGGTCAAGAATACGGTTAACTGGTTTGTTATAAAGCCAAGGGCTAAAGCGGTTAGCTATCATTTCGGCAATTGGCGAGCGCGGGACTAATACCCGCTCATCGACATAAAACTCAAGCCCTGCGAAATGAGCTTTATTGGTCAGGTAAGGAACAGGTAAACGTTCACGTACGCGACGTATGATCAGCTCAACAATTTTATGTTTTTCGCTGCTGGTCAAATTAGAATGGATGACCTGTTGGCCTATCTCTTCAGGAAGGTGTAGTGCATGAAACACTAATGCAATGGCTTCATCCCATGCGTTGTCGGTTCCGTGACCATAATAGATGTTAGCATCATTAAAACGGCTCACAGCCCAACGTAACATGTCACCTATGGTGCGTAATTCGGTTACCGCTTCATCAACAAAAATCTTATCCAAAACATACTCCAGCTAGATAGTTCGACCTCATTGTAACTGAACTCTATTCATATGGCATCGGATTCAATAAAATAGCCCCATGAATAAAGAAAAAGATGAAGGTCAGGCGCTATTTTCGGCCCTGACCCAAGGCATAACGCCGCTTAAACAAGATAAGCGTCATTTTTCGACGCCACAAAAAACCAAGCGGGAAGTGGAAGCCAAAACCACAGAACTGCATGCCGACAGCTATTTTTCAGATACTTACCAACCATACCTGCCTACCGAAGGTGCAATGCGGTGGGCGCGCGATGATGTCGACAGCTTTGAAGTCAAGCGACTACGCCGCGGTGACTATCAACCCGAACTGTTATTAGACCTCCATGGCATGCGCCAATCTGAGGCCAAATTAGAACTCGCTGCCCTGCTGCAAGCTTGCATAAAACAACATTGCCCATGCTGCTGCGTTATGCATGGACATGGCACAGGCGTATTAAAACAAAATATCCCCATGTGGCTGGCACAGCATCCACATGTAAAGGCATTCCATAAAGCCCCTAAAGAGTGGGGCGGCGATGCCGCACTACTGGTGTTAGTCGATGTTGGCGAGCGTCATGAATAGGATTAGCTCAGCAAAAAGGACGCTTCAAGCGTCCTTTTTAATACATATCTCTGATAAATCCTAACTCGCCATTTTTAACGTCACTAACTCACAGTGTGAGGCGTGTTTTGCCAGGAGAGCGATGCCCTTTCACCGTGCTTGTCTATTAAGGTGATCCCTGAGGTTGCAAATAACGGTGGCTCGATACCGGGCACTAACTCACTGACCATATAACCAAGCAAAGGCATGTGAGCAATCACTAGCACATTATCGGCCTTATACAACTCACCATAAGCCAAAACAGTCTCGACCGCGCGCAGTGGATCGGCTGATGGGGTTAAATCATCGAGTACTTGCCAATGCCTTGGTTCAGGAAAGTGCTTACTCACTTCTTGCCAAGTTTGCTGAGCGCGCAAATAGGGGCTAACCAAGACTAAATCAACATCTGTGACACGCCGGGCTAACCAATTACTCATTAATTCGGTTTGGTGGCGCCCAGCATCGGTCAATACCCGTTCCCGATCGGAATGTGCATTGTACCCAGCGTCCCCATGACGCATCAAAAAAAGCTGCATACTACTTCTCGCTACAATATATTTTTTATTCTTCTCGGCAATTGTAGCGTTAAAGTCAACCGTAACACACCTAAAGTCTGTTAATAATTAGTCGAATAGGCAATAAGGTATTTGCCAAAGTTGTTTTTCGAGACCACTATGTAGGCTTACTGTTTTATTTACCCTTTTGCGAGCAACCTCTTTTTAGCGTGTTGCCATATAAGGTTGGAGCCGCTCAATTGCCAACGTCAACTTGTATCACTCAAAGCCCCAACGATCATCGCCAGTATCGCTATGTGCAACTTAGCAATCGATTAAGGGTACTTTTAGTTGAAGATTGGCAAACCAACCAAGGTGCCGCCTCTATGGCGGTGAATGTGGGCCACTTTGATGATCCTAGTGCACGTCCGGGTATGGCACACTTTTTAGAACACATGCTCTTTCTTGGCACCGAAAAATACCCAGATTCGGGCGAGTATCATGCTTTTATTAACCAGCATGGTGGCAGTAACAATGCATGGACAGGAACCGAGCAAACCAACTTCTTTTATTCAATCGATGCCGACGCTTTTGAAGAGTCACTCGACCGCTTTAGCCAGTTTTTTATCGCGCCTTGCTTTAATCTCGACTTGGTTGACCGTGAGCGACACGCTATTGAATCTGAATTTAGCCTAAAACTGAAAGACGATATTCGCCGTGTGTATCAAGTGCAAAAAGAAACGGTAAATCCAGCTCATCCATTTAGTAAATTTTCCGTGGGTAATTTACAAACCTTATCAGGCAGCCAACAAACATTACGTGACGAATTAGTGGCATTTTATCAGCAGCACTACAGCGCAAATTTAATGACCCTTTGCTTAGTCGCGCCCTTACCTATTGATACATTAGCCCAATTAGCTAAGTGTTACTTTTCATCCATTGTTAATCATGATTTGCATAAACACTATCCTGAAACACCGCTCTATCAAGCATCACAATTAGGCCAACAGATAAACATAGTGCCACTTAAGGAGCAGCGCCGAGTCGCGATTACTTTTGCGCTGCCCGCCATTGACTGCTTTTATAAAAGCAAACCCCTTACGTTTATCAGCCATTTATTGGGTTACGAGGGTAAAGGCAGTTTACTCAGTTATTTAAAAAGTCAGGATTTGGCAGCAAACCTCTCGGCCGGCGGCGGTGTTAGTGGCTATAACTTTAAAGATTACAACATCAGTATTCAGTTAACCGATAAGGGGCTGGCGCAACTCGATGATGTCATTCAAGCGACATTTGAATACTTAACCCTCATCAAACATAGTGGCTTAACCTCGTGGCGCTACCAAGAACGGGCTAATCTCTTAACCCTGGCGTTTAAGTACCAAGAACAGATAAAAGCACTCGACTTAGCGAGTCATCTCAGTATTAACATGCACCATTATGATGTGGAAGATATCGTTTATGGTGATTACCGCATGGATGGCCTCAATATCGCAGAAACCCAAGCCTTACTGGCATTAATGACACCCGATAACCTGCGCATTCAGCTTATCTCGCCAGAACTAGACACAGACAGGCAAGCGGCGTGGTATCACTCCCCCTATCAAATCAAACCCATTGATAAAGCCCGTTTAACGCCATGGTACAACCCCACGATCAGGCAGGAGCTTAGCCTTCCTGAAGTCAATCCTTTTATTATTGCCGACTCAGTCGCCAGAGATGAAAAAAGCGCACACAGTGTGCCTGTGATTGTCTGCCAAGAAAATGGCTATCGAATTTGGCATCGAAAAGACGATGAATTTAATGTCCCCAAAGGACATATCTACCTATCACTAGACTCACAACAAGCGACCGCCACTCCCCGTCATGCTGCGCTGACACGCTTATATGTTGAAATGCTGTTGGATTATTTAACAGAATACACTTACCCTGCCGAAGTGGCGGGGCTAAGCTATCATATTTACCCCCACCAAGGCGGTATAACACTGCATCTAACCGGATTTACCGGCAAACAAGAGGCGCTGCTAGCCTTATTAATCAGCAAAGCCAGAGAGCGCAATTTTACCCAAGAACGCTTCAAGCAAATTAAGAAGCAAGTATTACGCAGCTGGTACAATCAAAGCCGTGCCAAACCTATCTCGCAATTATTTACCAGCTTAACGGTTACACTCCAACGACGCAGCTATGAACCACTTCGCATGGCTGAAGAGTTAGAAAAACTCACCTTAGGTGATCTGCATGAGCATATCAGTCGCTTCTACGAGAAAATGCATTTAGAAGGATTAGTCTATGGTGATTGGTTAACGAAAGAAGCTAAAGCCCTAGGTAAACGACTCGACCATATTTTGTCACTCGTCTCATCCCCTAGCGGCGAGTCTGAGCGCGAACTGATTAACCTTGAAAATGTCGGTACCCTCATCAGAGAGGTCCCTGTCGCTCATCAAGATAGTAGTATCATCGTTTACTATCAATCGACACAAGCATCGACGTTAAACATGGCACTATTTAGCTTGCTAAACCACACGATGTCATCAACCTTCTTTCATGAACTGCGTACTAAACGTCAATTGGGTTACATGGTCGGTACCGGCTACTTACCACTAAATCGCTACCCTGGCATGATTTTCTATATTCAATCACCAACAACAGGGCCGCTGCAACTGCTGGAAGCCATTGATGAGTTTATCGCTGATTTTAATTATGCGGTGATGCAGATAACAAATACCCAGTGGGAACTCACCAAACAAGGCTTAATTAGTCAAATAATGGAACACGATCCCAACTTAAAAACCCGTGGCCAACGTTACTGGTCCAGTATCGGTAATAAAGATTATCAATTTAATCAACGGGAGCTCGTCGTCGAGCAATTAAAACAACTGACTCGTGCTGACTTAATCAAATTTATGATGCAAACAATGCGCACCAAACATTGTGATCGCCTTGTACTGTTTACCACGGGCGAGCAACATCGAAATCAGGAACCACTCAACTCCGACAATATGATCACGGACCTGCGCTCATTTAAACAGCAAGCACCCAAATTTAGTTATTAAAACTAGCCAACACATCGAGGTTAATCGTTATCTTAGGCTGCCAACCTTCTGATCAAATCGATAAGATACACGCAACTTACTTCCGAATCTCCACTTCTAACAAAAGGCGTAAGCAAGTCTATGATAAAACTAGTTATTACAGTCGACCAGATGTGTTGAAACATCAATGCTCCCACTAATAATCCATTCATCCACCTCTGACTTTACACAATAAAAGAGTGCATCAGACGCGTATTGAGCCCATCCAATGACACAGGACTGTCAAAGTCAAATAAAAACAACAATGATTAATATACAAAAAACTCAGTGTTCTTTTGACAAACCGTTCACTTTCTGGAAAAGTAGGTTAACTACATGCTGCCTAAGCACTACTGGCTAATAATCAAACTAATAATTATGCCTAATTCTTTGAAAAATTTGATACTAATTCTTTTTTTAACCCTCTCTTTTTCTGGTTTATCCATCGCCAGCGAGACGATCAATCCCACTATTTTACTCAAAAGTAAAACTTATAGCGTTAAACAAGGTTTATCTCAAACTACAGTGACTTCTGTAGTAGAAGATCAAGACGGTTATATTTGGATTGGTACATTAAATGGATTAAATCGTTTCGATGGCATTAACTTTACACACTATTTTGCAAGCAAAAATACTGGCCTGACTAGCTCATTCATTCGAAGTTCTATCATTATAAATAATGATCTTTTTATTGGAACTGATAAGGGAATCGTAAAGTATATTAAAGAAACAGATAGTTTTTCAAAGATCGATTCATTAATGAAGATTGACGAAAAACCTATTTGGTCTCTTAATAAATCAGGAGAACACTATACAATTGGTACAGAAAACAACCTTTATATTATTGACAAAAAACTAAATTTAATAGAGGAATTCTCTGGGGTTTATAATGGCGTAAAAAAATCAATAAAGGTTAATGGTGACTATTACATAAGAAACTATGATGGTGATATTTTAAAAGCTTCAAACAATAAATTAATAGCAAAAAACACAAACGATATTGAAACCATAAATTCTAAACTATATATTTACAAAAAAAACGGCACTTACACTTTAGATAATTCATTAGAAATAGAGAAGTATAATGAAAATATTTTTGATTCTGTAAAGAACACCAACGGAACAACTCTAGCTATTAACAAAAATAAGGTATTTGAATTAGTAGATGGTGTGTTTGAGAAGTTAGGGGAAACGACAGAAAAAACAAGCAATGGAATATTTAAGGGGAATAAAACACTTTACATCCCTATCAAAAACTCCGGATTAATGATTATCCCAAAATTATCAAACACAATATCCAAAATAGATATTAACACATCAAAAAGTAACATATGGTCAATCTCCAGCAATAAAAAAAACAACTATATAGTCGTTAGTACAGACGATACAAGCATAAGTGTTTTTAACCGTAGTTTTAAAAAAGTTTTTGATATTGACACTAAAGTTGCAGGGCCAAAATCAACGCTAATATATGAAGAAATACTGTATATAGGTACAAGTACAGGTTTACTTTCTGTAGACATAGAGACAAATGAAATAAAAAAAATAAATAATCGGAATGTTTTCTCTCTAAAAATTGACGGTGTAAAAAACAATTTACTTGCAGGGACAATTGACGGAAGTTTATTAAAAATTAATTTAAAATCGAATAAAATAACAGAGATCTACGTCGACATTGAAAAACCTATCTTTGATATTATAGAAATAGAGAACCTCTTTTATGTTGCCACACAAAGTGGTTTATTTGCTATTGATGGAAGTAATGTAAGAAATATATACAACAGTAGTTTCGTGGTAAGCCTAGGAAAGTATAAAAACGAACTTTTATTTGGTACAAATGATTCAATCAAGTCATTTAATTTTAAAAGCCAAACCCTTAGCAATATATTCTCAAATGAAAAGCCAATATTCTCAATATCAGTTATTGATAATTTTATATTTGCGGCATCAATTAATGAAGTTGTAGTATTAGATAGAAACAAAAAAGAAAAGTACATACTTACCGATAAGTTTGGTAGTCAAGATGAATATAATTCTCAATCCGCGCTAATCATAGGGGAAGAATTGTTTATTGGTGGTGTTTCCGGAATTAGCAAAATATCTAAAAATGATCTAGAAATAACATTAAAAAACACACTCGCACCACTAACTAAAATTAAAGAACTATTAATATTCAACATTCCACAAGCAACTGATGGAAGCATATTAAATAAGCCGATGGAGTTAACTGAAAAAATAAAAATAAAATACTCAGACTACCCATTTACGTTGAAATTTAATTCACCAGGGAGTAACGCTGAAAACATTAACTATGCATACCAAATGTCTGGACTGTCTGATACCTGGGTAGAGTCACAAGGAAATAATACAGCAACTTATACTAATCTATCGCCTGGTAATTATGTTTTTAATGTACATTCAATTAACCCTTTAACAAATGATAATGGAAAAGTAAGAAGTTTAGAAATAGAAATAACCCCTCCTTGGTGGTTATCACTTCAAGCTAAATTAATTTATTTTTCTATATTTTTAATCATTAGTAGTATTATCGCCAAGGTGATACTGAAAAAACGCGAAATACAACGCCAAATCGCTAAATCAGAAGAGCGCTTAAAATTATCACTCTGGGGAAGTGGTGATGAGATGTGGGACTGGGATATTGAAACAGGACAAATTTATCGCTCTAATATTTGGGGTTCATTAGAGTTCCCTCGCGATGGCCAGCGTTCGGGTGAACAAGGCCAAGAAAGCAATATCCACCCCATGGATCAGGAGCGAGTGAATACAGCATTAAACAAACACTTTTACGGTGAAACCGATCATTTTGAAGCGGCATACCGTGTCAAAGGTAAAGATGAACAATGGGTGTGGATTTTAGATAGAGCAAAGATAGTTGAGCGAGATGAAGATGATAAAGCCCTGCGGATGACAGGCACCATCAAAAATATCAGTAACTTCAAACAGGCTGAAGAGCAATTAAGGTTATTTGAACGTGCTATCGAAAATATCTCTGAAGGGATGTTCATTTTAGACAATGAATTTAAGTTTGTTGAGGTAAACGAGGCCTGTTGTGACTTATGTGAAACAAGCCGTAATGATTTTATCGGTTCAACATTTAAATTCGATCTATATCCAGAAAGTTACTCTCAACAGATCCGCTCTATATTGCAACAACAAGGCAGCTGGAGTAATGAAGTAGAATCACCAAAAGGAGATGGTAGTAGCTTCTTAATGGAGCTCACTGTCGATGCTATTTACGATGAGCAAGGGGTACTCTCCCATTATGTCGGTGTATTTTCAGATATTTCACGTCGTAAACAACAAGAAGAAGAACTAAGAAAACTTACCAACAATGATTTATTAACCAATCTTCCTAATCGATCTAGTTTAATGGTGACTTTGGGAAATCTAGTCAAAAAAGATACACATCATACGTTAATGATCCTCGATCTGGATAATTTCAAAAAAATCAATGATTCATTAGGACATCAAGTAGGCGATGAACTCCTAATTCAAGTAGCACAAAGAATTGAAGCCAATGTGCCACGCCATACTAGTATCTACCGATTAGGGGGAGATGAATTCGCTATCCTCGTCGATAATAATCCTGATATTGGGTCGAGTGCAGTTATTGCAAATAAAGTAGTCGATGCGTTTTTAAATCCTTTTGAGCTTGCTAGGGACAGAGTCGTCGTTGGGGTGAGTATTGGTATAGTACTCTACCCTGAAGATGATCAAAATGAACAAGCGCTGCTCCGAAAAGCCGATATCGCCATGTATCATGCTAAATCTGCTGGCGGTAATCGTTACCAATTTTATTCTGAATCACTCAACCGCAATGCTATTCGCCAGTTGGAAGTTGAAAACCTGATCAGACAAGGGCTAAAAGAGGATCTGTTTGAAGTTTACTATCAACCTAAAGTCGATCTCAAATCGGGTAAAATGGCGGGAATGGAAGCACTCGTTCGTCTAAACCATCCAACTCTGGGGTTAATTCCTCCTAATGAATTTATACCATTAGCTGAAGAGAATGGCCTTATCGTCGAAATTGGTGAAGTGGTTATGCGAAAAGCTTGCTTCGCAGCGCAGAACTGGCGCAACCAAGGTCTGTTTAATGGACGTGTTGCCGTCAATTTATCGTCACTACAATTTGCACTTCCTGATTTACAGCAGCGCATAGAGTCAATTTTACGACTCACTCAACTGCCGGCAAGTAATCTAGAACTTGAAATTACCGAAGGCACTGTCATTAAACATCCGGAAAAAGCCATCAAGGTCATGATGCAACTGTCCAAAATGGGGGTGAGCCTAGCGTTAGATGACTTTGGTACCGGCTATTCATCACTGTCTTACCTCAAACGCTTCCCTATAAATACATTAAAAATCGATAAAGCATTTGTCGATGATATCGATAAATCGGATAGAGACTTAAAGATGGTAGACTCAATCATTACCATCGCCCACAACATGGGCTTATCAGTCGTTGGCGAAGGAGTTGAGGACGCATCACAACTAAGTATTTTAAAAGCGCTTAAGTGTGAGGAAATTCAAGGGTTTATATTCAGCAAGGCGGTTACTGAACATGACTTTAGTGAACTTTTAAAGCGAGAGAACTTGCAAGCCCAGTCAATCGATAACATTAAAAAAGCATAGGAGCATTTATAGCTTCAGTTATCGCTAAAGCTGTACCTTAGCCCTAAATTACAGCGCATAAAATAAACAAAAAAACAACCAAAGGTGCATTGATTGGCAATAAATTAAAAACATGGCATAACACCTGCAATACTTCTTTCAGACGTCAACTATTTGTTGGCAATAATAAAATTATTACTCTGAGAGAACTAACACTATGATTACCTCAATTGTTACTGCCATCGCTTTATCATTAACTACTTATTCAACTAATGTTATCGATATAGAAACTCACAAGTTAGCAGATTCTCATAAAAGCAGAGACACTAAAGCTCAAATCGCTGGGATTCCAAACATCAAGTATACCGAGACCCAAGTTGCCGGGATTCCGAACATCAAGTATACCGAGACCCAAGTTGCTGGGATTCCGAACATCAAGTATACCGAGACCCAAGTTGCTGGGATTCCGAACATCAAGTATACCGAGAACCAAGTTGCCGGGATTCCGAACATCAAGTATACCGAGACCCAAGTTGCCGGGATTCCGAACATCAAGTATGCCGAGACCCAAGTTGCCGGGATTCCGAACATCAAGTATACCGAGACCCAAGTTGCCGGGATTCCGAACATCAAGTATACCGAGACCCAAGTTGCCGCGATTCCAAACATCAAGTATACCGAGACCCAAGTTGCCGGGATTCCGAACATCAAGTATACCGAGACCCAAGTTGCCGGGATTCCGAACATCAAGTATGCCGAGACCCAAGTTGCCGGGATTCCGAACATCAAGTATACCGAGACCCAAGTTGCCGGGATTCCGAACATCAAGTATGCCGAGACCCAAGTTGCCGGGATTCCTAATATAAAGTACACCAACTCAGCAACGGCTTAAGTTTAAAGGAGAATCGTTATGTTAAAATTAATAAAGAAAGCTCTTGGACTTAATGACAAACCAGAACGTAAAAAAGTAAAACTGCCAGCAGGCCTGAATCGTTTAGAAGTGATCCCAGCTAAGGGATGGTGGAATTAATTATTATCTTCAAGCAACAGGTTACCAAGCACAATCACGAAAAAAGGAGCATATATGCTCCTTTTTTCGTGATGTTCGCTATTGGATAGTTCCCTACTGACTAAAGCCCTAAACATTACAGGCGAATAATTGCAGCACCTCTACCTTGAGCACGTTTGATAGCTAAACGCTTATGAGTTGCTAACAAGGGGTAGCCAACGGGACCAATAAGCAAACCCAATAAGGCCCAGCGTTTAACCCCAAGCCCTGCGCGAAACGCCATATTTCCCATTACCACACTGCTTAATGTGAGAATACTTACCAATACAATCACTTAAAACCTCAACTGTTAACTTATTGACCCGTTACCGCTAATCACCTGTGTCATCACACACTGGCACGTTTGTGCCAATAGTTTTGCAAGCAGCCATGATAACGAAACCAAGGTAACAAACGAACAAAAAACAGGCAATGATTTTCCTTAAGCCAAAAAAAAACGCGGCATAATGTTGCCGCGTTGTTAACTAAAACCCAGTCGTTTTACATTAGGGTTTATATGGTTACTGTCAATTTTTCAACAAGCTCACTTATTGATGAAATTGTGCACCTGAAGCCGCCATTTCCAATAGTGTCGCGCACGGCTTAAATCGTTCACCATGGACATTGGCATAACGGTTTAATTGCTCTACTAATTTGTCTGCCCCTAATGTATCGATATAGCGGAAAGGGCCACCTAAAAACGGCGGGAAACCTATCCCAAATATCGCACCGATATCACCATCACGTGCAGAGGCAATAATCCCCTCTTCTAAGCAGCGCACCGCTTCATTAAGCATCTGCACGACACAGCGCTGTGCCAATTCAGAGGCATCGGTACTCGCAGATGGGGTTAACCCCAACAAAGTATATACCGTCTCATCAACCTGTTTCTTTTTCGATTTAGACCCGTATTGATAGAAGCCTTTGCCATTTTTACGACCCTTACGATCGTCACCAAGCAACTTATCAAAGGCTGCGGGGGCTTTAAAACGCTCACCAAGTTCTTTCTCCAAAATAGGCGAAATCTTAGCCCCAACATCAATACCGACTTCATCAAGCAATGTCATTGGCCCAACCGGAAAACCAAACTTGACTAAGGCTTTATCTAGATGGTCAACGCTTTGCCCTTCCAGCAATAAGTTGGCCGCTTCATTCATGTACAAGGCTAAAATACGGTTGACATAAAAACCAGCGCCATCTTGCACAACAATCGGTGTCTTGCCTTGCTTACGCGCAAACGCCACTGTCGTCGCAATCGTTTGCGCCGAGGTTTTTTCATGGGCAATCACCTCGACAAGAGGCATCTTTTCGACTGGCGAGAAATAATGTAAACCAATCACATTTTCAGGGCGCTCTGCCGCCTCTGCAATTTGTGAGATGGGCAATGACGAGGTATTTGAGGCAAAAATGGTCTCTTCGCCACATTCACGCTCAATATCTTTAACCATCTGATGTTTTAAGGCTAAATCTTCAAATACCGCTTCAACAACGATATCTGCATCTTTAACGCCTGTATACTCAGTGGTCGTAGTCATCAGCGCCATTAAATTATCACGCACGGCCGGCGTCATATGACGACGCTTAACCCCTTTATCCAGTAGCTTGTAGGCATAGGATAATGCGTTGCTTAATCCGGTTTCATTGATATCTTTGACCCGCACCGGAATTTTAGCTTTAGTGGTGGTCACAGACGCAATACCACCGCCCATTAAGCCGCCGCCCAAAATCACCGCTTTATGAACGGGTTTAGGTTGCACATCACCTGCACCCGACTCTTTTTTCATCTCTGTGGTGGCAAAAAAAATACTTCTTAACGCTGCCGACTCGGCCGACACCACTAAGTCACCAAAATGACTCGCTTCGACATCAAGACCTACGACCATACTTTTGGTCATGCCTTGACGTACGCAATCGATAATTTTAGCTGGCGCAGGATAGTTGCCTTGAGTCTTTTTGTTTACTTGCTTTAACGCTTGATCGAACACAATATTGCGCCCAACAGGCGTGCCTTCTAGCAGACGATTGACCAGCGACACTTTACGTTTAGGCGCTATTTTTTTGCCTGCTAACGCCATCTCTATGGCCGTTTGCAACAAAATCGATTCAGGTACCACATCGTTCACTAAGCCCATTTTCAAGGCTTGTTTAGGGCGAACTTGCTTACCCGTCAACATCATATCCAGTGCAGTGGTGATCCCCACCAAACGCGGTAATCGCTGGGTACCGCCGCCGCCGGGTAATAAGCCTAACTGTACTTCAGGCAGTCCCATCATGGTTTTATTACTGTCACTGCACACTCGCTGATGACAGGCTAATGCCAACTCTAATCCGCCACCTAGGCAGGCACCGTGAATGGCGGCAACCACAGGAATGTTTAGCGACTCAAGAGCCTGAAACACCTCATGACCCTGTTTAGACAGCTGTCTTGCATCTTCGGCGGTTTGACACGCAGCCAGCATAGAAATATCAGCACCAGCCACAAATGAATCTTTTTTGCCCGACACCAACACTATGCCACGGATCTGTGAGTCCGCTTTTATCTCGGCCAACATTTCACAGATCTCTGGGCCAAATTCGGCGCGCAGGGTATTCATTGTTTCGCCAGGTACATCCATTGTCAGAACGGCAATGCCATTTTCAAGGCGATTTAAACTAAAACTCTTTTCCATGAGATCACTCCACTTCTACAATCATTGCTGCACCAAGACCACCCGCGGCGCAGGCCGTGGCAAGACCCGTGCCCCCACCACGTCGTTTCAATTCACGACACACTTGGGTTATCAAACGTGTACCTGTGGCCGCAAAAGGATGACCATAAGCGAGTGAACCACCCAGCACATTAAATTTACTCATATCAATTTCACCGATGGCGCGATCGCGGCCGAGCTTTTCTGCGGCAAATTTCTTCGACGCGAACATCTGCATATTAGCCAGGGTTTGCGCCGCAAATGCTTCGTGCATCTCGATAAGGGTTAAATCTTCCAGCTCCATTCCCGCTCGCTTAAGGGCTAACGGCGTAGCGTATGATGGGCCCATCAGCATATCTTGCCACACATCAATGGCGGTAAAAGCGTAGCTCTTGATATAGCCAATAGGTTGATAACCTAAGGCTTTAGCACGACTTTCGCTCATCAACAACACCGCCGAAGCGCCGTCGGTTAATGGCGTACTATTAGCAGCGGTGACTGTGCCATGTTTACGATCAAACGCGGGGCGCAGTTTGGCATAAGACTCTAGAGATGAATTTTGACGAATATTATTATCCCGATCGATAAAGGACTTATAAGGCGGCACATGGGCTGTCATCACTTCATCGCGTAAGTTACCTGAATCCCATGTTTCTGTCGCCAAGGTGTGCGAGCGATGGGCCAGCGCATCTTGATCGGCGCGGCTAATATTATAGGTTTTAGCCATCTGCTCTGCCGTTTGCCCCATTGACAAGCCGGTTGAGTATTCGGCGACCGCAGGCGGGACGGGTAATAAATCTTTTAAACCAAGGCGTCTGAAGATAGTCAGCTTTTGGCTAAAAGTACGGGCTTTATTCAAATCCACTAGCGCATGGGCCAGTTTTTTTGACACACCTATGGGTAATACTGAAGAGGAGTCGGCGCCACCAGCAATGCCGATGTCGATATTGCCCGTCATGATAGATTCAGCCACATTAACGGTCGACTGGAAACTGGTCGCACATGCTCGCGTCACGCTGTAAGCATCGGTCGCTACGTTCATGCCTGTGCCAAGCACAATTTCACGCGCTATATTGGGCGCTGCCGGCATCTGCACCACTTGCCCATAAACCAGTTGCTCAATCTCCTTGGGATCCAGCTCTGAACGGGCAAGCAGTTCGTTAACCACCATCTTGCCCATATCCAACGCCGATACGCCATGAAACGCGCTCGCTTGCTTAGCAAACGGGGTTCTAAGCCCCATCACAATCGCAATACGATCGCCTTTTGCATTCCTAACTTGCTGTAGATGACTCATTTTTTGCCCTCGTGTCACGCCTATTCGAATAGATTCTCATGGCGCAATTATTATTGTTTCCTTACCCACAGATTCAGCTCTTTAACCCAAGCAATCAAACAGGTCAGACCATCAAAGTGTGATCTGATTCTAACTTCTTATTCCAAAGTTTTAAACACTTGTTTGGTTTCTAGACAGTGAAATTAAAAAATTTTCTGTATTAACAATGTTTAATAAAAAGTTTACCCTTAGTCATTAGTGTCACTCACCCCTTAAGCATGCTAACTTATTTCACGCCTATGTCATTGCAATAGACACAACAAGCTCAATTTGACCCGCATTTAGACTAGCCAAAACCGGTCTGAATTTTTTACCATATGCGCTGTCTATAGCTCACACAAATTAATATAACTGAGTAGCATCATGCCTTTAAGTCGATTTCATGCATTACGCGAATACCTAGACAATGTCATTCTAGGTCAGCCTGTTCTTACCGAAAATTTACTGATCGCATTAATTGCCGATGGACACCTGTTAGTCGAAGGACCACCAGGTTTAGCCAAAACCCGCGCGGTGAAAGCGCTCAGTGATGGCGTTGAAGGCGATTTCCATCGCATTCAATTTACCCCCGATCTTTTACCAGCCGATCTGACCGGCACCGATATCTACCGCGCACAAACGGGCACCTTTGAATTTGAAGCAGGTCCCATCTTTCATAACCTGATTTTGGCCGATGAGATCAACCGCGCGCCCGCCAAAGTTCAATCGGCACTTCTCGAAGCCATGGCAGAAGGCCAAGTGACCGTTGGCAAACACAGTTATCCTTTACCTAAATTATTTTTAGTGATGGCCACGCAAAATCCGCTCGAAAATGAAGGCACTTATCCTCTGCCCGAAGCGCAACTCGACCGGTTTCTAATGCACCTTAACTTAGATTACCCGAGCGCCGAAACTGAATTTAAAATCATGCGGTTATCACGTAGTGAAGCCCTAACTCACGATGCGCCTAGTGTCAGCCCAATTGCGCAAGCAGATATTTTTGCCGCCCGTGAAGCCGCACTTGGCCTCTACCTTGCTGAGCCGTTAGAGCAATACATAGTCAATATCGTGATGGCAACTAGGCAGCCGCAGCAATACAGCGACACTCTCGCCAGCTGGCTAGAATACGGCGTGAGCCCACGCGCCACTATTGCTATCGAGCGCTGTGCGCGTGCCCGCGCCTGGTTAATGGAGCGCGACTTTGTCTCTCCTGAAGATATACAAGCCGTGGTGCCCAACGTATTACGCCATCGATTGCTACTCAGTTATCAGGCTCAGGCCGAGGGCGTCAGCAGCGATCAGGTGATCAACCACATTCTTAGCCAAGTCGCGGTGCCTTAATGTCAGTCAGTGAATTACCGCTATTTGCCGATGGCGTATCACTCAATCAAAAAGAGCTACTTGCATGCCAGAATATTGCCCGCGCTCTGCCTGAAACGCCAAGCAAAGCTCGCGCGGCTCTCGCAGGCCACCGCGCGAGCAACATCAGAGGCCGAGGCATGGAGTTTGCCGAAGTACGGCACTACCAAAGTGGTGACGATGTGCGCACCATAGATTGGCGCGTGACCGCTCGCACAGGCAAAGCCCATACTAAATTGTTTGTTGAAGAACGCGAGCGGCCAGTGCTGCTGCTACTGGATTTAAGCCATAGCCTCTATTTTGGCTCAAGCCTAATGCTACAAGCAGTGCAAGCCGCTCATGTGGCTGCGACTTTAGGCTGGCGCGCCGTGGGCCATGGCGATCGACTCGGTGCGCTCATAGCCTGTGAGCAACAAGATATCGAGCTCAAACCCCGTAGTCGTCAAAGTGCCATGCTGCCATTGATCTCGGCGATGCAAACGGTTCATCAAGCGCAGCTTGACGGTATGGGAGCTCACGTCAGCGAACCTGAGCATATCTACCGCGCCTGCCTGCGTTTACGCCGCATAGCCAAGCCCGGCTCACTGATTTGGATCATCAGTGATGGCAGCCATTTCACGCCGCAGTGCCTGCAGCCATTAACTGAGTTATCTCGCCACTGCGATATAGGCGCCTTACTGATCACCGATCCCCTCAGACAAGGAGAGCTGCCTTTACCTGCTCAGTTTCAGCTGCCAGTCAAAGACGGCGCGCAAGAATTAGTGCTCAACCGAGACAGTTATAACGGTTGGCTAACCCGCCAACACGCCCAGCAACAAGGTTTTATCGATATGATGCGCCAACTTAACGCGCGTTTACGTACAATCAGCGCAGCACAACCATTGAATCAACAGATTGGAGCCTTAAGATAGATGCAAACGGCCAACAATCCAGCCCTTGCTGCCATGAAAGACATTCAACTGCCCGAGCCTATCCATGCCTGGCCACCCGCTTACGGTTATTGGCTGGTACTGGCCGCATGCCTTACTATTTTGGCTGTCTGCCTATGGTGGTTCATCAAGCAATATCGACATCGCGCCGCGAAACGTGAAGCATTAAAGCAATTAGCCCATCTGGCGCTCAATCACCCACAATTTGCTATTGAAGTTAACACCATACTCAAACGCAGCGCCATGAGCTACCTGCCCCGTGAACAGGTGGCATCACTTGAAGGTGAAGCCTGGTTACAGTGGCTACAGCAGCAGGTCACTCACATAGACGATAACTTGCCGCTGTTATTAGCTAAACGCTACCAGTCCAAGGCACTCACTCCCACTCAAGCTGAGCAACTGCGCCTAGCTGCCATAGGCTGGCTTAAGCAGGCACTGCCACTCAAGCATCGCGCATCGACTAAGGAGGCAGCATGTTCACATTAGCCTGGCCTTGGCTATTACTGTTACTGCCATTACCCTTGATGTTTAAAGGCTCAGGCGCCCAACAGCATCAAACGGGTGGCCATTTACACCTACCCGGTGTTGCCGATGCCGGTGCGCAGGTTAGCCAGCAGCGGCCACAGCGTCGGCGCTTACCCTATTGGCTTATTTGGTCACTGTTGGTGCTAAGCGCCGCGCGGCCATTGTGGATTGGCGATGCTATCGAGCTGCCCAGCAAAGGGCGCGACTTGATGTTAGCCATTGATTTATCAGGCAGTATGCAGATTGAAGATATGGTCATCGAGGGTAAAACGGTGGATCGTTTTACCTTAGTGCAAGCGGTTATGAGTGATTTTATCCAGCGCCGTAAAGGTGACAAATTGGGCCTCATTTTGTTTGCCGACCACGCATATTTGCAAGCGCCGCTGACACAAGATCGCCGCTCTATAGCCCAGTTTTTAGCCGAAGCCCAAATCGGCCTGGTGGGAAAACAAACAGCCATTGGCGAAGCCATCGCCCTGGCGGTTAAACGCTTCGACCAACAGCAACAAAGTAACCGGGTGCTGATCCTCCTCACCGACGGCTCGAATAACTCGGGCAATATTAGTCCAGATCAAGCTGCTGCCATTGCCGCCAAACGCGGCGTGACCATCTATACCATTGGGGTCGGAACCGAGATAATGGAGCGGCGTACCCTATTTGGTAACGAGCGCGTTAACCCGTCGATGGATCTTGATGAAGCGCAATTGACGGCGCTGGCCAGCGCCACAAACGGACGTTACTTTCGCGCCCGCAATGCCACCGAACTGGAACAAATTTATCAAATGATCGATAAGTTAGAGCCGACCAACAGCGATCAACTCACCTATCGTCCTCAATCAGAGTTGTTTTATTATCCGTTAAGCGCAGCCTTACTTATCAGTGTTCTGCTGATATTGTGGCAGTTGCCGTTATTTCAGTCGCTGCCATGGTTAAGATCACGGGGAGCCTTATGATCCATTTTTTACGCCCCGAATGGCTATTGGCCCTATTCCCCTTGGCACTATTATTGTGGTTTACCCGTCGTAGCCAATACCAGATATCGAGCTGGAATCGCTACATCGCGCCTCATTTGGCCAAGGTACTGGTATCAAGCCAAACACAGTCAGGTAAACGCCATCTACATGTGATTGGTTTTAGCTGGTGTATCGCGGTACTCGCGTTGTCAGGTCCTGCTTTTACCAAGCAAACCCTACCGGTATTTGAAACCAACCAAGGACGCGTGATAGTGATGGATATGTCACTGTCGATGTACGCCACCGACTTGGTGCCTAACCGCTTAACTCAAGCTAAATTTAAAGCCAACGATCTTATTAGCAGTCTCAGCGAAGGTGAAACGGGCTTAATTGCCTATGCTGGTGATGCCTTTACCATTAGCCCACTGACCCGAGACAGGGCGACCCTGTTGAATCTATTACCCACCCTATCGCCAGAGATCATGCCAGTCCCGGGCTCTAATTTGCCTGCGGCTTTAACCCAAGCAACCACTTTGCTTAAACAAGGGGGACATCTGCGCGGCGATATCATATTACTCACCGATGGGGTAGCTGTAGAGCAAATTAATCAAGCCAAAGCGCATTTACAAGGCAGCCAATATCGGCTCTCAGTGCTTGCCTTTGGCAGCCCACAAGGCGCCGCAATTCGTTTACCTGACGGACAATTAATGCGCGATCGCAGCGACCAAGTAGTGGTAGCCAAAACCGATTATCAACATTTAAGTGAATTAGCCAGCGCCAATGGCGGCAAGGTATTTACTTATCACGCCGATGGCAGCGATCTCAGCGCGCTAAACCTATGGTTAGCCCAGAGCACAGCAACTAAAGCCAGCGATTTAGAAGGTGAGCTGTGGCTCGATGCTGGCCCATATATCGCTTTATTATTGTTATTGCCAGCACTATTAAGCTTTCGCCACGCCATTGCAGCACTTAGCTGCATCATGTTGTTCAGCCAACCGACGCCCGCCTACGCCAACAGTTGGCTACACCCTTGGCAGACAGACAACCAACGTGCAATGCAAGCCTATGAAAACCAAAATTATCAGCAAGCGGCAAGCTTGTTTTCCGATCCTAATTGGCAAGCGGCCGCTCGGTATCGCGAAGGCGATTACCAACAAGCCCTTAAGCTGTTTGAGCAAGACACAACTGCAACAGGCTTTTATAACCAAGGCAATAGCTTAATGCAGCTGCAAGATTATGCGACTGCTATTAAGCGCTATCAACAGGCGCTAGCTCAAGATAACGACTTTAGCGATGCGCAGCATAATTTAGCCTTAGCCCAACAACTGCTGGCGCAGCAACAAGCTGATAGTGAGCAGCAACAAGCTGATAGTGAGCAGCAAAGTCAGAGCGAACAAAATCAAGACACGCAACAGCAAGAAGGATCTGACAGCAATCAGCAGCAAAGCGATGACAAGTCAGGCGATAAACAGAGCGCAAGTGAACAAAGTGAACCGCAACCTGATCAACAGCCCAGCGAGCCGTCATCACAGCCGGATAATGTTCCCGCCACTGGTGATGATGAGCCAAATAACGAAGCACCAATGAGCGCTCAAGCTCCCAAGTCTGATGAGAATAATGAGCAGACTCAGCCTGAACAAGCACAAGCGCGCAGCGATACCAGCGCTAACGAAAACGACAGTTCCAATGCAGCAGCAGATCTAAATGAAGACTCGGATAAAGCCCCTCATGATAATCCGCAGGCCCAAGCTGTCAGTCAGCCAGCTCCGCCCGAGGAGCTGCCAGCCGACATGCAACGCGCACTAAGCGGCGTCATAGACGATCCGCAGGTTCTGCTGCGTAATAAGATGCTATTAGAGTATGAAAAACGCCGCCGTCAGGGCATTACATCAAAGGAAAGTGAACAGTGGTAAATCGATATTTTTTAACTTTTGCCTTATTGGCTCTGACTCTTATCCAGCCAGCTTTTGCCTTAACTCAACTTGAGACCTCGGTTGACAGAAATCCTGCCATAGAGGGCGAATACCTAGTACTGACGATTAAGGCCGACGACGATATCAGCAACGGTAGCTTAGACACCTCGGCGCTATTAAAAGACTTTATCGTGGGACGCACCAGCGTGAGTCGCAGCACCCAAATAGTCAATTTCGATGCACGTAAAGAGACGCGCTGGCAAGTGTTATTAGCCCCCAAACGCACAGGGCAGCTGATTATTCCCGCGCTCACCATTGATAATGTCAGCTCCTCGCCCATCACGCTGACGGTCACGGCGCCTGGCAGTCAACCTACGCAGATGAAAAACCTATTTATCCGCAGCTCGCTCTCCACCGAGCAGGCTTATGTCGGTCAGTTGGTCACCTACAAGGTAAAGCTCTATCTAGCCGTTGAGCTGCAACGCGGCGTATTGAGCGCTCCCAATGTGGAGGGGGCGCAACTCAAGCAGTTAGGCGAAGACAGTGATAGCAGCGAAATTGTCGATGGGCGGCGCTATCGTGTCATCGAGCGCAGCTATAGCATTGTGGCCGATAAACCCGGCACCTTACACTTATCGGGCGCTACTTTTTCTGGTGATGTATTAATTGAAGCCTCGCGGCGTGGTGGTATGTTCTCATTTAATGAAAGCCGCCCCATGCAAGCGCAAGCGGCGCCGAGTGAAATCACGATTTTACCGATTCCCAGCCAATACCACGGCCAATGGTTGGTGAGCGATCTGGTGGTACTTAAAGAAGATTGGCCTGATCTCGATACCATAGAGGTCGGCACGCCCATCACCCGCAATATTACCCTGCTGGCCTCTAATACCGAGCAAACCAGCCTGCCAGCATTAACCATTGGGCTACCCGATGGCTTTAAAATGTATCCTGAAAAGCCCAAACGAGAAACCTTTGTGCGCGACAAACAGGTGGTGTCACAGCTAACACAAACGGCGGCGATAGTACCGACTCAAGCGGGCAGCTACACCTTACCCGAGATCCGCGTGCCTTGGTTTAATTACATCACGCAGACCCAAGAGTTTGCCACCCTACCGGCGCGTACGGTCAACGTGATAGCCGCCAGTGCCAACCCGGTAGCGCTCAACCCAAGCGCCACCACAGTGCAACCCAGCGCTGGCTTTTGGCCTTATCTGAGCGCATTGTTGGCACTACTGTGGCTACTGACTCTGCTGCTGTGGGCTAAAGAGCGTGGTAAATCGGTAGCAAAAGTCGCCTCGCCAGCGTCATCGAGGTCCCAGCAAAGCACGGGGTTAACGGCACTGCGCCAAGCCTGTCAAACGGGTCAAGCGGGCACCATCATCTTGGCGCTGCAACACTACTTTAGCTTACAACAAGGCAAGCCTATGTCCTTAAGTGAGATAGCGGCGCTCAGCCCCGCTCTTAAACACAATATCGATAATATTCAACGCCAAGCTTATAGCCAAGTACCACAAGCGATCGACACTTCGGCCCTACTTGATGCTATTAAACAAGTTACAAACACGATGCAAACACCATCTTCCAGTGCTTTATCATCGTTAAATCCAAGCTAAGCTATTTGCGTTAGTCGCAACAACAGGAATACCCTTATTGCAGTTGGTTCACCACAAAATTAATCACACAAGCACCACATACGCCTACATAGCGAGTAAAAATGTTTAGCTTTAAACGAAAGAAAGTACCGAGTCTCTCGGTCAATAATGACATGCTAAGTAAACAACGACGATACGATAGCCTTGTCAGGGCGCTCCATGGCGATCTCTACCGCTACGCCTACTGGCTTTGCGGCGACAAACATATCGCAGAAGATATCACCCAAGAGACCTTTTTAAGGGCTTGGCGTTCGCTCGAATCCCTTAAGGATGATAAAGCCGCTAAAGCTTGGTTAATCACTATTTTACGCAGAGAAAATGCCCGAAGGTTTGAACGCAAACAGTTTGACTACTCTGATGTTGAACAATCTGAATTGGCCGACAATGTGTCGTTATCAACTGAAGACAATATGGAGCAACATCTGCTCAGACGGCAAATAGCTCGCCTTGAAGTCGAATACCGAGAACCACTGGTGCTGCAGGTTATCGGTGGTTTTACTGGCGATGAAATTGCTAACATATTAGAACTTAACCGCAATACTGTTATGACGCGCCTCTTCAGGGCACGCAATCAATTAAAAGAAATGCTCGATGATACGCAAACAAGGGGGCACTCCAATGGATGAGCTAAAATTCCGCCGCGAGGCCTATGAAAATCCGCAGCGTCGTGACGCCGACTTTGTTGCTGCTATGGGAGAATCGAGTCAGCGCGCTCAGTTTGTCAATGACTTAAAGCGCTTAGACCATCAAATTGAAGCGGCGCTGAATATTGACGTCCCTAGCGGTTTAGAAGCAAAACTGCTATTGAATCAACAGTTGCATCGACACCAAGTGCAACGACGCAAAATGGGCTTCACTTTAGCGATGGTGGCATCGGTGGCTTTTGTCGCAGGCATCAGTTTTAGCCTGTTTAGGCTGGGACCGGTCGATTTGGGTGAACATGCCCTAGCCCATGTTGCTCATGAGACCGTAGCGATGCAAAGCAGTCTGGATATCAGCTATAACACCATCAATAGTCAGTTAGCGTCATTGGGTAATTTTGCCAATGCTCGTTTTACTGAGCAGCCAGGACGCGTGTTTTTCAGTACCTACTGCGACTTCCAAGGGGTTAGAAGTTTGCATTTAGTCATGCAAGGTAAGCAAGGCAAGGTCACCTTATTTATCGTACCCATTGAAGAGCGCATGATCCTAGAACAAGCTTTTGCCAACAACCGTTATCAGGGTGAAGGCTTCACGGCAGACAATGCCTACATGTTGCTAGTTGCAGAACATCACGCCGATATAGACAACATTAAAAGCGAAATTCAGCAAACATTCATCTAAAATCATTACAACCTATGGCAAGTTTTACTTGCCATAGGTTAGATCTTAATCACATTCACCCCCTTTATTGAGCTACAGAGCCAACATCTGCTAGCATAGCGACCTCTTAAAAAAACATAACTATAAAGTGGCACAAGCATGACTATTGAATTACCCATATTAATCACTTTTTTTGGCTATCTTGCCTTAATGATGGGCATAGGCCTATGGGCCTATAAAGCAACCGATTCGGTTGACGACTATATCTTAGGGGGTCGATCTATGGGCCCCGCGGTAACGGCATTGAGTGTTGGCGCATCTGACATGTCAGGTTGGTTACTATTAGGCTTACCTGGCGCCGTCTATCTTGGTGGTTTAGGAGAAGCCTGGATCGGCATCGGCTTAGTCTTCGGTGCGTGGCTCAACTGGCTGTTTGTTGCCAAGCGCCTGCGTATCTATACCCAATTTACCGATAACGCGCTAACCCTGCCTGACTTTTTTGAAAAGCGCTTCGACGATAAACATGGCATGTTAAGACTGGTCTCCGCGGTCACTATTTTGGTGTTTTTCACCTTTTATGCCTCATCGGGCATGGTCGGTGGCGCCATACTGTTTGAGAAAGTCTTTGGGTTAGATTACACCTTAGCCCTAATCATAGGTTCAACCATTATTGTGGCTTACACCTTTGTCGGGGGCTTCTTTGCCGTAAGCTGGACTGACTTCTTCCAAGGCTGTTTAATGCTTATCGCCTTACTGTTTGTCCCTGTGGCCATTTTCAATCAACCCGAAACGCAAAATGGTTTACATCAGCTTGATCCCGCCATGTTGTCGATGATTAATCAAGATACTACTGTGATTGGCCTAGTGTCGTTACTGGCTTGGGGGCTGGGTTATTTTGGCCAGCCACATATTTTGTCACGCTTTATGGCTATCGGCACTGCCGATGATATTGTCGTGTCACGCCGCATCGCCATGAGTTGGATGGTGGTTGCCTTAATTGGTGCCCTCGCTACAGGACTTGCTGGCTCGCTCTATTTTGCCGATGAACCACTAGCAAACCCAGAAACAGTCTTCATTCATTTAGCGCACGCCGCTTTTAACCCTTGGATAGGTGGATTGCTCATCGCCGCTATTCTGTCGGCCATTATGAGTACTATCGACTCGCAGCTACTGGTGTGTTCCAGTGTGGTCACAGAAGATTTCTATAAAAAATGGCTACGTCCAGAGGCGAGCAGTAAAGAGTTGATGCTCGTTGGCCGTGTGGGTGTGCTGGCTATTGCACTAGTCTCCGGCGTTATCGCACTTAACCCAGAAAGCAGTGTATTAGGCCTCGTCAGTTACGCTTGGGCCGGATTTGGCGCCGCATTTGGCCCTGTGGTATTGCTCGCACTATTTTGGAAGCACTATAGCCGTAATGGTGCCGTTGCCACCATTTTAGTCGGTGCGCTAACGGTAGTGCTATGGAAACAAGCCAGTGGTGGCATATTTGAGTTATACGAGATTTTACCTGGATTTTTGTTCGCCACTCTTGCGGGCATAGTATTTAGTCTGCTGTTTAAACCAGCTAAAGCCATCACGCAGCAGTTTGAGCAATTTAGCGCCAAGCTTTGATCCTATGCTACTGCAGATTACATTGTCACATTAGACTGGGGCGGTAAACGGAGCTAACGATAAACCGGTTTATCGATATCAAGCTTTCAGGCAAATGACTGTTCCAAACTAAAAAGCGTACACGTGTACGCTTTTTTTATACTTGTCACTTTTGACACAAACAACCAAATTAACAACCTATTAACTTGACAGTTAAACAAGCTGAACCCCACAACACAGGCTATATCTAATGTCACGAGCGACATTCAGTCACTACGCCACTTTTACTATCGCCTAAGCCATTAATTTCACATAAAAATAACATCCAACCCTCATCTGGTCGGAGTTGTTGGCGCATCGCGCCCCCCCTACTATGCACCCGACTAACAAAAGGATCTCGAGAGATTGCTAAGCCAACTCACTAAGACGAGACCGATAATAATGAGAATTGATTTATGAAGCCTTTTAACAAGACAATATTAGCCGTTGCCGTTACGCTCGCGAGCTCGCAAGCTATAGCAGCTGGTTTTTTACTTAATGCACAATCAGCAACCGGTGTGGGCCGAGCCTTTGCCGGTGATGCCGTTATTGCCGATAATGCATCGGTATTAGCGCGTAACCCAGCCGCAATGGCGCTGTTTGACAAAAAACAACTATCAATGGGATTGAACTACGCCGATGTTGAAGTGACAGTGAGCGATGTTTATATCGACTCTCAGTTAGGCGAAATCCATTACGGCGGTGTCGATGATGCAGCAGATGCCAAAATCATCCCTAACTTTTACTACGTTAGCCCGGTAAACGATAAATTCGCCTACGGGGTGGCGCTGTTCAGTAACTTCGGTACAGGTACCGATACCTCAGACTTATCGACCCAACTCGTGGGTGGTAAGCTACCCGCGCCGCTCGATCTATTGGGCAAGACTGAAGTCACCACGCTTAACTTCAACCTAAGTGCATCATATCGCTTCAACGACCATTTTAGTGTCGGTGCAGGCCTTGATATGATCTACGGTAAAGGCACGCTCACTCGTGGTGGTAAGCTGCCGACTCCTACGGGTGCCATCGATCAGCAGTTGGTTGATGTCGATGCCGATGGTGTGGCGTTTGGTGGTATTATCGGCGCTGTATATGAAATCAATGCCGATCACCGTTTTGGCATGAGCTACCGCTTTAGCCCAGATTTTAAAGCCTCGGGTGATATCAATATTTACAACCCACAAGCCAACGCATTTGTGGCCTTTGATGAGATCAATATTCCCCTACCCGATATTTTCCAAGTGGCAGGTTTTCATCAGTTGACCGATAAATTTGCGCTGCACTATACTGCGCAATTAACCACTTGGGGTGATTTCCACGAGCTAACCGTGACAGATGGGACGTTAGGGCCAGTATCTGTTGGCTCAAGCAGCTTAAAGACCTACGCATGGGATGACTCATGGTTGTTCAGTGTCGGTGGTACTTATAGTCTAAACAACACTTGGACTCTGCGTGCCGGCTTTATGGCTGATGAGGGCGTTGTGGGTGAGCTGAGTTCAATCTCTATCCCAGATTCTGATCGCAAATGGTATACCGCAGGCGCGACCTACGCCTTATCGACCAACACCAGCATCGATTTTGGTATCGCCGTGGTGCGCGGTGAAGATGTCCACTTAATTGAAAACAGCTCAGTCACGGACAAGTTACCTATTGGGCCAAACACTGGTATGGTCAATGCCACGACGCGCTCAAATGCAACCTATTATTCAATGCAGTACAACTACACGTTTTAAGGTGTAATTAGCATAAATTGTAATTACCTATCACTGATAGGTAACCTAAAAACCGCACAATTGTGCGGTTTTTTATGTTATAAAAATCTCGTTTTATACCAAACTGGAAAACTAACTGGTCATATTTGCCCAGTCCCTAGAACACATTTGTGTCACTCGTTCTGAACTATCGGTAAAGGTATTCCAGGCATCACAAACGCTATCGACAATGTCTTCATAATTTCTAAAAACTCTATTGGCGAGACAATGCTGGCGCATCCAGCTCCATACTTGTTCGATTGAATTTAGCTCTGGTGAATAAGGCGGTAATTTGATGATGCTGACATTTTTGAATTCATCTGCGATACCTTCGGTATGCCAACCGGCTCCATCCATTATCACGACAGCATGTCGATCTATATCAGTGACGTCCGAGATCTGTTTTAAGTGGAGGTGCATCGCTTCCTTGCTCGTCCATGGAACGACTATTGCCTGACCTATGCCCCTATTAGGACATACAGAACCAAATAGGTATGCATATTCGAATTGCTGCTGCCGTACAACCCGTGGTCTGGTACCCGTTCTGGCCCAAATCTTCGTTGTCGTATTTTGTTGGCCAAATCTTGCTTCATCTTGAAACCAAATATCAATGCGATCTAAAGAAAGGTGCCCGGGGATCTTAAGGATCGTTTTAATTTGGAATTTTTTTAAACTCCTCCTGGGCTTCAATTGATTGTTTTGGGTGCTTAGAGCGTGAGGTTATCCACGAAAACCCCATATGATTCAACAAATAATAGATTGAGTCAGGATGATAGCTTTTACCAAACTCAGATAAAATGTAGCTATGAATATGTGCCCCCGTCAATCTACCACCTTGATCGCTATTTGCTCTTTTTTCTATATAGTCAGCGAGTTGGGCTTGTTGTTTCTTGCTAAGAAATGGTGGCCTACCTGTACGTGGCTTCTCTTGCAACCCAGCTAAGCCTTCCTCTAAAAAGACATGTACCCACTTATTAACACTCGTTCTACTCACTTTCAAAAAACGTGCAATTTGTGTTCGGGACTTTCCATCTTGAAAATGAGCAAGTGCAAGTAGCCGCATCTTCATTTGAATAGATGTTTGCTTACGAGCTAGTGAATTAAAGTCGGTATTCTTAAAGTTATCCATAACAACAAATGAAGAGAATATGATAAATACAATTAGATCATATTTTTACTTAGATTGGTATTATCTGCTCTGGCGTAAAAATCATGCTAATCAAAAGGAATAAGGCGTTAGAGCAAAATACGGCCCCGCTGATACTTACTCGCAACCAACAAACTGTGTCAAATATCTCCTCCTCATCAAGAACTGCAACGAACTCAATTTTGATCAAAAAATAGGCTAGATAAAAAGCCTTAACAAGCATATGCTTTATAAAGCACAACAAGCAATTAGGACGCTTTTTTATGCAAAAATCACTCCCCACGATCCTGCTCGGCGCGTTTATCTGCATTGGTCTCTATCTGCTGGGCAGCCAAGTGGGCAATAGCCTCATCACTATGCGCGCCATGGAGCGCACCGTCACCGTAAAAGGCCTGGCTGAATTGGAAGTGAATGCGGATACCGCCATTTGGCCCATCCGCTTCACAGAGGTGGATAACGACTTAAATAATCTCTACCTCAATGTGCAAAGCAAAACCGATAAGGTGGTTGCTTTCTTGATAAAACAGGGCTTTAGCCGTGATGAAGTTTCAATATCACAGCCTTCTATCCAAGACAGACAAGCGCAAGGCTATGTCGATCCTAATGTGCGTTATCGCTACGCCGCACAAGTGACTGTCTCCCTTTACACTCAGCGCGTTGAGTTATTACTGCGCATACAAAGCAATCTATTGGAATTAGCCAAAGAAGGTATTGCGATATCGAGCCAAGATTATGATAGTCGAACCGAATTTATTTTTACTCAGTTAAACGACATTAAACCGCAAATGGTGCAGTCTGCCACTGAGAATGCGCGCCAGACAGCAGAAAAATTTGCCATCGATTCGGCCTCAAAACTGGGCAAAATCAAACAGGCTTCTCAAGGGCAGTTCACAATTTCCGATCGCGACAGTAATACGCCCAGCATCAAAAAAATAAGAGTTGTCTCGACATTGACCTATTACCTTAATGATTAATCGCGCAGACAGAGTCTTAAACAGTACCACTTATCTAACTGGTGCAAGCGCAAATTGAAATACCATAAGTCATTAAATACCTTATATGAAGTTGTTAGATGTATTAGATGAAGTCGAAGCGTAAACCTATCGCATCACTTCATCGTATTTTTCTAATAAAAGATTGCACAAGCTTGAAAAGTTCATTAGAATTTTCTTATGAAGTTTTTGGAGGTCGTTAGTCTCATGCGTATTCAACATCTATTATCAATCACATTGCTGCCATTACTGCTTAATGTTACAGCCTCCGCTAATACCTTGCCGACGCTAACCGTCACCGCAAAAGAGCAACCCCACTGGGTCACCTTAGATGCGCAGCTTGAAGCGGTAAAATCTGCCACCGTATCGGCGCAAACCTCAGGCAGGATCATTAAGCTTTATTATGATGTGAATGATATTGTGCCCCAAGGCGCGCCATTACTCGAGATCACCAGTAAGTCTCAAGGTGCAGAGCTCGCCGCTGCAGAAGCCGAATACGCCCGAGCCCGCGCACAAAATGAAGAAGCGCAAAAACAACGTCGCCGCTTTGAAGAGCTGTTTCCACAAGGTGCGATTTCACAGGGGCAGATGGATCAAGCCATTGCCACCGCCCGCTCGGCCGCGCAAGCCGTTAGCGCCGCCAAAGCGCGGATCGTGCAAGCCAATGAGTCATTGCAATATACCGTGGTCAGCGCCCCTTTTGCTGGCGTGTTGACTCAGCGTTATGTTGAAGAGGGTGAAACGGTCGCCCCAGGTCAAGCTTTACTCAGTGGGTTTTCAACCGAGCACATGCGCGCTGTGACTCATGTACCACTGCGTTATATCGACGCCCTACGTAACCAATCTAGCGTTGAACTGCAGCTTAGCGACGGCCAAAAAGTGGTATCACAACAGTTAACCATATTCTCCTTTGCCGATCCTTTGAGTCATAGCTATAAAACGCGCATTGATTTACCTGAAGGCATGAGTAACTTAATGCCGGGCATGTGGGTTAAAGCCAAGTTTATTGCAGGCCAGCGCAGCACTATTACCATTCCTCAATCGGCCATTATTTATCAAAATGAGATGAGTGCAGTCTACCTTGAGCAACAAGGGACATTCCAACTCACCCAAGTGCGCCTAGGCGCGCAACGAGATGATCAATTTGAAGTGCTTGCAGGCTTAACCGCAGGCGATGTCATCGCGACTGACGCTTATCAAGTCCGACTTAACCTAGCCCAATAATATGAGCGCTGTAATGGACTTGGCCGTTTAATAGGAATCGTAAATAAGATGAAGCCGTCACATAATCAAGATAGCGACAAGCAACAAAACAAGCCCTATTCACTGGGTTTTTCCGGGCGAGTCGCCGCACTATTTCAACTCAGCGCCATCACACCGCTATTGGCATTGCTCGGCATTTTACTGGGGCTATTCGCGGTACTCGTCACCCCTAAAGAGGAAGAGCCACAGATAGATGTTACCTTTGCCGATGTCTATATTCCTTTTCCTGGAGCAACTCCGAGTGAAGTCGAACAATTAGTCACCCTACCAATGGAGCAGGTACTGTCGCAGATAAAAGGGATAGATACCCTGTATTCGTTTTCACAACCTGATGGCGCCTTACTGATCGCCATTTTTGAAGTGGGAATTCCCCGCAACGAGGCGATTGTAAAGCTGTACAATCAGGTCTACTCCAATATGGATAAAGTGGCCACTCAAGCCGGGGTCGGCGAGCCCCAGATCAAGCCACGTGGTATCGATGATGTGCCCATTGTCAGCCTGACCCTCTGGTCAAAGTCGACCTTAACCTCTGCCGAACAATTAACTCAAGTGGCTAAGGGGCTCGAAACTGAGCTAAAACGCATTCCGGGTACCCGCGAAATTTACACTGTTGGTAGCCATAATGTGAGCCTTAATGTACGTATCGATCCGGCAAAAATGAGCTTTTACGGCTTAACCTATGACGCGATCAGCAATAGCCTTGCCAGCAATAACCATGTATCCATGCCGGTATCACTTATTCAAGATAACCAAGAAATTAAGATTCAAACCGGGCAGTTTTTACAATCCCAACAAGAAGTTGAGCAACTGGTTGTCGCTGTCTATCAAGATGAGTCCGGCCGCAGTGCACCTGTGTATCTCGCCGACATAGCCGATATTAGCCTTAGCAGCGATATCCCGACCCAAAACGCGTGGCACAGCGACAAACAAGGCACCTACCCTGCGGTCACTATCGCCATTGGCAAACAACCTGGTGAGAACGCGGTTGATATTGCCAATGAGATCTTGGCTCGCGTTGATGCGGTCAACAACGTGTTAATTCCTGCCGACGTAGAGGTGACGGTATCGCGTAACTACGGTAAGACCGCCGGAGATAAAGCCAACACCTTAATCTTGAAATTGGTGTTTGCCACCTCGGCTGTGGTGGTATTGGTATTTCTTGCCATGGGGTTACGCGAAGCCATCGTGGTCGGTATTGCCATTATTATTACCTTGGCCATCACCCTCTTTGCCTCTTGGGCATGGGGTTTCACCTTAAACCGAATCTCATTGTTTGCACTTATTTTTTCAATAGGGATTTTAGTTGATGATGCCATAGTCGTGGTAGAAAACATCCACCGCCATATGGCGCTGGGACAACGGGAATTTACCCAATTAATTCCGATTGCCGTGGATGAGGTCGGTGGCCCTACGATATTGGCCACCTTCACCGTCATTGCCGCCCTAATGCCGATGGCTTTTGTGTCTGGACTCATGGGTCCTTACATGAGCCCAATCCCCATTAATGCCAGTATGGGGATGTTAATCTCACTGGCGATCGCCTTTATTGTTACCCCGTGGCTGGCCACTAAACTGTTAAATAAATCTCACAAACATCAGGAGAGCAGCGACACCTCCAGCAGCAATCGTATGGTGGCGATCTTTACGGCGCTCATCTCACCCTTTGTGCACGGTAAACAAGCGGGTAAAGCTCGTCTGGGTCTGGCTGCTGGGATTGTGGTGCTCATTGCCATTGCTATCTCTTTGCCTGTGACTCAACTGGTGGTACTCAAAATGCTGCCTTTTGATAATAAATCAGAATTTCAAGTGATGCTTGATATGCCCGAAGGCACGCCGGTGGAACAAACTCAGCGCGTACTTAAAGCCTTAGGACAGCAGCTTAACCAAGTGGCCGAGGTCGAGAATTACCAGCTATATGCAGGCACCAATGCACCGATGAACTTTAACGGCTTAGTGCGCCATTACTTTTTACGCCAAACACAGGAGCTTGGCGATATTCAGGTCAATTTAGTCGATAAATCTGAGCGCGATCGTGACAGTCACAGCATCGCCGTAGCGGTGCGCGAATCACTGCAAGCTACTGCGGCGCACTATAATGCCAATGTGAAGGTGGTTGAAGTCCCTCCTGGCCCACCGGTATGGTCACCCATTCTGGCCGAGGTGTATGGGCCAAACGAAGCGCTCAGAGAAACCGCCGCCCTGCAGCTGCAAGCGTTATTTCATCAAACTCCAGATGTGGTCGATATCGATATCTATCTGCCTGCGATGCAACAAAAATGGCAGGTGTCCATCGATCGCGCTAAGACCAGTTTATTAGGCGTGCCTTACAGCAATATCGTTGATCTGGTGACCACCTCCATTGGCGGCAAGCAGGTGAGCTACTTACATAAACCCAATCAAACCACACCTGTGCCAATTAAATTGCAGCTTGAGGAGGCTGCCAAGATGGATCTTGAGCAGGTACTAAACCTCAGACTCACCACTCAAAGCGGTGACTCAGTGCCGGTGTCTGAATTGGTGCGCATTAATAAAGGCAGCATAGATGCGCCCATTATTCATAAAAACATGATCCCCATGATCATGGTGGTTGCCGATATGGCTGGGCCGCTAGACAGCCCGCTATACGGTATGTTTGAGATGGCCGCCGACATAGATAGCGAGACAGGCTTGGGCTTTGATCAGCATTATGTCAACCAACCCTCAGGCTTAGACACCATTGCTGTATTGTGGGATGGCGAGTGGAAAATTACTTACGAAACATTCCGTGACATGGGGATCGCCTATGCAGTGGGCATGATTGCGATTTACCTCCTAGTAGTGGGTCAATTTCGCTCCTACTCGGTTCCGCTGATCATTATGGCTCCCATTCCGCTTACCATCATAGGAGTGATGCCGGGTCATGCCCTGCTCGGAGCTCAATTTACCGCCACCTCAATGATCGGCATGATCGCCCTTGCCGGGATTATTGTGCGTAACTCAATATTACTGGTCGACTTTATTAACCAGGAGACAGAGTCGGGCGTACCCTTTGAACAGGCGGTTATTCACTCTGGTGCCGTCCGAGCAAAGCCCATTATGTTGACAGGCCTTGCGGCCATGATTGGTGCCTTATTCATTCTGGATGATCCCATTTTTAATGGATTAGCCATCAGTTTGATCTTCGGTATCTTAGTCTCAACCTTGCTTACCTTGGTTGTGATCCCTGTGCTCTATTACACAGTGATGCGCCACCGCATACCACAAAAAACGGCAAATACTGCCGGTTAATTAAGGAGTTAATTATGTCTATCGAACGTAGTATTTTCGCTTTTGCTGGCTTTATGGTGTTACTGTCTCTCGCGTTGACTGCATTAGTACATCATAATTTTATCTGGCTTACCGCCTTTGTTGGCGCTAATCTATTACAAAGCGCTTTTACTGGGTTTTGCCCTGCAGCCATGATAATGAAAAAACTGGGTGTAAAGAGTGAAGCCGAGCTTGAACGCGCTAAACCACACAGTTAATACCAAGGAGTTTACGTGGGACAAGCCACTACATTACTTAGCCGATTCGGCGCACTGATTGCGCTACTTTTTGTGACCGCTATCGGCTTATCATCACCTAGCATCGCGGCTGAACAAGACATTGAAACCGCATGGAAGATGATAGATAACGGCGCCATGATAGTCGATGTGCGCACCCCTGAAGAGTTTGCCCAGGGGCATTTAGCCAATGCGATTAACATCCCATTTGAAAATATTGCCGCTGAATTTGCTAAACGTAATATAGATAAAGCGACCGATGTGGTGCTGTATTGCCGTAGTGGACGTCGCAGTGATATTGCCCAAATGAGTTTAATTGAGCAAGGTTATACCCACACTTATAATGGTGGTGGCTATCAGACTCTAAGCCAGCAGCAAACCAAATAAGCTGCAGGGCCTGTTTAAATCAATGATAAAGGCACCTATGGGTGCCTTTTTTATGAATAACTTGGCGCCTCCCCTTGGCTACATATCCATTAACAGCACATCCTTTAAGCTGAACTGATAGGTTATCAGCACAAAACACCAACCATGCGTCAATGCGAACATGCAATAAGGCAACCTAATACCGATAAAACCCAATAACGCCAAAGCGGGAAGCTGGAGCGAGTGGTTTTTTATCAACCCACCTCCATATAAACTGATATAATCAGCCTAATTTACATGGACAATCGCACAATATGACACAAGCAAATAATCCTCTGCACGGCATTAAACTCGAAACAATTCTCACCGATTTAGTTGACCATTATGGGTGGGAAGAACTGGGCACACGTATCGACATTCGTTGTTTTAATCATGATCCTAGTATTAAATCTAGCCTTAAGTTTTTACGTAAAACGCCTTGGGCCAGAGAAAAAGTGGAATACCTTTACCTCAAAATGAATAAGCTACCGCTACCTAAGCCGAAAGCGGACAGTGAGGTACGCACATCTACTCGAGTGGCAAGCCCTGCGAGCAGCAACAAGAGTACAGCTAAAGGTGCTGATACCGACAGTACTAACGCACAGATTTGGGGAAAGCGTTAAGCTGGCATATTAACGGGCTTTACCGCCGTCATCATCAGCTTATTGCATAAGATGACCCGCTCAAATAGCCTGTTTGCGATTCGCATAGATAGGCGCCAAAGCTAAAAGTGCGATGAAAGCACAACACCGCAACTATCATTTTGAGGTTGCAGGTTTTGCAGGCAGAGAGTAAAGAAGCTAAGCGCGGCAAACAAGGACACTGCCGCAATCGCCGCAGTGTCTTGATAGCGTTGATACACTAAAAAAAGCGCGAACGTTACTCAGCCTTAGGGGGCTTAACGACGTTTGCTTCTTCAGTAAAATGATACTCAGACATCATATGTCCCAGCTCTGTTGACTTGGTTTTTAAATATGCTTCATTGTAGCGATTTTTGCCTACTTGCAGCGGAACACGTTCAACCACATCAATACCGAGCTCTTTCATTGCTTTAACTTTACGAGGGTTATTGGTCATCAATTTAACTTGATGTACGCCAATTTTCTCCATCATCGGCTTGATCATGTCATATTTGCGCATGTCGGCTTCAAAACCGAGTCGCTCATTTGCTTCGACCGTGTTAGCGCCTTGATCTTGTAGTTCATAGGCACGGATTTTATTGAGTAAGCCTATACCTCGCCCTTCTTGGCGAAGGTATAAAATAAACCCTTGTCCTGCCTCGGCAATATTTTGCATCGCCGTTTGTAGTTGAAAACCGCAATCGCAACGCAAACTAAACAGCGCATCGCCAGTTAAACATTCTGAATGAATACGCCCAAGTATGGGGGTATTGGCATCTAGTTGACCAAAAGTGAGTGCGACATGTTCTTTGCCAGTGTCTGTGTCTTCAAAACCATGCATGGCGAATACGCCCCAAGGCGTAGGTAACTTTGAAGTGGCGACATACTTAATTGACATGAAATAACCTTTACTACTCGCTCTGTCCGAGTCAAAAAAAGAGGTAGAAAATAACTAAGGCTAGGATGCGGCCTTACTATCAGACTGAGCATTTTATGTGTTTTTGCCTTACAGTGAAATAGCCGAGTAATTGAATCGGTTATTACTTCACCCGCAGCGTATTAAAGAGCGCTAAGCATACGCCGAGCGAACGATAAGCAATATGATATCGCTCACGTACGCTAATCAAATATCGGCAATTGAGGATTAAAACGCTTTCGGGGCGAAGCCTGTGACTTGGGTTAAGCCCATTTCACGCCCTAATGCTGTCATTGGATGTACAACGACTAATCCTTTGACTGATTTTTTTAATTTACCCATATCGGCTTGCTCAGCTTTAGTCAGTGCACGACTAAAAGGCAGTGACTTTACATCGGTGCCTTTTTTGTTCAACAAGCGAGTCTGTTGGTTTTTAACATGGGCAATCTGTTTCGTTACAGCATTGATCTCTTGCTTAAACTGCAAAATCACCGCTTGATCACCGCGTTTTTCTGCCGCATCTAATTTACGACGACATTTGTCGAGTCGGTCATTAAGTTGCTGTAACTCTTGCTTTAAATTCATTAACTTGCCTTAAAATAAATCTATAATACTCGGCCAATCAAGCAAGATTGCTGACTGCGCCTATCTGTTTGGCCGACATTATATCACTATTGCTGGAAATGGTGGATCACCTGATTGCTACTGCCACGAAATCTTAAGCTTGGATCGGCAAGCGATTGCTCAAATTTGCCATCCACCAGCACATCAACATAATCCAGCACCTGGCGCTGGGCTGTCGATAATTCATCTAACCGATAACCGCTCCACAGCCAAATATCTTTATCTGGACACTCATGCTTAACACGCTTTACTAGCGCAAGTATCTGGGCAACATTTTGAGGGTAAAGCGGATCGCCGCCTGATAACGATAAACCCCGGCGCACGATACGTGTATCTTGCAGATCCGTGATGATCTGCTCAACCATGGCGGCATCGAATAGATGACCCGCTGTCGGACTCCAAGTCGACTGATTATAACAGCCGCGGCATTGATGCTCGCAACCAGACACAAACAGGGTCGCTCGCGTACCAGGGCCATTGACCACATCGACTGGAAAGTATTGCTGGTAATTCATCTAAGCCTCAAGCTTATTAACACTTAGGCGTGCATCAGCGCGCCAACCGTTACCACTTAACGCCTACAGGTGTTTTACCCGGCGCTTAACCTCTTCTTGCTTACCATAGTTAAATGGCCGCGCATCTGGGCTGCCTAAATAACCGCACACTCGACGCGTCACTGAGACTCGACTGGGCTCATGATTACCGCATTTAGGACAGGTAAAGCCCTTACTGGTACAGCTAAATTCACCTGTAAAACCACAGTCATAACACTCGTCAATCGGCGTATTTGTGCCGTAATAAGGCACGCGGCTATAACTGTAATCCCACACGTTTTCGAGCGCTTCAATATTATGCTGCATATTGGGATATTCGCCGTAGCAGATAAATCCACCGTTGGTCAGTGCTGGATAAGGCATCTCAAAATCCAGCTTATCGTAAGGATTGACCTTTTTTTCCACATCTAAGTGGAAACTGTTAGTGTAGTAACCTCTGTCGGTCACGCCATCAATCACCCCAAAAGCCTTAGTGTCAAGTTTACAAAAACGGCTACAAAGGTTTTCACTCGGTGTGCTGTATAAACTAAAGGCATAACCGGACTCGTCACGCCAGCGCACTGTTGCCGCTTTAAGGTGTTCAATAATGGCAATTGCTTTGGCGCGCAGCTGCTCACTGTCAAACAGGTGGATTTGATTGCCGTAAAGCGCATTAACGGTTTCATGTAGCCCTATATAACCTAACGAAATTGATGCGCGGCCATTTTTGAAAATCTGGCTAATATCATCATCGGCGCGCAAACGTACACCACACGCCCCTTCCATGTACAAAATCGGGGCAACGCGCGCTTTCACTCCTTCTAGACGCTCGATACGTGTATCTAATGCGCGTCTGGCAATGGCTAAACGTTGATCTAAAATGGCAAAGAAACGCGCTTCATCACCATTGGCTTCTAAGGCGACTCGCGGCAAGTTTAAGCTTACCACGCCCAAGTTATTACGCCCATCATGCACCAGTTCGCCGTCTTCTTCGTAGGTACCTAAAAAGCTGCGACAACCCATTGGCGTCTTAAATGAGCCGGTGACTTTTTCCACTTGCTCATAATTTAAAATATCTGGATACATGCGCATGGTGGCGCATTTTAACGCTAACTGTTTGATATCGTAGTTACAATCGCCACTCTTATGGTTTATACCATCTCGAATAGCAAACACCAGTTTAGGGAACACTGCCGTTTTGCGGTTTTTACCCAGCCCAGCCATTCGCACTTTCATCATTGAGGCCTGGATTAACCGCGACTCCCACGAGGTGCCTAAACCAAAACCAAAGGTCACAAACGGTGTTTGCCCATTAGCAGTATGTAAGGTGTTGACCTCATACTCCAACGACTGAAACGCATCGTGACACTCTTTTTCGGTCTGCGCGGTGGCAAAGGCTTTGGCATCTGTAATGCCCCACTTTAAGGCCACTTGATAATGTTTGTCATAGCTTTTAGCCACAAATGGCGCTAACACTTCATCGATACGATTAATGGTGGTGCCACCATAAATATGGCTTGCTACCTGAGCAATAATTTGCGCCGTAACTGCTGTGGCCGTTGAGATCGATTTTGGGGTTTCAATTTCGGCATTGCCCATCTTAAAACCATGAGTCAACATGCCGGCTAAATCAATTAGCATGCAGTTAAACATCGGGAAAAAAGGCGCGTAATCCAAATCGTGATAATGGATCTCACCCGCTTCATGGGCCGACACGACATCTTTGGGTAAAATATGGCGAGTCGCATAATGCTTGGCCACAATACCAGCAAGCAGATCGCGCTGGGTCGGGATCACTTTTGAGTCTTTATTGGCGTTTTCGTTAAGCAAGGCTGCATTGCTTTGTTCAACCAAACCACGAATATCGCGATTGAGTCGACTGCTCTGCTCTCGATGGACATCTCTATCGTGACGATATTCGATATACACGCGCGCTAAAGCCTTATAGGGACCTTCCATCAGTTGATTTTCAACCGCATCTTGCAGATCGTGGATATCCACTTCGGCCACATCAGCCATGGCACGGCTCACTTGACTCGCGACTTGAGTAGCATAGGCAACATCATCAATACCTGCTGAGTTTGCAGCGGCAATTACCGCATCTCTGATCCTTGTTTCGTCAAAAGGCGTGCGGTAACCATCCCGCTTAATAACTACTGGCATTGTTTAATATCTCCTCAAGTAACGTTCAAAATGACACCATATATAGTGCCAACAAAACATTAAGACACAATATGTAGCGCATTAAGCTACAAAGTCACTTGAAGTACCTTGATCCAGATCATGATTTTACCGATGGTATTTTGCGACAAAAGATTACTGCAAACTAGGCCACTTATCTTAAAAAGTGGCCTTGACCAAGCATCGAAACAAGGCTAGATAATGTAAAAAGTCGGGACAAACTGTGGATAAGTGTAGCTAAGTTACGTAAGCCGCTTAGATAATGCTAAATAACTGCTTAATTGGCCACTCGATTGTTGTGAATTTCCCATCGATGCAGCTAATTGCATGGTCGATTTCAATCCTTGCCACTGCTCTTTTTCCATTGCGGGCATATTAGTGTCGGCGTTGATCAACACAGTTAACTGTGCCGATACCCGAGCGGCGGTTTGGCTGTATAATGCGCCATCAATACTGTCCATGTTATTAAGCACGGTTTTAGCATCATCGAGCATTTTATGCAGCGCCTTATCTGGCTCCGATTGCGTTAATCCCTCTTGCTTACTGTCAATAAAGTCCAGCAGTGATTGCGACGCCTCATTGGGCTCTGGGATCTCAAATCCTGCAGAGCTTAAGCGGTTTAACTGGCTATCTGACAAGATACCATCTTGATGTAACCGCTGAATAAGCTTAGGAATATCATTAATACTAAATTCGCCCGCGCTAAAAAAGTCATCCGCCATCGCCTCAATTTTTTGAGCTCGCTGCGCCCGAGGCGATAATGACACTTCTTCTTGGGGGATGGCCGCACCGTTTGCCTGCGCTGGGCGAGTTCGTTCGCCTAAGCTTACCGTGTCAGCCGGTGCATTCGCGCCTTGGGTTTGATGATTAAGCGCACCACTATAGGCATCGGTAACCTGTTGAGAATTAGAGGTTGTTGGTAGCTGACTGATTGGATTCATTGTCAAAATGTCGACGACTGCTAAACGAATACTTTGTCAAAGCAAAAACTAGGCCGCTTTTAAAAACATTCAATAGATTCGATGATAAATAGCGTAGGTATTACATCATTAACATCATCGAATCCATATAGTCCCAGCCACCGGCTATAGCCAAGCTCAATCATTTAACCCCATAGCATAGGTAAATCGTAAGCTGATAGCCTTATTACATGAATGACTTGCGTGGAAACTCTTCGAGCACAGTGGTGATAATATGCGCTACCTGCTTTACCGCTTGTTCACCCGCTTCTATGGCTTCGTTGGCACGATGAAATTCCATAGTGCCAATATCAGCCACATTAGGGGTGATCAATAGATCTGGAGGATCGCCCATTAAACGTACTCGCTTATGGCGCTGCTCTAAAATATCCATCGATTGTGACATCACAGCCAACATCCCCGGCTGATTACGATTGCCCAGAGAAAACTTATCGGTTAACCCTGACACATACTCTCGGCCTCGCGCCAGCAGATCCATAAAGCCAACATCTTGCCCTTGAGCCTTGATTTCCTCTGCGGTCGGCACCGACGCTTGCGCGCTAGACGACAGCGACACAGGCAGTTGTTCTAGGCGTGTCTTGCGATGACCATAAAGATCGACCGCAATCACTAAATCGACCCCCATGGCTCGGCTCACCGATATTGGCACAGGGTTAACGACGGCGCCGTCAACCAGCCAACGATCGCCAATGCGCGCCGGAGGCAAGATGCCAGGCATAGAGCAAGAGGCGCGCACCGCATGACGCAAATCCCCTCGTTGAAACCAGATCTCCTGACCACTATATAAGTCGGTTGCCACGGCGGCAAAGGGACGCTTCATCTGTTCAATGTCGAGCACGCCAATGTGCTGTTGCATCACATCAAACACCTTTTCACCACCAATTAAGCCTCCTTTACGCCAGCTTAAATCCATTAAGCCAAGGACATCCCAACTAGAAAAGCCACTCACCCATTGCTGCAGTTCACTGAGGTTATCTTGGGCATAGGCAGCACCGACCACAGAACCAATAGAGCACCCTGCCACTTTGTCTGGCTTTATTCCCATTTTAGCTAATTCATTGAGCACCCCAATATGGGCCCAGCCCTTAGCTGCGCCGCTGCCTAACGCGATACCGATAGTCGCCATCTATTATCTCCCTTACTCATCACTGCCTCGTATCAATTAAAGGCATAACCCTTATCTGCCATCATAGGCTAAAGCATGACGCGCGAAAATGGCTTATTTGCCTTGATTACGATATCCGTCCTCCACAAGCACTAATCCTAATGGCTGAAAGCCCCAAGTCGATGTATAATGCGCTCTTATTGATATTTTGGAGCACACCTTTGCAATTTTCAGATTTTTCACTCGATAAACGCCTACTAACCAGCCTAGAACATATGGGCATCGACAAGCCGACCGAGATCCAAGAGCAATCGATACCTGTAGGCCTATCGGGAAAGGATCTAATGGCATCGTCTAAAACCGGCTCGGGTAAGACCTTGGCGTTTTTACTGCCCGCTATGCAGCGTATTATCTCGACCAAAGCATTGAGTAAACGCGATCCTCGCGTACTCATTTTATTGCCCACCCGAGAGCTGGCAACGCAGGTATACAGCCAGTTACGACTGCTGGTCGCCAATACGCAATACAAGGCGCTTAAAATTCTTGGTGGCGAAAATTTTAATGACCAAGCGAAAGCCCTCGCCAGAGACCCACATATTGTAGTGGCGACGCCTGGTCGCCTGGCCGACCATCTTAAACAGCGTCATCTGCACCTCAACGGGCTCGAATTACTTATCCTTGACGAAGCCGACCGAATGCTGGACTTAGGCTTTGCCGAACAGCTGCGCGCCATTAACCAAGCGGCCGATCATAAACGTCGTCAAACCTTGATGTTCTCTGCGACGCTAGATCATGGTGAAATTAACGAGATAGCGGCTGAGCTGCTAAAAGAGCCCGTGCATGTGTCGATTGGGGCTTCAAACGTTGAAAACCAAGATATTACCCAAAAAGTCTATCTGTGCGATAACTTAGGCCACAAAGAAAAGCTGTTACTGACGCTACTGAAGCAAGAACAACATAAGCAGGTGATCATCTTTACTGCCACCCGCAGTGATACCGACCGTCTAGCCACAAAACTCGCCGATGAAGGCTATACCACCGCCTCACTGAGCGGCGAGCTAAAGCAGTCAGCCCGTAATCAGATAATGGATCAATTTAGCCGAGGTCAACAACAGATCTTGGTCACCACAGATGTGGCTTCACGCGGCTTAGACTTACTCAACGTCTCTTTGGTGATTAACTTCGATATGCCCAAGTTAGCCGAAGAGTACATTCACCGCATTGGCCGTACTGCCCGTGCAGGTGCTAAAGGTGATGCTATATCACTCGTGGGTCCAAAAGATTGGGATAACTTCAAACAAGTGCAGCTATTTTTACGCCGCACATTTGAGCTAAGCGAAATAGCAGGATTAAAACCCAAGTTTAGCGGCCTCAAAGCTAAATCTAAAGGTAAGCCCGCCACCGCTAAAAAAGCGGCGCAAAACAAGACTAGGCCCGCTAAGGCTAAATCGACCACTAAGACTAAAGATAACCGCGATAAACGCTTTATCACAGGTGTCGATATTGGCGATGCGCCTATGCTGCGCAAACCAAAGTCTACCTTGCAAGACACCCCTGAAGAATAACCGCACTTTGTAAAATGAGCGGCCAACCAGCCGCTCAACGCTTTGGGATCCCTTGCATAACGGCTAGGATTTACAGCAAAAGATGATTTTTATGGCGTAATTTGTTTTAGCAACTGCTGCTCATTATGCCAATTAAGGTTACAATAACCCCCATTACAGTTTTATTATTAGGTTTATCATGAGAGTTTGTGGCGTTGAGTTAAAAGGTGGCGAAGCCATCATCAGTTTATTAAGTTATGAAGGTGAAACCTTTAACGTGCCAGAATGCCGTTCTCGTTCATTAACGGTATCAAATTCGGCTAAAACAGAATCGATTAAAGAGTTTCATTTTGCCTTTTGTAAATTGATGGAAGACTACAAAGTCGATGAAGTAGTTTTAATCGAGCGTGAGCAAAAAGGTAAGCTTGCTGGCAGTGCCACCAGTTTTAAGATGGAAGCGGCAATCCAGTTGTGCGGCCTACCTGTACACTTGATCTCACCTGTTACCATCAAAGAGCAACTCAAGCGCAACCCGCCTATGGTGGATTTTGATGGGCTCGACCTTAAGCGTTTCCAAAAGAATGCCTTTGAAGTGGCTTACGCCTATCATAACCAACGTATCTTTGCCAAACCTGAATAATTGCCGCCATAGCGCAAGCTTTATTCATCAAAGCACGCCGGGCACCCTAGCCCGGCCGATATGAGTTCGACTAAGATCACATGACCCATCTTCATTACCTACAAGGTTACCGCCCCGAGATAATTACTCAAGTCGAGGCACTTATTGCACAAAATCGACTCAAGAACGTCCTGCAACAGCGTTATCCCGACATTCACGATATCCGCAGCGACAAAGCCCTGTACGATTACACTATCGCGCTTAAAAACCGTTATCTCAAAAAGTCGCAACCACTCAATAAGGTGCTCTACGATGACAAGATCACCTTAAAGAAGCAGGCCTTGGGTTTACACAGTTATATCGCTAAAAATCATGGCGGCAAAACCAAGACCAAAAATGAGATCCGCATCTCCTCTAAGTTACGTTATGTCCCCGAACCCTTGCTACGCATGGTGGTGGTACATGAATTGGCGCACTTAAAGGAGAAAGATCATAACAAAGCGTTTTATCAACTCTGCTGCCATATGGAAAATGATTACCACCAGCTAGAGTTTGATTTACGTTTGTGGCTCACCATGCTCGAATTAGAGTCCAACGTAACGACATAAAAAAGCCGCTATATTAGCGGCTTTTTTTATAACGAGATGTGTTGGGTTAAACAACTAACGCGCTTGGGAACACTAGCTTTGTCCCATGATCATTTTGCGCACCTTCACTAACTGCGCAAACTCATTCATCTGTTTATTGGACAATTTACTCGCCATGGGGATATCCGCTTTCATCGGATCGACTGGGCGACCATTAACGTGAAACTCATAATGCAGATGTGGACCGGTTATCCGTCCAGTTTTACCCGATAACGCAATTACCTGGCCCCGGGAAACTCGCTGACCTTTATGCACTAATGCTTTGGACAAATGCAGATAACGGGTGCGATATTTATTGCCATGCTCAATCACCACATACTTACCTGCATAGCGATGATCTGTCACCAACGACACGATACCATCACCGGGTGCCACGATTTTAGTGCCCACTGGTGTGGCAAAATCGGTACCATTATGCGGTGCAGTGCGCCCCGTAACTGGATGGTGGCGGTGACGGTTAAATCGAGAGCTGATACGATAATTTTTTTCTAGCGGTATACGTTGAAATGCTCTGGCTAAGCTGCGGCCTTGTTCATCATAAAAGTTACCATCACTATTTTGATAAGCATTAATACTGCTGCGACCACGCTGAATGTTTACCCCTAAAATGTCACGATTTCCCGTGACTTCGCCGTCAATATACTGCTCGCTCATTAATACAGAAAAGGTATCACCGGCGCGCAAATCACGGGCAAAATTGAGTTTTTCTTTGAGTAATGATTCGATACGCTGAATGTCAGCAGCATTAAGCCCCACACGCTGCGCCGACAGGTAAAATGAACCTTGAATATCACCAGCCAGTGAGCGATTTTGCCAAATGCCATCGATATTGATCTCTTCAACATTAAAGCCGCCTTCCTCATAACGGCTAAAAACCACCTGACGAGCGGCATTAAAATACAGTTCTAGTTGCGTTAATTGACCACTGTCATCAAGCCAAAAACGAATAATATTACCCGGTTTTAATGTATCTAAAGCCAGAATATTGAGATCGGCTTCGAGTACCTTATACATGGTTTGTTGATCGACATTGGCATCTAAAAACAAGCCGCTTAAGGTATCGCCGCTGACGATGGTTTTGACGTAATCAGGACGAGCATCGACCGGATCGCTAATCGCCTGCTCTACTGGCATCACGAGTGACTCAATATCAAGCGCGACAGGGATACGCTGGGGTAACATCTGCTGCTGACTCGGCCATAACAGTGCGATGCCGACTAACCCACCCGTGATCATTAACAGTTTCTTATGGGGTGACGGCAGCGCCGCCAAACGGGATAGAGACATATTGACCAAAGAAAATTTACTTGTTCGCAACCTATGCCTCTACTTTTATTATGGTTGTTATCAATTGACAGCATTTATCCCTGAACGGGAAAGCCGAGGGCAAGTTATATCAAAATTTTCGCCAGATACAAATAGATCTAGAGCACAAATTAAGCGAATAAAACGCCATATTATCGACTCAAACCAATAAATGTGGCATTTTTCATATAAAAAACGTGCTATTACAGCACGTTTATCTTCATCAATCACAAATTAAGATTAAGGTAAAATAACCTTAATTGTGCTACCCGTCGCCGTTTTAATGATATCGAGGCGGCTGCCAATCTGCTCTTTCATCTCGCTTACATGGGAGATCACCCCCACCATACGCCCTGCCGATTGCAGATCCATTAATGTTCTTATGGCAAGTTCGAGTGAATCTTGGTCCAAACTGCCAAAACCTTCATCAATAAACAGGGTATCGAGTTTAATGCCGCCCGCATAGGCTTGCACCACATCCGATAATCCCAGTGCCATCGATAGTGCCGCCATAAAGCTTTCTCCGCCACTTAAGGTCGCCACCGAGCGTACTTTTGCGGTATAGGCATCTTCTACCTCAAGTTCGAGTCCCGAGGCTTTGTTACCTTTAGTCTTGTCTTCCTTGCGCAGCAAACGGTAACGCCCTTTACTCATCATTTGCAGTCGATGGCTGGCTTCAAGTAATACATCATCGAGTAGCACACTGAGCACAAAACGCTGCAAGCTTATCTTATTACCTGTGTTGCCATTGGCCACATCAGACAGTGTCCCGACCACGGCATACTGGGCTTCAAGCGTTTTCGATTGCGTGTCTAGGCTGTTGAGCTGCTCCGCAGTTTGTTCTAGTTGCCGCATACGGCCGCTCAGTTGTTGCCACTGATTAAGCACACTTTGCTGCTGCGTCTCAAGCTGTGTCTTGCTGTCTGTGATTGCTGCAATATCAGGTAGTGTGTAGCCTGCTAGTTTGGTCTCTAATTGCGCGATATTGGCTTTGTTGGTGATACAGCGCTGCTCATATTGCTTGATCTGCTGCTCTAAAACAGCCATGTTCTCGTCCGTTAACATGGCAGCTTGAAAGGCGGCTAAGGAGTCAAACTTAGAGGTTTGTAACTGTCGCTCAAACTCACTTACTGCAAGCAGATGCTGCTCATTCGCTCTTGCCAATGTCTCATTCGCCGATTGCAGTTGCGCCGCAGCGCTGGCGGATTGCCGCTCAGCTTTAGCATGTTGCTCACGCAAAGATGAAATCTGCAGCTTCAACTGCGCTGCAGTTTGCTCCAGCTTATCGATCTCTTGCTCGAGTGCCGGTAAGTCAACGAGTTCTTGCGGTATCGAGGCCTGTAACTGCTTAAGCTGACCAGCGCTTTCATTAAACTGTTTTTCCAGTTGACGATATTGTTCGCGCTCTTGCTCAAGCTGCTGATTAAGCAGCAGCTCTTGCTGCTGCAAGGCCGTCAGGCGGCTGTCAATATCAACCAGTTGTTGCTGCGCTTTCGTCGCCTCTGCAAATTGTTGTTCAAGCTGCCCCAGCGTGGTTTCAAGGCCAGCTTGCGTAAGACTGTCGATACCGGGTAGCTGCTCAGCTAACTCACGATTTCTTTGCTCAACATCCTTTAATTTTTCTATTAGCTGACGATAGTCTGAGCGAGCATTGGTCAACTCAGTTAATGCGCTCTGCTCATTAGCTTGCGCCGCTTCGCGCTCCTCATCTGTAGGCACGACCTGCTCACTTTGTGCGGGCTGTGGATGCTCAAGACTGCCGCAAACGGGACACGCCTCGCCAGCAGATAGCTGTGCCGCTAAGATGGCCGCTTGGCCCTGATGCCAACGTAACATCAACCCTTGATTGTGGATTTCGCACTGTTTGTGGTGCGCTTGTAGTTGCACCCCATGCTCTTTTGCACTAACTAAGCGAGCATTGATTTGCTCCATCTCAGCGCTGCCGCGCAGCCACTGAGCATAAAACTGCAAATGATGTTTGGTATCGCTTATCTGTTGCTGCAACGTGAGCAACTGCTGGCTATGGGCTTTTAGCTCTGGCACTTGGGCCTGGGCTGCCAGCTTTTCATCATTTAACTGCGCCAGTTTTGCTTTTGTCTGCTTACCTTGCTGCTCGGCATAAGTCATCTGCTGCTGGCTGTCACTCACATGGGCCTTCAGTTGCTCAAGCTGTTTAAGTTGCGGTAATAAGGTACGACGCTGCTCGGCAGTGGTTAATGTCTGTTGCTGCTGAGTTTCTAGTGCGGGGAGCGTCTCTATCGCAGCAAGACTTTGATTGAGCATAGCTTCACTTTGCTGCTGATGCGCCTGCGACTTCAATTGCTGCTCAGTAGCCTGGGTTAACTCAAGCTTGCGAGCCTCAACCGCCTGATAAACAGGTTGCAGCTGCTTGGCATTACGCGCGGCGAGTAACTGCTGTTGCTGCTGGTCGATCTGCGTTTTTTGCTCATCGAGTTGCCTAGCTAATAAGTTAAGCTGCTCTAGCGAGGAAAACTCAGCAGTTAACTGCTTAGCCTGCTCCAGTTGCTGACTCACCAGTTGAACTTGTTTATCTATCTTAGCCTTTTTTTCAGTCGCGCTGGCAAGCTCGGGAGCCAACGCCTTAAGCTCATCATTGAGCGCCGCATCGCTTTCAAGGTCAGCGCCTTGCAAAACACCGTCGCGGCGATTGCGCATCGCCTCGACCTCTTTTTTAATGCCTAAGGCTTGCTGCTTGAGTTTGTCTTCAATCTTGCGATAAATATGAGTTTGAAACAGTTGGCTGAAGATTTTTTCGCGCGCCTTAGAATCGGCCATCAGCAGCTCGCGAAACTTACCTTGTGGCAATACCATCACTTGACGAAATTGATCCACATCGAGTCCGGTTAATTGCTCTATCTGCGCTGTTGCTTCCGACACTTTAGCAGCCACCAACAGCACCTCAGTGCCATCGCGTTCGATACACGTAAGCTGAGCTTCAGGTTTTTGTACCGTATACCCATCGCCACTTTTTTTGGCTCTAGGTTGCTCTGGTACACGGCGAATATGGTATTGCCGCTCACCGAGTTCAAAGGTAAAGCTCACCTCTGTGAGGCGCTCGTCATCGGCCATATCACAGCGCATCTGTGATCCTTCGCGCTCATCACCGGTGGTTTTACCATAAAGCGCAAAACAGATGGCATCTAAGATGGTGGTTTTGCCCGCGCCGGTAGGGCCATTGATTAAAAATAAGGGGTTTTTACCCAGCAATTTAAAATCAATCACTTGCTCAGTAGCAAAAGGGCCAAACGCTGCCATGGTCAAACTTAACGGTCTCATTGGCTAGCCTCCGCTTTATGCAAGCTGTCGAGAAGCTCGGCCATTAATTGCTGCTGCTCTTCGGACATCGGCTCGCCGGCCACTTGACTAAAGAAATCGGTAAACATGGCTAACTCACCCTTTTTGATATGGTCACTGCGAATGGCAAGCTGATCGGTTTGGGCCATTAGCCCTGTGCGCTCAAGATGCAGCACATTGGGATACACCGCCCGTAGTTTGCCCATCGCATCTAAAATGGCGCTTTTATCGGATAAACGCACCATCAAATAATCGTCTCGCTGGGGATCGTTAACACCATCGGCTAATAACTGCGCCAGTTCACCTTCGATAATACGTACATCACGAAGCGGTGTGAGTGGCAACAGCTCAATATTGACCTCGCCTACCTCATCGAGTTCTACCAAGGTGACCGATTTATGTTGATGCTGTTCGCTGAAGGAATACTTCAAAATGGAGCCCGAATAACGGATATAAGGTTGGCCCTTGTATTGTGGGCCATGCAGATGCCCCAGTGCGGTATAGCTAAAATCCTTAAACAGCTGTGGGGCAATTTTATCGGCGCCGCCAATACTCAAGGGGCGCTCTGAATCTGACTCACTGCCGCCATCTAAGAAGCAGTGGCTAATCACTACCTTTGGCAATCCTTGACTATCATGCTCTGTGACCTGCTCAAGCAATGTTGCCATCGCCTCTTCATGGCTAGACACATCACAATCGAGCACATGGCGCACCGTTGCTGGCTCAACATAGGGCAGCGGATAAAAGAGTGCATCACCACTTGCACTGGTAAGTTTAATCGGCCGTACTGTGTCACTTAGCGGCCCAATAATATGTAAACCACTGCTCAGCATCTGCCGCGAAGCAAAGGCTAACCGCTCATGCCCATCATGGTTGCCGGCAATTAAAATGGCCGGAATGCCCAGTTCATTGACCACCTGATTAAGCACATCATCGAGCAGCGCCACAGCGTTGGCGGGCGGCACGGAGCGATCGTAAATATCACCCGCCACCACGATGGCATCGACTTGGTGCGCCTTGGCTAATTCGATGATTTGCGCTAACACATGGCGCTGATCGTCGAGCAAACTTTGATTATGTAGCTGACGACCGATATGCCAGTCCGAGGTGTGGATAAATTTCATCAGTTCTCGTTTAAAAATGAGGAGGATACGAACGTATCTAATGCTTGTTATAGTAAGAAATGCAGCGACAGATGGCAACGACCTTACATCAAGTTTATCTCTGTAAGCGCCACCCTAAGGCGTCAATTGGGGACTAAATCAATCTCATCGATAATGAGATTTTTACGCTATAACACTCCGCTGCGTTTTAACCCGCGCCGGACGTTTTTACACAGTTTACCGAAACGGGAGATGTCACCAAGCTGCGGCATATCACCATTGGCAATGGCGGTTTCCCAATAAGATAATTCACTATCAACCAACTCGAGTAATTTTTTAGGGCAACCGATACAACTCCCTTCTGGGCCGCAGATAAAATGAGCCGGCTCAGTTAAAGGAAGCTCCTGCTTAACTTGTTCGATAAGCTGCAACATCGCCGTTACTCGATCGGGTTTTGATGCCATACAGTGCCTACTTTTATCTTATCTATCTGATGCAATGATTAATGTATTAATCAGTCATGTACTGCGATACAAATAAATTCTAAAACCATGCAGTGAGATCGTACTGATCCGACAATAATTTTACGCTCATCGCGATCGACATGGTCACCACTAACGGCTTAATAATTTTACTGCCTTTACTCATCACCATCCGCGAACCAAGCGTGGCCCCCAGAGCTTGACCAACAAGCATACATGCACCGAGTAACCATACTACTTTGCCGCCGAGCGCAAAGAAAATCAGCGAGGCGATATTGGTTGAGAAGTTAAGTACCTTAGCGTGGGCAGTCGCTTTTGCCAGCCCAAATCCTGCTAATGACACAAAGGCAAGTGCAAAGAAGCTACCAGTCCCCGGCCCAAAAAAACCATCGTAAAAGCCGACACCTAGGGCCGCAGTAAAGCCAAACACCGTGGGGGTGAGCAATTGTTGTTTGTCCTCTTCGCTTATCTTCTTCGAAAAGAGGAAATAGCCGCCAATGGTTAACATTAAAAATGGCAATACCAACTGCAATACTGAGGCATCGATTAACTGCACGGCAACAGTGCCCAACGCCGAACCGATAAACGCACAACTAATAGACAGCTTCATTTGCGTTAAATTAACCATGCCTTTACGGATAAAATACAGGCTGGCAAAAAAACTACCACCACACGCCTGCAACTTATTGGTCGCTAACGCCGCAGTTGGAGGCAGCCCGGCCCACATCAGCGCTGGAATAGTCAATAGTCCGCCGCCACCGGCGATTGCATCGATAAAGCCAGCCACAATAGCGACGGCAAATAGAATAGCGATGAGCTCATAAGTTAATTCGAAAGACATAGTGACTGCTTTATAAATCAATAGAGTAGAATTGCGGCTATTAAACTTGGTTTGCATTGACAAGGCAAAGAAGTTTTATCTTTTTTAGCATTGTTTTATGTAACCCAGCCTAAAATCAGTGCTAGTAAGACCCAGCTAAAAACAACCTGTCTCAGTAAAATAGGCAATAAAAAAGCCACTGTATACAGTGGCTTTAATCGTCGGTAGCATTAATGTTGACAGTCATCACTGCATTGGTGTTCATCATCAGCAAATTCATCATCGCCTTCCTGATGCTGCATGACGCCCCAGCCATCAGTGGCACCACCGAACTCGGCGGCAAAGGTATTGAGTTCGAGCTCTTGGCTAACAATCGCATCGTACTCAGGCACCATATTCATGCACACGATAAGCTCCCACTTACCGAGTTCATCGTTGAGGTGTAATTCCATTTCGCCCTCGAGTTCAGATTGAGCTAACTCTTCTGCGGCTGACTCAGCATCACGCTGATCTTCAAACACAAGGAAAAAATCAACATCAAGCGCCTTGCTCAAATCGATACCGGATTCCGCCATTGCGGCCAGCATTTTGCCATTATCATCATCTGGAAATTGCATTATTAACTCCACTTACTTAAGGACGTTATTCGCCTGCGACAATCATTACGCTTTCGCCATTAAAGCTCACCACTTGCCCGGGTGAAACCTTCTTGCGCTTGCGAGTTTCCACTTCGCCATCGACAGTCACCATGCCTTCGCTTATGACGAATTTAGCTTCGCCACCACCGCCGGTCATCGACTGTACTTTTAATACTTTATAGAGCTCTATAAACTCTTCGCCTGGCAATAATGCTAGGGTTTGTGATACTGTGGTCACACTGTATACCTTTTTGAAAAAAATCGGCGCGATTATAACACTTGTGCATGATGACACGCTACAGTGGGCGCTCTGAAGCCAATAAACCGTAATAACAGTCATCCACCCAAAGATCGTCAAGCTTGTAGTTATGGCGCAAAATGCCTTCAAGTTGAAAAGCACATTTCTCTAACACCCGAGCAGAAGCACGATTGTCCTTAACACAGACGCCGACAAACTTGTGAATTTGATACTGTAAACAACCCCAGTCAATCACGGCATTGAGGCTTTCGGTTGCATAACCTTTACCATGACTCACTGGGCTGAGCATATAACCGACTTCGGCGTGGGCAAGCGTGACATTACTGGCGTAAAGACCGGTAAATCCCACGATTTGCCCCGTGGTTAACTCTTCAATAGTCAAGGTTAACCAATCACCCGACTCAAATACCCAAGGTGTTAGCCGCGATGCAAATTTATCGGCGATAACCTCAACACTATCCGGTCGGCGAACAAATTGATTCACACTAGGATCTTGGTGGATTGACAAGTAAACTTGCCAATCCTCACGTTGCAACGACCTAATCTTTAACCTGCCGGTATATAGCTCAAGCATCGTGTTGCCTCAGTTTAGCCGCGGCTGGTCACTTCAAGTAAGTGATAACCAAACTGGGTTTTAACTGGACCTTGAACTTCATTTAATGGCGCACTAAATACCACTTCGTCAAATTCACGCACCATCATGCCTGGGCCGAACGAACCTAAATCACCACCTTGAGCGCCAGATGGGCAAGATGAATGGGCTTTGGCGACATCAGCAAAATCAGCGCCGTCCAGAATTTGCTGCTTTAATTGCTCGCATTGTTCTTCGCTGCTGACTAATAAATGACGTGCAGTTGCTTGTACCATGTATCGCTCCTAAAAAATGTGTCAAAAGTAAGTAAAATAAAACCCAGCAAGTATAAAACATTTGCTGGGCTTAATGAACGATGATGTTCAGCCGAGAGGATTATGCCTTGGTCGCGGCGATCCAGTGGTGGATTTTTTGCTCCATCACAGCCATTGGCAGTGAACCAGAGGTCAAAATTTGATCATGAAACGCTTTTAAATCAAACTTATCACCTAAGGCTTGTTCAGCCTCTGCGCGCAAGGCCAAAATTTTCAACTGGCCCACTTTGTAAGATAATGCCTGACCTGGAATGGCCATGTAGCGCTCGACCTCAGCAATAATATCTGACTCCGCCATTGGCGAATTATCTTTCATATACTCAATCGCTTGCTCGCGGCTCCACCCTTTGGCGTGCAGGCCAGTATCGACCACTAAACGCATAGCGCGTAGCATCTCGTCTGATAACTTACCAAAATATTGGTAAGGATCATTAAACATGCCCATCTCGATGCCTAAGTACTCCGCATAGAGTGCCCAGCCCTCTTCAAATGCGGTGTAGCCGCCAAAGCGCTGGAATTGAGGAATGTCACTAAGCTCCTGTTTAATAGCAATTTGAAAGTGATGTCCAGGAGCAGCCTCATGTAGCGAGAGAGTGGTCATGCCCCACTTCGGCTGGGCTTTTAAATTAAAGGTGTTGATATAAAATACCCCAGGACGCGAGCCATCAACGGCAGGAGCATCATAGGAGGCGCCAGCAGCAGACTGCTCACGGAAACGCTCTACTGGTTTAACAATGTAATCTGCTTTTGGCATCACATTGAAGTAGTTAGGTAGCTCAAGATTGATTTTATCTTTCAACACCATATAACCATCGATAAGCCCCTGACGATCAGTGAAAAAATATTGTGGCTCAGATGACAGTGACGCAAAAAAAGCGTTTAAATCGCCTTCAAAACCCACTTGCTGACGTACTTTATCCATTTCAGACAAGATACGGGCCACTTCAGATAGACCAACCTGATGAATTTCATCAACCGACATGGTAGTGGTGGTATGTGAGTTGGCTAAGTGTTGATACCAGACTTTTCCATTAGGGAGCGCCCACCAACCGTCACTGCCGCGGGCCATCGGCAGATAAGTGTGCTGAAAGTAGTCTGTGAGCTGGCTCAGTGCAGGTAGTAACTGCTCATCAATAAAGTGGGTATATTGCTGCGTCAGCTGTGCTTTTTCTTGTGCTGTAAATGAAGCCGGCAATTGCGCAATTGGCGCGTAAAATAGGCTTTGCTGCGGCTGGCTGACCAACTGCGCTTGCAGTTGCGGAATAATGCGCTCCACTAAGACTCGAGGCAACACCACTTTACTAGCAATGCCTTCATCCATACGAGTTTGTGCCAATTTAGTCCACTCAACGAACCCAGCTAAACGCGATAACCAATTAGTATAATCTTGCACAGTATTAAACGGTTGAGCACTTTCACCGCTGCCTAATTGCACCATGCTGATCACTGTGCTGTAAAACTGATTCATGGGCATGAAATGCTCAGGAAAGGTTTCAGAAACAAGTGCGACATTTCTGTCGTAAGAAAACATGTCATAGCTCAGTTGCAACGCTGGCGACAATGCATCTCGGTCAATGACTTTGACCTGCTTTAAGTAGCGAGTGTTTAACTCATGGCGCTGTTTTAAATAGGTTTCAGTCAATGCGCCGCCAAATTGGTCGTTATAATCATTAACTCCCACAAAAGTCGCATAAATCGGCTCAAGCTTTAGGCTGTCGTTAAAATAGTTATCAGCCAGAGCCAAATACGCTTGTTCGGCAGTTTGCGTGCTGCCACTGATAGTGGTTTGCTTAGCTGCAACAGTGGCCTGCGTGCCTTGCTGTGCCTCTGAGCAACCTACAAGGATGGTGCTCGCAGCGATAGCCATTGCGAGAATGGTTTTCTTCATTTTTATGCTTTCCTTCATATTTTGTGCAATTGCTAGTTAGTTATTTTTCAGTAGATTAATCTAAGAGGTTGGCAGCACACGACTCATTAGCCCCTCTGATTTTGGTAACTCGAGACAGTTACTTTGACCAGGCTAACCTTATGAAAATCGTTCATCGACGATAGTGTCGCCCAGTTTTACAGCGTTAACATTAGCCCTATTGTATCTATGCCCGCATATTGATGAAACCAGCAACTAACCTTAATTACTGGAATGATTTATTAAATAAACACTGAGGTAGCCACCTCAAGCAGCCGACAATTTATTTGCCCCATAAAAAAAGCCCCATGAAGGGGCTTTTTAGACTTAGAAAAGTTAAAGCGCAACGTTATAAATACGTGCCTTTTCTTTGATGTAAGCAAGATAGCTGTTAGCTGTACGTTGAGTTTTCTCGTCTTTGGCCGCTTTTAAGCACGCATTATATGCCGCTTTATACTGCTTAGTACCGAGATAAGCTAATGCCAACTCAAATTCAACCTCACCTTCACTCACATCACCCGCTGCTAGCGCGTTTTTGAGTACGGGAATCGCTTGCTTGTACTCTTCTTGCAATGTCAATAAACGTGCCTGTTTTAGGTATAACTTACCATCATTATTGATGGCAGCGGCTTTACCATAATAGGTCGCTGCCTTATCAAGTTCTTTGGCATTATGATAAAAGCCTGCCAAGATTGAGAGCGTTTTTTCATCCTGCTCAATCAGACCGCTTTTTAAATGCTTTTCATAGATTTTAGCCGCGTTGTAAGGTGACCCATTTTGCGCTAAAAGCTGCGCTAAACGGGTGATATTACCTGCGGTTTCTAAAAATCCATTCTTGTAAGCCAGATCATAGGTGGCCAACGACTTGCTGTAGTCTTCGGTTATCAAATAAAACTGCGCTAATTGTACCCAGAGACGACCATCTTGTTGGAACAATGGCACCATGGTCTCGAGCACTTTAACGGCATTTTTATAATCTTTCTTATTGAAGTAAGCAGTCAGCTTCATCTGATATAAGCCTTTATCTGGCTTATCACTGATAGAAAGACCTTTATCAACGACTTGAAGTACTTTATCCCACTCTTTAAGTTCAGAGTAAGCAATACCGATACGGCGATACACTTGTGCATCTTCCTTACAGGTAAACTCCATCCACTTATAATACTGTGGAATCGACTCTTTGAACTTCTTCTCTTGGATTAACAAATCTGCATATAAACGCAGTGTTGCACCATGATCGGTTCCACCAAGAATGTCAGCATCTACGGCCGTTTTAAGGTACTTAATCGCAGTGCCCATCTGATTCTTTTCGGCGTAAAAATTACCCAGCATACGGGCAATATAGGCCTTATCAAAATCATCACGCGGGTTGGCTTCCAGCAATACCGCAATCGCTTCGTCAATGTTGCCTTCTTGATAAGCTTCAAAAGACTTCTGCACTTTTTTAGCAGAGTTTTGACCAACAGCCTTAGACTTGCGCTTTTCAATTGGACATTTTTCTGCGGCATGTGCCACAGGCAAAACAGCCAAACTACCACCGATAGCAAACAATAGGGCAGCTGCAAGCGTATTTACTTTTTGCATCTCTATTTGCCTCCATCGAGTTTAAAGTCTAATTGAACCGTCATGCCAGGCTGTTTAAGTGCTTTACCGTCAACAATCTTTGGCTTGTATTTCCACTTCCTGAGTGCGCGTTTAGCTTCTCTGTCGAAAATACGTTTTGGGTCTGCATCAATCACTTCGATATCGTCAACACCACCGAGTTCGTTAATCGTAAAGCTAAGTTGTACCCAACCTTCTTTACCATCACGAGCTGCTGCAATTGGGTATTGTGGCTCAATACGTACAATTGGCGTGGCATCACCATCACGAGTCATCATGTTGCCTAGCTTAAAGCCCGTACTTGCTGAACCTGCCACTACACCGCTCATGTTAAATGACATATTAGTGTCAATATCAGATGAGCTATCTGGTGGCGGAGTGTCGGGCAAAGGTGGTTGCTCAGGCGGCGTAGGTGGCTTAGGTTTTACCCTAGGCTTATCCTGCACTTTTGTATCCTGTTTATCCATACTGATCTCAATTACTGGAGATTCAGTTGCGGTGTCGGCGCGTTTAGCGCCGCCACCGACCAAGAAGGCCATGAATACAAACAGGGCAAAAGTAACAGCACCACCAATTAATAATGATACTATTGCTCTCAGCATATTAATCTTTCCCCGCTGATACCGAAATTTTGTCGATACCGGCTTTCTTCACGTTGTCCATCACCTTAATAACCAGGCCATGCTCAGCTTCTTTATCTGCTTCAATCAATACAGCCGCTTCTGGTGATTCAGCTAACATACGCTCTACGTTGGCTGTTACACGTTCGATGTCGACCTGACGGTTTTCCATCTTAATCACGCCTGTCTTGCTCACACCAATAAAGATGTTTGCAGACTTCTGAGTAGTCGCTTGAGAAGCTTCAGGCTTGTTATAGTCAAGACCTGATGGCTTAATAAACGATGTTGTTACGATAAAGAAGATCAACATGATAAACACGATGTCGAGCATCGGTGTCATATCAATCTGTGCTTCTTCTTCTATACTTGAATGCTTTTTACGTGCCATGTTCAATCTCTCTCTAGTGGTGTGGCAGGCTGTCTTTTAGCTTTTCCATACTGATCTTCATTTTTGCATCAAGGCGAGTACTGAAAAATACTCCCGATAATGCAGCGACCATTCCCGCCATTGTCGGCATGGTTGCCATTGAAATACCAGCTGCCATCATACGAGCGTTACTCGTCCCATGAACTGCCATCACATCGAATACCTGTATCATACCGGTTACGGTACCTAGCAGACCTATCATCGGACAGATAGCTACTAAGGTTTTGATAATCAGCATACGAGCATTCATATCTTGTTTCGCTTGGGATACCCAAGCTTCACGGATACGGTGTGCATGCCAAGAGGTAGAGTCCTCTCTGTTATTCCATGCGGTGATAATATTGCTATGCTCTTTTGGCGCAATCAAATTGAGATACCAAAAACGCTCAAGCATTAACACCCACATTAGAAATAGCACTGCCGCAACCAACCAGAGGACGTCGCCTCCGGAGGCCATGAAGCCCCTGACGGAATCCCAGATGTCCATCAGGTATAGCATCATTACGCGTTCCTCTTCTCAGCGTGCTCGGCAACGATACCTGCACTTTGCTCTTCAAGCACTTGAACAACAGACTTGCTGCGTGCAATAACAATCGCGTGCATCAGCATTAGTGGTAATGCCGCAACTAGACCTTGTACTGTAGTCATTAGTGCCATAGAGATACCACCCGCCATAAGCTTAGGATCGCCAGTACCGAATAACTGGATGCTCTGGAACGTCGCAATCATACCGGTCACAGTACCAAGTAGACCCATCATAGGCGCGATAGCCGCAAGAACCTTAATGATAGAGATGCGAGTTTCAAGCGCTGGCGTCTCTTTGAGGATCGCTTCGTCAAGTTTCAGCTCTAAGGTCTCAACATCGACATCTTTATTGTCATGGTAAGCCTTTAACACTCGACCAAGTGGGTTGTTACCTGGATTTTCAATATCTTTGCGCTGTGCATTAACTTTCGCACCAACAATATAAAGAGTAACTAAACGTTCGATAGAAATTAGCGCACCAAGTACCAATAGTGCGATAATGATGTAACCGATCGTGCCGCCCGCTTCAATGCGTTCTTCTAATGTGGCTTTCTGTGTAAATACATTGAGTAGTACACCGCGCGCAGGGTCAACAAACAATTTGTGCACACCTGACGTTTGACCTTCGAATTTTTTAACGCTTGCAACTTGCTCACCACCAGGCTGTTGAGATAACTGCTGGATAAGACGCAGATCAGGGTTATAGACAACATATTGGCCATCGGCTAATAGGTTATAGGCACCGACGCGGATCACATTAGTGTTGCTTACATTACCGTCTATACCAGTGACATCAGCATTGAATGAAACGACTTTACCTGACTCAGCCATTTCGAACAGCTGCGCTTCCCAGAACTTCTCTAACTCTTCAATTTTTGGTAGTTCTTTACGAGCACCTAATTCAGAGATAAACGCTGCACGACCAGGAAACTGAGCGCTAACGTTTGAAGATATTAGTTTGCCCGCAAAATCACCGGCCTCACCTTTAACGACACCGAACATTTCACCCAAGTCACCTTGAGCAATTTTGCGGTCTTCTTCTAACTGAGCAATTTTACGCTCGTTATCAGCAAAGGCTTGTGCTAGATCTTTACCACGTTGTTCTTCAGCAGCTAACGCGGCTTTTTCACGTTTAAGTAGTGCTGCTTTATCGCCACGTTCAGCTTGAAACTCAGCTTCACGCTTTTTGTTAACTTGAGCGGCATTAGCGCGATCACTTTGAACTTGCTTAAGCAGTTGATCAATCGTCTTAGGTGCATCAGCTGCACTGACCATTCCCGCTGTTAAAGATAGCGTTGCAGCAACGATTGCTGTAGAGATTAACTTTTTCATTATTGTGCAGCCTCCGCAGCTGGGATTGGTAACGCGAACATATCTGGAGCGCCTTGGCCACGTGCCTGGCGAATAGCTTTAGTTATGTTACGCAGATAGCTATCTTCTAGCTTATCCCATGCTTTTGTCTCTGGATTGAACATCCACGCAGACTTTTGGTCTAGGCTTTGTGCGTAATAGCCAACACGACCAAAGTTGATGAAATCAACTAGAATCTCTTTGCTATCAAGCTGCAACTTACCCGTTTCAACATTCAACTTTGAACCGTATTCGCGTTCGATATTGTATGCATCAAGAATAAGGCGATATTTTTCTGCAAGCGTCACGTTTGCAGTATTAAGCGTCTCACGTAAACGCTCGATACGAGCCTGACGAACTTCTTGATTGAAAGGCAAATCTAAAGCAACAAACTGCTCCAGCGCATCAACCATTTTAAACATTAATGGCACAACACCTTGACGTAACTTATCAACACCATTGATGTCTTCTTGAATAAGTTTCATCGTCGCTTCTTGGTCTGCGACCAAACCAGCAACGTAATCATTATATGATTTTGTTGATTCACGCGTATCAGCGACTTGGCCATATTCAAATGCCATGTCTTGTGCCTGATCGTAGAATTTATCAACTTTCTTTTGAGATGCTGCTGCATCAGAATGAATTCTCGCATCCGCTTTCTGTACATCAGAAAGTGGATCGGCAACCACTAAGTTACTGCCTGCTAAGGCCAGCGCGCCTACGAGCGCTGTAGCGATTTTAGTTCTATTGCTTACCTTGGACATAGTTCCCAACCAATTTGAAGTGAAAATAAAAAGTTTAACCTAGTAGCAACATGGGTTTCTGCTTATCTTGCTAGAATGACGTTGCTATAAGTGTGTATTTCTCTTGTGATTGTTAGTTATTATCTTCCCTCTCTACACTATACAGAGTGCAGACCCGCTGGCATCATTTCACAAAATGTTGACCGATGTCAACATTTCGAAAGCGGTAGAACTGTGTGAAAAGGCGATTACAGGGCTAAATTTACATAAGATGAGCTTTTTCAACTAACTCCTTTTGGTAGGTATTACATTTACAGGCTAGTAGACATAAAAACCTCAAACATAAACCATTGAAAATAAGCAACTTTAACTAAAGCGCGACACAACGCTCAACACGAAACAAAAAGGTAACAAATGGAGAGCAAAAAAGATTTTGAGTGCCCATTTGTTGCACAGACATTACAGCTAGTTAACTGCCATGATTCATTTTGACGTATTTTTCATAATACCCCATGACCCAAAATCGGTTTGAATAAGAAGAGGAGTATCGCAAAACAGACTTTTAGTAAAATAAGAGTCTTTGACTATAAACTATCTAAGTCTGAGGACATCAACCATGAATGATTCATGGCTTACAGTTAAATTGTAATAAAAAGGGCAATGTTTCCATTGCCCTTTTTTATCTATTATTTACGTAAGTGAAATATTAAAACTTCACACTCACACCAGCATAGAAGTTACGACCAGTGACATCATAAGCTTCTGACGCAGTATTGATACCAGTACCGCCATTGTTAGTGCCTTGCGGTAGCATCGGAGGCTTCTTATCAAATAGATTTCGAATACCAACAAATGCTTCCACACCATTGTTGAAGTTATAACGGGCATTGATGTCGTGATAAACTACAGCATCAATTTCATTACCTACACTAAGAGCTTCACCAGTATAGAAGTTTACGTTATTGCCATCGACTGAATCGACAACTTTATCCCAGTAACGCATGCGCCATGACAAATCTAAATCATCTAAACCGTAAGATAAGTTCAAGTTAGCTCTGTGTTCTGGAGTTAAAACTTCACCCACATAGTCAGTTGCCTCACCGCTTTCAATACCAGTAATTACGTATTCAAAAGTGTAGTTCCAAACTAATTGTGTACGGAATGTACCTGGGCCTAAATCCATAGCAAAGTTAACTTCTGTATCTAAACCAGATGTATCAATTTGGTTTTCATTGCCAGTACCTGAATTAACTGCTGTTAAAGCACCATCTTCATTACGTACAGCGTTGCCAGCACAATTAGGATCAAACTGACCTGGTGCGACATCAAAACAACGGCGCATCACAGTAGAGCGACTAGTAGTAGAAATCGCATCATCAATAGCAACGTTATAATAATCTAACGTAATAGATAAGCTATCAATTACCTGCCAAATAGCACCGACACTGTATGTTTCTGCAGTTTCAGGCTCTACATTAGGACTACCACCGATAGTGCCGCCTGTACCTTGAATTTCTGTTTGTGTTGGTTCAAAAGCACCATCAGCAGCAATTCGGTCGCTAATCGCTTGGATTGAACGACAGTTTTCAGCCACATTACCAGCCGTTGTCGCAGTGACACCAGCACAAGGGTCAGAGACCGCAGCAAATGTTTCACCGCGACCAGAATACAGGTCGGCAATATTTGGAGTACGTACTGCTGTTGCAGCAGAAGCGCGCAGGCTCAACGACTCAATCGGTGTAAACTTAACACCCGCATTCCATGTAAAATCGCCACCAGTGATATTATGTTCACCATAACGTCCAGCAAGGTTAAGCTCTAAAGTATCTAGAATTGGAAAAGCAGCCTCTGCATAGATATCTTTAGTGATTAACTTACCATACGTTGGTTCAGACTTATTGGTGCTAGATGCACCGATCTGTGCCATGTCGCCAGGGCTGTAACTGCCAGTTTCTTCACGGTATTCAGCACCAACAGCTAATCCCATTAAGCCACCAGGAAGTTCGAGTGGTAATTCACCAGTGAAGGTTGTTGAAAGAACAAACTGCTCAGCCTGACCAGCCGCTTTCGCTGGAACAAACACGAAATCTGCAGCTTCAGGAGTAATTGTGCCTTCACCAAACATATTAAGTGGAACACACCCTTGCAACACAGCATAAGGATCTGCACATACAAGGTTTCCATCACTATCTTCGATAACGTTTAATGCCATATTGGCTCTATCTACGTTTACCTGACCGCCATTTTCCTGTAGCTGATCCGTTTTACCCCAGCTTAAATAGGTATTATTAGCCCATGAATCATTTATAGCCCAATCAAAACCTGTTGCAACTCGAATAGTATTACGTTCAACATCTGTTGAGCGAGCACCTAGTTCAACCATTCTGCGAACAAATGTGGTTTGATTTAAGTTAGTAACACCTGCAGCGATCAACTGTGAACGCAATGCTTCAGGGATTAATGGATTATTCACATCCATACCGCCTACACCATTACGATCTTTAAGCCAAATGTCATTTACAACATCTAACGGAGTTGGTTCGATAGTAGAACCAATTGTTTTACTCGAGTTCCAGTTTAATTCACTAAAAAGAGAGATACTGTCATTAAGTTCATGGGTCAACCCTGCAGCCGCATATTTACGCTCCAAGGGAGTAACAAGCTGACGATAAGCAGCACGATTAAATGTTCCACTAAAAGGAGTGCCATCAGCATTCAATCGAATGGTTTTCCCATCTTGATCTTTAAACTGAATGCGGCCTTGTGGAGGATATGAAGATTCAACGGGACCAATTACCTCATTACCTTCATCATCAGTTATCCATGCAAGATCCTGATTTGAGAAGTCACGATCTGATGATTTTAAACCGTCATCTTCATCGTAACCAAGTGACAACCAAGCATTGCCACCATCCCAATTACCACCAGTCGTTAAACTGAAAGTACTTGTATTTCGGTCGCCCTCACCGGAAACTCCAGCTTGCGCATTAATGTCAACGCCTTCAAAATCTTTACGAGTAATAATGTTAACAACACCTGCAACGGCATCTGAACCATAAGTAGCAGAAGCTGCACTCTTTAAAATTTCGATACGCTCAACCATCGACGTTGGAATGGAGTTCAAATCAACAGCATAACCACTAGAGGGTGATACGCCTGATACAAACCGTCGACCGTTAAGTAAAACGAGTGTTCGTTCTTCGCCTAAATTTCTTAATGCTGTCGTATTTAAACCAACACTTGTTGTCGAGAAAGAGCTATTTGATTGATCTGAGCCCGCAAATGCAACTGGTGATTGATTTAGAACATCAGCAACATTAATAGCACCTGTTTGAAGAATATCGTTACGTGACAGGACAGTGATCGGAGTCGGAGTTTCGAGATCATTACGCTTAAGGCGAGAGCCGGTAACTTCGATACGTTCTACGTCAGCAGTCTCATCTGCAGCAAAAACTACCGGTGCGGTAAAAGCTGTTAATGCAGCGCCACTAACTAGTGCAAAACGCACAGAGTTAGCCAATAGGCTATTTTTATACATGTTGTTTCTCCCTGGACTTCATTTTTTTATTACGAATATCTAATCCAATAACCCAAAACTACATTACTGGTTAAATTTCTAGGTAAGATGAAACCACAAGAGAAACACTTGCGCAACAATTTAAACTCAATTTTTACAAACCAAAGGCTGAAAGCTGAATTTATGCACATTTAAACTGAAATATTTTATAACCCTGTTTCTTATCATAACCCGTAAATCTTTGTTATTCCTGTGCAGCCCACAAAATAATACTAAATTTATCAAGGGTATAAATTGGCATTATCAACTCATCTTTCTCCAGTAACACGTAAACACTAAATTAGATAATTAAACTAAAGCAACACTCTAACTTGAATGTTACAAAAGACTCAAAAAGCAAATGGAATAAAAACCTTACTAATTATATGGTTTGTAATTTTTGTCATACTTAAAGCTAAGCCATGTAGACTATTATCATTAAATATCTGTACAGACCAACCACGCCATTGTTGTTTTTAATCAGATTGAAAAATATAAAAAATATATCACTCGATCGTCAGCATGAGTGTGTTATAAAGCGGATATTTTTACGTTTAGAAGAAGCTATGTAACGCTACATTATTCATTGCTCCGCCCCCTCCTTCAACCAAAGCTTCTCTTAATCACTTGCGACTAAGTGTAAACAATAAGTTACAGTTTGGGCTGGGGAATTAATAACTAAAACATTACTTCAGAACGCCTTAATGCTAGAGCAAGGAATACTGACAAAAGAAGTGGGTAAAATAGCCGGATAAAATAAAAGATCCAAAAATCGAGCACAGAGCGTTAATGCGAGTGATAGCAAAACGGTAAGCGATTGCTCATTATCAAAACGACTATTTTTGAGCGAGTAACCAGACAACTACCAAAAAAAGTCATGTAAAAACGCAGTGAGCAGTCAAATAAAAAGCGCTTCATAATGAAGCGCTTTTTATATCTAGATGACGAGGTTAAACCGTCAACTTATAGTGTGTAGCGAATACCGATCGCGATACCATCATCTTCAGATAGTGACATTCTTGCTTCTTGCTCTTTATCTGCACTGGTGAAATCACTGTAATCTTTACGACCTTCGATATAAAGCACAGTATTGTTATCCCACACATAATGCAAACCAACAACCACAAACTGACGCTTAAATACATCGTTAGGATCGGCATTGAAGTTAGGTTGGATAACATAGTCATCGCCAGCATCTAAGATGTTGTACGATACAAATGGACGCAGACCATTGTCGAAGGTGTAAGAAAATAAACTTTCTACACCCCACGCATCTTTGATTAAGCGACCGATATTGTCGGTATCATGGTTTTCTTGCTTATTGACGTTGGCTGCCGCATAGAAACCAGCATCATCGAAGTTGCCCCAAGTCACACCGGCACCATAGATAAGATCAACTGCCGTCGTTTGTTCACCATTACCAAAACGGACGTCAAACTCACCACGGTTTACACCGGCAGTCAGAGTTAATTTATCCGTTGCTGCATACGTGATTGCACCGCCATAAGTGTAGTTAAACTCCACTTGCTGAGCCGCTCTGTCACCACTTGCCCAAAGTGCTTCACACGCTTCTTCAGAGATATTATCTGAATCACAGGTATAGAAACTGCTATTTTTTAACTGGGCTTGTACAGCAAAGCTGACATCACCAAATGCGTTACGGTATTGAACCGTTTTATCACCACGGCCTACACCGTTTACAGCACCATCATCTTTGTTATAGGTGTATACACCTGCGGTATTTCCATCCCAAACAAAGCCATAGTTTGTGCTATAGACCACATCGTACCAAGCACCCCATTGCTTACCAATGGTTAAGGTACCGTAGGTGTCGTGAGCGATGCCGACATAACCTAGACGGTTATAGAAAAACTCATCCTGAACAGATTCAAAACGGTTGTTATAGACAATATCGCTATTACCAACTGGATTTACGCCCCATTCCAATTTAGTGAACGCTTTCCAGCCATCACTCATATCACGAGTAAAACCGAAGTTAATACGTGACGCGCCATTAACAACCTCTGTTTCACCTTGAGTGTTAATAACTCGGGCGTCAATATAACCACCAATTTCGACAGCATTTTTATCGTCTTTATAGATTTCGATAGCTGATGCTGCTGGTACAAAAATGACAGCCGCTAATGCTGTTGCTATTAAACTCTTTTTCATGTGTTGGCTTAACCTTTAATTATGTTCAGTTTGCTGTTAACTTTTCTGTGCTAACTTTTAATGTTAACTTTAATGCTACATTCCGTTGCTTTATTTCACTCCACTTTCAAATTTAGACTACCAAAAGATCGCTAGTCGCTCAAAGCTGAATATCACATAAATTGCAGTTTTATTGCACCCAAACAGCAAATGAAACCATAGCCACCAAAGCCCAAAACACCCTATTAACACTAGGCGTCAACCCCATTAAAATCAACCCAACTAAATTAACGTTAACTGTTTTGAGGTTAACTCAGTGAAACTAGAATCAACAATGGTAAGGATGGGATCAGAAATAGGCGCGATTTGCTTATCCAGATAATACTGGTAATCAATATTACCCTGGTAACATTGCCTTGGTTCTGCCCCATTTGTTGTCATCAAATACTCCACCTTACACCCTCGCTTACCAAAACGAGATTCACCACTTCGTTCACACCACAAAGTGGCCGCTTTAACATGCGGCGCTGATTTTGCCGTATAGTCTTCTATGTTGCGGCGTAATCGCTTAGAAAACACTAACAGTTCGTCTAACTCGCCATTCTGCAGTGCCATAACCATAGTTTTTAAGTATTCGACCACATCTTGCTTAGTAAACAACCGATGATAAAGTTCAGCTTGTATCTGCCGCGCTAATGGACTCCAATCACTCCTTACCTGCTCCATGCCCTTAAAAACCAGCTTTAGCTCACCGTTTTGCTGGGTATAAGCCCCCACATAACGTTTTTTTGAGCCTTCTGATGAACCACGTAATGTCGGCATAAAAAATTGCTCAAAGTGTCGTTCATACTCCAATTCGAGATAACAGGCTAAATTATAGTCACGCTTTAGCAATTGCTGCCATTTTATATTGATTTTTGTCACCAGAGAGCGCGCAAAGTCATCGATATGGTCAATTGAACTCACATCGGTTACATGCACAAAAGTAGAGTCGGTGTCACCGTAGATCACCGTTAACCCCATCTCTTCGAGCCACCGACGGGTTTGTTTCATGATCTCATGCCCACGCAGGGTAATAGAGCTGGCCAACTTTGCATCATGAAACACACATCCCCGCGATCCCAATACCCCGTATAAGGAGTTCATGATGATTTTTATCGCCTGTGACAAGGGGGCATTGGCCTCTAGCTTAGCCTGCTCACGCTTAGTGGCTAGCTCCGCCACTAAGTCAGGTAAAATAGGCGCATTACGGCTAAAACGCGCGCCTAAAAAGCCTGCAACGGTATCGGTATCGCTCATCGCCTGCCCTTCGATTAGCCCTTTAGGATCAATTAAAAAGGTGCGGATGATAGAAGGATATAAGCTCTTAAAATCGAGTACTAAAATATGCTGATAAAGCCCGGGGATAGAATCCATCACATAACCGCCTGGGCTCTCTATGCCATCACTGGCTGGCTCACTTGGCGCTACATAGCCGGCGCGATGCAGATGCGGTAAATAGAGATGATTAAACGCCGCGACAGAGGCCCCTACTCGACCAAACTCCAAACCTGTTAGTCTTGAACGCTCAAGGGCAAACTCTGTCAGCGATGTTTTTTGAAAGATGTCCCACACCAGGCGGCTATCTGTGATGTTGTAATGGGCCAACGCCAGCTTATCTTCTTCAAATAAGGCGGTGATCTCCTCGCCCCGATTGGCCACATTATCAATCGCTTTGCCTTCATCAAGCAGCTGACGAGATACATTGTCTAAAGCATAACTCTCAAACTGATAAAATGCGGCCTTGAGCCAATCGATACCATCGAGCACCACTCGCCCGGGAAGCACCAAGGTTTCAGGACGAAACTTACCTTCCACCTTCCACGTTAATAACTGATGATGTCGCCCCAGATTAAGCGGAATTTGATGATGAGCGGCCCTGCGATACAGTAAGGCTAAATCGAATGTGACCACGGCCCATCCAATGATAATGTCGGGATCAAAGCGAGCAAACCAGTTAATCAGCGCGATAATCAGCGCCGCTTCATTATCTACCCATTCAATATTGGTTACGTAGCTAGCATCCAATGGAGGATTAACGCCCTCACCATCGCCCACCATAATAACTAACTCAATCGCCTCGCCATCATTATCCTTGCCATATAAGCCAACGCTATACAGCTCGCCACTCATTGAGCATTCAAAGTCCAAAGACACGATTGAAAGTGTGACATCAATATCGGTACGGCGAGCTCGATGCCCGATAACCGTCTTGATACTCTCATTTGGCACCAACTCAGCAATAAACTCCACATCTAGGGCGATAAAACGCTCAATGAGATAGCGTTGCTCAGGGCGAATATCAGCTTCGTGCAGCACTATTCCTAAGTCGGTCGCCTCTCTCACTAACTGGCGAAAGCTTTGGCTGTTACCACAGTAAAGCGCCGTTACCGCTTGATGGTCAAAGGTCTTTAGTGTCAGCGCTTCGGTTCGTACAGACAGGTGCGCTAAAGGCGATAACAGCTGAGCGACATCTTGGGTGCGACAAAAGCAGACTCGCTCACTGTCGTTAATCACCACACGTATGGGGCCATCGAGGGTTTTGAGGTAATAATGCAGGGCGTTGCCCACATGATGGCGGGTCAATATTCGGCCTTTAATCGATTGCATCGCAGCAGAGGTTAAGCTGGTAGGCTGAAGTGTGGCAGCGCTGGGTGTTACAGATTGAGATGTCACGTAAGGTGGCCTGTCATTGTTTAAATGCGCCAAAATTAAAGCGGTAAATCGATGCTGCTGTCACGAATGCAGCACACCATAAATATAGGCGAGTTCTGCCACGGTTTTGGCGGCAAATTTTTTCAATAAACTGGCGCGGTGCACTTCAACGGTTCGCATCGCAATACACAGCTCATCGGCAATTTTTTGATTGCGTTTGCCGGCAACAATTAACCCCAAAATATCTTTCTCACGCTCGGTTAATGAGCGATATGCATCGATACTGGCCAATTTATCCAGCTGTTGCATTGAGGTTTCCAAGGCTTGGTTAATCGCTGCCACCAGCTGATCGGCATTGACAGGTTTTTGAAAGAAGTTGACCGCCCCAGCTTGCAGCGCATCAACGGCCATTGGCACATCGCCATGACCAGTTAAATAGATCACCGCCAGCGGACTTTGATTATCGCGTAAATATTGATGCACTTGCTGACCGCGCAGCACAGGCATACGACTGTCTAATATCACGCAGCCTGGCTGCGTCACCGTTACACTGTCAAGAAATTGCTGACCATCGGTAAACACTGCAACATTAAATTCATACTCATCGAGTAAAAACGCCAAAGACTCCCTGACAGACAGGTCATCATCGACAATATACACGGGTAAGTTAGTCAGGCGATCATTCATGGGGTTTACCACTCACAGGGATAACAATGGTGACTTTACAGCCGTGAGGCGCAATAGGGCTCAAACTCATTTGCCCAGCATGATCTTCTATCACATCACGGCAAATTGCTAGTCCTAACCCTAACCCTTGTGTTTTGGTGCTCACAAAAGCCTGGGTCACATCGGCGTGTTCTGGTGAGATACCAATGCCGTTATCGCTAACCGTTAAAGTTAAAACGTTAGCCTGATAATGGCTCTCAATAACGATTTCTGGCTGCCAAGTCACATCAATGTGCTGCGCACTCACGCAAGCATCAATGGCATTAGTGACGAGGTTAACTAACACTTGCTGCAAGCCTATCGGGTCGACATAACACAATGGCAATGACGCCTGCAGTGACAAGCGGTATGGGATCTCAAGCTTAGTCAGCCGAAAATCAAGCAGCTCCATAGTATCACTAATCAGTTGATTAATATCGGTATAAGCCTTTTCTGCCGCATGCTTTTTTATCATGGTTCGCAGCCGCCGCACTATGCTGTCGACCCGCTCCACCTGATGTTGAATTTTTTCAAGTACAGGCACCAGATCCTCAAGCGGACGCTGCTTAGCGATACGCAATAACCCCGCTTCGGTGTAATTTCTTATCGCCGCCAAAGGTTGATTAATTTCATGGGCGACACTGGTGCCCAGCTCACCCACGATGGCTATTCGCTGGGCATGCTCGAGCAGCTCGCCATTGTGTTTAAGCCGGTGTAGCGCCTGCTCTAACTGCTTTTTATTACGGTTAAAACAGTACTCTAACCAAAAGTGGTAGCCATTAAGCAGCACTAAAGTCACCAACAGCAACCAGCCCCACTGCTGATTATCCTCTAGCCAGATAAACGCCTCTTGCCACCAAGGCAGATGCAAGGGATGCATGTTCAGTTCTTGATACAACTTATCGATAGTTAACAGGCTCACCGGCGATGTCCAGCCTGACGCTCTGGCGGCAATGGCCGCCTTGCTGTCAGCGGGCATTGCCAATAGGGCTTGGGACATCTGTTTTGCTAATTCGTTTGAAGCGCGCTGGGTCTTGGCAAATGACCAATTAGGATAAAGCTCACTGGTCACTTGGCATGGAAAGTGGGCCGGCGAGCGAGACTGGATCACCCGATAGTTAGCCTCGAGTAATCCATCTGTCACCATGCTTTCTAATAAACAGGCTGGGACCACGGCGGCCTCAATATGCTTATCGCGTAACTGATACAAACTGGCATCGATGGGGAAGCCTAAAAAGCGTACACGAGAAAAAAACGCATTGGCATTAAAGCCCTGGCTAATTAAATGATGGCGCAAACTTAAATAGCCACCAAAGGCGTTACTGGCCACGGCAGAGACGGGCTTGCCATAAAGCTGCTCAAAACTGTAATAGGGTGAGTCACCGCGCACCACCAGCGCCGAGCCAATGCTGTTGGTTTGACTCTCATCGGTGGGGCTGGTCATGGTTGCCAGCCAAGAGAGATCAAATTGCCGCCCAAGTTGCACCGCTTGCCCGGGGTTAGTGACCACAAAATCGACCTTGAGCTGCTCAACGGCTTGAGCCATTTCATCCAACGTTAGCGGATGCAACATAAAACGCGTGTCAGCAATATGCGACTCTAACCAAGCCATGGTTGGCTGCCAGCGATTACGCGCCGCCGCCTTACCACGAGTGGCTAATACCGCAACATCGATCACTTGCCCCGCAGCCGGCTGACTAGCCTCAGCGATGTCAATGTTGCGCTGCACTACGACTTGGCTCGTTATCCTATCACTCGGCATTGCCGCCAGCGAAAAATGAAGACCAGCGCATATAACCCCACTCATGACGAGCCACAATGTGCAATTAAATAGCGCTCTTTTACATGGGGATATTAAGCATCGCCTCAAGGTCATCCTCTCCTGTTTAAGTATTATATCTTCTTAATTATTAGAGATATATCACCCTATAGCGGTCACATAACTTGTTCTAGATCAATATTGATCTGGGTATGTGGAAATCCACAATATCGCCACTGATGTGAATAACGAACAATGCCATTGTATATTTTATCACCCACCCAAGTAGGCGTTATATGGATACTGATAAACGACATTTTCTCAATCGCATGGCGGGTATTACTGCCGGTGCGGCGCTCATTCCCGTTGCAGGGATCAATACTGCGGTTGCTAGCACAGTTATCCGCAACAACCAACAGGCCGATCGTAAAGGTCACATAGGCAAACGCTATGCCATGGCTATCGATCTGCGTCAATGCGTCGGCTGCCAAGCGTGCACCGTCGGTTGCAGCATAGAAAATCAGGCGCCAATAGGCCAATTCAGAACCACGGTCAAACAATACCAAGTCAAGCTAGACGGTAAAGAACAGCCCCAGCAAGTGAAGGCGTTTATGTTACCGCGTTTATGTAACCATTGCGATAACCCACCTTGCGTTAAAGTCTGCCCAGTGCAAGCCACCTTTCAACGTGAAGATGGCATCGTCATGGTCGACAACGAGCGCTGCGTCGCCTGCGCCTATTGTGTGCAGGCCTGCCCCTATGATGCCCGTTTTATCAATCACGACACCCTAACCGCCGATAAGTGCACCTTCTGCGCCCATCGATTAGAACAAGGTTTACTTCCTGCCTGTGTCGAAACTTGTGTGGGCGGTGCTCGCGTGATTGGCGACATCAACGACCCCAATAGTGTTATCAGTCAATTACTGACCGCAAACAAAGACGATATCAAGGTATTAAAACCTGAACATAATACCCATCCGCACGTGTTTTACATCGGGATGGATGAGCGCTTCGTCAGCCATGTCGACGGTCAAGCCGCCCTCTACGAACCTGTGGGAGAATAGTCATGAACATCACCGAAATCTTGATTCCTGCACAAGAAGTGGCCTGGCTCCCCTGGGCAGTGCAATACTTTTTCTATATTGGCGCCTCTTACGCCGCGGCCATCTTGTTGCTCGTCGCCTTGGTTTTTAGCCGTCAAACCACCCACCATTTTCGTGTAGCACTCGCGCTCACCATGGCCATTGGCGCCATTGTTGGCCCGCTGGCCCTCACCGGCGATTTACATCAACCGGGCCGTGCTTGGCATTTCTATTTTCATGTCACGCCATGGTCTTGGATGTCGTTAGGCTCATTTTTCTTACCACTATTTTCTGGGTTAAGCGTGCTGACCGCCTGGCTTTATCTGCGCCGCGATATTGCCGCATGGCAGTTTAGCCAGTCTCCCTTGCTGCGCAAGTTAGCGCTGTTAACCTTGGGGCAATGGCAAACAACTCACACACAGTTACTTGTAGCCGCCAGCCTAACCGCGCTGTCTGGGCTGAGCATTGCTATCTATACTGGCGCCGAAATTTCAGTCATCGCCAGTCGTCCTTTATGGCATCAACCCGCCTCAGCACTACTGTGGTTTACCAGCGCATTTGTTGGCGCCATCGGCTTTACCCTGCTGACATGGACACTGCTGCCTAACGCGACAAAACCGGCGTTAAGCGGCGCCGATCGCAATATCATCCAACGTACCAGCATTATCGGCGCGACCTTGGCCTTAGTGTTAGTGCCGATTTGGGCCTCAAACAACCCCAGCTTTTCATTGTTCGCCAACCCAGTTTGGGTCATCAACCTTACGCTAATGGCCGCCACCTTATCTGTCTGTATTGGTCTAGCGCTATTATTCAACGTCTTTGCCACGCGCACATTTGGGGTTATTGCTATGGTAGTTAGCAGCCTACTGTGTGCGTGGGTAATACGTTGGGTAACCATTTTGGAAGTACAAACCATTGCTCGCTTTGATGTGGGAGATTTTGCCTATCAGTTGCCCGCTGGGAGCGCTGGCTGGCTTGGGATCATTGGCATATTCGGCCTATGGCTGGCGCTGGCACTTATCGGCTCAGAGCTTATCAACGCTAAAGCCACTGCGGTTCACCAATCTCAAGCTCTGCAGCAATAACCAACATATTTAAGGATTTTAAAATGGATAATAAACGTCGTCTGCTACTAAAATCAGGTTTTGCTGTTGGTGGATTAGGTGCATTCTCTGCCGGTTACAGTGACACCATTCATCATGCGGTCAAAGGAACCTTAGAGGGCAGCGCGGGTAAAAAGACCCAACATATTCACCATGGCAACTCGTTAGCGCCAGAGTATCACCTCAATGCGAATGGCAAGCTACTGCCTAATCCAGATCAAAGAGTCGCGCCATCTATGTGTTTTGGCTGTTGGTCGTTATGTGGCCTGCGGGTACGTATCGATAATAATACCGATGATATTTTGCGCATCGCTGGCAATCCATACCACCCACTATCACACCATGAGCAGATCCCTTACGCTACGCCAGTTAAAGAGGCTTATCGCTCATTGATGGGCGAAGCTGGGCTCGCGGGACGCTCCACCGCCTGCGCCCGCGGCAATGGCATGTTAGAGATACGCAACAGCCCTTATCGTATCACCCAACCGCTTAAACGTGTGGGTAAACGCGGCGAAGGCAAGTGGCAACCCATTAGCTATGAGCAGCTGCTCAGCGAAGTGGTCGAAGGTGGCGATCTGTTTGGTGAAGGCCAAGTAACTGGGCTGCGTGAAATACGCGACATTCACACCCCGCTGGATCCACAAAACCCCGAATATGGCCCCAAAGCCAATCAGCTATTGGTCACCAATGCGGGTAACGAAGGCCGTGATGATATTTTAAAACGCTTTGCCTTCAACAGTTACGGCACGCGTAACTTTGGTCACCATGGTTCCTATTGTGGTTACGCGTTTCGGGCAGGCTCAGGGGCTATGATGAATGATTTGAATAAATTCGCTCATCTAAAACCCGATTTAGACCACGCCGAATACGTGCTATTTATTGGTATGTCACCAGCGCAAGCGGGCAACCCGTTTAAACGCCAAGCAAGGCAATTGGCCGAAGGACGCACTAGCGGTCGGCTCAAATACACCATCATCGCCCCGAGTTTACCGGCAGGTTCATCGAGCTTAGCCGCCGGTGATAACAACCATTGGCTGCCCATCAACCCCGGAACAGACTCCGCTTTAGTGCTCGGCATGATCCAGTGGATCATCGCTAATCACGCTTACAACCAACCCTTTTTGGCCCAGCCTAGCGCCGCAGCTATGGCAAAAGCCAATACTGCCCATTGGTGTAATGCGACACACTTGGTGATAAGTGACGAGAGTCATGCCGATAATGGTCGCTTCCTGCGCGCCTCCGATATCGGCCTGAGCTACAGCGGCGAGCCGTTATCTGACAGCGATCCTTTTGTGGTGGTTAATGCGGCCTCAGAGCAACTCAACGTCAACACCCAAGACGATGCCGCGCAACTGTTTGTCGATAGGCAAGTCATTAGCCTTGGCAAAAACATACGAGTGAAATCCTCATTGCAACGCTTGAAAGAGGAAGCCTTTAAGCATGATTTAGCGTTTTATAGCCAACAGTGTGGCATCGCTGTAGCGCAAATCGAAGCCTTAGCACGTGAGTTCACCAGCCACGGTACCAAAGCGGTAGTCGATACCCATGGCGGCAATATGCACACCAATGGCTTTTATAACTCTTTTACTATTTTAATGCTTAACGCGCTGATTGGTAATATCAATATGAAAGGTGGTGCCATGGCTAAAGCTGGCGGCTACCCCACATCGGCCGCAGGCCCACGTTACGATTTCACCCAATTTAACGGCAAGACTAAGCCTAAAGGAGTTTTCTTATCTCGCAGTAAATTCCCCTACCAAAAAACCAGCGAATATAAACGCCGCGTCGCCGCAGGAGAATCACCTTATCCTACTCGCGCACCTTGGTACCCGATCTCAGCCCCGCTGCTCACCGAGCACTTATCGGCGGCTATCGACGGTTACCCTTATAAAGCCAAAGCCTGGATTAACCACATGGCTAACCCACTTTATGGGGTCCCCGGGCTAAATACCCTGCTGGGCGATAAGCTGAAAGATCCACAGCAATTAGGCCTGATTATCTCTATCGATGCCTTTATCAATGAGACTACCGCACTGTCTGATTATATTGTGCCCGACACTGTGACCTATGAAAGCTGGGGCATGTCTACCCCTTGGCACGGCGTGCCGACCAAAGCGGTCACCGCACGCTGGCCCATCGTTGAACCGCGCACAGAAAAAACGGCCGATGGTCGAGCGATTAACTTTGAAAACTTCATCATAGATGTAGCTAAGCGTATGGAGCTAGGCGGTTTTGGCGACAATGCCATACAGGACAGCCAAGGTAACTGGCATCCCATTCATAGCGCTGAAGATTTTTACCTGCGCGCAGCGGCAAACCTTGCCTATGCCAAAGGCGGCGTCCCGAGCGTCGAAGCCGAAGACATTGCCTGGTCAGGGCTTGAGCGACTCATGCCGGCGATGACCCGCACTCTAACAGGTGAAGAGATGCGAAAGGTAGGTTACATCTTTGCCCGTGGCGGTCGTTTTGAAGACGCCAGCCAAGCTTACCAGCAAGATAGAATGAAGCATCGCTGGGCTAAGCCACTGGCCATTTGGAATGAAACCGTCGGTACGTCAATCAACACCATGACCGGCGAGCGCTACCTAGGTTGTCCTACTTGGTCACCGCAGCGCTTGGCTGACGGCACACCATTTGAGCAGCAATACCCTAAAACACAGTGGCCGTTTAGCTTGACCAACTTCAAGTCAAACATCCATAGCTCGGTGTCTAATTTGTCACCGCGCCTTGCCTCGATTAAAGGGGTTAACCCTGTATATATTCACCCCATTGATGCTGAAAATGCGGCAATAAGCACAGGCGATCTGTTTGTGATTGAAACCCCAAGCGCTAAAACCCAAGCCTTAGCAATGGTCGTTGAGGGGATAATGCCCGGGACTTTAGGTTTTGAGCATGGGTTTGGCCATACCGAGCTAGGTGAGCGGGCTCATTGGATTGGTGATAAACAGCAACCCGTTAAAATGAAATCCAGAGATGGAGTCAATATTAACGATATCGGCCTTATCGACCCGACTCGTGAAGGCCAGGGCGTGATGCTCGACTGGGTGGTTGGCGCCGCCGTTCGCCAAGCCATACCCGCTAAGATTTATAAGGTGTAAGCACGCCGCTGGATTGATCCCAACCAACGCCGTCTGATCAACATGACGGCGTTTTTTTATGCCTTTGACTGATGCTATTTAGTCGATGCCAAGCCAGCAATCCCCTCGTGATGGAACATTAGCCAAATAGAATTAATCTCGTGGAATTAGCTAGGTGACATTAGCCGTACTGCATTAAGCGCTTGAAGCAGAACCATGGCGATAACCGATAGATACGGTTTTATTGCCAGTCGCTATAGAGATAAAAACGCCGCTGTATCAGCGGCGTATGGTGGCACTCATGTAAACTTCAGCTCACGGGCCTCAATCCACCAGGCCTGCAATTTAAGAGACTCTGATAAAGAGAAGTGGCGATAATGAAGATAAGCGATTGTAATTAATCAATCGCGTTATCGCTTTTGAAATTGCTGCATCAAACGTTGTAGATCGCTGAGCTGACTCACCAACTCAGAGCCACGATTTACCGAGTGATCGCTGCGCTCAATATTGGCCAATGACAACTGCTGAATGGAGATGATGTTGCTATTAATATCTTCAGTCACACTCGCCTGCTGATGCACCGCGGCAGCGATTTGATGACTCGCGCTGGCCACCTCACTCAACATACTATTGGCATGTTTCAGCACATCGCCGGTACGAACAGCATTGTCTCGACACACATCCGATAAATGGCTGCCTTGTTGCGTCGCTATCACGGCTTGGCCAGCGGTATCTTGCAGGTGAGCAATCATGGAGCGAATTTCTTCGGTGGAAGCTTGGGTTTTTGAAGCTAACGCTCTAACCTCATCGGCTACCACCGCAAATCCACGGCCACTCTCTCCTGCTCGAGCCGCTTCAATCGCCGCATTGAGTGCCAGCAGATTGGTCTGATCGGCTATGGTGCCGATGACTTCGAGGATCTTTTCAATCTCTTGGCTACTCACCGATAGATCGTTAATTATGCCGTTTGCACGCGCTAATTCTGAGTGCAGTTCTGCCACCGAGTCTATCGTGGTTTGCACATTATTGAGTCCGTCATCAGCAAGCTGATTCACTTGCTCCACTAATTGTGATGCCGCCATCGCATTATCAGCCACATCGCGAATTGAGCTGGACATTTCGGTTACCGCTGTCGCTACAGAGTCGGTATCGGCACCTTGCTTATTCAAGTTATGCTTAATCTCTTGCTGATTAACTAACTCGTGCTCAGCACTAACGTGGATCCCCTCTGCGGTTTCGCTGGCTCTGGCAACAATCGCACGCACCTCGGCTTTACGCTTTTGCAGCGCGAGCTCTATCATGGAATATTCATCATAACGCCCGGTATAGACGAGCTCCATCAACGGGTTATCATATGCTTGCGTCGCAAGTGTTGCCACCTGCCCTAAACGTCGTTGATGAAAAAACTCATTGAGTAACAGCCCGGCCATCGCCAATATCGATACCGTACCACCTAAGTGTACCGATGCGCCGCTCATCATAGCTAGGGTGCTGGCAAGCGCTGTTAACGCAGCAAGATAACGCGCCCAACGATAACTAAAGCGTGGCCTTGATAGCTTAGATGGCGTCTCTTTTTGGCTCATTTCGCTATAGAGCGCCTCTGCACGCTTAACCCATTCTCGGTTAGGCTTAGTGCGCACAGACTGATATTCAATAATTTTGCCCTTAGCATCGGTGATGGGGGTGATAAAGGCTGATACCCAATAAAATCCGCCTCCTTTACGGGCGTTCTTCACCAGTCCCATCCAACTGCGGCCAGATTGCACCGTTTGCCATAACTGCTTAAAGGCGGGCTTAGGCATATCGGCATGGCGCACAATATTATGTGGTTTACCAATTAATTCATCGGCTTGATAACCGGCAATATCACAAAAACCGGCATTAGCATAGGTGACTATACTGGAGGGATCTGTGGTTGAAATGAGATTAGCATCGAGTTCAAATTCGATTTCACGTTCTGCGTTAGTATGTTTATTTACCATATTATGGTGACTTATTTCCGAGCTGTGGTTGGTTTGTGTGCGGCGCAGTGCACTATGACTGGCAGGCCCTGTACGTAAAAGAGTTCGCTGCCGATCACAGTTGCTAGCGTTTTGAATGGAAACGCAGTTGTAATCGATACAGGATCAGCAACTATGGTATCAATTTCATTATTCAAACGATACAGGACCAACAACTATAGTATTAATTTCGTTATCCAAATAAATGAGGTGAACGACACAATATGAGCTTGCTCACTCATCAGCTCATTTATGTTGCCAAGCGCACAGCTGACAACTGGTCAAATCCATATTGTTAACATCGCTAGTCGCTTATGCTTGTATCGACTGTTTCAGAACTTATTCATATTCCGCTTGTGCTGTTTTACTGTTATTATGTACAGCTGTATTTCTCTGCTATGTGCCTTCATGTTATCTGCCACTGTTAAAACTCAGATCCGCACCATCTATAAAGACATTGCGGCCGCCTTGCCCAACTTTCGCTCTCGGCGCGAGCAAAACTACATTGTGGCAGAGATCTCAAAAACATTAGCAGGTGAATATGACAAACATAGGCGCATCATTGTCGTCGAAGCTGGCACGGGTATTGGTAAGTCGTTGGCTTATATTCTAGGCACCATTCCATTAGCCTTAGCCAGCAAGAAAAAAGTCTGTATCGCCACCGCCACGGTGGCGCTGCAAGAGCAGTTACTCAATAAAGATTTACCCTTCTTTTTACGGCAATCTGGACTCGACTTTACCTTTGGTCTGGTTAAGGGGCGTCAACGCTATATCTGCTTAGCCAAACTTGAAATGCTCATTGGCAGTGATGACGGCACCCAGATGGCCATGTGGCAAACTAAACCCGATAACAGCCAGATAGCCCTATTACAAAGTTTGTTAAAAGATTTCCATGAAGGTCGTTGGAATGGCGAGCGCGATACCCTAACGCAACAATTGCCCGATCATCTTTGGAGCCAAATCGCCTGCGACAAACACAGCTGTCATCGGCAACTAGCCAGTCATCGTCACTGCCCATTTCATAAGGCCCGTGAAGATATTGATAACTGGGATGTGTTAATCGCTAACCACAGTCTGCTTTTTGCCGACTTGGAACTAGGCGGCGGGGTGATCTTGCCCGATCCTGAAGATCTCTACTATGTGATTGACGAGGCCCATCACCTCCCCGTTGTCGCCAGAGACTTTTCCAGCGCGCAGGCGACCCTTAGAGGCGCGGTGGATTGGTTAGAAAAGATCGGCAAAACCACAGCTAAACTGCAAAATCAGCTTAAGAGTAATCATATTATTGCCCCTGCTCAGGCGATGTTAGACCACATTAACGAATTAACCGGGTTGCTCAACGCCGTAGCGCAGTATTGCGACGGCCAAGGCGCTGCATTTGATAACCCTGAAAACCGCATCCGTTTTGAACATGGCAAGCTGCCGCAAGCTTTAGTTATCCAAGCAGAAAACTTAGCCAGTGCCGCTAATAACGCCCTCAAGCAGTTCAATAAGATGTTGACCTTGCTTAACGAAGCCATAAAAGATGGTGAGCTGCCCAAGCATCAAGCCGAGCAACTGCTGAGCGAAACTGGCTTTATGCTGCAGCGTTTAGAAAATCTGCAAAAATTGTGGAAGATGATGGCCAAGACCGACAGCCCTAAAGGGGCACCGATGGCCAGATGGATAGAGCAACTTCCGGGTAAACAACACGACTACTTGTGTAACGTCTCACCGATTGAAGTGGGCTTTATGCTCGAATCCTTATTATGGGAAAAAGCCGCTGGTGTGGTGCTGTGTAGCGCCACTTTACGCGCATTGAATAATTTTAATCATTTTACCCATCAGGTGGGCCTGTCGATAAACGATGGTAGTCGTTATCTGGCCATGGATAGCCCATTTGATTTTGAGCAAAATGCGACCTTATACCTGCCAAAAATGCGCACCGAACCGACGGACGACCGTTATACCGATGAGCTTGCCGAGCAGATATTGACCCTTATCGAAGGTGAAACCGCCACCTTAGTGCTGTTTGCCTCATACTGGCAGATGGAGAAAGTGGCCGATATTGTCCGCCCCAAGATTGACAGCCCATTATTGATCCAGGGGGAAGACTCGCGTCAACAACTGCTGACACAACATAAACAGCGCTGTGATGCTGGCGAGGTAAGTATTATTTTCGGCACGGGCAGCTTCTCTGAAGGGCTCGATCTGCCAGGAGATTATCTCACCAATTTGATTATCACCAAATTACCCTTTGCAGTGCCGACCTCCCCTGTGGAGCAAGCCCATGCAGAATATATCAAGATAAAGGGCGGTAATCCGTTTTTACAACTGACCATACCTGACGCATCACGTAAATTGATCCAAAGTTGTGGTAGATTACTGCGTAAGGAAGAAGATTATGGCCGTATCACTATCTTAGATCGTCGCTTAGTCACGAAACGTTATGGAAAGTCGCTGCTTGATGCCTTACCTCCGTTTCGCCAAGTCATAGAGTAGGAACCACATTGGAGTTACTTTTAGACCCCAGCGTTTGGATTATTTTAGCCGCCACAGGTTTTATTGCCGGCTTTATTGACGCTGTCGCAGGCGGCGGAGGCTTGCTATCAATACCTGCATTATTAACCATAGGCATACCGCCACACGCGGCGCTGGGAACCAATAAATTGGCCGCCAGCTTTGGTTCATCCATGGCGGCATTCACCTATTACCGCAAACATTTTTTTGAGCCACGCTTTTGGTACCATGCCGCAATAGCCACCTTCATTGGCGCCGTTATCGGCACCTTCGTAGTCTATCTCATTGATAATCAATGGCTCGAAAAATTACTGCCGCTCATTATCATCATCATTGCCATTTATACCCTAGTAAAACCCAGTGTGATGGGGGGCAACAGCCACTTACCACCAACTCGCGCACCCTCGGCCTTTAAGCAATGGCGCCAAGGGTTGCCATTGGGCTTTTATGATGGTTTTGCTGGCCCCGCTGTCGGCGCGTTTTGGACCATCAGCAGTATTTCGCAATACCAATTACCAGTACTTAACAGTTGTGGATTAGCACGAGCCATGACTTTTATCAGTAACCTAACCTCTTTAACGGTCTTTTTAGCCTTGGGACAAGTCAATATTGTTATCGGCTTATCTATGGGCTTATGCATGATGTTAGGTTCGTTTGTTGGCGCTCGCACCGCAATCAAATTTGGCGTACCATTTATCCGTCCGCTATTTATCACCGTGGTTATTTTGATTGCCATCAATTTGGCGTGGAGCGCATGGGCATGAACACCTCAGAACTAATTTATCGTTTACGAGTCCAACTTAAGCAATTAGAACAAGAAGTGCTGCAACATGATAGCCAGCTGGCAAAAGGGCAACGTAAGCTACTGCATGATACCGAACGTTTTAATCATGGCTTATTTAACCAATCCGGTGCCCAGCTTGCCCCGTGTATCAGCCAAATTAGCAATAAAATAGCGCAGCTCGAAAAACTACTAAAGGGGAATATCTCGACATCGACCATAGCGTTAAGCTGTGAAGGGATCCAAGATAGATTTACCGCACTGCGACGCGCGCTGAACACCACCACATTAGATGTGAAATCGGCTGAGCAACAAAAATCATCACGTATTGCGAATGCCAAACAACGTCGCCAGCAGTCGCACGCCGATAGTGGTTTTAGTTGGATCGCTTCTGGCGTAATGCATAATAGCCACCAGCTATATGATGAATTAAACAAACATCTGAACTGGGTTCAAACATTTGAGCAAAAGATTGCAGATTTACAATCAAAACTTGAAAACTGTCATAGTGCTGACAAAATTGCACTGCAAAATGAGATACTTTTAGTTCACCGTCGCTTAGGTAAGTGCCGACAAGCTATTAGCTATATTGAAGACCGCATTCAGGCGTTTGAACGCCCATATAAAAGTCATAATCGTTAAGGAGCAACAATGAAATCAGTAATGCCAATCACCGCTTTAATCGCTTTGCTTGGTGCCTCATCGGCAATGGCTGCCAATCTCACCATTCCCATGGCATTTGAATACTTAGCCCTTAATGGTCAAAAAGTAGAAAGCAGCTTGTTTAACCATAAGGCCGATTTAAGCCTAGATAACGGCACGCACAAGATTGCTATCCGTTATCACGATATGGTGCAAGATGATTTCAGTGACAGCGAAAGCTTTATTAAATCATCCCCCTTTATTATTACTCTTAATGTCGATGGCGATTATGACTACCAGTTACAACCCGCCGAAGGCAAAGTGATTAAACGTCCGAAAGAGTTTGCTAAATCACCCGAGGTCATCATCACGCGTGCAGATGGTGGTAAAGTCAGTTATCAAGTAGCACAAACCGATATTGCAGAAACTTCATTTGTAGGTCGACTCTTAGGTGATGACAGCGGTCAAGATGTTGAAGTCGCTGCAGCCGTTGCAACGGGCGGTACGATGGCAGCTAGTTCCGTACCAGCAAAGCCTGTTAGCGCCATCGAGGCTGCGACATTACCCGCGACAGCAGCGCCCACCAATAAGAGCGAAGCTGAACATGCTCAGCAAATGCTGCAATACTGGTGGTTACACGCCGATGAAACAACGCGCAAAGAATTCATGAGCTGGGCCATCAAACAGTTGTGATCATTTGATAAAACCCACAAGCAACGTCACGCTAACCTAAGGTTAGCGTGACCCTCTCCCCCCATATAGACTCTCCCGTTTTACCTTGAACCATATACCATCTAATTTTTTAGTCTCATTTACCTGCTATAGATTGTCAGCATTCCCCTAGCTTGCGCTTACGCACTGAACCATTACGCGACATTAAATAGTGATTGCGGCTAAGCCAATATGATTGCAAACTAGACAAACGATATAAGCCAAGCCCCTCATCGTGGAGATAGATGCATGCAACTAGAAATTCGAAATTATTATGAAGTACTGTTACTTGAGATGCTGTCGGATGAAGGATTGATGGATGAACTCCCTGAAGACTATCTGGCCGATTTATGCTGCGTGACACTCAATCAGCTGCCCGTGCGCTACATTCGGCACCTCGTCGATACTTACTTTTTTGAAGATTATGACGAACTCAAGCAGATGAAAACGGAGATCCAATCTGCCTTAGAAAAATCGCGCGCCTTTTTAAAAACCAAGCTTCCCCAACAAGAAAGCCTGTAACTCGAACCTAGGCGTTCAATTAATGAGGACGCCTTGGTATTCACACACACGCGACTTTCCAGACATACCCCAAGCATAGCCCAGACATAAAAAGTCACACTGATGGGTATTTCACAATTGATAACCGCACGCAACTAAACAAAGTTAAAACGGTGAATGTAAAACAAGATAGGAAAATTTAGAAACAAATAGGGGGGAGTTTTTTGCTAACCGATTTCTCATCGAGTGTACCACTTGCGGTCTTTCTGAGATAAGCCTTTGATTAGACTTTAGTTTGGAGGTTTCCCTAGAGCCACACCCCGGCACATGAGTCGCCTGCTGCGGTTGCTCCCTTCCGGGCCTGGCCGAGTTCACAAGTTATCATTGCGGGGGGACCCTAGGGTCACCATAGATTCTTGAAGCGTGTTATCTTCAAGACGGGGGCATTATCTATCATGCAGGGGATGCGATCAAGGGAATATCGGTCTTTGAGCCATTCTTTATGATTGAGTGGTGAATCTATAAACAAATACCCACGAGCGTGGGTATTTTTTATAAGAACAAGCTTCAATGACTTACAATTTAATATTGGCTCGGTTTTGTTCTAACAGTTTAGGACCGATACCTTTAACTTCAGATAATTGATTAATATCGGTAAATTTACCATGTGTATTGCGGTATTCAATAATCGCCATCGCCTTGTTTGCACCAATCCCTTTTAGCTGGCTTAACTGCTCTGCTGTCGCTGTATTGATATTAACGGCTTGTGCCTCAACGGTTGTATTCACCGGAACTGGCTCAACCTTTTCAGCAGCATAAGCGGGAAACAGTGCTAATGTCGTAGCAATCAAACTGCCCAATAATATTGCTTTCATAACTTACTCCTTGATTATCCATTAGGGGATGGCCAGCATTCCTTTCTCCTTGGCCACCTTAAAAACATAGAACAAACTCAAACCTTGCGCAAATACGTGACCCCCACCAACCAAAACCCCACCTCCAAGGTGACCAAGGTCACACAAACAACTTTCAGTTTATTTCATAACGAGATTAAATCTGATTCAACCGATGCACTATGAAAAAAATTGTGATCTACCCCTTACTTTAAAACGTGATTCGGGTAACATAAGCCACCATTTTATTGCGCTACATCACACGCAGAGCTCGAACACAAAGTAATTTAACTACAAATAAAAAGCTTTGTGCCGATCCTGCGCTGAGATAGTGTTGTGCGCCTAACAACAAGTACTAACAACAAGTATATGGACTCTTCAATGTCTCACGAAACCACGCAGGCACAGCCGCTGATCCCTGAAAAGCCAACACAATATAAAAAAATGCTTATATTGTTTGCCGATATCTGTTTATTTATTTTGATGTATCAATTTCTGCCTTTTGAACAGAGCATTAATATTGGACTCGCCATTCTCGTTTTTGCTGCAATATTGTGGCTGACGGAGGCTATCCATATTAGTGTGACGGCAATCATTATCCCTATTCTTGGGGTCGTGTTTGGCGTGTTTGAAACCAAAACGGCAATGAGCAATTTTGCGAATCCGATTATTTACCTGTTTTTTGGTGGCTTCGTCCTCGCTGCAGCCCTGAACCATCAAGGTATCGATCGCCGTATCGCTCAAAAAGTACTTACGGCTTCCAAGGGTAAACTGAGCCTTGCTTGTATGATGTTATTCGGCATCACCGCCCTGCTATCGATGTGGATCAGTAATACCGCCACTGCGGCGATGATGCTGCCATTGGCTCTGGGGATCTTGCAGCAGCTAGACATTAAAGAGCATCGCAACACCTACCTCTTTATGCTGCTAGGTATCGCTTACTCTGCCAATATTGGTGGCATAGGTACCTTAGTGGGCAGCCCACCGAATGCTATCGCCGCGGCTCAAGTGAGTTTAAGCTTTGCCGACTGGTTAGAGTTCGGTTTGATCACCGTCGCTTTAATGTTACCGAGTATGCTTATCGCGCTGTATCTTTATTTGAAACCTAATCTCAATGTGGTCTGTGAGATCCCAAGCGATAATCAGAAATTAAATTTCCAAGGTAAACTCACTCTTATCATCTTTTTGGCAACCGTATGTTGCTGGATCTTCAGTAAGCCTATCTCTGGCGCTTTAGGCGGCATCAAACAGTTCGATACCATAGTGGCGTTAAGTGCCGTGGTATTACTGGCGGGTTTAGGTTTAGTGCAGTGGAAAAAAATAGAAAAAACCACAGATTGGGGCGTGCTCATCCTCTTTGGTGGTGGCTTAACACTCAGTGCTATTTTAAAAGCCACAGGCACCAGCGTATTTTTGGCGCATTGGGTCACCGATATTTTTGGTAACACCCATATGGCATTATTTACCTTTGCGGTGATATTTTTTGTGGTGATGCTCACTGAGTTTGCCAGTAATACCGCCAGTGCTGCTTTGTTGGTACCTGTATTTGCCGCGATTGCTGAAGCACTGGGACTATCACCTGTGATGCTGTCGGTATTAATTGGTATTGCGGCTTCTTGTGCCTTTATGCTGCCAGTGGCGACGCCGCCCAATGCGATTGTGTATGGGTCAGGCCACATTAAGCAATCAGAGATGATGCGAGCTGGCGCAATAATCAACTTTATCAGTATGTTGGTACTGTATATCATTGCCCACCTGTTCTGGACTATCTAAGCATAATCCGCTTGCACATTTGTGGCCTACTCGATAATGAGTTGGCCACAGATGGATTAACTCCCTTCTAACGCTTGGCGTAAATCGCTAATAATATCTTCAACCGCCTCTAAGCCTACCGATATACGCAATAGACTGTCACTAATACCCGCCACAACTCGCTCCTCAAATGAATAGGGTGAATGGGTCATCGAAGCTGGATGCTGGATAAGTGACTCAGCGTCACCCAAACTGACCGCGATGGTAAATAACTTCAGTCGATTCACAAATGCAACAGCGCCATCAAAACCACTATCAAGTTCAAAGGCCACCACTCCCCCAGCTCGGCGCATCTGCGAGCCGATAAGATGATGTCCACTATGGTGCGCTAAACCAGGATAATAAACTCGGCTAATTTGCGGGTGTTTATCCAGATATTCGGCAATCACTTGGGCATTATCACAATGACGAGCAACTCTAACATCTAAGGTTTTTAGCCCGCGTAAGATAAGCCAGGCATCGTGTGGTGATAATACCGCGCCGATATCTTTGAGGATTTCTGTTTTGAGTTTAGCTATCATCTCCTCACTGCCACACACTATGCCGGCAATCACATCGCCGTGGCCATTAAGGTATTTAGTGGCGCTATGCACCACCATATTGATGCCCAACGCGATGGGCTGCTGCAACAGCGGCGTCATAAAGGTGTTATCAACAATACTCACCAGATGATGCTGCTTCGCTATACCTGCAATCGCGGTTAAGTCATACACATCGAGATGGGGGTTCACCGGAGTTTCACAAAACAGCACTTTCGTAGTGGGCTTAATGGCGCGCTTTATTTCATCGACATCATTAAAGTCCACCAAGGTGACTTCAATCCCAAACTTACTCAACTGCGTGGTCATCAAGGCAAAGGTACAGCCGTAAACGGCTTTAGCGGCAACTAAATGATCGCCACAGCATAAATGGGTTAATAATGCGGCCGATACCGCCGCCATACCCGATGCGGTAGCGGCAGCGGCTTCGCTGCCCTCGAGTATCGCTAACTTGCGCTCAAGCTCTGCCGTGGTGGGATTACCTAAGCGGGTATAAATATACCCTTGCTGCTCACCAGCAAACCGTGCGCTACCTTGCTCTGTGTTCTCGAATGCAAAGGTGGCGCTTTGATACAGTGGTGAGACTAATGCGCCCATGGCATCCCTTTGATGCCCAGCGTGGATAACCTGAGTCGCCTGCTGCCATTTTTGTTGCATTATCTCTCTCCAAAGTGTTGATTGACTAAGTCAAGGTAAACACTAACCTTGGCTCGTTTTGCGCCTGAGAGTAAAGTTATAGCAGCAGATTAAGCCCTAGTTGGATGTAAAATCTTTGTTACGGTTGGTGCGTTTACCGAGTGCGGCTAATGAGAAATCTTTGAGTTCACTCAGTAGCGCGGTATGGATCTTGGTTAACTTGGGGCGGGTCTCATGACTAAATACCACAGGGCGACACAGTGCCATGGCCTGATAACCCAATCTTGCAGTGAGCAATCCCCCGCCTAACCCTTGCGCCATCCGCGTCGATACCTTGCCGGACACTTCCAGTGATAGCAACTGGGTACCAATATCGGTCACCACCTCACTGGCCCCCGCATAAATAATATTGATTATCACCGAGCGGATGAGCTTAATGCGGCTCCAATAACCTAGTTCAATGCCATAGCAGCTGGCTAACTCGCGGATCATCTTCTGGTTACGCCATAAAATAATCGCCATATCGAGCACGGCTAATGGGCTTGCGGCTAACAATAACGCCGATTCAGTGGCATAGCGATGCACCAATTTTTTGGCTTTTTTATCGATTTCAGTTAACACCAGCGACTCAAACAACAGCACGCGCTCGGCATCGTTATGCTCATCACGCACATGATCACGGTAGTTTTGGGTGTCGATATCTGTGGGTAATTTAGCCAAAATACGCTCGATAAACGGGTCGGCCTCACCAATTTGCATGCTCAGGGCTAAGCGCTCACTCACTTGCTGCGCCTCCTCTACGCCCCTTAATCGTTGCAGTTGGCGCCATTCATTAAAGGTTATCCGCCCAGCCCACAAAATAACCAAAGCCAGAACACTGGCATATACCCCAAATAACCAAGGGCTGTCGGTCCATGCTTGTGACAAGGACAAGCCGGTTTGGGTCAGTACTAAGATGATAAGGCCAAGCAACATGCTTTTAGTCAACCATGACCAGCGGCGACGCTTACTCGCCATCAAGGTGCGCTTAATGCTAGGGTCAATATCTAATAATTGTGCAAGCTGCTCCTCGTCACTCTCGGGCGATAATATGTGTACAGGTTCAGCATCAAAATGCCTTGCCTGTTGTAGCCTTGGCTGAGTCGATTGATCATCATCGCCTAGCTCGAATAACTGTTTTTTTTCTATCGGATCTGAGGGGTGTGTCATTATCGTTCCTATCATCAATCAAGATGTAAATCAGGGATAGCTAAGTTAGCTTATCGCCAATTAAATACTGCAATAGGTGATCTAAGCGAATATGCTCAAAATGCACATCCTTAGCAGTACTGGCGATTTGAGGCGGCGCAAAATTAACAAATTCAAACCCTTGTTGCTGCCAAAATTCACTGCGAGGCAGCTGCTTGGGGACTTCGCCAGGAAACAAAGTGACCGCTTTACCACTTGCCATATCGCGTCCCTTAACCACCTCTATCTGTTTAGTGTCAACTTGCACCATGCCATGTTGTGTGGCTTTTATAGCACTGATCGCCATCACCTCAACATCGCAACCTTCAAACTTAGCATGTTGCTGACTGCGGTTAACCAGCTGGGTCAATAGCGATAACACATTACCCTGCTGATCGCGGGTAATATGGTCCACTTTACTGGCAGCAAATAACAGCTTATCAATACGAGGAGAAAAGAGCCTTTTCAATAAGTTAGATTGACCAAAATGAAAGCTAGCCATGATGCCGTCTAGCGCCTGACTCATATCATCAAACTGCGCTTTACCGCGATTAAGCGGCGTAAAACAGTCAACTAATAATAATTGACGGTCAAACTTGCCAAAGTAATCGCGGTAGAAGGGTTTAACAACCTGGATTACATAGCTGTGATAACGTTTTTTAAGTACATGGTAATAGGAGTCTTTAGGGCTTTTTTCTAATGCATCGCACTGCCCCTCACTTAAGCCGAGTAGAGGAAAAAACGCTAACACTGGCGTATCGGCCAGCTCACCTGGCAATAACATGCGTCCAGGTTGGGCATTATAAAACCCATGGGTATGTACACTGTCACACAGCAGTTGTTGATACAGGCTCGACACCTGTTTGAGTTGCAGCTCTTGCGCCGGTGATGCTAAAGGCAGCTCGGCGCAAGCGTCGATAAAGGGCGTATAATACTCGCTAAGCGACAACAAGCTGCTACGCAGACTTTGACGCTGACACCACTGTGGATAGGTGAGTTTTAACATAGGTAAATCGAGTAACCACTCACCTGGGTAGTCAACAATATCAACATATAAGGTGCTATGGTCAGTCAGTTTTGCCAGCAGCCCTTTTTGCGGCTGGTATTTAATCGCTAACCTCAGCTCACTGATATTACGCGTGGACGCTGGCCAGTGAGGTTCACTAGAGGTTAAGGCCGCCATGGCGCCTTCGTAATCAAAACTGGCAATGGTCATATCGGGCTGTAAGGTGCGCTTTACCCCATAAAGGCGCTCATCTCGCGCCACTTGCCACAAGGGCAACGCATTATGTTGCCCAACGGTACCACTGTGCAGGAGTTGATTCACTAATCCGGTGATAAAAGCGGTTTTGCCTGCGCCAGACAAACCCGTTACCGCTAGGCGTACATGATTGTCTGTGGTTCGTTTGACCAAAGATTTTGACTGTTGTGATAGCTTATGAAGTGAGCGATTGAGTGAGTTCATAGCACCTATCTTGGCCCCTATAATATCCGTATTCGAATCGTAGCCATGTTTAAGGGCGGTATTCACCGCCCTTATGCCTTATGTAAGTCATGATGAGTCAAGCTTACAGGTTGTTGATCTCCCGTTTGAGATCGAAACTATCAGAGGTGACATGACGTTCAAGCTGTTGAAGCCTTACCTCTAATTGTCTAAATTGGCTGCTGACATCCCGTAACGCTGCCTTAGCGGGTTCGCCAGCCTGCCAGACCTTCTTTTTAACCTCAATCTCTTTATGCTGGTGTTTGTTCTTTGTGCTGCCAGGCTTGATATCTAATATCATCCACAGTAGCACATAGATGATAAAGATGATGCCCGATCCCCCAAGTAAAAATATCGATGCTGCCACCACCCTGACTAACCAGGTTTCGAAGTTAAAGTAATCGGCTATGCCGGCGCAGACCCCAGCGATTTTGCCTGATTCGGGAATGCGATATAAGGGACGTCCATTAGATGCGCTCATCTCGATGCCTCCATTGTGGCGCCTCGCTGTCTAAAATAGCTTCCAAGGTTTCTATGCGTTGGGCCATTTTATCGGCTTTGCTAATTAACTCATTTAGCTGAGTAAACTCTTCTTCAGTGAGTCCTTGGCTCACTTGGCGTTTACTACGGTAATGTAGGATCAGCCAAATGGGTGCCACCACTATCATGAAGATGATGATCGGGGCTATTAATAAATCCATATCCATAACTCACCTCTGAATCGTTTCTATTTAGTTGTTTTAGTCGTCTGTTTTTTCGCGTTGCTGGCTTTAACCTTGGCTTTTAAGGCTTCCAACTCGGCGTTGACTGAATCTTCGGCTTCTAAAGCGGCGAACTCATCATTAAGTGTCTTTTGATTACCCAAGTCGTAAGACTCAACTTGTGACTCTAACCCTTCGACACGGCGCTCATATTGCTCAAATTTGCTCATCGCATTATCAATTTTACTTGAATCAAGCTGACGCTTTACTTCTAAACGAGAAGAGGCGGTCTGCTTGCGCATGATAATGGTCTTTTGACGTGCTTTAGCATCGGCTAGCTTTTCTTGTAGCAGATTCACTTCCTCTTTGAGGCGAGCAATGTGCTCTTCAACGACCATTAACTCTTTTTCAAGCGTAGCTGCCAGTTCGCTGGCTTTCTGCTTTTCCAGTAATGCCGCTTTGGCTAAATCTTCGCGATCTTTCGATAACGCTAGCTCAGCTTTATCTTGCCAATCATGTACCTGCTCTTGCACTTTGGCGATACGACGCAGGATCTCTTTTTTCTCTGCAAGCACTTTAGCTGAAGTTGAACGTACTTCGACTAAGGTGTCTTCCATCTCCTGGATGATCAAGCGCACCATTTTTTCTGGATCTTCGGCCTTATCGAGTAGCGCGCTGATATTAGAATTGATGATATCTGCGAAGCGAGAGAAAATGCCCATAATACTGTCCTCTAAATTAACGTTGGTGTCGCAAAGAATAATACATTTAGTGTGCCAACTTTTGATATTCATTACAATACAGACACTTAAACATTATTTTAACTTTTGCTTTATTTTGTAACCGCGGCCACATATTATAAATTTCACCAATTATTAGTGTGAAAGGCTAAAACTTATCGTGGCGAATCAATTCCAACAAGATAATCTGATCGGCCAATCGAATGCGTTATTGGAAGTACTAGAGCACGTTTCAAAAGTTGCCCCCTTATCCAAACCCGTACTTATTATTGGGGAACGTGGCACGGGTAAGGAACTCATCGCCGAGCGATTGCACTACCTGTCAACGCGCTGGGAACACAATTTTATCAAACTTAACTGCTCCTCCTTGAGTGAGAACTTACTGGAAAGTGAACTCTTTGGCCATGATGCTGGTGCATTTACCGGTGCCAATAAAAAGCATGAAGGTCGCTTCGAGCGCGCCGATGGCGGCACACTTTTTTTAGATGAATTGGCCAACACCTCAGGACTCATACAAGAGAAGCTACTCAGAGTCATTGAGTACGGTGAATTTGAACGAGTGGGCGGCAGTAAAACGGTACAAACCGATGTGCGCTTAATCTGCGCCGCCAATGAAGATCTGCCTTCACTTGCCCAAGCCGGAGAATTTAGACCAGATCTGCTAGATCGCTTAGCCTTTGATGTGATCACCTTACCGCCACTGCGTCATCGCCCCGAAGATATTATGCCGCTGGCAGAATACTTTGCTATCGGCATGGCGCGGCAATTAAAACATGAACTGTTTGACGGTTTCTCCCCCCGCGCTGTCGAGCAATTAATGCAATATGATTGGCCGGGCAATATTCGTGAACTCAAAAACGTGGTTGAGCGCAGCGTTTATCGTAATACGGATCTGCATACCGCGATTGATAATATCGTCATTGATCCCTTTGCTTCACCCTACCGCCCAATGCACAGAGTAAAAACCACTTCGCGCCAAGCTATACCGCAGCCCAATGCGACGCCTGTCGCCCCACTTGAGCCTGAGCCTGAATCAGCGCCGCAACCACACAAGGCTGCCGCAATTGAGTTTCCGTTAGACTTTAAAGAACACTGCGAATCCCATGAAGTGCAGTTACTCAGTAAAGCCTTAGATGCGGGGCAATACAACCAGAAAAAAACGGCCGAATTGCTGGGTCTCAGTTACCATCAACTGCGAGGAATTTTGAAAAAATACAATTTATTGGATAAATAAATCTCGCTTAACGCAGATGAAGTTTGCTCCTAGCTCTGTAGCACTGTTAAAATGAAATTATTCATTCAAACAACGATTACATCTACTGATGACAGAGCTGCTTAAGCGTCTCACGTTAGGATTGGTTCTTTGCTGCGTTATCCCCCTATTAGCAGCCTGTGGTCCTTCTCGTGTTCCTTCTGGCCTGGTTTATTGTTCTGAAGGTAATCCAGAGTCTTTCAATCCACAATTAGTAACCTCTGGCACCACAATCGATGCCACTTCACAGCAACTCTATGATGGACTGGTCGATTATGATGCGACATCAGGGCAGTTAGTCCCCTCTTTAGCCACCGCCTGGACTATCAGTGACGATGAGCGCGTGTACACTTTTTCGTTACGCACTGGGGTGCGTTTCCATCACTCAAACATCTTTACCCCAACGCGTAATTTCAACGCCGATGATGTCCTGTTCTCATTTAACCGTATTACCGATAGCACTCACCCGTATCATGATGTGGCTAAAACAGGTTACCCTTTTTTCCAAAGCATTGGCTTTTCTGATTTAATCGACAACATTGAGAAAATAAACGACTATCAAGTTGCTTTTCACCTGACACAAAAAGACGCCTCATTTTTATCTAACCTCGCCACTGGGTTTGCCGTCATCTTGTCACAAGAGTATGCGCAGCAACAACTGCAGGCAGGCGAACCTGAACTCGTCGATAAACTGGCGATTGGTACTGGTCCTTTTAGGCTAGTCGACTATGTCAAAAATGATTTTATTCGCTATTATCGTAACCATCATTACTGGCGCCTAACTCCTGAAGTTGAGCAACTGGTCTTTGATATTACCCCCAAAAGTACCACACGACTGGCGAAGCTCATTACAGGTGACTGTAACATTTCGGCACTCCCCAAAGCTGGAGAGTTACCCGTTGTGATCGATAAGCCCAATTTAGAGGTCGATTCCATCCCGGGTTTTAATGTGGCTTTTTGGGCATTTAATACCGAACGTATTCCCTTTAACGATGTGCGGGTGCGCCAAGCATTAGCCCATGCAGTGGATAAAGAAAATATCCTGCGGGCGGTATACCATCAAACGGCCGTAGAAGCCGTTGGTCTGCTGCCCCCGTTATCATGGGCCTATTCAACCAATAAAAGCCTAATCGACTATAACCCGGAAAAAGCACGTAAATTACTTAGCGATGCTGGCATCAGTGACTTAAGCATCGATATCTGGGCAATGCCGGTAGCCCGAATTTATAACCCTAATGCCCACAAAACCGCTGAATTAATTCAAGCCGATTTGGCGCGTATTGGGGTGAAGGTCAACATAGTCAGTTACGATTGGAGTGTGTTTAACCAAAAACTGAGTGGCCAAAATTATGATTCGGTACTCATTGGATGGAACGCCGATAACAGCGATCCGGACAATTTTTTCACCCCCATTTTGAGTTGCGCATCGGTAAATTCTAACAGTAACCGCTCACGTTGGTGCTCACCAGAATTTGACCGTATTCTACAGACGGCTAGGTCGACTACGGATCGCGTTACGCGCACAGCCTTATACCAACAGGCTGAGCAATATATTGCCGAGCAAGTTCCAATGTTGCCTTTTGCACACGCCACCCGCATGGTAGTCAAACAAAAACGGATAACTCAGTCTAAGTTAACCCCGTTTGGGGGGATCTCTTTCACCAATACCACTAAGGTGACACCGGCCATTGTGGCTATTGAGGAACCAAACTGATGGCACGCTATCTTGCTCGCCGCTTAAATCTATTTCTTGCGACATCACTGGTGTTGTTTATGGTGATGTTTAGTGTCACCGCACAGTTTCCGGTCGAACACACCGTCGCCCTCACTGGCATTCAAGCTCCCACCACGGAAGAACAAGCCAGCATCAATGCAGCTTATCGTCTCGACCAAGGCCAAATCAGCCAATTTATTGCTTATTTAGAGCAGCGTTTATCGGGAAACTTAGGGATCTCTGTTACCTCGCAAAATCCGGTGTCTAATGAATTAACCGCCGTGCTCAGCGCCAGCTTCGAATTGGCCTTTGTCGCTGGTGCGATTGCACTACTACTCGGGATCCCTCTAGGAGTTTTAGCGTCGTTAAGTCAACATAAAATAACCCAACATACCATTATGGCGATCACCTTAACTGGCTATTCAATTCCGGTCTTCTGGCTGGGACTGAGTCTGTCACTGTGGTTTGGCGTGCGCTTAGGCTGGCTACCCATCTCCGGTCAAATCAACCTGCTTTACGAGATAAAACCGGTGACGGGTTTTCTGCTGATAGATATCTTGTTATGGGACTCTCAATATGCTTGGTCAGCGTTTATCGACGCCTTACAACACATTGTATTACCCGCGGTCACCTTGGCCGTACTGCCTTTTACTGTGGTGGTGCGCATCACCCGAAGTGCCATGATGTCGATTATGGAAAAAACCTATATTAAAGCCGCCGAAGCTCGGGGCCTAAGAACCTATACCATAGTGATACGCCATGCACTGCCCAATGCCTTTATCCCACTACTTAAAAATATGGGACTGATGCTCGGAGCATTTGCCAGTTACGCGATTGTAGTTGAGGTAATTTTTAGCTGGCCAGGGGTCGGTGCTTGGTTAGTCTCGGGGATCTACCAGCGAGATTATACCGTGATCCAAGGGGGGATTTTAGCGGTAGCAATGATCATTATCTTTTTAAGTATCTTAATTGAAGTGTTACATACGGCGATCAATCCGCTCAGTAGGAAAGAACTCTATGCCGCCCATTAAAATTTATCAGGTAGGCCATATCCCCTCACCTCTGAGACGCATCTGGAATGCGTTTACTGACAACCCATTTGCATTTGCCGGTTTTTGGGCGATTTGCTGCCTCATATTACTGGCATTATTTGGACCAATTATCGCGCCATTTTCAGCCGCACATCAGGATCCACAAGCTTTATTGCTACCTCCCTCTTGGGATCCTGCTGGCACGGTTGAACACTTTTTGGGAACCGACGATCTGGGTAGAGACATCTTTAGCAGGTTGCTGCATGGGGCGCACCTGACCTTTGGCATGGCACTGGCGATTGTCGCCACGGCCTTGGTGATAGGCTTTGTAATAGGCTCTATTTCGGGCATGATGACGGGCTTAAAATCGAGTATATTGAGTCATTTACTCGACGCACTTCTCTCTATCCCCTCGTTATTAATGGCAATATTAGTGGTGGCTGTCACCGGACCTGGACTGGGCAATGTATTTTGGGCGGTAGGTATTGCATTAACGCCTCAATTTGTCAGGGCTATCCACCAAGCGGTACATGAAGAGCTGCAAAAAGAGTATGTGACTGCCGCAAGGCTCGATGGGGCCAACCCACTACAGATTTTTTGGTATGTGATTTTACCGAATATTTTAGACACCATGATTATTCAAACCACCTTAGGTATTTCAGCAGCTATTTTGGATATCGCCGCCTTAGGTTTCTTAAATCTGGGGGCACAAGCACCGAGCCCTGAATGGGGCGCTATGGTGGCACAAGGGTTAGATAACCTCTTAACGGCGCCATGGACCGTCACCATCCCTGGCGTAGCCATCTTATGCAGTGTACTGGCGATTAACCTCGTTGGCGACGGTCTGCGCTCTGCACTTTCACCCATTCGCCATTAATGAGAAACCAACATGCCATTATTGGACATTAGAAACCTCACCATCGAACTCGATACGCCCCACGGCCGGGTGAAGGCACTAGAGCGGGTAAGCTTAACCCTTAACCCGGGTGAAATTCATGGTCTACTGGGTGAATCTGGCTCGGGGCGAACCTTACTGGCAAAAGCCATTATGGGGATCCCTGGGCATAATTGGACAATACAAGCCGATCGCATGATGTGGGATGGTCAAAACTTATTGGACATGAGCACTAAAGCACGCCGCGCCTTAATGGGCAGCGAAATGGCGATGATTTTTCAAGATCCCATTAGTAGCTTAGACCCCACCATAGTGGTCGGCGTGCAAATTATCGAAGCCATGCCCGAAAACAAGGCGTTACCTTGGTGGCGACGTGAGCAAGACAAACGTAAAACCGCGCGGCAATGGCTACATAAGGTGGGCATTAAAGAAACCCAAAAAGTGATGTCAAGCTACGCCTGGGAGCTGTCTGACGGTGAATGCCAAAAAGTGATGATTGCCATTGCGGTCGCCAACCAACCACGCTTACTGATCGCCGACGAGCCGACCAACTCCATGGAAGTCAGAACTCAAGCGCAAATATTTCGCCTGCTGAGTAAATTAAATCAATTACATAATGTATCGATTTTATTGATTAGCCACGAGCTAGAAAACTTATCTCAATGGTGTGACCGTTTATCAGTCATGTACAGTGGCCAAATAATGGAATCTGGCCCCACCGCCGATGTGATTGCTCAGCCATATCACCCTTATACCAAGGCGATACTGGACAATATTCCTGATTATTCTAACCCTGAGTTGCATAAAACCATGATGCAAACTCTGCGTGGCTCGGCGCCATCACTACAACACCAACCCATTGGTTGCCGCCTTGGCCCCCGTTGCCCTCAGGCGCAAAAGCACTGTGTGAATCAGCCTAAATTGAGCCATCATAAAGATCGCTATTTTGCGTGTCATTTCCCTTACTATAATGAGCCAAGTCATGACGAGCCCCTTACTAAAAGTTAGCCAACTCAGTAAAACCTTTTTTGCTGGCTACAAAGGTTTTAAACGTCAATATAATCAAGCGCTTGGACCAATATCGTTTGAACTTAACAGCGGCGAAACCCTGGCCATTGTGGGCGAAACGGGTTCGGGTAAGAGTACCCTAGCGCGCATTCTTGTGGGCGCAGAGCAGCGCAGCGCGGGGGAGATTTATTTTGAAGGTGAACGCCTTGATAGCCGTAACCTTAAGCAGCGTTGCAAGTTAATTAGGATGATTTTCCAAGATCCCAATACTTCATTAAATCCCAGTTTAACTGTGGGTGAACTGCTCGATGAACCGCTACGCTTTAATACCGACTTAGATAAACACAGCCGCCGTGCACAAGTGATTGACCGCTTAAGAAAGGTTGGCTTACTGCCTGAGCACGCCGATTTTTATCCCCATATGATTTCAGAGGGGATGAAACAGCGAGTCGCGGTGGCAAGAGCCTTGATGTTAGACCCAAAAATCATTATTGCCGATGAAGCATTAACCGCATTGGATCTATCGGTGCGATCGCAAATTTTAAATCTGTTGCTTAAACTCCAGCAAGAGATGGGATTGTCTTATATTTTTGTATCACACAACATGAACATTATTCGCCATTTTAGCGACAAAATTATGGTGTTACATCAGGGTGAAATGGTGGAGAAGGCCACCACGGAGAATTTATTCAATTCGCCGCAACATGAATACACCCAGCGGCTGATCCAAGAGCAAACGATGTTCTCCTACAAACGCTAAACTGCTCCAACCACTAGGGCTTATATGCCTAATTATTAAAAAACATGTGCCATTTCATCTTGCTTTAATTATCCTTATGGCACTTTTTCAAGAGAAGCAGAAACATGATAATCAAACCCAAAACACGTGGCTTTATTTGTACTACCACTCATCCGGTCGGCTGTGAAGCAAATGTACTTGAGCAAATTAACCTAACTAAGGCAAACGGACCTGTTGCCAACGGCCCTAAAAAGGTACTGGTTATCGGCTCTTCAAGCGGCTATGGTCTATCTTCACGTATTGCAGCGGCTTTTGGTAGCGGCGCTGCAACCCTCGGCGTCTTTTTTGAAAAACCAGGAACCGAAACCAAACCAGGTACCGCCGGTTGGTATAACTCTGCGGCATTTGACAAGTTTGCTAAACAAGCTGGCTTATACTCAAAGAGTTTAAACGGTGATGCTTTTAGCCATGAGGCTAAACAACGCGCCATTGAGATCATCAAACAAGATCTTGGCCAAGTCGACATGGTGGTCTACTCACTGGCCTCACCGGTTCGAAAACTGCCTGATAGCGGCGAATTAATCCGCTCAGCGCTTAAACCTATAGGGGAAACCTATACCGCAACCGCGGTGGATACCAACAAAGATATCATTATCGAAACCAGCGTTGAGCCCGCCACAGAGCAAGAGATCCAAGACACCATTACCGTTATGGGTGGTCAAGATTGGGAGCTATGGATCAACGCCCTAGCCGATGCCGGTGTATTGGCCCCCAAGTGTAAGACCGTTGCTTATAGCTATATCGGCACCGAATTGACTTGGCCTATCTATTGGCATGGCGCTCTTGGCAAAGCCAAGATGGATCTTGACCGTGCAGCCCATGAACTTAACGCCAAGCTGTCAGCTACCGGTGGCAGTGCCAATGTTGCCGTGCTTAAGAGTGTCGTCACTCAAGCCAGCTCAGCTATTCCGGTCATGCCCTTGTATATCGCGATGGTCTTTAAAAAGATGCGTGAAGAAGGCCTGCATGAAGGTTGCCAAGAGCAGATTAACCGTATGTTCAGAGAACGTTTATTCCGCGAGGATGGCACGGCGCCACAACTTGATGAAGCCAATCGTCTGCGCCTAGATGATTGGGAGCTCAAAGAGGAGGTACAGCAGCATTGCCGTGACTTATGGCCGTTAGTCACCACAGAAAATCTCTGTGAGCTCACCGATTATCGCGAATATAAACAAGAGTTCTTAAAGCTGTTTGGTTTCGGCGTGGAGTCAGTTGATTATGATGCCGATGTTAATCCTGAAATTAACTTCGACGTAGAACCAATATAATCTGAAGCTAGAAACACTGTCAGCTAAAAACAGTACCTAGCAAAAAAAACACTCTAACAAAAAACCACGATGCCTATCGTGGTTTTTTATTTACCCCTATAGGCGCCTAAGCGTTCCTAACTTCATCTGCGCACCATCTCTAAGCGATATAATTCTAATCAACGCTATTGTTGTAAACGATAAATAAGCACTCGTCTCGTCAGTTTTCGCCCCGTCAAAAAGACGTCCTATTAGCAAAGCGACTCAAGAGAACAAAATCCTGACCTTATAGCGTTAACAAAGAGACGATGACACAGCGTAAGCCTGAATCTATACCGCTAGCACCGATAACTTTTAAGCATAAAAAAGCCAGAAGATCACTCTTCTGGCTTGTTATCATTAAAGTTGCAATTTATTCAGCTGGGCTGTAAACCACTTCGCTTTGTGCTTTCAACAAGCTTATCACAGCACGGTAATCGCTTTCAGCATACTGTGAATTTAAGCGCTGCTTAATGGCATTGGCCAAGTTGTCATCGACAGTCTCAGCTGCATTGACTTTATCGAGCACGATAACCGCATAGCCATTGGCCAAGGCGGCGGTATCTACCACAGGCTCACCATCTGGCTGCGCCATTTCAAAGGCTTTAGTGATAATAGCGTTATCAATGCGTTGATCGAAACGCGCCAGTTGCACTTGAGTCGTTAGCTCAGCAGTACTATCACCGGCTTTGATTGCCGTCATCAGTGTTTGAGCCTGCTCACGAGCAATATCGTTGGCCTTGTCTTGCTTCAGGCGCTCAACAATACTGGCTTTAACTTGCTCTATGGCTAGCGTTCCTGCAGGGGTGTGAGATTTCACTCGAACAACCATCACATGGTTTGGACCTAATTCAATAACGTCGCTGTTCATACCGTCGAGCAATACCGTTTCAGAAAAGGCCGCTTTAATCACTTCAGGCGCATTAAGCGGCTCTGGTGCATTATCACGTGAAAACTCTGGACTAGTCTTAACTGCTACACCCACTTCTTGAGCGGCTTCAGACAGGGTATCTGGCACTTCGTAGCTCACATCGGCTAAGCGTTGCTGCAGACCATAAAATTGATCTACGGCTTTCTTTTCCGTCAACTGGGCGACAATCTGCTGTTTAACATCATCAAATGATGCAGTAGAGCCGGCTTGTACGTCGAGTAGTTTAATGATGTGGAAACCAAAATTGGTTCTTACCACATCAGAATACTGACCTTTATCTAGCGCGAATAAAGCACTGTCGAAAGCGGGATCCATAACGCCCAGTTCAAACCAATCAAGTTGCCCGCCCTGCTCAGCACTGAAGGTATCATCAGACTCTGTTTGGGCTAAGGTGGCAAAATCCTCACCAGCTTCTAACTTAGCATAGATAGCATCGGCTTTGGCTTTAGCCGCCGCGTCATCATCACCAAAATTAACTAAGATATGTCCAGCAAGACGTTTTTCAGGCTGCAGGTACTGCGCTTGATGCTCATCATAATAGGCTTGAGCTTCTTCGTCTGAAACACTGTGTCCACTGGCCATATCGGCCGCATTCAGTTCAATATAATCGACTGACACAGTTTCTGGGCGCACAAATTGATGTTGATTAGCTTGATAATAGCTCTCAACTTCCTCATCAGAGATACTGACTTGGTCAAATAGCGGTGTAGCATCGACAACGTGATAACGGATATCGCGAGTCTGCGCCTGGATATTGGCTAAGTAATTGACTTCGCCTGGTAGCACAAACTCTGAACCGACTAGTGAGGCCACCAACTGACGACGGGTCATATCGACACGCATCATGTCACGGAAACTATTGACTTGATAACCCAGCTGACGGATCAGCGCAAGATAACGGTCATTATCAAATTGGCCATCGGTTTGAAAGGCTGGTTCATTAATAATCGCATTTTTGATCTGCTCATCAGAGACGGTCAATCCTAAATCTACAGCAGCTTGATCGATAAGCTTGTCGGCAACTAAACGCTCTAGCACGCTTTGTTTTACGCTTGCTAAGTAAGTGTCATTACTGGCAAGTGCATCATACATTTCGCCCAGTTGCTGCTCTAATCGAGCACGCTCGCTTTGATAGGCTTGCTCCAACGCTGAGTTACTGATCTCTTCGCCGTTTACGGTGGCAGCTACAGGCTCAGATGATGATCCTAAGTAGCTACTCACGCCAGTAAATGCAAAGGATAGTATTACAAGGACGAGAATGCTTTTTGCAATCACGCCCTGTGAGCCTTCGCGAATCTTTTCTAACATCAGATTTCTCGCTTGTTACTTAAAATAAAAAGGCGCATCACTCGATAGGATGCGCCTTCTATGTAAATTGTCAGACCTAGTTATACATTACGTAAGTTAGGCCAACGGCATGATAATGACAACTGCATTACCAAAACACTTACTCGGTAAAAAGCACTGCCTAAACAGTGCTTATTGACATGTAAGGTTTACAAAGGCCACCTTGACTAAGTATGTCTTAGTTTACAGCGTCTTTAAGTGCTTTACCTGCTTTGAACGCAGGAATGTTTGCCGCTGCAATCTTGATCTCTTTACCCGTTTGTGGGTTACGACCAGTGCGCTCTGCACGTTGACGAACTTCAAAAGTACCAAAACCAACTAGAGAAATTTTATCGCCATCTTTTAGGCCATCTGTCACAGCAGAAATAAAAGAATCTAGAGCACGGCCAGCTGCCGCTTTAGAAATATCAGCACCAGATGCGATTTTCTCGATTAGTTCAGATTTGTTCATGTCATCCCCTTGAATTTAATTTTGTGCGCCGCAACCAAATCCTTGTCTAGAGCGGTCTGCGGTGGCTTTTATAACAAGCTTGATCCTAAAGTTCAAGCCAAATAGGAAAACCTAAGAAATAAAATTGGAATAAGCTAAAAACCAGTAGCGCCAAGGCCTGTAGCTAAAAAGCTATCCACCGACCTAGGCTACCACAGGTTAAGACTTTAGAAAGCCCCTTTTTGCATTTTTTTTAATGCAAATAAGTATTTTCTTGCGTTAGCCCAAATTTTTAACAACTTCAAAGCCTTCGATTGGTCGTTCTAACGCCAAAGCCAATACTTCATCGACCCAACGCACCGGTCTAATGTCCAGATCGGCAATCACATTAGCAGGAATTTCTTCTAAATCGCGTTCATTCTCTTTCGGAATAAGCACCAGTTTTGTCCCGCCGCGATGGGCTGCAAGTAACTTCTCTTTTAAACCACCAATAGGTAAGACTTCACCACGCAAGGTGATTTCACCTGTCATCGCCACATCGGCCCGTACAGGGTTACCCGTTAAGCTAGACACTAATGCCGTACACATAGCGGCACCTGCAGATGGACCATCTTTAGGTGTCGCGCCTTCAGGTACGTGCACATGAATATCACGCTTTTCATAAAAATCAGGGTTAATGCCTAGCTGTTCGGCGCGCGCGCGAACGACTGTCATTGCGGCCTGAATCGACTCTTGCATCACATCACCCAGTGAACCTGTGTAAGTTAACTTGCCTTTACCGGGTACTGAGGTGGCTTCAATAGTGAGCAAGTCACCACCCACTTCGGTCCAAGCAAGGCCCGTTACTTGACCAATTTGGTTATTTGACTCTGCTTTACCGTAATCAAAGCGCTGTACACCTAGGAAGGATTTCAAGTTTTCCTGATTTACATCGACATGCTTAACCGACTTATCGAGTAAGATTGTCTTTACCACTTTACGGCAAATCTTAGATAACTCGCGCTCAAGCGAGCGCACACCAGCTTCACGCGTGTAATAACGAATAATACCGATGATGGCACTATCATCGACCGTCACTTCACTGGCTTTGAGGCCATTACGCTCAATCTGTTTAGGCAATAGGTGCTGTTTAGCGATGTTTAGTTTTTCATCTTCGGTGTAACCAGAGAGACGAATCACCTCCATACGGTCAAGCAACGGACCCGGAATATTCATTGAGTTAGAGGTGGCAACAAACATCACATCGGATAGATCGTAATCCACTTCTAAATAGTGATCGCTAAAGGTCGCATTTTGCTCAGGATCGAGTACTTCAAGCAACGCTGACGCTGGGTCACCACGCATATCTGAGCTCATTTTATCGATCTCATCGAGCAAGAACAGCGGATTCTTAACGCCGACTTTCGACATTTTTTGAATCACTTTCCCCGGCATTGAGCCAATGTAGGTACGACGATGTCCACGGATCTCCGCCTCATCACGGACACCACCTAGCGCAACACGCACATATTTACGGCCTGTCGCTTTAGCAATGGACTGACCCAGCGAGGTTTTACCTACACCTGGTGGCCCAACTAAACATAAAATGGGCCCTTTAAGCTGCTTAACGCGGCTCTGCACCGCGAGATACTCTAAAATGCGCTCTTTGACTTTTTCCAAGCCAAAATGGTCGGTATCGAGCACATCTTGTGCTTTGGCTAAGTCACGCTTAATTTTAGAGCGCTGCTTCCAAGGCACTGAGATCATCCAATCGACATAGCTGCGTACCACTGTGGCTTCTGCCGACATTGGCGACATCATCTTCAGCTTATTTAGCTCAGCAACGGCTTTCTCTTTTGCCTCGCTAGGCATGCCGGCTTCATCGATTTTTTTCGCTAAGGTTTCAAATTCATCATGGGACTCGTCGATATCACCAAGTTCCTTTTGAATCGCCTTCATCTGCTCATTGAGGTAATACTCACGCTGACTCTTTTCCATCTGTTTTTTAACGCGAGAACGGATGCGCTTCTCGACTTGTAACAGATCGATTTCAGACTCCATCATGGCCATCAGGTATTCGAGTCGCTCAGAAACATTAACCATCTCGAGAATGGTTTGTTTGTCTTCAAGCTTTAATGGCATATGAGCGGCCATGGTATCGGCGAGGCGCGCGGCTTCATCAATACCTGACAGCGAGGTCAACACCTCTGGGGGGATCTTTTTGTTGAGCTTGATATAACCTTCAAATTGACCGATAGCAGAGCGAACTAAGACCTCTTCTTCTTTGTCGGCAATTTGATCAGACTCTAAATACTCAGCAGTAGCAATAAAGTATTCAGTTTCTTGGGTATATTTATCAATGCGAGCACGTTGGCCACCTTCAACCAGTACTTTTACTGTGCCGTCGGGTAACTTAAGTAATTGTAGGATTGATGCAACTGTACCCACCTCGAAGATATCATCACTAGTTGGTTCATCTAGTTCAGCATCGCGTTGTGCTACTAAAATAATCTGCTTATCTTGCTCCATCGCCGCTTCTAGGCAACGAATTGATTTTTCCCGACCAACAAACAGGGGAATAACCATATGAGGATATACCACCACGTCTCTCAGCGGCAGTACAGGGAGTTCGATTCGCGCTTCACGCTCTAAGGTCATAGCTCGATTCCGGTTGCTAACAATATTAAGGAGTATATTGGGGTTGATTAATGGGTTTCAATGGCAAACATAAAAAAAGGAGCCCGTCGGACTCCTTAATCATAATTTATTGCTCTGTTAGACCAATTATTGTTCGGCAACAGCCGCTTGAGATTCAGTGTTCTCATAAATCAAGATGGGGTCTGATTCGCCGTTTACCACAGATTCATCGATAACGACTTTGACGACGTGATCCAGTGATGGTAAGTCGTACATGATATCGAGTAACAAACCTTCTACGATTGAACGTAAACCACGTGCACCTGTTTTACGGGTCTTCGCTTTTAACGCAATCGCTTTTAACGCATCCTCTCTAAACTCAAGTTCAACACCTTCCATTTCGAAAAGCGCAGCAAACTGCTTAGTTAATGCGTTTTTAGGCTCAGATAATATCTGTACTAACGCAGCATCATCAAGTTCAGTTAACGTGGCTAATACTGGTAAACGCCCAATAAACTCTGGGATCAGACCGTATTTAACTAAATCTTCAGGCTCAACCTGCATCAACATATCAGAGATAGTAGCCTTATCCGATTCACCTTTAACTTCAGCACCAAAACCGATACCGGTACCGACTTGTGAACGTTGCTCAACTACTTTCTCTAAGCCCGCAAATGCACCACCACAGATAAATAAGATCTTTGAGGTATCAACCTGTAGGAACTCCTGTTGCGGATGCTTACGGCCGCCTTGTGGAGGCACAGCAGCAACCGTACCTTCTATCAGCTTGAGCAAAGCTTGCTGCACACCTTCACCAGACACATCACGGGTGATCGATGGGTTATCTGACTTACGGCTGATCTTATCAATCTCATCGATATAGACGATACCACGCTGGGCTTTTTCTACATCGTAGTCGCACTTTTGCAATAATTTCTGGATGATGTTTTCAACATCTTCACCCACATAACCGGCTTCGGTCAGTGTCGTTGCGTCTGCCATGGTAAACGGAACATTCAAGAACCGAGCTAGCGTTTCGGCCAATAAGGTTTTACCGCTACCCGTAGGACCTATCAGCAAGATGTTACTCTTTCCTAACTCAACACCATCTTTAGGAGAAGCATTCTTTAAGCGCTTATAATGGTTGTATACTGCAACCGACAACACTTTTTTCGCTTTTTCCTGACCGATAACATAATCATCAAGATGTGCTCTGAGATCATGAGGTGTAGGTAGCTTATCTTGTTCAGGCTTAGGTGATATCTCTCTGATCTCTTCGCGGATGATGTCATTGCAAAGCTCGACACACTCATCACATACATACACAGAAGGACCAGCAATGAGCTTACGAACCTCATGCTGACTCTTTCCACAAAAAGAGCAGTACAGTAGTTTCCCACTATCACCGTTGCTTTTGTTGTCGCCCATTACTTTACCTCTTTTGCAGTGTCAGGCACTGCACAATTAATCTTACAACCTTTACTGATCATAGCTCAGCAACGGACAATTATCAGCTTCGTTTATCTAACACAGAGTCAACCAGACCATAGGCTTCGGCCTCTTTGGCGCTCATAAAGTTATCACGATCGGTATCACGTTCAATCACTTCCAAAGGTTGACCTGTATGATCGGCCAGCATTTGATTTAATTTATTCTTAATGCCCAAGATCTCTTGCGCATGAATCGCGATATCAGACGCCTGTCCCTGGAAACCACCTAGTGGCTGATGGATCATCACCCGCGAGTTAGGCAAACAATGGCGTTTACCTTCGGCGCCACCGGCTAACAAAAATGCGCCCATGCTGGCTGCCTGACCGATACATACCGTGCTGACATTCGGTTTAATGAACTGCATAGTATCATAAATTGCCATACCTGCAGTGACCGAGCCACCTGGAGAATTAATATAAAGATAAATATCTTTGTCTGGGCTTTCCGACTCTAAAAACAGTAGTTGAGCAACAATGAGGTTAGCCATGTGCTCTTCAACTTGCCCAACAAGAAAGATCACGCGCTCTTTTAAGAGACGAGAATAGATATCATATGAGCGTTCACCTTTGGCCGTTTGTTCAACAACCATCGGGACAAGTGCATTCAGTACTGATTCTGGTGCATTTAGCATTATTAACTTCCCTAAATAAAAATGGCTCGCATGAGGAGCCTCATACGAGCCATTATAAATGGCTAATAGCCATTTAAGTCAAGCATAGGTTATGCGCGACCGGTAGCCTTGTTCATAAATTCTTCGAAATTGACTTCTTTTTCGGTCACTTTCGCAGATTTTAACAATGCTTCAACGGCTTGCTCTTCTAATGCAACGTTACGCATGTTCTGCATCATCTCTGGATTGTTGTTGTAATACTCAACAACTTCACTTGGATCTTCATATGCAGAAGCCATAGAGGCGATTAGCGCTTGTACGCGATCATCTTCAGCTTTTAGCTCGTTAGCTTTAATCACTTCACCAAGCAGTAGACCCACTTTTACGCGGCGCTCAGCTTGTTCAGTGAATAGATCGGCTGGTAGCTCAGGCATGTTAGCCGCTTGCTGACCAAAACGTTGCATCGCTTGCTGACGCAGTACGTTTACTTCACCGTCGATAAGTGCTTTTGGCAGTTCGATATCATTTTGCTCAAGCAGACCGTTAAGTACTTGCTCTTTAACATTCGCTTTTAGCGCTTGTTCAAGTTCACGGCTCATGTTCTTGCTGATCTCAGCCTTAAGTGCCTCTAGGCCACCTTCAGCAACACCAAACAACTTAGCAAACTCATCGTTCACTTCTGGTAGATTCGCCGCTTGAACTTCTTTAAGGGTGATTGCAAACTTAGCAACTTTACCTTTCAGGTTTTCAGCGTGGTAATCTTCAGGGAAAGTTACTTCAATGTCGAACTCTTCACCGGCTTTGTGACCTTCAACACCTGATTCAAAACCAGGGATCATGCGGTTACTACCCAGTTGCAGCTCGAAATCTTCAGCTTTACCGCCTTCGAACTCTTCACCGTCGATAGAACCAACGAAATCGATTTTCGCCTTGTCGCCATCAGCCGCTGCACGGTCAACGACTTCAAACGTAGCATGTTGCTTACGTAGGGTTTCAATCATCGCATCAACGTCAGCATCAGTCACTTCTGCTTTAGGTTGTTCAACTTCAATCGCATCTAGACCTTTTAGTTCTACTTCTGGGTAGATCTCGAAAGTAGCCACAAACTGGAAGTTTTCACCGTCAGTTTCGCCAGGAACGAAAGTAGGTGCACCTGCAGGATTTAACTTTTCAGCGATAATAGCTTCAACAAAATTACGTTGCATCACTTCACCAGTGATGTCTTGACGAATCGCACTACCGTAACGCTTATTGATCACGCTTACTGGTACTTTGCCTGGTCGAAAACCAGGAATACGCGCACGCTTGGCTTCATTTTTCAAACTATCTGAAACGGCTTTCTCGATCTGCTCAGCAGGAACAGAAATAGTTAGACGGCGTTCTAAACCTTGTGTTGTTTCTACAGAAACTTGCATTGTTTTACCTCGAAATATGTCAAACGTCTTTTTGTAATAGTCGAATATTCAACTACTAAGGTATTCGTTTCTTGATCTAAAAAAACGACTAAAATGGCTTGGTAACTGAATTTGGCAGTCGTCGCACATAGTTGAAATTTATCAAGACGCGACATTATAGCCACGGTTTTCTGCATAGTCGAGCCTCATAGCTCGAATTACAGACGTAAAAAAAGCGACTCAAGGTCGCTTTTTTTATTTTCTTCTAAAAAGAAGTGGGGTGACTGATGGGGCTCGAACCCACGACAACCGGAATCACAATCCGGGGCTCTACCAACTGAGCTACAATCACCACTGTTTGGTACGCCCGGCAGGATTCGAACCTGCGGCCATCCGCTTAGAAGGCGGATGCTCTATCCAACTGAGCTACGGGCGCTTCGTTATGAACTAGGTTCATATCCTAACTGGGCAAATAGCGTTTACACGCTACTTAAAAATTTGGTCGGTGATAGAGGATTCGAACCTCTGACCCTCTGGTCCCAAACCAGATGCGCTACCGGGCTGCGCTAATCACCGAAGGTGTTACATGTTCACCGATTGACTAAGTCTGCCTGAGAACGGAGCGCATCTTATCCCCTCAGTTAAATAGCGTCAACGATTATTTTTAAAAGCGCATTCACTTGCTCACTTTAACATCTACACGCTAGTAAATTCACCTAACCGGCTATTATGGTTTGACATAAAGTGGCTCTCTCGCTGACTGTTAACACCATAAACCGTTGCCGCTCAATCCATAACAGCTGCATTTTGCCTTATTGCTATGCTAAAGGCCTTTTTCGCCAAATAATCAAGATGCTATTAGCTAAATCCAGCATCACTGGATTATTCTTATTTTAAAACGGTCTGTTATACGGCTAAATCAATGACACCAACCTATGCCCCTGTTAAAATGTCGCCGTTTTTATTATCGCGCCATATAAAGGAAATCCACCCCTCATGACAGCCCAAATAATCGATGGCAAAGCGATCGCCCAATCCATTCGAACTCAGTTAGCTATAAAAGTAACCGCCCGTAAAGAGGCTGGACAACGTGTTCCTGGCTTAGCCGTGATCCTTGTTGGAGCCGATCCGGCATCACAAGTCTATGTTGGCAGCAAAAGACGGGCTTGTGAGGAAGTTGGCTTCCTCTCACAATCATTTGACCTTCCCTCTGAGACCTCTGAAGCAGATTTACTCGCCTTAATCGATAAGTGTAACGACGATGCAGCTATAGATGGCATTTTAGTACAATTGCCGCTGCCAAAGCACATTGAAGAGTCAAAAGTGATTGAACGTATTCGCCCCGATAAAGATGTCGATGGTTTCCATCCTTACAACGTCGGTCGTCTAGCACAGCGCATTCCTGTGCTGCGTTCTTGTACACCTATGGGTATTATGACGTTGATCAAATCAACCGGAGTCGATACCTATGGTTTAGATGCCGTGGTCGTTGGTGCATCTAATATTGTTGGCAGACCCATGACTTTAGAGTTGCTTCTCGCCGGCTGTACAACCACGACTTGCCATCGATTTACCCGCAATCTTGAAGATAAGATCCGTGGTGCCGATTTAGTGATTGTGGCGGTAGGCAAAGCCAACTTTATTCCTGGTGAGTGGATCAAACCTGGCGCTATCGTGATCGATGTGGGAATTAATCGCTTAGGCGACGGTAAACTCGTCGGTGATATACAATTTGATGTTGCAGCCCAGCACGCCAGTTATATTACGCCTGTGCCTGGTGGTGTTGGCCCAATGACCATTGCTAGCTTACTCGAAAATACCTTGTATGCTGCGGAAAACTATCACGACTAGATAAGTTTCGAGTTTCGAGTTTCGACCAGCATAAAAAATGCCTGCGCTCTCACGCAGGCATTTTTATTTGTACTCAACAAGCAGAACTAATTACTTTTTACGCCAAGTCGTGCCTTCTGGACCATCTTCTAAAATAACGCCAAGGGCATTTAGGCCATCACGGGCCACATCAGCCGCCGCCCAATCTTTTTCAGTACGGGCGCGATTTCGCTCAACAATTAAGGCTTCGATTTGCGCAACTTCGTCATCACTGCCCTCGCCTTTAAAGAAGGCATCGACATCTTGATCTAAAATGCCCAGCACATCGCCAAGCTGTTTCAGGCTAACGCCTAATGCAGACGCTGCTGCCAAGTCATCGACCTTAAGACGATTAATCTCACGGACCATGTCAAACAACACCGAATAAGCTTCAGGCGTATTGAAATCATCATCCATCGCTGCAGTAAACTTAGCCACAAATTCTGTTGCTGGTGCAGCCTCGACGGTTAAATCTAAGCCCTTTAACGCGGTATAAAGACGCTCTAACGCTGCCTTAGCCTGTTTAAGATTATCCTCAGAATAATTAAGCTGACTGCGATAATGGCCGGACAACAGAAAATAACGCACTGTCGACGCATCGTAATGAGCGAGCACGTCCCGAATGGTAAAGAAGTTATTTAATGATTTAGACATCTTCTCTTTGTCGACCATCACCATACCGGTATGCATCCAGTAGTTCACATAAGGTGTGTCATGGGCGCAACAAGATTGAGCAATCTCATTTTCATGATGTGGGAACTGTAGATCTGAACCACCACCGTGAATATCGAAATGTTCACCTAAGTGTTTACCGTTCATCGCAGAGCACTCGATATGCCAGCCTGGACGACCTGGTCCCCATGGCGACTCCCACGTGGGTTCACCGGGTTTAGACATTTTCCACAACACAAAATCCATCGGGTCGCGTTTATTTTCATCAACTTCAACCCGCGCGCCGGCTTGCAGCTGATCTAAGTTTTGTCCCGACAAGCGGCCATACTCTGGGTATGATGACACACTAAACAGCACATCGCCGTCTGCTGCAATATAAGCATGTCCACGCTCAATCAAACGCTCAACTAACTCAACAATTTCAGGGATATGTAATGTTGCACGCGGCTCAAAATCAGGGCGTTTCATATTAAGCGCATCAAAATCCCGGTGCATTTCACCAATCAAACGCTCGGTTAATGACTCACAACTCTCGTTATTCTCTGCTGCGCGTTTAATAATTTTGTCATCGACATCGGTAATATTGCGCTGAAAATTAACCTCATAACCACGATATCTGAGGTATCTCACTATCATGTCGAAAGCAACAAACGTACGTCCATGACCAATATGACATAAATCATAGATGGTCACCCCGCAGACATACATGCCAACTTTACCTGGCTGTAATGGCTTGAATTCCTCTTTTTGGCGGGTAAGACTGTTGTATAACTTCAACATTGAGATTCTCTATATAAATAATTGACAACAAAAAAGTGGCTTCAGTCTATCACCTGAAAACCAGCGCTTCCAGCTTGATAGCGCGAATCTACAGCGTTTTTTGCCCTTCAACACATTATCGACATTTTGCTGATTAAAACCCCAGCAACTTGGTATTGCTCAACAGGAAAAGTCGACAGAATGGCTTTATGCTGCAGGTGTAATAGGCTAGAATCTTGCACTATCTATCCTGTTACACACGATGAGAATGAATCAAATGATCACAATGCAAACCAATCACGGCGAAATCAAAATTGAATTAGATGCCGAAAAAGCCCCTGTTACCGCGGCTAATTTCACTCAATATGTAAAAGATGGCTTTTATGACGGCACCATCTTTCACCGTGTTATTGACGGTTTTATGGTGCAAGGCGGTGGTTTCACCGAAGATATGACGCAAAAACGTGTGAATGAGGCTATCGAAAATGAAGCCAACAATGGCTTGTCAAACACCGTTGGCACCATTGCAATGGCAAGAACATCTGATCCCCATTCAGCAACCGCGCAGTTCTTTATCAACATCAACGATAACACTTTCCTCGATTTTAAAGCTGAATCGGCGCAAGGCTGGGGTTACTGTGTATTTGGGAAAGTAGTTGAAGGCATGGACGTGGTAAACAAGATCAAAGCGGTAGCCACTGGCAACCGTGGTATGCACCAAGATGTGCCACTGGAAGCGGTTGTGATTGAAAAAGTGACCATTGCTGAATAATCAGCCTCTCTTAAGCCACTTTTCATCACACCAGAGTATCACTTGTTGAATTACACTCTTTTCGTGGGCGATCTGCACCTGAGTGCCGATCGCCCCGACATCCTCGCGGCTTTTTATGGTTTCCTCAAGCAACACACTAACCACTGCGATGCCTTATACATACTTGGCGATCTGTTTGAGGTGTGGGTGGGCGACGATCTGGCTGAGCCTTTTGCCCTAGAACTGGCTGCGACACTTAAGCGATTTTCTGCACATACCCCTATCTATTTTATCCACGGCAACCGCGATTTCTTACTCGGTAAAGAATACGCAGCCTTAGCTGGCATGACGCTATTGCCTGAAGTACATTGCATCGATTTGTATGGACAAGCTACTGTGTTATTACACGGCGATAGTCTGTGCACCTTAGATAAGGCTTATCAACGCTTTCGCTGGTTTAGAAATCAACCATGGGTAAAGTTTATTTATGGTTTGCTGCCCAAAAAACGCCGTGTCGCTATCGCGAAAGGACTACGTAATAAGAGTCAACAGAGTAATCAGCAAAAAAGTCACACTATCATGGACGTTGAAAACCACGCGGTGACAGACTTAATGGATAAAACAGGTGCTATCTTGATGATCCACGGCCACACCCATCGACCTGACATTCATTCTTTAGCGCGAGATCGGCGACGCATTGTGGTCGGCGACTGGTACGATCAAGGCAGCGTATTAACGGTCACTTCTACCAACACCACATTAGCCAGTTTACCGCTTAACTAAATCATGGCTAGCATAGCTGCTAGCCCCGCCACTAAATTCTGAGTACCCAATCATTCACCTAAATGACTAAACTGGGCAACCTGAATGAAATTTGAATTCATTATCTGGTTCACGGATCAACTGGGCTTCAATCTGTGCAAAATGAGCAATTCGCTCACTAATATCCTCTGTTGCAATAGCTTGAGCCAAGGTCAAATAGTCTTGATAATGACGCGCTTCTGAGCGCAGCAATGAAACATAAAACTTTTGTAAGCCGTCATCGAGATGAGGGGCTAACTTTGCAAAGCGCTCGCATGAGCGCGCCTCGATAAAGGCGCCCACAATCAGCTTATCAATAAGTGTGGCAGGCTCATGGGTACGCACCTGCTTCATCATGCCTTTAGCGTAACGTCCAGCGGTTAAGTTTTGATAGGGAATATTTCGCGCATGCATTATCTCAAGTACCTGCTCAAAATGATGAAATTCTTCTTTAATCAGCCGCACCATTTTGCTAATAAGATCTGCACTATAATCTACACCCGCCTTAGGTGTTAACTCCCCTAAAAGCTCATTCTTTTTGGCTTCTCTTGCTAAAAAATCGGTAATAGAGCGCTGTTTATTGTAAACAAACTCCTCATAGGGTTTAGCCCAGTTCAGGAGTAAATCCCCACTGACTTTATCGATAGCGTACTTACGAATCAAAAACATCGCCGTCTGCGCCGCCTTAAGCTCGCAATTACAATGATCGATCAACAAGGCTGGCAATTGCTCAGACTTGATCGCCTGTGCAATCCACTCATCTGGGGTTTCACATTGTAAAAACGCTTGTATCGGTGCTAATAAGCCTTGCATGGTCGACTCTAAAGGGTAGTTGCTACAGTCGTCCATTTTAACAAAAAATGGCGCTATGGCTATATTCTGACAGCCAACATGACAGCGTTACCTTGACTAGTTCGGGTTTATGTTCAATAAATAAACTATGCCCGTCACAGTGACGTGGTGGATTGGAGCCTAGGGTCTATTGGTTGCAGGCCAGAAGGCATTACGGGTTCGTCTGAGGTTTGGCGAGCACAAGATTGAAGCTAAACAAGGATAACTATAATGATATTGAATCACTTAATGGGGTTATACACTCATCCTAAGGAAGAGTGGCACACAATTGAAAAAAATCACGAGGCGGTCAAAAGTAGTTTAAGCCATGTATTATTAATCGCACTTATACCCGCTATTTGCACTTATTTCGCCTCAACCTCTATAGGATGGGACTTAGGTGTTTCAGATCCTCTATTTCTCACCAAAACCAGCGCACTGATGATGTCGATTAGCATGTACATTGGCCTCATAATTGGAGTATTTGCATTAGCTTATTTAGCATTTTGGATGGCAAAAACCTTTGATGCTATGCCAAGTTTTACCCAAGCACTTGAACTCGCAGCCTATACCGCGACACCACTATTTATGGTAGGGCTGGCCGCCTTGTATCCGTCACTTTGGTTTATAATGGTGGTTGGATTGGCGGGGCTTAGCTACTCAGTGTATTTACTCTACACTGGCGTGCCAATTATCATGAATATTCCAGAAGAAAAAGGCTTTATCTACGCAAGTTCTGTAGTCACCGCAGGCCTTGTACTATTAGTAGCCTTAATGGCCTCTAGCATCATCTTATGGAGCCTAGGACTAGGACCTATGTACCAATAACTTGTCTCTAGGGGAACAATAAAAACAAAAGGCCTTAGGATATCCTAAGGCCTTTTTGTTCACTATTCCCAATTGGATAATTGAGAGTGTGGCATCATTAGTCTGACGAATCTCGTAGTGCGACCGTTAGATTAAACACTAGATTCTCAGGTGTTGAGTCTTTACTGTCAGCACAGAAATAGCCTTCGCGCTCAAACTGATATGCTTTTTCTGCTGGAGCATTAACCAAACTTGCTTCAACCAAGCCATGCTTAACCACCAATGAGTTAGGATTTAATACCTCATCTACGGTTGCTGCTGCTGCTGGATTAGGCTGGCTAAACAACTTGTCGTACAGACGCAACTCGGCTTTCACTGCGGTTGTGGCTTCAACCCAGTGGATCACACCTTTGACTTTACGGCCATCTGCGGGGTTTTTGCCCAATGTATCCTTATCATAAGTACAGTAGATGGTAGTTACATTACCCTCTGCGTCTTTATCACAACGTTCCGCCTTGATCACATAAGCATTACGTAACCGCACCTCTTTGCCTTGCACCAAACGTTTGTACTTTTTGTTCGCCTCTTCACGGAAATCATCGGCATCAATGTAAATTTCACGGCCAAAGGCAAGCTCACGCTGTCCCATCGACTCTATCGTTGGGTGGGCTGGTGCGCTTAAACGCTCAATCTGATCTGCTGGATAGTTCTCAATAACCAACTTAACGGGATTAATCACCGCCATGGCACGAGGTGCGTGTTCGTTTAACTCTTCACGGATACAAGCATCAAGCATACCCACTTCGACCATATTCTCTTGTTTAGTCACGCCGATGCGACGACAAAACTCGCGAATTGATGAAGGCGTGTAACCACGGCGACGTAGACCCGCGATGGTCGGCATACGCGGATCATCCCAACCCGACACCAAATTACGTACCACTAAATCATTAAGCTTACGCTTAGACATCAGGGTATATTCAAGATTTAAGCGCGAGAATTCATATTGACGCGTCCGGTTTGGCGCCTGAAAATCATCAAGATTATCTAATACCCAGTCATACAAACGACGATTATCTTGAAACTCTAAGGTACACAAAGAGTGAGTGATATTTTCAAGGGCATCAGAGATACAATGGGTAAAGTCGTACATTGGGTAGATGCACCACTTGTCGCCCGTCTGATGATGATGGGCAAAACGAATACGGTAAATAATAGGATCGCGCATACACATAAACGGTGATGCCATGTCCACCTTTGCACGCAGCGAACACTCACCTTCTTTAAACTCACCCTTACGCATTTTTTCAAACAGCTCAAGGTTTTCAGCCACTGAAGTGTCACGGTAAGGACTATTTTTACCTGGCTCTTTTAAGGTGCCACGATATTCACGTGTTTGTTCACCATTAAGAAAACACACGTAGGCTAAACCTTTGGTGATTAATTCAACCGCATACTGATGTAATTTATCAAAGTAATTTGATGAATAACGAACATCCCCATCCCACTGAAATCCTAACCACTGCACGTCAGCCTGAATAGAGTTAACGTAATCGATATCCTCTTTCTCAGGGTTAGTATCATCAAAACGTAAGTTACATAGCCCTTTATAGTCTTGCGCTAAACCGAAATTTAAACAGATCGATTTGGCATGACCAATATGAAGGTAGCCATTAGGCTCTGGTGGGAAGCGGGTATGCACCTGAGTGTGCTTACCGCTTGCTAAATCTTCATCTATGATATTACGAATGAAGTTACTTGGACGAACTTCAGTGCCCGCATGACTCATGGAAATCCTCTTTGCCAACAGTGCTATGACCAATCGAGAGTGTAGTCGATCGGTGCCGATTAGGGAAAACCTGCATATTCCTACAGATCAGGTTGAGTTACAACGGCTGATAGACAAAAAGCCCTATCATTTATCGCAAAAACAAAAAAGCAGCGATAATTCGCTGCTTTTTGAATCAGAGCCCGCTTTATTCGGTCACGATATTAACCACAGGGATCAAGGTCTGTGCCTTTCTTCCTTTGCGCTTCAGCCACAGATAGAAGCTGATTAATGCCACCACAAAGAAACCAATCCAAAGACTCGACTGGAGTGGATGCTGGGCAAATGTCGCCGCTTGATAAAATACAGTCGCGGTGCCATAGGCTAAGGCAAAGGTCCAAGTCGCCGCAAAAGTGGCCCAACGTGAACCAAACTCGCCCACTAACGCTCCCATTGCTGCAACACAGGGTGTATACAACAAAATAAATAACAGGTAAGCAAACGCTGCAATAGTGCCACTAAATCCTGCCTGTAATGCACTGAATGTCGTGGTATCAACCACCAACTCTTCAGCTGCAACCTCTACGTTTGAAATATCACCTACTGACATAGACAATGGATCTTCTGGCGCAATACCAAACAGATTTTCCGGTATAGTTGCCAATGCTTCACTTACACTTTCAGATAATGGCGTTAATGCGCCCTCATCGCTACCTGCGGTCGAGTAAAGGCTATTTAAGGTGCCCACGACAGCTTCTTTAGCAAAAATTCCAGTGATGATCCCCACTGTAGCAGGCCAATTATCTTGCTCTATCCCCATAGGTGAAAACAGTGGAGTTACCTTTTGGCTTGCCACACTGAGCACCGACTCAGAACTATCTTCATGACCAAAAGAGCCATCAACACCAATGGCATTAATAAAGTTAAGCAAGGTCACGACAATTACAATGGTTTTACCTGCGCCTTTAATAAAGCTCTTGGTGCGCTTGCCCGTACGGGCCATTACCGTCTTGAATTTAGGCGTTTCATAATTAGGTAGCTCCATCACCACAGCACTACTTGAGCCAGGAAGCAAGGTAGAACGTAACAGCAAGCCAGTCCCCACAGCGGCGATAATTCCGATGATATAAAGTAAAAAGACTAGGTTTTGTCCCGATTCAGCAAAAAATGCCGCGGCAAACAAGGCGTACACAGGTAGACGAGCACCGCACGACATGAAAGGTGCCATCATGCCTGTCACGATGCGCTCACGCTCACTGCCTAGGGTACGGGTTGCCATAATGGCGGGAACTGAGCAGCCAAAACCTACAATCATAGGCACAAATGCTTTGCCTGGCAGACCAATGCGACGCATCAGGCCATCAACCACAAACGCGGCGCGCGCCATATAACCAGAACCTTCCAATACTGATAGCGCCAAAAACAGCGCAGCAATCACCGGAATAAAAGTAGCAACTGTCTGAATACCTTGACCAACACCACCAGCAACAATTGTCACCAGCCAGTCTGGCAGACTGAGACTACTCATTAAAGCACCGAGGTGATCAACAAATACGGCGCCGGCGACGATATCGAAAAAATCGATGAATGCACTGCCCACGTTAATACTAAACATGAACATTAAATACATCACAAATAGAAAAACAGGGACCCCCACAACAGGGTGTAGTGCCACTTTATCTATACGATCGCTTAAGGTAGGCACGTTGGTGCTGATAACAGACTGATCAAACACCTGCTGCACAAAATCAAAGCGGGTCGTTGCAATCATGATCTCGATATCTTGGCCTTGTGCCGCTAATGCTTCAGAACACTGAGACACTTCAGACAGCATTTGACCATTTTTACATTGGCCACAACCTAAGCCATTAGCCAACATCGCTAAGGCACGACCACGGCTAAGGTTGGCGTCACGGCTATGTAGCGCCTTAATTCCACGCTCGATTTCATCATCGTATGACAATACTAAAGGCGCTTCAGATACTCTCCCCTCAAGTAAATCGACAACTTGACTTTTTACTTGCTCAATATCTCCCGCTTCACGCGAACATACCGCAATCACAGGGCAACCTAATTGCTGGCTCATTTCAGTGACGTTAATGTCAATACCGTGAGCCTTAGCGACGTCAATCTTATTAATAACGACGACCATAGGGATACCCAGCTCACGCAGCTGGACGGTCAAATAAAGGTGGCGCTCAATATTAGTGGCATCAACCAAATTAATAATGGCATCCATACTAGTATCGGCTAAATACTGCTGTGCAACCTGCTCATCAAGTGAGCAATCACAGCTACTGCCTGCCGGAAGAAGATCGTAAATGCCAGGTAAATCAGTTAATAAAACATCGGCTCCATTGAGTGTGAATTGCCCCGTTTTCTTTTCAACGGTTACACCAGACCAATTACCAACCTGCTGATTAGCGCCAGTTAACGCATTAAATAAAGTCGATTTACCCGCATTAGGGTTACCGACTGTGACACAATGAAATTGGTTAGCCATGGGCAACATCCACCTCTATTACATCTGCTAAATCTTTACGCATACACAATTTACTACCGCGAATAGCCAATTCTACACCTGTGCCTAATGGCGCTCGTCTGAGCATAGTGAAAGCGGTGTTAGGGGTTATGCCCATGGATAACAGCTTACGCTTAACAACGGACGGCAGATTAATCTGACCTACTTCGGCGATAACAGCACTCTCGCCCGGCTTTAATTCGCTTAATTTCATATGTCTACCTTTTCAGGCCTCGAAAGAGCTTTATTAGCACCGATTCTAACGGAGCATCACTTAAAATAACTTTATCTAGATCAACATTTGAGACCGTAAACGATAATAGTTTTCAATTGTGTTTTGTATTATGTGACAGATCTCTCAACGAGTAAAACCCTTTATGCGATTGATAATGATTTTCATTAATATCGAAAATCTACCATCCACAACAGCCAAAGTTGTGACGAGTATCACACTTAAGCATTCTCCCTAGCAGAACGAGCTAAAAAAGCACGAAATATAACTATTTATTTACACATCATTCACATTTTAATTCTACTATTTACCTTTGGTAATTTAGCCAATCGTGAAACATAACAATTAAAACGGCTTACGTGCTCGGGACGAATAATGATGAATATGGATACAACAGGGATAAAGCCTCTATTCCAAGGAAGTTTTATCGCTATCTTGATGCTATTAAGCATCAATGTAATGGCTACCCCGTCGGATGAACAATCGGCTCAAGAGGTAGAACAGATACTCGATAAGAAGTTTGCTGAAGGTCAGTACTCATCCAAAGGCGCTGATAGCTGTTTAACTTGTCACCGTAAAAGCCAAACTGTGATGGCACTATTCGACGGTGTTCATGGTAGCACCACTATCAAGGGCTCCCCTATGGCCGATCTACAATGTGAAGCCTGCCATGGTCCTATGGGGAAGCATAATAAAGGCGGTAAAGAGCCAATGATCACCTTCGGCGCCAACTCTCCAGTACCGGCTGCAAAACAAAATAGTGTTTGTATGAGCTGCCATAACGATGACCAACGCATGGCTTGGAATGGCAATCATCATGATACCGCCGATGTTGCTTGTGCTGATTGCCATCAAGTCCATACTGGCCATGACCCTATATCCGATCGCGCTCAAGAAGTGGCCGTGTGCACCAGTTGCCATACCCAGCAAAAAGCCGACATGCACAAACGCAGCGCTCACCCAATGCAATGGCAACAAATGGTTTGCAGTGATTGCCATAACCCACACGGCAGCCTCAGTGATGCCAGTCTCAAACAGATGAGTATTAACGACAACTGCTACGCCTGCCATGCAGAGAAACGCGGGCCTAAGCTGTGGGAGCATGCCCCCGTCACAGACAATTGTGCCAGTTGCCATAACCCGCACGGCAGCGTTAATGAAGCCATGCTAATCGCTAAACCACCACAATTATGTCAGCAATGTCATGCATCCGAAGGCCATACATCTAACGCGGTGTTTGGTAACACGGCTAATGCCTTTAATGCAGGCCAAAGCTGTATGAATTGTCACAGCCAAGTCCACGGCTCCAATCATCCATCTGGCAAACTGCTGCAGCGTTAACAGGGAGTATGAGCAATGACACACCACACTAGAAATCCCCTGCCGCTGCGCCTAAGTACGCTGGCACTGGCCATCCTCAGCACAACGGCACTTGGCGAAGGATATAGCCTGGCATCGGTCAACCGCGACAACCTTAAAACCGAGGCTTGGGAGTGTAAACGCTGTACCACCGCAACTGGCACCAGTGGTGCTATCGGTGTAGGTGCAGCCTATAACGATGGCGAAGATAGCCATTTTGGCAATACCAGCGGTACAGATAATGATGGTGTTGTAGCAAGCCTAGAGGCGGATATACAACATAAGGCATCATCGGGTTACCAAACCCACTTTAGCGCCGATAAACTGGGTTACGATAATGGTTCGGCTCAGCTCACAACAGGTAAACCGGGCCAATATAAAATATCGGCCGCCTACCGCGGTATTGCCCAATATGACACCAATCATGCTTTAACCCCCTACCGCTCCCAAGGCGATACGTGGATTTTACCTCCACAATGGCAAACCGGTGCGACCACATCACAAATGACGGACCTACAAAGCAGCATTCAGCCAACTGCATTGCAGATAGAACGGGAGCGTTACAACTTAGATGCCAGCTATACTGGTAGCTTTTATCGCGCCGAACTGGGTTATCAATATGAGCAGCGCCAAGGTCAGCGCCGCGCCAGTGGCAATCTACTCACTAACAGTACCATGCTGGCAGAGCGTATTGATGACGCGACCGATAATGTTACCGCTAAAATTTACCTTAACGGTGCTAATTGGTTAGCTGGCATCGAAACACAACTCAGTCATTATAAGAATGATCAACAAGCCCTGCGTTGGCAATCGGCTTTTACCCCCACCTTTGGTGCCGCTTACTCTGGCCAAAATGCCGTATCACCCGATAATAAAGCGTATCGCATCGCAGGAAATAGTCAGTTTACCAACGGGGCTCAGCACGTATTGATGCATGTTGGCTTTACCCGTATGACCCAAGATCAGTCCTATTTGCCCGCCACCATTAATGGCCCCTCTCCTGTGCTACCAACGGATAATTTAGCGGGCCAAGTTGATATTACCGAGATGAAACTCAACTATTCGGGGAGGCTGTCTCGGGTATTGTCACTGCGTGCCAGTTATGACTACCGTGACCGTGACAACAAAAGCCAAGTTAATCCTTATCCCCAGATCATTACCGACAGCTATCTCAGTGGTTATGCACACAACCTCGAATATGATCGCACCGCACAGCAGGCCAAACTTGCGGCTAAATATCGACTAAATCGCGCCGCGTATATCGATATAGGCTACGACTATGATCACAATAATTACAGTGATTTAGACAGACAAAGCCTGCAAGAGTCGACGCTATTTGCCAAAATAAATTATCGCATTTCCACCCAATGGCAAGTCTGGCTCAAAGCCAGCGGTAGCGATAGAACGGGTAGCGAATACTCGCCAGTCACCAGCACAGCAAGTCCTAGCAATCCTTTGTTAAGAAAAAGCTATTTGGCAGACCGCGAGCGCCAACGTTACGGACTATACGGCAGCTACGTCACTGGTGCCTTCTCTGCCAGCGCCAACGCACATTGGATGCAAGATGATTACACTGACACCCTTATTGGGCTCACCAAAGTAGACACACAAGGCTATGATCTGTCGGCACAATACGCCGTCAACGACAATATCAACCTCAACGCCTTTGTTAATCAAGATTGGCGCGATAGTGACCAAGCCGGCAGTAGCAATTTTGGCGCGCCTAACTGGTATGCCACCTCAGCCGCAAAATCAACTCTGATCGGCGCTGGATTAAATTACGCTAACCTACTAGATAACAAGCTTAAATTAGGAATCGATTACACTTATGCCGATGGCCAAAACGATACCGAAGTGCTCCAAGGTCTACGCAGCCCCTATGACAATTACTATTCAACTAGGCACACACTCAATACCTTTGCTAACTACCAAATTAGCGACAAATTTGGGCTGCGTTTCGATTGGATTTTTGAACAATATCAAGATGCTGACTGGGCAAATGGGGGGCTAGCGCCAGACAGTATCCCGAATGTGTTGAGCTTTGGCGATTTAAGCCACGATTACAACGCCCACTATTTTGGGCTGACATTAAGTTATCAACTCTAACTGATGCCAACGACCAAATTTCCAAGGAAGAGATGATGAAGAAAATGACCTACCTTAACCGTTACGCTGCCACGTTAGCTGTGGCTTTTATCCTCAGCGCCTGTGGTGGTGATGATGGTGCCCCCGGTAAACCCGGAGAGCCTGGCGGCCCACCAGCAATGACGATCGATACCTTACAAATCGCTATCGATGATGTCACTATGCAGTCTGGTATTGCCACCGTTAACTACCATGTCACCAACCAAGATGATCAACCGGTGGTTGGCGTGGCAAGCGCAACCTTTATTGCTGCGCAGTTGCTGCCCCAAGGTTACACTAACGCCGGCAATAGCTCACAATGGCAGTTTTTTACCTCACAAAACTGCCCTGCTAGGTGTGCAGGGGATTATGTCGACTATAAAAATGGCGACTACAGCTACACCTTCGATGCCCCATTTGATGGCATGAATGACATTAGTTACCAAGCAGGGGCGACTCAACGAATCGTCATAAAAATGGGCGGTGATAGCCTAGCCGATGGCACAGCCCTTCCCGTGACCAATCAACATCTTGATTGGCAAGCCCCCACTACAGGGCAAAGTGCAGAGCCCGCTTACACCCGCAATATCGTGACCATTGCTACCTGTAATAGCTGCCATAATGACTTAGCCTTTCATGGTAGTAACTACAACCAAATAGAAACCTGCGTCACTTGTCATAACGCCGATAGAGTCAGCAATCCTGACAATATTTTCCCACAGATGGTACACACCAAACACTTATCGGGCTTTCCTGGTTCTTTGGCTAACTGCCAAACATGCCATGTGGCTGATGATACCTTAAGTGAAAATCATAATTGGGCTCGGGTTCCGACCATGGAGGCTTGCGGTGCTTGCCACAACAATATCGACTTTAAAGCAGGCCAAGGACATCCAGCTCAAGCAGACAATGCCAACTGTATCGCCTGCCACAACCCAGATTGGACAGCCAATGTGCACAACGACGGTGGTAATGATGAGGCCCTAGGCCAGTTTGCAGCCAGCATCAAATCAGCATCACTCAGTGGCGATACTGTCTCCTTTACCTTGAGTTTACGTAACCCCGCATCAGGTCAGATCTATACAGACAGTGCCAACAATCTTAACTTTGTCGCCGATCTACGTGTATACGCTAATTGGGGAACCAGTTTCGATTACGCGACACGTTCGCCACGCTCCATCCGCTTGCAAGAGGAAGCCCCCATCGCTGGTAGTAATGGCAACTATAGTTATCAAATTACTGGCGTCACGGTTCCAGCTGGCACTGAGATGGGTTTAGGCGCCTTAGCCATACAAGGCAAAGTTTGCGCCGCCAATGGCGTATTAGGCGACTGTAGTGACGCCACAAACAGTGAAGTTAACATCAAGTCGAGCCACCAATTCTTTAGCGCACAAGCACTAAGCGATAGCGGTCGACGAGTCGTGGTCACTAATGACACTTGTGGGAGTTGTCATGGCGATCAACAACTTAATTTCCACGGTTCACGCAATGATTTAGAAGGACAATGTCAGCTGTGTCATAACCCTAATATGGTTGCCGATGCCACCGATAACCCCTCTACCGCCACCGCCGATTACAAGCACCTAGTGCATGGGATACACAGTGGCCAACGTGAAGGTTATGAGTCGATTAACTATCCTGGAAACTTAGGTAATTGTGCGCAGTGTCATAGCCAACAAGCTGGCGTATTAACCGCAGCATTGCCACTGTATGCGGGCGTAAAACCACTGGCTATCGCGGGCGATTTGTACACCAGCCCTACCGCCGCCATCTGCAGCGATTGCCACGCCAGTGATAGCGCCACCAACCATATGATGCAACAAGGCGCCGTATTTAAGGGTTCCTTAGCCGATGCCAACGCCGGAACAGAAAGCTGCACCACCTGTCACGGTCAGGGCGCAAGCGCCGATGTACTCAAGGTTCACCCGATCAAGTAATGACGATGTGCGCTAGGTGCTCCCTCGTGCACATCTTGTTAGTGACTTTTGAAACGCACTATTTATGGAACGCATAATTATGGATATAAAAGCAAAAGGTACCCCATGGAGCGTTATCGCTCTGGCGTGTAGCACGTTATTAATCGGTTGCGGCAGTGACGGAGACGATGGCAAAGATGGCGTAGATGGCCCTATTGGTGTCAATATTGATTCAACATCGACCATCATGGCTGAATTTACCCAAGCCTCGATTGCCGATGGTATCGTCAGCGTTGACTTTAGATTAGAAAACGCCAATGGCGTTGCAGTGCTGGGCCTTAACAAAGACTACGATATCCGTTTTGGTATCGCGCAACTGGCACCTGTCACAGAGACAATCGAGGGTGAGGTTTATGATAGGGGTTTGCAATGGCAGGCCTATATTAATACCTTGAAACAACCGGGAACACTGCCAGATGATACTGCTGGGCTAAACCCATCGCCACAATATCAAGCCAATGTCGAAGCCGCCAGCAACTGTGAAGATTGCCTTGTCGACAACCTCGATGGTAGTTATCGCTACACTTTCCAACAAAATATCGCCAATGTAACCGAGCCGCTGACGATCACTTATGGCGCCGACAATACCCATAGAGTGACGTTAGAATTAAAACTTGATCAAGCAACGGCCAATGCCCATCACGATTGGCAGCCCTCAACAGGCGCTACCGACGATATTCAAACCCGTAATGTGGTGACTATCGACACCTGTTATACCTGTCATCAGGCAGAAAGCTTGGCACTGCATGGCGGTCGACGCATCGCATTAGAAAACTGCGCCAGTTGCCATACATCAACTTCAGGCGATCCTGAAAGCGGTAACAGCGTCGACTTTACCTTCATGATCCATGCCATTCACAGAGGGCAAGACAGACAAATCAGCACCCCTGATGGATTAGTACCAGCCCCTTATAAGATTGTGGGTTATGGCGGTAGTTTACACGACTATGGCAAAGTCACCTTCCCGCAAAAGCCTGCGGCAGATTGTGCCTCATGCCATGTTGAAGGCGCTGGCGCTCCGGCGAATGCGGATCTGTTTAAAGCCGATCTGAGCAACACGGCATGTGTCGCCTGTCACAGCGAAAAGCCCTCACAAAATCATACTGATACCAACTGTATGGCCTGCCATAACGCCACCAATACGTACCCTGGTACAGGCAATGCGGAAAAACGCCATGGTGACGTATTACAAGCGTATGTTGACGCGGAAGCCATGGGCGTCAGCTTTAGTAATATCGGGCTCGATGCCAACGGTAAACTGACGTTTGATGTACAAGTAACCGATGCCAGTGGCGCACCTATTGCCAGCGAGTTTGTCGACCAAAGTACCCGAGTCGTGGTCGCGTGGGATACCGATAAGGATTACCCCGCTTATGAGGATGCCTCTTATCGCGAGCGCCGCATACGTTTATCTGAAGGCACCTATAATGCCGCCACGATGACTTACACTCTTATTGGCAGCAACTTTGATATACCTGCTGATGCTGATGGTAAAACCTTCGAGTTATGGTCAACCATTGAGGTCTGCTTTAACAATGGCGGCTATGGCGTGGCCCAAGTGGTCATGACAGCTTGTAGCGATAACACCCGCAGCGTTGCCGTTAAAGAGCCGCCTTATCAGTTTGTCTGGGCAGGCTCAGGCCTCGATGCTAACGCACAAACGGCCATGCGCCGCAGTATTATCGACAGTGCTAAATGTCAGGGCTGCCATAATCAAGAAAATCATCACTATAACAACGGCTACAATTGTCAGACTTGTCATACCGCTGATAAAACGACCCGTTCTGACAGTGACTATCCAGGTGGCCAAAAATCCACTAGCTATGCTTTTAAGGCTCATGAGGCGCCAGGTCACTATCTCAAATATGCCGGAGTGCAATCGGGCACTGTCTTAAAAACCGATTGCAGTACCTGTCATACCGACAACGGTATTGCACTGGGCCGCGCAAGTGAGCGCGTATGGCGCTATGGCGACACCACTACAGGAGCCGATATCTGGGTATCATCAGATGCTGGTACCTGTTTAAGTTGTCACCAGAAATACCTCAGTGAAGCTGGCGCCAGCCATATCGAAACCAATGGCGGGATTCTCGATGGTACTAGCGTGGATGATGTCAGAACCCGAGCGGCCGAAGCCTGTTCGACCTGCCACACCCCCACGCAATTGCGCTCAATCCACGGTGGCTAGTGTAATAATTTAGTCTAATGAGTTAGCCGCGAGGGAACTCCTTAGCGGCTAAAGCCAATACCTTAGCGATTAAGTGTGCTAGCTGATTCAGGCTAAAAAAGAGATTAAATCCACAAAGGAGGCTTGCCCTCCTTTTTTATTGCTTGTTAACCAATGGCAAGCATCAAATAGCTGCAGCTGTAACTGTGAACTAGGTTGGCCACAAAACAAGCGGCAAAATAAGCGTAAAAAAAAGAGACTACAATACGATAGCATTCACACAGCGGCATTTACATATACAGGGGGACTGTTAATTTTTTGCTTTTTGTCAGGGTTTAATTCTGCATCTTCCATTTATCTAATCCAATTCGACTACCTCTAAAGAAATAGTCAGATCTCAATCACATAAAGCAATTAAAACAACTGCTAAATCGCCGCAGCTTAGATAGCCTTAGAGGTGGAAATTTAATTCCACACACTAATTGAGTGTTTTACAAATTTATAAATAGAAACTGTTCTCAATTGTGAGACCTGTTTTTAAAACAGAACAACTCAATAGTGATGATTAAAACTATTGCAGGGAATAATCATGATGAAAAAGTTCAATTTTAATGCGGCGACCAAAGCTGTATTAGGTGCAGGGCTTCTTTCTTTAGCACTTTCTGGTTGCGGCAGCGACGGTAAAGATGGTGAAGACGGAAAAGACGGCGTTATTGGCGTCAAAATCGATACAGCTAAAAGCATTAATGCAGTATTTACTAATGCCACTGTCGATGCTGGTAGCGTCACAGTTGATTTTAAACTCGAAAATGACAATGGCGTCGCTATCCTAGGATTAACCAAAGATCACGACTTACGATTTGGTATTGCACAATTAACTCACGTTATTGAAACTACTGGAGAAGGTGAAGAGGCAATCGAAGCCGATCGCGGTTACCAATGGCAAGCTTATATCAACGCAGAAAAAGCGCCTAATCCAGATTGGATCCCTGACGGCGAAACCAACATCAACCCAACAACACAGTTCCAAGCAAATGTTGAACAAGCAGCTAAATGTGACACCTGTTTTGTCGATAATGGCGACGGTACCTATAGTTACACCTTCCAACAGAATATTGCTGATGTGACTACCCCTGTCGCAGTCACTTATAATGCCGACTACACTCAGCGTGCCACCTTAGAGCTTGAACTAAGTCCCCTTGCAGCTAATGCAAACTTTGACTGGCAACCTTCAACAGGCTTAACCGAAGGGATCCAGAGTCGCGATGTGGTTTCAATCGAAACCTGCTATACCTGCCATCAGCCAGAGAGTCTTGAGCTACATGGCGGCCGCCGTATTAACATCGAAAACTGTGCCTCTTGTCATACTGCCACATCGGGCGATCCTGAATCAGGTAACAGTGTCGACTTTACCTATATGATCCATGCGATCCACAAAGGTCATGCAAGAACAACTTACGCACCAGACTCGACCGATCCTGTACCTGATGCAAACGGCAATATTCCTGCACCTTACAAGGTAATTGGTTATAAAGGCTCTGTGCATGACTATGGTAAGGTGATGTATCCCCAAAAGCCGGCAGCTGATTGTGCAGCGTGTCACGTAACAGGTGAAAGTGCACCAGCCAATGCCGATCTATTTTTGGCTAATCAAAGTAATACGGCCTGTATTGCTTGCCACACTACCATGCCTAAAAAATATCACGATCCTCAAAATGAAAACTGTATCTCTTGTCATATAGAAGAGGGTTACGCTAGAAGCGGGGCTGAAGCACATGGCGATGTGATGAAAAGCTATAATGCTAGCCAAGGCTACTCAGCTAAGTTCAGCAACATCAAGGTTACAGCTAAAGTATTAACCTTTGATGTGCAAATCTTAGATGATAAAGGTGAGCCTGTAGCCAAAGAGTTTATTGCAGACCCTAGCCAATACACGCCGTCAAGCATCTACTTCTCTTGGGATATCGACAAAGACTACCCCGCTTACAAAGATGGGAGTAAATACGGTGACCGCGGCTTTGCACTGAATGCCGCCAGCTATGATGCAACTACTAAAACGTTCAGCATAGATAGCAGCAACAGTACACTAAAGCTCCCTACCGATGATATAACAGGTGACTTAGCACTAGAAGGTAAGAGTGTTGAGCTATTTGCAGGCGTATCGACTTGCTTTAGAAAGGGAGGTTATGGCCGACCTGTTGTTGAGCCAGTAGCTTGTGATACGGTCGACGACTATGGTAATTCAGTCGTCACCAGCGCTTACATTCAAGATGAGCCTCTGCGCTTTACCTGGAATGATACCGACACCAGTGAACCTGCTAAGGCTCGCCGGGCGATTATCGATTCAACTAAGTGTATGGGTTGCCACAATAAAGTGATTGCTCATTACGATAATGGTGTCAACTGTCAAGCTTGTCATACTCCTGATAAAGGCTTAACTCAGTGGGGAGACATTGCACCTACAAGCTTTGCTTATAAAGCTCATCACGCTTCAGGGCATGATATGAACGCTAAATGGGGCAGCGGTCTAAAATCTGAGACAGTCATGAAAACAGATTGTACAACCTGTCATGCTGACTCAGGCGTTAAACTAGGCCAAGCACCTGAGCGCGCATGGCGCTACCCTGCTTTCGATGGTAATGGTGAAATTTGGGTCTCATCTGATGCAGGTAGCTGCCTAAGCTGTCACCAAGCGCACCTAGATGATGCCGCTAAGTCTCACATCAAAACCAACGGTGGTATTTTAGATGGTAGCAATGCTGACTATGTAAAAGCTAATGCAGCAGAGACTTGCCAGACATGTCATACACCAGCAAATATCATGACAATTCACGGTAACTAATATTGAGATAATGATTCATCCCTAAGTGATGAGTTAACTTCAATAACACCCCAAAGGGAGGCTTTGCCTCCCTTTGTTTTTTCAGTAAAACAATATAATAACAATGCAAACAATTGCGTTAAGCTAATGTAATACGCCTGTTTTTTTGTTCACCCTCATGCTTTAGCTTCCAATCTAACTACCTCTTTAGAAATAGAAAGATCTCGGTCACACATTAGACTATGTTCGGCAGATTTTAGCCGCTTGTTACGTTACGATTTCGGTGGGGATTTCTATTTCCAGCATTGACTTAGGTTGCACTACTTATAATGAGAACGGTTCAGAAAACTGACCATGCACTTAAGACGATGCCAAACCTATGCAGGGAAAATATGATGAACGTACAAAATAATAAGTTTAAGCTGCTTCTGGCAGCAGGTGCAGTCTCTATGGCTCTTAGTGGTTGTGGCGGCAGCGATGGTGACAACGGCAATCCAGGTAACCCTGGTGGTCCAGCTGCGCCAGCAATCAATACACTTAACCTAGACGTGAAAAGCGTCACCTATGACAACGGCATCCCAACGGTGACCGTATTTGCCACCAACGAAGAAGATTTACCTATCGTTGGTCTGCAAGATTTAGGCATTGTCGCCGCACAGTTGGCTCCTATGGGGGCGACTGGCGCAGGTAATAGCGCACAGTGGACTCGCATTGCTCGGGTATCTGGTGCTGACAACTACATTGACAACAAAGACGGTAGCTATCAATTTACCTTCGAAGTCGAAGGTTACAATCAAGAGCTCACACAGCGCTTTAACGTCTATGCTGGCGGTAAAGACTCTACGCTTGCCGACGGTGTAACGTCGGTTCCGCGCCGTGAAATCGTTGCAGACTTTGATGGCAACGGTTATCAAGCTAAGTACACTAAAGATATTGTCAGTCACCAAGCTTGTACTGCTTGTCACGCCGAAGGTGAACCGCTGACGACACGTCACAGCAGTTACTACACCCAAGAAACCTGTGCCACTTGCCATAGCAGCTCAATGTCAACTGAGTCGCAATGGAACCACCTCGTTCATAACATCCATAACTCAGCAAAAAGCTTTACTGACAGAAAGGGGAAAGAGTATGACGGTAAAGCGGCAGAATTGTTAATTCAAAACAACTGTCAGGCCTGTCACGTAGAATCAGAAGAGCTTTCTGAATGGGGTAACTGGTCACGGGTTCCTACCATGGAAACCTGTACTAGCTGCCACGTCAATGTCGACTTTATGGCTGGTAAAGGCCACTCACAGCAAAATGACAACAGCAACTGTATCGCCTGTCATAATGCCAGCTGGACTGAAGAAATTCATACTGCCGATGCCATTCAAAAACGTGCCCTTATCGATTTAGTCGGTATGAACGCAACCCTAACTGCTGTACCCGCAGATATGAGTGCTAACATCACCATTAGCTTCTCTGATGAAGCCGGCAACGCGTTGGATGTCACTAGTATCCTGCCTAAAATTAAACGGGTCGAAAGCATCACCAATGTCGGGCCCAACTACCCAATTATGGGTTACAACGCAAACCCCATTAATGGCGAGCACAAAGTCGCTATCGATATGATTAAGAACAGTGCACTTAACGGCGGCGCTCAAATCGTTGATGGCGCATTGGTTGTTAACACTGGCCCATTACCTTTTGGCGCAGCCGGTACTGACACTGATACCGCCTTTAGTTTAATTGGCTTAGAGATGTGTACAGCACAAGGCAAGCTTGTTGAATGTGCCGAAGGTGTTGCAACGGCCAGCATGAAAGCTGAGCTAGCCCACGGCACTTTATCGGGTGAAGCCCCAAGCACACGTCACATCAACTCGGTTAATTTTGCTGGCTGTGAAAGCTGTCATGGTGAAACCTTCGAGATCCATAAAGGTTATCACGCAGGCTTTGTCATGTCAGAGCAGTTAGGCCGTGAGCTTAATGGTGAAATCGTCACGGGTGTCGATGGCTGTGTCACTTGTCATACGCCAGATGGTACTTATGCAAGCGGCGCTAACAAAGGCGCGCTAGAGATGAAACTGCATAAAACCCATAGCCATGGCGATTATGCCGCGGTTTATGGTATGAACTGCAGCTCATGTCATAACGACTTCAACACCCAAGCGTTCAAGAAAAAAGGCGCTTTAGCAACCTCTTCTCGTAAAGAACAATCGACTGAAGATGAAAACAAAGATGGCGTCGTTGATGAAAAAGACCAAATCACCATATCTGCTTACACTACACCCATAGCAGCAACGTGTTACTCATGTCACAGCTACAGCGGTGACAAGTTTAAGAATCACGTTGAAGGCCAAGGTGCGATTGTAAATATGGAAAATAAAGGTGCTGTAAACGATGCCGCACAGCTAGAAACCTGTTTCTACTGCCACGCACCGGTTATCGACGATCACACGGCTGTGAAGATGTAATTTGCTCATCTCAATATGAAAAACGGGGGAGTCCTCTCCCCCATTTTCGCTACCATTTGTGCAAATTAGGAAGTCTATTATGAAAATCACCAATAAATTAACCCGCTTTATACCAGCAATGCTTGCTGCTGCGCTGCTCTCGTTTGGCGCCAGTCAAGCAACCGCTGCCAAGTGGGACGCCAGCATGACACCGGACGAAGTGGAAGCCACCTTGGACAAGAAATTTGCCGAAGGTGACTATTCACCTAAAGGCGCCGACTCTTGCTTAATGTGTCACCGCAAGTCTGAAAAAGTGATGGATCTGTTCAAAGGCGTCCATGGCGCAATTGATTCAAGCAAAAGCCCCATGGCGGGCCTACAGTGTGAATCATGCCACGGCCCAATGGGCAAACATAACAAGGGCGGCAAAGAGCCAATGATCGATTTCGGTCCTACCTCTAGCTTGTCTGCTGAAAAACAAAACAGTGTCTGTTTGAGCTGCCACCAAGACGATAAGCGTATGTCATGGAATGGCGGTCATCATGACAATGCCGATGTAGCTTGTGCCTCATGTCACTCAGTGCATACCGCCAAAGATCCTGTGCTATCAAAAAGCACCGAAATGGAAGTATGTACGAGCTGCCATACTAAGCAAAAAGCGGATATGCACAAACGCTCAAGCCACCCCATGAAATGGGATCAAATGGTGTGTAGCGATTGTCATAATCCTCACGGCAGTATGTCTGATGCGGATCTAGTTAAGCCCAGTGTCAATGAAACCTGCTACTCATGCCACGCCGAAAAACGCGGCCCAAAGCTGTGGGAACATGCACCCGTAACTGAAGATTGTGTTGCGTGTCATAACCCACACGGCAGCGTGAACGAAGGAATGCTCAAGACCCGTGCACCACAGCTATGTCAGCAATGTCATGCTAGCGATGGTCACGCCAGTAACGCCTACATGGGTAACACTGAACTGGGTTCTGAAGTGGGCACAAATGCCTTCACCGGTGGTCGCAGCTGCTTAAACTGCCACAGTCAGATCCATGGTTCAAACCATCCATCTGGCAAGCTGTTTCAGCGCTAAGGAGACGACAACATGAAATTTAACTTAAATTTAGTCACGCTCGCCCTCATCGCTAACGCCAGTGTGTTTGTGCCCAATATCGTGCTCGCCGATGGCTATAATATTCAACAGGCCAACACCAGCAAGGTGCAGCTAGACAAGTGGGAATGTAAGCGCTGTGACATTGAAACTGGCGTATCGGGCACGGTTGGTGCGGGCGTCGGCTATAACGACAGCGATGATATCCGCTCTGCCAATGCCTTTGCCGCAGAAAACGAGTTTGCCGGTAAAGTCGATGCCGATGTGAATTACGTCGGTACATCGGGCTACCGCGCCTCTGTCGAAGCACAAGACTTAGGCATGGAAAATGGTCGTTTAGAGGTGAATGCTGGTAAAGTTGCCCAGTACAACCTCAATTTGAATTATCGTCAAATTGCGACCTACAAAACCGACAGTGCCATGACCCCTTACCAAGGTATTGGTGGCGGCGATTTAACCTTGCCTAATAACTGGCAAACCGCCGGGTCAAGCCAAGAGATGAGCCAGCTTAACGCCAGCTTAACGCCGCAAGAGTTGTCGCTTAAACGTAAGCGCGCAGGACTTGGGCTGAGCTATCAAGGTGAAGAGTTATGGAGCGCTTACATCAAGTATCAGCGTGAAGATAAAACCGGGCTAAAGTCAGCATCTGGCAGCTTCTTTAATCAGTCGATGATGCTCGCTGAACCCGTTGATCACACCACTGATAACCTTGAGGCCGGCATTAAACTCAAAGGCGATAATTGGTTTACCGCGCTCAACTATTCAGGTTCGAGCTTTAAAAACCAATATAGCCAACTGACGTTTGATAACGCGTTCAACCCAACTTTTGGGGCGCAGACCCAAGGCACTATGGCGCTTGACCCTGACAACGAAGCCCATACGGTCTCGTTACTAGGCCAATATCACCTAGGGCAAACCGTGATGAGTGGCCGCGTTCACTATGGTCAAATGACCCAAGATCAAGCCTTTGTCACCTCAGGCTATGGTTATCAATTACCTGCAGAGTCATTGGATGCGCAGGTCGATATGAGTGGCGCTAATCTTAAAGTGGTGTCGCGCTTAAATCGTACTGTGCGTGTGAATGCCAGCTACGACTACAGCGACCGTGATAATCAAACCGAGATTGAGCAGTGGACGCAGATCAGCATCGACTCGACTAGCGGTAAAGTGGCTTACAACACGCCCTATGATATTACCACCCATCGCGGTAAATTGGGCGCTGATTTTCGTATCAGCCGCGGCATGAAGCTCGATGCGGGTTACGATTACCGTCGTGATGAGCGTAGCTACCAAGATCGTGAAACCACAGATGAAAATACACTTTGGACTAAGTTCCATATCAGTGCATTTAACAACTGGGATATGTGGATCAAGGGCAGCTATGGCGAACGTGATGGTTCTGAGTATCAAGCATCACAGTGGACTTCAAGCGAGTCGAACGACCTACTACGTAAGTACAACTTAGCTGATCGCAAACGCAGCATGGTCGAGGCTCGTGTGAGCCACACGCCTATCGATGCGCTGACTATCGATCTAGGTGCACGCTACGCTCTGGATGATTACAACGACACCCAGATTGGCTTAACTGAATCGACCGATCTTAGTTACGATATCAATGCCAGTTACTTGATCACCGACGACATGATGGTTAACGCTTTCTATAATCGTCAAAATATCGATTCGGATCAGTCAGGTAGCACCAACTTTGGTGCCGCTAACTGGTTTAGCCAAATCGAAGATCAAGTCGATGTGGTGGGTGCGGGCTTTAGCTATAACAATCTGTTAGAAAATAAACTGCGTCTAGGCGTAGATTACACCTATTCAGATTCAAGCAGTAATACCCAAGTCACTCAAGGCATAAGCGGTGACTATGGCGATTACTTTGCCAAAGTGCACAACGTCAATGTCTATGGTCAATATCAGGCCACCGAAAAAATGGCCCTGCGTCTTGATTACAAGATGGAAAACTATCAAGACAATGACCCAGGCAATAGCATCGCTCCCGATGGTATTTGGAATGTGGTCAGCTTTGGTAGCAACAGCCATGATTACACCGCCCATTTGGTGATGTTAAGCATGAGCTATAAGCTATAAGTGTTATCGCTTCATATAAAAAACCCGCTTAATTAGCGGGTTTTTTTATGCCCGACACCACAGCAATTAACAAAAGTGCGGTGCAGATCTAGTGCCACTCACCAATTTACCGTAAGCTCATGTAAAACCATAACCGCGTAATAATTCTGTGTACCTTTTAAACTCGCCGCTCGCACAACAGATTGTCGATCGCACCATGGTGATTATCGGCCACAATATTAATGTGATGAATAACCAAGGGGTTATATTAGGCTCTGGTGACAACAATCGTATTGGTTCTGTCCACGAAGGTGCCTTGCTCGCCATTAGCCAAAATCGCACCGTTAAGATTAATCACGGCACCACGGCTAGCCTACAAGGGGTAAAACCTGGCATCAATTTACCCCTGCACTACCAAGGTGAGATCATCGGAGTGATTGGCATTACCGGCGAGCCCGAAACCCTGATGGCCTTTGGTAAATTGCTTAAGATGAGCGCCGAGATGATTGTCGAGCAAGCCAACTCTATCGAGCTTGCTCAATGGCAAAACCGCCAGCAGGAAGAGTTTATTCTGCAACTGATTAAGGGCGAATATCAGCAGCTAGGGCAACTGAGCGACAGAGCCCAACGTTTGGGCATAGATTTAACCATGCCCCGGGTCGCGGCCGTCATTCAAGTGCAAGAGGACAGCACTGAATCGAGTGCTAAATCGCTACTGAAACAGGTACTAAACCTATTAGAAACCCCCTCACGCGGCAACCTTATCGCCATGACCTCGATGACAGAACTGGTGATCCTCAAACCCGCCTTTCTCGATGGGAAACAGTGGCGCGCCGAACTTGAAAGCCAGCGTATCGACCAACTGCTCAAGCGTATACCGCCAGAGATGAGCGCCCAGCTTAATATCGCCTTGGGGCATTATTTTCCTCGTCCAGAAGATATTCACCGCTCCTACCAAACCGCCAAAGAGACCCTAAAATTTGGCATGCAGATGCACCCTACACGCCATAAATACCTATTTGAAGATTATGCACTGCTGGTAATGTTATCTGGGCTGCAACAGGATTGGCGCGGTCAGCAACTGCTCACCCCTTTTCAAAAGCTGGTCGACCAAGACAATAACCAACAACTGCAAAAAACCCTCGCCGCCTACCTAAACCATTTTGGCGATCAAGGTGCCTGCGCTAAGCAGTTGTATATTCATCGCAATACCCTGCGCTATCGGCTCGACAAAATAAGTCAGATAACAGGCGTCGAGCTGAGTAACCTTAACGGCTTACTGCAGCTCTATCTGGGTCAAGCGCTATTCACCTCGCGCACCTAAGCTTCAGGGGCTGGGAGATTCAGGATGATGGGGTCTCAAGTTGATGGCGCTAACCGCTATGCGTTAACCCTAAAATGCAGGCTCAGCCTCAAAGGTCATCCGCACCTGTGTTGTAGGGTGATTAAGCACTAACTTCTGCGCATGTAAATGTAATCGGTCCGCTTTAGTGCCGTATAGATCATCACCAATAATCGGCAGATTAAGTCCATCAACATGGGCACAATGCACCCGCAACTGATGAGTACGGCCAGTTTGGGGATAGAGGTATAGCCAAGTGTGGTTATCGTCTCGCGCCTTGACCTGCCACAGGGTGTGCGCCTGTTTACCATGTTCAAAACAGACCAGCTGGCGCGGCCTGTCGTCAAGGTCGACTCGCAGTGGCAAGTTAATCTCGCCCTGCTCGCCTGCGACAATCCCCGCCAGTTTCGCCACATAGCGTTTCTCAACCGTGCGGCCAATAAACTGCTGCACCAGCGCCCTGTTGGCCTCTTTGCTTAAGGCTATAACCATTAGGCCCGAGGTCGACATATCCAAACGATGCACGATCAAAGGCCCCGTCGCCGTGGGAAACAACTGCTTCATGCGCGCATAAACTGAATCGGTAATATTTTTGCCCGGCACCGACAAAAACTCAGCCGGCTTGTTGATCACCGCTATCGCCTCATCTTGATACAAGATATCGATAGTTTTACCTTCAGCCGGGTTATTCAATAATGGATTGTCATCCATCTCGATGCCTTTAAGCATATGGCCTAAGATCGGTTGGCATTTACCATGGCAAGCACCATAAAACTGCTTATGTTGCTTCACCTCTGACTTTGGTGAGGCGCCCCACCAAAACTCGGCTATCGCCAGTGGCGTTAACTGCTGGGCAAAAGCGTATTGTAGTAACTTAGGCGCGGCGCACTCACCGGCCCCCGCTGGCGGCAGCTGATTGGGCGCATCGTTAAAGATCTGATTAAGATCTTGCAGCTCACCCGCTTGATTCAAAAAGCGATACTGAGCGAACAGTTTTTGCTGCAAGGCGTTAGACTGCTTTGCCCGCCGCGTTTTAAGTGATTCAATCTCGGTCTCTAACAATTGTAACGAGGCGCTCGCCGCTGCAATGAGGCTATCCCAATGCTGCTTTATCGCTTTTAGCTGGTGCTTTTCATCCACACTCTCTTTGCCCAATTGCACATTTAACGCGGCTAACGGCTCTGGGCCTAACTCAGCTTCCGCCTGAGCGCGCGTTAATTTGCGCGCTTTGCGCCCTTCGATAATAGCCGCGCGCATCGCTTCAAGCTCATCATCAGCCTGTTGCATTAATGTGGCTAACTGCTCTCTCAATCTCGATAACTCTGTCGAGGCCTCAAGCTGTGTTAACTCACAGGTCAGCTGATTAATCGCCTGTTGCTCAGCATGAAAGAAGCTGTCTTTAGTCAACATATCAAAGACTGGCGGCACAAAACCATCGATAAGGTTTTGCTCAGCCAATTTGCCAGAAAATGCCGCCAAGTAACCAATCTCACCGCTCTTGTTGCGCACTAACAGCACACCAAACATCTTACCGATAACATTATTGGTATCGCTGCCTAAGCCAAAGTTATGTTGCCAATCCGTTTGGCTACTCAGATAAGCTTGTAGCTCCTCTGCCGCCAAAACGCACAAAGGGTGCGGCTCATAATAAAACGGAAAGGTAAAACGCTCGGGTAGTTGATAACTATCGATTGGCGATTTAAACGCGGTAAAACAATGCTGAGCCTGATCTACAGGAGCTTGGATAGGAGCTTGGTGCATAAATTATTGACATCTTAACGGTGACTAAGCAAAACAAGGCTGATACGACACAAGGCCTGCACAGCAATAATGAGGCGTGATTTTACGCTGTCATGCCAGTGAAGTCATTATTTAGCAACCCGTGCAACGTGAAGAAGGTGGATATTGAAATGAAGCTTTAGCTTTTTTAAGTTTACTTGAGCTGCGTTATGCTGAATTTTCATTTATTGATGTGCTTTGAAGACGCGCCTTAATGGCAATTAATAGCCTGCCGCAGGTGCAGTGCATGGATGCGCAAATGTCGTGATCACATGGATGTGAAAGAACGACCTTATGTGCAAGCGCTCTTTTGGCTCGGTGAGTGAAGCGTAGTTTCGTGCTTACGAACGAGAGACAGGGTGAGCTTGGCGACAGCCATATACTCGTGAACGAGAGACAGGGATGTCGAACTGGCTTTTGTATATGGATATATTTTGTCGAACTGGCTTTTAGATAGGGATATCGTTGTGCGCCATCCCTATACGCTCCACGGCGGCATCTGACCTCCATGGATGGAGGGAATGCCAAAAAATGTAAGGAACATTTTTGGCCATGCCGCCAAGGGTCAAAACCGCGCTTACACCTATCTCTAACGCTTCTTCGATTGGACTTCATTTGATACGACTAGTGAGTTAAAGGCTAACGTACTTTTGCCCCAAAGTGTGCTGGCCTTGAAGTGAAGGTATGGCATTTTTTTAAGTTTACTTGAGCAGCGTTATGCTGAATTTTCATTTATTGATGTGCTATGAAAACGCACCTTAATGGCAATTAATAGCCTGCCGCAGGCTTTATGTGCAAGCGCTCTTTTGGCTCGCTGTGAATATATCCCTATACGCTCCACGGCGGCATCCATGCCGCCAAGGGCCAAAACCGCGCTTACACCGATCTCTAACGCCTCTTCGATTTAGCCGTATTTTATGTGAGTTGCCAGTTCAAAAGCTAACTAGGTTTTACCCCAAAATGAGTTAACAAGTTGTCGGTGGTTCAGTAACGAGCAGACTTTCTGGCCTAGAAATTTTTATCGCTACACCCGCATGATGTAATCCACTACCGATCAAAAAACTGGATCATATACAGTTCAAGTTAAGATAATTACTATGAAAAAGATGCATAAATCGTTTGATTGGCGCATCGATAATACTAACTTTTAAACATTAACTCATTATTATCAATAGTTTGTAATATATATAAAAGTGCTATGCAGACCTCGTAAACACCTATGCATCTTTTTTATCTGTTAAATTGTCATGTTTAACCTGTATTTTTTTGTTAAATAATGTATTTACAACAAACACTTACAAGTGATATTTTGACGAAGAGACTTACAAGAAAGCAGGAGGTTATCCTGCTGCTAATCAATAAGCTGTTAGGCAACTAAGGATGGTACGGTGATATTCCTATCTCATAATTACAATGACAAACCAGTAGTAGAACAGATCGCATTAAGGCTCAGTCAACTATTCGGTCAGGATCAAGTGTTCTATGATTCTTGGTCAATACAACCTGGTGACGGCATTATTGATCAAATGAATAAAGGTCTTGGTGACTGCGAGCTATTCTTATTTTTCGTGTCTAAAAATAGCTTACAGAGTAAAATGGTTGAGCTTGAGTGGCAAAATGCTGTAATCAAAGCAACACAGGGCAAAACTAAAATTATCCCTGTTAAAATGGATGATTGCATGATGCCCCCGATTTTAATGCAATCACTATATATCGATTTATTTGGTCAAGGTTTAGAAGTTGCATTAAGACAAATTGTTGATGTTACTCAAGGCAAAAACACCTTCCAAAGAGGACCTCAAGAATTTTCAAACCTACGTGCATACGTATCTACTGAGGGACAAAAAACAACAATTGAATGTCACGCTGAATTCTACTTGGAAGCAATTTCTAATTTTCTTTTTGTAGTAGAAAATGACGAATCAGAAATTACATTCAATTGTACTAGCAGCGCTATGACTAGAAACGGTTTTAATAAAGGTTTACAGCTTAATAATGGTCAAACTTATAACGGTAAATTCATTGCTATTGAGCGCAGTACAGCCCCCGGTTTTCCTTTTGTTGTAGAGCTAACCCCCAATGAAGGATGCACCTTAAAATTAGTGGCTGTAATGCACGAAAAGAAACAAGGCGAGTTCAGGCCAATACCGCTAGTCAATGGTAAAAAAGTTGCCTAATCGGGTAGCCGGAGGTATCTAGCCTCCAGCCCCCACACCACCCTGCATGCGGCTCCGCACACGACTAAATGGATTTAGGAGGTAGGGCAAAGCAGGATGCCAGAGCCGAGGGCGGTTCATTTAGAACGCCTAACCTAAACTTTCTGGTTAGCTTCTTGGTTTCGAGAGTGAACTGCGATCCATCCATCTCTTAATGAACAGAAGCCTGCTTTCTTAAGAGCGTCATTACTAATGATAATGTGAATCGTATAATTTAGAGCCTAAGCACTAAACGATTTTTGTCCAAAAACAATTTAACTTTTGATTGTCCGAGTGACACTAGTAAGGTCAAATCGAAGAGATTAAGAACTCGGGTGTAGGTGCGGTTGTGACCTTCCGTGACATGGATGTCACGGCAGAGCCTACAGGGATTGTACTTGAACAACGTCCATGTCTAAAAGCCAGTTCGGCATCCATGTCTCTCGTTCGTAAGCGCGAAGCTGGGCTTCACTCACCGTGTCACAGAAGCACCTGCACGAAAGCCATGCGGCAGGCAATTGGTTGCCATAAAGGTTAACGCTACCATCAGCGATGTAAAAAACCTATTCCGGCAAATGCTATAAGCCAAACAATGCCTACACCTTCATTCGAAGGCCTGCATTCTTTCATATCCATGTGATCACGACATTTGCGTATCAGTGAAATAAAAACAACTCAACAAAATGCCGCAAGCAAAAAAGCGCAATATGGTCATAGCTAGCACACCAAAGCGTCAAAATATGTGCAATTGCACAAAATAAGCTTATAAATCCCTTAAAAATTCATCAAGTTTGCCGAAGCTTGATTATCCTTTTGTGCGGATAATAGTCGCAGCCTGAAATACCTTAGCCCTCACTTTAGGTGGCGCTGACTAAGCGGGTCATTGTTCGAACAATCAAATAAATATAACCCAAATACAGGGACACCCTATGAGCCTCGTACTGATCTTGCTCGCCGTGATCGCGTTTATCGTTATCGCCACGTCGAAATTTAAGTTACATCCGTTTTTAACCCTTATTCTCGCGTCATTTATTGCTGCATTTGCCTACGGGCTACCAAGTGCTGATATTGCCAAAACCATCACCTCTGGCTTTGGTGGCATCTTAGGCTATATCGGCCTAGTGATTGTATTAGGTACCATTATTGGCACCATCTTAGAAAAAAGTGGTGCGGCTATCACCATGGCTGATGTAGTCATTAAGGTGCTGGGGCAACGCTTTCCCACCCTCACCATGTCGATCATTGGTTACTTGGTCTCGATACCGGTCTTTTGTGACTCAGGCTTTGTGATCTTAAACTCGCTGAAACAATCGATGGCCAATCGCATGAAGGTCTCAAGCGTGTCGATGAGTGTCGCCTTAGCCACCGGCCTGTATGCCACCCATACCTTTGTGCCGCCAACACCTGGGCCTATCGCCGCGGCGGGGAATTTAGGCCTCGAATCAAATCTTGGATTGGTGATTGGTGTCGGTATTGTCGTCGCGGCCGTTGCCGCCTTGGCCGGCATGTTGTGGGCCAACCGTTTTGCCCATGTAGAACCCGACGGTGAAGGCGCACAAGAGCTTAAAGAGAGTGTCGAAGATTTCGATAGCTTAAAAGCCGCTTACGGTAAACTGCCTAGCCCAAGCAAAGCCTTTGCGCCTATCTTCGTGCCGATTCTGTTAATCTGTTTAGGCTCTATCGCTAAGTTTCCGTCACAGCCTTTAGGCGATGCTAACCTCTTTGCTGTGCTCACTTTCTTAGGTCAACCGGTGAACGCCTTGATGATTGGCCTCATGTTGTCGCTGGCATTACTTAAGAGCGATAATCGCATCAAAGAATTTAGCGAGCGGATCAGCCATGGCTTAGTTGTCGCTGCGCCGATTTTGCTGATCACCGGTGCTGGCGGCGCATTTGGCGCAGTATTAAAAGCCACCGAAATTGGCAGCTTCCTTGGCAGTTCATTGTCGGCTCTGGGCATTGGCATTTTCATGCCCTTTATTGTGGCTGCGGCGCTTAAGTCGGCGCAAGGTTCATCCACCGTCGCCTTAGTGGCCACCTCGGCGATGGTCGCGCCTATGCTTGGCGATATTGGTCTAGCAAGCGAGATGGGCCGAGTGTTGACCGTCATGGCCATTGGTGCAGGCGCCATGACAGTGTCTCATGCTAACGACAGCTTCTTTTGGGTCGTCACCCAGTTTAGCCGCATGAGCGTTAAGCAAGCCTATAAAGCGCAGACAATGGCCACCTTAATTCAAGGCGTAACCGCAATGATTTTAGTGTATCTACTGAGTCTTGTGCTGCTGTAAACAATAATCATCGGCATGGGCCTCAACCATTAATCGAGACCCATGCCGCTTATCACGCAAGATGTGCGCCCCCTTTTCCGCCCACGGCTTGTCACTCCCATTTTTAGATCACAGGATGTTTCAATGAAGATAGTCATTGCGCCCGATTCGTATAAAGAAAGCTTGAGCGCCATGGAAGTTGCCACCGAAATCGAACGCGGATTTCGCCAAGTGCTCCCCAATGCAGACTATGTAAAAGTTCCCGTCGCGGACGGCGGCGAAGGTACAGTGCAATCTATGGTTGATGCGACAAACGGCAAGATCATTGAACTGTCCGTTATCGGGCCACTGGGCGAGCCCGTCACGGCTCGCTACGGTATTTTGGGTCCCAAAAATATTGGCGCAAGTGTTAATAAAACCAAAACGGCGGTTATCGAGATGGCCTCGGCTTCTGGGTTACATCATGTCCCTATTGGCCAGCGCAACCCGCAGTTAACCACCAGCTATGGCACTGGCGAACTGATATGTCACGCCCTAAATGCAGGCATAAAACATATTATTATTGGTTTAGGCGGCAGTGCCACCAATGATGCGGGCGCGGGAATGCTACAAGCCCTTGGCGTGAATCTGCTCGATAAACATGGGCAAGCCATCAATGTGGGTGGCGCTGGGCTTGAAGCGCTGCACTCTATCGATATCAGCCAATTGCATCCACTGCTAGGTAGCTGTCAAATCGAAGTCGCCTGTGATGTTAACAACCCACTGTGTGGCGATAAGGGAGCCTCGGCTATCTTTGGCCCACAAAAAGGCGCGACTGACACTATGGTTGAACGCCTCGATAATGCGCTGGCCCATTTTGCCGATATCACATCCAAAACCACGTTAACCGAACACCGTAATACCCCGGGAGCGGGCGCTGCTGGCGGCATGGGCTTTGCGGTACTGGCTTACCTTAAGGGTGAACTCAAACCCGGTATCGATATCGTAATGAAAACGGTCGATCTGGCCGAAGCGCTCAAGGGCGCCGATCTGGTGATCACTGGTGAAGGTCGCCTCGACAGCCAAACCCTGCATGGCAAAACGCCCATGGGCGTCGCTCGTGAAGCCAATAAGCTGAACATTCCGGTGATTGCCATTGCAGGATGCGTCAGTGATGATGCCAATGTGCTACTCAATCATGGCTTTTGCGCGCTCTTTTCTACCACCCCAAGGGCGATGCCGCTGAACCAAGTGTTGGCCAGCGCCAAACATAATTTATACTCCACCTCGGTAAGCATTGCCGCGCTATATAACACCAATCGCACCCGCTAAGCCAAATAAAGGATAACGGGATCGGCTCAATCCCTTTATCCTGATAAACAACGGCCATTTAACTTTTCCGCTTGATGCGTTATAAAGCTTACAGTAAAGTGAGCTCCCATTTTTGACTGACCACGCCCCAGCAATAAGGGAGCGGGTCACAGTGAAGCGATGCACCTTGATGACATCTAAACAGACACGACAAGCAACGGCCTCTGAAGCAGCATTACTGCGTATTTTCACCTTGCCAGAAGCCCCCCACTCGACCTTGAGTCAGATTGAAAAAAATCTCTCTGAAAATCTCATGGGGTTCTTAAAAGAAAATATTGTCGCCGTCGAAAAACCCTTAACTGAAATCGAGAAAGATTTTCAGGCGCACCAAATTCCCGCATCACCGAGCTTTGTGTCCGATTACGCCGAGCAGATGATGCAAACCTTAATTGCTCACAGCGTGCACACCTCGGCGCCAAGCTTTATCGGCCATATGACCTCGGCACTGCCCTACTTTGTGCTGCCGCTATCGAAGATGATGGTGGGGCTTAATCAAAACCTCGTCAAAATTGAAACCTCAAAAGCCTTTACACCGTTAGAGCGCCAAGTACTGGGCATGATGCACCATATGGTATATGGACAAGCTGATGGTTTTTATGACAATTGGATGCACAGCGCTAACCATTCGCTGGGGGCGTTTTGCTCTGGTGGCACGGTGGCGAATATTACTGCGCTGTGGATTGCCCGTAACCGCTTGTTAAAAGCCGATGGGGATTTTCGCGGCGTCACCGCCAGCGGCTTAATGGGCGCGCTGCGCCATTATGGCTATGATGACTTAGCCATTTTGGTGTCGACTCGTGGACACTACTCGCTTGGTAAAGCCGCCGATCTCTTAGGTATCGGCCGCGATAACATTATTCAAATCCCCTGCGCTAAAGATAACAAGGTCGATGTGGCTAAGATGCGCGCCGCAGCGAATGAGCTCAAGGCGCGTAATATCAAGGTGATGGCGATTGTAGGCGTGGCTGGCACCACAGAAACCGGCAATATCGACCCTTTAGACGCGCTTGCCGATTTAGCCGCAGAGCTTGAGTGTCATTTTCATGTGGACGCCGCATGGGGCGGCGCGAGTTTATTATCCAACAAATATCGTCACCTACTAGCCGGAATTGAGCGCGCCGACTCGGTCACCATCGATGCCCATAAACAGATGTATGTCCCTATGGGCGCAGGCATGGTGCTGTTTAAAGATCCTCAGCTGGCGAATGCCATTAAGCACCACGCCGAATACATTTTACGTAAAGGATCAAAAGATTTAGGTAGCCAGACACTGGAGGGCTCTCGCCCTGGCATGGCGATGTTAGTGCACGCCTGCCTGCAGGTGATTGGCCGCGACGGCTATGAGATTTTGATAAACAATAGCCTAGAAAAGGCGCGCGACTTTGCCGAGCTGATTAAGCAGCAAGCGGATTTTCAGTTGGTGTCGGCACCCGAACTCTGCTTGCTGACCTACCGTTATGTGCCCGCTACAGTGCAGCGTTTGCTTAAACTGGCGGTGCTCGATAGCGACCTTAACAAGGTAAGCCAGATAAACGGTTTACTCGACGGCCTGACTAAATTTATACAAAAACGTCAGCGCGAACAGGGGAAATCGTTCGTGTCGCGCACCCGAATCACGCCAGCAGATAATCTTGAGCTCACCTCGGTGGTGTTTAGAGTCGTACTCGCTAACCCGTTAACCGGAGATGATATTCTGCAGCAGGTACTTGAGGAGCAACGCGAAATTGCCCAGCAAGATAACCCATTCTTACCGCAGCTATTAGCCTTAAGCTAAACCGGAAATAAGCCCTATCTTATATTTAACTGACAACCGCTTCACTCAACGAAGCGGCTTTGGGTGTCATCATCGGGGAGCAAACAGAGCGGGCGCTGGCCAAATAAGCGGTAACGATAGCGCGCTACTAAATCATATATCCCATCACGTAACCATAAAGGCAGCCACCGCCCATAACGTAGCAGCGGCCAGTGACCCGCTAATAATTGGGCAATTTCAATCGCCGCCTCACTCTTGATATATACCCTATCATGTTGAAATAGATACACAGTGTCATGCTGCAATAATGTCGCATCACTTTGCGCCAGTATTGCCTGCGCGGCAGCGCTTTGTAGAGCGCAAAATCGAAACTGTTTGTGTGGATCGCGCCCGATAATAAAAGTCACCGCGCCGTGACATAAATTACAACGCCCATCAAACATCACTAGCGGCTGCAGATGCGTCATTAAGTTTTACTCATTAATCCGCACCTCAGCGTCCATCGGCACAACATCAAAACCGTGAGCCGCATCAAGATAAACGGAGAAGAGTTACACCTCAACATGGACACCGATATAAATATCGACACTCTCACCTGAGGTATAACATTCAAAATCGGTCAGGTACTGGCGCTGATAAGGACAAGTTGCGGCGGCAAAATAGGTCCAAATCTGTTGCCAGAGCTTAAATACAGTATGAGGCATTTCGCCCTTGGCACTAAAGCAGAGGTAATTGCCAGCGGCTAAGGTAACCTTAGTAAGCGCTGTATTGGTCAGCGAAGTGGGCAATGCCTCACTCACCACCGCCGCCATAACGCTAAACTCACCGTTCATGTCCGATTGATAATCATAATACACCCCATAGAGCGGCTGATTGCCGAGGTGCTCGCCATATTGCGCCATAAACGCTTGCCACATAGGCGCAATTTTTTGAGTTTGACTGTCGGCCTCTGCCGCATTGGTGGTGCGAATGCTTAAGCCACTCACTTGCTGCGCCGCCCGTGTCACTGTTTTCATCTCAACTCCCGTCTCTGTCTCTGTCTCTGTCTTATCAGCCTAAGCCTTGGCTTAGCCATTGACGCTTAGCTTTTGGCGCGTAGTGATGACTCGCTGTTGTCGATAAACAAGCAACAAACACCCTGCAATGCCTGCACGCTACATCTGCGTGATTCATCATAGGGTAGTCACCTGAATATAGATATATGGGGATAAGGAAAGTTAAGCCGTCTTAAACTGGCACAGCGTATAAGTAAAAAAGCGCTATGTTAATAAAACCCTAAAGTTTATCAACATAGCGCTTACTCATTGCCTACTCATTGCTGGCGGCTTGATAAACCACTTCGCCATCAAAGACCGTTGTCAGTACCTGAGTGTCATACACACCATAAATCGCCTCAGGATCGTCGCTTTCAGCCAGCTCAACAATGTTACGGTCAATAATCACCAGATCCGCTCTTTTACCCACTTCGATTGAGCCAACAATGTCATCTTGGCGCAGCGCCTTGGCACCATTAATGGTATAAGCGGCGATCATTTGATGCACATTAAGCACCTGATTGGCATTGAGTGAATAGAGTTCATCGCCAATAAAATCGTTGCGCGTCATTCCCGTCGCCATATGTGAAAATGGCACTGGTTCTCTGGTATCAACCGGTGCATCACTCCCGGCAATTAATACCGCTCCCGCATCTTTTGTGGTCTTAGTTGGATACGTCGCCTGTATGTAGTAGTTGTTTTCATCGAACAAGGTGGCAGGTTCAAGATTATCTAGCTCATCTAAAAATGGCATCACACTTAAGTCATATAAGTAATCAGGGATAGCCCAACCATAAGTGAAAGCCAAGTAAATACCCAGCTCACCTAAGCGTTGCTGATCGTCCGGGTGCACCACCTGAAGATGGGCTATGGTATGGGGCAAATTACTCGAACTATTTTTGGTTTTAGCGATTTCAATAGCATCGATGCCAGAGCGAACCGCGCCATCTCCCACCGCATGCATGTGCACCACAAAATCAGCGGCATCCAATTCAGTGACAAAGGTATTTAAGAAATTAATGGGCGCGATATGATTCTCATTAAACAGAAAGGTGTCACCGCTGGCCGCTAATGTTTCGCCTTTTTCTTTGGCACATTGAGTGGGATGATAAGAGTAGATCGCCATAAACGCGGCGACCTCAGCCGTATCATTATAATCATCAGGCTGACTTCTCACGGCCTTACACTGATCACTTTCTAAGTCGACATATCCCTCTAATGTCACAATACCATCAGACAGTTGACTCAAATTAACAATGGGCTGTTTAAAATCGTCAATCATCACCGATGTGGGTAAGGTCGGTGGCACTTCAATCAGGCTTCCCTCCTGCACTCCGTCAATCATGATCTTAACCGCATCCGCTTTGATGTAGGGATAGCTTGTTACACTTTCACGCACCGCTTTCACGTCAGCGATCAAGCCTGCGTAGTTCACCACACCAGCATTGATATTCTCAGCGACACTGTATTTTTGCGCTGCTGTGAGCCTAAAAGTCATGTTGCCGTCATCGGCGAGCTGTTTATACAGGGCTAATTCATCGGGTCCAACCCAAGCATCTTGCACCGATGTAATGCCATACTTATTAAGCTTTTGCGCTATTTTTGGCAGCTCTTCAGGGTTCTGTTGCAACGGATAGAGAAAATTAGGCACGCCCACGAGATGCAGCGCCGATTCCGACAAATTACCATTAGGGTTACCCGCCGCATCCACACCAACAAACGGCGCATATTGGCTAAATTCACCTTTGAGAGTCTCTTTATTTAAGCCAACCACTTCGCCCTTATCGTTTTTCACCTTTGCCAGCGCAAAGCTATTAGCGGCGCCCGTGTGGCCATCGGGGCCAGCAAGGTAAACCGCTTGTGTCGTTGAGATAGCATCGAGCGCGGCAACCAAATTCTTATAGCTCGCCGTCGGCTCGTTGCCAACATAGGAGTTCCACTGCAAGGCAAATATGAGCTCATCATCGCCATATTGATACTGCGCCTTACAGCCATTAAGTGCGGCAACTAATCCGTCTAAATCCATCTCTTCCACACCGAGATCGCACATATCAACATCGACAATGCCGGTTGGATGAATATGGGCATCATGCAGCCCAGGTAACATCATTTTATTTTCTAACTCATTGATCTTTGTCTCATCGCCAATAAACGCTTGGACTCCTGCAGTATCGCCCACATAGATGATCTCTCCCGCCTTTATCGCTATCGACTGTGCAACGGATTGATTCCTATCGGCAGTATAGATGTAACCGTTTTGGTAAATGGTATCGGCAACCACTTGGCTATCATTGCTTTGCTCTGTGTCATCGCTTCCACATCCCGTCATCAAACAAAGCGTTGTCGCAGCTAACAGTGTTTTAACTAATTGCATCATTTCTCCTTATATTTAATTTCAGCAATTACTGAAATAAACTATAGGATCATGGTCAAATATCAAGCAGTAAATTCAATATTTTTTACAAAAAGATAACAAACCTTCATTTTGTTCAGTTTTTAAAACAGCGATTAACTTTAGAAAGCGTCTGATTTTTCTGATAAAGTATCTTTTTTAATGGGGGTTTAACATTGATTGAATTGCCAGTGCCAACACGCTTGCAATTACGTAAGCAGCCAAAACAAAAGCGCACCTTGGCGCTATTAGAAAAGGTGATCCAAAGTACCCAAACTTTGGTGCAACAGTATGGTTATCATGCTGTAAATACTAATGCGATCGCCCAGCACGCAAACATTGATATAAAGTCTCTGTATGAGTTTTTCCCCAATAAAGAGTCGATCCTTTATCTCATCGCCGACAGGTGGCTATTGTCACTTAGGCAAATGTGCCTCGATTTTGAATCAGAGCCCTATATGCAACTGCAATGGCGGGATTATTTCTATCAAATTTTAATCCGTTGTCGAGCCGATGGGCATTACGAAACCAACTATCACTCTTTACAAGGATTGTGGGAGCTGATCCCAGAGTTTACCGCTCTAGATGATTTTCATAGAGAGTTCTTAATTGCATTCCATATCAGGCAGTTTCGTCGCTTTGGTGCCACGGGATCGGATGAAGAGTTAACTATGCTATGTCTATTTTTAATGGGGATGGAAGATGGTGTTGGCTTGGCGTTTGCGCACCTTGACCCAAAACAGTCAAAGCAACTTTGGCAGTTGCAATACGATACCTATTGCTTTCATTTAGAGCGTATTTTACCTAACTCATCAAGCACATAATCTGGGGTAAATTCACCTGACAAAAGTGTATTATCAAAGGTAATTTAAGCCCTGCTCTGGGCTTAATTCACTTAGGCTTAACTCACAGGGATGACTGTCTCGTTTTATTGGCCTAGCCTTGATAAACCTAAGCTTTATTCAGATAGTTTCGTTGAAATAGCTTTTGATAACCTCACTATATTAAACGGCTTTATTGAGCCGCTTTATTGAATTAGCCACTGAATTAGGTGGCCTATTCGATCATTTCAGTCTTGTTTTGCTATTGCATTAGGTGCATTAAGGGCCGGACATTAGCCCGTCGCCTAAATGATAAAAGCCACCGTTCATCTTCGGTGGCTTCAACTGACGCTAAGCAACTAAGTTAATGTCCCGCTTCATTAACTGACCTTATTTATCAGCCACGTCAGTTACCTCAACTTCGATAGCTCAGCTTGATGCACGCTGATAATATCATCCATATGAGCCTGCGCTCTCTGCTGGGCACTTAGTAAATCATCATCTGCCGTCATAGACTCGACCACCTCGTAATAACATTTTACCTTAGGTTCGGTGCCTGATGGGCGAACAATGACCCTAGCGCCATCGTCCAGCTGATAAATAAGCACATCACTGCGGGGCAAGTCGATGATTTCCTCGCGACCATCAGCAAAGTAGCGCGTGCCAAGGCTTATATCATCCACTGACACCACGGCTCGACCTGCAATGGTTTTAGGCGCTAACGCCCTTAACTGCTCACCAATAGTTGGGCCGCCCACCTTACTCTGATCTAGGGCAATACTGACCTGCTGATTAAGATAAAATCCGTGCTGACGATAGATGGCTTCGAGCCTGTCCCAAATGGTTTGCCCTTGGGCGGCGAGATCTGCGGTTAATTGAGCAAAGGCCACTAAGGCCGATAAGCCATCTTTATCCCACACCATGCTGCCGATGGTGTAGCCCAGCGCCTCCTCATAGGCAAACAAAAACTGATTGTCTGGCGTTTGCTTAGCCATGCCCACATTGGTTAACCATTTAAAGCCGGTTAAGGTGGTTTCACACACACCGTTCATCGCCGCACTCACCTTAGATAACAAACTGGATGAGACTATGGTGCGGCAGGTAAGCCTTTGATTTTCTGGCGCATGAGACAATAAATAATGCCCTAACAACACCCCCACTTGATCGCCTGTGAGCATTTGATACGCCTCAGCTGCCGTCATAGTGGCAGAGGCATCGGGCTTTCTTACCGCCACCGCAAAGCGGTCGGCGTCGGGATCGTTGGCGCACGCTAACATGGCATTATGTTGGTGCGCTTCGGCCATCACCAAATCCATCGCCCCAGCTTCTTCGGGGTTAGGAAAATTCACCGTCGGGAAATCGCCATCCGGCTCACGCTGCGCAGCCACCGAATACACCTGAGTAAAGCCAGCATCTTTGAGCACAGTTTCCGCCATCTCAGCGCCGACGCCATGCATGGCGGTATAAGCTAGGCTCACTAATGTGGGTTGGGTATGGTTTTGCAATACTTTGGCCTGTTTAATGCCATTGCGGTAAGCCTGATAAAAATCGTCGCCGAGCATCACCAACAGCTCGCTTGCCAGCGCATCTTGAGTCGGCATTAATGACACTCGCTGCTGAGCAGCCTGTTCGATACGCGCCGCAATACCTGTGTCGTGCGGCGGAATAATTTGTGCGCCATTGCCCCAGTAGACTTTGTAACCATTGTATTGTGGCGGATTGTGGCTCGCGGTGACCACTATGCCCGCAGCCGCCTTAAGGTGCAGTACACCAAACGCCACTAATGGCGTGGGAGCCACATCTTCAGTGAGATAAACCTTTATCCCTGCTTCAGTCAACACAGCAGCGGCATCATAGGCAAACTGACTGGAATCATGCCGGCCATCAAAACCGATCACCACACCACGACTGGGGGCATCTTTGACCTGTGCTTTAAGGTATTCGGCTACCCCTTTTGAGGTTTGTTGAACCACTAAACGGTTCATTCGCATCGGGCCGGCCCCCACCACACCACGGATCCCAGCGGTGCCGAAGGTCAATCGGCCACTAAAGCGCTGCTCAAGCTCACTATGGTCACCGCTATCGAGCAAGGCTTGGATCTCGGCGTGACTGACGGGATCGCCATCTAGCCCTAACCAATGATGAATTTTTGCCTGTAAATGTGCATCCATATTAACCTCCTTTTCACCGAGTAAACCCTTATGCGAATACCTAGAATCACGATTAACAGTAGGCCGCTGCGCACAAGAGAACAAGTGAATTTGTATTAAGGTTAGTATACGCAGTAAAGCTGTGGGGCGTTCATGATCAATCGCTACCACACGCTCATCACCAAAGCGCGTGATAGCTAAATCCTCACATGGCTCAAGGCCAGAGTCAGTGCCTAATCCAGCTCCTGCACGCCGCCCCCACTAATGGTTAATACTTGGCCACTCACCCAACTGGCCGCCCCAGAACAGAGATAAAGTGCACCATAGGCGATGTCACGAGTCTCGCCTAAGCGCGCCAATGGGGTATGTTTCAGCATAGCCTGCTCAATTTCAGGGGTTAACACGCTATTTAAGGCATCGGTCTTAATGGCGCCAGGGGCGATGGCATTAACCCTAATGCCCTTGGGCCCTAAATCGAAAGCGATGTTACGCGTCAGGTGGCTCAGCGCCGCTTTTGATGAACCATAGGCCGCCATATTGATATTTTTATTCTCCGCCGACATCGAAGAGATATTTAAAATAGCGCCGCCATTGGCCTCGGCCATATGAGGCGCGCACAGCTGGCACAATCTAAATACTGAAAATACGTTAAGCTGATACGCTCGGTTAAACTCATCCATCGACATATCAAATGGTTTGGGGCCGCCACCACCGGCATTATTAACCAATAAGGTGATTTTACCGAAGGCGGCTAGGGCCTTGTCGACTAACTCGGTTAGGGCGGTTTCATCGGTGACATCACACCCAACTGCGATGGCTTTGCCTCCGGCAGTGGTGATGGTTTGTGCCACATCGGCCGCAGCCTGCGCTTTAAGATCGCTCACCACCACAGCCGCGCCGGCCTGAGCAAATAACTGCGCAATGGCTCGGCCAATACCAGCGCCAGCACCGGTCACAATTGCTACCTGGTTGTCGAGTTTAAATGCCTCTAGCATGGCTAAGTCTCCCTTATATCATTCATGAAAATAGTATCGTTAATCAACAAATCAGCCAAAAATCACCGCACACCTTAACTTGTGTGCAGGCTGAAGAGGCCGTTAAATTTACATCTGGTGATTAGCACATAATAAGTTATTAAACAGTTGATTAGCACATTAGGGTAATTTGGCGGCAATCACAATCCCTGTAGTCAAAGCACGTCCGGGGGAAAATCAGACATAAACAGGTAATGCTCCGCCTTGAGCAAATCCTTATCACGCCGTTAACACGACACAGTTTTTACCGGCTCCCTTAGCCCGGTACAAAGCGGCGTCGGCGCGTTTGAGACAATCTTGATAACCGGCATCACTTATCGCCATGCTCGCCACACCAATACTGACCGATGCCGACAAGCCCTGCACCGCCAACCGTGCAAACTCGGTTAGCGCACATTGATGTAATCGCTCGGCAAATGCTAAAGCTTGTTTTACGCTCAGACAGGGCAAGGCCAATACAAATTCATCACCACCAAAACGATAAGCCGCGTCGGTTTTTCTAACTTGTGCGCGGCAAATATCCGCCATGGCAACGATGATATCGTCGCCCATATGGTGGCCCAAGGTATCATTTATGGTCTTTAAATTATCCAGATCGAGCATCAATATACTGCAAGGTACACCATGGCGTGTCCATTGCTCATAATGTAGGGTTAAATCACGATCTAACCTGCGCCGATTAAATAACCCAGTCAGTTGGTCGGTATCGCTGTACTGTCGCAGTTGCTGCTCCATTTCATGTCGCTTAGAAATATTGCTTGCCACCCACAGCACCACACCCTCACCCTCGATTGTAAAGTCGAGCGGTTGGATACGCCCCTCAAACCAAATGGGCTGCTCTGGCCCATCGTCTGATACTCCTAACACATCTTTATTGGATAGCTCATACTCTTCAATGAGTAAGATATTAGATTGTAACGCTTGCGCTATTTTATCGAGGAACCACTGTGCTTTATCTGCCGAGATAAGTTCATGTAGATATAAACCAACCAATGTAGAACCATCATGATAGTAACGCGAATCGTTGCCGCCAAATACGCCAAGATATTTGCCACTTTGCGACAAGATAAAAGTTGGGTCGGGTAAGGCTTTTAACACCGCTGCTAGGTGTTCGATGTGCACCGCAGTGACAGTAGGATGTTGAATAGGTTTTGATCTGGATAGATGCATGGTTTAATCCCTATCGAGTAAGGAATGCCGTGCGAGCATGTCGCTTTATCACCTAACGAACCTGACTGATGGCCGATAAGGTGGCACTTTCGTCCTGAAATTATGCTTATACTCAGATTACGTTTTTAACAGCTTAACAACAAGGTAATTTCGCGCCTAAGCTTTGATCTAAAACCGGTTTTCAGCCTAAAAATATAATTAACCTTGCCGCATTCACCAAACGTGAAGCGATCTTAATTATGCAATCGCAGCCAAAATGGTTATTTTGCTATTTCACTACAACCATGGCTACCGTTTAAGCCAGTATCAGGCCGATGTCAGCCTCTCATGTTCGTCGAAAATAGTGTAAACTCGCCAGAACAATAGCGACAACCATCAACAAATAGCCTAATTCATGACCCCAAGCAAATCTGAATATCACCTTACCATTACTCAACCCGATGACGATGCGGTTAGCCTCTTAGCAGCGCACAGCGGATTGTCTAAGCAAACCATTAAGCAGGCCATGGTCAAAGGTGCAGTGTGGCTAAGCCGTGGCAAATATACCCAACGCCTACGACGGGCAAAAAAAGCACTCAAAGTGGGTGATGAATTACACCTGTATTATCATCCAGAGGTGTTGGCGCAAACGGTTGCCGATGCGCAGCTCATTCTCGACAAAGGCCAATACAGTATTTGGTATAAGCCTTACGCCATGCTCTGCCAAGGGTCAAAATGGAGCGATCACACCACGATTAATCGTTTTGTCGAAACCCACCTTACCCCTCAACGCCCGGCTTTTATTGTGCACCGCCTCGACCGCGCCGCCACAGGCTTAGTGATCATCGGTCACAGTAAAACCACCACGGCGGCACTGGCGGCGCAATTTGAGCATCGCGCACTGAATAAGCAATACCGCGTCATAGTCAAAGGCGAGTTTCCCAAGCAGCGCCAAACGATAGAGACCGACGTCGATGGTAAAGCGGCGCGCTCGCATGCTGAGCTTATCGAATACGATGCCCAGCATCATCGCTCGCTGGTGCAGGTGACCATTGAAACAGGTCGCAAACATCAGATCCGTATCCATATGGCCAGCATAGGTTATCCCGTGGTTGGCGACAGGCAACATGGCGATGCCATTGCAGGTGATCCTAACCTGCAATTAACCGCCTGCTTTCTCGACTTTACCTGTCCGCTCACCCAAGAGAAGCTGCATATTGCCCTGCCCGAGCACCTACAACCTCAGCTTGCCGCGCTCGATTAATCCATTAATCACAGCGCGGCTCAAGTGAGCACAAGGAACATCTCGCAGCCTCGGCGGCCGTTAAGGTGTGATATCGGCTTTAGCCGCCGAGGTGTCGATAGGCTCATCGCCATCAAGCACCTCTTCATAGCCTTTAGGCGGCGGTGTCCAGCCACGTTCACTGTTAGAGTGCTTGTCACTTCTATCTCGCGTCATCGCGGTTTTAATGGTCTCTTCCAGCTCAATAAATAACTTACGATAGTTATTGTCGAATCGCTCACCTGAGCTGTCATCACACCAGGCTTGATAGAGGATATCGGAACTGCGTTTTTCGATGCGCTTGAAGGTGTTTTTCTGCTGCTCAACGTGAAAGGGATGAAAACCTAAACATTTCATCGCATCGGCACCTAGCTCTAACGCCGATAAAAGGGTTTCCTTTTGAATAAAATCCGCGCCCGCGCGGCGCAGCATATAAGCATGACCGCGGTCGAAGGCCCGCGCTAACACCTTCACTTTAGGGTAAGCATGTTTCACGTATTTCACTAACTCGGTCGCACTTTCAGGGTTATCCATCGACACCACTAATAAGGAGGCCTCTTCAATACCTGCGGTGTGCAGCAGATCGGGGCGAGTGGCATCGCCAAAATAGCTTTTCACATTGATACTGCGCAGAATATCCACTTGGCTTATCTGATGATCCAGCACTACAGTGTTAACCCCGTTGGCCGTCAATAAGCGGTTCACCACCTGGCCAAAACGGCCGACACCGGCAATGATCACCGGTCCTCGGTCTTCAATAATATCGGCCTCTCGAGCGTCAGGCGCTGCGCGGTAACGGGGTAAAATGAGCTTTTCGAAGGCGATAAATAACCCGGGTGTGAGGAACATACTCAGCGCCACTACCAGTAATAAGGTTTGGGCCAAGTCGGTGGGTAGCACATTATTTTGCACTGAATAGCTCACCAATACGAAGCCAAACTCCCCCGCTTGAGCAAGGCTCAGAGCAAATAGCCAGCGATCGCTTTTTCTAATCTTAAACAGCAGGCTCAGCAGCAGTAATACTAAAACTTTGAGCAGCATCAAGCCCAGTGTCATCAAGACAATGACCCCTAACTCTTGCCACAACCAAGCAAAATTCACTCCCGCGCCTACGGTGATAAAAAATAAGCCTAATAACAAGCCTTTAAAAGGCTCGATACTCGACTCTAGCTCATGGCGGAACTCACTGTTGGCTAAGACTACGCCGGCTAAAAAGGCCCCTAAAGCCGGCGATAACCCCACGAGACTCATCAAGGCGGCAATGCCAATCACCAACATCAGCGCGGTGGCGGTAAAAATCTCTCTTAAGCCTGAACTGGCAACAAACCGAAACAGCGGCCGGCTCAAGTAATGGCCGCCAATCACCAACAGGGCGATGGCCCCGGTTATCACCAAGGCGTAAGCCCAACCGGGCAAGCCAGCAACCAGACTCACCTCTTGATGGTGCTGCGCAGCGGTGCTCGCTATCTGTTGCGCTTTATCCACCAACTCAGGCAATGCCAATAATGGGATAAAAGCTAACATGGGGATCACCGCGATATCTTGCAACAGTAGCACCGAAAATGCGCTGCGCCCGCCGTCGGTTTTCCCCAGCCCTTTCTCATTGAAGGTTTGCAACACTATCGCGGTCGACGATAGGGTAAACACTAAGCCTATGGTCAAGGCGATGGTCCATTGCACCTCAAAATAGAGCGCAACCGCCATCACTGCAGCGGCGGTCAACACCACTTGCAAGCCGCCCAGTCCCATTAAGCGATGGCGCATCGCCCACAACATTTTGGGCTCGAGTTCTAACCCCACCACAAACAGCATCATCACCACACCAAACTCGGCAAAATGCTGAATAACGCTGGCTTCTTCACCCACGAGCCCGACCACAGGGCCAATAACCACACCGGCGATGAGGTATCCCAGTACCGACCCTAAACCAAAGCGTTTAGCTAAGGGCACGGCGATCACCGCGGCGACTAAATAGATAAACGCCTGTAGAAAATAGCCCGTCATCGCACCTCTCCCTCGATAATGGTGTCCAGATGATGATTTAAACAGTCTAGCTTAGCCGCCTGATGCAAATTGACTCTATCTTCGACAAGGGCTTTTAACAGGCGTTGCCACTGGCGTATATGGCGCGTCATAAAGTCATCTTCGATAGCCGTTCGGGCACCAAACAGCACCAGCGGCGCTAGATAATGCATGCCAGTCAAGCTGGCGGTTTGCTCCAGTGGGGCCAACAACTGGCGCACGGTGAAATGGTTATAACCTTGCGCTTGATAAGCATCTTCCTTACCACCAGCGCTGAGGGCGCAAAAAAAGGTTTTACCCTTAAGCTGAATGCCATCGGCGCCATACGCAAAACCATATTCAAGCACTAAATCTTGCCACTCTTTTAAAATGGCAGGGGTCGAATACCAGTACAGCGGAAATTGGAAAATAATAATATCGTGCTCAATCAGTCGCTGCTGCTCGCGCTCAATATCGATATCGAAGGTAGGGTATTCGCCATACAGATCGACAGTGGTCACACCATCAATGACCCTTGCCGCCTTAAATAGTGGCAGATTCACTTCAGAGCGATGCTGGGAAGGATGGGCAAGCAAGAGTAAAACACGTTTGTGAGTCGTCGACATGAGCGTCCTATAGGAGGCGGTATGACGCAATTGCCTTGCAATATTATCGCGTCAAAGGTCTAAATAAAATAGCCTGTAACGCCTTGAGTCTCAAGCACAGTAACGAGAAAGTTGCCGCCTAAAAATGGCGAGGTCAACCGCCATGCTGGCCTATTAATCCAGCCATAACTCTGAGCCGCATTGGCAAGTGTTAATGACAAAATACGCGCCCAGACAAACTCCTGCTATCGAGGCCGTCATCACGCTTACCTTGATTCCCATGGCGTAATGCCACTCATATCTTCAAGATTGTAGGGGGTTAGCTGATAAACATAGTAGTTAAGCCAATTACTCACCAGTAGACTACCGTGACCATGCCAGCGAGCGACGGGCTCTTGGCTAGGATCGTCGCCGCGATAATAATTTTGCGGAATGTCGGGATTAAGTCCAGCGTTTAAATCGCGCTGATACTCCTCATTCAAGGTCGACTTTTGGTATTCGGGGTGGCCCATCACAAACAGATTACGGTTACTGCGACTGAGCACCATATAGGCGCCCGCCTCATCCGATTCGGTCAGCACTTGCAACTCAGGATGTTGCTTTAATTGCTCAACATTCATCTCGGCAAAGCGCGAATGGGGCGCAAAAAACTCCTCATCGAAGCCGCGCAGCAGCGGAAAATGAATCGACGTACGTTGGTGACAAAATACCCCAGAGCGTTTTCTATCCAGCAATTGGCGTTGTAAACCATATAGATGATAGAGCGCAGCATGGGCGGCCCAACATAAAAACAATACCGAGGTAACATGAGCTTGAGACCAGTCGATGATCTCGCAAATATGTTCCCAGTAGATAACATCTTCAAACTCTACCTGCCCAAGGGGGGCACCGGTAATGATTAAGCCATCGTAATTTTTATGGCGCACATCTTCAAAATCACGATAAAAGTTATTCATATGATCGATAGAAGTATGCTTGGACGCTTTGTCATGAATACGCAGCAGATCGACATCGACTTGTAGCGGCGTATTGCCCAGCAGGCGCAGCAGTTGGGTTTCGGTTTCAATTTTGTTGGGCATCAGATTTAAGATCAGCACCTTCATGGGTCTGATATCTTGATTCGCCGCCCGGGTTTCAGACATGACGAAAATATTTTCTGATTCAAGGATCTCTGCCGCTGGCAGATTATCAGGAATTTTTACCGGCATAGCGCGCCTCTTTCAATCTTGTTAAGCACACTTAAAGGTGCACAATAATGAAATCGGCGCGATAACGGCTGTTTAGCGCTTTGTCAGTGCCAAAGTTTATGGCACTGAACAAACATTCAGGATTATCGGCCGACCTGCTGTACCAATACCGAAATGGGTTCTTGTGAGCCAAGATCGATAGGATACGCCTGAGTATTAATGAACATCAGCTGATCGTTATGACTAATTTTCGCCCCGACGGCATAAGTATGCCCAGGCTCAAACTGATCACTTGGGATCACAAACTGAAACGGTGCTGGAGTGGTAATATCACTGCGCTGCAATTCCGCTAATACCACCGCGGGTGCATCCATCTTAGAGACATCTTTCACCTGCACCGTTAATACCGCATCGCTAGGTAGCGCGATACGCTCTCTAAACCACACTTCACCTTGAATTTCGACACTGGCATTAGGCGTCGCACAGCCACTAAGCACACTGGCCGCCATGACCACAGGTAACAGCGGTTTTAACCATTTGTTCATTATCTAGCTCCTTATAATACATCAAGACATCTGGATGTCTATATGTCTAACCTCAATTGCAACAAATAACTGATCTCACAAGCAGTTATCTTACCAAGAATTGTGAAAGCACCCATGTTTGTGTCATTCACTTAAGTGATACACCTTGTTCTAGGATCGATATCTTCATATCATGGAACGACCATTTGTTGCGAAATAGCCTAATGACCCAAGCTACTGCCATTATTGTGGGCGCAAGCTCACTACTCAGCCAAGAAATAGCCAAACAACTTGCCAAACAAGATGTTGAACTCGTCCTACTGGCTCAAGATCCTGACTCAATTAATGAATTTGCGCAATCCTTACCGACCAAGGTCAGGGTTGAGGCGCTGCAAATTGATCAACCCGCGGCCATCATTACCACCCTAGAAACCCTCTGGCAGCAACTTGACAGCGTACACTTAGTATTAGTCAACACAGGGCTCAATAGCTATGATCCCACCCTGCCTTGGCAACCTGAAGCCGACATTATTACCGTCAATGTACAAGGCTTTAGCGCCGTCTGTAATACTGCCTTTAGGCTGTTTACCGAACAAGGTTATGGTCAGCTCGCGGCGATCAATTCTATCGCAGGCCTGCGCGGCGGCCCCAGTGTGGCTTACCATGCCTCAAAAGCCTACGCCAGCAACTACCTTGAAGGGCTGAGTATGCATGCTCAGCGACTCAAATTGCCCATTACCATCACCGATCTGCAACTGGGACTGCTCGATAAAGCCGCCCTGCAACGCAGTCGCTTATGGCTCTCGCCTCCGGATGAAGTGGCTCGGCAGGTGATAAAGGCGATGCAATCGGCCAAACGTAAAGCTTATATCACTAAGCGCTGGCGTCTGGTCGCCTGGCTCACTAAGTTACTGCCTGAATTTATTTATAACACCCGCCACTGGCGCACTAAAGCGCAGCGCCTAGCTGAAAAATCAGCCCAAAAAGCCACCCGCGATCAGCAGGACACGCCAGAGTAATTTCACCTTGGCTCGCCGATGCGAACTTAAGTCATCGGAGAGTCAAGCTACGCGCTTATCACTGCCTCATAATCCCTATCGGCAGGTAAATTGGGGTGTATATTCCAAAATTCAACGCCTTGTTGATAGGTCATTTTATCGCCACCTTACCACTAAGCTGCAGCCCTATTTATCACCTAACAGGCTATTAGTGCTTTAGTCTATAAATGCCACAATGTGCTTGTGGCGTCTTACCAGCATTGGGTAGTGTGTTGACCTACATCACTCAGAACACTGTTATGCATGGAGGCCTCATGTCTGCCGTACCGACATTTGCAAACAACAACACTTTTCCGCTTACCCTCAGCCAATATGACGGCCACACTAGCTCGCCGTTAATAGAGCGCACCATAGGCCACTATTTCGATGACATAGTAAAGCGTTACCCGGATAAACTCGCTATTGTGATGCATCACCAAGGGATCCGCTGGAGTTACCAAGAATATCAAGCACAGATAGATGAATTGGCGGCTGGCCTGCTGGCTATCGGTATCCAACCAGGCGATCGCGTTGGTATCTGGTCACCCAATAATATTGAATGGTGTTTAACCCAATTTGCCACCGCCAAAATTGGCGCCATTATGGTGTGCATCAATCCTGCCTATCGCCCCGAAGAGCTGCAGTATGCCCTCAATAATGTCGGCTGCCGCGCGATTATCTGCGCCGAAAAATTTAAGTCGAGTAACTACCTCGAGATGCTGTATCAATTAGCGCCCGAGTTACACGACTGTCAACCGGGGCAACTCACCGCGGCGCAGTTACCCTCGTTAGAATGTGTGATCCGCATGGGGCACGACGCCTCCCCCGGCATGCTCAATTTCGACCACGTTAAGCGCCCACTGAGCAGCGCTGACAAGATACAACTCAATGCCGTCGCGCAAGGGCTCTCGCCCTTTGATGCCATTAATATTCAATTTACCTCAGGCACCACTGGCAATCCTAAAGGCGCGACCTTGAGTCATCATAATATTCTCAACAATGGCCTCTTGGTGGCTAACGCCATGCAGCTGAGCGCCGATGACAAGTTGTGCATCCCAGTGCCCTTATATCACTGTTTTGGGATGGTGCTGGGTAACTTATCGTGCATCAGCAAAGGTGCGGCGGCGATATTTCCAAGCGACTCATTCGATCCGCTCACCACCTTGCAGGTGGTTGAAGCAGAAAAGTGCACCGCCCTGCATGGGGTACCGACCATGTTTATCGCTCAGCTTGAGCACCCAGAATTTAATCAGTTTGATTTAAGTTCGCTGCGCACCGGCGTCATGGCTGGCGCCACCTGCCCCGAAGAGGTGATGCGCCGAGTACAAAGCCTGATGTATATGGAGCAAGTGCTTATTGGTTACGGCCAAACCGAATGCAGCCCAATTAACAACATGACCGAAATCGACTCTTCGGTAGAGAAGCGGGTCACCACGGTAGGCCGCGCTCTGGCCCATACTCAGGTTAAAATAGTCGACGAATTTGGCGAACTCGTGCCTATAGGCCAGCCTGGTGAAGTGTGCAGCCGCGGCTACGGGGTGATGCAGTGTTATTGGAATGATGCTGAAAAAACCGCGGCCACCATAGACAATGACGGTTGGTTACACTCTGGCGATATTGGCGAAATGGACAGCGAAGGATACGTTAAAATTGTCGGGCGGATTAAAGATATGATCATTCGCGGCGGCGAAAATATCTACCCGCGCGAAATTGAAGAGAAGCTTTATAGTCATCCCGATGTACAAGATGCGGCCGTATTTGGGGTGCAAAGTGACAAATACGGTGAAGAGGTGTGCGTGTGGATTAAAGTGCAGCCACGCGCTCAAATTGATGAGGCGGCGATCCGCCATTTCTTAACCGAGAAAATAGCCTACTTCAAGGTGCCAAGGTACATCAAATTTGTCGAGCAATACCCAATGACAGTGACGGGGAAAATCCAGAAGTTCAAAATGCGTGAACTCATGTATCAAGAACTCTATCAAGACATTAACCGTGAGTCGGTAAGCTGCGCCTAAGCCTGATGGATAGCCGTGTATTAAGTTGCAGGCAAGGTTCATCAGTCACTCAAAGAGCAAGGCAAGCTGACTAAGACTAAAACGAAGACTAAACCTTAGCGGTATGCGTAAAAATAGCGACCAAACAAAAAGCCAACCTGCATGCAGGTTGGCTTTTTTAGGTTATGCCCGGACGCTCGTTGGCAACCCCATTGATGACATGTCGTCTGACGCTTACAAAATAAACGTCGCGACCTTCTCGCTCAAATCGGTTGCCCGATCTTTGAGTATTTTTGCCTGAGTTAAATGGGTTCTGGCTGATGAGGTGATCTCATCGGTAACATCTTTTATCGCAACCGTATTTTGAGTGATCTCGTTGGTCACCTGCGTCTGCTCTTCTGCGGCAGTGGCAATTTGGCCTGCCATATCAGAAATCACATTCACCGCTTGAGTGATCTCCTCAAGTGCTTGCGCGGCCGCATTAACATCATTGACACTGTTATTGGCCAGTCCCTTACTGCTGTCCATCAAACTAACCGCCTGCTTGGTGGTATTTTGTAAGGTTTCGATTGTGGTATAGATCTCTTCGGTAGAATCTTGGGTACGGCGAGATAACACCCGCACTTCGTCAGCCACTACCGCAAAACCTCGCCCTTGCTCACCAGCGCGCGCCGCTTCAATCGCCGCATTTAACGCCAATAAGTTGGTCTGCTCTGCGATCCCTTGAATCGTGGTTAAGATGCTTGAAATCGCTTGAGCGTGTCGACTTAACTCACCAATCACAGTGGTTGCCTCGTCAACTTCTGATGCCAGTGCATTAATGGTTGTGCGGGTTTGATCCACCAACCCTTTACCCTGAGTACTGCTTTGCGCCGACTGCTGCGCCGCGGCGGCGGTACTTTCAGCATTGGCGGCAATTTCATGAGTCGCGCTCGACATTTCGGTGACCGCCGTGGCGACCATAGACACTTCTTGCTGCTGGCGTTGCAGCTCATCGACACTCGATTGGTTAGTGACTAAGCTCTGCTCGGCGTCAGCATCAAGCTCAATAGCGAGCTGACGAATATGACTGATTAGCTCATGCTGACTACTGACAAAACGGTTAAAGCTGTCGGCCAGAACGCCCACTTCATCTTGGCTGTCCACCTCGATGCGCTGGGTTAAATCACCATTACCATCGGCAATACGTGACAGCGCTTGTGATACGCGGCTTAATGGCCCCAGTAACAGACTTAATAGCCAAGAAATAGCTAACACACTGATGATTAAGGCTAGTGCAGCTAAACCTAACTGAGTTAGCATCAAGTTGCTCAATGGGGCTTCTAACGTCTCTTTATCGAGAACAAACACCAACTGCCAATCGGTAGTGGGGATCTCAACAGCCCAAAGCAGTTTATCGCGTCCTTCAGCCTCAAAATAGGCGGGCGCTAATTGCCCTGTTTGACGACTCATTTCAGACAAGCGCTGACTCAACTCATCATCGACATCTGTCACCTTGTCCATCAACTTACTGGGATCTTTATGGGCTATCACAGTGCCATCTTTGTGCATCATGATGGCGTAACCGTTGGCCGGCAGTGACATATTGTTGACACTTTCGACCAAGCTGGCAATCGATACATCGCCCCCTACAACACCATTGCGTGTCGGCTGGGCTATGGTTACCACTAATACATTGAAGGCCACATCTAAATATGGCTTGGTAATAATGGCGCCGCGCGCTTGTTGCGCTTGCTCATACCAAGGACGAGCGCGAGGATCGTACCCTGTGCGGTCGATACTCGGATCGGAGTCAACCATGACACCAGTGTTACTGCCAAAATAGGTTAACTGAAAATCGCCAGAGGCTTGTGCTTGTTGCAGCGCATTTAGCGTATCGCCCTCAACTTTCGTCGCGACCGATGCGATGACACGTTGACGATCGGCTAACCACTCTTTAATGCGCATCGCCTGTTGCTCGCCAGATTCACTCACCTGAGCGACACTGCTTTGCAGTAACAAGGCTTTTTGGGTGGAATAGCTGCGCCATGATAGCAGTGCAATAACAACCGCAAGGGCAAGTACAACCGATAACAATATTTTTTTCTTGAGTGAATATGAATTCATATTGGATGCTAATCTGATGTTTAATGAAACTAAGGGACAGGGATAAATAAAGCCATTTAGTCGCTAAATTTAGTGTGCGATTAGAGACTGAAAAACCACCTCAATCTTGGCGGGCATTCTCGCACACGTAATAAAACAACAAAAGAAAAAAACACTATTTTATAGCGAAACCCACGTCATTTTAACACTGGTAGTACAAGTTTAATTTACTCTTGACGAAAAAATCAGTGGAAAACACTAGAGATGTAAATTGATTGGGTTGGATGGGGCGAAAATGTAAAGCAAATACTGCACAGAGCAACACTTGATTAAACTTGCCGTTGCTAGCCTATTTTCATTAAACAGATCTTGGCTAACGATGCTCATTAATGGGTTATCAGGCGTTGGCCAATGATGTGCAATAATGGCGACAAACAGCATGAATAGGCACATTAGTGCTATTTTTACCATTCAGCATCCAAGGGAAAACGCAGTCAATTATCATACAATGTGTCCATCATTGTCCCCCATGACCAACACCGAGTTAACTACAGATGCGGCGCGACATCATGGTATACCCAAGAGAGCGACCATCGATGCGATACATATCATTAATCTGCGCACATTGAATAAAGTCATGACGTTGATACAGTTTGTAAGCAGACTGATTCTCCGTCAGCAACCATAAATCAATCACCTCACAGTCGGTGTGCAGCGCCGCCCACACAAACATGCTATTAAGTAATTGGCTACCAAGCCCCTGTCCACGACACGACTTATCGACGCCCATGCCGAGTAACACTCGATGCGGCGTATGCGGCTCTTGATGAGGACGAATATCGATATGCCCCACAACCTGCTCATTATCAAAAGCCAACAACAGACGACGCCAACCACCTTGTTGCAACGGCTTGTCTATTCCTTGTGTGAAACGGGCACGCATCTCATCATTAAGCTGCGACTCGGCCACCGACAATGGTAGAAATGGCACACTGTCATCGGCGCCATTCTCTTTAAGTTGCTTGGCCAGATAAACAAAAAAACGCGGTAAATCGTCACTGGTCGCTAATCGAATGTCCAAAACTCAGTATCCTTTTTATAGTTAAGCATGAGTTAATATAGGTCTCTATCACCGCAATGAATAACCTAGCAAGACGCACTATTAGCAAGATGCTACTAATATTTAGAGAAATTAAGGCAAATAGAATGCGTGATATTTTATCAACACAGGTTAACCGACTGATGTCAAATACACACTTAAAAATCACCTAACTCTGGGTTTATTTAAATTTGCCATAAAAAGAGCCGCGAGCAGCTTGATATGCCCGTAAGACTCGAGGCCAATACCACTAACGACTATCCCTTATTGGGCTTCACAAATCTACAGCACAAACATGCTTTTCTAAACACGGCATGACTCAAATCGCGACTGACTCATTACAGATAGCTGTTATACGCAAATAACGTCGGTTAAAGTAGGAACAACAAAACAACCGCAAAAAAGCACTCTAACGACGGTTAATGATCAAATTAAGCCAATCATTCACAACCAGCCCGTTTTCGCTGCCAGTGCTCAAACAAACTAGGTGACATCAACACACAGGGTGCTAAAATGTCGACCTATTTCACTACATAACTGGATATTGGCAATGCGAGTTAGCAAGTACCTGCTGTCAACACAAAAAGAGACCCCAGCAAACGCTGAGGTGGTAAGTCATCAATTAATGCTACGTGCGGGAATGATCCGTCGTAACGCATCAGGTCTTTACAGCTGGTTGCCGACAGGCTTACGTGTACTGCGTAAGATTGAAGCGATTGTGCGTGAAGAGATGAACAATGCAGGTGCTGTTGAGATCTTAATGCCCATGGTACAACCGGCTGATCTGTGGGTTGAAACCGGTCGTTGGGAAAAATTTGGTCCTGAGCTATTGCGCTTTCAAGACCGTCACAACCGTGACTTCGTCTTAGGCCCGACCCATGAAGAAGTGATCACCGACATCGTTCGTAAAGAAGTTAACTCATACAAGCAGTTACCACTTAACCTTTACCAAATTCAAACTAAATTCCGCGATGAAGTACGTCCACGTTTTGGTGTGATGCGCTCGCGTGAATTCTTGATGAAAGACGCTTACTCTTTCCATTTAGACCAACAAACCATGGATGAAACCTATGAGGCGATGTACACCGCCTATAGCAACATCCTAGGCCGTATGGGTCTGGCTTTCCGCCCAGTACTTGCTGATACCGGCTCTATCGGTGGCAGCATGTCACATGAGTTCCACGTATTAGCCAACAGCGGTGAAGACTTAATAGCTTACTCAACTGAGAGTGATTACGCCGCTAACATCGAAAAAGCAGAAGCGCCAATCCCAACTGAGCCACGCGGCGCAGCAACGGTTGAAATGAGCATTATCGATACGCCTAATGCTAAGACCATTGAAGAACTCGTCTCACAGCACGGCATCGCTATCGAAAAAACCGTTAAGACCATTATTGTTAAAGGTGCAACCGAAGAAGCGCCGTTAGTTGCCGTGATCATTCGTGGCGACCATGAGCTTAACGAAGTGAAAGTTGAGAAGCTTGACGCCGTATTGGCTCCATTTGAGATGGCCGATGAAGCCGATATCCGCAAAGCACTGGGTGCAGGCCCTGGATCACTAGGTCCTGTCGGGCTTAATATTCCAGTCTATATTGACCACAGCGTTAACATCATGAGTGATTTTGCCGCTGGCGCTAACCAAGATGGTAAGCACTATGTGGGCATTAACTGGGAGCGCGACCTACCGGAAGCCCCCGTTGCCGACCTACGTAACGTCATCGAAGGTGAAGCGAGCCCATGTGGCAAGGGCACTATCGGACTACTGCGCGGCATCGAAGTGGGTCATATCTTCCAGTTAGGTACGAACTACTCAGAGTCGATGGGCGCTAACGTACTAGACGAAAACGGCAAGTCAAAAACCTTACTGATGGGTTGTTACGGTGTGGGCGTAAGCCGCATGGTGGCGGCGGCAATTGAGCAAAACAACGATGATCGCGGCATTATCTGGCCAGATGCGATTGCACCGTTCAAAGTAGGCATCTTGCCAATGAACATGCACAAATCTCACCGCGTTAAGGATATGGCTGAGCAGCTATATCAAGACCTTAACGATGCCGGTATCGAAGTGCTGTTTGACGACCGTAAAGAGCGCCCTGGCGTAATGTTTGCCGATATGGAGCTTATCGGTCTGCCACACGTTATCGTGATTGGCGATCGCAACATCGACAGCGGTGTATTCGAATATAAGAACCGCCGCACAGGTGAAAAGCAAGATATTCCATTCGATCAAATCATCGACTTTATTAAGTCTGCTAAGTGATATTGAGCACAATTAGCTCGCATTATTAGCAATCAATAGCCAATAAAAACGCCTAGAATGATCTAGGCGTTTTTAAAAACTGCTTTTAAAAAGCTGGCTCAGAAAACAATAATCACATCTGCAGTGCAAGTTGAAGTGCCTGCATCACATGCCTTATAAGTGTAGCTTCCGCCTCCCTTACTACTAATAGTATCAGTGTAGGTGGTACTCGCAGACGTTGTTGTAATCAAGCTCTCATCACGATAAACATCCACACTGGCACCCGCTGCACCGCTAAAGGTTAAGTCAACCTTGTTAACACCTTTACTCTTATAACTTGTTGCAGAGATGGAGAAATCACCAGTGCCACCGCCGTTATCTCCGCCATTACCACCGCCGGCGCAACCATTTGCCGTTAGATAAGCATCCGCAGCAGCGGCTTGAACTATACCGTATCCAAAGTAAACATCTTTACCCGTTGCGCCAGCATCAAGTGCCGTGGCTTTAAGCGCTTGACGGATCTCACTACCTGTACATTGGTTATGATTAGACCATACCAATGCAGCAATCCCCGATACTGCAGGCGTTGCCATAGAAGTACCACTCATAAACCCATAATCAGAAGCACCAATATCGATGCTGGCCGTATTGGCTGCAACTAACACCGCCCTATCTTCTTGCGCTGCACCGACTGCAGCAATAGAGGTGTTATTAACTGTGCCTAATGTGGCGTATAACATGCCGGGCTCGTTGTTAATAATGATCGCACCGATACCACCCGAGCTTTCGCAGTTCGCGACTTTGTCATGAAATGAGATCACTCCACGGTCAATGACACAGATGTTACCGTTGGCACTGGGATCTGGCGTTTGCGCCGTCCCCATAAAGTAAGTATTACCAGAGACAGCCCCAGCGTTCTCCATCGCGCTGCTCGCCACAACAACACCATCTGCCGACAAATAAGAGGCTGTCGCCATATTCGCAGGGTAAGTCGATAACGTATCCACACCACCCGCAGTCACTTCTACACAGGTGTTTTCATCTGTCCTCACGCGCTTACCACGACCCGATGTACACGATGGGAATTGTGAAAAATCGGCAATATTGTTATTTGCATCGTTAGCCCCCACCATCATCACAGATGAGTAACCCGCAGGATATGAACGCACATTATTACCGTCGTTACCGGCCGCAGCAACGACTAAACCGCCAGCATCAACAAATGTTTGGAATGCATTCGACTCGGTCGCATTAGCACCGCCGCCACCTAAACTCATACTGATGATGTTAGCTCCCGCGGCACTACATAAATTGGTTGCATGGGCTAAATCTGAGGAGTAGCCCCAGCCTGTAGCATTAAACACCTTGATAATGTGCATATCGACCCCTGGCGCCATGCCCAACACACCAATATTGTTATCGGCAGCCCCTATGGTTCCAGCAACATGGGTGCCATGTGGGCCACCATTTTCATTCCAGTTGCCGGTACCGGAATCGTTGTCACCGGTGATATTATTCCAAACGAAGTCAGGATTAGAGGCATCTAAGCCCGAGTCGATAACACACACCTTCATACCGGCAGCAGCATTAAAGCTTACCTGGTCGGCTTGAGATTGATAAATAGCATAAGGAGTCAATTGCTGGGTCATAGGATCACCCACATCATCACTAAAACCCATAAGGTAACGACGTTGATCCACTTCGACCCATTTTACATGTGGATTATTGAACAATCCTCTCACTTGAGCTAAATCTCTGCCCGTAAATGTCGCAGCGACAAAACCATCGCCATCAACGTGGATCTGAGCCCCTAATTGCTTAGCAAGCGCCTTTACAACACCCTTGCCTCCATTTTCTACTTGGATGATGTAACGCTCATCATCAGCAACTGCCGAGGTTGAAAGGCCAACACTTAATGCCATCACTGCACTTGCTAATTTTGTCAACTTCATAAAGCTATCTCCATTATATTGTTTATATTTAGAGTTACTTACTCGAGTATCCACCTGCAAACGCCACGATACATCTCACGCTATTTACAACCGTTTTCGGCACTTACGACTACGTAAATTTGAAACACCTATCATAAAAACTAAGGTAAAACGAATTATCAATAAATAGTAGACCTATGCTAGAGATCTGTAAATGTTAACAAATGGTTACACCTAGCTATTGGAAAGATTGCTTATGCTGACAATAAACCCATCGCATCAGCTAAACAAAACTCCATCAGCCAACCACCAGCCACGACTCAAACAAACACAAAAATGCCCAGCCTCATTCAAGGCTAGGCATTACACTTAAGTACATAATCGACTGAGTATCATCGCTCATTCTAAGCACTACTTTTTAGCACGACATCAAAACGCTATCTTTTATCCTCAATCACCACGCCATCATTGGCTAATGTCCCTGTGGCAACCAAAACCACCTCGCCACTGAGCTGGGTTTCGGCTCGAATAGAGGCGCTAATGGCGGCAATATCCAGTTGCGATCGCTGCGGCTCATCCACTTCACACAGTAAACACATAGTATCGTTGTGGTTACTGCTCGCGATCACTAGCCGTACTTTAGCAAGCTGGCTATGACGACGGCGAATACGCTCAACTTGTTCTGGGTGCACAAACAAGCCTTTCACTTTACAGGTTTGATCGGCGCGGCCCATCCAGCCTTTAATGCGCATATTGGTGCGCCCGCAGCGACTTTCCCCACCCATGAAGGCTGACAAATCCCCGGTGGCAAAGCGGATCAGCGGATAATCGCGATTAAAGCTGGTGACCACCACCTCGCCAACTTCACCATCGACAACAGGAGTTTGCGTACCTGGGCGCACAATTTCGACAATAATATCTTCGGCGACCACTAAGCCGTCATCGCTGACACTTTCAAAGGCGATAAGCCCCAGATCAGCAGTCGCATAAGCCTGCTTAACGGTAATGCCCGCCTCGGCAAAGCGGGCTTTGAGCGGCGCCGTTAACGCCTCGCCAGAGACCAGCGCCTTAGTGATTGACGAGACATCGCCATCCAACTGCTGAGCTTTTTCGAGCAAGATATTTAAAAATGAGGGTGTGCCGCAATAGCCATTGGGCTTTAAGCTGCCAATCAAGGCCAGTTGCTGCTCTGTCTGCCCGGGACCGGCGGGGATCACGCTGCAACCACAGGCCTTAGCACCCGAGTCCATCATAAAGCCGCCAGGAGTTAAATGATAAGAGAGACAATTTTGCACCCGATCGCCCTGACGAAAACCCGCAGCAAAAAACGCTTGTCCCATGCGCCACCAATCATGGCCATCACATTCGGGCTCATGAATTGGGCCCGGTGATTGAAATATACGCCCCACATGATGATGCGTGGGGGTCATGCCGGCAAAAGGCGGCTTCGCGGCCTGCAATTCAATCAGATCGGCCTTACGGGTGATGGGCAGCGTCGCTAACGCAGCCCGGCTATTGATTTGGCTAACATCGATGTCGGCTAACCGCATCGCATAATAGTTGCAGTGATTTTTAGCAAAGCTCAGCTGCTCGGCCAGCGCCGACATAAGGTAGTCTTCGCGAACGGTAGCGCTTTGCCCTTCCAGTGGGTGATAAAAATGGCTCATGTCGGCTCCTGTTACAACCAGCGTTTACGGCGTTTATACGACTTTAAATTTTTAAAACTTTTGCGGGTTTCATTACCGCCCCCCAGATAAAACTCTTTTACGTCTTCGTTATTGAGCAGCTGCGCCTTACTGCCATCGAGCACTATCTTGCCCGACTCCATGATATAGCCGTAATTGGCAGCCTTTAAGGCGTAGTTAGCATTTTGCTCTACCAGCAGCATGGTGATCCCCTGCTCGCGATTGATCTTCTCAATAATGCCAAACACCTCTTTAACCAGCAGTGGCGATAGGCCCATCGAGGGTTCATCGAGACAGATCATCTTAGGGCGCGCCATTAACGCGCGGCCGATGGCCAGCATTTGCTGCTCGCCGCCCGACAGGTATCCGGCGAGCCCGGTGCGCTCTTTTAGGCGTGGAAAGTAGTTAAACACCATCTCAATGTCTTGATTAACTTGACCGTCATGACGGGTATAGGCGCCTAACTTTAAATTTTCAATCACGCTCATATCTTCAATGATCCGCCGACCTTCCATCACCTGAAATAGGCCTGAGCGCACCACATCCGAAGCGTTTTGGGTATCGATTCGCTCGCCCATAAAATGGATGTCACCACGAGACACCTCACCGTTTTCGGTCTTTAGTAATCCAGATATCGCCTTCAAGGTGGTCGATTTACCTGCGCCATTAGGGCCAAGTAGGGTGACGATTTCGCCTTGTGGCACATCGATACTGACGCCGCGAAGCACCTGAATGACATCGTCATACACCACTTCGATATTATTAATAGAGAGAATGGGGCTTTCTGGCTTTAACTGCACTGCTTGTGTCATAACAACTCCAGGGCGATAGGTGATGGCCTAGCAGGCTGTAATACCATGCTAGGCCGAAATGGGTAATTAATAACCTAACCAATCAACGCGGCGCTCAAGCGTGACTTGGTTGACCTTCTCAACCTTAATGTCTCCACCGTTATAGTTGCCTTTGTAGATGTTGACCTGATTAATGCCGCGGTGATCATCAGGTGTCCACGTCGCCGCTAAGCAGACGCCTTCAAGCCCTTTAGGCACCCAGTTTTGCTGCACATACATGCCTTTTTTAACGTTAGGCCCAGTAATCCCGCCATTGGCCTTAGCCCACTGCATCGACTCTTTCATAAAGTAGGTGGAGCAAACACCGCGAATATAGTGGTGTAGACGAGGTTCTTGACCGCTAGCATCGGACATTTTTGAGATCTCACGAACCAGCGCCATGCCCGGTACCTCATCGCCCCAAAACGGGGTCATGGTAGGGAAGATATAGTTTTTCACCCCTTCACCCGCCGCCTGAAATACCAACTTGTCGCCGCCCCAAATATTAGACATAAACTGAATATCGGTGCCGACCGTGTCGCACGACTTGATTAACGACTGCACCGAACCGCCTAAGTTGCCGATATAGCCATAATTGGTCCCCGAACTTTTAAGGCTTAAACATTGCGCTTTAAAGTCACCGGGTTTCATCGAGATCACCACCGGCGGCTGTACATCAAAGCCAAGCTCGGTGGCGTATTCGGCGCACGCCTCTTTAGGGGCGTTAGGGAACGGATGGTTGGCACCAATGTGGGTGAACTTTGGCTTGCCCTGCCCTCCTTTTGCTTGCCAATCCTCTGCGGCCCACTGCACCAAGCCACGACATGCATCAGAATAAGACGCGCCATAGAAGAAGTTATACGGCGCAGGCTTTTTGGTATTGGGGTTTTTACCTTGCGGATCGGTGAGATGCCCCGAATAGGAAGCCGAGAAGATCGGCAGTTCATCTTTAGCGGCAAAAGAGATCAACGCTTCGGTATCGGCCGTGCCCCAGCCTTGCATCGCCACCATATTTTCACGCGACAACCACTTTTTATAGGAGGCGATAGCCTGCGGCACCTTGTAAGCATAATCTATGGTTTCATATTCCAGCGTGGTGCCGTCGATACCGCCATTGGCATTGATATACGCCAGCGCATCACGCACGCCATCGGCGTAAGGCTTGCCCACAAACGCTGTGGGGCCTGACATATCAGCAAGATGGCCAACAAATACCGAATCTTCGGCTTGCACGCCCGCACTGACTAAGGTCATTCCTGCCAATGTTGAGCCAAGTAATAGTGTCTTATACATAATAATTTCCCTTCAAAAATGGTCCATCAGGTTGAACGCTGCCGCCCCCAAGTGGGTTAGGCTAAGCCCGTTCTCATGTCAAACTGCGTGCTTCTTTAAAGGCTAAGAAGAGTATCTTGTTAACGCTGCTCGCCAGCACCGTTAACGGCTGTGTCCGCTCTCGGGACACAGGTAAAACCGTCACTACTAGTAAGCAAATGGATAGCACTTCCAGTAGTTTTTAATTTGGCCCCAGCGATGGGCTAGACCTTGCGGTTCAAAAATCAAAAACAAGATGATCACCAAGCCAATGGCCATCTCTTTGATATAGGCAAGGCCGTCGGTCACCATAGGGATGTCACCCCACGGGGTGTAATTCATTAACCCCACCATGCTCTCGAGCACTTCGGGCAGTAACACCATAAACACCACCCCCATTAAGGTGCCTTTTACCGACCCTAGCCCGCCGATGATCACCATGGCCAGAAACTGAATCGACATAAAAATGGTAAAGCCTTCCGCCGACACATAACCCAAATAGTGGCCATATAGCGCGCCACCAATGCCGGCATAAAAAGAGGAGATCCCAAAAGACAACAGACGATATTTATTTAATTTAACGCCCATGATCTCGGCAGAAAGATAATGGTCGCGCACCGCCACAAAGGCGCGGCCATCACGGCTTCGCATCAAGTTACAGCCCCAGATGTACATAAACACTAAGGCGAACAGCGCGATAAAGTAGAAGCTCAAGTCGGTATCAAATTCGAAACCAAACAGGTTAACTGGCGCAGCCATCGCCCCCGACGCACCGCCAGAAAACCATTCGGCGCGGCCAAAGAAGTCCTGAATAATGAACTGCGCTGCCAAGGTGGCGATAGCCAAGTACAAGCCCTTAATGCGCGCTGCCGGCATACCAAACATCATGCCAACCGCCATGGTTAAGAAACCCGCCAAGGGGATACAAAACACCACAGGAATATTGAAACTGGTATTGAGCCAAGCCGAGGCAAACGCACCAAAGCCAAAAAAGGCGCCGTGACCTAAGGAGATCTGTCCGGTAAAGCCCACCAGAATATTGAGCCCCAGGGCCGCAATACCAAGATAGGAGATTTGAATAAACAGGGTTAAAAAGTAACCGTCGAGCACCAACGGTGCCGCACACGCCAGAGCGATCACCATGATGGTTACTAATCGAATGGTACTGGTTTCGAAAATGGTGTTATCCGCCTTATAACTGGTGCGGAAATCACCACAGGGGCGCATCGCCAAACTAGACATAACAAACTCCTTGGGCCAATAGGTCAATCTCAAATAGTTGATTCATAATGCTATCCTCTAGATCCGCTCAATATCACGGGTGCCAAATAGGCCGTAAGGTTTAAACCACAAGATGATAAGCAACACATAAAAAGGCGCGATGTCGTACATGTTACCAATATGCAGATATTGGCTGTCGAAGAACTCGGCCACGTTTTCCAGCACGCCAATCACCACGCCGCCGACAATGGCACCGACAATGGAGTCTAGCCCGCCCAAGATCACCGCTGGAAACACCTTAATGCCGATAGAGGAGAGTGAGTCTGATACCCCGTTAACCATGCCAATCACCACACCTGCGGTGGCCGATACGGTGGCGGCAATGCCCCAGCTCATGGCAAAGACCTGCTTAACCGAAATGCCTAGGCTTTGTGCAACCTGCTGATCAAACGCGGTGGCGCGCATGGCTAACCCATGCTTAGAATATTTAAAGAACAGAAAGAAGCTCACCATGATCAGCAGCGCAATCACAGTACTCATCAAGTAGGCAAATTCGATATTGAGGCCAAAGATGGCCACCGACTGGGTATCAAACACCTGCGGATAGCTCTGGGGCGACACCCCAAAAATCCATTTAGTTAACGACTGGAAGAAAATCGACAGGCCGATAGTCACCATGATCACCGAAATTATCGGTTCGCCAATCATGGGGCGCAGCACTATCATCTGCAGTAACACGCCAAACGCGGCCATAAAACAGAGGGTTAATATAAAGCCTAAGAAAAAAGGTAACTGGAAGTAGGTTAAAAATGCCCAGCAGACCCACGCGCCCACCAGCAAAAACTCACCTTGGGCAAAGTTGACGATTTGGGTCGACTTATACACCAACACAAAACACATGCCGACAACCCCATACAACAGGCCGACTATCAGGCCGTTAATGATCAGTTGTAATAACAGTTCGAAATTCATGATGCTCTCCTTTGCGTGACATTGGCATCGGTAGCCGTAGGGCCATCGACCACGGTGGCGACCTTAAGTTGGGTTTTAATCCGCGACTGAGTGCCATCTTGGAAGGTGATCACTGTGTCGATATCCACATGGGGCTCATCGTTATAAATCGAGTCGATAATGTCGCCATACTTGTCGGCGATCACCCCACGGCGCACCTTACGGGTACGGGTGAGCTCACCGTCATCGGCATCGAGTTCTTTATATAACAAAATGAATTTATTGATTTTTTGTGCATCTGGCAGGGTTTCATTGACCCGCTGCACTTCAAGGCTGAGCTGCTCATACACCTCAGGCAAACTCGACAGGTTGGTGTAGTTGGTAAACGCCAAGCCTTGCTGCTCGGCCCACTTGGCGACAATACTGAAACGAATGCACAATATCGCCGACAAATAGGGTTTATCTTTGCCCAAAATCACCGCCTCACCGATAAAGGAGGAGAACTTGAGTTTGTTTTCGATATATTGTGGTGAGTACTGAATACCGTTACTGGTTTTAGCCAGATCTTTAATGCGGTCAATCACCACCAAATGACCCGATGGCTTGAAGTAACCAGCATCGCCGGTGTGCATCCAACCATCTTTGACATCTTCCAGATAAGCTTCATCGTCGCCTAAATACCCGTTAAACATGCCAACGGTTTTGGCGATAACCTCACCCACCCCTTCACTGTCGGTGTTGATCACTTTGAGTTCGGCGGTATCAAAGGCGACCCCAACGCTGTCGTAATCCACATCATCTTGCTGATGAATAGTGTAAGCGCCACACATCTCGGTTTGCCCATAGAGCTGACGCAGCGGAACGCCGATGCTTTGAAAAAACTTAAAGGTGTCTGGCCCCATCGCGGCGCCGCCGGTGGCTGCCGATTTTAAAAACGAGAACCCTAAACGATCACGCAGCGCCTTCATCAACAACCAATCGGCAAGCTGAGAACGTTTGCCCTGCGTCAGCCGTTGTTCGGCGCGCGCCATGGCAAAGTTAAACAGCTTTTGCTTAAAGGGGGTGGAGTCCATCATGCGCGCTTTGACATCGGCAAGAATGCCTTCCCACACACGGGGAGCGAGCAGCACAAAGCTAGGACCTATCTCGCGCAGATCCGCCATCATGGTCTCTTGCTCTTCCACAAAATTGACGATTTGCCGGGCAATTAATGCCTGCCCCACAGCATATACCTGCTCCATGATCCACGGCAGCGGCAAAACCGACACATAGTTATCACCCGGTGCCCTAGGATCGGCACGTAAATAGGAGCAGCAATGGTCGATAAATTTACTGCCTTGCAGCAACACAATTTTCGGCTTAGAGGTGGTGCCCGATGTGGTGCAATAGATGGCGATGTTGTCGGCCTTTCCGGCATCGACTAAGTTGTCATAATAGCGCGGTGAGGTGTTATCCACCTGCTGACCAATGCGGTAAATCTCTTCCACACTGATCAGGCGTGGGTCGTCATATTTACGCATGCCTCTTGGGTCGCAATAGACAATGTATTTTACCGACGGGATCTGGTCGCCCAGCTCGAGTAACTTATCGCACTGCTCTTCATCTTCAGCCACCACCACTTGGGCATTACTGCGATTAAGCAGATAAGCCACCTCTTCATGCATCGAGTCTTGGTAAATACCCAGCGAGTAACAACATAAGGCGTGGGCGGCCACCTCGCCCCACACCCACTCGGGGCGGTTTTCACCCAGTAGGGCAATGGTGGTGTTGGCTGTAATGCCTAAATGGTTAAATGCGAGCGCCATCCACTTGACGCGATTGTGATAATCTTGCCAGCTAAACTCGCTCCAAATGCCAAACTCTTTTTCACGCATGGCGATGTCGGCGCCCCAGTTAGCGGCGTTATGGCGCAAGATCTTGGGAAAGGTATCCATGCTTCCCATATCAAAGGATTGCGCTGCTTGATTTGACCTACTCATTAGACGACCTCTTTTAATTGCTCATTGTCTTCAAGCCCTAAATAAGCCTGTCTTACGTGCTCGTCGGCCATCACCTCATCCGGGAGACCACAAATAAGCCGCTTACCAAAATCGAGCACCATCACTTCGTGGGAGATATCCATCACCACGCCCATATCGTGCTCAATCATCACCACAGTGATGTCAAATTCTTCATTTAAGTCGAGGATATAACGTGCCATATCCTCTTTCTCTTCCAGGTTCATGCCTGCCATCGGCTCGTCAAGCAAAATCAGCTTGGGATTGAGTGCAATAGCGCGCGCCAATTCAACCCGTTTGCGCAGCCCGTATGACAAGGTGCCTGCGACAGATTTACGCACATGAGAGATGTCGAGAAAGTCGATGATCTCCTCGACGTGGCGACGATGACTCAGCTCCTCTTTTTGTGCCGGCGATGCCCAGTACAGCGGGCCCGTCAGCCAGTTATTTTTCATCAGGTGATGACGCCCAACCATGATGTTGTCGAGCACCGACATATGGCCAAACAGCGCCAAGTTTTGGAAGGTGCGCCCAATGCCAAGGTCGGCGCGATCGTTAGGGCGCATGTGGGTCACATCTTGGCCGTCAAAATGAATCGAGCCCTGCTGCGGGCGATAACGGCCTGAAATGCTGTTAAGCATCGAGGTCTTGCCCGCACCATTTGGACCAATGATGGAGAAAACGGCGCCGCGATTGACCTCAAAACTGACATCGGTCAGCGCCTTAACGCCACCAAATGCCAGTGAAATCTGCTCGACTTTTAAAATGGTCTCTGTCACACCCATACTCCTTTTAAAAAAACGCTTATCTCGCCTTGAGCGCAGCGCGGTTTATCTCAACCCGCTAGCTCACTTAACTGGTAGCGCTGTATTGTGGTGTCAAAACTGATGTCAAAAAGGCGAGGGGCACATTGCCGCCTCGCCAAGTGGTGGGTCTAGAGGGCGTAGCGCATAGACAGTTGCACGTAGTCTGAATCGACGTTTTGCTCATCCATGGCAAAATTGCCCACCTCAACACCTATGGCTAGTGCTGGCGTGAGATTTTGGAACAAATTAACGCTCCATTGGCTGCGCTCAATATTGGTTTCATCGGTTTCTAGGTAGCCATAAAGCACGGTACTTCTGAGGGTATCGGTCCAGTAATGACGGTAGGCCGCTAAATACGAGGTGGTGCTTTCTACCTCTTCGCCCACTAAGTCTTGCACGGCGCCCACGCCCACATAACGCCCCACATCACCTAGGTGCACCTGAAAGCGAAAATCATCTTTGCCAAAGGTGTTAACCACGCCGGCGATAGAGCCACCAAAGGCGGTCTCACTGTTACCCGTTGTGGTATTAAGGTTGCGGCCTAGAGCCGAAAACGACACATTACCCCAGTCGCCTTTAAGGTTGTAACGCGCGACCACATCGGGCAAGTCGTCATTAGCCGTATCGCCGCCGACACTCTCTGGATTTTCTATCGACACCTGGAAATTGCCCATGTCGTAACGCACCTGCCCCTGACGCACAAACGCTAAACCAATGGTGGCACCGGCAAAGTCGGCCGTTTCAGGTATGGCACTGGTGTTCATAAAGGTGGTCCAGGTTTGCCCAGCCGTCAGCCCTTTGTATTTTATAAAGGCGTGGCGCAGGCGTGGATTAGCCGAATTCGATACCACCTCGCTACCGCCACCACCATAAAAATCCATCTCAATAAAGCCCATCACATCGCCATGGACATACTTGGTGTTAAAGCGTGATTCGTTAGCAAAAATCTTAAATTGATTCGCACTTTCTGCGAGCGGCTGACCCGCTCCTATCCAAAAGTCGCGGTAGGCAACGTCACCAGACACGTAACGCGCATCGGCTTTTAGGTAACCGCCAAATGACAACTTGCCCTCGTCGCCGACCTCAAAGTCAAATGCAGCAGCGGCAGAACCCGCCACGAGGCAGAGTGAAGTAGCAAGCGTGATGTTTTTTATGGTTGAAGTGAGCATCGTTTTTCCCCTGTTTAGTCTGCCTCCAAGATGGACATATAACCTTGAAGGCTCAATTGGGAATAGGTATTAATGCACAGGGCTTAGATCCCTTGGCTTACACCATGGGACTTAGTCACCAAGGCGTAATCAGCAAGCATTAACCAATAAGGGGTAACCCATAAGTCGTAAGACAAAAGTGTGTGTCATCTCAACTGCCCTCAAGTGGGCAAACTAAGCAAGCCCTTAAGACTTAAGTCGGTAGCCTATATGTGATGCAGATCGCACAAAATGTGATAAGTTAATTTACATAACAATCACAGCAGTGGGCTGCCTAGCCACAACACTGCGCCGCAATAGGTTTAGCGCTACCATGTTTCCTAATTGGCTCTTAGTGACCATCAGCATCAGCTATATCGGTTTGCTGTTTTTGATGGCATTTATCGGTGACAAATACCGCGATAAGCTGTTTAAACAGCAACATAAGATTATCTATTCACTGTCTCTTGGGGTGTACTGCACCTCGTGGGGCTTTCTGGGGACTGCAGGGCAAGCGGCGAACAACTCGTTTGCTTACTTACCTGTGTATATTGCGCCTATTTTACTGTTTATTTTCGCTTGGCCCTTTATTCAGCGGGTGATACGGGTCTGTTTGCGGCTCAATATCACCTCGATTGCCGACCTGCTCGCGTCCCGCTTTGGTAAATCGCCGCTATTGGCAGTAGTGGTGACCTTAGTCGCCCTGTTCGGCACCCTGCCCTATATAGCCTTGCAGCAAAAAGCGATTGTTAACTCCTATGAAATTTTGCGCCAAGACCACCTCTTATCATCGTGGCAGTTGGGTCTGGTGGTGAGTTTAATCTTGGCCGGTTTTACCATTATCTTTGGCGTGCGCGCCATCGATGTCACTGAGCGCCACCCAGGTATGATGCTGGCGATTGCCTTTGAATCTCTGGTCAAGCTTATCGCTTATCTCACCATCGGGATTTTTGTCTCCTTTTTTCTCTTTGAGTCGCCCCTAGAGATATGGCGTCAGGCCAGCGCGCTCTCCCCTATCACCACCGAGTTTGCCTACCCCAATATTATTTCGATGTTTGGCTTACTGTTTATCGTGATGTCAGCGTTTTTGTGTCTGCCGCGCCAGTTTCAGGTGTTGATTGTGGAGCTAAAAGAGCAAAAACACGCGCTATGGAGCCGCTGGACGTTTCCGCTGTATGTGTTGGTCTTTGCTTTTTTTGCCACCCCGCTGGGACAGGCAGGCAATATTCTCTATGGCGATTCGTTGCAAAGTGATGCTTATGTATTGTTTTTACCCACGGTTAACGGCGATCTTTGGTTAGGCTTGTTTAGCTTTCTTGGGGCGATTTCGGCGGCCAGCTCTATGGTGATCATCTCGACCATCGCCCTGAGTACCATGCTCAGTAACGAGGTGGTGTTTCCCACCCTATTTAAGATCAATAATATCCACAGCAACGACTTTCATAAATTTCGCTCACACCTGCTCAATATACGTAAAGCACTGGTATTAGTGGTGATATTTATGAGCTATGGCATGTTCCTTATCGCCCCCCCCGACACCCTATCCTCACTTGGAGAAGTGGCTTTTGGCGCTATCGCGCAAATTGGTCCGGCGTTCTTTGCCGCATTTTTATGGCGCCGCGTGACCCTGATTGGTGTGTTGGTGGGGATAAGTGCAGGCTTCAGCTTGTGGTTGACACTGAACTTACTGCCACAGCTTGGCTTGTATCCACATCCCTTTGCTGGCAGCGACTACTCCATGACGACCATGGCGACCTTAGTGGGCTTGTTTGTCAATATCATGACTATCTGGTTGGTGTCTTCCTTTACCCGTCAAAGCGTGCATGAGCAGATGCAAATCGGCCACTTTATCGAGCGACCAGAGCTGGATAAATTACAGCAAGAGGTGCCCAAAAACGTTAATCCGACCGAGCTTGAACTCTTAGTGGCGCGCTTTGTGGGCAAAGATAAGGCCGCCCAAGGCTTTTACCATTTTTTTGCATGTCAGCCCCAACCTATTGTCGATAAAAACGCCCATAATCAGGCGCTGATTTTCTATACCGAAAACATGCTTGCCAGCGTAATGGGGTCAGCGTCGGCGCGCTTAGTGCTCTCTTATGCCCTCAATGGCCGCGATATTGCCATTGAAGATGTGGCCCAGTTGGTGGAAGTCGCCTCCAGCCATCGGATGGAGTTTAGCCGTTCGGTACTCCATAGCGCGATTGAAAATGCCAGTGAAGGGATTTCGGTGATCGACAGAGATCTCAAGTTAGTGGCCTGGAACCAACACTATTTGAACCTGTTTAACTATCCGGACGACCTGATCTACATAGGTTGCCCGGTGAGCCAACTTATCGAATATAACCTCAGCGTGGGCAAACGCTACATTGCCAATCTCGATGAGCAGGTAGAGCGGCGGTTGGATTTTTTACGTCAAGGCAGTCATCACAGCACAGAGCGCCAGCAGCCCGATGGTAAGACCATTCGCATTCAGGGCAATCCGATCCCCGATGGTGGTTTTGTGATGATTTTTTCCGATATCACTATCTATCGCGAAGCGGAAAAACTGCTCAAAGAGAAAAACCTCGATCTAGAGGCCCGAGTCTCTGAGCGCACCAAAAAGATGGAGCAAGCCAACGCCCAGCTGGCCCAGTCCAACGCCGAGCTGGCTCAGGCGCTGCAAAAAGTGGAGCAGGCTCACCAGAAAAAAAGCCAATATCTCAAGGCGTGCAGCCATGATCTCCTGCAGCCCCTGTCGGCGGCCAGATTATTTTCCTCCGCCTTTGTGCAAAATGGTCAGCTCAGTGCCAAACAAAAACAGCAGATAGGCTATATCGACAATGCCCTGCAGGTGGCTAACGAACTGCTACTGGATCTTAATGAGGTATCACGTATTGAAAGTGGCACGGTAGTGCCCGAAATTACCGCCTTCGCCCTGCAAGAGGTGCTGGACTCGCTTAAAGAAGAGTTTAGCGCCATGGCGGCGGCATCTAAGGTTAAGTTCAAGTTGATTAACACCTCGGTGTGGATCCGCAGTGATAAAGTGTTGCTCAGACGCATCTTACAAAACCTGGTCAGCAATGCGTTTCGCTACGCGGGGAATGGTAAAATAGTACTGGGTTGTCGCAGGCAAGCAACTGGCGTATTAGTGCAAGTGGTCGACGATGGCCCAGGGATCCCAGCCGACAAACAGGCGATGATCTTTGAGCAGTTCACCCGCCTGCAGCATTCGGGGCATGATGGCGTTAACGGTTTAGGGTTAGGCTTAAACATTGCACAAGGATTAGCCGGGTTACTGCAACATCAGCTGACCTTATCGTCCGAGGTGGGCAGCGGCAGCATCTTCAGTTTGGCGGTGCAAACGGTCACGGCTCAGCCCTGTACAACAATTGCCACTCAGGCAGATATTTTGACTCTCAATGGGGTGCACGTCTTGGTGGTCGATAACGATCCTAACGTACTCAATGGCATGACAGAGTTGCTGGCAGGCTGGCGCTGCCAAGTCTACGGGGCATCGACGCCAGAGCGAGCCAAAGCGCTGTTTAAGCAATATGCTGCCAATATCGATATTGTATTGATGGACTATCAACTCGATGATAACCAAAATGGTTTGGATTTAATGAGTCAGCTACAAGCCCTGTCACCCCATCCGGTGCCAGCAGTGCTGATCACCGCCACCATAGATGAAAGCGTGGTATTGCAGGCCAAAGCCTTAGGTTATGGGTATCTACGCAAAATCATTAAACCCATCGCACTGCGGGCGGTGATGAGCGCCACACTGGCGAGTAGCCTACACAATAACTACTCGGCGCCCACATCGGCTAATTATGCCGCCGGCGAACGAGAACCTTAATAACGAGTTGTCATCGCAACTAGGCATGGCTAGCGGCTTAATCGAGTAATAGAGAGTGGCTATCGATGAGGTGGAGTCTGCTTAATCATATTAACGTTAGCCATGTAAACTTAGTCGTTAGGCCTGCTCAGGCTGCGGCGTCTTATCCAGATATAACTGACTCATGGCAATCACGGCCTGAGTGCGAGTATGGACGCCTAATTTTAGGAAAATCGCACTGGCGTGGGCCTTGATGGTCGCTTCAGATAAACCCAGCTCGTAGGCAATTTGCTTATTGAGTAGGCCATCGGCAAACATCATTAAAATGCGGTGTTGCCGCGGCGATAAACTGGCAATTTTACTGCTCATACTGTCTAAGGTGACCGAGGCTAAGTCGCCACAACCCTGAGGGATCCATTGCTGCCCCGCCAGCACAGCCTTGATGGCTTTAACCATCTCATCGACCGCCGTCGACTTAGGGATAAAGCCTGCCGCGCCAAAGGAGATGCTCTTGCCTACGGTTAGCTTATCTTCTTGGCCAGAGATCACTAATACACCAATCTGTGGGTAACTATTACGGATATTGACTAAGGTATTAAAACCATGAGCATTAGGAATATTAAGGTCTAATAACAGCAGGTCGGCATCGTCATGAGCCATTAACAGCGCTTCGAGTTGACCCACGCTTTCGGCCTCTAACAAGGTTATGTTGTCGAACTGACTGGTTAGGATATTGACTAATGCTTGTCTAAACAGTGGATGGTCATCAGCTATTATTATTTTTAGTGGCTGTAACATGGTTAATCCCTCAAATGTAGATTTTTCCAGTCTACCGCAACCTCCGATATTATCAAATCTGCCCAGTTGGCAACAAAGTAGACGCCACTTCAAACTTAACATATTAATTACAATAAGATAGGCTTATATCTCTTGCTGAAACACATTTTCAGGCTTGGGTAAATATAGACTTATTAACTAGACGATATCGGCAGCACTTTATGTTAGGGTCGCGCTTTGCTGCCAAGCCCTAAAATACGCTAGCGCTGATGATAGGAAGCAAACATCACAGCAGCCATTACCTGATAAAAAGATGCCATGTCACTTGAACATCAACAGCCGCTCACATATTCTAAATTAATAACAACTTGATGACATAGCGCATATTTGACCAACACGCAAAACCAATAACAATTAAAAATAAGTGTTTATTTTTAATAAGATAGTAGCTTAACGATAGTAAGGGATGAACTTGCCGGACACAACAGCGTTAGTCTTGGGGGGTGGGGGTGCAAGAGCCGCTTATCAGATAGGGGTGCTCAAGGCGATTGTGCAATTTTATCCTCGTAATCATGGCATCCCTTTTAAGATCATTTGTGGCACCTCAGCGGGGGCGATCAATGGTACTTCTATAGCGACTCACGCCTCCTGTTTTCATCTTGGGGTTCGTAAGCTCGAGTGGATTTGGCGCCATTTTAATACCCATATGGTCTACCGCTCCTCCTTTGGTGGCGTATTTTCACACCTGGCTAAAATGGCATTAATGGGATTACAAGATGAGCGGATCAATCCCGAACCTGGCAGCCTATTTGACAATGAACCGCTGCGTGGTCTACTCAATGAAGTAATCAACTTTGCTCGCATCGACAGAAATATTGCCAATGGCGCCCTGCACGCCTTAAGTATTGACACCTCATGCTATAACTCGGCACGTTCAGTGACCTTTTTTCAAGCCAGTCGCCAAATTGAAGAGTGGAATCGAGCCCGCCGTGGCGGTCAACGGACACAGTTAAATACCGAACATTTACTGGCGAGCGCGGCGATCCCTTTGGTGTTTCCCTCGGTCAAGCTCAACCGAGGTTATTATGGTGATGGCTCAGTGCATCAACTGGCTCCACTGAGCAGCCCGATTCATTTAGGGGCCCAAAAAATTATGGTGATTAATTTAGAGAGCCCACATAAACAGCTACATCAGGAGATGGAACATCATCCTAAGACGGCGACCATTGCGGGTCACCTATTAGATACTATCTTCTCTGACACGCTCAACAGTGACTTAGAACGATTACAGCGTATTAACAGTACCTTGAGTTTGATCCCAGAAGCGGCGCGCCAACAAGTTTCGCTTAAACCTATCGATACCTTAGTGATTAAACCCAGCGAAGACTTAAGCCAAATTGCGGCGCAGTACTATCATAAGATGCCGCTGGCGGTGCGCACATTACTGCGCCTTATCGGCATTAATCAGCAATCGGACTCGAGTATCGCCTCCTATCTGCTGTTTGAGCAGCCCTATTGTGGCGCATTAATTAATTTGGGCTATCAAGATGCCATGTGTCAGATTGATGAGATTAAAGCGTTTTTTAATATCGACTCATCATACTAATTCACCCTGCCGTCAATACCAGGCTGCGATAGCATTTGCTGCACAGCAACGTCAGCCCACAGGCGATAGCTCGACTCACTGGGGTGAAATCCATCAGCTGCCAGCGAATCATGACTCAAAGGAAGTTGCAGTGATAGCAGGTAGCAACGGCTCTTTGAGGCGAGCAATTGTTGTAAACGCCGATTAAATTCATCGCTTCGTTGTCCTACAAACCAGCGCAGTGGCTGTGGGAATGCCAAAAATGCCCCTAACGGCGGCACGGGTGTAAGTAGTAACTGCGCCTCTGGCGAGTGTTGCCTGAGCTCATGCAGTAAACATTCTGTACTGCTAAGCCATTTCGTCACCCTTAACGGGCTAAGCACGTCATTAACACCTAGAGACAGCAACACCACATCATATTGCCCTTGGCGTAAACTGGCTTGCCAAGACTCACTGCTGAGCTTAGCCAATGTTTTGTTTGTGGTTAAGCCACTGCGAGCAAGCAAGGTCCAACGCACGACATAATGTTCGCTTAACCGTTTGGTCAAATAGCCGCTTAGTGCCTGTTGCTGCAAATCCACCCCCACTCCCGCCGCAGCTGAGTCGCCTAAAATAAGGATATTAATGCTCTTTATCAACGACGTATCAGCAGTTCCACAAGCCTCCTTAGCCAATGCAAAATCCAACATATTGTGACTCGACTCAATCAAGCCTTCACGTGGCCCCTTAGCTTCTGGTAATTTAGGCGTTACCCGCTTAACCCATAAGGCCTGTAGCACTAACATTGGTGTAAGCAAAGGCAGTAATAGGGTCGCTAACCACGATTGCATCCGCTCCTCCTTTTTGTGCTGACTCATCATATGTCACTTACTGCTATCATGCTGCGCCTCAATAACACGCCTTAATCACTCACCCTTGCAATAAAAAATGTTCCGCTTTCTCGACACGCCTAGGTTTACCCAGCAAAATTAAAATATCACCGGGCCTGATAAGCCAGGTCAGATCGGGGCTTTCCACTTCAGCGCCGGCTCGCCTGACAGCGCGTAACTCTACCCGTAACTCTTGCCATGGGATATCGGCTAAGGTTTGGCCCACCACTTGCGCCCCCTTGGGCAGTGCTACCGCATGCAGTAACTCTAAGGTAAAGTCAGTCTCCTCTCCTGAAAAAAAACCGTGCAGATATTGATAATGGTTACGACGTTCATATTCGAGCCGTTTTAAGATGCGCGTCAGTGGCACACCACACTGATACAGCACCTGCGATACCAACATTAAACTGCCCTCGAGCGACTCGGGGATCACCTGGCTTGCACCCGCTTGTTCGAGCGCTTCCATGCCCTCATCATCGCGTGTTCTGACTAAAATGTTGGCATCGGGTGCCAACTGGCGACACAAAGGCAATACCTCATCTAACACCCGCGCACTGCTAAAAGTAATCACGATTAACTTGGCTTGCCGTATTTGCGCTTGTTTTAAAATAGCCCGTTTAGCCACATCACCAAAGTACACCGGCTCTCCGGCGCGGCGGGCTTCGGTCACTCGAGTGGGATCAAGGTCGAGTACAAGATAAGGCACCGCTTCGGTTTTCATAAAGCGAGCAATGGTCTGCCCGACTCTGCCATAGCCTAAAATCAACACCAGATCTTTACTGTGCTCCATTGGCGGTATGCCTTGCCCCTCTAACTCACTCTTAAATCTACTGCCCTGTAAGCGCCGTGCAATATCGACGCTGTGCTTAACCAGCCATGGCGCTATCGCCATTGACAGCACCGCCACCATTACCAGCTTAGTACTGACGGTGATCTCCAATAACTGGTAATTGACCGCCAGTGCCAGCACCACAAAACTAAACTCCCCCACCTGAGCTAAACTGATCGCACTGGCCACCGAGGTACGAAACGATTCTTTAGCGGCGCGAAGTAAGCCATACACAATCAATGCCTTAGCCACTATCACCGCTACCACCAGCAAGAGTACCTGCCACCAAAAATCGACCACCAAACCAAAATCGAGCAGCATACCGATTGAGATAAAAAACAGCCCCATTAACAAGTCCCGAAAGGGGCGAATATCGGCCTCTAACTGGCGCTTATATTGGCTTTCCCCAAGTAACATCCCCGCCATAAACGCCCCTAAAGCCATGGATAACCCCAGCCATTGAGTCACTGCGCCAGTCACCAAGGCCACCACTAGGGTTGATAATACAAACAACTCATTGGATCGCGAGCGAGCCACCTCATCAAACAACTTAGGCAGAGCCCACTTACCAAAGGCCATTAACGCGATGAAGGCGAATACCCCCTCTACCATAGCAAGACCGATACTTTGCCAACTTAACGGCTCACCGTCTGAGGCCAGTAAGGGCATTAAAATCAGCAGAGGGACTACGGCAAGATCTTGAAACAGCAACACACTAACCGACAGTTCACCGTGGCGACGACGCAGCCACCCCTGTTCGTTGAGCAGCTTAAGAACTATGGCGGTGGAAGATAAAGCGATGGCCGCGCCGACAATAATCGACTCATTAATGCTCAGCCCCATCATTAAGCTGATACACATACTAAGCAAAACAGTGACAAAGACTTGCGCACTACCTAGGCCAAATACAGTGCGGCGCATGGCCCACAGGCGTGGTAAAGAAAATTCTAATCCTAGCGAGAACATCAACAGTACTACACCAAGCTCGGCCACCGAATGTATTTGCTGCTGGCTAAACCAATTGAATACCGATGGACCACTGAGGGCCCCAGTAACTAAATAAGCTAAAATAGCCGGCAAGCCCAAACGGCGAAACATCGCAATGGCGACGATCGCTATCATCAGCATCAATAAAATTTTAATCAGAAAGCTATGTTCCATTTAGGCTCCAAATCAGCCATTCCTCCCTACCAACATGACAATGCCCTGACGCATTCTGCTCGATGCTCGACCGAACATAGATGAGGTCACATTTGAAATGTTGACACACGCAACACCTTACCTTGTCAGGGTTTATTGAGCTTGTCAAAATCCTGACGCCCGATTTACTACCTTTATGTAACCGAGGTAACTGAATGACAAATATAGAGAAATAATCAATTAAAAATGTAGGCACGATAATTGCTTTATTTTTAGCATATCTCTAGTCCAATTTTTTGTGGAGTTAATGCATGGACTTTGCCTTAGCTAGCGAGTTTTCACCCGGCGAATATCGTTACCAGCCGGCATATCGTCAAGCCAGTATGGACTCACCCAATATGGTGACCATAGTGCAACAGCTACACCAGCATTTAGACCCGGCATCTGTCTTTAGCTGTTACGGCAAAGTGGTCGGCCAATATTTGCCTGTCAACGGCATAAAGCTGCACTTTAAAGAGTATCAGCTAAGCTGGGGCAGTGAGCAAGGTTTGCAAATAAAACAACACCTGCCCATTGAAGGCAGCAGTGCTGTTATTGAATATCGCCTCAATGCGCCGATGCTAAATTCGCAAACCGAATTACTTTATCAACTGCAGGCATTATTAGCGCGTCCGCTATTTAACGCAGCGCAGTATGAGCAGGTGGCTAAACAGGCGATGTACGATGCATTAACTCAACTGGGTAATCGTCGTTATTACATCGAAAGCCTCAAGCAATCGCTAGCCAGAGCCACTCGTCACGACGAACCTTTATCATTAATCTTATTAGATTTAGATCATTTTAAGACGCTTAACGATAGATACGGACACCACATTGGCGATGAGACGCTCATTACATTCGGGCAAACCATTAATCAGGCAATCCGTAGCAGCGACCAGGCTTTTCGTATCGGTGGCGATGAGTTTACTATATTAGTGCAAGGCAACGCACAAGCGGCAAGCCTCATTTGTCAGCGCATATTGACCATGATGCAGCATAATAATCAGCAACATAATAGAGAGATTTATACCAGCTTAGGTGTCGCCGAGTGGCAAGCTATGGATAACGCCGAAAACCTCTACCTGCGCGCAGATAAAGCCTTATATGATGCCAAGGTCGCTGGTCGTCGCTGTTATAGGATCGCAGAATAACATGAGATATTTGAAGCTAAGTCAACTATCTCTAACTAACTACAAAGCTTAAACAACGCACTCAAAAACCACCCCCACGTCATCGGCCATCGCGATATCTCGCTTTTCTATCCAGTAGCCCACCGCGGCAACGAGATTGTCATCAAAATAGATAAGCGGCACTTGATCGCGCATCCACGGCGGTACGGCTAACTCCTGCCACAGTTTTTTTAACTCACGTCCCTTATCTCGAAAATGGGGATGACAACGCAGCGCCCCTGGCGCACCAAAGCGTACGCTCACCCGCTCATCTGCCATAGGAAGGCGCAAGCGATCGCCGTGACAACAGCGCTTAGCCTGCAATGAGATGGTGTCCGTTATCGGCCAATGTTGTAATGGCGCATCGCTAACGCAAATATTAATTGGCGCTAACTTTGTATGAGGTTGATATCTATCGATATAGAGCTGATGACGAAAGCGGCGTAACACCATAGCGTTAAGCCTGATTTCGACCTTAGCATCTTCTTTAGCGTCAATGAGTTGCACCAGAACCTGTTTAAGCTGCGCTGCAGATGGCATGGCAAACCCGAGAGAGTCGATAAAACCCCTTAATAACTGCGCGCGCCACGGCGCTGATTGCTGGGCTAACAAACGTAAATCTAATACAGGCCTGCTTGAGTTAGCGGTATCTTGCAACATGACGGGTAAGCGAGAGGCTACCTCGTCATCAATCAAGGCTTGCTGCTCGGCGCACAGCTGCGCGCTGCGAGCACTGGTGGCGGCAATGGCCGGCCAGCGCGCACGCAAAGCGGGGATCACCTCAAGACGCAGGAAGTTTCTGTCAAAACGATTATCTAAATTGCTCTCATCTTCGATATGTTCAATGGCGTGAGTGGCCGCAAATTGCTCGACCTGTTGCCGGCTAATATCGAGCAAGGGACGTAGCAACCACTTATCTTGATGAAATGCTTGTATTGCGCCCATGGCGGCCAGTCCCTTGGGACCCAAACCGCGCTTTAACGCCAATAATAAGGTCTCTAGCTGATCGTCTTGATGATGCGCCGTCAATAGCAGATCGCCTGCAGTTAACTCTTGGGCTAAGGCGTGGTATCTGGCGTCGCGCGCCGCGGCTTCTAGGCTTACCCTAGGCCCAGTGTTCACCGCAACTTGCTTAACCTTAATGGGTAGGTCGTATGCTAAGGCGCGCCCTTGGCAATGGGTTGCCCAGCACCCGGCATTGTCACTTAACCCATGATGCACATGTACCAACAGATAACGATACTCGGGATACTGCTTGGCAAACTGGGCCAAACCAAAAGCCAAAACTTCAGAATCGACGCCGCCACTGTAGGCCAGCACCAGTTGAGTGCCAGGCGGTGGCGTTAACTGCGCGATTAATGCCGCAATTTGCTCTGCGGGCTGCCAAGCGGTGGCGTTCATATTAAAATAGGATCCTGACTTTATCGGAGCCCGTCAAGGTCTCCAGTGACAACATCAGCTCATCGGTTGGGTTAACCCGCCATTCATCGCCCAGCTTAAATTGGGCTTTGGCTTGTGGCTGCGCATAATTAATCACCACCGGCACCGCGCCCGCTTTCCACGGCATTAATACCTGATGAAACCGGTTGAGCCAGTTGCTGTCGACTTCGCTTGCATCGACATCCACCTCTACCGCCTGGGCAAAATGGCTCCGCGCCTCGCCCATATCGATAATGTTACGTGCCGTCATGCGGTTGCCACCTGAAAAGTCATCAAAACTGACTTCGCCTTCGACAATTAAGATGCGATCTTTTTCAAGCAGGTGGCCAAATTTATCAAAGGCTTCGGTAAATAGCATCACCTCTAGGCGCGCACTCTTATCGTCTAAGGTGACTAAGCCCATCTTAGAGCCGCGTTTGGTCATCATCACTCGGGTGGCGACCACCAAGCCAGCGGCCTTAGTGGTTTTACCGCGCTCGGTCGGATGCACGTCTTTTAAGCGCCCCGAAGTGTAGTGTTTCAACTCTTTAAGATATTGATTAATCGGATGACCTGTAAGGTACAAGCCCAAGGTATCGCGCTCCCCTTCGAGCCAGACTTTATCGGGCCACGGGGTGCATTCGACAAATTGCTGTTTGCTGTCTTCGGGCTCGCTATTGAGTAAGCCAAACATATCGTGCTGGCCAATCGCTTCGGCTTTCGCATGTTGGTCGGCGGCGCGAATGGCCTCTGGCAAGGTGGCCATCATTGACGCGCGGTGCGGCCCTAAAGTGTCGAGGGCGCCAGCACAGATAAGTTTTTCGATAACCCGTTTATTGAGCTTTTTCAGATCAATTCGCGCACAAAAGTCGAATAGGTCGATAAAGGGGCCATCTTCACGCGCCTTGAGAATCGAGTCGACAGGACCTTCACCCACCCCTTTAATGGCACCAATGCCGTAGACGATGTTCATATCGTCATCCACGGTAAAACGAAACAGCCCTTTATTCACATCCGGTGGCAACAGTGGCAAGCCCATGCGTTCACACTCATCAACCAGGGTGACGATCTTGTCGGTGTTATCCATATCGGCCGACATCACCGCGGCCATAAATTGCGATGGGAAATGGGTCTTAAGCCACAAGGTTTGGTACGACACCAAGGCATAAGCGGCCGAGTGAGATTTGTTAAAACCGTAACCGGCAAACTTTTCCACCAAGTCGAAAATCTTCATCGATAGCTCGCCATCGATGCCGTTATTGACTGCGCCCTCTTTAAAGATACTTCGCTGCTTGGCCATCTCCTCAGGTTTTTTCTTACCCATAGCACGACGCAACATATCCGCGCCGCCCAAGGTATAACCAGATAAGACCTGGGCTATCTGCATCACCTGTTCTTGATACAAAATAATGCCGTAAGTGGGCTCAAGCAGGGTTTTTAAAGACTCATGCTGATATTGAGAGTCGGGATAGGAAACCTCTTCTCGACCGTGCTTACGCTCAATAAAGTTATCTACCATGCCTGACTGTAGCGGTCCGGGACGAAACAGCGCCACCAAGGCGATCATATCTTCAAAGCAATCGGGTTGCAGACGCTTAATCAAGTCTTTCATACCGCGAGATTCCAGCTGGAATACTGCCGTAGTTTCATAACGCTGCAACAGCCTAAATGAGGCCGGATCATCTAGCGGTATCGCTTCGATTCTAATGGGCTCTTTGCCGGCTTTTTCTAGACGCGGATTGATCATCTGCAGCGCCCAGTCGATGATGGTTAAGGTTCGCAGCCCCAAGAAGTCGAACTTAACTAATCCAGCGGTTTCGACATCATTTTTATCAAATTGGGTAACCGGATTTTGCCCTTCAGAGTCGCAGTACAGTGGCGCGAAGTCGGTGATCACCGTTGGCGCGATCACCACGCCACCTGCGTGCTTACCCGCGTTACGCGTCACCCCTTCTAAGATGCGGCACATGTCGATGAGATCTTTAACCTCTTCATCGGCGTTATAAGCTTCAGGAAGCGCAGGTTCCGCCTCAAAGGCTTTAGCCAGCGTCATGCCAGGCTCGGCAGGGATCATCTTTGAAATACGGTCGACAAAACCATAAGGGTGACCCAGCACGCGGCCCACATCGCGCACCACGGCTTTGGCAGCCATGGTACCAAAAGTGATGATTTGCGATACCGCATCTCGGCCATACAGCTCGGCCACGTGATCGATCACCTCATCGCGACGGTCCATACAAAAGTCGACGTCGAAATCGGGCATCGATACCCGTTCTGGGTTCAAGAAACGTTCGAACAGCAGGTCAAATTCTAATGGGTCAAGGTCGGTGATCTTCAGCGCATACGCCACCAACGAGCCCGCTCCTGAACCACGACCCGGGCCAATCGGAATACCGTTGTCTTTACCCCACTGAATAAACTCCATCACGATAAGGAAGTAGCCGGGGAAACCCATGTTGTTAATCACGGTCAGCTCAACATCGAGACGCTCATCATATTCGGGGCGGCGCTCGGCTCGAACCTTAGGGTCGGGAAACAAAAACTCGAGACGCTCTTCAAGCCCTTTTTTAGACACGTCAACGAGAAAGTCTTCGATGGACAGATCGCCAGTGGGGAAATTAGGCAAAAAGTATTCGCCAAGGCGCACAGTGACATTACAGCGCTTGGCGATCTCCACCGAGTTTGCCAACGCTTCAGGAATATCGGCAAACAGCTCACACATCTCATCTTGTGAGCGGAAATACTGCTCTTTGCTGTAGGTTTTAGGGCGGCGCGGATCGGCGAGTGTATAGCCATCAGAAATCGCCACACGGATCTCATGGGCCTCAAACTGCTCGGGTTGAATAAATACCACTTGGTTGGTCGCGACCACAGGCAAGTCTTTATCAGCCGCCAGTTCGACCGCCATGTGCAAATAGCGCTCTTCGTCGGGGCGACCCGTTCGGATAAGCTCCAGATAATAGCGCTCAGGAAAATGGGTCTGATAAAATGCCACCAAGGAGTCAACTTGGCCTTTGTTGCCTTTAAGCAACGCCTTACCGACGTCGCCATCTTTGGCGCCCGAAAGTAAAATTAACCCTTCACTGTATTTAATCAGCCACTCTTGATCGATCACCGCGCGGTCGCGTACATGACCACGTAGATAGGCATCGCTTATCAATAAGGTGAGGTTTTTATAACCTTGATTGTTGATGGCCAATACCGTAATCGAGCAAAACTCGTCGTCAAAGCCTGGCACCAACATCGAAAAGTCAGTGCCAATAATTGGCTTAATCCCCGCCCCATGGCAGCCGCTGTAAAACTTGACCAAACCACATAAATTGGTTTTATCGGTCAGGGCAAGCGCCGCCATTTCAAGCTCAGTCGCCTTAGCTAGAATGGGCTTCACTTTCGAGAGGCCGTCGGACATGGAAAAATCACTGTGAACGCGCAGATGCACGAAACGAGGTTCTGACATAGTTGATAGTATCTTTTTAGTTGGGCGGCAAGCGCCCATTGAGATTAACAGACTGAGATTAACACATAGCGAAACACAGCGTCACCCTTTCAGCTCGGCTTTGCCTATGCTGATAAGGATTAATCATCCCGCGATAAACGTGCCTGTACGGGGCGAAAACTCTTACGGTGTTCGGCTAATACGCCATGTTGTTCTAGCGCCTCAAAATGCGCTTTTGTCGGGTAGCCCTTATGCTTAGCAAAACCAAATTGTGGGTACCTGGCATCGAGCGCGTCCATCTCTTGATCTCGCACCACTTTGGCAATGATCGATGCGGCGCTGATGCCAGCGATCAGGCCATCGCCTTTGATCACCGCATGGCTTTCAATACCAAAATCAGGCACACGATTACCATCGACCAGTATCCGCTCGGGGCGAGCCTTAAGACCGGCCACCGCGCGCTGCATTGCCAGCATAGTGGCGTGCAGAATATTAAGCTCATCTATCTCAGCAGGGCTTGCACGCCCCACACTGACATCCAGGGCTTTTTGGTTAATCTCGGCAAACAAGGCTAAGCGTTTTTTTTCTGACAATTTTTTCGAGTCATTCAGCCCAGCGATAGGATTATTAGGGTCGAGTACCACGGCCGCGGTGACGACATCTCCTACTAGAGGTCCGCGCCCCACCTCATCGACACCGGCGTAAAACCCTTGGCACAACAGGCTGATTTGCGCTTGCGTGATCTCTTTAAAGGTCGCCATATTACGCCTCCTCAATTAACGCGACCACCGCATCGGCGGCCCGCTGACTGGCATTACATTTGAGTTGTTGATGCAAGGTGGCAAAACGCTTCATTAACGGACGATGATCGCTATCGAGTTGTTGCGCTACCGCATCGGCAATCTTCTGCGCGGTGCAGTCGGCTTGGATCAACTCAGGAATAATGTTCTCACCAGCCAATAGATTAGGCAGTGAGTAACTGTCTATCTGCATCATACGTTTGGCAATGCTATAGGTGATCGGACTCACGCGATACGCCACCACCATCGGCCGTTTAACCAACATGGCTTCTAACGTCGCCGTGCCTGACGCCAGTAAAATGGCATCCGCAGCCGCCATCACCACCCGCGACTGTCCTTCAACCATATGAATCGCCAAATCGGGAGCAAATTGTTCAAGCGCCGCCTCAAATTGGGCGCGGCGTTTGGCATTAACCAGCGGCGTGATGAACTTAAGATCGGGATAACGTTGTCGTAGCAGCAATGCCGCTTTCACAAAAGGCTCTGCCAACTGCTTTAGTTCGCCACCGCGTGAGCCCGGCAATAAGGCTAAGTATTCATCTTCGGCATCTAACCCCAGCTGAGCTCGGGCTGCTGCTTTATCATTCTCCAGAGGGATGTCGTCGGCTAAGGTATGACCGACGAAAGTGCACGGCACCTGATGTTTATCATAAAACGCCTTTTCAAACGGCAACAACGACAGCACCATGTTGGTTGCTTTGGCAATTTTAAAGATGCGCTTAGGCCGCCATGCCCACACAGATGGGCTGACATAATGCACGGTTTTAATGCCACGCTGCTTAAGCTTTAACTCGAGGCCGATATTGAAATCGGGCGCATCGATACCGATAAAACAATCGGGTGACAAGGCGGAGATTTCATCGATGAGGGTTTTACGCACCTTAAGCAACCGAGGCAGACGCGACAAGACCTCCACTATCCCCATCACCGCTAACTCTTCAAATGAGAACAGCGACTCAAAGCCCAATTCGTCCATCTGTGGACCACCAATGCCGACAAAACGCGCGTCAGGATAACGCTGCTTCAGGGCACGGATTAAACCTGCGCCTAAGATGTCCCCAGACAGTTCGCCTGCGACCATGGCAAATATTTTTTGTCTACGTTCAGTCATAACCCGATTCTTATCCGTTGTTTCCGACTTACGATTAATCACATTAACTCAATGACTATTCATTGATGCCTGCAATGGGCTGATACCATTTACACCAGAGAAACAGCCTATTTTAGCCATCAAGATCGAGCTGATAATTAATGCGATTGGTTTAATTTCACTCATAAAAAAAAGCCCGTCTAAACGAGCTTTTGATTTTCAAGACCAGTGGCTTAACGAATAATGCCTCGACTGGAATTGGCGATGAAATCAGTAAATAGCTTCACTTGCTCATCTTGAGACTCTTCACTCAATGCGGCAATGGCTTCATCAACCGTCAACCCTTTGCGGTACACAGTTTTATAAGCTCGGCGCACCGCAAGTTGGCTCTCTTTAGAGAAGCCACGACGCTTGAGCCCTTCGGCGTTGAGACCACGTGGTATCGCAGGTTGGCCTGAAGCCATCACAAACGGAGGCACATCTTGCAAAATAAGTGAGCTACCTGCGGTAAAAGCATGCGCGCCTATATGCACAAACTGATGCACGCCAGTCATACCACCTAAAATGGCCCAATCACCGACATGAACATGACCTGCAATCGAAGCATTGTTAGCCATGATCACATTATTGCCAACCACACAGTCGTGGGCAATATGCACGTAGGCCATAAACAGGTTGTTAGAACCAATAACGGTTTCACCCTGGTCTTGAATCGTACCGCGATGAATAGTCACCGACTCACGGATCACATTATTGTCGCCGATAATTAAGCGCGTTGGTTCACCCGCGTACTTTTTATCTTGGCAGTCTTCACCCACAGAGGCGAACTGGAAAATGCGATTGCCTTTGCCCATCACTGTCGGGCCTTTGACCACAACATGAGAACTCAGGTGGCAATCGTCACCAATTTCAACATCGGCACCAATATAGGTCCATGGACCTATGGTGACATTATTACCAATTTTGGCATCGGGATGTACAAACGCTAAATCATCAATCACTGACTAATCTCTCTACGGGCACACATAATCTCGGCAGAACAGACTAGTTCGCCATCGACCTTTGCTTCACCAGTAAACACCCCTATCCCGCGGCGTTCTTTAATCATTTTCACTTCAAAATGCAGCTGATCGCCTGGCTCAACCACACGCTTAAAACGTGCTTTGTCGATACCCGCGAAATAGTAGAGTGCATTATTTGATGGTTCGTCACTCATGGTCTTAAATGCTAATAAACCCGTGGCTTGTGCCATCGCTTCGAGGATTAATACCCCCGGCATCACGGGTTGAACGGGGAAATGGCCTTGAAAAAATGGCTCATTAATAGTGACATTTTTGATCGCATGGAGTGATTCGCCAGGGGTAAAGTCGAGGACTCTATCGATCAATAAAAACGGATACCTATGGGGCAAAAACTTTAGGATCTCTTTGATATCCATTGTGTTTAATTGATTTGACACTCAATAATTTCCTTAGCTGCCAAGGGGCACTTAATCTTCTATTTTAACGTTTTTTTCTAACTTTTTAACGCGTTGGAACAGTTCATCTAGCTGTCTAAACCGTACGGTATTTCGACGCCACACCTTGTTTTCCATCGCCACAGTAGCCGAGGAGTATACACCAGGCTCCCTGATAACACTCGTAACGTTTGTGCCACCTGAGATATGGGTACCGTCGGCGACGGATAAATGTCCAGCTACGGCGCTACAGCCACCAATGATACAATATTTACCTATGGTGACACTACCGGCAAAAGTTGAACCACCGGCAAGGGCACTGTTTTCACCAATAATCACATTATGGGCAATTTGCACTTGGTTATCGATGATCACCCCATCATGGATTTCGGTATGATCTAGTGCGCCACGGTCAATACTGGTACAAGCACCAATTTCAACCCGCTCACCAATACGCACGCCCCCCGTTTGCGGAATGCGGATCCACTGCCCACGCTCATTAGCATAACCAAAACCGTCCGATCCCAGTACCGTGCCCGAATGCACTATACAGTCTTGACCAAGGTGGACATTGTGGTACACAGTCACATTAGGCCACAAGATGGTATTGGAGCCGATGATAACATCTTGCCCAATAACACATCCTGCACCAATCTGTACCTGCTGCCCCAAAATCACATTGGGGCCGATAACGGCATTGGCGCCAATAGCAACGCCTTCGCCTATAGTGGCACTGACATCAATCACTGCGCTGGGATGAATTGCTTCAGCGGCTTTAGGCGTCGAGTCGAGTAACTGCGCCACCCTTGCAAATCCTACATAAGGATCATTAAGTACAATTGCGTTGCCGTTAAAATCAGCCGCCATTTTGGGCGACAACAACACTGCTGATGCCAATGTGCCCGCAAGCTGATGCTGGTATTTTGAGTTGGCTAAAAAAGAGATCTCACCCTTTTGCGCTTTTTCGAGAGTGGCAACTCGGTTAATTTCAACCGTGTCGTCACCTTGTACCGCAGCATTTAAGTAAACAGCGATCTCTTTTAATGTATAGCTTTTCATTAATCGTTAGCCTTTGCTCAACGCTTCAACAACTTTACTGCTGATATCTGAAGAAGGCTTAACATAGATGGCAGCACCACGCTGCAGCACTAGGTCATATTGCTCTTTTTCCGCAATAGCGGTGATCGCTTTTTGCACTTCAACTAACAGTTTGTTTTGCTCTTCACCGTTACGACGACGCATATCTTCATCTAAAGCTTTGCCTTTTAATTGCAGCTCAGCTTTGAGTGATTCCATCTTACGCAACATATCGGTTTTTTGGCTTTCGCTCATCAGCGCGGCATCACGTTGCTGCTTCTCAAGCATGCCACGTAGTTCGTCTTGCATCTTTTGCACGTTAGCCACACGGTCACCAAATTCGGTTTTGAGTGTTTTACTCACGGCTTCGCGCTGGGGTAACTGCTCAAATACCGCTTGCATATCTACCACTGCAATTTTTTCTGCTTGTGCAGCAATCGGTGCACCTAACAGAACCAAAACCATCATTGCGCGATTAAACATCTTATTCAAAATAAACTCCTTGTTGTCAGCAAAACTTGCCGATTATTTTTATTTAAATTAGTTCTAACTTAGAAAGTTTTACCAATGTTGAACGAGAAAATCTCGGTTTCATCATCTTCATACTCTGTGATTGGCCACGCAAGGCTAAATACCATTGGCCCCATGGGCGACAACCACTGAACACTCATCCCCGCTGACGCACGAATGCGTGAAGGATCAGAGTAATCTGCCAGTTCGGCAAACTCTTCAGCAGGCAAGCCGCGATAGGAATCGTAATCAAATTCAGTATCCCAGACATTACCCGCATCGACAAAGAAGCTGGTACGCACAGAGTTAGTATAGGCTTCGTCCAAGAATGGCGTCGGCACAATAAGCTCAATACTGGCGGTCGCGATGGCATTACCACCGATAGAACGCCCTTGGCTGACTTCGATGCGATTTGGATCGCCAGGCAAGGTACAACCATCACCCGATGGATCTGGTGAACACGGCTCACTACCACGATACAAGTAGAATGAACGAGGGCCCACAGAGTTCGACTTAAAGCCACGTAATGAGCTGCTACCACCCGAGTAGTAGTTTTCCCAGAACGGTAAAATCTGATCGTTATCCCCAAACTGGCCATAACCATTACCGTAGCCGACACGCGCCTTAGTTAATAACACGAAGCTATGGCTACGGTTAAAGGGCCAGTAGAAGCTGGTGTCAAAGTCGGTTTTAAAGTATTGCAGATCTGAACCAGGAACCGTCATCTTACCGCTTAAACGCTGTGATGAACCGTCTGTTGGGAAGGTACCGCGGTTCAACGTACTGCGATACCAGCCAAGATTCAATTCGAAATTATCAAATGCTAGCTCGGCATTAGGGTCATCTTGATCACGATAGATATTGTAGAAACGCAGCGCCTGCTCATAAGCTGAAATCTCTGAAATTGCGTTATGACGATAGCCTATACCACCGTTAATACGGTTATATTCATTAATTGGGAAACCTGAGTTTAAAGCAACGCCGTAAGAGCTGTTTTTATAACGCTCAAGGTTAGCCTCTTGCGCATCAAACTCATTCCAGAAAACACTGCCGCCTAAGCTCACGCCGTCCTTAGTGAAATAGGGATCGGTATAAGAGAAATTAATATTCTTAGAATACTTATTAGTATTTAAGTTAATGCCGGCCTGATTACCGGTACCCAAGAAATTGCTTTGCTGTACACCAAACTGCAAGCTTATACCTGATTCGGTACCATAACCCACACCCGCGTTAAATGAACCAGAAGGCTGCTCTTTCACATTAAAGGCAACATCGACCAAATCATCGGTGCCAGGTACTTGCACCGTTTGTGTATCGACGGTTTCGAAATAACCTAGACGGTTAAGGCGCGCTTTAGATTGCTCGACTTGCGCGGCATTTAACCATGCCCCTTCCATCTGGCGTAATTCACGACGCATTACTTCATCTTTAGTGACTTGGTTACCCGTGAAGTTAATGCTACGCACATAAACCCGCTTGCCCGGTTTAATATTGACATTAAGAGTCACCTCTTTGGTGTCGTCATTAATTTCTGGGTAGGTTTTCACTTCAGGATAGGCATAGCCGAAACGACCAAGATACTTGCCGTACATCTCTTCGGTAAAGGTCACGTCGCCGCCATTGTAGGTATCACCCACTTTGATCGGCAAAATCGCTTGCATCACCTCTTCACGGCCCATAAGGTCTCCGGTGAGGTTGACCTCTTTTACCTTGTACTGCTCACCTTCATCGACATTAATCGTGATATACAGCCCTTTACGATCAGGCGTCATCGCGACCTGAGTCGAGGTGACATCGAAGCGAATATAACCGCGGTTATGGTAAAAGGTTTTGATGGTTTCAAGGTCGGCTTGCAGCTTTTGCTTTTGGTAACGACGCTCACCAAACAGGTCCCACCAGGCCACATAATCTTTTAATTCCAACATGCTGATCAATTCAGCATCGCTAAACACTGTGTTACCCACAACGTTTATCTGGCGAATTTCAGCGGCTAAGCCTTCAGTAAACTTAAACTTAAGCTCGACACGATTTCGCGGTAAGTTAATCACCTGTGCTTCCACTTTAGCGCCGTATTTACCCACACCGTAGTAGAAATCTTGCAGGCTTTTTTCAATTCCGCTAAGCATGGTGCGATCTAATGACTCACCAACTTTAACGTCACTGCCATCGAGACTCTCTTGCAACTGCTCATCTTTAATGTCTTTGTTGCCTTCGAAGGTCACAGCGCTAATGGTTGGACGCTCTTTGACCGTCACCACGAGGACATTGCCATCGCGACTGACTTCGATATGTTCGAAGTTAGTTGACGCGTACAAGCTTTTAATCGCTTGCTGCAGACGCGTTTCGTCAACGGTATCGCCCACCTTAATGGGGATATTGAGGAGTGCGGCACCTAATGCAACACGTTGTAAACCTTGTACTTGGATGTCTGTAACTTCAAAAGGCTGGAATGTTTCGGCCCAACCGTTCCCTGATAAAGACGCACCGACTAATAACATCGAGGCAAAAATTTTATTCAATCTCATAGAGCACTTCTAATTATGTGTGTGTCCTTGCTCAGAGTCGGGAAAAATCATTGAAAAGGGCGATACTCATCAACATTAGCAGCATAGCTGCCCCAAATCTGAATCCAATTTCCTGTACCTTCTCCGGTACAGGCCTGCCTGTGATCACTTCGATGAAGTAATATAACAGATGCCCACCATCTAGCACTGGTAAAGGCAATAGGTTAATAATGCCTAAATTGACGCTAATTAATGCTAGGAACCCTAAAAAGTAAACTAAACCATAGTTAGCACTACTCCCCGCACCTTGTGCGATTGAAATAGGTCCACTTAGGTTTTTCACCGACACATCGCCAGTAAATAATTTGCCAATCATCTTAATGCTGACTGACACAAGTTGCCACGTTTTATCGGCGGCAACCACAAAAGATTCGCCTAAACCGTATTCTAACTGTAAACGCATATCATCTGGCCAAGGATCTTGAGTGGGTGCAACACCTATTACGCCCTCTATTTGACCATAATCACCAGTACGCGATTTAGGCGTCACCGCAAGCTCAACCTGCATACCATCGCGTAGCACAGTGATGTTTACAGTCTTACCCGCCGCCGCTTTAATTTGTTCGACAAACCCATCCCATTGGCTATAACGCTGGCCATCGATAGCAACCAAGGTATCACCAACCCTAAGCCCTGCGGCATACGCGGCGCCATCTTCACTGACAAAGGCCAAGGTGGGGCTCACGTCTGGTTGATAAATGCCTAACCCCAGCGAGGTGATAGGTGATTGTTTTTCTGGGTCAAATTGCCACTGACGAGTGTCGAGGCGATAAGTACGCTCTTGGCCCATAACACCTGATAGTGGGGCTAGGGTTATGTCGATATTATCATCGCCAATATGCCCAACTAAGGCATAGGTCACCTCCTCCCAGTTGCGGACGGCTTGGTCGCCAACGGCAATCACTTGCTGCGGCTGTTTAACCTCAATGATAGCGGCAGGCGTATTAGGCTGGGTGGTTTCAATAACTGGTTTTAATGACGGCACACCAATGAGGTACATGATGTACAACGCAAAAATGGCGAAGATAAAGTTAGCCATGGGGCCGGCGCCGACAATGGCAATGCGCTGCCAGACGGACTTACGATTAAAAGCTTGAGATTTTAATGCTTCTGGCACATCGTCAACACGCTCATCGAGCATCTTCACGTAACCACCGAGCGGGATCATCGCGACCACATACTCGGTGCCATCTGCTCCGATTTTACGCCAAATCGCTTTACCAAAACCGATGGAAAAGCGCTCCACTTTGACGCCGCAGCGACGTGCGAGCCAAAAGTGGCCATATTCATGGGCCGTGATTAATATGCCTAAAGCAATAATAAAGGAACCTAGGTTCCATAAAAAATCTAGCATTGAGCTCCTTCTTTACTGCTGCACACGTTTAACATGTTCAGCAGCCACTCGGCGAGTTTGGTTATCCAGCGCCAAAATATCTTCAATCGTGTTTAAACTTTGCTTGGCCACTTTGGTTAGGCAAAATTCGTTGATAAGAGCAATATCGGTAAACCGAATGCGCCCTGCTAGGAATGCTTCGACCGATATTTCATTAGCCGCGTTGAGCACAGTTGTCGCTTCTTGGCCTTGCTCACAGGCATCAATGGCTAATGCTAAACAAGGGAAACGGTTAAAATCGGGTTCAAGAAAGCTTAACTGTCCGACTTTGAAAAAATCTAAAGGTTCAACGCCAGCAGAAATTCTTTGTGGATAAGCCATACAATGCGCGATAGGCGTGCGCATATCAGGGTTGCCCAACTGAGCGACAACAGATCCATCTTTATATTGCACCATTGAGTGAATGACACTTTGTGGATGCACCACCACTTTTAATTGCTCTTTGCCGGCATTAAACAACCAACGGGCCTCAATATATTCCAGCCCTTTATTCATCATGCTAGCCGAATCAACAGAGATTTTACGTCCCATCGACCAGTTGGGGTGCTTACAGGCTTGATCTGGTGTCATGTGCTGCAAAGTGGCAAGGTCAGTACTAAGAAAAGGACCACCCGAACCAGTCAGCAAAATATGTGAAATACCGGCGTCGGTTAGTTGGCATACGCCGATTTGCTGCTGCACCTCGAAGGGTAAACATTGAAAAATCGCATTATGCTCGCTGTCCACAGGCAGCACTTGCGCGCCAGAAGCTTGCATCTGATCGATAAACAAACGTCCTGACATCACCAATGATTCTTTATTGGCCAATAACACTCGCTTGCCCGCACGAACCGCAGCTAAGGTTGAAGGTAATCCGGCAGCCCCGACAATGGCCGCCATCACAGTATCCACCTCACTTGCGGCAACTAAATCGAGCAGTTCATCTGCACCGCTAGAGACTCGGGTGCGCAGTGATTTAGGCAGTCGGTCTGCTAACTCTTTGGCCGCATCGGCATCGACCATGTGCGCCACACAAGGCTCATGGGTTATGCATAACGCTAGCATCTTATCGACACTACGATTGGCCACTAGGGCGTAAACCTCATAATCAGCCGGATTACGCTCGACAACACTGAGCGTGCTGGCGCCAATTGAGCCTGTGGCCCCTAGAATCACCATCTTTTGCATGGTTACATCCAAAATGCGATATAAATGAGTGTAAAGACTGGCAACGCGGCGGTTAGGCTATCAATTCTGTCTAGAACGCCACCATGGCCAGGCAAGATAGTACCTGAGTCTTTTATGTCGGCAACACGCTTAAACATACTCTCAGACAGATCGCCCACCGCAGACACTAAGGCAACAAACAGGGTGACTACAATCACCAAGCCTAACTCTTGCTCAGGTGAGAGTAACATCACCCCAGCAACAACAAGCATAGTCGTCAGCAGGCCACCAATGAGGCCTTCCACGGTTTTAGCAGGGCTGACATTGGGCATCAATTTATGTTTACCTAAGGCTTTACCCGCAAAGTAAGCGCCAGAATCGGCAGCCCATACGGTCAACATCACCAAGAAGACCAAGGTACCACCGTAATAGGGATCAGCCTGTGAGCTTAATGCCTTGAGCGCAACTAATGCAGTAAAACAAGGGATTAATGTTAACTGGCCAAACATCGACTTGAACATGTGGCTCTTAGCCCACAAGGTCGAACTTTTAGGATATGACACGATGAAGAGTAAGGAGATAACCCACCAAAATGCACCAATGACCATAATCGCTAGAAATATGGGATGTAAATGGCCCTTAAACCACACCTCTGTGCTAGGTACAAACAGATTGAGCGCCACTAATAAAATACCGATAGTCAACGTGAAACTCCACTGAGTGATGTTACAACGTTTATCGATAATACGGCCCCACTCTTTAGCGGCGATTAAAAATACCGCCACCAGAGCCCATGAAAAATACTCCACAGGGAAAAAGAATATGGCACCCATCACTAATGGGATTAACCATACTGCTGTTATTATTCTATGCTTTAGCAAAACTTTCCCTCTTATAATTTATTGCTCAGCCTGTAGCGTCTCAATTTGCGTTCCCGTTAATCCGAAACGGCGTTGACGCGAAGCAAATACAGCGACAGCTTCTTTAAAGGCTTGCTCGTCAAAGTCGGGCCAAAGCACCTCAGTAAACACTAACTCTGCATAAGCGGCCTGCCAGAGTATAAAATTACTGATGCGAAAATCTCCACCCGTACGGATCATTAAATCAACTTCCGGCTGATTTTGCATGCATAAATGCAGACTTAACGCCTCTTCGGTGAACTGACTGCTGCTCATTTCGCCAGATTCAACCTTTTTGGCTAAGGTTTGCGCCGCTTGCATGATGTCCCAACGACCGCCATAGTTGGCTGCGACGTTTAAGATTAAACCGTCATTCTCGGCAGTTTGTGCCATTGCCGAAGCAATTTTCTTTTGCAAACGCGGCGAAAAGCGACTGGTATCGCCTATGATATTGAGGCGTACGCCATTGTTATGTAGTCGCTTTAACTCCCGTTGTAACACGGTAAAAAACAGCTCCATTAACAAGCTAACTTCTTTGTCTGGTCGGCGCCAATTCTCACTGGAAAATGCAAATAAGGTCAATGAACCGACCCCCATTTCTCGTGCAGTGCTCACCGCTCGGCGAACCGCCTTTACGCCTGCTTTATGTCCAATCACCCGCGGCTTACCTTGAGCTTGCGCCCAACGCCCATTGCCATCCATGATAATAGCAACGTGCTTAGGTATAGACAGCTTAATCAGCTCAGCGAGTGTGTCATCAGCTAACTCTGAGCCAGATTGAGATTCGATCGACATCTATTACAACCCTTAAAAATAGCAAACGCCGTGTAGTATACCCCTACACGGCGTGTTAACTCTAGTAACTAAGACTGCAGATTAGACTTCCATCAACTCTGCTTCTTTAGCCGCCAAAATTTCATCAATCATTTTAATGTGTGCATCGGTAAACTTCTGAATTTCATCTTCACTGCGACGCACATCGTCTTCGGTACACTCTTTTTCTTTCTCTAATGCTTTTACATCAGAGTTAGCATCACGGCGAACGTTACGTACGGCAATACGTCCGTTTTCCGCTTCGGCGCGAACCACTTTGATCAGGTCTTTACGACGCTCTTCAGTTAGCGCAGGTAGCGGAATGCGAATAGTGGTGCCTGCAGACATAGGGTTTAGCCCCAAATCTGAACTCATAATTGCCTTTTCTACCGCTGCTATCATAGTTGAGTCAAAAACGCTGACCGCTAGGGTTCTTGAATCTTCAATCGATACGTTACCCACTTGCTTTAGTGGAGTCAGTGAACCGTAATAAGGTACCTTGATTGAATCAAGTAGACTCGGGTGAGCACGACCGGTACGCACTTTAGCCATTTGCGTTTTAGTCGCTTCAACACATTTACCCATGCGTAGTTTCGCATCTTCTTTGATTTCATTAATCACGTTTAATATCCTTTTTGCTTACTAAATTTACGTTAGTATAAATGGTACTTATTCGGCTGATTTTACGCGGCTACTTTTGATCATTGTGCCTTCATGATCACCCATAATAACACGGCGCAGCGCACCAGGCTTATTCATATTGAACACTAAAATAGGCATGTCGTGATCTCTCGCCAGTGTAAATGCAGCAAGATCCATCACTTTTAATTCTTTGTCTAGTACTTCGTCGTAACCCATTTCGTCATATTTAACGGCTTCAGGGTTCTTCACTGGGTCGTCTGAATAGACGCCATCGACTTTGGTGCCCTTGAGCACAACTTCGGCTTCAATCTCAATACCGCGCAGGCACGCAGCAGAGTCAGTAGTGCAAAATGGATTACCCGTACCGGCTGCAAAAATCACCACTCGACCCGATTTAAGCAAGCTAATCGCTTCAGCCCAGTTATAATCGTCACACACACCTTTAAGCGGTATTGCTGACATCAGGCGCGCATTAACATAAGCACGGTGCAAGGCATCACGCATTGCTAAGCCATTCATCACAGTGGCTAACATGCCCATATGGTCGCCAACAACACGGTTCATACCGGCTTTAGCCAGCCCTTCACCACGGAACAGGTTACCACCACCGATCACAACACCAACTTGAATACCAAGCTCAACCAACTCCTTAACCTCTTGTGCCATACGATCGAGTACTTTAGGGTCGATACCAAAGCCTTCTTCGCCCATCAGGGCTTCGCCACTCAATTTAAGAAGAATACGTCGAAAAGCGGGTTTGGGGTTTGTGCTCATAGTTTTTTGTCCTGATAAATGCTGGTGGGTATTTTACCAATTATATCGAAAAAAATGCAGGCTGTGACAATCTAATTGGCATAATAAAACCGCAGCGATTGCTGCGGTTTTTAGGGTATCAAAAAAGCGGCGATTACGCCTTTGAAGCAGCGATTTGTGCTGCAACTTCAGCAGCGAAATCTTCTTCTTTCTTCGCGATACCTTCACCAACTTCTAAACGAATGAAGTTTGTAACAGTAGCGCCTTTCTCTTTAAGAATCTCGCCAACTGTTTTCTTTGGTTCCATGATGAAAGCTTGACCAGTAAGAGAAACTTCACCGGTGAACTTCTTCATACGACCCGCAACCATCTTCTCAGCGATCTCTTGAGGCTTGCCTTCATTCATCGCGATTTCGATTTGAACGGCTCTTTCTTTCTCAACAACATCAGCAGGAACATCTTCTGGGTGAACGTATTCAGGCTTAGAAGCCGCTACGTGCATTGCGATGTGCTTAAGTGTTTCTTCGTCTGCATCACCAGTGACAACAACACCGATGCGTTCGCCGTGACGGTATGAAGCAGTGTTAGTACCATCGATGTACTCAACGCGACGTACGTTGATGTTTTCACCGATTTTAGCCACTAGTGCAACACGCGTTTCTTCGAACTGTGCTTTTAGGTCTTCAACAGTCACTTTAGATGCAGCAGCAACATCAAGTACTGCGTTAGCGAATGCTAGGAAGTTACCGTCTTTAGCAACGAAGTCAGTTTGACAGTTAACTTCTAAAAGTGCAGTGAAACCTTCGCCTTGCTTGATAAGGATAGTACCTTCAGCAGCGATGTTACCCGCTTTTTTAGCAGCCTTAGCAGCACCGCTCTTACGCATGTTTTCAATCGCTAGCTCAATGTCACCATTGGTTTCAGTTAGCGCTTTTTTACAATCCATCATGCCAGCGCCAGTGCGCTCACGTAGTTCTTTAACTTGGGCAGCAGTAATTGCCATTGTTAAATCCTCTATAGGTAAATCTACAAATCAAATGATATAAAACAGGGGCCTTAAGGGCCCCTGTTCACCAATCATATATCTTGGTTAATAAGGGCGATGAAATTCATCTCGCCTTATTATTCAGCTTCTACGAAACCGTCTTGTTCAGCTTGAACCGCTAGGTCTTGACCGCGACCAGCTTTAGCAGCTGCAGCAACTGACTCAGTGTACAGACGGATAGAACGCATAGCATCATCGTTACCAGGAACGATGTAGGTGATGCCGTCTGGAGAAGAGTTAGTATCTACAACAGCAACAACTGGGATACCTAGGTTGTTAGCTTCTTTAATCGCGATGTGCTCATGGTCAGCACCGATAACGAAGATAACGTCAGGTAGACCGCCCATGTTCTTGATACCACCAAGAGACTTTTCTAGTTTCTCAAGCTCGCGAGTACGCATTAGCGCCTCTTTCTTAGTTAGCTTGTCGAAAGTGCCATCGATTGACTGGCTTTCTAGATCTTTTAGACGCTTGATTGATTGACGAACTGTTTTCCAGTTAGTCAACATACCACCTAACCAGCGGTTATCAACATAGTACTGATCACAAGAAATTGCTGCTTCTTTGATAGCTTCGCTTGCAGCGCGCTTAGTACCTACGAAAAGAACTTTCCCTTTCTTAGATGCTACGTTGCTGATGAACGCTAGTGCTTCATTGAACATAGGCACAGTGTGCTCTAGGTTAATGATGTGAACACCATTACGAGCGCCGAAGATGAATGGCTTCATCTTTGGGTTCCAGTAACGAGTTTGGTGACCGAAGTGAACACCGGCTTGAAGCATGTCGCGCATTGAAACTGTAGTCATTTTATTACCTTAAAATTGGGGGTTAGACCTCCACGCATCCCATATCTCCGACCTTTTATAGGCACCCCGGAGAACGTGTCGATACGTGTGTGATTTAGTATTTAGTAATTGCCATGTATAATGGCCGCCAGATTCGCTCTTAACCAAACGTCAGAAGACCTGGTCAGATGACAAGTAATCAAGAGTCAAACGTAACGGCGCGCTTTATACCATGAAACCAGCGAAAACACAAATTTTTAGCATAGTTGACGCGCCAAAAATAAGACTACCGAGAAACAAGAGAAAGCCTAATGAGTATAGTGATTAAAACAGCCGAAGAGATCGAAAAAATGCGCGCTGCGGGCAAATTAGCCGCCGATGTTCTAGAGATGATAGCCCCTTACGTTAAGGCGGGCGTCACCACGAATGAGCTTAACGATATCTGTGCCAAATATACTGCAGAGCAAGGGGCAATTTCGGCGCCACTTAACTATCACGGTTTCCCGAAATCTATTTGCACCTCTATTAATGAGGTGATTTGTCATGGCATTCCCAATGACAGAGCCTTAAAAGATGGCGATATCCTCAATATCGACATTACCGTGATTAAGGATGGCTACCATGGTGACACCTCAAAAATGTTTCTGATTGGTGATGTCAGCGCCAAAGACAAACGTTTGTGCCGTGTCGCTCAAGAAAGCTTATACGAAGCCATCAAAAAGGTGCGTCCAGGTATGAAGCTAGGTGAAATTGGCACCATCATTGAGAAATACATTAAGAGTAAGAAAACCGGTCTAGAGAAATACAGTATCGTAACCGATTACTGTGGCCATGGTATCGGCGCTGGTTTTCATGAAGAACCCCAAGTCATGCATTACAAAAACAATGACAAGACCGTATTGCGTCCTGGCATGTGTTTTACCATCGAACCAATGATCAATGCGGGTCGTCATACAAGCGTATTAGATAAAGATGACAACTGGACGGTAACGACCTCTGACGGTAAAAACTCGGCCCAATGGGAACATACCCTATTAGTGACTGACAAAGGGGTTGAAGTATTGACCCTACGTTCAGAAGAAGACTTCCCGCGCATAATCAATCACTAATTGCTGTACTTTCCGTTTAAGTAGTGCGTAAAGTGGAGAGTGGATTACGATAATATCAGGCTGCGGTTCGGCAATAGCCGCAGCCTTTCCCCGAAGGATACCAATGAATAACGCACTGAACGCTAAATCAGCCTTAAAACTGCAAAACGAGCAACTATTAGAGCGATTTAATGCGGGCGAGTCGGTTACCTTGCTGGTAAAGCAACGCTGTCGCGCCGTAGATGCGTTACTGTGCAAACAATGGCGTTCTCATCAACTTGAGCAACATCCTGTGGCACTGATCGCGGTTGGTGGTTATGGTCGTGGCGAACTGCACCCGCACTCAGACGTAGATCTGCTGTTTTTGATTGACGGACAATTATCCCAAGAAGGTGAACACCTATTGGGGCAATATATCGCCTTTTTGTGGGACGCTGGCTTAGAAGTGGGCCATAGCGTCCGCAGCGTTGATGACACTATCAATCAAGGCCGTAATGACATTACCATAGCAACCAACTTGCTCGAAGCGCGGCGGCTATGTGGTCCACACAAGTTATTTGCAGAGTTATATCGCCGCGTAAGAGAAGCCAACTTTTGGCCTGCCAGTGAGTTTTTTATTGCTAAGCGCGATGAACAGATTCTCCGGCACGCTAAAGCCAGTGCCTTCGATCTCGAACCCAACATCAAATCATGCCCTGGTGGTTTACGCGATATTCAAACCATTACTTGGGTAGCTATGCGCTACTTTAATGCCAGCTGCACCGAAGACTTAGTCGCCCACGGTTTTTTAGAAAAAGCAGAGTTAGACGAACTACTCGAATGCCAAGAATACTTGTGGCAGTTGAGATTTGCACTGCACCTTATCTCTGGCCGTGACGAAAACCGTTTACTGTTTGACTTGCAGCGTCAAGTTGCTGAATTACTTGGTTATAAAGATAAAACTCAGCTTGCGGTAGAACAGATGATGAAACGCTACTATCGCACGGTGCGCCGGGTGATGGAGCTTAACCAGATGCTGCTGCAACTGTTTAAACGGGCAACCTTAGGTCACACTACGGCACTTGAAATCTTCCCTATCGATGAAAACTACCAACGTCGTAGTAGCTTTATCGAGTGTCTTAAGCCTAACCTTTTTGACGATCCCGCCGAGATCATGGGGCTCTTCTTACAAGTGGCGCGTAACTCCAATATTAAAGCCATTTACGCGCCTACCCTGCGCCAGCTTCGCCGAGCGCGGCGTGCACAAACCCAACCGCTAATGCATCATGAGCCGTGCCGGGCGATATTTCTTGAAATATTACGCCATCCGCGCGGTATTGCGGCCTTATCATTGATGCACAGCCACGGGATCATGTCTGCCTACTTACCTGCTTGGCGCAGTATCGAAGGTCAGATGCAGTTTGACCTGTTCCATGCCTATACGGTCGATGAACATACCCATAGATTAATCTTAAATATCGAGCGGTTTTCTCAACCCGAGCAAAAAGAGGAATTTCCACTTGGTTCAGTGCTGATTAATCAGCTGCCTAAAAAAGGTTTACTGGTCTTGGCGGCCATTTTTCACGATATAGGCAAAGGCCGCGGCGGTGATCACAGCAAGCTGGGCGCAGTCGATGCTCAAGCATTTTGCGATCTACACGGCTTAAATAAACACGATGGCAGACTGGTTAGCTGGCTAGTCGAGAATCACCTGATTATGTCGGTAACGGCGCAGCGCCGCGATATTTCCGACCCTGATGTGGTTGCTGAATTTGCCGATAAAGTGCGAGATGCGGTGCATTTAAGCTATCTCTACTGCCTGACGGTCGCGGATATTTGTGCCACCAATGAAAAAACCTGGAACAGCTGGAAAGGCTCGTTACTGCGCGATCTTTACTTTTCGACGCAGCGGGTGCTAGCACGCGGCAAAGAAAAGCCGGTTGATATTCGTGCCCGTGTACGCGAACACCAAGCCAAGGCAAAAAAAGAGCTGCTAAGACGCGGCATTAAAGAAAAAAGCCTCGACCAATTATGGTTACGCTTTAAAGCCGATTACTTTTTGCGTCACCAGCCCAATCAAGTAGCTTGGCATGCCGAGGCTATCCTTAAACATAAACATGATGAAGCCTTAGTACTCATCTCCAAACACACCACTCGTGGTGGTACAGAATTATTTGTTTATACTCCAGACAAACCGAGATTATTTGCCACTGTTATGGCGGTACTCGATAATAAAAACATCAATGTGCATGATGCTAATATCATGAACTCAAAAGATGGATATGCACTGGATTCTTTCGTCATTTTAGAGCAAGATGGCAGCCCAGTTTCGCAGTTATCTCGAATTCAGAGCTTAAGAAAAGCCCTGATCAGAGCCTTAAGCAGCGATACCGCCAAACTGCCCAAATTTAAAAAATTGCCGCGTAAGATGAAACCCTTTAGGGTACCGACTCAGGTGAGTTTTTTACCCGCGCGCAAGCAAGGCACCACCTTAATGGAGCTTATTGCATTAGACAGCCCTGGCTTACTGGCTAAGGTCGGTGATATTTTTTATCGTTGTCAGGTCACGCTGCTGGCGGCCAAGATCACCACGATTGGTGAGCGTGCAGAAGACTTTTTTATGTTGCAAACCGCCGATGGCAAACAGTTAGAACCAGCTCAACAAGAGGAGCTCAGCGCCGCGTTAATCGAAGCGCTCGCCGAGCCAAGTAACTAAATACTTTTTATTCAGCAATCATCTTTAATGATAATCGGGAGACGTTAATGGAGGCTTTACGCCAACGTATTGAGGCAGCTTTTGAAGCTCGCGCAGAAATTACCCCTACCACGGTCGATGCCAGCGTGCGTGCCGACGTAGAAAAAGTCATCAATATGCTTGATAAAGGCGAGGCACGCGTCGCCGAGAAAATTGATGGTCAGTGGCATGTGCACCAATGGTTGAAGAAAGCCGTTTTACTCTCGTTCCGTATTTTCGACAATCAAGTGGTCGACGGTGCAGAAACTAAGTACTTTGATAAAGTGCCGATGAAATTTGCCGACTACGACGAAGCACGTTTTAAAGCGGAAGCGATTCGTGTGGTACCTCCTGCAGCTGTGCGTAAAGGCTCTTATATCGGCAAAAATACCGTATTGATGCCGTCATATGTCAACTTGGGCGCTTACGTCGACGAAGGCACTATGGTCGACACTTGGGCAACTGTGGGCTCATGTGCACAAATTGGTAAAAACGTGCACTTGTCAGGCGGCGTTGGCATTGGCGGTGTACTTGAACCGCTGCAAGCTGGCCCCACCATTATCGAAGATAACTGTTTTATCGGCGCCCGCTCTGAGATTGTTGAAGGTGTTGTGGTTGAAGAAGGCTCGGTTATCTCTATGGGCGTCTACATTGGCCAAAGCACACGTATTTTTGACCGTGAAACTGGCGAAGTGCATTATGGCCGCGTTCCTGCCGGCTCTGTGGTGGTGTCGGGTAACTTACCGTCAAAATGTGGCACTTACAGCCTCTATGCGGCGATCATCGTCAAGAAAGTCGATGCCAAAACTCGCGGCAAAGTGGGCATTAATGAACTACTGCGTATCGTTGATTAATCACCGTTGCACCTAATATTAACGCCAGCTGCAGCACTATCAGCTGGCTTTTTTATACGCTGGGTACAGGCATTGCTCTATGCTAATAGCCTTGTACTACCTTGTACTAATTATTCATCGCCCTATCCCCTTAACCTTTGAGCTCTCTTCTCTGACCTATTGGCCCCCACAAAGACACATTTGTTTACCTGCAGATACCATTCGATACATGCCTCACATAAAAATACATTTTTAGACAATTTACTCACAGCTTTTGGCGCTAAAAACGACTTAACTCAACCTTAACCGCCATAAAAAATGCTAGGAGTTCAACATGAAAAAGTTACTCTCGATCGCTGTCATTGCTTTAGCGCCATTGGCTTTCTCAACTCAGGCAGCCATGACAGTGCAGATGGAAAACGCTTTAATTGCCGTTTGCAAAGCAGGGGCCAGCAACAACGTCGTTAAGTTTAATGGCACCATGCGGGAATACCGCATCAATAAACAGCGTATTTTCCCTAGGCTCGTTTGTAATCAGCAGAGCTTTTACCAGTTCGCTCAGTCCCAAGGCGCAGAGCGTACCGCACAGCAGATATTACGTTACACCAAAGGAAGTGTAACCATCACAGATATTGCCATGCATTATGAGGATATGCAGCCACTTACCGTTAACTATTAACGACTTATCATAAAGCATGGAGCGTAAACCTAGAGAGATTAGCCGTAATCAACAAACCAGTGACGAAAGCAGAAGCTACGTAGCCGATAGGTTAGCAATTCTAAGTTAAAGATTTGAGATTTGAGATTTGATCTCAGTTGACCTCGTCGCCTAGCGACGGGTCAACCAAGACTTTATATGCTCATTGATACCATCACCGCAGATTTAGCGTCACAGCTATTAAAACACCACCGTCTTATTGCCATAAACAATGACATTTTCTTGCAGTACCAATTGCAGCGCTTTGCTCAACACGCTTTTCTCAACATCACGACCACATTGAGCCAGATCATCGGCGCTAAAGCTATGATCCACTGGGATCACATCTTGCTTAATAATCGGCCCTTCATCCAAGCAATTATTGACAAAGTGCGCCGTGGCGCCAATGATTTTCACCCCACGTTCCCACGCTTGTCGGTAAGGTGCAGCCCCCACAAAAGCTGGCAAAAAAGAGTGGTGAATATTGATGATACGGTTAGGGTGTTGCTCTACAAACTCCGGGGTTAACACCCGCATATATTTAGCCAAAACGAGGTAATCAGGTTGATATTGCACGATAATATCCAACATGGCTTGCTCATGTTCATGACGAGTCAAGCCCTCATGAGACACCTGATAAAACGGGATATTAAATTTTTCAGCTAATGGTTTGAGTAGATCGTAATTACCAATAATTGCTGATATTTCAACATCTAAAGCACCGTAATACGCTTTCATAAGTAAATCGCCAAGGCAATGAGCCTCTTTGGTTACCATCACAACAATCCGCTTGGTGCTTTTGGTCACCAGTTTAAGATGACGCTGGGGCGGTAATACCTTCCCTACATCGAACAGTAACCCCTGCTCATCCTCACAGCCTTCGACCTCGGTGCGCATAAAAAATCGCCCCTGTGCATTATCAACAAACTCACTGTTCTTAACGATATTTAAGCCGTGGGCATAACAGACAGCGGTAATTTTAGTGATTAACCCCGGCGCATCGGCGCAGTCGGTGATCAGTACTTTTCGTTGCATCATTTTTCTCCATTAACCTCGATCTAAGCCAATAATGACGCTTGTTTTGTTCATTAGCTAGCCCGATAACTCAGCCGTTATGATGACGGTTTATGTCGGTCTAAATACCGCTGTAACAAGCGACGAATGCGTTCAGCTTTAGTCCCATAAACCAGTTGTACGCCACTTCCGACCATCACCACACCCTTTGCCCCCAGTTGTGCTAGGCGTTGCTTATCCACAAGTTCGGCCTGTTTAATGCCTATCCGCAGCCGAGTTAAGCAAGCACTCAATCCACTGATGTTATCTTTACCACCTAAGGCTGAGATCATGGCAATGATACCTAGAGGTGGTGCCGATTGTCCTTCTACTCGCCCAGGGGTTTTCAAATTAAAGGTCATAATGGAAATACGAAACACCAGATAATAGATCACTGCCGTCAGCGGGCCTAATACCCAAAACCAATGTGTATTATGTGACAATCCAAACAATAAGGTAAAATCCACCAGCCCATGGGAGAACACCACACTGTGGTGAATATCTAAGGCAATAGCCACCGCATAGGCAAGCCCGGTCATCAAGGCATGCACTAAAAACAATAATGGCGCGACAAGCATAAAGGCAAATTCGACGGCTTCGGTCACCCCAGTTAACCAGCTTGCCCCCGCTGCTGAGAGCATGATTCCTGCGACGCGATTACGCTCACTTTTATCCGCACAGCGCCAAATAGCCAGTGCCGCAGCAGGTAACCCCCACATTTTAATCAGATAACCACCAGCTAAATGACCTGCTTTAGGATCGCCCGCTAAATAACGGGCAACTTCGCCCCTCACAACTTCGCTATCGGTAGCATATTGCCCCATTTCAAGGTAAAACGGCGCATTCCAAATATGGTGTAATCCAAATGGGATTAATAGCCGCTCAACACTACCGTAGATAGCAAAGGCCAATACGGGCTCTTGATACACGGCCCAATCTGAGACGCCCTCAATCCAGTGAGATAGTGGCGGCCATAGCAACAGGGCACCATAGCCCAACCCCATGGCGATAGGTAACATTAACAACGGAGCGCTACGGTGGCCTTCAAAAAACGAGAACACTGCAGGCAGTCTAAGCCGCTCGCTAAGCCTAACCGCGATGCAGGTCACTGCACCAACAACAATACCACCAGCGATACCAGTGTCGAACGTTTGCGCCCCTAATATGCTCTGCGCATCAAATTGATGTATATCGACCCACGCCGATAAACTGGCAAAAAATACGCTATAGCCAAATACTGCAGTAAAGGCGGCAATCCCTTGATCACGACAAAACCCTATCGCTATGGTCACCGCAAATAGCATCGGCATCATAGCGAAAATCAACTCACCTATGGCTAACATTACAACGGCACTATTGGCCGAAATAAACGCAATAGGGTTGAAAGCTAACCCCACCATCAGCCCTGCTGCAGGTAAAATCGCGATGGGCAATAGCAATGACTGGCTTAGTCGCTGGGCAAACTTAAACCATTGATGACGGAGTTGTTTCAATCGACGTGATTCGGTGAGGCCATTAATAGCCATTGACTCAACCAGGCTTTAGCCGCGAGCTCGGGCTCCATGGTTTCACAAGCATCAAGCTTAAGTAGCTCACCGACCCTAGTAGCACCTAATTCAGTTAATAGCTCATCAAACTTAATTCCTGCATGGCAGAAAGTCTCATAACTTGAGTCACCCAAGGCAATGACCCCGTAAGCTAACTTAGGTAGATAAGGTGCTGCCTGTCGCAGCGTCTCAAACCAAAGATTAAGCTCGTCTGGAATATCCCCCTGTCCTGTAGTTGATGTAACGATGAGTAGCAACTCATCTTCTGGCGGCACAAAGCCCGTCAAGGTTTCAGGGGCGCTAAGCATCACAGGCCATTGGGCCTCGACAAGTTGTGCTTGTAAGGTTTCGGCCACAAACTGGGCGTTGCCATAAACAGTTCCAAAAACTAGATTAACTTTTTTCATTTTTTCTTTAGCCCTCGGCACAGAATTTACATATAATTCAAACAATACTTTATTGAAAGCTTGATAGCTACACTAGGTTATTGAGTTTCAAGGATCAATTAGATGCGACACTCTAGCCGAAAAAAACATCTAAAGCATGTTCAACGAAGCGCTCATATTAGACGCATGTGTTATTTCAGAACCGTCCACACTTTTGCCCCGCTGCAACCATACGAACTGACCATCAAGAAAGAAACTGAGTTGTTAACCCATCAGACTGATAAAGATAAACAAGAGTGTAAATAGCTAACCGATCGTTAGTCCTGTTCTAGTCATAACCAGTAACTTATCTACGGCGCAGAGCACCGACTGACACTTACCGATGAGTATGACTAAATAAACACCTTCAATGAAAATACCTTACGCACTGACACTTGTTTTTATTCAAGGTGGCGTAAGGCATTTGATGATAACGGTAAAATATAGTAGGCAATGAGCGGTATTAAACCAACATAATTAGCGTGCGATCAGTAAGCTTGGCTTATCAGACAACAATTCATCATTCCAACCAAAGGCCTCAAACAAGGTCAACCACTCTGGTTCTAACTCGGTTTCGACACTCATAGGCTCACCCGTTCTTGGATGAGTGAAGCTTAATTTTTTAGCGATAAGCCATAAACGATTGATGCCAAAGTGATCCCTAAAAAAGCGATTTTGCTTACCATCACCATGGGTGGTGTCACCCACAATTGGATGACGCAGATGCGCCATGTGCCGGCGAAGTTGGTGTTTACGTCCCGTATGAGGCGTTAACTGCACCAATGCGTAACGACTGGTAGGATAGCGTCCTGAAGCATAGGGTATTTCACAGTTTAGCAGAGGCTGGTAACTGGTTTGCGCTTCTTGAGCCGCCTTATTAGGGTCGACATCCTTATCGCCCAGCTCATCAAACTCCTGTTTAAGCGGATAATCCAAGGTATCACCTTGCAACATATTTCCACGCACTATGGCTAAATAGTGCTTTTCAACCGCTTTTGAGGCGAATTGCTGACACAAAACATTAGCCATTTCACTGCTTTTAGCAAACAACAATACACCCGATGTTGGCCTGTCTAGGCGGTGTACCGGAAACACATGGCAGCCGACTTTGTCACGCGTCATTTGCATGGCAAAAAAGCGTTCTCGGCGAGCAAGATAGCTGCGATGCACCAATAAGCCAGCGGGCTTATGGATCACGACCAGATCTTCATCCTCATAAAGAATAACTATCTCTGGCGCTGAGTCTGCGGCACTACAGGTTTCATCACAGGGCATCGCTTGCGGATCGACTATTGGATTATCTTGGTTCACTTAAACACTCATCTAATTGATTAATAATGCTAATTAACGTTCGCAGCTCAATGCGGTGCTGCCATACGTATTCAGCCATCGGTGCTAACGCAATATTAGTTGGCAAAGGAGCTCGCTGGGCCACAAGCTCATTCATCTTGGGAATAAAAATAAATTGCAGCCAATGCTCAAATGGCATTGACTCACAAGCAAACGGCGTAGGATCGGCCATGGCCTGCGCTGACGGTGGCTCATCAGCCCATAACGCCTGCGCTTTTAGTTCCTGCGTAATGAGAGCTAATTGCTTTTGGGTAAACCGGTACAACATTGTAATTTCCTAGCATCATTGACGATAGATCTTGTCTCTAGTGACGGATATCTTGGCTATTTTGCGCCAAATTATACCATCTCGGTAGAGTTCTCCCTATAATAACGGCCATTGAAATCTAGTCCTCACATGTAACGGCATTCTAACTCATGACTGAAATCACCACTCTCACCCAATTTTTAACCACGGCCAACTCTCAATTCGAAATCTATGATCTAGGCCGCCGGGTACAACATATCGATAAGTTAGCATTTTCCCAAATTGAGCAGCTAGCAACGCCTTACCCTTCACCTATTCAAGGCCATGCTCAATTTGCATTGGTTTTTTGGGACGCATCAAAACAGTATTACATCTGGTTTTTAAAACTCCCTCTTGATGAGCGAGGCTTGCTCTCTCCTGCGCCAAGAACCCAATTTATTCGTATGGTGCTTGAGGCGTTGGGCAACGATCCCACCCAGCCCATATCTGAAGAGCAACAAAATAGACTGGCCAATCACCCTTTCGCCTTTAAGCCTAGCGCCGAAAAGCTGGCGCTGTTTAATGCTCTAGTGAGAAAGCAGCTCGGCCAAGTGGCTTCTGCGCAATATGAATTTGCCTATCAATACCTCTCCGGCCAAGCGGATACCAGCCGCTGGCAAGATGTGGGTTTGCAAGGGATTGCCGATATTTGTGTTCACGCCGATGAACTCGATCACCAAGCTCAGATTGAAAACGCTTTAGAGCACGGTGCCATAGAGGTACAAATCGCTATATGTCAGCAATTAGAACATTTAACCCTTTCTGCCGAATTTGCAGAGCGCTTACTGGAGAAACTCTATAGCGTAAAGGCTGAACATAAACTCTACTTTATGCGCGCTTTAGCATCTCAAGCTAAATATTCTCAAAAAGCCATTCACTACTTTGCTCAGCACGACCGTTTAGATAAAGAGACACTAATTACCATTGCCGCTCGCAATTGGATGGCCCTAAAAGACGATCAGACCCGCACTCTTTATCTCGAAGCCCTTGCAAAACAAGATCAACACTTCTTTAACCAAATTTTTGCTGATATCGTAGCTATTCCAGCGATTAGAGCCGAGCTATTAATGGAACTCCGTAATCCTAATCGCAGCACAGTACTGTCTGCCGCAATTGGTGGATTATTTAAGGTAACGAAAGCATGATGACAGACTTTTTATTGATTGCGGCGCTCGTGATCATTGCCGCCTTTTTCTGGCAATTAAGACAGATGGCTGAAGTAAGCCGTTTGTTTGCCAATAGCGAATGCAAAAAACAACGAGTGCAGTTTTTGGCTATCGCCATGGAATCGGCTCGCCCCAGCATAGGCGGTAATAGTGGTCTCACATGGAAAGCTAAGTTTCTATTGGATTTTAGTACCGACGGCCTCAATCAATATCAAGCAACTATCTGGATGCATGGAAAAAAGATCCAAAAAATTCAGTGGCCAATATTTCCTGAACCCGAATGGTTAGATGCACCACAAGCCAGCGGCTCTATTGGCGGCGGTTGCGGTAGTCGTGGCGGCTGTAAACCCAATGGCTGTAAATAGCACTAAGCCTATAAAACAGGCTCAAAAAAGATAATGTGAAGCTGAACTCAATCCAGGCGATATGTGAAAGTCTCCAAAAAAAAGCGCGGCTCAATAAAGAGTCGCGCCTTGTGTCTTTCGCTAAGCTATCCTGCTATGCCTGTGCTCCCTGCACCATCCATGGGTTCGAATTGCTCCTTGCCTCTTCCCTGTATCCCTTGCATCCTTGTACTTGACGTACTGTCCCTTTACTTGGTCATCCTTTTACCAAGTTTGCTTACTCCTTAAGCATGTCCTTTGTCGTCCTTGTGCTTCCTTGCTACACACTCCGTGTCTACTGCCATCCTAGGCAGAGCGCGTTCATCCATGAATATTCGGCCTTCCTTAGTCTGCTTGCACTCATCCTGAGCGCTACATCCTTGCCACTCCTAGTATGCTATCAATCCTAACAGCACTGAATCATCCTGATTCATTGTCCATAAGCATTCATCCTTGAACACGATCAATTGTAAAACACCGAGAAATATTTTGACCGGTAATAACCATTAGCATTGCCATAACAAGCTATCTTAACCAGCCAAACCGTTAATAACCGTATGAAAAAATTGAAAATTAAAATAAAAGATGAGTTTTTATCTAGTGGTAACTCCCCCAAAGTCTTACGCTGTTGTAAGAGATAGCTCACAAGATCACGAGCAGATGTGGGTTTATACACCAATAAATGTTAACAACATAGCAGCTGTTAACTCGAGAAGGCCAACATGCAATGACGAGAGCAGGCCTATATTTAACCAAAGAAAAAGGCGCACTAAAAAGTGCGCCTAGTATACTTTTGTTAGCCTTCCTGCTATCACACTGCTCCCTGCTTCATCCCTAATGCTGCGGCATCCTGCCAGCTCCAAACAGATCCTTTAACATCCTAGCTGTTTTTCCTGAGTTCAATTATTCCGTTTAACTGAATCGCTCATTCCATTAAGCATTGGTGCATCCAGCAAGACAATCCTTGTACTAAAGACTTAAGTCGTTATTCCTTATTGTCACATCCCATGTCACTAGAGTGCATCCTGACTCCATCCATCACCTTGTCCCAAGCACTTCATCCTGAAGTCATTTAAGGTGTGACTTAAGCTCAATTCCTTAACTGCGGTTATTATAAGGCCAAGCTTTGTTCTAGCGTACGATGATAAAAACAATCATACTCAACATGCTAGGGATAACCTGCAAAAAAATATAATTTAAGCCATTGTTTTATAAAAGCTTACTATGTAAAAACCCCATAAAACACTCAATGAAAAAGTTAATCACTCACATCATTGTAAGAGATCTCTTACATCTAGATGAGAGATAAGGAGTTAACCGCCACAAAGCAATTCGCTCGATAAAAGCCATTAGCCCAAGCTATTCTTGTTATTTGGGTTTAATTTTATATAACGATTTTACCCACTGCGTAAACATCAGCCAATCTGCCAAAAAACTGTATATTGGGTGAGTAAACGTCGCGGGGCGATTATGCTCAAAAGCATAGTGTCCTAGCCAAGCTGGACCATAGCCCACAATAGGAAGCAGTAATAACACCCAAACGTTACCCAGTGAGATTGCTAAGGCGATTAATAGTAATACCAAAGTACTACCAACATAATGCAGCGCACGACACATAGGATGCTGATGTTGTGATAAATAAAACGGGTAAAAATCGCTAAAACGGTGTAAAGGCTTATTCACTTTCGGCGCTGCGATAAAATAACAGTTCGCCCTCTACACCGTCGATATCCAAGCTTTCTATTGCGGCAAACCCCAGTTTGGAAAACAGATGAGCATGTTTATCTTCGGTTACAAACACACCAATGCCATCAAGCTTTGGTTGTTCATCACACCAACTAATCACCGCCTCGACTAACCACACTCCTAAGCCTTTATTTTGTTCTGTTGGTGTCAACGCAATAAATTGCAAGATACCACAATGAGTACTGGGTAAGTGTTCTAGAATGGAGTCTTCTTTGTTCATTAACGCTTGAGTTGAGCGCCAGCCAGTACTGATTAACATTTTTAGTCGCCAATGCCAATATCGTGCTTCACCAAGAGGCACTTGCTGAGTCACAATACACACTAACCCAACAAGTCTTTGATCATCAAACAGGCCAATTAACGCTTGCTCTTCTTGCCACAATGTATGTAATTCTTCGCGAATTGCCCCGCGCAAATTTTGTTCATATTGCGCTTTGTCGCCTTGATATAAAGCGGCCATAAAAAAAGCATCATCATGGTAAGCGTTATATAAGATGGAAGCTGCGATGCGAAGATCTTCAGCGGTTAAATATACAGCCTTATAGCCATTGAGGGTCTGTATGGGGGCTTTGCTATTCATTTCTGAATGTCCAAATTAGCGGTCAACCTTTCCAATGTAACAAAAGTGTTAATTAGTGCAAAGCATAATCTTTGTCCGCCTAATCTGACTAATATCTGCATCCACTTCGAAATGTAATAAAAATTTTCAGTAGATAATTTACTGGCATACTGATTACGCGCTGCAGGCTACAGTGCATAGGGTACTGACAAACAGGTTCATAATATTTCAGTAACTTAATCATTTTGTTCCATACTCAATGAACTGATTCGATATTAATTAAGGAGCCCAAAATGGATATCACTACACCCAATCTCAATAGTTTATTTGCACAGCTAGGACTACCTAATAGCGATCAGGCGATAGCAGACTTTATTGCGCAACACAAAATGGCAGACAATATCCATATTGCTAACGCCGACTTTTGGAACCCATCTCAACGCCATTTTATTAAAGAATCACTCGAAGAAGATGCGCAGTGGACAGAGGTGATCGATCAGCTAGATGCGCAGTTAAGAGCATAAACTTGCAGGTAAAGAGTAGATAGACTTGGCTCGATATCGTATAACGAGCCAAGTGTCTAATAGTCGTTATGGCCTTTATCATTTCGCCATGTGACGTATAGCGGGATCAAGATGATTAACCCTTTAACTGAGCAGCCATGCTTAGAGGTTAGCATAGGCCGCATCGCCCCAACCAGTAACCTTGTTATCGGCTAAGACTATCGGCGTACATTCATCTTTAGTAGTCGTACCATCTCCTCTGATGCGCTGGGTACGATAATAGAGTATGGCGACCTCTTGGCCTTGTTTAACATAGGCTTCAGTAAAATCAGCCGTGCCCATTAGTGAAATCACTTGCTCTCTATTCATGCCGATGGCCAACTTCGACAAATTTTCCCGATTTTGTGCTTGCGTGGCTTGCCAGCTATGGCCCTTATCCCAGCCGCCCTCTTCGTCGCCAATATTGATCACACAACCTGACATTCCAATGGTTGATGCTGTCAAAATAATCAAACTCAGTAATTTTGTTTTCACTTTAACTCCCTGTTTATCTATTATAATCGACATTAATTACAGCAAAGTGCATGCCAAACAACTATCTATATGAATAATAATGTTTTTTATTTGGTCGGTTCTTTTAATGGATACCATAATTGCTAAAAAGTAAGGAATTTCACTCATTATGACTCCAATCGAACAGGTCGTTGCAGTGGCAAAAGCGATTGTCGACTCCGGCAAGACACCTAGTCTGGCACTGATAAAATCAAAGCTGGGAAACGCATTGCCTATGCCAGTGCTCATTCAAGGCATACAACATTTTAAGGCGTTATCTAAGGAAGAAGTGGCGGCGCTTGATGCAAGCTATCACCTGCCCACCGTGGTAGAGCAGTCCGCCAGTGCCGAGACCGCCTTAGCGCAATTGCAGCAACAAGTGCATGCCTTAACACAACAGCAACAGGAGTTAATCAATAGGATCTCCGCCCTAGAAGCCAAACTCACACAGCGAGATAACCATTAATGCACGTCGTGGAATTAAGATTTGAATGCTTCGATAACACCACCATCACCGCGGCAGAACAGGCTATCAATGGGCTTCTCGAAGCTTACCGTGCTAACGGCCAAGTCCTTGGGCGCGAATTTGCAGTGGCATTTAATGACGGGGAATTTCGCGTACGTCTGCTGATGCCAGAAAAAAGCAGCCTAGCAAAACGCTATAACAGCCCATGGGTCGAGCACGCCTTAGCTCAGCTGACCGAAGCAAAACTGTTGCACCCTCGCGAAAAATATATCGGCCAAGATATCAATTCAGAAGTGACCAGTACAGAGACGCCCAGTTGGCAGCTAATTTACACCAGTTACGTGCATATGTGCTCCCCACTTCGCAACGGTGATACCTTACAACCTATCCCGCTATACCAGATCCCAGCCACCTTTAATGGCGATCATAAACGTATCATTAAATGGCAAACTGAATGGCAAGCCTGTGATGAACTGCAGATGGCTGCGGCCACCAAAGCCGAATTTGCCGCACTTGAAGAATTAACCTCGAGCGACAGCGACCTGTTTAGACGAGGTTGGGATCTGCGCGGCCGCGTTGAATACCTAACACACATCCCCACCTACTATTACTTATATCGCGTTGGGGGCGAAAGTTTAGCGTCTGAGCAACAACGGCCATGCCCGCGCTGTGGCAATCAAGACTGGTTACTCGATGAGCCCTTATTAGATATGTTCCACTTTCGGTGTGATGACTGCCGTATTGTCTCTAACATCTCATGGGATCACCTTTAACTATTTAAAAAATAGCTTTAGTGAACTCACCTCAACAGGCTCATCAATGGGGCATACATTGATGAGCCAGATTGACTTAGCAGTACTGTTAACGTTAGCCTGCAACATAAACCTTTAGCTTTTACCTCTGAGATTGGCCCACATGGTTTTAATCCGCTGCCATATCCCCGGATGGTCAAGCTCGGGCAGAGACTCTTCAATATGCTTAACCGGCGGGCATACTCTGGGAGATAACGCATCGATAAACTCATTTAAACTCTCGGCTAACCGTTGATGAGGCACCTGCCCAGGGATCTCCAGCCAGACACTGCCGTCATTATTATCGACCACCAACATCTGATCGCCTTCGTTAAGCACACCAATAAACCAGGTGGGACTCTGTTTCAATTTTTGCTTCATCATTAAATGCCCAATCAAGTTTTGCTGTAAATATTCAAAATCTTGATGGTTCCACACCTGTAGCAGTTCGCCTTGCCCCCAGGCAGAATCAAACATTAACGGCGCCGCATAGTAAGCCCCATAAAAGGCATTTATGCTGTGATGCAGGCTCAACTCTAAGGCATGTTCAATATTATTAAAGCCGCCGGGGGATTGCCGCTCAACAGCCAGCCAACGCACAGCAACCTCTGGACGATTCACCACATGGGCTTTATCTTCGCTTAAAATGCACTCAGAATCTTCACCTTCAGGGTAATATCTAGGCGGTTCAGCTAGCTTTTCAATATAACTTTGGTGGTAAACGTCAAAAAAATTATCTAAAGCAGGTAAAGAAGACACTTAGCAGCAGTCCAAAATTTGAGTATAATGTAAGGCTATTTTGACATGGAAATCCACTCGATGACACCAGTTCATGACCCATACAGTGATGCTCCCGCCCTTGCAGAATTAACCTTAGGTAAATCGACGGGCTACCAAGCACAGTACGATGCCAATTTATTACAGGGCGTGCCGCGTAAACTTAATCGTGATGCCATTGATTTAGGCCATCAATTGCCATTTCATGGGGCCGATATTTGGACAGGTTATGAACTTTCATGGCTCAATGCCAAAGGTAAACCCATGGTTGCCATTGCCGAGTTCTGCTTAGATGTGAATAGCGCCAACTTAATCGAATCTAAGTCGTTCAAGCTGTACCTCAATAGTTTTAACCAAACTAAATTCAACAGCATTGAACAGGTGCAGCAGACATTAACTGACGATCTTTGCGCATATGCTCAAGGAGAAATCTCGGTTAAAATTATCGAGCCAAAGCACTTTGGTAGCCAAAGAATCGTTGAGCTTCCCGGTACCTGCATCGATGATTTAGATATCGAAGTCGATGATTATGATTTTAGCAGCGACTACCTTATCGACAGCACCGATGACAAAAGTATTGTCGCAGAAACCTTAACCTCAAACTTGCTCAAGTCCAACTGTTTAATCACCTCACAACCGGACTGGGGCACAGTGATGATTCGCTATCAAGGCCCTAAGATTGATCGTGAAAAACTGCTGCGTTATTTGATTTCGTTTCGTCAGCACAACGAGTTTCATGAACAGTGCGTTGAGCGTATTTTTGTGGATCTCAAAAAGTTATGCCACTGCGCTAAATTAACCGTGTATGCTCGCTATACTCGCCGAGGAGGGCTCGACATTAACCCTTATCGTAGCGACTTTGAAAATCCACCGGAGAGCCATCGCCTCGCGCGCCAATAGTCACTTAGCCGCTTGCTAGCAAAAGCGAGAAGCCAATAACCGTGACGGTTATTACCCAACGACGTGACTACTCAACGATTTGATTTATAAAAAGCCCGTATGACTAACGGGCTTTTTTACTACTCTACTCCACACCAGTATCCAACACTCGCTAGATCCTTGGCGACAGAATTCACGCACAGCCAATGCCGCGTACTAACAAACACACCCATGATAAAGAGCTTAAGAACAGCGTAATAATTGCTGCACGTTCAGATGCCTTGCCAGCAGCATCGGTCTGTCTTTAGCCTCAGATTGAGCATCTGTAGCCTTAGCGCGCTCAAGGCTTAGTGCAAAGCGATACTGCGCATCTAAGTGGCCTAACACCAACTGCCAACTGTCGCTCGACCGTTTCCCCTGCTCATCATGAAACGACAAGGTAATATTGCGCTCAATCTGAGCTTGCATCCCCTCACGTAAAGCACGCCTTGCACACGCTTGATTATCGACTTGCAACTGACTATCTGGCGCTGAGTCCTGTTGGTGAGCAACTATCTGTATATTTTCAGTTTGAGTAACCCTTGGTAGTGAAGTTGATTCAGCATTCATAACATCATCATGCTGTCGCGAGTCAAAGGCAAAACTAAAGGATTTAAGTGATAATGCTAGCCCCAAGCCCTTAGCCTTGATATATGACTCTTTAAGCGCCCACAGATCGAAAAAGCGGGCTCGTTGCTGCGCCAGCGGTAAATCCAGTAGGCTATCGGTTTCATCACGAGTGAAATAATGATTTAAAATAGGGTAGATATTGGTGCTCTCACGTTGGCGCTCAATATCAACCCCAAGCGAGAGCCAGTGGTTAGCATGAGCGATGGCCACCAGCAGATAATCGCCACTGTGGCTGATATTGAACAATAACGGACAACGGGCGAAACAAGCCGCGGACAACACAGGCTTACCTTTATCAAGGTAAGTAAACTCCCATTGCGAAGGAGCAATTTCAACTCCCATGTCACGGGCGTACAGCGACAATATAGCGCGTAAATAACTGCGTACCAGTAAGCCTTTCACGCGCGCATCAGGCTGTATAAAGCGGTCGGCTTTGGCTTGCTCGTCATCAGGTAGCCAAAAGCGCAATTGCTGCAACTGTGTTTGCCTTACCCCTTGAGGCGCCAAATCACAAAAATAGAGGGTCACTGCCGATAAAGGCTGAGATAAAGCAAATGCGGACACGATAGCAAACACCATGAGAGAACATATGCCCTAGTATAACCTCCTCCGGTGGCATTAATCGCGATGAGTTTGCAGCAAAAAGCACTAATTAAGGATTAAGCACACCGAAAGGTTAATACGTTTAACTTCCCCTTGCCTTCATCTCCCTCGTGTTCTCGATGCTCTACATTAAGCGGCGGTATAAACGCTGTATAAACTCAGTGGCGGGTTAACATGAGTGATGGGATAAAAATAAGTAATGAGATAAAACAAATGGCGCTCTTAAGCAAGATTAAGCGAAAGCGACGCTCCCCTATACGTGACGGGACCAGCGCCGTGTATTCAACGTGCTGGGCCCTTTATTTTTCTAGCCTATTTTTTATCTAGCCAATCGAGCAGCGATTAATTACAAGCTTTGATGCGGGCCAAAGACCTCGTAATGCAACTGACTAGGCGCTATGCCAAGTGCTAACAATTGTCGCTTTACCTCAGCCATAAAGGGCACAGGCCCACAAAAATAGTACTGCGCATGAGGGAGTAATCTGCCTGCAACCTTGTCCAACTCGATAGTACCAGTAAACTGATAATCCTCACCGATACGGTCATCACTGCTTGGCTCGCGATACCAGGTATAGGCCGCTAAAGGCTCATAACTAGCCGCTTTTTGCTTAATATCTGACTTAAAACCATGAAACGCCCCAAATTCACAGGCATGTAACCAAGTGATGTCGCTGTGATGCTCAGAGCCCATCAACTGATTAAGCATGCTCATCATTGGGGTCAGTCCCACACCCGCTGAAATCAACACCGCTGGCGTGTCATCATCGACCGCCAGCACAAAGTCTCCCGCGGGTGGGATCACCGCCAGTTCATCACCCACATTAAAGCCATCATGCAGTTTAGATGAGACTAAGCCACCCACTTCACGCTTAACACTGATCCGATAGCTACTGCCATTGGGGGCATCTGACAACGAATACTGGCGAATTTCTTGTTGCTCAAAATCGCTATCTTGTACCTGCACACTTAAATATTGCCCTGGTACAAAATCCATAACCGCTTGGCCATCATTTGGAGTGAGAACAAATGAAGTTATCACCTCAGACTCTTGCTGCTTGGCGGTAATCGTAAAAGCCCGCGTCCCTTTCCAGCCACCTGCTTGCTCGGCACGAGTTTGATAAAGCTGACTCTCACGGCCAATAAAAATATCGGCTAATACCCCATAAGCACGACCCCATGCATCGAGTACTTCATCGGTTACTGCCTCGCCGCCCAACTCTTTTAGCGTGGCTAACAGATGATGCCCAACAACTTGGTACTGCTCTGGTTGGATTAAAAAGCCGGTATGTTTTTGCGCGATGCGCTCCACTGCGCTGCTGAGCACTGCTAAATTATCGATATTTTTCGCATAAGCCGCAACCGCATTAAATAGCGCGACTGGCTGACCACCATTATGTTGATTGGCTAAGTTAAATGTATCTTTTAATTCAGGATTGTGCTCAAACATACGCTGGTAAAAATGGCTGGTTAACGCGGGGCCCGCAGACTCTAATAGCGGAATCGTGCTTTTGACGATTTGAATAGTTTGCTTATCTAACATAGTGCGACACCTTTAACATGTAAATAATATATATTTTTACGGATAATAAAGATGTATTTGATTTAGATCAATGTTTTTAAACAACCTCGACAAAGTAAGTTAAACTTATCGCGCTAAAATGCCATCAAGGCGCCACGACTTAATAAGATAGAACACCAAGGATGTCGACAAACAGAGCGCTGCTAATCGACACCGTCGCACACAGTAACCTTGCTAAACGGCAGCGACAAAAGCAATTTCAACCAAATAGTTAGGGTCGGCAAGCTCAGCCTTTATACAGGCTCGACTTGGCGCACACCCTGCGGGTAACCAGGCATCCCACAGTGCATTAAAGGTGGGGAGGTAAGTAAAGTCTGTAATATAAATCGTTGCCGACAGTAAACGCGAATGATCGCTGTTAATGTGCGCCAATGTCGCTTCTGCTTGAGCAAAGATCTGTGACACCTGGCCTGCAATATCCGCGTCGGTATCGGCTGCAATTTCCACAAAATGACCAATACCGTTATACACAGTGGCATCTGACCAACGTGTTGTGGGATTGAGGCGTTCAATTTTCATACTCTGTGTCATTAATAACTCCTTTAATCGATTATTAGCTCGCTATGGTAATGTCATTAACTGACTTGGGCTAGCGGCCGTATAAAAATAGCGCCTTAAGTAACATCAAAGCGGGATTGGCTTTGACAAGTATTTTAAGAGCGCGTTTAATGGCGCAGTACAAGCATACCTCATAAGCAAATGGCATGACTCATGCCACTAACACACGCTATGCCCTCTACATAATTTAGACATTTAATAGGTACTTTACATGCAAACAGCCGATGACTTTATTCAACAACTCGAACTCGAACAACATGTTGAAGGTGGTTACTATCGATCCTCTTTTCGCTCACAAAGTGATTTCGATGCCACGCGCTCACTGTGGAGCAGCATCTACTTTTTATTGCGTACTGGTGAGGTGTCGCATTTTCATCGCTTAACCTCTGATGAGATGTGGTATTTCCATGCGGGGCAGTCATTAACTATCTATATGATTGATGAACAAGGTGAATTAACCACGGCCCAGTTAGGTCTCGACATCGCCGCGGGTGAACGTCCACAATTTTTAGTACCCAAAGGCTGCATTTTCGGCTCGGCGATGAACCAGCCCGGGTTTTCACTGGTCGGTTGCATGGTTTCACCTGGGTTTACTTTCGATAATTTTGAGTTGTTTAGTCAACAAACCCTACTCGCCCAATACCCGCAGCACCAAACCATTATTGAGCGCCTGAGTCGCCCTGAATAACACAGTGCTAAACAGATAAGCCCACATACTGCACAGATAAAAAGACCCGAGAATATCGGGTCTTTTACTTTAATTACCATCAAACTTTGCAGGGAAATGATGTTACTGCATCAGGGCAAAGCATAACCTTGCCCTACCCACTAAAACTGATGCGACTCAGCTAACTTGTTGGTTGAGTGACACACAGAGCACGACTCTCTAGGCAAATTAACATCGACCACGACATCACCGTCAAATGTAGCATTGCTACTGTCGACTTTGACTTCAAAAGTGGCGCCGTTACTTTGCATATGGGCCTTCAATGAATCCCCTCCGTAAGGGCCATGACATGACCAGCAGGTTGCTGCAGCTGGGCTGGTGGCAAAGAAATCAGCGTTATCAACATAATCGTGGCGAGTGATCAGCGCATTCGCTTTTTCAATCTCAGTTAGGCTTGCACTGCCATCCACATGGCACTGGGCACAATCGTTTAGCCTTGCTGGATACTTAAATTGGCGTTTGGCACCCTCTTCCAGTTTCTGCTCATCGCGGTTTTGTGCGTGTAAAGCATGCACAAAGGTATTCCAAGAGATATGGTTTAATACCGTATCTTTCGGCGCAACTTGCTCAGCCATATGGTACTTATCCCACTCGGCGTTACCTAAGTTATGACAAGCTACACATTGCTGCTCTAGATCATTACGACGGCCATGATACCCATAAGCTTGGTCGCCATGACACGAAGCACATAAGGCATTATCGACCACTTGACGGCGCGGCGTATCGCTCAGTCCGGCTAACGTAAAGAAACTTGAGCTTGAACGCAAACGCTCAGTCAAGGCCCCATCAGCATCAGGCTGACCTGTTTTCTCATCGGCTTTCAACGTCGTTTCGATGGCTAAAATACCCGTTTGGCTATCGGTACTATTAGGAATGATGAGTCCTGTACTACCTTTGCTCAAATCATCCACTAAATCCCCAGATATTACATAGGTATATTCACCTGTCGCTGGATCGCCACTGATGGGATCGACGCCAACAAACTTGTAGTTAATCGCATGGTTGGCCATACGGCTCAAGCCACCATCTGGTTTAGTTTCTGTGGTCAAAGTGCGGTAACCCGCTTCCATGTCCCATGCCACTGTAGCGCGCATGTCCGCAAAGAAACCTGCATCTTTAGGTGACACAGCTAAAGGCTTACCAGCATGGTCTAACACTTTAATGGTGAAAGTAATTTCAGCCGTTTCGTAGGTATTACCATTACGCATAGATGTTACTGGTGCCAGCGAAACTTGGGTGACATCGACACTATATGCATCACGCGCAGTTTTTTTAGCGTCTTGTTTAACCAGATGCATTTCAGCCACATCATGACAACTAGCACAACTTAATGGCAAATCACTGCCATGCTTAAGTGTGTCCGCACTGTGACAACTCAAACAGGCCTTATCATTAGCGGTTTTACTGAGCCATTCATCACCATTAAGCAATGTGTCGTTATTTTCGGTGACGTGACAGCTAGTACAATCATAAGAACTGGCGACTAGATTATTAGGTAACCCACTGTGCCAACGGTGAGCCCGCTCAACAATAGTCCCCTTACCGTCTTTTTCGCCAGTGGTATGACAGGTGGTACACGCTTCAACGTTGTTGCCATAATGCGGTGAACGATAATAGCTATCGTAACGTGCATAAGCGATATCGGTATGACAGGCATTACAACTTTCGGTACTCACCATAGCGCGAGTCAAGGTGACTGCAGAGCCGTCGATCATAAAATCAACTTCTTGCATAATATCTTGCACGCTACCAATTCCAGGAATACCGTTATAGGCTTGTACGCGTACCATAAAGCGTTGTGGCGCTGTTTCATCAAATACATAAGACTTATCGGTAAAATCTAACTCGCCGATTTTGGTGGTACTCACCACGGTATAAGTACCGTCTTTATGATCGGTTAAGCAACTATCTGCTTCGGTTGTACAGGTTTCATAGCCAAGTCCCTGTCGTTCGCTGTAGCCCTGCTCACTCTGAACCAATTGCGAACTCAAGAAACGTACCGAGGGCACACCAACAACAGGCAAGCCCTGTTCATTAGTCACTTTAAATGTGGCAGAACGCACCCCATCGGCATCGAAGCCATAAGTGATATATTCTAAGCTTAATGACTCGGCTGAAGTCGCGATAACAATGCCATTCTCACCGTCACTACCATCACTGCCGTTAGTCCCGTCTTGACCATCTTTACCATCATTGCCATCGCTGCAACCCATCGCTAGGCCAGCAATTACTAAGCCACAAATAATCGACTTATTAAATGACTCACTCATAGTCTCTCCCATTTATGTTTAAAACATAGAAAATTTATTATTTTATTTAAGTTGGTACTTAATCATTACCTGCTAATTATTTAAATACTGTTAAATACAACTAACGACTTAAATTGAAACAAATGTAAAGATTAAGTGAATCAACCGTACTAAGCCAACCTTAATTTAAAATGAATTAACATTTATCATACCAAGTTAAATGCAATACCGTGATCAACTTAAAAATTATCAATAACAACCACCACATTTAAATTTTTCACAAAAAAAATAATAAAAGCCCTGATTTTAATTTATAATAAATATCTATAAGACCTTGGTAGCAAGCTCTATGTAAAAATAGAACAGATAAAAAATGACATATCAATACGTGGATAAAAATAGCAACACCACAAAACAAAATCCAAATAAAAACGATTAAATACAGCGCTTTAAATGAAAAACATAAGAATAGCTATATTAAAACAAGCAAGCCCCCCTGAACTCAACTAATAACAAAGAGAACTCATCAAGAAGAATTAAATTGAGCGACAAAAAATAGTAAAGAACAATAAAAACAACTTGAAAATTGATAACTTAACAATAAATAATTTTATGACGGATAAATTAACAATGAGGAAATTAGCAATAAAAACCTGACGATAATGACTTTACCCTCAAAAAAATAACTAACATATAAAACTGTAAATAAAAATCAATACCAAATAAAAAGCCTCATTTAAACAACATTAAAAACCTACAAACCACTAAAATCACATTGTCGCTATTAACATATGTCACCTACCATATGCTAATACCATCAAAACGAATAAGGAGTGTTCGAAAGTTCATAAAAGTGAACATGATAATAATTACGTCAATAGCGTAAAGCTTACAGACATGATTAATCAGAATGAAATCGATGCCCCTTACTAGCGTTAACAAAATCGCCCATTATTGATAACCAAAACAGGTAACAAACATTCCCCCTTATTGGCCACTATCGGCTTATTTACTGGTGTAGAGGTACCATCCGAGGCTGAAGTAAGGTATAACGACGCAATGAAAACTCCCAAACGCATACAACCACTCGTTGATGACGGTCTCGTCGACGAAGTCATCAGTCAATTGATGAGCGGTAAAGAAGCCACTGTCTACATCGTTCGCTGTGGGACAGAGATCCGCTGCGCCAAAGTCTATAAAGAAGCAACTCAACGTAGTTTCAAAAAAGCGGCGCAATATCAAGAAGGTAGAAAGAGTCGAAATAGCCGTCGCAGCCGTGCAATGGAAAAAGGCTCAAGCTATGGACGCGAGCAACAAGAGCAAGCCTGGCAAAATGCCGAGGTTGATGCCCTGTATAAATGTGCCGCCGCCGATATTAGAGTTCCCACTCCCTTTGGCTGTTTCGATGGTGTGTTATTAATGGAACTCATCACGGATGCCAATGGGGATGTGGCGCCGCGTCTCAATGATGTGATGCTAACCCCCGAGCAGGCAATAAAAGATCACGACACCATGATGGGTTACATCACCCGCATGTTGTGTGCTGGCATAGTCCATGGTGATCTATCCGAGTTTAATGTATTACTGGATGCCACAGGTCCTGTGATCATCGACCTGCCCCAAGCAGTTGATGCCTCAGCCAATAATAACGCCAAAGCCATGCTCGCTCGTGATGTTAACAACATGACAGGCTACTACTCTCAATTTGCCCCCGAGCTAAAACAAACCAAATACGCCAAAGAGATGTGGGCCCTGTATGAAAAAGCTAAATTGACCCCTGACACCCAGTTAACCGGTCAATTTGCAGAAGATACCCATACTGCTGACGTCCATTCAGTGCTCGAAGAGATCCAAGCTGCCTTTGAAGAGGAACAAGAAAAACACGAGCGTATAAGAGAAGCTAACGAGCTGTGATGAGGCAAAGTTAAAGAATAAGGCGTTAGTAATAACGCCTTATCTCATCACAGGATCTCCATTAACCCCACCGTAAAAACCATGCTCCAACACAACCAATAGGCTTAACTAATCACGCTTGGCACCAGCCACCAATTCCCGCTGTATATGCTCTGGTACCACATCATAACGACTAAAGCTGACTGAAAATTGCCCATCACCACCAGTAAGCGATTTAAGCCGAGTGGAATAATCATCCACCGTGGCCAGAGGTGCTTCTACTGCCACCTCGACCTTGTTGTTATCGAGTGCTTGCGTGCCACAAATAATGCCGCGATTGGCACTGATATCACCGGTGATATCGCCGACGTGCTCTTGCGCTACTTGCACTTTCATCTCCACTATCGGCTCTAAAATAACCGGACTGGCTGCTTGGACCGCTTCAATAAAAGCCTTTTTGCCGGCCATGACGAAAGCGATCTCTTTCGAGTCAACACTATGATGCTTACCGTCAAGTAGCGACACGCGCACATCTTGCAAAGGGTAACCCGCCAAGACGCCGCTACTCATCGCTTCTTTTACCCCTTTTTCCACCGCCGGAATGTATTGGCTAGGCACGGCGCCACCCACCACTTTACTGACAAATTCAAATCCTGTACCACGGGGCAAGGGCTCAATGGCCAGCATCACTTCACCAAATTGGCCAGAACCACCGGACTGCTTTTTGTGGCGATAACGCGCCTGCGCTGTCGATGTCACGGTTTCACGATAGGCAACGGCGGGCACATCGGTATCCATATCGACATTAAACAGGTCGTGGGCTTTTTCGAGCGCGATTTGCAAATGTAAATCGCCTTGCCCTTGCAAAATGGTCTGGCCTTCGGCTTCATTCTTGGCGATCTGTAAACTGGGATCTTCCACCACCAACTTATGCAACACCTCGGCAATTTTTTGTTCATCACCGCGACGCTTGGCCGACACCGCTAGGCCAAAGATAGGCTCAGGCAGATGCAATTCCGGCATGCGAAATTCATCCTCATCATGGCTGTCATGTAAAACCGCCCCCACCATCAATTCATCGACTTTAGACACAGCGCAGATATCACCAGGGATAGCCGAGGTCACTGCGATCTGTTTATCCCCTTGTAACTTAAATAAGTTACTGACTTTGAAAGGTTTGCGCCCATCACCAATAAAGAGCTTCATGCCTAATTGAATCGTACCTTGGTGCACTCTAAACACGCCCATCCGACCAAAGAAAGGATCGATCGCGACCCGAAATACATGAGCAAGTACATGATCATCGGCAGCTTGCGTGACCTCTACAGGCTTAGTTTTGTCGGCAAATCCTTTTAAAAACTGCGGTGGATTGGCTTCCAGCGGATTAGGGCATAGCTTAATGATCAGTTCGAGTAGCTCGGTAATACCGATCTCAGTTTCGGCGCTAGTAAAACAGATAGGCACTAAATGCCCCCGTCGCAATGCCATCTCTAACGGCCCATGCAACTGCTCGGGAGTTAACGTCTCTCCCTGCTCTAAATAGAGTGCCATTAACTCATCATCTTCTTCCAATACCGTATCAATCAGCTCATCACGGGCACTGGCAATATCATGAAATAGCGCTTCACCTTGCAGCTGTGGTTCGGGATGCAGATAACAATCAATCACCTTATCAAGATCTGTATTAGGTAAATTAACCGGTAAACACCCTTGGCCCCACTTAGTTTGAATATCGTCTAACAAGGCAGCAAGTTTATCGCCATTACCATCAATATGATTAACGACGATAAGTACCACTTTGCCCTGAGCCCTTGCGGCTTCAAAGGCACGTTGGGTGATGGTTTCAATCCCTGTGATGGCGTTAATCACCAACAACACAGTCTCGACGCCTGGCAGAGGTAATAGTGCTCGTCCAAAAAAGTCAGGAAGACCTGGGGTGTCGATAAAGTTGATGTGCTGATTGTCAATGTCGAGATAGAGAAAGGAGGGTTCGAGGCTGTGGCGATGATCTTTTTCTTGGGCAGTGAAATCGGCATGATTTGTGCCCTTATCCACCCTGCCTTTTTGAGGGAACGCTTTACCCTTAAACAGTAATGCCTCGAGCAGTGATGATTTACCTGCCCCCGTGTGTCCGAGCACCGCTAGGTTACGGATCTGCTCCGTCATGAACTCAGCCATATAGGCCTCCTTTTGTTAATGTTATCCCGATACAACCGCGCGATGGTGTGATCATGGGGTACACGCAAAAAGTGGAGACTGCATCGATGCTACTGCCACCCTAATGTGATCATTGCTAACGATTTGTTAACCAGTATAGGCGTCTCAGGCACAGTAACTTTTGATCGAGATCACGGATTGATAAACACTCAAGAGTGATCCATACGGGAGCCTCTCAAGACTGATGTTGAGCGCACATGAGTACGCTAAAACAGTACTCATACGAGACTTTTAAGTCCCAGGTGATTGTGTTGACCGTAAACCTACTGTAGTCTGCTGGCAAATAATGATGAATCATCGATAAATATGTGACCTAGGGTGTCGTTGTTTCGGCATCAGTACGCAAAGATTTGGTGGTTGTCCCAACTGATTATTAATGGAATTTAACTGAGCCTATGGTTGAACCTCAGGATGAAAACCCGCTTGTGATAGATGAAAGGTTACCAGCGCGCCCTGTACGCCTTGAGGCCAGCAGATTAAGTGAGTTAAGCCATAAAAATGCTACGACGACGCCCGAGATGCGCCGCTTCATTCAAGGCTCTGATCTGCCAGTAAGTCAGCTGGCGAGAGTGCTCAATATCAGTGAAGCCACGGTACGTAAGTGGCGTAAGCGCGATTCAGTCAATAACACACCGAATACGCCACATCATCTCAATACCACGTTGACCCCAATGCAAGAATATGTGGTGGTGGGCTTGCGCTATCAATTAAAGATGCCGCTCGACAGATTGTTAGAGGTAACTCAGCAGTTTATTAACCCCAATGTATCTCGCTCTGGTCTCGCTCGCTGCCTCAAGCGTTATGGTGTATCACGGGTCAGCGACATCGAAAGCCCCAACGTGCCCGAGCGTTATTTTAATCAATTGCCTATCGCACAAGGGAGCGATATTGCCACCTATACGCTAAACCCTGAAACATTAGCCAATACCTTGGCACTGCCCCAAGCCGATGGCGACACTGTGGTGCAAGTAGCATCACTGACCATTCCGCCACAACTAACCGACTCCACCCCTAGCTCTGTGCTACTGGGTATCGACCCTCACAGTGACTGGATCTATTTAGACATATACCAAGATGGCAATACCCAAGCCACAAGACGCTATATCGCCCACGTATTACAACATGGGCCGTTTCATTTGCGTAAGTTATTAGTACGCAACTATCACCTATTTTTACAGCGATTCCCTGGTGCCAAGCTCACTCATGGCACACACACAGACGCTGACATTCACAACAAGACGCCTGACACTCAGGCATCTACTGGAGACTCATAATGAGCCAGACCGCTAAACCTACAGCCGAACAAGCCGCTGAGCAGCGTGACACACGCCTCAATAAGCGACTGAAAGATATGCCAATTGCCATCGTTGGCATGGCCAGCATCTTTGCCAACTCTCGCTACCTGAACAAGTTTTGGGACTTAATCAGTGAGAAAATTGATGCGATAACGGAAGTGCCAGACACCCATTGGAACAGCGAAGACTACTTTGACACCAATAAGAGTGCGCCCGACAAAAGTTACTGTAAGCGCGGCGGCTTTATGCCAGAAGTCAACTTCAACCCAATGGAGTTTGGCCTACCGCCAAATATCCTCGAGTTAACCGATACCTCGCAGTTATTGTCACTCATCGTCGCCAAAGAAGTCTTAGCCGATGCCAATCTGCCAGCCGATTATGATCGTGACAAAATCGGGATCACCCTTGGGGTCGGCGGCGGTCAAAAGATCAGTCAAAGTCTCAATGCACGCTTGCAATACCCTGTACTTAAAAAAGTATTCAAAAACAGCGGTATCAGCGATGCAGACAGTGAAATGCTGATCAAGAAATTCCAAGACCAGTATATCCACTGGGAAGAGAACTCATTCCCTGGTTCCTTAGGTAACGTGATTGCAGGCCGTATTGCCAACCGTTTCGACCTAGGTGGTATGAACTGTGTTGTCGACGCCGCGTGTGCTGGTTCATTAGCCGCTATGCGTATGGCGCTGAGTGAGCTCGTTGAAGGCCGCTCAGAGATGATGATCACAGGTGGTGTGTGTACCGACAACTCTCCTTCGATGTATATGAGCTTCTCAAAGACCCCCGCCTTTACCACCAATGAAACCATTCAGCCCTTTGATATCGACTCTAAAGGGATGATGATTGGCGAAGGCATCGGCATGATAGCGCTTAAGCGTCTTGAGGATGCGGAGCGTGACGGCGATCGTATCTATTCAGTGATCAAAGGCATAGGTGCATCGTCAGACGGCAAATTTAAGTCTATCTATGCACCGCGCCCTGAAGGTCAAGCTAAGGCACTTAAACGCGCCTATGATGACGCAGGCTTTGCGCCCCACACTCTTGGGCTTATCGAAGCGCACGGCACGGGCACAGCCGCCGGTGATGCGGCCGAATTTAGGGGCTTAAGCTCAGTATTTGCAGAGGACAATGACAGCAAACAACATATCGCGCTGGGTTCGGTAAAATCGCAAATCGGTCACACCAAATCAACCGCGGGAACCGCAGGGTTGATCAAGGCGGCACTAGCGCTGCACCACAAGGTGTTGCCAGCTACCATTAATGTCAGCGAGCCAAATCCAAAACTGGATATCGAAAACTCACCGTTTTACTTAAACACTGAAACTCGCCCTTGGCTGCCTCGTCCCGATGGCACGCCGCGCCGCGCGGGGATCAGCTCATTTGGTTTTGGCGGCACTAACTTCCACTTTGTATTGGAAGAGTACAACAGTGAACATGCGCGTACCGATAGCCAGCTGACCCAATACCGTCAGCGCAGCGTTGCTCAAAGCCTGCTATTTAGTGGCACGAATAACGCTGAGTTAATCGCAAGCCTCAATAGCGCCCTCAGCGCCGCCAACAATGGCACTCGCCTAACCGACATCGCCAGCGGTTATGGTCTACGAAAACTTGAGGCTAATGCCCCGCGCCTAGGCTTGGTCGCTAGCAGCAATGACGAGCTCATTAAGCTGATAAATCAGGCGCTAACCAAGCTGCAATCTAGTGACGAGGCTCACTGGTCACTGCCAGGTGGTATTCATTACCGCGCCGCAGCAATGACAGAGGGTAAAGTGGCCGCCCTCTTTGCAGGGCAAGGCTCACAGTACCTCAATATGGGCCGTGAACTCGCTTGCCACTTCCCAGAGATACGCCAGCAATTTGTACGCGCTGACAAGGTGTTTGATGCCCACAACAAGACACCATTGTCTCAGGTTGTTTACCCTATTCCAGTGTTTAGCACTGAGGCTAAAAAGGCACAAGAAGCACTATTAACCAACACAGCTAACGCACAAAGTGCGATTGGTGCCATCTCAATGGGCCAATACGCGTTACTGACCGCCGCAGGTTTTGAAGCTGACATGGTCGCTGGCCACAGCTTTGGTGAACTCAGTGCGCTTTGTGCCGCAGGGGTTATCAGCAGTGACGATTACTACAAGCTCACCTTTGCCCGCGGCGATGCCATGGCGACTAAGCTTGATGACGGTGTGGATAGCGGCGCAATGTATGCCATTATCACCAAAGCTGCCAGTGATCTTGAATTACTTGAATCAACTATCGCCAAATTTGATGGCGTAAAAGTGGCAAACTACAACGCGCCAACTCAGCTAGTGATTGCAGGCCCTACCGCCGCAACTTCAGAGGCAGCAAAAGCCTTAAGTGACATCGGCTTTAAAGCGATCTCACTGCCGGTTTCGGGTGCGTTCCATACGCCATTGGTTGGCCATGCTCAAGCTCCGTTTGCTAAGGCTATCGATGCGGCGAAATTCACTAAGCCACAACGCCCGATCTACTCAAATGCCACAGGCCAACAGTATAACTCGGCCGCGAAGACCATTAAGAGCGAGTTTAAGCAACATATGCTGCAATCGGTTCGTTTTAGCGAGCAGTTGCAAGCCATGTATGATGCGGGTGCCCGTGTATTTGTTGAGTTCGGTCCTAAAAACATCTTACAAAAATTGGTTGAAAACACCCTTAGCGACAAGATGAGCGAACTGTGCACTGTCAGCATCAACCCAAATCCTAAAGGCAATAGCGATGTGCAACTGCGTCAAGCGGCAGTTCAACTAGCTGTTAATGGTATTGCATTAGAAAACCTCGATCCTTATGCGGCGCCAATAGCGGCCGAAGAGCAGCCATCGGCAATGAACATCAAGCTGACAGCGACCAATCATATTAGCCCAGCAACTCAGGCTAAGATGGCCAAATCGTTACAGACAGGTGCGATCTCGAGTCAAATAGTTGAAAAATTAGTTGAAGTTGAGAAAGTGGTCGAAGTCGAGAAAATTGTAGAAGTAGAGAAGATTGTGGAAGTTGAGAAAGTTGTGGAAAAAGTCGTAGAAAACAACGGCGCGGTAAACCGTTCGCCTGTAAACAATACCCCAGCACAAGCGGCTGCGCCCAAAATGGCTACCACCATGGCCACGCCAGTGAGCAACGATGCCCTAAGCCAGTTCTTTGCAGCCCAAAGCCAAGCGGCGGCATTGCATCAGCAGTTCCTGTCAATTCCTCAGCAATATGGTGAAACCTTCACTAGCTTGATGACCGCGCAAGCACAGATGGCAGCCTCTGGAATGACTATTCCAGAAAGTCTGCAACGCTCAATGGAGCAGTTCCACCAGCATCAGGCGCAAACGCTGCAAAGCCATACACAGTTCCTTGAACTGCAAGCACAAAGCAGTACTGCTGCGCTTGAACTGTTAAATCATGGTGCAATCGCTACAACTCCGCCAGCGCCAGTACAAGCAGCGCCAACCCAGTCAGCCCCAGTCGTTACCGCTGCACCATTGGCTAGCACTGCGGCAACCTCAATGACAAAGGCTGCACCTATCGTTGCCCCTGCGGTAGCACCAAAAGCTGTAGCGCCTGTCGTGGCAGTTACTGCACCAGCCGTTATAACGCCAGTTGTTGCAAGCCCAGTCGTTGAACCAGCGCCAAGCAACGCGCTTTCTGCTGATAAAGTGCAAGCGACCATGATGTCGGTAGTGGCTGAAAAAACCGGTTACCCAACCGAGATGCTTGAACTTGAGATGGATATGGAAGCCGACTTAGGCATCGACTCTATCAAGCGCGTTGAAATTTTAGGCACAGTGCAAGATGAGCTACCAGGTTTGCCAGAGCTCAGCCCAGAAGACTTAGCTGAGTGTCGCACCTTAGGTGAAATCGTTGCTTACATGAACAGTAAACTGCCAGCCGTTGGCAGTGCACCCGTTACAACAAGCGCGTCGGCTCCAAGCGGTCTAACTAACGAGCAAGTGCATAGCACCATGATGAACGTGGTAGCCGAGAAAACCGGTTACCCAACTGAGATGCTTGAGCTTGAGATGGATATGGAAGCCGACTTAGGCATCGACTCTATCAAGCGCGTCGAAATTTTAGGCACAGTGCAAGATGAGCTACCAGGTTTACCAGAGCTCAGCCCAGAAGACTTAGCCGAGTGTCGCACCTTAGGTGAAATCGTTGCTTACATGAACAGCAAGTTACCAGCGACAGCCGCTGCGCCCGTTGCTGCAAATGCGCCAGCTGCCCTCACTCCTGCCACGACTGCCACGACTGCTGCGCCTGTTCAAAGCGGTCTGACTAACGAGCAAGTGCACAACACCATGATGAACGTGGTGGCAGAGAAAACCGGTTACCCAACTGAGATGCTCGCCCTTGAGATGGATATGGAAGCCGATTTAGGCATCGACTCTATCAAGCGCGTTGAAATTTTAGGCACAGTGCAAGATGAGCTACCAGGGCTACCAGAGCTCAGCCCAGAAGACTTAGCCGAGTGTCGCACCTTAGGCGAAATCGTGGCCTATATGAACAGCAAGTTACCAGCGATAGCCGCTGCGCCCGTTGCTGCAAATGCGCCAGCGGCCCTCACTCCTGCCACGACTGCTGCGCCTGTTCAAAGCGGTCTGACTAACGAGCAAGTGCACAACACCATGATGAACGTGGTGGCAGAGAAAACCGGTTACCCCACCGAGATGCTCGCCCTCGAGATGGATATGGAAGCCGATTTAGGTATCGACTCTATCAAGCGCGTTGAAATTTTGGGCACAGTGCAAGATGAGCTGCCAGGGCTACCTGAGCTCAGCCCAGAAGACTTAGCCGAGTGTCGCACCTTAGGTGAAATCGTGGCCTATATGAACAGCAAGTTACCAGCGATAGCCGCTGCGCCTGTTGCCCTCACTCCTGCCATGACTGCTGCGCCTGTTCAAGGCGGCCTGACTAACGAGCAAGTGCAGAGCACCATGATGAACGTGGTGGCCGAGAAAACCGGTTACCCAACAGAGATGCTCGCCCTAGAGATGGATATGGAAGCCGATTTAGGTATCGACTCTATCAAGCGCGTTGAAATTTTGGGCACAGTGCAAGACGAGCTACCGGGTCTACCTGAGTTAAACCCAGAAGATTTAGCTGAGTGTCGTACCTTAGGTGAAATTGTTAGCTATATGAACAGTAAGCTCGGCGCTTCATCAATCGCTGCGCCTGTAAAGGCTGAGCCCTTAAATGATAAGCCTGCTGCGATCTCAAGCGAGCCGAGTGTTGAACTGCCACCTCACAGCGAGGTAGCGCTAAAAAAGCTTGATGCGGCGGAGTTAGTTAACAACTGTTTCGCCGCTAACACTCACATTGTGATCAATGATGATGGCCATAATGCAGGTGTGCTAGCCGAGAAACTGGTTAAACAGGGCTTAAACGTGGCCGTAGTGCGTTTACCGAAAGGTCAACCACAGTCACCGCTAAACAGTGATATCAAAAGCTTTCAAGCTGACAGTGCAGATGAAACTGGCATCGCTGCCGTAATTGATCAGATTGAAAAGCAGTTAGGCACTATCAGCGGCTTTGTTCACTTGCACCCACAAGAGACGCAAGCAACAGATAATAGCAGCGTGCAGCTTAGCGACGACAGCTTCAATCACTTGAGCCAAGCCTTCTTGTGGGCCAAGTTGTTGCAAGCTAAATTAACCCAAGATACCGGTGCGCGACGCGCGTTCATCAGCGTCAGTCGTATTGACGGTGGCTTCGGTTATTTAGACCTTGAACAGTTAAAAACTGCAGAGCTCAACCAAGCCGCACTGGCTGGTCTCACCAAGACATTAAGTCACGAGTGGCCAAGCGTATTTTGCCGTGCATTAGACATCGCACCTGCATTGGATGCCAGCCGCTTAAGTGATGCCATCGCCAACGAGCTGTTTGATAGCAATGCAACATTGAACGAAGCAGGTTTAAGCCTCAATGAGCAAGGTCAACTGCAGCGCACAGCCCTGATTGCAGGCGATGCGAGCGTAAAAACAGCAAAAAGTGAGCTAAACAGCGCAGATAAAATACTGGTGACCGGGGGTGCAAAAGGCGTAACCTTTGAGTGTGCCCTAGCTCTCGCTAAGCGTTGTCAGTCTCACTTTATCTTGGCGGGTCGTAGCCAACATGTGACCCTTAACAATCTGCCCAGCTGGGCACAAGGTAAATCTGCCACTGAGCTCAAATCAGCCGCGATTGCCCACATTATTGTCTCGGGTGACAAACCAACGCCTAAGCAGGTAGATGCACTCGTGTGGCCGGTACAGAGCAGTTTAGAGATCAATGCCGCGCTGGATGCGTTTAACGCAGTAGGCGCGAGCGCCGAATACATCAGCATGGATGTGAGCAATGCTGACTCGGTAAACAGCGCACTGAGCGCTATCACTCAGATAACGCCAATCACAGGCCTTATCCATGGTGCTGGTGTCTTGGCTGACAAACATATCCAAGACAAAACCTTAGATGAACTGGCACGGGTTTATGGCACCAAAGTCAACGGCCTCAAGGCACTGCTTTCTGTCATTGATACCAGCCAGCTAAAACTGGTTGCCATGTTCTCCTCGGCGGCAGGTTTCTACGGCAATACTGGCCAAAGCGACTATGCCATGTCGAACGACATCCTTAACAAAGCGGCACTGCAACTGTCGGCAAAGCACCCAAGTGCCAAAGTGATGAGCTTTAACTGGGGACCTTGGGATGGCGGCATGGTTAACCCGGCGCTGAAAAAGATGTTTACTGACCGAGGCGTGTATGTGATCCCTCTGCAAGCAGGTGCGGAGCTATTTGCAACCCAACTACTCACAGAGAGTGGCGTGCAGCTGCTCGTGGGCACAGACATGCAAGGCAACAGCAAAAGTAACACTGCCACTAAGGAAGCGACGGTAAAAAAGCCTAATGCGGGTGAGGTGCAAGTTGCACAGCGCCCGCAGCGCGACGTCACCGCACTGACTGAAGTGACACTTAAGCGAGTGCTAAAGCCTGATGCATTGACCTTTGTTCGAGATCACCGCATTGGTGGCAATCCCGTATTGCCAACGGTCTGTGCTATCCAATGGATGCGCGAAGCGGCGCTTGAGCAGTATGGGCTAACGCTCATGGTGCAAGACTACAAGTTACTCAAAGGCATAGTGTTCGACTCAGGCGAGAGCCAAACCTTAATGATGAGCTTAACCCCGCAATATGAAGCGGGTGCACTCAAAGGTATTAAGGCGTTAATCAGCTGTGAAGGACGGCCTCAGTATCAGGCACTATTAGTGAATGCAGGCGACGTGCAACATAGCACTAAGCAGTTTGATGAGCTCAGCCAAGTCGTGCCTGTAACGGATAAAGCTAGGCTTTACAGCGACGGCACCCTGTTCCATGGTCCGCGTTTACAAGGCTTAGATAAGGTGCTGCGCTTTAATGAGCACGGCTTAGTGGTTAGCTGTCAGCTGCCTAATGTGGCCAAGCAAGATTGTGGCGACTTTACCCCAAGCTTAACGGCTAAAGGGTGTCAGCCTTTTGCTGAAGATCTGCTACTGCAAGCGATGCTAGTTTGGGCAAGATTAACCTATGGTGCTGCCAGCCTACCCTCGACCATTGGCGAGTTCGTCAGTGTGTTACCTATGGACTTTGGCGACAATGGTTATATTGAACTCACCGTCCTTAAAACCAGCAGCCGACAGCTCATCGCTGATGTCGCCCTGTATCATCAAAATGGCCAATTAAGCTGCGTAATGAGATCGGCAAAAGTGACCATTAGCAAATCGCTTAACGGCGCTTTTGTTAACGAGCAACACATTAAAGAGGATCATGCATAGTGACACTCAATAATGGGACTCTCAATAAAGGGAGTGCAACGCAAAGCGATAGCAAGCTTGACCAAGATGAGGCGGCGCCACTGCGTGTCGCCGCGCTCGTGATTAATATGGCAGACGTTATGCCTAGCGAGCTGAGCAATGAACCTATCTTGGTGATTGAGCTTGACAGGTTCACAACAAATCTTGAAATGGCGCTAGACCTTGTGGCCGCTGGCGAAGTAGTCAACATTCAGGCACCGCAAAGCAGTTTGGTATTAATGCCCGCACTTGTGGCCGCGCAGCGAAAGCTGCATCCGCACGCGTATCTCGCTGGGGTGCAATATGCCAAAACTGCTGACGTGGCATCGAACCTCGCGCTAAAACAAGCTAAGCGAGATCTGAGCGCGGTAAACTGTCAGCGCACTCTTGTTATTAATAATGAACAAGTGAGTCATCCAGAGGTTGAACGCAATCAACTTGCATTTGACGCGCTTTGCCAACTGATTATCGATATCGCACAGCGCACCATTACCCGTGACGATAACTCGAGCCACTATTGGTTTACAGAGCGTTATCAGGCACGTGTAGCAAGGTTAAATCTGCAATTTGACCCCGCAGATAGTGCAATGATCCATGTAGCCATTGTGCTGACCCAAGGTACGGGTCGATTAAAAGCAAGATCCTTGCTCAAAGCACAGCGCCTATTCTTCTTAATCTCTGGCACCAGTGAAGCCGAGTTAAATCAAGGTTTGTGGGCGTTAGCCGCTGAGCTAGATAGTATTAGGTTGATGGTCGACAATTCAAAGATCACGTCATCTTTGCTGGAGTTAATGCAGGAAAATTTACATGAATTTGAAATCAGTACCAGTCCACGTTTTGCGCTCACATTGCAAGCCACTAGCATAGAGTCTCTCACGCAAGAGATTGCCTGTATGAGTGATGCGTTAGGCGGAGTGTTTAAAGAAAAAGGACAATACAAAACCCCAGCTGGAAGCTTTTTTACGGCCGAGCCACTTGGACAACAACACCTGGCCTTTGTTTATCCTGGTGTTGGCACTGTCTACCACGACATGCTCAGCGAACTGCATCACTATTTCCCTGCGCTCTATGCCCGCTTAGAGCAGCAAGGCGATCTCAAAGCCATGTTACAGGCTGATGAGATCTATCATAGCGACAAACAGATCACAGAGCAGATGGCGCTGGGCGATATGGCGATTGCAGGCGTAGGTGCGAGTTATCTGCTGAGCAAACTATTAATGGATGAGTTTGATGTTAAGCCAGAATACGCGCTAGGTTACTCCATGGGCGAAGCCTCAATGTGGGCCAGTCTTGACGTATGGCAGCAGCCTCATCTCTTGATCGACAAAACCAAAAGCGATCCGCTATTTACGTCCGTCATCTCAGGCGACTTAAGCGCTGTGCGCAGCGCTTGGGGACTGACCGATAGCGATGTGATTCATTGGAACAGCTTTGTAGTACGCTGCACTCCTGAGTCGATTCGCTCAATGCTTGAGCAATATCCACGTGTTTACTTAGCTATTACTCAGGGAGACACCTGCGTGATTGCAGGTTGTGAGCATGGCTGTCAGCAGCTACTAAAAGCCTTGGGGAAACGCGGGATTGCAGCCAATCGTGTAACGGCAATGCACACGACACCTGCACTCAGCCAGCATGAAAATGTGATCGCTTTTTATCAGCAAAATATTGTTCCAGAAGCGGTGAGTCACCCAGTCACATTTATCAGCGCCGCCGATACAGGCAAAGGTATCGATAGGGGCGTTGGCGATGAACAGGGTCAGTTGAATCCTAAGCTGATAGCAACCTCGATTGCCGATACCTTCTGCAATAGCTTAGATTTTACAGCCCTGATCCAGAGTGCAACGCGCCAAGGCGCACGGCTATTTGTCGAAATCGGTGCCGATCGCCAAAACTGCACTCTCATAGACAAAATACTAAAAAGCAGTGACAGTGAAAAACTCATCGATAATCTGTTATCACCGTCGGCACACCTTACATCTCAATGCTGCACTATTCCGCTAAACGCCAAAGGGAGCAGCGATATCGCGACTCTGCTTAAGGCGATCGGACAGTTAATCAGTCATCGTGTCCCCGTCAGCCTGACCGTGTTGCAGCTGGGACTAAAGCGTCAATTAGCACTGCAAGAGCAGCTAAAGACAACTGATGCGGCAAATACCTTATTAAAAGGGGAAGCATAATGCCTTCAAATGAAGCGCCTTCTCAACCATGCAAAATAGCGATAGTCGGGTTAGCGACCCTGTATCCCGACGCTAAAACGCCGGATCAATTTTGGCAAAACTTACTCGATAAACGCGACTCACGTACCACATTGAGCGATAAAAAACTCGGTGCCAATAGCAGCGACTATCAAGGTGTACAGGGCCAATCGGATCGTTTCTACTGCGACAACGGCGGCTATATTGAAGACTTTATCTTCGATGCAAACGGCTATCGTATCGGGGCTGAGCAGCTCAAGGGACTCGATGACAGTTTCAAATGGGCACTCGATACCAGCCGTAACGCGCTACTCGATGCAGGCGTGGCAGTGGACTCACCGCTACTCGAGCGCACAGGCATCATCATGGGCGCGCTGTCATTCCCAACCGCAAAATCGAATGAGCTGTTTCTGCCGCTCTATCACAATGCGGTAGAGAAGGCCTTGCAAACCAAGTTAGATAGCCGAGATTTTCGCCTGCAAGCCTTTAACGCGCAGACCCAACACACGCCATCAATCGATTGTGCCAACGGGGCTATTGCCCATAATGCCTCTAAGGTTGTTGCCGACGCGCTAGGCCTTGGTCGCGTGCAGCTCAGCCTAGATGCCGCCTGTGCCAGCTCAGTTTATTCACTTAAATTAGCCTGTGATTACCTTGCAACGGGCAAAGCCGATTTAATGTTGGCGGGCGCCGTTTCTGGCGCGGACCCTTTCTTTATCAATATGGGGTTCTCGATTTTTCACGCCTACCCAGATCATGGATTCTCAGCCCCCTTTGATAAAAACAGCAAAGGCTTGTTTGCCGGTGAAGGCGCTGGCGTACTGGCGCTTAAACGTCTCGACGATGCCGAGCGCGACGGCGATAAGATCTACGCCGTGGTCAGCGGGATCGGCCTGTCTAACGACGGTAAAGGCCAGTTTGTACTGAGTCCAAATAGCAAAGGCCAAGTAAAGGCCTTCGAACGCGCCTATCGCAGCAGCGACATAGCGCCAGAAAATATCGAAGTGATCGAATGTCATGCCACTGGCACGCCACTGGGAGACAAGGTTGAACTGGCCTCGATGGAGCAGTTTTTTGCACCACGTCTCAATGGCTCAGCCGCACCCCTTATTGGCTCAGCCAAATCCAACTTAGGCCACCTACTTACTGCCGCTGGTATGCCGGGGATCATGAAGATGATCTTCGCCATGCGCCAAGGCGTATTGCCGCCCAGCATTAATATTAGTGAGGCCATTGGCTCGCCAAATGGCCTATTTGGTGCTCATACTTTGCCAAATAAAGTCACCCCATGGCCGGTAAAGCCAGGCAACCATGAACGGCTTGCAGGGGTCTCGGTATTTGGCTTTGGTGGCTGTAATGCTCACCTACTATTAGAGTCATACACCGCTAAACAGCCAAGAGCTGCAAGCGCACCTTCACAGGCCTGCAGTAACGGCTCAACTCCCGCATTTGCCATTAGCGGTATCGCCAGCCACATTGGGCCGCTTAGCACCATTAATCAACTCGATGCGACCTTACAACAGGGTCAACATGCGTTTATCGACCTCCCCAACAAACGTTGGAAAGGGCTCGACAAGCACCCTGAACTATTAGCTAAATTTGGCATCCATGCCATTCCACAAGGGGCTTATGTTGACAGTTTTGAGCTGGATTTTTTACGCTTTAAACTGCCGCCTAATGAAGATGATCGCTTGATCTGTCAGCAACTGATGTTGATGAAGGTGACCGACGAGGCCATTCGTGATGCCAAGTTAAAGCCGGGCCAGAAAGTGGCCGTGCTGGTCGCAATGGAGACAGAGCTTGAACTACATCAGTTCCGTGGCCGCGTCAATCTGCATACGCAATTGAAACAAAGCCTCAATGCCATGGGCGTGACACTCACAGACAGTGAGTATCAATCCATCGAAACCATCGCCATGGACAGCGTGCTCGATGCTGCCAAGCTCAACCAGTACACCAGCTTTATTGGCAACATCATGGCATCGCGTATCGCATCCCTTTGGGATTTTAACGGCCCTGCTTTCACCATTTCAGCGGGTGAACAGTCTGTGAGTCGCGCACTCGATGTGGCCGAAAATATGATGGTGCAAGAACAGCTCGATGCCGTGGTGATTGCCGCGGTCGACCTCTCTGGCAGCATTGAGCAGGTGATGCTTAAAAATGCCGTAAGTCCGATGGCGGTAACCCCAAGCGATACAGGCTGGAAACTGGCAGAGGGCGCGGGGGCGATAGTGCTCGAACCACTTGCCCAAGCCAAGCAAAGTTATGCCACCATTGAGAGCGTAAACTTTGGCGCCACCAGCACGGTTAGCCGCGTCGCCGATGAGTTACTGACACTCACAGGCACCCATGGCGCACAAATCAGTCTAGTTGAGCAGAGTATTGCTCCAGGCAGCGCGTTGACATGCGACCAATTGCAACAAGCATTGCCGCTAACCCATGCACGTTATGAGCAGGGTCAACAACAGCTTGGACACAGCTTTGCCGCCGCAGGCATGACCAGCCTTATCTATGGCCTGCTGCGCCTCAATCAACAATGCAATCAACAAGGTGCGCAAGATACAAGTCAGCATGCGGTGATCGCTAACATCAGTGAAAATCAGTGTTCGCTAACCCACATCAGTCAAGATGCCGCGCAGTGCACAGCACTGACTCAGCGACTGGCACACACCTTAGGCACCCACGCTGAGCGCAGCTTAGTGAAAGAGGTCGGTTTAGGTGGGCGCGATATCGTGGGTCATATTATTAACACCCCGATACCTGGCCTAGACACCATCAAAGCAAAAGTTGCTCAGGGTCATTTAGCGCCAACCACTTCACGTGCGTCGCAACTAATCAGCTACCCACAGCCAGTTGCGACGTCGGCGGCAGATGCCCAAACGCCAACACAGGCTCACATTGCTAAAGCAATAGGTACCCAGAACATCATGACAAGCAACACACCCAGCGCATTCGATGCGAGCCAATTAGATTTGCCACAAGGCGAGTTAGCGGCATTTCAACATAACCAGCAGCTCACACAGCAGGCGCATATCGCCTTCCTAAAAAGCCGTGAAACAGGCCTTAAAGTGGCTGACCAACTGCTCAAGCAGCAGCTTGCACAAGCCACTGGTGCGGCGCCGGCTCAGTCACACGTGCAGGCTAAAGCGCAACCAACCCTTAAACCACAGCATGACAAAGTAGAACCTTACCGCGCCCCAGTGCCAGCACACAAGCCCTGCATCTGGGATTACCATGATCTCGTCGAGTATGCTGAAGGCGACATCGCCAAAGTATTTGGCCCAGAATATGCCTCAATCGATAACTATTCGCGCCGCGTTCGCCTACCGACCACCGACTATCTGTTGGTGTCGCGGGTGACGAAACTCGACGCCAACATTAATGAATACAAGCCAAGTTCAATGACCACTGAGTATGACATCCCAGAGGATGCGCCTTACTTAGTCGATGGCCAAATTCCTTGGGCAGTTGCCGTTGAATCGGGTCAGTGTGACTTAATGCTAATCAGCTACTTAGGTATTGATTTTGAAAACAAGGGTGAGCGCGTTTACCGTCTACTGGACTGTACCCTCACCTTCTTAGGCGACCTGCCACGGGGCGGTGACACATTAAGATACGATATTAAGATCAACCACTATGCCCGTAACGGCGATACCCTGTTGTTCTTCTTCTCTTATGAGTGTTTCGTTGGCGATACCATGATCCTCAAGATGGATGGTGGCTGTGCTGGCTTCTTTACCGATGCTGAACTGGCCGACGGTAAGGGTGTCATTCGCACAGAAGATGAAATTAAGGCCCGTAATAACGCAACTAAGCTACGCTTTAATCCGCTACTGGATTGCCCGCAGACTCAGTTCGATTACACTGCGATTCATAAGCTATTATCGGCCGACATTGAAGGCTGTTTTGGTCCGTCACACGCAGGTTCAGCTCAACCGTCACTGTGTTTTGCCTCTGAGAAGTTCTTGATGATCGAACAGGTCAGTAAGGTCGACAGAACGGGCGGTGCATGGGGACTAGGGTTAATCGAAGGTCATAAGCAACTGGAACCTAACCATTGGTACTTCCCTTGTCACTTTAAAGATGATCAGGTGATGGCAGGCTCCTTGATGGCAGAGGGCTGTGGCCAGTTACTGCAGTTCTACATGTTACACCTAGGGATGCACACCCAAACGAAAAATGGTCGTTTCCAACCACTTGAAAATGCGTCACAAAAGGTACGTTGTCGTGGTCAGGTTCTTCCGCAATCGGCCCAGCTCACCTATCGTATGGAAGTGACCGAGATTGGATTCAGCCCACGTCCTTATGCCAAAGCCAACATCGACATTCTGCTTAATGGCAAAGTGGTGGTGGACTTCCAAAACCTCGGCGTGATGATCAAAGAGCAAGATGAGTGCACCCGCTATGACGCTCCATTGGCGATTAGCAGCACAGTGCCTGCTGACTCAGCAAGTGCTAAAAAGGGCTATCAAGGTGCGTCAATCAATGCACCGTTAATGGCACAAGTGCCTGATTTGAGCGCTGCACCTAACAAAGGCGTGATCCCTCTGTCACATGTAGAGGCACCACTCACACCTGATTATCCCAATCGCGTGCCTGACACAGTCCCGTTTACGCCGTACCACCTATTTGAATTTGCCACAGGCAATATTGAAAACTGCTTTGGCTCTGAGTTTTCAATTTATCGCGGAATGATCCCGCCACGTACCCCGTGCGGCGATCTGCAGTTAACCACCCGCGTAGTAGAAGTTAACGGTAAACGTGGGGAATTTAAAAAGCCGTCAAGCTGTATTGCCGAATATGAAGTGCCAACGGATGCGTGGTATTTCGATAAGAATAGCCACCATGCTGTCATGCCTTATTCGGTGCTGATGGAGATCTCTTTGCAGCCTAATGGCTTCATCTCTGGTTACATGGGCACCACATTAGGCTTTCCGGGGCTTGAGCTGTTTTTCCGCAACCTAGATGGTAGTGGCGAGCTACTACGCGATGTCGACCTACGCGGTAAAACCATTGTCAACGACTCGCGTCTGTTGTCGACGGTGATGGCTGGCACTAATATTATTCAAAGTTTCAGCTTTGAGTTGAGCACCGACGGTGAGCCCTTCTATCGCGGCACCGCAGTATTTGGCTACTTCAAAGGCGATGCGCTTAAAGACCAGCTGGGCTTAGACAATGGCAAAGTGACTCAGCCTTGGCATGTGGCCAAAGGCATTAGTGCCGACACCAAAGTGAATTTGTTAGATAAAGCTGGGCGCCACTTTAATGCGCCGGCCAATCAGCCTCACTATCGCCTTGCTGGCGGACAACTCAACTTTATCGATAGCGTCGAGATTGTCGATAACGGCGGCACCGAAGGCTTAGGCTATCTCTATGCTGAGCGCACTATCGATCCTAGCGACTGGTTCTTCCAGTTCCATTTCCACCAAGATCCTGTGATGCCAGGTTCGTTAGGCGTTGAAGCCATTATCGAAACCATGCAAACTTACGCCATCAGTAAAGATTTGGGCGCTGGATTTAAAAACCCTAAGTTTGGCCAGATTTTGTCAAACATTAAGTGGAAATATCGCGGTCAGATCAACCCACTCAATAAGCAGATGTCGATGGATGTCAGTATTACCTCGATAAAAGATGAAGGTGACAAGAAGGTGATCACAGGTAACGCAAGCCTAAGTAAAGATGGGCTGCGTATCTACGAAGTCACCGACATTGCTATCTGTATCGAAGAAGCCTTGTAAAAAATAGATCACTTGAGGTATTTGGCCACCCGCCAATACCTCAAGTTAGACAATCGAATAAAGCATAAAAAATGATAAGGGTCTTATTTAAATGAATCCCACCACAACCAACGACAAATTATCGCCATGGCCTTGGCAAGTCAGTGATGCCGACATCAGTTTTGATACGACAACCATGGCCGCGCAGCTGAAAGATTTCAGCCGCGCCTGTTATGTCATCAATGACAGCGACAAAGGCGTTGGCATCGCGACACAAGCCAGCCTAATGACGACTAACAACACTCAAGGCCATCCAGTGAGCGCTTTCACCCCTGCACTGGGCACCGAAAGCCTTGGCGACAGTAATTTTCGCCGCGTTCACGGCGTAAAATATGCTTACTATGCTGGCGCCATGGCCAACGGCATCTCCTCTGAAGAGCTGGTTATCGCCTTAGGTAAAGCGGGCATTCTGTGCTCATTTGGCGCTGCGGGTCTGATCCCTAGCCGGGTAGAAGCCGCCATTAACCGCATTCAAGCCGCGCTGCCCAATGGCCCTTACATGTTTAACCTTATTCATAGCCCAAGCGAACCCGCCCTAGAGCGTGGCAGCGTCGAGCTGTTTCTTAAGCATAAGGTACGCACTGTTGAAGCATCGGCTTTCTTAGGCCTCACACCACAGATTGTTTACTACCGCGCAGCGGGTCTGAGTCGTGACGCCCATGGCAACATCGTTATCGGCAACAAGGTGATCGCTAAAGTGAGCCGCACCGAAGTGGCAGAAAAGTTCATGATGCCTGCGCCCGTGAAGATGCTACAAAAACTCGTGGATGAGGGTTTGATCAGTGTCGATCAGATGGAGATGGCCCAACAGATCCCCATGGCTGACGATATTACTGCCGAAGCCGATTCTGGCGGCCATACCGATAACCGTCCTTTGGTTACGCTGCTCCCCACCATTCTCGCGCTAAAAGAGGAGATCCAAGCCAAGTACCAATACCCAACACCACTTCGCGTGGGTTGTGGCGGTGGTGTGGGCACCCCAGATGCGGCATTGGCGACCTTTAACATGGGCGCCGCTTATATCGTTACCGGTTCAATCAACCAAGCCTGTGTCGAAGCCGGGGCCAGTGAGCATACCCGCAAGCTTCTGGCCACCACAGAGATGGCCGATGTCACCATGGCACCTGCCGCCGACATGTTTGAGATGGGCGTTAAGCTTCAGGTGGTTAAACGTGGCACGCTATTTCCGATGCGCGCTAATAAGCTGTATGAGATCTACAGCCGTTATGACGCCATTGAGTCCATCCCCGCCGATGAGCGTGAAAAACTTGAGAAGCAGGTGTTTCGCTCAAGTCTCGATGATATTTGGGCGGGCACCGTCGCCCACTTTAATGAGCGCGATCCTAAGCAGATAGAACGCGCAGAAGGTAACCCAAAACGTAAGATGGCACTGATTTTCCGCTGGTATTTAGGACTGTCGAGCCGCTGGTCAAACTCAGGTGAAGTGGGCCGTGAGATGGATTACCAAATTTGGGCTGGCCCTGCACTTGGCGCCTTTAACCAGTGGGCCAAAGGCAGTTATTTAGATGACTACCAAAATCGCAATGCGGTGGATTTGGCGAAGCACTTGATGTACGGCGCGGCTTACCTCAATCGCATTAACAGCATCACCGCCCAAGGGGTAAAACTGCCTAGTGAGCTACTGCGCTGGAAACCCGTTGAGCGCATGGCCTAAGAGCTAAGTTCAAACTCTAGCTACTAGAGTTCAAGCCGCGAGTTCGATAGATAGTCAAAAACCAGCTTAGGCTGGTTTTTTATTATCTAACACTCTGTATCTTGGTTAGTTTGCGGGTTGCAGCACTAAACGCGCCTGAATCGCTCCAGGTAATAACGGCGTGACGGCCTGCTCTGCATATTCATCGAATCCAGCGCGGTAATAAGGCGATAGCGGATGCCCCGACTGCCCGCCGGGTATGGTTAAAATAGCTTGTGACTCAAGCCCAGGCTGCACAATAAAGCGCTGTGATGCACCAAAATTAGGACGCTGCACTGCAGGCATAAAGGTATCGCCAAAGCCTGCCACCTTAGGCATATCTAACCAACGGCTCAACAGCGGCATCTGCTTACTAAACGGGTGCTGAATATGCAAGGTGTTCACCTTACCCCATGCCAGGTCTTCATAACGATGACTCTCACTGTGCTGGGCCATCAGAGACTGAGTGGCCATCACATAGGTACCAATCACAAACTCCTGCCATGAAGCGTACTCACTGGGTAACCAGCTTGCTGGCTGCTCGCGTAACAGCTGCCACATGGCGGGTTCAAGATAGCGCTTTAACACTGACAGACTTAATTGATGCTGACTCAATGGTGTCTCTATCGCCGCAAAACTGCGATCGACAAGCTGGCTACTAAACTGTTTCACTAAGGTAAAGCCTATCGACTCGCTGCAAGCACATTCGCCCCATTGTTGCAGATGATGAATATCTTCGGCAAAACGCTGCGGTTGAGACATCAACGTCTTAAGTAGGAGATCATGCCAAGGTCGATAAAAGCGCGCCTGATTATCCAGTTGAATACGGTAAAAATCGGCTTCGTTAAATTGCTCTTGCTCTTGCAACCTATCACGCACTTGTGCGCTGCGCGCGCCCAATGCATAGCCTCCATCGCCAAAACGCCTTGCATCGTTTGTGCTCATCACCCGCGCATTCGCACTCCATAATCTAGCACCGCTGGGATTGAATGCCTGCGGTAAATGGCTTTCACCTTGTTGCCACAATGACAGTTTTACCTGCTCAGGCTCTTGCGCCACATCACTTGGATTGGGTCTTGCCGGCACCGCTCCCGCTATTTGCCATGCCGCATTGCCTTTAGCATCGACAATCAACATATTTTGCACCGGCACGCCAAAACCATGGGCAATGGCTATCCCCTGCTCGGCATCGCTTACGGTCTCAAGTGCCATTAACTCCATATTGACGGCGTAATCTTGGTGCGCCACCCAAGAGAGCGCATAAGGTTGACCTGCATAGGTTTTAACCGGTCCAAAGCGAGAGGTTATCACCTGATGATCCACAACATCACCAGCCAAGGCAATGGGCTCTTGTTCTTGGGTTAACGGTTCATCGGCGGTAATGGCGACCCAATCGGCGGTATCGATGTAAGCATTAGTAAAGCCCCAAGCCACTTTACCATTAGAACCGACCACAATCGCGGGAGCCCCGGGTAGGGAAATCCCGGTCACTTGTACCGCTTGGCCGTTTGCATCAGTATAATTAAGCTGCGCCCGATACCAGATAATAGGCACGGCAAATGACAGGTGCATATCGTCAGAGAGCATGGCATGTCCTGACTCGGTTAAGGTGCCTGTGACCGCCCAGTTATTACTGCCAACTTCAGCCATCTCGCCAATAACGCTATCGCGGCGATTTGCCATTAGGCTGCTTTCGAGCATAGGAATAAGCGGCGGATCGGAGGGGAATAAACTGTGATCTAATGCCGCCTGATAGTTCGAGGTTTGGGTGATAAATGCCCGCATCGGTTTGCCAAACATCCGATCTATTAGGGTCAGCGTGATATCTCTTGCTATGGTATTACTCTGTAAATCCAGATACATACTGTAAATTACCAGCAAGCTATCACTTGGATGCCAAGGCTCAGGGCGACTGCGGGTCAGTAGGTATTCGAATGAGCGTAATCGCTGCTGAGCTAACGCTTGATTGACGCCATCGGTATAACGATCGAGCAACTGTTGCTGCGCCACGGGCAACTGAGTCAATGCCTTATTGGCACGCTTTCTCAGTTGATGGAAACGGCGCTGTTTGTCGAGGTTAACCGCTATGGGGCCAAAAATTTCACTCAGCTCACCCGCCGAATTACGCCGCAGCAGATCCATTTGAAAGAAGCGGTCTTGACCGTGGGCAAACCCCAATGCAAAAGCCACATCTTGGCGATTTTTGCCGCTAATGACCGCTGTGCCTAGTTTATCTCGCTCAATGGAGGTTACACTGCTGATCTTGGCTGTCTTCAATTCGCCAGTCAGTTTAGGTAGACTCAAGTGCAAACTAATATAGGCGCCAACGAGCAGCAAAAAGGCAACCGATAACAGCAAGATGACACTTTTTTTTATTATGTTAATCATGAAGTAACACCAACTTCGCTTGAATGGCCACCACTATAACCAAGTTGCGCATATGTTAACAGTATGGCCCCATTTTTTATGACGTAAGCATTAGGCTCTAAGCCGTTGAGAGCAAAATATTATTATGGCAAAACCCAATAAGAAAGGCCCTAGTCGGACTGTCGATATTGTCTGTGCTCAGTGCAAATGCAAACTGTATAAATACCGTAAGGGAGGCAAAGGCGCACTGGTTAAATGTTTTAAAGAGCGGATAAGCGAAGACTATACCTTCGCACCGGGTATCTGCCCTCAGTGTCAGCAAGCCTTTGCAAGGCCAACGTTGGTCAGAGGCGTTCCGGCATTTAAAATTATCGGCACTAAGGCTCTGATGAAATAATGGCCGTGATGAAGTAATCGCCGTGATCAATTGAGGCTAGTTGTGAGCTTAATCCCCCCCTTTGTAAGGTATTAAGCTCAATGCAGTGGCCAAGCTGTTGGCACTACTAATGCTCTCTCACTGAGAGTGATAGCCAACCAAACAAGTCTCTCATGATGGGCTGCGACAATTTGTCGTATAATCAACGTAAGTTAGCGATCTCTACTGCAAGTCTTTCACCCAAGCTAATCCTTCTATTGCGAGCCGCTATCAACTCAGGCTTGATACCCTGAGCAACTATCGTTTACGTATAGGAATACAATAATGAAGCATCAATGGATATTAGGAACCTTACTGACTCTAGGATTAACCACCAGCGCCGTAGCCCATGACAACCCACTGCAATTTCGCGCAGCCGGGAGTTTAAAAGCCGCCATGACAGATATCATCGGAGCATATCAACAAACAAGCGGTACTGTTAGTGATATTGATGCGCAATTTGCGCCCTCAGGACTGCTACGTCAACGTATTGAGCAGGGAGAAAAAGTCGACCTGTATGCATCTGCGAACATGAAACACCCCACCGCATTGCATAACGCGGGCCTGAGTGGTGAAGTGGTGATGTTTGCCCGTAATAAGCTGTGTGCCCTCGCCCAGCCAGAAGTCACCGTAACGCCTACCACCTTACTCCAGCAGATGTTAAATGACACGACTCGCTTAGGCACCTCGACTCCCAAAGCCGATCCCGCTGGGGATTATGCTTTTAAGGTATTCGAGCGAGCGGAAAAACTGTCACCAAATGCCCAAAAAATACTAAGCAGCAAAGCCTTGCAATTAACCGGCGGCCCAACCAGTGCTAAAGCACCTGATGGCCGCAATCCCTATGGCTGGGTGATGGAAAACCACCAAGCTGATATTTTTTTGACCTATTGCACCAACGCAGTATTGGCCAAAAAGCAGGTGAATACACTGCAGATAATCGCCCTACCCGACAATCTCAGCGTCGGCGCTAACTATGGCCTCACGGTGCTCAATGGTGCCCACCCTCACGCCAATGAATTAGCCAATTTTATAATCGCGCCACAAGGCCAAGCCATTCTGGCAGAATACGGCTTCGATGCACCGTAATTACTAAGTTAAAAACCAATAAACGAAATCCAATAAAAAGCCACCTTATAAAGGTGGCTTTAAGCTTATCATCTAGCTCAGAGATTTAATTCAAATAGGTTTTTAAGAAAGAAGCCATTTCCGTATAAAGCTCTTTGCGGTTATCCTCGTCATAGAAACCATGACCTTCTGTTTGTTTCCACAACCACTTAGGCTCTTTACCCGCCTTAGTCAAAGCATCGCGCATGACATAGGCATTCTCATAATGAGCTTGCTCATCTCGCCCACCATGAACTAAAAATACACCGGCTTTGATTTTATCGGCATGGTATGCAGGAGAGTTTTTCTTCATTTCAGCTTCAGTACCGCCAAAAGCTTCTTCCATATATTGCTTACCCCAACCAAGTCTTTCAGCAACATTGCCTTTGCTGAACATCAAAGGTAAGTCATATACCCCAACATAGCCAATAGCACATTTATAAAGATCCGGTTCTTTAACTACCCCCATTAGTGCTGCATAACCACCATAACTCGCACCAGAAATACAAATCTTATCTTTATCTGCATACCCTTGTTTTATCGCCCATAGGGTACCATCGGTTAAGTCATCCTGCATCTCTCCGCCCCACTGACCGTAGCCACCATCTTCAAATTCACGACCATAGCCGCCAGAGCCACGAAAGTTGATCTGAAGAACGCCATAACCTTCACTGGCATATACTTGTACTTCATCTTCAAATCCCCAGTAATCCCTAGGCCCATGAGGACCACCGTGGGGGTGAACAATCAGTGGTAAATTTTTCCCTTCACTACCTTTGGGGATGGTTAAGTAGCCATGGATAGTCAATCCATCACGTGCAACAAAGCTGACAGGCGTTTTATGAGACATTTTAGTCTCATCAATCCATGGTCGAGAGGCTGCTAGAAACGATGCCTTTTTCGTCACTCTATCATAAATAAAAAACTTACCAGGATTAACATCCGAGTACGTCATCAATACCCATTTATTGTTATCAGCTGTTTTTGAAGTGATACTCAAGACGTTACCTTTAAACGCTTGTTGTAACCCCCTAAACTCTTTAGCAAATGCAGACTCTTCATCAAAAAAGACCAGGTCGGGTTTTCCATCATGGAAAACTGCGCCTACAACTTCTTTTATACGCTTACCTTCTTTTGATGTATAAACATCCATCAAGGGGCGTGAATCAACTATCTCATTGCGATACATGAGTTCACGCTTACCTGTCGCTAATTCTATTTTATAGATACCTTGTGTACTGGCTTCTGTATTATCTAATGTATACATGTAGTTATTATCAGCACTAAATCCAACTACATTTGCCGAACCTTGAGCACTGGTACGCACCAAATCAATTAAAGACAGTTTTTGCCAATTATCTTTACTATCGCGAAGATAAGTGATCATGTCTCCAGAGCCTTCAGCTTTTAAGATGCCCTTACGCTCCGTCACCATTGACTGACTTACTCGCCACTTATCGTCGTTGTCTAACACAATTGAAGCGTTTTCAAAATTCGCTTTCTCGACTAACTGACGTTTTCCATTATAAATATCTAATTTATATAAATTACTAAATTGCTTTTTTTCTAAATTTGATGAAATTAATATGTTTTCGGGATCATCCATCAACAGGCTTTCTATATTTGCCGCTGCAATATCGTTATTACGCACTCCGAATAATTGCTCTTTTTTAGAGCAATCATAATTACCCGCAAATAACTCACCGGTCAGAAAAGGGGCCGCGTATTGACCTGACTGTGTAGAAATTGTCATCAATACACGTTCGTCATTTGCCCACCAAAAACCCTGAACTGACTCATCATCCTTAAAGAAAAAATTACAAACTATCTTTTGATCAGCATTATTAATGATTGCCAGTCGCCTATGCTCCTTAAAGGGGTAAGTCGCAGCTAAATAACGACCATCTGGAGAAATTTTGACATTATTAAACATACTGTGTTTAGAAAATTGCTCAACATCAGTGGCTGCAGAAACTACCGCACTACTACTTAAAAATAACATTCCTGCCGTAAGCAAGACTTTAGACCCCTTCACCATATACAACCTTCCATTATCAAATATCACTCAATAAATCTCGCGTTGTCACTATGACACTCCATGCCATTAACAATAAATGTCGAGCTTTAGTGAAATATAAACCTACCTGAGCATTATTTATCAGAATAAATATCCTCAGAGACATATAAAGCAAAGCAATACTTACAACATTAACAACTATTACGCAACTTTTTAACCACCTTGTTTACATCCGATTCTCTTTGATATACCGTAGGTTATGTTGCAAAGAACCAACAAAATTAACATAAAAACAAACAACCAAACTCGCATATCCAAACGTAAAGCAACAGCAATACGGGGATCGCGAAGTGGTTCGGAGAAGTAGACATGCACAGTACAACAAAGTTATACCGGGCAATTCAATTAGGATTGCTGGCTACATCATTGACTGCTGGGACAAGTGCGTTTGCAGCTGAAGCAGATGAAGTCGTCATTGAACAAGAAATAGAACGAGTGGAAGTTACCGGTAGTCGTATTAATCGAACCGACTTAGAAACTGCGCAGCCTGTTGTAGTATTAACCGCTGAAGATATGAAAAACGAAGGTTTTACTACTGCCTTTGATGCGATTCAAAGTATCTCGCAAAATACAGGTACAGTACAAGGTAATGAATTTGGTGCTCAAGGCGGTTTCACACCAAACGCTGATGTCATTAACCTACGTGGTTTTGGACCCGGTTATACTCTTGTACTACTCAACGGCAGACGTATTGCCGAAAACCCAACACCTTATAACGGACAAAGTAACTTCGTTAACTTAAGCGGCGTGCCATTTTCAGCGGTTGACCGAATTGAAATTTTGACTCAAGGCGCTTCCGCTATTTACGGTTCAGATGCTGTTGCTGGTGTTGTTAACATCATTCTAAAGAAAGACATTGATTCCACAACTGTTAATGCCATGTATGGCTTAACCCAAGACGGTGGTGGTGATCAAAAGCGCTTAAGTATTACCTCAGGAACCACAGGCTCTAATTATTCAATAGGCGGAACATTAGAGTATTATGAGCAAGAGCCTATCTACTCTCGTGATAGAGACTTTATGGACTCTGTTGATGATAATCCAGCAGGCGCAGGCCCATTATCGCGTGGTATTTTATTTATGGATGCCTTTACGGCACAGTATAGAGATCCGGGTGCCCAAAAATGTGAAGACTCGGGCTCTGGATATACCTATGCTGAACGTGAAGGATTTGGTAATTACTGTGGTGTCGATACTACAGGTGATAATACCATCCGTAACGAGCGCGAAACTTTAACCGGTTACCTATTCGGTACTTACGATATCAATGACCACCTGCAATTATTTGCAGACACTATGTATTCAACAGTCGACTCAGCTGTTTATGGTTCACGCCATTTCTACAGCGAATACTTATTGATGGACACACCTGATGGCTCTGGTAACTTTGCCGGTGGTTCAAAAGACTATGTGCTTGCTCAACGTCTATTTAACTTTAACGAAATGGGCCAGCGCACCACTACATTCGATGAGCAAAGCTACAATGTCACCCTTGGTTTAAAAGGGGATATCGGCAATGAATATAACTGGCAAGTTTATTACTCTGAAAGTCGTTATGACTATGAAAGTAATAGAGATTGGATGAAAGAAGAGAAAGTTACTGAGCTCTTTTTAGGCCAAGTCGATAACCCGTATGGTCTTTATAATGGTCAAGGCTCTGTGGGATTATATGATGTCATTACTCCTGAGATTAGAGATCAAGTACTTGGCACCCAAGTGATTGTCGCCGATTCGTACTCTCGTACCATGTCAGCCGACATCAACGGTGATCTCTTTGAGCTACCTGCAGGTCCTGTTGGCTTTGCCGCGGTTATCGAATACAACAAGCAAGGTTACGAGCTTAATCAAGATGAACGTACTCTGAATCAAGATGGCAATGGTTGGCAAGGCCTAACGGGCACTGAAGGCGGTGGCGATCGTAGTCGTTATGCTGCAGGTATCGAACTACTGATCCCAGTGATTGACGACCTAGATCTTGGTGTTGCAGCGCGTTACGATGAATATGATGATAGCACTACCGATGTTGGCGGACGAGTATCTCCAAGCGTTAACTTAACTTATAAAGTGATGGATGAGTTGAAGTTTAGGGCTAACTGGGGACAAAGCTTTAGAGCGCCAGATATGCATTATGTATTTGCAGGCCCATCAGGCTTCTACTCTAGTGCATATGACTATGTTGATTGCCGCGTGAATGATTTTGGTGATGATCCAAACTTCATCCCAAATCCAAGCTCGTGTGAAGCCACTAACTACCAGGGAAGTCGTTCAGGTAGCCAGACTCTTGAAGAAGAGAAAGGTACTAACTGGGGTGTAGGAGTTATTGTTGAACCTTTTGATAACTTCAGCTTTACTCTTGATTACTATGATATCTCTTTAGAAGATATTATTGCCGATGAGAGTGCCCAAGATATTCTAAACCTAGAATATGACTGTCAATATGGCTTAAACGGTAAAGATCCAAGCAGCAGCGAATGTACAAGCAATAGCGCTAAAATTAATCGCGGTGCGGCGGGTACACCGGGTGAAGGTCAACTGGAATCAATCAGTGTAACGCCAGAAAATAAATCACTCTACGGTCAGAGCGGTTTAGATGCTAAGGTGAATTACACCATTGATACCTCTTACGGTGATTTTGGCTTCCAATTTGGCTGGACTCATATTCTTAAAACAGAATATCAAGTCAACGATGATTCTCCAGTAGAAGATATTCGTGATGACAAAGATAATTCAGAGCCACGTTCTAAGACAAACGTAGTGGTTAGCTGGCAATATCAAGATTGGATTGTTGCTACTCGTGTTGACAGAATTGGTCAAATCCCTGTGTGGGAACAACCTGCTGAAAACTACGATCCTGACACTGGAGAAGTACTTAAAGTCGACCGTTTAGACCCTTACTTCACAGTAAACATGACTGTGGGTTACAACTTCACGGATGACTTAAGTGTGTTGATTAGCGGTGAGAACATCTTTAATGAGCGCCCACAAACTGATACTTCTCATGATTCATGGCCGTATTACAATAGCTTTGCCTACCCAGGCGCTGCTATTGGTGCAACATATCGTGCGGAAGTTAGCTACCGTTTCTAATCAGCTAATATAAAGTTAATTAGCCAACTAAGCGATAGTAGGGATGACCTACTATCGCTTTATTATTTAAATTTCCCACTACAAGCTCAGTGGCAGCAAAAGTAAGCCTTGCCTAAGTCGCTATCAATTGCCACCTCATAGATGGGTATAAATCATCTGATAAGTAAGACTAACATTGATATATTAGTGCCATTACACAGAAATAGCCCCTTTAAGTCGGCGTCTACGCCTGATAACGGCCAACCCAACTAAGCCTAACAGCCCGAACACAGATATTGCGCCGCCTTCGATAATCACCTCTGACACTATGTATTCGTCATTATCGCGATCGGCACTTTCTAAGGGTAAAGCATAAAGCTCGTCGAGATCATCGCTGCTAATGGTGGCAACAATATCACTGTAACCAACCTCATACAGATCGATCAACACATCGTAATGATCGGTTGGATAACCTGCATGCAAGGTCGTTAATACCTCAAAATCGTCATCACTCACATCGTCAACAATAGTGAAAACATCAGTGGTATGATAAAGCTCCCAGGGGCCGCCGTTTCGACTTAAATAAAGATCAGCAAAAACATCGGCACGCTCGCCCATATAGAAACTATGAACATCGGCATCAAAGGTCACGCTAAATGTGCGGAAAAATCCATCGTAGTCAATATCTTCAAACAAACGACTACTCGCCTCATAGATAGAGAATTCATGGTAAATGCCCGCATTCAAACGCTGAGATGCTGAGCGTAGCTTCTCGGTTTTATTCCCGCTAGACTGACGCTCCGCGATCACTTGTTCACGAGTCTTGCGTTGCTTACTCGTGCTCTCAATTTGCTTAAGTTGCTCAGCGGCTAACAACTGAGCCGCGTTCATTGGCTGCAAAGCGCGGCTAAATGGCTGCGGTTTGCCACTTGAGCCTTGCGCAATACTTTTCGATACTGAGCTCAACGTATCTGTATTGTCAGCAGCGCTATTTTCACCAGCAGTATTGCCGGCCGCAACCGCTATGCTCGAACTCAAACCAAGCAGTAACACACTCGGTAAGACTCTTGAATTAAGCAGCGAGATTGTCGATGTTAACGCCGTTGTAACGTTTTGAGTAAGCTGAGTGATTGTTGGCATAATCAATCTCCATTTAGAACTGTTATCTTGTCGTTGCATCTATTAAAGCCCGCCCAAAATGAACATGAGCTGAACGATAAAATATCGTTAATTCAGTGTGATGATGTAAAAAAACCATTCAGCTAATATTCATTTTCACTTGGGGATAATAGGAGTTAGCCATCAGTTTATGAGTGCAACAAGGTGTGGCACAACAAGCGAAATAACAGGACTAAAATAGGGCCTAAGTAGGTTGATATGTTTCTTATTTTTATAGGATCTTTTACACTGAGCAGACAATAGGAATACAGGTACTTTTGATGAGAATTGCGCTGATATTGATAGCATCACTTTGCTTTTTACTCCCCTCTCATGGGAATGCAGCAAGCTATGGGTTATCGACGATGGCAAGTAGTAGCATGTTAATCGCTGCACAAAAAAACCAACCCAATCTCAGAGTCAAAAACCGCCAACAGGCCACCCAAATGGTTAAAAGCCAATACGGAGGTAAAGTGCTCAGTGTTCAATCAGCCAAGATCAATGGCAACCCAGGATATCGCGCTAAACTGCTCAGCGCCGATGGTGTCGTTTTTTATGTATCAATTGACGCCGTAAGCGGACAAATGAGTAGACGGTAACCTGATAGTTAAGGAAAAACAGATGCGATTATTACTGGTTGAAGATGATTTAGCGCTACAAGATAACTTAAAGCAGCATCTGCTTGATGCCAATTACACCTTAGATGTGGCCAGTGATGGTGAAGAGGGATTATTTCAAGGGGTAGAATATAGCTATGACGCAGCCATTATTGATGTGGGCCTGCCTAAGTTAGATGGTATCACGCTCATTAACCAGCTGCGTGCTCAAGGTATTGAGTTCCCCATTTTAATCCTCACCGCACGAGACAGTTGGCAAGATAAAGTCGAAGGGTTAGATGCTGGCGCCGATGACTATCTCACTAAACCTTTTCACCCTGAAGAGTTAATCGCCCGCCTCAAAGCACTTATTCGTCGCTCGGCGGGAAAATCGAGCCCACTCATTCAAAACGGCATATTTAGCCTCAATACCAGCAGCCATGAAATCAAAGTCGGTGAGCAGCAGATCAAGTTAAGCGGTTCAGAATACAAGCTATTTGAGTATTTCATGCTGCATATTGGTGAAGTGAAATCCAAAAGCGTACTTATCGAGCATATTTACGATCAAGATTTCGATTTAGATTCCAATGTCATCGAGGTGTTTATTCGCCGTTTACGTAAAAAACTCGATCCTGATAATGAACATGGCTTAATCGAAACCTTGAGAGGCCAAGGGTATCGTATGCGACAACTGGCTAACGACTAAAAACCATGAAGATAGTTAACCAACCTACTAAGCTATTCAACTCACTTAGCACCCGCTTAATGCTAAGTGCCCTGCTGCTTATCGTGGTGCTATTGCCCATCATAGGTCTTGCGCTTAACAATGCCTTTAAACAACAGGTAATGATTAATACTCAGGACCAACTCAGTGCCTATTTATATTCAGTGCTTGCGGTGACTGACATGGAAGATGGCGAACTGCTGATGCCTGAGCGCTTATTGGAAAATCAATTTAATGTCATCAACTCGGGACTATATGCATTAATTTCGGAGCAAGTAAATAAGCCCCCTAACAGCAAAGTTATATGGGCATCTAACTCGTTTTTAGGTCTCAGTGAGCCACAGCAGTTACCTAATCCAGACGTCGGCCGTGGTGACTTTAGTGACATCGACATCGATGGCAAAGCCCACCTTATCTACAGTTTCAGCGTACGTTTTGCTGCCACAGCTCACAATCCATCCGATGCGCCAATTACCGTGCATATCATTAAAGATTTCGCCACCGTTTCGGAGCAACAACAGGCGTTCAGCCAGCACCTTTGGAGTTGGTTACTGCTACTGATGTTAGTGCTGCTCACCATTCAAATCGCCTGGTTACGTTGGACATTAAAACCCCTTGCCCGCTTTAAATTAGAGTTAAAATCGGTGCAGCGAGGAGAGTCACACCAATTAACTGGGCAATATCCAACAGAGTTACAAGCCGTAGCCAAACAACTCAATACGCTGCTGAGTACCGAACAACGTCAGCGCAGTCGCTATCGTAATGCGCTATCGGATTTAGCCCACAGCCTCAAAACGCCCTTGGCAGTCATCCAGAGCCAAAAAGATCTCAGCCCAACCTCTATCGAGCAAGTGGATCAGATCAACCGCACCATAGGCCACCAGCTAAAACGTGCTCAAAGTGCTGCAGGCACCGCGTGGCATTTGGGCATCAAGGTCAGCCTAGTATCAGATAAACTGATGCGCACCTTAACCAAAATCCACCCTGGCATTGAGCTCGATTATGCTCAGCCCCCCACTGAACAATGCGTCTTTTATGGCGATCAGAGTGACTTAACTGAGTTACTGGGGAATTTGCTCGATAACGCCTGCAAAGCTGCCGCCTCGCGGGTGAGGCTATCGGTTGTACAACAAGAGGCGACACTGCGCTTTATTATTGAAGATGACGGCAAGGGGATTAGTGAGCAGCAACATCATGCCATATTTGAGCGAGGCAAGCGGGTCGATACCTACGAGCAAGGCCATGGCATTGGCCTAGCGATTGTGCGCGACTTAATCGATAGCTATCAGGGACATTTAACCATTACCACCTCATCACACCTTGGTGGCGCCTGCTTCGAGGTGAGTTTCAATCAACCTGGATAATATGGATAGCATCACCACGCCGCTATGACTCAACTCCAGTCATAGCGGCGTGGAGCTCGACTTCACTTCAGCTTTAACAGGGCCATTAATGAGGCTTAAACCGCACCACTAATTCATGTAATTCATCAGATATCGATTTAACCAAAGTCATCGATTCAGTGGTTTCACTAGAACTATCCGCACATGCCGAAGCTAATTCTGAGATGCTCACCACTTGACGATTAATATCTTCAGCAACATGGGCCTGCTCTTCTACCGCTGCCGCCATTTGCGTCGACATATTGGTTATCTCACCCACGGCATCGAAAATACCGTTAAGCATGCTAGTGCTTTCTTGTACTCGCTCTAACCCTTCTTCTGCCGCATCAGTACCAAGCTTAGCGGTATTCACTGCGACTTCTGCGCTGGCCGTTAACTCATGCACAATACCGTAAATATCACGCGTCGACTCTTGCGTGCGCTTGGCTAAGTTTCTAACTTCATCAGCGACAACCGCAAAGCCTCGCCCTTGCTCGCCGGCCCGCGCCGCCTCAATAGCGGCATTAAGGGCCAACAAATTGGTCTGATCGGCTATCTGTTCGATATGTTGTGCCGCTTTGGCAATTAACGCGGTTTGATCGGACAACTGACTCACAGAGATGCTGATATCTGATACCGTTTCATTAAGCTTTTGAATAGATTGATGGGTTATTTCAGCAACCTTATTCCCATTCACGGCCAAGTCATTGGCGATCCCTGCATGGCTTGCCGTATCGGAAACGTGGCGAGAGACCTCGGTGATGGTGGTGGCCATTTGATTCATCGCGGTAGCCACTTGGAACGTTTCAGCCTGTTGTTTCTCTATCTCTTGCGCGGTTTTAACCGTTTGTTGATATCCCCTGTCGGATTCTCTAGCCACTCTTAAGGCTGCCGTTTCAATGCGAGCAATGACAGTGCCTAAATGAGCAATTTGGCTCAAAATAGCAACCTGCAATAATCCCACATCACCACTTGAATCTGAGTAGGTTTGTGCTGCTAACGGATGCGAAAAACTATTTTTTAGCATAGCGTTCAAGTGATTAATCGTGGCATTTTTGCTGTATGTTACCCAAGCGGCATAAATAAATGCGATAGCCAGTAAAGGTATTTGAATGGATGACCAACCAGCAGATAAAAATAGAATAAAAGTAGCAATAACAGTGAGGATTAAGAAGATATTTTCTGGCGAGAGAGAGGTGAGTTTCGACGGGGTTTTACCTTGATTAACTTGAGCATATAACTTTTCGGCTCTGGTAATATCGTCTCTTTTGGGACAAGACCTTACCGATTCATACCCTACCACCTGGCCTTTATCGGTTATTGGCGTCACATAAGCATCTACCCAATAAAAATCGCCGTTTTTACAGCGATTTTTCACTAAGCCCATCCAAGGCTTACCTTGCTTTAAATGCGCCCACATCACCCTAAATGCCTCTGCGGGCATGTCTGGATGACGCACTATACTGTGTGGCTGCCCAATGAGCTCGTCCCTAGCATAACCACTAATTTCAACAAAATCGTCATTGCAATCCTGAATATTTCCTTGTAAATCAGTAACGCTGATTAATTTATTATTAGCGCTAAATTTACGTTCATTATTGGTGGTGCATCGATTATTTTTCATTGGCTAGCTCAACTATTCCATTTATTTGAGAATGTATATAACGCAATAAGATATATTAGACCTGATTGTTATAGCGCGGCATGATATATGATAACAACCAGCTTCACTATATAACCAAAAGCAATAAAAGATGATAGCTAAGCACAACAAAGAATAAAAACAAACGAACTGCTCAATTTAAGAGCAGGCAGTGCTTTTAACAACCAGGGCGAGCTCAATAAGCCATCAAAAAAACACTTTTTAGCAACAAACAAATCCATCTGTAACGTCAGCTAACGGATAAATAAATTAATTAATTTTGCCATGACATTCAGATCACACTGTTCGTGCGAGTTGTTATCTATATCGCAATAACATCACACTCTACTTTTCAAGCAACAGCACCACTCAAGTAACAACTAAACAACAGGTGATACGCAAGATGTACAGAGCATTTTTCATGGATACAGCAATAAAACGACACAAAACCTGCATAAATGAAGTGATAACCTTTAATAGGCCAATAATTGGCGTATGTGGACTTAAATACTGCTGTCAGTAGCAATGGCTTTATTAAAGATAAAAAATGCCCATAAGCAAATTATTGGCTATTAATACGGCTAACATGATGACTTAAAAAAACGTATCCCCTTTACTACTCATCACTACACTGTCATATCCACCGCAAAAGACTTTCAGCTTATGTTCATCTTCACTCGTCTACTATCGAAGTCAATCAAAAGACAGTGAAGAGTTGGAGACGATATGAACAGCATAAAACATGGCGCTTTAGTCTTGCTTATCGCCCTATCACAACTACTACTGGCACCTAGCGTATTAGCACTAGATGAACCAGCAGAACGTATCGAAGAGATACAATTTAGTGAGGCCCAGCTAGCGCAAATATTAGCCCCAATCGCGCTCTACCCCGATAGTTTACTAACGCACATATTAATCGCCTCGACCTACCCTTTAGAGGTGGTACAAGCCAACCGATGGCGCAATAAACATCAAGCACTCGACGCTAAAGCAGCGGTCAAACGCGCCGAAGATAAGGGTTGGGATCCTAGCATCTTAGCGCTACTCGCCTTCCCTAGCGTACTTGAAAAGCTCAGTGACGACTTAGATTGGACACAAACACTGGGCGATGCCTTCTTGCAAGATGAAGCGCGCGTACTCGCCAGTATTCAAACGTTGCGTCAGCAAGCCGATAACGCCAACACCTTCGATGATATGGACAATATGAAGGTGACTAAAATTAATCAGCAGATCATCATTGAGCCTGTGCAGCAAGAGATTGTTTACGTGCCAGTGTATGACACTCGCGTGGTGTACGGCCATTGGCGCTGGTATAACTACCCGCCAGTGTATTGGGTCTACCCACCACGATACCCAGTGCACTATCCTAGCCACTACTCGAGCCGCTTTTATTGGCATAGTGGTATTCACATTAGCTTTAATTATTACTTTAGCGCGTTCCACTGGCATAAGCGCCATATTGTGGTTACTCACCATCATCACGCTAATCGTTATCGCTCACACAGTCGCATTGTGACCAGCAGTGGCGCGCAGCGCTGGAACCATAAACCTGCCCATCGCCGAGGTGTAGCTTATCGTTCGACCAGTGTGAAACAGCGCTATAACAGCCATAGACCCAGCACACTGCACACAAAGCAACGAAGAAGTGTCGAGCGCCATGGTAACAGTGCAAAACCAAAACACTACAGCACAGCTCAAGTAAAGCAGCGCCGTGAACAGGATTTTGGTCATAAACTGGCAATCAGTAATACGAGAGCATATCGGAATATTAAAGCAAGCCAAAAATCTGAGTTTAATAGTAGCTATAAACGGGATAATCGTGGCCAACGAAAGATAAACGACACAGCAATCCATCAAGAGAAACGCATTAAGCAGACGACAAACTCGGCCCATAAAGTCGAGTCATCAAAAACTCAGCCCGCTTTAGGCAAAGATAGGACACATCAAAGAGAGAAGAGCCTGCAACGGAATAGAAGTCCTCAACGAGATTACAGTACTCAACGTGAGAGAAGCGTTCAACCAAACACTCAGCATCGCGCTCAAGTCAATCATCGAGCTAGTCGCGAACGCTCGCAGCACAGTTCCCAAGACAGAACTAAGCAGCGAGAGCATTAGCCAATGAACAAGCCGTGATTTTATGAGGCTAGATAGGCTCAAGTCAGCCACTTGAGCCTACTGTTTATCTAACTCGCTTAATGGCGAAAAACCAAATCCCTCAACCTCGGTATCACTTAAATATCGCCACTCACCGCAAGCAACATCACATTGGATCTCACCCACACGCTCTCGGTGAAGGCCGTTGACGCGATTGCCCACAGCGGCAAACATACGTTTGACCTGATGATAACGCCCTTCGCTAATCGTCAGCAGCACCTCACGCGCACTGACATACTGGAGTTTGGCGGGCAAGGTGGGCTTAGTCTCACCGGGTAACGCTAACCCCTGCTTAAACCGAATCATTAACTGTCTATCAAGTTCGCCACTACGTTCACCTTCAATACTATCCCTTAAGGTGACCCGATACACTTTTTGGCACTGATACTTAGGATTAAAAACATTAAACGACCAGCGGCCATCATCGGTGATCAGCACCAATCCTGTGGTGTCGGCATCGAGCCTGCCAGCAATATGCAGCTCATGAGGATTGGGGACATCGATTAAATTAAAAATGGAGGGATAATCGCCATCAACATTAGAACAAAGTGTGTCCATCGGCTTATTGAGCAGCAGATAGCGAAAAGGTCTCAATACGAGTCGCATGCCCTCCAGCTCAATACAATTACTCTCATGCACCTGTATGTTGGCATCAACAATCGTATTGCCATTGACCGTGACATCACCTGCAACGATAGCCAATACTGCTTGTTGGCGATCAAGCCTTGTACTCTTGCACACAAATTTGTCTAATCGCATTAATCCTGCCACTCTGCCTTGGGTCATTAAGCTTTGCATTATGAGTATTGTTGATCAGATATCCAAGCATTAATCTAGTGCTATCCGCGTGCCATAAAAGCGATAATAGCCAACCAAGTTGCTACCAATAAACAGTACCTCCATCAATACTGCCGTGGGTGAACCGACTAGAATATTGTTAAGCAACCAGAGGCTAGTACCGATTATCATTAGTTGCCGTAAACGTTGATCGCTTTGGCTAAATGCCGCGACAGTTTGCGTGGCACTGCCAGCAAAACTAATCAGGCTAAGTGGGCCAGCAAAGGTGACTAAGGTAATAAGGCTGCTAATGGCCAAAAATAGCGACATCAATAACTTTGAGTGGCTAAAGATAGTGACAACATAGCGTATCGCTGCCACTAGCATTAAGCCTGCTGCAGTCCACTGTTGCAGTAGAGCAAAGTGGCTGCTAATGAGTACACCCGACACCGCTAGACACGCAACAATATGGTGCTTTGGTTTAAATTGAAATGAGGCAAGATCAAAGATAATTGCAATACCAATAAGCCATTGCGACACCATAAATACTGACATAAACCACCTGTTGAAAACATTGTTCTGATTTCAGTTGAGACAATGATAAGAGAAGTGGCAACAGTATGATGCTCACACCCATCCTCAGCATTAACTTAAGTTAATTGCGCTAGGTTATTGCCATTTTTAACGGTAAATAACTGATTGAGATGGAATTGATTGAATGGAATGTGATTTTACGGAGCATCGCCGCCCCTGATGGCCAATCGCCAGCCACTTCCTGTTACAGGACAAACACCATAACGGCGCCAGACATGCGAGTTAGCGAGCGGCGACATAGAGGTCATTAGCAAGCCGAGCTTTTAGTCGAGACAAACTCACAGGGCTAATACCGATATAATAAGCCAGTTGCTGATTATTGAGTCTATCAACCCACATAGGCCTATGTTTAAGCAGGTGGAGATAGCGCTGCTCAGGTGTATGCAGTAATAAAAAGGCTTCTTTCTGCTCTTTATAGATCAGTTGTTGACTCAATAAGTTGATTTTGACCTTATGCCAACTGCGATCATCAAGCAGCACTAATGGCAGCCTGACAACATGGGCTTCTTGCATCACCTCAATCTGATACTGCGCAACCTCACCTGTTAACCAACTGCTATATAAGAAACACAACTCCTGCTCAAAATAAAACTCTTTGACCAAGGGCGCGCCATTGTCATTGTAATGGCAGGCTTTGAGTAGCCCCGCGCTAATAAAATAGGCAAATTTTTGCCGACTTCCTTGATGTAACAGTACCTCGTCAGCACCCAGTTGTAGCAATGTCGCCTGCCCAGTAGCAGTCGTCATTAAACTGTCGTCTAGCCCTAGCTGTTTTAAATAGAGCGTAAAATCCGCTAATTGACACTCTGACATTATTCCTTAGTCCTCGAGGGAGTCGCAGTGTTAAAGCGTAAACTCTATCACTGCTTATGTTTATGGCCAATATATCAATCCTAGAGCACTGACCAATCTTGGTTTACACTCTTGATTTACACTCTAGCTTTTACCAAGGAAAAGGCCACACTTATGTCATCACGTATTTTTGTTATTGCTCAATTTCGCCCAAAGATAGGTAAAGAGGCACAACTGTTTGACGTGCTGAAAGCGTTAGAGCCCGATGCGCTGCGTGAACAAGGCTGTATTCAGTACATCTTGACCCGTCAAATCGACCACCCTAGTGCCACTCGCACCGATTATCCAATTATGTTTAATGAAATTTGGATGGATGCCGCTAGTTGGGCCGCCCACGGACGCCGCAAACAGATACAGCACTTTTTTGATACCCAAGTGGCCGCCGCAGACGGTTTAGTTGACGATGCCATCGTGACCGCATACAGCGACGAAGGTTACGATTACGATGCGCCAGTATTTGTGTAATAGCAATCCAATTACACACTAAAATGCAGCCAGTGGCTTAATGCCGATCAGTTAAGCATATAAACGATCAGTTGACCGATCTTTAAAAGGCTTCAAAATCCAATATCAGAAATGATATTGGATTTTTTTATGTCTTTAGAACAAGCTTTCTGCACCGCTTTTGAATACCACCAAGAAGCCACAGCCTTTACCAATCTTAATCACTTATTGGATGAAAACATCATCCAGCAAGCCTTTGAAACTGCTGGGGTCGCCACAGTAAGAAAACGTCGCTTACCCCTTGATGCAGTTATGTGGTCTGTCATTGGTATGAGTTTTTACCGACAACAGTCTGTATGGGAGCTTGCGACTCATATGGAGTTGATGCTACCAGGTAAAAAGAAGCTCATTGCCCCCAGTGCTCTTGTTCAAGGGCGCCAGAGGTTAGGTGTGCAGAGTATGAAAAATGCCTTTCAAATGATGGCAAAACATTACTATAGCAACACTCAATTTGAGACGTGGTGTGGACTGAATTTATTAGCCGTTGATGGTGTAGTCTGGCGCACTCAGGACACCGCTGATAATCGTAATGCTTTTGGCTCACCATCAAATCAACATGGTGACACCTCATTTCCTCAGGTTCGTATGGTGTGTCATATGGAGCTCACTAGCCATCAACTGATAAATAGCGCGTTTGATGGTTATAAAACGAGTGAAATGAAGCTAGCAGAAGCGCTCATACAGTCAACTCCAGACCATAGTCTCACGATGTTCGATAAAGGTTTTTACTCCTTAAACTTGCTACATCAATGGCAACTAGGTGGTGAAGAGCGGCACTGGTTAATCCCTGCGAGAAAGGGGCTTCAGTACGAGGTTTTACACTCAAATGGCCGGTTAGATAAACAGGTGAAATTGGCAATAACCGCCCAAGCCAGACAACAAAACCCAGCGCTACCGACGCATATAGAAGCGAGGCTGGTGACAAAATCAATAAAAGGTAAGACGCATCAGGTATTAACCTCAATGGTCGACCCATTACGCTTTCCAAGTGCTGACATCGTTGAGTTATATAATCATCGATGGGAAATAGAGCTTGGCTACCGAGAGATGAAACAGACCCTACTAAACAGCGAGTATACGCTAAGAAGTAAAAAATCAGAGATGGTAGAACAGGAACTTTGGGGCTTACTACTTGGCTACAACCTGATGCGTCAAGCAATGACTGAGGCCGCGTCAAGAAAAGGAATATGGGCCAATCGCCTCAGCTTCAGTAACTGCGCGAGTACGATACTAAGTTACCTAGCAAGATTACCACTGATGAGCCCAGGAAATTTACCCAATCATTACGAGCAACTGATAGAAATGCTAGGTAACTTCGAGCTACCAACGAAACGAGAAGATAGGGTGTACCCAAGGGCTATAAAGTCAAAACCAAGCAAATATCCCCATAAAAAGAAAAATGCCAATCAGCTTAACTGACTGGCATTAGCCAGTGGCTGCGTTTTTGATTTGGGCTAAAATGATCTTTTTAGCCCAACTCATAGGCTAAAAACGATAATCGAGAGTAATGAAGTATCTCCTTACAACTACCAGCCCAAACTAATCACAATGACAGCTCATTAGCGCCATGACATTCGCCTCAGGCACTACACTTAAAGACTACGATTTACGATTGAAGATCCTTAATCTCTACCGTTTCTTTGAGTCAAATAAGAGGCAATATGATGAGTGAAACCAGTCTTTATACCCGCCTAGGTGGCGAGTCAAATATAGCCAAAGTGGCAGCCGACATCTTTGATACTCACGCTGTAAATCCAATTATAGCGAGTCGTTACCAAGACTCTGATCGTGATAACGTTATCAAGAAAGTCACCGAATTTCTGTGTATGGCTACGGGCGGACCGCAGGAATACACGGGTAAAAGCATGGTTGATACTCACAGAGGCATGAATATCAATGAGCGAGAATATATGGCGGTGATCGATGATATCTTGGTAGTACTGGCCAAACACAATGTCGGCCAGCAAGAGCAGCAGGAACTGTTAATGGCTGCATATTCGCTGCGAAATGAGATCTTAGGTCAATAATGCGCTGAGCGATACCAACAGGAACGACGGATTACTCCATATCTGAAACCAGTCATCAAATTAAACTTACATGAAAAAAATCAGCAATTTAATCAACGCCGACATCAAACCTAACCGATGCACAGCATCGTCGCACAAGTGGATTTAAGGCTAAAACTAAAAAACGCCCTATTGGGCGTTTTTTATATCAATGGGTCAAACGAGTCTAATCACCTCTAATCACCAAAGTCATCGAGTAAGATGTTTTCTTGCTCAACCCCTAAGTTTTCAAGCATGTTGATCACTGACGAGTTCATGATTGGCGGGCCACACATGTAGAACTCACAATCTTCAGGCGCCTTATGGTGTTTAAGGTAATTCTCGTAAAGTACGTTGTGAATAAAGCCGGTGTAGCCGTCCCAATTATCTTCAGGGAGCGGATCGGACAGTGCCACATGCCATTCAAAATTGTCATTTTCCGCTGCTAGGGTATCAAAATCTTCTTTGTAGAAGATTTCACGCCGCGAACGCGCGCCGTACCAGAAGGTCATCTTACGTTTGGTCTTTTCACCTTTAAGCTGGTTAAAAATGTGTGACCGCATCGGCGCCATCCCTGCACCACCGCCAATAAACACCATCTCAGCGTCGGTATCTTTGACGAAGAACTCACCAAAGGGGCCCGAAATAGTCACCTTATCACCCGCTTTGAGGTTAAAAATGTACGATGACATTTTGCCTGGTGGTAAACCGGGGGCTGGCGGCGTCGCGATACGTACGTTAAGCATGATAAGGCCTTTCTCATCAGGATAGTTGGCCATCGAATAGGCGCGCAATACCTCTTCATCTACGGTCGAGACTAGGTCAAATAAACCATATTTCTCCCAGTCATCACGGTACTGCGCTGGAATATCAAAATCACTGTATTTAACTTGATGCGCGGGTGCTTCAATCTGAATATAACCACCCGCCTTAAACTTAACGTCCTCGCCTTCAGGTAATTTAAGCAGTAACTCTTTGATAAAAGTGGCCTGATTGTTATTGGAGATCACCTCACATTGCCACTTCTTCACCCCGAAGATCTCCTCTTCGATCTCTAGCTCCATGTCGGTTTTAACCGCCACTTGGCAAGCAAGACGACACCCGGCTTTGGCCTCTTTCTTATTAATATGATCGCGCTCGGTCGGTAAAATATCCCCGCCACCCGATTTAACGGTAACTCGGCATTGACCACAAGTGCCACCACCGCCACAGGCCGATGGGATAAAGATATTTTTACTCGCAAGCGCCCCCAGCAGTTTATCGCCAGCGGCGGTCACAATGCTTTTTTCCTCGTCATCGTTAATATTGATTTTTACATCGCCATTGATGACCAATTTGCTTTTGGCGAGCAGTATCACCATAACCAGCACACACACCACTATGGTGAACATGCCTATGCCTATTGCCATTTCCATCTCAAAACCCTTTTGTATAATGCATCTGATTTAAATGGGACAAGCCACCACTTAAAACGAAATCCCCGAGAACGACATAAAGCCTAACGCCATCAGACCGGTGGTAATAAAGGTGATACCCACGCCCTGAAGCCCCGCGGGTATGGCATGAAACTTCATCCGCTCACGCAGACCCGCCAGCATCACAATCGCCACCGCCCAACCAAAACCTGAGCCAGCAGCAAACACCACCGATTCAGTAAAGGTATAGTCGCGGTTGGCCATAAAAATGACCCCAGCAAAAATGGCGCAGTTGACCGTTAGCAATGGCAAGAAAATCCCTAAACTTTGATAAAGGCTCGGAATGTACTTGTCTAAAAACATCTCTAAAATCTGCACTAAAGCAGCGATCACGCCAATGAAGGTGATCAGCTGTAAGTAGCTCAGATCCAGCTCAGGGTAACCGGCCCACGCCAGCGCTCCTGGGGCTAACACATTGACATAAATCAGCTGATTTAACGGCACGGCTAACATCATCACCACGATCACCGCGATACCTAAGCCAAAAGAGGTCGAAACTTTTTTCGACACCGCAAGGAAGGTACACATGCCCATGAAAAATGACAGCGCCATATTGTCGATAAAGGCCGCTTGAACAAAAAGATTAATATAGTGTTCCATATCCGTTCCTTACCCTCGCTTACGCTGAACAACATTGATGGCCCAAATCATCAAGCCAATCAAGAAGAAGGCGCTTGGTGGTAACTTGAACATCTCGTTGGCCAGATACCAGCCACCGTTTTCAATAGTGGTAAATATTTCATGACCAAACAGGGTGCCACTGCCCAGTAGCTCTCGTACAAAGGCAACACCTAACAAGATAACGCCATAACCTATGGCGTTACCTATGGCATCGACCACGGCTAAATGCGGCGGCATCTTCATCGCAAAGGCTTCAGCACGGCCCATAATGATGCAGTTGGTGATGATAAGCCCCACAAATACCGACAACTGACGCGACAGCTCATAGGCGATATCTTGCAAAATCATGTCGACGATAATCACCAAGGAGGCGATAACCGTCATCTGCGCAATGATCCGCACACTGTTAGGTATAAAGTTGCGAATGGTGGAGATAATCAGGTTAGAAAACACCAAAACGAAGGTCACCGCCAGTGTCATCACCAATGCCGTTTGCATTGAATTACTCACCGCCAGCGCCGAACAGACCCCAAGCACCTGCATCGCAACGGGGTTGTTAGCAAAAATAGGACTGGTTAATAGATCCCGAGTCGCTGTCATGCTCTTACTCATGTTAAACCTCCGATGCTTTTAGCTTGTTTAGGAAGGTCTCAAAACCTTCATTGCCAAACCAGAACTCAATAGCACGCTGCACGCCGCGCCCGGTCATAGTGGCGCCACTAATGGCATCGACGCCATGTAGGTCACCCGGCTTAGCACCACCTTTCACCACTTTGAACGAGACCTTGCCTTGTTCATTAAACAGTTGCTTACCCTTAAAGGTATCGGTCCAGGCAGTATCATTGAGGAAATCACCAATACCTGGGGTTTCACCATGTTCGTAAAACACCACATTTTCGATGGTATTGAAATCGGGTTTAACCGCCACATAGCCATAAATCATCGACCACAGCCCTTTACCGTAAATAGGCAGTACCACGGCGCGCAGCTCACCATTATCATTCAACACTTTAAATACCCGCGCTTTGTCGGCGCGGCTTTTGATCTTAGCGGTGTCTTTTTTAGGCTTACTCGAGGTCTCGGGGTTAATCGCCGCCATCCGCTCATCAAAGTCGAGCACATCGCTGCTGGTATCAATCTCACCTGTATCGAGTTCAACCAATAATGGGGTGACAGACTTAGCAAAAATTTGTCGAAAATCTTGCTCACCAGCGATATTTACATCGGCCGCCATCAGCACATAACGCTTTAACTCGTCACGTTTTTTGGCCAATTTACGCTCTTTAAGGATCTCGGCGGTACCAGTGATCATAAATGAACAAGAGAGGCAGAGAATGATAGTGAAGATCATGGTCCCCACGACGGTGTCTTTCTTAAATGCCATTAGGATTTATCTCCCATATCGACGCGCGAGTCGCGGCTGGACAGTCGAAATAAAAACGATGCGATGATCGATGACCATAAATTGGCCGTCTGCACTTGTAACATCTGCTGTGATTTATGCGGCATTACGTTTTAGCCTCCGCTTCATATTGCTACGGGCAACGACATAGTCGAATAAGGGGGCCCACAGATTGGCAAACAGGATAGCCAGCATAATGCCTTCTGGCATTTTGAGGTTAAGCACTCGAATCAGCACTGTCATAAAGCCAATCATCAAACCATAAAAAAACTTGCCCTGACGGGTGTAAGCTGTGGTCACTGGATCGGTCGCCATAAACATCATCCCCAGCGCAAAACCGCCAGTCACTAGGTGCCAGGTCCACGGCATAGCAAACATCTCGTTTTTATCCGAGCCAATCAGATTAAACATCACCGCCGTCAACACCATACCGAGCATGACACCCACCACAATGCGCCAATCGGCCAAGCGGGTTAAGATCAGCATTAAACCGCCAAATAAAATTGCCAAGGTGCTGGTTTCGGCAATGGTGCCCACCGTAAAGCCAAACAGGGCATCCCACCATAATGGATCACTAAAGGCTTGATACCAGCTCTGATCGGCAAAGCTCAGCTTGCCCGCAGCCACTTGCGTTAAGGTCGTCGCTCCGGCAAATCCATCAACCGCCACAAACTGCGACAACTGCGCCACCTCAGTGGGGTAGGCAAAGTAGATAAAGGCATAACCCGCCAGCGCAGGGTTAAGGAAGTTATACCCCATGCCGCCAAACATCTCTTTCGCTATGATCACCCCAAAGGTAATGCCCAAAGCCACTATCCATAGCGGGGTCGACACCGGAATAATTAAGGTAAATAGCAATGCGGTAACGAAGAAACCTTCGTGCAGTTCTTGACGACGCACCTTAGCGAATACCACCTCCCAAAAGAGGCTAACCGACAAGGCGGTCAAATAGATAGGCACATAGAAGCTTAAGCCATAAGCAAAACGGCTTAACAGCCCAGACTGCTCAGTGAGCCCACCGGTAACGCCATTAAAGGCCAATAGCTGCCATACATCTGGCGTAGTCAACCCTGACGCCAGTGCCAGCTGAGCCTGCAGACCCAAGTTATAGACACCGATTAAGATGGCCGGCAGCAAACAGAGCCCAACTATCGTCATAGTCCGCTTAACATCAATGGCATCACGCACATGCACTTTGCCTTTGGTACTGCGACCACTGGCATAGAGCAAGGAGCGAAAATAGCTGCGCATTGACTCGCCATGGGCATAGTAGTCAGTTTGTTTGTCAGGCGTGTTATTTGGCTTACTCATTACCCTTCCCTCTCAATAATATCTAGGCAGATGCGCAGTTCTTGGCCAAAATCATATTTGCCCGGGCAGACAAATGTACACAATGCCAAATCTTCTTCATCGAGTTCTAACGCCCCTAAGAGTTGCGCTTCGTCTGTGTCACGCACCACAAGGTCGCGCATTAATAGTGTGGGCAAAATATCCAGTGGCATAACGCGATCAAGTTGACCAAATGCCATTATCGCACGGTGTGAACCACCCGCCTGAGTGGTTAAATTAAACAGCCGCTTAGCACCTTTAAAGCGTGACGTCACGGCGCGAGTAATAGAGAACTTGTTTGAGCCACCGCGTACCCATGGCAGCAGCTGTTGGCCTTCTGCTTCGGCCAAAATAGCAATTTGTTGGTGGAAGCGACCGAGATAATCGTGAGGACCATCGGCAGTATGACCTGCAAGAATAGAGCCTGAAACGATACGGTTATTACCGGGCTTCATTTCACCTTGCACTAACTGGCTTAGCTGAGCGCCCAACTGAGTGCGCAGTAAACGCGGATTTGCCACCATTGGGCCACCAAGGGCCACCACTCGGCTGGTGTATAACTCGCCGGTCAAAAACAGTTTGCCGTAAGCAATCACATCTTGGTAACCCAGGTGCCATACCGGCCTTTCAATGCTAGCGGGTTGAATAAAGTGAATGTGAGTGCCCACTAGGCCTGCTGGATGCACTCCGGCAAAGCGATGACTGGTTACTTTAGGTAAGTCAGCGCCAGGCATTGCTTCACCTACATCATGGCATAGGTGTATCGGGCCATCAGTTAGATAGCCGAGCACAGTTAAACCTGCGGCAAACGCTTGTGGCTGCTCGGCAATAATAATGCGCGGATCGGCCGCCAACGGATTGGTATCCATGGCATTAACAAAAATGGCCGTTGGTTGGCTATCAAGCTGAGGGATACGAGAAAAAGGACGCGTTCTGAGCGCTGTCCACAAACCACTATTAACGAGGTTTTGCTGCACCGTTTCGCGGCTTACTTGGCTCAAGTCGTTGAAAGATTCAAACCTAAGCTTGTCATCACCTTCAACCGCAATCACCACAGATTGCAGGCGACGACGTTCACCACGATTAATTTCGACCACCACGCCGCTGGCGGGCGCGGTGAATAGCACACCAGGGGTTGTCTTATCTTCAAACAGGGGCTGACCTTGCTTGACGCTATCGCCAACCTCAACCAGTAACGTGGGTTTTAACCCCACATATTCTTCACCCAGCAGGGCCACCTTAGTAGGAAACGCTGCTGTTTCAATCTCTTGCCTTGGCTCACCGGCGATGGGCACATCTAAGCCCTTCTTGATTGTCTTAATCTTGTCTGAGAAACCTGCCATCGCAAACATCAACCATTAAAATTTTGGGATACTCAATAGTAAATGATTGTTAACTAAAATACCGATAGTAAAGTCACACTCCGGCACCGTTTGGTAACTAAGCAACGCAGCTTTAGCGCATAACGTGATCTAGATCGGTAAATAATGTGGCCTCTTCGACACTCTGACCTAACAATGTAGTTTTATAACAATAAAAAGCGCTTTTAGTGCTTAAAAATCTCGTAAGGCAGGTAAGTAAACTCGCCAATAAGTCCCACAAACGAGTCATTACGCGACATCGCCATGTTGAAAGTCAGCTTGCTGATGACCCCAGACAATATGTCCAAAAAAACATTTAGACATCCAGATGGCCAAGTGCTATGTTCTTCATTCACTCAAAGGAATAGGAACCCACAAGATGAAACTCGAATCATTAGCACTACACCATGGATATGAGTCAGAAGCGACCACCAAAGCGGCGGCGGTTCCCATCTACCAAACTACCTCCTACACCTTTGATGACACTCAGCATGGTGCCGACCTGTTTGACTTAAAAGTGGCTGGCAACATCTACACCCGCATCATGAATCCCACCACTAATGTGTTAGAGCAACGCTTGGCGGCAATCGAAGGGGGCATTGGTGCCCTTGCTGTGGCTTCGGGGATGGCCGCCATCACCTATGCGATCCAAGCCTTAACTCAGGTCGGCGACAACATTGTTAGCACCAGCCAGCTCTATGGCGGCACCTATAATCTGTTTGCCCACACACTGCCGCGGCAAGGGGTTGAAGTTCGCATGGCGGCGTTTGATGATTTTGACGGCTTAGCCGCACTCATCGATGACAATACCAAGGCTTTATTTTGCGAGTCGATTGGTAATCCGGCCGGTAATATTGTCGACATCGAACGCCTAGCCGACATCGCCCACCGCCATGGAGTGCCACTGATCGTCGATAATACCGTAGCAACACCTGTGCTGTGTCGCCCATTTGAATTTGGCGCCGATATTGTGGTGCATTCGCTCACCAAATACATTGGCGGCCACGGCACCACGGTTGGCGGCGCCATTATTGACTCGGGTCAATTTGACTGGGCAGCGCAGCCCAAACGCTTTGCCGTGCTCAACGAACCCGATCCCTCTTATCATGGCGTTGTCTATACCGAGGCTTTTGGTCCTGCCGCCTTTATTGGTCGTTGCCGAGTAGTGCCACTGAGAAATACCGGCGCGGCGCTCGCTCCACAAAGCGCCTTCTTGCTACTGCAAGGGCTAGAAACCTTGGCGCTGCGAATGGAACGCCATTGCAGTAACGCACTCACTTTAGCGCAATATCTCAGCCAGCATCCGCAGATAGCTTGGGTCAATTACGGCGCATTGGAGCAGAGCCCCTATCGTGATAACTGCCATAAAATCACTGGCGGCAAAGCCTCGGGCATTATTAGTTTTGGCATTAAAGCCTCGTCACCACAGGAAGCCAAGGCCGCAGGCGGGCGCTTTATCGACGCGTTGCAGATGATCTTACGTTTGGTCAATATCGGCGATGCAAAGTCCTTAGCCTGTCATCCGGCCACCACCACGCACAGGCAGCTTGACGCTACCGAACTGGCGAAGGCGGGGGTATCTGAGGACTTAGTACGTATCTCGGTGGGCATTGAGCATATTGACGACATTATTGCCGATGTGGCACAGGCATTAGAAAAGGCCAGTCGCTAGACAATATAATCTGCTGTAATAGCAATAAAAATGGCTAACGATACTCAATCATTAGCCATTTTTTTGTATGCCAACCATGCTACGGGGCCGCATCATTGTGCACGTGATTTATCGTGAGCAAGCTGCTCGGCATCAAGGATCTGCATGCCTGCAGTAATCGCCACCACCGCCTTAGATTTAAACTCTCGGCGGTAGAGGGTATACACCACCACAAGGCTGGCCACAATAAACAGCAAGGGGTGAAAGAAGCCACATAGCACCGCCATGGCAAAATAGTAGGAACGCAAACCGTAGTTATAGGCATGGGCGGCGCGATCTTGCACTCTGGCCATCTGCAACGCATAGTCTTGCAACGGCTTATTAGTACCACTTTTATCCACTGGCGTTGCCCCAATCATCACGTTTAAAAAGCCATATTGGCGCATCGACCAGGTAAACTGAAAAAAGGCCATCACAAAAATAAATGCCAATAACGTCAGTTTCAATTGGATCAGTAAGTGCTCGGGCGGCGCCGTCAAGGGTATCGATGCGATCACCGCTTCTAAGCGCTCCACTTGGGCAAATAGGGTCAGTACGCCAGCGAGCACTAGCATGGTGGTCGAGGCAAAAAAAGTAATATTGCGCTCTAAATTGGCCAGTAATGCTGCCTCTGCCACCCGCACTTCACGGCCCACTAACTGGTTCATCCAATGAATACGATGTTGATGCATGCATTTGGCGATACAATTGCTTGATTTAGCCTTAATGCGTGCAAATCGGCTATAGCCCGCCCAGCAACTAAAAAAGCAGAGCGCGGCAATCATGTCGAACAGATAATAGGTCATCACAGTTAATCGTCCTTAACGCACATCATCCACCGAGTGCAGGTAGCACCACAGCATACCCGTGGCGACAACTCATTAAATCATATGCTATTAATATTGCAAACAAACGACAAGCCCACTCGCACAGCCTTTGTCCATTTAGCACGAAATCCTCACCAAAAGATGAAACACTTGTTAATGAATTGTTTTAAGCCCTAATGAGTTGTAGAATTTCGTCCTAGTAACAACGACTAATAGACAATAAAGGATTATTTATGACGTTATCCATTAAACACCGACTGCCAAGCTTATTACTATCGGCACTGTTCTTGACCGCATGTGGTGGAGGCGGCAGTGGTAACACTATTGATCTCACTGGTGGAACTAGCGATACGGGCAACAATAACGGCGCTTTGACCTGGGTTGAGGGTGAGTTCACCCCTTATGCCCAACTGGCAAACCAATGCATTGCAGACCAAACGGGATCTGCACTCAATGAAAAGCTGTGGCTGCGTTCATGGAGTAACGACACCTATTTATGGTATGACGAAATCATCGATAGAGATCCCGCACCTTATACGGTGCTCGAGTACTTTGACCTGCTTAAAACCGATGAATTATCGGCATCTGGCAACATCAAAGATCAGTTCCATTTCGCCATGCCCAGCGACGAGTGGGAGCAATTAAACCAGGCGGGAGCGTCGTTAGGTTACGGCTTTAATTTATACTTACAGCAGGCCAGTGCCGGGGTGGATAGAAAAGTCACCGTCACCTTTAGTGAGCCCAACTCTCCAGCGGCGTTGGCCAGTATCGGCCGCGGCGCGGTGATTGTCAGTGTGGATGGCGTCAGTATTAAAGATGCGAATGACAGCGACTCAATCAACATTCTTAATGCCGGTCTATTCCCTAGTGTGTCAGGCAAACAGACAGACTTTGGCGTACTCGACTTAGGCGCCACCGAGACCCGCAATGTCACTTTAACCGCCAAAAGCGTGGTGTCGACACCAGTGCCTATTGCCAGCGCCATCCCCACATTTAGCGGCAATGTCGGCTATATCCAATTTAACGCCCATATCGCCACTGCAGAGGGTCAATTGGTTGATGCCATCAACGGCTTAAAGAATTCTGATGTACAAGATCTGGTGTTGGACTTACGCTATAACGGCGGTGGCTTACTCGCCCTAGCAAGCCAATTGGGTTACATGATTGCCGGTGAGCAAGCGACCCAAAATCGCACCTTTGAACGACTCACTTTTAACGACAAATACCCTACTCGCGATCCGGTGACGGGTGATGCCTTAACCCCTATCCCCTTTATCGACCAGAGCATCGGCTTTGATCCCAGCTCACTTGGGGCCGGACAAGCCCTGCCGTCACTCAATCTACAACGGGTGTTTGTACTTACCACCAATAACACCTGCTCAGCCAGTGAAGCCTTAATGAATGGCCTGCGCGGCATCGATATTGAGGTGATCCAAATCGGCGGCACCAGTTGCGGTAAACCTTATGGTTTTTATCCAACGCCGAACTGTGATACCACCTACTTTAGCGTGCAATTTAAAGGGATCAACGACAAAGGCTTCGGCGATTACTCGGACGGATTTGTCCCCAGCAGTAACCCTACATTAGCCAGCGATCTTCCAGGTTGCGCCCTTAATGATGACTTTAGCCAGCCGCTCGGTAATACTGAAGAGCGCTTGTTATCCGCCGCACTTTTTTATCGCGACAATAACCGCTGCCCAGCCGTGAGCACATCAATGGCCAGAGCCGCCGTACAGGCCCCCTTTATCGATAAAGGGTTTACCCTCGAAGACACGCGGATGCAAAGTAAGCTACGTAATAACCGTATTTGGCCTACTGGGTTATAAGGAGTACAGATGCAAGCTGATGCTGAATCTCACCCTCTTACTCGCCATAGCTGGTGGCTGATGACTTACTTGCTGCTTGCAGGCTGTAGCCTACAAGCCGATGACAGTCAGGCCGAAGCCTTGCCAGCAGTTATCGTTGAACCTAGTGCCGCCAGCACCTTAGAGTTAGAGCGTACTATTGCCACCCTGCTGCAGATGCAAAAGGTGACTCTGGCTGCAGGGGCTTTTACTCAAAACCCCAACCTGACACTAGCACGCCTAGCGCATAAGGATGCCAACGGCGTGCTTATTATGGGGCGTGACTATGAATCGCCGCGCATTGTGCAGTTATTAATAAAAGACGGCCAGTGTCTGCTGGCCGATGGGCAAGGTAAGCAAAGCCCGCCTCTAACTGATACTCGATGCAAACGAGCCAAATAGCATGGCGAGTTCCTGCCAGCAGCAATAGCCCACAGCGATAAGCCAAAGCCTTGCACTAAAAAGCCACTGTTCGATTAAAACAGTGGCTTTTTTATGGGTCGCTGATTGACCCCAGCGCCTTACTCCTCACTGGCGGCAATTTTAGCCCGCAGATCGGCACTGACAATGGCGAGTGCGTCCAGCGCAACTTGTGGGTCAATGGCATGCGTCTCTAGCAAGTAGATCAAATCCACCGCCAGTTTCATCTCATCGCTCGCCTCCGCTAAAGGGCTTGCTTGCGATTCGCCGCTCCCAGCTTGATTCGCTCGAGGAGTACCGTCTTGGCGCTGACTTTCTTGAGTTAGGTTGGCTTTAGATGACATAGCGATATTGAGTTAACCAAAATGAGCCGATATTTTCACACAGCCCCACCGTCAGGACAAGCCATCCACCGTTACCGCCCATTATCTGGCGTGACGACAACATAGCCTTTAGATAACAAATATTGATAGGCTTTTCGTGCAGTCGCGCATTCAAGATTAAGCCAAATTCCTATTTGCACATCTTTCAACAAGGTTTCTGAAAATTGATATTCCTGCGCATCGATATCTAACTGCTCGAATATCGCCTTGGTCGAAATGTTATCGGCAAAAGCGTAGTCGACTCTGCCTTTAATCAATAACTGCACCCCTTGCTTGATGGTTTCGACATCAAAAATACTCATGTTAGCATCAAGCATCGCTTGCCCCATCCCTGAGGGTTTTAATGAACCACGAAAATAAGCCACTTTTTTGCCGCTTAATTCGGATAAATCCTGCCATCGAAAACGGTTATTTTGCCGTTTTCTAAGTAAGCCCAAATGAACCAGTTGATCTGATAGTCCGACTAACACCTCGCGCTTAGATGCTAAGGTAGGCGGGTAAAAACTGGCACACCACTGCTCGCTGTCGATTAACTTTTCGGCTCGTGCAGGGGGATAGGTTAACGTCTTAACTTTTATATGTGCGCCCGTTAACGCCTGACGAAGCAGAGTATAGGATAAGCCATTATCGCCATCAATCGATCTCATGGTAAAGGGTGGGTAATGAATACTGACGACCGACAATATCTCATCGGGCTGCTCAGCATTGCCGCCACCCATAGCGCTTTTAAGTTGTTCGACGCTACTGGGATTAGCCATAACAGACAACGTCATCATTATGGTTATGCTGAATATGATGAGCATATTAAAAAACCCCATCGCCACGCACCTCATTATACTAACAGTCGGCATCCACTTTATGGTTAAAGCATAGCAGCCGTAAAACAGTCGTTGAGCTAACTCTATCCCATAAGCCTGTTAATCTCACCATGAAAAGTCGATTGCGAGTGATTTTGCTAACGGCGATGTGTTAACGCGTATTTGTGTAGGACTATTTTTGTGCAGGGCTATGTTATTAAGCCACTATATTTGAGGATGATGAGGTATCAGAGAAACCTGATAAATAGCCGCTGTAAACTGTCATCAATGTGAATAATTAACCACTCAGGTAGCGGATTAAACAGAAAGACTTTAGTGTTATAGCAAGACTGAATATACTGGCGCAACGATTGACCGACGACGAATGAGAAATATGAGCGAGAATAGCGCCCCGAAGACCCAGAAACTGGATTTTTCAGCCATCAATAAAACCACCGCCAAATCCTTTAATGAACAAAAAAATTTGATCAAACGCCTGTTCAAAGGCAATACCGTGCTGTGTGAAGAGTGTAAGCAGCCACTGCAATTGGTTGTACCAACCGATAAGCAAGCCAGTGGTAAATACGGCGTTTTTTGTAAAAAAGGCTGCACCGACATTGAACTTGAGATGGATGTAATCGCATAACTCATCACGCTAACAACAGCCGGAGCGTTACCGAGACCGCAATATGAATGCTGCAATTATTGGCGCAACTGGATTAGTGGGTAACGCGCTATTAATGCGCCTTGTTGCAGATCAAAGATATCAAAAAATCTGGGTATTAGGCCGACGCGCGCCTGCTTTGGAGCATCCAAAATTAATATTTCAGTCAATTGAGCTTGATATGCTTGCGCAACTCACGCCCCCCTTCCCTATTGACCATGGGTTTTGCTGTCTTGGCACCACAATAAAACAAGCGGGCAGTAAAGCAGCTTTTGCCGCGGTTGACCACGACGCGGTAATTCAATTCACCCTGTGCTGTAATGCTAACAAAACGGCTGTCATCACGGCACTGGGAGCCGATGCCAACAGCCGCGTGTTTTACAACAGAGTCAAAGGAAAAACCGAACTTAAACTCACCACTTGGGCAGTAGAGCAAAGTAAAGCCCTACTGTTGGTACAACCGAGTCTGCTGTTAGGCCAGCGCGATCACAGTCGGATACTTGAAGATATTGGCCAGCATATCATGCCACTTATCGCCCCATTAATGCTGGGTAAGCTAGCTCAATATCGCCCCATAAAAGCAGATGTCGTCGCCAAGGCGATGCTCACTACACTTAACCACATTGAGCCAACAGCGATAGCGACATTAGATAACCAACAAATGCTGAGCATGGGCTATTAACCCTCATCGGTATAAAGATGTCATCGCTCCCCCATTAACGCTATAATCGGCGCCTTTTTTATAATTGACCTTCGCCTAACGTCCTATGCGCTTATTAAAATCATCCACCCATGCTGCTCTTAACAACCAACAAACGAACGCGAAAGGTTTTCATCGCCAGGCTGCGCGCGGCATCATTTTACGCGGCGAACAAATTTTGATGCTATATACCGAGCGTTATCACGATTACAGTATTCCCGGCGGCGGAGTGGATGAAGGCGAAGATATCCGCCAAGGCTTGATTCGTGAACTCGAAGAGGAAACTGGCGCGCACACCATTGAAATTGTGTCTGAATTTGGCCGCTATGAAGAATACCGTCCTTGGTATAAAGATGGTTTTGACTTTGTTCATATGGAGTCATTTTGCTTTGTGTGTTCCATTGGTGAAACCCTAGGAGACACTAAGCTTGAAGCCCATGAGATCCAAAATGGCATGTATCCGGTGTGGATTAACATCCATGATGCAATCGCCCATAACGAGCACACTATGGCCCATAGCAATAAAAAAGGGATGTCGATTGAACGCGAAACTTACCTGCTAAAATTGATCACCCAACAACTGTTATAATGTCAGCAAGAGGGAGATGATTCTCCCTCTTAAATCCGTCAGTAAAGCCTTAAAAATTTACAAACATATTGATGATCATCGCATTGATAATATCAATAAAGAACCCACACACCAGTGGCACGATAATAAAGGCGCGGTGAGCGGCGCCATATTGCTGTGTCACCGCGGTCATATTGACAATCGCGGTAGCGGTTGAGCCTAATGTCACACCGCCAAAACCTGAGCATATCACCGCAGATTCATAATCTTTGCCCATAGCCCGAAACACCACGAAGATGGTGAACATCACAGATAACAGCACCTGTAAGCCCATCACCGTCGAGATATACAGTAAACTGCCTTCAAGTTCCCATATTTTTAGGCTCATCAATGCCATGGTTAAAAACATCCCCAAACAGATATCTTGGATCAAGGTTAAGCCCCGGCCAGCCTCAAGGATATAAGCACTTTGCGCTCGCCCCTTGCGCTCAAGATAAAATCGACCACTATTACCAAGGATAATCCCCGCCAGTAAACAGCTCACAAATAACGGTAATTTAAGCCCAAACCCCGTTAACCCAACATCGATAAAATAACCCATGATGAGGGTGACATTGAGCCATAACCACGCTCGTAATACCCCAAAATAGTCGACCTGCATGTGCTGGCTATTCTCTTGATGGCTAGTACCAATATCAAGCTCATCATCGCCACTGGCTTTAAGGTGGTGACGTTTCATTAAATAAGCCGCGATCGGCCCCCCAATCATACAAGCAGAGATTAAACCGAGCGTATTAGACGCTATCCCGAGCTCAGCCGCATTGGCAATACCTAACTCTTCAACAAAAGTGGGCGTCCACGCCATGGTGGTCCCCACGCCACCGATGAGGGCAATAGACCCAGACATTAATCCCGCTTTAGGATCGAGACCAAATAGGGTCGCGACACTGACGCCCATCACGTTTTGAATAAAGATAAAGCTGGAGGAGAGCAGCAGTAAAATCAGTAACGGCTTACCACCTTTCAACAGAGTAGCGATATCAGCCTTAAGACCAATACCCGCAAAGAAGTACAACAGTAAGATGTCACGAACATCGAGGTTAAACTCAATCTGCAGATCGAAGCCATAATAGAGAATGCCCACAATCGCCGCACAGGCAAAGCCCCCCACCACAGGCTCTGGAATACTGTATTTACGCAGCAGCTCATAACGTGAAATGATATTTTTACCGATAAATAGCGCAATAATCGCTAAGGTAAAAGAGACGAAATCCTTTATTTCAACAAGTTGGGGGTCCATATTGAGTCCTAGCGCATCGTGTTTACAAAAGGATAACATTGTTGCCGTAAAATAACGACTAATGGCTAGGTTAAATCTTTTATTTCACACGGTTGACTAAAGGCTAGGTAGCAGCCGATAAGCTATGCAAGCTTAAACGGCCAAGGTGATGAGCTTAACGCTTATGGTGCTTAGTGATAAACTTATCAAGCTGATTGCCAAAGGCCTGTTTCTCACTTTGGCCTATCGCCGCGGGGCCTCCCGTTTGTACGCCACTGGCGCGCATGGTGTCCATAAAATCACGCATATTAAGAATCGATTTAATATTTTGCGTGGTATATAGCTCGCCTCTTGGGTTTAACGCAAAGCCGCCCTTATCTATCACCTCTGAGGCTAGTGGAATATCGGCGGTGATCACCAAATCGCCTGCATTTAAGCGTTTGACTATCTCATCATCGGCCACATCAAAGCCTGACGAAACGGTCACTAAATTGATGAAACGTGACGGCGGAATGCGCATTGCGTGATTCGCCACTAAGGTCACCTCGATTTCGGCGCGATCGGCTGCGCGAAATAGCATCTCTTTTATCACCCCAGGACATGCGTCGGCATCGACCCAAATTTTCATTTACCCCTCCAGCTCATTTGAGCAAACACTTATGTGCCTATCTATTGCACTTAACCCTCATGCGTCGCTATCTATGCCAATGGCGCAGCGCGATTAAGTGCATGATTAATTGGCGGCGACTATAGCATAAATCCGCTTGGCGACTAAATATGCCCAGCCCCCATCTTGGCCAAGGTTCGATTAACACTTTAGTAAAAGATATGGTATTTTTATCCCATTATCAGGGCTTTATTAGTAATCAATTTATTATGACAGTAGTTAGCAGCAACGCACCTGCGCCAGCCTTTACGCCAGACACCTTCGCCTTTTTAGCTCAACTTGAAGCGAACAACCATCGCGACTGGTTTAAGGCCAATCAAGCCGACTATGAAGATAAGGTGCGCACCCCTGCACTGCAATTTATTGCAGCGATGGCGCCGCACATTCAACAGCTATCGCCTCGCCTAACGGCGGTGGCCAAAAAGGTCGGCGGCAGCCTAATGCGCCCCCAACGCGATGCCCGCTTTAGCAAAGATAAAACCCCCTATAAAATCAATGTCGGTATCCAGTTTCGCCACTTCCAAGGCAAGGATGTGCATGCACCGGGTTTTTACCTGCATATTGCCAACGAAGGCTGCTTTATCGGCGCTGGTATTTGGCACCCTGACAGCAAGGCGCTAAACCACATTCGTAGCTGTATCCTTGACAACCCCAATGCCTATAAACAAGCCTTAAAGCAACTGGCTGATGCCGGTTTCGCCATGGAGGGCGACAGTCTAATCAGGCCACCGAAAGGATTTGATAAAGACCACCCTATGATTGATGAGCTTAAGCGCAAAGACTTTATCGCCATCAAAGCCATCAGCACGGAGCAACTATTTGCCGACAATTTTGATGTGTGGTGCGCCAAGCAATTTAGCCACGCCAACAAGCTTATGGGTTACCTTTGCTTTGCATTGGATTTAGATTATTAAAAAAATAGGGATATTAGATGAACAAGCGGTTAACGACTAAAACGATCACAAAACCACTAACGACATTAATGACCATCGGCCTGGTCAGCGCCTCACTATCAGGCTGTACCAACCCAAACACGCCAGCAGGTGAAGAAGGTTATGTCTTCGAAAAACCTAGGATCTTTGGCTCTGGTGGATATCGTGGCAGCCTGATAGGCCCCAGTAACTATGGCGTATCATTGTGGCGCAACGAAATCATTAATATCGATATGCGGCCCAATACTTACACCGAAAGCTTTAACATACTGGCCAATGATGATCTCAACATCAGTTTTAATTTTCATGCGGTCATCGCCATTAAAGCTGGCTCTGTCAAAGACGTGGTTGAACAGTATGGCGCAGAAAACTGGTATATCCGTTTTGTCCGTGAAACCTTCAGGACCTATGTCCGCGATGAAGTGCAGCGCTACGATAGTGTTGCCCTAAAAGAAAACCGCTCAAAAATTGCCGAAGCGGTCGAGATAAACCTCAAAGACTATCTTAAAACCTCACCGTTTCAGCTTAGAAACGTGGTCATAGGCAATATCAACTATCCTGAGATTGTGGCGATCGCGGTTGAGAAAAAGCTGGCTGCGCAGCAGTTATTATCTGAGAAAGAAACCCAAAAAGAGATTGCGCAAAAAGATGCCGAGATCCGCATAGAAGAAGCGAAAGGTATCGCTGAGGCGCAAAAGATCATCAACACCACCCTGACCCCCAATTACTTGCAACATGAAGCCATTAATGCCCAAATGAAAATGGCTGACTCGCCCAATCACACCACGGTATACATACCTGTCGGAACCAACGGCATTCCGCTGATTAAAGGCGCGAAATAGTGCACAACAGGAGATGGAACGATGAAGCTATATGAACTAGCCATGACCCCGAGTGCGAGGCGGGTCAATATTTTCCTTAACGAGATGGGAATTGAACTTGAGCGCGAAACGGTCAATATACGTGCTGGCGACAACCTCAGCCCTGAATTTAAAGCACTTAGCGTCAACGGTCGTATTCCGGTGCTGCAGCTTGATGATGGACAAACCTTGTGTGAGTCCATAGCCATATGTCGCTACCTTGACGAGATCTATCCAGCGCCGCGTTCGCTATTTGGCAACGCTGCACTTGAGAAAGCCCAGATTGAGATGTGGCAACGTATCTGTGAACTACAAGGTTTATTCGTCGCGTTTCAGGCCTTTAGAAATATCACTAAGATTTACCAAGACCGTGAGCGCTGCATCGAAGCCTGGGGGGAAGAGTCGCGCCAACGCGTCATCGAATTTCTGCCCACACTCGACACTCAGCTCAGCAAGCAGCCCTATATCGCTGGCAAACATTTTTCGGTCGCCGACATTACCGCTTATGTCATGCTGAGCTTTATCAAACATCTTGAAATAACCCCTGATGAGGCTCAAATACACCTCATCGCTTGGCTAAATCAAATGGAGCAACGCCCCTCGATTCAAGCGGTTAACTCAGGTAAGCACTAACAAGTGACTCAGCCTCAGCACGAATGTCAGTGCTACAAGGTAAATGCAGTAATGTAAGTAACTAATGTGAGTAACTAATGTAAATCGCTAATGTGAGTCACTAATCTAAGTCACTAAGGGCAAATTGACTGCTGCACTGCGGGTTAATCGGCTGAGTAACGGCGCTGCACCGCCGCTGATCACAGCCTAAGTGAGGCCAATCGGGCTTCACTTAGGCTCGCGCTTCACTTAGGCTTAACCGATATAAAGACTAGGGCAGTTAGAGGCTAAATAATACATCGCTGCGAATGATATATTTTACCCCTTTGGTTATCGCCACAGAGCTATGAATACAGTGCATTGGATGCATGCCATGTGGGAAACATAACACGCTACCGGCTGGGGTTCTGACATCGACATTGGTCACCTCATCCCCGGCTTTAACCGGTTTAGCGGCATCGTTAGCGTTGACCATAAAGCGGGTTTCTCCGCCTTCAAAGTCATCACTTAACAAGATTAAAAAGGTCATTTGGCTAAAACGATCTGGGTAGGCATTGGCAACAAGTTGGTTGTCGATAATGCGGCTACCCGACCAAGCACCATCCGAGTGAGGTTTGAAATAGTCATCTTGGTTATAACGATAAAAACGAAACCGCGCATTGATGCCTAACGCCGTCGCACTGTTAAAAATCCCCTGCCTATCGTCCATCAGATGTGCCACTCGTTGCCAAATTATGCCATCGGTATGAGTATCAACGACCCAAGTTAAGCTATCGTTATGACGAACACTGCGCGGCAGTGATACTGCGGCGTCAGGTAAAAAGCCCAGCTGCTCGCTGAGCGCAATCAATCTCGCGCATTCATCCTTAGACAATACATTTAGTAACTGAAACGCCCCGGGGACATGGGTTAACTCGCGGCGCATGATCTGGCTAATATCAAAGTCACGGCTTAACATGGCCGGGTTAGCAGCAGAGTTTCCCCATGCCGGCAACGCCGGATGCTCAGCCCCTGGCTCAAAGGCGGCAACAAAAAACGATTCTGGCTTATTTTCAGGTTTCATATTTATCTCGAATTACAGTTAATTTTGCGGTGATTAAGCGGCGCATCACTGGCAAACAATTTTCATCTATATCATTAATATCAATTTGATAAGTAACAATTGGCTTATATTATCCAACCGAGTTATCGGCTGAGTACTCTCACCTGCGCAAATTGGCGATGCCCAGCAGGCGTGCCATGAAAACCAAAGCCACTTTGTTTAGCCCCAACCCATGGTCCGACACCACCAGCGCCCTGATTAATCCCCACCATACCCGCTTGCAGCTGCTCGGCTACATCCGCGGCGCCAACACCGCCAAACACAGATGCGCCCAGCCCATAAGGAGTGGCATTCGCTCGCTCAATCGCTTGAGATATATCAGTGAAGCGGCTAATGGCCACAACTGGGCCGAAGGTTTCCTCTTGCTCTAATTGCATGTCGGCAGTGATATCGGCCACTACCGTTGGATGTATAAATGGTGGCTCATAATGCGCCTGACCGAGTAGGAATCGGGCGCCTTTATCTTGAGCATCGATAAGCTGTGCCACCACGCTCTGATGCTGCTTATGGTTGACTATCGGCCCAATGTTCACATTAGCCAGATCCCAAGCCCCCACGCGATAACGGCTAGCTAGAGCCACCACTTTTTGCTCAAATTCATCGGCAATACGAGCATCGACATAGATACGCTCGGTCGAGGTACACATCTGCCCCGCATTTTCAAAGGAGCTCGCCACAGCAAACTGCACCGCGTTATCAATATCCGCGCTTGCCATGACGATTAATGGATCATTTCCGCCAAGCTCCATGACTAAGCGTTTTAATGAAGATGCCGCTGACGCCATTATGTGTTTCCCCGCAGCAAGCGAGCCGGTGAAGGCCACCATATTAATATCGGCATTGACTAAAGCCTTCCCCGTTTCCGCCCCGCCATGGGCAATTTGCAATAGGCCTTCGGGCAACACCTCATTTAACGTGTTCACAAATAAGTCTGCCACCAAAGGGGTTTCCTCTGATGGTTTTAATATCACGCTGTTACCTGCCATTAGCGCAGGAAGCAACAAGTTGTTCGCCATTGCAAGCGGATAATTCCATGGAGAAATCACCCCAACCACGCCTAAAGGTCGGTATTGTAACTCGGCGCCGCGCCCTAAAGGCTCAGCCTTTAGCGCAGCGGCAATCTCTTGGCAAAAATACTCGGCATTTTGTACCGTGCCTGCGGCTTCATAACTCGCTCTGCGATGATCTTTACCCATCTCTTTACTGATTAATAATGCCAGTGATGGTTGGACTTTTGTGAGATTGGCATATGCCTGAACCACTTTTTGCTGCCGCGCGCTTAAGGATAATTGCCCCCAAGAGCGCTGCGCGGCTTGTGCCCGTTTAACTCGCAAAGGCATTTGTGCAAGAGTGGTAATGGCAACCTCACCGAGCGCTTGTTGATCGATTGGGTTGTAAGAGGTGAGCATAGACATCAATTGGTTTCCTTCAAAGGCATTAACTTAGGCTCATGCCAGATACATTATCTTTGGTGACTGAGACATAGTTTGCTAGAGTGGTAAATTAAAGCAACCAGTATACTTTTAGTAACCACCTATATTTTAACGACAACATTAAAAATAATAGTTTAAATACAATGACTAAAGATAAAGAAATAAATTCACCAAGCTGTGAACAACCTTGTCTGATCGAGCGCGGCATGCGGATTTTAGGCGGAAAGTGGAAGGCATCCATTTTGTGGCATTTAAAAGATGGCCCAGTGCGCTTTAATGAACTATCACGCATGCTGGCAGGCGCCAGTAAAAAAATGGTCGATCAACGCCTTAAAGAACTAGAAGCCCAAGGGCTGGTGACCAGAGAGATCATCTGTACTCGTCCTATTGCTGTGACTTATGAAATCACCGACTTTGGCCGCACCGCACTAGCGATATTAGAAAAACTCAAAGATTGGACCGAAGAAAATGACCTTTAACAGAGATTAACCGTGCGCAGCACAGGGCGATCACATCGCTCAATGCATGTTTATATCGCCGGGGTAACATTAGCTGTATCACTAAACTAGCGTCAGGTTGAGTGTCGTGTTGACCACTCTTACACCGACGTCTTTGGTGCGGGACTTGGGCTTAGTGGTTACATCAATAATACAGATGTAATCACTACGCCTTAGATTAAGCCACCCAATCGCTTATTCGGCATTATTTTTGATGACTTTTATAATTAACATCATTGATCACCTAAGCCCATCGTGCCAGCCCATTATCTCGATTAACTTAATTGATGGTTTTGACTCCAATAACGATTGAATATCAAAATCTTGCGATACTTTCGATAATAAAGAGTGAGGAGATATGAGTCTCAACAGTGCGACGATACTTAATCACTTCAGCACCTAAGAATGACGTAATTCTTTTCCATGGTAAAAATCATTATCTAACGGCGCTCGCAAGCAGCAACAGTTCTAGCCTAATGTCACGCGTTGGACGCCTGTGTTTCATCTTTAGTGCTTAATGCTATGTTATGCGATTTTCATTTGTCCTTTCAGTACCGTAATCGCCTGACCTGATAGTTTAATCAAACCTGATGCCAACAGCTCAACATCAACATAGCCACCTCGCGAAGAGGCCTGAAACCCCTGCATACGAGATTTGTGCAACTTTTCTGACCAATAGAGACACAAGGCACAATGGGCTGAACCCGTCACAGGATCTTCATTAACCCCCACCCAAGGCGCAAAGTAACGGGAAATAAAATCAACTGCGGAGTCTGATTTAGCCGTGACAAGCACACCACGACCTTGAAGCTCAGCTAGACGGCCGAAATTAGGCGAAAGCCGCTTGACGCTATCTTCACTATCGAGCACGATTAAGTGTTTAGTATCAAAAGTACCAGAATCGATAACACTCTCTGCGGTCATACCTAATAACTGAATAAGCGCAGGATCCATGTCACGGCTCATATTTAACCGTGGGGCGGGAAACGATAGATGAATACAATCGCTATCCAGCTCTGCTTGCAATACTCCCGATAGCGTATTGAACTCAATGATGTCACCAGTACGATAGCGCCCCTGTTCTTTAAGTATATGCGCAACGGCTAAGGTTCCATGGCCACACAAGTTGACTTCAACTTCTGGTGTAAACCAGCGTAATTGCATCGTATCAAGTGCTAAAAATGCCGTTTCTGACACCGCCATCTCACCTGAAATGGCCAACATAGTGCTCTTATCGAGACTCTGCTCTGTAATACATACCCCTGCAGGATTACCTTTAAAGACTTCAGATGTGAACGAGTCAACTTGATAAATATTTACTTCCACGGCATCTTCCTAATTGATAATGGTAGGCTTATGGTTGATGGGGCGATGTTCGCGTTGCCGGTAACGGTTTAACAGCACACTGGAGCAACGCTCACTCATTGATACTTTATCCCTTTGTGCTTTAACCAGCCATGAGGGTGACGGTTTTTAGGATCTTGGTGCGTCCAGTGAATGACGCCGCCTTTTTTATTCCACGCATATTCGCCATAAAATTGCACTGAGTCGCCAATAGCTAGGTTAGGGATCTTGGGGGCGATATCGATATTATGTGCAATTAAAATACTCTGTCGATTATCAAGACGTAAAATAAAGCGTTGGTGTCTTGAGCCTTTATTATCATCAGCTAACAAACGAATCACTGTGCCCTCGCCTTGCACCTGAATATGACTTTGTTGTGATTCATAAGCCTGTTGTAAAAGCGCATCATTGGCCCACACAGGCAAGGACAATAGGCTTAAGCTCAATAGAATACAGGTTAATATCCGCTTCATTCTCACCCTCTCTTGAACCTGGCGCCTATCCACAAGAGACGCGATAACCAGTTCAATCTAATGCTTAAGGCTCATCTGAGCCATTGTCGTTATACCGTTATGCGGTTCTTGATACCATTGGATGATCTGGCTTTAATTGCAATAGATCCCAGCGGTTGCCGTAGAGATCTTCAAACACAGCGACTGTGCCATAATCTTGCTCTGCAGGCTCTCGAATAAAGTTAACCCCAACAGAGACCATGTGATGATAGTCACGCCAAAAATCATCGGTATTAAGGAATAAAAAAACGCGTCCACCGGCCTGATTGCCGATAAAGGCCTCTTGCTCAGGTTTAGATGCTTTAGCGAGCAGTAGACTCATGCCAGTTGAACCCGGCGGCGCGACCACCACCCAGCGTTTATCTTGTTCAGCTTGGTAGGTATCTTCGACCAGATCAAACTTTAACTTATTGACATAAAAATCGATCGCTTCATCATAGTCTTTTACGACTAATGCAATATGAACAATATTTTGTTTCACAATAACGCCTCACTGATTATAGGGCTAGATTAAACGCCGCCGTTGCTGCTAACGTTAATATGCATAGCCGTATGCTTATTCCATGTATCTAGATTACTGGTTAAAGAGTCCATTTTGTGGGTTTGTATTCATTAAATTGAGACAACTAAGGCTAAGCTGTGTCGCTCAGCCTTATCTATACGCTTGCCACCATGCTAATCATTTTTAGGTTAAGAGTCTTGTGGCAAAACGCGCCTTAAAGCCAGCATGGCCACAGTCTAAGGTTACTCTATATCCGTTTGTGAGCACTCGGTCTGCCAAGCCTCAATGGCATCGGCGGCGGCGCGAAATGCCTCGATACCCGATGGCATGCCGCAGTAGACAGTTGAGTGCAGTAACACCTCTTGGATCTCTGCAACTGTGCAGCCGTTTCGCAGCGCGCCTCTTACATGGCCTTTAAGCTCTGTCGGCGCCTTTAATGCTGCCAAAGTGGCAATGGTAACAAGGCTGCGAGTTTGCTTTGAGATCCCCTCTCGCACCCACACTTCTCCCCACGCATTTCGGGTCACCAGATCTTGCAGTGGCTGGGTAAAATCTGTGGCTGAATTTAGCGCCCTATCGACAAATGCATCGCCCATCACTTCTCGCCTTACCGCTAACCCTTGCTGAAACTTATCTTTGTCCATCGGTTGCACTCCTAAAATTCATTAACAATACTTTAAAATACTGTTTGATAATGAGTACCGCAAGTGATTAAAAAACAATACGTTCTGCTTTAAATCCGATAGAGCAGAAGCTGAATAAAACTAAGCAGCAAAAACCTAAGCGACAAAATCGAGCAGCTGAGGCAAAAAAGCGTTACCGTCTGATACGCCGCGATGATACACCGCCTCGACTTTCGACACATCACGCTCTAAACGCGACAAGCCTAAAGACGTTTGTGGCTGTAATACCAGCGCACTGCCCGCTGCTTGTGCGGCGGCCAAGTCAGCTAAAGCGTCATTGTATACTTGATGACGGGCTAATATCGCGGCGGCCACTTTAGGATAACGACGGTAAACACGCTGTGCTAACCACTTTAATTTAAAGGCTGATTTTCGATAGTCTGGCTCTTGGGTCAAAATAACCACTTGACGTTGATAACCATCAACTCTTGCTTGCGCCAAAGGGATAGGCGCTGCAATACCGCCATCTAAATAGGGAGTGTTGTTTAATAGGGTGGGGGAAGAGATAAACGGCAAACTGCTCGAGGCAATAAGTACCTCTAAAAATGTGTCATGCTCGGCAAAATCACACTTACCAAAAAATGCGGTCTCACCCGTTAGGCAATTAAAGGCGCCGACTTTAAATTCAGCGTCAGCGTGTTGAAAGGCCTCAAAATCATAGGGTAAGAGCTCATGGGCCATACGCCGATAGGTAAAATCGGTATTAACATAATTGCCGTCACGTAAAAAATACTTCAATCCCATATAGCGCTTATCGGCAAGATAACGTTGCTGAATTTTAAGGTTGCGCCCGTGCTGACGCGACAGGTAAGACGCAGGATAAATCGCCCCAGCGGAGACCCCAACCAAATACTTAAAATGAACATCGGCAGCGAGAAAGGCGTCTAATACCCCAGCGGTATAGATAGCGCGCAGCCCACCGCCCTCGAGCACTAAGCCTGTGTCACTAATTGTTAGGCCGCGAGACGATGTTGTCTTGTCCACCGAGTTTAAATTAAGCACCCTGCCCCCGTTTATCAATGCGCGACTAACATCAGTTATGCTGCACCTATATTGCCACTACAAGCCTATTATCGTCATATATTAAATGGCTTGCTTCTATAAAATCGACATTGAGAGTACACAGATAAATTAAAAATAACAAACACCACCATCATAGATTTCATGGCAATGCATTGTTATTAAATGGTTATTTTAACCTGGTGAGGATAGGAGAGCGAACAGTATGGTGGCGAATTAAGCGAGGCGAGCACAACTGCGAGAAATAACATCAACCAATGAGCAAGCGCCCCGTTAAAGTAGTCAGACCAAAGGTGGACATAACACCTACACTCATTGGCCTGTCACATTATAGGTTTCACTCTTCGGCTTGGATCTGCCCCACTAGCAATACGGGTGCCGCATCGAGCTCTTGGGCATCCATCATCGAGGCGATACGCTCGACAGCAGATAACAGTTGACTCTGCTCCCACTCTTCAAGATTTTGATAACGCTTAATAAAGTGTTCTTGCAGCGGTTTAGGCGCCGCACCCAAAATCGTTTTACCCGATTCGGTTAGCGACAAATGCAATTTACGTTTATCGGTTTCACTGCGGGTTCGAGTCACTAAGCCACGGGTTTCTAATCGCTCGATGATGGTAGCAACCGTTGCAGGGCTCAGCGCCACATCTTGAGCAATTTGCTTGGCGAGCGGCACTTCAAGCTGGGCAATTTTCTGCATCACCATCAACTGTGGGCCCGTTAACCCCGATTGCTTACTGAGTTGCCGAGAATGTATATCGATGGCTCTTATTACGCGGCGCAGTGAAATTAATAGTTGTTCGTACTTTTCCATAATCCCCTCTCATTTGAGCTGCACCATAACAGAAATCACACCCAGACTCATGCGCCACAGTCAAAAAAAGCAGAACAACTTAACCAGTTGCTCTGCTTTCATACTCCTGAGTCAATATTAGCCATTTTATCGCCCACAAGATTAACGTCTGTACAGCTTTTATTGTTGTTTTAACCGACACTTTTTAACGAGTTCAGTAAAATAAAACCATGAGGCTTGGTCATGCTTATTGATTTCGATGAACACACCTTTACCGTCACGGCTTGATGAAGCTGCTGTAAAATAAGCGCAGCCAAATAATCCGCGCAGCACCAACCGGAAACATGCTAGTCACTGACAACAAAATGTGTACTCTCACAGTAAAATCACACCAGAGTCCACTTATTGTAAATTACGTTAAGATTGCAAGAGCTTTTCAAGCATCCGATAAATGCCGCTATAAAAGCAGTTAAAGTGTGTCTATCTCTAGCCAAGAGATACCAAAATCGGCCACTTCTGTTAAACTTGCCGCTCTTAACACCTACCAGCGCTGGGCAAATATTCATGGCCGATACCACACCTTCTTCGTTAACCTCTTCTCAAGCTCAAAAGGCAACCGATACTTCCCCAACTTTAGCGTTGCATCATGGTATCAATGCCGATACATCGGCACAAAAGCGCGCCCTGAGCTACAGCATCACAATCCACCAGCTCTTTGAACAAGTGATGCAGAGCAAGCAACCTGCCGATCGTATTGTGGCCGAATATTTTCGTATCAATAAGAAGCATGGCTCTAAAGATAGACGCGTGATCCGCGAGAGCCTATTTGGGCTCTTTCGTTGGCATGGTTGGTTAAGTCAACTGGCAACTCTTTGCACAGCGCCTAAAGCTTGGTTTGCCTCTTTAGCATTAACCGCCAAAATTGAAGGCCACCCTTGGCAGGAATTTAGCGATGCTTGGCAAACCTTTGCGGCGCACCCTGCACTCGCGCCCCTTAACGATGCTGGCGATCTCTCCCGCCTAGCGGCCAAGCAACAACTGCTGCAAACGTGCTTTCCACAGCATGAGTTTGCTTTCACTCAATTAGTCCCAACTTGGTATTGGCAACACTACCCAACAAGCAGTGCTGATGAGCAATATGCCTTGATTGAAGCGCTCTGCTCTCGCCCCCCCATTTGGGGCCGCCTGCAAGGTATTAATAGTGAAGATGCACTCTCCTCACTAAATACTAGCGGTATCGAAGCCAAAATGAGTGACTACTTCGGTGATGCCATCAACCTTGGCCATAAGAGCATCAACCTAAATAGCCTTAAGCTCTACAATGAGGGACAACTGGAGATCCAAGACTTAGGCTCGCAAGTGATTGGGCATATCTGCGCGCCGCGCCCCGATGATAACTGGTGGGACGCCTGCAGTGGCGCCGGCGGTAAAACGCTGCAACTACGCTCTTTAATGTTGCAGCAAGACAGCCACAGCAAAGGCAGTATCATAGCGTCAGATATTCGCCGTAAGCCATTAGAAGAACTGGCTAAACGCGTAAAACGGGCCCATTTTAACCAGATCAGTGTATCGCCATGGAAAACTGATGCATTGCCTGTCGCAAGCGATCAGTTCGATGGTGTATTGGTGGATGCCCCCTGCAGTTGCACTGGAACTTGGCGACGCAACCCCGATATGCGCTGGCTCGATGATGCAAGCGCCATTAGCGACAAACCCGCTTTACAGTTAGATATTTTACAGCGTTCAGCTAAGGCGGTGCGCACTGGCGGAGTAATAGTGTACGCCACCTGCTCCATTAGCCCCACCGAAAATGAAGCTGTGGTTGAGGCGTTCCTCGCCAGCAACCCTAACTTTACATTACAACAGCTGTGCCATCCATTTACCGGTGAGCAGCAATCGATGTTAACCGTATTACCCTATCAAGCCGATAGCGACGGTATGTTTGTCGCGAAGATGATAAAGCGTTAACTCCGCCATACAGGGCCAGTCACACTAAAGCCGTTTACTGGCCCTGTAGCAAAGGTGTTTTTTATCAAACTCATCCTTTACCCATCGCTTGAATCGACTCTTGCTAAATCCCCCGCTTATCACACTGCGGTAGGCATTCAATGCTCATTTAACGCTAAATGACACTAACCTTACTACTCAAATCACCATGTAAATTGCGCACAATTTATTTTACTGATAGGCTATCCTTTCATCAAAAAAGGAGAATACGATGTCTATTTATGATTTTTCGCTGACCAATATCGATGGCAGCACGCGCTCAATGCAAGAGTTTAAGGGAAAGGTGTTGCTGATTGTAAATACCGCCAGCAAATGCGGCTTTACACCACAATACAAGGCATTACAGGCGCTATATGAAGATTTTGGCCCAGAAAAATTTGTGGTATTAGGTTTTCCGTGCAACCAGTTTGGGCAGCAAGAACCTGAGGCTGAAGCCGAAATTAATCATTTTTGTGAGCTCAACTTTGGGGTTAATTTCCCGCTGTTTGCCAAAATTGAGGTCAATGGAGCCAACACAGATCCGCTCTATGACTACTTGAAACACCAAGCCAAAGGCTTGCTTGGCAGCGAAGCAATTAAATGGAACTTTACTAAATTTTTAGTCGATAGTGAGGGGCAGGTCATTGAGCGTTATGCTCCCACGACTAAACCCGAATCTATGAGGGACAAAATAAAATCTTTACTGAATAAATCCAGCTAGATAGCAATAGGTCAACCTATGACACCATAAAAAACGCTCATTTTATGTACGTTGAAATGAACTTTATGTGTCGCTTGCACTCCAATAATTGAACGCGAAGATTTGCTTATTCATGTTCATCATTCTCCCTGGGACTTCTAGCGCGGTCCCCTTGATCTAAATAGATCAACAGGCAACCAGTTGAGTTGCCTTTTTTTATGCCCTCGGTTGTCGGTATTAACCCTCCTCTTTTATCGGGCGGCAAAATTAAATGATTTTTTTGACAAACTCAGTGAACTTTTTATTCGCTGACGACTCTGATTACTTGAACGGATTATTGAATTAGGTGCACGGCACATAATTTTGTTTCATTGTTCATCATCATCTCCCTTTGGTGGCCGGATGGGCCCCAGGAGCATTAATCCAACGCTAGCGCATTTGGATTAATCACACTCCAACACTTTGTTTATGGCAACCTATTAGGTTGCCTTTTTTTTTGGCTATTTTGACAACGAGCGCTGCGAAGTCTGCTGATAGAATAAGTCGTGAACAATGTAAGGCACATCATGTAGCTACCTCATAAAGTCGTTAAATTGCGCCCCTCTATAAAGTACAAATAAAGCGTGATATTAAGCGGCAATATTATTTTTTTTACTCAAGCTGGGAACTAACTGGCAACCATGCACTCTGATAAAGGGTAACAGATTTTTCATCATGATTTGTTCATCATCATCTCCCTTTGGTGGCCGGATGGGCCCCAGGAGCATTAACCCCACGCTAGCGCATTTGGGTTAATCACACTCCACCACTTTCGTTTATGGCAACCTATTAGGTTGCCATTTTTTTTACCTATTGATTGGCAAGCTGTTACACGCCCAATTGCTTATCAAGTTGCGCAACTAATGACGGGTGATACCTTACTCGCGCCTGTTGATAAATCGCCATTAAGGGTTGCTCATAGCCTGCCAACAAAAGCTCGGCATATAAGGGCCGCACAAACTTAGCTCGGCCAATATTTAGTAAGAACGTCTCCACCAAGGGCAGCACGACATCATAATGATTACGAATGGCCACCCGATACCAATCACAGGCAATTTCAGCGTTAGTCGAATGACTAAAATCAAAAGCACTATCTAGCTGTTGCAGCTGTTGATGGCTTAATTGTTCCGGCAAGCTATTAATAAAATATTGCCAATGATGCACGCGCCAATCTGCGGTTTGCGCGGGAGTAATATCACCACCGGCTCGCCAGCTCATCAGAAGCGCATCGACTTTATCTAAACTATTTGAATAAGGCGGCGTAAACCATGACGGCATGCCTGTGCCGTAGATCCATTCCAGCAACTCAGCCTCACTCAGTACATCACCATGTTGTTGCAGTAATGTCTGCTGCGCATAATCGATAAACTGCTCTGTGGTGATCGCCTCAAAGGCAAAATGGCTCACATAGGCGTTTAAGAATGCATCGAACGCCTCTCTGCCTAAGCGTTTTTCTAAGTCATGCACAAACATCGATGCTTTATCGTAGGTAAAACGGTTAAAAGCCTCATTTGGATCGCCTGCTTGCACATTAGCTGGCAAGGTTTGCGCCGTTGTCGGCATGGAGGCGAGTTCTTGCGCTAGGCGACCATACTCTAAGACTAATTCGAGCTGCGCTTGCTCTTTGCCATAAACCGCTTCAACAATTCGATGGGTAAAATAGGTGGTAAATCCTTCATTAAGCCAAAGATCGCGCCAAGTTGCATTGCTGACTAAGTTGCCGGTCCATGAATGCGCCAGTTCATGGGCAACGGTGGACACTAGGCTTTTATCACCTGCAATTAAGGTGGGGGTCATAAAGGCCAAGCGCGGATTTTCCATACCACCAAAGGGAAAACTAGGCGGTAAGACTATCATATCGTAACGCCCCCATGGGTAGGGGCCCAGCAGCGACTCTGCGGTATTGATCATCTGCTCTGTATCTTCAAATTCACTCACCGCCGAACCAAGCACCTCAGGCTCGGCATAAACGCCACTACGCGGGCCTAGGCTGCCAAATTGTAAATCGCCAACGGCAATCGCCAGCAGATGAGTCGGAATGGGCTTTTCCATTTCAAATAAAAACTGGCCATTAAGCGGCGCGCTTGCATCGTTCATGGCACTCATCACAGCGCGCATATCAGCAGGCACATTCACTTTGGCATCAAAGGTGATTCTGGCTTTAGGGGTGTCTTGCAACGGGATCCAACTGCGGGCATTAATGGGTTGCGACTGACTAAATAGAAACGGTAACTGCTTGCCGCTGGTTTGTTCGGGAGTTAGCCACTGCAGCCCCTGCGCATTGGCGCTAGTGTGATAATCAATAGTGATGTTCGCTGAATTAGCACGCAGCTGAATATGCAGTCGCTGCCCGCGGATAAGATCGTGCTTATCAAAATGAAAGTCGAGCCGATTGTCTTTGTCATCTCGCACCGAGTGGATCACGAGATCGCGGCAGTCCAGATACAAATGGCGGCACTGCTCATCAAGATAATTCAGCGTTAACTTAGCACTGCCAGCGAGCCTATGCCGCTCAAAATCGACCGCAACCACCAAGCTTAGATGCAATACGCGGATCTGTTCAACATTCGCAAAAGAGTGATGGTCTTGCTGATTATCCCATTGCTTAGCCACATTTTATCCTTATTATTGTTGCCCTAACGTCAATAGCGCTTAGTGTAATCATCGACTAACCGCTTGTCATTGAGATTAAGCAAACCACTATCCTATGCAGCAGCATTCGCCGCTAAGGTCACCGTTTACAAAGATTGGCTCTCGGCTAAATTCGGACCTTAAAAATCAACCCCAAAAAATAATCACAAAAAATCGGAACTAAAATAGTAAAGTAGACTCTGATTATATGAACAGAATTGATATTGACGAATACAGAGTCCCTAACGGGTAATTAATTGGTTAGTAAGGTTTTCATGGTTCATCATCTCCCTTTTTCGATAGCCTCTAGCGCGGCTATCAACCAAATCCCAACTGGCATTTGTAGCGACCTACTTTAGGTCGCTTTTTTTTGCTCACCAATATGGCATCCCCTGTTATCGTATTGTTAGCCACCGAAATAACATGGGTAAAGCGCCTCGCCTATCAAATGGGTTCATAACTGATGGCTCATACCTGATAGTACAAAAAAACAAAAAGGCCTCATTATTGAGGCCTTTTTGATGGGGTGTCACTCTACACTATGTCCGTTATAGGCGGATACCGGCTTTTGCTAAATCTTTGGCTGTCACAGTCAGCGGTAGTGGTACATAACCGTCTTTCTCTACTGTTTTCTGCCCTTGCTTAGACAAAATAAAGCGTAGGAATTCACGCTCTAATGGCGCTAAGTCTTTATTGGGATGCTTATTCACATAAACGTATAAGTAACGTGATAGTGGATAACTGCCGTCTGCTGCATTGGCAGCGGTTGCTTCGATGTAATCATCGCCTTTCTTGGCGATAGCCACGGCTTTCACCCCAGCAGTCTTATAACCAATACCAGAATAACCAATGGCATTTAATGACTGCGAGACAGATTGCACTACCGACGCCGAACCAGGTTGTTCGTTCACGTTGGCTTTAAAGTCGCCTTTACAGAGTGCTTTTTTCTTAAAGTAACCGTAGGTTCCAGAAACCGAGTTACGACCGTAAAGCTGCACATCTTTCGCTGCCCAATCGCCCCCAAGCCCCACATCAGCCCAACGCTGCACATCATTACCGCCGCACTTATGGGTAGCCGAGAAGATACCGTCGATCTGCTCGATACTCAGCCCCTTAATAGGGTTATCCTTATGAACAAAAACAGCCAGCGCATCAATGGCGACACGGATCTCCGTTGGCTTATAGCCATAATGTTTCTCAAATGCTTCGACTTCATTGGGCTTCATTTTGCGGCTCATTGGGCCAAACTGTGAAGTGCCTTCAGTCAATGCTGGCGGCGCAGTAGAAGAGCCCGCCGCCTGAATTTGAATGTTAACGTTAGGGTACATTTCTTTGTACTCTTCGGCCCACAGGGTCATCATATTCGCTAAGGTATCTGAGCCAACAGATGAAAGGTTACCCGAGACTCCACTGCTTTTTTCATAAGTAGGCAGTGACGGATCGATAGCTGCCATAGAAGTGACAGAGAAAACGCTAGCGGCTGTCAAACTTACCGCACCAACAAGCTGTTTAAGTTTCATTCTTTGCTCCAGTGTTAAGCGACTTGCTTACTCGTTTTATTTAAGTTGCAGTCAGTATCTATCGCAACAATGACAAGTGTATGACGAAGATATGACACTGAGATGACAGACCACCATAAAAGTGATTTATTGCAGCCTCGCCTTAACTTGTACATTCCAAAACACAAATAGCAAAAAAGCGCCTTAGTGGCGCTATCTCTCTTCATGATGCGAATAAACAGGGATGGTTAACTGATTTATGCAATAGACAGATAATTTAAAGTCACTTAGCACCTTTAACCCATAGGTTTAATGAGCACGCTTACCCGTATCAATAAGGTGATTGGGAATAATAAAACTAAAGCAGCTACCTTTACCCAGTCGACTTTCTATCATCAAATCACTCTGGTGATGATTAAGCGCATGTTTCGTGATCGCCAATCCTAGCCCTGTTCCGCCCCGCTGCCGAGAACGGGCACTGTCGACGCGATAAAATCGCTCAGTGAGTCGTGTTAGGTGCTGTGGCGCAATGCCCTCACCCGAGTCGGTCACACTAAACTGCGCCCCTAAAGGCACTCGCTGCCAACACACATGTACACTGCCGCCGGGGTCGTTATAACGAATGGCGTTAGAGAGCAAATTCGAGCAGGCACTTCTTATCTGGACTTCATTACCAAAAATATTCAAGGTCGGATCACAATCAAAACTCAATTGATACTGCCCCTTAGCTAAGGCTTGTGCTTCCTCTTTGAGCGTATCAATCAACAAAGCCATATTAACTTTGGTATCGAGATTGACCGCAGAGCCATCTTCAATACGTGATAACACCAGTAACTGCTCGACCATAGAATGCATGCGGTTAGTCTGTTGCTGCATTTGCTCTAACGCTTTATGTTGACCAGGATTAAACTCTGCCATCTCCTGCATCATTTCCAAATAACCTTGTAACACGGTTAAGGGCGTTTTTAATTCGTGCGACACATTAGCGACAAACTCTTTGCGCATCCCTTCGAGTTGACGAATACGGGTAATATCACGGGCGATCAGCAAGCGTTGCCCAGCGCCATAATCCATAATACGAATTTCTAACACGCGTGATTCATTTTGACTATCGACAAACTCAAAGGGCTCATCAAAAGTCGCTTGTTTAAGATAACCAGAAAAGTCGGGATGCCGTAGCAGATTATCGATACGCTGGCCCTTGTCTTGTGGCCATACTAATCCCAACAATCGTTGGGCTAATTTATTACACCAAGCAATATTATTGTCTGAATCAAGCACGACAGCTGCATCTGGCAGCGCCTCCGCCCCTTGCCGAAAACGCGCTAGCAGATCGGCTAATTGCGCCACCCGTTTACGGTTTTTACCTTGCAGACGATAGATACCATTAAACACCCCTTCCCAACTTCCGCTGCCGTTAGGAGGAGTCAGACGTTTATCACGCCATAGCCAAAAATTAAGCCTAGATAGCTGCTTATAATGCCAAGCCAATAAACCGATACAACCGAACAGCATCACTGGCAACAATTGCCCAAGCAGCAAGCCTATAACCAGACAAGCCAACAAAAACAGCGCTAAGCGACTCAGCAATTGATAGCCAGAGTATGAATTAAACATAGCGAAACCCTAATGCGCAAGTGAGCACAAGATAATCGATACTGAGGCTAACGCCTATTAAATTTTCATGCACCCATTAACTCAACACAAGCCATTAGAGCCGGGTCGAAAAACGGTACCCGGCCCCTCTAACGGTTTGAATCAACCTGTCGTGATTAGAGGGTTCAACGGCTTTACGTAAGCGGCGAATATGCACATCAACGGTGCGGTCTTCAACATACACATTAGTGCCCCACACATTATCAAGCAGTTGTTCGCGGCTATATACTCGCTCTGGATGGGTCATAAAGAAATGCAATAATCTAAACTCGGTCGGCCCCATATCGACTACCTGTTCGCCGACGGTGACTCGGTGACTAACAGGGTCTAGCACCAGACCTTGCACATCAATAGGTTCATCTAAGGCCGTAGGCGCACTGCGGCGCATAACCGCCTTAATTCGTGCTACCAACTCTTTAGGCGAAAAAGGCTTGGTAATATAGTCATCGGCGCCGACTTCTAGCCCTTTGACCTTATCTTCCTCTTCGCCCCTTGCCGTTAACATGATCACCGGTATATGGCGCGTAAATTCATCCTGACGCAGCTTTTTAGCTAATTGAATACCACTCCCACCGGGAAACATCCAATCCAGCAGCACTAAATCGGGATAGGGCTCTGTCAGCATGTCGAGTGCTGAATCAAAATCCTCTGCTGTAGTTGTCGTAAATCCATGTTGTTCTAAAACAAAAGCTAACATCTCTCGGATGGCTAACTCATCTTCAACTATCAAAATCCTAGCAGTCATATGCGATCTTCTATCAGTGAATACCCACGTTGCCATTATTAGGCCGTTTTATTACAAAATTATGAATCAGCCCCCCTATATTGTCATAAAGTCGCTTATTATTGTCATGAAACTTAAAAACAGAGAGGAGCCAAGGTAATTCTTCGCCGCTGTATATCACCGCTTTAGGGTATTCACCTTAGATAAATGGCAAACAAAAAAGCCAGCCGTGAGTAACGGCTGGCTTTAGACCACACAATAAGATTAATGCTTAAGTGGCGGGTGTTTCTTTGACGTAAATATCCATTTGTGGATAAGGAATACCAATATTAGCTTCATCCAGCGCGACTTTAATTTGCTCAAGGATCTCAAAGCGTGCAGGCCAGTAATCACTGCCTTTAACCCAAGGACGCACCACAAAATTAACCGATGAATTAGCCAACTCAACCAGTGCCACTGTGTAGGCAGGCTCCTTGAGTACATAGCTATTATTATCTAATACACTTTTTAATACCGCCTTAGTCTCTTTTAGATCGGCATCATAAGAGACCCCAATGACTAAATCGATACGACGAGTGTCCATTGCCGAGTAGTTGGTAATAGTGCCATTCATAACCGAGGAATTAGGCGCAACAATCACCTTGTTGTCAGGGGTGCGCAGTTTAGTCGAAAAGATGGTGATCTCATCGACAGTCCCCGCGATACCCGCAGCCTCAATATAGTCCCCGACACGACAAGGACGAAATATTACCATTAACACGCCAGAGGCAAAGTTTGATAGAGAGCCCTGTAATGCAAGACCCACAGCCAAACCGGCGGCACCGATAACGGCCACTAATGAAGCCGTCTGCACCCCTATCTGTCCTAACGTGGCTATCACGGTAAAGACAAACACCGCCGCCCACGCCAAATTAGACACAAACGAGACAACCGTCGGATCTATCTTGCGTTTAGTTAATAATTTACTGGTGATTTTTTTAGCAATATTGGCAAAGTATTTACCAACAACAAAAATCACCAGAGCTAACACAACCTGCAAACCGTAGGTCATGATAAGCTCTGGCGCTTGTGCAATATAACTATCCAAGTTTTCCATTTAACGTTCCCTCAATAATATAAACCCGGTAACTACCGCGTCTCGACAATAAATTCGGCTCGTCGATTTTGTGCTCGCCCGGCAACAGAGGCATTACTGGCAATGGGCTGAGTACTGCCTTTGCCTGCGATACAAAACCGACTGGGATTAAACCCATACTCTTCAACAAGTACTTTTTTGACATTCAAGGCTCTATCATAAGACAAAACTTGATTAAACTCTGCAGTGCCTACACTATCGGTATGGCCAACAATACACAACTTAATGGGATGCTCAGTTAACCAAGTCGCTAACCGAGCAATACTGGACCATTGTGAATAATCCACCTCGGCACGAGCAAAGCGAAAGTAGATCCTAACTGATTCATTAAGTTTACATTGTGCCGGATATGTCTCACCACTGGTTGTCGGCAAACACAAGGACACCAGCCTTAGTTTTTCACAGCCACGGGCGTCGACTCTGGTGTCTGCCGCAGTATGTGGACAAGCATCTTTGGGATCGGGCACACCGTCGTTATCTGTATCTTGCCACGAAAAGGCATTCGCACAGTACAATCCCGCTAATACTAATAGCCCAATGCGAATAAATATGTTCATTATAACTGACCTAAAAGTGCGGCAGATTTATTGCCTCTTTTACTAACAAGGGGATGAAATGCAATTAAAAATCATTAATATCCCATCCATTTTAGCTACTTAAGCGCCAATCGCCAACGAAGAGCTCAACATCTCAAACGAATCTGTTAACCAGTATAGCCATCCGTCGCCAGTTACTCGAACACATAGCCAAGATAGAGGCCGGTGTGTTCCGCAGCGATTTAGTTTAGCCATAGACGAAGGAGTGCCATAGGCTGACTTAACCGAGCAACTGAAAATGCTAGCAGAGCGCTACCCACAGCTTAACGTTATATCGACAATTGGTGATCGGAGCAAAAGATACTCAGCACTCAAGTTATCAATTACAACACTCGCCAGATGTTGGGGATGCGGACAATTATTATGTGTTGTTGGAGCAGACTAAATCAGGCTTTGGCTGGGCACTATTACCCGAACATTTCACTCAAGAAGCACTGAACAAACAGCAATTATGCAGCATATCTATGTCTTTTGAACAATTTGTTTGGATAGTGAATGTTGACGTAATACAACATCATGGTATCAATGAGGAGCTCAGCCGCTTAGTAAGGCAACTACTTAAAAATATGATGAACAATATGGTCACATAACATATGAAGTCATATTGTTCAGGATTGCGAAACCAATAATCGCTGCTCACTCACTTAAAATAAGCATTCACTGCACATGGTGACTTAATGACTTGCAACAGATGCTTGCTGATACCAGGTAGACCAAGCAGGCTTGGCCGCAGAAGCTAATTGCGACTGCATCCCTTCGAGTAAGCGGATCAACAAGGCTCTATCATCGGCTTTAGCTGAATAAAATAGCGGATCGTAAAAACAGCGGCGTTGCACTGGCTCTAATTGGGTATCAAAACCTTTATCAACCCCTGAGACACACAGCTCTCTAGCTTTAAGCTGTAATGTCATGGCGCTATCATCTTCTAAAAGGTGCGCCACAGGTCCCATGAGTAAAATCAGTGCCAACCTGCCTGGTGGATTATGTTGCCAGCTATTAAGTTGACCACTTTTGGCGTTAAGGAGTAAACATTGCCAATGTCGAGTAGTCTCTTGGCTCAAATCACTCGCCTCTACGCCTACACCTTTATCGTAATGATGAAACCATTGCTGTAAAAACTGTTCCACGCTGCCTCCATAACCCATAACCAGTAGATAGTCTGGTGAGAATAACACCAGAGAGCAGCAATAATATCTAGCACTTTGGTCTAAATACCTCTGCTTGTGGAGTATGCAACTTTTACGCATCTAACCTATAGATAGAAACAACACAAGCGGCTGAGCCGCTTGTGTTGTTTTAATGTTAACCATCAAAAGTAAAATTGAGTTTATCGCCTGATAACACTGTTATTGATGCATTACGCTAAGAGTTCAACCCTCAGTACTATTTTACTTCAGCTTTGGGTGGGTAGTGGGTCATCACCTCGGCAATCGCCCGATTAACCACTTCAATACGCTCTTCGGGGGTGTTCTTATTGCGCACGGTATCGGCAACAGAACCACGCCAAATTAACTGCCCAGAACTACGATCAACCAAGTCGACCACTAAAGTACCCACTTCATATTCGCGCACCGTAGTTTGGGTATGCATATTGCCACCCCATGCCCAGCCCGGCCCATAATAGGGGTTGTAGCCAAAGTTGGTATTGAAAGTATCAACATCAATTTTTTTATCGACCTTAGTAAAGTAGTTCACTAATACATCGGCCTGTTCGGCGCGGGTTTTGGTGATGCCTTTAAGTTGCAACTGACTCTCGATAGCACTTCTAACACGTTGATCCATCAAACCATCAAGATGATAAGTCGTATCATCATTTCTTTTATCTACCCAAGCATAACTTTTAATCTGATTAAAATTTACTTTTGGATCATAATCTGAGCTCGACTTCATCGTGCTACAAGCAGTTAACGCTAGCGCAGCTGCTAAAACGATTATTTTTTTCATACTAACTCCAGCAAAAAACAAGGCCTACTATCAACCTAACTCATTAAATTTTAGCTTACAGAGCAAATTTCTGATCTACAACTCTATTTTGGCACACTGTAAAACATAAATACCTTGACTTGAAGCAACCCTCAAATGATAATGATTATCAATTAGATTTGGAAGGGAGTTAAATATGACTTGGTTTATCAGTGCATTTGTTATCGCCAGTGCTATTTTTGTCTTTGCGCCAAAGTCATTAGCCACGCCAACCGCCGACTCTCTCACCCAAATTAAAGGGCAGTGGCGATGCTTGCTACTGCCACTGCTATTGTTGATGTCGCTTGCTTTTATTTTAGCCACCTTAGACAACGCCCCTTACCTTACGGTTGCAATGGCCTTTACCCTTACAGGCTTCGCAGTGGCAGTACCTAAACTACACCCTTATATTATTACTGGCGCGGCATTTACCGCATTAAGCCTGCTATTATTAGTATTACAGCGATAACCCATTTGCTCACACCTTGCGCTAATTCGTTAGTTGCTTTGGGATAATACAGACTTTATATCTCCCTGCAAATTGATATAAAGCCTTATCCATGACCACATTTTTGTGGTCTTTTTTTTGTCTAATGTTGCGAAGACCTCCCACTGGATAGCGCAATTTGGTAAACTCGATATATCGCCCATAACCGTCCGATTAAAGATGAGAATCGATCCTAATGTAGCTTTAGTCTATAGCACAGATATAGGCAAAATCACTGAAAAGAAACAGCCAGAATCCGCCCCACAAGGTGACGGCATAGTCCGAATTCACAAAGACAGCAAAGGCCGTAAAGGCAAAGGGGTCTCTGTTATAAAAGGCCTAGAGTTAGATGAAAAAGAGTTAAAAGCATTAGCACAGAAGCTCAAAAAACAGTGCGGTTGCGGCGGCACGGTCAAAGAGTTCAATATTGAAGTACAAACCGACAATCGCGAACAACTCAAAACCCTACTTGAAAAACTCAATTATCAAGTTAAATTAGCCGGTGGCTAATGACTCTGGAGTGCTAGATGGAAAGTTTGCAGCATCATCTACTTATTGCAATGCCTTCGCTTCACGATACCTTTTTCGAGCGTTCAGTCATCTACTTATGTGAACACAACCAACAAGGCGCCATGGGGCTGATGATTAACCGCCCAGTCGGTATCGATGTTAATGAGCTACTGCAGCAGATGAACCTCAACGAGGTCAATAAAGTTGACAGCATTAACAGTGAAGTACTGCTTGGCGGCCCTGTAGAACAAGAAAAGGGCTTTGTGCTTCACACCCCCCAAGATAAGTGGAGTAATAGTCAGCTTATAAATGATGAAATAATGCTCACTACATCGCGCGATGTACTGGCTTCACTGGGCAGTAACAATGCACCCGACAACTTTATTGTCGCACTAGGTTACGCCGGATGGGGCCGGCAGCAATTAGAGCAAGAGTTAGGGGAAAATTCATGGTTAACCATCCCCGCCTCTCTCGATATTTTATTTAAAACGCCACACGAGCAACGCTGGCAAAAGGCCACCCAAACCCTAGGCTTTGATATTGGCCAGCTTTGCAACCAAATAGGCCATGCCTAACCCCAACAGGACATAAGAGATGAATGCAGCAACAGTGCTTGGTTTCGACTTCGGCACTAAGAGTATTGGCGTGGCGATAGGCCAACAAATTACCGCAAGTGCTACCCCGCTAACGTCAATTAAAGCTAATGATGGCATCCCGCAATGGGAAGAAATTGGCGCGTTAATCGATGAGTGGAAACCCGATATTGTCGTCGTCGGTTTACCACTCAACATGGATGGCAGCGAACAAGAGATGACCCAAAGGGCGCGTAAGTTTGCCAACCGAATCAGCGGCCGATTTGGCGTCAAAACCGCCACCCAAGATGAGCGCTTAACCACGGCCGATGCTAAAGCGCGACTGTTTGAAATGGGTGGCTTTAAAGCACTATCGAAAGGACAAGTGGACTCGATGTCGGCTGTGCTGATTATCGAAAGCTATTTCGAGAACCTTTATTAACCTCACCCGAGCCAGTTGCGACTGGCTTGCGCATTCCCCCCCACCGAGCAGGCGATTAATAACAGTGAAGGTTTGCCCTTCAAACGCTTTCAATAAATGAAAATGCAGCCAGCCGCTACTCAAGCAGATGTGATTGCTCTTGATTCCAAGGCCAACAAACTTTGCGCCAAAATAAAATAGGCCTTCATTGGAAGGCCTATAGATATTTACAAGTGATAAATATTGAGTGTGTTAAACCAAGTAAGGCTTAACTAAATTTTCCATCATCGCAATATGCGCATCATCATCGTTTAGCGCAGCAATATAACGATACTGCTTGCCACCAGCTTCGATAAACACCTGACGATTTTCATGTTCAATCTCTTCTAACGTCTCTAAACAGTCAGCACTAAATGCTGGGCAGATAATGGCGACGTCATCTACTCCTTCATTGCCCAAGCGTTGCAGCGTCTCATCGGTATAAGGCGTCAGCCATTTTGCCTTACCGAATCGAGATTGGAAGGTGGTAATGTAATCACTCTCTGTAAGACCTAGCTTTTCCACCACTAAACGGGTGGTTTTATGACAAAAACAAGAGTAAGGATCGCCTAAATGTAAATTACGCTCAGGCATGCCGTGATAAGAGATCACTAGCTTCTTCGGCTTACCATGTTTGTCAAAATCACGCTGAATAGAGTCGGCCAATGCGGCAATATAATCAGGGTTGTCATGATAGGTATTAATAAAATGCACGCTGGGCAGATAGCGCCAATTACGCAGTTCTAAGGTCAAGGCATCAAACGCCGATGCCGTGGTTGGCGCCGCATATTGAGGATAAAGCGGCAACACGACTAGCTTGTCTGTGCCTTGTTGATGTAAACGGTTTAGGGTGTCTTTGACACTTGGCTCGCCGTAACGCATACAGAAATCGACATTAATGTCATCACCGCGCTCACGAAACCGCTCTGCTAACTTGGCCGTCTGTTTTTGGGTGATCTCCATCAATGGCGAGCCTGACTCTCCCCAAATTTGCTTGTATAACGCGGCCGATTTAGCCGGTCTCACTCGTAAGATAATGCCATGTAAAATGATCATCCAAAGTAGCTTAGGGATCTCGACCACACGCGGATCGGCCAAGAACTCGGCCAAATAACGACGCACCTCTGATGTTGTCGGTGCGCTAGGGGTGCCTAAATTCATCAGCAATACCGTTACTTTCGATCGCTTTTGATGTCCTTGCTCTTTGGTTAAGCCAATATATTTAGCCAATTTAACTCCCTGATTTTCAATTTTTATAATTGCTTTTCAATTGCTTTTCAATTGCTTCGATTAAAACACTGTCGTTAGGTTTTACACTAGAAGCAAATCGTTGAACTTGTTTACCGTCGGCGCTGATTAAGTATTTATTAAAGTTCCAGCTGGGAGCTTTAGTCACCGCGGCTAAGTGGTCAAATGGACGCTGGGCCGCATCGCCTTTTACCGCGCCTGTGGCTAGCATGGTAAAGGTCACGCCGTAATTGATATAACACACATCGGCGGTTTTTACCTCCTGTGCTTCTTCTTGATTAAAGTCATTAGAAGGAAAGCCTAATACTACTAAGCCGCTATCTTTATAGCGCTGGTGCAGTTGCTCTAAGCCTTTAAATTGCGAGGTATAGCCACAACGGCTGGCAGTATTGACCACTAATACCGGCTTGCCTTGGGTCAACTTACACAAGTCGAGTTCTTGCTCAGAATGCAACTTACGCGCCTCAACTTGGAAAAACTCGGCACATTCCGCCGCACTTGCTTGGCTTGATAAGCTTGCCATGCCTAAAACAACTAAGGGTAATAATATCGATTTCATCGTGATATCTCCAGCACTGTAAAGGCGAATATACGTGTTAATCAGTGTATTAGATCACAGCATCGAAAGATTCTTCAGCGGATAATTGGCTTCAGTTAGCGGCATAAAATTAACGTCTACTCACATAATGACAAAGCCGATAACCATAGAGGTTTTTCGGCTTTGTCACATAAGGCGTTAATCTAAGTCTAGAGTTACACCTTCCATAAAACCTGAGCTCGTTGGTTCACTACTTTGTAGCTTAATCATTAAGCGCAAGTCGTTAGGAGAGTCGGCATGATGCAGCGCATCGGCATAGCTTATTTCGCCCTCAACATAGAGCTTTAATAACGCCTGATCGAATGTTTGCATGCCTTGCTCATTAGACTTGGCCATGGTCTCTTTTAACACATGCAGTTCGTTTTTGGCGATCAAACTGGCGACTCGCGGAGTATTGATGAGTACTTCAATGGCGGCTCGGCGACCCGTACCATCACTTTTTGGCACCAGTTGCTGCGCCACAATACCCCGTAAGTTAAGCGATAAATCAAACAGTAACTGCTGATGCTTACTCTCAGGAACTAGGTGCATAATACGATCTAACGCTTGGTTGGCATTATTAGCATGTAAGGTCGCCATACATAAGTGGCCCGTTTCGGCAAAAGAGAGGGCAAATTCCATGGTCTCCTGGCTGCGGATCTCACCAATCAAAATGACATCGGGCGCCTGACGTAACGAACTTTTAAGCGCGGCATCAAACGATTCGGTATCGATACCTACTTCGCGCTGGGTAATAATGCTCTTGCGGTGATCATGTACAAATTCGACAGGGTCTTCGATAGTTAAAATATGCCCGCGGGCATTAGCATTACGATAACCCACTAATGCGGCTAAAGAGGTTGATTTACCCGTGCCGGTGCCCCCAACCATGATGATAAGACCACGCTTACTCATGACTAAATCTTTTAGGATGGGCGGTAATTTTAAATCTTCAACCTCAGGGATCTTGGTTTCGATACGGCGCATCACGCAACCGGGAGATTCGCGTTGCCAAAAGGCACTGACACGAAAACGCCCCAGATCTTTGGCCGCAAAGGCAAAGTTACATTCACGACTTTCATGAAACTCTTTACGCTGCGCTTCAGTCATTAACGCTTCGACAAACTCAAGCGATTGCTGCGGCGTAAACGGATTTTCGGCCAGTTGCCTGACCTCACCATCGATTTTGGCGCTAGGGGGAAAGCCTGCGGTAATGAACAGATCCGACGCTTTGCGATCGACCATGACTTTTAAAAAAGGACGAACTTCCATAATACTACCTTAACTTAGAAACTAGCGTTCTTATTGGAACTCTTTGACATGGCGTCTTCGCGAGTGATCAGGCCTCGATTGACCAAGTTTTGTAAACACTGATCTAAGGTTTGCATGCCATGGGCCATACCCGTTTGAATGGCTGAATACATCTGGGCGACCTTATCTTCACGGATTAAGTTACGAATGGCCGGTGTTCCCATCATGATCTCATGGGCTGCAACACGACCACCGCCCACCTTCTTAATCAGGGTTTGTGAAATCACCGCCTGCAGCGATTCTGATAACATGGTTCTGACCATGCCTTTTTCACCTTCGGGAAATACATCGACCACACGGTCAATGGTTTTCGCCGCAGAGGTGGTATGCAAGGTGCCAAAGACTAAGTGGCCGGTTTCTGCCGCCGTCATCGCCAAACGTATGGTTTCGAGATCGCGCATTTCCCCCACCAAAATCACATCAGGGTCTTCACGCAGTGCACTTCTGAGCGCGGCATTAAAGCTGTGAGTGTGGCGATGCACTTCACGTTGGTTAATCAAACATTGCTTATTTTGGTGGACGAATTCGATAGGGTCTTCAATGGTCAAAATATGATCATGGCGGTTTTCATTAACGTAATCGATCATTGCCGCCAAGGTGGTACTCTTACCCGAGCCTGTCGGCCCCGTCACCAATACCAAGCCACGAGGGTAACTGGCTATCTTTTTAAAAATCTCAGGGGCGCCGAGTTTTTCTAGGCTTAAAATTTCACTGGGAATAGTACGAAATACCGCTGCTGCGCCACGAGACTGGTTAAAGGCGTTAACACGGAAACGGGCTAAATTAGGTACTTCAAAGGAGAAATCGATTTCAAGATGTTCTTCGTAATCTTTACGCTGCTTATCATTCATGATGTCATAAACAAGGCTGTGCACGCCTTGGTGGTCTAAAGCAGGCAGATTAATCTTTCTGACCTCACCATCTACACGTATCATTGGCGATACACCTGCAGAAAGGTGTAGATCCGATGCATTGTGCTTTACACTAAAGGCAAGTAACTCTGTGATTTCCATAGTTTGGGATATCCATTTAACCAAAAACGTAGACCATGACAACAATAGCAGACAGACTGGCGCTAGCCCACCAAAGAATCGCTCAAGCGGCGCAAAATTCATCACGTCATAGTGACGAAATAAAGCTACTGGCAGTGAGTAAAACTAAGCCTATTTCACAGATAGTAGCCGCTTATCAGGCCGGACAACGTCTTTTTGGTGAAAACTATGTTCAAGAGGGTGAATCCAAGATTATTGCCCTAAAAGCTGACTACCCCGATATTGAATGGCATTTTATCGGCCCGCTGCAATCGAATAAAACGAAAGTGATTGCCGAGCACTTTGATTGGATGCACACCCTAGACCGAGCCAAGATAGCTCAGCGCCTAAATGAGCAGCGCCCGCTTCAGTGCGCGCCGCTCAATGTGTGTATTCAACTTAATATCAGCCAAGAAGCCAGTAAATCTGGGCTCCCCCCTGATGAGGAGCAGATAACGGCATTGGCAGATGTGATCGACTCATTACCACATTTATGTTTACGCGGGTTGATGGCAATTCCTACTGCAACCGATGATGAGCACCGCCAACAGCAAGAGTTGTCACATATGCAGCAGCTATATCAAGCATTACAAGTCAAATATCCACAGCTTGACACTCTGTCGATGGGTATGAGTAACGATTTGGAAATGGCGATAGCTTCTGGCTCGACCCTAGTACGTATTGGCAGCGCCATTTTCGGTGCCCGTAGCTAGGTTAATCGCCATCTGCAATCGTCATCGCTCAGGAGTGATTGGCTAGCAATGATTGGCTGGCAATAATAGGCCCGAAATAGCATAGCGATGCCCTAAACAGCGTAAAATTAGGTCGGTGTAAAAGTGCTAATCTAAATGCTGCCCCATCAGCAGGCTAGTCTATTAGATTGACAAGCCTTGTTTTTTCATCACTTGCCCTAATATTATTAACATCAGTTTTAGGCAAAAAAACAGAGACCCTTATGATACAGAAAAAAATATGCTTTATTGGTGCCGGTAACATGACGCGCAGCATCGCCAGCGGTATAGTCAACAGTGGCTATCCGGCTGAACTCATCCACGCCACCAACCCCAGTGAAGCTAAGCTGCAAGTCTTATCGCAGCAACTCGGTATCAAGGTGTCACATGATAATCGCCAAGCGGCTATTGAAGCCGATGTTATCGTTCTGGCGGTAAAACCTCAGTTAATGCAGCAAGTGTGCGAAGCATTAAGCGACTTAGATTTATCACAAAAACTGATTATTACCATAGCTGCGGGCGTAGCGGCATCACGTTATCATGATTATTTTAAGCAGCCGATAAAGCTCATTCGCACTATGCCAAACACGCCAACGCAAATCGGCTACGGCATGACTGGCCTGTATGCCCAGCCGTCGGTGTCATCACAAGACAAAGCCCTGTGCGAACAAATCATGCAAAGTGGCGGCGAAACTGTGTGGGTGTCAAAAGAAGATGATCTTAATCAAGTCATTGCGTTAGCGGGCAGTTCCCCCGCCTATTTTTTCCTGATGATGGAGGCTATGATTGACAGCGCGAAGCAAGATGGCGTTGACGAGGATCTGGCTCGTCAATTAGTGCAGCAAGCCGCCCTTGGCGCCGCGCAAATGGTGAAGCAAAATCCACAACTGTCGGCCGGACAGTTACGCGAAAATGTCACCTCTAAAGGCGGCACTACGGCGCAAGCATTAGCGGCATTTGAAGCGGCTAATTTAAGGGGCATCGTCAGAAATGCAATGCACGATTGTATGGATCGCGCCGCAGAGATGGCTAAACAATTTTAATTCAATACCGTTAAATAGAGAGATCCAATGAACGCATTTAGCTTTTTAATCAGTACCGTTTTCGACCTGTACCTGATGGTGGTCATTATCCGCATCTGGTTGCAGCTGGCTCGCGCCGATTTTTACAATCCATTTAGCCAATTTGTGGTAAAAGCCACTCAACCCATTGTGGCGCCAATGCGACGTATCATCCCCTCTATAGGGGCATTAGATACCGCATCAGTGGTACTCGCCCTATTAGTGGTTGTGGCTAAGTTTGTCATACTCAGCTTGATTGCTGGCGCCGCCATTAGCATTCCGACAATTTTACTGATCTCTGTAGTCTCAGTGGTTAAAGAGGCTGGGGTATTGCTGTTTTGGATGTTGATTTTACGTGCAATTTTAAGCTGGGTGAGCCAAGGTCATAACCCTATCGAAATGGTCATGGCACAACTCACTGAGCCACTATTGTCACCCATTCGCCGTATTTTGCCGCCGATGGGAGGGTTAGACTTGTCGTTACTGGTGATGATGATCATTCTTAACTTTGTCAATATTTTGCTCGCTCAATACGTGCCATTTTGGGCCAATGTTTAATGGCGTCAGTGACACAAGAGCAAGGTGATCTGCTGCTCAAGCTCTATATACAACCTAAAGCCAGCCGGGACCAGATTGTGGGTCCCCATGGTGAGGAGCTGAAAGTGGCGATCACCGCTCCGCCTATCGACGGCAAGGCCAACGCTCATTTGAGCAAATATTTGGCCAAGCTGTTTAAGGTGCCGAAAAGCCATATTGTTATCGAAAAAGGCGAATTGGGTCGCCATAAACAAGTTAAGGTGTTGGCGCCAAAACAGCTGCCTGATGAGATTGCGAGCTTACTCACGCTATAAACTAATGATGCTCGAAAGTAGTCTAAATTCAATATTAAGACTCAATACCGCTTTGCTTAAAGACACCAAGTTAAGCATTAAAAGCTATACTAATATCCATTATTTAGTCTCTAGGAGTTAACCATGTTTCGTTCTTTATTTTGCGCTCTATTGCTGTCGCTAGGCATAGCAGGTCACGCTAGCGCCGAGCAAAAACAGAGCGTGGGCCATTACGATATTCATTATGTCGCCTTAGGCAGCACTTTCATCACCCCAAATATAGCCAAAACCTATGGCATAAAACGTAGCAGCTACACAGGATTAATTAATATCTCTGTGCTAGACACCAGCAAAGAAGGTAATCCTGCTATCCCGGTGGAAATTTCTGGCATTGCCAATAATCTGCTCGATGCTCGTCTCGATTTAGTATTTCGCGAAATAAGAGAAGGCGACGCCATCTACTACATCGCTGAAGTGCCTTATCGTGATGATCAAGAAATCAATTTTCAGGTGGCAATTAAATACGGCAATAAACTCAATACCCAGATCACCTTTAAGCAGAAATTTTATGTCGATTAAGCCTAAAAAATAACAGTACACAGCGAGCTGTGCCTCACACAAACACGGCACAGCACTTTGCTTTTTAGTCGCCGCTAAAGAGCAAAGTAAAACGCGCTTTCCCCTACCGTTTCGGCCCCAGCTTGGGTATCATTGCCGCCAATTATCTCCATCTCTCATTGGTGCTCCAGATGAATAAAATAGTGTTAGCCAGCGGCAATAAAGGCAAGTTAAAAGAGTTTGCTGAAATCTTAGCTGAATTTGGTATCGAAGTACTGCCCCAAAGCCAGTTCAATGTTGAAGAAGTTCCTGAAACGGGCACCACCTTTGTTGAAAATGCGATTATCAAGGCGCGTCACGCCGCAAACATTACCGGACTAGCGGCCATTGCCGATGACTCAGGACTAGAGGTCGACGTTCTTGGCGGTGCGCCAGGGATCTATTCGGCCCGTTACGGCGGTGACAATGCCAGTGACAGCGATAATTACAACAAACTCCTAGCAGCATTAAAAGATAGCCCCGAGCAGCGCAGCGCGCGCTTTCAATGTATTTTGGTCTATATGCGTCATGCAGATGATCCGACTCCAATTATCTGCCAAGCGGCGTGGGAAGGAAGTATTGCTTTCGAGCCCCAAGGCGATAATGGTCATGGCTACGATCCGATTTTTATCCCAGAGCATCATCAATGCAGCGCGGCACAAATGAGCAGCGAAGAGAAAAATGCCTTAAGTCACCGCGGTAAGGCGATGCAACTGTTACTTGCTGAATTACAAGCTAAAGGCGTACTAGGGTAATGTTACTACTGCCACCACTGAGTCTCTATATTCACATCCCATGGTGTGTCCAAAAATGCCCTTATTGTGACTTTAATTCGCACGGTCAACATGGCGAGCTGCCCCAGCAAGAATATGTCGATGCACTGCTGGTCGACTTAGCTAAAGATCATCAATATGTTCAGGGGCGTAAGCTACACTCCATCTTTATTGGTGGCGGCACGCCGTCACTGTTTGATGCGAGCCAAATACAATGGTTACTTGAAGGTGTAAGAGAACAAATTGCCTTTAAAGACAATATCGAAATCACCATGGAAGCCAACCCTGGCACCTTAGAGCACGATGACTTTGCCGCCTACCGCGCAGCAGGCGTTACGCGCTTATCAATTGGGGTACAGAGTTTTGCCAGCGATAAGCTTAATCTGTTAGGACGCATCCATGATAAAGATGAAGCTCAAGTGGCGGCAGAAAAAGCCCAGCAGGCTAACTACAATAGCTTTAACTTAGACTTGATGCATGGGCTACCTAATCAAAGCTTTGACGAAGCCATGCAGGATATCGAAACAGCCGCGGCACTTAACCCTCCGCACCTGTCTTGGTATCAACTGACGATTGAGCCAAACACCCTGTTCCACTCTAAACCGCCACAACTGCCCGATGATGAGGCGCTATGGCACATATATGAACAGGGGCAGCAACGTCTGGCACAGCTTGGGTATGAGCAATATGAGATCTCCGCCTATGCGAAACCCGGCTATCAATGCCAACACAACCTCAACTATTGGCAGTTTGGTGATTACCTAGGCATAGGTTGCGGTGCCCATGGCAAGATAACCCTCGAAGCTGAACAACGCATTTGGCGCACGGTGAAAATTAAGCACCCTAAGGGGTATCTCAGTGCAGTAGATCACCTGTTTGACAAGAGTGAAGTGCTAAATGAGGATCGCCCGCTAGAGTACCTAATGAACCGCCTTCGGCTCATGTCGCCTATCCCTAAACTGGAGTTCGAGCAGCGCACAGGGTTGCATCGCAGTGTACTCGATAAGGGTATGCTACTGGGTGAACAAAAAGGCTTAGTTACCACAGGTGACGAGCATTGGCAGCTCACCCCCAAAGGCAACATGTTCGTCAATGAACTACTCGCGCAGTTCTGCGATTAATCACCAATATTGTTAATACAGTACTATTCTCCTGCCCGCTAGAACAGACTAGCGGGCAATCGAAATATCGCTTACTGCGTACCTTCCTTTATCTACAACCATCTGAATATTTCAGCAGTCATCAATCGATAAACTTGACGATGAAACCACAAATTCAATCGCCATTCCAAGCCCATTAAGGCATAGCGATATCATGACAAAACAGCACTCAATTAAGCCTGCCGCGCTGGTTAATGTGCTCAAAAATCGAATCATTAGTCGGACAAATAAGAAATAGCACTAGGATAGCTAATGGAAAGTATATTGAAGGGCGCAGGGCTATTGATAAAGAAAAATCACCCCAGCAAGCCTTGCTGGGGTAAACCAAAACTAGGATGATGGTTAAGGCTAGCATTGTTTTAGTTATTAAACCGCTGCCAGCATCAATTTAAGATTGCATAATACTAAATAGTGCGAACCTGCGTAAAACCGATCAAGAGGGGTCATTCTTAATCGACTTAACGGGATCAGGTCATCCCAAATCAACTGCAACTATTGTATTAAATTAAGAACGTTGTGCAACGTGTAATATAACCAAGTTACTATCACGTTTAAAAATCAGCACAAGCTCAATCACCAAAGCAAGATTAACTATATGAATTAAAACAAAAAAGCCCTACAACCAATCGGTTGTGGGCTTATTGTGTTCATGCTAGAACAATGTTTTCAATTATATGTTTACTCTCTCACAAACTCCCCCGCAGAGACTAGCACCATTGCGAGAACAATAACGAGTCTACAAAATTACTTTCGCTTAGCATATAGCGACTCATAAGGCGCATCCCAATAAGGTGGCGCACCGATATGCCCCTTAATAAAGTCAATAAATGCACTCACCTTGGGTGCTAAATGTTTACGTCGTGGGTAGACGGCTTGCAAGGGTAAATGGTGAGTCAATTGCCATTCTGGTAACAGCGGGACTAAGGTGCCTTTGGCTATCTCATCTTCTAATAGATAACTGGCAAGATACACCACACCTAAACCACTAACCGCAGCCGATTTCAGGGCAGGTGCATTATCGACCCTAAAGTTACCCGAGACCCCTATCTCACAATAATCATCTTCTTTCTTAAACTGCCAAACACTGTGTTCGTGCCACTCGCCTTGATACACAAGACAGTTATGGTCGACTAACTGCTCTGGACGCTCAGGATAACCATGCTTTTCGACATAATCGGGGGAAGCCAGCAGTAAAAACTGGCACTTCATTAAGGGTCTGGCCACCATACCCAGCGGCAATTGCTCTGACATAGTTAATAGTAGGTCTAATCCTTCACTGACGACATCCACTTTATGGTCTAACAAGCTGACCTGTAATTCTAACTCCGGATGTTTAGCCATAAAATCAGGTAATGCTGGAATAAGATGCATGGTTCCAAAAGACTGTGAAATCCCCACTTTAAGCACACCGCGGGTGGCATCATTAAGATTGTGTACACTCGCAACCGCTTGCTCGGCATCTCTCAGTAACTCTTCACCTTGGGTATAGAGTAACTGTCCGGCCTCGGTTAGACTCAAACTACGCGTGGTACGCTGGATCAGCTGAACACCAAGTTTATGTTCTAAATCAGCAACCTGGGTGCTAACTTTAGATTTAGAAATCCCCAATTTACGCGCGGCGGAACTAAAACTACCTGCACGAGCAACATGAGTAAAAATTGCAATAGGTTCTAAAAGTTCTAACATTTAAATAGCCTTAAGGTGTTTGCGACCATATTAATATATGTTGTAAACCATAGTGATAAGCCACCCGTTTATGGTTATCTCTGTGATAATTAAAAATAACTTAACAGTAGAGTCAAACTGTTACTCATTTCATCATCGAAATTTAGCCAGCATTGTTATAATTTTTCGCAAGTATACCAAAAATTTACGCTTTAATTCTAATTCCTGCCATGCATTAGCATTGATTCTGTGGGTAAATGAAGAAATATAACCAACCTGCAAACAAAAAAGCCCTACACCCAAGGCAAGTGTAGGGAAAATGTAGCCATATAAGGCCTACTAGAGAAGATGCAACAATTCGCAGTTATTCTAACAATAGTTTCTGAGGGGGATTCATTAGGGGATAAGTAGTCAACTCAGGTACTTGTTGACGTAATTGCGACTCAAGCGCAACCAACTGCTGAAAGTCATCACACAGTTTGTCAGCGCGCTGCTGCAAATCATTACTTTGTTGCTCAATTTGCACTTCGATATCTTTACCGACATTGTCCATCTTGGTGGCGAATGCTTGCATTTTTTGCTCAAACGAGTCGCCATCACCTTTCATCATCTCGCTACCTAGCGTCATTATCATGCTACCAATAGAGCTTTGTACCAATTGCTCCATCTGCTGTTCAAACTCTTGGCCGAAAGTCTCTTCCAATGAAGACTCTGTAGCACCTAGATAAAATTTATCGCCATTTTGGTAAGCAACAGTATCAATTCGCTGGCTTAATCCGGCCATCATTTCATCAATTTTGGCGCCACTCGCATCACCAAGCAAAGGGGTTAACGCCATGCTGACTGCGGTTGAGGCAATATCCACAGCATCATGAACAAGATCAATAACCTCTGGCAACTGTCTCGACACTTCATCAGCGTATTGGTTAACTAAAGTTCGTTGCTGCTCGTTGAGTGCCACCTCGACGCCATCGACATACAGCTTGCCAAGCTCGATGCGATACACCTCTTTTTGAGCCTCTGTTATCACCAGTTTCTGAGGTTCAACCGCCACGTCATAATTAAGGCTTACCTCGCACTGATGATTATCATGGCCAAAAGAGAGGCGATTATCTTGCTCGCTCGCCATAGTGCTGCTAGTGACCAGTAGTGCACACAATCCCAAAGAGGTGCTGATGTTGTTCATATCATTAATCCTTAATTATAAGTTATGGATATCAATTGCCAGCGGCATCACCAGAAACGGGCATGAGATATCGCTATCGTTGACGCTTGTTAGATTGACTTAATGTAAGCTCAATGAATACAGGATTTATGCCAAAATAAATATAAGTATAACTATCAATTGTTTAAGGATTTATTTAAAAGAGGTATAAGCGAGAGGTTAGCAATTTAAACCAGTAGTTAGTCACTATTGCTAATCTCATCAAAAGATTAGAAAATCGAGCGACCCAGAGATTGAGATAGCAGCTCAAGGGCTGCGGTGCCAGCAAGAGAGTTACCATTTTTATCTAACTCGGGCGACCAAACGCATACGCTCATATCGCCGGGAATAACGGCAATAATGCCACCGCCAACCCCACTTTTACCCGGCATGCCGACGCGATAAGCAAACTCCCCTGCGCCGTCGTATAGGCCAGATGTAGCCAATAAGGCATTGAGCTTTCGGGTCTGAACCGGCGAAACAATCGCCTCACCCGACAAACTTTTACCGCCATTCGCCAAGTAAAGCATCGCCTTAGACAGATCGGCGCAGCTCATACGCATGGCACAATAATGAAAATAGTTTTTTAAGACTTTATTGACATCATTATTGAAATTACCAAAAGACTTCATCAAATAGGCAATCGCAGCATTGCGGGCGCTGTGATCATATTCTGATGCAGCCACCTGCTTGTCATACACTATATGCGGGTTACCGCTAAGGCCCCTGACTATCTCCAGCATGCGCTGCTTAGGTGCTCCAAGACGAGTATGCAATAGATCGGCAATAATTAAAGCGCCAGCATTAATAAACGGATTACGCGGCACGCCACGTTCAAGTTCAATTTGCACTAGGGAGTTAAATGATTGTCCAGATGGTTCTTTGCCTACCCGAGACCAGATATCTAGTTCTTCATACAGGGTGAGCGCCACAGTCAGGCTAAACACTTTGGAGATACTTTGTATCGAAAAAGGCTCTAAGTAATCACCAGCGCCTATGGTGGTGCCATCAATAGTGGTGACCGCAATGCCTAACTTACCGGGATCGACATTAGCTAATGCAGGAATATAGTCGGCGACCTTGCCTTGGCCGAGCAGGGGGCGAACTTGCGCCACCACCTGCTCTAATAATGCCTGTTCGGGCATTAATTCCACCAAATATCGTAAAGCTCGCTAACTTCAACCTTGGTTGTCGGTTGTTGCTGCCAAAACGCACGTACCGCTTCACGGTCTTCTTCGGTGCACTTACCGATAGACTGAGTGGCAACAATACCTTCCCACTCTTTATGTCCACCACCGTGGAAGCCTAACTTACGCGCCTCTATCACTTGGGCAATAAACTGATCCACTATAGTGTCGATCTGCTCTTCTGACACTGAATCGTCAAATGTCCAGTTAACATCAAATCCAAACTCTTGAAACTCATCAATACGCAGTTTTTTGCGAAGACGACGGCTACGTGTTGCCATATTTTACCCCGTTAATTGCTAACAATACTTACTCAATACAGCCAGATTAATCATTTGATTATCATGGCAATGTTAAAATCTTATTCACAGCGTTCGAACATTAGATCCCATACGCCATGGCCGAGACGATGACCACGGGCTTCAAACTTAGTTAAGGGGCGATGCTCTGGACGTGGCACAAAATCCCCGGTAACAGACTGATTTTTATAACCAGGTGCCGCGGTCATAACCTCAAGCATATGCTCGCTGTAATTTTCCCAATCGGTTGCCAAATGAAACACACCACCAATCTTAAGGCTGTTACGAATCGTCTGCACAAATTCAGGCTGCACAATACGACGCTTGTGATGACGTTTTTTGTGCCAAGGATCGGGGAAAAACAGCTGCACCCGCGCAAGAGAGCCAGGTAAGATACTGTTTTCGAGCACTTCAATCGCATCATGATGGAACACGCGTAAATTGGTCACGCCCGCTTCGGCGGCATCGGCTAAACATGCGCCAACCCCAGGTTTATGCACTTCAATACCAATAAAGTTCAGCTCAGGAGCGGCCTTAGCCATCTCGACCAGTGAGGCACCCATACCGAAACCGATCTCCAGTACGGTATCTGCTTCGCGGCCAAATATGGCGGCTAAATCCAGTGGCTGTGGCGAGTAATCTAGCCCCATCACTGGCCATTGTTGCTCCATTGCAACCGCTTGACCTTTTGTTAAACGCCCTTCTCGTAATACAAAGCTTCTTACTTTACGAAGGTATTTACCCTCTTCATTAAATTCAGCGGTGGTAACGTCACTCATTGTTTTAGCCTCAATAATCTGCCTGCGATGGCCATATAGTCTCTGATGTAGCTTAAATTAGGGTTATCTGCCGATAACGGCGCCTCACCAGCAAGATTGTAGTTAACCTTGATACTAATATATTTGGAAATCATAAAAAGAAAGGCATTATGCAAAGTTACTGGTGCAGTGCAAGCCCTATTGTCGCCAAAGTATACCAATAATCATCATAGATGCGACCAACGCTATAGCTTAACGCCTATTTAGGTTGAGAAACCAAGATACGCTCTATACACTGTGCGCCATGAAAAAAGAGCCATTTCACCAGCGCATTGTTAGCTGGTACGCCGAACACGGCCGTAAGCACCTTCCTTGGCAACAAGATAAAACCCCTTATAAAGTATGGGTTTCTGAGATCATGTTGCAGCAGACGCAAGTCGCGACTGTTATTCCCTATTTCGAAGCCTTTATGCAGCGATTTCCGAGCATAAAAGAGCTCGCAATGGCCGAGCAAGATGAAGTGCTGCACCATTGGACGGGCCTAGGCTACTATGCCAGAGCGCGCAACTTGCATAAAAGTGCCCAGCTTATCGTCACCCAGCATGGCGGCGAGTTTCCTATTGAATTTGAACAAGTATTAGCGTTACCCGGCATTGGTCGCTCCACAGCAGGCGCGGTGTTATCGCTCTCTCTTGGTCAACATCATCCGATTTTAGATGGCAATGTAAAAAGAGTGCTCGCGCGCCACGGCGCCATCGCTGGCTGGCCAGGAAAAAAGCAGGTTGAGGAGCAGCTATGGCAGCTTACCGACACCCTTACGCCAAAACAGCACATTACCCAATACAATCAAGCGATGATGGATATTGGTGCCAGCATCTGTACTCGCACAAAACCTAAGTGCGAACAGTGCCCTGTGGCAGTCGATTGCCAAGCCCAGTTAATGGGACGCCAAACCGAGTACCCAGGGAAAAAACCTAAAAAAAGCATCCCAGAAAAACAAGCCTTTATGTTGGTGATCCGCAATAACAAGCGGGTCATGATGATTAAACGTCCTCCGGCAGGCATTTGGGGCGGGCTCTGGTGTTTCCCTCAATTTGCCTCTCAAGCCGAGTTGGATAACTATGCCCAGCAGCATGCAATTAGGCTGCACTTAGCTGAGCCGCTCACCAGTTTTAGGCACACCTTTAGCCATTTCCATCTCGATATCACCGCCATAGAGGGCACCATAGTCCAAAGTGACAGCCAAGATAAAGTGGCAGCAAAAGCCCATCTGGTAATGGAAGATGATGCATCACTCTGGTATAACATAACCAATCCACCGAAAGTTGGCCTTGCTGCGGCAACCGAGCGTATTTTAGCCAGCCTAGGTTCAGTAGTCATTAAGGAGTAATCATGGCGCGTACAGTGAATTGCCAATATCTAAAGAAAGAGGCTGACGGCCTAGCCTTCCAACTTTACCCAGGAGAGTTGGGTAAACGTATTTTTGACAATATTAGTCAAGAGGCATGGACACTTTGGCAAGCAAAACAAACCATGCTTATCAACGAGAAAAAGCTCAACATGATGAATGTTGACGACCGTAAGTTCCTCGAAGAGCAGATGGTCAACTTTTTATTTGAAGGTAAAGAGGTCGAAATTGAAGGTTATGTCCCTCAGCAGGATGACCAGTAATCAGTAAAAGGACGACAAGTAAATCCTCCTCGCATAACCTCGCAATAAATAGGCGCCACTTAACGATGAGTTAATGGCGCCTGTTTGCATTTATGGCAAGTTAACCTTACTTACCAAGCCACCTCTATTCAGCCTATTTGCTTTATCCCTGTTGCCTATGCCACCACAATATCACCTTAATTTAAGTACCCCCATATAAGGTGAATAAACATAGATATGGCTGCCTTTAATGACTAGCAGGGCTAGATTAAATCCATCAAACAAAAAACCCTTAATGCTGGCATTAAGGGTTTTTGACTCAGCGTTAATGGCAATTAAAGCTGGCTATAGAGTCACATTAAAATTTATGCTCTAAGCCTACACCGAAGTATTTTTCATCGTTAACTTCAGCTTCTAACGAACGGTTAGTGTAAAAAGCAAGTAGCTTAGTTGGCTTACCCAGTTTGTAATCACCACCCACTGACCATGAGTCACCCAAATCTTCCATATCTTGGTATTGCGCTTTCAGCACGATAGCCTCTATGGTGTAAGCCGCACTTAACAAGTAGCCCGTTTTACTCTCGGCGCCGACAACCGCTTCACCTAACTTAGTGTAAGTCGCCTCTTGCTGCTGATACATACCACCTAACACTAAATCGGCAATTTTACCTTGCACCGTGGCGCGCACCACCTCGTAGCCTTTTACGTCTACATCATAGGCAACCGAGGCGAAGATAGGCGATTTTTTCAACTTAGCATCACCATACATGGCTGCAACGCTAAATCCATCTTGAGCATATTGTGAACTTGCACCTTCTGCGGCATAGGTCACCCCAAGGGTAAAACCGCTAAAGGCTGGCGTAATATAAGTCGCTGTCTGCTCGATACGGTTTTCACCTTTAAATAAGATTTTCAGATCACCCGAGAGATCGTTAAACTGGTCAATCTTACCTTGAGACACCTTAAGCATAGTGTCGTTACGGCCAACAGAAAAAGCCCCAAAGTTACCTTTAAGGCCAACAAACTGATTGCGCGCCTTGAAGTTTTCCTTGGCTGAGTCACCGGTATCAACTTCATATTCCACAGTATAGAAAGCTTCGAGCGAATGGCTTAACTCAAAATCCCCTTTAACACCAAAGCGTGAAGCGTTACTTTGAATCGTCGTTGTTGCATCACCATCGACATCATTAGATTGAGCCGTCACATTTAACTTTCCGTAAACAGTCAATGGATCCGCCGCCTGTGCAGATGCAAGAGTGGCTGTTGCTAACGCAGAAGCAAGCAGAGTTTTACAAAAAACGTTCATCATTTAATCCTTTCGACGTATGTTCGTCTGGGTTATTGGTTTGGACGGCCGAAAGTGTGCAATTTTTATGTTGCAGTTTTATTTCATGTTTTGGCATTGCTATCGAGCTAAGCGTATGAAGACGATGAGATTGGCTCTCAAAGCCATACAGAGTAAGGCTTTGAGCAAGACTAAAAGTAATGTGACAGTTTGATGAATTATGCTAAAAGCGAACTTTTTATGACATTTTGCCGCTAAGCGATAGCGGTTTACCCGACGTCGACAATGGCTTACACTGCGGCTTTATTTTTGATTGGGCGCCTATCATGTGGTTTAAAAATCTTACTGTTTATCGTTTTAATAAACCTTTCTCTGTCGATACAGAAGCGCTAGAGAAGTCACTTGAAGACTTTACCTTTTCTCCCTGCTCAAGTCAGGACATCAGCAAGTTTGGCTTTTCAAAAGCATTAGGTAAACTCGGGCACACCTTAGTCCATAGCGCAGGTGACAGACACCTTATTTGTGTCACCAAAGAAGAGAAAATTCTCCCATCACAAGTGATTAAAGAGGCGCTTGATGAAAAAGTCATGCAAATCGAAGATGCAGAAAATCGTAAACTGGCGAAAAAAGAGAAAGATGCATTAAAAGATGAGATCACCACGACCTTGCTACCACGCGCTTTTTCTCGTCGTAGCCAGACTCATGCGTTGATCTTGCCTGAGATCGATATGATTTTAGTCGACAGCTCAAGCGCCGCTAAGGCAGAAGAGTTACTCGCGCTACTGCGTAAGGCATTAGGCTCGCTACCGGTTATTCCATTGAGCTTTAAAACGCCTATTGAAACCCAGTTAACCGATTGGTTAAAAGCCAATAGCGCACCAGCGCCGTTTGAGATGCAAGATGAAGCCGAACTCAAATCTGACTCAGATGAAGGTGGTATTGTACGCTTCAAGCAGCAAGATCTGACCGAAAACGAGGTCCTTGCCCATATCGAAACGGGTAAGCAAGTACATAAGTTAGCACTGCATTTTGCTCAATCCATTGCGTTTGTACTGCAATCAGATGCTGGCATTAAACGCCTTAAGTTTTCTGAAGAGTTTAGAGCAGGCAATGACGAAGTGGGCACCGAAGATCCTATCGCACGACTGGACGCAGACTTTGCCTTAATGGGCAGCGAATTAATCGCCTTGATGAACGCCTTAGTGGAAGTGCTTGGCGGTTTCGAAGATAGCCTGTAAAGCAGTTAATCACTAAGTTAGTGAGCAAGGCTTAACCTGACCTATTGGTTAGCTCTGCAGGTATGAATAAAAAGCCACCACCATCTGCGGTGGCTTTTTGTATCGAGTTGCCAAACCTTAAGATAAATTGACACTTTACCGCCGTAAATAAAGGTAAGCTTCAATCGATATTAAGCAATAAACGTTAATAGAAATAACACATCCAGCTAGGTGACAGGCTTAGACTAAAGTCTATATAGCACTTAACCTCGATAGAATATTCGACGATAAAAAAGACATTTAAACTCAAAATCAAGCGTATAGCTAGTTTCTCGCGCGTCTCCTTCTGTTACTATTGTTGCCACATCAAGTTCGTCCTCATACCTCAATAACATTGAGTTACGAACCTAATTTAAAAATCATAATAAGCCCTTAATTAAAGGGATGTGGCGAGATCCTCATGCGCGCTTTTTTCTATTGTTTATTAGTATCGGCATTCTTGTATTGCTCTGCGGCAACTGCCGCATATAGCCAACTTCAACTTGTATCACAAGAGGTTAAAATACGGGAGACGCCTAGCCTGCTTTTTGAAGAGTTGATGCCACCTCTAAACTTTGACCTCAGCTTTAGCAGTGACATTGAATTTAGACAATTGGCGCTTGAGCATGGTTTCGATGCTGATGAATTAGAAGAGCAACTGCAATGGCTCGCACGTATCTATCTTGAGCCAGGGTTAGGAGAAAACACCAGCATAAGCAAGGCTAGCGCTCTCATTGCGTCACTAGAAACCATTGCTGACACACCTTACGACATCAGTAATTTATACATGTTACAAGCACGTAAAGCAGGAAGAGAAAAGCAAGATTACCAACAAGCCATTGCGCTTTATACTCAAGCCCTTAATCAACTAGGTAACACTGAAGATATTCGCACCACGCTGCTAAGACACAATATCCATCACCAAATAGGCGATCTCTATCGTATTACACTACAAATACCTCAAGCCCAACTCCACCTTAATCAATATCGACAACTCGCCTATCAGCTCAATAATGACTACCTCAGCGCCAACGCTGAAGCAGCATTAGGCAAACTCTATACTCAAAATGAAGAATTTACTAAAGCATTACAACATTACACCGAAGCATATCGTCGCTCAGAAAACATCAACAAACCTTTCTTAAATGCAACATTATCACTGAGATTGGCACGGGTTTATCGCGATCTACAATCTTGGGATGAAGCATTACAATATGCTCACAAGGCAGCAGACAGTTTTAAAGCTCTCAATAACGATAATTATTTATCAAGTTGCATGACAGCGATTGCGATTGTTTATGCCGAGCAAGGGTTATGGAACCAAGCCATTGATTATTATCTTAATGCGCAACAAATTGATGTCAAAAGCGGTAACCTAACCGCTCAGGCGCTTAACTTTCATAATTTAGGTGAAGCCTATTTTAATAACAATGAAGCCCAAACCGCATTAGACTTCTTAGTAAAGGCTAACAACTTATTTTTACAGAAAAAAAGCAAACACTACCTAGTATACAACGACCTACTTATCGCTCAAGTTGCCAGTAGCCTTGAAGACTGGCGCATGGTTAATCACTATGCCGCCAAAGCCTTTCTGTTAGCCAAAGAAAAAAGCCTCTTAGAGCAGATGATTGAGGCATTACGCTATCGCATTCAAGCCTTTATCGCACTAGGAGATACAGAAAAAGCCCACAATGCGCTAACACAACTGCTCGACCTTAGCGAAGAGCTTAATCAACAAGCCAATGAAAAAACAGAACAGCATAGTAATAGCCTTGCAGAACAAAAGCTTGAACTACAATTAAGCCAATTAAAAGCCGCAAGTAACCTCCTACAACAACAACTTGCACAGTTTAAAACGGCATCAGTGATAAGCCTTGCATTAGCAGCCCTATTGTTATTGTTTTGTCTTTATCAATGGCGTAGTAAGCAACAAATTCGCCGACGTAAGTTCAACCTAAAACGCCAATTGTCTACTGAACCCGTTAGTGAAATTAATGGCTACCGAGGGTTAATTGAATCCTTAGCCCAAATCGACAATCTAGCCATGGTGGGATTAATTTCCTTAACCAACAAACACAATATCGACATCGAATGGGGACTGGACACTTCTGCACAAGTGCAGCAGCAGTTTATACACCAATTAAACCAACAACTCGATTGTGACAGTTACCTAATCCGCCCGGGCGTTTTGGCTATTACGCTCAAAAAGATGCAAGAACGCCAAACACTGCTGGAAAATATTCGCCACGTGCTTGACTCCCAACCTAAGCTTAATGATGCCCAGTTACATTTAGGTATATTGAGCCTACCGCTACTACAAGACCCCGATATTAAACTCGAACCAAAAACCTATTTTGATGTACTGCAAATGATGGTCGCTGGTGCGATAAGTCTCGGCCACAATAAAGACTATTTTGTCTCAATCACACCACAGAGTTTTGCACCTGTCGCTGTGTTCTCCGCGCCGCTCTATTCACACTTAGAAAAAGGCATTAATCGCGGTTTAGTCAAAGTGGAATGTAATGATGATAAAACGCTTATTCGTTGGTCAAATAATGACTCTGCTACAGCTTAAATGATCAAAAGTGCGGAGAATGACGCAACTCGCGCCTAAAGTTCGTTTGCTTACCCCCTTTAATGGGATAACATAAGTGCCATATAACTTGCTTTAAAGTGCTATCAATTTAGCTATTTCAAGATGCACGGCCCAGGATATTTTTACCATTATGATTACGCGTAATTACAATTATAAGGTCTAGCATGAAAGACTCTATGGCTAGTGTTTCACAAGTATCACTTTTGCAGCAGAAACTTCATTCTGCTAGAGCTGCATTAGTTGAACTCAGCGAACAAAAAAACCAAAATCAACATTGTTTGCTGCAATTTATCAGTCAGTTAAGCCTCGCCTGTAAAGGGCAAAATATCGAACTGGATAATAAATTAGCTAAACTGCGTCATAACTTGACAAACGTCGAACAAATCGAAGAAGTCTTACCTGAATTAGTCGAAGTTGAGCATTTAATTAAACACCAATATCATCATGTTATGGCGCAGTTAGAAGATGGCCGCGCAAGCTTAACCAAAGTGGTACGCCAGCTACAACGATTTGACTCGTTACCCGAAAAACTTAAAAAAGAGATCGCCTATTTCAAACAAGATTTAGGAAAACCTTTTCATAGTTATTGGGATTATTTCCCAAAAGTCAAAAGCCTAGTCAATTTTTATGATGCTATTTTACAGGCGCAATTGACCCAAGGTCACTCCCTCGAGATATTACCCAAACACCGCCAACTCGCCCATGAGTTGGCTCAAATGATCTCAGAAATCGAATTTAGAAAAGATCAGCGCGATCAAGTCTTAGTCATTAAAGACTATTTGGCCAGTGAAATAGACATTGATGGTCTTATCGATGCTTATCAAACCGTATTAACCCTATTACTGGAAAATATCGCGCTAGAAAAAAGTGCCTCACAAGAATTTTTATATGTACTTAACGATGCGCTATCGGCCGTGCGAGAAGTGGTTACTGACTCCTATAATAATAGTCAACGCAGTTACCAACTCAAACAGCAGCTTAATAGAGAAATTAATTTACGAGTAGATAATGTGGGTGAAGCGGTTATCGATATTAATAATATTGACCAGCTCAAATCACAGGTCACTCAACAACTGGTCTCTATTCGTACTGCTTTAAGTCGCAAAGAAGCGTTGGAACAACGTGAGCAAGCCCTACTCCGTAAGTCGATAGAAACGATGCGAGACGAACTCAATGAGTTGAGTCAAGAGGCCAATGCTTATAAAGAACGGTTATTTGAGCAACAAAAACTTAATATGCTCGACTCACTGACACAACTGCCCAATCGAGCCGCCCTTGAAGATCGAATGGAGCTTGAGTACCGCAATTACCAACGCCATAAAAATCCACTATGGGTCGCAGTGGCCGATATCGATCACTTCAAGGCCATCAATGATAGTTTTGGTCACAGCACAGGCGATAAAACCTTGCAGGTGATCTCCATGGCACTGAAAAACTCCTTACGAGAATCTGAGTTTGTAGCCCGTTACGGTGGTGAAGAGTTTGTCCTACTTATCCCCGATGTCTCGGCGACCGATATAAAGTATCTGCTCAATCGCGTAAGGGAAAAAGTGAAAAACATTCCTTTTAAATTTAAAAATCAGAGAATTACAGTTACAGTATCTATAGGTGCTGCACAACTTCTCGATACCGAACAGATAAATGAAACCTTTGAACGAGCCGATGCTGCACTCTATCAGGCTAAACATGAAAGCAGAGACAGAGTGATTATTGACGCGTAACCCGAGGCCAAGGCATAAACCGACAGCCGAAGATTTAGCCATCAACTTAAGTCCCCTGACATAAGTCATATCGCTAAAGCTACATCACTTTTAGCATAGTGAGCATCCGGACATTCTCCTGTCATCTTCATGCGTCACTGTGCACATTAAGGAGATGCCATGATCGTCAACATCAGTCCTAGAGGCAGTATGGATCAACTTTCACAACTGGAAGTCGATCGCCTCAAACAAAACGCCAGCAGCGAACTGTACCAACTATTTCGCAGTTGCGCGCTCGCGGTACTCGCCTCCGGCTCCCACACCGATGATGCCGTTCAACTATTTGAACAATACAAAGATTTTAATATTAATGTGCTACGCCGTGAACGTGGCATAAAGATAGAGTTAATCAACCCACCAGAAGCGGCTTTTGTCGACGGTAATATTATTGCGGGCATTCAAGAACACCTGTTCGCCGTCTTACGCGATATCGTCTATTTAAGTGACCGTTACGATAACCTCAAACATATTAACCTCACAAATTCGAGCCACATCACCAATGTGGTATTTGATATCTTACGTAATGCTCAGGCTATTCCTCGCCGCGAACCTAATATTGTCGTGTGCTGGGGTGGCCATAGTATTAATGGCGATGAATACCAATACACCCGCGAAGTCGGCTATCAGCTAGGTTTACGCAATCTCGATATTTGTACTGGTTGTGGTCCTGGCGCAATGGAGGGACCAATGAAGGGCGCGGCGATTGGTCACGCTAAACAGCGGGTCCGCGATGCCAGATACATAGGCTTAACCGAACCCAGTATCATCGCCGCCGAGCCGCCCAATCAAATTGTCAATGAACTGGTCATTCTACCTGATATCGAAAAACGCCTAGAAGCCTTTGTACGCCTTGGTCACGGTATCATTATCTTCCCCGGCGGCGCCGGAACCGCCGAAGAGTTGCTCTATCTACTGGGTATTTTACTCAGTAAAGAAAATCAACCACTCCCTTTTCCACTCATCTTAACAGGGCCAAGAGAGAGTGAAGATTATTTTAATAAAATTGATGAATTTATTGCCGCTACATTAGGCAAAGAAGCGCAAGACAAGTACCAAATTATCATAGATGATCCTGTGCATGTGGCTCGCATTATGAGCCATGGCATGGATGATATTAAACACTACCGTAAGGAGATTGGTGACTCATACCAGTACAATTGGTCACTTAAAATTGAACCCGAATTCCAGCTACCTTTTACACCCACCCATGAAGTAATGAGTAATTTAAACCTATATTTTATCAATAACAAAGCGGAACTAGCCGCTAACCTAAGGCGCGCATTTTCAGGCATCGTCGCGGGAAATGTGAAAATGGATACCATCAGAGATATTCAACAATTTGGCCCATTTGAACTTAAAGGCGACCCTAAACTAATGGCGATGATGGACACACTATTGCAAGCCTTTGTCGACCAACAACGCATGAAATTACCCGGTAGCAAATATCTTCCTTGCTATAAAATCATCAGCTAACGCAGAGACCCGATACCGTTTATGAATACGTTTTTAATCATTGATGGACTGAATCTAGTGCGGCGTATCCATGCCGCCCAACCCAACGAAAATGACGTTAATGGCTTACCCCAACGTGTCGGTTCTGCCTGCTTAAAACTACTCAAAGTCCACGAACCGACCCATATCGCTATTGTCTGGGATGGTGATGCGATCTCTTGGCGTAAACGGTTATATGAAGATTATAAAAAAGGCCGTAAACCTATGCCAGATGCGCTAGCAAAAGCATTAGATGGCATTAAAAACTACTTGGCAGAGCTTGGAATAAACTCAATCAATGCCCAAGCGGAAGCCGATGATGTCATAGCCACACTCGCCACTAAAATGAGTCAAGCGCACAGGGCCATTATCGTCTCAACCGATAAAGGCTTCACGCAATTATTGCACCCCAACATTTTACTGTGGGACTACTTTAACCAATGTGATATCAGTATCGCAGAGCGCGAACAAAAGCTAGCTGTCGATCGCAGTCAATTCATCGACTTTTTAGCACTAGCTGGCGATAGCGGTAATAAGATCCCCGGTGTGCCCGGCATTGGCCCTAAATCGGCTGCTGAGCTATTAAAAACCTATAGAACGTTAGCCAATGTATATGCTTCACTAGAGAGTATCGGCGCGAAACAGGCACAGAAACTTGAGCAGGGAAAACCACTTGCCAGACTGAGCTATAAATTAGTCCAACTTCAAACTGATATACCACTCAACACTCATTTGGCCCATTTTAGAATCAAGCAGGCCAATAACGCGTAAACATTGGCTTACTGAATAATTGAGTACATTTACCAAGCTAAAGCTATCTTCGCTATTTCATCTGTTTTATATTGTAAAGGTTATGTTAACTGCAAAGGCGATATTCTGTTTACCGCCAATCATAAGGAGCGTATACCGGCATGAAATCAAAGGTCCCCGTTATTATTGGTACTCTGTTTGCGGCTTACGTCGCTTTTGTACTTGTGGTTGTATTGGTTTATGAACCAAGACCTGAAGATATGGACTGGCAAGATAGACAGGCTTACAACAATGCAAAGCTGAGTGAGTTAACCTTAGGCCAACCATTAGATACCGTCACATTGGTGCTAGGTAAAGCCGATTTTTCAGAGGCTAAAACTGTCGAGCAAGACTCGCTACAAGTGTTGTTTTACCGCACTCACCACAGTCAATCTGATGGTGAAACTACGCGGGATGAATGCACCCCACTGCTGTTTAAAAACAATAAACTTATTGCATGGGGTCAAGATACTTATCAGCAATATTTAACCACTAATGTTGGCGGGGGAAACCCATAGCAGAGCTTAATCAACAACATAATCTAGATAGTGCGATTAACACCAGCGCCTAACACGCTGACAATACTCGCCATACGCTTTAGGAAAGCGGGCTCGCAGATAACGCTCCTCAGGCTTAATCGCAATGTAATACACTCCCACGCAGCTGGGGATCACACTAAATATCACCCATAGCGAATCGAGTACCACTCCCAGACCAAGAGGATAGAGACAAAAAATCACATAAATTGGGTTACGCGAGTAACGATAATAGCCACTGGTGATGATGCATGAGGCCGTCCCCCAAGGCTCAATCGAAGTACGGTTTCGTTTAAAAATCAACAGTAAATGCACAAGCATCAACAAGCCAAGTAACATCAGCAGCTGCGCCAACACCTTAACGACTGTGGGCAACGTAATACCCGACGGATAATACAGCTCAGCCACATAGGCTAACCCTATCATAATGATAAAGACTAGCGGTGGTGGAAACTTTACCCTAGCACCTTGGTTGTGCGCGCCTTGATTGTCGCCAAGGGTTTTTGCTCTGTCAGTATCTGCATCGTTATTTTTAATCGTCATGGGCATTCCTGTTGTTATTTTGGATAACAAAAAGCCGAGCAAGGTTGCGCTCGGCTTTCACTCAATTAAATTATTGCTCGCGCATCAACATCACTTAATCGGCTTTTTTATACTCAGTATACGCTTCGCCTTGCTGCAACCATTGCGGCGCTGGCGTGCCTTTAAGGTAATGATCGAAATACTGCATCATACGTAGGCTGTAATCGAGTTTATTGGGGTACTTTTTCAGATGATGAGGCTCATCTTCATACTGTAAAAACACCACCTCTTTACCCGCACGTCGCATGGCTAAATAAAGCTCAACGCCTTGCTCCCACGGCACGGCATTGTCTTTGTCGCCGAACATGATCATCATAGGTGTTTTAATCCGCTCAGCATAGAATACTGGTGAATTTTCGATATATTTTTGCGGCGAATTGAACAAACTTTCACCTATACGACTCTGACCCGTTTCATACTGAAACTGACGGGCAAGGCCTGTTCCGTGACGTATGCCACTGTAAGCACTGGTCATGTTTGCCACTGGAGCCCCTGTTACCGCCGCTTTAAATATATGGGTTTGAGTCACCGCAAATGCGGTTTGATACCCGCCCCACGAATGACCTTGAATACCAATCGCCTCTCTATCGGCAATCCCCATTTCAATCAAATGCTGTACACCAGAAGTTAAAGCCTGAACCGATGCCGCCCCCGGATACCCTACTTCAAAACGGATATCGGGTAAGAAAATAGCGTAGCCATTGTCGGCATACCAAGCAAAATTGGGCCGATGGTTGAGTTTCATTTGCGGAAAAGCATGCAACCTGTCACTCATAAAACGGTAAAAATAGACCAGTACAGGATAGCGTTTACCCGCTTGGTAATTGCTCGGTTTAATTAATACGCCATCCAATGGCTGGCCATCACCATTGGTCCAGTGTACCAGCTCAGCATTACCCCAATCGAGACCACGTTTTTGGCTATCTAGGTCGGTTTGACGCACTGCGCGCTGCGGCGCGCTAATATCGCTGCTGTATATATCGGGGTACAGGTCATAACGCTGCTTACTAAATAGTACCGTATCACTGTGCTCTGCACGGGCTAAAGGCGTGAGTTTATAATCGCCTTGCATCAATGCCTTAACCCCAGCTACCCCAACCTTAGCCTGATAAAAACCATCACCTTTAGTACGCTCGTTATAACCATGTAATAACACGCTTTGGCCATCGGTTAAGGTTGTGGGTTTATTTTTATGCTCCACTAAAGCTGCAACTCGATATTGGATCTGCTGCTGACGCCCTTGGCCCGCCGTAAGCGTAAACCCAGTAAATGATTCGGTATTAAATTGCCAAATATCATATTTATCATAAGCTAAAAGCGCCGAGCCATCGTCCAGCCAGGGACCAAAACCGTAACTCGGTGCGGCCGAGGGGTAATCATGATCTTCGTCGGCAAACGGCGTATCTATCCCCATGGTGAGGTGCACGCGTCGATCTTGTGCTATCTGATAGAGAAATAGCTCACCTTGCTGGTAATACGCCACAAAACGTCCATTTGGCGATAAGGTCGGTACTTCATCACTGGGCTGCTGGGTTAAAAACAACGTTTTGCGGCCCGTATTGATGTCAACAATATAGTAGTCGCGGTAAAAGCCCGCCCAGGTGATCATTTTAAGATAAGGCTTATCCGAACTGGCAATCAAATAGCGCTGCTGCTGTTGCAGCTCAATATCTGGAACTTGTAGATCAGCTAGTTGCACCACTTGATTGCTATCAAGATGCAATACCGCTAGATAACTGCGCTTAAGATCTTTTTCATATTGTTTTATTTCGTTAGGTTTAATCCTAGGATCGTCGCCATGCCAAAGCTTAAGACCACGCTGAGCGGTGATCATACTAGGGTCAAAAAGATCGGACTCTGACGCCACTTTAGGCAGCTCAAGCTGTTGGCTTACCTGAGGCACACGACCAAAAAATAGGCGTTGGCTATCATCAGAAAAGGTCAGTTCACTATAACGATTAAGGGTCCATCCATCTGTATTGGAAACGCTATGAGCGCGGCCATCGGCTAAACCATATAAGCTCAATTGGTATTCACGGCCAAAAGGCGCCTGTGATGCCGCACCAAAAGTATGTGCCACAAAGCGGCCATCTTCGCTTACTGCTACCGCACCAATTTGTTGGTCAACATAGGTTTGTAGCACAGTTTGTTTATCGGTAGTTAGATCGATTAACACTAAATTGTGCACATTGGCGGTGATATCATTTTGCGCCACCAGCGCATAACGGCCAGCCTTATCAAAATAATAAGCAGTCACTTGGTCGATTTTTTGACTGCTAGCACCGTTTAAGTTTACTAATTCTAAAGTGCGGCCTTTATCGTATTTATCCACTTTAGGGGCGCTGGTGTCAGTCGCCTTAGGGGTAGCAATCTCAGTAGCAGCGCTTTCTTGAGGCTCACCCTCCTCTTGAGTATCACTTTCATCGGAAGCCTCATCGGCCACATACCAGATGGCCAGATGCGAGCCTACTTCATTAAAAGCAAATTGCTCGACGCTGGCATACTGCACTTGGCTACCGGTATCGGTATTGAGTAATACCAACCCCGACTTTAATTGCTTACGCGCCTTATCTGTAGCCATCTCTTGCGCAAGTAAAGTCGGCTCAATCACAAACGCGGCAAAACGACCATCACGATTGATTTGCGGTTTAGATCCGCCTTTCACTGTAAATGACTTCTTGGAGTCGAGTCGTTTCGCTAAACCGTGACTATCGCCGCGATCGGGGGCAACTTCAACGGCAAAGGCGCTCCCTTGGGCTGCTAATACTGGCTTATGCAGTGACTCAAATTTCATGATGGCGCTGGGGGTGACATCTGCGGCAAACGTACCGGCAGAAAAGAGGCTGACACATAACATGGTCAGTGATGCTGTAGGTAATAACTTCAAGGCTTTCCTCATTTATAATTATTTTATTAACAATTTTGTCGCATTCTGTCGCTATATCTTAGACTAAAGTAGACTTTTTTAACGCTTAAGGATCAATCATCGTCATTAGCCTTTATTAATGCAAGTTAAGCGCAACAAATAATGTGATTTTGCTCACTATTTCCTGTAAAACTTGCGCGAAAGTGGTTAAAATAGAGCGGATAAGTTTCTAAACAATTCATAGTCATAAAACCGTGTCTTCGACATGGTCAGACAATAGCAGTAACGACCAACCGTGGAAGGACTCTCCATGTCAAAAAGAACAATTACCGTGATCCCGGGTGATGGGATTGGACCTAGTATTATCGACTCAGCAATCAAAATTTTAGATAAAGCAGGCTGTGATTTTGAGTATGAGTTTGCCGATGCAGGTTTGGCTGCGCTTGAGAAGCAAGGTGAGCTTCTTCCGCAACGTACTCTCGATTTAATTGAAAAAAATCGTATTACCCTTAAAGGTCCACTTACCACTCCAGTTGGCGAAGGCTTTACCTCAATCAACGTGACTTTACGTAAGCGATTCAGTCTTTACGCTAACGTACGTCCTGTATTGTCTTTTAAAGGTACTCAAGCCCGTTACGACAATATCGACATTATTACCGTACGTGAAAATACCGAAGGTATGTATTCAGGCCTTGGACAAACTATCTCGGCCGATGGTGACACAGCCGAAGCCACCAGCATTATTACGCGTCAAGGCGCTGAGCAGATCACCACATTTGCTTATGAACTTGCTCGTAAAGAGGGCCGTAAGAAGGTCACTATCGTGCATAAAGCCAACATCATGAAGTCTACTTCCGGTCTATTCCTGAAAGTGGCACGTGAAGTGAGCCTACGTTACCCAGACATCACGACCGAAGAGATGATTGTTGACGCAACTTGCATGAAGCTGGTGATGAACCCAGAAAACTTCGATGTGATTGTGACGACTAACCTATTTGGCGACATTTTGTCAGACTTGTGTGCCGGTCTTGTCGGTGGCCTAGGTATGGCTCCTGGCGCCAACATTGGTAAAAATGCCGCGATCTTCGAAGCCGTTCATGGCAGCGCACCTGACATTGCGGGTAAAAACTTGGCAAACCCAACTTCAGTGATCTTAGCTTCTATCCAGATGCTCGAGTACTTGGGTATGTCTGATAAAGCCGAAGCTATCCGAGGCGCTGTGTCGGCAGTTATCGCCGAAGGCGATCGTACTACCCGTGACTTAGGCGGTACTCACGGTACTACCGATTTCACTCAAGCTGTGATTGACCGTCTTTAATGGTTTAACACCTCATAAAAAAAGCCCCGCATAAGCAATTATGTGGGGCTTTTTAATATCATGCTGTCCAAGATAAGGCTTAGTTCCAAGCCGTATTAGGGCGCAGCCATAAGTGCACTGTCACTTCATCACGATCGTGATACAAATGCTTGCAGGCTAAATGAAACTCTTCAATGCCATTCTCTTTTAAGATGGTCTTCATGGTGTCTAATATTGTCGACACCTCTTTATAACGACTCTTCATCGGCAGTTTAAGATTAAAAATAGCCTCTTTAAACCAGCCATTAATTGCCCATGCTTCTATCAACTCCGCCACTCGCGAAGGCTTCTCAACCATGTCGCACACTAACCAGTAAATATTTTTACGCGGCGGTTCAAAACGAAAACCATCAGCTTGATAATGTTTTACCTGTCCGGTGTCCATTAAGCCTTGATCCATTGGGCCATTATCGACAGCGGCCACAAACATGCCTCGACGCACCAATTGATAAGTCCACCCACCAGGGCATGCGCCTAAATCGACGGCGTTCATTCCGCTACGTAAACGCTGCTCTTGTTGATCCTTAGGAATAAAATGGATAAAGGCTTCATCCAGTTTAAGCGTTGAGCGACTCGGCGCATCCGCAGCCATCTTTAAACGCGGGATCCCCATAAAGTAGGGCGAGCTGTTATTGCTGAGCGAGTAACCCACATACGCCGTGCCTGAACCAACAAAACAGACATGAATAATCGGGCGTTTTGGATTTTCTTTTTCTAGCAGAGTGCCACTGCGCTTTAAGGCTTGACGAAGCGGTACCGTAAACTTACGGCAGAAGTTAGATAACTCTTTCGCTTCATTGGTATCAGGGGTTTCAACCCTCAGCTCGCCCGCTTTGCTCACTTTGGCTAACGCTTCAACGATTGGCGTGACGCGATCGTTTTCAGGCAGTGATTTTAGTAACTCATTGGCGGCAAACATCTGACGAGTAAAAATGAGCGAATCTAACTCCAGCTTTTTAGCCAGAATATCGGCGTCGCCAGCTTGAAAACATTGAAAAATAACGTAACCGTCATTTTTGTTGGTTTTGACAAAGCCACCAATATCCAATTCAGCAGCGCGATGCTGGATCTCGGCGGCGCACTCTTTCTCGTAGCCAGCACGGCAATATAAAAATAGGTTAATCATCAGAACTTCCTGAATAAAAAATGGCGACCAAAACAATCGGCCGCCATTCTACACTTTCTACTAAACGAATACGATTGCCATAACAGGCAAGGCACTAATCATCCAGCTCAACCACCCTGTCACGCCATACCGCAACGGCAATAAACAGCCAACCAAGTAAGAAGCAAAATCCCCCCATCGGCGTTACAGGGCCAGTCCATTTGGCACCAAGCAAGGCATACAAGTAAAGCGAGCCTGAAAACAGCACAATCCCCAGCATAAACAGATATCCAGCCCACGTGATTAAACGCGACTTTAACCAATGACCACCAAAGGCCACCGCAATTAAGGCAAAGGTATGATAAAACTGATACTCAACGCCCAGATTAAAGATAGTTATCATCTCGGCACTCGTGACCTGCTTTAACCCGTGTGCGGCAAAGGCGCCTAACGCCACGGCCATAAAACCACTGAGCGCCGCCATGAGTAAAAATCCTTTATGCATGTAACCCCCTAATAAAACTCACGCTATAAGATATTGCCTGTTGCAGGTTAGCCGCTTGTGTGGTGCCTGACGACTTTCGCGGCGCAAAACTATGATCGCCATCGCTTAACCATAGTAACTGCGCAGAATATGGGGTAAGCCATGGTTCTACTTGCCCTTTAGCGCCAAATTTATCGCGCTCCCCTTGTATCACCAGCAATGGCGCGGGACACAAAGCAATCGGCTCGAGTCTTGGCTCGCCCCCTTTCGGTGGCACAAATGGATAACCCAAGCAAATCACGGCATCGACCGCCACTTCGCTCGATACCATAGCGGCCATACGCCCGCCCATCGACTTACCCATTAAAATCAGTTGCCGCGGACGGTAGCGTTGACGTATCGCCTCAATATGTAACTTAAAATCATTTAAGAGTTTAGGCGCCCTGTCTGGCGGGCGTCGTTTGCCATCAATGGCATTGTTACGCATATAAGGGAAATTAAAGCGCACTACACTCATTCCTGTAGCACTTAATCCAGCAGCCAAATCGGCCATAAAGGGATGCGCCATATTGGCACCTGCGCCATGGGCCAACAAAATCAGCGTGTCGATATCAGTGTCTTTGTCCGCCACAGGCCCTGAAAGCCAACATTCGCTACTCGGCAATGCGTTATCAAGCATAGGTTGCTCAAGCAACAAACGGCTAAAGGTAGCCGTCTTAGTATCTTGATTATCCGCATCCTTAACCTGGCAACAACTCACTACGAGACTCCTCTTCAAACATATCTAACATCCATTGCCTAAAGGCGGCAATCTTACCGATTTCGGCATGGTTTTGCTGACACACGAGGTAATAGGCATCTTTGCTTACCAGCACTTCAGAGAAAGGGCAGACTAAACGGCCGGCTTTAATATCGGGTCTCGCCAAGACACTGTAACCCAATGCAACCCCTTGACCATGAGCTGCCGCCTGTAAGACTAACGATGAATGACTAAAAATGGGACCTTGGTTCACATTAATATCATTAATGCCACATTGCCGAAACCAAGCCTGCCAATCGTGACGACTTGAGTCATGTAATAGGGTGTGATGCTTTAAATCACTTGGCTGCTGAAGTGGTTTAGGTCCATTGAGTAACATGGGTGAACACACTGGAATTAACACCTCATTGCGCAGCTTGTCGGCACGCACACCGGGCCAGTTTCCCATGCCATAATAGATAGCCACATCAACATCGTCAGTAAGCGAACTGGTTTCATCGTCGACAGCTTTAATGCGCACATCAATATCAGGATTCTTTTCACTGAAATTAGATAAACGAGGCACTAACCATTGAATCGCAAAACTCGGCGAGGTACTGACAGTAAGGGATCCTACGGCGCTTCGAGCAAGTAAACGATCTGTTGCATCGGCCAGCTGAATGAAAATATCTTTGATATCGAGAAAATAGCCCTGCCCCTCTTCAGTTAACAACAAAGAGCGGTTTTTACGACGGAATAATTTTAAGCCAAGGTACTCCTCCAACGCCTTAATTTGATGACTAACAGCGGCTTGCGTGACAAACAATTCTTCTGCTGCTCGTGTAAAGCTTAAATGCCTGGCAGCAGCTTCAAATGCTTTGACCGCATTCAGTGGAGGTAGACGTCTAGACATAGTGATCCTTGTCGCACATTTTGATTAGTTTTCCTAATCCTAATTGTTACATTTTATCGTTTGTAAAGAAACAAGGAACTGGTAAAATTTGCACCAATTAAACGATGATATTAGACAGCCTCTACGACGAGAAGGGGGAGTGTCTAATCCCCCAATAGCAATCGCTCGGAGACGATTAATATGATTAACTTTAAGACTGTTTTTGCTATGGCGTTGCTCTCTAGCTCAACTGTCGTAAACGCAGATGAAATCCTTGTAGATACTACCGATTTACATGCATCGATCAGCGCAGAGTTGGCCGAAGGATTGACCCAGATGCAACAAGATCTCAATGATGACCTCAACGCTATTTTAATTGCACATGAAGATGAGCAATTAAAGACCGAAGCCGTTAGCGCACAACTTGCAGAGTAGCATAAGTTGCATCATCACGAGCAATAGTACTTATTGCAAGTCATAAAAAGCCGCATTCTTTGATGCGGCTTTTTTATTACCACTCATTATGGCCACTTATTCAACCTTTGAGCCAATCAAAGTAGCTTATTGGTAATATAATATTAGCAATATTCATCTTGCACCATTATAGCCATCTGCTAGGCCCATGGATGACTGTGCCTCCCATTGTGACTTTTACCTATGAAGCCAATCTCTTAACTTTATCAAGTCGCTTTGTCTCATCGTTTAAGTCAGCTAGCTGGACTCAATCAAGTCATATAAACTAAACCTTCGCAGATACACTAACCTGCAGGCTGCATTAGATTCAGGCGCTAACCCCTTGTGAGTCGCCATGGTATGTTAACCACATAATGTACTGACTATCGTGTAAACATCAGATAACAAAAAGCCGCCTGTTAGGCGGCTTTTAAAAGCTAAATAACAATTACGGGCGATAGACCTTCACGTTATTATAGCCTTGCTCTTGCAGATACAACGCCTGCAACTTACTCATTACCCCTCTATCGCAATACAATAGATAGGTTTTATCTTTATCGAGGGCGGCAAACTGAGTGGCCAACTTAAAGAATGGAATGGTTTTAATCTCGACCCCGTCAATCGTTAATGGGCTCTGCTCTTGCTCTTCTGGAGCACGAATGTCGATGACAACTTCGCCACCACCAATTGAGTCAACGGTTTCAGTTGCCGTGATCTTAGTATCCATGCTGGTTGCTATCTCCCTAATATCAATAATTTCGGCATCGGCAATCACCCTATCTAACAGATCGTCAGAAAACTTAGCTTCTTCGGCCTCGATTTTTGATAATACCGCTTTTACCGTAGGTTTTTGTGAAATAACACCGCAGTATTCGGGTATCGACTTGGCGAAATCTTCGGTGCCAATTTGACGACTCAGATTAATAATATCTTGCTTATCCATCACAATAAGTGGGCGTAAAATCAACATATCGGTGCAGCGATCTATCACATTGAGGTTAGTCAAAGTCTGGCTCGATACCTGCCCCATAGCCTCACCAGTCACTAATGCTTGAATACCCATTTTTTCGGCAACCCGAGTCGCAGCGCGCATCATCATCCGCTTAAGGATAACACCCATCTGACCATTATCTATTTTTTCTAAAATCTCGGTCACGACAGGATCAAACGGGACTGAAACGAATTTAACCTTATGAGATTCGCCGTATTTTTGCCATAAGTGGTAAGCAACCTGCTTTACACCGATCTCATGTTGATCGCCGCCAAGATTAAAGAAGCAATAATGGGTTCGCGAGCCACGCTTAATAAACTGGTAACTCGACACACCCGAGTCAAACCCACCAGACAGCAAAGAAAGTACATCTTCTTGGGTAGCCATAGGGAAACCGCCGAGTCCGTCGATACGTTTTTCAACCAGATAAAGGTGCTCTCTATCGATCTCTAAATTAACCGTCATATCGGGGTTTTTCAGCCTAACGCCAGTAGCGTCGGTAAACTGATTTAAACCACCGCCCACGTAGCGTTCAACTTCAATCGAGTTAAACTCATGCTTACCACTGCGCTTGACCCTTACACAAAAGGTTTTTCCCGCAAGTTGATCTTTATATAGGGCTAACGTCTGCTGATAGATATCGTCAACCGACTCAAAGGTACTCTCTTTAACTTGCAGCACATGGGCGATCCCAGGAATACAGGCTAAGCGCTCGGCATATACAGCCACCATTTCAGGCTTATCTGCGGGTACCATAACCATGATTTTATCCCACTGGCGCTGGACTTTTGCGTCCTCATCGACCTTGCGCAGCACATTACGAATATTAGTTTCAAGCATCTTGGTAAAACGCATTCTTACCGGTTTGCTTTTCATCATGATTTCAGGAAACAGTTTTACGATAAATTTCATGGAAGTTCCGAGGGGGATAAATTTAGACAGCAATTTAGCCATTATATCAAGCTCACTGCACAAATGCCTATTGTGCAGCGCTAAAAGATCATAATTTTAAACGGGCACACAGCAAACGGGCCCCAAATAGTGACCCGTTATGGACAATTATGATATAAGTCAGCGGTTATGGCCCGACCTTGATCTCATCGGTTTCCTTTGCCTTGCCTTGCTCAATGGCAATTTCGACACGTCGATTGCGTGTACGATGTTCGGCAGAGTCGTTAGCCACCAGAGGCTCTGAGCTGGCCATACCGACCACTTTCATCCGTTGTGGTTTAAAGCCGTCCACTTTAATTAACTCATGGGCGACAGCCACCGCACGCTTACTGGAGAGATCCCAGTTAGAACTATAGAGTTCATTATTGATTTTTATATCATCGGTATGCCCCGATACCGTCACCACACCCGGCACATCTTTGAGTAGTTCGCCAACACGGCGCACTACTGGTTTAAATCTCGGCTGTAAGAAACCAGAGCCAGATGCAAAGGCGCCTTTTTCACGAATGCGGATGATGATCTGCTGCCCTAGAGACTCAATTTCAATCGCCCCATCAACAATCTCTTTATTGAGGGCTTGAGCCATTTTCTTTACTTGGTCGTTAATCTGATCTTGTGAAGAGGCTTGTTGCTGCGACTGAGCTTCGGCTTCCGCCTGCTCTTGTGCCGTCGACGAAGCATCGCCACCGCGCTGAGCCCCTTGTTGCTGCTGTATGCCACCAGCGCTGTCATCTTCACCCGCCTGCACTTCAATCGTCTGCTCTGTCATCTCATTGGTTTGCTGATTAATGATTTCAATAGGTGTGGGCTCGGGTTTGCCAGGACGAAACTCTAGCGCAATAACAGACGTGCCCTTAGGGATATCTTTAACTTCAACCTTATTTTGCACCCCGAAGGCGTATTTCATTGAGCCGGCGATCTGCTTAAACTTCATGACATCCATTTCGGAAAACGCCAGCAGCAGCACGAAAAAGCACATCAACAGCGACATCAAGTCTGCAAAGGTCGCCAACCACTTAGGTGCCCCCGCAGGCGGACAATCGCATTTGACTTTCTTAGCCATACGGCTATTCCCCGTCCGTGGTATCGATTGTGCGCTGCTTCTCTGATAAATAGTTTTTCAAGAAACCTTCTATCACCCTCGGGTTTTGACCATCTTGGATAGCCAATACCGCGTCCATGATCAAGTTACGATTGAGCATCTCTTCACTCATACGCAGGGTCAATTTATCGGCAATCGGAATAGCGATCATATTGGCAATGATGGCGCCATATAAGGTGGTCAGCAAGGCGACGGCCATCGCAGGCCCGATAGACTTAGGGTCATCCATGTTAGACAACATGGCCACCAAGCCGATTAAGGTACCGATCATCCCCATAGCAGGGGCAACATCACCTAAGGATTGAAAAATACCAATGCCGGTTTTATGGCGGTCCTCTGTGAGCGAAATATCTTTTTCCAGTGCTTCACGCACCACCTCACCATCGTGACCATCGACCAACATGTCGACCGCTTTTTGCATAAAACTATTACTGATTTCAGCCTCTTCTAGCGCTAAAAAACCGCCCTTACGCGCCGCATCTGCCATAGTAACCGACTGTTCAATCAACTCATCGGGTTTATCGATTTTAAAGATAAAGGCTTTGGCGGCAATTTTTACTGCACCTAAAAACTGCTTTAAGTTGTACTTCATCATGACCACAAACAGCGAGCCTATCATCACAATCAGTACCGAGGGCACATCAATATAAATTGCTATGCCACCACTGGTGAACATGGCACCGATAATAAAAGCAAACGCACCAATTAGGCCTATCAGTGTCGCTAAATCCACAACTCTTCCTTATCTATAAAATAGGCTGTCTCTAACTTGCTCGCTCAAGCAACGCGACCAAGTTAATCAGCTCGATAAACGCAAAAAATGGGGCCTGTTGATGGTCACCCCATATATCCCTAACACAAATAATTATACGGTCTATGTTTGCCAGATAAAGCCATTATCGGCCACAGACCACCTTAACGGCTTCGCGCACTTTAGGGTATAATCGTCGACAAAATTGAGTCTTAATCTATTACCATTATCGGACAGCTTACACGCAAGTTTAGTTATAAATTCAATTTTTTATAAAAAAACCTCTTTAAAGCGTGCTGTTGCACAAATATACGGCAGCGTAATTTGACCCTTAAGGTTGACTGAGATACTTTGTCTGTCGCTAATTTCTTGGGAAAATCACTGTGGCTAAAAAACCTGAAAACCTCACTTTTGAAGAATCCTTATCCGAGTTAGAACGGATTGTCGGCGACTTAGAGCAAGGTGATGTATCGCTCGATGACGCATTAAAACAATTTGAGCGCGGTATCAACCTAGTCAGAAACAGCCAAGCAAAGTTAGAGCAGGCACAACAAAAAGTGACTATTCTAACCCAAGAGCACGACCAACCCAGTTTGCATCCCTATATTGCCGAGGGCGAATAATTGCTAGCCGATGCGATAACCCAATATCAGCAGCGAGTCGATGACCAGCTGCGCCACTTTATCCATGCTCAAGATGATACCGAGCCGAAACTCAAAGCCGCGATGGCGCATGGCGCATTACTGGGGGGCAAACGTATTCGGCCCTTCCTAGTGTACGCTGTAGGCGACATGCTTAATGTCCCCTTGAAGCAACTCGACGCCTGCGCCGCCGCCATCGAATGCATCCATGCCTACTCACTTATTCACGACGATTTACCCGCCATGGACGACGACGCCTTGCGCCGCGGTCAACCCACAGTGCATATCGCCTTCGATGAAGCCACCGCGATTTTAGCCGGTGATGCTTTGCAGACCCTAGCTTTTGAAATTATTAGCCAAGAGCAGCCAGATTTACAACCAAGCCAACAGTTGGCCATGGTACGCTCGCTAGCCAAGGCTTCTGGCTATCATGGGATGTGTGGCGGTCAATCGATGGATCTTAATGCCACCGATAAACAGATAGACTTAACCACATTAAAACGCTTACATCGCCTTAAAACTGGCGCCCTAATTCGCTGCGCAGTGGAATTACCTATCATTGCCGCAGCCATCACAGATAACGAGCGCGATCTACTGTTAGAATTTGCCGACGCAGTGGGTTTAGCCTTTCAAGTTCAAGACGATGTGCTCGATATTATCGCCAGCACCGAAGAGCTTGGAAAGCCACAAGGGTCTGACTGCGAGTCCAATAAGAGCACCTACCCTAAATTGCTGGGCTTGCCTGGTGCACAAGCAACCGCTAAAAGTTTGATCGATGATGCCCTATCAGCGCTGGCTAAATTACCATACAATAGCCAGTTAATTGCCGAATTCGCCCGTTTTATCATTGAGCGAAGAGTATAATAAAGAGCCAAAGAATCTCGCTATGAGTTTGGATATAACGAAATACCCTGTGTTAGCACAGGCCAACACCCCTGATGAGCTGAGACAGTTGCCACAGGGCGTGCTCCCAAAACTTGCTGATGAACTCAGAAGTTTTTTGCTGCAATCGGTAGGCATTTCGAGTGGCCACTTTGCCTCAGGGCTCGGCACAGTCGAACTCACCGTTGCCTTGCACTATGTCTATAACACGCCATTCGATAGACTCGTTTGGGATGTGGGGCATCAAGCCTATCCACATAAAATTTTAACCGGGCGCCGCGATAAGATGCATACCATACGTCAAAAGGGCGGCATACACCCCTTCCCTTGGCGTGAAGAAAGTGAATATGACACCTTTAGTGTGGGTCACTCAGGTACCTCTATCAGTGCAGCTCTGGCCATGGCCGTGGCTGCAGAGAAAGAGCAAGCAGGGCGAAAAGTGGTCGCTGTGATTGGCGATGGCGCGATGACTGGCGGCATGGTGTTTGAGGCGATGAACCACGCTGGAGACCTGCATAACGACATGTTAGTCGTGCTTAATGATAACGAGATGTCGATTTCAGAAAACGTCGGCGCACTCAATAATCATCTAGCCCAACTGATGTCTGGCCGCTTATATACCACCATCCGTGAAAGCAGTAAAAAAGTGCTCAAAGGGATGCCTGTTATCAAAGAGATGGCTAAGCGCACCGAAGAGCACCTTAAAGGTATGGTCGTACCTGGTACCATGTTTGAAGAGCTGGGCTTTAACTATATTGGCCCTATCGACGGTCACGATGTCGATGCCTTAGTCGAAACCATGCGAAACATGCGTAACCTATCGGGACCGCAGATTTTACATATCATGACCAAGAAAGGTCGTGGTTATGAACCGGCAGAAAAAGATCCCATAGGCTGGCATGCAGTGCCTAAGTTTGATCCGTCAACCTTTGCCAAGCCGGCCGCAAAACCTTCAAATCCTAGCTTTTCTCAAATATTTGGCCGCTGGCTGTGTGATATGGCAGCAAAGGATGACAAAGTCTTGGGGATCACCCCCGCCATGCGCGAAGGTTCAGGCATGGTTGAGTTTTCTCAGCGTTTCCCGGGGCAATATTTCGATGCCGCGATTGCTGAGCAACACGCAGTGACATTAGCCGCAGGCTTTGCTTGTGAAGGGTATAAGCCCGTTGTGGCCATCTATTCGACCTTCTTGCAACGCGGGTATGATCAATTAATTCATGACGTGGCGCTGCAAAAGTTACCGGTGATCTTTGCTATCGACCGCGGCGGTATTGTTGGCGCAGATGGCCCGACCCATCAGGGCGCATTTGACTTAAGCTTTATGCGCACGGTTCCTAATATGGTGATCATGGCGCCATCTGACGAAAATGAATGCCGGCAAATGCTCTATACAGGCTACTGTTATAACGATGGCCCAACGGCCATCCGTTACCCTAGAGGAAGTGCCACTGGCGAACCACAAGTTGACACCATGACGGCTATGGAAATTGGTAAGGGGTTGATTAAGCGTCAAGGCCAAAAAATTGCCATCCTTAACTTCGGCACCACCTTGGCTGCGGCAGATTATGCGGCCCAGGCCTTAGATGCCACACTGGCTGACATGCGTTTTGTTAAGCCATTAGATGCTGAACTGGTTAAGCAATTAGCCACCAGCCACGACCTGTTAGTGACAGTGGAAGAAAATGCCATTATGGGCGGCGCAGGTTCTGGCGTATTGGAACTACTGCAACAACTGAAATTGCCCATGCCAGTGCTTAATATCGGTTTGCCCGATGAGTTTATTAAACACGGTGAGTCGGCGGAGATTTTGGCAGAGTTGAAACTCGATGGCGAAGGGATTTTACATCAAATCAACGCCTATATCGGTGCGTGATCAGTCAGTATATCTAGTCAAATAGTGACAAAAAAATAGGCCTCAACTTGAGGCCTATTTTTATAATAACGTCTTTTTATACTAACGACATCGAATACCTATTAGGCTTGGGTATCGATTGAGCCAGTATCGGCCGAATCGCCACCTTGCGACACCATTACCATAGCAGGGCGCAGCAGGCGGTCGTTAAGGATGTAACCTTTTTGCATGACCATCATAACGGTATTTGCCGGAAACTCATCACTTGGCTGCATGCCAATAGCTTGATGATGATCAGGGTTAAAGGCTTCACCTTGTGGGTTCAATGGTGATAGACCAAACTTTTCAACCGCTGTAGTAAAGCTCTTAAGCGTCAGCTCAACCCCTTCATAAATCGCCTTGGTGGTCTCATCTTCTACATTGGTTCCTTGAAGCGCTCGCTCCATGTTATCAATAACAGGTAAAAGTTCATTGGCAAACTTTTCGAGGGCGAACTTGTGGGCCTTTTCCACATCCATGGCAGCACGACGACGGACATTATCCACTTCTGCAGCGGCGCGGATCACAGAATCTTTCTGCTCCTCGACTTTCGCTTCCGCAGCGGCGAGTGCCTGTTCAAGCTCTTCTATACGAAAATTAGCTTGGGTTAGCTCATCCATCAAATTGGCCGCATCTTCAACCACTTCGGTGTCGACTTCTGGCGCGATATTTTGATCAATCTGTGGCTCTTGTGCTTTATTTGATTCGTTGCTCATTGTTACTCCAGCTAAAAATGCTTTGTTTCTGCATGCTCTGGGCATATTATGGGGATCAAATTTGAGGTTTCAAGCCCTAAGGCATGGATCAAAGACAAATATGAGTAAAGCGTTCCACACAATCGGCTTAATTGGCAAACCCCATCACCTTGGGACACATAATACTCTAAAACAACTGCATCATTGGTTAACCCAACAAGGCTATGATGTTTATGTTGAAGAGCGAGTTTCCGCTGAAATTGGCCCCCATGTCAAATCGGTCGATTTACTGCAAATAGGTGAATACTGCGATTTGGCTATCGTCGTCGGCGGTGATGGTAATATGTTAGGTGCGGCGCGCGTACTAGCCCGTTTTGATATTGGCGTTATCGGCGTCAACCGCGGTAATTTGGGCTTCTTAACCGATCTGCCTCCCGAAGGATTTGAACCCGCATTAACTAAAGTGCTCGAAGGCAATTACGAAACTGAATACCGCTTCTTACTCGAATCGGAAGTCCATCGTCATGGCAGCGTAAAAGCCAGTAATACCGCTGTTAATGAAACGGTGCTCCATCCAGGTAAAATTGCGCATATGATTGAGTTTGAAGTCTATATTGACGGCAACTTTATGTATAGTCAGCGCGCCGATGGCATGATTGTTTCCACCCCAACGGGCTCTACAGCCTATTCACTTTCTGCCGGGGGAGCCATTTTAACCCCCAACCTTGAGGCGCTCATTTTAGTGCCGATGTTTCCACACACTTTGTCTTGCCGGCCGATAGTGGTCGATGCCTGTAGCACCATTAAACTAGTGGTGTCACCCGATAATGATGATGCCTTAGAGGTCAGCTGTGATGGTCATGTCACTTTAGCGGTACTGCCAGGCGATGAAATTATTATCCGCCGCAGCAAAGAGCGCTTACATTTAATCCATCCTACGGGATATAACTACTTTAACGTACTAAGAAGTAAACTCGGTTGGGGCAGTAAATTGTTTTAACTAATGACCACACTTATAGCTACGGGTAATAACGCCACTTACCCCAGAATCACCCAAGCGAATGACAACAGGCAATTTACCTATTTTTATATAACTCAAATAGGTCACATGCCATCGGTTCAAATTTTGTGACACTCAAAAATAAGCCCTCGCATTACAAGAGGGCTTATTAATTAATAACTTACCATTCGATGGCTTAATCGCCAAAAAGGCAGACTAGCTGTTAACCTTGTACCTCAAACAGTAATCGCACTCTGGTCTGCGCCGCAACGGGCTTACCATCGACAAACTTAGGCGCATAGCGCCACTGCTTTATCGCCTTTAGCGACTCTTTTATAAATAAAGGCCCCCCTTCAGAGGCTAGGGTCACAGGATCTTGCACAAACCCTTGTTCATCGACAGTAAATTCAATCTCCGACCATCCTTCGCGTCCAGCACGGATATAGGACATAGGATAGTTAGGCGACGAACGAAACAGCGGTGTTTGTTCTTGTTGTTCATCCCAAGGCGTCATACTGCCAATCGCAATACAGTGGGCTGTGGCCTGCTCGCTCTCGCCCTCATGCTCATATAGCTCGACTAAACGTGCATGGGCTGACAGCTTATAGGGATGACTAAAATCGAGCACAGCAAACTGCTTGACCACCTCTTCTAGATGGGGAATTGCATCACTGTAGCGCTTTTCACTCGCCTTTATTACGCCAACGTAATAAGTTGCCGTTATCCGGCGGATATCATTATTAGGCAGCTGCTGATAGATCTCATAGGCATCTAATACATCACTGCGAATATCACGACCGTAATATTCCGTCGACACCAACGCCTTAAAAGCCAATAACTTGACCTCGGCGGTAAGTAACAGGTTATCGCTTGTCTGTGCAATGGAGATAGCTTCTTTAAACAGCGACTTTTGCTCTTTAGACGCCGACATGGTTTGCGCAGCGCCCAGTAGTGGGTCGATAAGCTCGATGGCTTCAGCCCCAAAATGGCCGCGATAGCGTGCTAAAACCTGCAAAAACTGTTGCTGCGCGGCCTCAAGATCGCCTTTGGCCTGCAGGGATGTTGCCCAGTTCAATTGCAGGTGAGCAATGTCGATAGCGCCAGGTTCAAAATACCCCTGACCGAGCAGATAGGTTTGCTCTGCATACTGCTCAGCAGCTTGGCTATCTTTAACTTTAACGGCATGTTGATAAGCGGCATAACTGTCGCTAAAAGGAGAGGCGCTAAGCGATGCAGAATTGATTAACAGTACTGCATTTAGCGCCAAAAGCGGTAATTTTAAAACCATATAAACAAATATCCTTATTTGTGAAACTAAACTAACGCAGCTTTTCCCTGCTTTATATTAGGTAAACTCGACTCATGTTAAACAAGCATTTCACTGGTTAACAGCTATCCTAACAGTCTACCCAGTTATTGCAAACTCTTGTAAAGTAAGCTTAATCGCCTGACCATCCATAAGGTCAGTAAGGCGCTGCAACACGCCAAAGAGATCCACACGCCTGTCACCCCAAACGCCCAAGCAAACAGATAAATAATAGCGGCAATTAAAATTAACTTACTGCCCGTTAGCATGGCCGCGTCTTTAGGGCGATTGATCGCCTGGAAAAATGCCGCGCCAGTAAGAATAACGCCTTCAAAAGGCAGTCCCCAAAAATAGAGGCGCATCCCTTCGATAGCCACAGGCGTTAACTCGGCATTATCGCCGGCAAAAATATACACCAAATATTTCGGCAGCAGATAGATAAACAATAAACCGATGGCCGCTGTGATTAAGGTCATCAAAGTAGCAATTTTAAACGTCTGGAACACCCTGTCGAACCGGTTGGCTCCCGCATTAAAACTGAAAATGGGTTGCGTGCCGAGCGCTATTCCCTCAAAAATCAAATAAAACAATGCCTCGGTGTAGCTGACCACACCGTAAGCGGCAACATGTATTGGCCCACCCACCCATAAAAACGCCATATTATGTAGCGTTAACACAATAGAGAGATACAGGTTCATTAAAAAGCTGGGAAAACCCACTTTTACAATGTTGAGGCAGTGATCTAGGGTCAGCTTCATCTGCTCGATATTGATACCGAGGCGCGTTTTTGCCGTAAAAAAATGTTGTAAACAAGCCAAGCCTGTCACTGCTTGACAGATCATAGTGGCAATGGCGGCACCTGCTAGCCCGAAAGGAAACACCACAATAAACAGCCAATCGAGTAGCGCATTAAGGCAACCGCTGATGATCAATATCCAAGTTACAAAACCTGGGCGACCATCGTTTCTTAACAGCGCTGCAAACGCGATGGCCAAAATAGGAAACACACCTAAGGCAAAATACCAAAACAGGTATTCATCGGCGCTGCGTAGCACTTCTCCCTCGGCGCCCAACCAAATTAAGATATCGCGACTAAAAAATGTGCCCACCAGCGCAAATAAAACGCCGGTAATTAAACAGAGGGTAAAGGTGTTACCGAGTATTTTTCGCGCTCGCGCCGGATCATTGCGCCCCAAATTGATAGACACCAATGAGGCGCCGCCCATCCCCAACAGCGCACCGACCGCATACAAAATGGCCCCAACCGGGTACGCCAGCATCATTCCGGCCAAGCCGACTTCGCCCAGATAATGGCCAATAAACATGCCGTCTATCACCATATACACCCCAGTCACTAACATAGATAAGATCGTGGGAATGGTATAACGCCATACTAATGTTGGGATTGGGTCTGTTGCTAACGATTGATCATGTGGTACGTCTTGCATAGTCAGTTATCTATCTGCTCAGTAAAAAAGACAAAGAAATCCTGTTAACCATTCACTGTAACGCGGACCTAGCCGCTACCTTGCCGACAAGGATTGGCTACTATGATTGATAATCATAGGCGCTACGTCGTTAAACGGCGTAGCGCTTGGCAAGCGACAGCAGTTGCTGCTCGGTTGTGGATATAGTGATTGGTTGGCGAGAAATCAACTCAATACGAGAATCCAACGCATCATCAAGCTCAACAACCTGCAGCTGCTTATCGACGTAATTAAGGGCGGCAATACCTTCATCGCAAATTAACAAGGCTTTTAAACGCAGGTAGTCCTGATGCTTTACCCAGGCGACAATGGCTTCAAAATCAAATTCATAATGGCAATCAAATACCCAGCCAGCACTGTATATCCCCTCATGCTGATTATCATTGCGATAGATGCCAAGCTGATCAAACTCCGCCAACGGCGATGTTTGTGGCTCCATGGTGGACGACTCGAATAAAGGGCTTAGCGGTATTGAAGCTGAAAAGAGGGACGAATTAGAGCCAAGAGATGGGCCACTGCGGACTGATGAACTGACCTGCGCGTTAGGAAGGCGCTGAGCACTATCTAACACCTGCTCCGCTAACCGATTAAATAACGCCGGAGTTTGGCTCTCTTGCTCGCGGGTTAAATTGATTGATTGCACTGGCGCGCTAATAGAGTGCTGGGCGAGAAAGGTGTGCAACTGTGCCAAATCATCCTCTGCCGCTAAATCACCTTTGGTGACAAAGATCTGATCGGCAATGGCTAACTGCTGCTTAAAAATATCGCTTTTTCGATAGCGGTTATCGCTCACCTTGCGTGCATCCACTAAGCAGATAGTGCTTTTTAAGGCGATAACCTGTCGAAAATGCGGCTGACTTAGGGTGTCTATAATTGCTTTAGGGTGCCCTAATCCTGTGGGCTCAATCAATAATCGGTCGGGCTTAGCTTGTGCAAGCAACTGATTAACCGCCACCTGAGTGGGCACGCCTGCGGCGCAGCAAATACAGCCGCCGGCGACCTCTTTTATTTGCACCTTACCCGATTGTTTACCGATAAAACTGGCATCAATACCGATCTCACCGAACTCATTAATTAACACAGCCCATACTTGATTAGCGGGCTTATTCGCTAATAAATATTGAATGAGCGTAGTCTTACCCACGCCTAAAAAACCGGTGATCACATTGGTTGCGACAGGCTGAGTTATGATCGGTTTGCGCATCTTGTTCTCGCTATAGTTACATTACGGTCCGGCTCATCAGCTTGGCTAACCTTTACGCTAGATAACGCTTATCTGTGCCAGTTGACTCTAATGATATCGCTTTAGCCCCATTATGACTCAGTAACGATAGCCCCAAGTTCATTACACCTTGCGCGACTTATTCGCCCGTCGGCTAGCATAACTATGATGCTGACTGTCTCGTGCTGAAGGGCGCTTCGCTCGCTTGGGTTTATGTGATGGGCTGGTCGTTTCCAGTTGCAACTCACGGTAACGGGCAGGTAATGGCGCCCCTATCTCATATCCAGGCACTATGTGTCTTGGCAAGGTTTGTCCAATTAAGGCTTCAATTTCTTGCAGCATTTTTTCATCATTCAATGCCACAAATGAGATGGCATGGCCGGCTAACCCCGCGCGGCCGGTGCGGCCAATACGATGCACATAATCTTCAGCATCCAGCGGCAATTCAAGGTTAATCACCAGTGGTAACGCCGCGATATCCAGTCCTCTGGCGGCAACATCGGTCGCTACCATCACTCTGAGTTCACCCGATTTAAACTGCTCCAGCGCCCGATTGCGCGCGCCTTGGGTCTTGTCACCATGGAATACGGCATTTTTTATACCGTCTAGTTTTAGCTCTTTGTGCAGCGACTCTGCACTCTCTTTACTGCTAACAAAGACCAATACCTGTTGCCAATTATTACGCCCGATCAGCTCAGCCAATAGCTCGGCTTTACGGCGCTTATCGACCGGATACACCTCCTGCTTTATATTGGCTGCGGTGGTATTTTGCGTCACATTAATCCACTCGGGATCATCTAGCATCTTAGTGGCTAGCACCTTAATCGCCTTGCTAAAGGTCGCCGAAAACAGCTGAGTCGAATGGCGCGGGGCGATAAGGTTTTTGACTCGCTCAATGTCTTTAACAAAGCCTAAATCCAACATACGGTCGGCTTCATCGATAACCAGCTGCTCGACCGACGACAGATCCAAGCCATGCTGGCCGATAAGGTCAAATAAACGCCCTGGAGTGGCAATTAAAATATCGACGCCCTTTGCCAGTGCCTTACGCTGAGGGTTAATATTAGCGCCACCGTAAACCGCCAGTGACGTTAATGGCGTCAACTGACTGTACTTGGCAATACTCTCGCCCACTTGTATCGCTAATTCACGGGTTGGTGTTAGCACCAGCACACTGAGCTGGCCTAATGGCCTGTCGCTCTCAAGCAGCTTATGTAGGAAAGGCAGGCTGAAGGCCGCTGTTTTACCCGTGCCCGTTTCGGCGCAGGCCATCACATCTCGGCCTTGCAATGCAATCGGAATCACCTTGGCCTGCACTTGGGTTAATTGCTGATAACCGCATAGCGCTGTCGCTTGGATAAGCAGAGGATGCAAAGGGAGTGAATCAAAATTCATAATGGGCTCGATGGTCAATGGCTATTGGGTCAAAACTGAGCGCGGAGTCTATCAAAATCCACGCCATAAGGATAACAATTCAGCATGATTGGCCCGTTATCAGTCGTTAATATTGAGCGTTTATCACTTAGCAACTCATTTAACAATCACGGCCCATTCGGCTTGACGAGCTTGAGTGTTGATTTAAGTAAGTTTGCTCAAACTCCGCTTGTGGCAGCGGCCGAGCAAACAGATAACCTTGGGCATAATCACAGCCAGCCTTGGCTAAAAAGTCACGTTGAAACTCGGTTTCTACACCTTCGGCAATCACGTTAATCCCCAGTTTGTGCGCCATCACGATAATGGCTTCACACAAGGCCACGCCATCGGTATCACTTTCTAAATTACGGGTGAAAGATTGATCAATTTTGAGGTAATCGATATCAAATTTTTTCAGGTAGGCTAACGACGAATAACCCGTACCAAAATCATCTAGCGAGACTTGAATACCAGCATCACGATAGGCGAGTAATTTTTCGGTGACCCCCATGGATGCATCCAATAACAACCCTTCGGTTATTTCGACGCAGATGGCATTGCTAGATAGTTTGAGGCGCTGCAATAAGGCGAGCCAGTCACTAAAGGTGTCACCTTCGTCACGAAACTGCACCGGCGATTTATTAATGCTTATCTGAATTTCGGTGCCAAATTGCTTACGCCACTTCGCACTCTGATGCGCCGCCTGCTCAAACACCCAATTACCGATATCGTTGATTAAGCCCGTCTCTTCGGCAACCGAAATAAACTCACTGGGTGACACCATGCCCCGCGACGAGTGATTCCAGCGGATCAAGGCTTCCGCCTTATAAATATCGCCACTGTTCATATCGATGATCGGTTGATAATAAAGCTCAAACTCATCATGGATGATGGCGTGACGCAGATCTTTAATCAACGCCATACGATAACGGGCAAACTCTTGCATCGAGGGAGTAAAATAATGAAAGCGATTTCGCCCTTGCTCTTTAGCGGCATACATCGCCTGATCAGCATGCTTTAATAACCCTTCAACGCTGGTCGCATCGTCGGGATACATAGTTATCCCAATACTGACACTGATGTAAGCCGTTTCATCACCTAAGCTATAAGGCTCACTAATGCGCTGTAAAATACATTGCGCAACGCGCTCGACTCCGCCGGGAAAATCAATGCCCGATAACACCACGGTAAACTCATCGCCCCCCAGCCTGGCACACATATCGACTTCACGAATACAGCCCTTTAAGCGTTTGGCCGTTTCTTGCAATAGCAAGTCACCCATGTCGTGGCCTAAGGTATCGTTCACCTCTTTAAAACAGTCTAAATCCAAAAATAATAACGCAAAATGGCTCTCGTCACGGTCGATACGTAACATCTCACTGCTTAAATATTCGAGCAGCATACGTCGATTGGGTAAGCCGGTGAGAGGATCATAATTGGCCTGCTTCCAGATAATCTGTTCGGCTTGTTTTTTATCGGTAATATCAGAAAACAGGGCGACACGGCGAAAAACCTCACCCTGTTGGTCGTAAATGGTATTAATGGTGAACCACACCATATATTCATTGCCATCTTTATTTTTGATACACAACTCACCCTGCCAACGCCCCACATCGCTCACAGCTTGCTTTAGTTGTGCATATTGCAACTTATCACCATGCTCGCACTTTAATATGCCAATACCTTGGTGCTCTACTTCTTCTTGTTGATAACCTGTGATGGCGGTGAAGGCGGCGTTAACCGTGATGATTTGACCTTGATGATCTAACACGCTCATCGCCTCGCTAGAGTTATTGTAGACCGAGGCGGCGAGCTCTAATGACTCTTGGATCTGTCTCTGCTCAGTAATATCGCTGTGCACACCACACATCCGCAATGGCCGCCCGTGAATATCACGACTCACGGTTTTACCTGTATCGACAATCCAGCGCTCCTCGCCAGTAAGGGTGATTAGCCGATACTGAGCACTGTACTTGGGGGTCTCACCTTTAAGGTGTTTATCGATAGCACTTAATACCGTGGGTCTATCTTGCGGGTGAATCGCATCAGTCCACAACCTTGGGTCATTATTGAGGCGCTCTAACTCGCAACCAAGCACCTTAGCACACCATGGGTTACGCCTGGTTTCATTGCGGTTGATATCCCAGTCCCATAGGCCTAAATCACTGCTTTCTAACACGAGAGCTAACCTTTCTTGACTGGTTCTGACGGCCAATTCGGCTTGTTTATTGGCCGTAATGTCGATAATGCCAGCAATCACCATATCGACTTGATGATTTACTCGTCGGCACGCAACCGCTAGATGGGTATAAACAATTTCGCCATCTTTGGCGACATAACGCTTATCCATCTCGTAAACATCAATCTCTCCATTTAATAGGCGCTTATACTGATCTTCATCAGCCTGAAGATCTTCAAAATACGTTAATTCAGACCAAGTACGCTGAAGCAATTCTTGTTCGGAATATTTCAGCATCTTACATAACCTTGGATTCACTTTTATCCAATGCTGATCCACCGAGGTGATGGCGATGCCCATATTGCCAATGTCAAATTGCGAGCGAAAAATAAAATCATCTTGCAGCTTAATCTTAGCGTCGCGCTCAACTTCAAGCCGACGTGACAATAGCTGGCCAATTAGTGCCGTTACCAAGGGAAAGATCATCATCATTGGCAGCGCCGCCAAGGATAATATATCCACAAACAACTCAAAGGGTAGCAGCGCTAATAGGGATAAAGTGAGCAGATGTAAAACAAAGCCAAACAGTAGTAACTCTTTAAAGGTCATATCGGCGATATCATTTTTACGATAATAACGCCATAAACAGCCCAAACTGGCCGTAGCAACCATCACCATAATGCCGGGAAGCATCGCTGGACCGCCTTCCAATACACGAAAAACAATCCCCACGAGGGTAGCAACTAAGGTGGGTACGCCACCAAAAAACAGTCCGGAGATCCCTAAAATGATGGCGCGCGCGTCGACAAAAATACCCACTTGGTATTCCCATGAGGTGATCATAGTGATCACAAGCACCACACCTATGAGTAATCCCGCGAGCACACGCCACAACCAAGCATAGTGGTGATGACGCTGACGCGGCACTGCGTCATAAATAACAACTAATACCAGCAGTAGTGCTGCATTTTGAAAAAAAACAGATAAAGTATCGAGGGACATAAGTAATCTAACATCTTATTATCAAGTAGATAACACACTGCAGAGTGTAGCAGAGTTGAATAAAAAATACGCTTAACCAGAAGTGAAAGCCGCCCTTCTATTAGGTCGATACCACCAATGGAAAACCACTTATCAGTGATGGCAATCAATGGCGACAATCATCCATCGAAAGCGACTATCAAGGCTTAAAACTGAAATGGCTAGGCAGCATGTGCGGTTTTACTTAAATGTGCTAAGCTGGCGCGCACTATTAGCCGCCTCCCTTTAAGATATGAAGCAGCCTCAACAAGCGCAATACAGCACCCAATTTCATTTTCCGGTGCAGATTTATTATGAAGATACCGATTTTTCAGGTGTAGTGTATCACCCTAATTTCTTAAAATATTTTGAACGTGCCAGAGAACATGTCATCGGCGCCGAAACCTTGGCTCGCCTTTGGGCCCAGCAAGGTTTAGGTTTTGCCGTCTATCGCAGTGATATGCTATGCCATGATGGCGTCGAGTTTGCGGAGATTGTCGATGTGCGCACGCAGTTTTATTTTGAGAGTAAATACCGCACTGTATGGCAACAAGAGATCTGGCGACCACAAGGCAAAAAACCGGCGGTCAGCGCCCAAATTGAGATGGTATGCATGAATAAAGCGCGGCAGATGACCCCCATGTCAGCAGAGCTTATCGCCGAGCTCAGTCGTTACATTACAAAGCAAGAGTGACACCTTATTATTAAGATAATACGGCAATGGGCCGATTGAGTGTTTGCCAATACATTTCAAGCTCGGCTGCACTCATAGGTTTAGCAAATAGATCACCCTGAATTTTATCGACGCCCATCTGTTGTAGTAACATAAACTCAGCTTGGGTTTCTACGCCTTCAACTGTGACCGAAAACCCCAACCCTTGAGCTAATGACACTGCGCTGCTAAGAATATGCTGGCCACGAAAATCTGTGGTCACATTATCCAAAAAAGCTTTGTCCACTTTAACTTCGTTCACAGGGAGGCTTTTGAGGTACGCCAAAGAGGAGTGCCCGGTGCCGAAGTCGTCGATGGCAGCGTTAATACCCGCACGCTTGAGACAATCGAGGGCATTAATCGTGCGCTGCATATCTGTCATTAACTGGCTCTCGGTAACCTCGATGGCCAGTACATCAGAGCTCAGTTGACGCTGCTGCATCTGCGCCACGATCCACTGGCACAATTGGCTGCCACATAAATCATCAAGCGCTAGATTGACCGCCACCTGCAGCTTAACATCACCTTGACGCCACTCACTTTGTTGCTCGAGCACCTGCTCAATAACCCATTGACTGAGCATAGAAATCATCCCTGCACGCTCGAGCAAAGGAATAAACTCTGCTGGCGAAACCGTGCCTAATAATGGGCTTTCCCAGCGAATAAGGGCTTCAGCGTGGCTGCAATTACGACTGATGAGGTTGTATTTAGGCTGATATACCACATAGAGTTCACTTTGCGCTAACGCCTTAGGAAAACAGCGAATAATACTCAACTGCCTATGTTGACTCTTATCATCCCCTTGTCGATAGGCGGCGATTAAGCCTGAGCTAGACTTAGCTCGCACTAAGGCCAAATCGATGCGCCTTAGCATCTGGCTTACATCGGCATGATGCAATGAGAGATCCATATACCCAAGCTGTACCTGTAGATTAATCACGGTATCATTAATATAAAATGGCTGTTGTAACTGGTTTTGCAATGCGTTGAGTTGCTCACTACTTAGCGGCGCTTTAAACACCACTAAAAACTCATCTTCATTCATACGCGCGACAAGCTCTTGAGCACTCAGCGGCTGTTTAATTCGCTCACTCATGGCCAGCAGTAACTTATCGCCAAAAGAGAAACCAAACAGATCGTTAACGTAGCGAAAACGATGAATATCAATCAGCACAAACATGCCCTGATTGAGAGGCATCAGGCGAGATAAACGTGATTTAAGCCCAACTCGATTAAGCAAGCCCGTTAATTTATCTCGCCCTGGCGGCGGTGGCAAATGCTTTAATAATCGCTGTAACTGTAGGTATAACGGAATAAAATCACTGGGGACGGAATCAATGTCTAACGGCTTACGCACTTTATCTTGTTGCTGCAATTGCTTTGTGAGTTGTTGCAAAAAGCGGATGCCAGCACGTCTATGCCAGTACCAATAGAGGGTACCAGCGACGCCAATGGCTATAATGTAAGCCATTATCCAATAGAGATTAGCAGCATCCACACAAAGCCTTAATGTTTACGAAGCAGAAAAATTAACCACTATTATTAACAGAGTTAATCGACCGTCACAACTATTCGTAACTCATCTTAATAGAATGATAATTATCGAGAAATTCATCAGAGCCTAAATACTCTGGCGATACGGGTAAGCCACGCTTCACAAACACATCTAAACGCTCTTCAAGCTCATGACCCGCTCTTAACTCACCGGTATAAAAAGCGGCCGAACGCACAAAGTCTAAATAGGTCACTCGCTCAGGCAGATAGGGTAAGTCAGCCCATCGTTCAACCACTTCCATCACCTCTGGCGAAAAGTCCCAACTTTTCAATACCGCTCGACCTATCGGCCCCTGCATTTTTCTCACCAGAGCGCGTAATTGTTCTATGCTGGTAAACAGATGCGGATGAGCTTCTGCCTCCGTCAATACAGGCAAGGCACCAATATTGTGTACCAAGCTGGCAAGCGTCAGGGTATCGTAATTTAAACCACAACCTTTATGAGTCTTCGAGTACTTCATCAATAATGCACAGGCCGCAGAGGTCACCTCGATTGACGAGCGCCACACCTCATCCATCACCTCCCACACCATCTCATTAGTAGAGATAAACAACTGCTCCATGGCAACCGATGTCGCGATAGCCTTTATTTGAGTTAAACCGATACGGCTCACTGCGCTGTTAATGTTTTCTGCTTTGGTGCCACGACTGTACATGGCGCTGTTGGCCACTTTTATCATACGCGCCGATATCGCGGCATCTTGACCAATAATCTCCGCCACCTGTTTAGGGCTGGAATCGGGCCTAGCAACGACCTCTTGGACGCGCATTGCTACCTCGGGCAAAGTTGGCAACACTAACGCATCGGCCTTTAACTTTTTTAATAACCCAACCAGTAGTTGATGCTCGCTAGACATGCTGACTCCTTAATAAAATATTACCGCCTAATAATGCGCTAGAGTATATCAGGACTGGTTGCCAAGCGTGATGGTAAAATGGCTTAGCTAGGGCCAGTTGATCTTTCAAGGTTGTTTTTGCAGCGAATTGTTGGGTATTTATACAAGGCGGAAGCTTTATGGTGTAGTTATTCTACATAAAAAGCTGACAACGCAGTAGAAATGACCAACAAACGCTGCCCGAAGGGTTCGGCTAAAAACGTTTTTGTCTCGAACGAAATTCAACCAGCAAAGATCAACAGGCCCTAGACTCAAAGGAGCTAAATATCGCTTAAATTTAAGCAGATAAATTAAGGTCTGTTGCTATTTTAAGCGTCAATATTAGTTAAAGGATAATCATGCGGCAACACATATTGGCCGATAAAAGCCCTCGCCGCTGGTTCACCGACTACCAACTAAATGGTTCTACGATAGCCGCTGCGCCCACAATCAACGCTGATATAACACCAAGCACTAAGAGGGCATTTTGGCAATAATGGATAAAATAGGCTATTAAAAGGTAAGTCGCGAACCTATGCCCCCTAAAGCAAACCAGCTGGACGTGATAGCCACCAACAAGAGCGGCAATCACTGTCATCTGGCTACAAGGGCAAGTATGCGGCGTAAAACAGTGGAATAGGAAGCCTATTTATGGCGGCAATGGGCGGTTGACCACAGAATAAACAAGGTTACTATTTGCATAAGGCTCCCTCCATTGAGTAAAATGCCCGCCCCAAGTTAGTTTGCAACCTGTTAATTGAGAGAAATTATGTTTAAACCTGAGCTACTGTCTCCTGCTGGGACCTTAAAAAATATGCGTTATGCGTTTGCCTATGGCGCGGATGCGGTCTACGCAGGCCAGCCGAGATATAGCCTGCGTGTTAGAAACAATGATTTCAAAATGGAAAACCTCGCTACCGGTATTCAAGAGGCTCACGCGTTAGGCAAAAAGCTGTACGTGGTGAGCAACATCGCGCCGCATAACACCAAACTGAAAACCTATATCAAAGATATGGAGCCTGTGGTTGCCATGCAGCCTGATGCGCTGATCATGTCAGATCCCGGGCTTATCATGATGGTACGCGAAGCGTTTCCCGATCAAGTGGTGCACCTGTCCGTACAAGCTAACGCCATCAACTGGGCCTCGGTTAAATTTTGGCAACAACAAGGCATTAAGCGGGTGATCTTATCCCGTGAACTCTCGCTCGATGAGATTGAAGAGATCCGTCAGCGCTGCCCTGATATCGAGCTGGAAGTGTTTGTGCACGGCGCCTTGTGTATGGCTTACTCGGGCCGCTGCCTGCTGTCGGGTTACATCAATAAACGCGATCCAAACCAAGGCACTTGCACCAATGCCTGTCGCTGGAAATATGACGCCCATGAAGCAGTGCAAACCGACACCGGTGACATAGTCGCGGTGAACCCAGATGTACAACTGCATAACCCGACCCTAGGCGCCGGCGCACCGAGTAATGAGGTGGTGTTACTGCAAGAAGCGGGACGCCCAGGTGAATACATGCCCGCCTTTGAAGACGAGCATGGCACCTACATCATGAACTCTAAAGACTTACGTGCCATCCAGCATGTTGAGCGCCTGACCAAAATGGGCATCGACTCGCTTAAAATCGAAGGCCGCACCAAGTCATTTTATTACGTGGCACGTACCGCACAGCTTTATCGCCAAGCGATTGAAGATGCCGCTTCTGGTCGTGAATTTAACCCAGCGCTGATGCACCAACTGGAAGGACTCGCCCACCGTGGATACACCGAAGGCTTCTTGCGTCGCCATGTGCATGATGAATACCAAAATTACGACTACGGTTACTCTATCAGTGACACACAGCAATTTGTGGGTGAATTTACCGGCAAGCGTAACGATAAAGGCATGGCCGAAGTGGATGTGAAAAACAAATTTTCGGTTGGCGACAGTGTTGAGTTGATGACGCCGCAAGGCAATATTAACCTGACTATCGAACATTTAGAAAACCGTAAGGGTGAAGCCGTCGAAGCTGGACTCGGTTCGGGCCACTTTGTGTTTTTACCGGTACCGCAAGAAGTTAATGTCGATAAAGCGATACTAATGCGTAATCTTAATAGCGGACAAAACACCCGCAACCCGCACCAAGCGGTGTAACTGGACCCAGATAATGGCATTACTGATAGATGATAGCTGCATTAACTGTGACATGTGTGAGCCTGAGTGTCCCAACCAAGCGATCACTATGGGCGAGGAGATCTACGAGATAGATCCAGACCTGTGTACCGAATGCGTGGGCCATTATGACAAGCCCACCTGTGTGTCGGTATGCCCTATCGATTGTATCGACCCAGATCCACAACATATTGAGTCTGATGAAGCGCTGTTGCTCAAGTATCACTTGATCACCGGCAAACCGCTGAGCGAGTAATTCACTTAGTCTATTAACAGACGCAAAACCACAAAAAAGCGAAGTATTACACTTCGCTTTTTTATTAACGGCATCCAAGTAAAGCCTAACGCTTAAATTGCCTAAACTAGCCTCACCGGTTACGTACAACACGGTACAAAAGTTAGCGTTATGCCCACTGAGCATCGGCTTGACGCTGCAGTTGTTCAAGCAGCGAAGCTAAGGCGGTTAGCCCTTCTCTGGCCAAACCCGGCATAGTGTCAAATTCGATACTTAACAATAAATTTTTCACCTCAAGCCCCAATTCAGTATCGCCTTCGATAGCCAGTTGACGTTGAAAAAATAGCGTGTCGGGATCTTCTTTACCTGCGGCAATCAATACCAGCTCTTTGCTGCGACCGCTAAAGGTCACTTCGGCCTTTGCGGGCGCTCGCACCACAAAGTGTTTATCAAAGCTAACATCAAAACTCAGTTTCATATCGACAATGTCAATTTTAACCCAGCGCTGCAGAAGAAAGCTCAGCTCACCATCCTCGATTTGTTCCGCCATTAACAAGTTCAACAGCTTTTCTAATATGCGCGCCTTCACGGCAAAAGGCACTATAGTTAACGGCTTGGCGATCACCTGAGGACCAAGTTGCAACAGATGTTGAGCGGTATTGGCTAGCACACTTTTTTGCATCGCGTGAATAACTCCTTTATGCAAGCGTGACCAACTCGCGTCAACCGCGCTTAATATTAATGATCGATTCGGCTTTCACCCCGAAAGTGAGAGATAATTCAATTTTACCCAGCTTTTATGATCGCAAACCTGTTTTACATCAACATATAGGTGGCCATTCCCTTTTACACTGCACACTTTTTAAGAAAGAGGCAGTTATGGAGCTCTTATGCCCTGCGGGGAACTTAGCCGCATTGAAAGTAGCACTCAATGCAGGTGCCGATGCGATTTATGTTGGCCTTAAAGATGATACCAATGCGCGCTCGTTTGCTGGCCTAAACTTTACCCCGAAGAAACTGGTGCAGGCGGTGCAGTACACTCACGCTCTGAGGAAGAAGTTATTTTTGACTATCAATACGTTTCCTCAACCGGGAGAAGAACAGCGTTGGTATCAGGCTATCGATATCGCCGCCGATCTTGGCGTCGATGCCTTAATTGTCGCCGATTTATCGCTACTTGATTACGCCCATAGCCGCTACCCTCAGCTGCCACTGCATTTATCGGTGCAAGCCAGCGCCACCAATCTTGGCGCCTTAAGCCTCTATAAACGCGAGTTTAATATTGAGCGAGCCGTGTTGCCGCGAGTGTTGTCGATGAAACAGGTACGCGACCTTGCTAAGGTGACACCTGTGGATCTGGAGGTGTTTGCCTTTGGCAGCTTGTGCATTATGGCCGAAGGGCGTTGCCACCTTTCCTCCTATGTGACCGGGCAATCGCCCAATACTGGTGGCTCCTGCTCACCGGCCAATGCAGTGCGCTGGCAAGAGCTTGGCGATCAACGCTTAACGCGTCTAAATGAAGTGCTTATTGATAAGTCCAATATTAACGAACAGATGGGTTACCCCGTGGTGTGTAAGGGCCGTTATATCACAGCAGATAACAACCAACCGAGCCATCTATTGGAATCGCCGACCAGCCTTAATACCCTCAGTTTATTGCCAGAGCTGGCAAAGGCGAACATAGCCTCGCTTAAAATCGAGGGACGCCAGCGCAGCCCTGCCTATGTTGAGCAAGTCACCCGTGTTTGGCGTCAGGCTATCGACACGTTTTTACACCATCCCGAGGCCTACACAACTCAAGCTGAGTGGGACAAAGCGTTAGCCAAAGTATCTGAAGGTCAAGTCACCACACTTGGAGCCTATGAGCGCACTTGGCAGTAGCTAATAAAGGAGCAAATATGAAAATATCTTTAGGCCCTATTCAATATTGCTGGTCAAAGGCGCAGGTCAGCGAATTTTATCAACAAGCAGCCAATAGCGACATTGAGCTGATCTATTTAGGTGAAACCGTCTGCAGCCGTCGCCGCCAACTGAAATTTAGCGACTACCTTGAGCTAGCTCAGATGCTCAAGGCATCGGGTAAACAGGTGGTGCTCTCCACGCTGGCACTGATCGAAGCACAATCTGAATTTACCGCCTTAAAGCAGCAAATCGATAATGGTGAGTTTATGGTGGAAGCCAACGATATGGGTGCAGTGGAAGTAGCGAAATCACTCGGCTTACCTTTTATCTGTGGGCCAAGTATTAACAACTATAATGCGGCCAGTTTGCAGAAATTAGCCGCTTGGGGAATGCAACGATTTGTCATGCCACTGGAGCTATCAAAGCACTGGCTCGAACGAGTATTAACCGACTTGGCTCCAAGGCAAATCGAGGTGGAAGTCTTTGGCCATGGCTACATGCCACTGGCACACTCTGCGCGCTGCTTTACCGCGCGCCAACAAGGATTAACCAAAGATAGCTGCCAAACCATCTGTATTGACTATCCGCAAGGTGTATTGGCGCAAACCCAAGAAAACCAGCCGCTGCTACGCCTTAATGGCATTCAAACTCAATCGGCCAGTTATATTGACTTGAGTGATCAGCAACAAGAGATGCAGCGCCTCGGCGTCGACTATTTTAGGGTTTCCCCTAGTAGCTTAGCTTCAATAGAGTTAGCTAATAACTTGTTTATTGACAATAAGTTAAAAACTAACCAGACAGCTAATAGCGTCAATATCACGAGTGCCGATGTCACCACTAACAATAACTTAACCTGTAATGGATACTGGTTTGGACAAGCGGGATTTGAGCAAGGGCGCTAGTCGCGCGTAGGGCGCTGAGTCCACACCAAGGCCGCGCTCCAACCAAGAAACAGCAGTAACGCTAACCACTCAACGATGGCGGGCCACCAAAATTCAGGGCGTGGCTCGATCATCATCATTCCATGGTAAAATGCTTGGCCATTATTGCTTAGGCTATTATCCACTTGAGCAAAAAAAACAAACAAACCAAACACGGCTAAACACAGCAAACTCAACACACCGCAGCCTCGATAAGCAAAACGCTTAAGGGGCTTTATTGCCAACCTTGCACCCTGCCATACATACCCCAAGTAACAAGCGATACTCAGCAGCGAACAATAAAAGAAAGACTCGATACCTAAGGTGTGTAAATGGTGCACATTGATGGGAAATAAACCTGTAATGGCCAGCGCCAACAAGGCTAATATCAGCAGTAACAGACAAGGGTACAGCAGCGGGCTGTCGCTATATTGCAATGAAAACAAACAAAACAACACCAAGCTCAAACTACCAAAAAATAACCCACCGTTAAACACTACCGCTAATTGAGAATGACCATATTGGCCCAGTTCACTTAATGAGAAATTAAAAAAGCTAAAACCATTACCATTAAAATCATTAAATCCCAACGCCGCCACTATTAAACTAAGCACATGCACAGTAATGCCCAGCATGCCAAATCTAAACCCCAATGTGGGTAATTTACGCTGTGATGAATTCATAGTCCGTTGATAATGCAATGCTGTCGTCCTACTAGGTTATATGGAATTAGAATTTTATGCCGAGCTTTGGCGCATATTTCTGATAACAATTTTAGCAACATTATTAGCCTATTCTGCGACTCGCTCACAAATAACCTTATAATATAAAAGGGTAAACGAATATACGTGACATCATCACTGAGTCAATATTTTTATTAGAGCAAGATCATAATCTTAGCATTTATTTTACGCGCCACGTCTCACTAAAAATAGATTTGTGAGGCAGCTAACAAATTGATGGCATGCCTGTTAGAATTCCCATGAATTTTTTATTACGCCACCAACCACTTCGCAAATAACAAGCTGGAGATGGCGACTTGCTGAAGACCTCCCTACATGAGCACAACTAGACATCATGATCTCCCCACCTCGATGCGCGAGGTAAAACTTGCAGATAAAGACGAGCTCATTTCGAGCACTGATACCCGTGGCGTGATCACTTACGTTAACCAAGCCTTTATCAACATCTCAGGTTACAGTGAATCAGAATTGGTGGGCCATAATCACAATCTGGTGCGTCATCCCGACATGCCTGCGGCGGCATTTGCCGATCTTTGGCAAAAACTAAAAGCCGGCCAATCTTGGCGCGGTATGGTGAAAAACCGTTGTAAAGATGGCTCATTTTACTGGGTCGATGCTTTTGTCTCCCCCTTATACGAGCAAGGCAAACTCATAGGTTATCAATCTGTAAGGGTAAAACCCGATGCAAAAAAAATCAGCAGCGCGCAGGCCCTATATGAGCAAATTAACCAAGGTAAAACGGTCAAGGATCCACTTTCATTAGTGCAAAAGCGCATCGTTTCTGCGGTGGTTACCACCCTAGGGCTGGCGATGGCGGGCTACTTCTTAGGCTGGCAGACCATTTTAGTCGGACTGGTATTGATCGGATTGAATCTGGCCATCTTTTACGATGAGGCCTTTCGGGTGCCAACGCAGTTAATGGCGATGAAACAAGAGTATGACTCGGTCAGCCGCTTTGTGTATTGCGGAAAAGACTCCTCCTCACTACTAACATTTCAGATATTGATGAAAGACGCCAAGATGCAGGGCGTGTTAGGCAAAAATCAAGATAGCGCCGATAAGATCACCGACATCACCAATCAACTGATTATTGCCGTGAATCAAACTCACAGTGGCATCGATAAAGAGCATCAAGAAATTGAGCAGATGGCCAGCGCTATGGAAGAGATGGGGGCGACCCTTAATGAGGTGGTGAGTAATATTCAGTCGACCTCAAACCATATCGATGACACTTATCAAATTTGTCACGATAATCGCACCATGATGCAGCAAAACAGCCAAGATATCGACTCGCTCACTCAAAGCGTCACCCATGTAGCAAAAAATACTCAGCAGCTGCATCAAGAAGCTCAACATGTGGCCAATGCCATGGGCGAAATCGATGCCATCGCCGAGCAAACCAACTTATTGGCACTCAATGCCGCCATTGAAGCTGCCCGAGCAGGCGAACAGGGGCGCGGCTTTGCGGTCGTTGCCGATGAAGTCAGGGCGCTATCGAGCCGCACTCAAGAATCGACAACCAGCATATCCCAAAGCGTCGACAAAATGTTCAAGATGCTCAGCGACTGGAGCGAAGAGATGCGTCAAAGCCAGCAATTGGCCGAACACTGCGCCCAGCAAACCGAATCTTCGGCGATAAAGCTGGATGAACTCTATACATCAATCAGCAGCATTCACGAATTTGCCCAGCAAAATGCCGTCGCGGCGCAGCAGCAGATGCAAGTGGTACAAGAACTAAATCAGGGAATTAATCAGATCACCCAGGCATCGAATAATAATCTGGTTGCACTACAGAGCGTTGAAGGCTCCATTTCTGAGCTGAAAATTAATGCGGATAAAGCCAAAAGCCTAAGGCAGACTTTCGGTTAACTGGCGGACAAAATCCACTAAACTTGGCGCGCGAATATCTTTATCCCGAGCGAGCATTAAGTCGATAAAAACGCAGCACTGAAACGTGCTAACTATTGACCACATACGTTATTAACCGCTCTATATTAGCCGTGTATTTACCGCAAACAGCGCCTAATCGACAGTCGATTAGGCGCAAAACTTGTCGTCATAGCCCCTTAAGTCCACAAATCAAATGCTTTAGCATCATCATGTTAGCGCCGAACTCACCCAATTAATGCCGCTCTCAACCGACAACAGCTGACGCTAGAGCAAACTTAATAAAACCAATCAACAACAAACACTTAACCCAATTGCAACCAGAAATTACATAGTGCAAAAGCGATAATTTTGAGTACAATATAAATAGTCATTAAGTGCAAATAACTATGCTATTGCAACCAGTCACAAGATTGCGCATTAAATGGTTTTACATCACTGGACTTAGGCGGTAACCTCCGTCGATTAGATGAATGGATATTCATTGTAAATAAAATTATGGATTTAATTCTTATTTCTTGCCGTTGTACAGACAGCGTAATTTAAGGCAAAAAAAGTGGCTATAAAACAAAAAACTAACATAAAAACGTTACTTACATTTCTCATCCCTTCGCTGATCGGCTTATTACTGTTTATGACACCGATTAGCTATCAAGATGCGATCACCATCCCCATCGCTATCGTATCAAAAGGATTACAAAGCTTATTAGGCGATGCACTAACCGCCATAGTGACCTTTATAGTGGTCATTACCGCTATCGCGACCATTATCTGCAAATTACTCAAGCCTAACGCTTTAAAGCAGCATCACTTTATCAATGCATTGCTTGACGTAAACCCAATGTGGGCAATCGTTCGCATCATTGGTGCGGTCTTCATTGTATTGACTTATATGGGCATAGGCCCCGAAGCGATACATTCGGGTAATACCGGCGCTTTGGTCCTCAACGACCTACTGCCCGTGCTATTTTGCGTATTTATTTTTGCCGGTATGTTATTGCCATTACTGCTTAACTTCGGCTTGCTAGAACTATTTGGCACCTTGTTAACCAAAATTATGCGCCCAGTATTTAACTTGCCAGGTCGCAGCGCCATTGATTGCATGGCCTCTTGGCTTGGCGACGGCAGCGTTGGCATATTGATGACCAGTAAACAATATGAAGCCCGCCTTTATACTCAGCGAGAAGCGGCTGTGATAGGGACTACCTTTTCGGCGGTTTCAATCACCTTCTCATTGGTGGTGATTTCGCAGGTTAAATTGGAGCACCTGTTTGCACCATTTTACTTAACCGTCTGTTTAGCAGGTGTGGTTGCAGCGATTATCGTGCCTAAGTTACCGCCACTGTGCTGGAAAAAAGATCTCTACATCGACGACACACCACGTCACCCAGACGATGAAGTCGTGCCGCACGGCAAGGGCGTGTTTGCTTGGAGCTTTGAGCAAGCAATGAACAAAGCGGCGCATGCACAAGGCGTGTCGCACACCTTAAAAGATGGCCTCAAAAATGTCATCGATATGGTATTTGGCGTGATCCCGGTCGTCATGGCTATCGGCACCATCGCATTGATGATCGCCGAATACACGCCGCTATTTAACTACCTTGGCATGCCATTCATCCCACTACTTGAGTTACTGCAAATTCCTGAAGCCACTGAGGCCTCAAAAACCATCGTAGTGGGTTTTGCGGATATGTTTATCCCCTCGATTTTGGCCAGTACTATCGAATCAGATATGACTCGCTTTATTATTGCCGCCCTGTCGGTCACCCAGCTTATCTATATGAGTGAAGTGGGCGCCTTGCTGATAGGCAGTAAGATCCCGGTCAATATTGTCGAGTTATTTGTAGTGTTTATTTTAAGAACCCTAGTGACCCTGCCTGTTATCGCGGGTGCCGCGCATCTGATTTTCTAATACATTCGACACATAAAACCTAACATCAGCCTAGGATCGCCTAGGCTGATGTCCCCTTCACCTCGATAACACGCCTCAATTTGGGCCCTGCCGTCATAGTTAAGAAACACCATGCAATGGCTAGTCTCTCAATCTGTTAACACTCTTTATCTGCCTAACGCCAACAGACTAAGGCTCAGTGTGACTGACTCATCTCCTGTTGGTGAATGACGCACAGCAACACTTGCCGCAGGTTATATCACGGTAGTAAGCCTTTGCATATTTCAGCAAAATCGTTGATTTGTTGAACGGTTAATTGTCTGTTATAAATAACATCAACATGAGGGAGTAGACTATGAGCGTCACCGTTGCCGATATTATGAGTACCCGAGTCGCCACTATCGACATGGATGACCGTCTTACCGTAGTCAAAGAGATTTTTGACAGTGCGCCGTTTCATCATCTATTGGTGATTGAAAACGATAAACTACAAGGGGTGTTATCTGAGCGAGATTACCTGCGCACATTAAGCCCCCATATTGGCGCCATCAACGCAACCGAACGTGATGCTGAAACCCTGCAGCGACGCGCACACCAAGTGATGACGCGCAACCCTATCACCACCACAACAGATTGCTCCTTACAAGCGGCGGCTCATTTGTTGTTGCAACATAATATTGGCTCACTGCCAGTATTATCTCAGGATAAGATTGTCGGCATCGTCACCTGGAAAGATCTGCTGCGCGCTTACAGCCAATAAAAAAAGACGAAAGGATATTTCGTCTTTTGGGGTCCTTTTTATGCGCTGCGCTGAGGGGCAATTCAGCTACAGCAACAAATTTAGGCAGGTTATGATATGGATAAGCGCTTAAATTGCCCAGCCACCGAGATAGAAAACCACCAGACCGATAGTGATCGCTAACACACCCGGCTTGATGGCACGCCATTCGCCGCTGCACAGTCTGCCTATCACTAAGGTGACAAAGCCCAACATGATCCCTGTGACAATGTTACAGCTTAAAATGATAAACACTGCGCAAGTTAGTCCAGCCATAGCATCGACTTTATCGTTAAAATCAAGCTTGGTCACATTGCTCAACATCAACAATCCGACATACATTAGCGCAGGCGCTGTGGCGTAAGCAGGCACTAAATAACTCAGTGGTGCCAAGAACATCATCAGTAAAAATAGCACACCGACAATGGTCGCTGTCAGGCCAGTTTTACCACCAGCGGCGGTCCCTGCAGCCGACTCGATATACACAGCAGCGGGCGCGCCGCCCACAGCACCAGCAAAGATGCTGCTCACAGAGTCAGAGGTGAGCGCCTTACCACCACCAACAATATTATCGTCTTTATCGAGTAATTCGGCTTGACCCGCCACCGCACGGATAGTGCCTGTGGCATCAAAAATCGCTGTCATCACTAACGCGAGTACGATAGGTAATACTAAGGGGTTTAACGCCCCCATTATATCGAGCTGACCGATCAACGATTGTTCAGACATCAGATCCGGCAAAGCAAACAAGCCTTGATAGGTCACCGAAGGGTCAAACATAAGGCCAAATAGCGACAGCGCGATAATCACCAACAAAATGCCACCTGGCACACCACGGCGCTCAAGGCCAATGGTCGCCGCCAAGCCAATAACGGTCGCAAGCACAGGTAAGCTATGGATATCGCCCAACTTCACCGGTAAACCCGCATCGTTAGCGACGATAAGCTGCACACTGTTAGTGGCAATAAGCAAAAGGAATAAGCCGATACCGATACCCGTACCGTGGGCAATCCCTTTAGGCAGGTTGGTTAGTACCCACTGACGAATCCCCGTCACGCTCACTAACGTAAACACTATCCCCATTAAAAAGATGGCGCCTAACGTGACCGGAATCGAGATCCCTTGGCCTAATACCATGCTAAACGCGGTAAAAGCGGTTAATGAGATGGCACAGCCAATCGCCATTGGCAGGTTAGCCCACAGCCCCATTAACAACGAACCAAAAGCGGCGATTAAACAGGTCGCAATAAATACTGCGCCAGCATCAAAGCCAGCGGTACCAAGCATATTAGGCACCACTATGACCGAGTAAACCATGGCCAAGAAGGTGGTAAACCCGGCAATCACTTCTTGTTTTATGCTACTGCCACGGGCAGAAATAGTAAAAAAACGATCCAACATCGAACTTGTAGGTACAGCAGGGGTATCGAGAGTCTGTTCAGACTTCATAATTATTTACCTTTATTGTGCGCTTAGTTTGACAAGGTTATGGCAGTGAGGATCCCGTTCAACACTATCGGATTAAAGAACCACAGAGTACTTATGATGTACCTTATTGTGCGCGGCATAATGAGGGAACAAAAATGCAGCACCTAGCGAAGCTCGGCATAATCGAGCGCCAACACAACCTTGATTGGCGCGAATTTTACAGGAAATCTGGCGCGATAAACTAGCGCAAATTAACAAATCAGCAGATATTTATCACATAGGCCAAGGCTTCCTGTACCTGTTGTGATTAAAGCAGCTTCTGCACACCTGATCGTAGCGATTTTTTAGATGCACATGTCAATTTAATCCATTTAAAACCAGATGATTAACAGTAACAGTGGGCAATTGCTGTGATGTTCAAAATTAATTTTCATATTTTTTCATAAGTTGTCGATGTTCATTCATCCCAAGTGTGACAGCCGTTAACAACCCTCCTCTAATATTGTAGCCATAGACAAAGATCACCACTAAGAGAGCAGATCATGGCAGAGCAAGAGTTAGCGACTAAACCCAGTCAGGTGAAATCCAAAGAACTTAAGGCGCTGGGCTTCATCATTTTTTTACTGTTTCCCATTTTAACGGTCAGCGGCATAGGGGCTTATGGCTTTGTCATTTGGATGATCCAAGCGTTCGGCGGCGTCGTCTCACACTAAGTTAAATAATTACCTGATCTATTTTTTAAGGATGCTGTTATGAAGTGGTTTATTACTATCTGGCGTACGCTCAACAAGCCCGCCAAGTACCTCACCTTAGGTACCATCAGTTTATCAGCCTTTCTCATGGGCATTATTTTCTGGGGTGGTTTTAACACCGCACTGGAAATGACCAATACCGAAGCCTTTTGCATTAGCTGTCACAGCATGGAAAGTAAGCCTTACCAAGAGCTGCAACAAACGGTGCACTGGTCAAATCACTCAGGGGTGCGCGCCACCTGCCCTGACTGCCATGTACCACACAACTGGACGCGTAAAATTGCCCGTAAAATGGAAGCCTCTCACGATGTCTGGGGTTGGTTACTGCAAACGGTCAACACAGATGAAAAATTTGAAGCTAAGCGACTTGAAATGGCCAGCCGCGAATGGAAACGATTCGATCGCGATGACTCGCTAGCCTGTAAAAATTGCCACGACTATGCCTCAATGAAATGGGAAAGCATGTCAAAACTGGCGCAAAAACAGATGAAACGCGCAGCCGAAATGGATCAAAGCTGTGTCGATTGCCATAAAGGTATTGCTCACAAACTACCTGATATGGGCACCTCACGTGCACCTGAACTCATCGCCCAAGTGGGCTCTGGCGAAAGCAGCCTACAAGTGGGTGACACCTACTTCACCGCACTGACTAAACCACTCTATTTTAATGGCACCACAGATGTCGAAGCCGGCACATTGAATATCGCCACTAAAGTGACCGTACTCGAAACCCAAGGCGATCGCGTTAAAGTCGGCATCGACGGCTGGCGTAAGAAAGTGGGCGCGGGACGGGTGATCTACTTCGATTTTGGTCTCAATATCTTGTCGGCGCAACTGTCAAAAGAAGCCGCACTGGAAGAAGGCGTCATGGAGGTGTTCGAGCAGAAAGAAGATCCGATGACAGGGCTGCAATGGCAACGAGTCGAAGCCAAGATTTGGACCGAAAAAGATTTCCTCGTCAAAGATTTACAACCCCTGTGGGACTACGCACGTGAGACCTACTCCACCAGTTGTAGCGTCTGTCATACCCAACCAGACGAAGCGCATTTCGATGCCAACACTTGGCCAGGCATGTTCCAAGGCATGATAGCGTTCGTCAACATGGACCAAGACACTCAAGCGTTAGTACAAAAATACTTGCAAGAACATTCATCTACTTTCGATAAGTCGGCGCACTAAAAAGGATATCAACATGAACAGAAGAGATTTTCTTAAGGGCCTTGCAGCCACCTCTTATGTGACCCTCAGTGGTGCGTCAGTATTGGCCCCCCTTAATGCCCTCGCCAACACAGGCGCCAATGATGGCTGGTTAACAACCGGGTCGCACTTTGGTGCATTTAAGATGAAGCGTAAAAATGGCGTTATCGATCAGGTGATCCCATTTGACCGAGACCAATATCCAACCGATATGATTAACGGTATTAAAGGCTTGGTCTACAATCCATCTCGGGTTCGTTACCCTATGGTGCGCTTAGACTTTTTGCTTAACGGCCACAAGAGTGACACCAGCCAACGTGGTGATTTTCGCTTTGTACGTGTGACCTGGGATAAGGCCTTATCACTGTTTAAAGATTCACTCGATGAAGTGCAAACCAAATATGGTCCCTCAGGCCTACACGCTGGCCAAACGGGCTGGCGCGCCACAGGCCAACTGCACTCTTGTACCAGCCATATGCAACGCGCTGTGGGTATGCACGGTAACTTCATCAAAAAAATCGGTGACTACTCAACCGGAGCCGGTCAAACCATCATGCCTTATGTGCTCGGTTCGACCGAGGTTTATGCACAGGGCACCTCATGGGAGCTGATCTTACAAGAATCCAACACCATTATTTTATGGTCAAATGATCCCTATAAAAATCTGCAAGTGGGTTGGAACGCCGAGACTCATGAGTCATTTGCTTACCTTGCGCAACTTAAAGAAAAAGTGAAACAAGGCAAGATCCGAGTGATCAGCATAGATCCTGTGGTCACCAAAACCCAAAAATACTTGGGTTGTGAGCAGTTATATGTCAATCCGCAAACCGATGTCGCCTTAATGCTGGGTATCGCCCATGAGATGGTGAGCCAAAACCTGCATGATAAACAGTTTATCGAAGGCTATAGCTTAGGCTTCGATCAATTCCTCCCCTACCTTATGGGTGAGTCAGACGGCGTAGCGAAAACCCCCGAGTGGGCCAGTAAGATCACCGGCGTTAGCCAGGAGATCATCCGCGATCTGGCTAAAGTGATGACTGCGGGGCGCACCCAAATTATGATGGGTTGGTGTATTCAACGCCAACAACATGGCGAGCAACCCTATTGGATGGCCGCCGTACTCGCCACCATGATAGGCCAAATTGGCTTACCGGGCGGAGGTATCAGCTATGGTCATCACTATTCGGGTATTGGTGTGCCCTCATCGGGTGCCGCGGCGCCGGGCGCGTTTCCGCGTAACCTAGATGAAGGCCAAAAGCCGTTATTTGATAACAATGACTTTAAGGGCGCCAGTAGCACTATCCCGGTAGCACGTTGGATTGATGCCATTTTAGAGCCTGGGAAAACCATTGAAGCTAATGGTTCTAAGGTTACCTATCCAGACATTAAGATGATGGTATTTTCCGGTAATAACCCTTGGAATCACCACCAAGATCGTAACCGCATGAAACGTGCATTTCACAAACTCGAATGTGTCGTCACCATAGATACTAACTGGACAGCCACTTGCCGCTTCTCTGATATCGTGCTGCCAGCCTGTACTACCTTTGAGCGCAACGATCTAGATGTGTACGGCAGTTATGCTAATCGCGGGGTCTTGGCGATGCAAAAGATGGTTGAGCCATTGTATGAAAGCTTGTCAGATTTTGAAATTTTCACCCGCTTTGCCACTCTGATAGGCAAAGGTGAACAGTATACTCGCGGCATGAGTGAATTTGACTGGCTCAAAAAGCTGTATAACGACTGTAAGGCCGATAACGATGGTAGTTTTGCCATGCCTGACTTTGACACCTTCTGGAAGCAAGGTTATGTCCACTTTGGCGAGGGCGAACCGTGGACACGTCACGCTGACTTTAGAGACGATCCTGAAATCAATCCACTGGGTACACCTTCGGGCTTAATTGAAATATTCAGTCGTAAAATAGCGCAATATAATTACGATGATTGCCCCGGTCACCCCACCTGGATAGAAAAATCAGAGCGCAGCCATGGCGGCCCTGGTTCGGATAAACACCCGATTTGGCTGCAATCATGCCACCCTGACCATCGCTTACATTCGCAGATGTGTGAGTCAGAGCAATACCGAGAAACCTATACGGTTCAGGGTCGTGAGCCAGTGTTTATCAATCCACTCGATGCCAAGCAGCGCGGCATTAACGATGGCGATATTGTGCGGGTATTTAACGGCCGAGGTCAGTTACTGGCTGGTGCGGTGGTGTCTAACCGCTTCCCTCAAGGGGTGGTGCGTATCCAAGAAGGTGCCTGGTATGGCCCGGTCGGTAAAGATGGTAGCAAGCAAGGCGGCAACGAAATTGGCGCATTGTGCAGCTATGGTGACCCCAATACCTTGACCCTCGATATCGGTACCTCAAAATTGGCCCAAGCCTGCTCGGCCTACACCTGTTTGGTCGAATTTGAGCGCTACCAAGGTAAAGTGCCTGAGGTCAGCTCGTTTAGTGGCCCTATCGAAACGGCAATTTAAGACAATGGCCAACGCCAAGGAGACAGCAATGAATAACAGCAACGCACAGGACAATAACGTTAATCAGGGCAGAGCCATGGTCTATCGCTTACTGTCGGCATTATTTGCTAAAGAGGTCGACCAGCCACTATTGCATGAACTGACCAGTGCGCAGGCGCAAGCCTTCTTGGCACAGCTGGCAAGCGATCCACTGTTGGGCGCCGATGTGGCTAAGATCAACGCGGTATTGTTAGGTTTAACCACAGATAAAGCCCTACTGGAACTGGCTGCGGACTATTGCGGCCTGTTTTTGGTCGGCACTAAACATAGCGCCAGCCCATACGCTAGCCTGTATATGGCCAATGATAAGCAAGACGATGATGACGTACTGCTGTTTGGCGAGCAACATCAACAGATGCTCGACCATTTAGAACAGAGTCAGTTACAGGTTCAGAGTGAATTCCCTGAGCCTGCAGATCATCTGGCGGTGATCTTAGCCTATGTTGCCCATCAGGCTGAACGAGCCGATAGCACCACACAACAGGCGTTTATCAACAATTACCTTAATAGTTGGTTAAAGACGTTTAGCGACAAAGTGAGCCAGTGCGATAATGGTCAGTTTTATACCGCATTGGCCCATTTAACCACCCATTGGGTCAAGGTTGATTGTGAAACGCTAGCCGCATCACAATCGCATTAAATCAGCACAACACGAAAAAAAGCGCCGCTTCTGCGGCGCTTTTTTATAGGTACTGTTCAGCCGCGACCACGGCGTTTAGCGCGGCGTTTCTGCGCCGACTTCCCCTGCTTACCCGCCAACGGCGCCATTTTAGTCAGATCGGGCTCAAACCCTGGCAACCACTGCTGCGGCAAACGCTTGTCTAATAGGGCTTCGACCTCTTCGAGCTGTAAGGCATCCTCCTCCTCGCTATACAGGGTAATAGCCACTCCTTTTTGTCCGGCTCGCCCAGTACGGCCAATGCGATGCACATAATCTTGCGCCGCAAACGGTAACTCATAATTAACCACATGATCGAGCGAGGCAATGTCGATACCACGAGCGGCCACATCGGTCGCCACCAACACATTAATATCGCCAGCCTTAAATGCTTGCAACACTTGCTCTCGCCCGCCTTGCGACAATGAACCATGAAGTGCCCTAGCCATGATACCCGCATCAATTAAGCGCTGAGCTAACTTATCGGCAGCGATCTTTTTACGACTAAACACCAAAACCCGCTGCCACTGACCTTGACGAATAAGATGGCTGAGTAGAGCGAACTTATTATCACTATCGACCGCATAAACCCGTTGTTCTATGTCGCGCGCCGCACTATGAGGGGCGTCGACCTCGATACGTTGGGGGCTGCGCAGCAGATTGCGACTAAAGCTCAGCACACTATCGTCAAGGGTTGCTGAAAATAACAAGGTCTGGCGAGTGCTTGGCAGCTGCGCCATCACGGCGTTTATCTCATCCATAAAGCCCATATCCAACATGCGGTCAGCTTCATCAAACACCAGGTATGAGACCGCGTCCACACTCAATCCGCCGCGGCGTAGGTGGTCGAGTAACCGTCCTGGGGTTGCAACTAACAGGTCAACACCTTGATGTAATTGGCTTTGCTGAGCATCGATACTGACACCACCATACACAACGGCGCTGCGCAATGACGTCATCTGCGCAAGGGCTTGTACACTCGCTTGCACCTGCAGCGCCAGCTCGCGTGTTGGGACTAAAATGAGCGCCTTAATCGCCACGGGTGAGTGACTCCCGTCATCCTGCTGCGCCAGCAGCTGTTGCAATATCGGCAACACAAATGCGGCGGTTTTACCTGTGCCCGTTTGCGCCGAGGCGAGTATGTCTTGCTGCGCTAAAATGGCCGGGATGGCGGCGGCCTGAATCGCCGTTGGCTGAGCAAAGCCTAAGAGTGTCAGCGCGCGGAGTAATGATGGATGTAAATCTAACTGAGCAAATTGCATTCAAATCAACCTGTTGCTTGCAGATACAAGCGTAAAAACAATAAGTAACGAGTAAGAGACAATCAATAAGCGTCAAGTTTACCAGATTTACGCCCGCTGTAAGCCACCTCTCCCGTTAAGGCTGCTGCAACGCTGGCACTGTGTTTCATTACGCCTCTTTATCCAACTCAGCGGTCATGGCAGCTAACGAGGCTAGCCATAAGGCTTCTAGCTGTTGATACTGCTCAAGAGTCAAAGCAGTTCCCGCAGCCAGTTGCGCTTCGAGTAATTGGCACCGCTGCATCAACGCCAACATGCCCATGCTCGCGCTGCTGCCCTTTAACCCATGCAGCCATTTAGCGGCGTCTTCGGGTAACACGCTCAAGCGGGCAAGCTGCTCGCGGCTCGAGCTTTGAAACAAGGTAAACATCTCAACTAGGGTGGCTTTACCTATATATTGCCTATCTTCATCTAGCTGGCGCTGATTGAGTAACGGGTGCGGCAGGGTTGCATCCCCTGCTATTACCTCACTATCTTGCTGCCCGTCAGTTTGTATAACAACCTCATCAGGCGTGTGTGGTGTATCTTTAACTGCAACCACACCAATCCAACTCATCAAGGCTTGCATATTGAGCGGTTTAGCCAATACCACATCGAAACCCGCTTGCTGATAACTGACAACATCCTCGCTTTGGATCTGCGCCGTAAATGCCGCAAACGTTACCGATGATATGTTGGTGTCATTGTCAGGTTTCAATTGCCTCAGTAGTTCAAATCCCGAACCATCACCTAGCTGAATATCAAGCATAACGGCATCGAAACCACGCGCGTCAGCATAATAGCAATTGAGCGCTTGTGCACAGCTGGTCGCCAGTACGGCCTCATGCCCTAAATGGGCTAAAAAGCCTTGCGCCACCATGGCATTAACCTTGTTGTCCTCAACGACAAGCACTCGCTGCTTTAACACGGTTTTGATGATTTCGCCGCTGGCCTCAACCGCCGGCTCACAGTTAATAAATGGCACACTAAAACCAAATACACTGCCTTTATCTTGCTCGCTTTGCACCCATAATGTGGTGTGCTCGCTCGCGGCGTGTTCGCTTGCGCCTTGATTCATCACCTCCACCAGCTCTTTACTGATGGCTAACCCTAGCCCGGTTCCGCGCGAGCGACCTTGATTTGGCAAGTCACTATACACTTTAAAAAGTTGTGCTTTCCCCTCATCACTGATGCCAACGCCAGTATCGGCCACCTCAAAATAGAGCCGATTTTCCTGTGCGCGGACTCGTAAGATGATCCCACCCTCGGGAGTGAACTTGATGGCATTGCCCAATAAGTTAAACAACACTTGGCGCAGTTTAGGCCCATCAAGCAACGTCCAATCAGGCACATTGTCACTCTCGAGCCTGAGAGCTAAACCAGATAATCCGGCGCCGGCTAACATAATGGCCACGATATCGTCGAGCAGCGCAGGCAAGGCGACCGGACGCGGTTCATTATTAAACTGACCTTGCTCTAAACGTGAAAAATCCAAAATATCATTTAATACCGTTTGCAGCAGCGTGCCGCTGTATTGCGACAAGGCCAACATCTGTTTTTGCGCCGTGGGCAGCGGTGATTGTCCCAGCAAGGTTAAAGTGCCTAATAATCCATTGAGCGGCGTGCGAATTTCATGGCTCATCGTGGCTAAGAATAGCGATTTGGCTTTACTGGCTTCCTCGGCTATCACCCTTGCCGCGCTATGCCCTTTGGCCTCGGCATCGAGCTGGCGGTTCGCCTCGGCGAGCTGCTGAGTTCTAGCTTGAATGGTCTTTTCCAGCGAGGCTTTATGCTGAATAAGCTCAGCTTGCAGCTTCTGATTATGCCGCGTCTTTTGCTTAAACACTTCGATAGCGGATGCCATGGCGGTGAGTTCGTCATCACCGTGTGGGTCTAACGCGACCGAGGTATCACCGCGACTGAGGCGAGACAGCGCATAGGTCGCCTCATTTAAACGCAGCGCAATACCACGGTAAATCACCCGATAGACCACCAGCAGCATTAAGATCAACATCAATAAGCCCGTACTCCATAACCCGGCTTTAGCCCAAGACAGTTGCTGTAAAAATTGCTGCCGCGCCTCGGCGGCTTTAGCCTGCTGTGCCTGCATGGCCTCGTCAACCGCACTATTTAACTGCGCCAGTTTTTCCGTCAAATTGAATAGCTGCTGATTTTGCTGCGCTAATACTTGACCATAGTTTTGCTGCAACGCGAGCCCTTGGCTCACACCGCGTAAAATGGTTAACTCTTTATCTAGTTCCACGGCGCGCCTAGGATCGCGTATCAACCCCTTTAAGAGCTCCAGCGGCATCATATTTATCTGCGTGAATGGCAACATCTGCGCCGAATCCGCCAGTGTTATAGGCTCAACTTGATACACTTTACGCGTTGTAGGCACCAGATTGGACATGCTGGTCAGCACCTTATTTAAGCCTAGTTGCTGCTCGGGTGACTGAAGTAACTGTCCCACCAGAGCGATATGATGCACTAAGGCTAAGGCACGATTAAGTCGTTCTTGAATATCGAGATCTTGCTCTATTATGGTATCAAGCAGGTGTGCCGTTTGTAACTCCCCCACGACTTGTGGATAGGCCAAACTTAGCTTGGCCAATACCGCCGAGTCCACAATGGCCAGCTCAGCCTCTAGCAGCTCAATGGCACGGCTGGCGGCGTCTGTTAGTGCTTGCCCCTGCTCACTTAGTTTTTTAGCCAAAATTAAACGCTCACCCACTTGACGGCCTAATTGCGATAAATCACGTAAAATGTCGCCCGCGGCAAGCTCTAAAAGGCGATCGTCTTCGACATTTAACGTCTTTAAGCGCGCAATAGCCCCCAGTAAGTTACTGCCTTCTAATGATAACTTTCGACCTAAAAATGCTCGCTGCGTTTCCTCTTCAACCTGCTTTAAACCTTGAGCGTTATCCAGTAAGGCATTGGAAGACTGCATTAATTGGCGCGCAGCTTCGGAGGCTGGTAATGCCTCTTCATAGAGGTATTGGTCAGCCTCTTTAACCCAATAAAGCGATACACTGCCTAGGGTAACGAGCAATAATAACAGCAAACCTAGTAGGCTAAACGCAACCATTAAACGGCCAACTAAGCTTTTGCTTGATAACGATAACGCGCCCACAACACTCCTCAAACTGTTACACTACAATGATAAACGTTACGCCATGGCGTAGATAGCTACGGCGACCATGAGCTCTCCTCTATTCTCTATCGATGAGCATTACCTTATGAGCAGCCTAACAAAAACCTTACTTCATCTCATATTAATGTTGATATGGTTAAGTTATTCGGCAACTGCGGCCAATCATAGGCCATGGATACTCGAACAGCGCAGTCCCTTTAATGCCAAGCTGCAACAGACAAGCATTCTTGAACACACCGCTTTATTATCGTCTAAAAAACCTTGGCGCGTCTGTGTGTTAGTGCCGCACCTTAAAGATGCCTATTGGATAGGCATAGATTATGGACTCGTCACCCAAGCCACACAACTGGGTATCGAACTCGAATTATTTGAAGCGGGTAGTTATTACGATAAAGACCGCCAATTGGCACAACTTGAACACTGCATGCAATCCCCTTTCGACGCCGTATTACTGGGTAGTGTCGATCCGCTATTGCTGCGAGGTTACCAAGGACCGGTCAATAAGCCGATTATTGCGCTCGTCAATCGCCTCGACAGTGAGTTGGTAACCACTCGCATAGGGGTCAACTGGTATCAGATGGGCTGGACTGGCGGCGACTATATCCGGCAATTGTTGACCAAAGCCCCATCGAAGACCAACATACGTTTGGCACTGCTCACAGGCCCCGAAAAAGTGGGCGGCACCACTTGGGTAGAGCAAGGCGTTATTGACGCTCTAGCCGATAGCCCAGTGACCATATCATCGAATCGCCATGCCGATAATAATCGCAATTTATACCGAGACCAACTGCATCATTTACTCAAAGACCATATGCCTGACTTTATTCTAGGCAGCGCGGTGGCCATTGAAGCGGCGATAGGCGCATTGCAACAGCAACAACTCGATACCAAGGTCACTCTAGTCAGCAGCTACCTATCGCCCGCGATCCTTAGAGGGCTTTATCGACACAAAGTGGCTTTTAGCGCCGATGATCAGGTGGTATTACAGGGAAAACTCGCCATCGATATAGTGGTGCGAGAACTACAAGGCGCCGCAGCCTTTGGTGATATCGGTCCTAAAATTATCGGTTTACACCAAGAGGTACCCTCAGCTAATCAACTGCGTCACAGTTTGGCCCCTGCCGACTTTTATCCCATCTATCGGGTTACAGCGCTGAAGCACGTCGACAACTAGTTGTCGACTTTGGCAGAGAACAGATACCCTTCACCATGGACAGTCACAAACAACTCTGGATGCAGTTTATTGCGCAGCCGACGAATAATGACATCTATGGTCCTGTCATTCACATCTTGATTACGATGGCTGGTTTGCTGCATCAAGCGCTCGCGCGATAGCACTTGCTGAGGGTGTAACGAAAACGCAACTAATAGCTCAAACTCGGCTTTAGTGAGTTTGATGATCTCATCGCCGCACTTTAATTTACGACTGTTGAGTTCTAAGGTGTAGCCCTCGAACTCCATCACATCATCTTTACACTCTAACTGGGCAATGGTCTCTTGCTGGGCTTTTTTAACTAATGACATACGCCAAAGCAGGTTTTTGACTCGTACCAGTAGTTCACGTAACTCAAAGGGCTTGGTCACATAATCATCGGCCCCCATTTCGAGGCCGATGATCTTGTCAATGGCTTCATCACGCCCGGTCACTAAGATGATCCCCACATCGGAGCGACTTCTGAGCTCGCGCGCTAAACTCAAGCCATCAACACCGGGAAGGTTAATGTCTAACATAACTAAATCAACATGTTGACTCGAAAATTGCTGCCACATCTGCTCGCCATCTTCAGCCTCAATCACCCGATAGCCCTCTTTCTCAAAATAGCCTTTTAACCGAGCACGAATGACCGCCTCGTCATCAACCACCAGCACTGTATTAATCATAAGAGAATGAGCCATTTGCCCGCCCTAAATCGGTTTATCGCCTGATAACGACATTATTCATAATTTTTCATATATGCATATAAGCATATTAGTAATATTGTAAAACTGCGAACCTAAGCAAGAAGCGTTTTGAATCCCCTCAGGCAATACACTGTCGTTAATATCGACATGCCCCACAAAATGCGCCTAACCTAAGCGTTGACTAAATCAACTAAACAAATGAAAAATATCGATATAAAACAAGATTTTTACAGCTAGCCCATGTTAGCTTATGCTTAGTTAGTAGGCTAAAGCCAGCCAGTGCAATGTTTAAGGCAGTTAAGGACAGATAATGAATGAACGACGCCAATTTTCGCGGATCTTATATGAAGCGAAAGCAACACTCACTCAGGGACAGACCACCTGGCCAACCACAATCCATGATCTCAGCCTCAATGGCGCTCTTGTAGAACAACCAGACGGGTTGTCGCTGAACGACCAGCCACTGCAATTAAGCTTTACCTTAGGCGACTCAGATATGGTGGTGTCGATGGAAACCCAATTAAGCCATCGACAAGATGATCTCCTGGGGTTGTCTTGCCTGTTTATCGACCTCGACAGCATCAGTCACTTACGGCGAATGTTAGAACTTAACTTGGGGGATGCTGAACTACTCAATCGTGAACTTAAACTGTTTGTTAAAGTGCACGAGCAAACTTAAATCGTGAGTAGCAGCCTCAGGTGAATGCCTTAGCCCAGTTGAAGGGTACAAAAACATAAGTGTTCAGCCCATAATTAAAGTGAGTGATTGAGTGAGTGAGCTCCGTAAGGCGCCTTGGCAATTCGCTATTGAGTGATAATACAAGATTAAAAATCACTTTAGTGTTTTGCTTAAGCCATTTACACTGTGCATTAGGGTTACTTCGCCAGCATTAGCTGGCATTATTTTAATAAAATGAGCAGATTAAATGAGCCAACAGATCATCTTCGCCCTCCTGGTTTTTGCCGCATTTTTTGTATTAAGTCTAGCCATTGATAAGCTACTAAAAAAAATCGAGACTCGGTTCGATTCGACAGCGTCTGAATCATTTCGATTAATCTCTAACTCGCAAAAAGCCATGTTACTTTTTATTGGTAGCATATTAGCCCTGTCAAAGATGGGCTTTGATGTAGGCGCGTTAGTGGCAGGCTTAGGATTAACAGGCTTTGCGCTTGGCTTCGCCTTAAAAGATGCGATATCAAACTTAGTCGCCGGGATAATGATAGTACTTTATAAACCCATAAGAATGGGCAATACCATTGAAGTAACGGGTTCTAAAGGTACAGTGATTGACTTGAACTTACGTTATATCACCATTAAAGGAGATGGGGTGACTCACTTAATTCCTAATTCGCTGATTTTAAGTAATAAGTTGTCGATTATTGAGCCGCAAGCCAGCTGCGAATCTGAATAGCCTCTCTCTGAATAGCCATAGCCAAAGTAGCCCTGCGGTGACAATTGATGACTTGCTAACATCACATCGGCGTCACTGCATCGGCTTGAATGCCCCTCTTGCGAGCTCAGCCCTGTGACTGAACTCAGTTTCAATTTAGATTAGAATTGGCTTATCCAGTAACTGCGCGTCACTTTGATGTCACGCGCAATCACTTAAGCGATTCGCTCCCCTTTGCCAGCACAATCTGCGAGTCAATTGATATAACCAGTTATTTGATAAACCACTAGTTAATCAACTCGAGTAGCTCATGGATCGTTTTTATTGGGTGGATCTTAGCTCCTAAGCCTTCCATCGATTTATGATAATTTCGAAACGGAATATAGATCTCAGTAAACCCATGTTGCACCGCCTCTTTCACCCGTGGAACACCACTATCTATGGGGCGCACATCGCCATTGAGGCTCAGCTCACCCATGATGCAGGTGGTTCTGGGCACCACAAAATCATTTAAGCTACTCAGCAATGCCGCAACCAAGGCTAAATCGATACAGGTTTCTGACTCATCGATTTTTAATCCGCCAACGAGATTAAAATAGGTGTCATGGAAAATCTTAGTGCGGGTATGCTTACGCAATATGCCGGTGAGCATCTTAATGCGGTTCATATTCAAACCAACACACACCCGCTGGGGGAACTCGCCCTCTGTTTCTGTGGTTAAACATTGGATTTCTAACAACAAGTTACGATTACCCTTGCGGATACAGGTAATGGCTGCTCCCGGCGAGTCGGTCGTGGAGCCCGACAGAAAGATTTCGCTGGGATTATCCACGCTTATCATACCGCGCTCGGTCATCTTAAAAATACCCACGGTATCGACATCACCAAAACGGTTTTTATTGGCCCTGAGGGTACGTACCTGCCCATCATTGCACTCTAAATGGGTTAGACAGTCGACAATGTGGATCAGGGTTTGCGGCCCTGCCGTTTCATTGTTTTTATTCACATGTGCCACCAAAAACATGGTGACGTTATTTTGCTTACAATACTGTGTCAGCGCCTGAGCACTACTTTTGACTTGCGAAGGCGAGCCTGGACTGCCATTGGCTAAGTCGGTCACCACCGCCTGAATAGAGTCGATCACCGCAAACTTTACTTGCTTGGCCTCAAGCTCGGCAATAATCGACTCAACACTGGTTTCAGCCATCAGGTATAAGTTATCTTCATTGCAGTTTAACTTGAGACGATTAACCCGGTTTTTAAACTGCGACAGCGACTCTTCTGCTGTGCAGTAGAGTGACGGCATAAACTGCGACATACGTGACACCAGATCGGACAATATGGTGGTTTTACCCGCACCAGGATCGCCTGAAATGATATTCACTGAGCCCGTGGTTAGGCCGCCACATAACACTCGGTCAAGTTCTCCGATGCCGGTGAGCATTTTTTTGGCTTCAAACTCCTCCACTTCACTGAGTTTTTTCGAGCCACCGCCCACCGCACCGGCGTAACCCGATACCGACGTTTTAGCCGATTTACTTGGAGCTAATCGCACCTCGGTAATGGTATTCCACTCTTGGCAGGCACTGCATTGCCCCTGCCAACGGGGAAAGTCTTGCCCACACTCGTTACACACATACGCTGTTTTATTCTTAGCCATAATCAATTCTAATGTCGTATTTCGATATAAATCAGTCGCACTGGCCGACCCTAATGCCTTACACTGTTTCAATAATCATCAGTGCTCGCGCCAAAAGTTTTGTTGTTAATAAACAGAAGACTATCAAGTTTTTCGACTAATTGCCGATACCATATTAGCCGTCACTGAATCATTTCGTACTCTAAAAAGATACCGCCGATGAGTTTTGAGCAACACAACGCATTAATCGAACAATTAAAACCTTTACTCATGGAAGCTAATTTCAATGAGCTGTTCGATAATTTGACCGCGCAAGAGTCGAACTCTACGCGTTTCTTACTCAAGATGGAACTCAAACGATTAGCCTCATTATGCACCCGCATCATCGATTTAAGAGACAAGTCAGAATTACCCTGTGAGCTGTTTATCTGCGGCGAACAGAGCCACTATATCGACACCCCAGCCAAAAACAATTTTATCCAAGCGCTAGCTCTGTATCAGGGCCATTATACCCTTGGCGTCTATGAGCAGGTAATGAGCGCACACAAATTAAGACGCCAAAAATCTCGTCATAGAGTCGAGAAAGAGGTGGTATTAACCCCTTATATTGCTACTGGAGCAGTATTAGGCAGTTATTTTAGCCGCAGCGAAGAGCGCATGAACTACTCTATGCGCATCGGGGTCATTCAAGCGCCCTTAAGCGAGTTAAGCGGCATTACTGTGGATCTCTCCGTGGGTGGCGCCCGGATCCGATTACCGCTAGATCATGGGCTCAATACAGATAAACCACTGCGAGTAAAACTATTAGAACTCAGTGACGAGTACTATTTTCAAGATTTACAGCAAGGGGTTGACTATCAAGTGGTCGATGTCGAGAGTAATCACGAATACAGTTGGTTACGCCTTAAGCGTATCAGTGGTAGCGATGCCCTTTCCGAGATGCTCAGCAAGCTGATCCACAGCTATAAATTTCGCTACAAGGTCGATATCAACGATATTTGGGTGGCCGCCAATGGGCTTGGGTTTGAGCGACACTACTTACCGCATTTACCACACCTACCCTTATATGTTGAGCGCCACTGCGGGCAATATAGAGTCACCCATAAATTACTCAGTCGTGACAACCAGCGCTTACATCACTTCTTTATCGATGAAAAAGAGATTAGCCAGCTGTCGGGTATGCTGACACCATCACGGCTTAATGCTTTGATTGCTCAGCCCGATAATGAAGCTCATGCACTGTTTTTTTGCTTTACCTTTCAAACTCAAGGCAATATCTTTTTTTACTCAGCTACTTTAGCTGAGCTGCTAGAGCAAGATCTACTGGGGCTATTTATTCACTTTGGCGCGAGCAAATCCAGTTGGCGTATTTTTAAGATCGTCAGTCACGAAGTCGATCATCAAACTTCTTATAAATCGAGTATTTTACCTGGTGATAGCAGCCATTATTCAGCGCTAACTGAGGCACAACTTAAGCGTTTTAGCCATGTGTTACAGCTGATCGATTTAACCAATGAAAAGATGCTAGCACGTTACCGTCAGTGGCAACCTCAGGGACGAGAAGTCAATCAACTCAAGCCCTTTGGCCAACAGAAAATCACCGAAAACCAGATTAAGCTCTTATCGCTACAATTTACCGAAAGGCGCAATGAAGCGCGGTTTTCGTTTAAAACTCAGGTCGCCATTACCCAAGGTCAACTATCGGTATCCGGCTTTACCTTAGACATTTCGGGTAAAGGCTTACAGGTTAACTTAAATGATCCCACCGACTTTGATAGCAGTGAACCCTTGCTATTAAGCTTTCCCAAGTTACAACCTCTGGCAGGTAAAGCCAATTTGTCACAACTACCATACCGATTAATTCGTACCCGTAAAAATGGCATCACTCTGCATTTAGCGGCCATAATCGGTCACACTCAACATGTCGGCGTTGCCTTTTTAAACCGATTAATCGAAACCAATCGCGATAAACTTAAAAAGTTAACTGAAGCCAATGGTGACATGAAAGAGTTATCCGACGGGTTAAAAAACTTACTCATGCGCAAATTAGCGTCGGTGCCTTATTTTATCGAAAAAACTCAAAAATCAGCCATGCTAAATGTGCTTGGTGTAAGTAAACATACTAATGAAATTGCCGATTTGTTTGCCGCCACCACGCAACAATCGCTGCAATATGATCTGGCCAGCTTACTGGATAACGGCCGTCTTAAACGTGATTTAATCGATCCCTTACGCCAAATGAAGCCCCAAGATGGCTTGGATTTTTTTGAAGTATTCGTGCAAGTGTCAAGACAATCGCAGGGGCGAATAAAGCTCAAGTGCGTTACTGCCGCTGAGATAGGCGATGAGACGGCTCAAATTCATTTTATCCGCCAAAGCCATAACTTAGGTAAGTTTATGGCACTGCGGATCTATCGAGGCGCGACAGCAAAACCAGATCTAACTTACATTAAGCGCGAACTGGAACACATTAGCGTGCACGCACATCACAAGGCCACGCAGATAGAACAATTGATGTGGCGGATCATCGGCGTCGGTGAGTTTCTCGATATTACCGCCGAAGTGTTACTACGCTACCCTAACCACTATCATGAGCTGACTCGCCCCTTAAAACACTCATAGCCTAGAATGCCTTAACGACAAGGCTTATCAACGCCATTGGCACGCTGATACCAGCTCAGCACCTGCAAAAAGTGATCACCGCGGGCATCTTTGTGGGTGAGCATGTCAGCATGGCCATAATCATGCCGATAGCCGTTGGCTTTAGATAACAAAGTATAGTTAACATCATGACAGTGACATTCGGCGATCATCCGCTGCACATCGGCAGGATTGCCCAATACTGCATCGCCCAAACCAGCAATAAACCAGGCTTTTGGCCAACCTTTGCAAGACCCTAACTGCTTAGCCGCTCTCGCATAATTAAAGCCATCATCATGATCTATCCACTCACCTTGCACCCAATCGATACTTTGTGCTAGCGACGCCTTACTCTCGTTATCCATCCCCATGCGCCAACGATCCGCGGCCAGATACCCATGGCCTTTAGCGATGGCAGGTGCAAGGGTATTCCACGCCACATCGACCATCAACCACTTCTTAAATGAGCGAACTTTGATAGCACGCTTACTACCAAAAGTGAGTAATGAGGCCACACTGTGCTGAAAAAAATCGAAACGGGCAATCGCGCTAGCCATTAATACTCCGCCCCACGAATGACCACACCAATGCACTTTGCCCGCATCTGGATGCTGAGACAAAATATAATGCTGCACTAAGGGTAACTGTTCACGGATCACCTCACCTTGACCATGGTTAGCACCTGCGGCGAGCTTGGGTGTACTTAAGCCTCTGCCCAAAGTGTCCAGCACATACACCACAAACCCAGCTTGAGCTAAATACCCCCCTAATCCTTGGCCGCTATCGCTGTAGAACACCCGTCCATTCGACATAGCGCCATGGAGCATCAATATGGGTGGCTTACGCATATCGGCATCGGCTCGTTTAAGCTGCCTAAGGTGTAATTGACCTTGACGATAGGGAATATAAAGTGATTGCTGTATAAGTTTCAAAATGGCATCAACTAAAAATAAATTTAAACTAAACTACTGACAAATAAGATATAAAACAAGAGCATTAAGGGTCACAATACTGCGGGGACTCGATAAGTAAACACCTGTTTAAAAAAATCAACTTATAGATCAGTCAATAAATCTCTGATTAAAACGGTGAGCTTGTAATAAATAATGTGAGCGCTAACCAACAATTCCAGCGTTTATCAGCATGTTGGAGGAATGATAGGGACGATACTCAGTCGCAGCGCCCCGGTCTTATTCACTATTACTCGCTAAGATCGAGCAACATATAGGGTAAAACACGCAAATCTAAATGCGCTATAGCGGCATCGGCGGCAAGACGTAATTTAGGTTTGGCATGAAATGCGATGCCAAAGTCGGCCATTTGCACCATAGGAATGTCGTTGGCACCGTCACCAATGGCGCAGCGCTGACCTACAGTGATACCCCACTCCTCGGCGCAGCGCGCTACTGTATCGGCCTTAAACTGAGCATCGACTACCGTGCCGCGCACCTCACCTTTAAGGGTACCAGACTCAATGACCAACTCATTAGCGTAAGCGGCATCTAACGCAAGTAAGTCTTTCAGGTGGCCAACAAAGGGGGTAAAGCCCCCAGAGGCTAACACCAAACGCCATTGGCGCGCTTGCAACAGGGTAATCATGGCTTCAAGACCGGGCATCAGAGGCAGCGCGGTGCATAACTTATCTATGATGCTGGCATCGGCTCCGGCGAGCTGGCTAACGCGAGCGCGTAAGCTTTGCTCGAAATCAAGCTCGCCCAACATGGCTCGCTCGGTCACCTCTGCCACCGCCGCACCGACCCCCGCCATCTTGGCCAGCTCATCGATACATTCGATTTCAATGGCGGTGGAATCCATGTCCATCACCAATAAACCGGGGAGATCTAATCTAACTGGCTGCTCAGACATCTCAATCACCTCAAGCTTAGGCAAGGCGGATAAGAGAGCACGCTGCAATTCAGTTAAGGGCGAGTTTAAACCCAGCTCAACACACCAAAGCCCTAACGGACGCAGGATCGTCGCCATACTGACGAGTGAAGTCAGCTCCATAAGGTTATCGGTGAGCTGCGCCTCAAGGGCTACGGCGTCATAAACCAAACGAACTCGATGAGTATCATCAGGGACTTCAGCCTCGCTATGGCGGACAAACCGTTTGCCTTGATATTCAAACTGATCGCTGGTCTCTTCATATAGCCACGAAAACAGTGAATTTTGGTGCTGACTTTCCATTGGTATCGCATCTCCGGCTATCGGGTTTAACCATAATCAATTATGATTAATCAAACCCTTATCATCTTCAGGTACACAGTGTTTTTTATTAAAGGACTCAAAAAAACCCAGCGGCTATCGCGGTTACTGCAAATTGGCATTGCGCTGGCGCTTATGGTGGGCCTATTTCAATTATGGGAAACAAGCCTACTACAAGGTCAGCAGCTTCTAAAGTCCCAAACGCAAAAGATGGCGCGATTACTAGTACAGCAAACTGCTTATGGCGCTGGACCTGCATTACAATTACAAAATGATGAACAACTTCAGTGGTTAACCAGTGCATTAGTATTGGATCCTAAAGTCATGTCTGCTGCAATTTATAGTGAACAAGGCCAGCGGCTCTCATTTGCCCAAAGCGTCACCAAGCAGGATTTAGATCCCGACGCCGAAGAGTTAAAGGCCTTGTTAGCCGACTACCCACCTTACGTTGAAGCTGTGCTACAGGGGGATAAAAATTTAGGCTATGTAGAAGTACGATTAGTGCCTGAACTGTTTTTTAACGAAATTAAAGAGGCGCATCAGCTCAATATGGAGCAGCAACAGATGATGTTAATCATCGCTGGGCTGATTGGCATGTTGTTATCACGGGCGCTTTCGTTTAAGCGAGCTCAATTTGATCGCTTAAAGCGTAAAAGCAAGCTAGATAAGAAACTGGTTGCCGCTCTGACGGTAGAGCAGGCAGAAGCACAGTCAAACACTAAATCGTTAGCTGGACCTGCCACTGATTCAGCCAAAGAGTCTATGCCAGATAAGGATAAAACACCGGCAAGCAAATCCGATTAAAGTCCCCTCAGCTTGATTAAAGTCAGATTAACGATATGACAAGCAATCATGCCTAGATAGAGTCAAACTAAGTCAATCCGTTAATATGCTGATATGAAAACAATATGGGTACAGAAAATAGATATCAGCCCATCAATTACACAGTTGCTTTTATATGGGCCACAAAAAACGGGCCCTAAGGCTAATGCCAGTCAGTTAAGCTGATTGGCATTTTTCTTTTTATGGGGATATTTGCTTGGTTTTGACTTTATAGCCCTTGGGTACACCCTATCTTCTCGTTTCGTTGGTAGCTCGAAGTTACCTAGCATTTCTATCAGTTGCTCGTAATGATTGGGTAAATTTCCTGGGCTCATCAGTGGTAATCTTGCTAGGTAACTTAGTATCGTACTCGCGCAGTTACTGAAGCTGAGGCGATTGGCCCATATTCCTTTTCTTGACGCGGCCTCAGTCATTGCTTGACGCATCAGGTTGTAGCCAAGTAGTAAGCCCCAAAGTTCCTGTTCTACCATCTCTGATTTTTTACTTCTTAGCGTATACTCGCTGTTTAGTAGGGTCTGTTTCATCTCTCGGTAGCCAAGCTCTATTTCCCATCGATGATTATATAACTCAACGATGTCAGCACTTGGAAAGCGTAATGGGTCGACCATTGAGGTTAATACCTGATGCGTCTTACCTTTTATTGATTTTGTCACCAGCCTCGCTTCTATATGCGTCGGTAGCGCTGGGTTTTGTTGTCTGGCTTGGGCGGTTATTGCCAATTTCACCTGTTTATCTAACCGGCCATTTGAGTGTAAAACCTCGTACTGAAGCCCCTTTCTCGCAGGGATTAACCAGTGCCGCTCTTCACCACCTAGTTGCCATTGATGTAGCAAGTTTAAGGAGTAAAAACCTTTATCGAACATCGTGAGACTATGGTCTGGAGTTGACTGTATGAGCGCTTCTGCTAGCTTCATTTCACTCGTTTTATAACCATCAAACGCGCTATTTATCAGTTGATGGCTAGTGAGCTCCATATGACACACCATACGAACCTGAGGAAATGAGGTGTCACCATGTTGATTTGATGGTGAGCCAAAAGCATTACGATTATCAGCGGTGTCCTGAGTGCGCCAGACTACACCATCAACGGCTAATAAATTCAGTCCACACCACGTCTCAAATTGAGTGTTGCTATAGTAATGTTTTGCCATCATTTGAAAGGCATTTTTCATACTCTGCACACCTAACCTCTGGCGCCCTTGAACAAGAGCACTGGGGGCAATGAGCTTCTTTTTACCTGGTAGCATCAACTCCATATGAGTCGCAAGCTCCCATACAGACTGTTGTCGGTAAAAACTCATACCAATGACAGACCACATAACTGCATCAAGGGGTAAGCGACGTTTTCTTACTGTGGCGACCCCAGCAGTTTCAAAGGCTTGCTGGATGATGTTTTCATCCAATAAGTGATTAAGATTGGTAAAGGCTGTGGCTTCTTGGTGGTATTCAAAAGCGGTGCAGAAAGCTTGTTCTAAAGACATAAAAAAATCCAATATCATTTCTGATATTGGATTTTGAAGCCTTTTAAAGATCGGTCAACTGATCGTTTATATGCTTAACTGATCGGCATTAGCCCTAAGGCCCGTTTTAAAATAATGGGTAAGCCAATTACAGAGTAATTGCAGCTTCCAATGTCATTTCAATCATTTCGTTAAAAGTGGTTTGACGCTCATCTGAAGAGGTTTTCTCACCGGTACGGATATGATCTGATACGGTAACCACACATAACGCCTTAGCACCGAACTCTTTAGCAACGCCATATAGACCAGCGGCTTCCATTTCGACACCTAGTACGTCCATTTTTTCCATTACGTCAAACATTTCTGGATCTGGCGTATAGAATAAATCAGCAGAGAACACGTTACCAACGCGGTACTTGGTACCACGAGCATCGGCAGCTTTAACCACAGCGCTCAATAGGCTGTAATCACAAATTGCAGCGAAGTCTTGGTTTTTGAAACGCAGACGGTTAGTTTGCGAGTCAGTACAAGCACCCATACCGATGATCACATCACGCACTTTAACGTCGGTGCTGATCGCGCCACAGGTACCAACACGGATTAGGTTTTTAACACCGTAATCTTTAATTAATTCAGTGGCATAGATTGAGCATGAAGGAATACCCATGCCAGAACCCATCACTGAAATACGCACGCCTTTGTAAGTACCAGTGAACCCTAGCATGTTACGCACGTCAGTTACTTGCTCAACATTCTCAAGGAAAGTTTCAGCAATGTATTTAGCACGTAGTGGATCGCCTGGGAATAACACGGTATCTGCAAATGCACCGTCTACTGCATTAATATGTGGTGTAGCCATCTATTTAACCCCTATTTTTTTAGACTTAAGTCTTTCTAGTACTGGCGGAAAATCAGCTCCGCCAAATCAATAATTCTAGACCATTTACAGGTAGATTAACCTACAAATGATGTGCCATATTCCATCGGTTCAAGCTCAAAGTAACTTGCGATACTCTGGCCAATATCGGCAAAACTGTTACGCAGTCCAAGCGAGCCTGCGGCCAACCCGGCGCCATAAGCTAATACCGGTACGCGCTCACGAGTGTGATCACTGCCAGGCCAAGTCGGATCACAACCATGATCGGCGGTCAGCAGCAATAAATCATCAGCATCTAGCAATGCCAATATTTCAGGTAAACGGCTGTCAAAATACTCCAGTGCACGAGCGTAGCCAGCAATATCGCGGCGATGACCATAATGAGAGTCAAAATCAACAAAGTTGGTAAAGACTAGAGTCCGATCGCCCGCCAGCTTAACTTGCTCAAGTGTCGCATCGAATAGGGCTTCTAACCCAGTCGCTTTCACTTTTTGAGTAATGCCACAGTGAGCATAGATATCGGCAATCTTACCGACACTGACCACTTCGCCGCCTGACTCTTTCAATTTATCCAGTACGGTTTTTGCTGGCGGCTCAACCGCGTAATCACGACGATTACCGGTGCGAGCAAAATCACTAGGGCCTGAGCCAACAAAGGGGCGCGCAATAACACGGCCAATATTATATGGCTCAAGTTCTTCACGGGCGATAATACACAGCTCATACAGTTTTTCGAGACCAAAGGTCTCTTCATGGCAGGCAATTTGAAATACCGAGTCGGCTGAGGTGTAAAAAATGGGCATACCTGAACGCATATGCTCTTCACCCAGCTCTTCTAAAATTGCGGTGCCAGAAGCGTGACAATTACCTAAATAATCGCTCAGACCTGCTCTTGCCAAAATTTTATCAGTCAGCTCTTGCGGAAAAGAGTTGGTTAGATCGCTGAAGTAGCCCCACTCATAAAGCACAGGCACGCCCGCCATTTCCCAATGGCCACTGGGAGTATCTTTACCCGAACTTAATTCATCGGCATGGCCATAAGCCCCAATGATCTCAACGTCATCGCTGAAACCTTGTGGCATGTTGCCCGTGCTCTCTTTAGCCGCTAACGCTAAACCCAGTTTAGCAAGGTTTGGCAACTTTAATGGCCCTTCGCGACCATCGTTGGCTTTACCTTCGGCGCACGCTTTAGCGATATTACCAAAGGTGTCTGAGCCCACATCACCAAACGCTTGTGCATCTGATGCTGCACCGACGCCGAATGAGTCAAGCATCATAATTACTGTTCTTTTCATCGTTTACTCTCCTAGAGATCAGATTGACGAATGTAACGATAGATCTCTGGTGTTTTTTCTGGCGCGCTATCGCCAATATGAATCGCATTTTGTACGGCCTGCGCCGCGGCATCAAATGCATCTTCCGATTGTGCATGGATCATGGCGAGGGGTTTATCGGCCGTGATCTCATCACCTAATGCACACACTTGGGTTAACCCGACACTGTAATCAAGTTTATCCCCTGGTTTACGCCGCCCACCACCTAAGGTCACTACCGCTAAACCCAGTTCGCGAGTGTCCATTGCCGCAGCAAATCCGCTGCGGTTAGCATACACAGGGCGAATAATGGCTGATTGTGGCAGATAGTTAGCGTAATTTTCGATAAAGTCGCTTGGGCCACCAAGACCTGAGATCATCCGGCCAAAAATTTCGGCGGCTTTGCCGTTATCTAGCACGCGATTAAGCATGTCACGCGCTTGGGCTTCACTGGCTGCAAGGCCACCGAGTTGCAACATCTCGGCGCACAGTCCCATAGTGACAGCATATAGACGGGGATTACGATAGGCACCGGTTAAGAAATCAACCGCCTCTTTCACCTCAACAGCATTACCCGCACAAGACGCCAAGACTTGGTTCATGTCGGTTAGTAATGCAGTGGTCTTTGTCCCTGCGCCGTTGGCAACGGCAGTGATAGAGCGCGCTAATTCTTCAGATGCTTCGTAGGTCGGCATGAAAGCGCCGCTGCCCACTTTGACATCCATCGCGAGTGCATCAAGGCTGCAGGCCAATTTTTTCGACAAGATAGAAGCGGTGATAAGCGAGATAGATTCAACCGTGGCGGTATTATCACGAATAGAATAAAAGCGCTTATCGGCAGGGACTAAGTCACCCGTTTGACCAATAATGGCAACGCCAACGTCTTTAACCACCTGACGAAACAGCTGACTGTCGGGTTCAGTTTGGTAACCCGGAATTGCATCAAACTTATCTAGCGTGCCACCGGTGTGACCAAGTCCTCGGCCCGATATCATCGGCACATAACCACCACACGCGGCGGCCATGGGGCCAAGCATGAGGCTTATCACATCACCGACACCGCCGGTACTGTGTTTATCAATAATCGGGCCATTTAGCCCTAAGCTATCCCAATTGAGCACGGTACCAGAGTCACGCATCGCCGTAGTGAGGGCTATACGCTCATCCATATTCATGTCATTAAAATAAACCGCCATGCCTAGAGCCGCGATCTGCCCCTCTGACACACTATTATCAGTGATCCCTTTAACGAAAAACTGGATTTCTGCGGTGGTTAATGCTTCGCCATTACGTTTTTTACGAATAATTTCTTGTGCTAAAAACATGGTGCTGCCTCCAAGTTTGTCGTTACGTTATGTTATAACGACAAGCTCTTTTATAAGACGCCATGCCAGTCTACAGATAAGGTAAAACACTGGCTGAAATGGCGTCTTCAATTAGATTTAGATCACACTTAATTTAAACGCTAACTCACTAAACTGATTAAGCCTTAGCTTAAAGTTTTAGTAACCTTGCGGCCCTTTAGGGGCATCGCCTAACTCTAAAGTATGTAGCAAGTTAGTGAGTAGGCTAGATGCACCAAAGCGGAATGTCTCAGGGCTGACCCAATCATCACCGAGTATGCGGGCTGCAAGGCCTAAGAACTCGGCAGCGGCAGCGGCATCACGCACACCACCGGCAGGCTTAAAGCCCACTTTAGGGTTCTTTTCGCTGATCACTGTCATCATGATTTCTGCCGCTTCTAAGGTGGCATTCACTGCAACTTTACCTGTTGAGGTCTTGATAAAGTCAGCGCCAGCGTCGATAGACAGCTCTGATGCACGGCGAATTAATGCTGGATCTTGCAACACACCCGATTCGATAATGACTTTTAGTAAGACATCGTCACCGCACTCTTCTTTACAGGCTTTAACAAGTTCAAAACCTATGGTTTCGTTGCCTTCCATTAACGCGCGGTAAGGGAATACTACATCCACTTCATCGGCGCCATAAGCCACTGCCGCGCGGGTTTCGAGTACCGCAATAGCAATGTCATCGTTGCCGTGAGGGAAATTAGTCACTGTGGCGATTTTAATCTCTTCACAGCCCATATCATTGAGGGTTTTGCGCGCAATAGGAATGAAGCGAGGATAGATACAGATAGCGGCGGTATTGCCTGCAGGGGTCTGCGCTTTATGACAAAGCTCAATCACTTTTTGATCGGTATCGTCGTCATTTAACGTGGTCAAGTCCATCAATTGAATGGCTTGTTGTGCTGCTTTTTTTAAATCGCTCATAATAGCTCTCCGAGACGTAATTTATTAATTAAAAATAATAAAAAGAGATCGACGTATGACAGCGCCTAAGAGTTGGCAATTGTGATTATTGTTATGGCCGGGTCTTCAGCGTTGGCATAAAACAAGACCATCCCCATTACACAGAGGTGGCATATGTTTTACACATTCAGGAGTTCATTGCCGCACACTATGTTGCGATCCATCCTGAAACAAGGTAACGACTTGAATCCTTGAAGACCGGGAAGGGGAACGAGTTATTATCACTGTAGAGTAGTGTTCCTGCCTTTCCGCGAAAAATCCATTTTAGCGCGTAAAACGACTAACCTTTATCTAAACAAGCTCTATCAATATAGTCCATGCTTAAGTAAAAATTAACCTATCTCGTAAGATGTCGCTCCTTTACAAGATAATAATTTGGAGCCGCGTTGGCGGCCCCAAATACTTACTTATTCTATTCTTAGAACTTGTAAGTTGCGCTGAAGTAGTGACCCCAACCAGTAGTGTCTAATCCGCCCCAGAATTCATTAGCGAATGCTTGGTTATTTAGACCATATACTTTGTTGTAGTACTTAGCACCATAACCCACAGCGTAGCGGTCTGAATGCCAGTATAGGCCTAGGAAAAGATTACCACCATCGGTAGAGTTGTTATATTCGCCAGTATAGTCATTGAAGCCGCTAAGCTCTTCGTCCATAGCAAACTGCCAATCAATATAACCTTGGAAAGATAGGAAGCTCTTGTTTTCGAAGAAGTAGAAAGGCTTGAACCAGTTAGCAGAGAACTGGTAACCGTTCCAATCTTTGCTATTGATGTCGTAAGTGGCGTACAGGTTCATGCCCGTTTTGCCCAACCATGGAACCATCACATCAGCACCAATACCCCAGAAAGACATGTTCACATCACCTTTAGTGTATGCTGCAAACTCATTAAAGTCTTTATCAGAAGCAGTGTATGAACCAGTGATTCCACCGCCGCCCCAGTTAAATAGAGTAGAGAAGTAAATTTCTTGCACAGGACCGAAAGACAGATCTTTGCCTGTGATCGCATCAATAGAGAAACGAGGAGCAAACTTCATGAAGATTTTGCTTGCGTTATCTACTTTGTCACCTGAACTGGTGTTAGCTAGGTTGAATACGTCAACGTAACCGTAAAGATCAACAACGCCAGAGCGTCCGCCGAATTCCATCTCAAGGTAATCATGCTGTGCATCTGAACCATCAGCGATTGGATGCTCATCGATTGAGTACATTGCATTGAACTGCATCCACTTGTAATCGCTACCATGAAGGTCTGAGCGATCAGCAGCAAAGGCTGTACCTGACATTGCAGCTACGGCTGTAGCAGCTAAAGCTAAAGTTTTAACGTTTTTCATCATCAACCCCATTATTTTATGGTTTTACTGCTCTTAAAGAGTCAGTGTTTCTTTTTGTTTCGCGCCGCATTTTACCCAAATGGTATTAAATCACAATACAATTAACGTGAAAATGCGAACACAATTTCCTAACATAAAAACAAACTACAATGATTGGTCATGGTTGGTAAATATTGACCCTATTTACAACCTGACTGACTGAGTTCGCTGGCTTAGCACCCTCATAAATCTGCCGCCTGCAGCAACAGACACATGACTCGCTAGTACAATGTTAATTAATAACGCTGTTTTGCTTGTTGTGAAAAATGGTGTAGTTAACGCTGACTCTGCCCTGCTGGGCAGAGTCATCATTCAGGGGCATCCCCCCAAGGAATTACCTGAGACTTATAACGCCAGGAATAGACCCGCAAGCGTTGCACTCATCAAGTTTGCTAGTGAACCAGCAATCACCGCACGGAAACCTAGCTTAGCAAGGTCGTGACGACGGCTTGGCGCCATTGAACCAAGACCACCAAGTAAGATAGCGATTGAAGATAAGTTAGCGAAGCCACATAGTGCGAACGAAATGATAGCTTTAGTTCTATCCGTCATCACAGCATTAGTTGCTTCGACTAATAAACCGCCATCAGCGACATCTTTTAGGTATGGAGCGAAGTTTAGGTATGCAACGAATTCGTTAACCACAATCTTCTGACCGATGAAAGAACCAGCAACTAAAGCCTCGTTCCAAGGTACACCGATAAGGAATGCAAGTGGCATAAACACATAGCCTAAAATTAGCTCTAGGGTAATCCCCTCTAAGCCAAACAGACCCGTTACACCACCAATGATGCCGTTAAGCATGGCTATCAGCCCCACGAAGGCAAGTAGCATAGCACCGACGTTTAGAGCTAAATGCATACCCGATGAAGCACCTGCAGCAGCAGCATCTAACACGTTAGCTGGCTTATCTGGATCATCTGGAAGCTCATCCATTTCGTTAACCGTTTTATCGGTTTCTGGATGCATAAGCTTAGCCATTAACAGACCACCTGGAGCCGCCATGAAAGAGGCAGCAACAAGATACTGAATAGGCACACCCATTTGCGCATAACCGGCTAATACCGAACCCGCAATAGAGGCTAGACCACCAACCATGATGGCAAACAACTCAGATTGCGTCATCGTCGCGATAAACGGACGAACCACTAGTGGCGCTTCAGTTTGACCAACGAAAATGTTTGCTGTCGCAGACATAGACTCAGTACGGCTAGTACCCAGTGCTTTTTGTAGCGCGCCACCGATAATACGGATGATCCACTGCATGATGCCTAGGTAGTAAAGTACTGCGATAAGTGAAGAGAAGAATACGATAACAGGTAGCACGTTAACCGCGAAGATGAAACCAACTTTGAAGTTAGCTAAATCGCCGAAAAGGAAGCTAATACCGTCTTGTGCGTAACTAATAACGCTTGACACGCCATTAGATACTGTTTGAAGAATATCTTTACCGACTGGAACATATAACACGAAACCTGCGAAGAACGCCTGAATAGCAAGTGCGCCAAACACAGTGCGGAAGTTAATAGCTTTTTTGTTATTCGATAACAAAAAACCTATTGCAAGTAGGGTGACCACCCCTACCAAGCTCATTAAAATATCCATTAACCATCACCCTATTGTTAATAATTTTTAATTATGTTGTTAACCAACCTTTTTTCAACATCAGATTATACCCGAGCGATTAGCTAAAATCGTCGTTTTGATCAAATTTTTGAAGTTTTATTTCAATACGTTAGGCGATAAATTTGATGCGAGCCACATCTGTTTTTTAAAAATCAAATTAGAGGTCAAAGAGTTGCATGGTATTTTGAAACACTTGTTCTGAAACTAGAACGCGAGATTTTTTCTGTAATCTTGCAATTTCTTCGATCAGCAAATGCAACATTAAGTTCGATTCGTTGATATTATCGGCAACATCAGGATTTCCCTGCAGTGAGGCAAGTGCAAGATCCGTTTCAATCACTAAAGAAGCTAAGGGAACATTGACAATGGACTCCCGCAATTTTTTGGCTGTTTTATTTAATAACAAATGACCGATCCCAAGCTTCATACCACAATCAAGATACTGCTGCGCCAATTGAGTACTGCCATAAAAGCCATGGATCACTCCCGCTTTTTTTAATGGATAACGTTTAAGTAAATGCAGTACTTCATTATGAGCTTTGACACTGTGGACTATCACAGGTAGGTCAAAACGCTGCGCCAAGCTTAACTGCGCCTCGAAACAAGCTATTTGCATATGCCATGTGTCACGATATCCGCCATCGAGACCACATTCACCAATCGCCACTAAGCGTTTGTCTTGCTTATTTTTTATGAGTAATTGTTCAAGTTGGGCTATTTCTGTAGACCAATGTTGATTGCAATACCAAGGATGAATACCCAAGGCGTAGCTGCAATCATACTGCTGCGCCACGGCATATTGTTTAGCCCAATGAGCCGCAGATACGCCGGGGATCACCGCATGTTGTAAACCTTGTTGCTGCATGTGTAACATCAACACGTCACGTTTTGCATCGAACTGCTCAAAGTCCAAATGGATATGGCTGTCAATAACGAACATAGAGGGCGCTTTGGCATCGAAGATAAGATGATCAACCATCAGCTTAAGCCTCCTGCTCTAATTTACGGTTAAAACAGTGAACACTATAAAGGTGACTAAACTTACATTTCACTTACACCCCCTCTCTTGCTACAAGCATGTTTCAATAACGATTTAACATTCCGCTAGCAAAGCCAGTCTATTTAGGTACAAAAAAAAGCAGACGGATCTGCTTTTTTATCTATGGTGCTAAGCTCAATCATATCGAGCCACACTTCAGTGCCATTTAGTTTTCGCGTGTTTTTGCAAACTCAATGTCTGGATAACGTTCCATCGACAAGTTGAGGTTAACCATAGTGGGTGCGATATAGGTTAAGTTATCACCTCCATCGAGGGCTAAGTTATTGCTACACTTACGCTTAAAATCATCCAGCTTTTTGTGATCGTCACAATAAACCCAGCGCGCCGTTGCTACGCTGATCGCTTCGTAAATGGCTTCCACCTTGTATTCGCTCTTTAAGCGCTGTACAACCACTTCGAACTGTAGCACACCGACAGCGCCGACGATTAAATCGTTAGTGTCTAAGGGTCTAAACACCTGTACAGCCCCCTCTTCAGACAGTTGCACTAAGCCTTTTAACAGTTGTTTCTGCTTTAACGGATCTTTTAAGCGAATACGGCGGAACATTTCCGGGGCAAAGTTAGGGATGCCGGTATAGCGAAACTTATCACCTTGAGTGAAGGTATCACCAATTCGGATAGTACCGTGGTTATGCAAGCCAATAATGTCGCCAGGGTAAGCCGCCTCAGCGCGATTACGATCGCCAGCCATAAAGGTCAAGGCATCACTGACGTTGACATCTTTACCTATACGCACGTGATGCATTTTCATGCCTTGTTCGTAACGTCCAGTACAGATACGCATAAAGGCTACACGGTCACGATGTTTCGGATCCATGTTGGCTTGAATCTTAAACACAAAACCACTGAACTTTGGCTCTTCAGGGTCCATGACTCTGACATCAGTTTCTCGAGGCTGAGGACGCGGAGCCCACTGCACGATACCGTCAAGTATATGGTCAACACCAAAGTTACCCAATGCGGTACCAAAGAAAACCGGAGTCAGCTCACCTTTTAGGAAGGCATCTAAATCAAACTCATTAGAGGCGCCTAACACGAGTTCCATCTCATCACGGATCTCTTGCGCATAGCTGCCAATGGCTTGGTCTAGCTCCGGATTATTTAACCCTTTTATGACGCGCGAGTCTTGGATCGTATGTCCCATACCATTTTGATACAGAATCACCTCATCACGCAGCAGGTGATACACCCCTTTAAACTCTTTACCCGCGCCTATAGGCCAAGTGATAGGAGCACAAGCAATATTAAGCACATCTTCAACTTCGTCCATCAACTCAATCGGATCTCGAATATCACGGTCGAGCTTGTTCATAAAGGTGACAATTGGTGTATCACGTAGACGCGTCACTTCCATTAATTTGATAGTACGTTGCTCGACACCTTTAGCCGAATCGATCACCATCAAACAGGAATCAACGGCGGTCAAGGTACGATAAGTATCTTCCGAGAAGTCTTCGTGACCAGGGGTATCGAGCAGGTTCACCAAGGCATCACGATAAGGAAATTGCATCACAGAGGTGGTGATGGAAATACCACGGTCTTTTTCCATCTCCATCCAGTCTGATTTAGCATGCTGGCCTGATTTTTTGCCTTTTACCGTACCGGCTTTTTGCAAAGCGTTGCCGAACAGCAGTACCTTTTCAGTAATGGTGGTCTTACCGGCATCGGGGTGAGAGATAATAGCGAATGTTCTTCGCTTATTGATTTCGTTAAGGAAAGTCTGGTCAGCCATTAAAAGTTCTTTTTAGGTTGTACACGAAATTGAGCACGCGTTGCTGTAACCCAAAGGGGCGACTGCGTTAACCAATCCGTTAGGTGAATAATCATTGGCGTCTATTTTCACCGATTTAGGCGTTTTAAACAATCAATGCGGTGCAGATAGATGGGGCTTTTTTACTAAACACGAAGCTTAAGATGTGATCTGGAGTGTAACACTAACACGAAACCTCAATCATAAAGACAAAGATTTAACGTCATATTGAGTAAGGTGATAATTAATCAAATATGCTTTACCTTATCCCATGACCAACCAAACATTCGAAAGTAAAGCTTATAGTGAAAGGATCCCGCAAGCCACAGAGAGAAAAAAGCCTTGAATGACGGATTATTCACCCCGCCTAAACAAGGCCATTAATTGCCTGCAACCCCATTAGAGTGCTCACTCTTCATTTAAGCTTTGACCTATCCTAGCTAGCTCAACTCTGGCATATCTATGTTCAACAAAATCATAAATATTGGTGGCCAACGCCAAACGGTAGTAATTAGCGGCATCATTATAACGCTGCTGTTGCTGCGCAACTTTAGCAATATAAAAATAAGCTTCACATAAGCGCTCAGCATATTCATTAGGGTGGGTTAACCCCTGCTTAGCTAAATTAAAAACTTGCTCCCGATCGATGTCGTCTAAATAATAGTCGATGATAATTGTCGACCAGGCGCTATCGGCTAATAATTTACGATGGGTTCGCAAATTATTTTTGGCTCGCTCAATATCGATTTTTGCTTCGGTGATGTATAGCCATAATGCACGATAACCATCTTGGTTATCACCGTTATAAAAACTCTGCATATCGGTCAGCGCTAATTCATTGCGCTCGCCGTAGTAAAGTGCAATACCACGATTCAAATAGGCATAATCATAATCGGGGGAGAGTTCTAATACCGCATCGAAAGCCTCATAGGCACTCTCAAATTCACCCTCTTGAGTATAATAAATACCAAGAAAATTATAGGCATCGGCTAAGTTTGGCTGTAGCTTTAACGCTTGATGAAAATCAATACGGCTTAAAATGCGTAAACCAACACTATCGTAAATCACGCCACGATCATAATGAAAGCGCGCACGTTGCTCTATGGTCAGTTCAGCTGAAGCCAAGATGTCATTAAGGCGGGCAAGGGTCACTTCTAACTTATAATCGGGCATCACTGGCGCAACGATCAGTTGGCCATGCGCTGCACTTTGTCCTAGTTGAGTCGATACACATCCTGTCAGCAGCATGCTAAGAGCAGCCATCACCGCGACTGTCTTTGTGCGCAATTGATAAGTCATCCATTTAACCTTATTTGCTTCGCAATAGCACCAATCATAGCAATCCCTAATAGCAAGGGCTATCTGCATTTTTAAAATCCCAATAAAAAAGGAGACCTAAGGGTCTCCTTTGATTCATTAGCGAATAAATTACTCGCTTGCAGCTTCTGCTTTAGGCTGGGCTTCTTTCATTGAAAGACGCACACGACCTTGGCGATCCACTTCCATTACCTTCACTTTTACGTCTTGACCGACTTCAAGGAAGTCAGACACGTTCGCGACACGCTCTTCAGCGATTTGCGAAATGTGTACTAAGCCGTCTTTACCTGGAAGAATGGTAACAAAGGCACCAAAATCAACGATACGAACCACTTTACCGTTATAGACAGTACCCACTTCAACTTCAGCAGTGATCTCTTGAATACGACGAATCGCTTCTTGAGTCGCTTCACCGTTTGAAGAGGCAATTTTAACCGTACCGTCATCTTCAAGCTCAATAGTCGTGCCAGTCTCTTCAGTTAGTGCACGGATAGTTGCGCCACCTTTACCAATCACGTCACGGATCTTCTCAGGGTTGATCTTGATAGTGGTGATACGTGGAGCGTGATCAGAGATATCGTCACGATGTGAACCAATCGCTTGATCCATCACGTTGAGGATATGTACACGAGCACCATAAGCTTGTTGCAATGCAATTTGCATGATCTCTTGTGTGATACCTTCAATCTTGATATCCATCTGCAATGCAGTGATACCGTCGCGAGTACCTGCCACTTTAAAGTCCATGTCACCTAAGTGATCTTCATCGCCTAGAATGTCAGAAAGCACGACGAAGTCATCACCTTCTTTAACAAGGCCCATAGCAATACCAGCAACAGATGTCTTGATTGGAACACCCGCATCCATTAAGGCTAACGAAGTACCACAAACAGAAGCCATTGAACTCGAACCGTTAGATTCAGTAATTTCTGATACGACACGAACACTGTATGGGAACTCTTCAGCAGATGGCATAACCGCATTAATGCCGCGCCATGCTAGCTTACCGTGGCCGATTTCACGACGCTTTGGTGAACCAACCATACCTGTTTCACCAACAGAATATGGAGGGAAGTTATAATGCAGCATAAAGCGGTTAGTATACTCGCCCATAATGCTATCGACTTTCTGTGCATCGCGCTCGGTACCTAAAGTACAGGTTACTAATGCCTGAGTCTCACCACGGGTAAACAGTGCACTACCGTGAGTACGAGGCAATACGCCAGCCATAACGCTTAGCGCACGAACCATATCTGGTTCACGTCCATCTATACGCGGGTTGCCAGCGATAATACGGTTACGTACGACGCTCTTTTCTAAGCTGCCCAGTAACTTGTCTAGCTCACGTAAATCAACGTTGGCATCTTCTTCAACTAATTTAGCGACAGTCGCTTGTTTTAATGCATTCACCGCATCACGGCGCTCATGCTTAGCAGTGATTTGGTATGCTGCCGTCATTTCTGCTTCAGCTAATGCCTTAATCTTGGCAACTAAGTCTTCATCCGCTTTTGGCGCAGTCCAATCCCAAGCGGGCTTACCGGCTTCGGCTTTTAGATCGCTAATGGCATCGATAACTAATTGCTGTTGTTGATGACCATAAACCACACCACCAAGCATAACCTCTTCTGGTAGTGCATCGGCTTCTGATTCAACCATCAGGACGGCACCTTGAGTACCAGCAACAATCAAATCTAATTGGCTATCGACAAGTTGACTAACGTCAGGGTTCAATACGTACTCGCCATTGATATAACCAACACGAGCAGCACCCAAAGGTCCATTAAACGGCAAGCCTGAGATAGCAAGCGCCGCAGAGGTACCAATCATAGAAATAACGTCAGGATTGATTTCAGGATCGACAGAAAGTACTGTGATAATTACCTGAACTTCATTCTTGAAGCCATTTGGAAATAGTGGACGGATTGGACGGTCAATAAGACGTGCAATCAGTGTTTCGTTTTCAGAAGGGCGACCTTCACGCTTGAAAAATCCACCTGGGATCTTACCTGCTGCGTATGTCTTTTCCTGATAATTAACGGTTAGCGGGAAAAAGTCACGACCTGGCTCTTCAGCTTTCTTTCCGACAACAGTGACTAGTACTGTTGTATCTCCCATACTTGCTAAAACAGCAGCGTCAGCTTGACGTGCAATAACCCCAGTCTCTAATGTGACTGTATGTTGACCATATTCAAAACTTTTTACGATTGGATTCACGTGAACCATTCCTTAATTTAATAACCTTATTTTCCCGTGTAAGTATACTTCAAGTCTATTCAATAGATAAAGAGCCCATGTGGATGACAAAGCCGAATCTTTTCTCTAAAGTGGCAAGTTACCTGAGTTTCTGCAATATCTAACGGCTTTATTTGTAATATACTGTAATGAGTCGCCAAAATAGGAATGGCAAATGAGCGCGAGTTTCAAGTCATTAACATGGAAACAGACAACCTTAGTGGTTTTTTCGGCGTTATTTTTTGCCATAGCCATCTTCATCGTCGAAATCGCATTAGTCAGTATTTCAGCCAGACAGCACTTACTTGAAGCACAATATGAATTGCTCAATTCTGTTGAGCAACCTGCAGCTAATGCCGTATGGGCATTAGACGATCACTTAGCTAAGCAGACCTTAACCGGAGTCTTAAAAGTCGAGCATGTTGCGCAGGCCACGATTGAGCTCGATGACGGCATACAATTTGTGTCTATGACCAACTCTTCCAGTGATAGCGCAGTCATAGGTCTACTGAGCGATAGATTGTTTAGTGACTTAAAACAAACCTCACGATTATTGTACCGTCCTACAGCTTCTGGCGTAGCCATCTCTCCCGAAGTCATTGGCACCTTGGTTGTGCATTACAACACCGAGCAGTTGAGCGATTCACTACTATCTCAGCTAAGATTTAGTTTTTTTGCCACCTTACTCAGAGCCTTGCTCGTGACCTTAGTGCTCTCGGTGCTATTTCACCGTTTTTTAACTAAGCCAATAGCCCAAATAAGCGAAGCCATTGATAAAATTGATCCTGAATCCCCAGATGAAAATCTCCTGCCGATGTCGCCAGAACATAAAGATGATGAACTAGGCTTAGTGACCTCTAAATTTAATCAAATCCTCATTCAGTTTGGTCAAACACAAAATAAACTCCGTAAGATGGCGACTCGCGATCCCCTTACCGGACTCTCTAATCGTACCTTACTACTTGAGACCATCGCAATATCGATACAACGCGCCCGGGTGCATCAACAAGCGTTTAGTTTATTGTTTATCGATCTGGATCGTTTTAAAAATATTAACGATTCACTGGGGCACGCTATGGGCGACCAATTTCTTGCCAGAATCGCAAGAGTCTTAGAGCGTGTGATGGGCGATACTGGAACAGTGGCACGTCTTGGTGGCGACGAATTTGTCATTTTAGCCAACGAAGCACACACACCAGATCAAGCCGCTGACTTAGTCGACACGCTATTAATCGAACTGAATATTCCACTGCAACTTAACGAGCATACGATTCATCCAGCCGCCTCAATAGGTATCGCACTCTACCCAGATGACGGCTTGACCGCTGAAGACCTGATTCGCCATGCAGATATTGCCATGTACAGCGCCAAGGCCTCAGGCACCAATCAATGGGCGTTCTTTAAGCAGCAGATGACCGATCGCGCAGCGGTGCGGTTAAGAACCGAAGCATCTCTACACGATGCCTTAAAAAACAATGAGTTTTTGCTACACTTTCAGCCTAAATTTAATATAAAAACCGGCGAAGTTGTTGCCTGTGAAGCGCTAATTCGTTGGAAGAAAGAGGGACGATTAATTAGTCCTATGGCCTTTATTCCCATCGCCGAAGAAACGGGCATCATCATCCCTCTTGGACGCTGGGTGATCGAAGAGGCCTGTAAAACTATCAAGCATTGGCAACGCCGCTACAACGTAGCAATCCCTGTTGCCGTCAATGTGGCCTCACAGCAATTTGCCGATCCCAGTCTAGTACCGGATATTAAACAACTCTCCTTAAGGTACCAAATAGATCCAAACTTGCTCGAGCTTGAGATAACAGAAACCTCATTGATGAATGATATCGAATTGGCCATCAATAAACTTCAGCAACTCAAATCGGCAGGTTTTAGTATTGCTGTGGATGACTTTGGTATTGGTTATTCATCTTTGTCGTACCTTAAACATCTGCCTATTACCACCATGAAAATTGATCGTTGTTTTGTTAACGATTTGCCCCATGAAAGCCCAATCGCCTCGACAATCTTAATGTTAGGCCAGCAGCTTAATTTACACATTGTAGCGGAGGGGATTGAAAATGAAGCCCAATTAGATTGGTTAAAGCAGATGAATTGTGAAATCGGTCAGGGGTTTTACTACAGCCAACCACTGCCGCTAGATGAGTTTGAAGCTAAATATATTGCGCCAAATACCGCGACAATCAGCCAAATCTAAACACTATAAATAAAAGAAAAAAAAGGAGGCTAAGCCTCCTTTAATTACTAACGAACACTAATGTAATATTAGCGACGTAGACCTAGCTTTTTGATCAGCTCTTGGTAGCGAACGTTTTCAGTACGCTTAAGGTAAGCTAGAAGCTTACGACGTGAGCTAACCATACGAAGCAAACCACGACGTGAATGATGATCATGGATGTGCTCTTTGAAGTGACCTTGCAGATGGTTGATCTGTGCAGTCAAAAGAGCTACTTGAACTTCAGTAGAACCAGTATCATTCTCACAACGACCGAAATCAGCCAAAATTTGTGCTTTTACTTCTGTACTTAGTGACATTTTTATCTCCAAAAATAATATAAATACTTTAGCCGATCACTAACTCAGCCAAAGAGAGCGCGATATAGTAACGATTTTAGTCATCACTTGCAAGCATTAAGCCTGCTCATCACGTAAAACAATCAGGCGCTTGGGCGCTAGCAAGCCGTCATCATTCATTTCACCAATACCAACAAATTTGTGCTCATCACCAATGGTAATTCTCACTAATTGGTCAATAGGTAAATTGGCTACCTGAACTGGATTACCATTCATGAGGTAATGTGCCAACTCACTAGATACATTGATCTCTTTAAAGCTACTAACCGCGGTATCCATTGGTAGCAATAACGGGTCGAGCAGCTCTTTCGGTGGGCGCTGCTCACTTTCAGCTCGGGCTAATAACGCCTCTAACTGTTCAAGCGTGACCATCTTGTCATAAGGGTAACCAGCCACACCAGTGCGGCGCAGCATGATGACATGAGCACCGCAACCGAGCATCTCACCTAAATCATCGGTAATGGTGCGAATGTAGGTACCTTTAGAACAATGGATCTCCAAGGTTAGCTCATCACCATCTAGCTTAATAAAATTAAGCTCATATACGGTTATAGGCCTTGCCTCTCTAGGTACTTCAATCCCTTCACGCGCATACTTATACAGTGGTTGACCTTGATATTTCAATGCCGAAAACATTGAAGGCACTTGCATGGTCTCACCGCGAAAAGACGCTAAGGCCTCTTCAAGTTGTGCCTGGGTAAAATTGAGCGGACGCGTTTGTACCACTTCACCATCAGAGTCACTGGTATCGGTGCGTACACCCAGTTTCGCCGTGACTAAATAACGCTTATCTGCATCAAGTAAGTGCTGCGAAAATTTGGTCGCTTCACCAAGGCAGATAGGTAGCATACCGGTAGCTAATGGATCTAAAGCACCGGTATGCCCCGCTTTAGCGGCATTGTATATACGCTTAACACGCTGCAATGCAAAGTTGGAGCTCATCCCAGTGTCTTTATCGAGTAGCACTATGCCGTCGATAAACCGACCTTTAGGTTTACGCGCCATTACTTATCACCTTGCTCATGTTCATCAGTGTCTGCTACGTCAGAACCATGCTCTTTCGCTTTAGCCTGATCAGAGCTGATCACTTGGCTCACCAAGTTAGACATACGCATACCTTCAACTAACGATGCATCATAAATAAATCGAATTTCAGGCATCACACGCAGCTTCATACGGCCGGCGACCAATGAACGAACATATCCAGCGGCGGTTTCTAATGCAGCAAGCTTTTCCTCGACCACAGCTTTGTCCTCTTCAAAGAAGGTAACATAGACTTTGGCGTAGCTGAGATCGCGAGACACATCGACGTCATTGACGGTAACCATACCAATACGCGGATCTTTTATATCACGCTGTAACACTTGAGCAAGCTCTTGCTGGAGCTGCTGAGCAATACGACGGGTACGACTAAATTCTTTTGCCATAATTATTGCCATCTCTTAACTAAAAAAGGCGGCTTGCGCCGCCCCTTTTCGATTATAAGGTTCGAGCGATTTCGATCGTTTCGAAGACCTCTATCTGATCGCCAACTCTGACGTCATTATAGTTCTTCACACCGATACCACACTCCATGCCATTACGCACTTCGCTAACATCATCTTTAAAGCGACGCAGTGACTCAAGTTCACCTTCGTAAATAACCACGTTATCACGCAGTACACGAATTGGCGCGCTACGCTTAATGGTACCTTCGGTAACCATACAGCCAGCAATAGCACCAATCTTAGGCGACTTAAACACATCACGAACTTCAGCAAGACCAATGATCTCTTGCTTAAATTCTGGCGCTAACATGCCGCCCATTGCAGCGCGAACTTCATCGATAAGATGATAGATAACGCTGTAATAACGTAGGTCAACACTTTCGCTGTCGATAGTCTTACGCGCTTGTGCATCGGCACGAACGTTAAAGCCAACCATAATCGCATTTGATGCTGCTGCAAGTGATGCATCAGTCTCGGTCAATCCACCTACACCGCTAGCAATGATGTTAACTTTAACTTCATCGGTAGACAGCTTGTTAAGTGAATCAGAAATCGCTTCAAGTGAACCTTGTACATCGGCCTTAAGCACGATGTTAAGCTCCTGAACTTCGCCTTCTGTCATGTTAGCAAACATGTTTTCAAGCTTAGACTTCTGCTGACGAGCAAGTTTCACATCGCGGAACTTACCTTGACGGTACAGTGCAACTTCACGCGCCTTTCGTTCATCACGTACAACGGTTGCTTCGTCACCAGCTGATGGTACACCTGACAAACCTAAGATCTCGACAGGAATCGATGGACCCGCTTCAGTGATAGCATTACCGTTCTCATCTTTCATCGCACGGACTTTACCGTACTCAAGACCACACAGAACAACATCACCTTGTCTTAGGGTACCTTCTTGAACCAGTACAGTAGCCACAGGGCCACGGCCTTTATCAAGCTTAGATTCCACAACAACACCAGCTGCCATACCTTCACGAACCGCTTTAAGCTCTAATACTTCGGCTTCCAGCAAGATACCTTCAAGTAATTCGTCGATACCTTCACCAGTCTTAGCAGACACGTGACAGAACATGTTGTTTCCGCCCCAATCTTCAGACATTACGCCGTGCTGAGATAACTCAGACTTAACGCGATCCGGATCGGCCTCTGGCTTATCAATTTTGTTCACTGCAACGATAAGCGGAACACCACCGGCTTTAGCGTGTTGAATCGCTTCAATCGTTTGTGGCATCACACCATCATCTGCTGCAACCACCAAAATAACAATATCGGTTGCCTTAGCACCACGAGCACGCATAGCGGTAAACGCCGCGTGACCAGGAGTATCTAAGAAAGTGATCATGCCATTTTCGGTTTCAACGTGGTAAGCACCGATATGCTGGGTAATACCACCCGCTTCACCTGAGGCCACTTTCGCACGACGAATATAGTCGAGTAGCGATGTTTTACCGTGGTCAACGTGACCCATAATGGTCACAACAGGCGCACGTGGCTCCAGCTTAACGTTTCCATCACGGTCTGCAAGTACTTGATGCTCTAGCTCGTTTTCACGAGTTAGCACAACCTTGTGACCCATCTCTTCGGCAACCATCTGCGCTGTTTCTTGATCGAGCACTTGGTTAATCGTAACCATAGAACCCATCTTCATCATCTGCTTGATGATTTCGGTGGCTTTAACGGCCATCTTCTGAGCTAGCTCAGCAACCGTTACGGTTTCACCAATGCTGACATCGCGGCTAACAGCAGCGACAGGCTTGTTAAAGCCATGATCCATTGACTCAGGCGCATTACGCTGATTACGGCCATTACGGTCACGTCCGCCACGAGTATCTTTACCGCCACGTTTTTTATTGGTTGCAGCTTTGCCGCCAGCAGGTTTACGTGCACGACGTCCGCGTTTTTCAGCGTTCATGTCGGCGGTATCTTCTGCAGCACGAGCTTCGGTAGACGTAGTGACATGGTGGTCACCGGTCTTTTCAGACTCTTTACGCAGACGTTCTTCTTCCGCCCAACGCTTCTCGTTTTCTTCTGCTAATCGACGTGCTTCTTCAGCAGCCGCTTTGGCTTCTTCATCGAGTTTTTGTTTTGCTGCTGCTTCTTTTGCTGCTAACAAACGCGCCTCTTCAAGTTTGGCTGCTTTCTCTTCAGCTGTTTCTGGCACTGCTGGCTTAGCTTCAGCGGCTTTTTTAGCTTTGGCTTCAGCTTCGGCTTTTGCCTTAGCTTTTGCTGCGTCGGCTTCAGCCTTAGCTTTAGCTTCTGCAGCGGCTTTTGCCTTAGCTTCTGCTTCTGCCGCAGCTTGGGCTTCTGCTTCTGCCTTGGCTTTAGCTTCTGCTTCAGCTTCTACAGCTGGGTCACGCTTAACAAAGGTACGTTTTTTACGCACTTCAACTTTAACGTCTTTAGATTGACCACCACTGCCTGCAACACTGAGTGTTGACACAGATTTACGCTGTAATGTCATCTTCGTTGGCGTTGCATCGCCACCATGCTGTTTCTTCAAGAAATCAAGCAGTTGCTGCTTTTCTTGTTCTGAAACTGTATCGCTTTTACTTTTCTTAATACCAGCCTCGGAAAATTGCTCAACTAATCGTTCAGCACTTTTGCCAACTTCTACCGCCAGTTTTTCTACTGTAGTTTCTGCCATCTGTAAAATCCCCTCTGTTGATCGACTTATGCTTCTTCGCCAAACCAACAGATATTGCGGGCTGCCATGATGAGCTCACCAGCCTTTTGTTCTGTTAATTCTTCAATCTCGATCAAATCATCAATGCCTTGTTCGGCTAAATCTTCAAGCGTAATTACGCCTTTACTTGCCAGCACATACGCCAAATGACGTTCTAAACCTTCTAAGGCAAGTAAATCTTCGCTCGGCTCAGCACCATCAAGTGCTTCTTCGGACGCCAGAGCCCGTGTAGAGATAGCGGCTTTTGCACGCTCTCTCAATGATTCAACGATATCTTCGTCGAATCCGTCGATGTCCAGTAGCTCACTTTCTGGTACATAAGCAATCTCCTCTAATGAGGTGAAACCTTCATCAGCAAGTACCTGAGCAAAATCTTCATCGACATCCAATGCGCTAACAAACAAGTTAACAACCTTCGCGCTTTCCGCTTGGTGTTTAGCTTGCATATCAGCCACTGTCATTACGTTTAGCTCCCATCCCGATAACTGGGTTGCTAGACGTACGTTTTGACCATTACGACCAATAGCTTGTGCCAATGAATCTGCTTCAACAGCAATATCCATTGAGTGGTTATCTTCATCAACGATGATAGAAGCCACATCAGCTGGTGCCATGGCATTAATCACAAACTGTGCTGGATTATCATCCCAAAGCACAATATCAACACGCTCGCCACCTAACTCATTAGAAACGGCTTGTACACGTGCGCCACGCATACCAACGCATGCACCGATTGGATCGATACGACGGTCGTTGGATTTAACGGCGATTTTTGCACGCGAGCCTGGATCACGAGCAGCGCCCATGATTTCAATCATTTCATCTGCAATTTCAGGCACTTCAACACGGAACAGCTCCATGAGCATTTCCGGTTTTGTACGCGTTAAAAACAGCTGAGCACCACGCGCTTCAGGGCGTACGGCATAAAGTAATGCACGAACGCGGTCACCAGGACGGAAGCTTTCGCGGGAAATCAAGTCTTCTTTAAATAACACTGCATCAGCATTGTTACCTAAATCAACCACGACACTCTCACGGTTACTCTTCTTCACGACACCGGTGATCAACTCGCCTTCTTTCTCACGAAATTGATCCACGATTTGAGCACGTTCAGCTTCACGTACTTTTTGTACGATCACTTGTTTGGCTGTTTGGGTCGTAATACGGTCAAATACCACAGATTCGATCTCATCTTCGATATATTCACCGACTTGGATCTCTGGGTCTTCGTATTTCGCCGCTTCTAATGTAATTTCTCGAAACGGATTTTCTAACGCTTCACCATTATCGTCAACCACCATCCAGCGACGGAAAGTTTCATAAGCACCCGTTTTACGGTCGATAGCGACACGAACTTCAATATCGCCTTCATACTTTTTCTTGGTTGCTGTGGCGAGCGCTATTTCTAACGCTTCAAAAATCTTTTCGCGTGGCACGGCTTTCTCATTTGAAACCGCCTCAGCGACTAGCAGAATCTCTTTATTCATCCTCTTGCCTCGTTCACCTTGAATCCATCAAAACTTAGCGATTAAGTTGCCTTTGCGGATGTTATCCAGGGCAATAATCAGTTCGTTGCCATCGACAGCTAGAGTGAGCATCTGCCCCTCTACACCCACGACGGTACCTTTTAAATTGCGACTACCAGCAACAGGCATAGTCAATTGAACCTTTACGGTTTCACCGATGTAGAGCGCATATTGCGCCGCATTAAATAGTGGTCTATCTACACCTGGAGAAGAAACTTCTAATGTGTATTCGGTTGAAATGGGGTCTTCGACATCGAGTACGGCACTGACTTGACGACTTACGTCGGCACAATCGTCAATAAAGATGCCTTTTTCATTGTCAATATAAACACGCAAGATTGAATGTTTACCCGCATGTACGAATTCAATACCCCAAAGACTGTGGCCTAATGCTTCAACTGGTGCGATAAGCATCTGTTCCAGTTTACTTTCTAAAGTTGCCAAGGTTACCCCCCGAAAAACAAAAAAGGGCCTAAAGCCCCAGTATGACATCGCTAAATAGCGATATTTTAAAAGTCCAGATAACAAAAAACCCCGTAATCACGAGGTCATAGCATTCAGAACCTGTAGCAGTAATGAAGAGTATCTTCATTACTGGGAGCTGGTTGCGGGGGCCGGATTTGAACCGACGACCTTCGGGTTATGAGCCCGACGAGCTACCAAACTGCTCCACCCCGCGTCAACTGCTGCAATTATATGGATAGTCACCCATATTTGCAATAATAAAGCGGCTTAGTTAGCGACTTTATTTAACTCAGACCGATGATAAAACCAATCTAAATTTGGTGCGGATGGGGGGACTTGAACCCCCACGAGCATAGCTCACCACCCCCTCAAGATGGCGTGTCTACCAATTCCACCACATCCGCATGTGATTGTTACACTTTACTATTTTATCTCTACTATCTGGCAGTGAGGACTACCAAGAGACTTAATAGTGACACCCATATTTCACGGTGTCTTGACTTAACCAGTTAGGCTGAGTCTTAGTCAGGAATTTTGTCTTCTGACTGAGTTTGGCTTTCCGTTGCTTCGGTAACTTGCTCAGTCACTGCCGCAGCATCTGTGCCTAAATCTTTCCACGACTCTTCGCTTTTAGCATGGTTTGCACTTAAGTTACCTATGGTTAGACTTAATGCAAAAAATGCGATTGCCAATATGGCAGTAGAACGTGTTAAAAAGTTACCCGACCCTGAAGATCCGAATAACGTTGCTGAAGCACCGGCACCAAAAGAGGCCCCCATATCAGCACCTTTACCCTGCTGGATTAGAATTAGGCCAACTAGACCTAGTGCAACCAACAAGTATATAACCATTAAAACTTCGTACATATTATGCGCTCATTGCTATCGAACATAAACTTAAAAACTCGGTAGAGTTTAAGCTTGCACCGCCTATCAGTCCACCATCTACATCAGGTTGAGCAAATAGATCTGCTGCATTACTCGGCGTTACGCTACCACCGTACAAAATCCTGATATTCTCTCCAATAAATGGAGAAACTTCAGAGAGACGCTTGCGTATAAACGCATGTACTTCTTGTGCCTGCTCTGGCGTAGCGCTCTTACCTGTTCCTACTGCCCATAAAGGTTCGTAGGCGATAATTGCGTTATCAAAAGCCATGGTACCATTTTTTTCAATGACTATGTCTAGCTCTTCAGCTATCACTTCAAAAGTGCGTCTTGCTTCACGAGCTGGACCTGACTCACCAACACATAAGATTGGGGTCAAACCGTGCTTCTGAGCTGCAGCAAATTTCTCTGCTACGATATCACTAGTTTCGCCGTACATACGGCGACGTTCGGAGTGACCGATAATCACATATCGACATCCTGAATCTTTTAGCATTTGCCCTGACACTTCACCAGTATAAGCACCGAAGTCATGTTGACTTACGTTTTGCGCGCCCATTCTGACTAGACAACCATTTAAAGCTTCTTTATTAGCATCAAGCTGCTGCCGCACACTTTCAAGAAATATACTTGGCGGACATAAGACTACTTCCGCAGAATCGTTTTGAAGCTTGGTAGCGAATTTATTAAATAGCTCTTGCGCTAATTGCGCTGTGCCATTCATTTTCCAGTTACCAGCGACCATTGGGCGTCTTAGTGCCATCACTGTCTCCTTCTGAAAGCGGCGTGAATAATAGCGAACCACTTGTGAACTTACAATACCTAAATAACGAATTTTTACGATAAACGCGCCACTCGGCTACTTTTTATCCTTAACGGAGAGTAAACGAACAGGATTTAACCATGAAAGATTAAATCCTATTGATCTTACGCGTAAAAACTAATTAGACCAATGCCCTGATAGCATCGGCGATGGTATTTGCGTGACGAGTCACATCACTGGCTACATCTCCCTCAACCATCACACGGATCAGCGGCTCAGTTCCCGACTTACGTAACAATACCCGACCGCGATCGCCCAGTAGTTTCTCGACCTCAATTTTAGCCGCTAACACGCTCTCAGCTTTGAGTGGATCATGGCTGCCTTCAAAACGAACATTAACCAGGACTTGCGGTAGCATTTTAATGCCTTCGGTCAGTTCTTCCAACGTCGCCTGCTTACGGCACATTGCGGCTAAGACTAAAATACCCGCAATGATACCGTCACCAGTTGTACCGTGATCTAAATTCAAAATATGACCTGAATTTTCGCCGCCAATACGCCATTGGTTCTTTTTCAGCATCTCCATCACATAGCGGTCGCCGACTTTAGAGCGAGCAAAAGCGATGCCTCGCGCCTTAAGGGCAAGATCTAACCCGAGGTTGGACATTAAGGTACCGACAACCCCACCTTTAAGTATGCCTCTGTCCTGTGCATCACAAGCTAAAATATATAGGATCTCGTCACCATCGATCACCTTACCATGACGATTGACCATCATGATGCGATCGCCATCACCATCGAGTGCAATACCTAGATCGGCTTGTTCTGCAATGACCGTTTCACGGATCTTGCCCATTGAGGTGGCCCCCACCTCATGGTTGATATTGGTGCCATTAGGCGATGCACCAATCACAACAACATCGGCGCCAAGCTCACGAAAAACATTAGGGGCAATATGATAAGTGGCGCCATGGGCACAATCGACCACAATTTTAAGCCCTTTGAGGGTATGTTCGGCGGGGAAATTACCTTTGCAATACTCAATATATCGGCCAGGTGCATCTTCGATACGTGACACTTTACCTAGTAGATGAGACTCAACACAGACAAGCGGCTTTTCTAGTTCAGCTTCAATCTCAAGCTCGATGGCATCGTCCAATTTACTGCCATCATTGGAAAAGAATTTAATGCCGTTATCATAATAGGGATTATGTGACGCACTGATCACTACGCCCGCTTCGGCTCTAAAGGTACGGGTTAAATACGCGACCGCAGGCGTCGGCATCGGCCCCATTAGCATCACATTTAATCCGGCAGCAGACAGGCCCGCTTCCATCGCAGATTCAAATAGGTAACCTGAAATTCGCGTATCCTTACCAATAATCACCTTATTGGTACCAGAGCGCGATAATACCCTACCCGCTGCCCAGCCCAATTTTAACGCCAATTCAGGCGTCATTTTACCTGAGCCGACCTTGCCTCTAATGCCATCGGTGCCAAAAAACTTTCTCACAATATTAACCCCTTGAGTCCTTTCTTAGGACTTCATTTTTTACAATGTGTACTGATAAGCATCACTGACTAAGCGACCCAAAAGTGCCGACACTTAACCACAAATGCTGTATTTTATCGCTTATCAAACTCACTTACAGTGTTTTATAGTGCTCCATTGCCTGCATAACGGCAATCATGTCCACAGTCTCTTTTACATCATGCACTCGAAGAATATGTGCACCGCGCTGAAGACTCAACATACCCGCGGCTAAACTGCCGGCTAATCTCTGCTCGACACTTGCTGATAATAATTGGCCGATCATACTCTTACGCGATAACCCTATCAGCAGTGGCAATTCAAAATGCTTAAACTCAGCCAAACGATTCAGTAACTCGTAATTGTGTGCCAAGCTTTTTCCGAATCCGAAACCTGGATCTAGAATAATGTGTGAGCGAGGTATTGAAGCATCAATACAGGCTTGAATACGTTCAGCAAAAAATTGAGTAACATCAGCAATAACATCATTGTATTGAGGCAATTCTTGCATAGTACGAGGCTGACCTTGCATATGCATTAAACAAACAGGGACACCAAGCGCTGCAGCCGTTGTTAACGCGCCCGGTTCTTGCAGTGCCCTGACATCATTAATGAGATCTGCTCCAGCTTTAACCCCCTGCGCCATCACCTGCGCTTTACTGGTATCGATAGATATCCATACCTCGTGACGGGCATGAATATATTCTACCAGTGGGATAACTCTATCTAGCTCTTCTTGTAAAGAAACCTCTGCCGCACCAGGGCGGGTAGACTCGCCGCCAATATCAATAATGTCGGCACCAGCAGCAATCATCTGCTCGGCATGCTGGCAAGCATGTTCAAAATGCGAGTACCTGCCGCCATCAGAAAAAGAATCTGGTGTGGTATTTAATATCCCCATGACTCTAGGTTGATTTAAATCTAATGTTTTCTGTCTACTAACTAATTGCAAAAGAGGATCCTCGATATTGTGACCATTTCTACGCAGAGTAACGTTAATGGTCACAGGAAATGACACTTATCAAATTGTACAGCGAGTAAGTAAATAACGACTCTAAAAATAACTTAGCCGCTAATTTGACCAAACCTACTCACTATTACGCCAGACTCATAACCCATAGGTGGCTCGAAACAAGAAAACCCCTTGCGGGGTTTTCTGTTAGTAACGGTTGATTATTAAGGCATTGACTTATTTAGTCACTGGCGATTCATCAACATTTTTAGCGTCACCTTGTTCAGTAACATCAGTTGGCGTTACTGAATCATCTTGATCTTCTGCAGATGTTGTATCATCGGTAGCCGTTGCCGTGTCGCTGGCGGCTTTTTTGCCACCTTTGTCACCACCGTTACTGCCATTCTCATCCAAATTCCAATCGGCTGGCTGACGAACTTCACGACGTGCCATAAGATCTTCTATTTGCGTTGAATCAAGTGTTTCATACTTCATTAACGCATCTTTCATGGCATGAAGAATGTCTATGTTATCGGTCAAGAATTTTTTGGCTCTGTCATAGTTAGCGTCGATCAGCATTTTGACTTCATCATCGATGATCTTAGCCGTCTCATCAGACATATGCTGTGACTTACCCATGCTACGACCTAAGAACACTTCGTTCTCATCTTCCGCATATAGGACTGGACCCAACTTTTCAGAGAAGCCCCACTGAGTCACCATATTACGGGCGATAGAGGTTGCATACTTAATGTCTTGTGATGCACCAGTAGAGACTCGCTCGCTGCCATAAATCAACTCTTCGGCAAGACGGCCACCATAAGCGACTGAAATCTGGCTCTCTAACTTTCTGCGACTCTGGCTGATTGCATCGGCTTCGGGGAGGAAGAAAGTCACACCTAACGCACGGCCACGAGGAATAATGGTCACCTTATGCACAGGATCATGCTCTGGTACTAAACAGCCCACAATAGCGTGACCCGCTTCGTGATAGGCGGTCATCTCTTTCTCTTCTTCCGACATCACCATGGTGCGGCGCTCTGCGCCCATCATGATCTTGTCTTTAGCGCTTTCAAACTCTTCCATACCAACTACGCGGCGGTTGCCTCGTGCAGCAAAGAGCGCTGCTTCGTTAACAAGGTTGGCCAGATCCGCACCAGAGAAACCTGGTGTACCACGAGCAATCACACTCGCTTTAACATCATCGGCTAATGGTACTTTACGCATATGCACTTTAAGAATTTGCTCACGACCACGCACATCAGGCAAACCAACAACCACCTGACGGTCAAAACGACCTGGACGCAATAGCGCTGCATCGAGTACGTCTGGACGGTTAGTCGCCGCGATAACGATAATACCTTCATTACCTTCAAAACCATCCATCTCAACGAGCATCTGGTTTAGTGTTTGCTCACGCTCATCGTGCCCACCACCAACGCCAGCGCCACGCTGACGACCGACAGCATCAATCTCATCGATAAAGATGATACAAGGCGCTGATTTCTTGGCTTGTTCAAACATGTCACGCACACGTGATGCACCGACACCAACAAACATCTCAACGAAATCTGAACCTGAAATAGTAAAGAAAGGTACTTTCGCCTCACCAGCAATTGCTTTAGCCAGTAGGGTTTTACCTGTACCAGGAGGCCCAACTAGCAGCACGCCCGTTGGAATACGGCCACCTAGTTTTTGGAATTTAGTTGGCTCTCTGAGGTAATCAACCAGCTCTTTAACGTCTTCTTTAGCTTCGTCACAACCAGCAACGTCACCAAAAGTCGTTTTAATCTGATCTTCACTCATCAATTTGGCTTTACTCTTACCAAACGACATCGCGCCCTTACCGCCACCGCCTTGCATCTGGCGCATGAAGAATATCCACACCCCGATAAGCAGTAACATTGGGAACCAAGAAATAAAGATCTGAGTCAAGAAGCCGGATTCCTCCGCCTCTTGGCCTTTCATTATCACCCCTTTGCGATCAAGGTCGTTAATCAGATCTTGGTCATACATCGGCATGATGGTGGTAAATTTTTCGCCGGTTTTTTTAGTCCCTTCGATAGTACGTTGATCACTTTTGATCTCGACAGTATTAATTTGTCCGGAACGCACATCGTCCAAGAATGTTGAATAATCCATCTTCAACGAATTTGATGAAGAGGGGGAGTAGCCCTGAAACACTGACATCAACACTACGGCGATGACAACCCAGAGAATTAAATTTTTTGCCATATCACTCAAAATTACTAGACCTCATAAAGTCTTGCGGTTACTGACGTTAGGTTACTACAACTTGTATCCTGTCGCCACAAGATAGACTTCACGCGAACGCGGTCGCGAAGAGTCTGGCTTACGTGTTTTAACGGTTGTGAAAGCTTCTTTAACCGTTTTCATATAATCGTCAAAGCCCTCCCCCTGAAAGACTTTGACCGCGAAACTGCCGTTAGGTGCCAACACTTGATGACACATATCTAATGCAAGTTCGACCAAATACATGGCCCGCGGCTGATCGACACCGCCTGTACCACTCATATTGGGCGCCATATCAGATAGCACAACATCAACTTTAGCATCACCGACACGTTCAAGTAAGGCCTCGAGCACTTTATCTTCTCGAAAGTCTCCTTGTAAAAAATCGACCCCAACGATTGGGTCCATAGGTAAAATGTCACAGGCGATGACTTTACCCTTATCGCCAGCTAGCTTAACCGCAATTTGCGACCAACCTCCTGGCGCAGCACCTAAATCAACCACTGTCATTCCCGGACGGATTAATTTATCTTTCTGCTGAATCTCTTCAAGTTTAAACGCGGCACGCGAACGTAAGCCCCGCTTTTGCGATAATTTAACATAGTGATCATCGAAATGTTCCTGCATCCAGCGCGAGGAACTTGCTGTTCGTTTTTTACCTGACATTTAAAATCCGTAACAAATATGAGTTACACAAAGGCTATATGAGGGTAGAATAGCGTTTTTTCAACAGTAACTCAGCATAAAGTTGGTAGAAATGAACTTAACAACCAAACAAAAACAGCACTTAAAAGGCTTAGCACATAACCTAAAGCCTGTTGTACAGCTTGGTTCCAATGGTCTGACTGAAGGTGTACTGGCTGAAATTGATAATGCACTCTCTCATCATGAATTAATCAAAGTGAAAGTAGCCTCTGGAGACAGAGAGCTAAAAAATGCAGTCGTTGACGCCATTGTACGCGAAACTCAAGCTGAAAAGGTTCAGCTTATCGGTCACGTATTGGTCCTTTTCCGTCAATCTCCAGAAATGAAGATTGCCATCCCTAGAGCAAAGTAAATTCATTTTGCTTAATAAAAAAGCCGCTATCCATTAGCGGCTTTTTTGTATCACCTGGTCGACTAGATATATTCAACTTTGATGATTTCAAAATCACTGGTGCCACCCGGCGTGGTGATTGAGATTTCATCATTGACATTTTTACCTATCAAACCACGGGCGATAGGTGAGCTAACCGACAACAAATTTTGTTTAATATTAGCTTCATCTTCGCCCACGATGCGATAGGTGAACTCTTCTTCGGTATCAATATTTAAGATAGTCACTGTCGCACCAAAAATAACTCGGCCCGTATTTTCCATCTTAGTCACATCGATGATCTGTGCATTAGACAGTTTACCTTCGATGTCACGTACACGCGCTTCGCACAAACCTTGCTCTTCGCGGGCTGCATGATATTCAGCGTTTTCTTTCAAATCACCTAGCTCTCTGGCAATACCGATCGCTTCAGCAATCTTAGGACGCTTATCAAACTTTAAAAAATCTAACTCTTTACGTAGTTGTTCTGCGCCAACTACAGTCATCGGAACCTTATTCATAGGAACGATCGTCTCCTTAAAAACAAAAGCATCCTAGCCAGCCTGACCCATATTGAGGCCACTGACTAAGTAAAATAACGCGTGGAATTACTCTATTCTATACCGTGATGCTACGAGATGCTATTGAATCACACTCTGTTAATCGTAAGGCCATAAGAACGGTGTATTTTACTCCACCTTGCTTAACATACAACCCGAACAACACAGCAAACATAGTAGGTAATCCATGGCTAAACGACAAGCTATCATAGGAGTATTTATTGTAAATCAACCCCATAAAAAAGGCCGCTACTGCGGCCTTTTTAACGCTCAATAACTCTTAGCCAGTAATACGCTTGTGCAACTCTTGCACCGACGTCACATTAGTACGATCATCTGCAGCGTGCGCCATGCACGTGGCAAAAGCCGCGTTCAATGTCGTCGTGTAGTTAACCTTATAACGCAATGCACCGCGGCGAAGTTGACGTGAGTCTTCAATCGCTTGACGACCTTCGGTGGTATTCACTATGTAGGTGTATTCATCGTTCTTGATGCGGTCAAGAATATGAGGGCGACCTTCGTGCACCTTGTTCACGAGGCGAGGGTTAATGCCCGCTTCGCCTAACACAACAGCTGTGCCGTGAGTGGCATCGATTTCGTAACCAAGCTCTATCAACTTAGCCGCTAAATCGGCAACGCGGTTCTTGTCGCTGTTACGCACAGACAAGAGCGCACGACCCGACTTAGGCACTTCTGATGTCGCGCCAAGCTGTGCTTTTGCATAAGCCTCGGCAAACGTGTCACCAACGCCCATTACTTCACCGGTTGAGCGCATTTCAGGGCCAAGCAATGGGTCAACACCAGGGAATTTATTGAACGGCAATACCACTTCTTTGACTGAGTAGAAAGGTGGGATCACTTCTTGAGTAAAACCTTGCGATGTTAGCGATTGGCCCGCCATCACGCGCGCGGCAATCTTAGCTAACGGCACACCCGTCGCCTTAGAGACGAATGGCACGGTACGTGCTGCGCGAGGGTTAACCTCAATCATGTAGATGTTGTTATCTTGCACCGCAAACTGCACATTCATCAGGCCAACCACTCCCAACTCCATTGCTAGCTTGCCAACCTGCTCGCGCATTTCAGCTTGTATCGCTTGGCTTAGGGTGTATGGTGGCAGAGAACAGCCTGAGTCACCAGAGTGAACCCCCGCTTGCTCGATATGCTCCATAATCGCACCAACCACCACGATTTCACCGTCGCAAATCGCGTCGATATCCACTTCAATCGCGTTGTCGAGGAAACGGTCCAGCAGCACAGGCGAGGCATTAGAGACGCTAACCGCTTCATTAAAGTAGCGACGCAAATCCTGCTCGTCATAGACAATTTCCATTGCACGGCCACCCAGTACATACGATGGACGTACCACGAGCGGATAGCCTATACGCTCGGCAGAAATCACCGCGCCTTCAACCGTGGTTACGGTATCATTTTCAGGCTGTTTCATCTCGAGACGCTGAATCGCTTGCTGGAAACGCTCGCGGTCTTCGGCTCTGTCGATGGCATCAGGACTAGTACCTATAATCGGAACGCCAGCAGCTTCTAAATCTCGCGCCAGTTTAAGTGGCGTTTGACCACCGTACTGTACAATCACCCCCTTGGGCTTTTCGATACGTACAATTTCAAGCACATCTTCAAGGGTTATCGATTCGAAATACAGTCTGTCAGAGGTATCATAATCGGTTGATACCGTCTCTGGGTTACAGTTGACCATGATGGTTTCGTAACCGTCTTCACGCAGTGCTAAAGCGGCGTGAACACAACAGTAATCAAACTCAATACCTTGACCAATACGGTTTGGCCCCCCCCCTATCACCATGATTTTTTCACGGTCTGACGGGTTAGCTTCGCACTCTTCCTCATAGGTAGAGTACATGTAAGCCGTATCGGTTGAGAACTCAGCCGCACAAGTATCGACGCGCTTGTACACCGGATAGATCTCGTGGCGGTAGCGCAATTTGCGCATCTCGGCTTCACTGACACCTAACAGCACGGCAAGACGAGAATCGGCAAAGCCTTTACGCTTGAGCTTGTATAAGAAATCCTTATCCATGCCCGACATACCAACCTCTTTGACTTGCGTCTCTAGGTTAAGCAGCTCTTCAATTTGGATAAGGAACCAAGGGTCGATATTGGTCAGCTTAAAAATCTCTTCTAAGCTCAATTCCGCGCGAAACGCATCGCCAATATACCAAATACGGTCTGCACCAGGTTCTTTGAGCTCGTGTCGAATACGTGACAGCGCATCGTTATCTTTGATATCGATGATAGCGTCGAGACCATTGACGCCCACTTCCAACCCACGCAGCGCTTTTTGCAGCGACTCTTGGAAAGTACGGCCAATCGCCATCACTTCACCCACAGATTTCATCTGAGTGGTTAGACGGTCATTGGCACCGGCAAATTTTTCGAAATTAAAGCGAGGTACCTTAGTCACAACGTAATCGATAGCAGGCTCGAATGAGGCAGGGGTCGCACCACCAGTGATGTCGTTGCTTAGTTCATCTAGGGTAAAACCAACCGCAAGTTTAGCGGCGATTTTAGCAATCGGGAAACCTGTGGCTTTAGATGCCAATGCCGATGAGCGAGACACCCGTGGGTTCATCTCGATGATCACCATGCGCCCATCTAGTGGATTGATACCAAACTGAACGTTAGAGCCACCAGTTTCAACACCGATCTCGCGCAGCACAGCTAATGATGCATTACGCATCAACTGATACTCTTTATCGGTTAACGTCTGTGCTGGAGCAACTGTGATTGAGTCACCCGTGTGAACACCCATTGGATCGAAGTTTTCAATTGAACACACGATGATACAGTTATCGTTGCGATCACGAACCACTTCCATCTCATACTCTTTCCAACCAATTAACGACTCATCAATAAGCAGTTCATTGGTCGGTGAAAGGTCAAGACCTTGAGAACAGATCTCTTCAAACTCTTCCTTGTTGTAAGCGATACCGCCACCGCTACCACCCATGGTAAATGATGGGCGAATAATACAAGGGAATCCGACCTGCTCAAGCACGCCATAAGCATCTTCCATGCTACGGGCGATACCCGCTCGTGGACACTCCAAACCAATCGCCTTCATCGCTTCATCGAAGCGACTACGATCTTCAGCCTTATCGATTGCATCAGCTGTGGCGCCAATCATCTCGACATTAAATTCACTCAATACACCTTCGCTTTCGAGGCGCAATGCACAGTTAAGTGCAGTTTGACCACCCATGGTAGGCAAAATGGCGTCTGGACGCTCTTTGGCAATAATATTGCGTACAACTTCCCACTGGATCGGCTCGATATAGGTCGCATCGGCCATTTCAGGGTCGGTCATGATAGTCGCAGGATTCGAGTTAACCAAAATAACTCGGTAACCCTCTTCACGAAGTGCTTTACAGGCCTGAGCGCCCGAGTAATCGAACTCACACGCTTGCCCAATCACAATCGGGCCGGCACCTAAGATTAGAATACTTTTTATATCTGTACGTTTTGGCATTGCTGAAACCTTCTCCCGGACTACTTAGCGTGGTGACGATATTGTTCAATCAATTCAATAAAGTGATCAAACAAGGGGGCCGCATCATGAGGGCCAGGACTCGCTTCAGGGTGCCCCTGGAAGCTAAAGGCTGGCTTATCGGTAAGATGGATACCTTGTAACGAACCATCAAATAACGACTTATGCGTCACTCTGATATTATCGGGTAGGCTAGCTTCATCAGCGGCAAAACCGTGGTTTTGACTGGTGATCATCACGTTGCCGAGTTCGATGTTGCTCACTGGATGGTTAGCACCATGGTGACCAAACTTCATCTTCAAGGTTTTAGCACCAGAGGCCAGTGCCAGTAATTGATGCCCTAAGCAGATACCAAATACAGGAACGTCAGTCTTCAAAATATCTTGAATCGCACTAATAGCGTAATCGCATGGCTCTGGATCGCCTGGGCCGTTTGATAAAAACACCCCATCAGGATTCATCGCTAACACTTCGCTAGCAGGCGTTTGGGCGGGAACCACTGTCACATCACAACCGCGGTCAACTAACATACGTAAAATATTGCGCTTCACACCATAGTCATAAGCAACGACTTTAAATTTTAGTTCTGCTTTTGGTGTGTCCTCTGGTAGACCGCCGACTAAGCGCCAACTGCCACTGCGCCACTGATATTGCGTGTCGGTGGTGACCTCTTTGGCTAAATCCATGCCTTTTAATCCGGGAAAGGCTTGAGCTGCAGCAAGCGCTTTAGCTTCATCCGTATCACCGACTAAAATAGCGCCAGCCTGCGCGCCTTTTTCCCTTAAAATACGCGTCAGTTTACGCGTATCAATATCAGCGATGCCGACAACATTATTGGCTTTAAGATAATCACTGAGGGATTGCTGATTTCTGAAGTTACTGGCCATTAGTGGTAAATCTCTAATGATTAACCCGCATGCATGCACTGCATCAGATTCGGTATCTTCACTATTGGTTCCAGTGTTACCAATGTGTGGGTAGGTTAAAGTAACAATTTGACGAGAATAGGATGGATCAGTAAGAATCTCTTGGTAACCAGTCATTGAAGTGTTAAAAACGACTTCTCCTACTGCCAGTCCATCAGCACCAATTGCAGTGCCTGAGAATACGGTTCCATCTTCGAGTACGAGTAAGGCAGACTTTGTCAACGCGACCTCCGAAAAGAGCCAAGCCATTGTATAATAGGGTTTTATCTTGCTTTTAAAATACCAACTTCCGCTGAAATACGAAATTTTGACAAATTCCGTCAATTCTATAGGTGAAGTAGCTACTCGTCTATAGTGAAGCGGTATTTTATTTCAAAAAAAAACGCCACGTGGGCGTTTTTGATCAAATACTAATCTTTCAGGCCTAACACCTGCTGCATGTCATAGAGACCCGGATCTTGATCGCCAAGCCAAAATGCGGCGCGCATTGCACCATTAGCAAAGGTCATTCTGCTGGATGCCTTATGGGTGATCTCTAAACGTTCACCGATATCAGCAAACATCGCCGTGTGCTCACCGACTAAATCGCCAGCACGGATGGTCGAGAAACCTATGGTCTCGCGCGAACGCTCTTCCATTATGCCCTCGCGGCCATAAACGGCACATTTTTCAAGATCGCGGCCCAACACCTCAGCAATCACCTCGCCCATTTTTAACGCAGTGCCCGATGGTGCATCTTTTTTATGTCTGTGATGGCCTTCGATGATCTCGATATCGGTATAGTCGCCCATCACCTCGGCGGCTAATTCCAACAAACGCCACATCAAATTCACCCCAACAGACATATTGGGCGCCATCACGATAGGCGTGGTTTCGCCATATGCAGCAATCTGTTCTTTTTGAGCATGGTTAAAGCCTGTGGTACCGATAACGATACCCTTGCCATTGCGTGCACACCAATCGGTATGTACCACGCTGGCTTCAGGAGAAGTGAAGTCGATCAAAATATCAAAGTCATCGACAGCTTGATCGAGCGAATCGGTGATCACCACATTCATCGCCCCGACACCAGCAAGCTCACCAGCATCGACACCAATCAGTGTCGATCCAGCACGCTCAATCGCAGCACCTAAAAAGATATTGCTACTCAGTTTGGCCGATTCAATAAGAGTTCGACCCATTCGGCCGCTGCCACCAGTAATAGCGACTCTTACTTGCTCTGTCATCTACTTCTCCCTTCGATCTATATTGCGCTGTTTTACGGTTTATTATTATGTCCAATAGACCACAAAACTCGCTTTAAATACAATACAAAAAAAAGCCTAAGCAATGGCTTAGGCTATTTTTATTAAAGTATATCGAGCAACTCAACTTCGAACACTAACGCCGAGTATGGCGGGATTGATGCACCAGCACCACGCTCGCCGTAAGCTAGGTGATGCGGAACATACAGCTTCCACTTAGACCCAACAGGCATAAGTTGTAGTGCTTCGGTCCAACCGGCAATCACGCCAGACACAGGGAACTCGGCAGGTTGATCACGTAATACTGAACTGTCAAATACGTCACCACCGATAAAAGTACCATGGTAGTGAGTACGAACAGTAGAATCATAAGCAGGCTTATCACCATTACCTTCGGTAATGATCTCATACTGCAGACCAGACTCTAGGGTTACGACACCTTCACGTTGTTGGTTTTGCGCAAGGAAAGTATCACCTTCTGCAGACGCAGCTGCTGCTGCAGCTTCTTGTACCTTCTGAATACGCTGACTAATTTCAGTGAAGGCAGTTTGAAGATCTTGCATAGAAACCGCACTCTCTTTACCGTCAAACGCATCAGATAGACCAACTTGTACAGCTGAAATATCAATACCTTCAAAAGAGTTTGCCGCTAATTGCTCGCCTAATTGGCGACCGACACCGTAGCTGGCATGCTGTTCAATTGTGGTGAACTTGTCAGACATAATGATAATACTCTCATTTATTCAATTAATTTCGCGGCGGATTTTACCATACTATGCAACAAAAAACTCGCGAATAGCCAATTAGTCACAGCTATTTTTTACCTTAGCTTGGCTTGCCTGATATAAGGGCATCACCTTAGGTTGCATCTGTTGTAAATCGGCAATACGGCGTCCGTGAGACGGATGTGTCGAGAGCAACTCAGGTCCCTGGCTGCCGCCCGCCTTGGCCATATTTTGCCATAGCTCGATACTTTGGCTGGGATCGAACCCCGCCCGAGCCATTAACTCAACGCCCATAATATCGGCCTCACTTTCTTGCTCACGACCATAGGGCAATACAAAGCCCACTTGGGCACCTAAGCCAAGCGCCGCCATATAAAGGTCGCGATTGCCCACCCCGCTGACATCCAGTGCCGCATTCGCCAGCTGCATGCCAACCCCAGTCATCTGCGCCCGAGAGACTTGCTCATTACTGTGATTGGCTAGCACATGTGCCACCTCATGACCGATAACGGTAGCTAGCTGATCTTGATTCGTCGCCACTTTGAGCAAGCCGGTGTACACCCCAATATGGCCACCAGGCAATGCAAAGGCGTTTATCTGCTCAGACTCAAATAGCACCACCTCCCATTTGGGTTGCCCTGCTGGTAATACTGCGGTAATGCGAGAGGCGACGCAGCGAACATAGGCGATACGTTGCTTATCTTTACTTAAGGCTTGTTGCTGTTTCATCTGCTCAAATGATTCGGTGCCCATTTGATCCATCTGCTGCGCCGAAAACAGCAAGGTTTGCGATCGCCCTGTGGGCGACTGATTTGTCGCGCAGCCAGCTAATATGACTAGTATTATCACTGTTATCATTTGTTTCATCATCAATTCCTTTAGGGTCCACCAGCCAGCGACTATAGCCGCATTATGCAACGGATACTCTATCATCATAATACTAGCCCTAATCACAGTAATCTTCCGTCGCAGCAATGGTTCGATACTATGGCTCGATATCATGGCTAAAGGAGCTAGAGGCTATGGGCTTAATCGTTTGATGATAATGCCGAGTAAAGTTGAGCCGTTACAGCATATATTAGCGAGAGTAAGCCATAAAAAAACCTCGCTATGCGAGGTTTTTTTAGTTGCCAACAGACGTTAGCTATTTAAGTCTTGAAAGAACTTTTTCACACCATCGAAAAAGCCTTCAGCTTTAGGGCTGTGCTTCTTTGCCGAACCCGTCAGTGTTTTGTCAAAATCACGCAGTAACTCTTTTTGCTTTTCGCTTAAGTTGACTGGTGTTTCCATCACAACTTTACACAGTAAGTCACCCACTGCATGGCTGCGAACCGATTTCACCCCTTTGCCGCGTAAACGGAACATACGTCCTGTTTGTGTTTCGGCAGGGATCTTAAGGCTCACCTTACCATCTAGGGTAGGCACTTCAATCTCACCGCCCAGGGCTGCAGTGCTAAATGAGATAGGCACTTCACAGTACAGGTTGTTGCCATCACGCACGAAAATAGCATGTTCTCGCACCGTGACTTGAACATATAAGTCACCTGCTGGTGCGCCAAACTCGCCCGCTTCACCTTCGCCAGAGAGACGAATGCGATCGCCAGTATCCACCCCAGCGGGGATTTTAACTGACAGGGTTTTACTCTTCTCGACGCGACCTTCGCCATGACACTTGTTGCAAGGATCTTTAATGATCTTGCCACGGCCATGACACGTTGGACAGGCTTGCTGTACGGCAAAGAAACCTTGGCGCATCTGCACTTGGCCTTGTCCATGACAGGTGCCACATGTGGTTGGCGATGAGCCTCTTTTCGCGCCGCTACCATCACACGCATCACATGCTGCAAGGGTTGGAATGCGTAGCTCTTTGGTTAAGCCTCTCACCGCTTCTTCAAGCGACAATTCGAGGTTGTAACGTAAGTCACTACCGCGCGCTGCTTGACGCTGACCACCACGACGGCCACCACCAAAGATATCGCCAAACACATCGCCGAACACATCACCGAAATCGGCACCGCCGCCGAATCCGCCACCACCACGATTAGGATCGACACCCGCATGACCAAACTGATCATAGGCGGCTTTCTTATCGCTGTCGGTTAGGATTTCGTAGGCTTCTTTTACCTCTTTAAAGCGGGTTTCTGCCTCTTTGTCACCCGGATTACGATCTGGGTGAAACTTCATGGCTAGCCGCTTATAAGCCTTTTTAATCTCGCGTTCGCTGGCGTCACGACCTACGCCTAATACTTCGTAATAATCTCGCTTTGACATAGTCTTATACTTTCTGCGCTAGAGTTGTACGAACGGGCGTTAGAGTTTCCCCATAACGCCCGCTGGAAATAATTTAGGCTAAGCCTGAATTATTTTTTGTCGTCTTTAACTTCTTCGAACTCAGCATCGACAACATCATCAGCAGACGAATCAGTTGATTTTTCAGCTTGTTCGCCTTGGCCTGCTTGTGCCTTAGCTTGAGCAATTTCCATCAACTTAGCAGATGCTTCCATCAATGCTTGAGTCGCTTTCTCGATAGCTTCTTTGTCGTTACCTTTACTTGCGGTATCAACATCGGCCATCGCAGCTTCAATTTTCTCTTTGTCTTCGCTTGGTAGCGCATCGCCTGCTTCTTCGATCTGCTTCTTGGTCGCATGCACCATGCCATCGGCTTGGTTACGTGCGGTTACAAGCTGTTCGAATTTAGCATCTTCGTCTGCGTGTGCTTCAGCATCACGAACCATAGCTTCAACTTCTTCTTCACTTAGACCAGAAGAGGCTTTAATGGTGATCGCTTGTGCTTTACCTGTCTTCTTGTCAGTCGCAGACACGTGCAAGATACCATCAGCATCGATATCGAACGCCACTTCAATTTGTGGCATACCGCGTGGCGCAGGCTCGATACCTTCTAGGTTAAATTGACCTAGAGACTTGTTGGCACTTGACTGCTTACGCTCACCTTGAAGTACGTGAATAGTCACCGCACTCTGGTTGTCATCTGCTGTTGAGAAGACTTGACTCGCCTTAGTTGGGATAGTCGTGTTCTTCTCAATTAGCTTAGTCATTACACTACCCATGGTTTCAATACCCAAAGAAAGTGGTGTAACGTCTAGCAATAGTACGTCTTTTACGTCACCAGAAAGTACACCAGCTTGCACTGCTGCACCGATAGCTACCGCTTCGTCTGGGTTAACGTCTTGGCGGATCTCTTTACCAAAGAAGGCAGAAACTTCTGCGCGTACTTTAGGCATACGAGTTTGACCACCAACCAAAATCACTTCGTTTACATCTGATACTGATAGATCAGCGTCAGCTAAAGCTACTTTTAGCGGCTCAAGTGTACGAGCAATCAAATCTTCAACCAGTGACTCAAGTTTAGCGCGTGTGATCTTAACCACTAAGTGCTTAGGACCTGTCGCATCTGCCGTGATATAAGGCAGGTTAACTTCAGTCTGTGTGGTGCTAGAAAGTTCAATCTTCGCTTTTTCAGCAGCTTCTTTTAGACGCTGCATTGCTAGCGGATCGTTACGTAGATCGATTGACTGCTCTTTCTTGAACTCATCGGCTAGGTAGTTGATTAGACGGTTGTCAAAATCTTCACCACCTAAGTGAGTGTCACCGTTAGTCGCCAGTACTTCGAATGTTTGCTCACCATCTACGCTATCGATTTCGATGATAGAGATATCGAATGTACCACCACCTAAGTCGTATACCGCAACAACGTTGTCGCCTTGCTTCTTATCGATACCGTAAGCCAATGCCGCAGCCGTTGGTTCGTTAATAATACGCTTAACTTCAAGACCCGCGATACGGCCAGCATCTTTAGTCGCTTGACGCTGTGAGTCGTTAAAGTATGCAGGAACGGTAATTACCGCTTCTGTTACTGGCTCACCTAAAAAGTCTTCGGCAGTCTTCTTCATCTTCTTCAGAATTTCTGCAGACACTTGTGGTGGCGCCATTTTCTTACCGTGCGCTTCAACCCATGCATCACCGTTGTCAGCACCGATGATCTTAAACGGCATGATGTCTACGTCGCGCTGTACTTCATCATCTTTAAAACGACGACCAATAAGACGCTTAATCGCAAAGAAGGTATTCTTTGGGTTAGTTACCGCTTGGCGCTTCGCAGGCTGACCAACCAATACTTCTTCACCTGTGTAAGCGATGATTGAAGGGGTGGTACGATCGCCCTCTGCGTTTTCAATTACGCGCGCCTTGCCACCATCTAATACTGCAACACAAGAGTTGGTTGTACCTAAATCGATACCAATAATTTTACCCATGGAGTCCTCCAATAAAAACTTTTAACGAATGCTAAATTTGTCATCTGATTCAGATATGGGGATAGGCGTCATGATTTTCAAGCCTTACTATCCAAGCCAATATCTTTCCTTAACACCCTATATTGGGCCGCCTGAGATGATTACAAGGGTTAAAAATATAAAAATTAGCTTAATTGAACATTTTTTTGGCTGAAAGTCAGTTCAATAACCGGCCTTATAGGTATAATGTATACAATTAGTCATCCAAACAGCCCACAATAGCCATGCTCTATGGCCATTTCAGTTAACGAGATAAGTCAGTGAAATCATCTAATCAAGCCTACTTCTATGCCATTGGTGCCATATTACTCTGGTCCACCGTCGCCACCGCATTTAAGTTAGCCTTGAGCCACTTTACGCCATTGCAGTTGGTGTTTATTGCCGTCTCCAGCTCCATTGTGGCACTGACTGTCATCCTGCTAATTATGGGCAAATTTCACCTAATTCAACGCCAATGGGCTCGCCGCCCTTGGTTTTATTTACAAAGTGGGCTGCTCAATCCGTTTCTCTATTATTTGGTGCTGTTTAAGGCCTATGACTTATTACCGGCGCAGCAGGCGCTGTCGCTCAATTACACTTGGGCCATTCTATTGCCGTTATTATCGGTGCCGCTACTCAAACAAAAGCTACGCAAAAGCGATCTCACCGCGGCGCTTATCGCCTATCTAGGGGTGTTTATTATCGCCACCAATGGTCATATTACCGATATCCACTTTGACAGCGCTGCAGGGGTGATGCTTGCGCTCACCAGCACCGTACTTTGGTGTCTTTATTGGATAATCAACACCAAAGACAGTGGCGACCCTGTGGTTAGCTTGCTACTCAGTTTTTTAATGGGCTTGCCTTTTATTGTGGTGACATTGCTACTGACCGAATCGCTGCCCACTTGGAACGCCAACGCCTTTGGCGCTGCGGTTTATGTGGGGTTGTTTGAGATGGGTGTGACCTTTGTTCTGTGGTTAGTGGCCCTGAAAAAAGCCGACCGCACTGCCAGCATGAGCACGTTAGTGTTTATCACACCAGTATTATCGGTGGGCTTTATCGCTTGGATATTACAAGAAACCATTACCCGCTCGACCTTCATCGGCCTCGGGTTAATTTTATCGGCACTGGCACTGCAGCAGTTATTACCACAGCTAAAACGGCGTCCGCCCAAAGCCCCGCTATCTCCAGGGCTATAGTCTATTGGGCTATAAGATGCCCTTCCCCAATTGAGACTAGCGATTAGGTGCTCGGAAGCCATTTTATTTTGTCGTACAAAATAAAATGGCTGCACTGAACAACAGCCCAGCACAGACACCTTTAAACATAAAAAAGAGAAAGCATTAGGGAATAGCTGCTTTCTCTTTAAGCCGTGTTAGTTTTACAGGCGTTGACTCAAGTCAACGCCATTAGCGACGGGCGGTATAATCCCCAACCCCTATCCACTTATAGGTGGTTAAGGCTTCAAGCCCCATCGGGCCCCGCGCATGCAATTTTTGCGTCGACACCGCTACTTCGGCACCAAGCCCAAATTGACCGCCATCGGTAAAGCGCGTACTCGCATTCACGTATACCGCAGAGGCATCGACCTGATTAACAAAGTAGGCGGCGGCGTGGATATTGTCAGTTAATATCCCCTCAGAATGACCACTGGAATAATGACGAATATGGGCAATCGCGGCGTCAATATCATCGACCACCTTAATGCCTAATGTGAGTGCTAACCACTCCTGTGCATAGCTGTCCTCAGTGGCATCATGCATATCCACAGCTAAACCATCAGCCAAGGTTTTGGCCTGCGGACAGGCATAAAAGCTCACGCCTAAATCGGCCAATTGACGATACAGTTTAGGCAGCAACTGGCCAGCGATGTCTCGATGCACTAGCGCGGTATCGAGCGCATTACACACGGTAGGACGCTGCACCTTAGCGTTGGCGATCACGACTATCGCCTTGTCGATATCGACCTCTTTGTCTGCATACAGGTGGCAAATCCCTATCCCGCCCAATATCACGGGGATAGTCGCTTGCTCGGCGCATAAGCGCTGCAGATGTTGGCCACCACGGGGCACTATCATGTCGATATAATTATCGAGCTTTAACAGTCCCGTCACTAAGGCACGGTCGGGGCTTTGGATCAACTGCACCGCATCGGCTGGTAGCTCTTGCGCGGTTATGGCCTCACGAATCGCATCACTGAGTGCCACATTTGACAGCAATGTCTCTTTACCACCACGCAAGATAACGGCATTGCCGGTCTTTAGGGCCAACACTGCGATATCGACGGTGACATTTGGGCGCGCCTCATAAATCACCCCAACCACCCCTAATGGCACGCGGCGACGCGACAAACGCAGCCCGTTATCGAGCAACTGACTTTCTAGCTCGGTCCCGACAGGATCGGCAAGGCGTATCACATTGTCGATATCGGCTATGACATTATTAAGCCGGTCCTTATCAAGCAGCAAACGGTCGATCATCGCATCATTAAGGCCGCTGGCACGTGCGTTAGCCACGTCTTGCTGATTGGCCGCGATAATGGTGTCGCTACGGGCGGTTAACGTGGTCGCGATGGCGCTCAGTAGCTGCTGTTTCTGCTCACCACTGAGATTGGCCAGTGCATAGCTTGCCTGCTTTGCTTGCTGACCGAGTGTCTGCAAGTAGGCTTGATGATGTTCAATCACACCCTTACTCCTAAAGTTATCTCAGCTGTTACTGAAATGATTAATATTATGTACTTTTACAGCACCACCATATCGTTACGGTGTACAACGGCAGCGCCATAATCGTAGCCAAGGATAGAATCGATTTCATCTGAGTGCCTACCAGCAATGGCCAGCAGATCCTTAGCACTGTAACGAGTCATGCCCCTTGCATATTCGCGGCCCAACTCGTCCACCAGCTGCAAGGTCGCACCACGCTCAAATTGGCCACTGACGCTGACAATACCTTTTGACAGTAGGCTGCGACCTTTTTGGGTAACAGCCACAATCGCGCCACTATCGAGTACTAATTTACCTTTAGTGGCAGGTCCTGCTAAGATCCATTGCTTACGGCTTTCAAGCGGGTTTTCTAGCGCGGTAAAGTGCGTACCCACCGCCTCTTTACATACCGCATCTTGGATGACCCTTGGTCTATGGCCTGATGCTATAACCACTTCAATACCGGCGCGGCGGGCAATATCGGCGGCCTGCAACTTGGTCGCCATGCCGCCAGTACCTAATCCAGACACAGCTCCGCCTGCAAGCCGACGTAAACTGTCATCAATATTAACCACCTGTTTAATCAACTTGGCATCAGGATTGGCACGAGGATCGGCATCGAACAGCCCTTTTTGGTCGGTCAATAAAATCAAAAGGTCGGCATCACACAGTAGCGCCGCCCTGGCCGATAAATTATCGTTATCGCCCACTTTTATCTCGTTGGTCGCCACCGCATCGTTTTCATTAATGATAGGAATAATGCCATTAGCTAATAACGCATTAAGCGAGTCTCTGGCATTGAGATAACGCTCTCGGTCGTGCAGATCGGCGCGGGTCAGCAACATCTGCCCGACATGTAAACCGTAAATACTAAACAGTTGTGACCACGCCAGAATCAGTTGTCCCTGCCCCACAGCGGCCAACAGTTGCTTATTGGCCACCGTATCGGGCAGGCTAGGATAACCTAAATGTTCGCGCCCAGCGGCTATGGCCCCCGAGGTACACAACACCACTTCAATGCCTGACTTCATTAAGCTTGCCATCTGGCGCGCCAGTTCAACCATATGCGCCTTATCTAGCTGCCTAGAGCCGGATGTCAGCACACTGGTCCCCAATTTCACCACCACACGGCGGTAACCAATCTCACTTAAGTTCATTTTAAAAAAAGTAAATAATGCCGAACTTAGCGTTATACCCAATCCACAGAAAAATTGATAGCGAATGAACTAAAAGATGAGTAGCTTGCAACATCAAGGCAGGCCTAAATGACCTGCCTAGCCGTTTTATAATAAGTGGAGTGTTTAGTATCACTAACTGGAAAACGTTTTATAGCTTCGATATTTCACCTTAAAGAAAATGATATAGAACACAGGCACAACGACTAGCGTCAATACGGTCGCCACCCCAAGACCAAACATCACTACCGCTGCAAGAGACTCGAAAAATGCATCGGTAATGAGCGGCAATACCCCCAAAATGGTCGTGATGGCCGCCATACAAACAGGTCTAACACGACTAACAGTGGATTCAAATACCGCCTCAAACACCTCTGTTCCCTTCTCAATTTCCGTATTGATTTGGTCTAACAGCACAATGCCATTTTTCAATAACATACCAGATAGGCTTAACATTCCTAATAACGCCATAAAACTAAAGGGTTTATCGAGCACCAATAACCCCAAGGTGATCCCTATAATGGCTAACGGCACACAACACCAAATAACCAGCGGCTTACGTACCGAGTTAAACAGAAAAACAGTGATCAGGAACATAAATAGAAAGCCCAAAGGCAAGGTCGCAAACAAGGATTCTTGAGCATCATTAGATGATTCATACTCACCGCCCCAATTAAGCTCATAACCAGAGGGGAGTTCTATCGCCTCGACACTCGACTGCATCTTAGAAAGCAGTTCCGTCGGCAATATGTCATAGGCAAAATCGGCATCGGCAAACACTGTGATGGTGCGCTTACGATCTCTGCGTTGAATAATAGGGTCTTCAAACTTTACATCAAAGCCATCAACGACCTGTTGCATAGGCACATAAACGCCCAGCACAGGGCTCCATATCCGCAAACTCTCCAAGGATCCAATATCAACTCGTTCCTCTTCGGGTAATCGAGCCACTATGGGTAACAGTGTTGTCCCCTCTCTATACATGCCGATGTTCATCCCGGCAAATGCAAACTTAAGGTTGTCATCAACGTTACTTTTGACTATGCCTAAACGACGTGCCTGAGACTCATTAAAGCCCGGAGAGATAAATTTCACACGCTCACGCCAATCATGGCGCACATTGACGGTTCCTGGCGTGCGATTAAAAACGGTCATCACTTGGAATGCTAACTCCCTCAGGACATCGGGATCTGCACCACTGATCCTGGCTTCAATTTTGGCATCGGAAGAGGGGCCGATTTCTAGGCGCTTAAACTTAAACTGTACCTGAGGGAACCTGGCTTCAACCTGCTCGCGATAGGTTGTCATGGCAGGCAACAAGGCATCAAAGCTTGTGGTACGTAACGCCAGTTGTGAATAGGATGAGTAGTTTTTCTCTGGCGCATAAGTCAACAGAAAACGCGGGAATCCCTTACCAACCGTAGAAGCCGCAAACTCGACATTGTCGATTTGAACGGCCATCGATTCCATCTCTTGCGTCACACGCTGTGTTTCACGAATATCAGTGCCTTCAGGCAGCCACACATCGACCAAAAAAATAGGGGTCGTAGATGGCGGAAAAAAGGACTGTTTCACATAAGCGAACCCAGCCAAAGCCGCGACGAAAGCGCTGCAAACCAGCAAAACCGTGACCCAACGAAAACGCATACAAATATCTAATAAAGCTTTGTAAGCGGTAAAAAATGCTCCGCCATAGGGGTCCTTTTCAGCGCCTTTAACCACCTTCTCACCATCTGCACCAAAGAAAAGTTGCGCAAAGAAAGGGGTGATGGTAATCGCCGTGACCCAAGAAAGTAGCAGAGAAAATAACAACACCCAGAATAGCGATCCGGCAAACTCGCCGGTCGCATCGGGCGACAGGCCTATCGGTGCAAACGCGGTAATGGCAATAATTGTGGCGCCAAACAGTGGCCACATGGTTTGTTTAACGATTGCTTGCGCAGCTTGCAAGGTTGTCTCGCCGCGTTGACGACCAATTAAGATCCCCTCAACCACCACAATGGCATTATCAACCAGCATCCCTAGCGCAATGATCAGCGCGCCCAAGGAGATCCTCTGCAGCTCAATATCAGCCTGCAACATCAATATAAAGGTGCCAAGACAGGTTAAAAAGAGGATTAAACCAATCAATATCCCGCTCTTTAGCCCCATAAAGACCAGTAGAACACCAATAACGATCGCCACGGCCGCAATGAGGTTCCATACAAAACTGCCCACCGATTTATCAACCTCTTCAGGCTGATTATACATGGTTGCGATTTTCATCCCCGCAGGGCGAGCATCATCTATCTCGGCTAATTTCTCGGCGACCGCGTCGCCTACTGACACTACATTCACACCGGATGAAAATGAGACACCAATATTGATTGCGCTATCTTGGTTAAAACTTAGGACATTACTTGGGATATCCTGAAAGCCCCGTTTAATACTGGCGACGTCTCTGAGGTAAATCAGTTTAGCCCCCGCAGCCCCTGGAATGATCAGATCGCCAAGTTCGGTAACTGTTTTAAAACCGCCGCTGGTGCGGATCCGTAAGTTATCACCCGCCACGCGAATATTGCCCGCATCTGACACCATATTCTGAGAGTTCAGCAGATTACTAATCGTTGCTGGGTCTATATTTGAGTTAGATAACTTGTTTAATGATATCTCAAGAAAAATCTGTTCCTGCTGTGCCCCGGCCAATGAAACCTTGCCGACACCAGGCACCAGTTCTAATTCACGTTTAACAAAATCAACATAATCAAGCAGGTCTCGATAGCTGTAATCAGGCCCACTGACCATATACATGATGCCGTAAACATCGCCAAAGTCATCATTCACCATTGGCGGGTTCACCCCTGGTGGCAACTGAGCGGACATATCATTGACCTTACGGCGCAACTCATCCCAAATCTGTGGTAATTCATCTGGGCCATAGTTGTTTTTCATGGTGACGCTTATCTGTGACAACCCTGAGGTGCTCAACGAACGGATCTTATCCACATAAGGCAACGCCTGAATCGCCTTTTCTATGGGGTAAGTCACCTCTTCCTCAACCTCAGTGGATGTCGCACCGGGGTAAAGCGTTACCACAACGGCATCTTTAATGGTGAAAGGGGGATCTTCTAACTGACCTAGGCCAGTAAAGGCCATTAGCCCACCGATGAGTAAGATCAGTGAAAACATCCAACTGATCACGGCATTTTTGACAAAGTACCCTGCTACATTCATTGTGACTATCCCTTAATCAGCTCAACTCTCTGTCCATCAACTAAGCGCTTAGCCCCACCAGTGATGATGATCTGCCCACCGGATAACCCTGAAACCACTTCAATCATGTCACCGACAATTACACCCAGCTTAACCTGCTGATATTTAACGCTATCGCTATCAGCCTGATACAGCCACACTCCACCCTCTTGTTCATTTATTTGACTACCATCTCGCATCAGCACAGCCTCAATTGGCACCAAGTGCTGCCGAGTGTAGGTGTAGGTCAAATGGCTTAAGTTAGCTTTTACTTTGGCAGGCATCCCCTCAAGGATTTTATATTTGCCATCTAAGGGCACCGCTAGTGTGGCAATAAACGTATAAGATGAGGGATCTTTTTCCGTGTTTATCTCTAAGATGGTGCCTTTAAAAATCACCTCAGGAAACGCGTCAAACGTCACATCATAAACCTGCTGCATAGCCTTAACATCATTGCGCTTTGATACCGCTAGCAAAATATCTGGGATCTGCACCTCGACATCTATGCGTTCAACTTTATGCATAGTGACAATTTCAGAGCCAGGTCGGACATTCTCGAAGGACTCCACAAAAATATCGCTGACAACACCATCGAACGGTGCTCGTAACTCGGTGTAATCTAGATACAATTTTGCTTGCTTGGCCTCGGCAAGAGACACTAAATATTGAGCTTTTATCTGGTCATATTCTGATTGCGAGATCAGCTGCTTATCGACTAACAGTTTGGTTCGCTGAGCCTGTTTACGAGCGACCTCCATCCTCGCAGTGCGATCGTTTAACACTATTTCGTAATCCTGCTTATCCAATGCCGCCAGCAAATCGCCCTTTTTAACCCGCTGACCTTTTATAACGGGTATGCTACTGATCCTGCCATCGACGCGAAATGAAAGCGGAGTGAGATCTTGAGCCCGCGCCAGCGCATTAAACTCTCTAATCACTTGATTGTTGCTGTACGGTAGGGTGAACGTTTCAACTCGAGCCACTGGTGCTTCAATCACCATAGACTCACTGCAACCCATCAGCAAAAGTCCACCCACTAGACATGAGGCCATAAGTGTTTTCATATTAAAGCCCCCGCTCTTTTAACCAACGCACCGCATTTTGCCCATCGACTAACTCCGACGCCCCTGCAACCACCAGCCAGTCGCCATCATTTAGCCCCTCAACGATTTGATTTGACTCTATCACTACGGGAACTTTCTCGACGCGCTTAACCCTCTCCAACCATCGAAATACATAACGTTGCCCGTCTGATTCCACAATGGCACCATCAGACAATGTCACCCCACTATCACTCACACCTGAAGGCAGCACGGCCTTGACACTCGCCGCCATGCCGGGCAAGACATTGAGTTTTTCTGGAATGGGTAATGTCACGATCAGGGTGTAGCTGCCAGTATCGGGATCAGCGACGGTATTAAGCTCCTTTAATCTGGCAGCAAACCACTCATCGCGGCTATCAAACTTCACTTCTATCCCGGCATACTCGCTATCAAACCGATTAAGCCGTTGTAATGCGCCAATAAACTGTTCTGGTAATTGGAAGCTAACATCTACCGCATTCTCGGTTTGGATCCCCAATACTGGTTCCTGCGTCTGTGCATATTGAAACACACGCATATAACGCTTAGAGATGATTCCGTCATAGGGCGCCAATAAGCGGGTATAAGTTAAGTCAGAATTGGCCTTATCTAACGCAGCTTGCGCCACGGTATACTCACCTTTTGATTGATCATAATCCCCTCGTGAAACCACACCTTGCTCAACTAAGTTGCTGGCGCGCTCAAATAAGACCTTCGCCAGCTCAAACTGGGCGTTAGCCACTGCTCTTTGCTGCTCATAAATGGCCGGATCTAGCGTCGCCAAGGTGTCTCCCATACGCACTTCATCACCTGGGCTCACCAAAATACTGGCTATCTCGCCCGCGACACGAAACGAGAGTATGGCTCGATCAGCAGCCCTGACTTCTCCAGGCAACACCCGTTCTCGCGTCCCCTGTCCATAGGCAAACTGAACTACCTTTACAGGCCTAAAATCGGCCAGAGGGGCTTCGAGCAATAAAGATTTTACTGGGGGACTACAAAGCAAAAACAAACAACAGATAAACAACACTGATAAGGCATTTAAAAATGATTTCATGGCAAGGTTTCCAGTGCCCAACTAAAGTAGACACCAAGTTATCAACTTGTAAAAAAGTATAGCGTGGGCATATTTTTAAATACATAGCATCTGTCAAAATTCATTGATTTAGTTGAATCTTTTTCTGTATAGCAGGGGTAAATCTAAAACAGTGGTTCACTAGCGCGAGAAATAACCGTGAGACATAAACGCAAAAAGCAGATAGGAGGGATGAGCGGACATCTAAAATAAAAAAGAAACAGTTTACTAAATGGTAAGAGTCTCACACAAAATAGACATGTGAGACTCTGTAAAAAGTGGGCTGAAGTTAGTTAGCCATAGATAAACTTAGCTAAAAATAGAACGGCTAATACTGCCACGCCCAGGCTCAAATCTTTATAACGACCACTTAATAGCTTAATCGCCGCATAGGCCACAAACCCCATGGCAATACCCGTTGCTATCGAGAAGGTCAGTGGCATTAAGATACATACCACCACCACTGGGGCCGCTTCGGTTAAGTCATCCCAATCAACATGCATTAGGCCCGACATCATTAAGATAGCCACATAAAACAAAGTGCCTGCGGTGGCATAGGCTGGCACCATACCGGCCAGCGGTGAGATAAACAGCGATAATAAAAACATTACCCCAACCACCACGGCGGTGAGTCCAGTGCGGCCACCGGCACTGACACCTGCGGTACTTTCAATGTAACTTGTGGTTGTTGAGGTGCCTAACATGGCACCAGCAATGGTCGCTGTGCTGTCGGCAGTCAGCGCGCGGTTCAATCTAGGCAAGCGGCCTTTATCATCCAGAAACCCACCACGATGGGCAACAGCCACTAAGGTGCCAGAGGTATCGAACAGATCGACAAACAAAAAGGCAAACACAACCGAGAGCATGCTGATCTCTAGGACACTAGAGAGGTCCATTTGCATAAAGGTCGGTGCAATAGAGGGTGGCATCGCCATCAGGCCATTATATTGCACATCGCCAAATAATACCCCCAGCACGGTGATCGACAGAATGCTGACGATAACGGCTGATTTCATGCCGCGATGCACCATGGCGATGATCATAAAAAAGCCCAGCACCGCCATCACAGCAGGAAATGCCGTCACATCCCCCATGCTGACCAAGGTCGCCGGATTCGCCACAACAATGCCAGCACTCTTTAGTCCGATTAACGCCAAAAACAGGCCTATGCCCGCCGCAATACCTAAACGCAGCGACATAGGAATACTGTTAACAATCCACTCGCGAATTTTGACTAAAGACAACACGAGAAAACAGACGCCAGACAGAAACACTGCACCTAGTGCCGTTTCCCAGCTATAACCCATTTCACCGACAACTGTGTAGGTAAAAAAGGCATTGAGCCCCATGCCTGGTGCTAATGCTATGGGGTAATTAGCCACTATCCCCATAATTAAACAGCCAATGGCGGCCGCAAGACAGGTCGCCACAAATACTGCGCCGTGATCCATGCCGGCATCAGCAAGCATCATAGGGTTAACGAAAATGATGTAGGCCATGGTTAAAAAAGTGGTTAATCCGGCCACCACTTCTTGCTTCAAACTAGTTTGATGTGCTTTTAATTTGAATAATTTTTCTAACATGGAACAAGGTTCCTTGAATAATAAGTCATTGTAGGGGTTAGTAATATCACCAGAGCACTGGGATATCGCGCGCCGATTATACTCGACAATGCCCCAATAACAGCCAATCAGAGAGCAATAAGATGCAGAACACTGAATTTTAGGCAAAAAAAAGCCTGCTCAAAGAGCAGGCAAGACATGTATCAAGTGTTCCTAACGGAAAAGAGTTACCGCGCTAGCGGATGACACTGACATATCATTCATGGGTCAATATGAACAATATGCAACTTGAGTCTAAAATTCCCCAATATTGGGGTAAGGTTGATGGATGATGCAACTACTTGCTATCAAGTGAACTAGGTTCAATTGATAAAGGGGTAGTTAACCCTTAAAGGACATAGCAAACAATCCGCCACGCAGAGCATCAGTGTTAAACCAAGTATTCTGCCAATAAACGTATTGCATTCCTGTATAAGACATAGTCAAAACTCCTAACAAAGTTGAATAAATGAAACTTGATATTAGTCGCTCAAATTGGGCGATATACCGCAGAGTCAACTTGTCGCTCGATTCCTTGGAGAATTATCCATCCTGGATAGACTTATGTTGGAGGGCCTGTGCCAACCAACGAAGCTATTATAATCAAAACCGTAATTTTATTACAACCCTTTATGGCAATCTTTTGTAAAAAAGGCTCATTTTGTAGTTTTAATACAACAAAACAACTTAGGCAGCGCATTAAGATCACACTATTTGGCTTTTTTTGAACTAAAAACGACAAGAGGCAAGCCTAAGCCTGCCTCCATCAACATAAGATAATTTGCCCCTCAATAGAGAGGTTCACACTAAAACTGAGTTAATGCACCTTAGTCATTGCACCAATCGACGCTCGCATGAGGTAACCCAAATTCATTGGCGCCAACGGCTCACTCAGCGGCAAAGATATATTGAAACAGACCCACTAAGGGGGCCGCCGTCGGTTTACCATACAGCGGTGAGCCTTCAGTGGCACTGCCTGCAATATCCACATGAGTATAAGCCAGCGGCTTATCACTCATTAAGCCGTGGGCTTGTAACCCTGAGGCTTTAAGTAAAAATGCTGCAGGGTATTGATGACCACGAGCCGTAACCGAAGAAGGCGCATTATTGGATGACACAATATCGGCCGCCGCGGAGGGGTCGATAAGCATCTTATAATCTTCACGGCGCAAACGAGACACCTCGATAGGCTCAGCCCACGCTTCACTCACCTCTTGCAATTGCTCCGCCACGCGCTGCGAACGCGCCACGGCATTTTCAACCACAGCAGTATAATTGCCATAACAGCGCACCACATGCCCTGTTAGGGTTGCGACCGAAAACAGCTGCGGTGCCACCGCATTAGCCGCCTTGATACGTAAATGCGACAGCAGATCGGCCAAGACTAAACGTCCCTCGGCATCGGTATTACCGATGCGCACGCGCACGCCCGCATGGCTACTGATGATCTCATCGGTAACAAAGGCTTCACTACCAATACTGTTACGTACCAACCCAAGCTCGGCAACGACGCGTATTCCCTTTGGCTTGAGTATGGCCAAGGTTTTCATCAGCCCGGCAATGGCAGCGGCCCCGCCTTTATCACGGCTCATGCCCGCCATGCCGCCACCGACCTTGATATCGGCGCCACCAGTGTCGTACACCACCCCTTTACCGGCAAAAAAGTAACTGCGGGTGATCTCGTCATCGGCACAATATTCCACCTTAACTACCCGAGGTTGGTGGCGCGATACCGCAAAAGAGGAGCGCCCAACGGCGCTCAGCAGAGGATAATCACGCTCAAGTACATCTCGATCTTCAATTACGCTCACGCTTAAGCCCGAATCTTGATACGCCTCAAGGCAATATTGTGCAAACGCGGGGGCCGACATCCGCTCGGGCTCGGTACCGCACAGATCTCGTGCAAGATGACGCCCAGCTTCGATGGCATTAAGTACCTTAGCCTGCACATCACTAACCAATAAACCAATAGTATCGATACCATCGGTGAGCGCGACCGCTTCACGCAGCTCTAATGCTTGCCACAGCTCTTGGCCACAAGCCAAAGCCGCAACAGCAAGTGATTGACGATATTGCTGGGCGTTACTCGGTGAAATAATCAATAGTGGCTGACGAGCCCCAGCATCTTTAGCCAGCGCAATGCCTTGACGGGCAGCCTCGGCGTAAATACGCACATCTTCAACATCCTGGTCATGACCCAGTACTGGCGCGACGATTAAACGCCCGCCAGCCAAACCGGGCGCAAATAATAAGGTGGCACTGCGCCCTACTCGCGCATCGACCTTAGCGCCATGGCGCGCCAGTAAACTGATCTCGTCGATATCGATAGCATCGATACTTGGCGTTACCACGATAAGTGCATCCCAGCCTGCACCTTCAAAAATGGCATCATTATCTTGTACATCAACAAACGTTATTGGATTCATATCCATTCCCTATGCTTGTGAACTCGATATCGCTCTGCGGCGGATCATCGTAGTCAGATTGTTGTGGCATTATTCACTTTATGTAGCAATAAAGCCAAGTGAAATCAGAACTATTGTTATCCTATCTGGCAACTTTGTATGACATATATCACAGGCAAAATCGACTTTAATCGACCCGAGTAAAATCACCTTATGATAGACTGTGGCCAATTTTGACCTCAAAGACCTATATTAAAGAATGAAAGAGGAGTTTGTCCGTGAGCACATTAAGTCAATTGCAACCTCAAGCCTTATGGCAGTGGTTTGAACAGATCTGCGCCATTCCCCACCCGTCAAAGCATGAGCAAGCATTAAGTCAACATATTCAAAACTGGGCCAAAGACAAAGGGCTCAGCGTTGTCGAAGATAAAGTTGGCAACCTGATCATTAAGAAACCCGCCACACCAGGCATGGAAAACCGTAAAGTCGTCGCCCTGCAAGCCCATATCGATATGGTGCCGCAAAAAAATGCCGACAAAGAACATGACTTTGAAAAAGATCCTATCGAAGCTTATGTCGATGGTGATTGGGTAAAAGCCAGAGGCACAACCTTAGGCTCAGACAACGGTATCGGCATGGCGTCGGCCTTGGCTATTCTGGGCAGCAATGATATTGCTCACGGCCCATTAGAAGTGCTACTGACCATAGATGAAGAAGCAGGCATGACCGGTGCATTTGGGTTAGAAGCAGGTTATCTTGATGCTGAGATCTTGATCAACACCGACTCGGAGCAAGAGGGTGAGATCTATATGGGCTGCGCCGGTGGCGTTGATGCTCAAATCAATGTGCCTATGGTATGGCAAGCGCCAGAGCCGTCAAACGCGACCTACACTCTGTCGATTTCAGGTCTCAAAGGCGGGCACTCAGGTGTTAACATTCATTTAGGCCGCGGCAATGCCAACAAGCTTCTGGCCCGTTTTTTATTTAATCACGCCGATGAGTTAGCACTTGAACTGACCAACTTTACTGGCGGCTCGCTGCGTAATGCCATCCCCCGCGAGGCAAGCGTCAGCTTTATGCTGCCCAGTGAAAATGTGGCGCGCCTAAATGAGTTAATGCAAGAGTTTACCGCTCTCGTTCGACAAGAGTTAGCCATTGCCGACCCAGATATGCAGTTAACCCTGCAAGAGGCTCCAGCGGCGAAACAGGTAATGAGTGAAGATGCGCAGCAAACGCTTATCGATCTGCTGCATGCATGCCCTAATGGCGTGATGCGCATGAGCGATGAGATAGCAGGCGTAACAGAAACCTCGTTAAACGTTGGCGTGATCTCAACCGAAGCAGAATCAGTCAATATTCTTTGTTTAATTCGCTCGCTTATCGATTCTGGTCGTAAAGAAGTGGAAGGCAACCTAACAGCACTGAGCAACTTAGCGGGCGCAGAGGTGGAGTTTAGCGGTGCTTACCCCGGCTGGAAGCCAGACAGCAGCTCCCCAGTGATGGCGATTGTCAAAGACACCTATGAGGCAATTTACCATAAAGAGCCAACCATTATGGTGATCCACGCCGGGCTTGAGTGTGGCTTGTTTAAGAAGCCTTACCCTGAGATGGATATGGTCTCCATTGGCCCCACCATCCGCTATCCTCACAGCCCAGATGAGATGGTATTGATTGAGACCGTCGATCAATACTGGAAGCTGCTTCTAGCCGTACTCGAACGTATTCCAGCAAAAGCCTAAGCGGCGATACATCAAAAAGGCGCCTATGAGTCATCATAGGCGCCTTTTTTGTCGGCACACAAAATGTTGCTGTTATGCGGTATTCAACGATATGGGTGTTTACCTAACGAACGCTAGCGTTAACCTTTATTGATTTGAATTGCTTGCAGCATGCCTTTGGTGCAGGTACTTCTGAGGCTCACTGACTTTTTGTTAAACAAGAGCCATCCCTAGGCGCTCTGCGATTTCATCCCTGAAATAGAAGGCCTCAGCCGCACCTACACCGAGTTCTTAATCTCTTCGATTTGACCTTAATCTTGGGTCTCGGACAATCAAAAGCAAAATTGTTTTTGGACAAAAGTGTGTTTGCCTTCGAATGAAGGTGTTGGCATTTTTGGCTTTTGCATTTGGCTGAGTTGGTTTTTACATCGCTGATGGTAGCGTTAACCTTCATGGCAACCAATTGCCTGCAGCATGCCTTTCGTGCAGGTATTTCGGTGGGGCGCTGCAAGTATATCCCTATACGCTCGACGGTGGCATCCATGCCACCAACCCCCACCGACATACCTACACCGGCTTATCTATCTCTTCGATTTAGCCGTCATTGGTATCCACATAGCCGTTAAAAGCTAAATTGTTTTTGGACAAAGGCGGCATCCAGAAAGCACTAAAAAAAGTGATTACTGAGTGCAATATTCATAAATCTATCAGCCCGCATAATCTACGCCACAGCTATGCCACTCACTTGCTAGAACAAGGATTAGATCTGCGCTCTGTTCAAAGTCTGCTCGGCCATAACAGCCTAAATACTACTGCACGCTATACACGACTTACCCAGATCACTCGCAAGAACACGGTCGAAGCAATTAACCTGCTGACGGATAGTTTAGCGCTGAAATGGGAGTGTGGCGTATGAAGTTCGTCGATATTTTACATGCTCATCTTGATGCGTTTAATCAGGCATACGAGCAACAGATAACAACCGCGATGCGACAAGCCATTTATTCGATGCTCAGCTGCCGCACCAATACTGAACGCACGAGTCATTGGGCATGTCAGAGTTGTACTCATACCACTGATTATCCACTCTCATGTGGTCACCGGAGCTGCCCTCAATGCCAGCACAACACCACAGCAGATTGGCTAGCTAAACAACAGACTAAGTTATTGCCCGTTGAGTATTACATGGTGACGTTCACTTTACCTTTTGAGCTTCGAGTCATTGCAAAACATCAACCTGAGCAGATCTATCAAGCTATGTTTTCAGTAGCGGCCAGTGTACTTAAAGACTTTGCACACAACTCAAAATCACTTGGCGGAGAGATAGGTTTCACGGGAGTACTGCATACCCACAGCAGACGCCGAGACTACCATCCGCATCTTAACTTCATCATTCCCGCAGGAAGCTTCAACAAAGGCAAAAAGCAGTGGCAAAAAAGCAGAGGTAAATATCTGTTCAACGCCTTTAATCTCGCCACGGTGTGGCGAGCAAGATTGCTGGAATACCTGACAAATAAGCTAGATATCACACTGTCAGCAGTTACCCCAAAGAAGTGGGTGGTAGATTGCCAGCATGTTGGCAAAGGCTTACCTGCACTGAAGTACTTATCAAGATACCTCTATCGCGGTGTATTGCCTGATAAAAATATCATCAGTAATATCGATGGGCACGTCAGCTTCGAGTATCTAGACAGCCAAACTCAAACCAATAAAGTGCGTACCTTACCCGCGATAGAGTTCCTATGGTTAGTGCTTCAGCATGTTTTGCCCAAAGGGTTACGCCGAGTACGAGATTATGGATTACTTAGCGGGAATTGCAGCAAACTGAGGCAACAAATACAGTTGATGATCGTTGTCGCAGGGGCGGTATTTCCCCTAGTCGAAGAGGCAAAACGCATTGCGGCAATACGGCCTTGTTCTTGCTGCCAGCAGCCGATGACATTTATGGGCGTACATGGAAAAAAGCAGGGGCGACTGACAAGCTTTCATAGCCAGAGCACTTAGCAATCTAACGCTACTGTTTAAGCGGTAAGATAACAGGATTTTGAAATTTTAGATCTCTAGAAGTGAAACGCAGGAGGTGATTAAGCTTTTGAAACTATAGACTTACTTATTGGCTGTCGGTGCTAAGGGATAGCTATGGCTAGCCAAAAGTGTAAATTAAGCTCCCCGACCTAAACCAGCGTGAGATCTCACGCCGCTATTTACTATATAAAGGTATCACTTCCTACAAACCCGGGCTTGTTCAACACTCGGGATAAGGACGCGGCTACGCGCGGCCTATCCTTATTAGTTAGGCTTAGACTTAAGCTTTATAAGTCATTTAGATTAAAACCTGTATTAACCGCACAGCGCTCGATACTGTCCAAATAGTTTACTAACGCAGAGTTCTTCTCATACACAATCTGCGCATAGTCTTTAGGCGGAATATGGTCAATATAGTCTGTCGACAACATTACCTGAAGCGATAGCGGCTAAAACGAGAAAAATAATATCAACTAAATCATGGTTTAGGTTGATGTGAGAGCGAGGGTCTTCGATGAGTTTCAAGTGTTCAAATAAGGACATGGATTAGGCTCAGTAGAATAACATGCCCGATCAGATCATGCAGATACGAAGAAGTTCCCTACTATTAACAAAGTATGATCCCGCCCTGGTATATCCAGCAGCTATATTAAAGGTACCTACTTAATAAAAATTTTTTTCCTTCAGATATCTCTGCAGTATCACTATTAAAAACTATACCATTCTCATCGATATGATCGACTAATTCAGCGATCCACTCAATATCCTCTGCATCAAATCCATATCTCAGCAACCAAATTTCGACTTCGTCATTAGTTCCATATTGAATGTAATTCTTAAGGATCTTTGCCCTTTCATCGCCATGTTCCTCATAATAAAGCGTCAGGGCTGCAGCCAGAGGATCTGCCAGTGATAAACTAATCACTTTATCTAAATAATCATACGTATCATAAACTAGCAAATCATAATTGAATTGTGTGACTGGCTCGCCATTGGGGTACAGCGGGATAGATGCCGATAACTTTGAGTTAGGAAGGCTTTCTGCCTTGGGGGAGAACTTAATTTTAATTTTTTTTAATTTCTCATTAAACTCTGATTGGCTTATTTTCTCTTCTCTCAATTGTCGACCAAGATTCCGTCTTTTATCCCGTTCTGTAAGATACGAGTGTCTGAGCGAAAGTGTTTCGCTAAATGACTTTCCTTGAACCTTCCACAATAACAGCGGAATAGCTGTACTGAGTACTCCTTGCTCAGGGATTGAGAGTTTTGTCTTCTTTAAATGGGAGCAATATATTTTCTTTAGCCTCTCTTTAATTCCTCGACGTACACCATTGCCAAGTTCATAGTACTGAGCACCTGTTATCAGGGCGGGATTAAACTTTGTTAAATCATTTAACCAAAGAAAATCTCGCTTCTAAAATCGCCATTCCATGCTGCTTTTCTTATCTTGGTTGGTTTACTGGCTTTTAGCGGATGCTGCTCTAAAAGGTTCAGCACGATACGCCGAAATAGCGCCATCTTCTTCGCGTTTTCATGGTCACCAATCCTTGAACTGTCTTCCCTAAAGGTGACGTCAAGAACCCAATGTTGCTGGTTCTCGACGTGCCAATGCTGACGCACTGCTTTGGCTGCAAGTTCGACGTCTAGAGACAAAGAACTTAAGAAATAATCCGTACTTATGGTTGTAATGCCTTTGCATGTTCGTTGACGTTCAATGGCAATGAGCGACTTTGCTGACGGCCACTTTTTCGCGAGCGCCTGCGGCAGCTTTGCTGGAATTTGAAACGTCGTGCGACGCTCCTTACGCCCATGCCCCTTGTCATCCTCTTCGATACTCAATGTGTCGACGCCGTCGTTATCCCAGTGAGGTTGAAACTGCTCCTCTATGGCCTGCCTCAGTAGCGGTTGGTTGCCTTTTACCTGAACAATATAGTCGCCTTTAGCTTTGATGATTTGTTGAAGCGTTTCCCGCTGGCAGTGAAGTGCATCAAAGGTTACAACAGCGTCTTTAATGTCTAACATGTGCAACAACGCCTGAACCGTTGCGATTTCACTGCCTTTAGTCTGTGTATCTTGCTGATACAGCACAATTCCTTGTTCGGTATCAAAGGCCGAAACCAAGTGAAGCGCATTGTTAGCGCCATGTTGATTAACTGCCCCACGCAAGGTTTTGCCGTCAATAGCGATCAATGGCTTGGATGAAGCTTCTCTTAAACGATTTGCCCAACTAAAAAGTGTCATAACCAGTATTTCGGTATCGATCACTTTAATGATGCGAGCAATGGAATGCCGAGTAGGGATCCCGCTATCAAAATCTCGATGTTTACGCAGCCAAGATAGGTTCTCTTGGCCGAATTCTTCGATAGCTTGCCAGCCATCACAACCTGAAGCGATAGCGGCTAAAACGAGAAAAATAATATCAACTAAATCATGGTTTAGGTTGATGTGGGAGCGAGGGTCTTCGATGAGTTTCAAGTGTTCAAATAAGGACATGGATTAGGCTCAGTAGAATAACATGCCCGATCAGATCATGCAGATACGAAGAAGTTCCCTACTGTTAACAAAGTATGATCCCGCCCTGCACCTGTTATTGTTCTATCACCATCAATGAGCCTATCCAATACATATTTAATGTCTGATTTCAGGTTGGATTTCTGAATTCGATCCACCTGCTCATTTGTGAGGTGCAAATCATCATCGAACGAATCTGTTTTTATCGCTTCAACAAGATCAGAATAATCCTCTGGAATATCGCTTTGCTCACCATCAAGCATGGAGGAGTTAGTCAAATACACTTCTTTCTGGATACGTCTTGTAAAAGTCGCCACATTCCTCCTATTTACAATGGTATACCCATAATCAAACTGATTTAGGTTGCTACTCCTCCCAGATCTTCCAATTAGGTTTTTTAATGTTAATTCTCCCATATTATGAAAATTGTCTATCAACACACAATCGAACGGCATGTTTATTCCCTGATTTAACGTAGAGGTTGCAAAGCAAATCTTCGCATAACCTTTTCGAACAAAGTGTTCTATAAGCAGCCGTGCTTTCAATGGCATAGAGCCATGATGAACCACCACACCTCTAGCCATAAGTTGAATAAATGATGATTGCTTACCCAATTGCGTACTAGATGAACCAATATAAGTCTCAAGAGTTTCTATTAATTTAAGTGCAGACTCGTCTTCGATCATCGGGCATAGATCTATATAATTCCCGAAACCTTCTATATGCCCACCATTAAATATTTTACTTTTAGATATATAAATCAGTACGGCCCCATCTCGCCGTAATGTATCCTCGATTAGGTCATAGTCGATCGGAAGATCTTCGGTATCAGCAAATGGGGAAATATAGCTAAATGATTCATCTACTTCACGGGCAACATAAATCTTACCCACATTACTCTGCGTAAAACTGAAGGACTTTAGATCATTTTGGAAACCATGCTTTAAGAATTGAGCCTCTGGATTAGCAACAAATGGGTGCGCAAATACCTTTTTGGCATTTGGAAAAATCTTTTCTGATCTTCTTACGAATGCATCGAATGAAATACCTCTAATCGGCTCCTCTGATATTTGAGCCTCATCGAATAGAAATAACCCAACGTCAAACACATCTGCATATTTGAAGATTTCGACCCCTCTTTCCGGCGTAATGATAAAAATCCGCCGAGAGGCATTGTGCTGGTTTACATTTTCAACAAACTGAAGCACAAGAACGTCCTTCTCCACCAAGCCAATTATTGCCGCATAAAACTCAGCGATCAACGCTCTTGATGGGACAACAATTATAATATCGTTGTCATATTCCTTTATTAGCTCACGAAACAGATGAGATTTTCCGGTGCTGGTCGGGGCTGAGAAAGAATAAAGGTGATTTTCTGATATAGACTTATAAGCGCTAGCCTGCATTGGCGTAAAAGATCGACCATATTGATCTTCTATCGTCTCTGATAAATCTCTATAGATAGCCTCCATGAATGACCTAGGTTCCCCGAGCTTGTAAAACAACCCCATCGAACTTAGTATTTTTCCCTCGTATTCCATGAAAACATTATTATGATATTTTTTTATTAAACTGAGCTTTTCGAGTGTTGCGGGATTTACTGGCCCTACCCCATGAAATTCCGAAATGGCTTCTTCAATAGCTAATTCTATATCATCACCTTGGACTAGTTGTTCAAGCACTAACTTTCACTCCAACAAGATATACTGCTTCATAGCAATACAGTTCGCTAATATGTTCGGAATCAAGGGCATTTTTCATAATACTCAAAATATCATCTGACACTATAGAAAAGGCTGCGCAAAATGCTTTTTTTCCATTCACTGCATTTTGAATAGCGGAACCCGTAACAAACTTCCTCAAATCTGAAAGTTCCTGAATATCTTTCTCTGCAACTATGAACTCACCTATTTGTTTTAAAGCTCTACCATGAGCATTTGCCACTCCACTGTACTTCGCCTCACCGAACGCTATAATTGAATCGTGCGATTCTGTATGAAAATCAAATCCTGGGTTACCTGATATTTTTTCTTTCAATAGCTCGGCTAATGGTAGCCGTATATGGTTAAGATGGTCAGCTAAAGCTGTTTGAGCTGAATCCGACACCATATATTCTCCAAAATCCACTGAGATTTCACTTTCAATATTTTGAAGTATTTCATTAACAACTTTTTCAATAGTTGGCTTCGAACGTGCCTTATATGTCGCATGATCAATAATATCTAAGGGCTTCAACCAGCTTGTGTCAGTTATTACTTGGTGCATTTCTTGGACACGAAGCTCAATATCAGAAAGATCTATAGCCAATGAGTATATCTTTCCTGTGGCATTCTGATCGTAGTCGGACATTTCCGTAATTGTGGAACTCACCAAATTCACAAACTCTTCCTGTTCTTTATTAGTTCTTAGGATTAGACAGAACGATTTGCCTAGGTACAGCTAACGCCGGCAGCAGCCGCCGGAGGTAAATGGCGCCTTTTGTGCAGATCCACCGCACAAAAGGTGACAGTTGCCGGAGGTCCGTTGCCTGCCCTGGTTATGTGATTACTCATAGAACTTACCTGCATGAATTATTTGTGCGGCTCGCTTCCATGGATTTGTTGGCTTTTTATAAAATTCAGTGCCATTAGTCGTAGACTCGCCCCACCCACTTGCAGCATCAAGAAATGCTCCGATTGAGCCATTTTCCCAATCATTATGACCTGAGCAAAATGGGGATGAAGGTTCATTAGCTTCCTTTTCATCCTCATCGAATTTATCTGCTGCCAAAGCCTCGAGAAATTGAATGAAGTCCTCTTCCGTTTCTACGTCATCACTCATTTTGTAGAAGTCTATTTTCATACTCGATATCTCAAAAGCACATAACGCCTGCATTCAGCGGCTTGTCCGCTGCAATGCTTTGTTAGCTTGATAAATTTCCATCTATAGCAAGAGTTTCAACAACTTTTTCTTGGTAAGATGTGACTAAAGGAAAACTATCGACATTCACAAACAGTTTCATTAACTCACCTTTCTTTGTGTTTTCGATGTTTGATCCTCTGTAAAGAATAGGGGATGTCTTACTTTTACTTGCTCCATCGGAGAGCATGAAATTTAATTTTATTACGCGAGAAAGCTCTTCTTGATAAAGGAAAAACTGCCTCAAGTGCGTATCAATAACGCAGGCCTTACCCGCTTGATTTACTGTTAAAACCTCATCAATAAGTCGATTTAGCCTAGAACGCGACTTAACTGCATCATCCATAACACCAATCCAACTTTCTTTTGATTCAGAAAGCAAGTTCATAAAATACAAAGTCCTAGCCTTGTTATAATTTATAAATCCTGGCCACATTACATCCTCGCTCGATATCTCAAGCGCGCGATCGAACTGTTCACATGCAGACCTCAAATACATGACCACTTCTTCAATAACTGAGGGCGAGCAAAAATCAATATTAGATCTCACAAAATCAAGTCCATCAATCGAAAGGATATCCCTAGACCCCATGCTCATGGACTCTTTAAGCAAGTGCATACCTTTTTTATTGTAATACAAGCCTAGGTAGTTGTGATAAATCGTTTTTGTGACCGGATTTCGCAGAATAGGACCTCGAACATGAAGAAGATCAGCATGGATATTGAAGTTGCCATTAGCTACAAAACTTTGATAAGAAACAACCGCTTTGAAAAGCTTGATAGTTTCAGTAATTTGTATGGAGTTACCTTTACTAATAGATTGGAGAATATCACGTTGTCTATCTATGTTTTTTAATATCCGATCCATTCGCTTTTTATATCGTTTTTTATCAGTGTCAGCTGCATTGAAAACTGCAGGAAATAGTACGATTAGATCAACCAAATACTGTAATGTGTCAGCGAAGAGCACTGCCGTATTGGAGTCTCTTTTTAATTTTCGCTCTATCGCATCAAACAGCTCCTCATCTAAATCTTTTTCGTTTTTAGATTTATATTGACTTATAAGTTCTGGTAGAGAAGTTACATATCTTTCGTTATCGAGAATATTGCCATCCATCTTGCTTATATTGTTTACACTATCAATTGAAGTGTACGTGCGAACAGCGATAAACAGGGCCAACAATGCAATACAAAATCCGACTATTGATATAGTGAAATTCAGGAGGTCTTTGCCTTCCTTCAAGTAATACACCCATATTGCTAGACAGCCCGAAAACAGGACAAGCAAAAAAATGGTCATGTATAAGATATTGGTTCTTTTCATTAATTACCTAATGCATTGACTATATTATGAGATATCAAGCTAACGCCCTAATAATGGGCAAAAAATTGTTGGCTAAAATGTTGAGGAACGAAAACAGCCAACTGTTTTTTGTCCTTATTTATTAGCTTGTTATATGTTTATTTACTCAACTATTTCTTTACCGAATTTATTCATTTTGCAATCACATTTAGGGCAAGTCCAACCACCCCACATTAATTGCTGAATATTTTTAGGTATACGCAAAGCAGGCATTTTTTCATCACACTTTGGACAAAAAACTTTATCTAAATTTATGGCCATTTTTGACCGTTCTGTATTCGACATGATTAACTTCCTTATTAAATTAAAACTCTAAACTTGAGAGACATATAACGCCTGCCACAACGGCTTGGGTGAATTGGCGGCGTTTTTGCGTCTTTTTGCAAAAACGGTGACGATTTACCCAAGTCCGCTTGCTGGCACTTGTTATACGTTTTTGTAGATATCATGCAGTAGTTCGCCTGAAATATCGTTTAACTGCACATCATTTAGCGATAAATTCAAATTATTAGTTTCACCAGCCTTTGATATTGAACGAACTCCATCAAGGACACAGAAAAAGCCAAATACAGATTCATGGACTGCCTCAGCAATTACTTTACTTACCATTTCACGATCGATTGGTTTTAACGACTTAAACCAATCTGACTGAGCAACTAACTGCGCATCCGGCTTTCGTCCTGGTGGATCATTAAGGTTTTCAATCGTATCTTCAATAGCTGATTTTGCTACTACTTCTTTGATGATTTTTGTGAATTCAATTTTATTCACTGGATATCCTATTTCGTATAACAGCTTATTGATTAGCAGCAGGATAACCTCCTGCTTTCTTGTAAGTCTCTTCGTCAAAATATCACTTGTAAGTGTTTGTTGTAAATATATTTTTAACAAAAAAATACAGGTTAAACATGACAATTTAACATATAAAAAAGATGCATAGGTGTTTACGAGGTCTGCATAGCACTTTTATATATATTACAAACTATTGATAATAATGAGTTAATGTTTAACAGTTAGTATTATCGATGCGCCAATCCAACGATTTATGCATCTTTTTCATAGTAATTATCTTAACTTGAACTATAACTGTATATACATACAGCGCTCTAGTGAGGTAACGGTTATGGGGCAATTAACATTTTTGGAGGCTATACGGACAGAGATCAGGGTACGCCATTACAGCTATCAAACAGAAAAATCCTACCTCTATTGGAACCGCTATTTCATTCGACATTGCAATATTCGTCATGGCGCTGATATAACCCCCGCTTTGATTGAACAATTTCTCTGCTTTTTAGCTGTGGCGTGTGAAGTGTCGGCGAGCACCCAGAAACAGGCCCTATGTGCCATTGTATTTGCTTGTCGCCATGTGTTAAACGTTGAGCCCAATGAGTTACAATTTCCCTATGCAAAAGCCCCTAAACGAATACCGCAGGTATTGTCTAACGAAGAAGCAAAACTGATCATCAGCAATTTGTCAGGCTACCACTATTTAATTGGTGCCATCCTATTTGGCTCAGGCCTAAGATTAAAGGAAGCCCTAAAACTTAGGGTAAAAGATATTGATCTAACCACTAAATCTATCTTTGTGTACCGAGGTAAAGGGCAAAAAGATCGAGTTTGTATGCTACCTAACGGATTGATTGATGCTCTAAAGTCACAAATAAAACAGGTAAAAAAGCTCCACGAGACGGATTTGTCAGATGGCTTTGGACTTGCTTCATTGCCCATCTCTCTCATCAGAAAATACCGCAGTAACGCCTCTAAGTTTCATTGGCAATATATCTTTCCTGCTAGCCGCCGTTGTATGCACCCAAGTGACAACTACGTGTGCAGACACCATATTCATCCAACGGCTTTTTCACGAGTATTAAGGCAAGCTACCACTAACAGTGGTATAGATAAGCGCGTTACCGCCCATACTTTCCGCCATTCATTTGCAACATCTTTATTACTCAAAGGGCATGATATTCGTACCATCCAAGAGTTATTGGGACACAGTGATGTCAAAACAACCGAGATATATACCCATGTGATTGGTGGCCATCATACTGGGGTCATAAGCCCTCTTGATAGTCTTTAAGGCATACTACAAGACAAGTTACTAGGGCCTTATCTTTTGCTTTCCGCATTAGTTAATATAAGGTAAACACAGAAACACAAAGTTCGAATGAGTAATTGTTCTAAATGATAAAGCGGCAAAAGTACGTTAGCCTTTTACTCGCTACTCGTATCAAATGAAGTCCAATCGAAGAGGCGTTAGGTAGAGGTGTAAGCGCGGTTTTGGCCTTCGAAATCATGGATGATTTCGCAGAGCCCACACGGACGTGCTTGAACAACGTCCATGCCTAAAAGCCAGTTCGGCATCCATGCCTCTCGTTCGTAAGCACGAAGCTATGCTTCACTCACCGAGCCAAAAGAGCGCTTGCACATTCCTCGCCGGACAGGCGATTAGTAACAGCGAAGGTGTGACCTTCAAAGACTTTCAATAAATGAGAGTGTAGCCCAACGCTACTAAGCCAAAAAATGTCAAACCTTCATTCGAAGGTAACAAACTTTGGGGCAAAAGCACGTTAGCTTTTTACTCATTATTCGTATCAAATGAAGTCCAATCGAAGAAGCGTTAGAGATAGGTGTAGGTGCGGTTTTGGCCCTTGGCGGCATGGATGCCGCCGTGGAGCGTATAGGGATATATTCACAGCGAGCCAAAAGAGCGCTTGCACATAACGCCTGCGGCAGGCTATTAATTGCCATTAAGGTGCGTTTTCATAGCACATCAATAAATGAAAATTCAGCATAACGCTGCTCAATTAAACTTAAAAAAATGCCATGCCGTCATTCCAAGACCACCAAACTTTGGGGCAAAACTGAGTTAGCTTTCTACTCGCCACTCACACCAAATGCAGTCAAATCGAAGAGATGAAATAACCCTGTGTAGATACAGCTGCGGACGTTGATGGCAGGGATACCATCGTCGAGCCTCCACGGATGGCTCACAACGATATCCCTATCTAAAAGCCAGTTCGACAAAATATATCCATATACAAAAGCCAGTTCGACATCCTTGTCTCTCGTTCACGAGTATATGGCTGTCGCCAAGCTCACCGTGTAGCAGAAGTGTTTACACATAAGGTCGTTCTGTCACATCCATGTGATCACGACATTTGCGCATCCATGCACTGCACCCGCCGGACAGGCGATTGACCACAGTGAAGGTACGCCTTCAAATACTCTAAACCAATACCAACTAAACCAAACGAAAAAATGACAAACCTTCATTTGAAGGTTAACCCTAAAACCCGAGATCCATCTGTGCAGCATTAAATTCATCTTCACTGTCAGCGCTGACAGCAGCACTCTCTAACCCTACCGACACACCGAGCAAGCGGATGCCGCGTCCCTCTTGGCGTGCTAACGCTTGCGATAACAGGTCATAAAACAATTTCACCGACACCTGATCGCTGCGATGCTCTATCGTGGTCTGTTTAAAATCATCAAATTTAAGTTTAACCACTTGCTTATGAATACGCCGCGCCGACGCGCTGCGACTAATGCGTGCCCCTAACTCTTGGATAAGTTGCGGCATAACCGATTCACACTGCTCCAAGGTATAGATATCCTTGGCCAGCGTTGTTTCGACTCCCACCGACTTGCGTTCGCGGTGAGGTGAAATACTGCGATTATCGATCCCTTGTGCCCGCTCGGCTAAGACACCACCAAACTTACCGAAACGCTCGATTAACGCCGTTTTAGAACACTGCTGCACATCCAAACAGGTGTTCAATCCCATCTGCGCTAACTTGGCGGCAGTGACTTTTCCCACTCCGGGGATCTTTATCAGGGGTAAGGTTTTAACAAATTCGGTTATGGCATCCGGGGTGATCACATATTGGCCATTGGGTTTATTGAGATCGGAGGCAATTTTGGCTAAAAACTTAACTGGGGCTATCCCAGCCGATGCAGTGAGACCTGTAAGGTCAAATATCTCTTGCCTAATCGCTTCTGCAATTAAGGTCGCAGAGCCTTTATGGGCATCGCAATCGGTGACATCGAGGTAGGCTTCATCGAGCGATAAGGGTTCGACTAATTCGGTATAGCGATTAAAGACGCTGCGGATCTGAGTGGAGACCGCTTTATACACATCCATTCGACCCGGCACCAAAATTAAATCGGGACACAACTTTAAGGCATAGGCTGAGGCCATAGCCGAGCGTACACCAAATTGCCGAGCCTGATAATTACAGGTACTGATCACCCCGCGGCGATCGCTGCGCCCGCCCACGGCTATCGGCTTGTCTCTTAACTCGGGAAAATCTCGCATTTCAACTGCCGCATAAAAGCAGTCCATGTCCACATGAATAATCTTTCTCAATGGGCATTACCTCCACCCGCAAGAATACTGTATATTTAAACAGTGCACAAACACTTATCCATGCCAACTCACCTAAACCTGCCACAGCAGTAGGCTTAAAGGCCCTACCGCCTTAAGCGTAAACAAAAAACCACAGCATTATGCTGTGGCTTAGATCTAACGTTTTAGCTATCAGCTACTTTTATCCGCCATGATTAGAACAACCAGAGTGAACTTGGAGCAATTCAAATAACCGCGACTTGCACTACCTTAGTTGCAGCCCACAGCTTATAACCTTACATCTTAGACTGCAGGTAATTTTGCAGCCCAATTTTATCGATGAGACCCAGTTGTTTCTCTAACCAATACATGTGATCTGACTCGGTTTCCTCAAGTAATACCTCGAGCAATTCGCGTGAGACATAATCTTTGTGGGCTTCACATAAGGCGATGGCTTTGCGCAGGTTATCGGCAACTTGATACTCATAGTTAAGATCATTTTGCAGCATCTCTTGCGGATCTTTACCTATGTGCAGTGCTTCGCGGCTGGCTACATCGGGTGTGCCCTCGAGAAACAGTATGCGCTCAACCAACTTTTTGGCATGTTCACGTTCATCATCTGACTCATGGGAAATGCGCTCATGAAGCTCGGTTAAGCCCCAATCATCGTACATCAGCCCGTGAACAAAATATTGATCCATCGCCGACAATTCGCCAGTAAGTAATTGATTAAGTGTATTAATAATGTCTTGATTTCCTTTCATCCTAAACTCCTACTCTGACTCTATCTGCGCTTGTAAATAGTTCTGGATCCCTGTCATCTTAATCAAGTCTTGCTGCGCTTCAATCCAATCGAGGTAGGTCTCTTCATCTTCAAGTAGATCTTCTAGGATTTCACGGCTGACATAATCTTGCTCAGACTCACAAAGGCTGATCACGTTACGTAGTTCACTCAATTGTGCTTTAAGCATGGTTTTATCGCATTGCAGCATCTCTTGCGGGTTTTCACCAATATGCAGTTTTTCAAGTTGCTGCAGATTAGGCAGACCTTCGAGAAACAGTACCCGCTCGATCAACTTGTCGGCGTGTTTCATGTCCTGAATCGACTTTTTATAACATTTTTCGTTGAGCTCTTCTAAACCCCAATTTTTGTACATACGCGCATGCAAAAAATATTGGTTAATGGCGGTAAGCTCAAATGTCAAAATCTTATTGAGATGCCGAATGACATTCGGATGACCTTTCATAGCAATTATCCTTATATTCTATGAGAAACGGTAGCAGGCTGACGACGTAAACTAACACCGACATAGCATAAGTCTGATGCGCTTACACAACATTACCCCGTTAGGGAATAACACCCTCAAGCTACTGGATCGTGGCAAGGAATACAATGTTACCCTTAGACTGGGGAGTGAACTTATTAGCCCAAACCTTAACTCTAATAGGATCACAGTATAGTATATGGCACTAATCTTAGGCTGAAAGCCCCGTGAATGAGAGTCATAGAAGGCAATAAAAAAGGCACCGCTATCGGTGCCTTTGTTACATCAAATTGAGGTGTTATATGATGCGGTCTTGATTATATTTGTTGCTGCGTTCTTCTTCAGCCATTTTCGCCTTGCGCTTGTCGCACGGATCATCGCAATCACACGCTTTGTCGATGCCTAAGGCGCCTAATCCACCACAGCTACCGGCAACCGCTTTCTGCTTCACGATATAACCAACCGACATTAATACAAAAAACAGCAGTAATACCACAAAAGCCGCTAAAAAAGTGCCCATCATATACTCCAAATGCACACCGCCTACTGGACAGACAATATGCGTCAATAATCAATTGGGTGAACTGCCAAACAGCGATGATGCCTATGACAGATCTAATATTGTATCACAAGCCAACAAAAGGCTTAAACGCATCGCTGTAATAGACCTTGAAACCGTCAGGCTGCTTTTCTATTAGCATGATGGCAAGATTGTGCTCTTGGGCTAAGGCTAATGAGTCTTCGGTGCCCATCACCATCATGGCCGTCGCGTAGCCGTCGGCTATCATACACTGCTTGTGTAGCACAGTCACAGAAGCGAGACGATGATTGACCGGATAACCAGTTCTTGGGTCGATTATATGGGTGAAGCGTTGACCCTCTTCTTCGTAATAATTACGGTAATCACCTGAGGTTGCCATCGCCATATTACCTGGCGCTATCACCTGCTGCACCTGACGTTCATCGACATCGGGCTGCTCAATGGCAATACGCCATGGACTACCATCGGCTTTGGTGCCGTACAGGCTCACTTCTCCGCCTATCTCCACCAAATAACCTTTAGGTTGATATTTAGCTAAAAGGCTAGCCACTTTATCGACCCCAAACCCCTTAGCAATGGAGGATAAATCGACATACAGGTCAGGATTATCTTTATTGAGTTTCACGCCATCGATGCTTAAATGCTCGATACCCGTTTTAGCTTTGGTCTGCGCTATCAGCTCACTGCTAGGCACTTTGACGGGGCGCTTGTCGGGGCCAAACCCCCACAAGTTCACCAGCGGACCCAGTGTGATATCTAACGCACCATCGGTGCTCTGATATAAGTCGATCCCGGCCTGAATCACATAAGCCGTATCTGGTGAGACCTCGATAGTGCTAGCCAATGCCATCTGATTAAAACGTGACAGTTCGGAGTTACTTCGATAGGTCGACATCTGGTTGTTGACTTTTTCTAGTGCCAGCTCAATTTCGGCCTGCAAAAGCTGCTCATTTGGCACCTGTTCACCACTGACCAACTTGATGTGATAGGTGGTGCCCATGGTTTGGCCTGATAGCGAGATCATGGGAGCCGCTTGGTTACAAGCAGAAACAAAAAAGGCTAGCCCAATTAAGACTAACCTATTGATAAAGGTCTTCAACATATTGACCGTATTCCTTAATAATCAATCAGATTAACAACAATGGATTTCACCACAGCACGCCTAAGCGCCCTGGGTGAAATCACATAATGCTGATTCGATATTATCACAAGAACCTGCGATTAACCGCCGAAGTCATCCAATAAGATGTTTTCATCTTCAACGCCCAAATCTTTTAGCATACCGATAACGGCCGCGTTCATCATTGGAGGACCACACATGTAGTACTCACAATCCTCAGGCGCTTCATGGTCGCGTAGGTAGTTTTCATACAAGACGTTATGAATAAAACCTGTGTAACCATCCCAGTTATCTTCTGGCTGTGGATCTGACAAGGCAACATGCCACACAAAGTTAGGGTTCTCTGCTGCTAGGCCGTCAAAATCTTCAACATAGAACATTTCACGCTTAGAACGTGCACCGTACCAGAAGCTGATCTTACGCTTAGACTTAAGACGCTTGAGCTGGTCAAAGATGTGTGAACGCATTGGGGCCATACCTGCACCACCACCGATAAAGACCATCTCTGCATCGGTATCTTTAGCGAAGAACTCACCAAATGGACCAGAAATAGTTACCTTATCGCCCGCTTTCAGGCTCCAGATGTACGACGACATCTTACCGCAAGGCAAGCTCAAGTTACGTGGAGGCGGCGTAGCAATACGCACGTTCAACATGATGATACCTTCCTCTTCAGGATAGTTCGCCATGGAGTACGCACGAATGGTTTCTTCGTCCACTTTTGATTCAAGATTAAAGAAGCCAAAATGTTCCCAATCACCACGATATTCTGCTGGTACATCAAAATCAGCATATTTTACATGGTGAGCAGGCGCTTCAATCTGAATATAACCACCAGCGCGGAAAGGCACTGATTCGCCATCAGGAATTTGCAGCTTAAGCTCTTTAATGAAGGTCGCTTTGTTATCGTTAGAGATAACTTCACAATCCCACTTCTTAATACCGAAGATCTCTTCTTCTAGTTCGATCTCCATATCGGCTTTCACGTTTACCTGACACGATAAACGGCAACCGTTACGGGCATCGCCTTTAGAGATATGGTCGCGCTCTGTTGGCAGAATATCGCCACCACCCGACTTAACGATCACTTTACACTGACCACAAGAGCCACCGCCACCACAAGCCGATGAAACGAAGATACCGTTTTCAGCGAGTGCGCCAAGTAGTTTGCCACCAGCACTGGTTTTAATTGCTTTGCCAGCATCATCATTGATGCCAATTGTGATATCACCACTTGGGACTAATTTTGATTTGGCAAATAAAATAACCAATACCAACACTAGTACAATGGCAGTAAACATACTCACACCGAGATAGACGTCGATTGGAGTAGATTCAATAATACCCATGAACTTATCCTTTAAGGTTCAAAATCTGAAGCCGTTAAGGTGTCTCTTTACAGAGACACACCTGAGAACGACATAAAACCTAACGCCATTAAACCCGCGGTAGCAAAGGTAATACCTAAACCACGTAGACCATCAGGTACATCAGCATACTTTAACTTCTCGCGAATACCGGCCAGCAACACAAGTGCCAATGCCCAACCGATACCAGAACCGACACCAAACACTAAACTTTCGGTCAAGTTGTAGTCACGCTCAACCATGAAAGATACCGCACCAAAAATCGCACAGTTTACCGTGATCAACGGCAGGAAGATGCCTAACGCGTTGTATAGCGGTGGGAAGTACTTATCCAGTGCCATCTCAAGGATCTGCACTAAGGCGGCGATCACACCGATAAAGGTGATGAACTTCAAGAAGCTCAAATCAGCATCAGGAACACCAGCCCAAGCAAGTGCACCAGGGGCTAAGATCCCTTGATAGATAATTTGGTTAACGGGTACAGAAATCGCCAGTACCACAATAACGGCAACACCTAAGCCCATGGCGGTGGTCACTTTCTTCGATACAGCCAAGAAAGTACACATACCAAGGAAGAAGGATAACGCCATGTTTTCAATGAAAACAGAACGGACTAAAAGACTAATATAATGTTCCATAGCGCTTACCCTTTTGCTTCTACTTGATCAGGCTTCATAGTACGGATAATCCAGATCAGTGCAGCAATCAGGAAGAACGCACTCGGCGGTAGCAACAACAAGCCGTTTGGCTGATACCAACCACCGTCAGAAATCTTACTTAAGATCTCAACGCCAAATAGAGAACCGTTACCAAACAGCTCACGAATGAAGCCGACTGATAACAGGATGGCACCATAGCCTAAACCATTACCGATACCATCCATGAAACTCATCATTGGCGGTGTCTTCATCGCATAGGCTTCAGCGCGGCCCATTACGATACAGTTGGTAATAATCAAACCCACGAATACCGACAGCTGCTTGGCAACGTCATAGGCATAAGCTTGCAAGACTTGGTCTACCACGATAACCAGCGACGCGATAATCGTCATCTGCACGATAATACGCACACTGCTTGGAATGTGGTTACGGATCATCGAGATGAATAAGTTAGACAAGGCCGTTACTGCAGTCAGTGCAATGGTCATCACTAATGCTGTTTCCATCTTACTGGTCACAGCCAAAGCACTACACACACCCAAGATCTGCAACGCAATCGGGTTGTTACTAATAATAGGTCCAGTCAGAACCTGTTTAAGTTCTTTAGCATTAGCCATTAGCTTAGCCCTCCGTTGCGCGCCTTTTCAATAAAGCGAGCATAACCTTCTTCACCCAACCAAAACTCGAGTGAATACTGCACACCATTACTGGTTAGGGTCGCACCCGATAGTGCGTCAACACCGTGTACCGAGTTTGCAATAGCTGGGTTTTTGGTCACTTTAATCGCCAGGTCGCCCTGCTCGTCATAAAGTTTTTTACCTTCCCACTTAGCAATCCACTGCGGGTTTTGCACTTCGCCACCTAGACCTGGAGTTTCCCCTGCCCCGGTAAAGTCGTAATAAACTAAACTACGTACAGTGTTAAGATCAGCTTCTACCGCTAAGAAAGCATACATGGTTGACCATAGACCATAACCTTTCACAGGAATGATCACGGTTTTCAGCTCACCTTTATCGTCATTTACTAAGTAAACCACGCCGGTGTTAGCCACATTTTTAACCGATGCAATATCATTTTTAGGTTTAAATGAGGTCTCAGGGTTACGGGCTGCTTTATCGGCATCGAAGGTGTTGGCATCGCCTTCAACCCACTCTCCCGACTTAAGATCGACCAGCTTAGCTTCTACATACTTATTGTAAGTGGCTAAGATTTGATCTTTCTCAACGCTACCTGACTTAGTGTCCACCAGGCCTGCAGCTTCAAGAATGTATTTTTGCTTATCAAGCAGCTTGTTTTCTTGTTGAGTCGGCTTTAGCAGTACCGCTGCGGTCGATACAAATACCGAGCAGATGAAACATAATCCAACAACAACAAACAGTGTTCTACCGAACGAATCTTTATTATTAGCCACGTGCAATCCTCCGCTTGATATTCGACTGAACCACGAAATGGTCAAATAATGGAGCAAACAGGTTCGCGAACAAGATGGCCAACATCATGCCTTCAGGGAAAGCAGGGTTGATAACACGAATGAACACCGCCATAGCACCGATAAGGATACCGTAAGCCCATTTGGCATTATTAGTGAATGACGCAGAAACCGGGTCTGTCGCCATAAACATCATACCGAACGCAAAGCCACCTAACACCAAGTGCCAGTACCAAGGCATAGCAAACATAGGGTTAGTGTCGCTGCCAATGGCATTAAGCAGTAGCGATACCGCGATCATACCGGCAAGTACGCCACCCACAATGCGCCATGAAGCGATACGGGTATAGACGATCACCGCGCCACCTATCAAGATGGCCAAGGTTGACACTTCACCCACTGAACCTGGGATGAAACCGAAGAAGGCATTCCACCAGTCTTGGGTCAGTCCATACTCAAGGGTGCCTTGCGCCGCTTGACTCAGTGCCGTAGCGCCTGAGTAACCGTCAGCCACCACCCAAGTGGTATCACCTGACATGTTGAGCGGGTAAGCAAAGAACAAGAAAGCACGACCTGCAAGAGCTGGGTTTAAGAAGTTACGTCCAGTACCACCGAAGATCTCTTTCGCCACAACCACACCGAAGGTAATACCTAAGGCCACCATCCACAACGGGATAGTCGCGGGCAGTGTCAGCGCAAACAAGATAGAGGTAACAAAGAAACCTTCGTTAACTTCATGGCCACGAACTGTCGCAAACAACACTTCCCATATACCACCCACGGCAAACGTTACCGCGTAGATAGGCAGGAAGAAACAGGCGCCGTACCACATTAATGCGGCCACACCTGAGTCGGCAGTTAACTCGGTACCAAACAAGCCAAACAAGGCGGTTTGCCACACGTCAGGCGTTGCAAAACCAGCGGCTAAGGCGTCTTGCGCTTGCAGACCCACGTTGTACATTCCCACAAACATGGCTGGAAATGCGCAGGCCCAAACCGTAATCATCATACGCTTTAGATCGAGGTTATCACGCACATGGGTACGACCCTTGTTTACGTGACCCGGGGTATAAAATACTGTGTACGCGGCTTCAAACAGCGCGTACCACTTTTCGTATTTACCGCCTTTTTCAAACTGCGGTTCAATACTTTTGAAAAACTGTTTCAAGCCCATTAGCCTTCCCTCACAATCGTATCTAAGCAGTCACGTAGATATGACGCATAGTCATACTTGCCGGGACATACGAATGTACATAGTGCCAAATCTTCTTCATCTAACTCCAACGCACCTAACGCGGCGGCGCCATCGACATCACTTGACACTAGGTCACGTAATAGCATGGTAGGAAGAATATCCAGAGGCATGACACGCTCATAGTTACCGATTGGCACCATAGCACGGTCTGAACCACCTGTGCTGGTCGTCATATTAAACAGACGTGAAGGTGACAAATGGCCTAAAAACGCACGCGTAATTGAGAACTTATCAGCACCAGGCATAGCCCAACCGATAAAATCTTGCTGTCTGCCTTCTTCAAGTAGTGATACTTGGTTATGGAAGCGACCAATATAAGCGTGTGCGCCTACGGCGGTTTTACCATTTAAAATGGAACCGGCAATCACACGAACATCACCATCCGCCATTTCACCTGCGGTCAGCTCAACCGTCGATGCACCCACTAAGGTACGAACCAATCTAGGCTTAAGCGCCTTAGGACCGGCAACAGCAACCACACGCTGGGTATTTAACTCACCCGTAGTGAACAGTTGACCGATAGCGATCACATCTTGGTAGCCGATATGCCAAACAGTACGTTTTGCAGATGCTGGTAAGACAAAATGTATATGGGTACCGACAAGACCCGCAGGATGCGGACCGGCAAACTCTTCAACCTGTGCATTGGCAGCTGGAATATCAGCACCAGGCGCTTTACACAGATATACTTTTCCTTCGGTCAATCTGGCTAAGACTTTTAAGCCATTAGCAAAATCTTCCTTGTGCTCGTTAATGATAACGACAGGATCGGCAGCAAGAGGTTGAGTATCGATAGCGGTGACAAAGATACCAGCGGCAGAAGAATCTACGGCAGGTGCTTTACTGAAGGGACGAGTGCGAAGTGCGGTCCATAAACCTGATTCAATCAAGTTGTCACGCACCAGTTGCTGGTCAAGAGAGTCTAAAGCAGATGCATCATATTTAGCAAAGGCAACGCTATCGTCCCCTTCCACTGCAATGACAACCGACTGAAGAACACGCTGAGCGCCCCGGTTAATGTCTGAAATTGTGCCACTGGCTAAAGCAGTATATTTAACGCCAGGATTCTTTTTGTCTTCAAAAATCACCTGACCTTTTTGCACTTTGTCGCCCACTTTGATCTTCATGGTGGGACGTAAGCCAATATACTCTTCACCCAAAGTAGCTACATGTTTAATGGCTGGGCCATTATGGATAACTTGCTCTGGTCCACCTGTTATAGGTAGGTCCAATCCTTTCTTTATTGTAATCATATCCACAAGCACTACGTTATGAAGGAAAGATAATGCGTCGCGTTCCTGCTAAATGAGAGAAGCTTCAAGCAAATCCTATCTCATTGAGCTAGCGCAGATTTATTACAGAAATGCGATCGCAATCACGCTGGTCGGGCGCATTTTACCGTAAATAAATAGTTATCGCCATGGCAAATACAGGTGTTTTAAAAGGAAAGCGGGATTTTTATTGTGGGCAGTTGATCACAATTCTATGTTTTTTTAATCATTAGATTAAGCCGAATTAATTTAGCCCCTTGTCCTAGCAGGGTTATAGCATTTGAGCGAATCAAAAAGTAGGTAAAACTCTGGCTCAATAATTAAGTAACACCAAGTTATCGTTTGCATAAAAATTAGACTAAGGTCTAGCCGAACTCGCCGAACGTTCGCTGAAAAAACCAGCAGCAAGACCCCATAACTGCGTAAATAAATACCAAAGTGAGCACCAGCTCACCTTAGCAACAACCAAAATAGGGCATGTGATTTAACGAGCAATAATGAATGTCGGCAAGCCAATATATAGATAACATAAAAGCAGCCACAGCTGCTTTTATCATTATAAAATGGTCGCTTAATTACAGCCCTTTGAGGATCTCATCACTGAGTTTTAGTTCATCATTTTTATTAACATTCACTCCGGACGCAATAATGTTGCGGGCGATCTCTTTAGCCTGATCTAGCGAATGCATCTCATAGGTACCACATTGATATTCATTGAGCTCAGGGATCTCTGACTGCTGCTTAACTTTAAGCACATCTTCCATCGCCGCTAACCAACAATCCGCCACGACTGATTCTGATGGCGTACCAATAAGGCTCATATAAAAACCGGTGCGGCAGCCCATAGGCGAAATATCAATAATCTCAACCTTATCGCTATTAAGATGATCACGCATAAAGCCGGCAAACAGATGCTCCAGCGTATGAATACCGCGCTCACTTAAGATCTCTTGGTTCGGAATACAAAAGCGTAAATCAAATACCGTGATCGCATCGCCACTGGGGGTTTTCATGGTTTTAGCCACTCGCACCGCAGGGGCATACATTCGAGTATGATCGACGGTAAAACTATCTAGTAACGGCATTGCTTTTATCTCCTTATGGCGACTCAAACCATGATGACTTATGGCGAGAGGCACCTAAACTCAACTAAAATAGCGGTGAATCAACACTGCTCAGTATTACGCTGGACTTAATATGCGTCACTGTTAATCGGATGTAAAGTATCTGCAACTAAGATTGCCCCACTTGGCGAGCTCACTCATGCTAACCCAACGCCATGGCGCACCTTCTCCACCAGAAACAAATACGGTGCGGCGATAAATTGATCCTGCGTTCTATACCAACCAAGATACGGCGAAGATTGATGAGTAATAAAGCTTAAGTGATTTACCAATAAAAAAGCGCTTAGTGATAAGCGCTTTAATGAATGAGTCATGCGATGTGGGCTCGGTTATTAACCGCGGCATTTAGGAGAATTAGGTATTTCTGCTTCGGCCTGCCACTCGCTCGGTGTAAAAGTATGCATAGACAAGGCGTGCAAGCCATTGGCAAATTCATCCGCTAAGGCTTGGTTGACACTGCGGTGACGCCCTATCAAGCGCTGCCCTTCAAATGCCTCACTGGCAATAATCACCTTAAAGTGAGTTTCTGAATTGGGCGGCACATGATGATTGTCGCTTTCATTAATCACTTCCAGATAAACAGGAGATAATGCAGCGGTAAGCTTTTCAATAATAATCTGTTTGACGGACATAGCCATTGTCTCAATTGAGTACAAAAATGATGGCGGCAGATTACTGCGCTGACGCCAAAAGGTCAACCATCAACCCAAACTCACCCGGGCATCCTTTGACACACCTTCCAATAACTCAACCACACTGGCATCACTCACCTCATCTGGCACGATGATAGCTAGCTGAGATGAAAATACCGTTTGGCCAATTGTCGAAACATGGACTCGATTAAACTCCATATGCTCAATCTCTAGGTTTAGATTGGACAGGAGGTCGACAATTTCACGGGTCAATCCTGGGCGATCGCGACAATCGACATTGCATTTTAATATGCGCGTATGCTGAGGTGGTGACAACGCTTGATCGCTATAGTTAAACAGTAACTGTGGAAATTTTTGTGCAAACGCTTGTTGTAGTTCAGCGATTGCATCTACTGCGATTGCCACTTTCAACAGGGCAGCAAACTGGCTATCGAGCTTAATCACCTTACTGGTGACCCATTCGCCGCCTACAGCGCGTGTGGTATCGGCTAAGGCTTTTATCACCCCAGGGGTAACACTGCCCACAACGGTTGTAATCATCATTTTTTGCATCGCTGGCTCCAATAAATGCTCCCATAGCTTACTGAGCATAAAACATTCACTTATGTCGAAGTGAGAGCTGGCTAACAAAAGTCAGTGATAAGACCAGTTGGTCGCTAAATTTATCAACAGCAAACGGGCGAATAACGAAGAAGTGTCCACAACCACGTCAAAATAAGACCATCAAGCTTGGTGAAAGTTAGGTGTTAATTGCCTAAACGTGTAATTAAGCCGCGTTTGCTTAACCCTTAACCGTTTAGGCAGACTGTGCTGCCAATACGCTTGCATCGGCCAGTGCATGATCAGCAGATCGCCACTGTGCAAGCTTAAGCTTATCTTCTGTTTTGTCTGTTTATGGCGCAGTAAAAAATCGCGACTTGCCCCTAGGGTGACCGAGGCAATATCGCTGCCAGGCGCTATTTCAGGCTCATCATCGCTGTGCCAGCCCATCGACTCTTGCCCATCTTGATAACGATTTACCAGCACGCCATTGCTGTTTAATCGCCATTCTCGGGCAAGCTTTGCCTGTAAACGCTGGGCATATTTAGGCCAAGGCAATGCCTCGATAAACAACCCCGAATAACGATAATCACAGCCCTTATCACCAAACCACACCTGACTGCGCGGGATCGCATGTGACTGACCAAATACTTGGATATGCGGACGATTAAAAGGGTAATCCAGTGACTCTTGCCACAATGCCTGTTGCTGCGCCATTGAAAGATACCCTTCTACTAAGGTAAACGGCACACTACTTTGGGAGGCTTGGGCTTGCTCCTCTAAATCCAGACTCGGTTGACGCACTCTGGCTTCTTCAATCATTATCGTTACACCTGATTATTTCGAGCAGTGAATTAAAATGCATCCAGAGCTTAACGTAGTAAGCCTAGGGGTTACTCACGTCAACGGTGCGCTAGCTTAACTATACCTGATGGGGGAAATCTGCGATAATCGCGCCCCCAAATTCAACGTAGCAGTGCAGTCATGACAACTCAATTCTCCGTCGCCGATATCGAACTTGAACTTTATCGTTATCCCGCCAAGCAGGAATCTAACCTGCAGGCCTGGGACGCCGCCGATGAGCACTTGATTAAACACTTAACTGAGCAACAGCAAACTGTATGTCGCACTGCCATTATTAATGATAATTTTGGCGCCTTAACCTGCGCCCTGACTCACCAAAATAGCGCTTGGCCATTGCTTGTAGAAACCGATGCGAAAACCAGCCAGCTAGGCACCTTGCAAAATCTTGGCCGTAACCAACTGCCTGACGATAATATTCAATGGTGTAATAGCCGCGATGTATTACCGCAGCGCCCTGAATTGGTGTTGATGAAATTACCCAAAAACCTTAACTATTTGGCCCATCAACTCGACAGGTTATCTCAGGTGCTCACCAAGGGCACCACAGTCTATATTGGCGCCAAAGCCAAATCGATAAATAAGGCGCTGCTGCAACTACTCAAGCAGCATTTAGGCCCTGCGACGGCCAGCCTCACCTGGAAAAAGACCCGCGTTATCACCTGCATCAGTGATGGCATCGCCCGCCCGCTGCCAGCAGATACTCGCTGGAATGTGCCTGAATATCAATTAACGCTCAGCAATTTAAGCAATGTCTTTGCCGCCAACAAACTCGATATTGGCGCGCGGATCATGCTAGACAATATGCCTCAAGGTGATTTTAAGTCCATTGTCGACTTAGGCTGTGGTAACGGAATATTGGGACTCAGGGCCAAACAGTTGTTTCCTGATGCCCGGCTGCATTTTGTCGATGACTCCGAGATGGCCATCGTCTCTGCTCGCAATAACTGGCAGCTCAATCAACTGGCTAATCCAGACCTTGAGGGCGAGCAAGCCAGCTTTCATTGGGATGACTGCTTAACCCATTTGGGCGATGAGATTCAGCCCGATTTAGTCTTATGTAATCCGCCGTTTCACCAAGGCGAAGCCATCACTGACCATATTGCTTGGCAGATGTTTTTAGATGCCTTTAGGCGACTCGGCGATGGCGGGATCTTACATGTGGTAGGTAATCGTCATTTGGCGTACCACGTTAAACTGCAGCGCATCTTTAAAAACTGCGCCACTGTGGCATCCAACGGCAAATTTGTGATTTTACAAGCCAAAAAACAGGTTAATAAAGCTAAATCAACCGATTAACGCGCCTTATTTGCCTGCGCCGCATCAGGCTCTGTACTCGCAGCCATGGGCATCGCTGTGGTTTGCGCCACAGTGCTTGGCGGCGCAAATAACACCCTTAAACGCTGCCTCAGCCTAAGCCCTTTAGCGAAGGCCTCAGCTAACATATCGCGCCACTCAGCAAAGGTGACCACCAAAGGATTAACGCTATTAATTGGCTTAGTGATGCCATACTCCACCGTCTCCTCCTCTTTAACATAAGTGCCAAACAGTCGGTCCCAAATGATCAACACGCCGGCATAGTTTTTGTCAATATACTGCGCATTGCGACCATGGTGCACTCGATGATGCGATGGGGTATTAAAGATCCACTCTAGCGGCCCAAGGGATTTAATCGCTTGAGTGTGAACAAAAAACTGTAAACCTAAGTTCAATAGCACCACAAAAACCACCCAGTTGGGATCGAAACCCATAATAACCAGCGGTAGCCAAAACAACCACATGCCTGCCAATGGGTACATTAAACTCTGCCTAAACGCCGTACTAAAATTCATATGCTCTGAGCTGTGGTGCGCCACATGGGCCGCCCACATCCAGCGTACTCTGTGGCTGGCGCGGTGAAACCAGTAATAGCAAAAGTCTTGGGCGATGATAAGGGCAATAAAGCTGACGACGCCCATCTCAATATCAAACAGGCGCCAACCAAATACCCACAGATAGACGTGAGCCACCAGCAAACCAGTAAGGATGTCGCTGGCTTGATGCAGCGCCGCTAAGGTAAAGTTACATAACACTTCGGGCCAATGGTAAGCCGCATTCGCCGGCAAGCGGCCCAACCGAGCGCCAAACTGCCACTCGAGTAAGAGACAGATAAAGAAAATCGGCGCTAAGGCCAAGAGCAACACTTCAGGGTGTGATATCAACCAATCAAAATCCATCTTTTCTATCCCGCTCAATCGTTAATAAAATCAACCTGCACATCGGCTCTTACCAGCGCGCAAAATGATCTTCAGTTAAACCAAGCACCTGCTGCAAATGATGCCGCTGGCCTTCACCATCGATAACCTCGCCTTCAAAGTGACCTATGTACTGGCGAAAATTACTCTGTAATAGCCATAAATTGAGTTTTTCCTGACGACCATTACGCGCCTTAAAACGCAGATCCACCCGTCCATCAAGTGACGTTATTCGCCAACAGTCATCGCTCATATGATCACTGTTGCGTAAAAAATCAAATTGCACAGGCCCCAATAGATGCCGCGCCCCGTTAATCCACAATACATTTTCTGTGGCGCCAGTTTCATTAACCCCTGCCGCTAAGTTAAGCCCTATGATGGTATCACCCACTCGAGCATTAATGCTCGCCCAGCGCCAACTGGTCTCGCGGCGCATATAGCCTGCAGAATAGTCATAACCTGCTAGTGCATTGTTAAGCGGCTGCGGCTCATGCTTAATGGTCAGTCGCCCTTTGGGGATCAAGCCGTTGTGCTTTTGGGTATAGGTCCAGCCGTTATAGCCTGTTGGGGTGCACATCGCCATTGGCAAGCTCAGCGCCAAAGGATGCAGCTCAAGCTCGGCGCTTATCTGTGGCGTCTCTAGGCTCAATTGCCATAAGCCATCGACCAGATTAAAAGTAATACTGCCGCGGCGACCGCCAATGCACGCTTTACCCTGACGAGGCGATGGCGACATCGACATCCCCTTGGCGAACGGTTTGAGCCAAGTGGTTTCAACCAGTGTATTGGCCGCAATATCGTACAGATAACAAAAGGCGCTGCCCACATAACCAATATCGGCCAACGCCACACCAATCACATATCGGGGCGTGAGGAGCGACACAAATTGAAACTGCTTAAAATGAAAATGCCGCGCCCAGCGACTTGCCAGCTTATCCATGTTATTGCGGTACTCAAAGTGCGCCAGTCCCAAAGAGTCAACGGGACCATCAAAGTGGCCAAACTGGACTTCTCCTGAGGGTAATATCAGGCTCTCTGGCGCCGCAGGGGAGATTAACTCTGTCACTGGAACCTCGCATTAACTGTTCAGGTTTAACCATAAACAAGCGCTGCTACTGAGCAAATCCCCCAAGGCGCCGGGATAACATGGCAAGGGATTAGGCAGCGCTGAGCACGGTTTTTTGCTATCGATTTTTTACTCTAACGGTTTCTAAGGTAAGTTAACAGCCCAAAGCAACAAACACGTAACATATCACGTCATCAGCCCCCTCAAGGGGGCGTGCTTAACAGTGGAATCGACGGCCGATTCTGGTATGCTGATGCCACCTTTTGACTATAAAAATCACCACTATGCGACGCTTAACTTTACTTATCGCCACCGCAGGCATTTTGTTTGGGTGTGCCAGTAACGCCCCCACTCACATGGCATTGAATCCACAGCTGCCAGCCATCAGCGCCCACACGATGGCAGCCAAACCGATTGCCATTAAAATGATCGATACTCGCTCGGCCAACTTTGTCGCCCGATTCAATCATGATGGTGATGCCGCACGCTTAGTGAGCCCATCGGAAGCGCCGCGTCAACAGCTCGATGCGGTCTTTCGTCAAGGATTTAGCCAAGCCGGTTACCAAATTGACCCTGCTGCCACTAACCATATGCAGCTGCAATTAGAGAAACTCTTAACCGACGTCAATGAGACCACGTTTGGCTATGAAGCCAGCAATGACATTATCATCAACGTTATTGCCACAAATAGCAGCCAAACATTCACCAAGCGGTATACCGCGCGCAATACGGTATCGGGACCGCTGAGCGCCGACTTCGCCACATTAGAGCTAGCCGTCAACGATCTATTGAGCGATTTAACCGGCAAAATCATTAACGATCCCGAACTCAATCAGTTTATTCAGCAATAAGCCCATCGAGGAGCAATAGATGAAACAGTGGATATTGGCATGGGTTTTACTGTCGCTGTGCAACATGGCCCATGCGGTCGATATACAAGCTGACACCCTTTACCCTAAGGTAGAGCTGCAAACCAGCATGGGCAACATTGTGGTTGAGCTCGACCGTCAACGCGCGCCTATCACAGTCGATAACTTCCTCACCTATGTCGTAAAAGGGCATTATGACAACACCCTGTTTCATCGGGTGATTGCCGACTTTGTGGTTCAAGGTGGCGGACTCGACCCAAGATTTAACGAAAAGCCGACCGATAACCCCATAGTCAATGAAGCGGGTAACGGCTTGAGTAACAGCCTAGGCACCATCGCCATGGCACGGGAAAATGATCCGCACTCGGCCACGGCGCAGTTTTATTTTAACGTGGCCGATAACAAACGCTTAGATCCCTCTAAACGTCGCTGGGGCTATGCCGTATTTGGTGAAGTGACCGAGGGCTTGGCGGTGCTTGAAGCCATGGCGCAGCAACCCACGGCTATCAATAGCAAGCTCGGATGGCCCGATGTGCCTGTTACGCCAATAATCTTAACCAAGGCAACGCTATTACCGCGAGAATAGTTGCCCCGAAAGTCGTTAGCGTTAAAGGTCGTTGCCGCGCAAATAGTGGCCACAAAAATAAGCGTTAGCCTCATCACAAAGTCGACCAATCAAAGTGGCGCATATCCCCTAGCGCCACAATACTCAAGCAGAATCGCGTTATCCTAATCTAGCGCCACAGCAGCATATTTCGCCGACGGCTGATGAGATGGATAAAATTGCAATAACAAAAAATGGCTGACTATACTTACTTCGGTGTAGCAGCAAGGAGGCGAACGGTGACCCCTAATGAGTTCATCGATAATAAAGCGCCCCAGTTGGCTCTATATGGAAAAGCGTTTTTGAATAATCAACTCGATTTCAATGAGATCCAGCTTTATTTATGGGACACCCTTGAAGAATGGCAGCAGTTCAATCATCAGGGTGATGCGCAAAGTGATATGGAGAAAGTGTTTTGGCACCTAATACATGCCTTCAACAAATGGCCTGACTGGAGTATTCGCGGCAATCAATTTTTGCGCAAGCAAATAGACGAATGCTGTGACTTCTTGAGTCTTGGCGGCCAATGTCCAAGTGGCTGTATCGGTAACAGGCCCTGCTCTTTATCATGATAACGTCTAAAAAAGCTCAGCCCGTATAGGCTGAGCTTTTTTATGGCCGATTTTCGCTTTTTATTTGCCGCCGTAGCGTTTAAGCTAAGTTCACCTTACTGTAAACCTGTTGTATGTCTGTGACCCTTTCTCATGTAAAAGACGCCCTCTCTATTTACTGTCACAAGCGGGTGTTAATTCTGCTGTTGTTAGGCTTTTCTGCCGGCTTGCCTTTAATGCTGGTATTTTCCACTCTTTCCTTCTGGCTACGTGAAGCTGGTATCGACAGAACCGCCATCGGTTATTTTAGTTGGATAGCCTTAGCCTATGGCATTAAATGGGCTTGGTCGCCCTTAGTTGATCGCCTTTCACTCCCCCTCTTTACCCGCTTACTCGGCCGACGACGCGGATGGATGCTGTTTGCCCAGTTAATATTAGTGGTCGCTATTTTGGGCATGAGCCAGAGTGATCCGGTACAAGATCTGGAACGCTTGGCACTCTTTGCGCTTATGGTGGCCTTTGCTTCAGCGACGCAAGATATTGTGATTGATGCCTTTCGTATCGACTCAGCACCAGTAAAAATGCAAGCTGCGCTGGCCGCCGCCTACCAAGTGGGTTACCGCAGCGCCATGATTGTGGCTACAGCTGGCGCCTTAACCATCGCCGCATGGGTCGGCCCCAGTAGCGAAGCCTATGATCTTGCTTCATGGCAAACCGCGTATCTGGTGATGGCCGCGCTGATGTCTGTCGGCATTATCACCACCTTAATGAGTAAAGAGCCCCTGGTGGAAACTAAAGAGGCTGACGCTAAAGAAGCAGAGCTTAACATTGCCCTCGCTAAGCGTCATCATAGAGTGGTGGCTGCGGCACTTTCATGGTTTTATACCGCCAGTATTTTACCCTTTATCGACTTTTTCAAACGCTATGGCTACAGCGCCATGCTCATCTTACTGTTGATCTCCTGCTATCGTATCTCAGATATCGTCATGGGGATCATGGCGAATGTGTTCTATGTCGACATGGGGTTTTCCAAGGCTGAAATCGCCGCCATCAGTAAGGTTTATGGCTTAATCATGACCTTAGTTGGTGCGGGCGCGGGTGGCGTATTACTGGCCCGTTATGGCACCATGAAGATATTATTTTTAGGCGCCTTGATGGTCGCTCTCACAAACCTGTTATTTGCCTATCAGGCGATGATAGGTTATGACGTTAATCTGTTAACGGCGGTGATCTCCATCGATAATTTCAGCGCGGGCATCGCCACCGCGGCCTTTATTGCCTACCTCTCTAGCTTGACCAGTAGCGGCTATAGCGCGACACAATATGCATTGCTGTCATCAATTATGTTGTTATTCCCTAAGTTTATTGCCGGATTTTCAGGAGCCTATATCGACGCTTTCGGCTATATCAACTTTTTTGTTGCGGCCAGTGTTATTGGTTTTCCCGTATTGGGCTTAATTGTGTTGGTGCAGAAATTCGCGCCCCATCCGAGTGATGATTTAAGTGCGTCCCAAGCCAGTACAGAGCCAAAATCTACGGCCGCGAAAGCAGAGCACTAACCTGCAGTAATCCATGCTCGATAAGGTCGATATTAGGCTTACAGCCATAAAAAGCCCCACGTGATGACTCACGCGGGGCTTTTTATAATCGCGGGCAGGTTGGGCTTAGTTAAAGCCGCAGTCGATGCGCTTAAACCTGATGTACTTAGACCTGATACGCTTACGCACGATGAGATGTCATCTGGTGCGACAGCATGTTAGTCACGGAAGTTATTAAACTGGAATGGCTGGCCTAAATCCGATTCGCGGGCCAATGCCATTACCGCCTGTAAATCATCACGCTTCTTACCCGTCACTCGCACCGAGTCACCCTGAATCGCTGCCTGCACTTTAAGCTTGCTATCTTTAATCTGTTTAACCAGCTTTTTCGCCACTAGGCTTTCGATGCCCTCTTTAAAGGTCACTTTAAGCGAAAAGGTTTTACCGCTGTGGATCGCCTTATCGGCGACCTCCATCGAAGCCGGATCGACATTGCGTTTACTCAATTGGTTACGCAACATATCGAGCAGTTGTTGGCATTGAAAATCTGACTCTGAGGCCAAAGTCACCTGATGATCTTTGTAGGTAATTTCAGCTTCAACGTTGCGAAAATCAAACCGAGTGCTCAGCTCTCGACGGGTATTATCGACCGCATTACGTAGTTCAACTTCATTCACTTCCGATACGATATCCATTGATGGCATGTTTATTCCTCATCTCGCCGCTCAATCTAATGGCGCTAGTTTACCTTTTTGCAGTCAGTGGGGGCAAAAAAAGTTAACGCTAGCGCGAACGACTCAGACTTAATTATTAATGACTTTAGGGTGACATTTTCCTATGATTGCTAAAATTCGCTGATGTATCGTGACCTGTGAACTCAAGAAAACTCATTTTTAAAATCGCCCTACTTATCGCCTTACTGGTGATCAGTTATTTAGTCTTTTCTCGCCCGAGTTATTCGCAAGCGATCCCCAATCTAGATAAAATTGGCCATCTAGGCAGCTTTTTCTGCCTAGCCCTACTCACCCATTTGGCCTTTGAGCCTAAATGGTATGGTCTGGCTGCAATACTCGCCGCTTACGCCTGCTTTATCGAAGCGGTGCAATCGCGCCTGCCTTATCGCAGCGCCTCACTCGGCGACTTTATCGCTGACATGCTCGGCGTCATGCTGTTTTATTGCGGCTTGTGGTTGTATCGGCGTTACCTTAAAGCCAGTGCGTTACAGCAAAGTTGAGCGAATGACGAGCCCTCAAATCACGCCGCAAAGCCAGCCTGTCCACTGCCAGCCCAACATTGCTATTGTCGGCGCTGGGGCTATCGGTCAGTTACTGTTTCATCAATTCGCCAGCGTAGGACAAGCGCCGCTGCTGATCGGCCGGCAACAAGCTAGCGCCGACAATACGCCTACCTTGCTGCAATTTACCGACCTAAACGGTGTCTCATCAACCCGCACCGCTCAAGTTATCAGCCCTAACAGCGATGATGCGCAGGCTGACTTAAAGCACATCACGCTACTGATTGTCTGCGTCAAAGCCTATCAAGTCATTGATACTCTCAAACCGCTGCTGCCGCGCCTTAATCGAGAGTGCCAACTGTTATTGCTGCATAATGGCATGGGCCCACACCTAGACCTTGCGCCCCATCTCAACGGGCGAACCCTCTGCCTTGGCACCACATCGCAAGGGGCGTTAAAGCAGCAGCGCTGGCAGGTGCGTCAAACCGGTGCAGGCCTTACTCAGCTTGGCTTGTTTAGCGGCCAGGAGCTGACGCAAACGACGAAAGCCTATCTACTTAATGCCATTCCCAATAGCCAGTGGTGTAACGACATTATTCCTATGCTATGGCAGAAATTGGCGGTCAATATTGCTATAAATCCCTTAACCGCTATTTATCAATGCCGCAATGGGGCATTGGCGGCCCCTGAATATCGTCACACCATCTTAGGACTGCTCGATGAGGTGATCTTGGTGGCTCAGGCTGAGCAAGTGCCCCTTGCCAGAGCTCCCCTCATTGCGCGGGTATTTGACGTTATTCACTTAACCGCCAATAACTTCTCGTCGATGTATCAAGATATTGCCCATCGGCGACCAACCGAAATCGATGCCATAACAGGTTATCTTATCCATCGCGCAGCCGCTCATGGTATCCCTACGCCCCATAATCAGGCTATCTATCAGCAGTTGACGACGCTTGAACAGCGCTCGAGCTAACCGAATTTACGCTGCACACTTCACTGCTTGTCTTTGTTTTAATGTGTTTTCCATACTCATCCATGGATTAACGGCTACAGTTAATTAAGGCACTAACGGACCAGCCTGACACGAGGTGAGTGATGAAGCGAGAGCAATGGAATTCGAGGGTGGGGTTTATCTTAGCCGCAGTGGGCTCAGCCATTGGGCTGGGCAATATTTGGCGCTTTCCCTATATGGCTTACGAAAATGGCGGCGGCGCCTTCTTTGTGCCCTATCTGTTTGCCATGCTCACCGCAGGCATCCCATTTATGATCATGGAGTTTAGCCTAGGTCATAAACTCAAAAAAACCGCCCCGCGCATCTTTAGTCAGCTGGGCACCAGCTTAGGGCTCCGCCTCGAGTGGTTGGGGTGGTTTCAAGTGTTTATTGCCGCCATCATCGCGGTCTATTATGTGGCCATTATCGGCTGGACCATCTCTTTTTTAGGCTTCTCTTTCGGCCAGAGTTGGGGGGATGATCCAAACGCCTTCTTCTTTGAGCAGTATTTACAGCTAGGTAATAACTCCCCAACAAATTTGGGGCAGTTCCAGTGGGGCATCGCTGCCGCCATGAGCTTAGCGTGGGCCATCACCACAATGGCGGTGTTCACCGGAGTTAAAGGCGGCATTGAACGGGCGAGTAAAATCATGATGCCCATGCTATTTATTATGGTGTTGGTGTTGATCACCCGAGTGCTATTGTTACCCGGCGCGCTATCGGGTCTTAACTACTTGTTTGAGCCCGATTTTAGTAGGTTATTGGATATTCAAGTCTGGTCCGCCGCTTATGGGCAGATATTTTTCACCTTAAGCGTCGGCTTTGCCATTATGCTAGCTTACTCCAGCTACCTGCCCACCAAAGCCGACATTAACAATAATGCCTTTATGACAGTGCTGATCAATTGTGGCTTCTCTATTTTGGCGGGCATATTGATTTTCGGGGTGCTCGGTTACATGGCTGAGCAGCAGATGAAGCCCTTGACCGAAGTGGTCAGCTCAGGCATCGGACTTGCCTTTGTGACCATCCCGACGGCCATCAATTTGATGCCACTGCCACAACTGCTTGGGCCGCTGTTTTTTGTGGCCTTAGTTATCGCAGGATTAAGCTCACACATCTCTATCATAGAAGCGGTTATCAGCGCGATCATCGACAAGTTTCATCTGCCACGAAAAACGGCGGCCATAATCGTGTGCGCGGTCGGTTATCTGGTGTCGATGGCCTTTGCCACCAGTGGTGGACTGCTACTGCTGGATCTGGTCGATTACTTTATTAATAACATCGCCCTGTTAATGAGCTGCCTAGTAGAACTGCTGATTATCACTTGGATGTTAAAGGTCAATTTAGTCAGGCGCCACGCTAATCATTGCTCTGAGTTCCATGTCGGGCGCTGGTTAGAGATCTGTTTACAGATAATAAGCCCCGCCATTTTAGCCACTATATTAGCTAAGAACCTCTATAACACCCTGACTAATGGCTACGGTGATTACCCTATTGCCGACCAACTCCTGTTGGGCTGGGGACTGGTGGCGGCCATGTTGCTATTTGCGCTATTGATCGATTTTGCCAGTAAGCGCTCACGTCATCATGGACTGTGGCACCAGAGCCCCCCAACATCATCGACTAAAGGAGATAACCGCCATGAGTAACAGTGCCTTAATTATGATGTGTCTTGCATTAACGCTCACTTGGGGAGGCGCGGCGCTCTGCATTGCGATTGCCTATAAACGCCGCCAGGGTAAACGATAAGTTACAGATATGGGTTAACGCATTTGCCCTATCTGTTGCAGCGTATATGCCGTCAGGGGATCAATCTCTTTTACCAGCTCTTGGATTTTAGTGATCGCCTCTAATGAGCTGCTATCCTTGCGATAAGAAAGATAAATAGGCCGATGCCAAGGCTCGACGTCCGCAACACGATACAGCTGCTTTGATGCCAAAAAAGGCTCAACAATCGATAACGGCAGATAAGCCGCGCCCGCTTTATCGAGAATAAAGTCAAGCGCGATGCGCCCAGTCGAGGTGCGTAAATACGGCGGCACCGCACAATGATGACGCTCGGCGTGCTCTGAGGCAAAACGTGTGCCCCAATCCACATACACATATTTATCCGCTAATGCCTGCTCTTTAGTGCACGGCGATGTCGACACTAGCACCAGCACTAAATCGGCTACCTGTTTACAGACTAATTCGTCTGACTTTAGTGGGTCAAAGGCAAACGCCATATCTAAGGTGCGCTCAATGAGGTTGCGATTAAGCTGCTCACGGCTGAGCGCCTGTGCCATAAAGCCATAGCCACCAAAGGCATCTGTCACCTTGCTTAAACAGTGCTGCAAATAGGCATCCCAAATGTTAGGCGTCCCCGCCATGGTCAGTTGCAGCGCTTTATTGTTGGTTAAGGCTAACTCATTTTTGGCTTGCTCTAAGGTATTGACCATCACATGGGCATAACCGACTAAACGCTCGCCTGCCGAGGTCAATTTAATGCTGTTGCGGTCTCGAATAAAAAGTGCTGAATCAAAAAAAGACTCTAGCTGCTTAATTCGAGCACTAACAGCAGCTTGGGTAATATATAAGTTCTCAGCGGCGCGGCCAAAATGGCGGGTTTGCGCAACTTCTAAAAACGTTTTAAATACTTTGACGTCCATTTTGGTCTCTCTATCGATTTGACCGAGAGAATAACAACTAATCCTGATGGTGACGACAAAAATGTTTTGTTTCTCTTTTGCCCCCAAAAAACATAATTTCGCGATCGAATATCCCTGTAGTTAAAGCGTTTAAATCACAGTTAGAGGTTGCCATGTCAGAAGAGTCATTCCGTTTTGGTCAAAAGCGTTTTTTTGATGACAAAAACTTTCCAAGAGGGTTCAGCAAGTCAGGAGAATTTACCTTATCCGAAGCGGAATTGTTAAGCCTATACGGCGACACAATGCAAGCCTTCGAGGCCGGGCAATTAGACCCTGAGACTGCAGAGGAAAAACATTTTATTAAGGTGCTAAAACACCCTAATAAAGCCAATACTAAGCTCGAACATGTGTGGATGAAATACCTAAAACTCACACGAGAGCCAAAGAAATTTCACACGCTCAACAGCACTGTTAATCAGCGTGTTGAACAATACACTTATGTAGAATCACACCCGGAAGATGAGGTTGCTTAACTAAGATGCACATTTGCTTTTTGATGTACCCGTGGGAACGTATCGATGCTGAATCCGATACTACCCTAAGACTAGTTCATGAGTGCGCTCAGCGTGGTCACACCGTTGCCATAACCACCACCAGTGGTTTAACCATTCGAGACAGTAGCGTCTACGGGTTCTGCCAAATCATCAAAAAGGGCATGAAAATTCCGGATAATATTCCGCGCTTTTATCGCTCAGTTGAGTTTCATAAGGCGCGTCTGCCAATGGCTGGGTTTGACTGCATTTTTATGCGCGCTAACCCACCACTGGACAACTTAGCGTTAAACTTTCTCGACTCGGTAAAAGGTGACACCCTGATCATTAACGATCTTGAAGGGTTAAGGGTTGCCAATAACAAACTGTACACCGCCAGCATGAGTGGTGCGGCGAGTCGCTATATTCCTACCACCCACGTATCCAAAAACCGTGACTACTTGCAACGCGTACTCGAAGAGAGTGACAGCGACAAGATGATCCTTAAACCCTTAAACGGTTTTGGCGGTCACGGAGTTATTGTCATTGAAAAAAGCGCACGGCAGAACTTTAGCTCGCTACTCGACTTTTATATTGGCACGGATGATCAGAGTAACTACGTGATCTTACAAGATTACATCGAAGGCGCCGAGGAAGGCGATAAACGCATCTTAATGCTCAATGGCGAACCGATTGGTGCCATGAGACGCGTCCCCGCCAGCGGTGAATTTCGCTCTAACGTGCACGCCGGGGGTACCGTCGTCAAACACACCATCACCCGCGAAGAGCGCGAATTGTGCGCCGCGATTGGCCCTAAACTGGTGCGCGATGGTCTCTACTTTACCGGCCTAGACGTGATAGGTAATAAATTGGTCGAGGTAAACGTGTTAAGCCCAGGTGGCATAACCCGTATTAACAAGCTTAACCGCGTTAAACTGCAAAAGCAGGTGATCGATTTTGCCGAAAACATCATCAATTCAAAAGACTTATTGATGCAACGTAAGAGTGCATATCGACGTGCGGTAGAAGATGCAAACCTATAGTTTAGAGCAAATGTTAGGCCTGATTAAACGCGGCGAAGCGTTCTCGGGGCAACTCGAATCGTCAGGTTGTTTTATTAAAATTGAAGAATACCTGCCTGTAGTATGTACTGCTATCCATGCGGGCCATACTCTGCGTCATGAGCTGATCAAACTCGGTCAGCTTAGCGCTGAGGAACGCTATTTTGAGGAAGATCCATACACAGACGAGGTGATTGCATCACAACCCATCACATTAGTGGGTACTGACTCACGTTTTGAGTACGATCTGAATCGACCCAAAAGTTTAAGCACCTATTACAAATCAGCCTGGTTAAAACAGGTATGGCGTAAACCGCTTAGTGCCAAACAGCGCGCGATCAGCCAAGCCAAACACAATGATTTTTATCTTCTCTATGAAGCGCTAATCTCCAAACTAGAGTCCTTGTTTGGCATGGTGATTGTGTTTGACCTGCATTCGTACAATTACAAACGCATCGACAAATCCGTGCCAGTATTCAATATCGGCACCGCGCAAATCGACATGGAGCGTTGGGCACCTGTGGTGAAAAAGTTCGAGAGTGAACTCAATCAGATCACCCTACCCAATATTGAAGTTGACGCTAAAATTAATGCGATTTTTGAGGGTAGAGGCTACCTTATTGCCCATACCAATGCGCACTTTGACCGCACCTTAGTGTTACCCACTGAGATCAAAAAAGTGTTTATGGATGAACTTACTGGCGAAGTTTATCCTATCGTGCTCGATGACTTAAAGTTAGGGCTTAAAAACGCCTTCAGTGCCACCAGTGCCTATTTTCAGCGCAAGTTAAATCGACGCAGTAAAACCCGTAGCGCCGACATGCTCAGCAGTGCCATAGAGCCAGCAGTACTGGACATCGATGCTACCCTGTTTCGCTTAGCGCAAAAGGTCGACACCTTAAAGTATGTCAATCCGACCAACTTGGTTGCTGAGCGCAAACGCTTTTTTAGCGCGCCAAGCCGTTATAAGCCCAACTTTCGCTACCGTCAGTTGCCTATCGATGCCAACGAGTTTAAATATAAGTTGTATCGATTACCGATAGACAATATCTCGGATCCTGCGCTCAAACAGATGTACAGCGATATCGTCAATAAGCTCGGCGAACAGGTCGACTTACTGACCAGTGTTGGCCAAGAAGGCTTTGTTTATAACTCGCTACGCTATCATGGCCGCCCCGATACGCATGCAATTAACAATGCGAAGTTCTTGTTATATGCCAAAGAGATTGCTGAGGTTGCTGGTGAGCAATATGATGCCAAAACCGCCACCGAACTCATGAAGCGACAAGCTGAGCAATGGGACATGCAGTGCAAGGTAAGCCTTAGCTCATCGATTGTGGCGCGGGCCATGGTGAGCTCGATGCCACCACAGCTGACCGTTAACAGCCATGCGACATTTTCCCATGCAGAGGTACAGCGGCTGATCCAGCATGAACTGGGGGTCCACATGGCAACCACCTTAAATGCCAAACAACAGCCCTTAAAGGTGTTACGCCTTGGATTACCAGGCGCCACCTATACCCAGGAAGGTTTGGCTATCTTGGCCGAACTAAAGGCTGGCTTTATGGCACACTCACGCCTCAATACCCTCGCCTGTCGCGTATTGGCGGTTGAATCTATGCTCAAAGAGCAAGATTTTTATCTCACCCATAATTACCTAGTAGATGAGGTGGGTATGGAGCCAGGTGACGCTTTTGTGACGACGGCGCGGGTCTATCGCGGCGGCGGTTTCACCAAAGACCACCTTTACCTCAGTGGTTTTCTGCAGATGTTGCAGCTCTCTAGCAGCCGCGGCTTAACCAATCTGTTGGTGGGAAAAACCAGCGTGCAGTATCTGGATCTGCTCGATGAGCTAGTGCAGCGCAACTGGCTCATCGCCCCTAAGTTTAACGTCACCCCGACCGCAAACTTAGAGGACAACCCCAGCCTCAATTATCTGATTGAGAGCCTGCGTAGCTAATAAAAAAACGCCATGTTGATCATGGCGTTTTTCTTATCCTGTTGGCTCGCTACACAGTCACTCTTTGCTCAACGTGGTAGTTCTAATCTCAAGTGAGTGAAGTGTCTAGAACTAAAAGTAGGTATAGCTGGCTCCTAAGCCCAGTGGCAACCCAAGCGACCAATACAGCAATAACCAGGCACTCCAAATCGACATCAATGCCACACTAAAAGGCAACATCATGGCGATTAAGGTGCCGATGCCTATGCCTTGCACATATCGCTGACAATAGACCACCACCAAGGGAAAATAGGGCATCAAAGGGGTGATGATATTTGAGCTCGAGTCACCGACACGATAGGCAGCCTGCGACAGATCTGGACTAATATTAAGCTGCATTAACATGGGCACCAATACCGGCCCAATCAGTGCCCATTTGGCTGACGATGAGCCGACAAATAAGTTAACAAAGCCCACCAGTAGTATCATGCCGACGATGGTGACTTCAGCTGACAAGTTGAGTGCCTTGAGTGCACCAGCCCCCTCTACCGCGATTAATGCCCCCAAATTAGAGGCTGAAAACGCCGCAACAAACTGGGCGCAGAAAAAAGCCATCACAATATAGTGCGACATGCCACTCATCGATTTAGACATCGCCTGCACCACATCGGCAGACTGAGTAAAGGTCTTAGTGAGATAGCCATACACTAGCCCAGGCAACAGGAAGAAGATAAAAATCAATGGCACGATCGACTTCATCAAAGGGGCGCTAAAACTGGTGAGTGAGCCGTTAGCGTCGCGCAAGGTCGAGGTTTCAGGCAGGGTTAACGAGAAAAAGCCAATAATCGCCACCAGCATCGTTAGGCTGGCGATACGAAACGCCTTAAGCTCGCTCGGCGTTGTCAGCTCCATCTCAGGAATATCTACCGCGTCGCGATTGACCTTGTGGGTTCGATTAAGACGCGGCTCCAACACTTTGTCGGTGAGATACCAAATAATCAAGGTGATTGGAATGCACGATGAAGCGGCAAAAAACCAGTTATTCAACGGATTAATTTGAATATCGCCATCGACAATCTGCGCGGCCGATTGGGTAAAACTTTGCAGTAATGGGTCGATACCCGAGGGAATAAAGTTGGCACAAAAGCCGCCAGACACACCAGCAAAAGCTGCCGCGATCCCCGCCAGCGGATGGCGGCCTACGGTAAAAAAGATCACCCCTGCCAGCGGGATCACCACCACATAGCCCGCATCGGTCGCGGTATGGGAGATAATCCCCACCACAACCACAGCAGGGGTTAACAATTTAGCCGGCGTTATCTTAAGCATCTGCTTTAACGCGGTATTGATATAGCCAGAATGCTCCGCCACTCCCACACCCAACATCGCCACTAACACCACACCTAAAGGCGCAAAGGCGGTAAACGTCGATACCATGGAGGTTAGAAAGTGCGTTAGCGCCTCAGCACTCAAGAGGTTGGTGACTATGATGGGCGCATCGGTACGAGGGTCGATAGCCTCAAAACTGACCCCAGATAACAGCGCCGATAGGCCCCACACCGCAAACAGTAACATTAAGAATAACATGGCCGGATCGGGCAATTTATTGCCCACTCGTTCTATGGTATCCAGTGCCCGCCCTAATAAACCGGGTGCCTGCGTGTTTGTTGTCATCATCACTCCTTGTACTTAAGCGTACTTGTTATTATCGTCTGTCATTGCAGCGTTCATTATAGCCAGCCTAATACCGTTCGGCTTACCCCAACCATACTCACTGCCGCAATCTTTGGGCGTCACGGAGTATAACGCTGAATATTCAACACGATACCGAATCAGGCTGTAGCCAACCTTAAAAATAGGCAAAAAAAAGCCTCGCAATGGCGAGGCTTGATAAAGTGACGTTAAGTTATTATTTACTGGTATCGATAGGCTCGAATGATTTAACTAGTTCATCCACCGCCTTCATCTGCTTGAGGTAGTTTTCCAGCTGGTGCAGTGGCAGTGCACATGGGCCGTCACATTTAGCGTTATCTGGATCGGGATGCGCTTCAATAAACAGACCGGCTAAGCCTAACGCCATACCACTGCGGGCAAGCTCAGTGGCTTGAGCACGACGTCCACCGGCACTGTCGCTGCGGCCACCCGGGCGCTGCAAGGCGTGGGTCGCATCGAAGATCACTGGGTAACCCGATTGCTTCATCTCATCCATGCCCAACATGTCGACCACCAAATTATTGTAACCAAAGCTTGAGCCACGCTCGCACAGCATGATCTCATCGTTACCCGCTTCATTAAACTTAGTGATGATGTGGCGCATCTCGTGTGGCGCTAAAAATTGCGGTTTTTTAACGTTGATGATGGCACCGGTTTTGGCCATTGCTACCACCAGATCTGTCTGGCGAGCTAAAAACGCGGGCAACTGAATCACATCGACCACTTCGGCAACTGGCGCACACTGATGAGTTTCATGGACGTCGGTGATCAACGGCAAGTTAAAGGTCGATTTTATCTCTTGAAAAATCTTCAACCCCTCTTCCATACCTGGGCCACGGTAGGAGTTCACCGAAGAGCGGTTGGCTTTATCGAATGAAGCCTTAAACACATAAGGGATCCCTAATTTTTGAGTAACTTCGGCATAGGTTTCCGCGATCTGCATGGCTAAATCACGCGATTCAAGCACATTCATGCCGCCAAACAACACAAACGGCTTATCGTTTGCAATCTCAATGCTACCTAACTTTATGGTTTTATTACTCATCGTTACTTCTCTCTTAAGAAGCTAAGGCCACACCTTAGCATTGTTCAAATAGGTATCGCAGCAGGCGATTATAGCGCAACTGCCTGTAAAATTTGGCCACATAACCATGCCATATAAGTGCCTACAGCATAGCCCAACACCGCCAATAACACACCGACGGGCGCTAATGCGGGGTGGAATGCCGCCGCCACAACCGGCGCAGATGCTGCTCCGCCCACATTGGCTTGACTGCCCACCGCCATATAAAACAGCGGCGCCTTAATCAGTTTAGCCACCAGCAGCATAAAGCTGGCATGCACTAACATCCAGATAATACCGATGGCGAAATACCAAAGATTTGCCGGATCAAATAGTTTAAACACATCCATATGCAAGCCAATGGTGGCAACCAGAATATACAAAAAGGCCGACGCCACTTTAGAGGCGCCAGCGGCTTCTAAATGGCGCACTGGGCTAAATGACATCGCCAAACCGATAGTGGTGACAGTGACGATTAACCAGAAAAATTTAGACGTTAAACTGTAATCACGTGTCCACGGATAGTTGGTTTCGAAAAAAGGCCCGAGGAAATCGGCAAACATGTGCGCCAGTCCGGTAATACCAAAACCGACCGCCACTATCATCATCAAGTCACGTAAGCTTGGAATACGCGAATGTTCGGCATGGTACTTCTCAACCTTAAGTTTTAAGGTCTCGATAGCACGGGTATCGGCGCCAGTTTTGGCATCGATCTCCTTGGCTTTGGAGGCCATATAGAGCAGCACCGCCATCCAGATATTGGCTACGATCACATCCACTGTCACCATAATGGAGAAGATGTTACCGCCCGCTTCATAGATCTCTTTCATCGCCGCTTGGTTAGCGCCACCGCCAATCCAGCTACCGGCTAAGGTGGTCATGCCACGCCAGACCGCATCGGGGCCACTCACACCTAAGATCTCAGGATTAATGCTGGAGATAATAAGCAACGCAATCGGCCCGCCAATCACGATACCAACGGTGCCGGTGAGAAACATCACAATGGCTTTAGGGCCTAAGCCTAAGATCGCTTTTAAATCGACGCTTAAGATCAATAATACTAAGCAGGCTGGCAGTAAATAACGTGAAGCCACATAATAGAGCTTAGAGGTATCGCCATCGACAATATTAAATGAATTAAGCAGTGATGGCAGGAAATAACACAGTAACAACGCCGGAATGTAACGATAAAATTTCACCCAAAATGGATGAGAACTGCTATTGGTATAAAACACCAAGCCTAAAATGGCTGCTAATAATCCCAGCCCAGTGGCATCATTGGTCACTAATGCGGTACCGCTCATATTTCCCCCTAATTCACATCTATTTTTAGTTTTATTTTTAATATCAATTTGTTGTTTTATTCGGCTTATCAAAGCACGTTTTTATTTGGCCTGTGATGCAAGCCTATTGTAAATATTAATGATGGTATTGCTGATTAAATGGTGAGTCGTTTTTAGCCTGTTACTGCAGGCGGTTCAATATAAGACTGACAAGATTGCGAGCCGAGCAGCATAAAATAATTGATTGCCCTGCAAGGCGTCTATTGTCATGGCCGTCATCAAACCACATAAAAAAGCTGAAACCATAACGGCTTCAGCTTTTCTTTAATGGTATACCTCAAGATCTTCGCTTAGCTCTTTAATCTGCAGCTTAACTAATTCAGTCACAGGATCATGCGGGCTATTGTCGACAAAATGCTGTAAATCCGCGGCGGCAACACTGATACAGCCTAACTGCTGTGCAATAAAGGCTCGTTCACGATTGAGGTTGAGATCATCGCTATGCCATTGCAATAACAGGTTGCAACACTCCATCGCACTCTCAAACTGGTTCGATAAAATCGCGCCCGCTTTAAGCTCGTGGATCATGCGCGACAATAACCGCTTTAAACTTGCAGGCTTTAAGTAACGCGGTTTAAAGGCCGCCCCATTACCCAACTCGCCACGCACCAAAACATGTAACTGATGCTTGGTCAGTGACTGACCCGTTAATGGGTCAATATAACGCACCTGCTTATCGATTCGACTGCACAGCACTGTATTGCCCGGCAGTAGCAAAGGCTCAAGCACTAGGTCTAACTGTTTCGCCAGTAACATCAGTAACGTGGCCAAGGTTGTGCTATTGCCTTGGCGAGTGAGTATGCAGCTGCCTAAATCGGCAGCTTCAACACTAAAATAAGCATCTCGAGCGCAAAAACCTAAGTCGCCATAAAACCACTTAAGCAGAGCATTCAATCGATCTTCACGGTCAACCACATAGTGACTCAGCACTGAGCCTGCAAGTTCAAGCCAGGCCCAATTAGCACTCTTCTTATTGGAAAAACCTAAATGCTGAGTGATGTCAAACGCGCTCTCGGGTAACAAGAGCTCATCTTGTAGGATCATCTGTGTCATTAACTCAGTAATATCGCTTGTTTAAACATGGCGACCTTACCTGCATAGGCTACCCAAGCGATTGCACCAAGGGCTGCAAACACTTTAAACAGCTTGTTGCGATTGGCTTTTAGCGCGATAGTCGCTAAGAAAATATAAGCCAATAGTCCACCGATCTTTTCGGTCAGCCATGCATCTTGGAAAGGATATTGCTTGATGATAAAACACAGGGTTAAACCAGACAGCACCAACAAAGTGTCGATAACGTGCGGGGCTATCTTAACGAACTTCTTATCCATAATAGGCGACTGCTTTAAGTGCAGCGCAAAACGCACAATAAAAAACAGTACACTGAGGGCAATAAACGTCAGGTGAATATGCTTTATAGCGGGGTATAAACTGTCCATTTTAAATTCTTTGGTTGCTGGCAAAGGCGCTAGTGTAACTGATCTGCTCCAGCCGCACCAATAGCATCAACCGATTATTGACGATAAATTCCCCCTCATTAGCGTCGCGACCATCAACCTAAGATAATCTAGGCAGCGTGATGAATTTACATAAGATAATGTCACTGATTCATGCCCTCTCCTATTATCAACCTCCAATGGCCCAATAAAAAACCACGCTAAGGCAGCAGCTTTAGCGTGGTGTTATATCGTACCGCCAATCAATTAAAACTGACTATCAGCGGTAAGAGTATCCAGACTTATTTGGCTGTGTCTGACAGTGTCCCAGGCAGCAGCTCAAACGCCATAGAGAACTCGACCAATGCGCCCATTAGCTCATCGATGGCACGGCGGTTGCCCTCAACCTTCACCTTGCCGGCTTTGATTTTTTCATCGAAACTCTGCGCGCCCATCATCACATCATTTAACTCGCTGCGATCTATCGTTAAGGTGAGATCCGCTTGCGGTGATTGTACCCCTTCGATATTGGTCAGCGCCGAATTACTCAACTCAACCAGATACTGCTCGCCGTTATCCGGAGTGACCAAGTTAATGACAAAGTGTTTATCTGCAGTCTTGCTGGTATCAAGGCGAACTCCGAGGTAGTCAAGCCATAACCCGGTAGACATACCACGGATAAGGTCAGGCCCTGTCGATTTAGGCGAAGCGCCTGTTGGCATGCCGTTACGTAATTCGTAAGCCGCCGCTAAAAAGCTATTACGCACACTAGGGCTCTCTTTTTGATAACCAATCTGCTCATATACATTAGCCAGTAGATCCTTACCCGCTTGATTTTGAGGCTCAGCAAACACCAGTTTATTGAGGATCTCTATGGCATGAAAATATTTTCCTTGCTCAAATAATTGCTGGCCTTTGGCGATAATGTTACTGCTGCCACCCATCATCTCAACGTATAGGGGCGCTGATTCTTCTGGTGATAGTGGCATTAAAGTGGCTGGGTTAGCATCCCAGTAACCTAGATAGCGATTCAACACCGCGCGGCTATTGTGCTCCTCAGAGCCATGGTAACTGTGGGCTGACCACTGCTGCTGCAAACTCTCGGGGAGCTTATATACATTGTGAATTTGATTAATTGTTACCCCTTGATTGGCCAGGTGCAGCACCTGATTATTGAGGTGAGCATAGGTATCACGCTGACTGCGCATCACCTCTTGAATACGCTCATTGCCCCAGCGCGGCCAAGAGTGGGAAGCAAACATCACCTCAGCCTGCTGACCAAATTTATACAGCGAAATATTAATTTGCTTAGACCATTCCAATGCATCGCGTACCAATGCGCCACGTAAGGTATAGATATTATGGATAGTGCCGGTAATATTCTCGGCGGCCCAAAAGGCTTTCAAGTCTGGGAACCAAGTGTTCATCTCTGCTGGCGCTTCAGTGCCTGGAGTATTTTGAAACACCATGTTGACACCATCTATGGTCATTTCAGTAAAGGCTTTATCGATAATCACGTTAGGCGCGATTAAGCCTAAATTACCCGCCGCGGTATTTTTACCGATAGATTGATCCACATGACCATAGGGACTTCTGGGAAGTAGTACACCGTATTGAAAAAACATCCTACGCGTCATGGCATTACCTGCCATCACATTTTCTGCGACCGCATGATGCATAAAGCCTTCTGGGGCAATGACTTTCACCTTACCACTTTGAACATCTTGCTCATCGACCACACCACGGACCCCACCAAAGTGGTCGGCATGAGAGTGTGAGTAGACCACGGCCACGACCGGACGCTCACCCAATTGCTGATTAATAAAGGCCAATGCCGCCGCCGCGGTCTCTTTGGCCGTTAAAGGATCAAATACAATCCAACCCGTCTTCCCTTTAATAAAACTGATATTGGCAAGATCATAGCCTCGTACCTGATAAATGTGGTCGGGCAACACTTCATACAAGCCATAAGCCATGTTGAGCACTGCTTGACGCTGCAACGAAGGGTTAATGGTATCGAAGGTTTGACCTTCATCGAGCAACCACTCGTAACTGCCCATATCCCAAGCAACGTTACCGGCTTCGGCCATAATTTGTTTATAGTCAGGCGCCGCAATAAAGCCTTTTTGGGCTTCTTCAAAGTCACGCTTATCATCAAACGGCAGGGTTTTACGCAAGCCATTTTGTAACGCTATGGTGTATTGCGATGGCTCTTGCCCTTTAGTATCAAAGTGCTGACCCGGTTCGCTTGTGACCACACCGCCACCACCTGCGGCGTTGGCAATCATATGAGTCGACATTGACACACTGATGATGGCTGATAGTAGCGCGACATTGGCTAACTTAACATTCATAGACCTAGCTCCTTGGTTATTAATAAACAACAAGTTACCCAACTGTTTCTGTAAGTATTGACTGACGTTACACCCATAACCTACTACGATGACTAACCTATCTAGAGGTGAATAAACATACAATAATTTACCCACCCAGAATGTTAAGGTAGTGTTGCAGATGAGTTTATACAAGCAATTGTTGCCTATATGAGCAGTCACCTTACCGAAGCTCATTTACTTTGCGCAGGTGTAAGAGGTAAGAAGGCTTGGCTTAGTACCACTGCCTTAACGATTGATCTATAAGCGGTGCTATGACCCTTGCCTAATAACTAAGCTCTTAAGAATTAAACCAGTCCAATGGGTTAACATCATTAATTAACGAGATTGCATTCATATTACGTTTGCCCACAATCTACAATAAAATCCATAGAGATAGCCCCTAGCTCAATATAGAGATAAGCAACATCCACAACGGTAAGATACACAAACAAAAACGCCATTAGCATAAGCCAATGGCGTTTAATCACGTTAGTCGCTGTCAAGCATCAGGCGTGTCAGTTAACCCTGCCTAGGCCAGCGACCTAAGGTACAACGGTCGTTACTGCCAAAGTCTCTCACGGTCGACACCGACTCATAACCTAGCTCAATCATCTTATTGCGCACCGTAATGGCTTGCTCAAAACCGTGTTCGAGTAGCAAATAGCCACCGGGCGCCAGATAATCACGCGCCGACTGCGCAATATGGAACAGATCAGCATAACCATGTTCGGCAGCGGTCAGCGCACTCTGTGGTTCAAAGCGTACATCGCCTTGAGACAAGTGCTCATCTTCTTCGTCGATATAAGGCGGGTTAGAGACAATAAGATTGAAATCGTACTGATTGACAGCATCAAACCAATCACTTTGTAGCACCTCGACTTGCGGTAACTTCAAGTTGTCACGATTCGCCTTAGCCAAAGCCACAGCTTCAATCACTTTGTCGACGGCCGTGATCTGCCATGTGCTGCGCTCAAAGGCTAACGACAGGGCTATTGCCCCCGTTCCCGTGCCTAAATCGAGCACCTTAGCATTTTGTGCTAACGGCAAGTTTAACGCGGTCTCAACCAAAATTTCGGTATCAGGACGCGGAATAAGCGTGGTGGGATTAACCATAAACGGCAATGACCAAAACTCACGTTCACCCACAATATGCGCAATCGGAGTGCCAATAGCACGCCTTGCGACCATCTGCTGAAACGCGGTGGACTGTTCACTGGTAATACGTTCATCGGGCCAAGTGTAGAGGTAGCTGCGCGGCTTATGGATGACATGCAGTAGCATCACTTCGGCATCTAGCTTGGCGGTATCAGAGATCTCAACAAGTTGAGAAGAAGCCCATTGAAGGGCTTCAGCTAACGTCTGGTACAAAAAAATATCCTTATTAACCTAGAGTCGCGATATTAGAGTATATTAATCGTCTGCTAAAGCAGCCAACATATCGGCTTGGTTTTCTTGCATTAGTGGTTCGATAATCGCATCTAAATCCCCTTCCATCACTTCATTTAAGCGATAAAGAGTCAAATTGATACGGTGCTCACTGACGCGTCCCTGAGGGAAGTTATAAGTACGGATACGCTCAGAGCGATCACCACTGGCCACTAATGTTCGGCGAGTCGATTCCTCTTCACTGCGGCGTTTTTCGTCTTCAACAGCTTGTATACGGGCCGTCAGTACACTCATCGCCTGAGCACGGTTTTTATGCTGCGAGCGCTGATCTTGACACTCTACGATGATGCCAGACGGAATGTGCGTAATACGGATAGCCGAATCGGTTTTGTTAACGTGCTGACCACCCGCGCCCGATGCACGGAAAGTATCCACTTTCAGATCGGCAGGATTAATTTGAATCGCTTCGGCTTCGGGGACTTCAGGCATAACCACCACAGTGCAAGCAGAGGTGTGCACTCGTCCTTGCGACTCGGTCTCTGGCACACGCTGTACACGGTGACCACCCGATTCAAATTTCAGTCGGCCATAAACCCCATCGCCAGACACTTTAATGATGATCTCTTTAAAGCCACCATGCTCGCCTTCGTTGGCGTTCATCACCTCGACCTGCCAACGTTTGGCTTCGCAGTAACGGCTATACATACGGTACAGATCACCGGCAAAGATGGCAGCTTCATCACCCCCTGCGCCGGCACGAATTTCTACGAAGGCATTGTTGTCGTCTTTAGGATCTTTAGGCAGCAGTAGGATCTGCAGTTCGTCTTCGAGCGTCTCAATCACTTGCTTGGCGGCTTTAATCTCTTCTTGCGCCATCTCTTTTAGCTCGGCATCGTCTTCGGCTAACATCTCTTGCGCCGACTCGAGATCGGCCTGCGCCTGTTGAAATGCCTTAAAGCTTCTTACCACGTCTTCGAGTTGTGAATACTCTTTGGACAGAGCGCGAAAACGCTCTTGGTCGGCAATCACGCTAGGATCGCTCAGTAGCGCCAATACTTCTTCATTACGCTCAAGCAAGCCTTCAAGCTTGCGAATCACACTGTCCTTCATTCCAACGCTAACCTTAGTCTTTATCTAATCCAAGCGCCGTTCTTAATTGTCCGATACTGTTAAAGTCACCGCGTCGACTCGCCTGAGTGAGGGCTTGAGTCGGCGCATGGATCAATTTATTGGTTAACTTATTGGCCAGTTCCAGTATTAGCTGTTCGCTATCACCGCCTTGGGCTAACTTATTGATCGCACGCTCCACCAGCTCATCTTTAATCGCCATACTTTGGGTACGGTATTCACGAATACTGTCGACCGACTCTAATGAGCGGATCCACTCCATGAAAAGATGAGATTCTTCTTCAACAATTAATTCGGCTTGCTCGGCAGCCTCACGTCTGGAGGCCATATTCTGTTCAATGATGCTTTGCAGGTCGTCAACCGTGTAGAGAAAGGCATCATCTAGATCCCCTACTTCGGCTTCAATATCTCTAGGAACTGCTATATCAACCAACAACATAGGTTGATGACGACGCTGTTTCAGCGCTTTTTCTACCATGCCTTTACCCAGTATAGGTAATGGGCTGGCGGTAGAGGATATCACGATATCGGCCTTAGGGAGAAAATCTGGTATCTGTTCTAGAGTAATAGCGGTCGCGCCGAACTCTTCGCACATGGCTTCGGCGCGTGAAATTGTGCGGTTAGCCACAATCATCGACTCGACGCCATTGTCTTTAAGATGCCGAGCAACCAACTCTATGGTCTCACCTGCGCCGATGAGTAACACCTTGGTGGCACTCAAAGCCGAGAAAATATGTTTAGCCATGCTCACGGCGGCAAACGCCACCGATACGGCCGCGGCGCCGATTTCAGTTTCGGTGCGCACTTTTTTAGCAACAGAGAAGGTATTTTGGAACAGTCGGTCCATGGTGACTGCCACCGTGCCAGCTTCTTTGGCCTTAACAAAAGATTGCTTAACTTGGCCTAAAATCTGTGGCTCACCTAAGATAAGCGAGTCGAGACCAGCAGAGACACGCATCAGGTGACGCACGGCCTCTTGGCCGCGATATTGGTACAGGCAAGGCAGCACGTCTTCATGGGACAGCTGATGGTAATCCTCTAACCACTTGATCACGTCCTGCACTTCACCGTTGTTACAGTAAAGTTCGGTGCGATTACAGGTCGAGATGATCACCGCTTCACCCGTCTTGGTTTGACTGGCAAGGCTTTTCATCGCGTCATGAATTTTATCGGGTGAAAACGCTACTTTTTCACGTAGGTCTACCGTCGCTGTTTTATGATTAATACCGATTGCTACAAGGCTCATCTGACTCTTTCTGGTCTCTAGGGTCTGTTTATCTTGCGAATTAGATTTGTTCTGGCTCAAAGCGGTGGTCAGAATACAAGCGAAAATGCGACTGGCTCATATTGCTCCACTAACGGCTTTGAGGCGAACGACTAGGGTTTAGCTTGCAGTTAAATTTTGCCAACAAAGTGCTGTAACCATTACACCATAAACCGACAACACTTAGGAGTAATGCAAGTCACATGACCTAATATCAACTGGCGGCAAAATCCTCATGCAAGGGCCATCGCCCTGATTAATCTCTCTTAGTGGCGGCCATTCTACTGAATTGAGCCAACTAAAAACAGAATACGCTTAACAAAACCGAATAATAATCTCGTTTGTAACGTATTTCTCACGTTAAAGCGGGACAAAAACGACCAAAAACAAGTGATTGAACCAAGAGGTTGTATCGCCTTTAAACCTAGAGTTAGCAGGAAATTTAACGATTGGCATTGGTATTTATATCCAGCGCTCGTATGATATGGGCTCGATATAACAGTAATAGATGAATAATTTGAACTACTTCACAAAAATCTTTATTAGCGCCCTATTACTGACCCCTTTATTGTTAGGGGGGTGTGCAAGCCACTCCGATATTGCTCTGCAGGCCGTCAATGTTGACCATGTAAAGCAGGCCAAAGCTTGGGAGATGCAGGGCAAGCTCGCGGCCAAAACCCGTGACGATAAATTTAGTACTAATTTATATTGGCTTCACACCCCTGACAGCGATCAATTACGCCTAACCACAATGTTAGGCACAACGATCATGCTGCTAGAGCGTGACGACAATGGCGCTCGTTTAATGATTGACGACAACACCTATGAGCATCATGATGCCGAGCAATTGCTCAAGCGGCTCACAGGCTGGTCTATCCCTGTCGAACATTTACCATTATGGATAACTGGCCAAGTGTCGCCTACAGATCAGATAGTCAGTTACGATAACAACCACAGACCTCAACGAGTGCAGTCAACCATGACTCAAGCCCCATGGCAGGTGGAGTTTAAAAGTTGGCAATCTCAAAGCGGCGCACAACTTCCTAGAACACTTGAACTAACCCGTGAAGATGTTCGATTAAAAATACAAATTAATCTATGGCAAGCACTTGCTAACAGCACAGAATTAACTGATTACGCCGGACTACCGCATGACCAATAAACGCTCTACCGCATGGCCTGCGCCAGCAAAACTTAACCTGTTTTTACACATCAATGGCCGTCGTCATGACGGTTACCATGAACTGCAAACTCTGTTTCAATTTATCGAGCAGGGTGATCTACTGGATTTTGCCATCAACCAGACTGGCGAACTCACCTTACACTCCAACATCAGTGATGTTGTCGCAAATACAGATAACTTAATTCTTAGAGCAGCAAAATCACTGCAAAAAAAAACCGCCACCACTTTAGGCGCAGAGATATGGCTCGATAAAAAATTACCCATGGGCGGTGGAATTGGCGGCGGCTCGTCAGATGCGGCTACAACATTGGTGGCGCTAAACCACTTATGGGACACCCAATTATCATTAACACAATTAGCAGAGATTGGCTTAAGTTTAGGTGCTGATGTGCCTGTTTTTATTAATGGTTTAGCCGCTTTTGCCGAAGGGGTAGGTGAAAAACTTATTGCGGTAGATTTACCAGAACCTTGGTATTTAGTAGTGACACCTGATGTTCATGTATCAACGGCAGAGGTATTTAACGACCCACAATTACCACGAGACACACCAAAGTTGTCTTTAGCCGATTTAATGACCAGCAACTGGCACAATGATTGCCAACAACTGGTCGCCAAACGTCACCCCCAAGTTGCCAAAGCATTGGCGTGGCTGATAGAATATGCGCCGTCTAGAATGACCGGAACAGGTGCATGTGTTTTCGGTACATTCACTACTCGCGAGCAAGCTGAGCAGGTATTTGCCAAAATGCCTGCCGATATGAGCGGTTTTATCGCGAAAGGGACAAATAAATCACCATTAATGCTGCGCTTAGCGCAGGATTAGAATCATGCGGGATAAGGCTACTTTATCCCGGTCATTAAAATGAAGCATACGCCTGAGGTTCATACAGTGCCTGACATTAAACTATTTGCCGGTAACGCAACACCCAGTCTCGCAAAGAAGATAGCAGATCGTCTATTTTGTAAACTCGGAGACGCAGAGGTTGGCGTTTTCAGCGACGGTGAAATCAGTGTCCAGATTAACGAAAATGTACGTGGTGCGGATGTATTTATCATTCAATCTACTTGTGCACCGACTAACGATAACTTGATGGAACTTATCGTGATGGTTGATGCGTTACGTCGCGCATCTGCTGGCCGTATTACAGCGGTTATTCCTTACTTTGGTTACGCACGTCAAGATCGTCGTGTTCGTAGCGCTCGTGTACCTATTACCGCTAAAGTGGTTGCCGATTTCTTATCAAGTGTAGGCGTTGACCGCGTACTGACTTGTGACTTACATGCCGAGCAGATCCAAGGTTTCTTCGATGTACCTGTTGATAACGTATTTGGTAGCCCAGTACTGTTAGAAGATATGTTAGCTAAGAAGTTAGATAACCCTGTCGTAGTGTCACCCGATATCGGCGGTGTAGTACGTGCTCGCGCGGTCGCCAAACTACTTGATGACTCAGATCTCGCCATTATCGATAAGCGTCGTCCACAGGCAAACGTCGCGCAGGTTATGCATATCATCGGTGACGTTCAAGGCCGTGACTGTATTATCGTTGACGATATGATTGATACCGGTGGCACACTGTGTAAAGCTGCTGAAGCATTAAAAGAACATGGTGCTAACCGAGTATTTGCTTATGCGACTCACCCAGTATTCTCTGGCAACGCTGCTAAGAACATTGCTGAATCAGTGATTGATGAAGTCATTGTGACCGATACCATTCCGCTAAGCCCTGAAATTGCAGCATTAGATAAGGTTACCCAGTTGACCATGTCGACTGTGATGGCTGAAGCGATCCGCCGTGTCAGTAACGAAGAGTCTATCTCTGCGATGTTCAAGCACTAATCAATTAGATTGTTTAAACAGAAAACGCACTCAATTGAGTGCGTTTTTTTATGCCTTTCAATGGCAGCCATCTGAGCGTCCCCTCCCACAACATGCCGCTCTACTCTTTATCTCCAGTCCTGCCTATAACATAGCCCTAAGTCCGCGCAGCTTATCATCCCGCGCTTGGCTTACATCATTTGTATGGCAACCAATAAAACGATGTACAAGTGCGATTAGAAGCGCCATCAGCCCAAACATCGCTATTCTTTACCTTCTTGCCCTCTATTCACTCAGTCGCTCTGACGACCTACTATGCCTTAGGTGGCAATATTACAGATGGCAATATCAACAACCGCGCGGATTTAGTCAGTATGTAGTGATTAAGGGTTAAGCCTCTAAAACTATAAAAATGACTGCTATGGGGTGATTAAGCCATGAGTGAGCATCGATTAGCACTAATGAACAATAAGGGGCGCAAGATAGCAGGAGCAGATTTCAGACACAAAAAAGCCCGTCAAAAAGACAGGCTTATTTGTTTTTAATAAATGGTACGGGAGGAGAGACTTGAACTCTCACACCTTACGGCACCAGAACCTAAATCTGGCGTGTCTACCAATTCCACCACTCCCGCACTGCATCAAGTTTTACATCCTGATTAAAGATGATGGGGCTAACCCATTCACTCAAGTCAATGACTTGGGTGGTTAATAATGGCTGGGGTACCAGGATTCGAACCTGGGAATGCCGAGATCAAAACCCGGTGCCTTACCGCTTGGCGATACCCCAAAAGCTTTCGCTTTTGTTACATCCTCGTAGACTACAAGGTTGCAACTTATAATAAATGGTACGGGAGGAGAGACTTGAACTCTCACACCTTACGGCACCAGAACCTAAATCTGGCGTGTCTACCAATTCCACCACTCCCGCACTGCATCTAGTTTTACATCTTGATTAAGATGGCATTATGGATCTGGCGTGTCTAACTATCAACATCCACTACTCTCACGCTGCACCTAGCTTTACATCTCGATTAAGATGGCAACTCACTCAAGTTGCGCCTTCATTTTACATCTGAATAAGATGGTAGCAATGGCGGGACTTGAACCTGCGACCCCAGCATTATGAGTGCTGTGCTCTAACCAGCTGAGCTACATTGCCACATATTATCATATAGATAATGGCTGGGGTACCAGGATTCGAACCTGGGGATGCCGAGATCAAAACCCGGTGCCTTACCGCTTGGCGATACCCCAAAACTGTGTGAAGCAAAAAGAAATGGCTGGGGTACCAGGATTCGAACCTGGGAATGCCGAGATCAAAACCCGGTGCCTTACCGCTTGGCGATACCCCAATCTTTTCTTGCTTCAAGTTAAAGACGTTACAATCTCTAACTTAAAATAAATGGTACGGGAAGAGAGACTTGAACTCTCACACCTTACGGCACCAGAACCTAAATCTGGCGTGTCTACCAATTCCACCACTCCCGCACTGCATCAGGTTTTACATCTAGATTAAGATGGCATTAAGATATGGCGAGTCTAACTATCAACATCCACCACTCTCACGCGGTACCTAGTTTTACATCTTTGTTAAGATGTTACCAACCCTATTTCTGCTGACAGATATAACATCAATCATCAACTAGTTGGCTTACCTCAAGTTTTACATCTTAGAGAAGATGGTAGCCATATTGCCGGGGCTTATACCGACTCGCTACGCATTCATTTTCCATCCGAATAAGATGGTAGCAATGGCGGGACTTGAACCTGCGACCCCAGCATTATGAGTGCTGTGCTCTAACCAGCTGAGCTACATTGCCATCGTTTTCTTACGCGTCCCTCTTGGTGAGGAACGGGGCGTATTATGCTTATTCAGCGTATTGAGGTCAACAGCTTTTTTTCGCTAATTTACACTTACCTCATCGTTCGCTTATAAACTCACCAAAGTGAGCAGCAGTTATCCAATAAAGCGGATAAAAGCGCCATATTAGGCCTTAGGCAGGGATTAAATAGCAGATCGATATAGGCCTTAAAATACAAAAACGGCTCAATAATGTATTGAGCCGTTTAGATTCTATGATGCCCCTTGCTATTTTATTAACAAGATTAGCCTCGTGCTTATACGTTAAATAGGAAGTGCATTACATCGCCATCTTTAACGATATAGGTTTTACCTTCGATACGCAGTTTACCCGCTTCTTTCGCGCCAGCTTCACCTTTATAGGTAATAAAGTCATCATAAGACATCACCTGGGCGCGAATAAAGCCGCGCTCAAAGTCCGTATGGATAACGCCAGCGGCTTGTGGTGCACTCGCCCCAACTTTAACGGTCCAAGCACGCACCTCTTTAACACCTGCGGTAAAGTAGGTGTGCAGATCGAGTAGCTCGTAACCAGCGCGGATCACACGATCCAATCCAGGTTCGGTTAAGCCAAGGTCGGCCATAAACTCTTCACGGTCTTCAGCGTCCATCTCAGCCAGCTCAGATTCAATGGCAGCACACACGGCAACCACCACGGCATTCTCTTTGGCCGCAATGTCGCGAACCGTATCCAGATGCGGATTATTTTCAAAGCCATCTTCAGCGACGTTCGCGATATACATGGTTGGCTTAAGTGTAAGGAAATTAAGGTAAGCGACTGCCGCCAACTCTTCCTTAGTTAAGTCCATTGAACGCAGCATTTGACCTTCGTCCAATACTGGGCGCATCTTTTCTAACACGCTGACTTCGAACTTAGCTTCTTGATCGCCACCTTTTGCACGCTTTTGCTGACGCGTAATAGCGCGCTCGCACGAGTCTAAGTCAGCTAAGGCTAATTCGGTATTGATCACTTCAATGTCACTGGCTGGCGACACTTTATTCGCCACATGCACGATATTGTCATCTTCAAAGCAACGCACAACATGACCAATCGCATCGGTTTCACGAATATTAGCAAGGAACTTATTTCCAAGCCCTTCACCTTTAGAAGCGCCCGCCACTAGGCCTGCGATGTCGACAAATTCCATCGTGGTCGGCAAAATACGCTCAGGCTTAACGATTTCAGCCAATGCCGCTAATCGTGGATCGGGCACAGGCACCACACCGGTGTTAGGTTCAATCGTACAAAACGGGAAGTTAGACGCTTCGATGCCCGCTTTAGTCAGTGCGTTGAACAATGTCGATTTACCTACGTTTGGTAGGCCAACGATGCCACATTTAAAACCCATATTTTTACCTTTATTCAATTAGTATTATCAGCACAACTAATAATAACGCTGCTCACACCTGATTGCTTCAGAATGTGATGGATTAACCCGCCTTGTAAGAATGCAGTCTATGCATCGCCTTACTCATATCTTCTTTAAATAACAGTTCGGTGGCCCGCACCGCTTCGTCAATCACGTCTTCGATTAACCTTTGCTCAACTTGCGGCGCCTTACCTAAAACATAATTGCTCACTAGGCTCTTATCACCTGGATGACCGATACCAATGCGCAAACGATAAAAGCCTTTATTATTGGCAAGCCTAGCAATGATATCTTTTAAACCGTTGTGACCACCATGACCGCCACCGAGTTTAAACTTGGCCACGCCGGGCGGCATATCCAGTTCATCATGGGCGACCAGGATCTCTTCGGGTTCGATGCGAAAGAAATTAGCCAAGGCACCAACCGATTTACCGCTGAGGTTCATAAACGTGGTTGGGATCAATAGGCGAACATCTTTACCGTATAGGGTCGCTCTCGCTGTAAGGCCGTAATATTTACTGTCTGCAACTAATGTTACGCCGCAAACGCGCGCCAGTTCATTAACATACCAAGCGCCCGCATTGTGGCGGGTTTGCTCGTACTTCTCACCTGGGTTTGCAAGCCCAACAATCAGCTTAATATTGCTCATTTAACCTATGTCCATCTCGCAAGGGCGCATAAAAACGCGGCATTTTAGCACTCTATCGCCCGAGCAACAAATTTGTTGTAGTGAAGACAGCGGAATTTAAGGAAGGTTAGCACTGCGCCATGCCCTAAGGCCTAAGCGATTAACCTCACCCGCTAAATCAATCGCCATGAGAGGTGAGGAGGCTGAACGGTGAGCGGCTCGATCCATTAGATGATAGGTAAAGCCAGCTCGTTTGAGTTGACGCTTAGAGGCCCATGGCGTATTTCAACACCTTATGTTTAATCGGCGAGTCAATATTGGCGATTTTAAGTGCACTATTACGCAGTAATTTCAGCGGCAAGTTATTGTTACTAAAGCCGGCATAAAAGAGATCCATGGTGCTCATCATCAACAAATTGTCGCCATAGCGGCGGCGCTGATATTGCGCCAACACATCTTGAGTCCACCAGCTGCGCTGAGCATCGATTGCCTCTTTAACCGATGCTATTAATGCAGCCACATCTTTAAAGCCAATATTCACCCCTTGACCAGCTAATGGATTGATCGTGTGGGCGGCGTCACCTAAAATCACCACATTATCCTGATAGTAGCGCTGCGCATGACGTCTGGTAAGCTTAAAGCTACCATGAGACACCACTTTAAATGCCCGATCGAGGCGCGCGGGGAAATGGGCGTTAATTTGATCGTACATCGCCTCAGAACTTAATCCGCTTAACTGCGCAATCCTATTTGCATCGTCGTACCACACTAAAGACGCGTTGCGACCCGGTAGCGGCAACAAAGAGCGTGGGCCTTGGGGAGTAAACTGTTGCCAAGTGACATCTTGCTCTTCCTGCTGGGTCTCAATATTAATCAACATCGCCGACTGGGCATAATCCCACCCCGTCAAACCGATCCCTGCCCACTGACGAACTTGAGAGTTAGCCCCATCGGCGCCGACTAACAAGCGAGTATCTATGCTTGTGTTATTACTTAATTGCAGCCTAACCCTCTGCTCGCTACGGTTAAGCTGGTCGACCTTCACCGGGCAGATAAGCTGCAAATTATCATATTGGTCAAATGCTTGCCATAAGGCTAGTTGCACCACACGATTTTCGACAATGTGCCCAAGATGAGTCGCCCCAACTTGATCGCTATGGAACTGTGTCTGGCACCCATCAAGCTCCCAGGTTTCCAGCCCTTTATAGGCAACTTGACGCATCGCGGCAATAGCCTCGAGCGCTCCTAGCTGTTGCAGCAACTGCTCAGAAGCGACGCTGATGGCTGAAACACGTAAATCCAATGGTTGCTCAGGGCTGTACGCTTTAGGCGCAAAAGATTCAATAACGGCAACCTTTAACCCTAGCTGAGCTAACCCAATTGCGGTCGCGGCTCCCACCATGCCACCGCCGAGGATCACGATATCTTGCTCTAGATGTTGGCTTTGATTCTGACTCACCTTGCGCTTTTCTCCCTGATGGATAACTTTCTAGTGCCCGATTATGACTAAACAAAGAGCTATTACCTATAGCGATAGCACTTTAGATCGCTGGACGGCCAATTTCTGTGTCTAAATATGTCAATTAGGCCTATTACGTATGCAAATATGACTGACACAGCACTCACTCACACTCAGTTACAAAGGCGGCTGAGCCCAAGCCCAGCTTGTCCTATAGTGGTTGTGGACGTTAGTCAGTATGGATACTCACTCATGCACCTACATTCACTATTTATTGCATTAGAGGTTCACTATGAAACGCTCAATAATTGCCAGTGTAATGATTTCCTCATCATTAATCGCCAATGTAGCGTTAGCCGAACAAACTGAGGTTATGGAAGTCATTACTGTAACCTACCGCGCACCGCTAGATTATGCCCTATATCAATATACGACAGAATGGCGCAGTCAATATAGAGTTGAAATCTATGACAGCATACAAGATCAAGCCAGAAGTAGCAGCCTTGCAATGGCCCGAGCCTTCGAAACGGCAGCCCTTGAACCTGCTTTCGACACAACGCCAACTTCAATGTTAACGGCAAAAACCTTTAGCCCGGAGTAATTTCTAATATATAACGCGCAAAAGGTAGCCAGAGTGATGCTCAAAGGGTAAAATGTCGCGCTATTTTTCCCAGTAATTGCAACCACGGCGCAAAACTGATGAGTAAGAAACTCCATATTAAAACTTGGGGCTGTCAGATGAATGAGTATGACTCATCAAAGATGGCCGACCTACTAGACGAATACCAAGGGTATACCTTAACGGATAATGCAGAAGAGGCGGATGTACTGCTGCTTAACACCTGCTCAATCCGTGAAAAAGCGCAAGAAAAGGTGTTTCACCAGCTTGGTCGCTGGAAAACCTTAAAAGATAAAAATCCAAGCCTTATCATTGGTGTTGGCGGCTGCGTTGCCTCGCAAGAAGGTAAGGCGATTAAAGACAGAGCCCAGTGTGTGGATCTGATCTTTGGGCCACAGACCTTGCACCGTTTGCCTGAAATGATTGACCAAATCCAGCAAGGCGGCAAAGCGGTTATCGATGTCAGTTTCCCTGAAATCGAGAAATTTGACCGCCTGCCAGAGCCACGTGCCGAAGGGCCAAGTGCCTTCGTATCGATTATGGAAGGCTGTAGCAAGTACTGCTCTTTCTGCGTAGTGCCATACACACGCGGTGAAGAGGTCAGCCGCCCGCTCGATGACGTCATTTTAGAGATCGCCCAATTAGCGGCTCAAGGAGTGCGTGAGGTCAATCTACTTGGCCAAAACGTGAATGCTTATCGTGGTGCTACTCACGACGATGACATTTGTACGTTTGCCGAACTGCTGCGCTATGTGGCAGCCATCGACGGTATTGACCGTATTCGTTTTACCACCAGCCATCCGATTGAATTTACTCAAGATATCATAGATGTATATGAAGATACCCCAGAATTGGTGAGCTTCCTGCACCTGCCTGTGCAGTCGGGCTCCGATCTGATTTTGACCCAGATGAAACGCGGTCATATGGCGATTGAATATAAATCTATCATTCGTCGTCTGCGCAAAGCACGTCCCGATATTCAGATAAGCTCTGACTTTATTATTGGCTTCCCCGGTGAGTCGAAACAAGATTTCGCTGACACCATGAAGTTGATAGAAGATGTGCAATTTGACCACAGCTTTAGCTTTATCTATAGCGCTCGTCCGGGCACGCCTGCGGCCGATCTGCCAGATGATGTCTCAATGGAAGAGAAAAAAGAGCGCTTAGCCATATTGCAAGACAGGATCACCCAGCAAGCGATGCGTTACAGTCGTCAAATGCTCGGGACCGTGCAGCGTATCTTAGTCGAAGGGCCATCGGTTAAAAACCCAATGGAGCTACGTGGACGCACCGAGAATAACCGCGTGGTGAACTTCGAGGGCGATCCTAAGCACATTGGCAGCTTTGTCGATGTTGAAATTGTCGACGTTTACACTAATTCATTACGCGGTATCTTTATCCGTGGTGAAGATGAGATGGATTTACGTCGCGATCTTCGTCCATCAGACATCTTAGCTAAGCACAAGAAAGATGATGAGCTAGGCGTCACCCAGTACATCCCTTAAACACTTGGGCGAGTGACAACCTAAGTTGAATCAAAGCGACTGTCATCACAGTCGCTTTTTTATTGCTCGCTCGACTTGCCAGTACACCTAGGCCACTACACCTGTGGTCCCCTTTGAATGGAATCGATCACTAAAATTAGCGTTAGCATTTCAACTTAATGCCTCGTAAACTGTCTGAATTAACCCTATTTGTGGATACAGACAAACATCATTTGGAGTTATTTTTGTCAAATAAATTAACCACCCTCAATTTGTATCTCGAACCCGCTGACAGCCGTAGGCTTGCATCGCTATGCGGCCCTTTTGATGACAACATCAAACAGTTAGAACGCCGCATCGGTGTTGAGATCAATTACCGCAACAACCATTTTCAAATTGTTGGCCTGCCACGCAACTGCTTAACCGCCAACAACTTACTCAAAGAGCTGTATGTTGAAACCCAGCCTGTACGAGGCAGTACTCCTGACTTAGAGCCAGATGCTGTTCATATGGCTATTCAAGCTGCCATCGCGCTAGAGGCCGACGCCCCCCGCGATGACAAAGAGCTGTATATAAAAACCAAACGCGGTGTCATTAAGCCAAGAAACCCCAACCAAAGTGATTATGTGGCCAATATCGTCCGCCATGACATCAGCTTTGGCGTTGGCCCTGCTGGTACGGGTAAAACCTACCTTGCGGTCGCCGCCGCAGTCGATGCCCTCGAGCGCCAAGAGGTAAGACGCATCTTACTGACGCGCCCTGCGGTTGAAGCCGGTGAGAAACTGGGCTTTCTGCCAGGTGATTTAAGCCAAAAGGTCGATCCGTATCTGCGCCCGCTATACGATGCACTATTTGAGATGATGGGCTTTGAAAAAGTCGAACGATTAATTGAACGCAGCGTTATCGAAGTGGCGCCACTTGCCTATATGCGCGGACGAACCCTAAACGATGCCTTTATCATCTTAGACGAAAGCCAAAATACCACCGTCGAGCAGATGAAGATGTTTTTAACCCGCATCGGTTTTAATTCGCGCGCCGTGATCACCGGCGATATTACTCAGATCGATCTGCCCAAGCACCAAAAATCAGGCTTGCGTCACGCCATTGAAGTCCTTAGTGATGTCGATGAGGTGAGCTTTAACTTTTTCCAAGCCAAAGATGTGGTGCGCCACCCCGTTGTGGCCCGAATTGTCGAAGCTTATGAAGCCCATGAGCAAAAAATGGCTAGCGAAAAAGCCAAGCGCGCAAGCCAATACCAAACCCAGGAACAAGCCCAACATGATGTCTGATCACCCTACTCTTGCATTGAGTCTCGACCTGCAAATTGCAACCGACAGCCAAGCGCTTCCGACTCAGGCACAATTTGAAACCTGGGTGCGCTTAGCACTGGGCAACACTATGGCCGAAGCTGAAATGACGATTCGACTGGTTGACATAGAAGAGAGCCAACGCTTAAATCATAGCTATCGCGGTAAAGACAAGCCGACAAATGTGCTATCATTCCCGTTTGAAGCGCCTCCAGAAGTGGAATTACCACTACTTGGCGATTTAGTGATCTGCGTACCCGTTGTCGAAGCTGAAGCAAAACAACAAGATAAAGCCTTAGAAGCCCACTGGGCTCATATGGTTGTACATGGTTGTCTGCATCTGCTAGGGTATGATCACATCGATGATAGCGAAGCAGAAGAGATGGAGTCCTTAGAGACTCAACTGATTGAAAGCCTAGGCTTTCCTAATCCTTACAAGGAGCAATAATTGGCTGTAATAGCCAGGAAATTACTATGAGCGATGACATCCCACCGAGTACCAACGCCCACAAGAAGGGCTGGTTTGAAAAAGTAAGTCAGTTATTCCAGGGCGAACCACAGAGTCGCGACGAGTTAGTGGAAGTGATCCACGATGCTGAGCTAAGAGAAGTGATTAGCGAAGACACTCGCGAGATGATAAAAGGTGTTTTAGAAGTTTCCGATCTGCGCGTGCGTGACATCATGATCCCACGAGCACAAATTGTGGCGCTAAAGATTGATAGTACAGTTGAAGAACTACTGTCGACAGTCATTGGTTCTGCACACTCTCGCTTTCCTGTCGTCAACGAAGATAAAGATCATATCGAAGGCATTTTACTTGCCAAAGATCTGCTTAAATACGGCTTTAAAAACAACGACGAACCTTTTTCTTTAGGGCAAGTGATCCGCCCTGCTGTTGTTGTGCCAGAGAGCAAGCGTGTTGATGTCTTATTAAAAGAGTTCCGTTCACAACGCTACCACATGGCGATTGTCGTCGATGAATATGGTGGCGTATCGGGCTTGGTGACGATTGAAGATATTCTCGAAGAGATTGTCGGTGAAATTGAAGATGAATTTGACCACGATTCGGCCGAAGAAACGGAAATCCGTCAAGTGGGCAAACAGCTTTATATGGTTAAAGCCTTAACGCCCATTGAAGACTTTAATGAAAAATTTGGTACTCACTTTAGTGACGAAGAATTTGATACTGTCGGTGGTTTGGTCTCCCATGCTTTTGGGCACCTGCCTGAACGTAATGAAAAGGTGATGATCGACGATATAGAATTTAAAGTCATTAGCGCCGATACCCGCAGACTGGTCCAACTCAGGGTTAAATTACCCGATAACCAAACTGACAACGATAACGACTAGTTTCGTATCCCCTTGATGAGGCTTAAATGCTGCTACCACTTAGGGCTATAGCCCATCAACCTTGGTTAAAACTGGTGCTCGCCTATCTGGCGGGTGCCAGCACTACCCTTGCGTTTGCTCCCTATGGCCTATGGCCTATCTATCTGGTTTCAATGGCCTTTGCCCTTAGTCAAAGCCAGCCACTCTCACCGAAGCTGACATTTTACTATTGGCTTAGCTTTGGCTTTGGCTGCTTCTCAGTAGGCATTAGCTGGGTGCACGTGAGCATGGACACCTTCGGCGGCCTGCCGCTGGCGGCCTCTATTGGATTAATGGCGTTATTGGCCCTGTATTTGGCACTGTATCCTGCGCTGGCAGGCTATTTACTGGCCAAGCTGACGCCGCAATCGCATTATCTGCGCAACCTATTACTCTTCCCTGCCCTTTGGATGCTCACCGAATGGTCTCGTGGCTGGGTATTGACGGGGTTTCCTTGGTTATGGGCCGGGTACAGCCAAACCAGCGGCCCGTTGAGTCCATTAGCCAGTGTGATCGGCGCACTCGGCCTCAGTTACCTAGTAGCACTGTTGGCTGGCGCGCTTGCGTTGCTGTTTAGCGCTCATAAAACATCATTGGCAAAGCGCGGCGCGCCTTTATTCATCATCGTATTAGTGGCCTGCTCAGCGAGCTACATGACTAAAGTACTGTCACCCATCACGCCTACCGGTAAACAGGTTAATGTCACCTTGGTGCAAGGCAATATTGCCCAAAGCATGAAATGGCAGCCCGAAGCCCTATGGCCCACCATGCTTAAATATATGGACTTGTCGCGACCTGAATTTGCTAATACCGATATTTTTATCTGGCCAGAGGCTGCAATTCCCGCTCCTGAAGATATGGTGAGTGATTTTCTCGACAATGCCAATCAGGTGGCCAATCTTAATAATAGCGCCATCATTACCGGCATTATCAGCCGTCAACAACAGCAGTTTTATAACTCGCTTATTGTCTTAGGCAATCACCAGGCGCCGATGCAAAGTAGCCCGGATTATCAAGCCAATGGAATTAATGAGTTTAGAAAGCATCACCTTCTCCCTATTGGTGAATTTGTGCCCTTTGAGTCCTTGCTACGCCCGCTAGCACCTTTTTTCAACTTACCCATGTCTTCATTTGCTCGCGGCGATTATCAGCAACCTAATCTCAATGCCCTAGGCCATCAAGTCGCGCCCGCTATCTGCTACGAAATAGCCTTTCCTGAGCAACTGCGCGCTAATGTGACCAACAACACCGAATTACTGCTGACGGTGTCTAACGACGCGTGGTTTGGCCGCTCAAATGGTCCTTTGCAGCATATGGAGATTGCCCAGATGCGCGCCATTGAGCTGGGTCGCCCCTTAGTCAGGGGCACCAATAATGGCGTCACCGCAGTGGTAAATGTTGATGGCGAGATCACCGCCAGCTTACCGCAATTTGAAACTGGGGTATTACACGCCAGTATCCCACTAATGACAGGGCAAACGCTGTTTAGCCGCTGGGGACAATGGCCAATATTGCTATTTAGTTGGGGCGTATTGGGGTATGTGATTGTGCGCCGATGGCTTGTGCGCTGAGCGATTATCAATTGCTCAGCGTACAGGTATGAAAATCAACTAAACACTAAGCTAAACATTAAGCTAACCACTTAGCCGTTTCGATAGTGATGGTAGCGCTAAGAACAAAGACTCATTAGCGCTACCGTGCCGCCGTTAAAGAGATTGATGACACTCATAAGCTAACCCTAAGGCGTTAGCGCCTCACGAGTAAACTGCCCGCAATCACACTCAGGGCAGTCGGGGATCACCCCTGGAAACTCAATGCGCATCTCATGGCCACAGGCGGTGCACACTAACGTCCCTTGCCCGATAATTTCACCACTCTGATACAGGCCATTATGTTTAAAGTCTTGCGTGACCTCATGCCACTCCACTTGGCTACGGTCAGTAATTTCACTTAACCAATGCCATAACGTATTTTCTACCGCGATAACTGTAGGGCTATGGCTTAAGTCGGTAGCATTTTTCTCTTGCAAGTAATCAGCGATATCACGTTTTAAAAATTGTTCGACTAAAGCTAACTCTTCCGCTTTAGCTTGTTGTTTGAGAGCCAAAAAGTCCTTACTGTTAGTGACAAGCTTATATAACTCCTTTACTGTCATAGAGTTATCGTCGGCAAAATCCAACTTAACCTGCGTGATCAGGGCCTGATAAAGCGATAGTAATTCGGCACTTCTTTGACTCATGTTCAATACTCCTTCATGCGAACCTTTTTAATGACTCACTTCTAGTTTATTCTATGCAGATCTCACTCGCGCACAACGTGCGCAAGATCAAATAATAGGCGACATGGCCGGGAATCATCAATGCAAGAGCAATATCTACCTTCAGAGATTGAAGCTAAGGTGCAGCAGCACTGGCAAGACACAAAAACATTTGAAGTAACCGAGGATGAAAGCAAGGAGAAGTTTTACTGCCTCTCGATGTTTCCATACCCTTCTGGCCGACTCCATATGGGCCATGTTCGCAACTACACCATAGGCGATGTAGTTGCACGTTACCAGCGTCTTCAGGGTAAAAATGTCCTACAACCTATCGGTTGGGACTCATTTGGCCTGCCAGCTGAAAATGCGGCAATCAATAACAAGACGGCGCCAGCTCCTTGGACTTACGAAAATATCGACTACATGAAAAACCAGCTGAAAATGCTGGGATTTGGCTACGACTGGAGCCGTGAAATCGCCACCTGTACCCCAGAGTACTACCGCTGGGAACAATGGTTCTTCACTAAGCTGTACGAAAAAGGCCTAGTCTATAAAAAGACCTCGGCGGTTAACTGGTGCCCCAACGATGAAACCGTACTCGCCAATGAGCAAGTACAAGACGGCTGCTGCTGGCGCTGTGACACCGAAGTGGTGCAAAAAGAGATCCCTCAGTGGTTTATTAAAATCACCGATTACGCCGAAGAGCTACTCAACGACATCGACCAACTCGATGAGTGGCCTGAGCAAGTTAAGACCATGCAGCGCAACTGGATTGGTCGCAGTGAAGGCATAGAGATGACCTTCCAAGTGGCTGATAGCGAGCAGAGTTTCGATATATATACCACGCGTCCCGATACAGTTATGGGTGTGACTTATGTGGCGATTGCCGCCGGTCACCCACTCGCTGAGCAAGCCGCGGCCAACAACCCTACACTTAAAGACTTTATCGAAGAGTGTAAAAATGCCGACACCACCGAGGCCGCTATGGCTGCGATGGAGAAAAAAGGCGTCGATACTGGTCTTAAAGCGATTCATCCACTCACGGGTAAGTTAGTGCCTATTTGGGCAGCTAACTTTGTGTTGATGAACTACGGTACTGGCGCGGTGATGTCGGTTCCAGGTCATGACCAACGCGACTATGAATTTGCCACTAAATATGGCCTGCCAATCGAGGGCGTGATTAAGCCAGTCGATGGTGAGCTTGATATTAGTAAAGAAGCTTATACCGAAAAAGGCATTGTGTTTAACTCTGGCGACGCATTCCCAGAGCTAGATGGTCTGGACTTCCAAGCGGCATTCGATGCCATCGATGCCAAGCTATCGAGCGAAGGAAAAGGTAAGCGCCAAGTTAACTTCCGTTTGCGCGACTGGGGAGTTTCTCGTCAGCGTTACTGGGGTGCTCCTATTCCTATGGTCACACTCGCCGATGGCACTGTAATGCCAACGCCAGAAGATCAACTGCCGGTCATCTTGCCAGAAGATGTGGTGATGGATGGTATTCAAAGCCCAATCAAGGCGGACAAAGAGTGGGCCAAGACTCAAGTTAATGGCCAAGAAGCATTCAGAGAGACTGACACCTTTGACACCTTTATGGAGTCATCTTGGTACTATGCTCGTTACTGCAGCCCGCACGCAGACCAGATGTTAGATCCTGCGAAAGCCAACTACTGGTTGCCTGTGGACCAATATATAGGTGGTATTGAGCACGCATGTATGCACCTGCTTTACTTCCGTTTTTTCCACAAGTTGCTGCGTGATATGGACTTAGTCAACAGTGATGAGCCAGCCAAACGCCTACTGACTCAAGGAATGGTGTTGGCCGATGCTTTCTACTACAACGACGAGAAAGGCGCCCGCGTTTGGGTTTCACCAAATGATGCCACCGTCACTGAAACGGACGACAAAGGCCGTATCGTTAAAGCGGTAGACAGCCAAGGCCATGAACTGGTTTATACCGGCATGAGCAAGATGTCTAAATCTAAAAATAACGGTATTGACCCACAAGAGATGGTCGATAAATACGGCGCCGATACCGTACGCTTGTTTATGATGTTCGCTGCGCCACCAGAGCTAACTCTGGAATGGCAAGAGTCGAGTGTTGAAGGCGCGCATCGCTTTATCAAGCGTTTATGGAAACTGGCACACGACCATGTCTCTCAAGGGCCGACCACGAGCTTAGATCTCACTGCGCTCAATCCAGCACAGAAAGAGCTGCGCCGCGAGCTGCACAAGACCATTGCTAAAGTGGGTGATGATATTGAGCGTCGTCAGATGTTTAATACCGCCATCGCCTCGGTAATGGAGTTGATGAACCGTCTGCAAAAAGCCCCAGCAGAGAGCGAGCAAGACCGCGCCTTAATGCAAGAAGCACTTTGCGCTGTGGTACGCCTACTGTACCCAATCATTCCGCACACGTGTTTCAGCCTATGGCAAGCTTTAGGGCACGAACAAGCGATTGAAGAGGTACTGTGGCCTGAAGTCGATCAAGCGGCGCTAGTGGAAGACAGTAAACTTATCATAGTGCAAGTTAACGGCAAGCTACGTGCTAAAATCACTGTCGCGGCCGATGCCGATAAAGACGCAGTTGAAGCTTTGGGTATGGCGCAAGAAGGCGTGATTAAACACACCGAAGGCAAAACCATACGTAAAGTGATTTATGTCCCTGGTAAGCTGCTCAATATCGTAGCAAGCTAACTGTCGCAAGCCCGGCACCTGAATAACCTTTGTGATTCAGGTGCTGCAATGCTCAGCCTATGTTGTTAGGCTGAGCATCATTACTTTAGGAAGAACAGACTCACTTATGTTTATTAAACGCCTGTGTTTCGCCCTGTTAACCCTGACCCTTTTGGCCACCAGCGGTTGCGGCTTTAAACTGCAGCGCAGTTACTCTATTCCCGATGCGCTAAAATCACTGCATCTTAGCAGTCAAGATCAATACAGCGAACTCACCCGCTTGGTACGTGAACGCTTACGTCTTAACAGCATCAATGTGGTTGACGCGAACGCGGCCTTACCCACGCTGAGCATCCTTAATGATTCACTCGACAGAACCACACTCTCCTTATATCCCACAGGGAATGTCGCCGAGTATGAGCTCAACTACCTAGTCTCATTTGCGGTGCAACTGCCTGAACGTGATGCACAGCGTTTTGAAGTGGCAATTCATCGCGACTACCTCGATGACCCGCGCACTGCACTGGCCAAAAGCCGTGAAATGGAACTGCTGGTTAAAGAGATGCGCATCCAAGCGGCTGACCAAATCATTCAAATTTTGGCTTCAATCGAGACCAATTAATGCGGGTTTATCCAGATCAATTAGCCAAACAGCTCACGCCATTAGCCCAATGCTATTTAGTCTTTGGCGATGATCCTTGGCTGTGCGAAACCAGTAAATCCTTAATTTACGCCCAAGCCAAACGCGACGGTTTCGAAGAGCGAATTCAACTCACCCAAGAAACAGGGTTTAATTGGCAAGACTTGCTCGAAGAGTGGAACACCATGAGCCTGTTCGCGAGCCGCCGCATTATTGAGTTGTTTTTACCCCAAGCCAAACCTGGCAGTGACGGCAGCGCACAGTTGCAAGCGTTAATGCAACACGATAACCCCGATATCTTATTGCTGCTTACCGGGCCCAAATTAGCCAGCGAACAGACTAAATCTAAGTGGTTTAAAAGTCTCGACGCTAAAGGCGTTTATATTCCGTGTACCACGCCTGAAGGCGCGCAATTTCAGCGCTGGCTGCAAGGCAGAATCAGTCACTTTAAGTTACGGCTGACCCAAGATGCACAGCAGATGCTGTTTAACCTATATGAAGGTAACTTGCTCGCCGCCGATCAAGCGTTGCAACTGCTGCAGTTGCTCAACCCTAACGATCTGATCGACAGCCAACAACTTGAACAGTACTTTGAAGATCAATCTCGCTTCACCGTTTTCCAGCTAGCCGATGTACTGCTTAATAATCAGCAAGATAAGGCGCAACATATGTTGTCGCAACTGCAGGCCGAAGGCGTAGCTATGCCGATTTTATTATGGAGCCAATTTAAAGAGCTGACCACGCTATTACAGCTAAAGCAGGCACAAGAGCTGGGCGGCAATGTCAGTAGCTTATGGAGCAAACTGCGTATTTGGGATAAACGTAAAACGTTATACCAAGCGGCGCTGTCGCGTTTAAGCCTAACGCAAATCGAAGCCATGCTGGCGTTTGCATCCAAAACAGAGCTAAGACTCAAACAACAAGGCGTCGAAGATTGGACCGCTTTGAGCCACCTATGCCTGTTGTACGATCCCAGCGCTCACGAGCACTTGAGCCATATCGAATTAGCATAAAATGAATATCGGCTTGCTCGGCGGCACTTTTGACCCGATCCACTATGGTCACATCACACCGTTACTTGAGGTGCAGCAAGCACTTGGATTAGACCAAGTGTGGCTAATGCCAAATAATATTCCGCCGCACAAGCCTCAGCCTATGTGCAGCACTGCACACCGGCTGCAAATGGCGCGCTTAGTCTGCCAGCAATACCCACAAATGCAGGTATGTGATATTGAAATTAAACGTAGCAGCCCGTCATATTCAGTGGCCACGCTTAAACGTTTACGTACGGCGCACCCTAATGATCAACTGCTATTTATTATGGGCATGGACTCATTTATCAACCTCCCTAGCTGGCATCAATGGCAGCAATTACTCGAGCTGTGCCATTTGGTGGTATGCCAACGACCGGGCTGGCAACTAGCAAGCGACTCTCCCATGCAGCAGTTACTTGAACAGCGCCGCGGCGATAAAACCAGCCTCGCCATCGCCACAGAGCGGGGGCAATATGGCGGGCTTATTCTGCCAGTGGCCATTACAGAGCAACCTTACTCGTCGACGCAAATAAGAAAGCAACTGGCTAACAACACCTTGCCCGCTGACGCCATGCCCAAAGTCGTTAGCGACTATATCGCCGAGCACCAGCTGTACCGTTGATCGCGATACAGGCGTTGCTATTGGCGTTCTAATTTGCTAAAAAATCCCCTGCTGATGCCGCCTATAGGCGATTACTTTGGCAAGATAACCTGTTATACTGCCCCGCTGTCAAAAATGAATGAGGAAAACCGCGTGCAAAGCGCCGAGCTAAAACAATTTGTCATCGACAAAGTCGAAGATTTAAAAGCAAGAGATATCACAGTATTAGATGTGAGTGAGCAATCAAATATCACCGATTTTATGGTGGTGTGCTCAGGAACATCTAAGACTCACGTAAAAGCAATTGCTGAAAACGTGGTACTAGAAGCTAAACGTGCCAACCTACACATCAATGGTGTTGAAGGTCGTGATAGCAGCGAATGGGTTCTCGTCGACCTAGGCGATGTTATTGTGCATGTGATGCAAGACAAGACTCGTGATTTTTACCAGCTTGAAAAGCTGTGGTCTGAAAAGCCAGAGTAATGAAGTTACAGTTAGTTGCCGTTGGCACCCGTATGCCCAGTTGGGTCACCACAGGATTTGAAGAGTATCAGCGCCGTTTTCCACGGGATATGCCTTTCGAATTAACTGAGATCCCAGCGGGTAAACGTGGAAAAAATGCCGATATAGCTCGAATTCTTCATAAAGAAGGCGAGCTGATGCTAGCGGCGATACCGAAAGGTAATCATATCGTTAGCCTCGATCTCCCCGGCAAAAACTGGACAACACCAGAACTGGCAACCCAGCTTAGCCGGTGGCAACATGATGGACGCGACGTAAGCTTACTGATTGGTGGTCCAGAAGGACTTGCCCCCGCCTGTAAGCAAGCGGCGACCCAAAGCTGGTGCCTTTCAGCACTGACATTACCTCACCCCTTGGTTAGGGTATTGGTGGCTGAGAGCCTTTATCGGGCCTGGAGCGTCAACAATAACCATCCCTATCATCGAGAATAACCCTTGCGCTCCTATGCCCGTAGGACACCACAGGATAGGCTAATGATTACGAACACCAACTTACTGCTGGAGAGAGTATAATTGGCGCCACGTAAACGGATGGCGATGCATAACCATGCCGCCGAAGCCTCGCTGTTCAAGCGAAGAGCTATTTTTACTTTCGTATGTGTCGTGGTGTTATTGTGCATCCTGTTCACCAATCTCTATCAGTTACAGGTCCTCTCTTACACCGATTATGAAACCCGCTCCAATGACAATCGCATTCGAGTGGTTCCTGTTGCACCGAGTCGCGGCCTGATTTATGACCGCCATGGGCAACTGCTGGCAGAAAATCAGCCCTTCTTCTCACTTGAACTTATTCCTGAAAAAGTCACTGACGTAGCCTCGACCCTCGATGTGCTTAACGCGGTGATTGAGATCAGTAGCGATGAACGAGAAAATCTGCTGGAAGCCTTAAAATATCATCGCCGCTTTAAGCCTATTACGGTTAAAAACCGCCTGACAGAAGAGCAAGTCGCCGCCTTCAGTGTTAACCAACATCGCTTCCCCGGATTTTCTATCGATGCAGGCCTTAAACGTCACTACCCTTACAACGGTTTGATGACCCATGTACTTGGCTATGTCGGCCGGATCAACAACCGCGATCAAGCAGCCCTACAAAGCGCTGGCTTATGGAAAAATTATGCCGCCACCAAAGACATTGGTAAGCAGGGCATTGAAAAGTTTTATGAGAATTTGTTACACGGCACGCCAGGCCACCTAGAGGAAGAGGTCAATAATCGCGGCCGCACCATTAGGACCCTCAAGTCGGTCGCACCGATACCAGGCCAAGATATCCACCTCACCTTAGATCTGCAGCTGCAAAAAAAGGCCATGGAGCTATTAGACGGCAGACGCGGCTCTATAGTGGCTATCGATCCCCGCGATGGCGGAATATTAGCCATGGTATCTAGCCCAACTTACGATCCGAACCAATTTGTACACGGCATTAGCTCTAAAGCCTATGGCGAGCTGCTTAACTCGCGCTCACGCCCCTTAATTAACCGCGCCACCCAAGGGCAATATGCACCGGCCTCAACGGTGAAACCTCATATGGCGCTATTGGGCTTAGAAGATAAAGTCGTCACCGCCAAAACCCGCGTCTGGGACCCGGGCTTTTGGCAGATCCCCAATGTCGATCATAAGTATCGCGATTGGAAACGCTGGGGCCATGGCTGGGTTGATGTCAATGGTGCGCTCGTGCACTCCTGCGACACCTACTTCTATGATTTAGCTTATAAAACTGGCATCGATAAGATGAGCCACTTTATGCACCAATTTGGCTTTGGTGAACGTACCGGAGTGGATATTTTCGAGGAATCGGCCGGCATTATGCCCTCTCGCGAATGGAAGCGGGCTAAGTATAATCAGCCTTGGTATATAGGTGACACCATTTCAGTTGGGATAGGCCAAGGGTATTGGACCACCACCCCGCTACAGCTTGCTAATTCAACGGCTATCTTAGCCAATAATGGCCAGCGATTTGTGCCTCACCTGCTTAAATCGGTGGAAAACGACACGACCAAGGTCGATACCTTGATCGATAAAATGCCCCCACTGGAACTGAAAGATCCCCGCAATTGGGAGATCATCAACACCGCCATGAAGGACACGGCGCATAAATCGCGCTTTGTCGACGCCGGTTACACAGCCGCGATGAAAACCGGTACGGCACAGGTATTTACCGTGGCAGAAGATGAAAAATATGATGCCGACACCATTGATGAGCACCTGCGCGATAATGCGCTAATCATTGCTTATGCGCCCTATGAGTCACCCAAAATTGTATTAGCCGTGGTACTCGAAAATGCCGGCTGGGGTGGCGCTAATGCAGGCCCAGTCGCACGCGCCTTACTCGATGAATATATTCTCAGAGATGAGCCTGCCACCATCACCGCCGGAGCGCCGCACCATGACCGCCCATAGCCACCGCCCTAACATCTGGCAACGTTTACATATAGACCTGCCCCTGCTGTTGGGGATCTTGGCACTGATGTGCTTTGGCCTATTTGTTATATATTCTGCTGGCGGTGAAGATATTGCCCTGATGGAACGTCAATTAGTGCGTATCGGCCTGTCACTGGCCATCATGCTATTTGTGGCGCAGATCAACCCTGAAGTTCTCAGGCGCTGGGCATTTCCTATCTATATTGCCGGGATAGTACTGTTGCTGGGGGTGCATTTTTTTGGTGAGATCAACAAGGGGGCTCAGCGCTGGTTAAACTTGGGCTTTATGGAGTTTCAACCCTCAGAGCTGATTAAACTGGCCTTCCCCATCACTATGGCCTGGTATATCAGTAAGTTTCCGCTACCACCAAAGAAGCGTTATCTAGCGGGAGCAGGGGTGTTACTGTTGATCCCGACGTTGTTGATTGCCAAACAACCAGACTTAGGCACCTCAATTTTAGTGGCCGCATCAGGGATATTTGTACTGTTTTTGTCAGGCATGAGTTGGGCGATTGTCGGCAGCTTTGTCGGCGGCGTACTCGCCATGTTACCCGTGCTGTGGTTTTTCTTAATGCACGACTATCAACGCACGCGGGTATTAACCCTACTCGATCCTGAAAAGGATCCCTTGGGCGCAGGCTACCATATTATTCAGTCGAAAATTGCTATTGGCTCAGGAGGCTTATGGGGCAAGGGCTGGCTAGAAGGGACTCAGTCACAACTGGAATTCTTACCCGAGCGCCATACCGATTTTATCTTCGCGGTCATTGGTGAAGAGTTTGGCTTAATCGGTAGCCTATTGTTATTGGCGCTCTATTTATATGTGATTGGCCGCGGCTTAGTAATTGCAGCGCGGGCACAAACCAGTTTTGCCCGTTTACTCGCTGGCAGTATTACTTTAACCTTCTTTGTGTATATTTTTGTCAACATAGGCATGGTGTCGGGTATTTTACCTGTAGTCGGTGTGCCATTACCCTTAATTAGTTACGGTGGTACCTCGATGCTGACGCTGATGACAGGCTTTGGTATCTTAATGAGCATCCATACCCATAGACGTTTTGTCGACCGATAACGGAGCACAGAGTGAAGCTAAGATTGCCCCTCATTGCCATTATGGCAGCCCTTACACTGGGCCTTGACTCGCCAACGACCCATGCTGCAACTGTGGTAGCAGCCGATGGTGATATTCGCACCGCTAAGCAAGCTTTTATTCAAACACAACTCGATGCAGGATTTACCCAGCAAGAGATTGAGCAGTTTCTTGCCAAGGCTAATTATAACCAAAAAGTGATTGATGCAATCACCACCCCATGGGAAGCCAAGCCTTGGCACCTTTATCAGCCTATCTTCCTGACCGAACAACGCCTAGCAAAGGGCCTCGAATTTTGGCAGCGTTATGCCGACACCATAACCAAGGCGGCCAATGAGTTTCAGGTTGAGCCCGAGATCATTGTGGCCATTATCGGTATCGAAACCTTTTACGGGGGCTACTTAGGTAATTACCCTGTAGTTGATGCTCTTTACACTTTAGGCTTTCACTACACTCCAAGAGCGAGCTTCTTTAGTAAAGAACTGGCTAATCTGCAAATGCTCGCCAAAGAGGAGCAGCTGGATATTGCCAACCTAAAGGGCTCGTATGCAGGCGCAATGGGGTTTGGTCAATTTATTCCCTCTAGCTATCGCCATTACGCAGTGGATTTTGATAATGATGGCCAGCGTGACTTAATTGGCAATCCCATCGACGCCATTGGCAGTGTTGCCAACTACTTTCATCAACATCATTGGCGTAAAGGTGACCCTGTGGCATTGCCATTGACCAATCATGCGCTGCCAGAACATTTAAATGTGTGGCAAGGTGAAAAGTTGCATTATCGAGTGGCCGATATACTCTCGCCACAGATAGCACTGGGGCAAAATACCGATTTAGATATCAGCCAACCGGCGATGATAGTAGAACTGGAGCAAGCCGAGCAAACCGATTATTGGTTAGGATTGCACAATTTTTATGTGATCACCCGTTATAATCGTAGCCCCTTGTACGCCATGGCTGTGTATCAATTCAGCCAACAACTTAAAGACGCTTATGCGAAATAATTACCGCTTTTATCACAATAGTCGCCAGCTGTATCATGCCAGCATAATTGCATTGATTTTACTGCTGACAGCATGTTCATCAAGCAGCGATCGGCGCTATAAAATGAACGATGATGCGGCGCCTAACAACACCCCAGATGTCACTAAGGTCGAAGATGCACATCCTAAATTTGAACCCTACAGCCGGGGTGGGAACAGTAAGAGTTATACGGTACGCGGCAAAACCTATCGCGTACTCGATACGGGGAAAGGCTACCAACAAGCAGGCATAGCGTCATGGTATGGTGCTAAGTTTCATGGCCACCTCACCTCTAATGGTGAAACCTATGATATGTATTCGATGTCGGCGGCTCACAAAACCTTGCCTATACCCAGTTACGCTAAAATCACTAACTTAGCCAACAACAAGAGCGTTGTTGTTCGGGTTAACGATCGCGGTCCGTTCCATGATGAGCGTTTGATTGATTTATCTTACGCCGCCGCTCATCGACTCGATATGCTTAAAACCGGTACGGCCAGGGTTAATGTAGAAGTGATTTATATCGAGAGCCCAGAATCAACCGCCCTTGCCGAACTAAAAAATACCGATTTACATTACGTGCAAGTGGTAGCGTCTTCAGACAAACAACGCATCACTCAGCTTGGAAACCAGTTAGCCAACCAATACCAGGTAAAGACGCGTATTTTGCAAGCGGGTAACTTGTATAAACTTCAACTAGGCCCCATTGGCCGCCAACAAATAGCCACAGAGTTACATCAAACCCTGCAGCAAAACGGTTTTCCTCAAAGCTATGTCGTTACAGAGTAGGTGAATAATCGACTCAATTGAATGAAGATTAATGAACCTTCACTGATTTACACGGTCGACTAATGTTATACTCGAGCAGATAGCAGCTTTCTTTTCGCATTCAACTAAAAGACGTGCCTTTTTAATATGAAATTGATCAATCAATACGCAAAATCACTGTTCCTTTTGACCTCACTCTCCTTTACCACAGCCAGCGCCGCACCAGTGGTGACACCTGATGCGCCTAAGGTCGCTGCTAAAGCCTATATTTTAATGGATTACCATTCTGGTCAAATCATTGCTGAAGAAAATGCCTATGAAAGCTTAAATCCAGCCAGCTTGACCAAAATGATGACCAGTTACGTCATCGGTCATGAGATCAAAGTGGGCAACATCTCACCCGACGATCAGGTCACTATTAGTAAAAAAGCGTGGTCTAAAAACTTTCCCGATTCGTCAAAGATGTTTATCGAGGTGGGTAAACAGGTGTCTGTAGACGATCTTAATCGCGGGATCATTATTCAATCGGGTAACGATGCTTGCGTTGCGATGGCTGAACATATTGCTGGTACAGAAGATGGCTTTGTCGACCTGATGAATTCATGGGCCAAGCAGCTCGGCATGACCGACAGTTACTTTGAAAACTCCCACGGTCTCGACTCTGAAAATCATAAAACGACCGCTTATGATATGGCGATTCTTGGCGCAGCACTTATCCGTGATGTACCAGAAGAGTACCGCGTTTACTCAGAAAAATCATTTACCTACAATGGCATAAAACAATACAACCGTAACGGATTGTTGTGGGACAAAAGCTTAAATGTCGATGGCATCAAAACTGGCCATACTTCAGGCGCAGGCTACAATCTTGTCACTTCAGCAACTAAAGACGGTATGCGTCTTATTTCAGTTGTCATGGGCACCGCTAGCGAGTCAGCACGTAAAGCTGAAAGCAAAAAGCTACTCAATTATGGCTTCCGTTTCTTCGAAACAATTACCCCATACCAAGCTGGTGACAGTTTTGTGACCCAAAAAATTTGGTACGGTGATAGAGAAGCCGTTGATTTGGGCGTGACTACAGACACCCCAATTACCATCTACCGTGGCCAGGCACAAAACCTCCAAGCTAACTTTGAGCTCAATAAAGAACTTACCGCGCCACTCGCCAAAGGTGAAGTTGTCGGACGGCTCTATTTCCAGCTTGATGGTAAAGATGTCGCCCAATTCCCGCTGGTCACCTTACAAGAAGTTAAAGAAGGCAGCTGGTTCAGTAAGTTAATGGACTATTTCAAGCAGATGTTTGCCAGTTGGTTCAACTAACTTAATTGTACGAAACTAAGGTCACCTCTGGGTGGCCTTTTTGTTTTACCTTACTGGGGTTGAATTAGGTATAATGCGCCCCATTTATTACCTCATCTATTTCGGCAAGAGATTAAAACCAATGTTAGACACTAAGTTTCACGAGCTCATGGAGTTCCCAGCAGCATTTCCATTTAAAGTTGTCGGTGATGCAAGAGACACACTGGCCGATGATGTGGTTGCAGTAGTGCAACGCCATGTGCCTGGTGATTATATTCCGACCACTAAAGCGTCGAGCAAGGGCACTTATAACTCCATCACCATCAAAGTGACGGTTAGCAGTAAAGAGCAAATCGAGACGCTTTACGTTGAATTAGCCGCAATTGATGGTGTTAAGCGCGTACTCTAATCCAGCGCCATACAAGAAGAAGTGTGATCTATATTACATTTCTTAATTTCGCGCGTATAATAAGCGCACAAAATGCTAAGGGGAGAGGTTGCCCTTGAAGGATAAGGTTTTACACATTCGTCATCTTGGTCGTCAAGATTACGAATCGGTATGGCATGCCATGCAGCATTATACCGATACTCGCGATGAACACAGCCAAGATGAACTATGGGTAGTAGAGCACCCTGCCGTTTTTACCCAAGGTCAAGCCGGTAAGAGCGAGCACATACTTAACCCTGGTGACATCCCCGTTATTCAAGTCGACAGAGGTGGTCAAGTGACCTACCACGGGCCTGGACAACTGGTAGCGTATCCTTTACTGGATATCAAGCGTCTCAAAATTGGGGTGCGCCAACTGGTGACCGATATAGAGCAAAGCATCGTCAGTATGCTGGCGATGTATGATATCAAGGCGTATCCTAAAGCCGATGCGCCAGGTGTCTATGTCGATGAGCGTAAAATAGCCTCTCTCGGATTACGTATCCGCAAAGGATGCTCGTTTCATGGCCTTGCACTTAATGTCGATATGGATATGTCCCCATTTCAACGCATCAACCCCTGTGGGTATGCGGGTTTAGAGATGGCGCAATGCAAACCGTTAAACGGACCTCAAACTGTTATAGAAGCTGGTGAAAAACTTATCCAAACCTTTAGCCAAACACTGGGCTATCATCATTTAGAACATCATCAAGGGTTAGCAAAGTCATATGAATAGGCCTGAAAGACTACAACCGGGAGTTAAGTTACGTGACGCCGATAAGGTCTCACGCATTCCTGTTAAGATCGTGCCTTCAGAGCGCGAAACAATGTTACGTAAACCCGATTGGTTAAGGGTAAAATTACCCGCTTCTAATCAGCGTATTATCGACATCAAACAAGCACTGCGTAAAAACGGTTTGCACTCTGTCTGCGAAGAAGCATCTTGCCCTAACTTAGCAGAGTGCTTTAACCATGGGACAGCTACCTTCATGATTTTGGGTGCTATTTGTACTCGCCGCTGTCCATTTTGTGACGTAGCCCATGGCCGACCACTAAAGCCTGATGCCGAAGAGCCCGTCAAGCTTGCACAAACGATTCGCGATATGAAGCTCAAATATGTGGTGATCACTTCTGTCGATCGTGACGATCTTAGAGACGGTGGAGCACAACATTTTGCCGACTGCATTCGTGAAATTCGGATATTAAATCCAGAGATCAAAATTGAGATTCTCGTGCCTGACTTCAGAGGCCGTATTGATGCGGCGCTGGACATATTAGCCACTGAGCCACCTGATGTGTTTAACCACAACTTAGAAACGGCGCCTAAGCACTATCGTAAGGCCCGTCCTGGCGCCAACTATCAATGGTCACTGGATCTGCTGAAGAAATTTAAAGAGCGTCATCCATCAATACCAACGAAGTCTGGATTGATGATGGGACTTGGTGAAACCAACGAAGAGATCGCTGAAGTATTGCAAGATCTGCGCGCTCATAACGTCGAGATGCTCACGCTAGGGCAATATCTTCAGCCATCTAAGTTTCACCTACCTGTAGAACGTTATGTTCCGCCTGCGGAGTTTGACGAACTAAGAGAGTTTGCCGAAAAGATAGGCTTTACCCATGCAGCATGTGGCCCAATGGTTCGCTCTAGTTACCATGCCGATCTGCAAGCGCAAGGCAAAGAAGTTAAATAAGCGCTTCTTTTAACCACAACAAGTTTTAATCTAAAAATAGCGCCGCAAGGCGCTATTTTTATCACAATATTTGTTGCAAGCAAGCCTATAATAATCGCTCCATCAACACCGCATCTTCCTTGCCTAGCTCATGTTGATAATAGTTAACCCGTAAACCAGTACGAACAAAACCCGCCATTTCATACAAACGGATCACCGCAGAGCTCGATGCCCTGACCTCTAACATTATCCGCTCTGCACCACCAGAGGCCGCTAAATCGACAACAGCATCTAATAACACTCTACCAAGTCCTTTGCCTTGATTTTCTGGTGACACGCAGATATCCATCAAGGTGGCGTCCTCAAATAACAAGTGCAAAATGGCAAACCCTACGAGGTCGCCATCAACCTCAAGACCAATAACATGATAGAAACGCCCAAAGCAACTCTCAAGCGTTGCTATAGACATAGGAAATTGATGACAGCGTTGCTCAATTTCAGCAACGTTGGCCACATCTGCCAGCGATAAAGCCCTTAACTTATAATGCATGCTGTTGCTCGCATATCGATTGCCAAAGCGCTCGCTTAGCCTGAACGTCACGCTCAAGCTCATTCAAAGGGGCAGAGCTGATAACAGAGTTCACTTTAGGCAGCTTTAACTTACGCATATCCCAAAGAATATTTTGTTGTAATTTAGTGCTTAGTTGAACTTGTGCGGGTTCTACATCGACAAGCCTAAGCACAATTTGGATGATCGGATGACTGAGATCGAATTGCGCACCATGATCTAGCAGAATAATAGCCGTAGGCAATACATTATTAGCATCGGTCCAACGGGTTACCCCCATCGCGTCCAAATAATCGTCTCTATTCAAGTTCACTCCAACCAATCCAAATACGACCCAAGAATACCAGTTACACAGTTAGAATGTCACTGGAGTATAAAGCAAGTTGTTAAACACGAGGAAGATGGCAAACACTGTGACAGGTATTAACGCAGTAAACGTGTCAATCGACATCCACGTTTAATAAAAGCAGAAAAGCAAAAAGCCGTTCATTTCTGAACGGCTTCTTTAATTTGGCAGGGGTGGCAGGACTCGAACCCGCAACCATCGGTTTTGGAGACCGCCACAAGACCAAATGATGTTATTCTACGCCAGTTGAAACCTGAGGGTTTCATTGAATAATTATATTAATTACATATAGTTAAATCATTACGTTTAAAAATTCATTTTCAACGGATTTAAGTCATTTTTCAGCGATTTAGTGCCCACGGCGATTATTTTGGTCACCGATTTTGGTATAAAAATTCTATTTATTTTCACAAAGAGATACCGAAAAAGGAGCTTGGTTAGACCATATTCTAGAGTTGGATAGCACAAAATCATGCCTTTGCTAAACACATATACAACTGACCACTGTCGAACTTGGAGGTTTGCCCTTAAGCAAGCCTCCAATAGAGAATAATTATTGAGCTGTGTAGTAATGCTTTTTACCCAAGGGTCTATATTGATTAACTGTTCAAGGCTTTCGGGCCGAGTAACTGATCAAGTTGCGGGGTTGTATAGTGACTTTACCACGATGTTGGTTTACAGGTGGAATACCGGAGCAACGGCAGTAGTTGACTTTGCTAGCTCAGTGATGGGTGATCCTGAATTTATGCAAGGTGTCGCCGATAGCGTATCAATGGGGTCAACGAGTGCTTCAGCGGCTATTGGTAACATGCTGTACGCAATGAAAGAGCAAGTATACTCAACGATAAATAGCATGTTGCCTAAAGAACTTGGAAAGCTGTTGTTTAAAAAAGCGACTGAGGAAGAAGTAAAAAAAGAAGCGGCTCAAGAAGTAGGGACTGGTAAGCCCCTTGAACATCGTTATTGCTCGAAATTGAATCAAATGCTAAAATTTAAGGTAAGGACATCCTTATGAGTAACTATATAGTGTCACCTGAAACGTTTATTTTATATTCATTAGCTGTTTTTTCTGTTGCGACCTTAATGTTGGTTGCAGTAGGTTGGTTTGCCGCCGAGTTCGATAGAAGCAAGCAACCTAAGAAATAAATCAGTTAAAATATTTAACCCTAGAGGGACACTCCCTCAAGGGCTTGTGTTCCTCTAAATTGGAGAAACACATGAACAATCGAAAATCCTTATCTTCTCAAGCTGCCTACTTGCGCAGACGCAAACAGAAGATTCTAAAAAAACTTAAACAAATTCACGATACGAAACGAACTGACTCTGAAATGAGCCAGATGATGAATATGTCTATCCGAGACTGCAATGTATCGCTAAAAACAACTCATCAGCTCCAAGCTAAGCTTACGTGATCACAATGCACTGATCGGAGAAGCTTTGGCTGGTGTAAAAGCGATGAACAAAGTCATAGAGCCAAGTATGCCTGTTAGACAGACAACTGCATAAACTCGGAAAACCTTAGTATAGCTGCATCTCAAGCAGTTATTTGATCAACAAGGCCGCTCAATGCATATCATTCACAGACTATCGACTCTCCATTTTCTACTATGCGAACGTTATCAAAATAGCTTGAAAACTTGTCACGGTTGAGAGTATGAATTGGTACTAAAACCTTGGGTGATATATTACCTGCGAAGCTCTGTAAGTGCTCTAGGTAAGCATGACCACTCGTATGAATGTATTGCCATGACTCCTGATATTTATTGGCTATCTCTGCAAACTTAGGCTGCTTACTTTGATAACCTAACCACATAGAGTAGATAAGTTTAGGTTTTACCCCTTTTTCTTTAAATGAGTCAAGGTAGGGGGTCATTGCATAGGGAGATAATCTGAATACGTAGTTAGTCCCCTTCAGCTTACTAAGATTCACATGGCGGTTGCTGTATCGCAGGAAATCATCACCAAATTCAGACTTAATGATAGCTAGTTGGGATTGAGGAAATATCACTTTTAGGTGATCATTTTTATGTGGTGGTAAGCTAGGGGAGTACTTCTTTAGCGCCTCAAGCAAGTAAAGTTGGTATAGATCGATAACTAGCTCTTTTCCTGTGCGTTTAGTTGCGTTATAGAGGCTTACAATTCGATCAATATTGCTACCTGAGGCTGAAACAAAAGCTGGCCCATCACCCTCATTAAGGGCCGAAACCATAGCATCTTCAACCGAAACTTCAGTAGGAAATTGTAGCGAGTGCCCTCCATTAAGGGTCGTTCCCTCAAGCAGCATTAAATCAGGCTGCTTCACATTTGCGTAGATGTAATCGCTAACCTGTGACTTTCTGCCATGCCCACGAAAATCCCCAGTGTAATATACCTGCTTACCATCAACCTCTATTAAAAGACTACATGCGCCAAAGGCTGAATGATCCATTAAAAATGCCGTTACTGTGAATGGACCAACTTGAAATGGTTTTCCAGGAGTGAACTGTCGACACTGCTCCAGTGAACTAAATCGCAATGCTTCAGGGTAAAACAAGTTGCCAATAGTCATCATAGAGTAACTACTATCTGACAGGTATATATTTGAGCTTTTAGGTAATGATCTCAGTAGACCATAATGGTCTGGATGTGCATGGGATAAGAGATAAGCCAAAGGAGGTCTAGTATCTTGCTGTTGAATATCAAGCAAAATACCATTTTCCATCGATGGGCTTGAAGCCAAGTCTGCATCAATCGATACTCCTGTGCTATCCATGAGAGGAGCACCGTAATCTAACACAATGCTATCTTCGCCATGGTTTATTTTTACGCAACTACCACCAATGGTATCTGCTCCACGCAATATAGTTACTGAGATCTGTGGCATTAAAACTGCTCCTTACTCTGAAGTTTGTAACAGCTGCCTTCAGTCATTATCTGCATGGTTACTTTATTTTCAATTAGCTTCTTTTCATAACGAGACCAGTTATTTTTCTTATCCTGTACCTCGTTATAATAAATCAGTAACCTTGGCTCACTATCGATAACTAGCCGTGGTATGTCCCCACTTTCATCTTCTTCCATATTAGCGACGTCTTCAATAATCGACGCCACAGATTTATTTGCTAGCTTGGTTATCTTGGTCAGTACTTGGCAAGCGTTAACAAATGCTACTTTTAACTGCTTTTGACGGTTGTCACTATTTAGAAAGGCTCTATAACGCCCCAACTGTTCAAGTACCTTAGAAATGTCACTATCTGGCCCCCAACGTTTATCAGTCGTGAGCTTAGCTTCCCAAAAAACAATATGTACTAAACCGTCGCGCTGCTCTAGCGATACCAAATCAATTCGGTAAGCCTTACCCGGTAACCCCACCTCCATATCAACAACATCGCCGTTAGCTGCAACCACCTTTTCTACAAAGCTTTTTTCATCATCATCTTTTATTTTTGTATCCTTAGCGCAACCAATCCACTTTTTTAACGTCTGGCTGCCTTGGTAACTGACACTGTCTTTTTCGTTCTCAGGATTAATGATTCCTGGTTCATTTCCATTCAATTTGACGTATTTCTGCGGCTTAGCACCTGGAAATACATATTTAATATGTAGCTTTGAGTACAACTCTTTTTTACGGTTAAAACCAATATAGGCAATAGCTTGCCCCCTGTGATAAAAATTGAGGTAATTTTCACGTACAGCTAAGCGAAGTCCAAAGTCACCTAACTCTTCGCCAGCTGGCATTAGTCGTTGCAGCAGATCCTGCCACCATTCTGGGTTTTCTTTAGGTAACTGATTAAGATCGAATTTTCTCGCAAAAGGTTTTGTCATACAGATTACTCACTCCCCACTAGAGTTATAGAGTTAAAGTTCGGCTTTTCAGCGCTAGGGTTACTACCTGGGTTAGAAATAATCCTGTTTTTAAATTTACTAAAGCGAGCATGGGGCTGATGAACATGGCCGCATAGAACATACTTTGCCTGCAACTCACCAAACTTGATAGCGGCTCGGATATCTTGGCAGCCCCAGTCTTCACCACCCTGCATAGCGACTTTGAGCTTAGATGGCGGGACGTGGTGTAGTAATACGTCACAATATCTAAACTTATGAAAGTTAAGACTTTCGTATGGTATACAGCCAAAGTAAAAACCACCTATCTCGACAATATTACCATCAAGGTAGAGATGATCTTTTTTCAACCTGCTAAGCCAACGTGCTGATGGCTGCTCATCATTTTCAAACTCTATTTGATCATGATTACCCGAGCAGATAAATGTAGGAATACTTAGTGTAAGCGTCCATTGCTTGATCCACTCAATTTGCTCCTCACTGCTTAAAGTCTGATTCAAGGAATCATCGAGCAGATCACCACTGATACACAACACATCATAATTGCACGATTGCTCTGTTACCCATTCAAATTGAGCTTGATTGAAATGCAGATCAGATACGTGCAGTACCTTCACCGAACAGCCAAGAGTAGGCTTAATAACATGAGTCATTTAAAGCTCATCCGTATAAATTAATAGTCGTAGGAAAACAGGGTCAGGCAGATTTATACAATGCCGCAGCAGCTTGAACCCGTACAATCTCATTTTCGCTATCCAGTGCCTGAATTAGCGTGTTACGCACTTTATTTTGTAACTCTAATTCTGTTGTAACGGGCTCTTCGGATATATGTTCAGCAACTTTAAGGAACTCCTCCATTGCTGCCGCATGCTTGGAAAAATTACATACCGTTTTGCGTGCGCCTTTCAATGACCTCAAAACACCCGGTGGAAGGAGTGACTTCTTTACTGTCATGATATGTTCAACGGGCACACCATGAGGGTTCCCTTCTTTTGAGTTATCTCGATTCATATCATACTGTGAGGATTCGACGGTACGAAACAGATGCATACTTTCAATACTACTTTCTGATGGGCTCAAGACTATTGAACCAACCTCGATATGTAGAAACTGCTGTAACCCTCCCTTATATCGATCATATTTTGAGAGAGTTTTCCTCAATTAATCGCTCATATAATTTAGGCGGTAAATCATTCAGTGATTCATGTGGCCGATCATAATTATATTCTTCAATCCAACTATCTGTGATTTCCCTTACTTCAGTCAAGCTATTGAACAAGTAACAGTCTAATACTTCATTTCGATAAGTGCGGTTGAATCGCTCAATATACGCATTTTGCGTTGGTTTTCCTGGCTTAATAAAATCTAACTTGATGCCATGTTCTTCAGCCCATATCTCAAGTGCATGTGAGATAAATTCTGGCCCATTATCTTGCCTTAATCGCTTTGGGTAACCACGGTAGGCTGCGATTCTATCCAGCACGCGTATAACCCTCTGTGCAGGTAAGCTCGAGTCCACTTCGATGGCTAACGCTTCACGATGATAATCATCAATGACATTAAATGTTCTGAAAGACTTGCCTGAAAATAAGTTATCACTCATAAAATCCATAGACCAGCATTCATTAGCCTTTGCTGGAACGGCCAGTGGCTCAGGCTCTCGAGAAGGTAAGCGCTTTTTACCTTTACGCCGTAAGTTAAGCTTCAAACCACAATAAATACGGTACACACGTTTATGGTTCCATTTATGGCCTAGGAGCCGTAGCCGCTTAAATATCTTCCGAAACCCATAGGCCTTATGTTTTTCAGCAATGTCTGATACTGCCTCAATAATATCATTATCATCTATACGTTTAAGTTGATAATAATATGTGCAACGACTGATGTTTAACGCATCACAAGCCAGCACAACACCTAGGCCAAATTCATTAATGGCATAGTGGGCTAATACCTTTCGTTCTGCTGGCCTTATAGCTTTTTTTCAACAATATCTTTGAGTGCCATATTTTGTAAGCTGACATCAGCAAACATCTTTTTAAGTTTGGCGTTCTCGGCTTCTAATTCCCGCATACGGGTTAAGTCAGAGGCTTGCATCCCACCGTACTTAGATTTCCATTTGTAATAGGTACTTTGACCTACATTATGTTTGCGACATAACTCAGGCACAGTCTGTGCACCAGACTCGCCTTCTTTGAGGATGTTGATAATTTGGCTTTCAGTAAAACGTGTCTTTTTCATGTGATTCTCCATTTGGTTTAGTGTAAATGGAAAACTCTATTTAAAACATTCTGATTTTAAGGGAGGGTTACATGCCCAGCGGTACCCCTCAGGCAATAGCTCATCTTCTTGACCAGTTTCTTCACACATTTTAAGAAACAGCAATGATGCTAGCTCGTTAACATAGTTTTGGTAAGACACCCCGCCATCGCGCAGGTTGTCACAGAGTTTCCAGAGTTTGGCGACTAGATCATTGTTGTTCATGTATGTTCTCTTAAATGGTTTACGGCTCTTAGCTTTCTATTTGACTGCGTTAACGCAAAATGCGATCAATCAGCATGCTAAGAGTGAGTATAAAATTGGTATCGTTATGCGGTTAGACTTGTCGCCAACTGGTTTAGGAGCAGCCTGCTGCTTCAGGGCAAGTCGCGCTTAGCGAGATTTGCCCTATTGTATAAGGCCTAAGCGCGCTCGTCCCACATATATTCATTAAAGCTTGAGAGTATGCTGTCTAATTCATCGTTAAAGGCTTTTTGTTGATTAAAGGAGGCCATATTTAGCTATACTTATAAACCTCTTAAGTACAGCTAAGCTACGCAATTGGCACGATTCAAGTTAGCTCTCACTTCTCTATGCTCAAAGAGTTCATGCTCTAAACAGATAGTGAACGAAAACCTGCCATTAGATGAGTTACCATCATTTAAGATAAATTGTGCTCTTTTCACATCTAGAGTCCAACTAGCCTTACATGCCTTGTTACTGCAACTTGCGGTGAAGTAATCTATAGAAGTTTGACGTATGCTATTCTCATGTGCCTGTTGGCTGCATACAGGACACTGCTTTAAATACTTAGATATATTACTCTTTGTAACAATCGCGCTGTACAACTCAGTATTTGCATGTTTTTTAGCTACCTTCAATTCTTCATCTGATAGCTTGTAATCACACTTCCCTTCATAAAGCTCATCTATCACTGTCGGCAATTTAACTTTGAAGTCAGTCAAATATTCATGAATGATCACCTTTAAAATTTGTTGCTGTAGTTTCCCTGCCATTATTTCTTTACCATGAAGTTCGATAGGTGAAATGACAATAATGTTATCATTTTCGCTTAATGTATTATCTTCAGGGCAAACTAAAAACTCTCCAGCTGCCAACTCACTCTGAGTTATTTGCTCAACTAACGGCTCAGACAAGGCTACTATCCGGGCTATCACATTTTCTTTTCTGGTTAATAACCATTCACCTTTACCTGAGTCTTCAAGTATTAAACCAAAGGTATTGTCTCGGCTTAACTTATAGCCTTTTGAAACTTTAGTTAAAGACCAACCAAGGTTTACAAACACCTGCCTTAATATTTGATAAAAATAAGACTGATATTGAATGAAATTACGTTGCTTTTGCTCGAGAATCTGCTGCGGCGATAACTTATCTGTATTAGCATTTTTAAGCCATTGTCGCCAAAGTTTCGCAGCTCTTCGATAATTTTTATCGTGCACTAAAATATTGGTCTGTTTCAATTCCATTGGCACCTTAGCTGCTCGTGGAATTGATTGATATAACTTATCTGCACGTAACTGTGATAGCTTACGAATGCTAGATTTCACCTTGTCTAAACTTGATTCGGTTTCCTCCTGCAATTGCTTCATCGTTTTGTCACTATCTTGGTATGCTCTTCCCCAGTCTTGTGTTAGCTGAGTAATGTAACGATGGTCTTTATTACCCCTTTCGAGCGTTCCGAACTGTTCGATGAAACTTACAACTTGTTCAAGACGTAATTGATACATAGTAAGGTAGTTAAATAAATTATCGACGAGCCTCGCATAAACTATGTTTTCGTAAATAGCCGCTTCGTCTTCGCTCACCTTCGCCATCAGCTTTTTTGGGATAATGCCTACAATTGTTCTTTGTTGCCAACATTCAGAATGAGCAACTAAGTGTGCTTGATAGTTATTTGCGTATCGTTTAACCCTACTCGTCGGTAATAGTTCTGTATCGTAACGCATGCTTATTCTAGGCGAGCTATTTATCTGGAATAAAACACCACTTTTGAAAGCTTCTTCAATTCCTTTATCAAGTTCATTTGGGGTGATGTTTTTACTGATCTCAGGAGGTAGGAAATGACTAAACTTTTTTAAGTCAATTGCATCGAACTTATCATTTATTTGATGAATTGCATCGTAAATAACTCTAAGCTGTTGCTGACTCTTTAAAATCTCCTCATTGGTAAACAACTCTTCTGAAGGTTGCACAAACCCCATTTCAGTTGAAAACCTTCCCTCAACTTTTATTGGGATTACTGGCTCTAAGATAAGGGACTGCTCAAAGCTTTCGTCAAACTCTTTACCAATCAGGGCATAACGCCCTGATTGTAAACAAGTGACTTCGTTAGGTTGAACCGTTTTAGAAGTTACCCTGTCTATTAACATTGTTAATAAACCCCTTGTTCTTTACGAGTGATCTCGTCTTCAATAATGTCAATAGCTTTACTACTGGTACCATTAACTGATTTGAGAATTTTACTTAGAGCACCCTTGAGATCTTTTAGCTTATCGATAGAAATATCATAACGACCAAGTACTTTACCTTTTCGTAATACACGAGTAATTAAAAGGTGCTCAAGTGCATCTGCTTCATGGCCACCGCATTCTTTGTATACAGAAATGAACCTAAGAGCTTGAGCCTCCAAACGGTTACCCCAGCCGATATTAAATTGACGCTCTAGAATATCTGTAAATTCAGAAGTAGCGAGTTTGTTCAGCATCTCTAAAACTAACTTTTTATGGGTCTTTTGCGCCTTTATAAAAAGCTCATTAACTGAATCAAAGTCTATTACCGTATTCTTAATAGGCTTTGGGCTCCACCCTTTCGGTTTTACTTGCTTGTCAAGATCTAAAGTGAAGGCTCTATCATGGGTTTTGTCGGCAAACTCAAACGTTGTTTCATCATGGTTTGCTGTCCCCATAAACCAAGTATTGGTTTTGAGTAATAACTTTCTGTCCTCAACAAAGTGCTTTGGCGGGTTTGCTACAGACGAGTCCATTAGAACGACTTTTCGTTTTTGTTCGTTTTGCTCCATTGCAGAAAGAAACTCAGCAAAATATTGTTCCGGACGAGACAGGTTCATTTCATCCAATAAAATAATATTAAAACGTTTTTCGAAAGATGGAGTATGCGCTTTATATAAGCCCTGCAAGCACTCTTTTTCATAGTAACGTTTTTCAAAAGCATTGTAGTGACCAATTAAATCGTCTCTATCACGCCAACCAGCTTGAACTGGTACAGTCGTGACTTCACCACCAACAGCCGCAGCAAAAGCATTAACCAAACTTGTTTTACCTGTTCCAGAGATCCCTTGGAATACATGTAACGGGCTAAGCGCTAGGCCCGCCATGAATTTTCTAAGTAGATCTAAGTCATAATAGAGCTCTACATCTGTCGATTTTGCAATTCTATGCTGCAACTCTTCTGTGAATTCTTTTAACGAATTAACAGGTTGTGTTGGAACAGGTTCACGATATTTGCGATCCATTAATGTCAGCTCTTTAAAAGCTTCTTGTGACTGTTGCTTTTCTATTAAGTCATCTAGCTGCGACTTCACCGCTTCAATACTATGCGTTAACGCAGCATTACTAGTTTCCAGAAGATCTTTGTGCTTCTGTAATTCCAGTTTCTCTCTGACACTAAGCTTATACTTACCCTCACGTTGCTTAACCTCTTCGTGCTCTTGTTTAAGCTCTCTTAACTCGTCTTCTAAATCTTCGACTCGTTCTTTGTAATAATCTAACTCTTCTTCTAAATCGTCTTCACTACGTCCTTTTAGCTTGTTTCGAGCCTCTCGTAGTTCTTTTTCTAGCTCATCAATACGGTGTAAAACCGCGGCAGGCGAACCAAGTTCTTTGATTTGAGCTTCTCTTTCCAACTCTTTATAGCCTAGTAAACGCTCGGTTAGTTGTTTGATCTCGTTCTGATCGCGATTACGATAGTCTTCCAATAGCTTTAATTGATTTTCTAACGTTACTTTTTCCGTTTCAAATTCTCTTCTACTCTCTTCAATCGCTTGCCTTTTCATAACAGCCTGGGCACCTATTTTTTTCTTCAGCTGCTCATTTAACGATTTATTTTCTGCTATTTTTTTATCAAGCTCTATCCGGCGACCTTCTACCGCATCTTCCTCAGCTTGTAGCTTTTGCTTTAACTCTTCAAATCGCGTATTTTCTTGCACTTTCGCACGCTCATGATTTTGAGCTTGCTGTTCAAGCATTTTCAATTCGTTTGCTCTACGTTGCTCATCAAGCTGAGCTATTTTTTGCTCGACTTGTTGGTATTCTTTTTTTAGCGATTCCAGCGATTTTTGACGCTCAAGAACAAAACCAGCATTAGCATTCGCTTCTTTTTCTAATAACGATTGCTCTTTGCTAGAAAGCTCATTGAGTTTCGACAAAAGTTCTTTCTCTTTGGTAGCAAGAGATTTTTCTTTGTCTATTATTGATTGGAGCTTATTCTTTACTTCTTCGCTATCTTTAGCGGATTGCGCCACATTAAACTCAATTTCAGCTAGATTATATTCTTGCTCTTGCTTTGTTCTTTCGTTTGTTTCAATTAGCTCTTCAAGTTGAGCTGTCAAATCGGCTAAAGCCTGCTTATCTTCTTCATTTAATTTACTTAATAGCGTTTCATCTGATGTTACACCTGCTTTTTTGAGAAAAGCACCTATTGATGTTGGAACTTGTGGTTTTTCCACTGGTTTTGGTGCTGAGTTTCTTTTATTAGGTTTCTTAGCCATTACTTAGTCCACTAAAATATTTTCTAAAAATTTGTCTACGACGTTGATGTAATGCAACGCTTGTTCATTGGTAAATCTTGTGCTGTTGCCGTGTGAAGCTTCATCACGAACATGCGATAAGTCATACACCTGCCCGAATAACAAACTGTCTTGCACAATAAGCAGTAACGGGTGATGGGGATAATCTCTCATCGATATAAAAATAGTCGCCAGCAGAGAGCGAAGACTTGAGTTATTTCCGCGAGCGGTTTGATAAATCTTCCCAGGTTGAACTCTAAGAATGCTATCAATTTGCGATTGACTGAACTTTCCTACCTCTTTTAATAACCATGCTAGCTCTTGTTTCTGTTCGAAATTTTTAAGTTTATTTCCAGGTAAAATGTCTAACCGTTTGAATGGATTAGCAATCAAAGCCGCTTTACATACAATTTCTAAAATAGAACCGCATCCGTTAATTAAAGATCTATTTAAACTGTAATCAGGCGCAGCTCCTCTATTAATTTTTTCTTTTCCATTCATAAGCTCAAATAGCGGCTCGACTAAATCTCTGTAACGTTGCACGTTTGGATACTTAGTTAACACTTCGAACCTGGCAGTTTCCTTCATCAGATCAATAGCTTCTTGATAAGAAAGCTCCTCTTCTTGAAGGTTAAATTTTGAACTGGAGAATTGTTCTAAGTTATCATTTACACTTCTAGCTTGGTCAAAAAGCTCATTCATCCAAGGCGCTTTATGAGAAAGAGCAAATGGATCAATAAAATCGAATTTACCCCCTGAAGAGATATCTGCCCAAAGCAATAAATAAGACAGTTTGGCCTCTTTATCTGAAAGAATCATTTTCTCAGCCTTATTAGGCATATGATATCGCTCATCACTAATATTATTTGCTATCCAACGAGCTTCTTTATCTTTATTTAACAGATCATTCAACTCTGAAGTAGTGGGTCTATTTACCTCGAATATTTGCTTTTTAGCACGAAAGGCTTTTACTCTTCTATCTGTTGCTCTATCTAACTTAAACGTTAACTTGTTAGCATCAGTCTCAGGTTTAATTTCACTAGATTCGTAAGCAATTCTCGGAAGCCATTGCCCCGTTAACGCACACTGAAATACTGAGGCCGTTGTCATTTCTGGCTCAATTTCAGAATCTAGAATTTTCCGACCTTCTTCAGTAATTTTAAAGTTCTTATCTAGCCACCCATTTGGCTGCATTGTGGCTGTCAAGATGTATAAAACCATCTCCTTTTCTAACGAAAGCCATTCAGCAATTTGACTAGATGATAATTCTCTATCACCAGTCACTCGAATTAACTCTAAAATAGTTTTTTCAAAGAGATTTAACTCTCGCCCTTTGTGGGAAGACAAATATACTTCCCAACTGTATACAGGCCACGCAAAAAGCTGTACGTCACGACTTTGAGGAAAGTCTGTGGTTTTTATATATGTATTAGAGAACAATGCCTTTCTCCTTTTGGCAAAGTTCATTAAAGAACTTAGGGAACCCCACTAATAACTTTTCATTTTCGGATGTCCGAATTGATTCAGGCATAAGTTGGTTAAGGCTGGGTGATGCCAAACTTGTATCACCAACAACGATTAGCAAACGCTTTTGTCTCGACATAGCAACGTTAATACGGTTAGGTATGCGTAAAAAACCTAGCTGTGCATTAACAGATTCTTGAGTCATTTCATCTGGTTCATTCCAACTTCGAACAGTTGACAGTAACACCACATCAAACTCTTTACCTTGAAATGCATCAACAGAACCAACACGAAAACGCTCTTCTGGTTTTTCGCCTGATTTTGGTTTCGTCATTCTAAATTCAGATAATACATTTGCCCCAGTAGTTGAATACTCCATAACTTTTCTATCGACCATTTTGTCTATGATATGGTCTCTTTGAGCCGCATAAAAAGTGATGATCCCGACACTTAAATCTGGTCTGGCAGTTAATATTTTATAAGCTTCATCCGCTATAACTTCAGCTTCGCAATCACGGTATTTTGAACCATTCTTAGAAGACATTTTTCCCTTTGATGCATCAACATTTATCCACGCTGCAAGTTTTCCTTTATAGCCTGGTACATCGAGTGGAAAATATGATTCATCAAAGCCTGCTTTGATGGGTGGTAAACCAAAGCGCTCGTAAAACTCTTCACTCACAAATGAGCCTAACTCGGGGTGCATACGGAACTGAGTGTCTAGCATGACTACCCGCTTATGCTCTGTTGACCCCTCTTTTTCATATTTAGAAAGCGAGTGGTACAAACGCTCAAACAAACTTTGTTGTAATAGTTCATGGTCTGTGATTTCTAATTCATTTTTATCTTGTAGCTCTTTTTCAACTCTAGGCTCTAACATATGCGGGAGCTGCCTATGGTCTCCAACTAGAACGACTCGTTTTCTTGCCATTGACATAGGTATCATAAGATCTAGCGGATTGGCTCTTGCAGCTTCATCAACAATCACAGAGTCGAAATGAATATTTTTACTGTGCTCAACCGACTTTATACTAGTCATAGCTTCGCCTGCCGCTTGCTGACATGTTGCCCCAAGCACTGCACTATATTCCTTCAATGACTTTTGCACTTGTTCTTTCTCAAACATAAGAGAATCAAGATAGTTCTTACGATAATATAACTGCCCTAATCTCGGTGAGTTCACTAAGCTTGCTTCTAGTTCCTCAACTAGCTCACTTAGATATTTTGACTGCTCAGGTTTCAGCCAACGTTGATTTGGTAGCACAAACTTTTCTTGTAAAGCATCGAGCAATTGGTTTTGAGTATTTTTTAAAAACTCAAAATCTATCTCAACACCTATGTCAATCATGGTTTTCAGTTTCTCAAGATCATAATCACGATCCTCTAAATCTTTGAGCAATGTAATTAATCTTGTTAGCCTTAAACTTCCGTCATCACCGTAAGATATAGAGTCAGTTCTTAATGCTCTAGCTGCCGTTATTAACTCTTGCTTCTGCGTACCTGTTAACGCATATGACGAAGATAATCTGAACTGTTCAATAAGCTGTTCTACAATTCTTTCAATCTTGGTTGAAACTTTAATACCGTATTCAGCGGCTAACTTCTTTTGCTTTAGCTGCAATTCGATTAAGTTGTGGTAATTAAATTGAGCATTATTTGAATTTTTTATTTGAAAAACTAATGACGATATTGCATCAATTAATTTAAATTCATCACTATTTTGAATTTCATTGTCAACATTTGGTGCTAAATCATTAACAACTTTACTTGTCCAAATGTGGATACTATTTGATTGTTGCTGATTCGACTCATCTTTTTTACCACCAACTTTGATCGCTGGAAGCCCAAATACACCAGATCTAGCAACTACGTTATCAACAGCATCATGTTGGTAACTTGTCAAAAGAACTTGGTGTTTGAGCGATAAGTTATATTTATTACCTTCTTCTGCAATTCTATGCTGAATGGCTGAGATAACCTGAGTTTTACCTGTTCCTGGTGGCCCAATAATCAACGCTACATCAGGAGTATTTAAAGCAACTTTCACCGCTTTCTCTTGTTTCTTCGTTAACAATTTTCCATCTAGTTTTTTCTTTAAGGTAGATGTTATTGCACGCAGTTTCTTAACTTTCTGCTCTGGAGGGTTTATACCTTCCAAAATGTACTTAAGCTGCGGCATAGGGTTTGTTGCGTCTTTCAACAAATCAAAAGCAATTTTTTTACGCTCATGCTGTTTTTTAATACCATTTAGAGATACGAATATATAACCTTTTCCTTTAGGCCTTTGTCTCAAATTTGCGACTAAATAGTCCCCTTCGATTTTAATCCGGTTTAGGAATAAAGGTTTAGAGTCACTTTTTTCAAAGCTATCGGAAGATAATAACCAACTTGGTAAATTTTGAGCTAGCTGTAACTCAACCTCCGATATAGAAAAGGTTTCACCAAGAGTATCTAATTCATTTTTATACTTTTCAAAGAACGACTTTAGAGCCTTATCTCCAACTTTGAATTTAAATCTTACTTCGGTATCAGAATCACTATATGTGGATTCGTACTCAAGGAAACCAACGGCTTTAGCTAATCTGGAATGTTGTTCCCAGTGGAGATCTGAATACTTTTGCCAGAGCTTGAAGTAACTAGCATTATCTTGAAGGTGCTGTTCAAGTTGGTGCTTATAACTGGAAGTGTTTAACTGTTCTTCAACTCCATGTAATTCTAGTACATGATTACCATAAAATGCGTAAAGCTTATCTGTACCACCGTCAAATTGACGGAACGAGGAAATGTGCCAATCCTTCCTAACTTTATCAACTAATGCTTTGTAATTTATACCAATTAAAAAAAATGAATCCTTTGAGTTTTCAGGAAACTCAATAAAAACCCCACCTTTATCACCTTTTGCAAAGACGAACTCTTCATTAAACCATTTGCGTGCACTCTCAACATCTAGAACACTTGAAACTTGCTTTTGAATAGTCTCAATGAAGATAGGCTCGACTTTAAATTCGATACTCTCATCGTGGCTATCAATAAGATCGACATAGCGAACAGCTAACGCACGAGAGTTTTTGTAACAAGAAACAGCACAAACTTTTCTAGCTTTACTTTCTGAAACAGCCATAGCAAGAGGCGTGTTTTTAAACTTTACTTCAGCAAATAAATTTCTAGTTCCTTGTTTGACGTAATATGAGTCCACTTCAAAAAACAACTCTACTTCTTCACCTATTTTCCAATTCAGATTTGCATCATTAGAATCTTCAAAAATAAGTTCAATCACATCGCCTGTAAGGCATTTAGAATCTAATAAGTTCATAATTTACTTCACACTAATTGCCATCTGTAATTATTTAACAAATCGACAAAATCAGCATGTGTTTCATCAGATTTGAGCCAAGTTGTGAACTCATAAGGATCTTTAGCGTAGCGACGCTCTGCAGGTATTCTTTGCTTATGCATAATTTGATGAGTTTCAGATGAATTCTTACGAGATATGTTACAAACAGAACGAGTCTCAGGAAGAAAATATATATCTCCCTCATCCATAGTTATGGTTAAACTTGCATCATTTTCAAACCATAGCTCTGTATTGTATGGAGCAGAATTAAATGTAAGTGAAGTACCATTACTAACAACCCGAATATTATCGGTTTCAATGAAACCTTCTGGCATATTAAAGGTATATTGTGAATCCTCTTCATTTAGGTATATAACTTGCCTTATTACTGCATAATCTTCTTGCCGTACAGAAGTCGAACAAAATGGGCAAATTTGTTCATCGGATTGAAGATTAATAAAATAATGACTACAGCAAGTTGGGCACTCCAATAAATGATCTAATGCCTCTTGTATAACTGCACACCAAGTATTTAATGAAGGCCGCTCATAAGGATTTGATTTACCTTTGGTGAAGCACTTGTCAAATAAGTTATAAAGTTTTTTATTTGCAACTAAAGTCAAATTAATTCCGCCTGCACTTTCGTTACTTTCATCTTCGGTATCATATACCCAAGGCAACTCCCCCCTATAAGCTTGTTCTTCTACTACTTCAGGTTCTCCATCTTCAACTTGAAGTCCCCTAAATGGATGTTGATGCGTAAGGAGTTCAAAAGCCATAACAGCAAATGACCACTGATCCGTTAATGCGTTGACTCCCATATCACCTTTAACTACTTCGGGAGCACCGTATCCAGGCGTGTATATGTGAGTAAACCCTTCTCTCTCGTTAACACATAAGTTGTCGCAATCAATAAACCACACTTCGGAATAGCGACTATCTTCTGAAACAAAAATGTTTGCTGGTGAAATATCGCCGTAGGCATAACCTCTACTATGGAGTTTAGCGAGAGTTTTTGCGACTTTAAGCAGGATTTGAAGACGTCTTTTCAAACCGCCTGTTTGTATGTATTGTTTGATACTATCGTTATCTACAAGGTCATTAAAACTTTTCTCTAGTATATTTTGAAGCGGAATCAAACCATCCATCAACTCCATAACATAGCCCAAGCGAGGCTTTGTTATCTGTATTTTAGGGTGAGCTAAGTTTAGTCCTGTTAAATCTTGTCTAAGTGTCCAATCCAGTTGCTTTTGCCACTGATTTATTGCCGACTCGCTTTTTGTATTTAAGATTTTTACCAGAACTCCACTCAGCTGAGTTTGACAAACAATACCTTGCCCACCTTCACCAACTCTTTTAGTCAGTTCATATGCGTTGCCATGTTTATCATAGACAGTACTATTCTTTTTGTTATTCATTAATTAGAACCACTGCAATTGTTTTGTCATCGGTATGATGTGGTGTAGGCCAATTATGAAATAAGCCTTTTAGATTTTTCTTAACAGCTCTTAAACTTCCTTTTTGAGCACGTTTTAATATGGAGTCACAAAAACCAAGGTGATCTTCAATATCTTCTGAAATTCCGTCTGTCATAAGTACTAGTCCATTAGTTACTTTATTAAGCCTACCTTTACCGATACCCCAATCGGAGAACTTTTTACTCAGACCCAGCCCCGTTGTTTCATTTGAGAATAATTCATTTTCAGAAGCGGAGTGATTGGAAATATTATTGCAAAGAACACCATCACCAAGTTGAATAAAGCGGTATTCACCTTTTGAGTTACCCCAGGCAATCATTAAAGTAGTAACTGCATCATTTGGTGCTATATTCTTGTCTTTTAACCCGTTAAGCCACTTAGTATAGATCTCGGTAATAAGCTCTTTATCAGCAATGTCTTCACTGTTATCTAAGCAAGCACTAACAGCCAAACTCGTTGCCAATTTAGAGCCTATATGGGAAAAGGCTCTTGAGCCCATACCGTCTGATACAGCCACAGCCCATCGACCGTTACTTTTTTTTGAAGTAACTGCATCTTGGTTTGGGAGTTTAAAAGCACAATGCGAAGGGCCAATAACAGATGTTTTTAATATATTAACTCTCATTTATAACGGAATATCTAAATCATCATCAGACAATTCGTCGTTAACAAACTCCAGCTTCATCGGTTCATTTGGTTTCTGACTTTTAGAATGATTAGCTACACTCATAGTTACTGCACGGAAAAAGCGAGCTATTTCTGCTGCGTTATGTGCAAACAATAGAGGTGCTTCAACATCATTTCCAAAAGACTCAAGTAAAGCATTATCTGCATCATTACCAATTGACAAAGCAAACCTCGTTGCTTTTTGAGCCCTTTCGCTCGTTAACAGTGCTTCAAATGCATTTTCATAGTCATCTGTAGGATATCCATCTGACACTAAAATGATGATTGGTCTGTATGCTCTAGAAGGAATAGATTCCTTATTTTCAAGTAACTCCTTAACTATTTTACAAGCAGCTCCCAAAGGCGTGCTTCCTTCAGCTGTGAAGTTTTCAAATTGCTCTATTTGATGGGCTGGTGTTAAGGGAAGCTGCGTTGTCGCTTTACCACCAAAAGTAACAATAGATAAATGAATTTCAGCTCTTAGCCTGCTCTCATTCGCGAAACTCAATACCATGTCCTTGATTGAACTATTTAACGCATCAATTTTTCCATTTATGCTCATACTACCACTTGTATCAGCCATCACTATTACAGGTAAAGGACGCGCTTTATTTGCAACAAACTTATTTAGTTCCATACTTTCCTCAAAGTTATAAGGTACTATGTAATTGACTTTTCTAACTCATAAGCCTACATAGATTTTTCACAAAAGATTTACCACATAGCGTTAAACATTAATTTGTATGACTCTATGCAGGCTCATCCCACATGTATTCATTGAATTGAGTCAGTATACTGTCTAAGTCATCATTAAAGACTTTCATAAGCTTACGTTTCCCACCTCGACGCTTGTAATTACCGCTATTGAAGACGTCTTCGTCGAGTACGACTTTCTCTTTGATTGAACTTGCAAGTCGGTCTAGCCAGCTGAGTTGCTCGCTTGTCCATTGCTTACTGGACTTTATTCTATCCAGCGCAATATCGACGCGCTCCTCAAAGGGGAGTAACGCATCACCAATTGCGGCTCGGCGTATATGACCGATTAAGCGTGCAGCCACGTCTTGGTTTTTAGATTCCTGCCAAGCCTTTTTGAGGGTGGGTTCATTGAAGTTCTGGGCATCGAACCACTCTTGCAGCTCAAGCAAACCTTTACGGGTTAAGTCACGTGGACGATTGATAATCACATCAAGCGCATCTTGTTGATTTTTAGACTTGTCGACTAACGCATCAAAGGCTTCTAAAAAGTCTTGCGCGTTTTCATATTCACCGTAAAGCGTTTCAGTTCTAAGTAACTCATCAGCCACATCGGTAAAGATTGGCATTTCACGTAGGTTATTAATCTCTTGCTTTAGATTTTCCAACCTGCTGACCATAGTGAGGTGTTTGTTAAACACTTCAGCCGACCATTGGGGCCCTTTTTGTTTTAGCACAGTAGCTAAATCGCTAAAATCACACCCTGCGCTGGTTTGGCAGATCTCATCAAACGCTTTAATCTGGCTATCTATCTCTTTGGACTTAGTGCGATTAAATTGCGCGTGGCTGATAATGCGCTGCAATTTAGCCACCAGCTGCTCATGACTATGCTCAGCGAAACTGCGGCCATCAGCCTCTTTGGTTTTATAGGTTTCAGAATCAGTGATCTCGTTCACTAATGTTTGCAGCTCAACTTTAGGCCTTACAACGACTGGGCGCATGGTATCGACACTTTGCAATGTCGAGTACAAATCAACTGCATCAAAGATCTTAAATGCTGTTTTGCCGACCTCTGGGCAAAGACGCGTTGCACGGCCTTTCATCTGCTCGTATAAAATACGGCTACGTACCTTGCGCATAAACACTAAGTTACAGATGCTGGGGATATCTATGCCCGTGGTCAGTAGATCCACTGTTACCACTATGTTTGGCAAGCGCTCTTTGTTAAAGCGAGTGATCATCGACTGCACTTTAGTGCTGTCTTTGTCTGAATCACCGGTGATCTTAATAATTGCATCGTGTTCTAATTGCGGATATTTAGCTTTAAATGCTGTCCGTAACTCTTCAATAACCGAGTCTGCGTGTGCATTGTTGACACAAAAAACTAAGGTTTTTTGTGGGCTAGTTGGATCGATATGATTCACCAGCTCTTCACTTACCACTTTATTAAAGTTTGAAGCAATTAACGCGCGGTTAAAGTCTGCGACCTCGAAGCCTTGCTCATCTTCTAAGGTATCGTTAATCAACTCTCCTTGGGGCGTTAAACGCTGGACTTCTGTGCCTTTTGAGAGGTGCAGGCCGCCCTCGCTCAACTTGGTGATGATTCTGATTGGCGGCTCTTGGTCGGTTAAGAAGCCGTCGATTACTGCTTTACGGTAGCTATAGCGGTAAACCGGTTGTTTTTTCACGCCGCCAAATATATCAATGGTGTGCAGTGCTGGCGTCGCGGTTAAGGCAATTTTAACTGCATCGAAGTGATCGATGATTCGACGATAAGAGGAGATAAAGTCAAGCTCACTACGAAACTTCTCTTCGCCTTCTGTTTGCTCTTTATCGAGAATGTAGCCTCGATGGGCTTCGTCAACAATAATGCAGTCGTAACGCCCAACAGGCATGACTTCATCACTTTGCAATGTGCGTTTAACTAACGACTGCACCGTAGCAACATGAATTTTGGTACTGTCTTCTGGAAAACGGTCTGTTAGCCCCTTAACGTTAAAAATACTGTTAAAGGTATCGCCTTTAATGTTGGTATCTTCAAACGAGTCTAACGCTTGCTTGCCCAGTGACGTTCTGTCGACCAAAAACAACACGCGCTTAAAGCGTTGTGATTGGATCAAACGATACATCAGCGCAATTGCGGTACGGGTTTTACCTGTGCCAGTTGCCATTGCTAACAAGATATCTTGCTGTCCTTGAGTAATGGCTTTCTCGGTGGCTTGTACCGCTTCTGCTTGATAATAGCGCAGACCTAAATCACTCATATCGGCATTATCAGTAAACCAACGATTTTGCTGCTGATGGTCGTTTTCTAGCTTGGCCATTAACTCATCAGGGCTATGCCATTCAGGCAAGGCTCTAGGCATATTAGAGCTGTGGCGAACATCACGATACCAGATACCGCTTTTTGTTTTAACGGCTGCGCGATAACCGCGACCATTAGCAGAAAAACAAAATGGAATTTTGTAGGGGCTGCCTTGAGTATCTGGCCAGCTTACCTTATAACTAGGTTTAGACTCTGCAACTAGATCCAATTGATGGATATCGCCTTCGGCAGCCTCAATAAGTAGTTCATGCAATAGCTTATTATCGAAACATTTACTGTATCGGTATGCTTCACTTAGTTTAGCGCTGACATCCTTATTGGCTTGTTTAGCTTCAATAACACCTATAGGTTTTAAACCGACAAACAGCGCATAATCGGCAAAGCCTGCTTTACCGGTTTCATCTGTTCCGGTAGGCCATTCAGCAATCGCCATATTGCGGCCAACCTGAGGCCGAGTGCCTTTAGAAAAAGTGAGATTTTCACTATCGGCATCCCAACCAGCTTTACGCAACTGAGCATCAATAAGGTAGCGAGTTTCCTTTTCGTTCAGTTCAAGGCTTCTGCTAGTTGCCTGCTTAGTAATGTGTTTATGGTAAGCACGACGTTCCTGTTCGGTCTTTTTAGCGAGCTCTGCATCTTTGGCTGCTAGCTGTGCTTCTAGAGCTGCTATACGCGCCTGAGTTTGAGCTTCTGTTTCATGCTGCTTGCCTTCAAGTATGGCAATATAACCATTAAGCGCGACTAGTTGCTGCTTTTGCGCTTCCAGCGCAACTTTAGATTGGTTTTCAGCCTGACTAGCAGACTCTAACTTGCGCTTTATCTCTTCAACTTCCACGAGATAGCTGTTTTCACAATTGTTAGGCAGTACAAAAGGCGGAGCCTGGAAGTCAACATCCTTAGTTGTTATACGATAGAACCAAATCCCAAGACGATAACCAAGACGCAAACACATTTCGGCGTCTTGCAGATCATCATGATACTCATGAACCGCTTTGTTACCTATCTGCCTGAGCTTATGAAATACACCTAAAATCGCCTCATCTATAAACGGCAAGCTCCCGATATCTCGTAACAGGTCATTTTGATTTTCGGGGATCTCCTGCATGCCTAACATTTTGGCGAGCATTTTTGCAGTCATCTCACCAAATTGGCGCATCTTTACCAATGTCGTATTGGGATCATCGGGATAATTGTTCTCAGCCGCACAAGCTACGGCAAACAGGAAGTCGTTTACTCCCTTAAGGAATTCGAAGTTTGACTGTTTCATTATGGCTTCTCAATCAATAAAGCAGTGTCATCAAGCTGACCTTCAGCGATAAGTGCTAGGTAATATCTTTGTCCCTGCTCTTCCGTTACCGACAGCACGGCAAGTTTATCTGCAGTTGCTGCAGGCAGAGCTTTTTTAAGCTTACGATTAATTTGGCTACAGACTGGCTGTAAAAAAGCCTTCTCCATGCCTTTAAGGGCTGTAATGTTTTGCTCTTTAAAATCTTCTGGAGTAACACCAAAGCTTTCGAATACTCTGGGGTCTAGGGAGAGCTGTGAAAACTGGATCAAAAAACTCTGACTATGTTCTGACTTGTCTTCAAAGTATCGATCAACCAATAAACCAGCCTCACCTTTTTTATGCAGCCATAAATAGAATGCCAACTCTTTAGCGGTGAACTTAACCTCTACCCCTAAAGTTTCCAGCGTTTTGGCAACAGGATTAGCTTTAACCGTTAAAGTTTGGCTTTGTCCTGCATTAAGCAACGCCACTGTTTGGCTAAATGACAAATTAGCGATAGATGCTAGGAGGCTTGGGTCAATGGAGTTGCGCATTCTCACAAAAGGGATTTCAGCGAGTGTTACCTTGGCTTGACTAACATCGACCTCTCCTTGGCCGTTTTTACCTGTAACCCATTTAGGTTGCTTAGTTGGAAACCAAAAATCGCGTACAAACTCATAAGCGTCATCAACAAAAACATGACTGAGTGTGTCTTGCTCGCGCCCAAGTAAAGACATGGCGTAACCAAAGTAAAATGCCATTGTTTTACGACCACCAGCCAATGATGCATGAATAACAACATTAGGATCTTGGGTCAGTTCGAAAACTTTATGGGTGATAAAGTCTGCCATAAAAGTTTGATCTTCAATTGATTTGGCATCATCAATCGGATGGCCATTATCGTCTTCAATCAACCAAATATGGTCTTCATCAAATTGAAAGTCAGGAAGGTTATATTCCTGTTTTAGCGCAGCTAAATGGCCGTCACGAAACAGCCCGTTTATCAGCACTTGCTTCGCTGATTGCGTGGTGATGATAAAGACTTCATCGGGAAAAGGTTTGCCACCCTGGTGGATGGCATAAAGCGTTTCGGTTAAAACTTGCGGGCTAGCACCTGTTGTAGCCAATAGAATATGTTTCATAACGTTCCATGTCGAAAAACCTTAACTGGAAGTTTACTGCTATATGATAAAAGAGGATATACCCAACATCATTGATTGTGAAGCAGCGGCAGTTCAAGCCAGAGGTAATCCATTAGAACAGCAGACACTTCATAGAGTTATATGGACAGCCTCGAGTCCTATGGACGCAGGTAATATTGATATCCATGTGTTGGACTCTATCCCAAAGGTCAACAGATCTTCTTGGTGAATAATGAGGAAATGAGACCATATTTACTCTTCTAAATCAGTGATGCAGGCATAAAAAAAATCAATTATCTACCTTTAAATAGCTCGCCACGATGATAACAAAGGTATGGCCTGTTCTCAGCCCGGATATTAAATGTCATATCTTCTTTTAAACCGATCACATCAGGTGACTCTAAGTAGCTTGAAATGAGTACTCTCCCGAAATCATCGAAGGAAATAAACCCAAGGTCAAAAGCCTTATCAATATTGGCAAGAAGCAATAAACCATTGAACCTATCCAAACGTTCCTCGTTCTTAGAGTCTCGCCAAGGCTTAATATGAGAAGCCAATAATAGTTGAGTGTTACGGTACCCAGTAACCGCACAGCCCCCCCACATCTGAATCAGTTTTGCTCTAAAATGTCCTTGCCCTATCCTTGTATTAACCAGAATATTTTTTTCGGTCTCGGATAAAGTGCTATCAGTCATAACCTGCTTAATATCTGCATTAACATCCACTTGAGATAAATCGGATAGAAACTTGTGGTAGTGAGACAAGGCGGCACTGTACATCCCCTTTCCCCTAGAATCATGAATTTGAAACTCTTGTAATTTTCTCGCTTTTTCTTCATAGCTTACAAATTTTCGATATGAATTAATATCGGTGAGTGGTACTTCTAACTCACCAACATCCATCAACCAATTAGATATAGATCCCCTTACGGCTCCGAGATAGTTACTAGCTGTTTTCTCGGACTTACCAATATCAATCAACCACTGATGATACAAGGTAGCTAAGTCAGAAAGATTGGAAACTAGCGCTTCTTTTAATTCGTTAGAAACGATATAGCTTTTCATATAGCTAAACAGTTCATCGTCAATATAAGCGTGAGAGACCATTTTTACTGAATAGCGACTACTTGATGATTTATCATAACCATCATGATAAGAAAGGTACCAAAAGTCTTCACTCCTTAAATGAAAAAAAGGATGTTCGGGTGTATTTTTATCTTTGCCCTGGGCTAAACTGTCAAAATAATGAGTAAACCGCTCTTTGAGGGTTCGGTTTAAAAAAATCTGGTTGGTAGCGATATGCCCAACTTGGATTAAATCCATCACGGCCAAAAGCATACACACTTTATGAGGACTTTTTATCCCATTAGAACTGTTCATCTTCAGGTTTTGAAATCGATCTAAATAGTATTCGAGTGCCATCGCCTTTCCTTGTGTCTATACAAGCCTAAAGCACGCATTATATACACTCCTTCAATGAAAAAGCTTCAAGTACCTAAACCCTAGAAAAATACCTCTAGGGCGCTGCAGCTACATTACGCGGCACCATTGATACGGGTGATTACAAACAGTACATTTTCTCATTGATGTTCTTTAAGCGTATCTCCGATGTTGACGCTGAAGAGTTTGAAAATGCACTTGCTGAAAGTGATGGCGATTTAGAGTATGCAGCCTTTGCCGAAAACCACCACTTTCAAGTACCTGAAGGTGCTCACAGGAACGATGTACGTGAAACCACTGTCAACATTGGTCTAGCATTATAAAACGCTATGCACGCTATCGAGAAGGCTAACCCAGATACCTTAGAAGGTATTTTTGGTGATGCTAGTTGGACCAATAAAGATCGTCTTTCTGATCCCATGCTCACTAACTTAATTGAGCACTATTCCGAGCAAACGCTGAATCTTAAAAACGTACCTGACGATAAGTTAGGTAACGCTTACGAGTACCGAATTAAAGAGTTCGCTGACGATAGCGGCCATGCCGCAGCAGAGTTTTACACCAACCGTACCGTGGTTAAATTAATGACCATGATAATGGCCCCGCAACCGGGTGAATCAGTGTACAATCCGACTTGTGGCTCTGGTGGTCTATTACTTAACTGCGCGTTGCACCTTAAAGATGAAGGTAAAGAATACCGCACTCTCAAATTAACAACTGAACGCCTTTCAATGTAAACAAGTGACGAGCAAAAATTTAGTAGACTAATTAACGACTTAATAGCAATGGTCACGATTTGGTCACCGTTTGGTCACCGAGAGAAATTATTAGAAGTATAGAAAGTTGGATATGACCATTAGTTGATGACACAAAACATGAGGAAAACTAGAAAAGACAAAGGCCTAGCATTTCTGCTAAGCCTTCTAGAATTTGGCAGGGGTGGCAGGACTCGAACCCGCAACCATCGGTTTTGGAGACCGCTGTTCTACCAATTGGAACTACACCCCTGTTGACGTGGGGCATTATGCAAAAACACCTGCCAAAGGTAAAGGACTTTTTATACCAAAACCACTTAACTGCGGGTTTTTCATGCAAGAAGCTTAATATCATAAGTATTGGTGCATTTTTCAATGCAAAAAATAATATCAACAATGCGTTATTTTCAGTTTTGCGACTTTTCAAACCACACGTTACATGAGCCTTTTCTCCAAAGAATCGCTGAGTGTAATCAAAACCCTATAGTTGACGGCACAGAACGCCACAACAACTAGACATGGTCGAAGGTTTTGTAAAGGAAAGAAGTGCTTCTACTTATGGCGGACAACATTAAGCAAAAGACGTTGGTGAGTTTATACACACTCAATTTGGTGTTGAATATGAGGGCATAAATGTCTATAGACTGCTTCATCAATTAGCCTTTTCGTGGATAACAAGCCGCTCTAAACATCCTAAAAAAATGAAGAGGCTCAACGACTTTTTAAAAACCTTTCTCATGGAAACGATCCTTAACACCCCCTGGCCATTTACCGCTTATTCGGATCGATGTGTGTTCCAAGATGAGGCCAGATTTGACCAGCAAAACACGACGACTCGAGTTTGGGCACTAAAAGGCTCAAGACCAAGAGCAATTAAGCAACAACATGCAGCGAACGCTGCAAGCTAATCGATCTAGGCGACTGGGCATCAGAGAAACATGCCATTCCGGTTAAACCAGAATTCGATGCCGACTCCTTAGATGCACTCGGGTATGATGAAGCAGATCTTTTTCAAGGACAACTAACCAATGAAACGCGTACATGTCGCCGTAGGTGTTGTCATTAATGCCGCTAACCAAATACTGCTGGCCAAACGCCCAGAGCATCTACATCAGGGCGGAAAATGGGAGTTTCCCTGTGGTAAGGTTGAAAATAACGAAACCACCTCACAAGCACTAATCAGAGAGTTGCAGGGAGGGTTACAAAACCTTCTCAGGAGAGCCTCGCGGCCTTGAAGGCCAAGCAGTCACATGGGCAGAGTTCAATACATTAACAGAATATGACTTCCCCGCCGCTAACAGCCCTATCATAGAAAAACTTCTCTCTTTATAGTGCCATGTAGTCCAATATCTACAGATATTGGACTTTCTATGCCCTACGTGGATGTAGAGAATGCAGCAGCTATTCACTGCCTATCATATGAATTGCAGCATGCTTTGCATGCGCTACTTAACGCCCATGTTCGAGTGGTCATTTCAATAGCGATTAAACGAAAAAATCCCCAACACAAAGTGCTGGGGATTTATCGATTCTCTTACGAGAAGTATTAGGCGCCTGGAAATGGTCAGCTTGGAGCTAGCTCTCCGCGTTCAGCTCCAGCATCAAGCTGCACTTGATAAGCGCAGACGCTTCACCCTACTCTACATGGGTTTGAGCCTCACTACGTTCGGACTATTTACTTCCCCATGTTCGAGTGGTTAGCTCCAGGCTAAAACGAAAAAAGCCCGTTGCATTAGCAACGGGCTTTATCGTATTAGGCGTCTGGAAATGACCTACTCTCACATGGGGAGACCCCACACTACCATCGGCGCGATTGCGTTTCACTTCTGAGTTCGGGATGGGATCAGGTGGTACCACAATGCTATGGTTTCCAGACAAATTTGGAAATTTAGAAAGCTGTTTTAAATTTGAGTCACACTAAATCAAGTGTCGGTATTCTTTCGCTAAGTATTCACTTAGTTAGAAACCCTTTTGGGTTGTATGGTTAAGCCTCACGGGTCATTAGTACAAGTTAGCTCAACGCCTCACAACGCTTACACACCTTGCCTATCAACGTAGTAGTCTCCTACGGCCCTTTAGAGGACTTAAAGTCCTAGGGATGACTCATCTTAGGGCTCGCTTCCCGCTTAGATGCTTTCAGCGGTTATCGATTCCGAACGTAGCTACCGGGCAATGCCATTGGCATGACAACCCGAACACCAGCGGTTCGTCCACTCCGGTCCTCTCGTACTAGGAGCAGCTCCCTTCAATCATCCAACGCCCACGGCAGATAGGGACCGAACTGTCTCACGACGTTCTGAACCCAGCTCGCGTACCACTTTAAATGGCGAACAGCCATACCCTTGGGACCGACTTCAGCCCCAGGATGTGATGAGCCGACATCGAGGTGCCAAACACCGCCGTCGATATGAACTCTTGGGCGGTATCAGCCTGTTATCCCCGGAGTACCTTTTATCCGTTGAGCGATGGCCCTTCCATTCAGAACCACCGGATCACTATGACCTGCTTTCGCACCTGCTCGACGTGTATGTCTCGCAGTTAAGCTGGCTTATGCCATTGCACTAACCGTACGATGTCCGACCGTACTTAGCCAACCTTCGTGCTCCTCCGTTACTCTTTGGGAGGAGACCGCCCCAGTCAAACTACCCACCAGGCACTGTCCTCAACCCCGATTCAGGGGCCAGAGTTAGAACATCAACACTACAAGGGTGGTATTTCAAGGTTGACTCCACAAGAACTGGCGTTCCTGCTTCAAAGTCTCCCACCTATCCTACACATGTAGGGTCAATGTTCAGTGCCAAGCTATAGTAAAGGTTCACGGGGTCTTTCCGTCTAGCCGCGGGTATACGGCATCTTCACCGCAATTTCAACTTCACTGAGTCTCGGCTGGAGACAGCGTGGCCATCATTACGCCATTCGTGCAGGTCGGAACTTACCCGACAAGGAATTTCGCTACCTTAGGACCGTTATAGTTACGGCCGCCGTTTACCGGGGCTTCGATCATGAGCTTCTCCGAAGATAACCCAATCAATTAACCTTCCGGCACCGGGCAGGCGTCACACCGTATACTTCCTCTTGCGAGTTTGCACAGTGCTGTGTTTTTGATAAACAGTTGCAGCCACCTGGTATCTGCGACTCCCGTCAGCTTAGAGAGCAAGTCTCATCACCAACAGGAGCGTACCTTCTCCCGAAGTTACGGTACCATTTTGCCTAGTTCCTTCAGCCGAGTTCTCTCAAGCGCCTTGGTATTCTCTACCCAACCACCTGTGTCGGTTTGGGGTACGATTCCTGCTAACCTGAAGCTTAGAAGATTTTCCTGGAAGCATGGCATCAACTACTTCAGTTCCGTAGAACCTCGTCATCAACTCTCAGTGTATGTGCACCCGGATTTGCCTAAGTGCACCACCTACAGCCTTAAACGCGGACAACCAACGCCGCGCTAGCCTAGCCTTCTCCGTCTCTCCATCGCAGTTAGCAGAAGTACAGGAATATTAACCTGTTTCCCATCGACTACGCCTTTCGGCCTCGCCTTAGGGGTCGACTCACCCTGCCCTGATTAACATTGGACAGGAACCCTTGGTCTTTCGGCGAGGGGGTTTTTCACCCCCTTTATCGTTACTCATGTCAGCATTCGCACTTCTGATACCTCCAGCGTGGGTTACCCCTTCACCTTCAACGGCTTACAGAACGCTCCTCTACCGCACTAGCGCAAGCGCTAGTACCCATAGCTTCGGTGTATTGCTTAGCCCCGTTAAATCTTCCGCGCAGGCCGACTCGACTAGTGAGCTATTACGCTTTCTTTAAATGATGGCTGCTTCTAAGCCAACATCCTAGCTGTCTAAGCCTTCCCACATCGTTTCCCACTTAGCAATAACTTTGGGACCTTAGCTGATGGTCTGGGTTGTTTCCCTTTTCACGACGGACGTTAGCACCCGCCGTGTGTCTCCCGAGTAGTACTCATTGGTATTCGGAGTTTGCAAAGGGTTGGTAAGTCGGGATGACCCCCTAGCCTTAACAGTGCTCTACCCCCAATGGTATTCGCTCGAGGCGCTACCTAAATAGCTTTCGAGGAGAACCAGATATCTCCCGGTTTGATTGGCCTTTCACCCCCAGCCACAAGTCATCACCGCATTTTTCAACATACGTGTGTTCGGTCCTCCAGTTGATGTTACTCAACCTTCAACCTGCCCATGGCTAGATCACCGGGTTTCGGGTCTACACCTTGCAACTAAACGCGCAGTTAACACTCGGTTTCCCTACGGCTCCGCTATTCGCTTAACCTCGCTACAAAATGTAAGTCGCTGACCCATTATACAAAAGGTACGCAGTCACGGTCTCAAGAACCGCTCCCACTGCTTGTACGTATACGGTTTCAGGTTCTATTTCACTCCCCTCACAGGGGTTCTTTTCGCCTTTCCCTCACGGTACTGGTTCACTATCGGTCAGTCAGGAGTATTTAGCCTTGGAGGATGGTCCCCCCATGTTCAGACAAGATGTCACGTGTCCCGTCCTACTCGTTTTCACGTAAAGTTAGTTTTCATGTACGGGGCTATCACCCTGTGCCGCTGTGCTTTCCAACACATTCCACTAACACCCTCTACGCTTAAGGGCTAATCCCCGTTCGCTCGCCGCTACTAGGGGAATCTCGGTTGATTTCTTTTCCTCCGGGTACTTAGATGTTTCAGTTCCCCGGGTTCGCCTCACAACACTATGTATTCATGTTGTGATACATGCTTATGCATGTGGGTTTCCCCATTCGGACATCGTTAGCTCAAATGCTTGTTACTAGCTCGCCAACGCTTTTCGCAAGTTACTACGTCCTTCATCGCCTCTGACTGCCAAGGCATCCACCGTATACGCTTAGTCACTTAACCATACAACCCAAATGAGTTTCACAAGGAAACAAACTTTATCAAGCGGGTAAGCTTGATGTTGTATCGCAACTAATGGTGTTTACTTTCGCCAAAAGAATACTCATGAATCATCATTACAATGACTCGGCACTTGATTTAAGTGTTTGAGAACTCAATTTTAATTTTCGCGTCAATGCTACAAATAATCACGTACAAGTACGTCACTATCCCTTTCACATTAACACTATCAGCTTTCCAAATTTTTAAAGAACAAGCATCGCCGTTAAGACGTGCCACCTGCTCTAACAAGAACAAGTTATCTGTGTGAACACTCAGCAAATATTGAGTTAGTCGTATAGGTAAGGAGGTGATCCAGCCCCAGGTTCCCCTAGGGCTACCTTGTTACGACTTCACCCCAGTCATGAACCACACCGTGGTAAACGCCCTCCCCGAAAGGTTAAGCTATCTACTTCTGGTGCAGCCCACTCCCATGGTGTGACGGGCGGTGTGTACAAGGCCCGGGAACGTATTCACCGTGGCATTCTGATCCACGATTACTAGCGATTCCGACTTCATGGAGTCGAGTTGCAGACTCCAATCCGGACTACGACAAGCTTTGTGAGATTAGCTCCACCTCGCGGCTTTGCAACCCTCTGTACTTGCCATTGTAGCACGTGTGTAGCCCTACTCGTAAGGGCCATGATGACTTGACGTCGTCCCCACCTTCCTCCGGTTTATCACCGGCAGTCTCCCTAAAGTTCCCACCATTACGTGCTGGCAAATAAGGATAAGGGTTGCGCTCGTTGCGGGACTTAACCCAACATTTCACAACACGAGCTGACGACAGCCATGCAGCACCTGTCTCAGAGTTCCCGAAGGCACTAAGCTATCTCTAGCGAATTCTCTGGATGTCAAGAGTAGGTAAGGTTCTTCGCGTTGCATCGAATTAAACCACATGCTCCACCGCTTGTGCGGGCCCCCGTCAATTCATTTGAGTTTTAACCTTGCGGCCGTACTCCCCAGGCGGTCTACTTAATGCGTTAGCTTGGGAACCCAGTGTTCAAGACACCAAATTCCGAGTAGACATCGTTTACGGCGTGGACTACCAGGGTATCTAATCCTGTTTGCTCCCCACGCTTTCGTACCTGAGCGTCAGTCTTTGTCCAGGGGGCCGCCTTCGCCACCGGTATTCCTTCAGATCTCTACGCATTTCACCGCTACACCTGAAATTCTACCCCCCTCTACAAGACTCTAGTCTGCCAGTTCGAAATGCAATTCCCAGGTTGAGCCCGGGGCTTTCACATCTCGCTTAACAAACCGCCTGCGTACGCTTTACGCCCAGTAATTCCGATTAACGCTTGGACCCCTCGTATTACCGCGGCTGCTGGCACGAAGTTAGCCGGTCCTTCTTCTGCGAGTAACGTCACACCTAAACGCTATTAACGCTTAAGCTTTCCTCCTCGCTGAAAGTGCTTTACAACCCGAAGGCCTTCTTCACACACGCGGCATGGCTGCATCAGGCTTGCGCCCATTGTGCAATATTCCCCACTGCTGCCTCCCGTAGGAGTCTGGGCCGTGTCTCAGTCCCAGTGTGGCTGATCATCCTCTCAGAACAGCTAGGGATCGTCGCCTTGGTGAGCCATTACCTCACCAACTAGCTAATCCCACCTAGGTACATCCAATCGCAGAAGGCCCGAAGGTCCCCTCTTTTCCCCCGTAGGGCGTATGCGGTATTAGCAGTCGTTTCCAACTGTTATCCCCCTCGACTGGGCAGTTCCCTAGGCATTACTCACCCGTCCGCCGCTCGTCAGCAAAGAAAGCAAGCTTTCTTCCTGTTACCGCTCGACTTGCATGTGTTAGGCCTGCCGCCAGCGTTCAATCTGAGCCATGATCAAACTCTTCAATTAAAGTTTTGTTGAATCTTGCGATTCGGCTCAATGAATTCTGATTCCGTTTAAAAGACTCGGAAGAATCTTAAAAACGTTTGTACATATTGCTATGAACACTCATCGTTACATTGATTTAATTCTTTGATTGCCAACCCGAAGGTTAGGCAATTTCGATTAACTCAACACCTGTGAGTGTCCACACAGATTTCTTGTTTCATCTTGTTAAAGAGCGTTGCTAGCATGAGAGAATCAATCTTTCATTTAGCCGCCGTTGACGCTAGGTCGTTGGCTTAGGGATGCGTATTTTACACGTCCCGTTGTTGGCGTCAAGTGCTTATTTTAAGAAGCTTTCCAAGCGATGATTTCTTAAACAGAAGCCATCAGTCGAAGCCCTTAAAAGTGCTTATCACCTGAGTTAATCTCCGAAGAGTTCAACTCGCTAACACCGCTGCAAGTCCCGTACTACCTAGGTAGTTGGCCTGCTGTGCCGTGTCAGTGGATGCGCATTATAGGCAGTTCTCGGATGGGCGCAAGGGCTTTTTGCGTATTAAATCACGCCCGCCCATTTTTTGAACAAAAACCGATGAAACCACTCTATAAATGCCACATCCCAACTCAAAATGCTCAATTATCATGCGATAAATAGTTCGTTATTTAACGAGGCATTGTTGAGCGGGAAAATAAGTCTGGCACAGATTGATTCATTTTGCAGAAAATATGTAAGAATTTGCCAAAGATTATTTAACGAGTCGATAGGTTAACGGGCACAGATGATCGGTGCGCCATAATTTATTATGCCTATCGTCTACATAACAAGCGCTAAGAGCGATGATTGGGATATAAGTTTAACGTAATGCAGTTCTACAATGCGACTCCACATTAGTATGATTCGCCCACCGCCATCTTCATTAACATGCAAAAATAAGCCTAAGCCAAACGCCCTGTTAGCTTCCCCTCCCTCTTATTCGGCATCCCTTAGGGGCTTTTGCATACAGGCACAGAAAAAGGGAAGTGGATTTGTTCTATTGAACATGGTCCTACTAAACACTTTAAGTACTGGTTCATTTCCAGTGAATAGGTTGCGTCAACGAAGCGGTCACATTTGCTGTTTAACGTAATGTTGTTTAAGTTTTGCATATCCTTGATGGCGGCGTTATCTTGACACGATAGCAGCTAATTTTGCCTCACGTTGATAATCTGCTTAACTAGCAGGTAGCGCATATTTCGTTAGGAATATAAAATCAGGTAGCCACACTCGCTAATCTTATTATGGACAGCAAGATGATTAAAAATCGGTATTATGCACTATTACTTACACTAGCCTTGAGCCCTGCGGTATTGGCGACAACCATTTATAAGTGGGTTGATGAGAATGGGGTGACTAATTACAGTCAACAGGTCCCGCCAGAAAAGTCATCGGAAACATTGTACAGCGAAGAGATAGAACAACAGAAAGTGGGATTTATTGCGCCAAAAGTGACTGCGGCAAGTGCGCCAACTAAAAGCTCGGAGCAAACTGCAACACAAGCAATAGTGCTACAAGATAAAGCACAAGCAAAAGCGATTTGTAGCAATGCTAAACATCGACTCAACCTACTCAATACCCACACCAGACTGACACAAAAAAATGAACAAACGGGTGATATGGAAAAAATGACCGAAGAGCAGAGGCAAGCAGCGATTTCAATACAACAAGAGAGAATCAGGCTATTTTGTGTCAAATAGCCTGATTCGCATAAGCAAGGCCTATCCTATAGCCCAAAACCGATTGTGAGTGTTGGTTAAGCATCAATCTATGATGATTTAACGCTATACATAGAGCGACTAATGCCATCCTCACAAGCGTTAACGCCCGAGCGCCAACCTTTATCAAATTCAGTTAATCCATCAAGAACGGGATCTTTCATTGATTCGACGTTCACATTATTAGTGGGGTCAACCTTCACGGCTACCGCGCTACGACAGCCTATATTGTAACCATAATGATATAAACTATCGTATTCGATATTACCGACACCTATATAGGTTGCACTTGTTAACGATTCGGGCGCGGTACTCGATGAGCTGCTACACCCAGTTAATGCAAGGGCTATTGCTGACAATATGGCTAGTTTGGCATTCAGAACTCCTCCAATGCGATGACGTTCAACACGTAGTAACTGTAACTATAGCTGTGACAACACGATTAAACCTATTAACAACAAGTCGATATTGAAACTACAAGGCAAAACACTATTAGCAATAGTAGTTAATGTTTTTTATGATTACAAAGTCACTAGGTAAAGCCCCCCTCAACTCAATCATTACCTGATGGGGTCATATTTCATATCATAGCTACCTTGTTAATGATGGCAAATTACTGGACGATTAACCCAATAAAAAAGCCCGAACTCAATATAATAAGTTCGGGCTTTTTGGTTGGAGAGGCTAACAAGTCAATTTAGCGATGGTACAGACTATTGGTTAACACCTCTTACGCATCGTTATTGAGTAAAGGTTAACTCACCACCGGCGCTGCCAATATGGATTGGCTTACCGGGGATTAACTCACCTCGTAATAGACGCTGCGCTAATGGGTTTTCAACCTCTTGCTGCAATGCACGTTTTAATGGGCGTGCACCATAAACAGGATCGAAACCAGCCTGAGCAATTAACGCCAATGCGTCATCACTTATCTCTAATTCAAAGTCCTTATCTGCAAGACGAGCGCGAAGATTATCGATTTGAATCTTAGCAATATGTGCAATGTGTTCTGACTCTAACGGATGGAACACGACACTCTCGTCAATACGGTTAAGGAACTCAGGCCTAAAGCTATGGGTCACGACATTCATGACTTCAGCTTTCATTTCGGCATAAGTCGCCACACCAAAACGCTCTTGAATAATGTCTGAACCTAAGTTCGATGTCATGATGACCACAGTATTACGGAAATCAACCGTACGACCTTGTCCATCGGTCAAACGACCATCATCAAGCACCTGTAACAGGATGTTGAATACATCAGGATGCGCTTTCTCAACCTCGTCGAGTAAGATAACCGAGTAAGGCTTACGTCTCACCGCTTCGGTTAAGTAGCCACCCTCTTCGTAACCCACATATCCTGGAGGCGCACCCACTAAACGTGATACTGAATGCTTCTCCATAAATTCCGACATGTCGATTCGCACCATCGCCGCTTCGGTATCAAACAAAAACTTCGCTAGCGATTTGCACAGCTCTGTCTTACCCACACCCGTTGGTCCAAGGAATAAGAATGAACCAATGGGTCGGTTAGGATCTGCAAGACCTGCGCGGCTACGACGGATAGCATTAGCAACGGCATTGACGGCTTCATTTTGACCAATTACCCGTTTATGCAACGCATCTTCCATCTGTAAGAGCTTCTCTTTCTCGCCTTCGAGCATCTTAGACACAGGAATACCTGTAGCCTTTGAGAGCACCTCAGCGATCTCGATATCGGTCACTTTGTTACGCAACAAGGTCATATCTTGCATTTCAGCTTGAGAAGCTAAATCAAGTTGCTTTTCAAGCTCAGGAATACGGCCATATTGTAGCTCTGACATCCGGGTTAAATCCCCCGCACGACGCGCCACTTCCATATCCATTCTAGCCTGTTCGAGTTCGGCTTTAATATGTTGAGTACCAGCCAAGGCTGCTTTCTCGGTATGCCAAATCTCAGTAAGCTCGGCAACTTTCTCTTCGACTTCTCGTAGCTCACTGCGCAGCGTACTTAGGCGACGTAAGCTCGCTTCATCGTTTTCTTTACTTAACGCTTGCTCTTCAAGCTTAAGCTGAATCGCCCGGCGCTCAAGTTTATCTAGCGGCTCAGGTTTTGAGTCTATCTGAATACGAATACTCGATGCCGCCTCATCAATTAAGTCGATCGCCTTATCCGGTAATTTACGATCCGAGATATAACGGTGAGACATGCTCGCCGCCGCCACAATCGCTGGATCGGTGATCTCAACATGATGATGCAACTCGTAACGCTCTTTGAGTCCACGTAAAATCGCGATAGTGTCTTCCACGCTAGGCTCATCGACCAACACTTTTTGGAAACGACGCTCAAGCGCGGCATCTTTTTCAATATATTGACGATACTCATCTAACGTTGTTGCACCGACGCAGTGTAAATCACCGCGGGCTAACGCAGGTTTTAACATGTTACCTGCATCCATGGCACCATCGCCTTTACCTGCGCCGACCATGGTGTGCAACTCATCGATAAACAGAATAACCTGGCCTTCTTCTTGTGCCAGCTCGTTAAGCACCGCTTTTAAGCGCTCTTCAAACTCACCACGATATTTAGCCCCCGCAATCAATGCGCCCATATCGAGCGACAATACCCGCTTATTTTTGATCCCTTCGGGCACTTCACCGTTAATGATACGTTGTGCCAAGCCTTCGACAATCGCCGTTTTACCCACACCAGGCTCACCAATCAAGACTGGGTTGTTTTTGCTACGACGCTGCAGCACTTGGATAGTACGACGGATCTCATCATCACGGCCAATAACAGGATCGAGCTTACCTTGCTCGGCGCGCTCAGTTAAATCTACAGTGAACTTTTTCAATGCCTGACGCTGATCTTCCGCATTAGGATCATCAATATTTTTACCAGAGCGAATTTGCAATATGGTTTGCTCCAACAACTCTTTGGTCGCACCAGACTTTTTAAGGCACTGTGCCAATGCATCACTGCCTTCGATGGCAGCCAACACAAAGAGTTCACTTGAAATAAATTTATCATTGCGCTTTTGCGCTAATTTATCGCATAGGTTTAACAAGCGAATTAACGCCTGCGATAACTGAATGTCTCCACCAGTACCTTCAACTTGAGGTAAACGCTCAAGCTCTTGGTTTAATGATGAGCGAAGTGTACTCACTGAGATCCCAGCTTGAGTCAGCAAAGGATGGATAGAGCCACTATCTTGATTAAGCAATGCCATCATTAAATGAATGGGTTCAATGAACTGATGGTCACGCCCCAACGCTAATGATTGAGCATCGGAGATGGCTATCTGAAATTTATTTGTCATACGATCAAGCCGCATACAACCTCCTAAACTAACGAATGAAGTCAACCTTCAGTATTTTGTTAATTTAAAGATGGGGGCATTTTTGCTTAATTCAAGTTTCAGCAGGCGTTAAAAGGCCAAAAAGCTGCTACTTTTCTAACCAAATTAAGGATGCCATTCGTCCGGTAACAGACTCGCGGCGATAGGAGAAATAACGTTGCTTCAAGGTATAAGTACAATCAGATAAGCAAAACAGGCGTGTAACACCCGCTTGCTCAATCCGATAGCGTGCGATCCCTTGTAGATCACCCATATACTTATGGCCATGAGGGCTAAAAAACAACGCTGTTTGCGGATGTTTAGCGATAAATTGCTGCCTGACGTCATCACCCACTTCAAAGGCTGTAGCACCAATACAGGGCCCTAGGTAAACCAATAGCTGATCGGCAGGCGCATCAAATTGCGCTATCGCAGCTTCAATAATGCCATCGCACAAGCCGCGCCAACCGGCATGAACAGCAGCCACTTGCGTAGCCTGTTTATCGCAAATAAGCACCGGAAGGCAATCTGCAGTCAGCACCACACAAACATGATTAGTACTTTGGCAAAAACTGCCGTCGGCAACTCGTTGTTGATCATTATCAAGATCGACCACTTTGACACCATGCACCTGCTCTAACCAAGCTGGCTCACATGGCAGTGCTAACGAGCTTCTAATAATAGCGCGATTTTGCATAACATCGGTGAACGAGTCACCCACGTGGGTACCGAGATTAAGACTATCGAAAGGCGGCTGGCTTACACCACCCTGTCTTTGGGTGAAGGCGAGCTTCACCCCTTTAGGTATAAGCCAGTCTGATGGTAGCATTAATAATCGGTCGGATGCGCTTTGGTATCTTCACGCAACGCTCGAGTCAATTGCACCATATCATCAGGCACTGGCGCCTGCCAGCTCATGATTTCACACGTGAATGGATGAGCTAGCTCAAGTCTGATCGCATGTAGCGCTTGGCGCTTAAAGCCCATGTAGATCTCGAAAAACTCAGGCGTCACCCCTTTAGGCGGACGCGGACGGCCAGCGTAAACCGGATCGCCCACTAATACGTGACCAATATGGGCCATATGCACGCGGATCTGATGCGTACGACCAGATTCAAGGCGCAATCTCAAGCGCGTATGGGCTCGAAACTTTTCTGCGACACGATAATGGGTAACCGCTGGCTTACCATTATGTACCACAGCCATATGAGTACGCTTAGTCGGATGACGATCGATAGGCTCATCCACAGTGCCACCCGAAATAAGGGTGCCCTGTACTATCGCTTCATATTCACGCACAATTTCACGTGCTTGCAATGCCGCCACTAAATGAGTTTGCGCTTCCACCGTCTTAGCCACCACCATTAATCCTGTGGTGTCTTTATCGAGACGATGCACGATACCCGCTCTTGGCACCAACTCGATTTCAGGGCAATAGTGCAATAACGCATTTAGCAAGGTACCGTCACTGTTACCTGCACCTGGATGCACCACTAAGCCAGCAGGCTTATTGATAACCAAAATATGGTCATCTTCATAGACAATGTTTAAGTCAATGGCTTGTGCTTCAGCTTTCGTTTCTTCGTGCAACGTAGCTTGCACTTCAATTTCTTGGCCTTCGAGTACTTTTTCTCGTGGCTTAGTTTGCACTACACCGTCGACATAGACAGCGCCTGCCTGTATCCACTCTTTAATGCGTGTACGCGAATAATCAGGGAACATTTCGGCCAAAGTTTGATCCAATCTTTGACCAGTTTGTGTTGCTGTTATCTCGCTTTTTAGATTAATCTCTTGTGTCATAGGAACCGTACCCGCGTTTTGGGGTCCAAAATAATGTGCTATCTGTTACAATCGGATTGTTTCTATTTTATCCTGAAATGGAAAAATTCTTAACTACAACTTAAAAAGAATCGAATTCAAGTATGCATAATTTTGCCAAAGGCGCAGCTGTCGCCTTGTTATCACTGGCCCTCGCGGCTTGCAGTAGTAGTCCAGAAGATGATATCGAACTCACTAAATCATCGCCTGAAGTGCTTTATTCACAAGCTAGAACGTCAATGGAGTTAGGAAACTACAGTAAAGCTGTGCGCTCATTGGAAGCGTTGGACTCTCGTTATCCGTTCGGTCCACACAAAACTCAAGTACAGTTAGACCTGATTTACGCATACTACAAACTTAACGATCCTGCTTCAGGTATCGCTAATATCGATCGCTTTATTCGCTTAAACCCCACCCATAAAGATATAGATTATGTCTATTATATGCGTGGACTCGTCAATATGCAGTCAGATAATTACATGTTTCATGACATGTTGAATATTGACAGGACAGATAGAGACCCAAAAGCGGCACAAGATGCCTTTAAAGATTTTGACCGTTTGATAAAGTCGTATCCTAACAGCAAATACGCTGCAGATGCGCAAAAACGTATGCAATTTTTAAAAAATCGTCTAGCAAAGTACTCAATTACCGTCGCCGAATACTATATCAAGATGAACGCTTGGAGTGCTGCGGCGGTGAGAGCGCAAACGGTAATGGAATCATATCCGGGTACGCCTCATACCGAACGAGCCTTAGAGATCATGGCCACCGCGTATGAAGAGCTTGGACAAGAGCAACTTAAAAAGCATGTATTATTGGTGATGCAGAGCAATTTTCCCAGCAATCCATTAGTAAAATAACGCATTAATTGTAATACTTAGGCTGATATTAACGACTAACAGGTTAATGTCAGCCTTAATACCCAGACTTGACTCCCTCTATTTTCATTTTTATCCCCAAAGCTTGTGCACATCACGACAGCGCGACCTCGCACAGCCTTGTCTGTGTCTCCACCAACTTACAACATAGCGTTGTGCCCGTGAACTTCACTCACTGGTACTATGGTCCCGACTGAGCACCTCGTTAAGTGCAGCCTCCTATTCAACATCTCCGCTTATCTTACGCGCCTGCTAAAACAATGTTGAATGACAATCTAAGTCGCAATACTAAGCCACTGAAATCACATCAATCCACTGAGACAACGTTGATTCTCTAACTTACATCTGCGACTAACCATACAAGCATTCACCTTGCTGTATACCGTACTCGTATTTAATAGGCCGAACACCTCTTCATCGTTTACCCCATAGGAGCATCCCGCAAAACATCACACTAACCTAAACACGGCTTTAAAATGATTATTGCTATAAAAAAGCACGTTTCGTGCAAAACTTATTCAAACGGAAGCTTTTGAAGCATATTTTTAATAAATGGGTTGACTCAAATCCCGAAAAGCTATTTAATGCACCCCGTCGCCCGAATAGCTCAGTCGGTAGAGCAGAGGATTGAAAATCCTCGTGTCCCTGGTTCGATTCCGGGTTCGGGCACCAAATTTAATTAGGTGCTGCGGCAACTAAACAAAAAAGCCTCGCAATGCGAGGCTTTTTTGTATCTGTAGATTTTAAAACTATCATTAATTGAGTGGTGAAAGAGTCGTGATGTAAACTTGTGGCGATTCACATCTCAGCCACCGCCTAAGCTACCTAAACCATCACTTAAACTATCTACACCACCAAACTATCTGCGCCCTCAACATTTAACTCATCCTTGTTAAGAGGATTAAAAACAACAGGGCCAAGGTGAAACACCCTGGCCCTGTTGTTTTGCTGCTAGGGTAAAAATTAAATCTTAAATAAGCTTACCGCCTGATGTAGCGCTTCAGTTCGCGCACGTACTTCATCAGAAGCATTGGCATTTTCTTGCGCAGCCGTTGCAGAGTCGGCTGCAATATCGCGAATGATCACCACGTTTTGATTCACCTCTGAGGCCACTGCGCTCTGCTCTTCGATAGCGGCCGCTATTTGTGTGCTCATATCCATAATATTGGTTACATCGGCATTAATTTGTTCTAGCAAAGCACCAGCGTTTGCCGCCTCTGCCGCACTTTCGCTGCCCTGCTTCTGGGTCGACTCCATTAACTCTACAATCGAGCGCGTGCGCGACTGTAAGGTTTCAATAATGCCAGAAATCTCCTCAGTCGACTCTTGGGTGCGCATAGCTAAACTTCTAACCTCATCAGCTACGACTGCAAAACCACGGCCTTGCTCACCGGCTCTAGCAGCCTCAATGGCTGCATTCAACGCCAGTAGGTTAGTTTGATCGGCAATACCTCTGATCACATCGAGCACACTGCCAATGGTTTCGCTGTCTTTTTCAAGATCAGCCACCACTTGCACAGAGCTATTAAGTTGCTCTGCCAATGCTTGAATTTTTTCGATTGTCTGCACCACACCCACTTGTCCCTGCTGCGCATTATTATGGGTATTACTGGCACGCTCTGCGGCCAACTCTGTATTATTGGCGATCTCATCAATGGTGGCGCCCATTTCGGTGATTGCGGTTGCAACCATATCGGTTTCATTCAGTTGGCGACTCACCCCTTCTGATGCACGAATGGAGTTTTCAGACAATTCTTTGCACGAACGATTAACCATATCGACAGAATCTAACACTTGCTTAATCAGCTGCTGCAGTGAATCGACCATGCTATTAAAATGAATACCTATCTGACTAATCTCATCATCTGCAGTGGTATCGCAGCGTAAGGTTAAATCTTTAGTTTCTTCGATTTTCGAAATTGCATCGCTGATCTTTTTAACGGGATCCATGATGCTGCGTATAATTGCTAAGGTGAAAGCGACTAAAATGATGGAGATCAAAATAAACACTACAAGGCCTATGGTAGTCGCCCTGGTCTCTGCACTATCAATCGCTGTCAGTGACTGTTTTTTTAACATCACTAAATCGTCTTCAGCCTTAGCAATACTCTCTCTTAAAAGCTCCATTTGGCCATCATTTTTGGTCAAACCCAGTTCTGTTTCAGTATCGACTAACATCTTAAAACTGGCTTGATAACCATCAATAAATCCAATGAGTTGTGACTGGACACGACTCTCTAACATAGAATCGCTGACCTGTTGTTTTAATTTATCTAGGTTAGTATTGAATTTATCAACGTAACTTACGTCTCGACGCAGCATAAAATCTTTTTCATTGCGCCTTAACTGCAACATGGTCACCATCATTTCGGCTTCATTATATTGCGTAACGACTGATTCCACTTCATGTACCGACCTGCGCAGCGCGCCATACAAGCCATCTTTGGGGTGTAAGCCTATCTTTTGCTGCAAGCTTACAATATCAATAAACACGCTCTCGTAACGCTCTACGCTTTGTTTGAAACCATCTAATGTTGCGGAAGGGATACCATAGTGGTCGAACGTCTCGTTGAGCGCAGCCATGGTGCTGTCGAGTTCGCTGGCATTGATTTTATGTTGGTCTAGATAGCTCAACTCTAGACGCACAAAAAAATCTTTCTCATCTTTACGTAAACTCAGTACTTCTTTTTCCAGTTCAATCACTCTCTGCGCAGCATGAGAAAGATCATCGAGCGTATCGCCTGAATAAAGCTGTAAACCAAACATCGCAATGACCGAACAAATAGATACAGCGGCACTAACAAGCAATTTGTGGCGAATGAGCATAGAGAAGAGATCCTTAGAGTAAATTAGCTGGGCAATGTAAGCTTGATCGACTCTCAACACACTTGAATAAAAGACGATCACCCTTTAGCGATTATAGTTTATGTCGGCCGAGCCACGCTCTTTCTTAACACCAAGCCTATTAACCGCTGCAGATTTAGACAAATTACCCACAGGTAAGACCAGAAAATGGGAAAAACCCTCAAAATAGCTTGGGCATTGCCCCCATACTCATTTAACACTTCCTTAAGACATAAAGAGTAGATTGATAAAACAACTCAAAAGCGATGCCGCCTTGTAGCACAGCATTTCGCCCCATTATTGCCCTAGTCGCTAAGCCTACTGCAAGTCATCGCTACCATCACGATATTGATGACTCTGCGACACTTGAAAGCAATTGATGCACAAATCGACTCGTGACTGTGCAGTTTTGCTTTTTCAGCATCACAATACTAAAACACACATCCAAAGGGGGCATGTCTATGGGGCTCAAGGCGCACAGTGATGGCTTGGTTTGCCCCTCTATCACGCTAACTTGAGGCGCTAGCGCTACCATTTGAGAATGTTGTAGTGCAGCACTTATGGGTTGAAAGGTGTCATAACGAAGTAAGCCAGCAAAATCATCACGGTATGGCGAAAATAGATCAGCAAAAGACTCCATCACTCCAGTAGGCAAATTCCGCGGTATTGCCAAAGGATAATGACGTATGTCTGCTAAAGTCAGTTCAGGTTTCACTGCCAAAGGATGGTTTTTTCGTACACAAAATACCGCGTGGTAAGACGGTAAGTTAAATGTCTGCAGTAATGCATCATGGCCTAACGCCTCCCCTTTGATATCTGTGACCAATAACGACAACTTACCTTGAAGCAGTTGCTGTATATGCTGCTGCCATGTCGCGACCTTCAACTCTACATGCACATCGGGGTGCTGCTCAATAAAGCGCCCTATTGCTGGGCCAATAATGGTATTAGCTGGTACTGGGCTGGCGCCAATTAATAAGTGACCGCTACTTTTACCAAGTAAACAATGCAGCTCTTTACGTAAAGTATCGACACTGTCCAAGATAGTATCGCTATGACTTAACACTAATTCGCCCGATGCCGTCAGTGTCATCGATTGATGACCGCGATTGAGTAGCTCGGTGCCGAGCAAACTCTCCAGTCTTTGTATGCTTCTGGTCAATGATGGCTGAGCGAGATTAAGCCGTTTGGCAGCCTTTTGATAATTTTGCTCCTTAGCAAGGACGCTAAAATTTCGTAAATGTCTGAACTCAATCACCCCACTCTCACTCGCAACCAGATAACAAAAACACAACATACAGTTACAACAAAAGATCAACAACCAAGTTGCTGTGACACTTTGTATCACCTTTAGTAATGCCCAACCAAAATGCAAAGAGTCAAACTACTGATAAAAAAGATTAAAAACCAAAACAGGTGAGCCTCATGGCTTTTAGCTATACCTTCATACGCATAACGCATTGGCGTCTCAACAATATAAACCGTAACAATCGAGCGGCGATGATTAACAATGTCGCAACAATAAAAATAAACAAGGAATGAAGCATGAAACTTAAGAAGATCAGCATTATGACGCTAGCCGCGTTATATGCGACAGGATTAGGGGCGCTTGTTGCTGACCCCTTGTCCCCAGAACTGCGCCAAGCCAATAATTTGGTCGGTGTCAAAATTACGCCCGAACTGCTGGAAAAGTACAACAACAAATCTTCCCATTCAGCAGCAAGCAAAGCCACCCCCCCCGGACAAATCGGTCTCAATGTTCATCGCGCAGCAAAAGGCAGTAATCATCAAGCGCCTTTTGTGTGGGAAGACGAGATTCAAGGTCAGCATACCTATATCATTCAGTTAATGGATGCGCCAATCGCGCTATATCAAGGCGAGCGTCCAGATTATGCTGCGACCTCTCCACGCAGCCAGCAATCCAATATGCGCAGTAGTGGCCGTGGCACTTTAGATGTCAAAAGCCCTGCGGCTAAGAGCTACAAGAAGTTCTTAACACAAGCGCAAGATCGCGCGGTGAACCAAATTAGGATGGTCGCCCCCGATGTTCAAATTAAACAGCGCTTTAATGTTGCCTTAAACGGTATGACTCTAACTCTCACACAGCAGCAAGCCGCCGATGTGGCGAAAATGGCTGGTGTCAAGGCGGTCACCCGCGCTAAAGAGTACAAACTATTTACCGACGCAGGACCAAAGCACATTGGTGCAGACATGGTTTGGCAAGGCTCAAGCGCCCCCGATGGGGTTGAGCTACGTGGTGAAGGGATTATTGCCGGTATTATCGATACCGGAATTAACTCGGACCACCCCTCATTTGCCGCCGTTGCAGGTGACGGATATAAGCACACCAACCCATTGGGCGAAGGGAATTACATAGGTGATTGTCTCGAATACCCTATGATGTGTAACAGCAAACTGATAGGGGTTCGCTCGTACGAAGTCATTACAGATAGCTATAAAGACCCAGTTTATCAACCGGATGTTCCACGTTGGGATGTCGATTATAAGCGCCCACCTAACGGCGAAGATTATAGCGGTCACGGCTCACATACTGCTAGTACGGTTGCGGGTAACCTACTGTATAATGTGAACTTCCCACTTAATGGCATGACAGAATCTTCTGATGGTGTACCAACGCCATTAGTGTTCCCTGAAATATCGGGTGTTGCACCACGTGCCAACATTATCGCTTATCAAGCCTGTTATGCCGGAGATGGCTCTTACAGTGAAACCTATGGTGGTTGCCCTGGAGATGCACTTGTGGCCGCGATAGAAGATGCCATTATCGACGGCGTTGATGTCATTAACTTCTCCATTGGTGGTTTAGAGAGTTTACCTTGGTATGATGCCATCGAGATGGCATTTCTGGCCGCGCGTGAATCAGGCATTTCTGTCGCAGCTTCTGCAGGTAACTGGGGCCAATACGGCCCATCTTATATAGACCATGTATCACCTTGGTTAACCTCGGTTGCTGCTAGCACCCATGGCCGTAAAATCGACCAAATCCCTGGTAGGCTTACCGATTTTGTTGGTGCAAACGCACCAGAAGATATCACCGGTGCCGGCATTACGGGTGAGTTCAGCGGTACTCTGGTAGATGCAGCCCATTATGGCGATGCACTCTGTCTAACCCCGTTCCCAGCCAATACCTTTAACAGCAATGAGATTGTCTTGTGTAAACGTGGCGATATCGCCCGTGTCGACAAAGGCGTCAATGTTGCTGCAGGCGGTGCAGGTGCTGTCATACTCTACAATGCGATTAATTGGGACGATGGTACCGGCGGTAATAGCTTGAACTTAAATACGTTCCCCATTCCAGGGTTACATGTTGACTACAATGCGGGTAGAAAACTCACCGAATGGGTTGCCAACACACAGGATGCACAAGCCAGTATTTATCCATCTGAGATTGTGACCACCGAACGTGAAGCCGATGTGTTAGCCAGCTTCTCATCACGCGGTCCTAGCCTGAGCAATCCTAATGTGATGGTGCCCAACGTATCTGCGCCTGGGGTGGATATTTTTGCCGCTTACGCCGATGAAATGCCCTTTAGCATGTACCCAGCGCCAAGTGATTACGTGGCAATCAGTGGTACCTCTATGTCTGGCCCACACGTGGCGGGTGCATTAGCGCTACTGACTCAAGCCTATCCACAATGGACTCCGGCGATGATCCAATCAGCCTTGATGACCACGGCTCTGCCAGGAAAGTCATATGGTAGAAGTTATCCACCCGAGCTCAAAGAAGCCACCTTCTATGAGATGGGTAGTGGTGTCATTAACGTAGCTCGCGCAATGAAAGCGGGCTTAGTCATGGATGAAACGGCTGATAACTACCGCGCAGCCAATCCAGAAGAAGGCGGTGATGTTACCGCGCTGAACGTGCCTTACTTAGTGAATGCTGAATGTAAAAGCAGCTGTACCTGGATGCGTACCTTTACCGCGACAACCGATGGTGAATGGGATATCAGCGCAACTGGACTCGAAGCCGAAGGTGCGCCTTTCCTTGAGTTAGGTGTCTATCCAAACAGTTTTAGCCTCAAGGCTGGCCAGTCGCAAAGCATTATGGTTACCGCCAAAGTGCTGGATGTGTCATCGGTTAATGCGAACTCTTCGTCTAACGAGGTGTTTGGTAAGGTTGAAATCACCCCTAAAGATAGCAACCTATCAAAACAGTACCTGCCTGTAATGGCTCGTTATAGCGGCTCCAGCCTGCCAGAAATGGTATCGGGCATGATCCACCGTGACACGGGTACCGTGCTGACGCCTGAGTTGATGACCAAAGAGATTAGTGAGCTCAATGTAAAAGTCCATGGCTTAACCGCTGGGCAAATGACTGAACATAAGCTTAGTGCATCAAAACTCCCTGATTACACTCAGCCTGAAACGCTAAAGAGCAATCCAGGTATTGATATCCAATTCTTCGATGTACCAGAAGGCACGAGTCGTATCGTCTGGGAAATAACGGCTGAAGATAAATCTGCTGTGAGCAAGGTTGATATCGGTATTGATCTCAATGAAAATGGACTAGTTGACTGGTATGACGAAGCAATTTGTTTCTCATCGACCGACATCCTCGACTACTGCAACATCAATAATCCCGTACCGGGTCGTTACTGGGCTCTGGTTAGCAACAATAAGAGCCTCTATGGCGATGCTAAAGATACCCAAGACAGTATCACGACTAGCTTAGCGGTTATTCCCAATGAAAGTAATCAACAGTTAGACGTCACAGGACCACAAAGCACCAATGGGCTTGACCCTTACCAACTGCAGATGCATTGGACATTGCCTGGCGCAGAAAAAGGCGATCGTTTCTATGGCGTAATTGAAGTGGGTAGCAGCGCTGACAATGTCGGTAACATTGGTAAGATGGCTGTCCATTTGGTTCACGGCGGTGACGATGTTGCTATTGTGACCAGTCAAGAACAAGCTAAAGAAGGCGATGTTGTCGATGTCACCGTGACACTGGCCCCCAACACCCTTGGGCTAGAGCGAGATGTGAACATGCATCTTACGCTACCAGAAGGCTTGCAACTGTTGGCTGACACTGTCACAGCAATTAGCAACAACCAAAGTCTGCAAGATTCAATCAATATTGAAGGACAGCAGATCAGCTTAAGCACAGTTCAGATGGCGAGTAACGCTCAAAAACGTCAATATCACTACACCACCAGTGCTGTAGATGAGAGCTGTCGAGTCCCCATCGGCTCAAACCCATACTACTTAGATCTACTTAGCGAAGCGGGTATCACCGCAGAGCCAGCGATCCAAGGTCGTTCAAATGACACCGTGATCTTACCATTAAACATCTTTGGTATTGACCGTATCCCACTGTATAACAATAACCCTGATTATATGGAGCCAGATACGCTCGCCATTTCACCCGGTGGCTTTATTCAACTTGATAGCATGCCGCTGTTCTGGCCTGCGCACTATCCTGTTGCTGCAGATTTCTTCCCTGACACGATTATTGCCCCACTATGGCGCGGCGACGGTTTTATTCTATCTGAATACAACATGGACACCGACAGCCTAGATGGTGTGAGTATGGCAAGCACGGTAAGCGGTGATTACCTGATTGTCGAATGGGATAATATGCGCCAAGAGTTTGCATGGGGGGTTAACTTCGAGCCAGACTACGACGCACGTTATAGCTTCGAAGTGATTGCCTCGAGTAAAATAGACTTCACCCCTGGCAAGCATGAATTTGTGTTCGCTTATGACAAAATTCAAGGCGCTAAATCACACTTAGGGTCAATTGGTCTGCATGGCTACTATGGCCCACGGGGCACCTATGGCCCAAGTTATGGTTATAGTGGTGATGGCTTTGCCTTTGACGATCTTGACTCAAAGATTGAAGAAGGACTTGTGGTCTGTGCTAACTATGCTGGCCCAGAGCAATCTGAAATTAAAGTGTCGTTTTCAGCTAGAGTCAGTGCCACAGCAGTTGGTCAAGCACTTAACCTAGCGGTAGACAGTGACTACACCGGCAGCGATAGCATCACAACTACCACAGTCATTAACGTGCCATCGAATCTGTCTATTGGCGCGCTTAATGATATGTCTGTCGATGAAAATGACAGCATAAGCTTTGAGGTGCTAATACAAGATAAAGAAAATACCGCTAATGGCATTAAAGTCAGTGGCGAGCACGTTAGTGCCGTTATCGAAGGTAACTTGGTGACCTTAACACCAGAGCAAGATTGGCATGGCGAAACCACCGTTACGGTTACAGCCCATGACATCACCTTCCCTAACGATGCAGTACACACCAGCTTTACACTCGTGGTTATGTCTGACGGCGTAGAACCGACGCCACCAGCACCAGAGCCTGAAGCGCCAGCACCAGAAACTCCCGATGATGATGGTGGCAGCTTAGGTTTCTTGGCCGTTGGCTTATTAGCATTGGCAGCTGGACGTCGTAGAAAGTTTCACTAACACTGAAGCTTTAACAGAGTCGCTTAATACCTGGGCCTAAAACTGAATCATTCAGTCGAAGGCTCAATCTTAAGTTGACGCTAACAAGGTAATGCCAACAAAGGGTCCTCAACGAGGGCCCTTTTTTTAGTACTCCCCACCTAAGTGAGCTGTAACAACGATTCGGAATTTTGGTATTTGAGATAAGATTATTGGATGGCACCTTGGTGTGAAACATGCCATAAAAAAAGCCACCTTATAAATAAGATGGCTTTTATTACAACAATTTGGCTAGCCGATAATTACTTTTCTAAACCGTGGCAATCAGCGCACTCAGTAATCGTTAATTCAGGGGTATGCATTTCCATGTCGATCGCGTGAGCATCATTGATGCCATGACAATCACTACATGTAGCCAACGTTGCTTCGGCTTCTTGGTGTACCGTCAAATCGACTTTCTCATGGCATTCAGTGCAATCGAGTGCTGCAGCTGAACCAGCAAAGAGTAAGGCGGCAACAATAGCGAGATATTTCATAGTGGCTCCTAGAGTCAGCGGCTATGGCCAAACTGACAAAATAGTGAAATAAAGGTGACGCTCAATTTAGCTTTTACAGCGAACCTCAATTTTCGCTAAGGCTAAACACCTACTAAAAAAGCAAATTGCTGCGAACCGATAAACCTAGACTTACCGATCAGTATTAACTGAAACTTAAAAGTAACAACAATTGGCGTAAAATGCTAATAGCATCAAACGTTAAAGCTCAACTTTGTGATGACTGTCAATATGATTAACACAAGGTTAATCAGCCTAAGCACATCTAAATTCAGGTTAATTGTAGGCGAGTTCTAGATGAATCTACTGGCCTAGCGCATTTACCCACCATAAAGCCTAGCGATAGCAATAAGTACAGTGCAGTAAATGGATAATGAACTGATTAAGCAGCATTTATACTATCAAGTACCGCTTACAATAAACACCCAATAAAAAAGCTGCCCTTGGGCAGCTTTTTCACATTACAACAAGGTTGCTTAGAACGAGGTGCGCTTATAACGACGGTAATCGGCCGTCCAAAAGTTATCCTCAATCGCTTGTAACAACAACTCATCGCTGCAAGGCAGTGCATGGCCTTGCTCAACAGCAACCTTAGCCACCGCAAACGCAATATGCTTACTCACTTGGTGAATATTCTCCAATTTAGGCAGCAGTGAACCGTGTCCCTGTATCGCCAATGGTGAACATTCGGCTAACGCACGGCTCGAGGCCATCAACATTTCATTGCTGACGCGTTTAGCACCAGAAGCCAACACCCCAAGGCCAATACCAGGGAAGATATAACTGTTGTTGCACTGGGCAATTTCAAAGGTTTGTTCGTCAATGACCACAGGTTCAAATGGACTGCCTGTGGCAACCAATGCTTCCCCTTTGGTCCAATGCAAAATGTCTTTTGGCGTTGCCTCAACACGGCTGGTTGGATTTGACAACGGGAAAATGATAGGGCGCGCGCAATGACTGTGCATCGCTTTGATGATCTCTTCACTAAATAATCCCGGCGCCCCTGACACACCAATCAATACAGTCGGCTTGCCATTGTGCATCACGTCCAACAATGAAATGTTTTCACTCTCGGTCGTCCAGCTATCTACCAGCGCAGACTTCTGTGCCAAGGTTTGCTGGAACGGCAATAAGTTAGGCATGTTGTCTTGCAGCAAGCCCCAACGGTCAACCATAAACACCTGCTGACGAGCCAGCTCATCAGAAATACCTTCAGAGACCATTTGCGCCACAATCGCCTCGGCGATACCGCAGCCGGCGCTGCCAGCACCTAGAAACGCAATTCGCTGCTGGCTCAATTGGGTATTAGCAGCCTTACACGCAGCCAGTAATGAACCAACTGTTACTGCGGCTGTGCCTTGAATATCGTCATTAAAACAGCAGTATTGGTCTTTATAACGCTCAAGTAATGGCATGGCATTCTTTTGCGCAAAATCTTCAAACTGGATCAATGCATCTGGCCAGCGACGATGTACGGCTTGCATAAAGGCTTCAACAAATTCGGCATATTCTTCGCCACCAATACGCTGATTACGCCAGCCCATATACATAGGGTCTTCAAGCAAGTGCGGATTATCCGTGCCCACATCCAACGTAATAGGCAAGGTATATGCAGGGCTGATCCCGCCACAACTGGTATACAGAGAGAGTTTGCCGATAGGGATCCCCATACCACCAATGCCTTGGTCACCAAGGCCTAAGATACGCTCGCCATCGGTGACCACTATGATCTTCACTTTTTGGCGAGTCGAGTTATTCAAAATATCATCGATACGGTCTTTATGAGGATAAGAGACAAACAGACCCCGGTTACGACGATAGTTTTTTGAAAAACGCTCACACGCCATCCCCACCGTAGGGGTGTAGATGATAGGCATCATCTCGGTAATGTGGTTTTGCACTAAACGATAAAATAGGGTTTCGTTGGTGTCTTGAATGTTTCTCAAATAGATATGTCTATCGAGATCATTGCTGAAGTTTTTATATTGGTCGTAGGCACGCGACGCTTGTTCTTCAATTGTTTCGATAACATGAGGCAGGAGGCCCTCAAGGTTAAAGAAAATACGCTCTTCTTCGGTAAACGCACTGCCTTTATTAATAAGAGGCGCCTCCAAAATGGCTGGGCCGGCAAAAGGAAGATATAGCGGGCGTTTATTATCGTCCATTGGTAACCTTTATTGTATGTGAAATAGTGGATTGACTGTCGTTCGAATGCGGCAAGATTACCACAAAGTGTGATCTTTGTTGTCTTTTTAGCGGTGGATTTTTGATTATTTTATCCTTGCCTTTGTTTTAAACATCCTACTTTGGCACACAAAAAAGCACAGCCTAGGCTGTGCTTTTGATATGACTTATTGAAGATCACTTACCACGATATTTAATCGATAACCCAGTAAGGAAGTTACGCAACACCTGATCGCCACACTCTTTAAAGTGCTTATGACCCGGCTTTCTAAACAAAGCACCTAACTCTGACTTGCTCATGCTGAAGTCTGCCAAGGCAAGCGTGTTGATGATATCTTCTTCACGCATCTCAAGTGCGACTCGAAGCTTCTTGAATATCAGGTTATTGTTTAACTGCGACACGGGCTCAGGGATCTCAGCGCCCTCTTTTAAACCGCGCTTCTCGATGATCAAGCCATCAAGGAACAGACAAAGGGTCTTATCGTTACACGGTTTATAGCCCTCTTCTGACTCTTTCTTAAGCATGTCGAGCAGTTCTTCTTGGGTTATCTCATGTTTTACCTTGGCAAAAATCTTAATCATTTTTGCATTTTGGTAGTCAAACACAAAACGTAAACGGCGTAATATATCGTTGTTAATCATAATCGAATGTCTTTACCTTTTGGATAGCGCGGCTGCGCGATCATCTTAGAGGCGTATTATAACTGAGTTTTACCGTTAACTAAGCGATTTTTTCACCATTTTTGGCTCATCACGCCGCCGATATTTCACCTGCGTATATACATTGGAGTCAAGCCCACAAGACAAACGATTACCCTAGCGTTTTCCAATAGATAAATAGGCCTGCAAAGCCCAGCAAATACCCCATGCCCAACCAAGATAGTAAGCGCATTTTAGTACCATAACGATCCGCCACGGCCAAGCGTTCACTGGTCATTAATCGGTAATTGAGCCACGCAAAAATAATGGTCGTCATAAACGCTAGCGTCATAACAAACTGTAATAATGGCAACAAGGCACCTTTGAAAAATAAGATGATCCCCAGCCCCAATAGACTCACCCCCACCATGATGGCCGTTAGCCAAGCACTACTTTTGTCGCTTGGCTGCTGCATCAATAATTGCCAACCTAACGCTAAGGTTCGGCTGTAACCATCAATCACAGTGACAGTGGTACTGAAAATACACAGCAGGGCCACAATGGCGATTAAATAACGACTTTCGCTGCCAAGTACTTGGCTATAAAGGGTAATGAGCTGGTCAGCAAATTGGGCTCCAGAGGCCGAGAAATGCTCACCGCTGCCATGCATCACCAAGGTTCCTAAGGATAAAAATACCACCGCCAATACCGCTGTAGTGGCATAACCTAAATTAAAATCGAACAAGGCTTGCGCTTGAGTCACTCTTTGCTGCTTTTGCTTTTCTAATAGCCATAATGAGTTCCAACAACTGACTTCAATAGGCGCGGGCATCCAGCCCATCATCGCCACCAAAAAGCCCACATGGGCCCAATCCCATGGCGAAGGTGACACAAATCCGTCAACTATAATGGGCTCGGCGTTAAACGCTAATGCTGCAGCCGTTAAGGTGGTAATGGTTAACACCAACATGACCACCTTAGTCACCTTATCAAGCAGTTGATAATGCCCCAGTATCAACATGAGTAAGCTCGACGCTAAGACGATGAACGCCAAGATATCGATAGACAAGGGAATAAACAAAGTGAGCATCGCCGCGGTTAACATCGCCACCCCCGCGGTGCTAGCGATGGCCGCAATGGTATTGAGCACGGTAAACAACAATAGGTAGCGCCTGCCCTGCTGCAAGTAACCGTGCAGCAAACTCTCGCCAGTGGCGGCGGTATAACGCGCTCCTGCCGCAAAAAACGGATACTTAAGTAAATTAACCGCCACGATCACCCAAGCGAGCTGCCAACCAAATTCGGCGCCAGCGCGGGTTGAAGCGACCAAATGCGATGCTCCAATGGCCGCTGCCGCCATTAACAACCCAGGCCCCGTGGCTTTGAGTACGCGATTGATTCGTTCAAGTGGGCCAATGGCCACCGTGGCATGCGTGCTATTCATAGTATATTTATCCGTTTATTCATATTTGGTAGGTTGCTGCCTGCAATATTGTATTAATCCCACATAATGGCACGCTAGGCTCGGGCTCTCCTCATGGAAGTTGTTAAACAACTTAATTAGAGAAAACATAGATAAAACAAATTCTATATGAAACTGTCTTTAAAATAGAGTCAATAGACATTCATTCAATGAATCACCAGATTAATGTCAGCCATTACAACACCCACTAAAAATAAAGAGTAAAAAGCAGCCATAAGGCTCATGCTCACCGGCTTCCCATCATTACCATTAACTGACCTAAGACGTTTCCAGAAAACGATGAAACCTTAATACTTAATAGAAGCACATTGCGACTTTGACGCTCAAGCATGCTGAAAATAGGCCGTCCCAAAGAGCGATGCGATCGACCTAGAGCAAGCCCGAGCAAAAACAAAAAATGCCAGTCAGCTTAACTGACTGGCATTAGTCTTCTGGCTACCTTTACGGTATTTGAGCGATCACTTAAAGCTGGGTGGCCGCCCACTTAGCACGGCTTTCACGGCTTTCTTTAAGCCCCTCTTTTTCGCGATAAGCTTTATAGGCTTCGACGTCCAGAGCGATTAGGGTCACATCGACCTCTAGCACTAACTTGCACTCTTTTTTGATACGCCATGCCGCGGTGTTGTACAGCTCAGTTAACGGCAATGCACTCAAAAACTCAGGGTTGTATTGGGTATAAATTACCTGCGTTGGGTACACCACAAAGCTTAAACGGCGCTTGGGTTCTTTTTTAAATAACTCTTCAATACCATCACAGGTATTAAGCACTTGCATCTCGATGGTTTCATCAAGCTCAAGTAATTTTTTTGCTGCAAGTCCTGATACGTCAGCCTCGCCCGCTTCCCAAGCCAGCACTTGCGCTTCGGTCGACTTTGATAGTTCAGCAACTTGCGCCGCACTTAAACCTAAAGAGTGGCGCAGGTAGGTAATTTCAATCGCATTTAACTCTGCATTTTTCGACATATTGATTTCCAAATTGAGTACGTAAACATCTATCGTTTTGCTAGGATAAATATCAGCTAAGGTAAAAAAAGCGCTGACAAGGTTAAGCGGCTAAGCTTGGATCCACACATCTTCGGCCCACTGCCAAAACGACTCCCAACCATCCTCATCGAGCTCACCATCACGCCACAACATCACCTGACCTTCTTGGTCGATACAGTAAAAGTCATCGCCCATCTGACAGATAGCGATGTACTCTCGAGGCAGGCCAATGGACCATGCATATGAGGTCACTTCGGGCAAATAGGTATGCGCATAAGGATCGCTGGCGGTCACGGGTTCTAGCGTACCGTGGATCACATCACTGGCATACAAGAGGTACTCTTTTAACTCTGCAGGCAGTGGGATCAAAATTTGCTCTTCCACCTCCACCAGCTGTTCAAAGGTGGGTAACTCTAACGGAACCGGTACGGTTTCACTTAATTCCTGTAGCTGTTCGATCAGATCATGCATGCTTTATTCGCTAGTTATGGGGCTAATGGCGGCAAGTATAATCGCTTTGGCGAGGATTTGTTAAGCCAATTTCAGTCGAAGGCTGATGGGTAAACGCAGCTCAATGGCGTAGCGGTGGATTATCTGTCGCCGCTACGCCATCGGCTGAGGACAATATGCCATTGCCACCTACGCAGCTTGGGCAATAAGGTTAGCACTGTCGATACGTTTATAGTGCAGCCATGCCTTGTGATAGCACTTATGAGACTGCTGACGTAACTGAGTGATTTTAGCCAGTTCCAATTGACTCAGTGCACGTTGCTGCTGTTTGGCGTTAGCTTCAATAGTTTGCACTGTTTGATAAATCTGATGCTCCTCACCACTTTTAATCTCAGCAATGGCTTTAAGGTGTAACTGAACCTCGGCAATCATGCCGCTTTGTGGCAGCTTGACTAACAGATTAAGATCGCGATAACCCGATGCTTTAGGCATGGCAAAGCGGTTTTTAACCTGCACAATCGTCGCCTTGTGTTGCAACGCTTCGAACGCATGCATCAGGCGATGAATATCGCTGGCAACAATACTGGCACGGGCTAAATCGGTAATTTGACTGGCATCACCATTAAACTTAACGGCGACCTTCTGCGCCGCGCGCTGATAACTTTTAATCGCCGGTACAATCAACTCGTAGTGCTCAGCCCCATCAATACTCTTGAGTATGTCTTGCAACTCTTGCTGAGCGCCATCGGCTTTGGCGTAAAGTTGCTCTAGATTACTGCTGGTTTGTCGAATGGGTTGTGACGACGTGGTGGGGATGGCGATAAGGCCAGCGAGGTTAGGATTAAATGATTGGCGGGAGATGAAGTTGCTGCGTGGGTCTTTTAGATTAACTTGGGGCTCATAACTGGCGGCTAAACCGCTACGGGTCGACAGCAATAACAGGAAAATAATAAAGGTGCGAAATAATCTATTCATAACCATCCTCGGTAACAATCCTAACCTCGAGCCTCTAATCTATCCTCCAATGGCTTAACCCTTGCTGAATGCAAAGTGAATATTGATTCATCTTAACGCACGATAAAAAACCAACAAAAAAGAGCGCGTAATGCGCTCTTTTTATTAACTAAAGTTAAATTTTAAAGCGTGAAATCTATCTGCATAGCAGCAGATAGCATAGCGCTTAATCTTGCCTTACAGACTTACCAAATTTTCACCTGCTTTTCAGGCGCAATATACATAGCGTCGCCCTCTTTAACGTTAAAGGTGGTGTAAAACTCGGGCATGTTTGACAGTGCTCCTATCGCACGGAATTTAGCGGGTGAATGAGGATCGGTAGCCACTCGATTACGCATCGCTTCCTCTTTCATCTTAGCGCGCCAAATTTGGCTAAAGCCGATAAAGAAGCGCTCATCACCACTCAAGCCGTCAATAACCGGCGCTTCTTTGCCATCGAGTGACATCTTGTAAGCCTTGTAGGCGATGGTCACTCCCGACAGATCGCCAATGTTCTCACCCAGCGTCAACTCACCGTTGACTTTAAGGTCGTCGAACACCGCATAGTTATTGTACTGTTCGACTAAGGCTTTACCGCGCGCGGCAAACTCTTTTAAGTCTTGCTCTGTCCACCAATCACGCATGTTGCCTTCACCATCAAACTTAGCACCTTGGTCATCGAAACCATGGCCCATTTCATGGCCAATTACAGCGCCAATGCCACCATAGTTAACCGCATCATCGGCCGCCATGTTAAAAAATGGCGGTTGTAAGATAGCCGCAGGGAAGACAATTTCATTCATCGTTGGATTGTAGTAAGCGTTAACGGTTTGCGGCGTCATGTGCCACTCCCACTTCCGAATCGCTGAGCCGAGTTTTTCTAGCTCTTTATCATGGCTTAAGGTACTGGCGCGCATGGCGTTACCCACTAAGTCATCACTTTTAATGGTCAGCTTAGTGTAATCTTCCCAGCGATCGGGATAGCCGATTTTAGGGTCAAATTTAGCCAACTTATCTTTAGCCGCCACTTTGGTGTCTGGACTCATCCAGCTTAAGTTTTCGATACTTTCGCCGTAGGCGCCGCGTAAGTTTTCAACCAAACCTTGCATGCGCTCTTTAGCTTCAGGAGTAAAGTGACGCTTAACGTACACCTTGCCGACAACTTCACCTAAGACTGAATTCACCGCGCCCACGCCGCGCTTCCAACGAGGCTCTTGTTCGGCTTGGCCATTAAGGGTCTTCGCGAAAAACTCAAAATTCTCTTTGTCGAGATCTAAGCTTAAATTACCGGCAAAATGGGTGAGGGTTTGCCAAGTCATATAGGTCTGCCATGTGGCTAAATCATTAGCCTTAAGCACCTCATTGAAACCTTCAATAAAGCTAGGTTGGTTAATGATAATGTCTGCTTGCTGGTCGGCACCTAAGGTTTTGAGGTAACCGTCCCAGTTGATGTCTGGTGCTAAGCTAGAGAGCTCAGCCACTTGATACAGGTTATAGGTCTTAGTGCTATCACGCGTTTCGACCACATCCCAATGACGGCTAGCGATTGCGGTTTCTAGGGCTAACACCTGTTCAGCGCTAGCTTTAGGATTAGGTAAGCCTGCCAACGTGAACATTTTTTCAATGTGTTCGACAAACGCCTGACGGATCTTAACGAAGCGCTCTGCCTCGTTAAAATAGTAATCTTTTTCTGGCAAGCTTAAGCCATACTGCCAAATATGGGTGGCATAACGGCTAGAATCTTTGGCGTCGATGTTGATGTAAAATGCTAGGGGTGTGCCCCCGCCAATCACTTGGCTATGGGCAAAATACTCGACTAATTCATTTTTATTTTGCAGTGCGGCAATCTTATCTAGTTCAGCCTGAATAGGCTTTATCCCTAATGCGTTTAAGGTGTCTGTGTCCATAAATGAGCGATACAGATCGGCCACTTTTTGCTCGTCACTGCCCGCGGTAAGATTAGCCGTTGCAGCCACTTCTTCAATAATGGCTTTAACGTCATCACGAGACTTTTCACGTAAATCATAGAAAGCGCCCGTGCTAGTACGGTCGCTTGGGATCTCGGTGTTATTGATCCAGGTGCCATTCACATATGAATAAAAGTCGTCTTGCGGACGAACCGATTTATCAAAGTTGACAAAGTCGATACCCGACGTCAGCGCCTGCTCAACGGCAACCGCGGCTTCTGTTTTGGCCATCTCTGGCGCACTAACTTCGACGTTATTGTTATTACAGGCGCTAAGGCCCACGATTAATGAGGCGCAAAGTCCGCCTACGAGCACTTTCTTCATCTGAATTCCTTGGTATTTGCTGATTGAATTATTGTTTTGTTGCTATTTATTGTTCTGTCGCCATGTTGAACAGTACTTAGGTGACTATCACACTAGAACCCTGTGGCGCTTATCATCGAGTTCAAATGGGTTACTTGCTGCAAACCATACATGTTAAATTGTTTGGGCCAATGTAAACAAGTTAATCTCCCATTCTACTGACGTCATTGCACCACAGATATGTAACTAAAGGTTTCGTATCACAGGTGCCATATAACCCATAACCCTGCCGTTAAAGCTGTTTAATCTCTCTCGCTGGATTGCCGCCGACAAGGGTTTTAGCCGCCACATCTTTACTCACCACAGCCCCCGCGGCAATCACCGCCTCATTACCAATCGTCACCCCAGGGAGAATAATCGCCCCACCACCAATCCACACTCGCTCACCAATATCAATCGCCTTAGCGGTTTCCCATCCCTGTAGGCGGCGCTCGGCCTCTAGTGGGTGGCTGGCGGTGTAACACTGCACATTGGGCCCTAGCATAGTATTACGACCAATATAGATGGGGGCATTGTCTTGCAAGGTGACATTGGCATTAATAAACACCTCGTCGCTTAGGTGCACATTGATCCCGTAGCTGATAAAGAATGGAGATTGAATATGGGCGCTGGGGACAATATTGGGCAGCAGTTGCCTGTCGAGTTGGCCTGTGCGATTAGCCACCTGATTAAGTTGTTGCTGCTGTTGCCAAAACGCTTGTAATTGCGGTTCTAAGCAATAATACTCCTCGCCATTAATCATCTGAGTAAATGGACTATCAGCCAAGTCTGTAAGTGTTATTGTCATGGGTTATCCTTGCAAGCGTTAAATCTCGACATCATCGTAATGGTGGCTAGTGACGTCGAGCGAATTACTACGCTACCCCTTTCCCTTTGCCGGCGCTAGCCTCATAATGTCTGCCATTATGATTTTATTGCCGAGTAACCTGTGCGTTTAGACAAATTTATCTGCGAGTCCACCTCTTTAACCCGCTCACTGGCCAAAAAAGCCCTGCATCGAGGCGATGTGACCTGCGATGGCACCATAGTCAAAGACTCCGGCTTTAAAGTGACTCCACACCATCAAATTTGCCTTAATGGTGAAGTCATCTCAGTGATTGGTCCTCGCTTTATCATGCTCAACAAGCCAGTCAATACCATCTGCTCTACCATAGATGAAGAGTACCCGTCGGTGCTGAGCCTTATCGATGTCGCCAAACCAGAAGAGCTGCACATTGCTGGTCGCTTAGATGTCGATACCACTGGGCTGGTACTGATCACCAGCGATGGCCAATGGTCACATAAAATCACCTCACCGAAAAAAGAGTGCGGTAAGCGCTATCTGGTTCAGCTGGCCGATCCAATTGGTGAAGCGCTCATTGCCGAGTTTGCCCAAGGCATAGCACTGAAAAATGAAGATGGCCTCACTAAACCTGCCACCTTAGAGATTATTGACCCGCAACAGGTGCGACTAACAATCACCGAAGGTAAGTACCATCAAGTCAAACGCATGTTTGCCGCTGTGGGTAATAAAGTTGTTGGCTTACACCGCGAATGTGTCGGCCATATCGAACTGGACGAGGCGCTCGCACCTGGCGAGTGGCGCTACTTAACCGCCGCCGAAATAGCCTCGGTTTAACCGCTTATACCCCCTAAAAAAACGCCCATCATTAACCGCGTTAATGATGGGCGTTCATTATGTCTTAGTGGCACTCACATGTCGCATCGTCATGGCGAGCGATACCTTATCACTCGCCGCCAATCACACTCTTGATGCTGTTGAGTAAGGCTCTGTCGGTACGCGCTTTTTTAAGCTTTTTAGCACTTTCTTTTAATGACGCATCCGATAAACGCGTAAAAATATTGTTGTACTCTTTTTCATCAATCGCTTCATCACTGTCGGCCAGCTCGGCAATATCTTGCGCCACACGACTCAGTTGCAACCAAGCGTTAGCGATATAAAAACCATGAAAATCGGCTTGCGGCAATAATGCACTGGCACTGGCTGGTAGGCCATCCCACACGGCTGCAAATTTTTGGTCTTTATCTTCAATCAATTCCTGACAAAGATTGGCATAAGCTTCCATCAAATTAGCCGGCACCTTATCCATAGGGATAACGCTATTGCAGACGTTTAACGCCACCTGTTGTGCCCGCTGTTGATAGGCTTGACTCTGATAATTCATATGTTTGTAAACCCTTTAATTAAAATGTCCCGCTGATATAAATACCATAGTTATCTTTACCGGCAATCGGGCTGATAGTGATGCCTTTATAGGGATCGGTAAAATAGAGTCCCGACACTATGCCAATCGCTGCGCCCGCTAACACATCTTCCAGATAGTGTTTATCACTCGCCACCCGGGTATAACCCACATAACCGGCAGCCACATAAGCCGGAATCGCCCACTGCCAACCATAGCGTTGCTGCACAAAAGTAGCCGCGGCAAAGGTATCGGCGGTGTGTCCTGAGGGAAAAGAATCATCGCCCGATCCATCTGGACGCTGTTTATCGATGGCATATTTTAAGCCTTCGACCGCCACACGCGAGACCACGCCGCTTTTGATCAGCTGCCAACTGCCCTGATAATCATCTTCAACGGCAATAGAGGCGCCTAAAGTGACCGCAGGTAACAGCAGATGCAATACATCCCCCGACTGTTCAAGGCTAGATGCGCTGCAGTAAGATGAACTTAGCAGCATGACAATACTTGCGCATAATCGTTTCACTATAACTCGCTTAAAATAGATATCGGGAAAAGGCTGACTTTATACCTGTCGCGCAGACGAAAAGCAAAACTGAGTGCCATAAACCCCATATGAGTTGCCTGCCACGCTTCATCGACGCCCCCAATCGGTCCCCCCACTAAGCTGCACTCAGTCATTTGCGCCCAGTGCTACGCTACGACCTCACGCTACTGCTGATACTAATTCTGATGCTGGCACTAATTGCTGATTAAGCTTGTGAGCCACTCAAGGTGTTGCCACTGCGGCTTAACTGGTATTATGTGGCAGTTAGCCATCATCACTATGTCGATACCATTACCATGCAAACACAGCCAACAGCGCTATCTCAACTCAATAGCAGCCAACTGCAACAACTTGCCATCAAGATAAAGCAGTGGGGCAAAGCGCTCGGATTTGCACAAATAGGCATTACCGATACCGACTTAACCCAAGAAGAGCCCAAGCTACAAGCATGGCTCGACAAGGGGTATCACGCACAGATGCACTACATGCAGGCCCACGGGATGATGCGAGCCCGCCCGCAAGAACTCCACCCCGGTACCTTAAGAGTGATCTCGGCGAGAATGGATTATCTGCCACCCGAGGCTGGCTTTGCCACCCATTTACGCGACCCGAATATGGCCTATATTTCTCGTTATGCCGGAGGCCGTGATTACCATAAGATGATCCGTAATCGGCTCAAAAAATTGGGGCAACAGATTGAGGCAGAATTAACCAGTTTAGGCATGGAAAAACCCAACTTTCGTCCTTTTGTCGATTCAGCCCCTATTCTTGAGCGACCATTAGCCGAGAAGGCGGGCATTGGTTGGACGGGAAAACACAGCTTATTGCTCAATCATCAGGCCGGCAGCTGGTTCTTCTTAGGCGAACTGCTTATTGATCTGCCGCTGCCGATAGATGTGCCCATTCAGGCCGATTGCCAAACCTGCGTCGCCTGTATCAAATCGTGCCCCACCAACGCCATAGTTGAACCCTATGTTGTCGATGGCGGGCGCTGTATCTCTTACCTGACCATCGAACTGCAGGGCGCGATCCCAATCGAATTTCGGCCGCTGATCGGCAACCGTATCTACGGCTGTGACGACTGCCAACTGGTGTGCCCCGTCAATGCGCAGGCACCATTGACCCAAGAGAGTGACTTTCACACTCGCGACCCACTTAAACACCCGCAATTGCTCGCACTGTTTGCTTGGAGTGAAGCCGAGTTTTTACGTTACACCGAAGGCAGTGCCATTCGCCGTATTGGCCATAAGCGCTGGCTTCGTAACATTGCCGTGGCGCTGGGCAATGCACCGCACTCGGATGCCATTATGGCCGCGCTGCAGCACAGACGTATAAGCGATGAGGTCGATGAGATGGTAATAGAACATATTGACTGGGCGTTAATGCAGCAGCAAACAAAAGCCAACCCACCCGCCGATGAGACCAGTACATTAGCGGTACAAATTGTCGCCGCGCAGCACCCTAACCGCAAGACCCAGCGCGTAGTCCGCACCATTGAAAAAGGCTTACCAAGAGATGCGTAAGCCTTAATAGCAGGCGTAGCGCAAACCACGCTATACGCCTGCTTCCTTCATCTGTCAGTATCTAAGGTAAAACCCACCTTAACCGTGACTTGCCAGTGGGCAATGAGCCCCTCCTCTAAATGGCCGCGGGTCTCAACCACCTCAAACCAGCGTAAATGATGTAACGACTGACTCGCTTCGGCGATGGCATTCTTTATCGCTTCATCGGAGCTGATGGGTGAAGATCCGACAAGCTCGATGATCTTATAGGTGTGACTCATAATGATTCTCCCAAGTTAGTTGGTCGTCTACTTTGAGTATAGAAAGCTTTTTTACCTCTGCGCGTAAAAAGCCCACTATCGGCATTAATGGCAAAAATCTCCTAGACTGAAGGCAATCAAATCGCCGTAGTTCATCTGCATAGGAGCTCGAATGGACAAGCCAATTATTGCTGACAACAAACCCAAGAAGGTCGAATTAACCCAAGGTAAGGAATACTTTTTTTGTGTCTGTGGCCGCTCTAGCAACCAGCCATTTTGCGATGGTTCCCACCAAGGCAGCGGCTTTGAGCCAAAAGCATTTACCGCCAAAAAAGATGGCGACGCCTACCTTTGCGCCTGCAAGCACACAGGTAATGCCCCTTTTTGCGACGGCAGTCATAAACAATTTACCCAAGAGCAAGTCGGCACAGAAGGCCCGGGCATAGCTGCGACCTCCAGCGATGATGAGATGCCAAGCGCCATCGCCACAGCAGAAGAGCCCAGTGTTGCCCTCATCCACCAGCTAGCCAGAGAGGGGCTAAGCACTCTGGGGCATCATGGCCCGGTGGTCGCCATGGGCGTGCCGCGCCAACAGTTGCCCCATTGGGACGATATCCAAATAATGACCGCGCAGATGGCAACAAAACCGCTATTTGAAGATGAGGAGGTGCGCACCGAGCTTATCATCGGGCCCGAGGCGCGTAAGCCGCTACAACTTAGCATCCCCTTATTGGTCTCTGATATGAGCTTTGGTGCCCTGTCTGAAGAGGCGAAAATCGCCTTAGCCAAAGGAGCAGAACTGGCAGGAACAGGCATCTGCTCTGGTGAAGGGGGCATGTTACCCGCCGAGCAAGCGGCCAACTCACGTTATTTTTATGAGCTGGCTAGCGCCAAATTTGGTTATAAAGAGGCGCTATTACACTCGATTCAGGCATTTCATTTTAAAGGCGGCCAAGGCGCCAAAACCGGTACTGGCGGCCACCTACCTGGCATCAAAAATCAGGGAAAAATAGCCGAAGTACGGGGAATACCAGCAGGTGAAGATGCCATCTCACCACCGACTTTTCATGATCTGCGCTCGGTCAGCGACTTCAAACGTTTTGCCGATCGCGTACGTGAGCTCAGTGGCGGCGTGCCTATCGGCTTTAAACTGAGCGCCAACCATATTGAGCAAGATATTCAGTTTGCCCTCGATGCCAGCGCCGACTACATCATCTTAGATGGTCGTGGTGGTGGCACAGGCGCCGCGCCACAAATATTTCGCGACCATATCAGCGTCCCAACCATTGCCGCTCTAGCGCGGGCGCGGCGCTATTTAGACAGCCAAGGCGCTAGCGGACGCGTCACCTTGATTATCACTGGCGGCCTTCGATTACCGATGGACTTTGTTAAAGCCATGGCCTTGGGCGCCGACGGCGTCGCCATCGCAAACAGTGCGATGCAATCCATTGGCTGCGTAGCCGCGCGAATTTGTCATACCAATAACTGCCCAGCAGGTATCGCCACCCAAAATGCTGACCTGCGCCAACGGCTGCATATCGACACCTCGGCGCAGCAACTGGCCAACTTTCTTGCCGCCTCAACTGAGCTGATGCAGGTGATGGCGCGCGCCTGTGGTCATCATCACCTCAGTGATTTTAACCCTAATGACTTAGCCACATGGCATAGAGAGATGGCGCAGCTATCGGGTATCAACTACGCCGGTATCATGCCGATTAATGACAACTGATCGCTAGGTTGAGTGATGAAAAAAAGAGATGAGCCGCTTAGCGACTCATCTCTATGTAGCCTATTGCACTATACGCATTGAATGGAAAACTCATTCCAAACAATTAAGCCAAAAACAACAGAGCTCGAAAATTCAACCGACGACCTAGTTAACTGCCGCCAGCGCTTTTAAGCCCGCCTCAGCAATGCGCACATCTTCACTGCCGTGGGCACCGCCCACGCCAATGCCGCCAACAACCACATCATTAATATAGATGGGAATGCCGCCGTCCATGGCTAAAATATTTTCATCCAAGTACCTGATATCTTCAGGAATGGTGCCCTCTTTAATCCCTTTGGCAATCACAGCAGTCGGTCTTTTTTGCGAGTTAGCCGTGTAAGCCTTTTTATAACTGGCACGAATGGTGTGCACCCCAGCTTGATGATCCCTAAGCACGGCTAAGGTTTGTCCTGATCTATCGACCACAGTGATAGACACCGCCAATTGATCTTGTTGAGCTTGTAAAAATGCAAAATTAACTATCTTTTGCGCCATTTGCCCAGTCAGGACAGGCAGCATGGTGACCTGTTCGGGCTTATTTGCAGCACGTTCATCTTGGTGGGCTTGCGCCGAGTCAGCTTGTCCAGCAAAGGAGACGGTTGAAGCGGCAAACGCAGCCGACACTAATAATTTGTTCATGTTTAACCCTACATTTGAGTTGACGAATAACGATAGGTATTTGGACGAAAGCCAAGTAATTAAGTGAAGTCTAACGCAATGCGATTTGATTTAAAAATTTGATATGCTTTGATTTACTTAAGTATTAAAAAACAGCTGGCCCATTTAAAGCCAACTGCTTGCATGCCCCGTCAGCCAAGAAAAATAAAACTCATTAACTCATCAAGCTAACCCAGTCGGCGTCTTAGCTGCTGCGTGGCCGTCACCATATGTTGCAATGCCGGCTCAACTTCATCCCAAGTGCGCGTCTTGAGCCCACAATCTGGATTAACCCACAATTGGCGAACAGGAATTTTAGTCGCCGCCTTGTCGATAAGCGCAACCATCTGCTCGACACTGGGGATATTCGGGCTATGGATATCATACACGCCAGGGCCTATCTCGTTGGGATAGTCGAAATCTTCGAAGGCATTGAGCAACTCCATATGTGAGCGCGAAGTTTCAATGGTGATCACATCGGCGTCCATGGCGGCAATCGATGCGATGGTAGCATTAAACTCGCTGTAACACATATGGGTGTGGATCTGGGTGTCATCCTTAACGCCGGCGGCGCTGAGTTTAAAGGCGTTTACAGCCCAATCTAAGTAGGTTTGCCACTGTGATTGTTTCAGCGGCAACCCTTCACGAAATGCCGGCTCATCGATCTGGATAATCTTAATCCCCGCGTTTTGCAGATCAACCACTTCATCACGGATGGCCAAGGCCAATTGGTTCGCGATCACCTCGCGGCTAATATCTTCGCGGGCAAATGACCAATGCAAGATGGTAACCGGGCCAGTCAGCATCCCTTTTACGGGTTTGTCAGTCAACGATTGGGCGTAGGTGGCCCAATCTAATGTCATCGGCTTAGGCCGTGAGACATCACCATAAATCAAGGGCGGTTTAACACAACGAGAGCCGTAACTTTGCACCCAACCAAATTGGGTAAAACCGACGCCATCTAACTGTTCACCAAAGTATTCCACCATGTCGTTACGTTCAGCTTCACCATGGACCAACACATCGATCCCCAGTTTCAACTGCCTTTGTATGGTGTCGCGAGTAACACCTTGCAACTGGGCAATATACGCCGCTTCGGTCAACTCACCTTTACGCCAACGACTGCGCAGTCCTCGTATGGCTGGGGTTTGTGGAAACGAGCCTATGGTCGTGGTCGGCAGCAAAGGCAAGCGCAGACACTGTTGCTGTAATACTTGCCGCTGGGCAAAACGGCTTTGGCGCTCAAAATCGCCAGTGGTTAAGGCAGCGACGCGCTCATTCACTTGCGAATTAGCCGCCTGCTGTCTGGCCTCGCGGCGCGCGCGGCAACGCTGGGCTGTGGCCAGAGCAGCCTCTGAGGCTGGCTCGATTAATAGAGTACGCAACTGGCTAAGCTCATTGAGTTTTTGTTTGGCAAAACTGAGCTGCTGACGCAGCGCTGTATCAAGCTCGGTTTCCACATCAAGATCCACCGGGCTATGCAGTAACGAGCAAGACGGCGCTAACCAGATCTGCTTGCCTAAATCGGCCACCACAGGGGCAATATCTGCGGCAATCTTATCTAACTCGGCCGCCCAGACATTACGACCGTTAATCACCCCTAGGCTCAATATTTGCTCGGGCTGTAAACTGCCCGCAAACAACGACAACTGCTCTGGCGCACTGACTAAATCCAGATGAATCCCCGCCACAGCTAAATTCGCAATGAGCCCATGGTGATGTGCCACCGAGCCATAATAGCTGGCCAGAAACAGCTTAACCTGCACCTGGCTCAATGAGGCATAGGTTGCGGTGAAGGGCGCTTGCCACTCAGGCGTTAACTCCAATGCTAAGATGGGTTCATCAAGCTGTACCCATGTCACCCCTTGGGCTTTAAAGCGAGCAAGGATCGCCTGATAAACCTCAATCAATTGGGGTAACAAACTCAACTTATCAAATGCTTGCCCCTCGCATTTTGCCAAGTAGAGGTAAGACAGTGGCCCAAGCAACACAGGTTTCACCTGATGACCCAAGGCTTTGGCCAGCTCCACCTCATCAAATAACTGTTCATAGGCAATACTGAACGTTTGATTTTGACTCAGCTCGGGCACGATATAGTGATAATTACTATTAAAATACTTTTTCATTTGCGAGGCGCTGCTGGCCGCACCTGTTGGGGCGCGCCCTCGTGCCATTCTAAATAGGGTATCTAAATCCACCTTGTCGCCATCACGATGGCGAGCTGGAATGGCATTAATGGTGGCGCTTAAGGTAAGCACCTGATCGTAGTAGGCAAAGTCACCAACTGGCAGCAAACTCACTCCCGCATCGGCCTGCCACTGCCAATGAGTTTGCCGTAAAGTGTTGGCCACCTCATGCAGCGCCGCTGGCGTGATCTCTTGGCGCCAATATTGCTCTAACGCAAATTTAAGTTCACGCTGACGCCCAATTCGAGGAAAACCTAATGACGCGATCTTGATAGTTTGCATACTGATACCCTTCTAAATGAGATAAGCCAACGTGTGATGCCCCTGCTCCGACATCACAACTCAAGCTTGATTAACCATAAATACGCCACAAGCAAAACAGGCGTCTGGACGTCTAGAAGTTTATTGTGTTAATCTGTTGGTTCGCAATGGAATTGATTTCAACCCCAACATGAGCAAGATTCATCTGAGGTAAAAATGATAGAGCTTAGGCATTTACGCACATTAGTTGCACTCAAGGAAAGTGGCAGTCTTGCTGGGGCTGCTGAGAAACGCTTTGTCACCCAATCGGCTTTATCCCATCAAATCAAAGAGCTGGAAACTCGAATTAACTCAGCCATCTTTATCCGTAAGAGCAAACCGCTGTCGTTTACTCAGGAGGGAGCACGACTACTGCATCTGGCCGAAGAGATATTACCTAAGGTGACAGAGACCGAACTTGAGCTTAAAAATGGTCTCAATAGTGACAATACCGATCTGTTTGTGGGGATTGAATGCCACAGCTGTTTTCGCTGGCTAATGCCGGTGATCTCTGAGTTTAATGCCAGTTTTCCCCACAGTAATTTAGAGCTATCGAGCCGGCACCTATTTGATTCGCTAACGGCACTCAAGCAGGGGCAATTGGATGTGGTACTGACGTCAGATCCTATTCCAGATCATGATATTACCTACCAACACTTATTTGATTTTGAAGTAAAACTTATCTGCGCCGCCGATCATCCCCTAGCAACGCAGCCCTTTGTCAGCCCAGCTCATTTAGCTCAGCATACCTTGCTCACCTACCCTGTGCCGCCCGAACGTTTAGACATTTATCGCCATTTTATGGAGCCTGCGGGCGTGCCTATCGCTAAACAAATCCGATGCGATCTCACCTCCATGCTACTGCAACGCATCGCCTGTAAAGATGGCGTCTCCGCCCTCCCCACATGGTCGATTAACCAAGCCCACGGCTTGTCACTTAGCGCGCTACCATTAGGCCGCGACGGCTTAAAGCGCCCGCTATTTGGGGCCTATCGCCGCAGCAGTAGCAAAACTAGAGTGGCGCAACACTGGTTGCAGTTAGTGGCTAACGAAGGGATGGTAAAACAAGAAGATGCAATAATGGCTTAGCTGATATGACGATGCCCATTTAGACACTAAAAACCTATTTTTTACTAAAAAAAACAGATTTTTAGAGCTGATGGTTTACAACTGAGAATGATTAGAGTGGCTTAAGCAACTGATTACGCATCGCTAATACTCGGCGTAAAATCAGGCCGGGTGAGTCACTGTTACGTGTCTGACGTAAGTTGTGCGCGATCATAAACTCTTGACGTAATTCCTCATCTAAATCGAGTGACTCAAAAGCATCGAGGGTGAGGGTCTGTTTATGATTATCAATGATCGATTTAATGATAGACAGGGGTAGAGACTGTTCCGACTCGGCATTTAAATAAGCAAAGGCGCTTAAGGCGACAATTTCGCCAAACACGCTAAACAGCGCCAAAGTTTGCACTTCATCAGGGTCAATATTCACCCCTTCCATTTGGTGTAAGCTATCAACCGATTCTGCCGCAATGCTTTCGGTAAGTGTCCAGTAACCTGTCACCAACTTTTTATACAACGGAGGTAACTCATCGAGGCGCTCTTTGAGATAGAAAGTAAATGCGTAACGATAAATGTTAATTTGGCCTAAACGGACCAAGGCATCTTTGAGGGAGCGATTTTTAATGGCAGCAACACAGGGGGCCGCAGCCGCATTACTGCGATACAGCATGTGAGCTGCCAGTGCAGGATCGGATGAGACAATATCAATCACATTACGAATATCACCGTCGGCAATAATGGCTTTTTTTAACGGGATAAGAATACCACGGCGACCAATGACCTGCTCTTCATTGCCGATAATCGCACGCACTTGAGTGAATACTTGATGCTCAAGATCTGTCATGAGAAATTATTAACCTGATTAATCGTTGTGGCAAATCGCCAATTGTTACCGTCGGATTTACCCATAAAACGCCCGCTGCGGTCAAGTCGATTTGCCACAAATTCAAACTTTAATATAAATAAATCAATTAAGCTTGTTAACTGGGTCATAAATGATGAACTCGCTGAACAAAATAGCAGCAGCGAGTAAAAAGTGAATCTAAATATCCCACTTATTTAGCGCAACATCCGCCCAGCCATATTATGCCTGAAGCCGTTAAATAGCTCCGGCCTGTTGTAAACGCTGATGCAGATGCACAGCCAACTGACGATAACCGGCATTATTGAGATGAATCGCATCAGATTTTAGCTCGCTCGATTTAAGTAATTCTGCCAGTTTGTCTTCAATAAGGAGTAAGCCATATTGCTCACTTAAACGCTTGTAGAGACTAGCAGGTGTCAGCCAAATCCCTTTTTGAGGCACAGCAATTAAAACAATGGCAATATCACGCTGCTGGGCTTGCTCAATCATTTGCGCTAAATTTAGCTCAACTTGATGCTCACTCATATTACGTAAAAAATCGTTGCCGCCTTGCAGCAATAACACTAAATGAGGTTGAGTGGCATCTAACACCTGTGCAAATCGCTGCGCCCCTTCGCCGCTGGTTTCGCCAGAAATTCCCGCATTAACCACCTCAAGGCCGGTTAAGTTAGCCAGAACACTGGGATAATCGGCTCCGGCACTGGCGCCTACGCCTTGGGTGAGGCTGTCGCCAAAGGCCAAAATACGCCCATGCTGCGGTAATGTTGCTAACGTCTCGCCCTTTTGAGGCAGTAGCCAGGCCAGCAACACGATGGCGATACCCAAGAGTAGCCATTTTAATTTCATCTTTTAACTCCTTGTTTATCGCTTTGCCACTCACAAGACTAACCTGTAATGATTAAGTCTGGCTTAATCAATTTAAGGAGCTGTTAAGCCTGAACCTCACGAGTAATGCTAGCTCTAGCATACACTTACGATAAAATTGCGGCCATAAAAAAGCCAATCAGCAAACCTGATTGGCTTTATCTTACTTTAAGTCACTTGGCGTGCACGCATTACCGCTTAAAAGCGGTAGCTCGCGGTTAAACGCAGCGCGCGGCCAGTCCCCGAGTAATAACCGTTGCCCCATGCACTGTAATAACCTGCGCTAACATACTCTTCATCAAGTAGGTTATCGACTCGCAAGCTGGCTAACCATGCGCCGCGAGTATAGTTAAGCGCGACATTGGTGAGCAGGTAATCCGCTAGCTTAGGATCAACGTTGGCATTGTCGCCCTCAATAAAGCGCTCCCCCGTATACAGACCTTCAACAAACAGTTGCACATGTTCACTGATATCGTAACTGATATAGCCACGACCCGAATGCTTCGCCACCCAAGAGAGTGACTTACCCTCATTAACGCCATCGGTAAATTCGGCATCAATGTAGTTATATTCAAGCCCCAGCAGCACCTGCTGCATGACTTGCCAATCCCAATCTAAACTGACGCCATAACGACGTGATGCATCGGCGTTCACGTTAGCACCAGGGAAACTGCCACCAGTTGGAGTATCGGCGCTAGGGTCGAACACTATTTCATCTTCTAGTTCGAGACGATAGGCACTCACTCGCAGTGTTTGCTGCGCTAGCGTCCAGTCCCACCCCGCTTCATAAGAGCGGCCAGTTTGCGGCTTGAGCCCCTTCACATTGGCCGGGGTATAAGCTTGCTCATCAACCTTGGCAAAGCGGAAATTATCGTCGGCGCGCAGGTAAAAACGCTGAGCGTTGGTAGGACGATAGTTAATCCCAAGTTCAAATGCGTGGGCATCTTGATCCAACTCAATGCCGTTAGCGTAGGCGCTGGGATCGCGCAGATCGTCGGTCACCTCGGCATAACGCCCCCCCACAATGTAACTGACACTTTGAGTCAGTGGCACAGTGGCTTGCACATAGGCACTGATCTGCTTTTGCACGTTTTCACGGCCACTACTAAACACCGACTCACCACGGCTTAAATCGAGCCCGCTCACTAAGGTTAACGGCCCGTTGCCAGTGGTAAAGTTAGCAATCGCCTTAGGGTTAAACTCTAGTAATGAGCGCGTATCACGGCGGTTGCTGCCCCAGCTATTGAGGCCAGTGATTAAGGTGTCGGCATAATTAATATCCGCCCCAAGCTCCCACTGCTGATTGAGTTGACGCTGGTAGCCCGAACGCAGCGCCGTGGTCATCTCATGCAGATAACTGTCATAGGCCCCTGGGGCGCTGGCATTTGATTGGCGTGGGTCTTGTTCAATCTGCTCAAGGGTTAATGCACCAGCCAATTCTCGACGGTTGTCATAGTAACTGCTTTCGGCAAAAAAGTGCTGCGCATCGTCTTGATACTGCAAGCGCCCTAATAACGATGAGGTTTCATTCGCGTTATGGTCGCGATAGTTATCCCCTTGGTTATAACTGGCCGCACCATAAAAACGCCAATTAGCGTTTATCGCCCCTGACACATCAAGGTTACCTTTATAGGTATCAAAACTGCCCCAAGAAAGCTGCACGCTGCCACCACTGCCCTGTGGCGCCTTGGTGATGATGTTAATCACACCACCCACCGCCTGATCGCCATATAACACCCCCGCACTCCCGGACATGATCTCGATGCGCTCAACTTGATTAAGGGCAATAGCGCTGATGCTTGGGGCGGCAATATCAATATTGTTCAATCGACGTCCATCAATCAAAATCAAGGTATTACTCGCCGCTTGGCTAGCACTAAAGCCCCGCAGTGCAAATACGGCTCCGGTGTTTGAATCAGAAATCTGTATACCACTTTGACCGCGTAACACTTCGGTTAAACTCGTTGCGCCACTCATCTCAATCGCCGCGGCATCAATCACATTGACGTTAGCGGCAATATTGAGAGGGGTACTGACATTGCGACCAATAACGGTAATGGTCTCACCGATATTGATTTGCGCAGAGGGGTCATTTTGCGCCGTCACTGAAAACGCAGAAAAACTAAATAAACCGCCAATTAACAGGGCGATAGCTGTAGGTTGTGTACCCATTTACCTTTAACTCCTAAAAGGGAAACGGGGCAAGAGGTCACGACTTCACGCCGCCGGATAGACGATATGAGGTCGCATTTCGAGATCTGCCCGCCGAAATCTCAAAATCACCTTAAGGGCCGGTCTCCGGACTGAGGATAGGTATAAACCCAAACTGCGGTTGATACGACAAGACTGAGTTTTTTTAACGCTTAGTTATAGCAAGCGCACCCAGCTTTCACCTTTCACCGTTGCGGGGGCAGTGCCAGATTTTCACAGGCTTCCCGATTATCCCATTGCGACTGACGCAACTGGGCACCACAAAAGATTGACTCGAATTTGGTTACCTATAACGGCAATGCACAACTGTTATTCCATACAAAGTGGCATCGCCGTCAAGACCGCGGGCATTATAGACGTCTAAACGGATAAAAGTCTAACAAAGCATGTTAAGTCAGTGTCATACAAATCACCGCTCACATCTGCATACACAGTAAGTCGTTTCGCCATTGACGTTAGTAATGATAATTTTTAACACAAATAAATCACCATACTGACAATAATCACTGTTAACCCTTTATCCTCCCTTGCTACAGACCCTATAATAAACAACCAGTAAGCGATTATTTACCCACCAGTCATTGTCGTCATCTAGCCGGGCGTTATCGACTACTCAAATGGAATCAACCTGTGCTAACAAAACTGCGCGCGATGCAAAGCTCCACCCAGATGATAGTGGCCATGTTTATAGGCTTTGGCGTGGGCTTGTTTTTTGGCGAGTCGGTCGGCTGGCTCAGTAATATTGGCACCAGCGTCATTCTGTTAATGCAGATGACGGTGCTGCCCTTTATTTTGGTTTCTCTCATTGGCGGTATCGGCAAACTGAAGCGCACCACCGCCAGTTTAATTTTTAGCCGCGCTGGCGTCATCATGTTACTGCTGTGGCTTATGGGCTTAGTGCTGGTGGCCCTCATGCCGCTGTCATTTCCTTTTGTTGAAACGGCCTCTTTTTTCAGCACCAGCATTGTCGAGCCCACGACTCCTATCGATTACTTTAAGCTGTATATTCCGGCTAACCCGTTTGAGTCGATGGCGGCGGGCTATGTGCCTGCTATGGTGGTATTCAGTATCGCCATGGGGCTGGCGCTCATTGGCATGGAGGGCGAAAACAAACAGCTTATCATCACCTTTATGCATACCTGTAGCGAGATATTCTCTAAGATCACTCAGGCGCTGGTACGGGTCTTGCCGATAGGGATTTTTGCCATGTCGGCCTCGGCGGCGGGCACGATGGGAGTCGATGAATTTGCCAGTATGCAGGTGTATCTCATCAGCTATTTTGTGCTTTGTTTACTGCTCACTTTCTGGCTGTTGCCGTGGATCATCGCCTCACTCACCCCAGTGACCTATGCCCAAGCGCTGCGCATCGCAAAATCGAGCGTGGTCACCGCATTCGCGACCGGCAATATTTTTATCGTGATCCCTGTGATTGTCGACGAATGTAAGCAGATCATGCGCGAACATGAAAGCCTCAGCGATGACGCCGAAACCCTGATTGAAATTTTGGTGCCCATCGCCTTTACCTTTCCCAATATCGGTAAACTGACGGTCATTTTGTTTGTGCTGTTTGCCGGCTGGTTTAACGGCACTCCGGTGGACATTAGCGAGCTTCCGTCATTGTCGATTAGCGGTCTGCTCTCTTTGTTCGGTAGCGTCTATGTCGCTATTCCTTTTATGTTGGACTTACTGCATCTGCCGCAAGATCTGTTTCAACTGTTTGTGATGTCAGGCTTTATTACCGGAAAATTTAACTCTATAGCCGCCGTTATGTACCTATTTGCCTTAACACTACTCACGGTATCCCTGTTTGAGCGGCGTTTAAGACTGCGCCCACCACAACTGCTGAAATTATGTATTGGCGTCGTCGTAGGAGTCGCCTTGACCTTAGTGGTGAGCCGAGTGGGTATGGGCATGTTGATCCACAGCCCTGATGTCACCAGCGGCGTAATTGCCAATATGCAGGTGGCCGATAAAGTGCCGACTATCGTTAAAAAACAGTTCCCAGTCCTCGGCAAAACGCCAAGCGCCCCAATCGCCAATGTGCAAACCATCCGTCAACGCGGAGTATTAAAGGTGGGTTACATCCCCAGCAATGTGCCTTTTAGCTACTATAATAATGCCGCCCAATTAGTGGGATTTGATAGCGCAATGGCCAGTAAACTCGCCGAAGACTTAGGGGTAAAAGTGGAGTTTATTCCTTTTCATAAAGATCACTTGGCCGAGTCACTCAAGGCGGGATTTTTCGATATTGCCATGTCAGGCTTAGCCATGGATATCAACCAAATGGATCAGCTGAGTTATGTTGACCCTGTGCTCAAATTAAATTTAGCTATCGCCACCAAAGACCATAAGGTCAACAGTTTTAAACGCAAACAATCGATTTTAACGCTGCAAAATACCACCATCGCCTATGTAGAGCACAGTGACATTATCGAAGAAGCCAAGGCCAACTACCCCAACCTCACCTTTGTTAAAATCGACGGTTATAAAACCTTTTTTAGGCAGAAGTCCGATAAATATGATGCGGTAGTGATCAGCGCCGAAGCCGGTTCAGCTTGGACCTTATTCTTCCCCGGTTACGGCATTGCCTTGCTCGAAAGTAAGGTGCAATATCCGGTGGCTTATGCGGTCGCCCAAGACAATCAATCACTACTCAATTACGTCAATAACTGGCAGAAGCTACGCAAAGTCGATGGCCACCAGCAGCGGCTGTATAACTATTGGATGCTAGGCCAAGGCGCCACAGAAGATAAACCGCGCTGGTCTATCATTCGTGATGTTTTACATTGGGTGGAGTAATTAACGGCCTTATTGACGCGCTAATGCTTCGCCTAGAGGTTCAAAATAGTTAAGTAGTTGCTGAAAAATCTGCTCGCGGTGCACCAAATCAGGATAGCCACCGGCGTTCGCGAGATCTGAATTTAAGGTTTCATCGACTAAGTAGGGGTTATCGACCTCTGGATGGCTCTCAATACAGGCTTCAAAGGCCCGCGCCATCAACTCGGTTGGCTTAGCAAAATAGTAGCGCTGATACTGTTTATCTAAGGCGACGGCACGGGTCACAAAGTCGTGGCTATCTTGGCCATCGGCACTTAATAAACAGGTTTGAAATACATGGGCTAAGCGCTGATTTAGCGGATGTTTAATCGGCTCGACATCGGCCAGCCAACAACTACTGGCAAAGGCGATACCAGCGGTGCGCACCTGATAGGCTTTCGGCGCAATATAATGGTCAAAGGCATGCCAAAACTCATGGGCAAGCGCCCCCGCGCCAGCATTTTTTGCCAGCGCTAACTCTCGGTGAGCTGGCATATAATGGGCTTGAACGCCCATTTGACCACCAGTGCCAAAGGCTAAGTTAAGGCTTTGGCGCAGCCCCATTGCGCAAGGCGGCAGCTTGAGCATAAAGGCCAGATCGGCAAAGGCATCAAAGATCAAATTGGCCGCCTTATGCTTTTCGTCGGTCTCAACCCAACTGCCAAGGCGAATATGATTAAGGCCAAAGACCTCTTTAATGTCATTAAAGCTGACCTGTTCACCACCGCGGTAATCGGGCCCTCGCCTTCGATAGGCTTTACGGCTTAACACTTAATATCCTTCAAATAAAAATCAAATTGTAACAGCGATAGCGCCCAGTAAAAAGCCGCCCTAGTGGCGGCTTGGTATTAATGGCATGACAGGTTATAACAAGCCATTAATTTGCTAATTTCAACTCGACTCTGTCATCGACTAGGTTCATGTTGAAATCAAACTCATCGACACGGATCGCGCGCTCACGCTTGAGGTTATAATCTTGCAGCTGCTTATGTTCACCCGGGGTGATAACACCGGCATCAAGCGCGGCATCTAAGGTTAAGGCAAACTTCACGCCGCTTTTAAAGGTGCGTTGTTTCAAGCCCTTTTTCACCTTAGCCAGTAGCGGCAAACAAGCAATCTTGGCTAAATAAGCCTGCTCGTTAATGTAGTTACCATCGCCCGCTACAGGTTTAACTAGATGGGTTAATTGACGCTTAAAGCCAGTATTTAACTGCGCCTGATGAGCCAACTCGCGCACGAGATCATCGTTGATTTTCCTCATCTTAGGTGAGTATGTCACTGTGATGAGTTTCATCAATTGACGCGTCGGCGCCGATGGGAAGTTATCGAGGAAATCCAGCAAGGCTTTTTCTGCATTGCACAAGGCCCAGCGGGTCGCGTAATGGAAATACGGCGCGGCCTCAGCGCGGCTCGCGGCAGACACCTTCTGCTCGTAATAACGGATAGCAGCCATTGCCGCATACAGGTAGCTCATGACATCGCCCAAACGGGCAGACAACATCTCAGCCTGCTTGAGCTTGCCACCCAATACCAGTAACGAGAAATCGGCATACACCGCCAGCTTAGAGGCAAGCTTATGAACCGACTTTTCATATTCAATCACCTCACCCAAACCGGATGTCGCATTAGCTGTAAAAGGCAGCAAACCAAGGCGGAAGGCGCGCAAGCTATTGTTAACGCTATAACCCACCGTTTGCCTAAAGATACGATTAAATGTCTTATCGGCATCGGCGGCATCGCTATGAATCGACTCCACCATGCTTTGCAAATGGGGATGACAGCGCATCACACCTTGACCAAAAATCATCAAGTTACGAGTAAGAATATTGGCACCTTCAACCGTAATCGCGATAGGCTGCGCCACATAACCTGACGCTAAGGTATTTTGTGGGCCACGCTGAATCGCTTTACCCGCCTGAATATCCATCGCCGAGTTCAATACATCACGGCCGATCTCGGTCATATGGTATTTGGCTATAGCGGTAACAACCGATGGTTTTAGCCCAAGGCCTAGGCCTTCGGTGGTCAATACACGCATCGCCTCTTGCAGATAGGTTTTACCCGCGATATCGGCCAGCTTCTCTTGAATCCCCTCAAACTGACCAATGGATAGACCAAACTGCTCACGCACCGCGGCGTATTCAGCCGACGACTTAAATGCCGCCTGACTGACTGACACCCCAAGTGCGGGTAATGAAATACCACGCCCAGCGCCCAAACACGCCACTAGCATCTGCCAACCACGGCCGATATTTTGTTGGCCACCTATGATAAATTCCATCGGAATAAATACGTTCTCGCCGCGAGTCGTGCCGTTATAAAAACGGCATCCCATAGGATCATGACGATTACCCAGCTGCACGCCCGGATGCGACTTAGGAATAAGCGCACAAGAGATCCCGAGCATCTCTTTACCGCCGAGTAACCCTTGGGGATCATGCACCTTAAACGCCAAGCCTAATACCGAGGCGATAGGTGCCAGGGTGATGTAGCGTTTATCCCAAGTAACCGACAAGCCTAAGACTTGCTCGCCTTGGTACTCGCCCATAGTGACAGTACCGACGTCCGGGATCCCGCCCGCATCCGATCCCGCTTCAGGGCTCGTTAAGGCAAAACAGGGGATCTCTTGACCATTAGCAAGGCGTGGCAACCAGTAATCGCGCTGCGCATCGGTGCCGTAATGCATTAATAATTCGCCAGGGCCTAATGAGTTAGGCACCATCACGGTAACCGCAACCGCAGAGCTTTTAGCGGCAATGGTGGCCACAATGGTCGAATTAGCATAAGGACTAAATTCCAGCCCGCCATAGGCCTTAGGAATGATTAGAGAGAAAAACTTATTCTCTTTTAAAAAGTTAAGAATATTATCTGGCAGGTGAGTGCTATTTTGCAGCGCGAAATCATCGACCATTTCGATCAACTGCTGCACAGGGCCATCGAGAAACGCTTGCTCATCGGCAGACAGGCTGACCGCAGGTACAGCGCGCAGGGCGTCGAAATCTGGCACACCTTGGTAGATAGACCCTTCTAGCCACACATCCCCCGCATCGAGCGCCTCTTGTTCTGTAGTAGAAATACTCGGCAGTACTTTTTTAAATTTTGTTCTTATACTCATCTTCAGACTCATCCGACCATTTAATTTGTGTGCATTACGTCACAAAATTTGAAGGAGATCAAACATTCTGAGAACAAAAAAAGCCTTTATTTAACAGTTACAAGCGACGACGACGATTAAATATATGCCTTTTCAAAAAGTTACAGCTGTACGCTTAAATAAAAAAATTTAAACAGTCGTTTTATATTGTCGTTTGAAAACACCATTTATTGACCTAGCACATAGAAATTTTACCAATAAAAACAGTCGAACATAGACTGTTTCATTTATGAAAAAATGCCGTTTTATATTTACTAAATTAGCACTACTTATTGTAAGGATATACGCTTAAATTATCGGCACGAACAATTCCTGCAAGATGGGAAAGATTCATTGCTTGTGTAACGGCAACTCGAGCATCTCCTTGCCAGTACATAGGTTCCCATGCAGTCACTGAATAAGAGAGCGCTTCATGAAGATAGCACTGTTTATACCCTGTCTGGTTAATCAAATGATGCCCCACGTTGGTATCGCCACCGTTGAACTATTGGAAAAACTAGGTCATCAGGTGATCTTACCTAAAGGGCAAACCTGCTGCGGCCAACCAATGACTAACTCGGGTTGCTTTGACGAGGCTAAAAAAACCACCCTCAAACTGCTTAACGCCTTTAAAGGCGTCGAGTGCGATGCCATCGTCTGCCCCGCCGCTTCCTGCTTAGTGGCCGCAAAAGAAAATTTCCACGAATTTGACAGCAGCCCAGAAGCCCAAGCTGTGATCAACAAACTGTATGAATTGACTGAGTTTCTTCACGATGTAGCGCCTATCGGTGCCTTTAACAAGCCGTTTAACCACAAGATCAGCCTACAACTGAGCTGCCACGGCATACGTATGCTCGACTTAGCCACTCCAAGTGAACAGATGGGGCCACGCATGAACAAAGTGGAAGCGGTACTTAAGGACATCCCTAATATTGAAATCGTCTACCCAGGCCGTCACGACGAATGCTGCGGCTTTGGTGGTACGTTTGCCGTCGATGAAGGCGCGGTATCAGCCAAGATGGGCAAAGATAAGGCGCAAGCACACGCTGAAACGGGGGCTAAATACGCAGTAGGATTCGATCCCTCATGCTTGTTACATCTAGATGGCATGATCAGGCGCCAACAGCTGCCAATCGAAACCTTACATATCGCCCAAGTTATTAACGCCGCGCTTTAGGAGTACATTATGTCTACGAGTCATACTACCGCCTCGCATGCGAAAAAAGCCGAAATATTTTGCCAAGATGAACCTCGCGTCGATTGGCACTCTAAAGCGTTATGGACACTGAGAGAAAAGCGCGATCGCGCCGCCGGTAGCCTACCCGAATGGGAACAACTGCGTCAGTTAGGGTCTGAGCTTAAGTTGCACACCCTTACCCATTTAGGCCAATACCTAGAAGAGTTTGAAAAAAACTGCCAAGCCAATGGCATTCAGGTGCACTGGGCTAAAGATGGTGTGGAACACAATCAGATAGTGCATAAGATTTTGGCCGAAAAGCAGGTCAAAAAACTAGTCAAATCAAAGTCGATGCTCACCGAAGAGTGTCACTTAAACCCCTACCTTGAAAGCCATGGCATTGAGGTGATCGACACCGACTTAGGCGAGCGCATTATTCAGCTTGCCAAACAACCACCGTCACACATTGTGGTACCTGCTATCCACCTTAAGAAAGAGGAAGTGGGCGATCTATTTCATGACAAACTCGGCACCGATGCTGGCGCATCAGACCCGCTCTATTTAACCCGTGCGGCTCGCGCTCACCTGCGTGAACAATTCCTGTCGGCCGATGCGGCCATGACAGGGGTGAACATGGCCATTGCCGATAAAGGCGCTGTGGTGGTGTGCACTAACGAAGGTAACGCCGATATGGGCGCTAACCTGCCGAAGTTGCAGCTGCACTCTATGGGTATCGATAAGGTGGTTCCCGATCTCGACAGCGCCGCCGTGCTACTACGCACCTTAGCACGCAATGCCACCGGCCAACCTGTCACCACCTACAGCTCATTCTACCGTGGGCCACAGACTGACGGTGAGATGCACGTGATCATCGTCGACAACGGTCGCACCAAGATGCTGCAGGATAAAATTTTAGCCGAAGCACTAAAATGTATCCGTTGTGGTGGCTGCTTAAATACCTGTCCAGTGTATCGTCGCTCGGGTGGCTTTAGCTATAACTACACCATTCCCGGCCCTATTGGTATTGCCGTCGGCTCACAACATGACGCCACCAACTCTATGCCTTGGGCGTGTACCTTGTGTGGCAGCTGTACGTATGTGTGCCCCACTAAGGTGCCACTGGATAAGATTATTCACCACCATCGTCGCCTCAAAGCGCAAGCGAAGCAACTGCCTTACGGCAAGAGCAGCTACATGCCACTGGTAGGTAACTTTATGGCCAGCGAAACCATGCTCAACTGTTCGATGAGCGTTGCTCGCACCGCACTGCGGATCTTACCTGGTGCCCTATTAAAGCCTTTCTCAGGGGCATGGGGTAAATACCGCGAATTACCGGTCGCGCCAAACTCCAGTTTCGAAGCCTGGTTTAACAAAAATAGAGGTCAGTAATATGTCAAGCAAACAATCTATCCTGCAGGCGCTCAAAACCGTTGCGGTTGAGCCACAAGCGATGCCGAATATCGATGTGAGCCCCCGTATTGACGACGTTATTGGCCAGTTTGAAACCAATCTTGCCACTGTAGCGGGCACACTACACCGCCGCGAAGGGCTCGAAGGCTTACAGGCTAAAGTGGATGAGCTGATAGCTCAAGGCTTACAGGTGATCTCTACGGTTGAGGGGATCAAAGGCAATCGCGCCGTCCCTGATACTGCCCACGAACTTAAAGATATCGATTATGCGGTGATCCCGGGCGATCTGGCCGTCGCCGAAAATGGCGCCATTTGGGTTAATAACCAAAACCTAGGCCATCGCGTGACCCCCTTTATCTGCGAAAACCTGTTTTTGGTGGTCGAAGCCGATAAAGTGGTTGCCAATATGCACCAAGCCATCAAAAAGATTGGGTTAGATACGGGTGAGTTTGGCGTGTTTATCGCGGGTCCATCGAAAACCGCCGATATTGAACAAGCCTTAGTGGTGGGTGCACATGGGGCATGCAGTTTGAATGTCTATCTAGTTTAAGACCGCGGCGCGATGCGCCTCTGGGCTTGAATTAACAATTATCGGGTCAGCAATTGACCTTCGAGCCAGCTGCCATCGACGCCTTGTCGGTGGCAGTTTTTTATTTACTCGCACTTTAATCAACTATCCATTTAATCAACTAGCCGTTTAATCAAACAGCTTGCTGGCCTTATCTTGCATAAATTCAATAAACAGTTTGACCTTTAATGGTTGCTGACTACGTTGATGATACAGCAGGGAAATACGCCGCTGCTCGCCACGCCAGTCGGGCAACACCCGCTGCAACGCTCCGCTAGCTAATTCGGGTTTCACAAATAGCGATGGACCATACAAGATGCCGCCATCATCCACAGCAGCCTTAACCGCCCCATGCAGATCGCCAAGGGTCAACTTAGCCGGGCCTTCATAGTAAAAATCCTCTCCCTCGATATGTTTAAGTGACCAGTTAAACAGCGGCCACACTTTTATCAAGCGATGCACAGGCAATTGCACCGGATGAGTGATTCTAGGGGCTTGGTTCAAATAACCGCTTGAGGCAAACAAACCATAATCGAGCACCCCAAGCGATTTCGATACCCAAGAAGAGTCCGGCTGCGCGCCGCCAACGATGGCGACATCGACCCCTTCATCAATCAAATCTATGCTGCCGTTATCTTGGGTAATGTGCAGTTGAATATCGGGATAGGCCTTGGAAAACGCATTAATCACCTCGATAAAGATCATCGACACGATGGACACCGGGGCCGCTATACGCAAGGTGCCCTCGGGTTTATCTAGGCGCGCTTCGGCGCAGCTATCAAACTGGGCCACCACGTTTTGGTAGCGAGCAAATAATGCGCTTCCCTCTTCAGTTAAGCGCAATTTACGCGTACTGCGCATAATAAGCTGAGTATCGAGCAAGGTCTCTAACTTGGTCAGTTTACGGCTGACCGTCGACACTGGCATATCTAACTCTTTAGCCACCTGAGAAAAACCGCCTGCATTGACTAAATGCACAAACAGATGAATAAGTTGCAGCTCTGAACCAACACAACGCGCCATCGAGGCCAACCTTACGCAATAACATCAAAATGTGTCGCGCATTATAGCAAATTCACTCGCGCCACACAGCACCGCAACATGACCACGACTAACCTAACCACAAGGATATTCAACCGTAGCAATATAAGGCGATGAATATCACGGCGGTCATTGCTATAATTGCGCCACAAAACGCAGCCTATTTGATTTTAAAAGCCACAATGGCTGGCGTTATCCTTTTGAATACAGATGAGTTTACATCATGGCAAGAACCGCAGCAGCGTTACATATTTTAGTCAAACACAAAGAGCAAGCCGAAGCGATCATGCAGCAACTGGCTAAAGGCGCTAAGTTTGATCTGCTGGCAAAGAAACACTCCACATGTCCGTCGGGCAAGAAAGGCGGCAGTTTAGGCGAGTTTAAACAAGGCCAAATGGTGCCTCCCTTCGATAAAGTCTGCTTCTCGGGTGAGCTTATTACGCCCCATCTGGTGAAGACCAAATTCGGTTGGCATGTAGTGAAAGTACTATATAGGACATAAATTAACCAGTCAAATTGCTGGCAATGCTCACGTTACCAAGGTGCTTTCCCGTACTTAATCTCTGGTCACGCAGACTTCCTCGCTCGGCAATCTCAACCCGCTGGCGAGTATCAATGTGGCGTCAATTGTCCGTAAATCATGTTTGTCAGACATCTCTATGGGCGCTGGCGCGCCCATTAATCCAATATTAACGCCAGTAATTTCCCTCTGCTGATATTCACGCTAAAAATCACCGTCTAAGCCAAGGTGGCTGGGCCTTACAACCTCAACTTAGATTGGCATAAAAACGAGCAATAGGGTATGGTATTTCAAATAATTAGCTTAACTACCTTACTCAGCATTAGCCAGAGACACTCTTTCATCACAGCTATGTCCTGCGCGGCAACTCACGTGCGAGTCATAAATAGGTCACCATCTAGGTCAACACGATAAACGGTAACCATTACGCTATAGGTTACCCTTCAACTAGACTCACATAATGGCGACGGTACTAAACTCTGTTGCAAAGTAATTTTACCGACCTCGCAATGAAAACTGGATTTTAGCGCGACATTTACCCCCCACAGGAACAGGTCTCTATGACGCAAAAATTTCATCATCTGATCAACTCTCTCGATCAGGCTATGACGCAAAATGATAATGAGACAATACAGACCCTTTTAGCCAGCGCATCGGCCGCCGAAGTGGCCCGCGTGATTGAATCCTTGCCGCAGAAAGAACGTCTTATCTTGTGGCCCATGGTCCCCACTGCACTCTACGGCAAAGTCTTATTAGAGCTTCATCCTGAACTACGCCGTCCGCTTATTTCACAAACCGATGAAGATGAGCTTATCGCCAGCCTCAGCGTCATGCAGATGGATGAATTAGCCGATATCGACAGCGACTTACCCATCACAGTGATCTCGGCCATGGTACAAGCCATGGACTCACAACGCCGCGAACGTTATGAGCAAGTCAAACACTATCCCGACGAAACCGCTGGCGGTTTAATGGATGTCGACATCACCGCCGTGCGCGCCGATGTTTCGATAAAAGCCGCCCTGCGATACCTGCGCCGCTTAAGGCAGCGAGAAGGCACCCTACCCGACCATCTCGACAGTTTAATGGTGGTTGACCGTAACAACATATTGCTCGGTATTGTGCCGCTAAGTCAGTTGGTCTCTAACGAACTAGATCTTAGCGTGCGACAAGTGATGTTTACCGAAGTCACCAGCTTTACCCCATTCACCCCAGACACCACAGTCGCGCAAGTGTTTAAAGATAAAGATCTTATTTCCGCTCCCGTGGTTGATGAGCAACATAAGCTTATCGGCCGTATTACCGTCGATGACGTCATTGATGTTATCCAAGAGGAAGCCGATAAAGAGGTATTTTCACGTGCGGGCTTAAATAACCATCCCGATATGTTCGCCCCAGTGCTGCAAAGCTCAGCGCGACGGGCTATCTGGTTAGGCATCAATTTGTTAACCGCCTTTTTGGCCGCTTGGGTCATCGGCCTATTTGAAGCGTCAATTGAAAAAATTGTCGCCCTCGCCGTGTTGATGCCCGTAGTCGCAAGCATGGGAGGGGTTGCCGGTAGTCAAACCCTTACCATGGTCACTCGCGGCTTGGCACTCAATCAGGTGAACAGCAAAAACATGCTTAAACTGATTGGTCATGAGTTTAGTATTGGCCTATTAAACGGTCTGCTGTGGGCAGCCATTGTCGCCATTATCGCCTTTCAATGGTTTGGCGATTGGCAGTTGGGTATCGTCTTTGGTTCGGCGATGATTATCGTCTTGCTTGCTGGTGTCTTGGCGGGCACAACCATTCCGCCAGTGCTACGCAAAATGGGAGTTGATCCCGCACTCGCCGGCGGCGTGGTGTTAACCACAGTCACCGATGTGGTTGGCTTCTTTGCCTTTCTCGGGTTAGCGACGATCGTGATATTGTAGGTGATGTCACCTCACCTTGGGATGAAGGTTTGGCATTTTTTTACTTTGTTTGGGTAATGATTGGCGGAGTCTTTTTGGGAACGGGTGTTTGAAGGTCAACCTTCATGGCAATCTATCACCTGCGGTGAGCTTATGTGCAAACACTTCAGCGACACGGTGAGTGAAGCATAGCTTCGTGCTTATGAACGAGAGACAGGGATTGTCGAACTGGCTTTTAGATAGGGGTATCGTTGTGAGCCGTCCATGGACGCTCCACGGCGGTATCTGACCTCCATGGATGGAGGGAATGCCAAAAAATGTAAGGAACATTTTTTGTCCATGCCGCCAAGGGCCAAAACCGCGCTTACACTGGGCCATTTTCTCTCTTCGATTTGGCTTCATTTGGGACTCATAATGCGTTAAAGCACACTTAGTTCTGCCCCAAAGTGTGCTGGTCTTTGAAATAAAGGTCGATGACATTTGATTTAGTGAATGTTGGTTTGATGTACTTCAAGGCGTACCTTCAATGGCAGTTAATTGCCTGCCGCAGGCTTATGTGCAAGCGCTCTTTTGGCTCGGTGAGTGAAGCGTCGCTTCGTGCTAACGAACGAGAGGCAGGGATTGCCGAACTGGCTTTTAGATAAGGATATCGTTGTGAGCCGTCCATGCCGCCAAGGGCCAAAACCGCGCTTACACCTATCTCTAACGCTTCTTCGATTGGACTTCATTTGATACGACTAGTGAGTTAAAGGCTAAGAAGCTTTTGCCCCAAAGTTTGGTGGCCTTGGCATGAAGAACAATGACATTTGCTTGAGTAGCGGCAGGCAGCATTCTCATTTATTGAAAGTGTTTGAAGGTCGAACCTTCACTGTTATTAATCGCCTGTCCGGCGGGGAATGTGCAAGCGCTCTTTTGGCTCGCTGTGAATATATCCCTATACGCTCCACGGCGGCATCCATGCCGCCAAGGGCCAAAACCGCGCTTACACCTATCTCTAACGCCTCTTCGATTTGACTGCATTTGGTGTGAGTGGCGAGTAGAAAGCTAACTTAGTTTTGCCTCAACCTTCATTCGAAGGCCATGATAATTTTGTCCAAAAACAATTTAGCTTTTAACGGTTCAGTGGATGCCAATTACGGCTAAATCGAAGAGAGTGATAAGTCGGTGTAGGTATGGCGGTGGGGGTTGGTGGCATGGCCGCTCTTTGACATCCATGTCACTACGGCATTTGTGAATCCATTCACATCAGATGCCACCGTCGAGCTTATAGGGATATACTTGCAGCGCCCCACCGAAATACCTGCACGAAAGGCATGCTGCAAGCAATTGGTTGCCATGAAGGTTAACGCTACCATCAATCCATAAAAACTAACTCGACTAAATGCTACCAGTCAAAAATGTCTACACCTTCATTCGAAGGCCAAGATACTTTGTCCAAAAATAATTTAGCTTTTAATACCCAGAATGAAACCTAGTGGGGAGTCGCTTAGATAACCACGCAAAACCTACTCATGAGTCTGTGCAACAACTGCCGAGCGTTGCAAGCTAATGACTCCATCGAGGTGAATATCCCGCTGCGGGTAGGCAATGACAATCTCATGCTCGTCAAACAGTTGATAAATGCGAAAGCGGATATCGCTGCGGATCTTACGGATCTCCGCTTCAGAATTAGCACACAACCAAAATATACCATCAAAAATTAACGCGTTATCACCAAAATCTTCAAATATGGCAATGGGCGCTGGAGACTTTAAAATATCATCACGTTCATCGAGTGCCTGCTTAATCAAGCGCGCCACTAGCGTCACATCGACGCCATAAGAGACCCCGACCCGCACCGTCGAGCGGGCGTTGTTGTCGATTAAGGTCCAATTGGTGACCGTGTTTTCCAGCAAGTGGCTATTGGGCACTAACATATGCACCCCGTCGCTGCGGCGGATAAGCGTTGAGCGGGTATTGATGCTCTCTACCACTCCTTTGGTTTCGCCTATCTCTAAAAAATCACCGATACGGATCGGCCGCTCCCACATTAAAATCCAACCGCTGATAAAGTTATTAATGATATTTTGCGCGCCAAAGCCCACACCAATCGCGACGGCGCCAGAGACAAAGGCAAAGGCTTTGATGGGGATATTAAGGATCTCGAGACTGGTGACTAAGATAACCGCGATGGCCAACACCAAATAGATGCGCGAAAACAGATGCACCGCATCGGGTGCCACCTTACGTGATAATAATGATCGCCGGATCAATTTACCAATACGGGTAACCACAAACCAGGCTAACAGCAGCAGCAATGGCACCTGTAGTACCTGCGAAACGGTAATGGGTGAGCCATCATAGGTAAATAACACAAAAGAGAGTAACTCGTTAATACTTTGCCAGCTCATCGGTGTCCCCAAGTAATGGTAATGAATACTTGAGTATAACAGCCTGATTTGAAACTGGTGTTTCAAATCAGGCTAACAAAGCGGAAACCATAAGCTGAGTGGCTGGCCCAATATATTCTTGCCGCTCACAGTGAGTTTATGTTGCGGTGAGCGGCTTAATCACCTTATGTTCAATCACCGTCGATAAGATAAACATCACGAGGTAACCGCTGCCCAGCGCGAGGATCACCGCCACCACATTGTCGGTTAAACGGGTGTAACCGTAGTAGCTGCCAATCAAGGCTAATATGCCGCTTATTCGAATGAATAAACTGTGTAAAAACAACCCCCGCGCCTTGATATAGGCCAGCTGATAGCCATTGAGCATCATAAAAATAAAGAACATTGAAAAGTGCATCAACACCGGGGCCGCCTTGCTATAGGATGCCGGAAACAGCGTATCGACCAGCCATTGGCCACATAGCAGCATCGATAGGAAAAAGCTCAGCGAGACCAGTATCGACACCTTATACACCCAACGCTTGATCAGGCGCACTTGTTCAACTTGCTGCTGGCGCACACACACCGCCAATTCGGGTAACACAAATCGATAAATAGGAAATACAAACAATAAGGTTAAATAGGCAATCACAGGCCGAACCACCACCTGAAAATCGCCTAACTCATCGACACTAAAGTGGCCGATGGTGAGCAATACAGTAATGTAGATCATAAACAGGCTGGCGCCCGCCTCTAGCGCCGAGGTAAAACTTTTTTGCATAAAGTTTTTCAAACTGGGGGTCATGCTTACCGACCCTAACGGTGTGGTGGCGATAAGTTTGCGACGCCTCACAAACATATAGCCTGCCACCGCTAGCGATGACAGCATCAGGCTGTAAAACAGCGAGGCGATGGCGCTCTGGCGCAGTAGGTAGTAACAGATCATAAACGCCGCCACCTGGCCTAAGGGGTCTAACCAGGTGACCTTATTTGAAATGTTGTACATACGGTACATGGCAATTTGATTGGTAAAATAGACCTTAAGGCCCATCCCCAAAATAATGCCCACCAGATGAAAATAGGCCACATCGATGTGCAACTTATGTTTGATATAGGGCAGCACCACTCCCCAAGTCAGTAATACCATCACTATCAAGCTGTATCTAAATAGGTTAGTGATATCTTTATCGTTTTGGGTTTGCGAGTAGCTCACCACCATAGAGGCGCGAAAACCTGTCATCAAAATTAACGACAGCGAAATAATATCAACCACAGTGTGGTATAACGCCAAGTCGGCTTTAACCACCCATTGCGCTAACCAAATTTTAAATCCAAATCCAATCGCAATACTGACAAGTGTCGCCCAAATCCCTGCAACAAAAGCGCTTTTCACGCGCTCAATGGGAGCTAACTGCATGATATCCTCTGACTATGGCGGCGCTGTAACGTTTGATGAATGGCTAATCACCTTGCCAAACCCACTATAAGTACAGCCAACTAAAAAGGGCCTGATAATGAGGCGAGTCGCCAATCCGCTTGGCGAGAACATTAATTAAAAACAACTCATAAAAGTGACACAAAAAACATCCCAATAAAGTCACGCGGTATTTTAGCAAACAACGGCTTAGCAAAACGTGAGCTGGCTAAACCCTCGAAAAATAAGTTATCCCTAAAAGCACCAACCATACCGACCGACACAGCACCGCCACTAAATCAGCCCCCAAATTAATTACCATTCAAACAATGTAAAACCCTCTGAGTAAGTCCAAGCTGCTGAAAAATTAGCTCATAACTGGAATCTTTAACTTCAATAGTGTTAAGATAGTTAGACCACTAACTATTAGCACTCTAACTACTTGGCGTGCAGCTAGTGTTACTTAACCACACTATTTATGCTCAGGAGGGCACAATGTCGTCAGACAATGCAGCGGAAGAAAATCTCATAACCACCATTTGGCAGAAGACAAAAACGAGACTAAAGGAGGGAGTAGAGTTGATGTGTTTGTTAGCGATTTTAAGCACCTATCTCTTTGTCATGTTGAAACCTAACGGGATTCATAATAACAAAGCGTTAGGAGGCCAATAATCCATGCATTACCTCACTTATGTATCGCTGGCCATCTATTTTATTGCCATGCTCAGCATCGGGTTATTCGCGTATAAACGCTCTACCAGTGACGTTTCGGGCTACATTCTCGGTGGCCGAAAAGTCAGCCCTCAGGTAACCGCTCTTTCGGCGGGCGCCTCTGATATGAGTGGTTGGATGTTGATGGGTCTGCCAGGGGCGATGTTTTTGGTTGGTTTTGAAACTATTTACATTGCACTTGGACTCTTACTCGGTGCGCTTGTTAACTACTTAATTGTTGCACCTAAGCTTAGGGTTTACACCGAAGTGGCGGGCGATGCGTTAACCATCCCTGAGTTTTTTGCCAAGCGATTTCATGATCCCAGCAGTAATATTCGTATTATTGCTGCCATCATTATCGTGATCTTCTTTACCCTCTATACCTCAGCCGGTTTAGTGGCGGGCGGAAAACTGTTTGAGTCGGCCTTTGATGTTCAATATGAATTTGGCCTTATCATTACCTTAGGTGTGGTGGTCTCTTATACCCTGCTGGGGGGCTTTTTAGCCGTCAGTCTAACTGACTTTGTTCAGGGGTGTATCATGTTTGTCGCATTGATTTTGGTGCCTGTTGTGGCCTACCAAGAGTTCACCACTGCCGATAATATGATGAATTTTGCCTATGAATCGATCCCTCATTTTGGTGAAGCGATGCAAAATGTCACCTTACTTGGGTTGATATCTAGCCTATCTTGGGGCTTGGGCTACTTCGGTCAACCGCATATTATTGTGCGCTTTATGGCGATTCGCTCGGTATCAGACATTAAAGTCGCTAAGCGAATTGGTATGAGCTGGATGACAGTTACCATCATTGGTGCCTTAGCGACAGGCCTTATCGGTATTGCCTATGCCAACAAGTTTCAGTTAAAACTTACCGATCCCGAAACCATCTTTATTGTCTTTTCAGAGATCTTGTTCCATCCAATGATCAGTGGCTTCCTGTTAGCCGCTATTCTAGCCGCGATCATGAGTACCATCTCATCGCAGCTGTTGGTGTCATCGAGTTCACTCACGGAAGATATTTATCGTGTGGCATCAAAAAAAGAAGCAACCGAAGAAGAGATGGTCAAAATGGGTCGATTCGGTGTCGCTGGTGTCGCCATCGTCGCCAGCTTATTGGCCATGGATCGTTCTAACAGTATCTTGTCGCTAGTCAGTAACGCATGGGCAGGATTTGGTGCAGCCTTTGGTCCACTGATCTTGTTTAGCCTACACAAGCAGGGCTTAACTTACAAAGCAGCCATTGCCGGTATCGTTTCGGGTGCCGCTACCGTATTGTTTTGGATTTATGCGCCAGTGCTGGCCGATGGTGAAGCCTTAACCAGCGTCATGTATGAAATGATCCCAGGCTTTGTGGTCAGTAGTTTAGTTATCTGGATCACCAGTATCTTCTCTAAAGATCCTTGCCACAAAACGATCAAGACGTTCAATAAAGCCGGACGCGTACTAGCAGAAGAAAGATAATTAGGGGAAGCAACATGGCAGATTTACACTGGAAACGCATTGTCGTTAAAGTGGGTAGTGCCTTAATTGCACCCCACAAACAAGGCTGCAGCAGCCACTATCTATTGGGTATCGCGCAGTTTATTGCAAACTGCCGCGCCAACGGATGCGAAGTGGTATTGGTTTCATCAGGCTCTGTGGCCGCTGGCTGGCATCGATTTAATGGCATAGATAAGCCGTCGGTATCGGTAAAAAAAGCGATGGCCGCTGCGGGTCAAGCAGACATGATGGCAACGTGGGACAAGTTATTCGATTTCCCCACTGCGCAGTTGTTAGTGACTCATGGTGATTTACGTCATCGTGAGCGCTACATCAGTATTAAAAACACCATCTTCAGTTTATTGGAGCATGGCTTGCTGCCAATCATCAACGAGAACGATGCCGTGACCACCGACAAGTTAAAAGTCGGTGATAACGACAACCTCTCGGCGATGGTGGCCGCCGCAGCCGACGCTGATGCGCTGATCATCTGTTCCGATGTAAAGGGCTTGTACACCAAAAACCCGAACATCCATGATGATGCCAAGCTGATAAAACAGGTCAGCGACATCAATGACAATATCTATTCGATGGCGGGCGGAGCCACCAGTGACGTGGGTACAGGTGGCATGCGTACTAAGATTGAGGCTGCTGAAAAAGCCATCTCTCACGGCATCGAAACTGTGATAGTCAATGGCTTTGACGGCGACACCTTTACCCAACTGCTTAAAGGGCAAAATCCGGGGACCCTGTTTACCCCGTTTGAACACCCAATGCAGGAACATCTGCACTGGATGACCCATACCTCGCAAGCACAAGGTGAGCTGATCGTCGAAAATGATTTCGATGGCGACTTAGATCACCATACACCGCTGACCAGCGACGATGTAGTTGCCGTAACAGGTAACTTTTCCGTCGGGGATACGGTATTAGTGCGCAAAGGCGATGGCACTAAACTGGCAAAAGCCAAATCCAACTACAGCAGTTGTCTACTGAACTTTATTGCGGAACAAGAAGATCGCGAGTTTGCTAATGATGTCCAGCAAAAAACTGGCGCGATCATTTCCGACAAAAATATCGCCATATTGGAGTAAATATGAGCTTAATAAAAACCTTATCTCAAGATGCCGCGTTAGCTGCACAAACCCTTGCGGTACTCGATGAACAATTAAAAAATACTGTGCTATTGGATATGGCACGCGCCATTCGTGCTCACAGTTATGAGATCCTCAGCGCCAACATGATTGATCTGGCTAACGCCGATGCCGACAAACTTGGCGCCGCTATGATAGACAGATTAAGCCTCAACCCAGAGCGGGTGGAGGCCATGGCCGAAGGCATTGAAACCATTGCCTCACTGCCCGACCCTATCGGTGCTGAGCGCGACATGGGCAAGCGTCCCAATGGCTTAAATATCCGTAAAATGCGCGTGCCACTCGGGGTGGTTTGCATGATCTATGAGGCGCGTCCGAATGTGACTGCCGATGCCGGAGCCTTATGTTTTAAATCGGGCAATGCCGTTGTACTGCGTGGCGGTAAAGAGGCGCTGCAAACCAGTAAGGTGATCGCCTCAATTATGCAAACGGTATTGACTCATTATGGCTTGCCGCCTGCGTTGATTACCGTGGTGCCCGACCCCGATCGCGCCCTGATGTTAGAGTTGATGCAACAACGCGATTATATCGATGTCATTATCCCTCGGGGCGGCGAAGGCTTAATTAACTTTGTCACCGACAACAGTAAAATACCTGTCATTCAGCATTTTAAAGGTGTTTGTCATCTGTATGTCGATAAAGATGCCGACCTTGATAGTGCCTTAGCCTTACTGCTTAACGGTAAGACCCAGCGCACCGGGGTGTGCAACGCCTTAGAAGGCCTACTGGTCCACAAAGAGATTGCCGCCGAGTTTTTACCTAAAGTGGCCTCAGCCTTAGCAGAACATAAGGTAACCATTAATGCCTGTGAACATGCCAGCCCACACTTTGACGCGTGCCAAGTGATAGATGAGCAAGATTTTGGTCAAGAATACTTAGATCTTGAAATCGCCATTCGCCAGGTGAATGACTTCGAGCAGGCTATCGACCATATTAGACGTTTTGGTAGCCACCACACCGAGGTGATCAGCACCCAAAATGAGCTCACAGCCGCCCGTTTTCAGCGAACAGTCGATGCCTCTGTGGTTATGGTTAACGCCTCTTCTCGCTTCTCTGACGGCGGCGAACTCGGCTTGGGTGCCGAGATAGGCATTGCCACCACCAAGCTGCATGCCTATGGCCCCATGGGCATTGAATCATTGACCACTGAAAAGTATTTAGTCAGCGGTGACGGACAAATACGCGCATAACCCCTTCGACTCGGCAATCGCTCATCAATTAAAGATAGATTGCCGAGTCGCTATCACCGCATCGACATCCCAGCTACAAACATCAATAACATACCTCAAGGAGACCGTTATCTTTAATCAGGACTCACCCTTAGACCCACAATTGCGTATTGCCTTCATCGGTGGCGGTAATATGGCCAAAGCCATCATTGCCGGTCTACTCAAGCATGGTCACTCCAGTCAACACATCTTGGTATGCGCACCGACTCAGGCTACGCGCAGCGAAATGGTGGAGCAGTTTAATGTGCGCGTGCATCAAGACAACAGTACCGCTGCTGCATTCGCTGACGTGATTATCTTGGCGGTTAAACCCTTTATTGTGCCGCTAGTGTGCGAAGAGTTAGCCCCGGTAATTGCACAGCATAATGGCGATAAGCTCGTCATTTCGATTGCCGCAGGCGTGAAACAAAACACCATTAGCGCTAAGCTTGACGATCATCAACGGGTGATCTGCGCCATGCCAAACTTGCCCACCGCCATAGGTAAAGGGTTAACCGGCCTATACGCTCCTAAACCTAGCTTGCAAGCCGATCTCGATACCGCCGACCACCTGATGCGCGCCGTTGGTGACACCGTTTGGCTGCAAGAGGAAAGCCAAATGTCGACCATAGTGGCAACCGCTGGCAGTTCACCAGCGTACTTTTTTCTGTTTTTAGAAGCGATGGAAAAAGCCGCCATTAACCAAGGCTTACCTCAGGCGACAGCCACTAAAGCCGTGTTGCAAAGTGCCATGGGCGCCATTGCTATGGCGATGGACAGCCAATACGATTTTGCCACGCTGCGCCGCCAAGTGACCTCGCCAAAAGGCACCACAGAGCAAGCCATACTGGCGTTTCAGCACGGTGAGCTTGATGCATTAGTCGCTAATGCGATGGACTCTGCCGCCGATCGCGCTAAAGAGCTCTCTCTGGGGTAAACACCGAGAAAGGCTCACCGCTCATCTTATCGCGGCAAGATAATCGACGGGGCACAAGTGCTTAACGCTTATGCCCTTTTGCTATCACGCGGCGACCAACCTAAGCCCCTATTTCGCTGTTAAACAACTCTATTACGCAGTGAAACAGCAGTGCTCTGGACTCAATGCTTCCTTTATCACAGCCCGTTTATACACGGTTAATAACATCTATTTTCTCGCGGCGTGACCTCAGCGGGCCCAATTAACCGAATGTCAGCGACTAAACCACTAAGTCCTAAGTCCTAAATCCTTAAATCCTTAAATCCTTAAGCCACGCTGATCATGCTACTAGGTTTGAAAGCCACCTAAGCTGCAACTATCTTAATAACTGACACTAGGTCGATAACGTGCTTAATCACTGATCTTAGAATTATTTCGAAAACGTAATGGTTAGCCACTATTTATCGCATCAACTGGATTGCCTAATAACAAAAGAGGAAGGGAAGCATAATGGCTCAGCAACCACTTAATCATATCCCCCAAGAAGCTTTCGATTGGTACGACGAATACGCCCATGGCGTGATTGATAGACGCACCTTTATGAAAAAACTGGCCACACTCGTTGCAGTAGGTTATTCAATGACCTTGCTCACCTCGGCATTATTACCCAATTATGCCTTAGCAGAGCAGGTCTCATTTAATGACCCGGACATTAAAGCCAGCTACCAAGAGTTTGACTCACCTAACGGCCATGGCAAAGGCCGCGGCTATTTAGCGGTGCCAACGCAGCTACAGGGGCCGCTGTCCGTGGTATTAGTGGTGCACGAAAACCGAGGCCTTAACCCCTATGTTAAAGATGTTGCGCGGCGCTTAGCCAAAGCAGGCTTTGTGGCCTTTGCCCCCGATGCACTATTTCCCCTTGGGGGTTACCCGGGTAACGACGATGAAGGTAGAACCATGCAAAGCACATTAGCTAAGGATAAGATTCAGCATGATTTTGTCGCTGCAGCGCGCTTCTTAAAATCTCATCCATTAAGCAATAGTCAACTCGGTGCGGTGGGCTTCTGTTTTGGTGGCTATATGGTCAATTATTTAGCGGCGGTGGACAGTCAATTATTGGCCGCCGGAGTGCCCTTTTATGGCACCCCTGCCACACCTGAGCTGCGCAGTAATATCAAGGCGCCCTTACTTATCCAACTGGCAGAACACGATGACAGGGTTAATCAAACTTGGCCTGAGTATGAGCAAGATTTAAAGCGTATTAACGCCAACTATCAGATGTTTACTTACCCCAATACCCAGCACGGCTTCCATAATGACTCGACTCAGCGTTACGATGAACAAAATGCCGAACTGGCATGGAGTCGCACCTTAAGCTTTTTTAAACAGCATCTCAGCTAAAGAGCACCTTTACTAAAAACGATGCTTATAAGATCAAAAAAGGCGAATGGTAAGCCATTCGCCTTTGTTTATCGCCACAATAGCAATCACTTCCCCCAAGGATTATTGGGATCTTGTGATGGCGCTGGGCGATTATGACCCGAACGCTTATTTTGTGCATAGGCATCTTGAGCGCGTGGTTTATCTTTACCGTATTGAGGCCGCGTCTTATTTTGCTTCATCGCCTCATAATCGGCAGTGGCTTTAACGCGCATTTCCTCAATTAACTCAATCGTTAACTCTTGTGGCTTACGAGGCACAATGCCATAGGCAAAGCCACGCTCTCTAGGCTTGAGTTCAAATTGCGCTGCATCACCTTTAGGCATGCGCTTAAAACGATACAGGTAAAAGCTTTCAACCCGCTCTCTGGCCCACTCAGTTTTTTTCAAAAACTTAAGGCAAGCCGCCATATTAGGATTGGTATTAAAACATTCTAAGCGCAACGCCGCGTATAAAATTTTCCAATCATAAAAATCGACGAGTTCAGTGACCATGGTTTCTAAACCTAGGCCATGTAATGGGTTGTTTTGCTGCTGTTCAATCATGGAATTTCCAACGACCGCCATTGCGGTGTCTACAGTATTTGCTGCCAAGCTTGTGCTCAAGCAGCAGTGAATTAGGGTGTTCGAGTACAGTCGATATGCATCGCCTTAAAACCGGCGCACGCCTATATAATTTACTCGCTATGATACCAATAAATCGTCCTGTAGACCCAACAAATATTACCGCTTAAGCCGTAACTAAAAATAATGCTTGTCTGAGTAGTCATATAACCATTGTGGGCGATACACCACCATCATGGTCACTGCCATACCATTGAGTAGCGCTTCAGGAAAACCCAGCAAGGGAATTAACAGCAAATAGTTATCTACCAAGTAATCCCATGGGTAATCACCACTTAACCATAGCCAAGCAGACCAAGCCCCCATATGAAACACCATAGAGAGCAAGCCATTAATAAAAGCCGCGCAAAAAATATAGATAAACAGATGATGCGGTAAATATTGATACACCATGCTGTAAACGGCATAGCAAAGAAACAGGGGCAAGGCGATGGCAACCAATGTATAAATTGCAAAATCAAAAGGTTGCTTTAAAATAAAGGTGGCAAAAAACAGTACAGGTAATAGTGCTATGACCGTTGCCAGACGCCAGCCAAACATTAGCATAAGGGTGACGAGACCTAAAAAATGCAGGTGGATGCCAGCGGTAATACTGGCATCGAGTAACCATAATCCATTAATGGCAAAGGTGGTTAATAACAACCGTGATTGCAACGCTTTATCGTTGATCAGCGTCTTTATATCGGCGCTCGGCCAAATCGCCCATAACCAAATGAGCAGTAGCGATAGCGAGAACAACTGGGCACCGCCTAAATGCCAATTGATATCGCTGAGTCGCTGCAGTAAAAACTCCGTCATGCTCTCTCCAATTAGCACTAGGCTTTATCTTAAATTGGTGTACGTAATCAATTAGCTCCTTGGCGCAATACTGCTCAGTATATTATGGCTGACATGGTTAAGCGCACACCTGATTACGGCCTTTTTTCTTGGCCTTATACAAGGCTTTATCGGCCTGCTTCATGCATTGCTCAAAATTTTGATCACCGAGGTGCTCGGCTAGCCCAATTGATACCGTGACACTGACAATACGCTGTTTATCGACCGCTTTTTTATTACGATTTTTGCTCGCATGGCTATTCTGATTAGCTTTTCGCTTAGTTTCTCTGAGCACAATGTCGTAATCTTCTATCGATTGCCTCACCGCATCGAGATGTTCAATTACCTGTTTAGCTTGCTTATTAGCAAACACAATAGTGAACTCTTCACCACCATAGCGAAATGCCTTACCGCCGCCAGTGACCTGCGACAGTTTTACCGCCACCAACTTAAGCACTTGATCGCCCACATCGTGGCCATAAGTATCGTTAAACTTCTTAAAGTGGTCTATGTCGACCATTGCGACTGTGTATTTTCGACCTAAAGACAAACTGAGATTAAACAGAGCTCGACGCGAAGGTAAGCCGGTGAGCTCATCGCGATACGCCAAAAAATAAGAGTCAAACAGTACAGTCAATAACAGGAACACGGCGATCATATTGAGCTGCACCGCCAACGACTGCCAATCAGCAGCGTAATAATGCATCAGCCATACAATAAACGTCAGCCCAAGACTCGTATGCACTAAGTTACTGTCTTTAATCAGCTTAAACAACATGACCGCGCCAGCTAAGAATACCGGTAATGTGGCTAAGCCATTGGCAGACAAGAAAGGCAGATAGCGTTCACGCACCTGCTGCGCCATCTCTGGAGAATGCTCCAGTAGAGTTAACCATAAATAAGCCGCTAAAAAGCTTAATGTAATAATGCCAAGACGTACCAAAGTATGGATACTGAGCAAACCACGGTCTTTGATGAAACAGAATGCCGCAGTGATGACCCCGCCGCCAATAAACACCCATTGATAAGCCTCTCGACTTAGCAGTCCATGCTGGGTTAGCGCATAAAACAGCAATAATAAGCTGGCAATATAACTGAGGCGACTACGATTAAATTGCAGCGCGATCAGCGCCGCAATGGCAAGTAACCAATATGGCATCACCTGTATGGTATCGAGCCAGCCCACCCAGCGAGCACTAAAATAATCGATGGCGCCCAATAACAGGCCAGTAAGCAATAACGGGGCAAGCAGATAGCGGCAAGAGTGATAAAAATGACTCAAAATTTCTCCAATAATCACCATATTCAACATAGGTAATACAGGCAGGTCGTCAATAGATGCCTGTAAAAATGTGGCGGTCCAATCCAAGGCAGCAAAATAAACAAACTGAACGATGCAACTGACTCAAAGCGACCGTTTTGACGTGGCGCTAAAGTACTGCAGCCAGCATTTAATACAAATACCCGCGTGAAATGAGATAGCACACTAACGCAACTGACAATCTCATGGCTTAATAAAAATTGCGCCAAAATTTGAACCAGTATAATCAAAGAGTGAGATTTTTAATGCGTTTAGCCTCACCTCTTGAGCATTGCGAGGCGATTTGACAACCATTATCTCTGGATCACCTAGGGTATTTAATAGCCAAGTTCAGCGGAGTCGGAGAGGATTAAGATGCGCAGTAGGGCAATTAATAATTGCCTACTTCATTAGGCGTTAAAAAGCATTAATTGGCAAAGCGAAAAACAAAAAGGCCAGCAGTATCTGCCAGCCTCTATCCTACAATCGTTGCCAGTGACTAGGTGTCACGTGCACAACGCTAATACCATCTTGGTTACTTAATCTTGTCAAACATACCTTTGTTGGCTTTCTTCGCCAATTTATCGTTGCGTTTTTCTTTAGCCGTTTTTAAAGGTTGTTTCTTGTTCTCTTTACCGCTTTTATGTTCTTTACTCATTTTTAGCTCCAGTGTTTACTGGGGCATCTTAGCTAAGGCTAACCGTTCACAGCTTAGTCATTTTAACGAGCGTTTGATGTCCTGAAGTAAACGTAAGTTACTTGCTCAATATGCAATACACACTATTAATACAACGCATTAATTTAATTAGTTAAAATTGGTGTGATGTCAGCTTCCTACCTGTGCATTAAGACCCCTCCATACTAGCACTAAACTCAGCGATAAAAACCAGTGATTCATTAGAATAAGTTAAGCTAATCCTAGATGTTACAGTTCTAAGGACGATACCATTAAATCGCTTTCACGCCCTCTAGACTGTCGATTCCTCAGGTAGATAGTTAATCAAAAATGATAAGTTATCGATAGCTGAATGAAACGCTAACCCCTTTACATACCTCTGGGGTTCAACCTAATCCTAGACCTTGTCATTTATCATTCAGCAAACTGCCGCTAAAAAATGGACCATACTCTTTATTTCAGCAGGTATTAATACTACTCATTAAACTTTTTTATTTATAACTATCATATTAATTGCTTAAAAAATAAAAAAACACACGATAAAATGATCAGGCTTGCTTTATTTTTTTAGTTGGCCTAATGTATAGGTCAGTTCATTAAAAACGAACGACCATTATAAAAATCGCTCTAAAACTTAGCTATTACACTAGGTGAAAATTGCAACTCGTAATTAGTGAGTAAATAGTTTTAGAATGGCATTTATCACAGAGGCTAACTTAGATAAATGCTAGTAACATTAAGCGTACAACCCCCCTTTATTAACAGCGACTGGAGATGTAAAACCTATGTTTACCGATACATTTTCATCACTATTCTCCCAGAAAAAGTGCGCCCCAATTCTAAGCTGCAACTTTTTCGTGCTAACGCGCTTCTCACTTATATTCCCAGTATAAGCCGGGCGCTGCTTGCGCTCGGCAAAATCACTAAATAAAAAATATTAATATCGATATAAGCTGACAAACTTACACCTCGAATTAATCTTTTCTCACTTTTAACCTACTAGAGGAAATATGATTACTTCATTTATTAAAAATGTATTTCAGACATTAACATTAAAAACTGAATCTTATTATTTACAGAATAGCTTTAATGCATCTTTGCGCCCCACAGCACTGGCTGGTGTTATTGCAAAATTAGATGATCTTCAAGATAACGCTTCAAGCGATAAAATTGGTGTCGGGTGCCAAGTCAGCCTTGTGAATATGCAAGACCAACAAGAATATCAAATAGAACTGGTCTACCCGCCCAAACACAAGCCCAGCGCAGGACGTTTTTCAGTTATTTCTGATTTAGGCGCCAGTTTACTGGGGCAGTCTAAAGGGGAGATGGCTCAAGTTAATATTTTAGGCAAACCAGTGCTCTTTATTATCACCCAGGTAAGTAGTAACAAGAAAACCCGCACGACTTTACACTAAAGCATGCTCAGCTCCGTGGCATCATGCTTATTTTACTCGCTGTTGGTGGCGGCTGGCGGCGAACGTCGATAACCCAAAGCACAAGGCTTAGGCTGACATGCTCATGTAGAAGGAGATGTTATTTTGAAGGCATTTATTGGCCGTGAAGATTAATCTAACTTGATAAATCATTAAGCCGTTAACCGCATTTTGGGGCGACATTTACTCAATAGCATGGCAGCGCTTTTAACGTAAGCGCCCAAAAATATCACCAGAAGCGATATAAATTGTATGACGCTTCAGTGAGGTTAACTCTTAAATATCAAATGGATTAATGTATATAACGCCTCAATTTGAGCTGGAAATAATAATTGAGCCCAAGCGATCAAAATCGAATAACGGCGCGGTATTTGATGGCGAGTTAAACGTTGGAGTCGATATCTATGAGTAAAGAAAAGGCAAAGAAAGCGCCACAACGCTCATTAAAAGAGAAACGTAAAGATAAACGCGAGCGCCAAAAATCGTCCGATTAGTTTATCGCTGCAAGCATGAAAGTCATGTTTAAGGCATACGCCTCTTTGAAATGATAAGTCATCGGAGCCTAACAGATCATTGAGCAGTGACCGTTAGGCTCCTTTTTAATGTTTGTACCATACCCGTTTTACCTTCAGCAACTCCCCTCACCTATCACATTGAGTAAATAAGCAAAATAACCCAGATACGTCTTTTTAATGCATAGCCTCTGCGAATGTTAAGTTGTCTATACTCATTGAGGCTCATACAGCACAGGTTCGAATGAGCATGTAGATATCTTACTCACCGGAGCAAATAAAATGAAAAATCTGTTAATTATCTTATTGGGTACCTTATTGAGTGGCACGATTGTAGCTAAAGACAGGCTTGAAGTTTATCAGGATTATGAACTGGGCAGCGAGATCATTGCCATCACCACAGTGCGTATCGACCCTAATATGGGCGACGTCTACTTAGCGGGTCTGCGCGATAGCTGGGTGAAAGCGGCTAACATTCAAAAAGAACTGGGTTACATTAAAGACTGGAAAATTTATGGCAGCGATCTTCCCACCAGTGGTGATTTTAATATGTTGTTAGTGGTCACCTTCGAAAATGCCAGCGACTTGGAACCCAACAAACAAAAGTACGATGCTTTCATGAAAAAATGGACTGAAGCAGATAAAAAAATGTCTGAAGAGATCTCTGCAAAATACCCCGAGGTCAGAACCCTCACCGGCGAATATCGAATGCGAGAGATCATTCTCAAGTAATCCTACGCTCGAGACTTAAGCATGAAGATTATCAGGCTTAAGTTACCGTCTCAGACGATGGCAATCATATCGTTCACTCCTTCGCTTACTAATAATCCACTGCGGCTTATGACCGCAATACGTTAGCTGCAGTGGCGCGCCTTATAATTTGTGAACTCAACCGCACAACTTTACATTTATTTAATTGAACTTCTTGTTGAGAGTAATTATCATTCTCATAAATAATTTTAAGTTTACGTATTGGCTTAACCATAAAAGCAATCTTGCTTTTTATGATCGCCACGTAACATTAATCACGGAGAATCTGCCAGCAATACCGCTGCGTAGAGTGAGAAGATCAATATGAATCTAGTACCAGCATTAAAGTGGTTCCATAATTGGGTCGGTTTTTGTGTCAGCATCACCATGCTACTCGTATTAACCACTGGAGTGTATTTAGGCAGCGTCGATATCATTAAGCGGCTCGATAACCACGGGCAGACATTTATGCACTTATCCACTGAGCAGAAAGCCGCTGCTCTGCAGTCGCTATTTGAACGTTACCCTGAAATGACCACGGTACGCTTTCCTACCGAGTACAAACCCTATATTCAAGCATCGATGCGCGGCAAGTCTATCGCGTTCGATAATCAGCTCAATGAGCTGTCTGTCAGTGCCTCTGCCGACATTCCCTTTTACAGCACTATTTTTTGGTTACATCGTAACTTTTTACTCGGCGATGTAGGTAAGTACACTAACGCTTGGGCATCACTGCTGGGCGGCGCAATCACCTTGGTCGGTATTTATCTGTGGTGGCGTGTGCGCAAGTCGTTTCGACTCAAGCAGAGTATTCCGCGTAACACTCGCTCCAGCAGCTTGGTAAAAAGCCATATACAACTGGGATTATTTATTTCTGTCCCGCTATTTATTTTGTGCATTAGCGGCTTTTTAATTACTTACAAAGGGCTGTGGATCGATGCAGTAAAATCAGTGCCATCATCGGATATACCATATCCGGTTAGCCAACAAAGTGACTGGCTGAGCCAGCTGAATAACGCCCAGCAATTTTGGCCTGAATCTCAGTTGGTCGCCGTGAGTAAGCCGCGTAACAACAAGACACCCGAGCTCATCTACAGCATACGCTTTGATAGCCACAGCGATGTCTGGTTACGTGAAGCCGACCAAATCAGTATGAATTATCAGCAAGGTATCATTCAGACTGCACTCAAACACAGCGACAGACCACTTTCGGGTCAAATAGCGACGTTTGTTAGACCACTGCATGATGCGCTCAATATGCCACTGAGCTATGTGGTGCTGATCACCTTAGTATCCGGTGTCGGCACACTGATCTTATCGTTTAGTTTAGTAACCTTTTGTCGACGCACCTTTAAACGTAAGCGCAGTTACGCACTTAATCTCCAGCATTAATGGTTAGCCAGTAACCCCCTTAGGCTCAGATAGCCGCCCGCTATCTGAGCTTTATGCACGCCATATCCCACAATTATTTCACTGACGCAGCAAAATGGCCCATCAGGGGTATGAGTTTGGTATCGCCCACGGACATGAAGGTCTCTATCAATCTCTATCAATCTGCAAATCTTGTCTTGGCCAATAGCACGTTAAGGCTCAGTAGAATAATTCATAAGGTGAGGTAACATATCCCCTAAGCGCTCCAGCCCAGTTCCAACCCAAGAGTCCCTCTTAGCTTAACCTCCCAATAACCTCCTCAGCCCCCCCCTTGGCCCCGTGTTTTTGTCGGTTAAAACTTTGCTAACAATTATACGGTTGACATTTTTTGACAGTCTTACAAGATAAACAACATCAATCAACAAGCTACCACCAGCAAGGAAGAATATAAAACAATGAAAAAATCCTTAATAGCCATCGCATTGGCCAGCACTTTTCTTAGTGGCTGTGGCACATCTGATGTAAATACCAGCGATGTAAAAAGTGAAGTCACCACCCCAAGCAAGCAAGCCGAACTGGGCAGCTTTGGGGTCGATTTAACCGCGCGCAACTTAGCCGTTAAACCTGGCGATGACTTCTTTATGTATGCCAGCGGCACTTGGTACGACAACTACCAGATGCCAGCCGATAAGACTCGTTATGGTGCATTTACCGCATTAGCCGAGCGCAGCGAGAAACAGGTCAAAGAGATCATCGATGATATTGCCGCTCGCGATAACCTTAACGCCGAAGAGCAACTAATTGCCGATTTCTATAACGCCTATATGGATACCGATACCATCAACAAACGTGGCATCACCCCTATCCAGCCCACCTTAGATAGCATTGCGGCTATTGATTCTACCGACGATTTAACCACCCTATTTGGTCAGTCTTGGCTTATCGGCAGCACCTCACCCATTGGGGGTGGGATGTGGTTCAATCGCCTCGACCCTAACCAATATGAGATGTCCATTGGCGCTGGCGGCTTAGGCTTACCCGATCGCTCCTACTATTTAGAAGATAGCGAGCGCTTCGTTAATATTCGCAAGGCTTATGTGACTCATATTGCCGATATGCTGGCTTTTGCTGGTATTAAAGATGGCCAAGTGCGCGCCGAGGCGATTTTAGCGTTAGAAACCAAGATGGCCGAAGGCCAATGGCCCAGAGAGAAGCGCCGCAACCGTGATTTGACCCTCAATCAAATTAAACGTGAGGACTTAAGTAAACAATATCCAGGTTTTAACTGGGATCGCTATTTTGCCCAAACGGGCTACCAAGTCCCGCAGCTGAATATTTCTCAGCCTGAGCCAGTTAACGCCATGATCGCCTTAATTAATAATGAGGATTTGGCTAGCTGGCGTGATTACCTCACCTTCCACACCATCAGTAACAATGCCGAATTATTGTCGGAAGATATCTACGCCACCAGTTTCGATTTTTATGGTAAAACCTTAAGCGGTCAGCAAGAGCCTCGCCCACGTTGGAAGCGTGCTGTAGAGCAGATGTCTGGCACGCAGTCACTGGGCTTTGCTATCGGAAAAGTGTACGTGGCGCGCTACTTCCCTGAGTCATCGAAGCAACAGATGGCGCAATTAGTAGAGAACCTACGCACTGCTTTAGGTGAGCGCATCGATGGGCTCGACTGGATGGGCGACGAAACCAAAGTCAACGCCCACGCCAAACTCAAAGCCTTTACCCCCAAAATTGGCTATCCCGACGTATGGCAAGAGTTTGATGGTTTAACCCTAAGTCGCACCGACTTAGTCACCAATGTCACTAACCTCAGAGAGTTTTTTAGAGCCGATAGCGTCGCTAAAGAGCTAGAAAAAACTGACCGTAACCGCTGGGGCATGACACCACAACGCGTTAACGCCTACTACAATAGCTCGTTTAACGAAATTGTTTTCCCTGCGGCCATCTTACAGCCACCGTTTTTTGATCCTAACGCCGATCCTGCGGTTAACTATGGCGGTATTGGCGCCGTTATTGGTCACGAAATGGGACATGGCTTCGATGACCAAGGCTCAAAGTCTGATGCGAATGGCATTCAACGTAACTGGTGGACAGATCAAGACCGCGCCGCCTTTGATGCCAAAGCCGATCGTCTTGCTGAGCAATACAGTCAATACGAACCGCTTCCTGATAACTTCGTCAATGGCCGCAATAGCCTAGGGGAAAACATCGGCGACGTGGGCGGTTTATCTATGGCCTATCATGCTTATAAGCTCAGTCTCAACGGCAAAGAAGCCCCAATTATCGATGGCCTCACGGGCGATCAACGCTTCTTCTTGGCTTGGGCACAGGTGTGGAAAGAAAAACGCACCGAGCAGAGCATGCTCAACCAACTGCGCGGTGGCACTCACGCCCCGGGCCGTTATCGCGCGCTCGCGCCACGTAACCATGATGCATGGTACAAGGCGTTCGACGTGCAACCTGGCGATGCGTTATACCTCAGCGAAGAAGAGCGCGTGCGCATTTGGTGATCCAAACAAGATAAGCGTGAACTAAGTGATAGCTAAGTAATTACCGAGCAATATCGCTTATTGACCACGCAACTAAACTAAAATGCCAGTCACTGTGACTGGCATTTTTATAGCTTACATGTCTATTCCTGCCCAACTTTACCCGCATCAACGCCTCACTGATCTCGAAAATAACCTTAACATCATCTGCACTACCGCACAGACTTTAGCCAGCCACAGCCCAGTAACTTGACATCAATCACGTATTAACTGACTATCAACAACACTAAAAACTCAAAAGCATTACCAATTAAAACACTTCTTGCAACAAAGAAGCAAAGTTATCGTCTAATATGTTCACGCTGACAACCTTGGAGCATCAGGTGCGTGAACGACAGATAAGCTATCGTTGAACCAACAAATAAAACCACAAGAATAATATAACAATAAGATTTAAAACAATTTTATTGCAGTCACATTCACTGTTTGATAGAAAAAGGGAAACGACTATGATTAATCGCGTCTTAGCACTCGCTCTACTGCTTATGCTGCCAACGGCACTTCATGCCGAAAACTACTCCATCGGAACTGGCGGCCAAAGCGGTATTTACTATCCCTTTGGTGGCGCCTTAGCCAAAGTATGGTCTGAACATGTTGACGATGTTAATGTGAAAGCCGAAGTCACCGCCGCCTCGGTAGAGAACACCATTAAAGTGGTTCGAGGCGATATGATTGCCGGCATCGCCATGGGCAATGTGGTTCTTGATGCCTACAAAGGTGAAGGTAAATTTAAGAGCGCTATGCCGGTCAATACCTTGTTTGCGCTGTATCCCAACCTAGTGCATGCCATCAGCCTCAAAAAATCGGGCATCACCTCACTAAACCAATTAAAAGGTAAGCGTATCTCGTTAGGGGCGCCAGCCAGTGGCACCGCCGTAACCTCTGCAGCATTGCTCGAATCGATGGGCATTGATATCAAAAACGATATCGATGCGGTTTATCTTAACTACTCAGAAACCACTAACGCCTTAGCCAATGGTCAAATCGATGCAGGCTTTATTGTCGGCGGCCAAGGGGTGGGCGCGGTAACCCAAGTGGCTCTGACCCATGATATCAATCTTATCCCGATCACTGATGAGCAAAGTGCGGCTTTCATGGCGCAATACCCAGCCTACAGCAGCTACACTATCCCTGAAAGTGTCTACAACAAGGTAGACGCCGTCCCCACATTAAGTGTGTGGAACGTATTGGTTGTGAGCGCTACGATGAGCGATGAAATGGCGTTTAACTTAACCAAAGCGGCATTCGAAAACATGGCCGAAGTACGTAAAGTGGTTAAAGTGGCCGAAGCGACTACACCTGAAAATGCGTTTCGCCTAAAGGGAGTGCCACTGCACCCTGGCGCGCAGCAATATTTCGATTCAATTGCTAAGGATGCCAGCGCGAAGTAAACCGCAGAGCATCACTGAGCTGATGCACCGCGCATTTACCCCGCGAAACTGATGTATCTAACATTGGCATCACTGACAAAGGCAACTACACAGTTGCCTTTGTCAGCTTATATCAGTAGCCAGTAACATGATTTTCAGGCTAAGCCGCGGCGGAGCCGTCAACATTCCCGTTTGATAAAGGATTTTTTATGAGTGCAGTTGAACACAATGCATCTGCCGATCGAAGTAACTCACCTCTCGTGAACGATAGACAGATGCCATTTGAGCGCATTGTGACACTCTTTGGCTATGGGATCCTCGCCATTGCTGTCGCACTCTCGGCATTTCAGATCTGGCAAGGCATTACCTCGACAATATCGGCCACCTACTTTCGCCCTATCCACCTCACCTGGGTGTTGGTGCTGATTTTTTTACATTACCCACTGATTGCTAACCGCTATAGCAAGCTCTATCTCCCAGGGCGTGCAATCGATCTCGTGCTGTGCGCTGCCACCGTCTTTGCCGGTTATCGTCTGTGGATATTTGATTACAACGATATCGATCATCTACTGTATGGCTTGGGCAGCGCCGATCTTATTGCGGGCTGCGCCTTGCTGGGATTATTGATGGAGGGCTGTCGCCGCACAGTAGGCCCTGTCATGGTATTGATAGCACTGCTCTTTCTCAGTTATAGCGCTTTTGGGGATATGCTACCTGGCGCGTTAGCGACTAAGGCCTATTCGTTACAAGAGCTGATCCAGTTTCAGATTTACTCCGCCAATGGCGTGTTCGGCTCCGCCTTAGGGATCGCCGCCACCACAGTGTTTATCTTTGTGTTGTTTGGCGCGTTTTTAGAGGTGACAGGCGCCGGTAAGTTTTTTATCGATCTGGCTTTTTCGATTGCCGGTAAATACCGCGGTGGCCCGGCAAAAGCCGCGGTGTTAGCATCAGCTGGGTTAGGCTCCATTTCAGGTTCGGCCATCGCCAATACTGTTACCACAGGTTCGGTCACGATTCCCATGATGAAAAAGCTCGGCTATACCCCGGAGCAATCAGCGGGGATTGAGGCCGCAGCCTCCACCGGTGGGCAAATCATGCCTCCTATCATGGGCGCTGGCGCCTTTGTTATGGCGCAGTTTACTGGCGTGCCTTACAGCGACATCATGTTAGCCTCGATAGCACCAGCCATCTTGTACTTTTTCTGTACCTTGCTCTATGTGCATCTGATGGCCTGTAAGCTCAACTTGCAGGCTCAAAGCCGCACCGAAGCGGTGATCACCGTCATGAAAGATGGCGCCCATCACCTTATCCCTTTAGTGCTGATCACAGTGCTGCTGATGCTGGCGTATTCACCGCTACTGGTGGGCGTGGCAGGCTGCGCGGCAATCTTATTAACCGCAGGGCTGCGTAAACATAGCCGCATCGGCTTACGAAAATTTATCTCAGGCATGAAAAACGGAGCGCTATTGGCGCTACCGATTTCGGTGGCTTGTGGCGCGGCGGGGATCATAGTAGGCGTTGTCGGCCAAACCGGTATTGGCTTGCAGTTTACCCAGTTTGTGATGGATTTTTCTGGTGGCTATATGTTGGTAGCGCTAGGGCTGGTCAGCATTGTGGCCTTAGTGCTGGGGATGGGCTTACCGGTAACGGCAGCTTATATCGTACTAGCCGTAATGGCCGTGCCCATGCTGGGTGACTTTGGTTTACCGCTATTGACCGCCCACTTGATTGTATTTTGGCTGTCGCAAACCTCCAATGTCACCCCGCCTATCGCATTGGCGGCCTTCGCTGGCGCCGGTGTGGCAAACGCCAACCCAATGAAGTCGTCGGTAGAAGCGTTTAAGTTAGCCGGCGGCCTGTTTATCATCCCCATCATGATGGCTTATACCGATCTGCTTAATCCCGATGTTAGCTGGCTAGGCTTTCTATTTGCGATAGCACAAACCAGCACCATCATAGTCGCATTGGCTATCGCTATCGAAGGCTATATGTTGCGCAGGCTGACCCTAATAGAGCGATTAGTGGCCCTGTTCATCGTTCCCTTAGTACTCTTTAATCCATTTAATTTAGGTATAGCTGGTGTCGCAGCATTACTGGTATTGCTAACCATACAGTGGCAAAGCCGCGATGTGATTGAGCGTTCTGATAATCACTAGGTGCCTATGCTTAGCGCGACAAGGCTGTCGTCAGCCAGCCTTGTCGCGATACCTACCTACGCCACAATAATCTGCTTCAATAGCTTTCCCATGATAAGTACCGATTTAGGTAGTCGGCTCATGATTAAGGCATCATACTGAAAGTTAACCTACTATCACCAATCATCCGCCACACTTAAGGGGTTTGCCATGTTGGTTACATTTAAGACAAAGTACTATTCAGATATCACCATGTTTGGCGATGTTGCGACCCATTTATTACAAATGATGGGCCACAGCACCACAGTGCCCGGCGCAATTTTGGCCGCTGACGTACCTGTTGCATTACAAAAATTATCGGCCGCCGTGACGGCACTGCCAGCCGCTACCGAAGCGACTCGCGCGCAGCACGATGCCGATAAGGAGCAAGATGAAGATGCCCCAGATGTCAGCCTGCGTCACCGCGCCTTGCCGCTTATCGAATTACTCAAGGCGGCGCAAGCATCCCAAGACAACGTCATGTGGGAGTAACACCTTAAATCGGCTCGCAACGGGCCAATTCGGTTAGCAGCATTTCACGCCCCTCACTCTGTACATGGGATAAAAAGGCCTGCGCTATCGCCGAGGGCCGTTTCGATTTTAGCCACAAAAAATACCAGTTGGAGTTGATAGGCAAAGATTTCACCCGCAACTGTGCCAGCCCCATATGGCCACCAAACGTGAGGGTGTGGGCCGATAAGATACTCACTCCTAAACCAGACATCACCGAATGTTTAATGGCTTCGTTACTCTCAATGGTCATCTTCACATTGAGCTTAACGCCCTGTTGATTCATGAAATTTTCAATAGCTAAACGGGTACCTGAGCCGTTCTCACGCATTAAAAAAGGCGCATCACATAATTGAGCTAACGACACCTCAGCCTGCTGCACCAGCGGGTGTTGCTCATGGGCTATGGCAACCAACGGGTTATTAAAAAACTCGATACTCTCGGTATTTAGATCGCCCGGAGGATGACTAAACACATAAAAATCATCAATACCTTGTTTAAGGCGTTCGATGATCTGCTGACGGTTGCCCACATTTAATTGCACGCTGACATTGGGGTAACGCTCACAGAAGGGGCCTAATAAGTGTGGAATAAAATATTTAGCCGTAGTCACCACCGCCAAGCGAAGTGTTCCCGACTTTAACTCCCCCATGTCAGACAATGACATCTCTAAACGAGAAAAACTGTCTAATACCTCGGTGGCAGTTTTCACCACCTCTAACCCTGCTTCGGTAAACACCACTTTTCTGCCCACGATGTTATACAAGGCCAGCCCGATTACATCGGCCAGTTTTTTTAATTGCATCGAGATTGTCGGCTGAGTCAGGTGTAATTGCTGCGCGGCGCCACTGACGCTGCCGCTATCATATACCGCTAACAAAATTTCCATCTGCCGCAGCGTGCCTAAATGGGCTTGTAATCTGAGTGACATGATTGCCCCTTGTATAGATTTTTATCTATATATTAACCAATAAATATCTATTTTTATATATAACCTATTTTTGGCAAGATCACCGCATAAATTTAGTCGCCGAAATCTATCGGCTGCAAAACAAGCGAGGATGGGATGAAACAGATCATTGAGCAGATACATCAGGACCGCGCGCTGTTATTTAGTTTACTCGTTGCCACAGGAGTGGGCGCACTTGGCGGTGTAGCTAGCATGCAGGGTCACAATGGTGGCGGACTGCTCCTGTCTGCAGGCGCGGTTTTCACCCTGTGCACTGTCACTCTTTTCAATCGACTCACTTCATCATCGCGCCTCCAACGTCAGCCTCTGACATCAACAACGCAGGTCAACATCACATCTGACTTAAGCAGACGCTAATATGCAACTCGACATTACTATCGCTTTTTTCATCTTAGGAGCGTTAGCCACATTGTTAAAATCCAATGTGCAATTTCCTAAGGCACTCTATCAAACTCTGACCCTGTTTTTATTAATCGCCATCGGCCTAAAAGGTGGCGTAGCGCTAGCCAAACATGGCTCTAGCGCACTATTACCCCAGTCGATGTGGGTCATCGCAATGGGATTAATATTACCCCTTATCGCCTTTCCCATTTTACGCTTTATCGGCCAGCTTAATCGCGCCGATAGCGCCTCGATTGCGGCCCATTATGGCTCGGTGAGCATTGGTACCTATGCGGTCGCGGTGGCATTTTTAGAATCGCAAAATATCAGTTATGAAGCCTATTTCCCGCTGTTTGTGGTGTTACTGGAGATCCCAGCGATTGCCGTCGGGATCGCCCTTGCCCAAGAAAAAGGCCAGCAGGTAAAGTGGCGCGTGTTACTGCATGAAGTGTTTTGTAATCAAAGCTTAATCCTACTTGTGGGGGCGCTGGTTATTGGCTACTGGGGCGCCGACCGAATAGGCTCTATCACGCCGCTGTTCTTTGACCTGTTCCATGGTGTCTTGGCGCTGTTCTTATTAGAGATGGGGATGATGGCGGCCAGTCGAATTCAGGCGCTAAAACAGATGGGCAGCTTTATTCTGGCATTTGGCGTGGCCATGCCCTTAATTGGCGGCTTTATCGGCTGTTTACTGGGGCTCTATTTAGGGCTGTCCAATGGCGGCGCTATCTTATTGGCCACCTTAGGCGCCAGCGCATCTTATATTGCGGTGCCTGCGGCGATGCGCGTTGCCATTCCCCAGGCCGACCATAGCCTGTCTGTCACCTACTCGTTAGCGATCACCTTCCCGTTCAACGTATTGGTTGGCATCCCCACTTACGCACTATTTACACATTGGTTAACAACTTAAGAGGCAGCAATGACACAAGCTAAAGTCGCCATAATTATGGGCTCACAGAGTGATTGGCCCACCATGAAAAATGCAACCTCAGTGCTCGATGCACTAAAGATAAGCTATCACACTCAAGTGGTATCGGCGCATCGTACCCCTGAGCGTCTGGTCGAATTTAGCCATAATGCGGCTAAAGAGGGCATAGAGGTGATCATTGCCGGCGCTGGCGGCGCCGCACATCTACCCGGCATGACTGCCGCGATGACCCACCTGCCCGTAATTGCGGTGCCGGTGTCGAGCAAATCCTTAAAAGGGATGGACAGTTTACTGTCTATCGTGCAAATGCCTAAAGGTGTTGCAGTGGCCACCCAAGCCATTGGCGAGTCGGGTGCCTTTAATGCCGGCCTGATGGCAGCGCAAATATTGGCATTAGGTGATAGCGCTTTAACTCAGCGGCTTATCGATTGGAGAGCCTCACAAACTGCCAGCGTGCCACTGGAGGTAGAATAATGCGTATTGGCATTATTGGCTGCGGTCAATTAGCCCGCATGCTGGCACTGGCTGGGCTCCCTCTGGGGCTCAAGTTTAGCTTTGTGGCCGATACAGGCAGCGATACCGATTTAAGCTGCGTTGAAGGTTTAGGACTGATTGCGCCATGGCAAGCGGGCGATAACCTTGCAGACCTTTATGATGCCTTAGGTCAGCCAGATGCTTTCACGGTAGAAAAGGAGCAGGTCGACCTTAACTTACTGCAAGGCTTAGCCGCTTTTTGCCGTATCGCGCCGAGCGTCAATAGCGTTGCCCATTGCAAAAGCCGTATCGAGGAAAAACAGCTGCTAGCCCGACTGCAGCTCCCCAGTGCACCTTTTTGCTACGGTATCGACTTAGACCAAAGCGCTAAAGAGATTGGTCTGCCCATGGTGCTTAAATCCCTACATGACGGGTATGACGGCAAAAACCAGTGGCTAGTCAAAGAGGATAAACAACTAGCACAGCTTGTTGCCAGCCCACCCCAAACGGATTATCTGGCAGAGCAGTGGATAGCGTTTGACCGGGAAGTGTCGCTTATCGGTGTGCGCAGCACGACAGGCGAAACCCGGTTTTACCCGCTAACCGACAATGTGCACCATCAAGGGATCTTAGTGCGCTCCATCGCCCCAGCTCAGGGGATAACGCCTATGATGCAACAAACCGCCGAAGATTATATGCGGGCGATTTTTGACGCCCTGCCCTATGTGGGCGTGCTCGCCATGGAGTTATTTGTGGTGGGAGATAAACTACTGGTTAACGAGCTGGCGCCTAGAGTGCATAACAGCGGCCACTGGACACAGCTGGGCGCCATGACCTGTCAATTTGAAAACCACCTCAGGGCGATAGCCGGTCTGCCGCTAGGGGCTACGCAAGCTCAAGGCGCTACGGCAATGCTCAATTTACTGGGCACAGCTGCAGCGCCAAGGGAGGCGCTTACCGCCAATGCCAGTTTGCACTGGTATAACAAGACGCCGCAACCTCAACGCAAAGTGGGCCATATCAACATTAATGCCTACGACCATGCGCAATTACAGCAGCAGATCGCACAAGTTGAAGCTAGCCTACCCCGTTAGCGCCACTCGTCAGACAAAGGCGCTTTAGGGCTGTCGCTCAATCACACTTAATGCTGTGGTTGGGCGCCATTTCGGACAATATCTTTACCCGTATCAAACACCTCTTGGGTTACCCAACGGGCAAGCAATAACTTGTGGTTATTGCCAAACACCGCCACAAAGGGACGACCGTCGGCATTATTGGTCGCCATGCCAATCCCAACGACCCCTTCTAAACCTAACCCCCCCTGCTCAACAGCGGCAATAAAGCGGCGTAATTCGGCTAAATTATCGATCACATCGTGTTCATTATTCATCTATTCACTACTCTTGTCGTCACAACTGACCTGCATTGGCTCAAATGGAGCTGAGGTTCAGTCTGTATCTGTATCACTTTGAGCGGCGTACTTTACCGTAAAGTGGGGGACAATGTGAACTCTCAGTATTGCGCTATCATCATTGGCTAAGGCAGCAGATATTCTATTGCGGCCGTTTATCCGCCACTTATAACTAATACTTGGGATCGATAGCCAAGTGTTATAACTAAAAATAACCTTTAGGGGTTTAACTGAGATTAAACATCCCGATATTAAGCAGTATCACGCCAGTAAAACCAAGGAAATCACATGACACAAGAGTATACGCCCCCTAAAGTATGGACAATGGATAAAGAAAGTGGCGGCAAATGGGCCAGTATTAATCGCCCCGATTCTGGCGCCAGACACCAACAAGCTTTGCCAGTAGGCAAGCACCCTTTGCAACTGCATTCTCTAGCCACCCCTAACGGCCAAAAAGTCACTATCTTGTTAGAAGAACTCTTGGCTAAAGGTGTTAGCGCCGCCGAATACGATGCCTACACCATAGATATTGGCGAGGGCGAGCAATTCTCATCAGGCTTTGTCGCCATCAACCCCAATTCGAAAATTCCTGCCCTCGTCGATAACTCAGGTGATAAGCCGATAAGAGTGTTTGAGTCGGGCGCCATCTTGCTTTATTTAGCCGACAAATTTGGCCACTTTATCCCTAAAGATCACGCAGCCCGCACTGAAACACTCAATTGGTTATTTTGGCTACAAGGCTCGGCGCCTTACTTGGGTGGCGGGTTCGGCCATTTCTATGCCTATGCGCCTGAAGCGATTGAGTACCCCATCAATCGCTTCACCATGGAAGTGAAACGCCAATTAGACGTGCTAGATAAACAGTTAGCCAACAACACCTACATTGCAGGCGATGAATACAGCATTGCCGATATGGCCATTTGGACTTGGTACGGCAACTTAGTGCTTGGCCATTTATATGACGCCGCCGAATTCTTAGCGGTAGACTCTTATACTCATGTCGTTCGCTGGGCCAACAATATCGCCGCCAGATCCGCAGTGCAGCGCGGTCGTATCGTCAACCGCACATGGGGGGAAACGTGGGAGCAACTCCATGAGCGCCACAGCGCCAGCGATATAGACCAAGTACTAAGTCTGCGCCCTTAGGCTAACGTCGCGTGGTTACGCCATGAATCGGTGGCTCGTAAGTTAAAACACATCATTAAAAAAGCGAGCCTTAGGCTCGCTTTTTTGGGGTCAAGCATCAACATCTGTTAACGCAGTTAATAGCGCCGGCCCATGCATAGACTCGTGGTTAGGCCCATGATTAAAGTCCAGCTTTGGCTTTACGGGCTTGATGCAGTTTCTTATAACTTTCAATCAATCGCAGGTGTGGCTCTATGCCTTCAAGCTGCATACTGGTTTGGGTTAAACCAGAGAAACGTATGTCACCGTTGACCGAGCCAACCACTTGCTCCATCACGGCTTCACCAAACATTCTGTTGAAGTTCTGGATGAAATGTTCAAGCGCCAACGCTTCGTCTAAAGTCACTTCCAATACCGCATTAACCGCTTGATAGAACAAGCCACGCTCAACCGTATTATCGTTAAACTGCAAGAAGTCGCCTACCAGCTCCAGCGCCTCATCATGAGCACCGAGTGCAAGATAGATAAGGATTTTAAGCTCAATAATCGTTAGCTGGCCCCACACGGTATTTTCATCGAACACGATGCCAATCAGGGTGCGAATATCTGTGTAGTTATCGAGCTGACTCTCTTCAAAACGATTGACTAAATCAACCAGCTCATCATCACTCAAGGTATGCAGGTTTAAGATATCTTCACGGTAATCCAGCGCTTTGTTGGTATTATCCCAAATCAAATCTTCGACAGGATAAACCTCTGAGTAATCTGGCACTAAAATACGGCAAGCCGATGCGCCAAGTTGATCAAACTCAGCCACATACACCTCTTTACCTAAGGTGTCTAAGATGCCAAACAGCCCTTTGGCTTCCTCTTCGTTGGTGCCAGAGAAATCCCACTCGCAGAATTCAAAGTCATGCTTGCTGCTAAAGAAGCGCCACGAGATCACCCCAGTCGAGTCGATAAAGTGCTCGACAAAGTTTTCTGGCTCACTCACCGCCATGCTGTTAAAGGTCGGCTTAGGCACATCGTTAAGGCCTTCGAAGCTGCGACCTTGTAATAGCTCAGTTAAACTGCGCTCTAAGGCCACTTCGAAACTCGGATGCGCGCCGAATGACGCAAATACGCCGCCAGTTTTCGGGTTCATCAAGGTGACACACATCACCGGGAACTGACCGCCTAATGAGGCATCTTTCACCACCACAGGGAAGCCTTGCTCCTCTAGCCCCTTGATGCCAGCAAGGATACTTGGGTACTTTTCTAACACCTGCATAGGCACATCGGGTAGGACAATTTCTTGCTCGATAATTTGACGCTTAACCGCACGCTCAAAAATCTCTGATAAGCACTGCACTTCGGCTTCTTGCAGGTTGTTACCCGCGCTCATACCGTTACTTAAAAACAGGTTTTCGATTAAATTCGACGGGAAATAAACCGTCTCGCCATCGGAGCGACGCGTATAGGGAATGGTGCAGATGCCGCGTTCAATGTTGCCTGAGTTGGTATCGATAAGATGCGACCCACACAGCTCATCATCTGGATTGTAAATGTCTAAACAATAGTCATCGAGCAGGCCAGCAGGCAGCGCATCGTCATCGGTGAGCGCAAACCATTTCTCGTTGGGATAATGCACAAACTCGCTGTTGGCGATATCCAAACCGAAGAACTGGTCGTTATAGAAAAAGTTACAGTTTAGGCGCTCAATAAATTCACCCAATGCAGAGCATAATGCGCTCTCTTTGGTCGCCCCTTTACCATTGGTAAAGCACATGGGCGAGGCTGCATCACGAATATGCAACGACCACACATTGGGTACGATATTGCGCCATGATGAGATTTCAATCTTCATTCCAAGATCGGCCAACATGCCAGTCATATTGGCAATGGTTTGCTCAAGCGGCAGATCTTTACCCAAAATATAGGTACTCGCTTCGCCATCGGGCTGGCCCATCAACATGGCATTAGCATCGGCGTCGAGATTCTCAACCGTTTCGATTTTGAACTCGGGGCCGGTTTGCACCACTTTTTTCACGGTGCAACGATCGATTGAGCGTAAGATACCTTGGCGATCTTTGTCGGAGATATCATCTGGCAGCTCAACCTGAATTTGAAAAATTTGGTTGTAGCGATCTTCAGGATCCACAATATTGTTTTGTGACAGGCGAATATTGTCGGTGGGAATGTCACGCGCCTTACAATACACCTTAACGAAATAGGCCGCGCAAAGGGCTGACGAAGCTAAGAAATAATCAAAAGGACTAGGGGCAGAACCATCACCTTTGTAACGGATCGGTTGATCGGCGGTAACGGTAAAATCGTCAAACTTGGCTTCAAGTCTGAGATTGTCGAGAAAATTAACTTTGATTTCCATTGAATATATCCAGTGTCGTGCGCGGCCAAGCGGCCAAAAAACTTACATTGAGGTGAATTATCGGTGTTTTTGACCCATTAGTCTTGGGTTAATTACCAAAAAGCCCATTAAGTGAGTTAGCTCTCTGGCAATACAGCGGCTTGGGGCGTGGTTAAAGGTTACGCTCAGATTCGCGCTTCACCAGTAAAAAGGTGAGGTACATTTTGGTGGGCAGCGACAACACCATGCCGATAGCGACACATATCGCACTGATAATAATGCCATTAACGCCCATGGCCTCTATTGTCTCGCTAAAGTTATGTAAATAAACCCCTACACCAATAAGGCTAATGCCGAGCATAATGCAGCACTTGAGTAACAAGATAAGCTTCTCATCTGACATAACTTGTCCCTATTTTGAAGCAGATGCTCTTTTACGAAGGTTTTACCGCCCAGCATCACTTGCTTCTATATGGCGGGTCTGGCTTTCATCGCGTAATACCTAGACAGCTTAATATATAACAGTAGTGATAGAAAAATGAGGCTGCCACCTGCAAACTGCTGTAGCTGTAACTGCTCATCTAACATCAAAATACTCAGCAACATAGTCCAAATCGGCTCTAAAATCATCAGCAGTGCGGCCGTTTCCATAGTCACCTTGTACTGCCCTAGGGTTTGCAATAGGTAGCGTACCGATGTCGCTATCACCGTCGATATTATAAACCAGAATAGTAACTGCGCATTTAACTCAAAGGCGACAGGCTTAGTCAATGCCGCATAGACCAAGCCAACAACCCCAACGACAAACAGTTGAATACAAATCGAATCTAATGGTTTGATATTAAGGCTGATATTTTTATTTAATACAAAATGAACCGAAAGTAAGGCCGCGGCTAATAGAAAATACCACTGGCTCGGATCAACCTGCCAGCCCTTGGTGAGTATCAGTAACATCATGCCACAAATACTCACAGGCAAAGCCAGCCAAAAGGCACGATTGGGCCTGACTTGAAACAACAGCCAAGCGACCATGGGCGCAATAATCATCGCCAAACTCATGATAAAAGCCCCTTCCGACAAACTTTGGCTCATGGCAACGGCGTGAACCCAAACTTGCAGTGAGACCCCAAGAAAAATGCCGACACCGCCAGCGGACAACAACCGCTTAGCGTCCAATTTAACTAAATTTTTATAGCAAAAGGGTAATAGCAGCAGGCTGGCGAGTAAGAATCGCGCGCCGATAAACAGCTCTCCTGGCATATGAATCACTACCATTTTCGATGCAACCCAACCAACAGCAGCTAACAAGGTAGCAATAAATAGATACAACACTCCGCGCATAATGGGGACTCATATAAAGTAAGATTCAGCATCAATAGCAAGGCTGAAAGGGCGACGACATGAAACACCTAACACCATAATATGGCAAGTTTTTTAATCTGAACTTTGTTCATCTTTATTTGCGTAAATAGCAACCACATGGCTGTGGTTGCTATTTATTTCATCGCAGGTAACCCACCACCTTTATACTGGGTGCAAGGTAGCTGATGACACTTTAATGAGCATACTCAGGATAATCGATTAAGCCTTTTTCTGCCCCGCCAAACAAGGTCGCCGGATCGTGCTCAGCCCATGGGTAACCGTGCTTAATACGATAAGGTAGATCAGGGTTGGCCACAAAGGGGCGACCAAAACCTATCATATCGGCTAAACCGTCATTAAGGGTTTGCTCAGCTTTTTCAACATCATACTTACCAGCGTAAATTAATACTCCTTTAAAGGCTGCACGTACCGCCTGTTTAAATGACTGTGGCGTTTCTGGTGCATCGTCCCAATCCACCTCGGCAATGTGTAAATAGGCGATGTTATATTGATTAAGCAACGCTGCTGCCGCGGTATAGGTTTCAACGGGGTTCGCATCAACCGTGCCATTAAGTGATGTAAACGGCGCTAAACGTACCCCAACGCGATCGGCGCCAATGGCATCGACCACCGCCTCGACCACTTCGGCTAAAAAGCGCAGACGATTGTCGACACTGCCACCATATTCATCGGTGCGATGGTTGGCACCAGAGTCGATAAACTGGTTGATTAAGTAGCCATTGGCCGCATGCAGTTCAATACCATCAAACCCAGCTTCAATGGCATTGAGCGCTGCTTGACGGTACTCGCCAATCACCAGCTTAATGTCATCTTTGGTCATGGCCCGAGGCTCAACCACATCGACAAAGCCTGGCTCTGCCTTACCATTATCAACAAACACTTTAACGTTTTCAGCCTTAATGGCTGATGAAGAGATGGGCTGAGCCCCGCCGATATTATCGGGATGGGTGACGCGGCCCACATGCCACAGCTGGGCAAAAATCACTCCACCTTTATCATGCACTGCAGTGGTGGTTTTCTTCCAGCCATCAATTTGCGCCTGAGTGTAGATACCTGGGGTCCACGCATAACCTTGGCCCATGGCTGAGATCTGGGTGCCCTCGGCCACAATTAAGCCTGCCGAAGCACGCTGAGCATAGTAAGTGGCCATGATCTCATTAGCTTCATTACCCGGTTGGGTCGCACGTGAACGCGTCATGGGCGGCATCACAATTCGGTTAGCTAACGTGTAACGACCTAATTGCAAAGGTTGAAATAATGCCTGTTTCATCTTGCTGTTCCTCTGTAGTCTAGCCAGTGCGCTTGGCAATACCGTGCGCATTATCGACCTAGTTAATGGCTTTAGTGCACTTAATTAATGGCTTTAGTGCACTTAGTCGATGTGAATTGAGTCGCTTTGAATTTAGCCGAGCTGAATTAGCTCAATTTGATAACCATCAGGGTCGGTGATAAACGCAATATGAGTCTCGCCGCCTTTTACCGGCCCAGGTTCACGCGTGACTTTAGCGCCCAAGGCTTTTATCTTGTCACACGCCCCATAGATATCAGCAACGCCTAAGGCTAAATGACCAAAGGCATTGCCCATTTCATAGGTGTCAGTGTCCCAATTATGGGTTAATTCGATGCTAGTACCCTGCTCATCTGGATAGCCCACAAAAACCAAGGTATAGCGATACTCGGTATTGTCGGTTCTCTCCAGCACGCTCATCCCGAGCACCTTGGTGTAAAATTCAATTGATTTATCAAGGTCTTTCACCCTGATCATCGTGTGTAAAAATTTCATCGTTATACCCTATTCACGTGATAACCAATCTGATAGTCAGCCAAGCCATAAGCCTCTGCGCCTATGTGGCTGACTCATTGAATAGCGATATAGTACGACAAGAAAATAAGTTCGTATAATTATCAATATTTATATTAATCATCACGATTTGTTATCAATAAACGCGGGCAGTCTGGGTAGCTATAACCATGCTCCAAGTAGATCAACACAATACTCCTACAAACAAAGATTGCTGCAACGCCTGTTACCTAGCAAAGATATGGTGCGTATGGAATAACCAATTAGTTTGATTGCTGTGATCTAAAGTTGCGATTTGGCGTATAATGTCTGGCTGGCAAAAATGTAAGTGCTCCTTCCCTAAATTAAGTCCCAACAATTAAGGTATGAATTAGTGAATGTAATTAATCGTCTGTATTCTGGCTTCGCGCTACTCTTGTTGATCATGCTGGGCATCACCCTTTTTGGTTTATTCAAGATCAGTATCGCCGATAAAAACCTCACCCAACTGTCCGATCAAACGGCAGTAGAACAGCGCCATGCCATTAACTTTCGTGGCAGCGTGCACGACAGGGCCATTTCGATTCGAGATGTGGTGCTCGCCAAGAACGAGGCTAAGTCAAACGAACATAAAAATGACATTGGCCGCTTAAATAGCTTCTATCAGCAATCCGCCACCGTACTCGATGCCATGTACGCAGCAGTGCCCCACAGTGCTGAAGAGCAAAAGTTAATGCGCTTGATTAAAGAGATTGAGCGCTCGACCCTCTCCTTAACTGATAACTTATTGACCATGATGCGCGATGGGCGTAAAGCCGACGCCACCGATTACTTAATTACCACAGTTTCACCGGCATACACAGAATGGCTTAAACGGATCAACAACTTGATTGATTATCAAGAAATCGCGATACAACAACAGGTTGCCACAGCGCGTGAACAAACTAATAGCTTCCAATGGATCATGTTAGTCGTGACAGCGATGGCTATCATCATCGGCTCTATTGTGGCGATCAGTACCGTTAACCGCTTAAAACGACTGATGGGTGGCGAGCCCGAATATGCCGCTTTGGTTATCAAAGAGATTGCATCAGGTGATTTAACCACTCAGGTTAAGTTTCATACCCCCAATAGTATTTTAAGTGCGTTACAAGACTTAACCGACCATATGTCGGGTTTCACCAAAAATTCGATAGCAGCGGCTAATGAGCTGCTCAGTGCCTCTAACGAATTATTGCTCACAGCAAAATATAACGAAGAGTTGATCGTTAACCAAAAAACAGCTACCGAACAAGGCGCAACCGCCATCAATCAGATGTCATCGACGGTATCAGAAGTCGCCAGCCACACCAGTGATGCCGCCAGCCTAGCGCAAACGGCCATGAACGAATTTACCGCCGGACAAAACGAAGTCAGTAAAACCCAGTCAAGCATCAATGCCCTTGCCGATAAAGTCAGTGAGGCCGCCGAGGTGATCAATAATCTGTCGCAAGACAGCCGCCAGATTGAGACTGTGTTAGAAGTGATTCAAGGCATTGCCGAGCAAACCAACTTATTGGCATTAAACGCAGCCATTGAAGCCGCCAGAGCAGGTGAGCAGGGGCGTGGTTTTGCCGTGGTGGCCGATGAAGTGCGCAATCTTGCTCGCCGCACTCAAGAGTCGACCGGCCAAATTCAAGCGGTCATTGAAAAGATGCAAGGCAACTCGATGAATGCGGTAGAGGTGATGAATCAAGGCACACAACAGGCAGAGGTAAGCGTCGAGCAAGCAAAGTCAGCTGGTGAATCACTGACGGCGATTAATCTTTCGGTCACCCAAATCAGCGACATGAACACCCAAATCGCCACGGCGGCAGAAGAGCAATCTGTGGTTGCCTCTGAAATCAACCGTAACTTTAGCCAGATAACCCACTCAGCGTTACTGGCTGAGGAGCAAGCCAGCAAAATCACGCTAGCAAGTCAGCAGCTTGAAGATCTGGCAAAAACATTGGAGCACAATGTTCGCCAGTTCAAAACCCTGTAGTTAGCAAGAGTCGCTCGTTGATGATGGTGGTGGGAATGACATCCCCACCACTGTTGTTGCACCGCAGTATTTAATCAACGGCGCTCTCATTAAGGGTCATTAACGGCACTGTCATTGAAGAAGTGCCGCTCATTTAATCAAAGTGCCGTTAAGCTCATCAGCTTAAAACAGCGTATCAAGAAAAGGGCAATAGCCCTTTTCTGATACTCAGGGCGCACTAAGCCGAATCCCCTTACCACGATTTACAGTTGCGATTGCACAAACTGCTTGGCATTGGCTTTTAATTGCTCAAGATCTTGTTGATTATAAAACTGATTGTGCGAAATCACCCCTTCGATTTTCAGGGTGTTGCGGATATCGGTTAACGGGTTATCGGTCAAGAAAATAATATCGGCGACCTTGCCGTGAGTTAACTCACCAAACTGCTCGCTTTTGCCTAAAAATTTCGGCCCAGCAAGGGTAGCCGATTGTAAGGTTTGCAGCGGCGTCAGTCCAAAATCATTATAGATAGCCAGCTCTTGATGTAGCGATAAACCCGGGTAGATATAGGAGTTTAAAAAACCTGCATCGGTACCCGCAATAATCGAGACGCCCGCCTGCTGCACTAGCGGTAATAGCTGCCCCGTTTTGATGTAACGCGCTTTACGCTGCTCAATTTGCGCTGCATTGTCCTTATTGGCTCGCTCCACCCGCCACTGATACGTTTGCTTTAGTCCCTTACCGATATAATTTAAAAACTCATCATCTTGATGATTATCTTCATCAATATAAGTGGTAATTTGGTTGCCGACTAATGTCGGCACCACAGCCGTATCGTTGCTGGCCAGCACCGCATATTTGCTTAACGCGGTTTGTTGGTCGAAATTTTGCGTCGCTATGGGCAGTGCCTTGCTATAAGTTAGCTCGCCAGAGGCGACTTTCGCCGAGATCTCAGCTTCATTTTTGGCCGCCGCCTTTAACAGATAGGTCATATGCTCGATGGCATCTAAACCTGCGTACGACACATCGGTCACCGATAGCGAAAAGGGAATATGCCCAGAGATTTGATAACCGCGCTTTTTCACCTCTTTCACCGCCTGTAAATAAAGCTCTGGGGTGAGTGCGCTGTCGGTGATCTTAATAAAATCAATGTCCATGGCATCAAGTTGATCAATGGCGGCATTCATCTCAGCCGTGGTTTCCACTTCCAGATCGCCGGGCCAAATCGAATCTTTACCCTCAAGTTTAGGGCCAGAGGTATAAATGGTGGGGCCAACGAGCTCTCTGGCATTAACCTGTGCACGCCAAGCTAACACCGACTCACTTAAGTCTGCAGCGGCGTCTCGCACTGTGGTTACCCCGTAAGCCAAATACAGAGGTAACAGCTGCTTATTTTCTTCAATCAACGCTTCGCCACCCCCAAAATGAACATGCATGTCCCACAGTCCGGGCATCAGGTATTGGTTTTTAGCATCGATATATTGCGCCGCGCTATAGCGGTTATTAAGGGGTGCGCTGCTGCGCTCAATAATAAGGCCATCACGAATCGCCAGCGACTGTGATGCGTCAACCAGACCGGTTTTCACATCAATGATATTAGCATTATCGATAACGATATCGGCTTGCTTTGCGGCGGGCGTGCTGCAGGCACTCAGTAACATAAGTGATGAAACTATAAGCGTTTTTTGCATCTGTTGACTCCATTTTTTTGGTGTCAGGCTAACACAGCACTCGCAGATTATCCTCCATTATTTATCCTGCCAGGATGAAGATGAAGAACCTTGTTTTTCACGGTATTGCCGCCCATAACGATGAGCAAGCGGCTGGGCACGCAAAAAAGGGGGGCCGTTATCTGCAGGGAAAATACCTGCTGGGAGAGATAAGGTTCAAGCTACCAAACGTCGGCGTCAAAGCGCGCCCGCCTGGCTTCAGTAAGAGAACATTGGGTGAGATGCATCAGCTCATTCAAGGTGATGCTAGGGTTGCCCTTAATGAGGCGAGTAAGCTTAACCTGTAAAGGTTCTAGCTTGTCAGCGTGTTGCTGTAAGGCTGTGGTAATTTTTTGCACCAGGTAAGATAACTCAGCACACTCAGATACCTGTAATTGCGATGCCAGCGATTGAATATCAATGGCATCGCCACGCAACTGCCAATGTCTGGAGCGGCGCACACGCTTTAGCTCGCAACCATATGGCTTAGCAACCGCTTGCGCCTTGTTGGCCGCTTCCCTGCCAATCCGATGGATGAGCGCCGGAAGCGGTATGCTGATCTGCTTATCCATGACGGCTTACCTGTTAATCAAGTAAAGGCACAGTTGACGCGAGCGGTTAAAGTGCAACATCAGATTACGCCCCCTTCAATTTACAACCCGTTTTGGTATTGCAGGAGTGTTGACTCAGGCACTAAGCGCGACAGCTTAGCGCTGGCTTCACTTTGGCCATCCAGCAGGGCTTGAAACTGTTTAATGAGCTCAACCTTGTCAGGAGAGACTCTGTCGCCTGCGCCAATATTGGTCAAATCAATCATAAAGCCATCAAACTTATCACTAAGGTCGTTAATGATGTCGGTATTTAAAAACTGATCTTGGTTATAAATGCTTGGGTAACCTGCTTTTTGCTTGTCGATGGCAAAAGAGTCACCTTTGAGGTTTTTAATACTGGTCGATTTATCGCACGACAACATACAACCGTTATCGATACGTGGCTTTTCACACCCCACACTCTGCTGGAAAAAACACTGACGGCTAGCCATCAACAAAATGGGATGATAAATGCTGTAAAGCAGCTTAAAGTCTTTCGGTCTGGCTATCTGCTTAATTTGCTGCCGGTTTATCTCGTTAGAAATAAAGGCGCCGCTGCAGGCTGCCCCTTGCTTAAGTGCCAGCAAGGCGTAAGAGTTGGTGGTATTTAAAAATGGCCCCGCAATCCATTGAATCCCCAACTGCTCGGCATGATACGCAATACCTGTATTGTTGGTGACAATCAGCTTAGGCTTCACTTGTTGCAAAATATTCAGCGCCACATCAAAATCTTTGCCGATTAACACGGGCGGAAACCAAGGAATAAGCCGTGGGTTTTGCAGCAAGAAGTCGACATACTTGGTGCAGCCACGCTTGTAAGCATCTGGCAGCTTAAAATAGATATCGCCATCGATCACATCGGCCAACGCCACATCGGCTTCATCACAGATAAGCATCGACAGCCCAAGCGGTCCATCGGCTTTAGGGTGGTGCTCAAGTTTAGGCGGCTGCACATGTGCAATCACCGCAACCCCTGCATTTAAGTAGCTAAGTAGCTCATTTTTTAACGTGGTTATCTCACGAAACGGAATGCTTAAGCCATCGGTTAGCTGCTGAGTGTCAAGCTCGACGAGTTCATAGTTAGCGTTATTAATGCTTTTGAAACGCTTTTCAATCGCTTGCCTATCAACGCTTAACTCCTCGCTGGGTGTCATTACACTGCTAGAAGTGAAAGTTTGACTTGCGGTTTTAGCAGTTTGCCCGGGCAACAGGCTATCACTTTGCTCAGTCTCCACGGTTAAGCGCAGCGGCTCATCTAGCTCACTGGTAAAGCGTAAGCTGAGCTTGATTTTTTCGATACTCAAATGCGCAATTTTGTCATCAACAGAGCTGGTGATCTGCTGTTTATCCACTTGCAACTGCTGCTGAGCCGAGTGAATTTGTACCACAGAGATCGACTCGCCTTTTTCGGCTTTGAGTTTATCCACTAAGTGATTGTTAGAGTTATCGCGGGGGTTATCAATAAACATCGACTGGTTTAAATCGCCCCGTAAAAACGCATTGGTAAAGTCGCGGTTAAACACCTTATATAAGCGCTCGCCATCTTGAGTCAGCTCGCCGGTTGCCACATAGCCGTCAATCTGCTTGCGAAAACTATCGATCACCGTATGCACATAGCTAGCGCCTTTAATGCGCCCTTCCACTTTAAAGGAGTACACACCCGCTTCAATCAGTGCCGGTAAGTCAAAAAACGCCGAATTATCTTTGATATTCAGTGGGAAGTTATGACCCGACTCGGTAGTTTCATACTCTTCACGGCACGCTTGGCTGCAACGGCCACGGTTACCCGAGTTACCCGCACTGGCCGAGGTTGAATAGCATAACCCCGAAAACGCCACACATAATGACCCATGCACAAACACCTCTAATAAGGTGTCATGCTCTTGGCCGACTTTGGCGAGCGCCGTTATCTCGCGTAAATTGAGCTCGCGCGATAAGTTCACCCGGCTGACACCGAGTTTTTTTAAAAACGGAATTTGCCCCGCATTGTGGGTGGTTAGCTGAGTCGATGCATGGATATCAAGGCTTGGAAAGTAGTGACGCAACACATAAAGCAAGCCCATGTCTTGCACTATCACCCCATCTAAGGTGGTGTTGACTAACTTATTCAATAAGTTAAATAAGGTTTTAAATTCTTGCTCTAAGATAACAATATTGAGGGTTAAGAAAATTTGGCAATCGTATTGATGGGCAAGTCTGATGATCCCCACAAGTTGATCGAATGAAATATTAGCGGCGCGATTACGGGCGTTAAAGGTATCTAGGCCGCAATACACAGCATCAGCACCGGCAATAATGGCCGCTTTTATGGCCTGCACATCACCACCTGGGGCTAATAATTCAATCTTGGGTTTCATCACTTTAGCGAGTCTCAGTTAACGTTAAAAGGGGGAATGGTACGCGTATATTTTGCCGATGAATATGGTTAAAGTAGATCAAGTATTAGCAAATCCGTAAATAAGTGATTAAGAGATAGCGTTTAAAATGAATAAAAATAGTAGCTTACCTATTATCTATTCGCTAAGAAATTGCCCCTTCGCCATGCGGGCGAGAATTGCGATTTATAAATCCCAGCTGCCGGTATTGCTGCGGGATCTCATATTAAGTGATAAACCCGCTGAAATGTTAGCGGCATCGCCTAAGGGCACAGTGCCAGTGTTAATCACCCCAAATGGCACTGTGATAGAAGAAAGCCTTGAGGTGATGTTGTGGGCACTGAGCATGAATGACCCAGACGATCTGCTGTTCACAGGGGATGATGAGATGCTCGCTGACATGCAAACTTTAATCTATCGCTTTGATACCGAGTTTAAGCGCTGCCTAGAGAACTACAAATGTGCTAAGCGTTACAGCGAAACCAATATCATCGCGTGCCGCGAAGCCTGTGAAGGCTACATCAGTCAGTTAGAGCAACTATTAACTCAGCATCAATACCTGATGGCCGACAGAGAAAGCCTAGCCGACATCGCCTTGCTGCCGTTTATTCGCCAATTTGCCCGCGTCGAGCGCCAATGGTATCTGCAGTCGCCCTACCCACACGTTCGCCAATGGTTGACTGATTATCTACAAAGCAAAATGTTCAGCAAGGTGATGACCAAGCATGAGTTGTGGCTAACTAATCGCGGTGATGTGCGGCTCAACCCCTAGGCAAAATACATTGGCGCGCCCTTAACACTCAGCCCTATCACTATGACGTCACGGATTGCACATTTAACCCTATGTCGCTAGGTTAATTTCTTGAGCAAAGAGCCAGTATTGCCTACAATAGCGCACGTTTTATCCATTACAGACAGCGACCATGAACGACACTAATACACCAGCAGCACAACCCGCCTTACCGGATCGCCTTTCAGTTAATCCTCGTAGCCCACACCATGTGGCAGAGATCTTCGAACACGACATCGGCATTCGTGTTAACGGTAAAGAACGTTTCGATGTAGAAGAGTATTGTATCAGCGAAGGGTGGGTAAAAATCCCGTCAAAATCCTTAGACCGTCGCGGCCAACCACTGTTGTTGACCGTAAAAGGCACAGTTGAAGCCTTTTATCGTTAATACGATTACGCTCCAACATAAAAGCCAGCGATTAACCGCTGGCTTTTTTCATTGTATAACAATGCGCTTGTCCCCCATCAACCCACTCACTGATCCTGTCTGAATGAGTGTGCCGCACAAGGCTATTACCTCTGCTTAAGCACGGCTTAATTGCACAGTTTAATTCGCATCCTAACAGCCAACGCCCCACCTTAAATAGCAGGCGTGAATCGACACAAGTTACTCAATATCAATCCTTTAACTGTAAACTGCTAAATAAATCATCAATATCTATTTTGCCCCATATCTTTAAGCTAACAGCTTTGTTACATTGATCCTCAAAAATCAACATCCGCATTAAGCCAACCATCTCATCATTGCTAGGAGCAAATGTGGCAAGAGCCGTTGTCCTATTTATTGCGTTAACCCTATTACCCAGCTTTTGTGTGAGCGCAAAAGCCTTAAGGTTTGCTGTTGTCCCCAAATTTTACAGCGCTTTTTTTGATCGAAGTGGCCATGGCTGTAAAGACGCCGCCGCTCAAATAGAAGGCGTTGAATGCATATATCGTGGGCCTGAAATCGCCAGCGTAAGAGTACAAAATCGAATCATAGAGCAACTGATCGATGAGGGCATTGATGGTATTGCCGTATCGGTGACGCAATCTAAATTTCTCGCCGAAAATAGCTTACAAAAAGCCAAAGAGGCCGGCATCCCTGTTATCACCTATGACTCTGATGTTGATATCTCCCCCCAAAACAACTACCAAAGCTTGCGTTTAGCTTACATCGGAACCGACAATGTTGAACTTGGTAAGGCGTTAGGAGAAGGGTTGAAAAAGCTTCGCCCCGAGGGTGGAACATTGGTTATTCAAACCGGACGGCCAGACTCGCCCAATTTGAACCAGAGAATTATGGGTATTCGCTCCGCGTTATCAGGCAAAAAATATGGTACCGCTCCCGGGTTGCAACTGAAAAACGAGCGTGGATGGACCGAAGCGCGCGAGCCTTTTTTAAATTTTGACAAGTTAACACAGGCCGTGAAACAGATGGAGTCAGTCATGAAAGGTAGGCCCATAAAGGCCGATTCCTTTATTGCTGTTGGAGGCTGGCCGCAAAATAATGTCGACCTTTATCGCAGCATGATCACTCCCTTCAAAGATAAAATTGATAACAAGGAGGTGGTCGTTATTATGACTGACGCAGCGCCCCGCCAATTAACCATGTTACAAGAGCATTTGGCACATATAAATATTGGCCAAAATCCCTATGAAATGGGACGAGAAGCGATATTGACCCTGCATAAAATTGTGACCAAACAACAATATGACGAAGTAATCCACACTCCGATCAAGTTTTGCACCCCAGATAACCATGACTCCTGTGCCAAGATTGCCGCACCGGAACCCGTTGGGAATTAGCGATACAAGGCCGAACGGCAGCCATAACGTTGGTTAAACTTAAACGAACTCATGGTCAGGGTTCTCATCGCATCAACCCAGCCAACAATCATCGGCACTAACGTCCAGCAAAAGACTAAGTACAAACTGCCTCTTACGTAATGCCCTAAATAGAACTGGTGTAAGCCGAACACACCAAACAACAAGCCGAACCAAATGGTGAGGGTTTGGTTTTTGATTTGTACGTTCGGGTCGATGCCAGCAAGTGCTTCCAACCCTTGGCCAGCATGACATTGCGGGCAGATTGCCACATTGAGACCTATCTTCTGCCTGCACTGCGAACATTGCACGTCGATATACGACGAAAAAGGGGCGTGATTGTTGGGCATTGCAAACTCCATTGTCATACGCAAGTAAAACGATGGTCAAAACACGGCTCAAAAACTTTAACCATAACGTTGACCAAATACTGAGCCACACATTATGCGTACAAGTGTTCGCTGAAATATAGGTGTGCAGTTCACAAAATTTAAATAAAGCCGCGTAAAAAAGGCACAAGCATGAAGTGAGGACAGGGAGGAAGCGAGACACGTCATCACGGCGCTAATTGAAGGTTGCTTTATCATTGTTCTCCATAGAAAATAGCGCCTAGACCAACTCAGCCATACACCATAGGAGCTCCGACAAAATGATGACAAAATGGGCGATACGTTTTTTACAGATGGCCGAGCTCGTAGCATCTTGGAGTAAAGATCCCTCCACCCAAGTGGGCGCAGTGATCACCGAAAACAATCGCATCGTCTCATTAGGTTTTAACGGCTACCCCCACGGCATATCTGATAGCGCCGAAACCGACAACCGCGAGATGAAACTGCTTAAAACCCTGCACGCCGAAGAGAACGCCATTCTCCACGCCAAGCGCGATTTAAGTAGCTGCGAGATCTGGGTGACCCACTTCCCCTGCCCTAACTGCGCCGCCAAAATCATCCAAACCGGACTGCGCGCCGTGCATAGCCCACAGCCCAGCGAAGACTTTCTGTCGCGCTGGGGCGACAAAATTAAAGTCAGCCAAGATATGTTTGAGCAAGCCGGCGTCACCGTCGATTGGATGCAGGTAGATTCAGCAAACCAGACGGCTATGTGAAAGTAAGAGTAAGACAAATACGATGTGAGGCAGCGTAAATCGATAGCGTGTTTACACTGGTTCACTTTCCGCTTTATCTATTACCCGCGCCACCATTGCCCCCGCACAACTAAAGTCTCTTAGCTAAGTCTTATCACAGTAAGGTTTAACCGCCAGCATTTAGATATTGATACAAGCCATTATTTTTAATGAGAAAAAATTAGTGGTAATTTGACGTAAATAATGGCGTTATTGCCGATGACAAGGCCAGTCTAAGGCTCTAAGCAGGAGTTGACTGGTATCAAACTCTTTACGAAAAGTGCTGCATAAAACGAGGTTTAAGGCAGCATTATCGAGGTTAAGTAGCCATTACTCAGACAAAGCTATGAGGTCATGCTTGAGTCCCACCGCATTAGCCACTGCAACTAGTCTCGCCTTTATCCCCTGCTCGATACCAACGCCGTCCTCAAGCAAATCATCAACAGCGATAAAAGCCGTGGTCGTTAACTTGCTGCTGTCATACAGGTAGGCATAACCCGATTCGACTCTCCAACGCTTTTCAAGATCGGCCGCAGGGCTTTCTTCACCCTTTTCATTCTCTGCCTGTATGCTCGCTTGTGTGTCCGCCTGTGCGCTTGTCAAATGCTCGGCTTTCTCTGCTAAGGATCTCACCAAGGTAAAATCGAAAGACAAGATGAAATCTTCATTACTGTACCAATCCGTTTTTAACGCCTGAAAATTGAGCCACATCTCCAGCTGAGTCAACAAGGGATTAAGCGAACTGGAAAATTGGCCGTCGGCCGCTACCGTAATGGGAAATCCTTGCTGCATATTTATATTTGCCCTTTTACCTTTTTGCCTTTGCTGTTAGCGCTAATTTTGCTTTTCCAGAGGCGGTTAGCCTTGGGTCACACTGGCGATAAGTGTAGATTTTGCTAGCTAACCATCCCAGATGCAACCCCGAGCAATTAACAGCACCCAACAAGAAAGCGACCAAAAGGTCGCTTTCTTAATGCTTTAGATAACTAGCCAAACCAACATAATTGCGTCGCTGACAAGACCCCTAGCAGCGTCATGGCGTTACTGCCGATAGTAAGACAAAGATGCCGCTGCTTTTCGCCGCGGAATTGACTGCTGTCAATGAGTAGTGAAAAGTAGCGGCTGATGCCGTATTGCTGAGGTTAAGTAGCCATGAATTACTCGTAGTCGGAAGCGTAAGTTTCTTGATACGTATGCGAATAAAGCTCAAACAGGTTACCAAACGGGTCTTGTAGATACACCATCTTCGCTGGCTTGCTGTCATCTTCTGGGTGATAGCGCATGATGTCCATACGCACTTTACCGCCATACTCTTCAGTGCGCGCGATAGCACCTTCAAAGTCATCGGTTTGCAGACAGAAGTGGAAGATCCCCAGGCGCGAGAAGTCGACTTCGTGACGCTCGGCGCGATCTTTCATCTCAAACAGTTCAACGCCGATGTCATCGGATGTCACTAAATGTGCGATTTTAAAGCCTTTGAAACCTTCACCAAATACGGCAATACACATTCTGCCGATAGCGGTTTCGCGCTCTTCGACCACTTTGGTGTTGTTCATAACGATTTTTAGACCTAGCGCTTTAGTGTAAAACTCAACCGCTTTGTCCATGTCGCCGACCATAATACCTACATGATTCATTTTCATAATATTGCCCACACTCTGATGATTGATGAATGATTTGTTTCGATGAGTGCAGTATATGGAGCAAAGATGATTACGTAAAATTATCAATTATCATGATGACAAGTATTTTTCGTTATCACAATTCCAAGATAGCAACAGTTAGATAATCGTCAGCATCTATGTTATCTATATGCGGTTTTGCGCGCGCGCCCTATGACGTCTGTGCCTGCTTGGTGATAATGGCTTGGTCCCAATAAGGTAGTGAGCCATAGTAGCCATCGATAAAATCAATAAAACACCTCACCTTATGCGGTAGCAGTTTTCTATTGGCATAAACCGCATATAAACCTAAGGGTTCTGGCGCAAACTCAGGCAATACCTCAACCAGTTTGCCACGACTAATGGCCTCGCTTGTGATAAAGCTAGGTTGTAGCACGATACCCGCGCCAGCAATAGCAGCACCCACCAACACATCACCATTGTTACTGTGAAATTGACCGCTCGATTCACTGTTTTTTACCCTGAGGCACTGGGAGAGTTGATCTTTACCCTCCATTTCCATGTAGCTGTAATGCAAGTAGCGGTGCTGTTTTAGATCTTCAGGTTGACGCGGTATGCCCTGCTTTTGTAAGTATGCAGGCGCTGCGCACAACATTAACCGGATGGGAGCGACTTGCTTGGCAATAAGTGATGAGCTTTTAAGCCGTCCAATGCGCAGCGCAATATCGAAACCTTCATCAACAATATCCACTTTACGATCATTAAGCTGCAGATCGATATTAACCTGAGGGTACTGTAACTGGAACTCGGTGAGTAACTGACTTAGGTGTTTTATCGCAAATGATACAGGTGCACTCATCCGCAAAGTGCCTTTAGGGCTTTGTTGTAGGCCGCCTAATTGGGAGTCCATCTCATCGATACTCAATAGGATCTGCTGCGCATGCTGAAAGTAATGTGTGCCCGCTTCAGTCAGGCTCACTTTTCGTGTGGTGCGATGCAGCAGCCTAACATCGAGGCGCTCTTCTAATTTGGACACGTATTTGCTCACCAATTGCGGTGATAACTGCATTACGGTCGCAGCATTGCTGAAACTGCCTTCTGTCACCACTGAGACAAAGGCGCGCATGGCATCAATTCTATCCATTACTCATTCCCATGTTTTGGCCAATTACAAACAATACGTTGATAATCACTCCACGATAGCCATCTTACTCTCGCATTACGTTGATAGTAAAGTGTGTTCATCCCAAGACGGGAACCGAATCAATTCAATTTAATAAAGGTCATAACCATGAACACATCACTATTGAACAAACTATTTGAAACAAATGCTGGGCTTGCAGGCTTAATACTCAGAGCACCCATTGGCCTAATTCTAGCTGCTCACGGCGCACAAAAACTATTTGCGTGGTTTGGTGGTTACGGCTTAGAAGGCACCGGGCAATGGATGGCGAGCATGGGAATGACGCCGGGTTATTTAATGGCGTTACTAGCTGGCAGCGCTGAGTTTTTTGGGGGGTTAGCCTTGGTATTAGGCCTAGTGACTCGCCCTGCGGCAGCGATTGCCGCCTTCACTATGCTGGTTGCGATATTCACTGTGCATATTGGCAATGGCCTATTTATGGCAAACAACGGCTATGAATATGCACTAACACTCTTGGTCGCACTCCTTGCTATAGTCGTACAAGGTGCTGGTTCGCTAAGCCTTGATAAGCTTATCGCTAACAAACTCAATCGCCAGTAGAGATTGCACACCTAAAATAAAAATGCCTGTCACAGTTTATAGCTCGCCTAATGTAATAGCGATGGCTGATGCGATGGCTGATGTGATGGCTAATACTATCGCAGAGGGTAAGTAAGCATGTTAATCAAGGGCAAACCCGCGGCGATCTACCTGCATGAGCTTGGAGAGAAGATGCACAACCTAAACATCGCTTTTATTTCCCATGGTGGCGGCCCGATGCCGCTGCTTAATGACCCCAATCACGCAGAGCTGGTCGTTTATCTAAAATCGCTTGCTAACAAGCTAGCACGCCCCAGCGCCATTTTGCTGATCAGCGCCCATTGGGAAGAGTCGGTGGCGACAATCTCCGCCGGCCCTAAGCCAAAAATGATCTACGATTATGCAGGTTTTCCACCAGCTAGCTATCAGCTGCAATACCCAAGCCCCGGCGAGCCGATACTTGCAAAAAAAGTGCAACAGGCATTACAAGATGCCGATATTACCGCGAACTTAGATTATCAGCGCGGCTATGATCACGGCATGTTTGTGCCATTAATGCTGATGTATCCCGAGGCAGATATTCCCGTTATTCAGCTGTCACTGGTTAATACCCTCGATGCCAAGCAGCATTTGAACATAGGCAAAGCATTGCAGGCTCTTGACCACGACAATTTACTGGTGATCGGTTCCGGTTTTTCATTTCATAATATGGGGGAGTTTTTTGCGCCAAACACTGAGGATCGTCAGGTTAAAAACCATGAGTTTGAACACTGGCTGCAGACAACCTTGAGCGATAAACAGCTCACCGAAGCCGCGCGAACACAAGCAATGGCAGACTGGTTAAGCGCCCCGAATGCCCGTTATTGTCAGCCCCGCGAAGAGCACCTGTTGCCACTACATGTGTGCTACGGCCTAGCTGGGCGCGCCGTTGATAAACATCAAAACGTCACCATTTTTAACAAGCGATCCAGCTCGTTTGTGTGGCACAAGCAAACAGATAGTTCACAGAGCTAAGGCTCTATGGATCGCTACTACTTCACTACTCAGCAATTGCAGTAGGATACGTAAACATGCAGGCTAGTTTTCCAGCGACTAACAAAAAAGCGAACCCTAAGGTTCGCTTTTTAATCTCTAAGCTTGGTATGATGCAAGAGCTACTCACAGGCCGCACAAGGTTACCAATAAGCAAGGAGGCTGTATGAACATTTTAGTTGATCAAGTCCGGATTGCTGGGTTCAGAGGGATCGCTAATTTAGAGATATCTTTACCCAGAGTTGCAGTGCTTATTGGTACAAATAACGCTGGTAAAACCTCAATCATAAAAGCGCTACAACTCGCCTTGGGCGATTATTCGCGCTCTTTAACTGAGGAAGACTTTCATATTGATGGAGAAGATCATGGTAGTGAATCTATCATTGTCGATGTCAGAATTGTCGCAACAGACGAACATGGTAATAGAGTTCAAGCATTTGAAGCTGAATGGATAGAAGAGTTTGAAGACATTATTCAATCTGAAGCTAACGGCCATCAATTTGTTATTATTAGAACAAAATGTGAAAGAGACAAAGTAAAAGGCGGATTTTTAACCTCTCGATTCTGGATGGAAACATGGCCCGATTTTGAAGGTTGGGCAGATGTAAAGGTGATATCTAAACGACAAATTAGAAAACGTTACGATGCACTGCCTTTTATTTCCATTGATGCCCAGCGCGATATCCATCAAGAATTAAGAGAGAAAACATCTTACATAGGCAAAGTACTTTCAAGTATTGAGTATGATGAGAAAGATGTTGAAGAGCTTGAAAAGATGGTCGCTGACATTAATGAAAAGGCAGTTGCTAAAAGTGAACCTTTATCTGAACTTAAAACTCACCTCGACTCATTGAGTCAGTCATTTGAAGGCAATGGTCAAACAGAAATTACGCCTTTCCCTAAAAAAATTAGAGACTTGTCTAAGCGTTTTACAGTCCACTTTGGAGAACATGCAAGTAACTCTTTTTCAATGGAATACCACGGCATGGGCACGCGAAGCTGGGCATCAATGCTAACGGTTAAAGCATTTACCGAGCTTTCGGCTAAAAAGCATGCGGAAGAAGTTGAACCGTTTTTTCCAATCATTGCAGCGGAAGAGCCAGAAGCGCACTTGCATCCCAATGCTCAAAGAGCAATTTATAAACAATTATGTGAAACCAAAGGCCAAGTTTTAATAAGTACCCACTCGCCTTACTTAGCAGCTATCGCTGAACAAGATCAGTTGAGGGCGATAAGCAAAAAAAATGGTACGACAAAAGTCAAATCGCTTATTTCCGCAACTGAACCTGAAGATTTGAGGAAAATTCACCGAGAAGTTATTCATTCTAGAGGGGATATATTGTTTGCTAATGCAATTGTTTTGTCTGAGGGTGAAACCGAAGAACAATCATTACCAATTTTATTTGAAACTTTCTTTGAGCAAATGCCATTTGAAACAGGAATTAACTTTGTTGGTGTAAACGGCTCAGGAGCCAAATATAGACCATTTTTATTGCTTGCTCATGACTTTGATATCCCAGTTTATATATTCAGCGATGGGGAAGAAAAAACAGTTAAAGAATTGCGAAAGCATTATGAAAAAGTATTTGGTGAAAATAGCTTTGATAATGCCAATAACATAGTGATCCTTGATAACACTGATTTTGAAGGATACTTACTTGATTCTGGGTATGTACATGTTATTGAAAATGCAATAGTCAAAATTGATGGCGAAAATAAAATAGATAGCTGGATTAAAAAACGTCAGGGAACTCCCACCAAGCCAATAAGGGCTGATATGCCGCCTTGCGAAACATGTAAACAGCCTATTTTCGAATCTGAATTAAGGGACTATACACAAGAAGGAGGAAGAAATAAGGCTATCTTGGAAATTTTAGATTCTAAAAAACCTATGTACGCGAAGGCAGTTACAGAAGAGCTTTCAGCCTTATCTAAGTCAGATTTGCCAGCCAAAGTCATTCAATTGTTTGAAAAATTGCAAACAGGAGTCCAATGATATGAACTTATCTATCAAACAAAAGGAAATTGTAGAAAGCGAAATTGGGTTACCCATACAAATTTTGGCCTCTGCTGGTTCAGGTAAAACAAGAGTATTGACTGAGCGAATTCGGTTTATTCTGGAAAACACCAAAAAAGATAGAGTGATTGCCCTTACTTTTACTAATAAAGCTGCTGAAGAAATGCAGGAGCGCTTAGTTGAAGTGGATGACATTGAAGATCGATCTTGGATTTCTACCGTTCATTCCGTTGCTCAGAGAATATTGGAGCAATATGGGCATACCATCGGCTTACCTTCTGAGTTACACATTTACGACAGAGATAAAGACCGCATGGAAGTGTTTCTTCAATCACTAAGAGATGAAGGTGTCGATATTGACACGTATCTCAACATTGAAGATTCGAAAGAGAAGAAGAACCGCCAACAAGTCATGCAAAATTATATGGATACTTTTTCCATAATAAAAAGGGAACTGTTAAGCCAAGGCGAAGCAGATGAACGCTTTGGTGCAGAAAGTGGCGTTTGGAAAATTTATCAGGATTACCAAAATGCATTGCTTGCAAGTGGTGGTATTGATTACGATGATATCCTTATCTACGCCCATAAATTACTACTCACCCAAGAATGGATTGCTGACTTATACCGCACAAAGTATAAACATATTTGTGTGGATGAAGCGCAAGATCTTAACAAAGCCCAATACGAATTTATAAATGCGTTTTGTGGTGACAAAATTAAAAGCATCTTAATGGTGGGTGATCCCAATCAAATGATTTATGGGTTTAATGGTTCATCGGAAAAGTATCTCTTAACGCAATTTGTTGACGATTATCAGCCCACTCAATACCAACTTACAGAAAATTATCGAAGCACCAAAGCGGTAATTAATGTTGCTAATAAAATCAAACCGCTTTCACAAACAGAACATGAAATGGCGTTAAATGGCGTGTTTCATAAGCAATCGTGTGACGATGAATATGTTGAAGCGCTATGGGTCGTTAATCAAATTAATGAGTTGTTAAAGCTGGGCATACACCCAGAGATTGAAGGAAAAATATCTCTTAAGAATATGGTTGTAATAGCAAGAAACCGATTCGTATTTAAAGCTATTACTGATGAACTTGAGCAAAAGAATATACCTTACCATTTCAAAAAAGGTGAACGCCAAACAGAACCAACGTCGCTATTTGGCAAAGTGCTCGATTTTGCACTTCGTCTAAAACTAAACCCTAAAGATTGGGTTGATGGTAAAAAGCTATGCGCCATTCTCAAAGTAACCCCACCTGAAGATTGGGGTAATGAAGACTATTTGAGTGTATGGGCAAACGATGTACTAAATTCAGAAATACTTTTTTCTGACCTTCAATCAAAGCTATTGACTCAAATACAGAATCTAGATGCTGATGAACCAAACATTCCAAAGTTTCACAAAGAGTTAGTGGCTGAACTTAATGTATTAGCCAACGATGAAGCCTTAGAAGATAAAAAACCAGAAATTGAACGTAGCTTAGCTGAGCTAGAAGAATTTAGAAATTCTTGGACTCGATTCAAATCAAAGGGGCTTGGTAATTCACTACAAGCATTTAGAAATGCGCTTGCTTTAGGGCAATTGGCAGAAACAGCTCAGGGAGAAGGAATAACACTTAGCACAGTTCATACGATGAAGGGACTAGAAAAGGACATTGTATTCCTAATTGGTATGGTTGAGGGCGTTTTCCCTGACTATAGAGCCAAGACAGCGCAAGAAATAGAAGAAGAGAAAAACAGCGCCTTTGTAGCAGTAACAAGAGCTAAAAGGTGGCTTTATATCACTTACCCTCAAAAAAGGACAATGCCTTGGGGTGATATTAAATTTCAGTCGCCATCTCGATTTATAAGGGATTTATAAAAATGAATATTCTAAGCAAAGCAAGTTTTGAGACGAGAGCCTGATGAGCAAACAGATCGATAAGGAAATCATAACGGTAAAAGCACTATTGTCTTTGCCAAACTTGAGCATTCCGGCATATCAGCGCCCTTATAAATGGTCTCAAACAAATTTGGCTGATTTGCTAAGTGATTTAAAGGTATATCGAGAGAAATCGGCATACCGCTTGGGGTCAGTGGTATTTCATAAGCACATAGATAGCGACAAAGAAGCACTTGATATCGTTGATGGACAACAGCGGACATTAACCTTGTTGCTATTAGTAAAAGCCTTGTTAGAAGAGCGCTTCAATGGTTTAAAACGGCAAGATGTTAAAGAAACTCTGATCACACTAACTGAGCCGATTAATAGCTTTTTAGCGCGACAAACCTTTAATAGTGATATTTCGCATCGAAATTTGCATCAAAACTTTATGGCGGCAAAACGTACTGTTGCTCGCAGTGACTTTACTGAAGCGGATATTGATTTTTTATTAAACCGCTGTGAAGTTGTCACCTTTGTTCTAGATGATGTATCAGAGGCATTTCAGTTTTTTGATTCACAAAATGCCAGAGGCCGAGATTTAGACCCTCATGATTTGTTAAAAGCGTTTCACTTGCGTGAGTTTTCACAAAGCGAAAGTCAACTTAAAGCTAACTCGGTACGACATTGGGAAAGCTTGGAAAGTGAACAGTTGGCGCGACTATTTGCCAACTACTTGTTCCGTATTCGCAACTGGGCACAAGGTAAATCGGCACAGTATTTTAATAAATCAAAAGTAGGTTTATTTAAGGGCGTGAATCTCGATCAAGTTGGACTTTACCCCTATGTAGAACCGCTTCGCATAGCTCACCATTTTGTTGATAACTATAACGGGCAGTATCAGCGCCATATTGATCACCAACATATGCGTTTTCCTTTCCATTTAGATCAGATGATCATAAATGGCAGACGCTTTTTTGAAATGACCAGCCATTATCAACATAAGATTAATGAGATAGTCAGCGATGAGCGAAGTGGCAAACCAAAGGCTAAGAATAGTGAAGATAAAAGCCAAACTATTCGCATATTGGATCACGAATTAGAACCATTAGCTAGTAAGATTCTACATACTCTAAACACCTATCGTTCTCGAACCCGCACCGGAGATGGTTATATACGTACTCTCTTTGATTGTGCCGTGATTTTTTATCTAGATAAGTTTGGCGCACATCAGCTTTCGCAAGCGATAGAGAAGCTGTTTATTTGGGCATATAGCTGCCGATTACAAATGCAAGTCGTGGGTATAGAGCGCATGGATAAACACGCTCTTACACAAAATGTATTTGAACGTATAAAACAAGCGGTGCAGCCAAGTGATGTTTTAAATTGGCCGTTAGGCACATTGAAAGCATCTGATTGTAAGGGAACCAAGCTGAGTGAGATCACAAAGCTGTTTAAGGACATGAAGTACTATGAGTAATACGCAAGCACCATACCTGCAATACAATGATGGAACTGCAAGTAAAGCAATCACCAGCTTTAGCGTTAAAGCATTACTTTGTGATACAAGCCGCTATTTAGTCCCAATGTACCAACGTAACTATGCGTGGGGTGAAGGTGAAATCAACCAGTTTATCCAAGACGTATTCGATTATCAGCAAAGCAAACCTAATCAAACTTACTATATAGGCACACTGGTAGTGTTTGAGCGTAAAGATGGTAGCTTTGAAGTGATTGATGGGCAGCAACGTTTTACCACGCTCACGTTATTAGCTTTTGCTCTTAAACGCTTATCTTCTGCAAACGAATCGATGGTTGATATGGGCTGGTACAATGCATCCAACCTCAATTTTGAAAGCAGACAAAAATCATCGGATACCTTTGCAAGCCTAATTCAAGGTGTTGCACTAGAACACTTAAAAACTGACGACTATAACTTAGATGTGGTGAATGGATTCTCGTTACTTGAAAAAGGCTTATTGGCTCTGGGTGACAAGCTAGAAGGTTTTTGCAAATACCTGTTCAAAAACGTAGAAATAGCACGTGTATCAGTTCCAAAAGATACCGACTTAAATCATTATTTTGAAGTCATGAATAATCGCGGTGAACAGCTCGAAAAGCACGAAGTTGTCAAAGCTAGGTTAATGTCAGTATTAAATGAAATTAATGACCCCGATGAGCGCGAATACAGTATCCAGCTACTCAGTAAAGTATGGGACGCAACAGCGAATATGGAGCGTTACGTTCAATACGGATTTAGTCCAGAAGAAAGACACCTTATTTTTGGTAAATACGATTGGGGGCAATATACACCAAGGTGCTACGATGATTTAGCTGCAAGTATTGGCGAGGCAACCACTCAAAAGAACGAATGCACTCAAACCATATCGCTGACGCTCAATGAGATATTAGCAAAGCCACCTCAGTCCTCTTTTAGCGCAGATATCACGCTAACACCAGAGCGCTTTAATAGCGTGATTAATTTTTCTAACTTCTTACTGCATGTTTTGAGAGTGTTAACAAAGCAGGATATCGCATTAGACGATAAGCGTTTGCTAGAGCAGTTTGATGTTTATTTAAAAGACAACAGCAGTAACAAAATCAGCGCGGTAAAAGACTTTGTTTTTGCCTTACTCAAGTGTAAATATCTCTTCGACCAGTACATCATTAAACGTGAATTCAGTGATGGCAAAGATAAGTGGAGCTTGAAGAAGCTTCATTTTTACAATAAAGATAGCCAAAGTTATATCAATACGTTTAATGATAACGATGACTTAGAAAGCGAAGATGGGTTTGAAGGTAATAATCGTCAGATCTTAATGTTGTTAAGTGCAATGCATGTTTCCACTCCGACACTGGTTTATAAACACTGGTTAAATGGTGCGTTGTTCCATTTATTCAATATGGATGAAATTACGCCTCGCCTGTATTTACAAAAGCTCGAAAACTTAGCTCGCCAATTTGTATATGGACGCTTTTTAAGTGAATCGCCTTCTGATTACTATCAAATGATTTATCAAAACGAGAGATATTTAGCATTTGATTTAGGTAACCAGAGCGCGATGGCGAGGCTGAATTATGGCGTTATTGAAAATAACCTAGTGTTTAACTATCTCGATTATTTGTTGTGGTGTGATAGCGTTCAAAACAAAAAAGATGATGTAATTACTCAGTTTGAATTTACTTTCCGAAGCTCTGTTGAACACTTTTATCCTCAGCATCCACTTGATGGGCACCGTGTATTAGCCGATGCTGACCTACATCGATTTGGTAATTTGTGTCTGATAAGTCACAGTAAAAATTCAAAATTAAGTAACTTACAACCAACTGCTAAACGCGATCATTTTAAAGCCGCCATTGCCGATAAAAGCATCGATACCCTAAAACTGTATGAAATGATTAAGCTGATGAATGCTGCTAACGAGTGGACTGAAACTCAAATAGCCGAGCATGAACAAAGCATGTTAACGGTATTCGTAAACGACTCGAAAAAGGAATTAGACAATGAGTAATGTCGGTCAATTAGAACGAAAAACCCAAAACCGAGTGGTTAAGTTTTTTAAAGAACAGCTTAATTACAACTACTTAGGTAATTGGGAATCCGTGAAGGCAACAGCAATATAGAAAAAGACTTGCAGACTAAATGGCTTAAAGGTCGTGGAATTTCTGACTCTCTGATTACCCGCACATTGCGTCAACTTGCATAACACACTGTTTTAAAAGGAATTAATAAATATAGAAATAGATACTTATTTTTATATTTATTAATTTACAAAGATTAGAACTACTTGAAATATATGCAGTAATTGATATAGATATTTTTAGGTTTATTAATAAGTTATCGATATTGACATAAATAATTTGCTAAAAGTTTTTTTCATTTTTTTTTGAAAAAATCAAATTAGCCTTCGAATTTGAGGCAAAAAAAGCGGATCATTAAGATCCGCTTTTCAATTTTCTCTATAAGCTGAATTAACCAACTTAATTAAGATAACCATCTAAATTAAATCGTTAACCAACTTAATTACATGATCACAACTAAGTAGCCATTTTACTTATAGTCATCAATCGGTGCACAAGAACACATCAGATTACGGTCGCCGTAAACATCGTCGATACGGTTAACCGTTGGCCAGAACTTGTTCGCCTTAACTGCAGCACTTGGGAATACCGCCAGTTCACGGCTGTACGGACGTGAGTCAAACTCGCTATCCATGATGTCAGCCATGGTGTGCGGCGCGTTGTGCAGTGGATTGTTGTCCACTGGCCACTCGCCAGCTTCGACTCGGGCGATTTCGCCGCGAATTGAGATCATCGCATCGATGAATCTGTCTAGCTCGACTTTAGACTCAGATTCCGTTGGCTCAATCATTAAGGTGCCTGCAACCGGGAAGCTCATGGTTGGCGCGTGGAAACCATAGTCGTTTAGACGCTTAGCGATATCCATTTCTGTGACGCCAGAAGCATCTTTAAGCGGACGCAGATCTATGATGCACTCGTGAGCCACGCGGTCATTACGGCCTGTGTACAGTACAGGGTAATGGGCAGATAGCTTCTTCATCATGTAGTTAGCGTTAAGCAGTGCCACTTGAGTCGATTGTCTTAAGCCTTGGAAACCCAATAACTTAATGTACATCCAAGTGATAGGCAAAATGCTGGCGCTACCATATGGTGCAGCCGATACTGCGCCGTTGTTGTCTGATTCGCGGCCATGTTTAACCACTGTGTGACCCGCAACAAAAGGCGCAAGGTGAGCCTTAACACCAATAGGGCCCATACCGGGTCCGCCGCCGCCATGTGGGATCGCGAAGGTTTTATGTAGGTTAAGGTGCGATACATCGGCGCCGATGAAGCCAGGAGTCGTTAAGCCCACCTGCGCGTTCATGTTAGCTCCGTCTAGGTAGACTTGGCCGCCATGGCTGTGAATGACGTCGCAGATCTCGCGCACTGTCTCTTCATACACACCGTGGGTCGATGGGTAGGTGATCATGATGCAAGAAAGGTTATCGGCCACTTCGGCGGCTTTGGCTTTCAAGTCTTCCATGTCGACGTTACCGGCTTTATCGCACGCGGTCACCACCACTTTCATGCCTGCAAGCTGGGCTGACGCGGGGTTAGTACCGTGAGCCGATTGTGGGATAAGACAGATATTTCTGTGCGCATCGCCGCGGGATTCATGGTATTTCTTAATGGCTAATAGACCCGCGTATTCGCCCTGCGCGCCTGAGTTAGGCTGTAGGCAAACGGCGTCATAACCTGTGATATCAACAAGCCATGCAGACAACTGCTCGACCAACTCGCCATAACCTTGAGCTTGGTCTTGTGGGCAGAATGGGTGCATATTGCCAAACTCGGCCCAACTGACTGGCATCATCTCGGTGGCGGCATTTAGCTTCATAGTGCATGAGCCTAGCGAGATCATCGAGTGGTTTAGGGCTAAGTCTTTGTTTTCGAGACGCTTGATATAACGCATCATCTCGGTTTCGCTGTGGTAGCGATTAAAGGTTGGGTGAGTCAAGATAGCGTCGGTGCGCACCAGCTCACTAGGCACTGACCCACTGCCATTGGCGACGATGTCGGCATCCATTGCAGCAACGTCTAGGCCATGACCTTCACCTAAAATCACATCAAATAGCTGAGCGATATCGGCGCGAGTGGTTGGCTCAGCGATGCTGACCCCAAGAATGCCATCACTATCGACACGCAAATTAAGCTCTGCCGCGACCGAACGCGCTATCACAGCAGCGCTGTCGGCGACCTTAAATGACAGGGTATCGAACCAAGTATTGTTAACCAGCTCGACACCTTTGGCTTTAAGGCCTGCGGCTAAGATATCGGTTAAGCGATTGATACGCTGTGCAATCGTTTTTAGCCCATGTGGGCCATGGTATACGGCGTAAAACGAAGCCATGTTGGCCAATAGCACCTGCGCTGTACAGATGTTTGAGTTGGCTTTTTCGCGGCGAATATGTTGCTCACGAGTTTGCATCGCCATACGCAGCGCGCGGTTACCGCGTGCATCTTGCGACACTCCAATAATACGACCCGGCAGTGACCGCTTGTGCTCATCACGCGAGACGAAAAATGCGGCGTGTGGGCCGCCAAAGCCCATGGGCACGCCAAAACGCTGGGCGCTACCAAAAACCACATCGGCGCCCATGGCTCCTGGCGATTTGAGCATCACTAGCGACATGATGTCAGCGGCGACGGTCACGACCGCTTTTTTCTCTTTTAGTGCAGCAAAAAGCGCAGTGAAATCGCGAATTTGGCCGTGACGGTTAGTGTATTGGAATAGTGCGCCAAATAGCTCGTAGTTAACGGCATCTTCGGCAGGGCCGGTGACAATTTCAAAGCCAAAACACTCGGCGCGGGTTTTCACCACATCGAGGGTTTGCGGGAACACATCATCGGCAACAAAGAAAATATTGGCTTTCTTGGCCTTAGAGACACGTTTCGCCAGCGCCATGGCTTCGGCTGCGGCGGTGGCTTCGTCTAGCAATGAAGCTGAGGCTAAATCAAGACCGGTTAGGTCCATCGACACCTGCTGGAAGTTTAAAATGGCTTCTAGACGACCTTGAGCGATCTCTGGCTGATATGGAGTGTACGCGGTGTACCAACCTGGGTTTTCAAACACATTACGCTGGATAACACTTGGCACTAGCGTGCCGTGGTAACCCATACCTATGTAGCTTTTAAACACCTTGTTTTTATCGGCAATGGCGCGAATCGCGGCCATACCTTCGGCTTCGCCACATGCTGAGCTAACAGCAAGGTCGCGGCCTAGACGAATCGACTCAGGTACGATCTGCTGTGTTAAATCTTCTAAAGATTCTGCACCAACGAAGTTCAACATCTCTTGCTGTTCTGCGCTGTCCGGCCCGATGTGGCGACGGATAAAGAGTTCGTGCTGCTCTAACTGAGTGAGAGTTTCTGTGGTCATGATAAACCTAGTTCCATATTTGCCAGTATCCTGCCTGTAGGGGGGCGGTGTTACCGGTCTCATTTTTAATGTAGGGCGGTATAACAAAAAACCCCATGTCATTTAGGCATGGGGCTTTAGGGGCTCGACGCTTACTCTTCGTCGATAACTTCTTGATACCCTTCGGCATCAAGTAGGCTGTCAACTTCAGACTCGTCAGATGGCATCACGCGGAAGAACCAACCGTCGCCGTATGCGTCGCTGTTAACGAGCTCTGGAGAATCTTCTAATGATTCGTTAACGGCAATCACTTCGCCAGAAATTGGTGCGTAGATATCAGAGGCAGCTTTAACCGACTCGGCCACGGCGCAGTCTTCACCGGCGGTGACTGTGTCACCCACTTCTGGTAGCTCAACAAATACCATGTCACCTAGCAGCTCTTGGGCGTGCTCACTGATGCCGACAGTGTATGAACCGTCTGCTTCTTTGCGGATCCATTCGTGTGAAGAAGCGTACTTTAGTTCAGCTGGAATATTGCTCATTATTTTTAATCCTTTTTCCGTAATACTCAATTTTGACTAATCAGACAATGTGTAAGTTAAGCTAAAAAATTAGAATACTTGTTTACCGTTACGCACAAAGCCAGGGGCTATGACTTTAACAGGCACGCGCTTTTTACGCATCTCTACTTCTGCGACATCGCCAACAGAATTGGGCAAGCGTGCCATGGCAATAGAATAGCCTAAGGTCGGAGAGAATGTCCCGCTTGTGATAACCCCTTGCTGCTCTTCGCCGTTCGCGTCGGTAAAGAACACGTCCATACCCGGGCGAATCACCCCTTTGGCTTCCATCACTAGGCCCACTTGCTTATGGGTACCCGCCGCTTTGATGGCACTTAATGCTTCGCGGCCAATAAAGTCACGATCGCTTGGCTCCCAGGCAATAGTCCATGCCATGTTGGCTTCGAGCGGGTTAACGCTTTCGTCCATGTCTAGGCCATATAAGTTCATGCCCGCTTCTAAACGCAGGGTATCACGCGCGCCTAGGCCACATGGCTTAACGCCGTTATCCAGTAACGCTTGCCACAATGCACCCGCTTCTGCTTCTGGCACAATAATCTCGTAGCCCGCTTCGCCTGTGTAACCTGTGGTGGCAATAAACAGTGACCCAGACTGCACCCCAAAGAAAGGTTTCATCCCCTCTACGGCGGCGTTTTGCTCGGCAGTAAACACGCTGGCAGCTTTCGCCTTGGCGTTAGGGCCTTGCACGGCAATCATCGCCATTTCTGGACGTTCGGTAATGGTGACATCAAAGCCCTTCACTTGCTCAGCAATCCAAGCGAGGTCTTTTTCACGGGTCGCAGAGTTAACCACAATACGGTAATGGGTGTCGTCGAGATAATAGGTGATGAGGTCGTCAATAAGGCCAGCATTGTGGTCTAGCATACCGCAGTAAAGCGCTTTACCCGGTACGGTGAGTTTGGCAACGTCGTTTGCCAACAGTTTACGCAGAAATTCACAGGCTTGAGTGCCGGTTACGTCAACCACTGTCATATGAGAGACGTCAAACATACCTGCGTCTTGACGTACAGCATGGTGTTCTTCGATTTGAGAGCCGTAGTTAATCGGCATTTCCCAACCGTGGAAATCGACCATCTTGGCATTAGATTCCAAGTGCTTGTTAAAGAGTACAGTTTTATTAGCCATTATTATCTCTTCTTTAATGCCCTTTTCGGGTCTTACCTGACGGTGACAACATGGCTGAAATACATTGATAACTGGACTAACCGAGAGGCTCGGATAAGATCCCGTTTCCACCTGTGGTTTTAGCTATGCGACACCTAGGTGTGCTTTTTTATAGACACACCTGAACGTAGGGTACGTTGGGTCAGGATGTGATTGCAAAGATGAATTTTTGCATCAATTGCGTCGAATATGATGCATCGACTGTGTCGCCTGCTAAGACGGGTCAATGGTATCAAAATGCGGCGAAATTATACCTTGCGTCACAGTTTTGTATATAAGAGATTTTTCTAATCCGAGCGTATTTAACATTACTTTTTCTTATGCACTAACTGTAGCTTTTTTACAGCATCAAAAAACAATACCACAAAAATACCATAAACCACTGTATTTAAATGAAAAGTAAATCTAATTTATTTTCAGCGATGCTTATTTACACAGGGCTGGCAGACGGCTTTTATTGCCCATCGCCTGTTGCATAAACAGTGTTTTCACAGGAGAAAAATTATCAACCAAATTAAGCCCTAAATCTCGCAGTGCTTGTTTCACTGGGTTCGCCCCATCGAAGAGGCGCTTAAAGCCTTCCATTGCGGCAATCATCTCCAGCGCATCGGCTTTACGCCAACGTTCAAGGGCGCGCAAATTGGCATAGTCGCCCAAATCTTTACCCGTACGCTTAAGCTCACTCAGGGTTTCGATAATGGCCGCGGCATCAAGAAACCCAAGGTTAACCCCCTGCCCCGCCAATGGATGTATGGTATGGGCCGCGTCGCCTGCCAGCAATAAGCGGTGGCGGGCAAAGTGGCGCGCATAACGCATGCGCAGTGGAAAAGCCTGTGGCTCGCTTTCGAGCTTGCACATGCCTAGCTTACCGTCGAAAGCCGCGGTAAGGCTGCGCTCAAACTGCACCGCATCGCCGTCGAGTAAGGCTTGTGCCTTTGTTGGCGGCACCGACCAGACGATAGAGCAGAGGTTAGCTTCAAACAGGGGTAAAAAGGCCAATGGGCCATCTTGTAAAAACACCTGCCGTGCAGTGTCATTGTGAGGCAATTCGGTGCGCACCGTAGCGACAATGGCGTGGTGGCCATAATCCCAAAAGGTCATCGGGATCTTGCACTGTTCGCGCACCCAAGAGTTGGCTCCATCGGCGCCTATCACGAGGGCCGCCGACAGGTTGTCGCCATTGTCTAAGGTGAGCCATGCTTCGCGCTCGCCAAAGGCAATTTTGTCGAGGCGGCGGTTTTCAAGATGGGTTATCTCATCAAGCTCGGCCGCACGGCTAGCCAGTGCGTGGCTGATGTTGTCATTTTCAATGATGCTGCCTAAGGTTTGCTCGCTGATACTGTGGGCATCGAAAGCAATTTTACCTAGGCCGTCTTTGTCCCACACCGCCATTTTTTGGTATGGCCCCATGCGCGCCTCATCGACATAGGCCCAAGCACCAAGGTGAGTGAGTAAACGTTGACTGGCCTTGTTAATCGCACTGACGCGCATACGCGCCTCGCCCGACACGGCTTGGGTTTCACCAGCATCGATAACCACCACCCGCAGCGACTCCATCGCCAAACCGATGGCAGTTGCCAGTCCTACCATACCACCGCCAACAATGGCTACATCATAGGTTTGAGTGCTGAACATAGGGGTATCCTTTATCGCTACGAGGCTGAAGTTGTAGGGGATTTCCATCCCATGGCTTGGCGGGCAATGGGGGTTTTTAGCGGCGGACACCACGACAAGAGGCGTAGCCCAATATTACGTCCGGCCACCAGCGGCCAGTGTTGATTGGAGAAGCCGCGCACCAAAAACTCGACATTGTTAATGGTCGATGCCCTGTCTTGACTGCGCTGAGCTAAATAGTGATGGGTCAGCTTAGCGCCGCCAAGATCGTCTCCTGCTAATAGCGCGCCGCGCACCGCATCGATAACGCAGACTAAATCACGCAGCCCAAGGTTAAACCCTTGACCGGCAATGGGGTGTAAGGTTTGGGCGGCGTTACCAATAAATAGGGTGCGCTGATAGATAGGCCGCGGCATTGACGACAACTTAAGCGGATAAGCGTGGCGCTCTCCAACCTCGATAAATTGCCCTGCTCGATAGCCAAAGGCCTGCTGCAAACTGGCTAAGAAGGTCGATTTAGAGCAGGTTAACATTTGCTGCGCCATGGCGGGCGACAATGCCCACACTAAAGACATGCGAGCCTGACCATCAACATTGGCCATCGGCAGCAAGGCTAATGGGCCTGAGTCGGTAAAGCGCTCATAAGCCCATTGCCCATGGGGCTTGTCGATGCCGATATTCGCCACCACCGCCACCTGCTCGAAATCCACTTGCTCAAGGGGCAAGGTAAAGTCACGCCTGACGACCGAGTTAACCCCATCGGCAGCCACTACCAGCTTAGCGCTGAGTTCACGACCATCATCAAGCAGCAAATAATTAGCGGCGATATCGGCGCGAATGCTGGCTAACTTAGCCGGGCAATACAGGCTAATCTGCTGTTTCTCTAAGAGTTCAAATAACGCGGCGCCTACACGCTCTAGCTCGACCACTTGCCCTAAGTAAGGCAGGTGAAAGTCGCTAGCATTGAGGGTGGTCATGCCGAAATGGCCGCGATCGGACACGTGAATGTTGTCGATTGGGGTGCCCAAATGGGCCAATTTAGGCCAGATGCCTAATCGGGTCAGCTCGAAAATAGAGCCTTGCGCTATGGCGATTGAGCGGGCGTCAAAACCGGGATGCAGACCACCGGGACGGCTGGCTTCAATCAAAGCGACCTTTAAGGGACGCTTGAGCTCCTGCGCTAGCTTGGCTAGCCCTAAGGCTAACGTGGCACCGGCCATGGCGCCGCCAACAATGGCGATATCAAAATCAACTGTGGTCTGAGACGCGGTCATTCAATTTCTCTATTTAGGCAGATACTTAGCGGCACCTGCCGTGACTTTTGCTGTTGGCAATCTTAATGAATTTTGGGGTCTTGATCTGTGATCTCACTCGGCTGTGGGCCAAATTCGGCGTAGCACAGCAGTGCCGCCATGCGCGAAAACTCCATCAGTTCTATGTAGGCCGCTTCAGACTCATCATCGTCGGCCACGTCAAATTCTACCTGCGCGATTTCGGCCAGATCATTGATCACCTCTTTGACATCTTTAGAGGCGCGATGGAGTTTAGGCTGCACAATCGCCAGACCCGTTAAGAAGCTTTGTACCCATAACGAGAGTGCTTCAACCCGCTTATTAAGCGGCTCTTCCTCTTCGGGGGCCATTGGCGTAAAGCCAAAATCGGCATCGGTGATCCGCGCGACAGTATCTTGGTAGAGCTCTTCGAGCAGTTGAGTCAGCGATGGCGGCGGTAATTGGCCATCATTAATTAACTCTAACAGTGACTTTAACCATTCGCTTTTTGCTTGGCCCACACCACCGCAAATAAGCCCCACGAGTGAGCCATGTACTTCTACCGGATGTTGAGCGATTTCAGCACCATTGAGCTCGGCCAATAGGCTATCAATACTTAAAGAGGGAGGCGTTGCCATAACTAATATCCAATCATATTTTATCTGTGCACATGCTAGCAGAATTGACCACATCGACCAAGATTAAAAACGTGTGCCACTGCCAAACATTATGCCCACTAAGACGACTGATAGGTGGTGAAAAATCCCCCGCATAGGCCAGGGCCTGTTGGCGAGGTTTTCACCAAAAGCGATGCGATTTACCGCCATTTATCGCGCAAGGCGCCTGTGATTGGTTATCTAAACAACATTTAATCTAACAAAGTGTTATTAGCACCCAAGTGTTATTGCACTTTAAGATACAGACCGATATAGTCCGCTCAACAACACGATAAAAGGATCTACATCAGCAAATGAGTAGCCATGCTATAGAGATTAGCTTATTAGGCCGGACCTACTCCATCGCTTGCCCTATTGGTCAAGAAGATGCTTTGCGTCATGTAGCGGCAAAACTGGAAAAACAGTTAAGCACCCTTCGTGCCCGCACCAATAATTTGAGTCGGGAAGAGATTGCCATCATGGCCGCATTGAATATCGGCTATGAACTGTTAGAAGAACAGAAGAAAAATCAAGATTATATAAAGCAGATGGATGATAAAATTGGTCTGCTACAGTCGACCTTAGAAAGTGCGCTAGTTGAGCGCTCGACTAAAGAAGACTAAGCTAATTGAAGCATCAATTAGCTGATACTCACTGAGTATCGATGCAACGTTTTTGCTCCCTGTGGTGTGCGTGAGTCGGTTATGTCCCTGTGCCGATATTTACAAACCCAGGGTGAATGCTTTAATGACATTGCGCAAGCTCGGCTCGAACCGAGAAGCCTTAGGAGTTAATCATTTACCCGCCTTGAACCTACGGTTCAAGGGCTACACCGGTAACGGCACCTTGGGGAGCAATTCAAATAATTAAGCCATCGCTTTAACCAGCGGTGGCTTTTTTACATCTGTTGCAAATGAAACAAATTACCCACCTTGAAACACTTATGGGTTCAAAGGCTACACAGGTAACAACACCTTGGGGAGCAATTCAAATAATTAAGCCACCGCTTTAACCAGCGGTGGCTTTTTTACATCTGTTGCAAATGAAACAAATTACCCACCTTGCAACACTTATGGGTTCAGGGGCTACACAGGTAACAACGCCTTGGGGAGCAATTCAAATAATTAAGCCATCGCTTTAACCAGCGGTGGCTTTTTACATCTGTTGCAAATGAAACAAATTACCCACCTTGCAACACTTATGGGTTGATAATATTTTACCCATTGAATCGATAGCCTGCCTAACGCTACACTGAGCGCTCAGCCTAACGGTAACCTTTACAGAGCAGCGGTTAATCAGACGTTTTACAGGAAGTATGCCATTGAGACCCCTATTATCATCCACCACACCTATGCTTATTACGCGTCAAATGTTGCGCGAACAGGTGCGAACGGCCCGTAACGCATTATCTAGCAAGCAGCAGCGTCAGTTTGCCAACCAAGCATGCCAACACGCCCTGCAGTTAATCACCGAGCGCGGCGTAAAACGAGTGGCACTGTATTTAGCTAACGATGGTGAACTCGATACCCAGCCCTTAATTTACGCGCTGTGGCAACGAGGGATTGAGGTATACCTGCCTCGGCTGCATCCCTTTTCGCCAGGTAACCTTATCTTTCTCGCCTACCGAGCCGATTCTCCATTAATTAAAAATCGCCTCGGTATATTTGAGCCCAAGCTGGCGATCACGCAGATGCGTCTGCCTCATCAACTGGATATGGTGATAGCGCCATTAGTGGCATTTGATGCCAATGGCAATCGCATGGGGATGGGCGGGGGTTATTATGACCGCACCCTTGCCCATTGGCCGCTAACGGGTAAACCTTTACCTGTAGGTTATGCCCATGACTGTCAGCAAGTCCGTCACTTACCGTGCGAACATTGGGATGTGCCCTTGCCTGTTATTATTACCCCAACGCGCATAGTGTATGGTTCGTAACTAGGATTAAAGAAGAGGGTAGCCATCTGTTGAATTCAATAAATACCGCACAAATCTAATGCATAACAATATTTACCCATAAGGAGTTTTTATGAAGCCACTGCTTATCTTATTAGGCGCGCTAACCCTAACAGCTTGTCATACGCCAACATCTACCACAGCAACACCGGCAACCGCTACACCACCTGCTATAGCCACTGCTGTGAGCGAGCCTACGACATCAATCGGCGACAATAGCCAAAATGCCTTAGATTGGCCGGGAGAATACTCGGGCGTACTGCCTTGTGCCAGCTGTGAAGGGATAGAGACGCACTTGGTGATCAACGCCGATCTTAGTTATCGTTTAACGCAGCGTTATCTAGGAGAGTCTGGCGAGCTAATTATCAAGGAAGGCAACTTTACTTGGAACGAACGCGGCAGCGCGATTAGCCTAGCTAATGATGCAACTCCTATGCAGTTTCAAGTCGGCGAGAACCAATTATTTATGCTAGATCAAGAGGGCAAACGGATCTCTGGTGCGTTAGCCGACGATTACCGCCTAGCTAAGGTGTTCTAATTGGCTGAAACCAACAAACTTACATCTTACACCAGAGTTTTTCACAGGGCATATCACCGACCTTCTTTTCAAAACCTGGGCAGTGCTGCACAAAGTATTGCGCCTCTTGGCACGAGGTCATCTGTAAACACTGCTTGCGGGAATCACAACTAAAATCCGTATTGGGCAGTATTTGCTTGCCTATATAGTGCTCTGAGCCTGCAGGAAACAACCCTTCAGGCGGTTGAGTCCCATCAGCACCAAGCTCGTAATTGATCATCAATAGATAAAGCAAACTGGCTAATCCTAGGGCGAATACCACCAGTCCAACCTTAAATTGCCAGCTGATCGCGTCGATGCCAATCGCGCTATTAGGACTATCGAAAGGTGAGGTTAATTTGATGGGGTTACCAAGGTCTATCTCTCCCTTGATCACTTTGATACCGCGAAGCCTATCTTTCCACTGGCGATAAACTACGGTCTGCCCTTCTTGAGGCATATGCTCATAAGGTAATAAGTTAGCCCCGAGTATGCGTAGTTCACCTGACCCATCGTCTGGGGCGATAATCCCAACTCGTTGCTCTTTATTCCAACGAACAAGCGTTCCTCGCTTCATCCTGATATCCATATTCACGCCTATCTAAGCCATCTTGGCTTATACAAATGACTGCAGTTAATAAAAACACAACAATTTTAAATATAATAACCTATTGGCCCGACAGCAAGTATGAATTCAATCCGTTGTCGCGAACGCATTAGACTTGCCAGTCGATAATGGGCTGCTGGTGTCGTAAAAGTAATTCATTGATTTTAGAGAAATGAGCACAGCCAAAAAAACCACGATAGGCCGATAATGGCGAAGGATGTGGCCCAGTCAGCTTTTGGTGATGTGGCTGAATGATCAACTTCGCCTTTTTAATCGCATGCGCCCCCCATAACACAAAAATAATCGGCTGCGACTGCGCATTAAGCAGTGCCAAGGCGTTATCGGTAAAAGTTTCCCAGCCCGCTTTGGCGTGAGAGTGCGCTTTCCCCTGTTCAACCGTTAATACCGTATTTAACATCAGTACACCTTGGGCTGCCCATTGACGTAAATCACCGTGATTTGGAGGGGTAAATTTGGGGATATCCGTCGCTAATTCTTTGTAGATATTAACCAATGAGGGGGGCACCTTAACGCCTGGTTTAACCGAAAAGCATAAGCCATGAGCTTGCCCAGCACCATGATAGGGATCTTGCCCAATCAACACCACGCGCACCTTGTCGAGCGGCGTTAAGGTAAAGGCATTAAATACCTCCTCCTCACTAGGATAAATGGCTTTACCCGCGGTGCGCTCGGCAGCGACAAAATGTTGCAGCTGAATAAAATAGTCTAATTGTGACTGCTGCTCAATAAAGTCATCCCAGTTTGCGATATGCTCCATACACTTCTCTTTAGATTAAAAAACGATTAAAATTAATTACTAATACACTACTCGTTATAACTGTCATGAGCATAAACGCTCATTAAACCGCTTGGCTTATCCCCGGCTGCAACGTTATTTTTATAAGGACATATTTACCATGATATCTCAACAGCAACAGCGTGGTTTTACCCTTATTGAGCTTGTCGTGGTGATTATCGTGCTAGGCCTACTGGCTGTGACCGCCTTGCCTAAATTTGTCAATGTCTCTCAAGATGCTCAAATTGCCAGTGTAAAAGCCACAGGCGGTGCATTTAAAGCGGGGATTAACCTTGCCCATGCGGTTTGGGCCACTCGAGTAGGCTCAGGCCCAGCTGAAAACCTGCCCACCTTTGGTGAAGATGAAACGGGTGAGATGGATTTTAATGCCGCAGGGTGGCCAGCTCAACACTATTTCACCGATAACGAGCCCTCTCCGTCACTCGACAATGTCGAAGATTGTATTTCCGTATGGCAAACCCTGTACCAAGGTGAAGAACCTAGCGTGTCACGCTTTGATAGTAGTGATGAGACGGATTATAAGGCCAATTATATTGCGATTAATCAATGCCGTTATGAGTTCAATAATAATAAAAACTTAAGCATCTATTACGACTCTCGTAATGGCCAAGTCGTTGTCGACAGCGATCCAAATAGCTAAATACCTCTTAACTTGGGAGGATAAGCTAAAAATTGAAGCAAGCAATGAATCGAGGCAATTTGCCAATTTGATCTCATAAAGCCACATTCAATGATTCACTGTTGGCTAATTTAAGTTAATATCCGCCTATTACATTCACTCAATTGTGAGCCAAAAGCATGTCAGAACAGCAAAAAGAAACCACTATTTTTGAATTAGCCGATCAATTCATTGCCCTTGCCAACGAGCTGAGCGCCCAAGAGCAAGATGTCGGTAAAGTCGGCACGGCGCTGCGTTTTGCGGCAGCCCGTTTTAATGCATTTGAAGCATCAATCAAATCATCTGATTTGGCTGCTGAAAAAGACAATGCGCTAGAGTGGTTTAGCAAAGAGTACCGCGATATGTTAAATGACAATCTCGATGACCACATAAATAATCCATCACCAGCCCAAAGCGAGCCGGTGAAAGATGAAGCAGTACAGGTGTTTAAAGGTTAATCACCCGATGTAACCTTGTATGCCATCGCCTTACAGCTCAGGTAAGCCGATGGCATAATTACCCCATAACCTCACAACGATATCCCCCTAGCACTTTGTCCATTACTCACTATTTGTGTATTTCTAATAATGTGCGCTTCCAAAGCAATCTGCTTGAGAGTCTTAAATCGTAACGAGAACCCTGATGGCCAATAAAATTAGCACCACGCCAGAGAGCCTATCTATCATGCGCGCATTTTCCCGCAACTTGGGTAATACAGAGCGATGTGACAGCAATGATGCTATCAAGGTATACCACAGGCCATCGACCACCAGAGGCGTTAACACAATTAAAGACTGCCCCCAAAGGTTGTCGGCTGCCAACACAAATTGACTAAATAGCGCCAAAAAAAACAGCATGATTTTAGGGTTAAACAGTGAAATAGCCAGGCCGTCACGCGCGGCGGTAAGCGTGCTACTGGCTTTACCTGCCGCAAGCTTGTCCGACATACCGCCTTTAGAGCGTAGCGCCTGCAGGCCAATATAGGCTAAATAGAGCGCGCCTAGAATGGCAATGCCATTAAAGACCAGTGGCGCTTGCTTAAGTAACACCCCTAGGCCAAGCAAGGTCACTAAAGCGTACACCCCAATGCCAATAGAGTGCGCCCACGCGCAGACAATCCCCTTAGCGCGGCCGCCACCTAAGGTATGCCGCACCACCATAGCTAAACTTGGCCCGGGCGACATGGCGCCCAAACAACAGATGGCCAGCAAACCTAGCCAAGCACTCACACTCATCCTGCTTCCTCTTACACGACCCGATTATTGTTGTTATATCATTTGGTTAATCCGATGGCGCTTGGTAATACTCGCCAGCTTATACGCTTTGCCATCGCACCGGGCAGCTTACAAACATTCAGCCATAGGTGCAAAAGATCTGTGATGTACTGATTATTTCAATTCAGGCGTTGATGTTTGCTAGACTAGCATCATCAATCACCTTCAATGGTTATCATGCACACAATCCTCACTATCAGCGCACTCACACTAAGCTTGCTTATTGGCTTGATTATTTTTCTTAGCGTTAAAAAAGCACGCGGCACCCAGATCCCAATGGCAGTACTGCTATTACTGCTCTGTTTTACCGCGATCAACGCCGCCGTAACCTATTTTATTTACCCGCGCGAAGACATTACCGCCTATAAAAACTTAGTTTGGCAGCCGTTAGCCCAAGAGAAGATCGCCGCCTTAGTTGCCCAAGATAAAACAGTATTTGTCGATGTCAGCGCCGATTGGTGCATCATTTGCAAAGGCAATAAAGATCGCGTGTTGCATCGTGAGGCAGTGGTTAAGCTACTCAAGCGCGATCATATGGTATTGATGTTGGGCGATTTAACCCGCAGCGACCCCGTGGTAGAGGCTTTTTTAGCCCAACATAATGCCTATGGTATTCCCTTTACGATACTGTTCAGTTCTCAATATCCCCAAGGCATAGCGTTATCGCGCGTACTCGATTACCACGAGGTGCTCACCCTATTACGGGCACATTGATACGAGGCGACTAACTAATAGCAAGGTAGCAGTCTTGCAAGATACTTGTAAGATAGAAGTCGCGATATATCGTGAGCTAAAGTACACTGGATCTCTAGTTCATTTCTGCTGCGAGTATCTTTATGTGTTCATCCCCTTTAGCGCCCACGGGCGAGACTCATGTGGACTTTCTGCCCGAAAATAAATTATTGCTTAATGCCGTGGGCGAAGGGATCTACGGCTTTGACTTGGCAGGCAATGCGGTGTTTATCAATCCTGCCGCCGAGCGCATGACCGGCTGGACAGCACAAGAGCTGCTGGGTAAAAATATTCACAATCACCATCATCACAGTCATGCCGATGGTAGCCATTATCCCCAAGAAGATTGCCCCATTTACAACACCATGCACGACGGCATTGCGCGCGAGATCAGTCATGAACTGTTTTGGCGTAAAGATGGCAGCAGTTTTCCGGTGCATTACACCACAACCCCAGTCTATAAGCAGCAACAGCTGATCGGTGTAGTCGCGATATTTCGCGATATCAGCATGCAGAAACAAACCGAAGACTCACTGCGTCAGGCATTAGAGCAAGTGCAAGCCTTGTCGGAAAAGCTGGCCAGCGAAAACGATTACCTGCAAACGGAACTGGCCAGCCACACAGGTGATGTGAGTATCTCTGGTGAAAGCGAGCCGATTTTACGCCTTATTCAACAAATTAAGCTGGTCGCCAACACCAATAGTACAGTGCTGATCAGTGGCGAAAATGGCACAGGTAAAGAGCTGGTCGCGCGCAATATTCATAAACTCAGTGAGCGCAGCGATAAACCTCTGGTGAGCGTCAACTGCGCGGCATTTTCGCCCACCTTGCTTGAAAGCGAACTGTTTGGCCATGAAAAAGGGGCGTTTACCGGTGCGACCACTCGGCGCAAGGGGCGATTCGAATTAGCCCACCAAGGCACCTTGTTTCTCGATGAGGTCGCCGAATTGTCCCTCGAGGCCCAATCGAAGTTGTTAAGAGTGCTACAAGAGCAAGAGTTTGAGCGGGTCGGCAGCAGCACGACCATCAAGGTGGATATTCGTCTGGTGACCGCGACCCACCACGACTTACTAAAACGTGTGCAGCAAGGGCTATTTAGGATGGATCTCTATTATCGCCTCAATGTGTTTCCGCTGCATGTGCCGCCTTTGCGTGAGCGTTTACAGGATATCCCCACCTTAGTGAGCCATATCGTCGCCAACCTCAATAAAAAACTCGGCAAAAAAATCAAAGGGGTAAGTAATAAAGGCTTAAGTCATCTAATGGCCTACAGCTGGCCTGGGAATGTACGAGAGCTGCAAAATGTGATTGAGCGTCAGAGTATTTTGTCTCAAGGGCAGGTATTGCAAATCCCCGCCCTACAACTCGATACCGCCAACGCGCCGCCGACACACGGGCAAACCTTAGAGCAAGTGGAAGCCGCCCATATTCGCCGTACCCTACAACAGTTAGGTTGGCGCATATCGGGCGCGCAGGGCGCCGCTCAAGTGTTAGGATTACCCGCCAGTACCTTACGCTCACGTATGAAAAAGCTCAATATTCATCGACCAAGCTAGGATTAATGCCTCTCTATTTTTCGCGATATATCGACAAAGCACGATATATCGCGAGACTATTTATCTCAAGATAACAATAATCTTTTATAATCAATGCATTAAATAACTCGCAAGTTGGTGCTGAACTTGCAGATACCGCGATACTTTTTTCAATGTGTATAGCGCGGAACCTTAATCATGACACAAAGTGTGAACTCACGGTCCACCTCAACCCCGGCCAATTCGGCCATGGCATCAAACGGCAAACCACCTAGCGCCCAGGGCGAACCGATAGCGGTGACCTTTATCCCCAGCGAAAAGGGCAAGATTCATATCAAAGAGCAAAAAGGTGACTTCCAACGACTGCGAACCGGCCTTAACAGCCTGCTTATCTTATGTTTCTTTTTGGTGCCTTTCATTCGTTACCATGGCCAGCAAGCTATTTTATTTGATATAGAAAACCAGCAGTTTAATTTTTTTGGTACGACACTGTGGCCGCAGGATTTCACCCTGATGGCATGGGTGCTTATTATTGCCGCATTTTTACTGTTTTTTATTACCGTGTTTTGGGGGCGGGTCTGGTGTGGCTATCTGTGCCCGCAAACCAGCTGGAGCTTTATGTTTGTCTGGGTTGAAAAGCAGATAGAAGGCAACAGCAATAAACGTTACGCCTTAGACAAAGCCCCTTGGAGTCTCAATAAGCTCACCAAGCGTGTTAGCAAACACCTATTATGGGGTCTCATGGCACTGCTTACCGGCTGTGGATTTATCGCCTATTTTGTGCCCGCAAGCAGCTTATACCCACAAATATTCACCCTCAATGGCAGTTTTTGGATAACGGCCTGGGTATGGTTTTTTGCCCTGTGTACTTACCTGAATGCCGGCTTTATGCGCGAGCTCATGTGCTTGCACTGCTGCCCCTATGCACGTTTTCAATCGGCCATGTTCGACAGTAACACCCTGACTGTGACCTATAATACCCAGCGTGGTGAGTCTCGCGGTCCCAGAAAACGCAAACAAGCCACAGATCTTGGCGATTGTGTCGATTGCAACTTGTGCGTCGATGTGTGCCCAACGGGAATCGATATTCGTAATGGCTTGCAGTATGAATGCATTAACTGCGGTGCCTGCGTTGACGCCTGCAATCAAACCATGGATAAGTTCGGCTATGAGCGTAACTTGATAAGCTATAGCAGTGAAAACGAGCTCAAAGGCTTACCTGTACAGCGATTTAATTCTTGGCGGTTTATTGGTTATGGCATGGCGGTAGTGATTATGCTGAGCGTATTTGCCTTTGATCTATACCAACGCGAGGCGATCCAGCTTAATGTGATAAGAGACAGACAAAACCTGTATCGCATCGCGCCCGATAACCGTATCGAAAATAGCTATACGCTCAAGATCCGCAATAAAACCCAGCAATCACAACAATACCTTATCTATCTTGAAAGCGATCAAAGTCACTTTATCAATAAAGAGGTCGAGGTAGAGATTACCGTTCAGCCCGGAGAACAGCTCAGTTACCCGCTGACCGTGTACCAACAACGCAGTAAAGATGCCCCAATCGATGGCGCATTACGTCAGCAGCCCATTACCTTTAAAGTAATGAATCTGGCCGATCCACTCGACAGTGTAGCGCAACAAAGCCAATTTTTTACCCTGACTTCAGCGTAATCATCCCACCCAGACTTTATCGCGTCTGACAGCAACAGACGCGATAAAGGTCTGACCAGCACCAAAGCCCAGCCTAGATATAAAATTCTATATATACATAAGCTTAATAAATTTAAGTCCCAAGACTCATCGGCTATTTACGGTTGACCTTAGCGCGCTTTTAGCACAATCTAAACACTTGTTTAATTTTTAACAAATTAATAATAATGAGAGGCACGCTATGGCATATGATGTTGATACCCACGTCAACCTTACCCAGTACCAATCGATAATCGACCTGATTGAAACGTCGGCGCAGCGCTATAGCGATCACACTGCCTATGTCTGTTTAGGCCAATCGAGCACCTTTGCCGATATCGAGCGTGACTCGCGCTATTTTGCCGCTTATCTGCAACATCATACTGCGCTTAGCGTTGGCGATCGCATCGCTATTCAGCTGCCCAACATTACCCAATTTGTTATTGCTGCCTATGGGGCATTGCGTGCAGGCTTAGTGTTAGTCAATACCAACCCGCTATACACAGAACGTGAACTCATTCATCAATATAATAATTCGGGCGCTAAGGCCCTAGTGGTGCTGAGCGACCTACTGCCGACGCTAACCAATGTCATCGCTAACACCGCCATTGAAACCGTTATCGCAACCCACGCATTGGATTTAATTGCCGAGCAGGAACAACCAGCCACGCCCTTTACGACCACCCGCTTTAATGAGGTGTTAGCCAAAGGCAGCCAGCTCAGCTTTACCCCCGTAAAAGCTAACTTGGGCGACTTAGCGGCGCTGCAATACACTGGCGGCACCACTGGGCTCTCTAAAGGCGCCATGTTGAGCCACAGCAATTTGATTGCTAATGCCCTGCAGGTTAAATCTCGCCTTGGCGATAAACTCATTCAAGGCGAAGAGATATTTGTCGCGCCGCTACCCATCTATCATATCTACGCCTTTATGGTGAACCTTATGGTGTATTTTGAAAGTGGTGGCTGCTCGGTACTTATTCCAAACCCTAGAGATATCTCATCGTTAATCAAAACCTTGAGTGAACATCCTTTTACTGGCTTTGCCGGGATCAACACCTTGTTTGTTGGCCTTTGTCACCAACCTGAGTTTAAAGCTCTCGACTTTAGCCACCTAAGAGTCACTATCTCTGGCGGCACGGCGCTCACTCAAGCCGCCGCCGCGGCCTGGCAATCCACCACTGGCTGCACCATATCCGAAGGTTATGGCTTGTCAGAAACCTCACCAGTTGTCTCACTTAATGCTCCAGGATTGGAGCAACTGGGGAGTATAGGTAAGCCGGTTATCGACACCCAAGTGAAGATCCTCGACCTCGATGATAACGAAGTGCCCTTTGGTGCCACAGGGGAGCTGGCAGTAAAAGGCCCACAAGTGATGAGCGGCTACTGGCAGATGCCAGCGGAAACCGCCAAGGTGATGACAAGTGACGGCTTCTTTAAAACGGGGGATATTGCCCTTGCGATTGACTTAGGCATGCACAAAATTGTCGACCGTAAAAAAGATATGATCATCGTCTCGGGCTTTAACGTTTACCCCAATGAGGTTGAAGAGGTGCTGAGCGCCCATGCAGCCGTACTCGAATGCGCCGTAATTGGCGTAGAGGATGCGCGTAGTGGTGAGGCGGTAAAGGCGGCAATTGTGCTAAGCAGCCCAAGCGATGATATCTCGGCCACCCAAGCCAGTATCCTAGCCCATTGCCGCGAGCAACTGACCGCTTATAAAGTGCCGAAAATAGTTGAGTTTATGAGCGCCCTGCCGAAATCCACCGTGGGAAAAATATTGCGTCGTGAACTGCGTAAATAACCAAGGCTAGGATTAATGAAAGGGGCCTATTGGCTCTAGTTAGTGTTAATGTTCCCGCTTACCGCTAACTGCTTGCAACTAAACACTTATAAATACTGACTCCGCTATACACTGACCAATATAAATACCGACCAAGAAGGGAGCCTAATGGCTCCCTGCTTGTCGTACCTTCTTATCTATATTAGTTAAGCACTTTGTATCAACTTTTCATGCCCTTTATTGTTGCACCCAAATAATCTCATCAACCGCAAACCCCATCTGCTTAGCCTGCGCCACAAACTGCTGCTTTAACGCGTCACTCACCTTGGGCGTACGCGATAAAAACCATAAATAGTCACGCTTATAGCTGGTGATAAAGGCATATTGATAATCGGCTTTATCCAGTTCATAAATCACATAAGCGCCATAGAAAGGGCCAAAAAAGGAGACCTTAAGGTGACCAATATCGGGGCTTTCGACAAAATAGGCTTTACCTTCGGCTTCATCCCAACTTTGATCTGCCACTGAAAAACCACGATTAATCACCTCAACGCCACCATCGGCTTGCATACTGTAGGTGGCCGTGACTTGCGTTAAGCCGCGCTCAAAGCTGTGATCTAATCTGGCGATCTCATACCAAGTGCCTAAATAACGTGGCAGTTCAAACTGCTCAACAGGCTTAATACCACTGGGCACACTGGTGCACCCATTGAGCAGTAGCAAACATAACAAAACAATTTTTTTCACGTTGACTCCAAAATATAGATAGATCAAAGGTAAAGGATAACCCAGTGAACATTCATTACGTTAAAAACCAAGAAAATGTTCACTCAGCTTAACAGCGGTTAACACCTCCCTAGCGCACTTTATCTTAGATAACAAAAAAAGATCGATAAACTCATGGTTCAATCACAATGGTTAAATTCAAGCCAATACATCCCTCAAAATACACTTAAAATAAGCTAATAATGAACCTCTATTAGCAAAAGTAATCAATTAGCTTTAAGGCGAATAACATGCGTAAATTAATCTCGCTTCTTATCCCCACAATAGTCCTTGGAGCTTGCGGCGGCTCCGATGATTCACCTACGCCCACGACTGATCTCGCCGTCGGTATGGTCAATATTGCCATTTCCGATTCTCCGATGAGCCAAGTCAGTAACGTCGAGTTAGTACTCGATAAGCTAGTAATGACCGATGCCCATGGCACAGTTCATCAACACGACTTGGGGCAACACAGATTCAATCTTCTCGACTTCCAAGGAACAAAGAGTCATGAGGTTATTCGTAACCTTGAGCTACCAACGGGTCACTACCACGATGTACACTTTACCTTAATTAATGGTGATCAGTCCGATGGCTGTGCGATTGAAAATGGTCAAGGACGATTACCATTGATAGTCGAAAACAACCATCTTCCGTTACATGACTTTGTATTAAATCAGCACGAGAACCTATTTCTGACCATGGAGATAGATCTATACCAATCGATGCACCTTTACGATAACCAATATCATCTTAACCACGACGGTATCTACTCTATTGATAATCGAAAAATGGGACACCTCATTGGCGAGATGGATCCTCAATGGATAGCAAACTGCGAAATAACGCACTCAGATAATGCTCCGCTTGGCGGTCAGTTTTATCACATGGCCTATCTTTATCAAAATAGCGTCACAGGTCTTACGCAAATGGCGGATATAAGTCCAGCTAGAAACGATGGTAAATTCTCGCCAGTAGCCATCGCTCCTATACATCAAGATATGAGTGGTGATTGGTCCTTTGCCATGGGTTACCTCCCCGCTGGTGATTATCGCGTTGCCTATACTTGCCTTGGTCACTTAGACGACCCAGCTATCGATGATATGTCTCAGGACACCTTTAGTCTGTTTGAAGATGCAGGCTCTGTCACTGTGGGAGAGGGTGGCCAAGAGACAACACATCAATGTGGCAACGGCCATGGTAATCATGGTGGACACGGCTAAATGATGTCATTAAGCGAGTATGGAAACTCGCTTAGCTTTAGCGCAAAACACTACATCTCCTCATTTAATAACTGCAAACTGGCAAATTCACGATACAGCTCGCAGCTTTGCATCAATTGTGAATGGGTGCCACTGGCGACTAACGCCCCTTTTTGCATCACTAAGATGCGATCGGCATTAAGCACTGTGGCTAATCGATGGGCAATGATCAATGTGGTGCGCCCCTGCATTAAGGCATCTAATGCCAATTTAACCTTATGCTCGCTAACCGCATCCAGCGCACTGGTGGCCTCATCGAGCAGTAAAATGGGCCGCTCGGCTAATATGGCCCGCGCAATCGCGATGCGCTGCTTTTGTCCACCAGAGAGCCGCACCCCGCGCTCACCTAAATAGGTGTGGTATCCCATGGGGAAATCGACAATAAACTCATTGGCATGTGCGGCAATACAGGCATCAATCACTTGCTGCTCGCTAGCATCAGGGCGGCCATAACGAACATTTTCTAACACGCTGCTGGCAAAGATCACCGACTCTTGCGGCACCAGCGCAAACTGCTGCCTAAGCGCTTGCGGCATCAGATTAGCGATATCGATACCGTCTAATAAGATACTGCCGCTGTTAAGGGGATAAAAGCGCTGTAATAATTCAAATAAAGTGCTCTTGCCGGCACCACTTTCGCCCACCAGCGCCACCCGTTCGCCGCTGTGGATCTGCAGGCTAAGGTTACGGATAACCCATTGATTATCTAGCGGGTCATCGCACTGGGCATCGCTAGCATTTTCACTACTATTATCGGTGTTGGGATAGGTAAAACAGACTCGATTCAGTTGCAGGTCGCCGCGCACCTTAGTCGGCAGCATTTGCGGATGCCGGGGTAGCGGTATATCGATGGGGGTTTCAGCCAACTCGATAAGGCGCTCGGTGGCGCCAGCGGCGCGCTGGATCTCACCAATCACTTCACTAATGGTCGCCACGGCACCAGCTACCATCACCGCATAAAACATAAAGGCCGATAGTTCACCGGCGGTGATAACCCCTTGCATCACATCATGGGCGCCGACCCAAGTGACCAGCGCAATGGCTAAAATACTTAAAAACATCACCAGCGAAATTAATATCGAGCGATATTTTATCCGCCCCTTAGCTGCGTCCATGACCGCTTCGACACGCTCATTAAATAGCTCACGATCTCTGTGTTCATGACAATAGGCTTGCACCGTATGAATTTCGTGAAGGGTTTCATCCACATAAGCACCAAGATCGCCGACCCTGTCTTGGCTCTTGCGTGACAAATCGCGCACCTTGCGACCTAAGAAAAAGATAGGCCCAAGCACCATAGGCACCGCAAGCAGTACTAAAGCAGTCATCTTCAGGCTAGTGATTGTCATCATCACTATGCCGCCAATCACGGTAACACTGGCCCTAAGGGCCATCGAGAGGCTTGAGCCCACCACAGATTGCAATAGGGTAGAGTCGGCGGTAAAACGCGAGATCACTTCACCGGTTCTGAGTTTGGCGTAAAAGCCCGGCGACAGCTTAAGCAGATGATCGTACACCTTAAGGCGAATATCGGCGCTGACTCGCTCGCCGAGCCAAGTCATTAGGTAAAAACGACAAAAAATCGCCGAACTACTGAGCGCGGTAATGCCAATCACCAAGAGGATGATCTCGTTGAGTCGCTCGCTGTTATCTTGCAAAAACCCTTCATCGACCATCAGACGAACGCCTTGCCCTAATGACAGCCAGGCCAAGGAACCGATAAACAAAAAGACGATAGCGGCAATGACTCGAGCGCGATAAGGTTTTAAAAAGCCAGCAATCCAGGGCAATACCGTCCGGCGACTGGCCGAGGAGGCTGCCGCCGCTGATATGGCTTGTGTGTTTACCGCCGAGGCGGCCAATTTATTATCGCGCATAGGTCGCTAAACAAAATGGGAGATAGTGACAAGAATATCAAAAATAAAGCCAGATAATTGAATTTGTTTATCTATTGCAGACAATCAACAATGAGCCCGCCGCTCATCGCCAAGTCCTCTTTGTGATATAGTGCCGTCATAACAAAAGGGAGCGATAACCTGTGGTAAAAAATATTTCGAACGAAACCAAAAATGAGGCGCTAAGAGTCGCTAAAGCGACCCAGAAGCCGGGGCAAACCAAAGAGCAAACTAAGCTGATTGCGCTGGGGATTGAGAAAGGCATTGCTGAATATAAAAAACAGCAAAAGAGTAAGGCCCGAGACAAAGATAAAGCCCGTAAACAGGAGCTAAAAGCGAAAAACCGCGATTCAGCACAAACCGATGTCCCCCAAATTAGTGACTCGAACAGCAACTCATCCAAGCTCCCATGGGCGCTACTGCTGCTGAGTTGGGCTGGATTTGCCGCTTACCTGTTAATGGGCTAATGCCTCAAGCCAGTAAGTCTAGGGGCACCTGCGATGTGCATAACGCTAACTGCATCAAACTAGTGCATTAAGCTAATGCATCAAGTTATCGAGGCGCTGGGCCAAATGGATCGCGATACGCTTTTGAAGGCTCGATGAGCTCGCTTGCAAACATAAGTGCTCCTCCCAGCTAAATACCTTATTGATGAGATGGTAGCTTAACCAACGCCATGGCTCAGGCTCCCACGGGGTTAATACCTGGTTAACCTCACTCACATGGGCCCAAGGCATTTGGGTTAATGCGGTGTCACGCTCAAGGATCAGATCGGTTAAGGTTCTGGCAAACAGATTGGACGCCCCGACACCTTCGCCGCCATAGCCACCAGCCAAGCCGATGCCATTGCGCTTATCGAATATGGCGTGGGGGGCAAATGTTCTCGCCATCGCCAGCGTTCCGCCCCAGCCATGGCTCACCTTGACCCCTTTGAGTGCCGGAAAAAGATCGACCATAAGCTCAGCCCGCCAGCGAAAAGCCTCGCTATTACGGTCAAATTGAGTCTGCGTCTTAGCACCAAATCGATAGCCCCCTCGCGCGCCAAACACCAAACGATTATCTAAACTGCGCTGACCATAAGTCACCTGCCGAGAGGCATCGCTAAAGGTCGGCCTGGCGGCCAAGCCCAACTGTTGCCATAACGCCTCACTTAAAGGTTCGGTGGCAATCAACATGCTTTGCACAGGTAAGGTATAACGCCCAAGCTGACTCACCTCGCCTTGATACCCTTCAAGGGCAGGCACAATCACCTCGGCGCGAACTCGGCCAGAGTGACACTGCACCACGCCCTGACCAAAGCCGCTCACTCGGGTGTTGTCATACAGGGTCACTCCCATACTTTCGACCACGCGGGCTAGGCCGCGCACCAACTTGAGTGGCTGAATAGTGGCGCAGTGGGGAGTATAAATCGCCGCGCAGCCCAGGCGCATACTGACTGCTTGAGTTAACGCATTCCCTTCCACCCAGCGATAATCTTGCTCGGTAAACCCTTGTTGATGCAGCTCGGTTAGTTCGCCGCTCAGAGTATTAAGCTGCTCAGGATAACGCGCGGCCACTCGGTAATTACCACTGTGGCTAAAATCACAATCAATACCATGCTCTGCTATGACGCTGGCTACTGCATTGATGGGACTTTGGATCAACTGTTTGGCTTGCTCAAAGGCCTCGCCCGATAATCCTGCAAGGTAATGGCTATCGCCAACAAAACTGCCCATCAACCAGCCGCCATTACGCCCAGATGCGCCCTCTCCGGCGCATGTAGCATCGAGCACCACTATCTTTAATTGGGGAGATTGCTGCTTAAGATAATAAGCGGTCCACAGCCCTGTGTAACCGGCACCGATAATGGCCACATCCGCATCGATATCACCAGCTAATGCGGGGCGTTGGACGAGCGCTTCGCCCAAGGTACTGGCCCACAGGGTTTGATGCAGTGAATGGCTCATTAAGATTGCAACTGAGCTAACAGTCCATTGAGGTGGTCCTTGATCCATAACGGATTAATCGGCCCCCAACTGCGCAATTGATAATACCCCGCGTTATGGCGCGTACCGTCTTGCACAAACTCACACTCGATACCCACATCGTCCAATGAAGCAATGGCATCTTGTAAGGTCCGCCTTGGCATGGCCGTAAGCTTACTCAGCGACAGCAAGTTATGACGCTCGTTATCGATAAGATGGGCCAAATAGAGTTTTCTAAGAAAGGCCTTTTTCTGTTTTGATATTTGATTGTCTGTATCGCCCACTGCGCACTCCATAATGAGGTTAGTTTTAGCTCTTTTGTAAACATAACAGATAATTACAAATTAGTGCTATGGCACACTCTGGTTAAATTGGGCATGATGCTGATATAGTCTAAATAAACCACAGCATGACAACCTTGCTTAGGATAACCAATGGCAGACGATCTGAAGGGCCCAACACTTAGCCTAGGCGAGCGACAACGACTGGCGCCCCATGAATGGCTAAGCTTCGATCAAGTGCCTCTCACTCCAGTGGAAAGCACTTATATCGAACAAGTCCACATCGAAAACCTGCTGTTATTTGTGCCGATCATTATCGCCATTGCGGTAATAAGCCTATTGGCTAACCTGCCCATTTTAGCGCTATTGGGACTGGTGACGGCCGCACTCGTGCTCGCTGCGCTCATCGGTTATGGCCGCTATAAGTTTGCCACGTCGCTGGCTTATGGGGTATTCGACCATGAGTTTGTTATGCGACAAGGGGTTATTTGGCACCAAAAAATCGCCTTGCCCTACAGCCGCTTACAACATGTTAGCTTGTCGCAGGGGCCACTGGAGCGCCGTTTTGGTCAGCACACTTTAAAATGTTTTAGCGCTGGCAGTGGCAGCGCCGAAATAACCCTGCCAGGGCTGAGTAGCTCGGTCGCAGAATCCCTTCGGCAACACTTATTGGCCAAAGCGGCGCTCGTTCGCCAAGCCAGCTCGGCGCCTGCCGACATCGCAGCGAAGCCCCCCTTGACCAGCATGAATAGCGATGATGCCGATACGGCAAAAATCGCCTCTCAGCCTAACGCGCCCAGTGATACCGCCACGCCGAGCGATAAACATGAGTAGTCGCTTTACCCAATGGGCGAGCCTATCGCCATGGTCCATCATCAGTTTTAGCTTACATGCACTCAAGGTGATGCTTAGTAACGGTTATGCGCTGATACCTGTCATCTATACCGGTTGGCAGCAGGGTTTTAATTCACCTTGGGTGATATTGGTGATGGTCACTGTGGTGTTAGCCATTGCTACCTTTGCCATTGTGCAGTGGAGCCAATATCGCTTTCGCGTACAAGACCATAAATTGGGCATCAAACAGGGATTGTTATTTAAACGCACTCACGAAATTCCGCTGAATAAAATTCAAAATGTGCGCCTCGAACAGCCGCTCTATTTCCGCCCATTGGGGCTGTTCAGTTTGGTGGTGGAAACCGCAGGTTCTAAGCAAGATGAAGCCGTGCTGTCGGCGGTTAACTATCGCCAAGCCATGCAGCTTAAACAGCGGTTATTTATCCATGCGCCCACTACGGCTGCAACCGACCCAGCGGGAACAGCACCTGTCGATGGCACCGCAGCAGCCCCTTCAACGAGCGGCCTTGTGGTGCAAAAACAGCTTAAGGATCTGCTGATTTTTGGTTTATACCAAAACAATCTTTTTTGGTTATCGATCATTTCTGGCTCGATATTGGGGCAACTCAATTGGGAGCAGATCGGTGATAGCGTGTTTGCCCAAGCGTTGTGGCAATGGTATCAAGTGACTATCGCTACCAGCTTGATGAATGAGCTGCTATTTGGATTATCGCTATTACTCTTGCTGTATCTGTTATTGGCGCTAGTCTCTATCGCCTCGGCGGTCTTAAAGTTTCACCCTTATAGGTTAAGCCTACGGGATAACACCTTGCATCGCACCGGCGGTTTACTGGCCAAACAACACGATGTATTGGCGTTAGCCAGAGTGCAGTTAATTCGTTTTAATCAGCCCGTTTTAGGCCGGCTGTTTAAGCGTTGGACCGCCAATTTTAAGCAAGTAAAAGGCAGTGAAGTCGAACAGCAATCCAAACGCCATATGCTGATCCCAAGCATGACCTCTGTCGAGATAACCCAAGTACTCTCTAGGCTTAACGGCCTTGAGAGCCACGCCACAGAGCTACCCACTCATTACCAAGGGATCGATATCGGCTGGTTTTGGCGCCGCGCCTTTTTACCACCATTAGTGACCTTGCTGGCCTCTTTTATACTTGGCCTTAACGGGTTAACCGAGCTGATGTGGCTTGGCGCAGCCCTTGTGGTGATAGCACTCTACTTAAGGTATCGCCAATGGGGGTATCGGTTGCAAGGCCATGATCTGTGGATCCATACCGGAGTGCTAGGGCAAAGCTGGCAACTGCTGTCACTCACCAAGGTGCAGCATGTCTGCATAAGCCAAACAGTAGGGCAGCGACGCAAACACTTAGCCACATTGCACTTAGGCATGGCCAGCGGCGAGCAAACCATACCTTACCTTAGTATCACAGACGCCAGAGTGATCGCCGAAACGGCGCTAAGCTTAACCAAGTATGACCATACTAACTGGATATAAGGAGCCCTTGATGCCAAAGACTATGACAAAGACCCTGCATACCCCAGATGATATTATCCATTTCTGGTTTACCGAGATTGAGCCCAAAGCTTGGTTCGATAAAGACAGCGCCTTTGACGCGCTGATTAAGCAACGGTTTGAGCCTTTATTGAGCCAAGCAAAACAGGGAGAGCTTTATCATTGGCGCGCCACGCCACAAGGTCGCTTAGCTGAGATCCTTATCCTTGACCAATTTAGCCGTAATATTTATCGTGATACTCCGCAGGCGTTTGCCGCCGATGCAATGGCACTGACCTTGGCCCAAGAAGCGGTAGCGGCGGGGATCGATCAACAGCTGAATATCAACTATGTACCGTTTATCTATATGCCTTATATGCACAGTGAATCACGCGCAATCCATGAAGTGGCGCTGATCCTCTTTAGCCGTGAGGCAGCGGCTGCCAACTTGCCGTTTGAGCTGCGTCATAAGGCGATCATCGACCAATTTGGCCGCTACCCTCATCGCAACCAGATCTTAGGGCGCCAATCGACGCCTGAAGAGTTAGCCTTTTTACAACAACCTGGGTCAGGTTTCTAACGCCCCTATTATTAATTTATAACCAGCTTAAAGGACAAAAAATGGATGTCACCCTTACCCACGGTCTATTGCTATTGGTCACCGGATTTCTCGCAGGGATCATTAACACCTTGGCCGGTGGCGGCTCTAATTTAACCTTGCCCGCCTTAATGGTGATGGGGATGCCAGCAGAGGTCGCCAATGCCACCAATCGAGTGGGCGTGGTGGTGCAATCGTTAACGGCAATCGTGGGGTTTAAAAAACACGGTAAATTAGACAGCGGTGATACCGGCCCCATTTTATTGCCCACCATTATCGGGGGTTTTATTGGCGCGGCAGCCGCGGCCTACGCCCCATCGAGTATCATCAAACCCTTATTGTTGGGGACTATGCTGACAATGGCACTGATCATTTTGGTTAAGCCCGCCATGATTTCGCCCGCGCTAGGCACAGAGGTGAAGAAAGTCAGCCAAACGCCGAGCTCTTGGGTCTGGCTCACCATTGCAGGGATCTATGGCGGCTTTGTGCAAGCTGGGGTCGGCTTTGTCCTGTTAGCAGCTCTGGCGGGCAGCTTACGTTACGACTTAGTCAGAGCTAACGCCTTAAAAGTCTTATGTACTTTAGTATTTACCTTAGCCTCGTTAGTCGTCTTTATCGCCGAAGATCTCATCCTCTGGCTGCCCGGCTTAATCTTGGCTGCGGGCACCTTAGTAGGCGCTCACATCGCCGTCAAAATGGCGATAAAAGTCAGCCCTAATGCCTTAAAGTGGTTCCTATTTATCATGACATTGTGCGGCAGCGCCGCGGCGATGCTCAGCGAGTAGACCTATTACGTACTATGCGTATAAAAACGTAAAAAGCCAGCAATTGACTCTGGGACAATTGCTGGCTGAAAAGTGTAAAGTCTGACTTATTTAAATGAGGCTGGCTAACATTTCATCTGAATACTCAACCAAAGGCTGGTTATCGCGCACTCGCTCAACATAATCTGGGTTAGCGATAAATGGGCGGCCAATGGCCAGTAGATCAAACTTACCCTCATCGATAGCGGCGGCGCCCGTTTGCGCTGTGTAGCTACCGACCCCGACTAAGGTTTTACTGTAATTTGCTCGGGTGTAACTAGATGCGCGGCCGCCAAGGTAATCAAATTCCAAGGCATCATCGAAAATACCTATGTGCAAATAAGCCAACTCACGTTGCGCTAACTGTTTAAGAAAATAGTCGAATACTTGACGATCTCGCGCATCACCTTGCATGTTGACATAGGCACCAGGGGTGACGCGTAGCGCCGTGCGCTCGTGACCAATACGCGCACAAACGGCATCGACAACGGCCAGCGGGAAACGCGCCATGTTCTCAGGAGTTCCGCCATAGCCGTCGGTGCGGCGGTTACTGTCGTGATGTAAAAACTGATCGATAAGATAAGCATTAGCACCGTGAATTTCGACGCCATCGAAACCAGCATCAATGGCATTGGCTGCCGCTTGTGAATAATCGGCAATCAGCTGCTCGATCTCTTCGTGGGTGACCGCTTTAGGCGTTTCGTAGGTTAATTCACGGCGCCTTGGCACGCTACCTTCGATAGCAATAGCCGATGGTGCAATGGTTTGCCCACCAAAAAAGTGAGAATGAGCAACCCGGCCAGTATGCCAAAGCTGAGCGAAAATTTTGCCATCGTTAGCGTGCACCGCATCGGTCACCCGACGCCAACCGTCGATTTGCGCAGGGGTAAACAGGCCAGGTGTATTGGGATAACCTTGACCGTCAGGGCGAATGATCACCGCCTCAGAAATAATCAATCCGGCCGCGGCTCGGCGGGCATAATACTCGGCCATGGCTTGAGTTGGCACCAACTCATCATCGGCCATACAACGGGTTAGCGGCGCCATCAAAATTTTGTTGTTAAGCGTAATACTGTCATTGAGCTTAAACGGTTGAAATAGGTTAGCGGTCATGTAGAACTCTCTTGCTGTAACGCTTTCTTGAATGTCCGCTCAAGATAAACCGAGTTGCATACGCATTCAAGATCTTTTTTGAACAAGCATTCAAGATTGAGTACAATGGCAACACATATGCCGACCACAGACAGAGAAATATGCGCAACGCCGAATTTGATCGAGAGCAGGTATTAAGGCACGCCATGACCGCCTTTATGGCCAAAGGCTATGCCAAAACCAGCATGCAAGATTTAACCAAGGCTACTGGCTTGCACCCTGGCTCTATCTATTGCGCCTTTAGCAATAAGCGCGGTTTGCTGTTAGCAGCATTAGGCCAATATCGCCACGATCGCAGCGTGGAGTTTGATGGATTCTTTCAGGCCGACGCGCCCATCGTCAGCCAGCTCAAGTCCTATTTAGATCATATAGTGCTGGAGTGCCTTAGCTGCGATGCCGCTCGGGCCTGTTTACTCACCAAAGCCCTGAATGAACTGGCCGAGCAAGATGATGAGATACGCGCGATAATCAACCAACATTTGGCCAACTGGCTTGACGCATTAACCGATAAGTTTCAGCAAGCTATTGATGCAGGAGAGATCCCTGCTCATCGCTCCAGCAGGGATTTAGCCCACTATTTTGTGATGGGCATTTATGGATTACGCACCTTTGCCCATACGCATCCCCAAGCGCAGGTGCTGCAATCGTTAGCCGATAAACTGCATCACGACACTTGTATTAGGCCGTAACCATTTCTCCGTAACGATTGTTATATCAGTCACTCGTCGGTTGTTACACGGCATCAGCGCACACATCTATTTGATCACTAATACCGGGCATTTGGCTTTATTAGCCAATGACTCGGCGATATTGGGGTTCAGTAGGTGCGATAACCCTTGATGACCGTGACTGGCAATGACCAACATGCCAATGTCGTTTTCTTCCACTTCCGCCAGCAGTTGCCCCAGTACATCACCGGCCCTAATTTTACTGTAAACCGTCAGTCCATCGGGCATCTCTAATTGGGCGTCTCGCACAATTTTCCCTAGTTTGCCACTGGCGTAGGCATGCAAATGTTGCTCTAACTCTTCATTACTATCGATCATAATACCGTAATTATGAGCACCATAGGGCTGACTTACCACATGCACTATTCGTAAATCGACACCATAAAGGCATGCCATTTCAATGGCATAACCTAAAGCATGCGAAGCCGTTTCTGAAAAATCGGTCGGGCACAAAATTTGATGAGTACGCATCACTCACCTCCTCAATAATGGTGTCAGCCAAGGCAATCACAACGTCTGTGGTTCACACCTTTATTTCACGACCAATACCGGACACTTAGCCCCATTGGCTACGGCCTCGGCCACATTGGTGTGTAAAAAATGGGAAAAACCCGTGCGGCCATGACTAGCAATCACAATCATACCGGCACCGTTCTCTTCGGCTTCGGCTAAGATCTCGGCCACCGCATCTCCCCGACGGATAATCGTTTCAACCGCTAGGTTACTGTCGAGATTAGCTAATAATGACTTCATTTTTTCAGCAGCGGCATCTTCCATCGTCTTAGCTAATTCCTCGGGAGTAATAGCCAAGATTTGGTAATTTTCATCACCTATGGGCTGCTCGACGACATGTAAAAGTCGAAAGCCCACCTGATAAAGGTTGGCCATCTCGATAGCATAAGACAGCGCATGGGACGCTGTTTCGGAAAAGTCGGTTGGACATAAAATTTGACCTTTTCTCATCATGAACTCCTTAGCGGTAAGGCTAGATGTAAGCGGTAGTATCATTGAGCCGTTTTAGAGCAAGCTTAGATAAATATCATCCACAGCTTACCGTCATTAAGCTTAGCGGATAACCCAGTAACCGTTAAGTAACCGTAATCAGATGACACAGTTTTATCAACTTAAGCTTCATCAACTTAAGTCTCATTAAGTACTAGCTCACGTCTGCCGACATGCTCGCTCGGCTCACATCAACCAATCTATCGCCTTAGCTCGACTGTCGAAAAATTTAAACTCTCCAGGGCTAAACCAGCCGGCAATGCGGCTCATCCACTGCTGGAAATCGCCTCGTCCAACAATTGCCACCTTACGAAACGCTTTACCATGTTTAAGCCCCAGTTGCAGATCGTCCCACGCGGCATGCAGCGAGATCCCCTCTAATTGGGTAATATCCACTAACGCAACCACCTCTGGCTGCTTGAGTCCAGCTAAGGCCGACTCCAGGATAGGGGTCATCAACTCATAATCGGCGTGGGTTAAACTGCCGATGGCCGTCATCATTAAGTAAACATTGTCATCATTACGTTCGATACCAATGGAAATACCATGCTGTAATTCACTCATATGCCCCTCCCATGACTCAATCATCACTTAAACGCTCATCTTTAAGTGTAGTTTTCGGTGCCATAAACACTGTTGATCTAGATCACACTTTGTAGTGAGCCTGATGTTTATTTGACCACAAGAAAAAGTTCATCTATTATCAGACCGACTAATCAGTCGGTTACTTTATTGAATGCCAAGGTAGAGAAGCTTATCTTGAGCGCACCCGTTCGAGCGGTAACCACTCATCCACGCGCTAGCGAATAAGGACAGGTGTAATGAATATGCCACTGCAAACCGATATTGCCACTCAACTGCAACAGAGATTAAGCGCGCAAAAATCTGCTTATCTGCGCCAACCGACTCCGGATCTCGATGCGCGAAAAGCACAACTCAAGGCCTTAAAAAAAGCCCTGCTCGCGCAGCAAAACGGCATTATTGAGGCCCTGTCCCAAGACTATGGCCACCGTTCGGCTGACGACAGCCTGATTTCCGACATCATGCCCTGCATTAACAATATTAATTACACTCTTAAACATTTAAAAAACTGGATGAAGCCCAGTCGTCGTCATGCCGGTATGCTACTGGCGCCAGCAAACATTACCGTACATTATCAACCTGTGGGAGTCGTTGGTATTATCGTGCCGTGGAACTTCCCGGTGATGTTATCTATAGGGCCGTTAATTACCGCGCTGGCGGCTGGTAACCGCGCCATGATCAAGCTGTCTGAATTCACGCCGCACACCAATGCTGTATTAAAGAAGATGCTCGCTGAGCTATTTGATGACACTGTGGTCGCCGTCGTTGAAGGTGAGGCCGATGTCGCGGCGGCTTTTTCGGCGCAGCCCTTCGATCATCTATTGTTTACCGGCTCAACCACTGTCGGGCGTCACGTGATGCGCGCCGCCGCCGATAACCTTACTCCAGTCACCTTAGAGCTGGGGGGGAAATCGCCGGTGATCATTGCCGATGATATGCCACTTGAGACAGCGGTCGAGAGGATGATCTACGGCAAGTGCTTAAATGCCGGCCAAATCTGTGTTGCTCCCGATTATGTGTTACTGCCCAAGGGAAAAACCGACGCCTTTAAGCAAGCGTTCGCGCAAAAGTTTAATGCCATGTATGGTCAAATCGCCAACAACCCTGATTATGGCGCCATAATTAATCAACGTCAGTTTGACAGGATAATCGCCGTGCTCGACGATGCCCGCAGCAAAGGCGCGCTCATCACCTCGGCCAATGGTGAAGCTATCGACAGCAAGACGCGTAAGATCCCCACCCAACTGCTAAGCCAAGTCAATGATGAGATGCTGGTGATGCAAGAGGAGATCTTTGGCCCGCTGCTGCCTATCATAGAATATGATGATCTAGCCCAAGCGATAAACTACATCAATCAGCGCCCACGCCCGTTAGCCTTATATATCATGAGTTTCGATGCAACGGCTCAGCAACGCATTTTAAGCCACACCCACTCTGGTGGCGTGTGTATCAACGAAACCGTGTTACATGTGGCGGCCGATGACGCGCCCTTTGGCGGAATTGGTCCCTCGGGCATGGGGCATTATCATGGTAAAGAAGGCTTTTTAACCATGAGCCACGCCAAAACCGTGCTCAGCCGCGGAAAGTTGAATACCGGCAAGTTAGTCCACCCCCCTTATGGTGGCATAATACAAAAGCTGCTGATGAAAGTGTTTTTACGCTAACGCCCACAACGAGGTTGCACGCGATAGAACGCTACTGCGGGCCATGTGCCCGCAGCCTGTGAGGAACGCCGTAAGGAACACCATGAGCATCACCGACAAAAAACAAGCCATCTTAGACACAGCACTCAGCCTGTTTGTTGCCCAAGGCTTTCATGCCACCAGCACCGCGGCGATAGCCCGCCAAGCTGGCGTGGCCACAGGCACCTTGTTTCACCACTTTCCCTCTAAAGATGCACTCATGCAGCACCTTTTTTTATCGATTAAGCAAGAGTTTGCCGATGCGATTATCGCTAGCGCTCAGCCCTCGGGGGATCTTAAGCAAGATGCTAAACACCTCTGGTTTAGCGCCCTCAATTGGGCGATTGACAATCCGCTCAAGCAGGCCTTTTTTCAACAGTACTCTATGTCACCAACGGTTGAGCAAGCGGTGCGTATGCAGGCGATGAACACCATTTTAGGCTTTATTGGTGACTTAATTAAACAAGGCCAAATCCAAGGGGTTATCGCCCCCTACCCGGTAGCGCTGATGCAAGACAATTGCCACGGCCAATTCCTTGCCGCCACCCGTTATTTTATTGATAACCCCCAAACATGGCAGCAGGCCAGCCACAAAGAAGCTAGCTTCAAGCTGTTTTGGCATGCCATGGCAAGCCTACCCGCGTAACCTTTAGCTACTCCTGCCAGTCGGCAAAATGCGCTAATAGGTGATCTATCGCCATACGGGCACGCAGCGGTAGAAAGCGCCGATTTTGATACACAATCCAACTGGTTAATCCACTCGTCCAAAATGGCGCTAATACGGGTGTTAAGGTGCCTTTTTCGAGAGAGGTGATAAAACTACTCTTAGGCAGATAGGCTATGCCTAGCCCTTGTTCGGCAGCCGCGATCACCGCAGGTACATTATTGCTACGCCAACGGCCCTCAACCTTGATGTTGAGCCCGCCCGCACTGTCGGGGTGATGAAATAGCCAATGTTCATTATTAGAAATAATGCAGCTATGACGCTTAAGTTCACTAGGGTGATGCGGCTCACCATGCTCGGCTAAATATTGCGGACTCGCCACCGCCATCATGTCACGGTTAGCCAGCTTACGCGCCACCAAGCCTGAGTCTTTTAACGCGCCAAACCGAATGGCAAAATCGATACCGTCTTCAACAAAATTAACCATGCGACTGTTAAAGTCCATATCGATGGTGAGCTCAGGATGCTGGCTAGCAAACTGAATTAATACCGGCGCAATATACTGCTCGGCAAAGGCGCCAGCGGCGCTAACCCTTAAGGTGCCATTAAGCTGTAACTGCTGCTGGCTGACCGTTTCGTTGGCCTGCTTTAATCCCACCAACAAGTTTTTACACTGCTGATAGTAGCTCTGACCCGCCTGAGTCAAGCTAACGCTGCGAGTCGTTCGGGCAAATAAGGCGCAGCCAAGGCGCGTTTCTAAGCGAGCAATTTGGCGGCTAACATGGCTAGTCGAACTTCCCAACTGGCGCGCCGCCGCCGAAAAGCCGTTTGATTCTGCCACCGCAATAAATTCAACAATGCCGTCAAAACTGTCCATCATTCACCCTCATTACCCGCACCATTATTGCTATATAACAATAGTAATTTGCACTTTAAGCAGATTATCATATTTGATGACAACAATTACAATGGCATCACTTTCAACAAACCGAGTGTTCTATCATGAAAAAAGTGCTTATCCTGCTAACTAATCACGCAACCCTTGGCACCACAGATGAAGCCAATGGCACCTTTGCCCCCGAGCTGACTCACGCACTGCATGAGATGCTTGATGCCGGTCTTGAATATGATTTAGTGTCTATTAAAGGCGGTAAAGCACCACTTTATGGCACCGACCTTGAAGGTGATGCCATTAATGATGCCATACTGGCCGATGAGTCATTCCAGACCCGCGTCAATAACACCATTCCTGCATCACAAATTAATATCGATGATTATGCTGCTATCTACTACCCTGGTGGCTTTGGCTTGTTGTCTGATCTTGCCAGCGACGAAAACGTGGCTAAGCTCAGCGCGGCTCATTACGAGCAGGGCGGCGTCATCGGCGCGGTCTGCCATGGCCCAGCAGGTCTATTGCCCATCACCTTAAGTAATGGCCAAAAGCTGATTGCCGATAAATCGGTCACAGGCTTTACCCGCGAAGAGGAAGTGGATTACGGCACAATAGACAAAATTCCTTTCTTGCTCGAAGAAGCCCTCACCCGCAGCGCCGCACGTTACACTAAGGTGCAGCCGTGGAATGAGTTTGTTATCGAAGACAACCGCTTAATCACAGGTCAAAACCCCGCCAGTGCTGGTGCCGTTGGTAAAGCTATCGTTAAGCATTTAGCCTAAATCGGCCTAAGTAGCTATCACACCTAAGTGGCTATCCGACTAAGTGGCTATCCGACTAAGTGAGTTAGCGACTATTTGATTTAGCGATAAAAAACGCCAGATGAAGAGATTCATCTGGCGTTTTTTTGCCTTGTTATTTACCGTTAACCGCCCTGACTCAGAGTCGCCACTTCATCCATCAGCGCACCACGCCCCCCTACTTTGACCACATTTTTGATGTTAGTATCAACCACTCGGTAACACTAAAAAACAATCATCACAAGGAATGTTAGATGGCAATCGAAGTCAGCAGACGTCAACTTATCAAAGCACTCGCCGCAGCAGGCGCACTGAGTCAATTTGCTCAACTCAGCGCTGTTGCGCAGCCAATGGCTAAACCGCTCTATATTGATGGTCTTTCCTTTCTACCTGATGATTTAGCCGATCTTAGCGCCTCGAAACTCGATGCTTACTTGTGTGATATCTCAGCCATCGAAGCCATTGAACAAGCCGATGGCACTACCAATTACAAGCGCACCTATAACGCCTGCGTTAACAGCATTAGTGAGGCATTAACACGGGTGAATGCCAACCCAGACAAACTATTACTGGGCAAAAGTGCCAGCGACATAGCCCTCGCCCACGACACTGGACGCACTGCGGTGATATTTCAGATCCAAGGCGCCGATTGCGTCGAAGAGAGTATCGATAGCGATCTTAATCAGGTGGATGAGTTTTATCAGCGCGGCCTGCGGGTACTGCAACTGACCCATCACTACGGCAATCAATTTAGCGGCGGCGCATTAGATAACGATGGCAAGCAAGGGCTCAATTTACCCTTAACCGCCGCAGGTCATCAGTTAATCGACAAGCTTAATCACAACAAGATGCTCATCGATGTCAGTCACTCTAGCCCACAATCGGCGCTTGATAGCGCCAAAGCAAGCCGAGTGCCCATAGTGCAAAGTCATGGCGCCGTGCGCGCTATCGTCAATCATGCTCGCTGCTCTCCCGATGAGGTGATTAAAGCCATTGCCGATACTGGCGGCCTGTTTGGGGTGTTTATGATGACTTTCTGGCTGACAACCGATAAGACGCCAACCACAGAGCACTATATAGCGCACCTTAAACATGTGGCCAATATCGGCGGTATCGACGCCGTCGCGATCGCCAATGACTACCCCCTTCGCGGCCATGAAAACCTGATTAAACTGGGTAACAATAATGCCGAGGGCGTAAAACAGTACATCGAATGGTGGCATAGCCTACGGGCGCGCGGCGTATTAGGCTTTGATATCGAGCCCGAGCATGTGGTGATCCCAGAGCTTAATCATATCGATCGCATGGAGCATATCGATGATGCGTTATCTGCCGCCGGTTTTAGTAGCAACGATCGCAGCAAGATCATGGGCGGTAACTGGCAACGCGTGTTGACGCAGGTATTGAGTTAATACCGGTTAACCTAGGCGGGTTAGCGATCAGCCTACAGCTCGCAGTTCGTCTTGGTCTCGACATACTACCTCCTTGTTAAATGCTCTTTCAAAGCATAGTTGGAGGTCGTGAGTGATGCCATTAACTATGGCTGTCTATATATCTTTTAATCTCCCCCTAAATTAACCATGTAAAAACGCTCGTTCAGCGTCAAGGTTTGATACCAGGAAGTAATCTCTGATTATTTTGACAAATAGCGCCCACAAAGCCAGTCAATAGAGTTAATGCTATTCGGTTAAGCATTATTGCTTATATTTTAGTGGGTAACGGCTAGGTATATAGAGCACTGAACGTGGATATGTTCGGTGCTTTCTTTTATCTGGAAGGATAAAGTGTTTTATATCGGCTCACATTTGCTTCAGCTTAGCCGGCAATTTCCCATCCGGCGATAAAGCAAGCCACATCAATTGTGTGTCTATCAAGCTTATTGCTGCGGTAAAACTGATACGCGTTGGAGCAACTTCAGCTTCCTTTGCTATCGCTACCATTTCTAAACGAACCAGATTGTAAGCGATAAGTACGCCCCATAGTTCTTGTCTGACCCCTTCAGTAACTTGACTTCGTAACGTCACCTTACTTTGCAGTTGAGTTTGCTGAAGCTCGCCATATCCTTCTTCAATTTCCCAGTGTTACCAGTAGATATTAAGTAGCTTATCCAGTGGATACCGAGTGGGGTCAACCAGCGAGGTAACGAAGCCTTTAATCTCACCCTTTGGCTTTTGATTAGCAATAAAACGCGCGCGCCATGTTTCAGGTAAATTTGGGTTCTTCTTTCTCGCTTGCGGTGATACAGGCATATCAATAAGCAAATCATTATCAGAAAACGCTTCAACGACTTCATAACGCATTTTCGATTTGACTGGCGTTAACCAGTGTCGCAGTTTTCCTGAGCCTTCCCATCTAAAAAATTAGGGGCTTACCACAGCCTATAGCTATGCAACTTTCATTTTACTTATGTTGTATCGGCATATTTCCAATAGCACCAAATAAAACCCCATAGTATTCGCCATTATCCTCCACAATTTTCAAGCTCCCCCCCTTTAGCTTTTCTTTTACAATAGGCTTAGATGTAATTAAATCTAAGAAAGAATCAACATTAGAACGATTTTCAGAGGAAATGACAATGCCACAAAGTTTGTCTGAACAAGATACCGTCTTGAGATTCATATCTTCATATTCCACTAAATCTTTTCCAATTCCCTCATTAATGTTTTCCATAATAATTAGTGACTCGGGGTTGGTGATAGTAAGTGGTAAACTAGCTATAAAATCGAAAGTTTCGTTTAAGGATAGCTCTTTTAGGTAATATTCATCGAATACTAATTTCCCATTTTCTTCAAAAACAACATTATTATCTTGAAGCTCAGTCGAAATTACATCTTCATTTTTTTTATCATCTCCATTAGTCAAACTATCATGACTGATTAGTTTATCTGCATTGTTAACTGTCAAATCAGAATGCACCAAAATAGCCGCGTCATCTGGGCTTAAGCCATCCGCGTTTGCTATATCGGAAACGATATTGCCCTCATTTTGATTAAATTCATTTTCTTTTTCGTTATTAATAAACTCTATGTATCCCCATGTGGCGATTGATATTGCCAGAATAGAAAAAATATACGGTTGTAGTTTCATAACATTCCTTGATAAAAGTCCTTGATTAAAAAGGTATCTTTTCAGCTAAACTTTAAAATAATCGTAAAAAGTTGAGCGCACTTCAGCTCAACTATCAGTTAATATATTATACATCTGAAAAATTTTGCCTTAGACGGGATCTTCGGTTTCTTTTCTCCAGACCGATCCTCCGCAGCAATCCGTAACATTTCCGTGACTGTCGACAACACAAACATTATCACATTTATATGTACCTTTAGGTGTTACAACAATACTATCAGCCAGAACGCCAAATGTTGCGACTACTAACAATGAAGAAAATAGTACCAGATTAGTTTTCTTAATATTAAATGTCATTAAAATTCCTTTTATATTACATGTTGACTTTAAAATTACTAAAGCCTTGTTATGCCATAACAAAGCTTCAATTAAAATCTGACACACTTTTTTTTAAAATTACAAGAGTTTAACAACCCCTAGGTTTCAGCCTAGAGAATCCCCAGATAATTTCTTTAAATAAGCCGAAAAGAAAATACCCCCCCCCCATTATAAAACAATAACATAATACGCTTTCGGTTTATGTTCAATCGCCGTGATGTGATTTGGTCATTTTAGGTCGAAACAATATGGCCTGAATATCGATGTATGACGACATTAAGCCTGCTGACTTAAAAATGGCGTATTTCAGCTGCACTAAACCAACCTATTGCACCAGAAGAACAACAGGTTTTGTGATGCAATAAAGCGTTAATATCAGTCTATTTTGAAATGCTGGCAGCTCGTTACAAAGTGCCGGCGCCGCTTCTCTAAGTGCTCGCAGTAATGGGTGAGTGCTTGTAATGTGCCCACTGGGCCATGAAACAATTGACCAAATTCGCTAACGAGCTTAACCCAATTTTCATGCGGGATATTCAATCTTGTCAGTACGTTGGCACTGTTTTCGTTGATAGCGCCACGTTTATCGTCACGAATAATACGTCCAGTTTGGCTTGAGCAGTACAGTCAATAGTCTCGTCACTGTTCTGTACTGCTTATCGCCTGTAACTCACAAAGGAGCAGAACCTAGTTAGCTTTTGAACTAGCAACCCACATCAAATACGGCTAAATCGAAGAGACGTTAGAGATAAGTGTAAACGCGGCTGCGGCCTTCGGTTTCAGGGATGAAACCGTAGAGCGGCCATGGATGGCGCACAGCGTGCCGCAGAAGTGTTTACACATTAGCCTGCTGCAAGCAATTTCAAACAGCGAAGGTTCGACCTTCAAACACTTTCAATAAATGAAAATACAGCCAGCCGCTACTCAAAAAAATGCCAAGCCTTCATTCCAAAACCAGCACACTTTGGGGCAAAAGCTTCTTAGCCTTTAACTCACTAGTCGTATCAAATGAAGTCCAATCGAAGAAGCGTTAGAGAGAGGTGTAAGCGCGGTTTTGGCCTTCGAAATCATGGCCAAAAATGTTCCCTACATTTTTTGACATTCCCTCCGTCCTTGGAGGTCAGATGATTTCGCAGAGCCCACAGGGATGTGCTCGCAACGATATCCCTATCTAAAAGCCAGTTCGACAATCCCTGTCTCTCGTTCGTGGGCTCGAAGCTACGCTTCACTCACCGAGCCAAAAGAGCGCTTGCACATAAAGCCTGCGGCAGGCTATTAATTGCCATTAAGGTGCGTTTTCATAGCACATCAATAAATGAAAATTCAGCATAACGCTGCTCAAGTAAACTTAAAAAAATGCCAAGCCTTCATTCGAAGGCCTAATCACTTAGGTTCTATCTGCTCCACCATAAACTGCAGACTCTCATTGCCCCTAAACTCATTGATGTCGAGCTTATAAGCTACCTGCGCAAATTGAATGGTCGCATCAGGCCACGTTTTTAAATCGACATTAAAGGCAATGGCATCGACCATGGTTTGGCCGCATTCGGTTTCCAGTACGAGCTTAAGGTGACGTTCGCCAACAATGCGCTGCTGCACCACTCTGAAGTAACCGTCAAATAACGGCTCTGGGAAATTCTGTCCCCAAGGGCCGGCATTACGCAATTCTTGGGCTAACGCCATCGTCATTTGATGGGGCAATAGCTCACCATCACTAACAATTTCACCGGTCAGTTGCGCGGGGGCCAGTAACTCTCGCACAGCTTCATCATACGCCTTGGCAAAACGGTCAAATTGGCCAGCGTTAAGCGATAAGCCTGCCGCCATGGCATGGCCACCAAATTTGATGATCATACCTGGATGTCTGGTATTGATTAGCTCGAGTAAGTCGCGCATATGCAGGCCTTTAATCGAGCGCGCCGAGCCTTTGATCTCGCCTTCATTAGCCTCGGCAAAGGCGATCACCGGGCGATGATATTTATCTTTAATGCGCGAAGCCAAGATACCTATCACCCCTTGGTGCCAATCGCTCTGGTAAAGCGCGATTCCCCAAGGTAAGTCAGCTTCATCTAAACTCAGCGCCTCAAGGCTTTTTAGCGCCTCTTGCTGCATATCGGCTTCAAGATCGCGCCGTTCGGCGTTTAAGCTATCGAGCTCACTGGCCATACGCCGAGCTTGCATGATGTCATCACATAGTAAGGTTTCAACCCCTAGAGCCATCTCGTCGAGCCGCCCGGCGGCGTTGAGTCTGGGGCCAACCGCAAAACCAAAATCAGAGGCCACAATACGTGAAGTATTGCGTTTAGCGACTTCCAATAAGGCGGTGATCCCGGGGCGACAACGGCCGGCTCTGACTCGCTTTAAACCGGCATCGACTAAGATACGGTTATTGGTATCGAGCGAGACCACATCGGCAACCGTGCCCAGCGCCACAATATCCAGTAAGCTGGCTAAATTTGGCTCGGCAATGGCGCGCTGTTGATACCAGCCACGGGTTCTTAATTCGGCTCTTAATGCCGACATTAAATAAAAGGCGACGCCAACGCCCGCAATCGACTTGCTGGCAAATGGGCAATCGAGTTGGTTAGGGTTCACTATGGCATCGGCAGCCGGCACCGTTTGGCCTGGCAGATGATGGTCGGTGATCACCACAGTCATGCCTAGCGCCTTGGCGGCGGCAACGCCCTCGATAGATGAGATGCCATTGTCGACAGTGATCAGCAGCTGCGCCTCTTTACGGTAAGCCACAGCAACAATCTCAGGGCTGAGGCCGTAGCCATAATCAAAGCGGTTTGGAATGAGGTAATCCACCTGCTGCGCGCCCATCATCTTCAGCGCTAACAAACAGACACAGGTAGAGGTGGCGCCATCGGCATCAAAGTCGCCCATGATAAGGATTTTACGATTATCAGCCATGGCATCGGCAATCAGCCGCGCGGCCACATCGAGGCCTTTCATGGTATTAGGCCGTAGCAAGTTAGCAAGCGCCAACTCACAGTCTGCATCACTGCAACCTCGGCTGGCGTAAACTTGCTTTAAAATAGGCGAGAGATGGGCAGGAAGATGATTATCATCCACCTTAGGGCGACGAACTATCTTATGGATCACAGCGTAAATAACCTCAACAAACAATGGCGCTAGCATAACAAAGGCGGCGGCAGAACACACAGCAAAAGTATCGATTGCTACTATCTATCAGCGCTAGATAGAAGCAGATACCAGCCACTCAATACCTGCGCGGCGAGAACCATTGCAAGTAGGCACAAAAAAGGTGAGCGTAAGCTCACCTTTCAATCACACGATTTAGCCAATTTAAAGCTTATTGTACGCGCTCAAGCGCTTGCAATAATTGCCCTGGAGGTTGATAACCTGGGATCATAGTGCCATCTTCTAATACGATAGCCGGCGTGCCATTAACGCCCAGTGTTTGGCCTAAATTGTATTGCTGCGAGATGTTGGCATCGCAGTTTTTAGCCGTGTCGACCAACTTACCGCCCTTGGCATCGGTCATCGCTTTTAGCGGATCGGCCGAGCACCAAATGGCCGCCATATCGTTAGCGTTTTTCGATGGTACGCCTTGGCGTGGGAAGGCTAAATAACGTACGGTAATGCCTAAGTCGTTGTATTCATCCATTTGATTATGTAGCTTACGGCAGTAACCACAGGTGATGTCGGTAAAGACGGTCACAATGTGCTTTTCATCTTTAGCCTTATAGACCAGCATATTAGGCTCAAACTGCTTGATCATTTCGACACGAGGGCCAGCCAGCGCCGCTTCGGTGAGGTTTTTCATGCCGTTATCAAGATCGTATAAGCTACCGTGGAATAACTTACTACCATCTTGGCTAATATAAAGCACGCCACGATCGGTGATGGCTTCATAAAGGCCTGGAATTTGCGACATATTAAGGCTTTGCACTTCCACACTCAAAGTGCTGGCCAGTTTTTGCTTTAATTGCTCAGTGTTATCGACAGTGCTGTTAGCTGCTATGACAAACGGCGCGGCCACAAGGGCACATAGCAAAGTTAGAGTGCGGGTAAAGTTCATTAGATATCCTGTATTGTATTTGGACTACAACCATTAAACCAAAACAAGGTCGTGTTTATATCACTTAACACCACTCAAACTTGCGGCTACATCGACAGCGAATTAAGCAGCGATTGCATCAAATTACATAAGTGGTCTGCTATATAGACCCGACTAAAGGCTGAAAAGTTACATGTTCAAAGCACGGAAAGCAAATTATTCCACCGCCTACCCTCTTGGATGGTGCGCTTGATGCAATTTAGCTAATCTGGCCTTGGCCACATGGGTATAAATTTGGGTGGTCGACAGGTCGCTATGGCCAAGCAACAACTGTACAACCCGCAAGTCGGCGCCATGATTAAGCAGATGAGTAGCAAAGGCGTGGCGGAGTGTATGAGGTGATAGGTGCACCGCAATGCCGGCCCGTAATGCATAGAGTTTAATGCGATGCCAAAAGGTTTGCCGCGTCATCATGGTGCCCCGTTTCGAGGGAAATACCACATCGCTGCTGTTGCCTTTTAACAGTTCAAAACGCGCCGACGCCAGATACTGCTCAATCTCTGTCACCGCCATCTCCCCCAGTGGCACTAATCGCTCTTTACTGCCCTTACCGACAATACGTACCACCCCTTGACGCAGGCTGAGTTGATCCAGCGTCAGCCCAACCAATTCCGACACCCGCAAACCGCTGGCATACAGTAACTCTAACATTGCCCGATCGCGACACTCGATTGGCTCATCGACATTGGGCTCACTCAGTAATCGGTCAACATCGGCTTCGCTGAGCGAATCGGGTAAGGTGCGCGCCAATTTAGGCGGTTTGATCATCGCCATGGGGTCGATAACGATGCGCTTTTTAGCCACCAAATACTGATAAAATCGCCGTAAACTACTGACGAGTCTGGCGCTGCTGGATTTAGCAAACCCAGTATCGAAGCGCTGACTGAGATACTCTCTCACCAGCACAGCGTCAACCTCGATAAGCGCTGCATGCTGGCTTTGGACAAAGCGATCAAAATGGCACAAATCGCTTCGATACGCTTGCAGTGTGTTATCGCTTAGCCCCTTCATCGACCATAGATCATCGAGAAACGGCTCGATTAAGGGGTCCATTTGATACTCTTGTTGGCTTGAAGTCACGCGGTGTCCTTATACAAAAACGGTGTTAACTCAACTGAATTAACACCGTTATCTTACGCGATAGGCCAAGATTGTCGCAAACAACAAACGCACTATCTGGCTTATGACTTATCTACTGTGCGAACTAGATGAGCCGTGCAAACGACCAAAGGTTAGCTCGCAGCGGTTTAAGCTAGTTAATAGATGATGAGCGCGGTTCACCTTAATTGAGAACCGCCTGCGCCTTTGGGCGTTTGAGCATCAAGCAAGCAATAATCGCCAGCCCTGTAGGCAACAACCAAGCCATGCCTTCATTGTGCATCGGCATCGCATCAAACACACTCATGTCGAGCCCCGCCGCCTTTAGGCCATCGATAACGCCAAAGAACAGGGCCACGCTTAACACTAAGCGGTGAGCCAGTGCTGGGCGATCGAAATATTCAGTCAGGTAGGTCACAGCAACCAGCGCAATCGCCACCGGATAAACCGTCACAAGCACTGGAATACTGATACTGATTAACTGAGCTAAACCAACGTTGGCCACAGTGACACACGCTAGGCTCATGATCACGACCAATAACTTATAGGACAAGCTAGGCAGCAACTCATTAAAGTATTCGGCACAAGCTGATACCAGCCCCACCACAGTGGTTAAACAGGCTAAGGTAACAACCGCTGCTAACAAGAGCTGGCCCGCGGCACCAAATTGAACATTAACATAATTGGTCAAAATCACGCCGCCGTTATCAGCACCCGCTGCCAAATCGCCCGCGCTGGCACCAAGGTAAAATAATGAGATATACACAAACGCCAAGCCTGCGGCAGCAATAAATGCCGCGCGCACTAAATACTTAGTTTGCTCCTTGGGTGCTTCAACCCCCTTCTTACGCAAAATATCGATAATCAACATACCGAAAATAAGCGACGCCAGGGTATCCATGGTGTTGTAGCCTTCTAAAATCCCCTTCGACAGCGGACTATGTTGATACTCACCCACCGCTTGGCCGATATCGCCGCTGGGCAGCACTATGACTGAAACAGCTAAGCCAAGTAACAATAGCAACATGATGGGGGTCAGTACCTTGCCGACACTATCGAGTAATTTACCCGGAAACAGTGACAGCAGCATAGCGATACCAAAGAAGATCAGGGTATACAGCAGCTGCGAACCGTTAAGCACGAGCCCCAGCAGCGTAAAGGTGTCATCACCAAAATCAATAAAGGGCTTAAATCCCATCTCATAGGCCACCAAGCCAGCACGCGGTGCGGCAAATGCAGGGCCGATGATGATATAAATAGCCACAGCCAACATGGTCGCGGCGACGGGAGGTAACAACCCCATGATTTTGCCGTTGGCTTTAGCCACTGCAATCAAGGTAATAAGGGGTAAGGTTACCGCTGTCAGTAAAAAGCCAATCATGGCTAGTGACATATTTTCACCGGCTAAAAAGCCAGCCAATGGCGGGAAGATTAAGTTTCCCGCACCAAGAAAAAAAGCAAAGGTCATAAAACCTAAGCTTAATGTATCGGTCATACTCATTTTATTATTCTGCACACAACGCCCCGTTAAACTGCTTTTATAATGATCTCAATCACTTGTGGAAAATAAGCCGATAATTTTCACGACATTCATTGCGTGTAAACATTTAATTACACGACCTTACGGTAAATCTAGCCGCTTAAGACTACTTTTTGAACAACAGCAGAATCAACTAACGCCAACAATGCATTCAAACTGGATTACCTAAACCAATTTACGGGCTTTCGCCGCAAACTGGGGGACTACTATTAGCAAAATAGCTATCGATTAACAAGCAAACAGCGGCCACAAACGACGATTAACACCAAAAGTTTAACAAGCCTAAAACAGACACACCCCATTCATTACATCAGGCTACATTTTACCATGGTTAGATCCACTGCATTTATCCGGTGAGGCCCAGCTTTGCCCGACATTCACTATGCAGTACAATGACGGCCATAGTTTGTATTACCGATATTCTTATGCCTTTTAGTTTTAAGCAGTTTCATATTGATGATCGTCATTGCGGCATGCCAGTGAGCACCGACGGCGTACTCTTAGGCGCTTGGGCGCCCTTGACTGAGGCAAGCAAGATTCTCGATATCGGTGCAGGCAGTGGACTCTTATCTTTGATGGCCGCCCAGCGCAGTAAGGCAAACATCACCGCTATCGAACTGGATAATGATGCCGTCATCGACTGTAGCAACAACATTAATCACAGCCCGTGGGCCAGTAGAATCACCTTAATACCACAGTGCATCAATCAATGGCTGAGCCAGCTTACGCAGCCAAACTTATTTGATCATATAGTGTGTAATCCGCCCTATTTTGACAACGGGCCGCGGGCCGCCACTGACCGCCGCGCGCTGGCTCGCCATACCCAAGGCTTAAGTTTTCCTCAGCTGTTAGATGCGATAAAAACACTACTGCACCCCGAGGGACGCGCCAGTCTCATTTTGCCTACCCAAAGCCTCACGGTGTTTTTATCTCTGCTCAGTGCACATCAGCTCACCCTGCTCAAACGCGTCGATGTGGCCAGTGTCGAAGGAAAAATCCCCCATCGCCATCTATTATTACTGGGCCATCAAGGGCAAACACAGCCAACAGCATTTCTCTCAGATAAACCTGAGTCCTTGTGCATTCGAGATAGCAGCGGCAATTACACTAAAGAGATGGTGGCACTGACTCAGGCGTTTTACCTCAAGCTCTAAGCATTAATCAGTGCCAATTGCGACTGATGGCTGTCGATAAAGCCCCCAAAGTGGCTTATTGATTATCCACCAGTCGCTGATGACTATCCTCGCACTTGAGTCTAATTTCGGTGTATAATGCCGCGCTATTATTCACTGAGACGCAGCGCATGCAATTTGAAGATTTCCACCTTGACGAGACTTTACTGAGGTCACTCAAGGCGATGGGCCACAATACGCCCACCACCATCCAGCAACAGACCATCCCACTCGGGCTTGAGCAGCGAGACATTCTTGCGCGCGCCCCAACCGGAACCGGTAAAACGGCGAGTTTTTTGCTGCCCGCGCTGCAGCATCTTATCGATTTCCCACGCCGTTTTTCTGGCCAAGCTCGGGTACTGATTTTAACCCCGACTCGTGAGCTTGCGAGCCAGATCCACCGCTATGCGTCTCACCTGGCTACCGACTTAGATTTAGATATCGCCATTATTACTGGCGGCGTGCCTTATGCACCGCAAGAAAAGGCGCTGAGTGAGAATGTCGACATTCTTGTGGCCACGCCTGGCCGTTTGATGGAATACCTCGACAAGGGGCAGTTTGATGCTCAAGAAGTTGAGATCTTAGTCATAGATGAAGCCGACCGCATGCTGGACATGGGCTTTACCTCTATCGTACAGGCCATCGCTATCGAAGCGCAGGGCCGCAAACAGAACATGTTATTCTCGGCCACACTCGAAGGTGGCGGTGTTAGCCGTTTCGCTCAAGAGCTGCTGACCAATCCTGTCACTATCGAAACCAAGCCGCCGCGCAGCGAAAAAGCCAAAATCCATCAGTGGATCCATTTGGCCGACGATAAAGAGCATAAATTTGCCTTGCTGTGCAGCATCTTGCAACGTGAAGATGTGACCCGCGCCATCGTATTCGTTAAAACCCGTGAAGTGGTTGCCAGCCTCGAAGGCCAGCTTAAGCGCGTAGGCATTGATTGCGCCTTTATGCGCGGTGATATGGAGCAAAAAGCACGCTTTCAAGCCCTAGGGCGTTTCACCAAAGGTGAAGTCAGAGTGCTACTGGCTACCGATGTTGCCGCGCGTGGTATTGATGTTGACGATATCAGCCACGTGATTAACTTCGATATGCCACGTTCGGCCGATACCTATGTGCACCGTATCGGACGCACAGGCCGCGCCGGTAACAAAGGCACCGCCATTTCACTGGCCGAAGCCCATGATATGCGCATTGTCGCTAAGATTGAGCGCTATATTGAACAACCGTTAAAACGCCGCGTTATTGAAGGCTTACGCCCAAAACATAAAGAGGCTCGTCCACCGTCTAAGAAAAAAGGCAAAGCGGTCGATAAAAAGGTCAGTAAAAAATTTAAAGCCAGCAAAAAGAAAAAGTAACTCACTCGGTTACACTTTGCTGACAACTTAAAAAGCGCCCATCACGGGCGCTTTTTTGTATCGTTAATTTAGCGTTTAGCCGTTGCGTAATCATCAAGATCAACATGTTAACGCCATTTTGACACATTTTAGTTACAAAAAGACGTTTGCCCTAAGTGCAGACTCTGGTAATTTAACAGCCAACGCAATGCAGCATGGAACCGCATCAAGGCAATGATAAAAATAATTCTTCGTAGAACGCTTCCGCCTATTCTAATTCTGGCACTCTTTGGTGGATTAGCCGCGCTGCTCATAAGCACCAAAGAGGCCCCTGAGCAAAAGCCCGATGAGATCCCTATTCCGATTGTCGATGTGATGACGGTGACCCAGCAAACCGTATCGCTAAATCTGCCCTCATATGGCGTAGTCAATCCCAAATACCGCACCCAACTGGTGACAGAAGTTCAGGGGCGTATGCTGACCATTTCCGAGCAATTTGTTGCCGGTGGCATAGTTAAAAGTGGCGATATACTGGCCGAGATTGAACCTTCGGACTATCAAGCCGACCTGATCCAAGCGCAGGCCACACTCGCTCAGGCCAAAGCCCTACTCGATGAAGAGATCGCCCGCGGTCAGGTGGCTAAAAAAGATTGGGAAGACTATGACAGCGGCGCAGCTCCTGAACTGGGACTGCGTTTACCGCAACTGAAAAAAGAGCAAGCTAACGTCAAATTTGCCGAGGCGGCTTTAGCCCGCGCCCAGCGAAACTTAGCCCGAACCGTCATTCGCGCGCCTTTCGATGGCATCATCAAGGTGAGAAATGTCGACCTTGGCCAATACGTTACCTTAGGCACTAACCTTGGTGAACTTTACGATACTCGCACCGCCGAAATACGTCTGCCACTGGCCAACAGTGAGCTGGCCTATCTCGAATCGGTGGACGACCCCGATACCGAAGTGACCTTAAGCGCCGAACTCGCAGGTCGCACTGTCTATTGGACGGGGAAAATTGTCCGTAGCGAAGGGGTGATCGACGCCGATAATCGCATGGTGTATTTAGTCGCCGAAATTAAAGATCCCTACCTGAGAGACAGCAAGCAAGCTGGACAACTGCCGTTAAAATTTGGCAGCTTTGTCACCGCCGTGATTAAAGGTCGCACCGTTGATGGCATAGTCAAACTGCCGCGCCATATCGTGCGTAACAATCAGGTGGCCATAGTGCGAGATGACAATACCCTTGAGATGCGCAGCGTCAATGTGGTTCGCAGCGATATCGACAATGTCTATATCAAAGACAGCCTAGTGGATGGCGAGCGCATTTCACTGACCACCATCAACAATATGACCACCGGCCAGCTAGTTAAGGTGATAGGCGAGCAAGCTGATGACAACTCGAAGCACGATAGCGAGCCTGCCCCCACCACGTTAATGGCAACAGGTGAACAGTAATGGATACCAAAAAAGGCATTATCGCTTGGTTTGCCCGCAACAGTGTTGCCGCCAACTTATTGATGATTATTTTATTGATTGGCGGGCTCTTTAGTACCGTGTTGATCAATAAAGAGGTGTTTCCCTCATTCGAACTCAACTACTTGCAAGTCTCGGTCGCCTACCCTGGCGCCGCGCCGCAAGAGATTGAAGAAGGGATAAACATTAAAATTGAAGAAGCAATTCAAGATATTAGCGGCATTAAAAAAGTCACCTCCGTCGCCAGTGAAGGCTTTGGCAATGTGACCATTGAGGTTGCCGATGGCTTCGATCCGCAAGATATTCTCGATGAAGCTAAATTGAATATCGATGCTATCTCCACCTTTCCCGACAATATCGAAAAACCCAATATTTTTCGCATTAAGCCTGAAAACAATGTGATTTGGGTGTCGGTCTATGGCGAGATGGATCTGCACCAGATGAAAGAGCTGGCCAAGAGCATTCGCGACGAGCTGACCATGCTGCCCGCCGTCACTCGCGCACAGGTCACTGGCGTACGTGAATACGAGATCAGTATCGAACTGTCAGAAGACAAACTGCGGGAATACAATTTAAGTTTTGCCCAAGTCGCTCAAGCTGTGCGTAACTCCTCTATCGATCTGCCCGGCGGCTCCATTCGCGCCGAAGATGGAGACATACTCCTGCGCACCAAAGGCCAAGCCTATACCGGTGATGATTTTGCCCAAATTGTGGTGAGCACTCGCCCCGACGGCAGCCGCGTCATGCTCCCTCAAGTGGCGACCATTCGTGATGGCTTCGAAGACCGTCTAGAATACACCCGCTTTAATGGCAAACCGGCGGCGATTATCGAAGTGTTGAGTGTCGATGACCAAAATGCACTGGATATCTCATCGCAAGTTAAAGAGTACATTGAGCAGCGCCGCGCCAGTTTGCCAGCCAATGCCCAATTAGATACCTGGGGCGACCTGACCCATTACCTCAAGGGTCGTTTAAACATGATGATATCAAACATGTTTTATGGCGCCCTATTGGTGTTTATCATTTTGGCCCTGTTCCTCGAGTTGAAATTGGCCTTTTGGGTGATGATGGGCTTACCTGTGTGTTTTCTGGGGGCGATGTTTATTATGCCGCTAGAGCCCTTCTCTTTATCCATCAACATGTTGACCCTATTTGCCTTTATCTTGGTACTGGGGATAGTGGTCGACGATGCCATTGTCATCGGCGAGAGCGCCTATACCGAAATTGAGCGCCATGGTCACTCGCTGGACAATGTGGTTCGAGGTGCACAAAAAGTGGCCATGCCGGCCACCTTTGGGGTACTGACGACTATCGCCGCTTTTATGCCTATGGTGATGGTGTCTGGACCGATGGCGATTATTTGGAAGTCGATAGGCCTGGTGGTGATCCTCTGTTTAGCCTTCTCCTTGGTGGAGTCAAAACTGATTTTACCCGCCCATTTAGCCCACATGAAACCGAGTCGCCCTAACCCTAACCCCAATGCGTTTGTGCGCTTTAAGCTGGCACTCAACCATAAGGTTCAACACTTTATTCACCATAAATATCGAGTGTTTATCGAGCGTTGTATCAAGCATAGATACAATGTGGTCGCCACCTTTGTTGGAGTGTTGATCCTCTCCATCGCCTTGGTGGAAAGTGGTAAAGTGCGCTGGGTCTTCTTTCCCGATATTCCCTCTGATTTTATTCAGGTACGACTGGAAATGGATGTGGGCAGCTCTGAAGCCAACACCTTAAAAGTGGTTAAAGAGATTGAAAGCGCTCTGTATCGCATGAACGATGAGATGGAAGCCGAATATGGCTACCCCGTAGTTAAACATAGCTTTATCAATATGAGCTCGCGTACCTCGGCCTTTATCTTTGCCGAGCTGACCAAAGGGGAAGACAGAGAAGTTGATGGCGTGACCATCGCGTCCGCTTGGCGTGAGGCATTGCCAGAGCTGATTTCGGTTAAAAAGCTCAACATTAACGCCAGCACCAACGACGCCGGCGGTGATATCTCCTTTAGGTTGACCTCTAGCGATCTTGAGCAACTCGCCTTGGCCGCCAATGACTTAAAACAGAAGCTGCGCACCTATGAAGGGGTGTATGATATTTCGGATAACTACTCGTCGGGCAGCCATGAAATTCGTTTGTCGATAAAACCGGCCGCCGAGGCGCTAGGCTTAACCCTGGCCGATCTGGCTAGCCAAGTGCGTTACGGCTTCTACGGCTTTGAGGCGCAGCGGATCTTGCGCAATAAAGAAGAAGTCAAAGTGATGGTGCGCTACCCACTTGAGCAGCGCCGCACCGTGGGCCATCTTGAAAATATGATGATCCGCACACCTCAAGGCACCTCGGTGCCCTTCTCTAGCGTGGCCAATATAGAGCTAGGTGATTCCTACTCCTCCATCACGCGGGTCGACGGTCGCCGGGCGATTACCGTAAGCGCCAACGCCAATACCACGATTGTCGAACCCGCCAAAGTGGTGGCCGAGATCCAAGAGGAGTTTTTACCGCAACTGCAGAGTAAATACCCGCATATCTCCAGCACCTTAGATGGCGGTAGCGCCGACGAACAAAGTGCGATGGTGGGCCTGATCCAAGGCTTCTTCTTTGCCATGTTTACCATCTATGCCTTGATGGCGATTCCGCTTAAATCCTACAGCCAACCTTTGATCATCATGTCGGTTATCCCTTTTGGGATAATTGGCGCGCTGTTTGGTCACTTTATTTTGGGATTATCCATGAGCGTGCTCAGCCTCTGTGGCATCGTCGCGTTGGCGGGCGTGGTGGTGAATGACTCGTTGATCTTGGTCGATTTTGTTAATCGCTCACGCCAGCAAGGCTTATCTTTGGTGCAATCGGCCATTGATGCCGGTTGCTATCGCTTTAGGGCGATTATCTTAACCTCGCTGACCACCTTTGTCGGCTTAGTGCCCATCATCATGGAAAAGAGCTTACAAGCTAAGATAGTGATCCCTATGGCCACCTCATTGGCCTTTGGTATTTTATTCTCGACCGTGGTGACGCTAATTTTAGTCCCAGTGCTCTATATTATTCTCGATGATATTAAGCGCACAGCACGCCGTCTCTTCCAGTGGTGGTGGCAGCCTAAAACCGATGAGGTGATTGAGCCTTAAACCGCTGGCAAACAGGGAGGCATTGCCTCCCTTTTTGATCTAATCGCCATTTTCAATCGCTCAAAGTCGCTACACTGTCCTCTTTACCCCATCAGCTCGGGCAACGTCACCTATCATGAGTCAATCAACCCTAGTCTACGATATTCGTAACAGCCGCTACCTTAACATCACCGGGCGTTGCACCTTACGTTGCCAATTTTGCCCAAAACACAATGGCAGCAAGCAGATCCACGACTATCAGTTAGCCTTAGACCATCAACCTAAGGCACAGGAGCTTATCCCTCTGCTAGGGGAGGTTAGCCACTTCGATGAATATGTGTTTTGCGGCTATGGCGAGCCCACCTTAAATCTGACCACCCTGCTCGAGGTTGCCGGCGCAATCAAAAGCCAAGGCGGCAAAGTTAGAGTCAATACCGATGGCTTAGGCAATCTGTTTCACCGGCGTAATATTTTGCCTGAGTTAGCCCCTGTCGTTGACGCGCTATCGATTTCACTTAATGCCGATACTGAAGCGGCGTACCTTCGCCACTGCCAGCCTAAACTCAAAGGCGCCTACCAAGCCGTAAATGAGTTTATAAAACTAGCGCCGCAGTATATCGCCAAGGTGCAAGTGTCGGCCATTGATGGCTTAGAAGGTGTCGATATTGCGCGCTGTAAACAGATAGTGCTGGCCGCCAATGCCGAATTTAAACACCGACATTTAGGCGTAGTCGGCTAGCGGCCTTAAGCAGACAATAAGGCATTAGCGAGGCGCATTTGCGCCGAAAAGGTAACCCAATCTAACACCGACTAATCCATGGATATCGTCACGGGTGTTAGTCAATTGTAAGTCACTGTGTTAAGCCGTGAGAATCTGCTAATATAGCCGCAAAAGTAATTAGACAATGACACTCGATGCTGACGCAAAAACTTCCACTATTGATCACAGGGCAAGGACTTCACTGGTCACCGCAACGGATTTTCTCCGTGGCAACACAGATCATTATTTTGCTGATCAGTTCGATTCTATTGACCAATGTGATCGTTACCCTAGGCGAACGTCGCCTGCAGGAAGATTGGGCCGCACAACGATATAGCGAGCTGCAATCGGTTGGCAGCCTGATTGCCGATAGAGTGACATTTCAAAAGTTTAGAACTCAGATGTTTGCTAACTCTGAGCTGCTCAAAAACTATCTCACCAACCCAAGCGAAGCCGGCCAGCAACAGCTGCAACAAAACTGGCAGTTAATGACAGGTAATATTCCTGAGCTGTTCGATATCGCCTTGTTCGATCCTCAAGGTACCTTTAAATTTTCAGCGGCCAGCGAAATCGCCTATCAGGCATTACCCTCCTCATTATTAGGCGGGGCTAGCAGCATGGGCGGTGGTGAAGTTTACACCTCACCACTGGATTTTACTCAGGTCGATGGCAAGATAGAACCCTATCTGTATCAACTGGCATGGCTCGAAAATCCTGATCTGAGTGTGCGAGGCTACCTCGTTACCTACCAATCGATGACGCGCATGCTCAAAAGCATTAAACCCGCATATTCTAGCGAAGAGTCGCCGCTGTTGATGGTCGATACCCAAGGTTTACTCTATGCTGGTGTTAAAAATAAACCCACTATCAATCGTATCCCCGAGACATTGGGCGCCAGTTTACGCCTAAGCTATCCGGCGTTGTGGCGAAAAATGGCCACCAGCAATTTTGGCCAGTTTCATGGTGATGATGCCACCTTTGTTTACTTAAAAATTGAGCTAACAACCCAATATGAAACCCGCCGGGAGTATTACTTAGTCTCCTATGTGCGCAACGATGCGATTGCCGCCGATTTTTATGAATGGCGTAATATTGTCATTATTGGCTCGGTAGTATTGACCTTACTGTCGCTGGGATTGATCTTGCTGGTGCATGCCTATCGCATTGCGCAGCGTTCACGGGAATTTAGTATCGATCTCGCCAATCGGCTGTTTCATCAAGATACTGGCTGCATCATCATCAATGACCATAATCGAGTTGTTACCGCCAATGAACAAGCCGCCAGATTATTAAATATCCCCCTAGATGAGCTGTCGGACCGTAATTTACAGCGCATCTTGCAAATGGAAGATGAGGACTATGCGGCGATATTAGTGCAGCTTAATGAACATAAAAAATGGCACGATGTTATCGATCTTGAAGAGCAATGTGGTCACTGTCTTGCCGTCACCATAACCAGTGCACAGCGCCCAGCTAAAAAAGGCAACTACCTGCTAGTGACCTTTAGCGATGTGACCGAGTTAAAACAAGCACAAAAGCAAGCCAACCTTAATCGCCTCCTTAATGATAATGCGGTGGCGAGCGCCTTAGTGTTAGTCAATGGCGATCTTACCCTCGCCAACGAAGCGTTTATGCAGTTGCTGTCTATTCACGACATCAACAATAAAAACCTTACCGACCTGCTTAATAACGATTTGAGTTCACAGTGGCCGCGCATCACCCAGCAAATTTTGCTGCAAGGCAGCTGGAAAGGGCAAATCTTATGCGATCCCAACAATCATGAAAACACCTGCCTGCAAGCCACCTTAAAAGGCCATTTAGATAGTGCTGGTGAGATTGAATATATCGTCTGTACCTTAGAGCAGGCACAAACACGCACATTATTACACGACCGGGGCGATTTTATTCCTCATCGCAGCACCATCTTAGTTAACCTGCGGGATTTAGATGATTACTTTAAATCGCTGTCCCCTAAGAGTCGCGATAACTCCAGCCTACTGCTAATCGACATTACCGCCGAAAGCATGCTCAGCCACATGAGTGATATTGGTCAGTTAGAGAGCCGTCAGCGCGAAGTGGAGATCCACTTATTAAAGTCACTGCCAGTGGGCTATCAGATGTCCCATTGGCAACTGGGCAAAGTGATTATTATCTTGCCAGATACCAGCTCGGATGCGGCGCATCATTTTGCGGCCAAGTCACTCAACAGCCTTAATAATATCGGTCTTGGTACTGGTATTTGCATGGGCATAGCCAGCTATCAAGCGGGACAAAATCTAGAGCAATACTTAAGTAATGCCGAAGTGGCCCTGCAGCGCGCAAAACAGATAGGTGAGCAAAGTATTTGCCAAGCCTATACGCGTCACAACGCTGCTGATAAAAAATAGCGCGTATAACGGCTATTGATGCGCCTTGATGATGTAATCCTCTAGGCAACGCTGTAACCAAAACGGCGTGGTCACTTTGCCACTGGCATCTAACTTCAGCCATAGATAAACCGTAGGGTGGCTGAAGTTTTGCAACAGCAACTGATCTTGCTGATAATCAATTTGTTGTGCATGCAATCCATTGATGTTTCTTAAAAAATCAACCGCACCTTGCACCCCGATAATGATAATGGCATCGGAGCTTAACAGGCTGTTGGCGGCGCTGCCCAGATCGGGCGCCGTGGCATATAACTGCAGTTGTTTGCCCACCCGTTTGGCATAACTGCCAAGGGGCGACTTATTGGCAGGAAAAGGCATGGTGATGAGCTTCACCAACGGATAATCAATCATATTATCGATATTGGGGGCTTGCCAAATAGGGTGCTCTTTACGTGCCACAAGATAACCACCGCGATGTTGAATAATCGATTTTGACAAGATAGCGCGGTTATCAGCACGCTCGAAACTGATGGCCGCATCAAGCTCATCATTTAATAATTGCTGCGCCGTGCCCTCGCCCCACGGCGTGGTCGCCACCATCATATCGTCATCACTCACCGCCAGCGCCGCCTGCTTGATACTCTGAGTTAAATTGATCTCCAATTGCGGCACGGTCGCCACCTCGACATTCGCTGCCATCACCCCTTTGCCGCCTCTCACCAGATAGTCCACCTCTTGGCTACAGGCCATCATTTGGCAAAAAATGGGATAGAGGTTATGCGCCGTTTCGGTCGCCTGAAATTGACTCTCGCGGCGAATAAACAAGGGATCATCAAATACCGCTCTGAGCGCTGCTAACGCTCGACTCACTTTAGGCTGTGATAGATCTAGATGATTTGCCACCTCGATGGCATTTTTTCTCACATAGACTTGGCAAAATATCTCCAAGGTGGCTAATGAGATATCGAGTAATTTATCTTTTGGCATCAATGGCTCCGTCACAATGTAAGATCACATTACCTTGAATGTAGGACGCTATCTCAGCCTCAACCCATAGGTTCGCCTGATTGCCCTGCCTAAGCTTGGTCAGGTAATGACGATGGCCATCAGCACGTAAATTAAGCAGTCGATTTTGATCTTCAGGCAAGGCGACCGCATGCAGCTTGGCTTTGGCACATAAAAACGCAACCGCATCGCGATAACAGATCAAGGCTAAGGCATCGCTACGCTCAAGCTGGATCATCAAATCTGCCAACAGACACACCTTGGCCACCATGTTAATTGACCGCCCTTTATCTAAGGCATACATCGCCAGTGGATCGTGCCCTTGCTCAAACTCATGGCCATTAAAACTGATATAAGGGTACTTAAGCATCGTTTCGACATCGATACGACTGTCGCCCTTAAAAATAGGGTGTTGTTGATTACCCACCACCACATAGGCATTGGCTTTGGCGACAAATGCCGACGACAAACGCTCGGAATTATGAGCTTCAAAGGTCACGGCTAAATCCACCTCTAAGCGGTTTAACAGCTTATCGATATCATTACTGCAGGGCTTAATATTAAAGCAGTATGGCTGCTTTAATTGCGACGCTTTATCTTGCAGATAACTGAGTAGATTAAGCGATAACGGCGGCGGGCAGGTAATGGTCATCTGCTGGGTCACCTGTGTATTTACCGGTTGCGACAAGGCCAAACTGGTCTCAGACAGGGTGAGCAACTGTTTTAAGTGGGGGTAAATTGTCTTCGCGAATGGGGTATGCTCAAAACCATGTTGCTTACGAATAAACAAAGGCTCATCAAACGAGTGGCGTAACGCTTTTAAACTGCGGCTAATTTTTGATGTCGCCACCCCTAATTGCTGCGCGACTTCGGTTGAGCTTAAGGTTTCAAACAATAATACAAAGACTTTAATATTAAATAGGCTATTGCTATTAACTCGACTCATGCCTCTCCTTTTCTCAGCATTTATGTCACTTCATTTTCGGTACGCTTAGTTTATTGAGCACTTAAGTGTATTGAGCGGTTAGTTTACCGACCGCTAATTTAAGGTAAATTGCCCCGCAATACGATGACCCAAGGTAAAGAGTGATACCCAATGCAAGTATTTTGTTAAATATGTGATACAGGTAAAGCCTGAGCGAATTCATTAACCTATAAAACCTGATTACGCCCATGCTAGCGCTCAACCATAGCCATTAACAAGATTCACAATTGTGATTTGCACAATATGAATATTAGAGTTTCATCCGCTAAAACTTGAAGTTAAACACCAATAAACACCAACAATCCAGAACATAGCGAAACCCCAAAGACCAAAAGTTAGCGTTAAAGTCCACTGAGACACAAAAAACTAGCATATCAACAAAAAACGGCAGCGTGGATTAAAGTGATGCACTTCATATCGGTCATTGCTACCAATCTTTAACATTTCAAGCAGCTACACCCAGTGGTTAATCTTGGAGATAAATGATGATAAAAACAAAAACAACCACACTGGCGTTACTCATCGCTTCGTCGATGATGTTGACAGCTTGTGGAGATGGAAATGATGGTAAAGATGGGGTTGACGGCGAAAATGGTCAGCCAGGTGTACCAGGGCAACCTGGCGGCAACGGCCTCAATATCGATATGGCTAACGAGGCCATCGCCAGTATCAGCAGTGCGCGTTACGAAAATGGCATTATTACTGTCGACTTTAGCCTTGAAAATAGCCAAGGTGTTGGATTAATCGGATTAGATGGCACGAATCCCTTTCACGATTTTCGCTTTTCATTAGCCCAGTTGCAGACCAAAGATGGCACCGAACTCAAGCAGTGGTTTTCACTTCTCAATGAAACCACCAATGATGCCGGCACCACTTTTGAGCAGGGCTTTGAAAAGATAAACGACTGCCCAGAGTGCTTAACCGATCATCACGACGGTACTTATACCTATACCTTTAACACCAATCTGACCACGGCCGACGATCCTGCTGGCGTCAGTTTCGACCCACAACTGACTCAACGCATCGCCATTGAGATGCAGTTTGAATATGACTCAGGCCATGAACTGGCAGAGAATGCCCACTTCGATTGGATCCCATCGACCAATGCCAGTGAAGGCATAGAGACGCGCGATCTGGTCACCATGCAAACCTGTTACACCTGCCACCAACCAGACAGCCTAAAAGCCCATGGCGGCCGTCGACTCGATATGGAAAATTGCCAGTCTTGTCACAATGGCATAGTCACCGATCCTAACGCTATTTCTGTCGAGTTAGGCCATATGGTGCACGCCATCCATATGGGGCCACACCGTGAAGGTAAAGACAGCGAAGGTAATGTGGTACCCATGCCCTACACCATCGCAGGTTATGGTGGCGCTCACGCCTTTGACTACCCGGCTTTCCCAACTAAACCCTTTATGGATTGCGCCGCCTGTCACGTTGAAGATGACAGCTTAGCCGATAAAGATCTCTGGCTCGCTAATGCCAATGCCAACGCTTGTACCGGTTGTCATACCGACTCTCCTGTGCAGCATAAGTCAGATAAAAACCCAGAGCTGACCTGTACCGATTGTCACAGCGCTGCGGTGCATAACGACCATGCTAAGCCTTACCAAGCGGCAAAAGCCTATGACGCCGTCGTCACAAATGTTGCCATCAGCGTCGCCAATGAAATTAGCTTCGATCTGAAGATAATGGATGAAGCAGGTACGCTTGTCAGCCAAAATGAAGTCTATAAACTGGATTACAGCAAGCCTTATGTTGTGGTCAGCTGGGATGTTGAGAAAGATTATCCCGATTATGATCAATCCCCCTACAGCCAGCGCCGTATCGACATTAAAGATCCAACGAAAGCAACTTGGAATAGCGACAACAGTGTTAGCGTTAAGGTCGCGATGAACTTCCCAGCCGATATCGCTTCACGCTCACTAGAAGTACTACCAGTGCTTAAAGTGTGTTTCGAAGAGAGCAGCACTAACCGTACTAGTTGTGATGCGACCAATGCATATCCTGCCTATGTCCAAACAGAGGCGTATCGCACCATCCTTAACGACACCGCTGCGGTTGTTGCACAGCGCCGCGCGATTATTGATGAGCAAACCTGCTACGATTGCCATAGCTATGAGTTTTACCATGACTCAAATGGCGTCAATTGTATCGCTTGCCACACCAACGATAAGAAACTCGGTGAGGTTGAAGATGCTAATGGCGACGCGCTTGCTTCGGGCGAAATGAAGTCCACCAGCTTTATGTATAAAGCCCATAAAGCACAAGGTCATGATAATGGCCATGGCGGTAGCGGCACCATTTTGAAGACTGACTGCACCACTTGTCATGCTGAAGTCGAAGGTTGGAGTGGTAAAGATTATGGTTTCGAGCTCGGTCGTAATGCAGGCCAAGCCCATGCTGTACCTAGCTTTATTCCAGGTAAAAATAACGATCCCGCGCTAACGCCAGTTGAAACTTGGTATGCTTCATCTGATGCGGCTTCGTGCATTAGTTGTCACCAGAAGTATCTGTCAGATGCCGCTATGGCACACATGCAAAATAACGGCGCTTACTTTGGCCCAGATAAGCAAGAAGCCAAAGACGCTAAAGAAGCCTGTGCGACTTGTCATAGCCCAGAGAAAATTATGGAGCACCACGGACACCAGCTATAACCCACAAGTGATACCCCATTAGGTGCTTGGTGATACCAAGCACCTACACTAACCCTGCAAAGTTAGTCCCTGCAAAGTCAAAAGCGCCCTCGGGCGCTTTTTTATTCACTCGACATTATCAATTTAGCGTCTAGCAGTTGGATAAGCTGTGCGGCTGAACCGTGTTCGAGGGGGCAGATTACTAATCGCGATTTTGAAGAACATTAGCGTCTGACGAAGTGGATATTGGGGCAGAGACTTGAAGGTCGAACCTTCACTGTTATTAATCGCCTGTCCGGCGGGGAATGTGCAAGCGCTCTTTTGGCTCGCCGCAAGCACGTCCGTGTGGGCTCTGCGAAATCATCCATGATTTCGAAGGCCAAAACCGCGCTTACACTTATCTCTAACGCCTCTTCGATTTAGCCGTATTTGATGTGGGTTACTAGTTCAAAAGCTACCTAGGTTTTGTCCAAAAATAATTTTGCTTTTAACGTTTCTGTGGATACCAATTACGGCTAAATCGAAGAGAGTGAGAAGTCGGTGTATCTGCACTTAAGGCCTGCGGCAGGCAATTGATACACCATGCAGCCATGGTTCAAAATCCCCCCTCTAAACACCTAAAACGGGTAGAAGCGATGCTTCACTCACCGAGTCGAGGAAGCACCGGCACAGGCAATGGATAACAGTGAAGACACGAGCTTCAAACACAGGTAATTGATACTCCATCAAGCACAGCTTCGCTGCCAGCGAAGTGCCACCTTAGTCTTCGCTGTCTTGTTCCCCACCTATTGGCGTCATGCCATCGGGTAACTGGCTTTCGGTCACCTCGACTATGGTCGAACGGTTCATGGTGATCTTATAACGCGCATATTGCGGCGGATTACGTCCTTCTCGCAACCTTAAAATAAGGTTGACTTGGTAGCGCCGCTCAACAGAGTCATAACTCACTTGGCCAGCAGATTCTTTATAAATTTTGGCTCTGCCGCGCTCCAAATAACGCGCAAACGGCACCAAACTAAAGTTTACTTGCTCTTGAATGGTCGAGTAACCGGCTAAAAAGTCTTTCTGGGCGATGCGTGAGTATATACCGTAGTGCAAGATCTCCGAATCGACCTTATTTTGGCTATGACGGCGCTTTAATATCTCTTCAATCTGTTCAGGCAAGTCTTTGTACTTAATAAAATCTAGCCAGACTAACTGACGCCCAATGACCGCTTGCGTGGTGGTATCACGCAGAATGCGGCTCCAACGCGGCCGCCCCTTTTGGATAACCCGCCATAAGGCATTGCGAATATCTTCTTTAAAAATTTCACGAAAGCCATAGATCACCGCCAAGGTTAACACCAGTGACAGGGTCAGGCCGTTAAACACACCTTGGGCTTTAATAATCAAGGCCGACACGACCAGCATCACCCCACCGGTGGCTACGCCGGTGGTGAGTTTCTTTAAGCCCACACCTAAGGTTTTAAGCTCCTCTTTGAGCACGACCCCTTGTTGGATCAAACGTCTTAATAACAACATCTTATTTGAGATGCGGTTAGGATCGTCTTTGGTTTGCGCAGAATTATACTTTTTAACTTCACGATAGGTCCGCTCATTACGACACAGCGACAACACCTCTTCAGTCAATTCATTGTAATCACTGCTGCGCGGCGCATGGGAGATCAGTTGTAATAGGCGCTGTTCACAAAACCACGACAGGTAATTATCGGAGTTTTCGAAATAATGTTTCCATTTAGGGTCGCTCGGTTCATTACGGCGAAACTTCTTCAGTAGCTGGGCGACAATGTCACTGAGCTCATGCAGTGAGGTGTAAAATTGCTCAACATCTTCCACCTGGGCCAACTCTTTACTGTCGGTCTCAATCGCCACCGCAAACTGGTAAGCAAACAGGTTTAAATAGAGCCTAAACTCTTCGACGGTGCGCTTATTTTGACTAATAAAGCGCCCTTGCACTAAAGGCAGATGTAGACCTGAGGAGTAATAGGAGCGGCGCCCAGCGATGGCCGAGTAATAATATTCTTCTGCATCGAGGCTTTGAGAGTTAATTCCCATCTCTTTGGGTAAAAAGAAATAAAGGTCTAACCGCCTTTGATCACCCACTTTCATCTGGTGGGTAAACTTTATCGACAGTGACTCTTCCTGCTTAACATAAACCTTAGACACACGACCTCAAAATAATAAAATATATCATAAACTTATAGGTTGTTATTTAGTATAACCCAAGATGTGTCAATGAACTAAGCGACAACCACATACGGTATTGCTGGGCTGAAACAACACTACAGCGTAATCACGATGGGGGTCTAAGTCTAATGATTCAATAGACAGATTATGCATACCTTGACTGTCTAAATTAAACGAACTGACATAGGAAAGATACTGCATATGTTGCGGACGACTGTCGGGGCGTTCATCTAGGCTTTCTTCTTTGGTGTAGACCGAAAAATCAAACCGATTGGCCGCTTCATCATAGTCGTTAAGTTGTCCCTGCATACGAATGGTGCCAGCCGAGGTCCCGTCTAAATTAAAATAACGATAATTAATCTGCGCCTGCTGCGCTTTGGCCATAATGTCGACCAACAAGTAATGACGTCCACCGCCTAAGGGGTCGCGACTATCATACAGCTCAGAGCTGCAACTGAGCATAATACTTTTTGCCGGATACAGATAACGGTAACTAATGGTGGCACTTGTCGCGAGCAGCAGCAAGATAGTGAGATTAATGGCCCAGAGTAGTTTTCTATTCACACAAAGATACCTCTGCCAGCCAAGCCTCGGAAAGAAATGCTTTGCGCTGCCTAAAGTCAGTTAGTTTAAGGTTACGTACCACAGACTGGCCCAGCTTTTCGCCGCTTAGGGTGATATTAAATACTTGCTTATCATGTGATAAGGATAAAAAGACTTTGCGCCAAGGGGAGGATTCACACTGTTTAATTTCTGCCGCTAAGCGCTCGGTTAAGGCGATAAGCGAAGTGTTGTTGGTCTTAGAGGTGGCAAAACTGCTTAGGGTGACTTGCTGGCCAGACTCCAGCGCCACCGTTTGCTGGGCAAAGGGGGCCGTTGTTTGCGTCTCAAGGTTGGCCTCACTTAGCCACTGCCCCACGACAAATACCATGCAGAGTGTGACAGCTAATGCGACAATTAATGCGACAATCATGTTAGCTAACGCCCTAATATCTAAGCGTTGTAACCTTTCTCTAGGGTGATGAATCCACGCCTTTACTTCCTGCTGTTGCGCCAGTGACGATGCAAGCTTCAATCGATAACCTTTGCCTTTAACGGTTTCAATCAAATGTTCATCGACCGGCCCCAAAAAAGAGCGCAGCATAAAGATAGCACGGGTCACCGACGAGTCGCTCAGCGGCGGGTGCTCAGCATCGGCGGCGCCCAGTATCTGCTTAGGCACCACTTGATCCTGATGTTCTGCCAAAATGCGCAGCACTTGCCATTCAGCCCGAGGCAATTGCCACTGTTCTTGCGTGCCTTGATGGGTCAATAGCCCTTTTTGAGCATCAAACAGGCAGTCACCTAGTTGCATTAATCACTTTATCCTTCACTTTGCCTTACCTCACACTTTGTATATAGAAAAAGAGTATCGATAACGCAGCCATGCACTCGTTGCGCACTTAATTGACTGGGTCATTGGTCTGCACCACCTATCCGTGCTCATCATTGATGCTGAGCAAATGTTAATACAGGCGATAAGCCAACAAAGCGTAATAAGTTAATAGGCCTATAGCATAAGCAATGCGATTCATTATTTCTGTGATCGCCATTATCTCGTTGCAATCTATATGGAAGTCATCGCCAAATCGAGAGGTTCACTTGTTGTTACGCGAAGCCTGTCACACTATTCAGCCCATAAATACCGAGCCCCCCGCTAGCTTCAATCAGCACAAATTAACATGAATACAACAAATAAGACGTTACAGCTCACATCTTAATCTTTACCCCTAATCGATCCAGGCATCCATTAAGAATAAAACCGATTAAGACTGCCCACCCAATGTCACATTGCGGCCTAGTAGGCCTGTCTTTTTGCCGCAGCTATCTTCATCCATCAGCCGTCACACTATTTACAAGATTCTCGCGCCAAACTGGCTTCAAGTTCGGCGGGATAGATAACACTTCCCCTCAACAATCATTGCAGTAACAACCCACTATTTTATTAATAACGAACGAATGCTATCTCAATGAGGATATTTTTATGACCATTAATAGACGCCAAGCACTGACCAAAATTATTGGTATTAGCACCGCCGCAGCCGGAGCGACCCTAATGGGCACTTCCGCTTTTGCCGCTACAGATGACCAAGGTAATTTTCATTTAGCCTTAGGGGATAAACTCAAGTATGTGCCACTCGATGCTATGGCAACCGCTAAGCTTGCTTATGAAACTCCCGGTGGCTGTATGCATCAGGTGTTCCACGCCATGGTAGCTATGCTCGCGCAATCATCTAGTGCTGATGCGGCCAAATTTGCCACTATCCCAACAGCATTAGCGGCCTATGGCGGAGCGGGGATAAGCGGTCAAGGCACAGTCTGTGGTAACAACAATGCTACGGGGATGCTAGTTAACATCCTTGATGATATTAACGGCCAAAATTCCGCAGTGATCGGCGCCTCTTTTCGCTACTATGAAACCCAAGAGCTTCCATATTCTAGCGATGAGTTCGTTGCAGGTATCGGCTCAACAGCAGAAAAAACCGCGCTAGTAGGTAAATCATCAATAGCCAACAGTATTCTGTGTCACTCTTCTATCAGTAACTGGTCTAAAGCTTCTGGCTTTACCTTTAGCCAAAAAAGCGAGCGTTGCAAGCGCCTATCTGCCTCTGTCGCTTATCACTTAGTTGAGCTACTCAACCGCGCTTATGCGGGAGAAGACTTGTCTGCACTGCCAGAGTCTAAGCCATCGAGCGAGGCTCAAGCCTGTCAAAGCTGTCATGGCGTAACCGACACTATGGGCAGTGCTGCCAGTGTTAAAACCGATATGGAGTGCACCACTTGCCATACCGGTCACTTTAATTAAGGGAGGCTGATATGAATGATAAATTAGTAACTGGCCTACTGGCGACACTGTTACTGTGCGGCGGTTGCGGCAGTGATAATGCTGATACCATCGAGCCACCAGTTGAGGTGCTGCCTCCAGTAGCGGACGGTATCGATATAAATGAAGCCGCAGCGATTAACCTCACATTGGCGCAGTTCGATGGCGTTAGCGGGGCATTAAGCTTCACCTTGGCAGATGATGGCGAGCAAGCGATCACCAACGTCAAAGACTATCGCATTACCTATTTTGGCTTTCCTGACGATGAAACACCGTCACGTAACGCTAAAGCATGGAAACGCTGGCATGTCACCCAAGCCTTTGCCTGTGATAGTGCTGCGGCGCAATGTGATGGTGTATTAGTCGAGTCAGACAAGGGCCAGTACAGCTTCGAAGCCATCGGGCTCAATTGGGATGAAAATAGTGCACCCGGTGCGGTACAACGCTATCAAGTAGCCATTGAAATTAACGGCGCGCTTGCCAGTAACGAGCTAATCTTACACTCAGCCATACCCGCCTCATAATATCTTCACCTTACGGGCATAGACCACACGGACTATGCCCGTTTATCTGCCATATTGGTCAGCATCCCCTCCCCATACATCAGCGACTTTATGCTAATACTAAAATCTAAGCGTTAAGTTAAATTTTGTGCGACACGCTCAGCAGGGTATGGCGGCGCTAACATGGGCTATCGATTCTTAGGGATAGTTCGCCTTAACAAGGCGTTGATGGTTTAGCAGCGATAAAGTGAGACGGCTATAGTGGCGTAGCATCACGACTAAAAGAGCGAACATCATTAAGCGAACCGAGCCGCAGCGGGCCATTTTTCACTTAGACACTCACCTAGACACTCATCTAGACAATCATCGGGTCGGCCAGGGGGGAAACACACTCGAAGCGGGCTCAAATAATGAGTAAATCAGTAATAGCAACAACACAATCTGGGCGATCAAAATCGAATACTGTTTCAGCGACATACTCTTACCCGGACGCAAGGCCCAAAAACGCGCCGCACGCGTCGATTTGCTGTGCAGAATATACCCTTGCCCATCAACGGCTTCAATAAACAGCGCCGACTTACCTAAAAAGAAGCGCACACGTTTAATTGCCGCCTCAAGGCTGGCGAGCGAGCGAGCCTGCTCTGGCAGGCACGCTAACAGCTGCTCGTTTGATAGCACTTTATCTCGATGCTGCACCAATAAGTTAAGCACAGCGAACTCAGCTGGCGGCATACTCCAACTGGTATCATTATCTTGATTTGACAGCTGTGCTTGAGCAATATCAAACCAGCAGTGACCGATTTGCATAAGCGTTCTCACATCAAAAACTATGAGTAATTGTACTCACAACCCTGGCTGACTGCTGTGATAATGCGGCTATCAGCGAAAGCAATGTTGATTTCCGTGATAACGGACACAAAACGGCTTTTGTTGATGGAGAAAATGACTCAACACCCGGCGCAAAAATGAAAAAAAGCGCCCTATGGGCGCTTTTATGTCCGAAAGTTCAATGCATTACCATGGCAAGCAAAGCAGCAAGTTTAATCGCGTGCATCAAACGCTGTCTATGGCGTGAGTACTGGTTTAGAAAGAATACAGCAAGGTCATATTGGTTTCGGTGTCGGTACTCTTTTTATCATCCAAGGGTTCGCTGTTATAACGTACGACCACGGCAAATTTCATCGCCAGAGCGCCAGCAATATTGGCAGTAATAGAGGTTTCAGAGCGGCCTTCTAAGCTCTCACCGTAATCGGCGGTAAACAACTGCTTAAAGGTAGCGCTGTCTGAAACTTCTGTCTCAAAATTCATCACGCCGTGAGCAACCCAGCTTTTCTCGCTGTCATAACCCGCGGCTAAGCGGCTCTCCTCATCTAGGCGCTTGTACTGGTAACCAGGACCCACTTCGATAGCAAACAAGGTCTTAGGGGTGTCGATAAACTTATGACCATAACCGACAGAAACGGTTGATTTAGAATCGAAACCAGTAAAAGGGTCAATCTCGTGATTGGCATTGGCAAACATATAATTGACGTCATCAAACTTATAGTTGCCCTGCACTAAACCGTAGTAACGCTTACCCGTCTCTTCACCGGTATCTTCTTTATACAGCGCCTCAAGTAGGTATTGGTTCTCCCAATTACCCAGCTCATGCTTCATGTCTAAACGCCCTTTTAGAGACGTGGTTTCGGTATTACCTGTGGTCACCGTGGCTCCTAGCTCGGCATCGGCCGCAAAGGTTTTATCACCCTTAACAAAATCAGCGCCGGCATGGGCGGCAAAGGGGGTTGCTAGCAAAATTGCAGTCGTTGTCAGCAGTTTGTTAATTGTCACGTTACCCATTTTCACGTTACCTATGTTGTCGAAGTCCCTTAAAATTGGCGCAATCTTAACATTCACCATACAAAAATGAAAATGCAGCTTGCATCAGCTCATTTATCGACTAGCAGATGGCTAGCATTGCTTGACTTGTGGTGGGGACGTTATTTGTAGGCATAAAAAAACCACCTTACGGTGGTTTTTTACAGGCAAACTTAACTTAGTTTACTTTTGGATCTAACTCGCCAGATTGATACGCCTTGTACATCGCTTGTAGTGATTTAGGCTTAATCTTAGACCCCATACCCGCACAGCCAAAGGCTTCATAGCGCGTAGTACAGATATCGGCCATAGCTTCCATCGACGCTTTAAGGAATTTACGCGGGTCAAATTCGCTTGGGTTTTCAGCCAAGAACTTACGTACCGCGCCTGTCGATGCCAAACGTAAATCGGTATCGATATTCACTTTACGTACGCCGTGCTTGATACCTTCAACGATCTCCTCAAGCGGTACACCGTAAGTTTCCGGAATAGCACCGCCATACTGGTTGATGATCTCAAGCCACTCTTGTGGCACTGAAGATGAACCGTGCATCACTAAGTGAGTGTTAGGAATACGCGCGTGGATCTCTTTGATGCGATCAATGCGTAGCACATCACCGGTAGGCTTACGGCTAAACTTGTAAGCACCATGGCTGGTACCAATGGCGATGGCGAGTGCATCGACATGGGTGTCACGTACAAAGCGCGCCGCTTCTTCTGGTGTGGTTAGCAGTTGGTCATGGCTAAGCACGCCTTCGGCGCCCACACCATCTTCTTCACCGGCCATGCCCGTTTCTAGGCTACCTAGACAACCAATTTCACCTTCAACCGACACACCACAAGCATGAGCAAAGGCAACGGTTTTACGGGTCACATCGACGTTATACTCATATGATGCTGGCGTCTTACCGTCGGCCATCAATGAGCCATCCATCATCACAGATGACATGCCAAGCTGAATAGAGCGCTGACAGATATCAGGATCAGTACCATGATCTTGGTGAATACACACAGGGATATCTGGGTACTGCTCAAGCGCCGCTGCCATCAAGTACTTAAGGAACTGAGGACGGGCGTACTTACGCGCACCTGCCGATGCCTGTACGATCACAGGGCTGTCGGTTGCTTCAGCGGCCTGCATAATGGCACGCATCTGCTCAAGGTTGTTAACGTTAAACGCAGGCACACCATAGTTATGTTCAGCGGCATGGTCTAACAGTTGACGTAGGGAAATTAAGGCCATTTTTTTACTCCAATAATAGGGTGTAAGTTAACGTGTTAATTAACCATTAACTTAGTCACCGAGGTCACTATCGTTTGGACAGATTTTTATACTAACGATGGCAGCCACATCCTGCAGCTGCACATCGTCAGCGGTTTTTTTTATAATATGAATGATTCGTGTTACTTATTCTGTAACCCTTATTCGCCGCGGCTCTCTAACATCGCCACAGCAGGCAGCTCTTTACCTTCGAGAAACTCTAAGAAGGCGCCGCCACCGGTTGAGATATAAGATACTTTATCGGCAATACCGTACTTGTCGACCGCAGCAAGCGTGTCACCACCGCCCGCAATAGAGAAAGCAGATGACTCGGCAATCGCCTGTGCAATTCGCTTAGTGCCTTCGCCAAATTGGTCAAATTCAAATACGCCTACCGGGCCATTCCAGACGATGGTACCGGCATTTTTTAGGATCTCAGCTAGGGCTTCGGCGCTGTCGGGGCCGATATCAAAGATCATGTCATCACTGGTGACCGCATCCACCGCTTTGAGTGTGGCCGTCGCTGTTGGGCTAAACTCGCTAGCCACCACCACATCCGTGGGCACAGGGATATCAGCGCCGCGACTTTGTGCATTAGCAACAAGGCGCTTGGCTTCATCGATAAGGTCCGCCTCATACAGTGACTTGCCCACTTCATGACCGGCCGCTGCGATAAAGGTATTGGCAATACCGCCACCTACCACTAACTGATCAACTATGCCTGATAGGCTTTCAAGCACTGTCAGCTTGGTTGACACTTTAGAGCCACCGACAATCGCTACCAATGGGCGCGCAGGGTTGTCCATCGCCTTACCTAATGCTTCTAACTCTCCTGCTAATAGCGGACCTGCGCAGGCAATAGGCGCATAAAGACCGACACCATGGGTAGACGCTTGGGCGCGATGAGCTGTGCCAAACGCATCCATCACATAGACATCACACAAGGCGGCAAGCTTTTTAGATAGCGCTGCATCATTTTTCTTTTCGCCAAGGTTAAAGCGCACGTTTTCAAAAACGACCACTTCACCCACGTTAGCCTCAACACCGTCAAGGTAGTCGGTCGCTAGGCGCACAGGGCAATCGAGTGCTTTAGCAAGGTAATCGACCACAGGCTGCAGAGAGAACTCGCTGTTGTACTCGCCTTCTGTTGGGCGCCCTAGGTGAGACATCACCATGACCGCCGCACCTTTTGCTAATGCCAACTTGATGGTTGGCAGTGAAGCACGCAAACGCGCATCACTGGTCACCACGCCATTACTGACCGGAACATTTAAATCTTCACGGATCAGCACGCGCTTCCCTTGTAGATCCAACGCTGACATATTGATAATCGTCATTTTACGTTTCCTTAAGTTCAAAAGTTAAAAGATAAAAGTTAATACAAAACCGGTTCATGCTGTGGCTAATTAGGGACGTTCCACCTAGATTAACACTCAGCGGCTAAGCCTACTGTAGGCTTATTTACTGCGCCCTTACGGCGTTAATCATCTCTAAACTGGTGTCGAGCATACGGTTGGCAAAACCCCACTCATTATCACACCACAATAATAGTTTGACTAAATGGCCATCACTCACCCGAGTTTGGGTGCCATCGACAATCGATGAGCGCGGATCATGGTTAAAATCACATGACACCAATGGCGCATTAGTATAGCCCACCACTCCTTGATAGGAGCCATTAGCCGCTTGTGCCAGCACTTGGTTAACTGTGTCGATATCGACGCGCTTGTCTATGGTCACCGATAAATCGATGGCGGTGACATTGATAGTGGGCACGCGCACCGATATGGCCTCAAATTTATCTTTCATTTGTGGCAAGATGCGCTCGATACCCCGTGCCAGTTTAGTATCGACCGGAATGATCGACTGCCCCGCCGCGCGGGTTCGTCTTAAGTCGTCGTGATAGGCGTCGATCACCTGCTGATCGTTCATCGCCGAATGGATAGTGGTTATCGCGCCACTCTTAACCTTAAAGGCTCTATCGAGCACCTCAATAATGGGCACTAGGCAGTTGGTGGTACAAGACGCATTAGAGATGATGGAGTGATGGGCCTGTAGCGTATCGTGGTTAACCCCATAAACTATGGTGGCATCGACATCACTCGATGATGGATGGCTAATCAGCACTTGTTTGGCCCCTGCTTGCAGGTGCGCCTCACAGGCTTGCCTATCGATTAAGGCACCAGTGGCCTCATACACGATATCGATATCCAGCTCAGCCCAAGGCAATTGGCTGGCATCGCGTTGATGCAATAACTGAATACGGTCATCACCCACCGTCATAATATTATCGACCAATGACGTCGGGGTTTGAAAGCGACCATGAGTGGTATCGTATTGGGTTAAGTGAAGCATGGCTTCAGGTTTAGCCAGTTCATTAATGGCGACAATTTGAATGCGGTCGCGCTTGCCCGACTCGTACAGGGCACGAAGAATTGAACGACCAATACGGCCATATCCATTGATAGCAACTTTGATCATTAAGCGCCTTGACTCCTCACTCTATCCCTGCTCGCATACTGTTGATGCGACAACGGCTTACCTGATATCAACACCAGATAAGCCGTCCCATCTGGCGTGAGCCACTAAGCTGCTCACGCCTCGACTCACACTAACGCTTAAAACAAGTCGTTAACGGTCGCCACTACGTTATCAACGGTGAAGCCGAAGTATTTCATGAGTTCGCCGCCTGGCGCTGACTCACCGAAGGTGGTCATGCCCACGACTGCGCCGTCGAAACCAACATACTTATGCCAGAAATCAACGTGAGCCGCTTCGATAGCAACACGCTTAGTTACAGCGCGTGGCAATACCGACTCTTTGTAGGCCGCATCTTGTGCATCAAACGCATTGGTCGATGGCATAGAAACCACACGAATCTGCTTACCTTGCTCAGTTAATGCAGCGGCAGAGTCCAGTGCCAGTTGCACTTCGCTACCTGTAGCAATCAAAATGACATCAGGTGTACCAGCACAATCACGCAGCACATAACCACCTTTCACCACGTTAGCCAACTGCTCATCGGTACGGGCTTGAGCGGGTAGGTTTTGACGGCTAAAGATAAGCGATGTTGGTGCATCACGGCGCTCGATAGCATTCTTCCATGAGACTGCCGTTTCGGCCGCATCACATGGACGCCATACCATCATGTTAGGAGTCATACGCAGGTTAGCGAGCTGCTCAACAGGTTGGTGAGTTGGGCCATCTTCACCCTGACCGATAGAGTCATGGGTGTAAACGAAGATGTTTTGAATACCCATCAGTGCCGACATACGTACCGCATTACGGGCGTATTCCATAAACATCATGAAGGTTGCGCCGTAGTTGATGAAACCACCATGCAGAGACACACCGTTCATGATGCCGCTCATACCAAATTCACGTACACCATAATAGATGTAGTTACCGGCAGCATCGTCTTGAATGCCTTTAGAACCAGACCAAAGCGTCAAGTTAGAACCGGCAAGGTCAGCTGAGCCACCAAGGAGTTCTGGCAACATAGCGCCAAAAGCACCAATGGCATTTTGTGACGCTTTACGGCTAGCAATGCCTTCGCCTTTCTCTTGGCATTCTTTAATGAAGGCTTGTGCTTTCGCTTCGAAATCGGCTGGCAATTCACCATCGATCACGCGGCGCTTATATTCGGCAGCCAATTCTGGGAACGCAGCTTCATACGCGGCCAGTTTTTCATTCCAAGCCGATTCGTTGCTTGCGCCCACGTCTTTAGCATCCCAACCCGCATAAACGTTTTCTGGGATATCAAATGGCGCGTGTTCCCAACCAAGGAATTCACGGGCAGCGGCGATTTCAGCATCGCCTAGTGGCGCGCCGTGACAGTCGTGGCTGCCAGACTTGTTAGGAGAACCAAAGCCAATAACGGTTTTACAGCAGATCATGGTTGGCTTGTCAGTGACTGACTTAGCTTCTTCTATTGCGCTGCTAATCGCTTCGCTGTCATGGCCGTCCACATCGGCAATCACATGCCAGCCATAGGCTTCAAAACGCTTAGGTGTATCGTCGGTGAACCAGCCTTCAACATGACCGTCGATAGAGATACCGTTGTCATCCCAAAATGCAATCAGCTTGCCTAGACCTAAGGTGCCCGCCAATGAACAAGCTTCGTGTGAGATGCCTTCCATCAAACAACCATCACCTAAGAAACAGTAGGTAAAGTGGTCGACAATATCGTGACCTGGACGGTTAAACTGCGCCGCCAGGGTTTTTTCCGCAATCGCCATACCAACCGCGTTACTGATACCCGCGCCTAGTGGCCCTGTGGTGGTTTCAACACCTGGGGTGTATCCGTATTCTGGGTGACCAGGGGTTTTAGAGTGAAGCTGGCGGAAGTTTTGCAGTTCTTCGATGGGAAGTGCGTAACCAGTAAGGTGCAGCAGAGAGTAAATCAGCATCGAGCCATGACCGTTAGATAAGATGAAACGGTCGCGGTCAACCCAGTTTGGGTTAGTCGGGTTGTGCTTAAGGAAGTCATTCCAAAGCACTTCAGCGATATCTGCCATTCCCATTGGGGCACCTGGGTGACCTGAGTTGGCTTTTTGAACGGCATCCATACTTAACACACGGATAGCGTTTGCGAGTTCTTTACGAGATGACATGCTCTCTCCTGCTTATTATTGGGGATTTTGCGGGCAATTGTGGACGCATATTTTCCCCTACTAGGCGGTGGGACGCAAATAAAATTCGCCAAATTGCCCAGATTAACCCGATCTAAGCAGTAGAACCCGTATATGTAGGCTTAAGGAGTCGTGACCATGTGTCAACTTAAGCCCATTGCTCCATGATATTAACCTAGTAATAACACCTCACCGCCACATTGAGATCAAATGGCTAACGCCGCCTCATCACTCTTAGGGTCTTATGTGGTAATTGAGTGGCAATATGACAAAAAATCATCCCCAGAGACTCGGAGATTAAATCATCACTAAAAGATAATTAGGTGATGAATTACAATTTGTTAGCTACATTTAGGCACCCGTGTCGGTCTGGGAATGCTGCGATTTACTGCGCTTTACCCCACAATTTTTATCGAAAGGGGTGTTATCTAGCGTGATTTCCACTAAAATAGCCGTCTAGATGTAGATACTTCTACAGAATCAAATTGTTTACAGACGAGATTTTCCATTATGGCAAAGCACTTGTTTACCTCTGAGTCGGTCTCAGAAGGTCATCCAGATAAAATCGCCGATCAAATTTCTGATGCGGTACTCGACGCGATCTTAGAGCAAGATCCTAAGGCGCGCGTGGCATGTGAAACTTACGTTAAAACCGGCATGGTATTGGTAGGCGGTGAAGTGACCACCTCGGCTTGGGTTGATATCGAAGAGATCACCCGTAAGACCGTGCGTGAAATTGGCTATACCCACTCAGATATGGGCTTTGATGCCGATTCTTGTGCCGTACTTAATGCCATCGGTAAACAGTCGCCCGATATCAATCAAGGTGTTGATCGCGCCGATCCTAAAGAGCAAGGCGCTGGCGACCAAGGATTAATGTTTGGTTACGCCAACAACGAAACCGACGTATTGATGCCAGCCCCGATCACTTACTCGCATAAGTTGGTTAAGCGTCAATCGGAAGTGCGTAAAGACAATACCCTACCTTGGTTACGTCCAGATGCGAAAAGTCAGGTCACTTTTGCCTATAACAGCGATGGCAGCATTGCTGGTATCGATGCGGTAGTCCTGTCTACTCAACACTGTGACAGCGTAAGCCAGCCAGATCTGATTGAAGGCGTGATGGAAACCATCATTAAGCCTGTGCTGCCCGCTAAGTGGTTAACCAAAGATACTAAGTACTTCATCAACCCAACAGGCCGTTTTGTGATTGGTGGTCCTGTCGGCGATTGTGGTCTAACGGGTCGTAAAATTATCGTCGATACTTACGGCGGAATGGCGCGTCACGGTGGTGGGGCTTTCTCTGGTAAGGATCCATCGAAAGTTGACCGCAGTGCAGCATACGCGGCGCGTTATGTGGCCAAGAACATCGTTGCCGCTGGCCTTGCCGATCGCTGTGAGATCCAAGTGTCTTACGCTATCGGTGTCGCTGAGCCTACCTCTATCAGTGTTGAAACTTTCGGTACCGGTAAAGTGTCTGAAGAGGTGTTGATTAAGCTGGTTCGTCAGCATTTCGACCTGCGCCCATACGGCCTAACCGAAATGTTAGATTTGGCTCGCCCAATCTATCAAGCCACTGCGGCTTACGGTCACTTTGGTCGTAACGAGTTCCCTTGGGAGCGCACCGATAAAGCCGACGCCCTTCGCGCCGACGCTAAGCTATAATCGCAGCAAGCTTATAAAAAAACCGCCAATATGGCGGTTTTTTTGTGGCTGTTTTTGGTAGCAGTCTTTGTGACTGAATCTTGTCACAGCCTGCGCACATTAATCGATGATAACCGATGGTTTATCTGGCTTAGCATAGCTCAGCCGCCCCAACCGCTCGGTCGTATGATAGCAATCGAGACCCGATACGCAGACGGTATTTAAGCTTTCAATGTCAATACTGCCGTCGGGCTTAAGCGCCACATCATCGAGCCAAATATCGGTAATTCGGCCTATCACTAACAGAGTTTGGTTTAGTTCGATAGTTTGATAACTTTCTAACTTCACGGCATATTTTAATCGACTCTCGGTCACAAAGGGCGCCACCACTTGTGGTTGATGCATTGGGGTCAGCCCCACCGCGCTAAATTCACACTGACCACTGTCGTAGCGCGCCGAAGTTTGATGTGCCTGCTGCCAAATATCGCTATTCACCTGATTAATGGTGTAACTGCCGGTGGCAATAATATTGGCTAAGGTGTCTCGCTGCACTGTGTCTGGACGACTAATAAACCCCACCAGCGCGGGATCGGCGCCTAAATGAAATACTGAACTAATGATGGCCAAATTAGTGCGCCCCAAAGTGTCTTGGGTACCTATCAGGTTAGCACTTTTAAACCCCGACAAACTATTGATTAACTGCGCGCGATAACGGCGTTCTAATTGGCTTAATGAGTCATGACTAATATGCATTACAGAATATCTTCCTTGGCTATTTAGATTGGTGGTTTAGCTTGATGAACGACAAAAATGGGGGGCAATACAACCCTATGCAATGACAGACTCACCATGATATCGCCTTGCCATCCCAATCGATAAAATAGGCGTGCGACGATGGCGCAAGCCCAGTGCTAACCTTAAGCAGACGCTGGCTGACAAATTCGGTGGTAAAGAGTTTCTCTTTAGCGACATTGTGTTGAAATGGTTTGGATAGTTCGGTGTCGGTTGTCCCTGGGTGAAACGCCAACAAGGCAACATTTTTAGCCCGTCTGGCATACTCCACCGCCGCCGTTTGCAGCAACATATTCAGCGCGGCTTTTGAGGCGCGGTAGCTATACCAACCGCCTAAACGATTGTCGCTAATACTCGCGATGCGGGCGCTCAGCACAGTCACCACGCAGGGCGTTTGACCTTTCACCAACGGCAATAAATGCTTGAGCCAAAGCATGGGGATAACACTATTAATATGAAACAGAGTTTGCATCGACTCGGCGCTTATCTCCTCTAGACGTTTCTCTGGACTCAGGCCCGCTTGATGCAGCACGCCGTTAAAAATGTACACCCGAGTGACCCGCACCTGACCGCTCATCAGCGTTGCGATTACCCCTGCGATGGCACTATCGCTATTGTCACAGCGGTAATACTCAAGGCTATGATGACCGCTGTGGTGACGGCTTGGGGAGTGAATCGCCTCGCCACGGCCATGATGCTTAGGGTCGACATCATGCCCAAGGCGGCGACTGATAGCGATAACCGGACATTCATGGCGCAACTCGGTTATTAGCGTCTTGGCAATACCACTGCTGGCACCGATCACTAATGCACAGTCTTTGATTAATTCGCTCTGTGTCATTAACGAATTGCCATGCACTTGATCCGCGCCGCTCATGATATGCCGCAGCGGCCACTGTCGCAGCGTTTTTTACCAGTCAGCAGATAAGACACCTTATGTCTGTGCTTGGCAAACTTAAGGTAGAGAAAATCGGCCACAGGCCTAACCATTGGCCAATGTAACGGTGCCACATAATGCTTTTTTCCCACCAGCGACCAGGCCAGATAAGTGACATCCAGTCCTTGCAATATTTCGCCCTTGTCGGTTTCACCCTGTAATATCTGATTGGCATATTGGGCGTCGATGTGTGGATATTGCTCGGCAAAATTAACGTCGGCTAAATCGGCAAGTTCAATTAACCCCGCCTTATCGCAGCGACTCAGTTTAGCCATTTCGGCGGCGCACAGCGGACATTGGCTATCATAAAAAATACGCAGTTTCATCTACTCCCCCCACCACAATAATAATTAAATGGCACGTCAGTGCGACCCCGGTTAATCGCGCCCTTAGCGCCATATAGTCATCGGCAATCACCTTCTGCTCACATTGACGCTTATCTTTTAGGTACATCACCACATAGCCGTACATTAAGATCAGCAAGGAGACATATAACTGGTTAATGATGATCGCCAGCCAAGCCAACACGCTAATCACATTACTGGTGAGCAGCTGTTTATCATCGCTGATACCGTTGGCTTGATGAGTCTGTCGCCCCCATAAGCTGCCCGCCAAAAAAGAGAGGATGACCGCACTGTAACTGACAAACAGCATAAAGGGATCTAGGGTCAGCAACGGCATCCCCATCAAGATAAAGACGGTGGCGATAATAAAAGGCAATAACCCCGCGTAGCCCAACATAGAATAGGTGGTAGACATACAGACGCCCTGCTGACAGTAAATAGAGATATTACGTGTCTGGTAGGCGCAGCGATCACCGCCGCCCCGTTATTAATAGCAACTTAAAAGGGGGGCCTTAACATCGCCGCTTCGCTAGGGGGATTTTCTGGGAAGGTAGCAGAGCGTTCATGCACTCGCTTAACAATGGTCAAAGTGGCTGTATTGCATACACATAAAAGAGACCTGTTGCAGCGTTAAGGTGGGCGCTGGTACCGTTTTGGCTAAAGCCAGTTGCTCGGCACTTGGCGTTTCGGCGGCGGTAATGACTGCGCTGTAATCGTTACTCCAACCACAATCAAACCAATACTGCTGATAACACACCAAATAACGCTCTCGAGCCTGAGCGATCTCCCACCTAAAAGGCACTAGCCAACAGTCACACCGCTTACCTTGCTCGGCGAGCAGGGCGCGAATGAGCTTCACATTATCATAGGCGCTCAGTCGCAACTCGGCGTAGGGTTGCAATAAGCCTTGCACAAAAGGGGGCAGCGATACGGGTGCCATGGTCACTTCCTCGAACGATAGATCATGCAACTAGGGGGCGCTATCCTAGCATATGGCTTACTTAGCATCACTTAGGTTATGTTTGGGTGGCACAGGCAAGCAAGTAATAGTCTCGGCCATCAAAACCAAAAAAGTCGACCACTTGCATCGCCGCCTTATGGGTGTGGGCATTAAATGAGTGTTCATTATCTTCGGCAATAAAGGTCAACATGAAGGGATAGTGCGAGCACACCTCTTGCTTTAACTGCAAAACCATAGCGCTAAACAGCCCCTGACCTCGATGGTTGGGATGGATCCAAATGGGGCCATACTGGCAACAATTGTGCAGACTCAAGCGGGTATTGCCCACACAGTGCTCACCTAAGCGGCTTAATAAACGACGATAAATAGGCCACGATTCAAAAAACGACCATTTACCAGCAATCACATAACCGATGAGCTCCCCTTGCTGCTCGGCAACCACTATCCAATGTTGCTCGATTAATACCCTAATGTCGGCGGCCGAAAAGGCTTGCCCCGTCATGACGCCACCACGCTGGCTGGGATCCAATTCGGCTTCTATTTGCTCACGTTCTAATAAGGCAATCGCTGCAGCGTCGGCCAGTTGAGCCCGTCTTACTAACATGGTTTTCTCGTTAACTTATCGACTAAAAAGTACCCTCGGCACCCTAGGCGGAGGATTTGCTAAATACCGCTTCCACGACCACACTTAGACGACTATTACCTTAATGGTTCAGTTGCCTCATGCTGCCAGAAAATATCGATACCGGCGCCAGTATACTTGAAAATTACAACGCACAGATAAACTTAGTCCGCTGGATGCATCAGTGCGAGTTAATGAAGCGTTACTACCAAGCGGAAGTCGCCTTTGTAGTGCAGCAAACCGACCTTGGGTTCGAGGTCATAGTCAGCTCGATTAATGACACTCCAAAATACCTTGCAGGTACGGTTTACTCCGCTGATTTAGGGCTATTTAATCGCTTATCTAACAGCCAACCAGAAGGCATTAATCTTGACTTTAGTCGCCAAAACATCCCACTTCCTGACGATTTAGCCTCGGCGCGCAATATGTTATCTCGGCCCCTACATTGGCCTGACGGCACGGTATTTGGTTGCCTATGTGTCCTTAATACTCAAGGCGATGAGATCCCCAGCATCAAGTCATTTATGCTAGAGCCCTTCCAAGTATTATTACAGCAAGATTTGGCCTTGCTGTGCCAAAGCCAAAGGCTCGAATCCTTATCGATGCGTGACCGCGAAACCGGCATGCTCAATCATTATGGCTTTATAATGATGGCCCCCAGACAATTGAATTTGGGCCGCCGCTTCGGCGTCCACGCCGGAATATTACTATTCGAGTTATCGCCAACCCCCATGTTAAACGTCATCGAAGGCAAACATATACGACTGCTTGGCAACATTATTCAAGACACTATTCGTATCGCCGATATTGCCGCTCACTATAATCAGACGCAATTTGTGGTATTGGTGTTTGTCGACTCTGAGCGCGATCTCAACCACATTGTCATGCGAGTCAAAAAAAGCCTTAAACAGCAAAGTGGGTTATTACGACTCGATTCGGGCAGCGCCTTTTTTACCCCCGAGTCCTCCGCAAAGCTCGCGCCGATGATCGAGCTGGCGAAGAGCCAATTGCGCGCTGAACAAACGGTAAAAGCAAATGTTTTTAGCCTAAAATAACACCGAGCACCAAGTGCTAGCATTACTCTTGTTTTTCTTGCTTTTGCCCCCATTGAATAAACAGCACTACCGGAAATGGCGACATCAATACTAGACCTAGGCCTATCAGGCTTGACACCAGTAATATGCCGTCTATCTGCTGGGCCAGAGAGGTTAAGCCATAAATCGTCAACCCGCTCAGCAACATTAACACGCCAACCCAATGGGCGACTTTAAGTGCTAGCATCATATTTATATTCCTTATGTCACTGGAGGGTAATTTAATTTGGCTATAGTCAAGTAAAATCTGTATAAATAAAAAATCATCTTAAAAACTGTTAATCACCCTTTTTTAATCTGGTTAACGTTGTCAGAATAGTCAGTTCAATTTTTATGGATTCTATCATGTCAAAGAAGCTTTTATTTATTGCCAGTGCCTTACTTGGCCTATCCGCTTGTCAAACAAGTACATCCGTCGACGCTCCCGCTATTGCTATTGAGGGGACGTGGCATATCGAAGCGGCTCAAGGACAAAGCGTGATCGACTATAGTCCGGCCCAGTTGATCTTTGCCGCCGATGGCACCTTGAGTGGTAACAACAGCTGTAATCAGTTTTTTGGCCAATATAAACTTGAAGGTACGCAGCTAACGCTATCGCCAGCAGGTAGCACCATGAAAGCGTGTATCGAAGCCCTGATGAGCCAAGAGCAGCGCGTGATGCAAGCAATGAGCAAAATCACTACCGCCGAATCAGCAAACGGCAAACTGGTCCTTAAAGATGCCGAAGGTGAAGCACAACTGGTGCTAAGCAAGCAATAAGCGTGAGCGCCCCCTTTTGCGTCATCAAGGCCCATAAAAAAACCGCCATCTCGGCGGTTTTTTATGCAGCAGTTGTTGATGCATGAGTGCTAGCTTAAGCGACTGTGCACCTCAAGAATCACAGCCCCTAGCTGGCTTTTTCCAGTGCCGCCTGCTCAACCTTATCGGCCATGATCTGACTTTGCTCGGCATCGGCATTGTAATGTTCAATATCCAGCTCATTTTCAGACTTAGCGATAACGGTTGTGGCCACTAAATCACCCGAGACATTGACAACCGTACGCGCCATATCCAACACACGGTCGATACCAGCAATGATCGCAACGCCCTCTAGTGGTAAGCCGACAGTGGTTAATACTAAGGTCAGCATCACTAGTCCCGCACCAGGTACACCTGCGGTGCCGATTGAGGCTAACGTCGCGGTTAAAATAATGGTGATGTAATCCACCCACGTTAAATCAATGCCAAAAGCCTGAGCCACAAACAGCGCTGTCACCCCTTGGTATAAGGCGGTGCCATCCATATTAATGGTGGTACCCAATGGCAGCACAAAACTGGAGATCTTCTTATTAATGCCAAGAGATTCGCTGGCGCACTTCATACTGGCAGGTAAGGTGCCCGCCGAGCTTGATGTGGTATAGGCAACGGCCAAGGCGCTGCGAATGCCTTTAAAGAACTGCAATGGATTAAGCTTAGCCACCGTGGTCAGCACTATGCTGTAAAAACCGATAATATGCAGCGCGCAGCCTAAGTAAACAGCCACAATCACCTTAATAAGCGGCATCAGCATATCGACGCCGTATTGGCCAGCAACCCACGCCATTAAGCCAAACACCCCATAGGGTGCCAGTTTCATGATCATATCGGTAAGCTTGTACATGGCCTCAGCCAATGACTCAAACACCTTAATCGCAGGCTTTCCATGGTCACCAATCAGCACCAAGGCGATACCCAGCGCCACCGCAAACACGATCACCTGTAAAATTTGGCCACTGGCTAACGCCGCAACGGGATTAGTTGGCACAATATTGATCAAGGTTTGCATCACCGATGGCACCTCTTTCGCCACCGCGACGCCCGCATCGGGCGTCATATTTAAGCCCGCTCCCGGTTGTAAAAGGTAACCTACCGCCAGCCCGACTGTGATCGCAATCGATGTGGTGCCGAGATAAAAGGCAAACGACTTAAAGCCAATTCGGCCCATCTTGGCGGTGTCTTGCATTGAGGTGACGCCGACAATTAACGAACAGAAGACTAACGGCACGATAAGCATTTTAATGGTGTTAACAAACAGAGTGCCTATGGGCTTTAACACCACAGCCTGTTCACCTAAACCGATACCGACCGAGATCCCAAGTAGCATACCGATAAGAATTTGCAGCCACAAAGGCACAGACATCCAGCCAGACCAGGCTCGGCCTAGCCAAGATGAGGTTTTTTGAGACATGTTATTAACCTTGAGTGTAGAGAGATTAAGCCTGAGACTATGCTAACGCAATACGCCGAAGCGGTTAGCCATCAAAGCACAATTAGGCCGGCGATATTAGCACATAATACTTTGGTTGTACCCCCACTCACATCACAGCCAGCTAAGCATCGAATTGCGCGCGCGGCGGCTGTTGGTCAAAGTGTAATTGATGCAACGCGGCGGGCGGTTGCTCGCGCTCAATCAAGTGGCTCCAATAGGCATCGTCAAAGCCATAAAAAAACTGCCCTTGCCGACCTTGAGACTTTAATATCAGTTGCCACCATATTATGCCCCACAAGCCAAAGCTTAACAGGGTTAGCATAAAGTGCAGCCGATGATGGATAATGTTACTTTGATAAGATTGATTGGTTAATAATCTGATTTTATGATGTTTTATGGCTAGCTGCCCCGCCGGCTTAACGCCATAGTAATGACCACTATTGGGTTTACGTTGCTGCATGTCTTCACCTATAACAATAGAGTAAAACGTCATTATTAAAGTTTAGCAGAATTAGACTTTAGTCGTAGGCGCGTTCGAGGATATTGCACTCAATTTCACTAGCAAAGCATGCTAAAGTAGCGCCCTTATTAACAGGAGAGAAGCATGCAAATTAGACAAGGCCAATTATCAGATCTGAATGCCTTAGTGCAGTTTAATCAGGCGATGGCCCATGAAACCGAGGGCTTAAGCCTCGATGAACAGGTATTGTCAGAGGGCGTAAAAACCCTACTCAAGCAACCAGAAAAAGGCTTTTATCTGGTGGCAGAAGTGGAGGGCGAGATTGTCGGGTCGCTGATGGTCACTTTTGAGTGGAGCGATTGGCGCGCCAAAGATTATTACTGGATCCAGAGCGTCTATATTCGCCCGCAAAATCGACGCCAAGGGATCTACGCCAAACTCTATCAGGCGGTGAAAGATCTTGCCGCGCAAAATGGCGGCGCTGCGAGCTTTAGGTTGTATGTCGAGCAGGAAAATACTCAGGCGCAGCTAACCTATCAAGCCTTGGGGATGGAGCAAAGCTACTACTTGATGTACGAAGAGAAATAGTCTCGCTGCACCAACAAAAACGCCCCAGTCAACTTATCGTCTCAGGGGCGTTTGTTCTTCTGCGTTAGTCATTATCTAACGGCTAGAAATTAATGATTAGGCACAAATACTGGTGACCTTAATCGCCAATCCACCTTGGCTGGTTTCACGGTATTTAACATGCATATCTTTGCCAGTTTCGTACATGGTGGCAATCACCTTATCTAAGCTGACTCTAGGTTCGCTGTTACGGCGCATCGCCATGCGAGTCGCGTTAATCGCCTTAACTGCAGCAATCGCATTACGCTCGATACAAGGTACCTGCACTTGGCCTGCAACCGGATCACAAGTTAAACCTAAGTTGTGCTCCATACCAATCTCGGCAGCAATACACACCTGAGAAGGATTAGCGCCCATCAACTCGGCAAGCCCAGCGGCCGCCATCGAGCAAGCAACCCCCACTTCACCCTGACAACCAACTTCGGCACCCGAAATCGAGGCGTTACGCTTGTACAAGCCACCAACGGCTCCGGCAGCAAGATAAAAGCGGCTATACTCTTTCTCGCCCACCGGCTGAATAAACTTATCGTAATAGGCCAGCACCGCCGGAATGATCCCCGCCGCACCATTGGTGGGCGATGTCACTACGCGGCCACCAGCGGCATTTTCTTCGCTCACCGCTAAGGCAAACATGTTGATCCAATCAACAATCACCATAGGATCCGATGATAAACGCTCGTTAGTCACTAACTGGCGAAACAGCGCCGGCGCACGACGTGGCACGCGCAGTGGCCCTGCCAACACCCCTTCGTTCTGACAACCGCGCTCAATGCCCTCTTTCATGGTGCGCCAAATCGCGCCAAATCCGTCGAGTATGCTCCGCTCACTGCGCAGCACCTTCTCGTTGGCCATCATAATGGCACTGATGCTCATGCCGGTCTCATCGCACAATTTCAGCAGGTCGCTGGCATACGCAAAAGGATAAGGCACGACAATCTCATTGGCCGCGGCTAAACCAAAATGGGCTTCATCGACAATAAAGCCGCCGCCAATCGAATAATAGGTTTGGCTGTAGGTGCAGGTGTCACCTATCCAAGCACTGAGCGTCATGCCGTTTTCATGCAGGGGTAAGGCGTGTTGATGAAACACCACCGCGTCCTTGGGAAAGTCGACTCGGTGGCCTTCGGCCCCCAGTGGCAATGCTGATGTCAGCTCCACTTGGCGAATAAACTCAGGCATTAAATCAATATCGACCGTTTCAGGTAAGTTACCTGCCAGCCCCATGATGATGGCACTATCAGTATGGTGTCCCTTACCCGTTAACGATAAGGAACCGTAAATATCTACGGTCACTCGTGTGAGCTGAGTCAGCTCGCCTCGTTGACGCAAGTCGTCAATAAACCCTTTGGCGGCCTTCATCGGCCCGACAGTGTGTGAGCTCGAGGGACCCACACCTATCTTAAAAATATCAAATGCGCTAACCATAATAGACCTTACACTTATGAGGCCGACCAGCCATAACTGAGCTGGCGGCCTTCAATCAGTAGCTTAAGACAGCATGCCAAAGAGAATGGCTGTCATTGCCAACAAGCCCGCAATGATCACAAACACATTGCTAATGCGGCCACGATAGGCTTTCAAGCTTGGCACCTTGTATACGGCGTACATAGGCATTAGGTATAAGATAGCCGCAATAATTGGCCCGCCTAACGCTTCAATCATGCCAAGAATACTTGGGTTGATAATCGCCACGCCCCAGATGGTGAGGAACATAAATGCCAAGATAAACTTATCAATCTTACTGTCACTGACTTTTTTATCTGCGCTACGAAGCTGTTGAGTGATGATGCCGCGCATCCCCTCTGTCGCTCCCATATAGTGACCAAAGAATGAAGAAACAATCGCGATAACCGCAATGATAGGACCAAAGTAGCTGACAAAACCGCTCGCATGCACGTTGGCCAAGTACGATAGGATAGGTAAGTTTTGCGCTTTGGCTTCGCCAAGTTGCGCAGGGCTGAGTGATAGCACACAAGAGAACACAAACAACATCACAAATCCCACCAACATCATGCTGGTGTTACGCAAGATCACGTCGGCTTTTTTCGCCGCGTTCTGACCATGCTCGCGCTTAAGCGATACTGAGAACTGTGAAATAGCAGGTGAATGGTTAAAGGCAAACACTAATACCGGAATGGTTAACCACACAGTGCCTAAGAAGTCAGCGGTAGCTGGCACTTGCATCAAGGCATCGGTTTTCCAGCTTGGGATGAGGTACAAAGACATGAAGGCCAAGATGCCCACTAATGGATACACCAATAGCTGGGTCACTTTAAGCATAAATTTCTCGCCAGACACCATCACCGCCATCATGGCTAAGATCAACACACCTGACAAAATAAAGCGTGGTGGCGATGCCATGCCTAACTGATTGACGATAAAGCTGTCGACAGTATTGGTGATACCAACGCCATAAATCAGTACGATAGGATAAATCGCAAAGAAGTACAGCACAGTGATCGCTTTACCTGCGCCGGCCCCAAAATACTCCTCAACCACATGAGTAATGTCGCTGCCCTGCTTTTGTGACGAACATACAAAGCGTGACAAACCGCGATGGGCTAAATAGGTCATAGGACCGATGATCAACGCCATCATCACGAGAGGCCAAAAACCGCCCATACCGGCATTAATCGGTAAGAACAAAATACCAGCACCAACCGCAGTGCCAAACAGGCTTAACATCCAAGTTGTATCGGTACGGGTCCACTTCGACGGAGCCGGGGTTAACACTTGAGAAACTGTCGCTTCATTTTGCATAAATGTGACCTTTATTGATGCTCAAGGCATCTTATGTTTTGCTACGACTGACTAGGATTTTCCTAGCAGTACGACTAAATTCGGTCACAGAATATAGGATAAAGTGCACTAAAAATTGATCTGACACGGTATTTTGTAATGAAATTTCATAATCAGCTAATATTGTGATCGGTGTTCAATTAAAGCTGTAGTAATTTTTCATATTGGTAATACAGGATTAACTTATATACACCTAGCGTTAACAGTTGCGCTACCGCAAAGCCAGCCTGGCTGGGCAACACGGTAATTGCGTAAAAGCTAAATAACGATATTTGTCACGCCACAAGAAAAAGCGAGACACGCACCAGCAAAAGCAACGCCAACCCCAACCAAGATCACATTGTATTGACCGTGCAACTTAGGTCGCCACTCTGCCGAAAATGTTACAATCGTGACAAAATCTAGCCAGGCTCATGCACTATGGTCGCGGCTATGGCAAAATAGTGGCTAAAACACAGTTAATTCGAGATGAGTTCATGCCCCCGCTTGTGACAGAGAGTCCTATTCGTATTACCGTCGGTTCGACGAATCCAGTAAAAATTACCGCGGCGCACAATGCCATCGCCTTGCTCTTTCCGCAGGCGCAGATCATCAGCCAAGGTATCCACGCCCCTTCTGGCGTGGCTGCGCAGCCCATGACAGATAGCGAGACTCGCGCAGGCGCTATCAACCGAGCGCGCTACTGTGAGCAACAAGCAGAGCTACAACCCCACTTAAGCGCCGAACTCTACATCGCCATGGAAGGCGGTGTTGACTGTTTCGAGCATGGCGCTGCCACTTATGCTTACATGGCCATTATCCATCAAGGCAAACTGTCTGTCGGTCGTAGCGCCCAACTGCCCCTCCCCACTGCCGTGTATCAAGCTTTAGTCGACGGCGAAGAGTTAGGTGATGTCATGGATAGGCTGTTTAACACAGTCAACATTAAGCAAAAAGGCGGTGCCATAGGCCTACTGACGGATGGTAAAGCCAGTCGCGAAAGCGTTTACACCCAAGCGATTGTGTTGGCAATGGCCCCCATTTTAAATCCACAGGTTTATGTTTAAGGCTCAAACTTAGCCGCCCCATGGTCATGGCGGCTATATATTAGCAAAGGCTTGCATTTAAAAAATAAGCCGTCTAAATTAGGTATCCATTGCAACTAAATAGGATACGCACGTTATCGGTAGCATGCTTATGATAACCTCAATCGCTTGCTAGGCGACGATTCGCGCAACCCACCTATGAATGACAACGGATAGCCAATGACTGACAATAGCATCACTTCTCTTGATAATGTCTCACAACTAACGGAGACAGGGTTACCGCAAACCTGCTCCTCGTTACGAAAAATATCACGCCGCTTAGTCAGGCAATTGGGAATGCTCAACACCGATGGTATGCCGTTAAACTTATCACCTGTGCTAGCCCATGCATTAATCGAGCTCAGTAACCAAGAATTATCGGTCAATCAACTGGCACAGCTGCTTAATATCAACAAGTCCAATGCCAGTCGCGCCGTCAGCCAACTGTGTGAAAAAGGACTCGCACAAAGCCGCACTAACCCCAGAGACAGCCGCAGTTCATTATGCAAGTTGACACCCCAAGGTAAACGCCAGCTCAAAAACCTTAATCAGCAACAAAATACCTTATATCAGCAGATCCTCGCCCAGCTCTCTGCGGCACAAGTGAGTCAGCTCACCGACTCGTTAAACCTGTATTCGCGGGCTATCGCCTATGCCGAGCAGCAACAAAACTTTGCGATCCGCAGTATAACTCCAAACGATAACCCTCACATCGCCCAGGTGATCCGCTGTGTGTCGGCCGAATATGGCCTCACACCAGATAAAGGCTATGGGGTTGCCGACCCCACTCTCGACAGCTTGTATCAGGTCTATGAGATGAGTGATGCCCACTACTGGGTCATCACTCACAATGGACAAGTATTAGGTGGGGCGGGGATCGCGCCATTAGCCGACCATGATGGAATTTGTGAACTGCAAAAAATGTATTTTTTGCCCAGCTTACGCGGCAAAGGCTTTGCGCGGCGTTTAGCCTTGCAAGCGCTAGAGTTTGCCCGCAAGCAAGGTTATCAAGCCTGTTACTTAGAGACCACGGCCTGCCTCAAAGAAGCCTTGGTATTATATGAAAAACTGGGCTTCGAACACCTAAATCAGCCCTTAGGCGACACTGGCCATGATGCCTGTGAACTCCCTATGCTGCTCAAACTTTGACCGCACAATTAACATTAAAATCATTGAGATACATTATTGAATTGTGGGGCAACAAATTAACTAGTGTTTTACAATAAAGATTGATAGGGTCTAGTGGTATTTACAGATGAGTTTTTTCCGATTCATGCTGTTAAGCCCAAGGGGCGCGATTCTTGGCCATGGTAGGGCCGCTAGGTAAGACAACAATGATGACCTTAAAGCCTCATCTTACCCGCAAAGCCAATCCCCCTACAACAGCCATTGCCCCTAGTTTTAAACATTATTGTTGTGCATTCCGGAGACTTTCATGGACTATAGACGACTCCCGCATTCTAACCTCGACGTCAGCCAACTTTGTCTGGGCACCATGACGTGGGGCGAGCAAAATACCCAAAGCGAAGCGTTTGCTCAGCTCGACTACGCCATTGGCGAAGGCATCAACTTTATCGATACTGCCGAGATGTACCCTGTGCCCCCCAAGGCTGAAACCCAAGGGGAAACCGAACGCATATTAGGCCAATACCTCAAGGCTCGCGGCAATCGCGACAACCTAGTGATCGCCACTAAAGTGTCGGCCCCCGGTGGCAAGAGCGACTATATCCGCCCCAATATGGCGCTAGACTGGCGTAATATTCACCAAGCGGTCGATGACTCTTTGAGTCGCTTACAGATTGAGACCATCGATCTGTACCAACTGCATTGGCCTGACAGAAATACCAATTTCTTTGGCGAACTGTGTTACGAGCAGCAAGATCAAGAAAAACTCACGCCGATCATCGATACCCTAGAAGCCTTAGCGTCACTAATCAGCGCCGGTAAAATTCGCTATATTGGCGTCTCTAACGAAACCCCTTGGGGCTTAATGAAATATCTGCAATTAGCAGAAAAACATGGCTTACCACGTATCATTAGCGTGCAAAACCCCTATAACTTACTCAACCGTAGCTTTGAAGTGGGCATGGCGGAAATCGCCCACCGCGAAGAGTTACCGCTGCTGGCCTATTCACCACTGGCCTTTGGCGCCCTAAGTGGCAAATACCTTGACGGCCAATGGCCCGAAGGCGCGCGTATGACGCTGTTTAAGCGCTTTGCCCGTTATAACGGTACCCAATTAGCGCTCGAAGCGACGCAAGCCTATGTGGAACTGGCACGCGAATTTAACCTTAGCCCAGCGCAAATGGCCTTGGCCTTCGTCAACAGTCGAAAATTTGTCGGATCTAACATCATTGGCGCCACCAATCTTGAGCAGCTCAAAGAGAATATCGACAGTCTCAATGTCACCCTGAGCCAGCCGTTACTGGCCAGACTCAACGAACTGGCCGATCGCTATCGCCTGCCCTGCCCCTAACGGGCAAGGGATGTGACAAAAGCTTGCAATAGGCGCTAAGATCTCCCAAGATCCTAGCGCCTGTTTATTTATTGCTGCCGGAACCACCAATGGACTTAACTCAACTGCGCGCGCAGTTTCCCGCCCTTGCTCAAACCTTAGGGGATTACCCGCTGTGTTACCTCGATACCGCGGCCACCAGCCAAAAGCCATTAGCGGTGATAGAGGCGATGACTCAGTATTATCAACACGATAATGCCAACGTACACCGCGCTGCGCACCAGTTATCGAGCCGAGCCACTACCAGCTATGAGGCCGTGCGCGATAGCGTGCAGCGCTTTATTCATGCCAAGCGCCGCGAAGAGATCATCTTTACCCATGGCACCACCGAAGGCATCAATATGGTGGCCCACGGATTGAGTGAGCAGGTGCGCCCAGGCGATACCATTTTAATCGACAGCGCCGCCCATCACGCCAACATAGTGCCATGGCAGATGCTCGCTCAGCGCACTGGCGCAAGGATTGTCCCTATTCCGCTCAATGCACAACAGCGCCTCGACCAAGACGCCTACGCGCGGCTACTGGCCGATAAGCCTACCATCGTCGCCCTTGGACATGTGTCTAATGTGCTTGGTACGGTCAATCCTGTGCAGCAGATGGTTAAACAAGCAAAACAAGCGGGGGCGATCACTGTGATCGACGGCGCACAGGCCATTGCGCATTTGCCGGTGGATGTGCAGGCACTCGACTGCGATTTTTACCTGTTTTCGGCACATAAAATGTATGGCCCAACTGGCGTTGGCATTCTCTATGGCCGCTTTGAACGCCTCGATAGCCTCAGCCCACTGCTCACGGGCGGTGAGATGATTAAACAGGTTAGTTTTGAAACAACCCAATTTAATTCGTTACCTAACCGACTGGAAGCCGGCACGCCTGCGATCAGCGCCGTTATCGGCCTGGGGGCTGCGATACGCTTTATTGCAGGCTTAGATAAAGTGCAGACACAACAACGTGAAACTGAGTTGCTGCTGTACCTGCAACGCAGGCTGAGTGATGTAGGCGATATCACCTTATACGGTGCCCATGAGGATAATATTGGCGCGGTGGCCTTTAACCTTGCTGGCGAGCACCATCAAGATGTGGGGATTTTACTGGATCAACAAGGTATTGCGGTGCGCTGCGGCCACCACTGCGCCATGCCGCTGATGCACGCCTTACAGCTTAACGGCTGCTGCCGCGCCTCTATTGGGGTGTATACCAGTAAGCAAGATATCGACCGTTTTATCGAGGCGCTTGCCTCAGTCAAAGACCTGCTGCTGTAAAGCGCGGCCCATTGCATAATTTAAGGACTTCCATGACGCAAGCCACTCCACAACCGGCCGAGGCCCTCTTTTTAGCCCAGCATTTCGATAGCGAGGCGATCATAAAGCGTTTTAATGCCGCCGCCAACTGGCAAGAGCGTTATCGTGAGATCATGTTACTGGGTAAAACCTTACCGACACTCGATGAGAGCCTGCGCACTGAGACAGCTAAGGTTGAAGGTTGCGAAAGTAACGCGTGGCTGTATCACATCGGTATCGACAACAAACACTATTATGTGGCCGACAGCGATGCCCGTATCGTTAAAGGCTTAGTCGCCTTACTGCTTGCCGTCACCCATGGCCAAGACAGTGCAACCATCGCAGCGCTGGATATTAATGCCTATTTTGACCAGTTAGGCCTCACCGGTCAGCTGAGCCCATCTCGTACTAACGGCCTGTATGCTCTGGCGTTAGCCATAAAAGCCGCCGCTCAATAAGCTCGCCCCGATAGGCCCTGTTCCAATAGACAACAAGCCTCCGTTAGGAGGCTTTTTACTGCTGTTGATAAGCAACACTACTGGCGACTGCTGGCCGTCAGTGGCAGGGTTCGATTCATCTGCCGGCCAATATAGGCCCCGACGATCATCGCCACAACAAATAACACCATAGGCAGGTCCAGATGGGCTAAATTAACAATCGATGGCCCAGGACAGATACCTATCATGCCCCAGCCTAAACCAAACAAGGCAGCCCCAATGACCAAGGGCGCATCAATAGCGCGCTTGGTGGGCAGGTGGTAACACTTATCAAATACGGGGCCAAGCTTAGCCTGCACACGAGGCTTAACCACCAGCAGATACAAGGGTAAATAAACTGCCAAACCGCCAGACATCACAAACAGCAAGGTCGGGTCCCACTCGCCGCTCAGCAGTAGACTCACATTTAAAAAGCCAATCACTTTAGCGGGATCGGCCAGCCCAGAGAGCATTAAACCTGTACCAAATAATACACCACAAAATAGTGCAACAATCTTTTTCATCTCAACACCTTAGTGGAAAACTACCGCAGAAATAACACCCATCAGCATAAACACCAGTGTCGCCACCATCGAGCGGGGCGATAAGCGGCCAACGCCACAAATGCCGTGGCCACTCGTACAGCCACTGCCAATCGCGCAGCCTAATCCCACTAAAACACCCGAGATAAGCAGTAACGGAGTCGACTGCAACACTGAGCTTAACTCGATAGGCGCAAGGCCAAATATCGCCTCAAGCGGTGCGCCCATGATGGTACCACTGAGCAATAACCCGCCCAGAAAATACCATTGCCAGCCCAAGCCTTTGGCTTGGGTCTTGCTGCCCCATAGCGCGCCCGATAAAATACCACTAATGCCGGCAATGCGGCCATTGAGCAGGAGCAGTAAAATCGCCCCTAGCCCCACTAATACGCCACCGCATAATGCAATAACATAGGATGAAAACATCGAATACTCCTTTCACCTTCAATAACTTATAAAATTTAATAAGCTCAATCGATTTAAGTCGAATGAGCCTAGATACGCGCCTTAATAATGTGCATTGGCCATTAAGTACGTTTTGTAACCCCCGGTTAAGTTTTTGGCTTTAAAGCCATGATTAACCAACATACGGTATGCCACGTGACCGCGTAGGCCAACATAGCAAAATACTAAGATCTCTTTATCTTTAGGCAGTTCATCTAACCGATCGCGCAATTGATCTAACGGAATATTGACCGCCCCTTCAATGGCGCCCATCTTGGTTAATTCACCTGGATTACGAATATCAAGCAGCCACTGCGCAGGGTTGCGAGCATCAATTTCTTCACTATGACACACTCGGCTGTCGCCCTTTAAGATATTGGCGGCCACGAAACCCGCCTGATTGAGCACATCTTTAGCCGAGCCAAAAGGCGGCGCATAAGTCAGCTCCATATCTTGCATATCATAAACCGTCAGCCCAGCTCTAATCGCAACGGCCAGCACATCGATGCGCTTATCGACCCCATCTTTACCCACGGCCTGCGCGCCTAGAATCTTGCCATCTTCAGTGCTGTAAAGCAGCTTCAATGACACCGGATGCGCCCCAGGAAAATAGCTGGCATGGCTAGCACCATGTACATAAATTTTATCAAAGCCGATGGCTGATTTTTGCAGGCGTTTTTCATTCAGGCCGGTATTGGCTACCGCCAGATCGAACACGCGGCAAATCGCCGTGCCTTGGGTTTTGTTGTAGCTGTCATCAGCGCCGAAAATATTATTGGCGGCTATGCGTCCCTGACGATTTGCTGGGCCTGCCAGTGGGATTAATGCCTTCTCACCTGTGAGTAAATCAAACTCCTCAACAGCATCCCCAACCGCAAAAATAGCGCTGTCGCTGGTACGCATCTTATCGTCGACTAAAATGCCGCCCAACTCGCCAATCGCCAATCCGGCTTCGACCGCAAGACGTGTCTCAGGCTTGACCCCAATCGCGGTAATTAACATGCCCGTTGTTAATGTGTCACCTGTGCTCAGCGAAAGCTGTAAACCACCTTCGATTTGCTCAACAGCGCTAAGGCCGCAGTTCAAACGTAAATCTACGCCATGCTCAACAATTTCTTGATGGAGCAGATTAGCCATTTCAAGATCCACTGGCATCATCACCTGATTAGACAACTCCAACAGCGTGACCTCGATATTCAGATGGCGCAGTGCCTCCATCATCTCTAGGCCAATAAAGCCGCCACCCACCACTGTCACATGTTGCGGTTGCTGCTGTTTCAATGCCGCTAAAATGCGATCCATGTCTGGGATATTACGCAGCGAAAACGTCAGCGGATTATTAAGCCCTGGGATCGGCGGCGTAATAGGCGCTGCGCCCGGTGACAACACTAAGGCGTCAAAGTGCTCGGTATACTGCTCGCCAGTGCGTAAATTGTTAACCGTCACTGTTTTAGCCGTCTTATCGATAGCAAGCACTTCATGCTGCACCCGTACATCCACATTAAAGCGCGCCTTAAAACTCTCTGGAGTTTGCAACACTAAGGCACTACGTTCACTGATTTCACCACTGATATGATAAGGCAAGCCACAGTTGGCAAAAGAGACATATTCGCCGCGCTCAAACATAATAATTTCAGCATCTTCACTTAATCGTCTGCCGCGAGCCGCAGCCGATGCCCCACCGGCAACACCACCAATAATCAATAACTTGTTCATTTACTGTCTCCTGACTTGCGATTCAAATTCACCTTGGCCTATGTCGCGGTGCCCCGGGTGCTTCGGCTTTTCGAGTAACTGAGCCCTTAGCTTGATTGGCCTGCCTCAATCGACTAACAGCGGTTGTGCAAGGCAACGAGCTCAGTTTTTATGAGCCGACGAGTGTATTACATCTATAGGAACATGCAAAATTCTTTTATTAGAAAAACCTAAGAGATCGGATTTTCATTATTCATATTGGAGTAACACAGTTAATGGGTTAATGATGTGAAACCGTCGTAATTATGACTAAAGAAGGAGATAAACAGATGATTTATCGCCGATTGAGCGTCAATAAGTGCCCTTTTGGCTCTTTACAGCGCTCGCTTAGCCACATAAGATCCAGCCACTCTACGCCAAAGAAAGATACCTCAATGACCACAATAACCATTACTCGCCCCGACGACTGGCATGTTCACCTACGCGATGGCGACGTGCTTGCCGATACCGTTAGAGACACTGGCCGCTATATGGGCCGCGCGATCATCATGCCAAACCTAGTGCCACCCGCCACTAACCTTGACAGCGCCATGGCCTACTATGAGCGTATCAAAGCGGTCACCACCACCAACTTTGAGCCGTTAATGGTGCTGTATTTAACCGACAACACCACGGCCGAGGATATTCGCGCCGCCAAAGCCTCTGGCAAAGTGGTTGCCGCTAAGTTGTACCCTGCGGGTGCCACCACCAACTCAGATTCTGGCGTGACCGATGTGAACAACATCTACCCAGTGCTTGAGGCGATGCAAGAGGTGGGGATGCTGTTTTTGGTCCATGGTGAAGTCACCGACTCATCAATCGATATCTTCGACAGAGAAGCCATTTTCATCGAGAACACCTTAAAGCAAGTGGTGCAGGATTTTCCCAAGCTGAAAATTGTGCTTGAACATATCACCACCAAGGATGCGGTCGACTTTGTGATGAGCGCGCCAGACAATGTGGCCGCAACCATCACCGCCCATCACTTGCTGTATAACCGTAACCATATGTTAGCCGGTGGTATTCGTCCGCATTTTTACTGCTTGCCCATTTTAAAGCGCAACACTCACCAGCAGGCACTGCTGGCTGCGGCGGCCAGTGGCAGCAAAAAGTTCTTCTTAGGCACAGATTCGGCGCCTCATGCCAAAGATCGTAAAGAAGCCGCCTGTGGCTGCGCCGGCTCATATACCGCTCATGCGGCTATCGAGCTGTACGCCGAGGCATTTGAGTCGGTTAATGCACTCGATAAGCTGGAAGGATTTGCCAGCTTCAACGGCCCTGACTTTTACGGCCTAGCGCGCAACAGCGACACCATCACCCTAGTAAAACGCAGCTGGGATGTGCCAGCCACTTATCCACTGGGTGAGACAGGTGTGGTGCCGATTCGCGCAGGCGAGCGCATCGAGTGGCAAGTCGAAGACTAAGCCAAACAGCCTATAGGCTTGCGTGACTGTCGATATGCCAGAGCTTACTCACTGGGCGATGAAAATCGCACACCACGTTAGGGCTTGGGCTAATGGCCAAGCTAGATAACAAAACACCGCCATCACGGCGGTGTTTTTTATGGGCACGATACGCTTATGCTAACGCCAAGCTAATCTTAACTAAGCCAAGCTAATCTGAGCCAAGCGCCGATAGCAGCGGCAATCGGCCGATGAAAGACCATTAAAAGGCTTGAGCAAAAATGGCAAAGCTGCAGCCGATGGCGACCGACCAAGAAAGCGAGCGTAAGGTGCTTTTATCCAGCAGATACAAAATATGGTAAGCGACCCGCGCAATAATATGCCCCACAGCAAGTAACGCCACAGTGTCATTCACCTTATCTAGCGCGATCACGCTCAACACCGACAAGCCAAAAATCAGTAGCGATTCAAAGGCATTTTGATGCCCAGCGACCGCTCGCGCGCCAAAGCCAGTTAACTGCGCTTGCTGGGCTCTAGGTTGATGATTGTCATAGCCCCCCAACTTTGCCATAGCTACCGCCACCGGCCCCTTGGCCAAATAAGGCAGTAACATGGCTAACAATAAACACGTTAATAAAATGGTCATGATGCATATTCCTTTTAGCAAATAACGGGCAAGGGGTTCGTCAGCGCACTTTATGAGCGCGCCTTATCTAGCGCTTGGCACAGCGCCTGGATACCTAAGATAGCGCGCGGCGCGGCGCGATGTAATAAATCGGCATTAAGTTGATAAATGTGCTGCTGTTTTACCGCTGGGATCTCCTGCCAACTCGACCAGTCTACCCCATTGACATTACCTTTATCTTGACTTTGCAAAATCACCAGTGGCCTCTTCAATAGCACGGCTTCGAGGCTCACCTGCGGATAAGCGCTGGCTGCATCGGCAAACACATTCTCGCCATGACACACCTCGATGATCTGCTCTATCCAACTGCCTTTGGCCACCGTCATTAGCGGCGTCGACCATAACTGATAAAACACCTTCACCTGTGGCTTATCTTGGTTTTGCTGTCGCAATTGTTGCAACTGCTGCTGATACTGGCTGGCCACCTTTTGCGCCTGCGCCTCATGGCCGGTGAGCTGTCCCAATGCCAGTAAATCCTCTGCCACTGCGGTCAACGATTTAGGGTCGCTGTTATAAATGGGGTAGCCTAATTGGCTTAGACGCTCAATCTCTTCGGCCTTATTGCCACTGCCCCACACCACAATTAAGTCTGGGTTGAGCTCAATCACCCGCTCAATTTGAATCCCATAATAGCCACCGATGCGGGGGATCTGCTTTGCCGCCTCGGGAAAATCGGCGTGATCTGTGGTGGCGACAATATTATCACCCGCGCCAATGGCATAAAGCATCTCAACGCCATGGGGCGACAGGGCGATAATCCTGCTCGCGGGGGCGGCCAATGCCACTACAGGCCAGCTTAATAGCAGGGCTAACATCCATTTTTTTATCATTTTATTCTTATCCTTTAATCGCATCTCGCGCTGCTTACCTCAATCCTCGGCCGCTAGCTAGAAGCTGCTGATGGTGCAGCAATCCAAGCCAGGCATAAGCAATAGCATAGGTTCTTTTTCTGGGTCAGGAGTATATCGCTATACGCTCGGTGGTGGAAACAGACCTGCATAAGCTGGGGATGTGCAGATACTTCTGAACGAAGCCGCTGCCGACTTAGTCGAATAAAACTTCCTTAAAATGGGGGTTATCAACGACAATCGTTAGCTTTGCCATCGAGTCTAAAACAACCAATAAATCATCGTGTTCAATCTTGAGTTTTATGCACTCTTCACCTTGATGATTTTTTGCGGTATCAATAGCTTTTCCTGTGATGGCCTCACCCGATTTTAATGTGATTTCGACAGGATAATTAAACAAGCAAACTATCTCTATGTAGTCATAATTAGCGCAACTGATCATAAACCGCGTCCTGTTCACTTGGATAGAGTAGGCAGAATAACATCACTTTCAGGTACCGGTCCCCATCCCCAATGTTAACCTTAGAGGCAATGGCCAAATGAAATTGCCCTTAAAAGAGCCAAACGGTGGACTTCAATGTTAAGCCAAACAAGATTGAGCCCATGGATGGCGTCCACTTAACTTTTATCAGCTTTGATTAATTAGTGAATAGATCGAAAATATTACCTAAGGCACTCGTCTTACCGCGATAAAATTCGGTATAAGTACAGTTAGTGCAAATTACAGCAGTAAATTTTCGGTTTTGCATATCAAATATTTTAGACCAACCACTTCCCGTCGTTGCAATAGTATCCGTATCATAATCACAACAATCACATTTGGGGCATTTCCAATTTTTAGACATATTAATTCCTTTTTAATAAATGCTACCAAATAGATGCGCATCCGTTACCAATCAATAACATAACTAAGTTACTAACCAATATCAATACACATTGTCATGCCCTACATCGGCAAATGCACTTTCAACGCCTATTGTTATTTATGGATAAGGAAAACGGTTTATTTGAGTCTAAATAGTGAGTTTTATGATGCGGATGGCAAACTCTTTTGGCTAGAGCATTAACTATGCCTGTCTATGTATTCGCTACTTTTAAAAGCGTTGCTTAAAGCGAAAGAGTCAATCAATAAGCACTGAACGAGAGCCAAGAACAAATAGAAACTAAGGCAAAACTGCCTCGGTTAGCGAAGTACAGCCTTGACTAACTGGGAGCATCCATATATGTCTATTTATTTCTCTATCTATTTATTTTCTATAACTATGAATGATTTTTACCACTTTCATACGACTTAGCTTTAACAATCGTAAAATAAAATACAAGGAAGCCTAACCAAGAAAAAAACAAAGTCAGAAAGAACCAAGCCAGTTTATGATACCCGGATACAGCTTTTGACTTTAAAGATAAGATTAACGGCATAATAAAAATAATAAGGGCAATTATTTGACCTAGTGAAGTAGCATTAATATCCATTTAAAACTCCTTACTTTGATTTACTTATAACGCCTTGCTCACCGGAAAATCGGGAGCGCAGCGAGTAATTTTTCCGAGTGCAGCAACTTGTGTACGCCCAGCATGGGCATGAACTAATGAGGTGAAAGTCCTCTGTAGGAAGATCACCGTCTAAATAACATACTGTTATTAAACGTTAACTACTAGCGAATGGCAAGGGCTTATCCGCGAGGATTGGTCTGAAGGAAGCCGCTAGCAAATTTGCGAGCTGATGAACAAGAACATCATATGAGGCGTAGGCTAGAGGTGAGTTGGCACAAGACGACGAAACCACGTGATCTAATGGCCACCGTAAATGATGCAGCAGTGCAAAGAAAGTTCATGTTCTTATCTGGGGAGATCTGCTTAACACGCGATCGGTCATTAACCAGTGAGGCTCTGGTTTATAAGTGCCTTGGCTTTTCAATTTCATCGACTGAAAAGAGCGAACTAGATGGAAACCGATAGCGCATGACAGGGTAACTTGGCATGTGATTAAGCAGAAGTCAGCAGACGGCATAGTAGCCCAATGCCCATCGTAATGGATGGGATAGCATACCCCGCGGTAGCGTTGTGGGTACATGGTGAAGGCCTGAACATTTAGAAGAAGGAGGAGTCTTGTCAAACTTGTCGATACCCACTACGTCGCCAGACGATTACTATCAGCAGCGTATTGATATGCAACCGGCTTTCAACCGCGATCTATTCCAACAACTGCTCGAACCTAAAAATCTACACCGGGCGTGGCGTCAAGTTAAAGCCAATAAAGGCGCAGCTGGCGTCGATGGCATGACCATCGAAGCCTTCCCGCTCTGGATGCAACAAGGCGGCTGGCAACAGTGTAAATCTCAATTAGAGCTAGGTGAATACCAACCCTCAGCGGTCAGACGCGTAGAGATCGACAAACCCGATGGAGGTAAACGCAAATTGGGGATCCCTAACGTCATTGACCGTGTGATACAGCAAGGCATTGCTCAAATACTCACGCCACTGTTTGACCCATTCTTCTCGACCAACAGCTTTGGCTTTAGGCCGAACAGAAATGCCAAACAAGCGGTACTGCAAGTAAGGGATATCATCAAACTGAAACGCAAATTTGCCGTCGATGTTGATCTGTCCAAGTTCTTTGATCGAGTAAATCACGACCTGTTGATGACTCAATTGAGGATCAAGGTACAGGATAAGCGTCTGCTGGCGCTTACTGGTAAATACTTGCGTGCTGGCGTGATGATCAACGACCAATTTGAAGCAAGTTTTGAAGGCGTGCCTCAAGGCGGCCCACTCTCACCATTACTCTCTAACATTATGTTGGATAGTCTGGATAAAGAGCTGGAAAGTCGAGGGCATAAATTCGCTCGCTACGCAGACGATTTTATCATCTTGGTAAAATCTCAACGAGCGGGTGAACGGGTACTCAAGAGTATTATTCAATACCTTGCCACTAAGCTAAAACTGGCCGTTAATGAGCAGAAAAGCCAAGTGGTTAAGGTCGATCAAAGCAAGTTCCTTGGTTTTACCTTTAACCGCGGAAAGATCCAGTGGCATGCTAAAACATTACACATTTTCAAACAAAAGATGAGGCGACTAACGAACCGAAATTGGGGCGTGAGTATGAGTTATCAGCTGTTTAAAATGCGTCAATACATGCAAGGCTGGATCAATTACTTTGGCATAGCCAACGCTTACCAAGGGTGTGTCGATTTAGACCATTGGATCCGTCGTCGAGTACGGATGTGCTACTGGCGTCAGTGGCGAAAACCACGGACTAAGGTGCAGAATTTACTTAAACGAGGCGTCAGGATCCAAGCAGCCGTTGCTTGTGGGATCACAAGTAAAGGCCCATGGCGGAGCTCGAAAACACCAGGAATACAGCAAGCGCTGAGTAATGAGTATCTTAAGAAAGCAGGATTGTATTCACTGAGAGATGGATGGATCGCGGTTCACTATCCGAACCAGAAAACAGGTTAGGCGTTCTAAATGAACCGCCCTGTGCGGAGCCGCATGCAGGGTGGTGTGGGGGCTGGAGGCTAGATACCTCCGGCTACCCGATTATATTTCGAACTAGGTGATTTGATATTTCCTAATCATTATGTAGTGCCAATAAATTCATCCAATAATGGAGCAAGTTCATCATCATCTAAAACACACCAGCTTATAAATGCACAGTATTGTGATGATGCTTTAATCAATAATTTCATACGTTCAAGAGCAGTTTCTTTTTCAACAGGTAAAGCTAGCTCATCAAAATATTCGCGCTGTAGGTCCAAAAATAAATTAAATTGTTGGAATACTTTCTTTCTTAGAAATGATGCAGAAACCGTTTTATTAGGTGTATGTGTACTATTGAATACTTTTTCAATTAATTCAGCCGTTAGTTTTGTTTTTTCATCATCATTTTGAGGCTCAATTCTTAGACATTTAGCATATGGCGTAATGGGTGGTACGTGTTTAATTGCTCTTAATACATCAACACTCAAGTCACAACAATCAAGCAGATCATTATACTTAGCTAGTTTGATATTATTACAGCGCCCACAAGAAAAATATAAATTATCCCAGTTAAATTTCTTATCGAGGTCACCGAGGTGAGGTTCAAAATGCTCTACATTTATATCAATTGGCTCTTTAGTCTCACAGATATAACATTTTTTATGAAACACTCGACTTAAGGCATCTAAAACATCTTGTTCACTATAACTTCGTCTATTTGCTAATGATGCAGGTGCATTTTCATTTCTTATTACTTTAAACATCTAACTGCCTCTTTGCTTTACTAATAGCAATATCTGCAGATTTCACAAAATACAATGACTCTTCGTCTAAAACGCTTTTATCTTTAGGTAACTTGCTTAATAAGCCCTCAACTTCAGCCACGTCTATTGGACTATTTTTAAGTAATTCACTTAGTTCTTCTATTTGGTCTTGTAGCAACGTTGATATTGGGAGAACACCGAACAAGCCTTCTAAAACAGCTTCGTAAGAAAACATTGAAAGGTCTTCAACTTGCTGACAACTTGATAAGTCGTATATAACAGCATCATCGATTGACGTAACTACAAAAGGTGAATGTGTCGTAACGATGAATTGAACTTTTGGAAAAGAATTTTTTAAGAATGCTAATATTTTTTTCTGTAATGACACGTGCAAATGAGCGTCTATTTCATCAATGATAACAATACCAGTTAAATCTTCTGGATTTATAGATCGTAAAGATACTTTCGTTATCAGGTCTGCATATATAGCCATAATTGAAGAAAAACCAGAGGATAAAGTTTGTAATGTATATGGCTCTTTATTAGGTTGATGAATCTTAAATACAAATGAATTGGAGTCAAACTTGAGTTGGAGATGCTCATCTTCAAATAAATTTTGTAAGTCAGCTTCTAACTTATAAAACCATTTTTCTATGCGTTGTGCTTCCTCGGGATCATTATTTATTTTAGTTGATTCAGAGAACGCCTGATTGGCAATGTTTGAGACCAAGAACTCTTCAAATATGGATGACGTCTTTTTCTTACTGTTATGCTGTTGCGATAAATTCTTATCTTGTTCACGTAATTTATCTAAATTAGTCACAGCAGATGGTTTTATAATCTCTGACTTTCTCATTGCTTCAAATGATGACAGTATAGCTGTAAAATTTTGGTGGCCAACGACAAATTCATCGAGTTGACCAATTTGAAGTGGCGGGTTATTCACTTCTGCTAGTTTCGCTTTAAAAGTTTCAACCTGTTTCGAGAAATGTTCATAGTGCTGATCAGCAGGTCCTCTTTGTGAAAGCTGATTTTGATGTTGTTTTAATTGTTGCTGAATACTTTGTTCAGTTTGATTGTTTCTTTTAACAACTGAATCAATTAGCTTTTCAAAGATGAACTCAATCAGCTGTGTTTTACCGCAACCATTACCGCCTGTTAAGATTAGAGTTTTACCATCAACATTAATGTCGACTTCTTTATTTGAGAACGGAATTTTAGTTTTGATTTTTTTCAAATAGCCTGACATGTCAGTACCTTATAATGTGATTCTGTAGTAAAAAGTTAATAGGATTATCTATGCTTTGAAACCTAAACTAGAAATATAACAGCTTATTGATTAGCAGCAGGATAACCTCCTGCTTTCTTGTAAGTCTCTTCGTCAAAATATCACTTGTAAGTGTTTGTTGTAAATATATTATTTAACAAAAAAATACAGGTTAAATATGACAATTTAACAGATAAAAAGATGCATAGGTGTTTACGAGGTCTGCATAACACTTTTATATATATTACAAACCATTGATAATAATGAGTTAATGTTTAAAAGTTAGTATTATCGATGCGCCAATCAAACGATTTATGCATCTTTTTCATGGTAATTATCTTAACTTGAATTATAACTGTATATACATACAGTTCACTGGTGAGGTAACGGTTATGGGGCAATTAACATTTTTGGAGGCTATACGGACAGAGATCAGGGTACGCCATTACAGCTATCAAACAGAAAAATCCTACCTCTATTGGAACCGCTATTTCATTCGACATTGCAATATTCGTCATGGCGCTGATATAACCCCGCTTTGATTGAACAATTTCTCTGCTTTTTAGCTGTGGAGTGTGAAGTGTCGGCGAGCCCCCAGAAACAGGCCCTATGTGCCATTGTATTTGCTTGTCGCCATGTGTTAAACGTTGAGCCCAATGAGTTACAATTTCCCTATGCAAAAGCCCCTAAACGAATACCGCAGGTATTGTCTAACGAAGAAGCAAAACTGATCATCAGCAATTTGTCAGGCTACCACTATTTAATTGGTGCCATCCTATTTGGCTCAGGCCTAAGATTAAAGGAAGCCCTAAAACTTAGAGTAAAAGATATTGATCTAACCACTAAATCTATCTTTGTGTACCGAGGTAAAGGGCAAAAAGATCGAGTTTGTATGCTACCTAACGGATTGATTGATGCTCTAAAGTCACAAATAAAACAGGTAAAAAAGCTCCACGAGACGGATTTGTCAGATGGCTTTGGACTTGCTTCATTGCCCATCTCTCTCATCAGAAAATACCGCAGTAACGCCTCTAAGTTTCATTGGCAATATATCTTTCCTGCTAGCCGCCGTTGTATGCACCCAAGTGACAACTACGTGTGCAGACACCATATTCATCCAACGGCTTTTTCACGTGCATTAAGGCAAGCTACCACTAACAGTGGTATAGATAAGCGCGTTACCGCCCATACTTTTCGCCATTCATTTGCAACATCTTTATTACTCAAAGGGCATGACATTCGTACCATCCAAGAGTTATTGGGACACAGTGATGTCAAAACAACCGAGATATATACCCATGTGATTGGTGGCCATCATACTGGGGTCATAAGCCCTCTTGATAGTCTTTAAGGCATACTACAAGACAAGTTACTAGGGCCTTATCTTTTGCTTTCCGCATTAATAAATATAAGGTAAACACAGAAACACAAAGTTCGAATGAGTAATTGTTATAAATGATAAAGGGGCAAAAGCACGTTAGCATTTAACTCTGAATTCACACCAAATGCAGCCAAATCGAAGAAACGTTCGATACCAAGTGTAAACGCGGCTGCGGCCTTTGCCAGTAGGGATGCTGGCGTAGAGCCCACAGGGATTGTGCTTGAACAACGTCCATGTCTAAAAGCCAGTTCGGCGTCCATGCCTCTGGTTCGTTAGCGCGAAGCTACGCTTCACCTCACCGTGTCGCAGAAGTGTTTGCACATAAGCTCACCGCAGGTGATAGATTGCCATTAAGGTGCGTCTTCAAAGCACATCAATAAATAAAAATGCAGCCAGCCGCTACTCAAACAAATGTCATCGTTCTTCATTCCAAGACCAGCACACTTTGGGGCAAAAGTACCTTAGCCTTTAATTCACTAGTCCAAACATCTCTCTAACTTAATAATCAAATCCGATTTGCGCTTTTACTCCGGCCTCAAAGGCATGTTTTATCGGCTGCACTTCGCTCACAGTATCGGCTAACTCAATAATGGCGCGATGGCACGCCCTGCCAGTGATGATCACATGCTGCATCGGCGGCCTATTTTTAAGTGCCTCAAGGACGCGCTCGAGCTCAATATAGTGATAGCTCACCATGTAGGTCAGCTCATCGAGTAAAATAATGTCGATACTGTCGTCTTTAAGCAAGGTTTCGGCCGCTTCCCAAGCGCTTTGCGCCGCGGCGGTGTCTTTGGCTTTATCTTGTGTCTCCCAGGTAAAGCCTGTGCCCATAACATGAAACGCAACCCCGACTTTTTCTAATACGGCGCGTTCACCACAGGGCCAATTGCCCTTGATAAACTGCACCACGGCGGCTTTTTTGCCGTGGCCCACTGCGCGGGTAATATTACCAAAGCCACCAGTAGACTTGCCTTTACCATTGCCGGTAAGTACCAGTAACACACCTTTTTCGATTTGCGCCTGCGCTATCTTGGCATCGACCGCCGCCTTCACTTTTTGTTGGCGCGCCTTATGACGCTCGGCTTTATCCTGCGCTCTGCTGTCGTGATCGCGCTCAGGGCTGTTATCAGTGCTGCTCTGGTGATTGTTTTCACCCTTGTTAATATCCGTCATCATCTTTGTCTCTTGTGTGGTATCGCCGTGATGTAACGGCTTGTAATTGGGTTAATTTTTAAAGCTAATGCTCAGCTCACCTTACTTATATTGGGCTCATTTTATACTGGGCTTAGACGCCAGCGATGAGCTGCTGCAGCTTATCCATGTCCATATTTTCGGCCAACATATCGGCTAAGCGATCTAACTGTTGCTGCCTAAGCTCATCGATATCGATGGCGGGGGCGTGGGTCATTCCCGCCCAGCGCAGCAGTAGCTGGCACGCCTTGGGCTGATCAAAAATGCCATGCAGATAGGTGCCCAATATCTGCCCATCGGCGGATAAATAGCCATCTTCGATATCAACCCCATGATTGCCATCATCGGCGCGCAGACGCAGTAGGCTTTGCCCCTGACCTAAATGTTGGGATTGACCACAGTGGATCTCATACCCACTCACCTTGGCTTGTTCGCCTAGCAAATTCAATACGCCCGATACCTGCGCCAAACGCTTAGTGGCGGTTAATTCGGTGACCAGCGGCAAAAGCCCCAGCCCCTCACTCTCGCCAGCCTCGCCCTCGACACCTAACGAATCGTCAATGGCCAGCCCCAGCATCTGATAGCCGCCGCAGATCCCAATGACCTTGCCGCCATACCTAAGATGAGTTTGCAGCAATGTGTCCCAGCCATTACCCAGCATAGTCGCTAAATCTTGGCGCACGCTCTTGCTGCCGGGTAAAATAATCAGGTCCGCTTGGGGCGCAGTGCCATCAAACGCAGATGTGACGGTTAAATAACTAAACTCAATATCAGGGTGTAAGCGCAAGGCATCGAAATCGGTATGATTGCTAATGCGCGGCCACACCAATACCAACACCTTAAACTTAGGGTGAGTAGATTTTTGCGGCGCGACCATTAGGGCATCTTCGGCGTCCAGATAAAGGTCATTGAGATACGGCAGTACCCCTAATACAGGTTTGTTGATCTCAGCTTCTAGCCAATCTAATCCCGATTGCAGCAGGCTAATGTCGCCGCGAAAACGGTTAATCACCACCCCTTTAATTCGCGCACGCTCAGAGTCGGACAACAAGGCCAAGGTACCAACGATATGGGCAAACACGCCGCCTTTATCGATATCGGCGATCAAGATAACCGGGCAATCGACCGCTTCGGCAAAACCCATGTTGGCAATGTCGCCCTCACGTAGATTGATCTCTGCTGGGCTCCCCGCCCCCTCGACCATGACAAGCTCATACTGCGCCGTTAACCTTGATAGCGAGTCGAGCACAGCTGCCATCGCCTTGGTGCGATACCCTGCGGCATTTTTGCCAAAATAGGCTTGACCGTCCATATGGGAAAGGGCTTTACCTTGCACTATCACCTGCGAGCTGGTGTCGGAACTTGGCTTTAATAAAATAGGATTAAAATCGGTGTGCGGTGCTAAGCCACAGGCCACCGCTTGCAACGCCTGCGCGCGGCCAATCTCACCACCATCGGCGGTCACCGCGCTGTTTAGCGCCATATTTTGCGGCTTAAAGGGCGCCACCTTGACCCCGTTACGGGCAAAGTAACGACACAGGCCAGCCACTAAGGTGCTCTTGCCCGCATCTGATGTGGTGCCCTGCACCATCAAGACGTTGGCCACGGCTTTATTTTGCATAGCATTGTTATTGGATTGACTCATCGTCTCATCATCTTATTGCTTATCCCTTTAAGCGCATCGGCAGGCCAGCGGTGACTAAGGTTACCTCATCGGCAAGGGCCGCTATCGCCTGATGCAACCAACCGGCTTCATCGACAAAGCGCCGGCTCAAGGGATCGGCTGGGACTATGCCGCTGCCCACCTCATTGGAGATTAAAATAACATCGCCCGGGAGCGCCGTAAGGGTTGCCAGCAACTGCGCCTTCACCTGCGGCCAGTCGTGCTCGTCGCTGAGCAACTGATTGGTCAGCCACAAAGTAAGGCAATCGACTAAGATCACCTGCTTAGCGTGAGCCTGCTGAGCCAAACATTCACTTAAATCCAGTGGACACTCAAGCATACGCCACGCAATCTCATCGCCCGCACGCTCGGCTTGATGACGTGCAATCCGCGCCGTCATCTCATCGTCAAAGGCCTGGGCAGTGGCGATAAATAACGCCTCGGCGCCGCGGGCAACATAGTGCGATACCAACGCCACACCATGGCTGGATTTACCACTGCGCGCACCACCTAATACCAAATGGATCATAGGGTGATGGCCAAGATAAACAGGTAACAGGTAAGCTCTGCCACCTGCTGCGCCGCGCCTAAGGTATCGCCCGTGTAGCCACCAATTTGACGCCTAAAACCGCGGATAAGCAGATAACGCACCAGCAACAGCAAGGCACACAAACTCAGCGCATTGGCGATGCCCGCCACCCATAAGGTGATCACTCCGCTGGCCAGCAATATCAGCAACTCATTGACGGTTTGCGATTGTGCCAGCGGCTTACTCTTACTGCTGGCATCTTCACGCACATAAGGCTCAGAAAAAATCAGCGACGCCGCCACGACTCGGCCAAGGCAATGGGCCACTATCAGCGCCGCCGCCACTAAATCGGCCTGATACAGAGCGATTTCGCTGAGCAGCACAAACTTAAACAACAGCGCAAACACTAAAGCCAACACGCCATAGGTGCCGATCCGCGAGTCTTTCATGATGTTGAGCTTATCTGCCAGCGTCCAGCCACCGCCAAAACCGTCGGCGGTATCGGCGAGGCCATCTTCATGAAAGCCGCCAGTCACCAGCACACTGGTTACCATCGCCAAGATGATGGCAACGCTGCTGGGCAGCACCATGCTGGCCAGCGTATAAACCAGCGCGCTTATCGCCCCTACCAGCACGCCCACCAAGCCAAAGTAACGGCTCGCCTGATTGAGCCGCTGGCCGTTAACCTCGACCCAGCGAGGCATAGGAATGCGGGTAAAAAAGCCCATGGCAATCAAAAATAGGCTTAACTCTTTATGCAGCATCTGCTTCACTCCCGTCCGCTTGCCCTGTTAGTGCAATGTTCTAAATCGCTGGTTAAATGGATTAAATCGCGATGCCAACATCTTGCAGGCTCGCCATCTCGTTATAAAACGCCGCAGCAGCGCGCACTAACGGTAAGGCCAGCGCCGCCCCCGTGCCTTCACCTAAACGCATCTCTAACTGTAATAGCGGCTCAGCTTGCAGATGTTGCAGCATCAACAGATGCCCAGCCTCATCTGATTGATGGGCAAAAATCATGTAATCACGCGCCGCTGGGGCGATGGTCACCGCCAGTAGTGCGGCTGCGGTGGCAATAAAGCCATCGACCAAGATCAGCATTTTCAGCTCGGCCGCCGCCAACATGGCACCGGTCATCTGCACAATTTCAAAGCCGCCCAGCGCCGCCAATATCTGCTGTGGTGTGTTTAATTGCCCTTGATGTAGCTGTATGGCTTGAGTGATTAAGGCCTGTTTACGCTGCAAGGTTTCGCTGTCGATACCAGTGCCGCGCCCAACACAAGCGGCGACATCCACAGGTAAGAGCGCCGCCATAATCGCCGCCGCCGAGGAGGTATTGCCAATGCCCATCTCGCCAAAAGCAATGAGATTAGTGCCATTGTCATGATGCAAGGCCACCCGCGCCTTCGCCATAGCAAAGCCTTGCTCAACACAGGAAGCTGACATGGCCGCCTCGAGATGAAACGCGCGCGTGCCGGCGCCAAGGCGCTGATCGATAAGCGCCTCATGGCCTGTAACTGGATGGGCGATACCACAATCGATCACCTCCATCTCAAAGCCTGCTTGGGCACAAAACACATTGATGGCCGCGCCGCCATGCAGAAAATTAAGCACCATCTGGGTGGTCACTTCGCTAGGGGCAATCGACACGCCCGCGCTGGCAATACCGTGATCGCCGGCAAACACCAGCAGCTTAGGCTGCTTAATCGTCGGACACGTTGCCCCCAGCACCTGCGCCACTTGCAGCGCCAAGGGTTCGAGTCGGCCCAATGCGCCTAATGGCTTGGTTTTACAATCGATTTTTTGCTGAATCTCGCCATCAAATTGGTGGTTCACCGGCGTTACGCTAAACATGGGTTATATCCTTAACGGGTCTGCAGCTGGCCTCGCCTTTAGCCACGGCGCTTGCTGCCTAAAATAAACAAGAAAAACACACTGCCGATCACCGCGGTAATAATGCCGATAGGCAGCTCTTGGTAACTCAGCAAGCAACGGGCTAATACATCGACCCAGATCATAAACAGCCCACCCACCAACCCTGTGGTCAACAAGGCGAAGCGACCAGGCAGCAACAGGCGCACCATATGCGGGATCATCAAACCCACAAAGCCGATTCCGCCACAGTTAGCCACCAGCACGGCTGTGATTAACGAGCACAAAAGCAACATGGCTAGGCGCAGGCGCTGCACATCGATCCCTAAAGTGTGGGCGGTTTCATCACCGGCTTTCATGGCAACTATCTGGCGTTTAAACAGCAATATGATCACAGTTGCGCCTGCCACCACCAACAAGGGCAGCCCCAAGCCAGACCAACTGGCCTTGGCAAAACTGCCCAAACTCCAAAACAGCACAGAGGCGGCCGCCTGAGGGCCCGAAAAATAGAGTAATAAACTGGTAAGCGCACCAAACATAAAGGAGATCGCCACCCCAGAAAGCAGCATGCGCTCGATTTGAGTGCTCATGGCGCGGCCGCACAAGGCCAATACCATTAGCACAGAGAGACTGGCGCCAATAAAGGCGCCCATCGGCAGGCTGACGCTGCCAAGCCATGATATGGATAAGGCGTTCGATAGCGCGCCCGCACCGCCAAACAGGGTAAGCACCACTACGGCACCAAAGGAGGCGCCAGAAGAGATGCCAAACAGATAAGGGTCGGCCAGTGGATTGCGGGTCACAGTTTGCAGCACGGCGCCGGCGATGGCTAAACCAAAACCGGCGATAAACGCCAGCACGATGCGCGGCATCCGCAGCTCCATCACAATGCGGGCGGTGACGCTGCTTGGACGCTCACCGCCAAGGGTGGCCAGCACCACATCGACCACTTGGTTAAAGTCGATGTGCGCCGCACCAAAACTGGCGGCTAACAGCGGCGTCATTAGGCTTAATACCCCAAACCCTGTGACCAATAGCAGGCCGCGCCAAAGGCGCTCGCTGGCCGATAATCCGGGCGAGCGCATCATGGCGTCTCCCCTTGGGTGACATTATGGTAGCCATAAAAGTAATTAATTTGCGGATTACCGTGTTGTGGGTGCGGGCTCACTTGGCAGCACACCTCAAAGACCTCTGCAATACGCTGCTCGGTCAACACCTCATTGGGGCGGCCTTGGGCAACTGCGTGGCCTTGGTCGAGCAGCAGCAATTGGTCACACAGGGCGCTGGCTAAATTAAGGTCATGGATCGAGATAACCACCGTCATCTCTAAGCTACGCAGTAGCTCTAAGATCTGTATTTGATAACGGATATCTAAATGATTAGTGGGCTCATCGAGGATCAGCAGCTTGGGCTTTTGCACTATGGCGCGGGCGATCAACGCCCGTTGTTTCTCGCCGCCAGAGAGTTGCTCATACCCTTGGTCGGCCAACGCGGTTAAACCTACTGTGGCTAAGGCGCGGCGCACATCGTGCTTGTCTTGGTCGCTGGTGAGCGAAAACGCCCCCTTATGGGGCGTCAACCCTAGCGCCACCAGCTGCGCCGTGGTCATGTCAAAATGGTGCGGCGTGTCTTGCAGCACCACCGCCACTTGCTGGGCAAAGGATCGCGCCGAAAAGTCGCCCACCGCTCGGCCAAATAAGGTGATATCGCCTTGGCTTGGGGTCAAATAACGATATAGACAGCGCAGTAAGGTGGATTTGCCGGCGCCATTAGGGCCGATGATCCCCAGCATTTGACCTTGGGGCAGTTCGACACTGACATCAGCCAAAATGGCGCGCTCGCCCACGCGCCAACTAAGGTGTTGGGCAGATAACGCCATAGGGATTGACGTCACAGGCTCACCATCCAAGCCGCAAAGCAATAGGGTAAAATGTGTTGCGACCGCGTAGGTGTCGACCTGCCGCTGTCAAGCGGGGCTAGCGCCCCAAGTCGATTGTTCATCTTTAGCTCCCTCAAGTCACCCGCTTGAGTCATTAGGCTATAGCATAAGGCAGGTATCCTGACTTGTGGTTGCAGACAAGGCCAATTGCCTTACTCAACACACTCACAGTTGCGGGTACAGTTTGGGCTGATGACCTTAGGTCACTCCCCAATTCCCTATTAAGTTTGAGTTACTCGACCCACGTTAAGTGAGTCGCTGCTCAACACCTTACGCTCGGCGTCATCTGTATGCTAGACACCTAAAATTGTTGGCTATTATGCGGTATTTCCCCTAGGAGGCAAACCACCTTTTGTATTTGCCGCGCTGGTTAACGACAAACGCTGGTAACTAACGCCCCAACATTGAGCTTAACCATTAACTCCAATGCAAGCGCCAATAGCCTTTACCATCGTTATCGACCAAGTGGCTTAACTTAACCACACTGGCATAATCGAGACTTAACTGGGTATAGAAGCCGACTTCGCCGCGGATCCCCAGCGCCAACCCCATCAAATGGCGGATAACCCCACCATGGGTAATAAGCAGCAGGGTATTGCCACTGTGCCTATGTAACACTTGCTCGATACAGGTCTCAATACGCTGCTCAAAGGCATCTAGCGGCTCACTGCCTGGCAATGGTGCGCGCCAGGGATCTTGCCAGTAGGCGTTAAGCGCCTCGCTATGCTCAGCGAACAAGGTATCAATCATCTCACCGTCCCAGTCGCCAAAGTCAATCTCCATCAAACCCGCCTCGACATGGCAAGGTAACTGCTTTTTTTTAGCGTAATACTCGGCAAACCCTTGGCAGCGGCTTAGGGGAGAGGTCACCAGCGCATCTATCGTCTCGGGTAATTTAGTCGCACAGGCCAGTTGCATCTGGGCAAATCCCAGCTCACTCAAAGGTAGGTCGCTTCGGCCTCGCAACACATTGCCGCCCTCGCACTGACCATGGCGCATTAAATAAAAAATCGTTTGTGTCATTGGCTTACCTTGATATTTGTCATGCCGTGGCAGCATACGCCGAGACAAGGCGACAATGCAATATGGTTCACACTGCCCCGCGGGCTGCCATTGTGCCAAAATAAACATCACCCACAGGCTAAGCGGCAGCCTATAAGCCACTGGGCTAACGAGGGGGAAAACTGATACTCTTTTGACTTGCCCTAAGCCTAATAAGTCGCTTACTATAGCAATTACTATAGACGTCTATACGTTTATACATCTAAAAATAATAGCAGGGTGATCACACCCTCGTCGCACTGCATCGGCAGTCGTGAACATGCATCGAGTAGGATATAGGTAGAATTTTATGGCGACCCGACCCCCTGTTACCCCAATAAGACAGATAACAGCGCAGATCCGCGAGCAGCTCGAATCACGTATTTTAATCCTCGACGGTGCCATGGGCACCATGATCCAAGATCATAAGCTTGAGGAAGCCGCCTTTCGCGGCGAGCGTTTTAAAGACTGGCCCTGCGATGTCAAAGGTAATAACGATCTGCTGGTTCTGACTCAGCCAGCCATTATCAAAGATATCCATAAACAGTACCTACTCGCTGGCGCCGATATCATCGAGACCAATACCTTTAACGCCACTCGTATCGCCATGGCCGACTACGAGATGCAAGATCTGTCTGTTGAAATTAACCTTGAAGGCGCGCGTCTTGCCCGCGCCGCGGCCGATGAAGTCAGCGCTGAAACGGGGCGCGCGTGTTATGTTGCCGGGGTACTTGGCCCCACCAACCGCACCTGCTCGATTAGCCCAGATGTTAACGATCCCGGTTACCGTAATGTCAGCTTCGATGAGCTGGTCGATGCCTATATTGAGTCGATTGAGGCGCTGCTTAAAGGCGGCGCCGATATCATCATGGTGGAAACCATCTTCGATACCCTCAACGCCAAAGCCGCGTTGTTTGCTATAGAAACGGTATTTGAACAGCTTGAGCTGCGAGTGCCCATCATGATCTCAGGCACCATCACCGATGCCTCGGGCCGCACCCTCACAGGGCAAACCACCGAAGCCTTTTACAACTCGCTGCGCCACGTTAAGCCACTGTCGATTGGCCTTAACTGCGCCCTTGGCCCGCAAGAGCTGCGCCCCTACGTGCAAGAGTTGTCAAAAATTGCCGAATGTTATGTGTCGGCGCACCCCAATGCGGGGCTGCCTAATGAGTTTGGTGGCTATGATGAAAGCCCCGAAGAGATGGCAAGCGTTATCGGTGAGTGGGCACAAGAGGGCTTTTTAAACATTATTGGCGGCTGCTGTGGTAGTACACCGGCCCATATTAGCGCCATTCGCGAGGCGGTTATCTCCCATGCGCCGCGGGCGCTGCCCGACATCCCAGTGGCTTGCCGCTTGTCGGGGCTTGAGCCACTGACCATAGATGCCAACTCGCTGTTTGTGAACGTGGGCGAGCGCACCAATGTCACCGGCTCGGCTGCCTTTTTACGGCTGATCAAAAATGGCGAATATGAAACCGCCCTCAGCGTCGCACGTGAGCAGGTAGAAAACGGCGCCCAGATCATCGACATCAACATGGATGAAGGCATGCTCGACGGCGTCGAGGTGATGCAGAAATTCCTTAACCTTATCGCCTCTGAGCCCGATATCAGCCGGGTGCCGATTATGATCGACTCCTCTAAATGGGAAGTGATAGAGGCAGGCCTTAAGTGCATTCAAGGCAAAGGCATAGTCAACTCCATCTCGTTGAAAGAGGGCGAAGCGCAATTTATTCACCACGCCAAATTGGTTAAACGTTATGGCGCCGCGGCCATCATCATGGCGTTCGATGAGCAAGGTCAGGCAGACACCAAGGCACGTAAGATCGAGATCTGTACCCGCGCCTATCGGGTGTTAGTCGATAAGGTGGGCTTCCCGCCAGAAGATATTATTTTCGACCCCAACATCTTCGCCATTGCTACCGGTATTGACGAGCATGACAACTACGCTGTCGACTTTATTGAAGCCACTCGTGAGATCAAACGCACCCTACCCCACGCGATGATCTCGGGCGGGGTATCGAACGTGTCGTTCTCATTCCGTGGTAACAACCCGGTGCGTGAGGCGATTCATGCCGTGTTCCTCTATCATGCGATTCAAGCGGGAATGGACATGGGTATCGTCAACGCAGGTCAGCTGGCGATTTATGACGATATCGACAGCGAGTTAAAAGCGCGCGTTGAAGCGGTAGTGCAAAACCTGCCCTGCCCAGTGGTAGATTCAAATAACACCGAGCAACTACTTGAGGTCGCCGAGAAGTTTCGCGGTGATGGCAGCCAAGTGGCTAAGAAAGAAGATTTAGAGTGGCGCAGCTGGGAGGTGAGCAAACGTCTTGCCCATGCCCTAGTGAAAGGCATTACCGACTTTATCGATGAAGACACCGAAGAAGCAAGACAGCAGGCGACTCGGCCACTGGATGTGATTGAAGGGCCGCTCATGGATGGCATGAACGTGGTCGGCGATCTCTTTGGTTCGGGCAAGATGTTTTTGCCCCAAGTGGTCAAATCGGCGCGAGTAATGAAAAAAGCGGTCGCCTACTTAAACCCCTATATCGAACTGGAAAAAGTCGAAGGTCAGTCTAACGGTAAAATCTTGATGGTCACTGTTAAAGGTGACGTGCACGATATCGGTAAGAACATCGTCGGCGTGGTGCTGGCCTGTAATGGCTATGAGGTGATCGATCTTGGGGTGATGGTCCCCGTTGAGAAGATCATCGAGGTCGCCAAGGCGGAAAATGTCGATATCATCGGCATGTCAGGCTTAATCACCCCGAGTCTCGATGAGATGGTGCACAACGTTAAAGCCTTCCATAAGGCGGGGCTTACTATCCCGTCGATCATTGGCGGCGCGACCTGCTCGAAAATTCATACCGCGGTTAAAATCGCGCCCCACGCACCAACGGGCGCCATCTATATTGCCGACGCATCACGCGCCGTGCCTATGGTATCGAAACTTATCAGCAATGAGACGCGTCAAGCCACCATCGATGCCACCTATGATGAATATCAGATGATGCGCGACAAGCGTAACTCACAAGAAAAACGCAAACAGATCATCCCCATTGCCGCCGCGCGCGACAACCGCTGCCAGCACGATTGGGCCAATTACACCCCATTTGTCCCTAATCAACTAGGGCGTCAGGTGTTCGATGACTACCCATTGGAAGACTTAGTCGAGCGTATCGACTGGACCCCGTTTTTCCGTAGCTGGGAACTGCATGGCCATTTCCCGAAAATCTTGGACGACAAGGTGGTCGGTGAAGAAGCCCGTAAGCTATTCGCCGATGGCAAAGCCATGCTTAAGCAGATCATCGACGAAAAATGGCTCACCGCCAAGGCGGTTATCGGCCTGTTCCCTGCCAATACCGTTAACCACGATGATATTGAGCTCTACACCGACGAAACCCGCACAACAGTGGAGATGACGACCCACCACCTGCGGATGCAGATAGAGCGCGTAGGCAATGATAACTTTTGTTTGGCTGATTTTGTCGCCCCTAAAGACTCAGGCGTGGCCGACTACATGGGCGGTTTTGCCGTCACCGCAGGTCATGGTATCGACGAGCATATTGCCCGTTTCGAAGCCAACCACGATGACTACAACGCCATCATGCTCAAATGTTTAGCCGACCGTCTGGCCGAAGCCTTCGCCGAGCGCATGCATGAGCGAGTGCGTAAAGAGTTTTGGGGCTACGCCGCCGATGAAGATCTCGATAACACGGCACTCATTCGCGAAAAATACAAAGGTATTCGCCCAGCGCCGGGTTACCCCGCCTGTCCAGATCACACCGAAAAGGGCTTGTTATGGGACTTACTAAAGCCAGATGAAACCATTGGGCTTGATATTACCGAAAGCTACGCCATGTTCCCCACCGCCGCGGTATCGGGTTGGTATTTTGCTCACCCGCAATCACGCTACTTTGGCGTGACCAATATTGGCCGCGATCAGGTGGAAGATTACGCCGTGCGTAAGGGCATGAGCATAGAAGAAACCGAGCGCTGGCTAGCACCAGTATTGGATTATGATGTTTAACGGGTAGAGATGTGGAGTCATCACCTTGACTCCTTTGATTACCCAAACTTCGTTTGAACATTAGTACTGAGGCTTCGCCTCACTAACCCATACGGCCTTACGGCCGAGGTAAGTCGTGGGTCTTCAACCCACACCCGAGCAAGAAGGGGATCAACAGCAATCCCCCTCTTGCATCTCCCCTTGCCGCCCCAGACGAAGTTACATGCATTAGTTAGGCGCCTCATACTCCAATAAAAATCGCCTAACGGCTCAGATCGGGCATCCATGCCCTCCGAGCCTTAGCCATCATCCATGATGGCTATACGGCATTTTTATCTACTTATTTCGGCAACTTCGATGGCGAATCTTGTAGCTTCTGACTAATTACTTAAAAAGCATGGGGGTGGGTATAATGCCATCTTTAAGTCCCATTATTCTTTAGACTCAAATTCTTTTTCGGCTTCTTCCCACGACTTCTCGAGATCTTTATAAGCATCCGAGAACCCTTGCTTAATTTCTTCCCATGCATCAGCAGAGCTGGATTTCATGCTGCCATACCACTGGGCAACTTTATTCTGTTGCTTACGAAGTGCTTTGAGTTTTTCGCGGGCATCTTGGCGCGCGGTTGCACTCATTTCATCCCAATTTTTATCTGTCTTCGCCTCTAACGCATCGATGCGCTTATCTAACTTATCAAGGCTCGCTTTGACTTCTTCCACCGCTTTATCTCGCTTATCGGCACTGTATGCACCAATCGTTTTAAGCATCTCTTCGGTTTCTTTTTTAACATCTTCTATTGAGGTCTTTTCCTCAGCTTTATCACTATCGGTTTGTGCATAACTCATCTGTACATAACCTAGCGGGACAATACCTATTATGGTGGCTAACAAAAATGCATTAATAAATGATTTCACAAGCAACCTCCTTAATACTTTGTCATTGTTTAGACTAATATTTACCTAATATTAGTTGAACTATTACTTGAACCTCTGCACTGCTGATTTCAATGCTTTGTCGAGCGAGTCCCACGCATTGTTGATACCCGCCTTAATATCTTCCCAAGCATCATCGCTAGACTCTTCAAGTTCAATTAATTGATTAGCGACATCCCTTTGCATTGTCCGCAGTTCTTCAATTTTTTTATAATATTCAAGTTGAGCGTCGGCTTCGGCCTTATCTGCTTTGGCTTTAAGCTTATCTATCTCTGCGCTCCACTCATCCAATTGAGCCCGTAATTTCTTTTCATATGCTTGCTTCATACTCATATCGTTCTCCTTTTACAAAAAAAACAATAAAAACAAAGATAAGCGCAACACCTTGCTTCATGTTACGTTTATAAACTCGGTAATATCGTTGATTTTTACTAACAGATAAATTAGAAAATACTAACTTTTACAGATGACAGGAAAGTCGTAAATGATCTTATAGATGGGATAAAAAAGGGAGCATTTAAATACATTGCGTCTCCTTTGAAATTCATTAAATGAGTTAAAAGCATAGCTCATACTGATTAATATTTCAAATAAGGCATAGAGACGACAAATTAATAATTAACAACAAAGACAATATAAAATATCTAATAAATAATCCTGTCAGATTATTCATTAAAATCTTACCTAAAATTCAGAAGAGAGTGTTGATATCGACTACATTGATTAACTTATATTTTATAAATCAATCAAGCCTGAACCTATCGACTCACGGCCATACTTAATGCACTGCACCAGAAAAAATGCAGCTCTGCCATCCCCATAGAGGGGTAATCAACAAACATCATTCCGATAGAAAGCGATTTCGCAAACGCCACATCTCGTGATGATATGCGTTAAGTACCGTACGGAATAACGATAGCTTTTAATATCAACCGTTTTAAGATCAAGAGTCATTACAGCTAAAGTATAACATTGTGGCGGTAGATTTTATTTTTCGCTAAAGATACAAAAAGATACAACCATATAAGCACCCGTTAAATTAACCACTGTTGATTTACCACTCTATTAAACAACTGCTTAACAGCATAAAAGTCTGAATAAAGCTTTATTTAAGGTTCATAAGATAGTTGCATTAATTCGCTAACAAACGGCGCGGTTGAATTACCCTCTACATGTTAATAACTTGTTTACCAAATGTTTCGCAAATACATGCGAAACATTGAGCGTCATCTCTTTCAACTTTGCCAACACGAATGGAAAACCAATAAAAAATGCAAAATCTATTCAAGTTAAATAAAGCCAGTATGGCCGTTTTCGGTGCGATATACATTAGCACTGCAAGCTACGCCGCTGCGGATATCGGAGCTAAACCATCGGGTGATGGTGGCTTTTATGTACCAACATTCACATCCCAAGATGTGGCAAATATTAATGAGCAACGTAAATCATATCAAGCAGGAGATATATTTTCAGGCAAACCGGGACAGGTTAATCATGTTCTGCCCAATAAAAAACCCATCGACATATTTAAGTTTGATGACTCGATTAAAGGTGATCATGTCTTTATCGTACAGCTAACTGATGAACCAGTATCAACCTATAATGGCGATTTTCAGGGCTATCCGGCAACCAGCCCAAGACAGAATCAGGCCTTTCAAGGCTCGGCAACACTTGATATCAATAGCCAGCCTGTACGTCAATACCAATCACTTTTAAGACAAAAACAAAATAGCGTTATTTCCGCTGCACAGGCGAAAGGCGCGCAACTGAATGTTGTCAGCCACTACACTCTAGCTAACAACGCTATTGCAGTAAAAATGACTCAAGCCGATGCCGAGATCATGGCGACCACCGCTGGCATCAAAAAAATCACCCCAAGTCGAATTTTCAAACTCAATACCGACCGTGGCCCAGAGTTTATTAATGCCGATACCGCTTGGGCTGGCGAGACCAGTTCAGGTATTAAAGCTAAAGGTGAAGGCATGGTGATGGGTATCATTGATACCGGCATCAATACTGACCATCCAGCGTTTGCCGCTGATGATGGATTTTCTGCCAACAACCCCTTGGGTGCGGGTAACTTTTTAGGAGATTGCCAGGTAGACACCAGTTTATGTAATGATAAGCTGATTGGGGTTTACTCGTACGATGTGATCACCGCGGCGTATAACGCATCTGAGTTTCAAGACAATCCATGGCAAACAACACTGATCCGCCCAAAAACAGGTGAAGATTATAATGGTCATGGCTCGCATACTGCCAGCACAGCAGCAGGCAACACACTATTCGATACGCCACTGCAGACCTCAACGGGTGAAGCGGTAAGTGATGGGGTAAACCTACCCGTTACTTTCGCGCAGACATCTGGCGTTGCACCAAGGGCTCACATTGTCTCTTACCAAGTGTGTTATCCCGGTGGCCAAGGCGATCCTTATGCTGGCTGTCCTGAGGAAGCGATCTTAGCCGCCTTTGAAGATGCCATAAAAGATGGTGTCGATGTGATTAACTTCTCGATTGGGGGCAGTGAAAACTTCCCGTGGGAAGATCCTATTGAACTGGCCTTCTTATCGGCTCGAGAGGCGGGCATCTCAGTTGCAGCGGCGGCGGGTAACTCTGGCCCCTACTTCTTTTCTGCCGACCATACCTCTCCTTGGGTAACCACCGTGGGTGCAACAACCCATGACCGTATTTTATCAGTAGGTAACACGAGCATTACTCATTTCGAAGGTGATGGTCCTAGCTATACACTGCCCTATAAAGATATTAAAGGCTTAGGTTTTACTGATGCCGTCAGTGGAATATTTGTATTAGCCGAAAACTATCCCGACCCAGACCCAAGCGATGGTTTTACCGCCGCAAGTTGTAATGCTCCATTTCCTGCTGGCACCTTTGCCAATAATGAAATAGTGGTGTGTGAGCGCGGTGATATTGCGCGTGTTGATAAAGCCATTAATGTTCAAAGTGGTGGCGCCAGTGGCATAGTGTTACAAAACATCAGTTATAGCCAAGGGTTAGTTGCCGATAACTTTGTAATTCCAGGCATTAACGTTGACTCAAGCGCCCGCTATACCCTTAAAAATTGGATCAACCAAAGCAGTGAGGGCATGGCAAAAGGCACCATTACTGCCACTACTAATGAATACTCTATCGTTCCAGAAAAAGGCAATCTGCTTGCCTACTTTAGCTCGATGGGACCTAGCCGTTTTATTGATAACTTAGTGCCAGATCTAACCGCACCGGGTGTCAATATTTACGCTGCCAATGCCGATGATCAGCCATTTACCTTTGCGCCTCGCGCCAGTGATTGGACCATGATGAGCGGCACATCGATGGCATCACCCCATACTGCCGGTGCCATGGCGTTATTAAAACAACTGCATAGTGATTGGAGCCCAGCGCAAATTCAATCAGCATTAATGTTAACCGCCAATCCAGTTAAATATGAACCCTATCAAGACGCTCCGGCACTCGATGTCGAATACAACTTTATGGCAGGTGCGGGCGCCATTGACGTGGCTAAAGCCGCTGAAACCGGCCTAGTCATGCATGAGTCGGTTGAAAATTATATTGATGCCAATCCGAATAATGGGGGCATCGTTAACTGGCTCAACCTTCCTTCTATGGTTGATATGAACTGTAAAAGTGAGTGCAGCTGGATGCGAACGGTTACGGCCACCAAAGATGGTAGCTGGAGCCTAAGCGCGCAAACCAAAGACGATGGTTCTGAATTGACGGTCAGCCCGACTGAGTTCAGCTTAAAGAAAGGCGAGTCACAATCTATTCAGGTCACCATGACAGTACCTGGGCGCGTAAGCCATTTACTCGAACCTGATGAGCCAGATTCTCCATGGGAAGGCAACAATGACTTTGGCATTTTCAATGGTCAAATCACCTTAACCGAAACGGGCAATCGTTCACCGGAATTGCACATGCCGGTGGTAAGTTTATCGGTTCCTGATGCCCTACCCGCAGAGAAACGCCTTACCGTAAATCGTAACATCGGTTCTGAGACTTTCGTGGTCAATACCGATAACTACAGCGACTTTACTCCACGCATGTATGGTTTAGTTAAACCCACCACCTTCGCAGCTGAACTCGAGCAAGTGGGTCCGTTTTTAACCGATGACAGTATCGCCGACGGATGGCATATAGAGGCTATCACGGTACCGGAAGGCACTAAACGCTTAATTGTAGAAGTGCAGTCAGTGGAAGATCTCAAGCCAACAGAAGAGCGAAATCCACGCTATCAAGGTGTTAACCCAGTTATTACTGTAGGTTTAGACGCCAATAATAACGCTAGCTTTATCCCTAGCGCAGATCAAAACAGTGATGATCCTAACGCGATGCGAAATGAGTTTTTTGATGAATTAGTGTGTCAGTCTTCATCGGAAACCATTACCAACTACTGTGACTTCATTGACCCAGTACCGGGTACCTATTGGATCGCGGTATCGAATATCGGTTATCAGGAAAAACGTCACAATGTGACGACTGGGTATGCGTTACTTGCCGACAATAGTGATAATGCTAACATCACCTTAAACGGCCCATCATCGCACGATGGTAACGGTGACTATGAGCTTACACTCAACTGGGATCTGCCCGATGCGAAAACCGGTGATGCTTATTACGGAGGTTTTGACTTAGGCAATATGCCGGGGGAAGAAGGGACGCTTGGCTTTACTTCGCTTAAATTAACTCGTGGCACAGACGCACTATCGTTAGATGTGAGCCAAACTAAGGCTCGTTCAATGGATGTTATTGATTTAAAAATCAACCTTATCCAAAACCTCGAATCTAATGAGCGTGCCTATGACTTTAAAGTCGAGTTACCCCAAGGTATGCGCTTAGCGCCAAACACCTTAGTGAGTAATAATGACACGATACTGGAAAACTTGGTCATTGATGAATCGGGCATGAGCTTAGCAGGTCAGCAACTCTCGACACGAGACATACCGCGCGAATATGTCGTGACCAATAACCTGACCTCCCAGCAGTGTCGCACGCCATTAATCGATGAGTATTCAACCGGTGGCTATATTGATTTAAATACCTTTGGTTTACAACCGAGTCAGAATTGGTATGTCGGTGGCAGTGAAGACTATTACGATATTCCGATGGACTGGTTATTTACCGGTATGCAGCAGGAACAATTTAAACTTTATAATCAAGATAATGGCGGCATATTCCGTATGCACCCTGTTGGTGCAATACAGTTTAACGATGCCTACTGGGTCATGGGCTGGCATAGAGGTCCTAGCTTCTTACTTGAGTCACTCAGCCCATTCTGGCGTGGTACGTTTGAAATGAACTATCGTCAGGACTATCAAGATCCTTGGGGGTTAACGCTAGCCATGCAGTACGCTGAAGAACGTCCAGATATCGGCGATATGCTGTTTATGGAGTTCGATAATGTCACTGACAGCGTTACAGGCGATCAATATGATTATCAGGTAATGCTGAGCCCTAATGCAGACTTTAGAGACAACCGTTTCGAAATCATCTTTGCCTATGACAACTTAGGTGCCAACCTTGAAAAAGGGGCGATTTTTGTAGAAGGTTTTGACAGCCCTTACTCGCAAAAAGCGGGCCCGAAAGATGGTTACCTATACACTATGGTTGGCTTCGACAACCTAGACGAAGTGCTCTCTGATGATTTAGTGATGTGTTTCGACTATCAAGGCCCGGAAGCTAGTGCAATTGAATTAAAAGTCAAAGCGGTTATTCAGCCTGAAGCGGTTGGTCAGGTTATGGATATCACCATGCATTACACCATTGGTGGCGATGTTAAAAAGAGTATGGTGCATTCAATCGATGTACCAAGCAATATCAAGCTGGGCGATCTACCTAACTTAACCGTTGCAGAAAATGGCACCATTGAAGATATCAAGGTGGTCTATGTCGATGCTAACAAGGTCGCCAACACCCTTGTGGTAACTGGTGATAATATCGAAGCGACCGTCGAAGGCGATAGCTTTTCGCTAACCCCTGCGGCGCACTTTTCTGGTGAGACCTTGGTAACAGTGACTGTCCATGACAATGAACATGTGACTGATAGCACTAGCACTAGCTTTGTGTTGACGGTAACACCAATCAATGACGCGCCAGAAGCTAAGGTCGCATCAACAAGTATCTCAGCCAATGAAGGTAGCAGCATTACCCTCGACGCTTCTGCATCTGTCGATATTGACGGTGACAGCTTAAGCTTCGCATGGGAAGGTCCAGGGACGATTGCCAATGCTGAGCAAGCAGTCACAACGGTCACAGATCTGAGTGTCGGCAGCCATGAATTCACGGTAACGGTATCTGATGGCAAAGAGAAATCTAACGCTAAGATCACTGTAACAGTGAAGGCGTCACAGCCTACAACAGAACCAGAACCAGAAGCTGAAACAGACAATGACTCAGGAGGTAGTTTAGGCTGGTTTGCCCTGATGCTACTGAGTTTGGCAGCGATGATTCGTCGCCCGTCGCGTAAATAACAGGTAAAACTTTAGACAACTTGCGGCAAGCACCGCCTGCAAGGTCATAAAAAGTCGGCAACAGGTTCACTGTTGCCGACTTTTTTTCAGCTAAAAAAGAAGCCGCTTAAAACGGCGCAGGGCGCGGTGTATTAGCATTCGATGGCGGCAATATCGGCAGGACAATTTGTGGCTGCTCGCCAGTTAATGTCTTTAAAAACGCGACCATCTGGTTAATTTCATCTTCACTTAATTTTTGCCCCAACTGAATATCAGCCATGGTGTCGACCGCCTCTTCAAGCGTCCACACACTGCCATCGTGGAAGTAGGGATAGGTCAGTTCGATATTACGCAACGTTGGCACTTTAAAGACATATTTGTCGGCTTCATTACCTGTCACCGCTTTGCGACCCTGTGCAGGGTTGTCGGTATGAAATGGCTTTACCAATCCCATCTTCATGTACATGGTGCCGCCAACGGCCGGGCCGTTATGACAGCTAACACAGCCTTTATCTTTAAATAGCTGGTAACCCGTTTTCGCCTCAGCACTAATTGCATCGGCATTCCCGGTCAAATACTGATCAAATGGGCTATTGGGGGTCACCAAGGTTTTTTCAAACGCGGCGATGGCATCGGTAATACGGTCGATATTCACCTCATCTGAGGCGTAAACATGATTAAAACGCGCCACATAAGCCGGCATTGAGGCGATGGTATCTATCGCCAGTTCGTGGCTGTAAGCCATCTCTTTAGGGTTGGCAATAGGGCCTGCAGCTTGAGCTTTTAGGTCGGCCGCGCGGCCATCCCAAAACTGCGCCAGCATATAGTCAGCATTGAGCACCGTTGGCGAATTTATTGGTCCCTCTTGCCAATGGTGACCTATCGAGGTCGGCAGGGCATCGACGCCACCCGTCGAGAGGTTATGGCATGAGTTGCAAGAGATAAAACCCGACTTAGAAAGCCTAGGCTCAAAAAACAACATTTTGCCGAGTTCCACTTTGTCAGGGTTAGTGATCACCGCAGGTTTTATCGGTTCAATTGGTTCACTGGCCGAAGCGGCTGACATTGACAACATAGAAGCCAACATAATGGCGACAGGAATTAACTTAATCATGGAAATACACTTAATAATAATATGGTGATGGCCGCCATAATAGGCCAAGCTCCACCGTTGATATAACGGTAATTTTCGATTAAGCCTATCGCTGCCGCTGATGTTAAATATGAGGCTCAAGTCACTGTTTAATCTAAAAAATAGCTAATAATAACCACCACACACCGGCTATCAACACAGTAATAAAACACTCCATAAACAGCTTAGTAAACTGATACCTACATCCCATACCTTAAACTTACTTATGCTTATATTTACGCCACTGTCCGCCAGCAGATAAGTTATGCCTTTTACATCGTCATGGCGAGGTAGATGCTCACCGCCCCCGTAATGTGCATAATAGCCCAGAGAACGTGGCAACCTAATGGCTTAAAAAAGTGGAGTAAACTGATGATATTAATAACCGGCGCCAGTAGTGGCTTGGGCGCGGCATTAGCAAAACAATATGCCCTTGATGGACGTGCTGTGACCATTAGTGGTCGATCGACCGCTCGCCTACACGCCCTGAGTCAGCAACATCTCAATATCAGTCCTATCGCGGCCGACTTAGCCAATGAAGCCAGTATTGTCGCCCTATTTGATAGCCTCAGTCTCAGCCCGCCAAGCACCGTCATTCATTGCGCCGGCAGCGGCTATTTTGGTGCTATTGAAACCCAACAAGCCGCTGAAATAAACACCTTGTTAGAGAACAATGTCACCTCCACCATACTGTTAATACGTGAGATCGTGAAACGCTACAAAGATCAGCCGATCAATGTAGTGATAGTGATGTCTACGGCAGCGCTCGCCGCTAAAGCCGGCGAATCAACTTATTGTGCGGTAAAATGGGCGGTGCGCGGCTTTATTGAATCGATACGTTTAGAGCTTAAAAACAATCCGATGAAATTGATTGCCGTCTACCCTGGTGGAATGGATACCGACTTTTGGCCAACTAGTGGTCAAAGGCTCGATACCTCAAGTTTTATGTCGGCCGAGGAGGCGGCGGGGATGCTAAAGCAGGCATTAGTATCCAGTGAGCATGGCTATATCTCAGATATCACCATTCAACGGGGTTAACCGCTCAACCCATGGCGAGCCTTGCCATCGCTCATTTGGCAAGGCGAATTTTAGGGAGCAGCTTAGGTGCCGCAATAGCTGACAAAGGGGCCAAAACTGGCGGGCGCGGGCTTGGCATAGTCCTCTGCCCCTGCTTGCGGCGTATAAGGCGTAGTTAACACCTCGACTAAACGCTCAAAGGGTTGGTAATCACCGTGACGCTGCGCCGCTTCAATGGCCTGCTCAACTTGATGATTGCGAGCAATATAAAGCGGATTCACGCTATCCATCAATGCCACGCTCTGCTCAATCGTTAACGGATCTTGCGTAATACGCGCCAGCCACTGCGTACGCCAGGCGTTAAACTTATCGGCATTATTAAATAACTTTTGGCTATCGTTACCTTGCTGGCTTAAATCGATCGCGAGTTGGCGAAATAGATTAGTAAAATCGACTTTCTCTCCGGTCATAGCCTCGAGCAGTTCCTCGCCCAGCGCCTGATCGCCAGCCTCCTCGGTAGATAAACCAAGCTTGGCGCGCATGCCATTAACCCAATGATATTTAAATACATCCCAAAATTCAGTTACCGCCTGTGTCGCCAGCTCAATAGCCACAGGTTGTGACTCATCGATAAGCGGGAGCAAGGTTTCCGCTAAGCGTGCTAAATTCCACTGACCTATGGCTGCCTGATTGCTGTACGCGTAACGTCCTTCTCTGTCGATGGAACTAAACACACTATCGGCATCGTAATGGTCGATAAACGCACAGGGGCCATAATCGATAGTCTCGCCACTGATGGTCATATTATCAGTGTTCATCACCCCATGGACAAACCCCACTAGCAGCCACTGGGCTATGAGACGAGCTTGTTTATTACGCACCGCACGTAAAAAGTCTAAATAGGGATGTTCGCTGAGGCAGAGCTCGGGATAATGGCGCGCTATCGCATAATCGGCCAACTGCTTAACTTTATCTTCTTCGCCGTGAGCGGCAAAAAACTGAAAACTGCCGACACGCAGATGGCTTGATGCGATACGGGTCAACACGGCGCCGGGCAATAACATATCACGTCTCACCGACTCGCCCGTGGCGACAACCGCTAAGGCGCGGGTGGTGGGAATATTAAGCGCATGCATCGCTTCACTGAGGATATATTCACGCAGCACAGCCCCCATCACCGCTTTACCATCGCCGCCGCGAGAAAACTGGGTTGGCCCAGAGCCTTTTAGCTGTAGATCAAGGCGCTGCCCCTCTGTATCTAACACTTCGCCCAATAACAAGGCACGCCCATCACCCAGTTGCGGAGTAAAGCCGCCAAACTGATGTCCTGCATAGACTTGCGCTAAAGGGAGCGCCCCAAGCGGACTGGTACTGCCCGATAACACTTGGGCTAACTGCGTGGGGTCCTCATTGGTTAAACCAATGCGTTTGGCTAGGGCTGTATTTAATTTAACCAACTGAGGCGCTGGTGCAACATCGCCCTCGCAGGCGACATAAAAGCCACCAAGCTGTTTAGCGAAACTGTTATCGAAGTTTAATCCTAAGTCTATGGCGATCTTTTTCATGGTCTATATATCCATATGCTAGAACCAATCTGAATCAATATTCAATTTAAGACTGTGTTCAATTCAAGGCTGTATTTAACTTAAGGCACTGTAATATCACAATAACAAGCAACACCAGCATAGATTTATGCCACCTGTTAGTCAAACATGACAATCTGCAGCCCGCCGACAGCGTGCCCATTGTGCTTAACTTGTATTATAAGTCGGCTTCTGCGCCATTAAGTTGAGATCAATCTGTCGAAATTACCCCTTATTTTAGCGCAAACCGTTTGATAAAGAGAACGAAACATCACTTTAAGTCGCCTTCATCTCTGGCGGATTCATCAGCGCCACTAATGAATGGTGTTGCCTCAGCTTAGACTTCTGGCACGCATCTATGGCGAGCCCCGAATCAACGCCCGCCATCAGCACCCAATAGGCCGCGCGCTCGCTTTTAACATCGTCCCTTAAACGATATCGCTCAGCACGGCTTAATCCTGCACACCACGACGGATGCTCAAACCTTTTATATTCGATAAATTAGAATGGAATAAGCATTATTTAGCAATTTTTATTCGACATCTTAGTTGTTAATCTCTACAGCTAACCATTTTAACCACTCAATTTAACACGTAGCCAAGCCCCTACAACTATCATCAATAGTGATGTTCGTTGGCCACCCATTTGGAGATGATGATGAAAGTATTAAGCCAATATAGCGCTATACCGGCCATGGACGGTGATGGTGTCAACATTCGTCGCGTCGCCGACTTTACCCGCACCAAGTTCGACCCATTCTTGATGCTCGATGAGATAAAATCCGATGACAAGCAAGATTTTATCGGCGGCTTTCCGCCTCACCCCCACCGTGGAATTGAAACCTTTACCTATATTCGCAAAGGCGGCTTCGAGCACAGAGACCAATTAGGTAACGTCAAGGCAATACGTGCCAGTGACGTGCAATGGATGAGCACTGGCAGCGGAGTGGTACATTCAGAAATGCCGTTGGCCGATGCGAACGATGGCCTGCATGGTTTTCAAATTTGGCTCAATATGCCCGCCAAAGATAAGATGCGTCCAGCCATCTATCGAGACAGCAGCGATACCCACAATCCAGAAGTCACCAATTCCCACGGCGCAACACTGCGGGCACTGGCTGGTGATTGGCAATTTGCCAACATGGATACTCACATCAGCGCCCCAGTGCAAGGCTTGGCAGGCCAAGGTATGGTGGCCGATTTAATGCTCAACGCAGGCGCACAGGCCCAACTCGACTTGAGTCATCGCCAATATGCTGGGCTTTATCTGTATCAAGGCAATATCAGTAGCACGCAGCAAGATACGCAGGTGCGTTTTCAGCAAGGGCAGTATTTAATTGTCGACAGCCAACGCTTATTGTCGCTGCAGACAGGCGATGAGGGGGCGGGACTCTTAGTGTTTGCTGGCAATCCTATTCGCGAAAAAATCGTTCATATGGGGCCATTTGTCATGAATAGCCAAGCCGAGATTGAGCAGGCCATTGCCGATTATCAACAAGGACGCTTCGGCGAAATTGCTAGCCAGTAATGCTCAATCGCGTTTATTAGCCGATCTAGCTTGATTCAGTTAAGTTGGCGATTACAGATAAAAAAGAGGTGTTGGATAGACTCCAACACCTCTTTTTTACTTAGTTAGCGACTCATCATCAGCCAACCACATTTTAGTTTAGGCTAACCATAAGAAGCCCATAAACGTTAGCGCAGCAGCGATAAGCGCGTAAGGTAGCTGAGTAACCGCATGACTCACCAAGTTACAGCCTGAGCCTTGGGCTGCCAGTACCGTCGAGTCGGAATAGAAGCAGGCTTGACTACCAAAAGAGGAAGCCGATAGCAACGCGCCAATTACCAAGGGAATATTAGCATCTACCGCTTGGGCTAATGGCATCACAATAGGGATAGATACCGCAAAAATCCCCCAGCTTGAGCCCGTCGCAAACGCCAATATCGACATGGTTAAAAACACCACAGCAGGCAAGAGTTGTGGCGTCATAAAGGCACTGAGATTACCAATCACATATTGTGGCAACATCATCTTGTCACACACATCTTTAAACACAAAGGCGGCGATAACGGTACCAATGGCTGGCAGCATCGACTTAAAACCATCGATCATCTGATCCATCATCTCAGACAACGGCATCAAACGTTGCAGGCCGTAATAGGGCAAAGTCACCGCTAACGTGGCAATTAACCCTTTAAGCACATCAATATCGAAGTACACGGTAAAGGCAACCAGCAGTATGATAGGCACAAAAAAGTTGTGCAGCTTACCTAGATTGTCGGCGTGTTTAAACTCCTCTTCAATGGCTTTAACCCCATAATCGTCGGAAGTTTGCACCTCTTCTAAATCCATCTGCTTTAGCGCTGGTTCACCTTGTGCTGTGGCCTGCTGCGCCTTTTTCATCGGCCCAAATGCGGGCACGATACCCAAAATGACCAACAGCACCATGGCGACCGCAAGCCAAGCGTACAGCATGTATGGGATGGCTGACATGTAGACGGCAATGCCTTGGCCTTCACCAGCTACACCGTTGTCGACTAACAAACCACCAAAAAAGACCGCCCAGGTCGATAGTGGTACTAGCACACAAATCGGCGCTGCGGTTGAATCAACCACATAGGCCAGCATCTCACGTGACACCTTAAACTTATCGGTGACGCGCTTCATGGTCGAGCCAACCGTTAACGCATTGAGATAGTCATCGATAAAAATCACTACGCCTAAGATAAAGGTCATAAACAGTGATGACTTTGGTCCCTTAGCAAACTTAAGCGCATGGCGGCCAAATGCCATCGAGCCGCCGGTTTTCACCAGCAAACTGATTAAGGCACCAAATCCACCGCACACCAAAATCAACCAACCTATGGTCTCATCTGCCATCACAGAAAGGGAGATCGTCGAAATATTATTGAGTACATCGCTCGGCTGGTACATAGCCAGCCCCACTAAGGACCCGATAATTAATGAGAGAATTGGACGGCGTAACCAAATAGCTAACACCAAAACCACCACTGGTGGGATAAGACTTAAGGCTGTCGCTTCAGACATGCGTTAAGGTCCTTCTTAAATTGAGCCAATACGGCAAACTAATTTCACTAGGCGAGATTGGTTATAATTCCAACAACGCTTAATTGCTGCTTTATTATGGACATACCACTAACCATTAGATTTTGGTTAATGCCATTTTTGCACCTGAGTTAAAACATCGGCGGCAAAATAATCCGCAATGGCCGGTGAGTCAATAACAAATAGTTATTTGCGTAAAAAAATAATCCATCTCCTGCTCAAAAATAAGTTAACCAACTGATAAATATAGACATAAATAAAACATAACCTCAATAAGGTTATTGGTTAATTGCAGTGGAATATTCAACTAAGATGCGTATTTAGATATATATGCCGTCAATAGGTTCAGTCACACCATAACCAGCAAGGTGGCTCACCTTGCACAAACGAGACGAGTTTAGAGCAATCACAAATTTTACCCATCGCGGGTGACAAGTTTTATTGGCATGCTACCCTGCACAAGCTGTCAATATAAGGAGTATGACAATGACTCAATCAAAACCAATAACAAACCCTATCGACATTGCTAGCGTGACTATCACCCCTAACGCTAACGCGCGACCGATCATTCTCGACTGCGATCCCGGCCATGACGATGCAATTTCTCTTGTATTAGCCCTCAGTAGTGAGCTGCTCAATCCGTTGGCCGTCACCACCAGCGCCGGCAATCAAACGCCAGAGAAAACCCTTCACAACGCGCTGCGCATGCTGACACTGCTTAATCGTTCAGACATTCCCGTTGCGGGTGGCGCCATTAAGCCATTAGCTCGAGAGCTGATCATTGCCGACAACGTGCACGGTGAAAGTGGTCTCGATGGCCCACAACTGCCCGAACCTAGTTTTGCCGCCGTTGAACAAAACGCCCTAGAGTTGATGGCCGAAAAAGTCCGCCAAAGCCAAGAGCCTGTGACCTTAATTCCGTCGGGACCATTAACCAACATTGCCCTGTTTTTAGCTAATTACCCTGAGCTGCACAGCAAAATTGAACGTATCGTTCTGATGGGCGGCGCTGCGGGTGTGGGGAACTGGACCCCTGCTGCAGAATTTAATATTTTTGTTGACCCAGAAGCGGCCGACATGGTGTTTAAGTCAGGTATTCCCATCACCATGTGTGGTCTGGATGTAACCCATAACGCCCAGATCATGGATGAAGATGTTGAGCGTATTCGCCAAATACCCAATCCGGTGGCCCAGTGTGTCGCCGAGCTACTCGATTTCTTTATGATCTACCACAGAGATCCTAAGTGGGGCTTTATCGGCGCACCGCTGCATGATCCCTGCACCATCGCCTGGTTACTAAAACCCGAGCTGTTTACTGGCCACGAATGTTGGGTTGGTATTGAAACTCAAGGTGAATATACTCAAGGCATGACAGTTGTTGACCGCTACCAATTAACGGGTAAGCCCGCCAATGCCACCGTACTATTTGATCTGGACCGACAAGGCTTTGTTGATCTTATCGTGGAGTGCTTATCTGCGTACAATCAATAGGTCGTTTACACTTAAGGGGCGCTATGCCCCTTAAGTATTGGGAAGTAACTTGTTATTAGGACAATAATCATGACCAGACTCCTTATCTTAGGCAGCGCCAATGTTGATCACGTGATGAAATTTGACTACCTACCCGAGTCTGGACAAACCTTAATGAGTCGCGATTATCGCCTCGAATATGGTGGCAAAGGAGCCAACCAAGCAGTCACCTGCGCCCGCCTGTCTCAGCCTGGTACTCGCGTCGATTTTATCTGCCATGTGGGAGACGATGTAGCTGGTCAGCAGTTGTGTAATGCTTGGCTTAGTGACGGTATTTATCCTGATGGCGTGCACCAAATCGTCAACACCTCAACAGGTAATGCGATGATTTTTATCGATGGAAATGGCGAAAACATGATCGGTGTTTCTCCCGGAGCCAATGCCTCGCTCACCCCTGATGTCCTGTTACGCCATACGCCGCTTATCGAGGTAGCCGATTGGTTATTGGTGCAGTTAGAAACCCCTGTACTCAGCGTTTTAACCGCTCTTAAACTGGCCAAACAGCTGGGCACCTACACCATACTCAATCCCGCCCCAGCGAGGACTATAAGTAAAGAGATGTTTCAATTAGTGGATATTATCACCCCAAATGAAACCGAGGCCGAGGCGATAACGGGCATAGAAGTGAACAATGAAGTCAGCGCCAAACTGGCCGCACAGTTTATCCACCAGCTTGGACCTAAAACAGTGATCATCACCTTAGGCAAGCAAGGCGCCTACGTTAGCAGTGATGACTTTAGTGGTTTGATTGCAGGCTGTGAAGTCGATGCAACCGACACCGTCGCTGCCGGAGACACCTTCAATGGCGCCTTAATGGTAGCGTTAAGCGAAGGTTGTAGCATAAAAGCGGCAGTGAAATTTGCCCACCGAGCCGCAGCTATCACAGTCACACGACCCGGCGCCCAAAGATCTATCCCTTATCGTCATGAATTAGAAACAGGCATACGACCCTGCACGTAGCGATCGACCCAATCTCTTAGCGTCATGAATTAGAAATAACCATGAGTTAGCCTTGTTGGCACTCCTGTAGTAACCGCTGAAAATGCGCACCTAAATCTTGGCTGGCAAATTCACCACCCGAGCGCGCCAACTGCTCAACCGTTTGCAGTGCCTGCTCTAGTCCTTGCTGATCAACCAATGCCGATGCATAAGCGGCTAAGTCGGCCCCTTGCTGCAACAGATCAAATAGCTGCGAAAAACTCACCTCTTGCTCCATGGCCGCTTGTAACTGTGTCATTAACTCAGCTATTTTTGCCTGCTCCACCAGCGCTCCTTCGACGCTCACTAACTGACCCAGTGGATCCTTTGACAGCTGGCTCGCCACGCACTGTGCTACCGAACCAGCTGCCGCACCTTGAGCAACAGTTTCAATACCTTGAGCGCGGATCTGCTCTACTACGGTTTTTAATTGCTGATCTTGCGCTAACCATGCTTGCTCAATTTGCGCCTTATCATCGCCCACAAACCCGCAGGCCGATAGTGACAACGCCGATACAGCAAGCACTAGATTCAATACGTTATTCATAAATCACTACCCCCTCGATAAGTGCCAATTGGTGAAACTGCTACACACTATACGAGCTTTTATTTAAGCGAGAATTAATTTAGTCATAATTAAGCTAAAAGCCCTATCAATGGCTCGAAAGTCAGTTGTACTGCTATGGCCGCTATTCATATGTCACCGCAAGCAAATTCAGCGGTAAGTGCTAGGTTACCGCTGATTGCTCACACGGTGGCGCACTGGCGATCTCGCAGCGACCCGTGTTACTGCCGCTCGCCTTACACCACTTTAGGCAATCAAACTGATCGGGGTGGCCAGTATCGTTACTGTGCGCATGAACCACCCCTTTACCAGGGTTTGACGCCACTAATACCACATCTGTTAGGCAGGCCTTGCCAACTCTGCGCCCGTTGGCATTTCCTTCAATAATGGGTCATCAGACACGCTCAACGGTATAAGTGTAGTGGCACTGTGAACCCGCGCCACATATGACATTAAGGTGATAAAATAACGGCTTAAAATTACTATATATGGGCTTTACATTAGTTAAAAAATAGGCGTAATATTGCGCAGCTTAGTCAAGAGGCATAAACACAGCTTGACCATCATCCTTTGGTAGCCAAAGCAATGGCGGCTTGATAAGCACACATGAATCCCGAATATTGCTCAGTATCTGTGATTTAGTATTTGTGAATCAGTAATAAATCCTGCATTAGGATAAAGAGGAGACAAGATGAGTAAAAAAAATCATCGCCGCACGATACCCCATGATAGTGGTCGTGGCGTCATCAAAGACAACGCCTTAAAAGCTATCGTCACCAGTGAGCTATTTAGAATGCGCACTGAGAAGCCTAAAAAAGGCAAAGGATCATACAACCGCAAACAACAGAAGGGGCAAATGCTAAAGGGCGTTGCCCCTTTTGACTTTTTCGGCCACCTTATTGCAATGACTTAATCCTCCACTGCAACGCAACTGAGCGTAAATCTACCCCCCCCTGATCACATGCTGCAACCCTAATACTTCTGTGACTGACTCACCCCATGAATTGATACAGTCCATAGGTTGATTAAGGCTTATCAAAAAAAATACAACTGTAATCACAATGTTAATATATGTAAGCGGTTACAATGTTACACATAATGTTTTATGTTACCTTTAATGTGAATAAATAGTTACACAACTGCTTACCGGAGGCCTTAATGGTTGCTCGAACCGTTTTAAATAATAAGTGGTGCCTACCCCTTATTAGTGTCTGGCTATTAAGTGCCTGTGGCGAAGCACCGACCCCCAAACAAACCATGTTACCCAGTGTCATCGTCAATACCGCTCATACCGAAGTGATCACCCAACAAACTGAAGTTGTGGGCCGCACTCGGGCATCGGAAGATGTGATTATCAAATCACAAATTCAAGGACAGTTACTCAAGCGCGCCTTTATCGAAGGCGATAATGTCACCGCCGGCGACCTGTTATTTGAAATTGATCCCGCAAGTTTTGATGCCGAATTGGCACAAAGAAATGCCGTACTTGAACAAGCGATAGCCTCACGAGATGTGGCTTTAATGAACTGGAAACGTGGACGTGTATTACTGCCCGACGGCATGATTAGTGCCCAAGATATGGATGAGTTAACCAGTCGAAAACTCACCACCTCCGCAGGAGTCGTACAAGCTGAAGCAGCAGTTCAAGCTGCCAAGTTACAACTGAGCTATACCAAAATTTACGCCCCTATCTCTGGACGTATCAGTCAGGCTAATGTCAGTACTGGTGACATCATCAGCCCCCAATCTGAAATGGCTACCCTCGTTCAGCTTCAGCCTATGTGGGTCACGTTTCAAGTGGCAGAGAAAAAATTGATATCAGTGCAGCAAGATATCTCTAAAGCACTAAATAAAGAGTTAAATATTGCTGATATTGTCGTCCGCCTTCGTCTACCCAACAACACTATGTTTAATGAAACCGGCCATATTGATTTTGTCGGTAATCGAGTTGACGCAGCGACAGGGACTCTGCCCATGCGCGCCACCTTTAACAATAGCGAAAGCATAATGTTACCAGGCATGTTTGTGACCTTGGTGATTGAGTCACCCTTGACGGAAAAAGCCTTACTTATCCCCCAAGCGGCGGTCCAAGAAGATCAACAAGGCCGTTTTGTGATGGTGCTCAATGAGCTCGACGAGGTACAGAAACGCTTAGTCGAACTCGGTGATCGCTTCGGTGTCGACTGGCAAGTGAAAAGTGGCTTAACAGAGGGAGAGCGTATTGTGGTTGAAGGGTTACAGAAAATACGCCCTGGCATCAAAGTCAAAGCCGTTGAACAGGAGCTCGTGCCTTTTAAGGAAAGCACGGCATCTTAAAGCTTGGCCATAATTAACGCCGCGCCAACTTCATCCGCCAAGGGGCCAATTTGATTCTGGTCGATGGCAGCTGTGGCGATAAAGGTAATCAGATATCATGATGGATAAGTTGTTTATTCAACAACCTGATATTGAACTGTATTTGTTAGATTTAACTGTCACAGATGACAGACGGAGACTGCAATGATTAGCGAGTTCTTTATCCATAGGCCCAAATTTGCCTTTGTCATATCAACGGTATTAACCTTGGTGGGACTGATCGCCATTCCCGTTTTATCTGTGTCTGAATTTCCTGAAATTGCACCACCACAGGTTAGCGTTTCCACAAGTTACTCTGGAGCCAGCGCCGATATTGTTAAAGATACCATCGCCCAGCCACTGGAAGCGGAAGTGAACGGGGTCGAAGGCATGCTCTATATGGAGTCAAAGAGTGCTAACGACGGGAGTTACTCGTTAAATGTCACGTTCGAAGTGGGCACCGATGCCGATATGGCACAGGTAAAAGTACAAAACCGAGTTCAGCAGGCGATGCCACGTCTACCCGAAGAAGTGAAACGTCAAGGGGTTAAAGTCGAAAAGCAAAGCCCGAATATGTTAATGGTCGTCAATCTCGTTTCACCTAATGAAACCTTCGATTCCCTATTTATTACCAATTACGCTGGCCTTAATATAAAAGATGCGCTGGCGCGTCAAACTGGCGTATCTAAGGTACAAGTAATTGGTGCTCTCGATTATGCGATCCGTATCTGGCTCGAGCCCGATCAAATGGCGAGCCTTGGCGTGACCGCATCCGATGTCATTACAGCACTACAAGAACAAAATATTCAGGTTGCCGCTGGTCGTATTGGTGCAGCCCCAGTTGATCCCGACCAGCAATTTCAATATACCTTACAAACAAAAGGCCGCCTTAAAGATCCGCAAGAGTTTGCCAATGTGACCATTCGCGCCAACAACGACGGTTCTAAAGTGGTCGTCGGTGACGTAGCCAGAGTCGAATTAGGATCTCAAACCTATGATGCACAAGGTAAACTTAATAATAAGCCATCGGCAGTGATCGCTATTTATCAATCTCCCGATGCCAACGCCTTAGAAGTGGGTAAGGCTATTAAGGCTGAAATGGCGACATTATCCGAGCGCTTTCCGGATGATTTGGAATATCAGGTCCTCTATGACACCACTGAGTTTGTCGAAACCTCGATTAGAGAGGTGGTAACCACCCTATTTATCTCAATTGCATTAGTTATTTTTGTCGTCTTTATCTTCTTACAAGATGTTCGCTCCACTCTAGTACCAGCCATTGCGATTCCCGTTTCACTTATTGGTACTTTCGCCTTTTTACTTGCCTTTGGGATGAGCATCAACACGGTTTCGCTATTCGCCTTGATCTTGGCCATCGGTATTGTGGTCGATGATGCCATTGTAGTTGTAGAAAATGTCACTCGTTTGATGCAAGACGAAGGGCTATCATCAAAAGAGGCCACCTCGAAAGCGATGAAAGAGGTGACCGGACCCATTATTGCCACCACATTGGTGTTACTAGCCGTATTTGCCCCAACAGCGGTGATGCCAGGGATCACTGGGCAAATGTATGCCCAGTTTTCAGTGACTATCTGTATTTCGGTCTTAATCTCCTCTGTCAACGCCTTAACCTTAAGCCCGGCGCTGTGCGCCTCATTATTACGCCCACCTCAAACGCATACCAAAGGGTTTCATGCTGCGTTTAATAAGCAGTTTGCACGTGTGACGGGGCGATATACCAAGATAGTCGGGTCTTTAATGCGCAAACTTACCTTAGTCGGTGTGGTATACCTTTGCTTAATAGGCCTCACGGGGGGGATTGCGAAAATATTGCCATCAGGCTTTGTGCCTATGGAAGATAAAAAAGCCTTTATGGTTGATATTCAGCTCCCCGATGGGGCATCACTGAACCGCACTGAAGAGGTAATGAATCAGCTGGTCACACTCACCTTAGCGGAGCCGGGGGTTGAAAATGTTATTCACGCCAGCGGCTTTAGTATTTTGACGGGCTCAGTCTCCTCAAATGGGGGGTTAATGATTGTGACGCTTTCAACGTGGGAGGAGCGAGACACGCCAGATATGGTCGAATCGGCCATTGTGGCCAGATTGCAAGTCAAGTACGCCGCCAACCCTGCCGTAAAAGCGATGGCCTTCTCACTGCCTCCCATTCCTGGTGTTGGCAGTGTCGGCGGGTTCGAATTTGTATTACAAGATACCCAAGGACGCTCCCCTCAAGAGCTGGCGGCGGTAATGCGTGGGCTGGTGATGAAAGCTAATGAGCAACCAGAAATCGCCATGGCCTTTAGTAATTTTCGTGCCGATGTGCCGCAGATGTATGTAAATGTCGATAGGGATAAGGCCAAGGTGCTCGGGATCTCTCTCAATGAGATCTTTTCAACGATGCAAACCATGTTAGGGTCAATGTATGTCAACGACTTTAATCGGTTTGGTAAGGTCTTTAGGGTCATTCTTCAGGCCGAGGGCGAATTCCGTAATTCTGAGAAAGATATCTCTCGATTTTATGTGCGCTCAAACACCGGCGACATGGTGCCATTAAGCACCTTAGTAACGGTGACGCCTATCTTAGGCCCAGATGTCATGAACTCCTACAACATGTTCAACTCGACTACGATCAACGGTTTTCCTGCGCCAGGATTTAGCTCTGGCGATGCGATTACAGCCATGGAACGTGCAGCGAGTGAAGCATTACCAACCGGTTACGCCTTTGAGTGGACCGGGCAGACCTTCCAAGAGATTAAAGCGGGCAACCTTGCACCATTGATCTTTGCCTTAGCATTGGTATTTACCTACTTGTTTTTAGTGGCGCAGTACGAAAGTTGGACCATTCCATTTGCCGTTATCCTCGCGGTCCCTATTGCGGTCTTAGGTGCGTTCTTGAATATCTTATTAGTGGGTTCCGACCTCAACCTCTACGCCCAGATAGGCCTGGTTCTGTTAATTGGTCTGGCGTGTAAGAACGCCATCTTAATTGTGGAATTTGCTAAGCAATTACGGGAAGAGGGCATGAGCATTCTCGAGGCGAGTGAGACGGCAGCCAAATTACGTTTTCGCGCCGTCTTAATGACCGCCTTCTCTTTTTTGTTAGGTGTATTGCCATTAGTCTTGGCCAGCGGCGCAGGCTCAGGTAGTCGCCGTGCATTAGGGTATTCGGTCTTTGGTGGAATGTTAGCGGCCACCATTGTTGGCACCGTACTCGTACCTGTGTTTTACGTGATAATGCAAACCATGCGTGAGAAGTTTAAGACCCGTAAGAGTCATAAGGCCTAGGCTTTTGTTATAAATGAATATGCTTAACGACTCACTATGCCTTAGAGGATGTTTTTTCCACCAGAACATAATATGAAATACACAATATGAAGCCCAATTTACTCTCAATCGTTACGCTTAACCTATTGTTGTTATCGCCTATTGGTTCACTAAAAGCGGATGAGCCTCACCAGGCTCAAACAACTCACACTCAAGAGCTAGCTTCAGTCGCACAATGGCAAGATAATTGGGGGATTGGTATAGGGGTTCGCCGCGGTGATATCCCTTACGCCACAGAAGATGATGAGGTGTACGATACCTTGCCGCTGATTTACTATCAAAATGAGTACCTTTTTCTCAATGGGATGGAAGCGGGTGGCCATCTTTGGAAAAATAATCAACATCAAATCAATCTATACACTCGATTTCGTTTCGTCGATATTCCTAAAGCACTGCAAAATAATACCCAATCACAAGCCTTTGACTTTGGTTTACAATATCGCTTTGTTAAGGATGAATGGGACGTCGATTTCGCTATTTTATCCGATTCACATAAACGTGTTTATGGCTACAGCCGTACCCAATATCATTGGGCGTCGGGTGATTGGAAGGTTAACCCTTATGCCGAGTTCCAATGGAAAACGGCTGACTTTAATGACCATTACTATGGTTTAGACCAATACGATGTAGGCCATGGGCTCAGTTTTACCGCTGGAGTTAAGGCACGCTATCACCTCATCAGTAACTTGTATCTACTCAGTCAGTTTGGGTTAAGTCGCCTCGAAGATGAGGTTTATCATCTTCCCACCATCGACAACCGCTTTCAATATGAGTCATTTTTGGGTTTTGGTTTTTTCCCTGAGCCTAAAACCCCCCAATATTCGGCTGTGTCTGCGCCAAAAACACTTAAAAAAAGCAGCGAATATATTCGAATCGCCCACGGGTGGGCGACGCCATCCAACTTAAACGCCATTTTGAAATGGCAAACGGCAACCGATCCATATAATAACCAGATGACATCGGCATTTTACGGCACTCAGCTAACAGATAAGCTATTTACTTTACCGATAGATCTTTACCTAACCCCTGGTTTGGTATGGCATCACGACTCACAAGTGCAGGATAATCTGGCAGAAATGGTCATTGCGCTAAAGGCCTTTTACACCTTTGAGCTAGGGCCACGTTTTCGACTTGGTATCGCCGAAGGCCTGTCGTATGTCAGCAATATCACCTATATCGAAGGTACAGAGCTTGAAGCCAAAGATTACAAACCGTCTAAGCTATTAAACTATTTAGATTTTTCGTTAGATGTGAATATTGGCGATCTGGTGAACTCTCATCAAATGGATAACCTTTGGCTAGGTTATAGCATTCACCACAGGTCGGGGATCTTTGAAACAAGCTCAGCCTTTGGCCGCATTGGTGGTGGCAGTAATTACCAAAGCATTTACGTGCAGTGGCACTTTTAATCTGGCGATCGCGCCGAAAAATAGCCCGAGATGATCAAACGGAGAGACTCATTCCTCTTCGGCGAGCGAGATGTGCATTCGGCTGATATCGCGATTCCATAGCTGAATGATCTTGCGGGTTTTATCTTTATTCCAAAAGCACTTACCAAATAAGATGATCCCAGCCCCTTCGAGATCGCGGCGATGTTCAATAGCAAAACGCTGTTGTAATTCCTCTTTAAAGCCATCGATTGGGATCCCTACATCTTTACAGTCGGCAGGGTTAAGCCAGAGCATCGCCTTATCGGTATGAGAAATCGTGCCCCAATACATACGCGGCGCCCCATTGTCTGTGGGGCTAGCCTGACTAAAATTAACAAACAGATTTTTAGCGCGCCAACGATACTTGTCATCGGTATACACCCACAAATCTGAGCTGGCCAGCTCGCTGCCACGCAATAAACTGTGTAACAGTTTCTCTAACCCTTCGCGGGCGATGCGTTTATCGGGCGTGGATGCGCTAGCCTCATTGGGCGTTGGCGTACTCTTTTGAACTGGTGATGTGATGGGCGAATGAGCCGTTTGGGGCATTGGTGCTGCTGGCTCAGAAACCCTGTTATCTGCCGCCGTCGCTGGCGTTGCTACGGTTATAGCCTTCACGCTATGGCTTGATGCGCGTTTCGAAAAGTCGATTCGCAGCGCATCGCTGTCAACAATAAGCTGGTTAACCTCGCTGGCATCTTGCTCTTCACGTTGGCGGTTGGCGCTGGGCTTAAATTCGCGGCAATCTAATTGATGATAACGCGAGCCAAAGCAGGCCGCTTTACCATCTTTAGAGGCTTTACGAAAATACGCCTTACCAGCACAGGCTGGGCAATATAGGTGCTGACGCAAGCGTTCAACCTCCGCCTCATCGAGGCGTTGAAACTGAAATACCGAATAGACGGTTTGCGATAACTTATCCATACGACAAATAGCGTCAAGCATTCTCTGTATCCTTTATCTCGCCATGCGCCAGCATTATGCCCCAGTCAATAGGCTCAAACTATCCTATAACCTGTAAGATGACAAACGAGTTTACTGCCTGATCTTTAAGGTGATCATGACAGGTGCATGATCTGTGCTATGACTGTCGCGGGCATACTCAGGGTTAAGCAAGTGCCTATCATAGGTGTGGTAGTGCTCAACTTCTGCTAGGCATTGATCATTATGGGGGTCAAACTCATTAGACAGTAAGATGTAATCTAACACCGCCCCTTGGGTTAAATGGTAGTGAGTGGCAGGTCGCGCAACGGCTGTCACGCTGTAATGGGATTGCTCAAATAACTGATAGGCATCGTGCAAGCGGTAATCGTCAAAGCCCTGCTCGCCATAAGTGGCAATTAAGCGGGTATCCGTGCTGACCAGGCTCGATAGCACGCCGCTATGCAAGGTATCGTTAAAATCACCCATCAAGATCACGGGATAAGCCGTGATGGCGCGCCGCTCGGCAATCGCATAACGCAGCAGGCTCGCCTCGCTCCCGCGCACGATAGCGGCGCTCCATTTGGCTGCAGCCTCGATGGCAAAACTGGCTTGCATCGCACTCGGGGCAACACCAAGCAGCTCTTGAGCTTGTTCCACACTGAACTGGCCGCGTTTAGATTTAAAATGCACCACATAACAATCGCATGGCCCCAGATCAGGCAGCACCACAGTCGCCCGCACCGGTGTGCGACTGAATGCAAATTCGGCGCTGAGCCCCAATAATGAAGCAAATTCAGGGGCGGCACTACAGGCATGAATGGCGCTTATCGGGTATTTAGAGGCCAAGGCCACCACAGGGCTGCGATAGATAAACTCATCTTCAACCTCTGGGGTATCGACCACAGCAAAATAGGGATACCCGGCAGCGTTTAACAACGCCTTTAACGCATCAGTTGAAAACACCTCTTGAAAACCAATCACATCGGGACGGTATTGATTAACATAAGCCGTTATCCAGTCACACTTTTGCTGCCATTGCTGCTCGGTATAGATGTTATTGAAATCGTAATAGGCATCTGGCGGCGCAATAAAATTGAACAGATTAACACTGGCTATTTTTAGCTGCGATTGAGCTGCAGATTCAGTAGACAAAAATACCTCTTAACCTAAATAACGATTCATAAGCTGGCAGCATAACATGACAAAAAGTGAACCACACTTTCAGCGCTTATCGACAAGCTGCCAATCAGCCCATCGATGACACTCAGCCATGCGTTACATATGATGCCTATCATCAATATAATTTTGCCAATATTTGTGATTTTACACCATGTTCATTGCATGGTGACTGGCGTAGAATCGCCACATCGTTCATTGCTCGCACATAGGATAACCTGCATGCAGCCAATCAGTTTTTTTGCCAACAAACGCTATACCACTAAGGTGTTTGACCCCACTAAAAAGATCGCCGATGAGAAAATTGATGAGTTAAAACAGTTGCTCAGACTCAGCCCATCGTCGACCAACTCGCAACCTTGGCACTTTGTGTTAGCCGCCAGCGAGCAAGGCAAGGCGACCATTGCCCAAGCCACCAGTGATTTTGGTTTTAACACAGATAAAATCCTCAATGCGTCGCATGTATTAGTGCTGTGCGCCAAAACCAGCATGGATGAAGCGCACTTGCAAAGGCTACTGGAGCAAGAAGCGAGCGATGGCCGCTTTGCAAACGACCAGGCGAAACAAGCACAACATGCTGGGCGCTCCTTTTTTGCCAATATGCACAGAATCGAACTCAAAGATGCCCAGCATTGGATGGAAAAGCAGGTGTATCTGTCGCTAGGCACCCTGCTGCTGGGCGCCAGTTTGCTCGATATCGACGCCTGCCCAATCGAAGGGTTTAATGTGACTAAACTTAACCAACTGCTGGACTTACCCGCCCAAGGTTATTGCGCTTCGGTAGTGGTCGCACTTGGCCATCACAGCGAAGAGGACTTTAACGCTAAGTTGCCTAAGTCACGCTTACCGTTAAGTGAACTGTTCACCGAGATTTAAGCCTGAGCCATGGCGCGCCTGCACACAGTGGGCGCGCCATTAAAGGCTTGCGTTCCATCTTTGCTATTGCCATAGTAAAAATTATCATTGGTTATGGATGATCCCTATGTTGCTAGCGCCCCCCCCCCAAGACCCAGCATCACTCGATGCCAATGCCGAAGCGAACTCTGAAGCCAAGCACGCTGTGGCAACGACCGCTTCGATTAAAGGTGATAATCCGCTTATCTGGCCGCTGCTCTCACTACTGCAAAGCACGCCACACAGCTGGAAAGTGCATCATCTCGCGGCCAAATTGCAACAACAGGGCCTGATGCAAGATCTCGACAGCGACCCACAAAAAGCCCTGTTTAAACAAAACTTCCTACTCATGAATGCCCTGTTTCAACTGCAGCAACTATTACTGCCTGACAGCTGGCTGCAGGTGAAATCGATGCAAATCCAAATATTTAGGCGAGTGCCAAGCGATCTCAAGCAGCAATTATGTGAAGACGACTCACTGCGTGATTACTACATGGATTGGCACAACTATGATACCAGTGCCAATGTGATCCAGCAGATCCTCGAATCATTTTGGCACCGCTATGAGCAATATATTGGTGCCAACCCCAACGCAATGCACAAGCGCCAAGCCTTAAGCGTATTCGAGCTCGATGACAACGCCACCAGCAAGATGATACGCAAACAATGGCGTCGCTTAGCCCTGCAATGGCATCCGGATCGTCAAGGTGGCGATGCCGCCAAATTTCGGCAAGTTTGTGAGGCTTGGCAAACTTTACGTGAAAAGTGGTAAAACTCTGCCTCAATATACAAGCTAAGTCACATTGTAGGCACTGTTTCTTAAGCGCCGTTAAGTCATACTTAAGCTTTCGCTATTATGCTAAAAATATTACATTTTTTATGTTAATTACTATTAAGCAGCACGCTGTCATTTGAGGACACTATGATCAAACATATCGCATTAGCACTGACTCTAGCCATTGCTCCATTAAGCAGTTTTGCCGCACAGTTTATCGAAGGTAAGCATTTCACTGTCGTATCAGACAAGGCACCAAGCACCGAGCCAAAGTTAACCGAGTTTTACTCTTTTTACTGCCATAACTGTTTCAATATGGAAACCCAGTACCTAGGCGACATCAAGGCGAACCTTAAACCTGGCGTCAGCTTCGACAGTAAGCATGTAGACTTTATGAATAGCGATATTGGCACCGAAGTGATGCGCTCTCTGGCGGTTATCCAAGAGCTTAACGTTGAAGACAAGATGATCCACGCTATGTTTGCCGCCATTCAAGGTGAAGAAGGTGCCAACGGCCACAGCCATGACCATGATCACAGCGCTCACGACAAGCCAGAAATCAATACCCGTGATGATATCAAAAAGGTGTTTAGCGCCAACGGCATCGACGTCAGCAACTATGATAGCCTTGCCGATAGCCAAGCGGTGACCGATAAAATTAACCTGTGGCGTGCGCAGCAACGTGAGTTTCGCATTCAAAGCGTACCGACCTTTATCGTTAATGATAAATATGCGGTCAATTTAGGCCAAGTACGTACCCTAGGTGAGTTGATTGACCTTATTAACTATCTGGCGGTTGAACATAAATAAGCCTTAGCTTAATGAATTTCCTCTAAAAAAGGCTTCTTAGGAAGCCTTTTTTGTACTCTGGCTCACTCAGATAATGTTTGCGCTTTGCCGCTCCTTTTAGGCTTGGCGGTAATGGCCTAAATTGAGTGGCTTATCTTATATTGAGTCGCTAATAGTTAATGGCTTTGCATCGCCTGTAGTTTAGCTTGATAACGACCTTGATTAGCCGCATCGGTTGACAAGGAGAGGGCTTTTTCTAAATTTTTCCGTGCATTACGTGTATCGCCTGTCACCCAATAGACACGTGATAATCCAAAATAAAATTCATGACGATAATCGGCTTTCTCAACGGCGCGTTTATACCAAGTTAATGCCCTTTGGTACTCATGCTCGATATAGGCCTGCTGACCCATATCATAGTAATAATAGGGATTGCCGATGCGGGCCAACTCGAGAATTTTATGCAGCTTCGCCCACTCGGCTAAACGCTGCTGGCTCTCCAGCAACAAGGCATAATTGTACAGGGCGTTCATGTCGTCTTCATTAAGGCTTAACGCCAACTTGTATAGGGTTTCAGCGGCATCATCTAATCCTTTATAGCGATATAAAATCGCCAAGGTATTAAGTGCCGGGGTAAAGTCGGCGCGCAAACGCAAGCTCTGCTTACTGTATTGGTAAGCTAAATCATAATCTCCGGCCACTAAAGATTCGGCCGCGATATTGTTATAAAACATGGCCATCACAGTGATTTTGTCGATACGGATTTTGCCATAACTGCGCATGGTTCGTTCGGGTAAAAAGTCGACCTGTATCTCCTGACTGGCCACCAGCACGGTATCCTCGGTAGCTTGTGGCAATAAGCGTAAATTGATGTGGCCATTAATGAGATAAAACTGGCCTTGCTTGTCCCACACGGGTGGCACTGCTATCTGCTGAAATTCAACCGCCACGCTTAGGGCATCAGCCATGGCGGCGGTGAGCAACACCAGCGACATACAATTTCCCGCTCTGTCATCAAAGGTCTGCTGGGGAATGCGCGTTATATTATCTTGATAGCTAAAACCGCCTTGGCTGGCACTGATATAGTTGGCTAACCAACGATGGGGCATGATTGCAGTGCGTGAGGTTTGACTGCTTTGGTAGGCCTGCTGCAACACTTGAATGGTCTGGGGAGATAAGGCAAACAGCTGGGCTGGCAACACAGGCAAAGCAACAGGCTTAAATTGGCTGTCTAAAAAGTATTGCTCAATGTTATCAACCGAGCGAATTGTGGGGGTTGAGGCACATCCTTGCAGTAACATCATCATCGACGCAAGCCAAAGTAACTGTCGCATAAAACCCGTCTCAATCAGTACGCCATATCATTTAGCATAAGTGAGAGCATGCCCTTTTGCCGCGCCAAAGCGTTACAAAATATTAGTTTGGAGTAGGCTCTGGTGGATCAATCTCAATATAAAGCTCATCATTGGACTCGCCATCACGATAAGGCCGATAGAAATGGGCGCCGCAATGAAAGTAGCGATAAGGCGTTGGCACCAGTATGCAGTCCAGTGGCAAGGCGCGTAAAATCGTAAGCTGTTGCTGCATTCGCAGCGCCTCTCGCCATTGATGGTCTTGCAACACTTGGTCTCGCACCGCAAATGCATCGAAAGGCTCACTGGACTTACGCACGACGACTTCGCCAGCGTGACTAGCACTGATAGACACGTAGCCGATAGACAGCAGACTTAGGTAGAGGCCGTAGAGACTGACTCGCACAATGTTCATGGTGTTCCTCGCAATTAACTCGCCATGGCCATAGACAGTATGACGCAATAGACACCTAGAGTGTGTTCACATCATACAAAAAATCGGGGCCGTTGCACTACTGTAACGGCCCCCGTAAGCTCATCTTCTGTGCTGATGAAGATTAGTTAGCACTCTTGAGCGAGACAAACTCAGGATAGGCATCGATACCACAATCTGATGCATCCATACCATTGTACTCTTCCTCTTCAGTCACTCGGATCCCCATGGTCACTTTGAGTACGTACCAGACCACAAACGAGCTACTAAATACCCAAGCGAAAATCACTGCTGCCCCAAGTAACTGGCCTGTGATGGTCGCATCGGCATTCGATAGCGGCACCAAGAGTAAACCAAATAAGCCAGCCACACCGTGCACCGAGATTGCGCCCACGGGATCGTCTATCTTAATGCGATCAAACATCACAATAGAGAAGACCACTATGCCACCGGCAAACATACCGATAGCACCGGCTAATAGCAACGAAGGCGATAAGGGATCGGCGGTGATGGCAACTAGGCCGGCCAAGGCGCCGTTAAGGATCATGGTTAAATCGGCCTTACCCCACACCATCTTACACACGATGAGCGCAGCAACGGCACCGCTCGCGGCAGCCGAGTTGGTGTTTACAAAAATCTTGGCCACCGCCGAGGCGTTCTCCATGTCCGATACTAATAACTGTGAGCCGCCATTAAAACCAAACCAGCCCATCCACAACACAAACATACCTAAGGTTGCCATGGGTAAGTTAGATCCAGGGATTGGGTTAACCTGACCGTTAGGGCCATATTTACCTTTACGTGCACCGAGCAGTAACACCCCAGAAATAGCTGCCGTCGCGCCAGCCATATGCACAATACCGCTGCCAGCAAAGTCGACAAAGCCCGCTTCAGACAGGAAGCCACCGCCCCATGTCCAGTAACCTTCGATGGGATAGATAACCGCCGTCATCACCACAGAGAAGAGTAAAAAAGACCAAAGCTTCATCCGCTCAGCGACCGCCCCCGAGACGATAGACATGGCTGTCGCCACAAACACCACTTGGAAGAAGAAATCTGATTCTAAGGCATGGTCTGCATCGCCCGCTTGTACGCCAATGAGTCCACCTAACGAGGGCAGCCAGCCGCCTTCAGTGTTATCGACGTACATAATGTTGTAACCCACAATTAAGTACATGATGCAGGCTATAGAGTACAAACAGACGTTTTTGGTTAATATCTCGGTGGTATTTTTAGAGCGCACTAAACCCGCTTCTAGCATGGCAAAACCGGCCGCCATCCACATCACCAGAGCACCCGAAATCAGAAAGTAAAATGTGTCTAGTGCGAATCGCAACTCGGTCACAGTGGTACCTAATGCCTTTAGTTCTTCCATTGTCTTATCCCCTTACAGTGCTTCGTTATCGAGTTCGCCCGTACGAATACGGATAACCTGATCTAGATCTGTCACAAAAATTTTGCCGTCACCTATCTTGCCCGTTCGCGCTGCCGCCACGATAGATTCAATCAAGTGGTCTACATTTTCCGACTTAGTGGCGATATCGAGTCTAACCTTAGGTAAAAAATCGACTTGATATTCGGCGCCACGATAGAGTTCGGTATGGCCTTTTTGGCGCCCAAACCCTTTCACCTCGGTGACTGTCATGCCCTCTATCCCCATACCAGCGATAGCTTCTCGCACATCATCCAATTTAAAGGGTTTGATAATTGCACTGATTAGTTTCATTCCAGCCTCCGGCTCGTGATTGTAATGTGGTGATACAATAAACAATTCAAGCATCAGGCCAACAATAAAAATCACTTATAATCAGTAATTTAAACTTTACGGATTGATACAGCCTACCCGCTATCGCACCATTTTGGTGCGAGCACCCCACCAGTGCACAAAAAACAAGCGTTCAGGTATTCGACTTATGACCGATTGGTTATGGCGTTATCCTAGGTATGATAGAAAACCAACCATGGGAGGAGATGACTATGTTAGAACCACAGGAGTGTGTGTTATTGATTGTCGATGTGCAGGGCAAGCTTGCCCAGATGATGCATCAAGCCGATACCTTAGAGCACAAGCTGACCACCTTGATCAAAGCGGCAGAGCTGTTTGACATCCCCATTGTCTGGCTAGAGCAGCTACCCGAGAAACTCGGCAGCACGAGTCCAGCATTACAGGCCCTGCTGGCCCCGCACCACCAGCCAATCGTCAAAGCCCATTTTAGTGCTTGGTATACCGAGGCCTTTCGCCACGCAATGGAAGGCACCAAGCGCAAACAAGTGCTCATGGCGGGCATTGAAACCCATATCTGTGTCTATCAAACCTGTCGCAGTCTGCTCGATAATGGTTATCAGGTGAACGTTGTTGCCGATGCGGTATCGTCACGCAGTGCTGAAAATAAGCAGCTGGGCATTCAGATGATGACTCAGTATGGCGCGAAGGTGACCAACTGTGAGTCTTTACTGTTTGAACTGCAGCGCGAAGCCAGCGGCGAGCGCTTTAGGGCCCTACTAAAGATGATTAAATAGTTTGTACTCAAGGGACAGGCCTATCTTGGCAACGGACAGAATATGACAAAAAGCCCTGGTTAAATACCAGGGCTTTTTAGTGTGATGACTTAAAACAAACCGTTAGAGAAGCACTACTGGCTTACTGACGCAAAGGCTCACTCACGGCTTGGCTATATCACTTGCTTAGTACGTTGCTTCACGCTGCTTAGCTTCGGCGTCCCACTTAGGCAGTACGGTTTTCTTGAACTCTTCCTTGTCGGCGTTCATCTTTTTCATGTCCATACCGAGCGCCGCTTGGGCTTTGGCTTTAGTCGATACATCAGGGATCGCAATCGGCTGCTTAACCCCTTTCACCGCTAATAACTGTGCCAGTTTAATACGGGCATCGGCGGCTTTATCAACTGCGGTACCTAATACACGTAAGGCTTCATCCGGTGCATGAGCCGCCACCCCATGAGAGGCTGTGGCATAATCCCAGCGCCACTGTGAATGACGGATATCCATTAAGATAGGCTTCATTTCAGTCTCGCTAGCACCAGCGTCCCACGCCGCTTTGGCTTCAAAGTGAGCTCTAACCAACTGAGCTTCAGCACGCGCCTTTAAATCGGCCACTTTCACTTTACGTTCTTCGGTTAGGTTAACCATGAACTCTTTGCTTTGGCTATGACAGGTGCCACAGGTTTCTTCGAAGCGATCAAATGGATTACCCACTTTATGGTCGGTAAACTTACGGCCTTCGGCATTAGTAACCTTAGGCATGTGACAATCGGTACAGGTCACATTGTTTTTGCCGTGTACACCAAGCTGCCAAGTTTCATAACCTGGGTGCTGGGCTTTAAGCATAGGAGTTTTCGATAGGGCATGGGTCCAATCGGTAAAGTCCATACTGTCGTAGTAGACTTCCATCTGCTCAACTGTGGTGCCCATATCCCATGGGAACTTAACAAAGCCTTTGCGATCTTGTGTTTTTTCGAAGTAGTACTCTACGTGGCACTGACCACACACCATAGATTGCTTATCTTTTTTAGACGCTTTATCGAACGGGGTACCTAGGGTGTTCATGGCACGTTCGGCAAACGGACGAGACAGGCGTAACTTAGCCGAGCCTTTCTCATGACAATCGGAACAACCGATAGTATTGACTATCTCTGCACCACCTTTGTACCACTTACCGGCGAAATAGCCATCTTCGCCTTGCTCTTCAATCATACGAGGCACATCTGGGCTCTTACATGACCAACACGCCATCGGCATTGGACCATCTTCAGCAGACTTAGGCGCACCGGTACGTAAGGTATTACGCACATCGGTTACCGCATACATATGACCACGAGGTGCATTGTAATCTTTGGCAAAGCCATAACCCGCCCACAATACCACTAAACTGGGTACTTGTTCTAACATATCGACAACATCTTTGCTTTCAGCGGTCTCATGCCAGCTGTTATATTGCTTCGCAAATTTGTCTTTATACACTTCATTACGTGGCTCAGTTTTGTCACTGGCCATCACGCCACTTGTCATTAAGCTCGCTGCAACTAACGCGCTTAGTGCAAAGGTTTTTTTTGTTAAATTTTTCACCATCTCATCTCCGTATTATTCATAGTTATCTGCAATAACCACAATATCTCCATGGCCAAAGTTAGCCTTTAAGCTGATTTTTAAATATACCTCTTATGGGGTAACTGGGATGAATCTTGAGCTAGATCATAATGTAAATGTGTTGTATCTCACACTTTAGCTAATATGTTAACTTTTATACTGATGACTCATTAATAATACTCGCCTTACTAGTCATCCTCTTCTTCGATTTTAAGCGACGGTTCCCTGATGAAAAAAGGCAGTCTCACCGCCACTATTTTTGCACTTATGCTGACCTTTATTTTACTGTCGAGCGGCTTGGCCACCTTTGCTATTGCCAATTTAGCCTACAGCTTAGGCGATGCGCGGGCGATTAACGCCTCCGGCTCGCTACGAATGCAAAGCTATCGGCTGATGTTTTATGCTAACTCTGGCAGTGAAGATGCCGATGAGAAAGTGGCCGAGTTTGAAGCCACCCTCTATTCAGATGCGTTAAAACGCTCCCTAAGTTGGATAAGTCCTGCTGCCTTGGGTGAGCAATACCAACTGGTTATCCAAAAGTGGCAGGTGATGAAACGTTTTATCGAAACCGAAAATTCACGCCAATATGCCGCCGCACTCAGTGATTTTGTCGACACCATAGATTTGCTGGTACTGGAAACCGAAAAACACGCCGCCTTTAAATTACGCCTGCTGGCCGCAAGCCAAATTATCGGCTTAAGCCTGATGTTATTAATCGCATTTTTTGCGGTGCGTTTTACTCAACGTAAAGTGGTAAAGCCACTGCATCAATTAATGGAATCGGCTAACACCATCTCTAAAGGCGACTTTAATGTTGCAGTGCCGCAGAGTGAATATGTTGAACTTAATGCCCTGAGTAATGCACTGGCCAGCACAGCCAAAGAGTTATCTTCGCTCTATGCTAACCTCGAAAATCAGGTCAAACAAAAAACCTTAGCGCTCACTCGCGCTAACAATGAGTTGAAACTCTTGTACGACAATCTGGTCATGTTGCACTCAGGCACGCTGGAGGTAAGCACCCTTAAGCAGGCCTTAGATCAGCTCAAGGCCCATGAGCCAAATACCAACTTGCGATTAGTGATTGCCCAAGAGGGCGAAGCGCCGCTGTGTATCGAAGCCGATGGCGGGTGGTCACTGGCAGCACCAGAGACCACCCGCTTTGCCCTCAAGTTTGCCGATAACGAACTGGGCCATTTAGAAGTACGCAGCGATAGCGAGATTAATTACGCACTATTTGACAATTTTGCCATCATGCTGGCGCGCTCTATTGTGATTCACAATACGGGTGAGCAACGTCAACAACTGGCCCTGATGGAGGAGCGCGCCGTTATTGCCCGGGAGTTGCATGACTCACTCGGGCAACTGTTGGCCTTTCTAAAAATTCAGGTCAATTTGTTATCAAAAAGCCTCGATACCGATTGCCGTAGCCCACAAGTTGACAGCCAATTAAGTGAGATTAATGAAGGCGTCAATACCGCCTACGTGCAACTACGAGAGCTATTATCGACCTTCCGCTTAACCATCAATGACCCTAATCTACATAACGCCATGGAGGCGATGTTAGCGCAGCTGCGCAGCCAATCAGAGGCTAAAATCAGCCTCAACTACCAGCTACCAATGCAGCTATTAGGTGTCTATCAACATATTCACGTATTACAGCTCACTCGAGAAGCTACGCTCAATGCCATTAAACATGCCCAAGCGAGCCATATCCATATCGATTGCACTGCCCAAGGCGACAAAGTAGTGATAAGCATTAGTGATGATGGTGTGGGTGTCGATAAATTAATCGAGCGGGATCAACATTTTGGCATTGGGATCATGCATGAACGCGCCAGTCGATTAGCGGGTGTGCTAGAGTTCAGCGGTAACACTCAAGGCGGCACCACGGTCACGCTACAATTTCCACCTAAGACAGAGCCTGAATAACTTGGCCGCAATAACAGTACGCAACGCTTGGAGACAAAACCATGGGTAAGCCCTATTCCGTATTAGTTGTCGATGATCATCCTTTATTACGTCGAGGCATCTGTCAGCTGATCGCTTCCGATGCCGATTTCACCCTATTTGGGGAAGCTGGCTGCGGCTTAGATGCACTGGCGCTGGTGGCCGACAACGAGCCTGATATCGTATTGCTCGACCTCAATATGAAAGGGATGACTGGGCTTGATACCCTCAATGCCTTGCGTCAAGAGGAGATCACTAGCCGCATCGTGATTTTAACCGTCTCTGATGCCAAACAAGATGTGGTGCGCCTGATCCGCGCCGGAGCCGACGGTTATCTATTAAAAGACACCGAGCCGGATCTGCTGCTTGAGCAACTGAAACAAGCCATGTCGGGGCACCAAGTTATTTCAGCCTCTGTGGCAGCCCATTTACAGATCCTACAAGAGGGACAAGATGAGCAAGAATGGATCAGCAACCTAACACCACGAGAGTTACAGATTTTACAGCAGCTAGCAGAAGGTAAAAGTAATCGAGTGATCGCCGAGCAACTGCATATCAGTGAAGGTACGGTAAAAGTGCATGTCAAAAACCTGCTGCGTAAGGCCGATGCAAAATCACGCACCGAGATGGCGGTGCGCTACCTCAATCACTAAGCTTAACTTGGCCAAAGCCCTGTTTAGGCTTAACTTATGTTACGCACAACTATGGTTAAGTTGAGCGTAACTAAGGTTAATTCTTATTAAGGGGGGTAATTCTAATAAGGGGCTAATTTTAAAAATGAGTTATGTTTAAGAATGGCAAAATAATCAATAAAAATGCGACCAAAAGTGCTGAAAATAGTTAGTGCACTAGCGTTAGGCTAACGACTCTCAAGAATAAAGATACGCCAGCTGGTTAAGGCTTGCTCAAAATCTTCTAAACCACAAAATGCCTCAGACTCACCATTATAGAGTGACATAGACTCATCGAGCTCATAGTCATCTTCCATCTCTAACACATTCGCAAACACCCGCACCTGCTCGGTGTCTAAGTCGATTGATATCGCTTTACCCAGGATACGCTTTTCACTGAGCGTGCCTTGCTGCAACTGCAAAATCACTTGTTTAATTTGCTCATACAGCGAATTATCTTCGCCCAGCTCATCGACAAACCACAGCCCCATGATCTCATGATCCATGGTGAAATTAGCCACTAAGGTACCCGTTAATGTATTGCGGCGAAATTCATATTCCATTACTCAAACCCTAAAATTGTTATGCCACTCTCAAGGATAAATTCTACCCCAAGCCTGCAAGCAATGCGCTGTTATCTTGCCATGCCTGCGCCGCTTGTTGACAAAACCAACGTTTAAACCTGTTTAAGCCAACCGAAAAGATGCTCACCTATATGAATCACCTCTGTATAAGCCAAATTATAGCCACAAAAAAGGGCGCTTAGCGCCCTTTATTCAATATCGAGTCAGCGACTATTTTTCGCTGGCTTCAGCCGCTGCAGCGGCTTTTTCGATAGAGAGTAATTCAACTTCAAAAATCAGCGTTGAATTAGCTGGAATAGTACCAGTGTCACGATTGCCATAGGCTAATTCAGCTGGAATAACAAACTTGTACTTGGCGCCTACAGGCATTAGTTGAACACCCTCGGTCCAACCAGGGATAACCCGGTTCAGTGGGAACTTAGCAGGTTCGCCGCGAGCAACTGAGCTATCAAATTCGGTACCGTCAATCAGAGTGCCGACATAGTGCACCTCTACTGTGTCTTCCGCTGCTGGCTTATCGCCACTACCTGCAACAAGTACTTCATATTGCAGGCCAGACTCTGTAGTCGTCACCCCTTCTTTGGCTTTGTTTTCAGCTAAGAATGCCGCACTTTCTGCCAAGGCTTTTTCAGCCATGGCGGTCGCCTGTGCCTGACGCTTCTCATTTAAGGTTTCGTCTAAGCTTTGCAATACGGTTTGCATCTCTTCTTCGGTCAGCTTGAGCTCATCGTTCAAACCATTGCTGAACCCTGTGATGATGAGGCTACGGTCAACAGCTAAGCCTAACTCTTCTTGCTCTTTAATATGGCCTGACATGTATTTACCAATAGAAGCACCAACACTATACGCTTGTTTTTGCTGCGTGGTTTCTAATTTAACCTCTGCTGCGGTTGTTGATTGTTGCTCTTGGTTACAAGCGGTTAAACCAACCACTGCTAGCGCGACCAGTGACATTTTATAAATCGACTTCATTAAAAGCTTCCTCAGCATTTTCTTGTGGTTACAATAACCTTACTTTTCTAAGACGAACCACTTTATACTAGTTAATTAACATATACCAATTACATTATCGATGTTAGGCCAGCGCCATCACAGTGGTCAATTCGCTCTACAGAACCTGTGCAGTGACAAGCAGCATCAATGTAATCGCCTTGAGCTAAAGACAATATATTGCGGAGCAAGTTCATGAAAAGTTTCACTGTGCTGCTAATTTGTGCATTATTTATCACCGCCTGCCAACCACAGCCTGAAACGACCGTTATTATCAATCAACCCAGTTATAGCGCGACCCTGTCTGACGATGCGCATTATCTGTTGATCAGCACCGCCAATAGCGATTTACAATTGTGGGATTTAACCACGCACACCCAGAAATATCGCTGGTTTCACGGTGAGCAAAAAAGCCAAGCCATCGACACCGCAATTTCTACCAATCAGCAATACGCCGCCTCACTGAGTCGCGACTCAGTGGCGCTGTGGAGCATCGAAGATGGTCGCTCACTTGGATGGTGGTCTTTACCTGCTAACGGACAAACTGTAGCGATTGCCGATAGCGGCGCCCTGTTAATCGGCCTCACCGATGGTAGCGTGATGTCATTGGCGCCGAGCCAAAATCGATTGATCAAATTTCTGGGCCACAGTGAAAAAGTCAACAGCGTGGCCATCTCACGCAATGGTGAACTTGCCCTCTCGGGAGCCAATGATAACCAAGTGATCCTTTGGCATGCGACAACAGGCCAACCGATACATACTTGGTCGCTGCCCAGCCGGGTGATTAATGTCAGTTTGAGTCAGCAAGGTGAGCTGGCTTTTGCCTCCGACAGCACCAATCAAGCCATCATTTGGAACACCCAAGATGGCAGCCAACACAGCCAACTCAATATTCATCGGCGCACCCATAATTTTTCCAGTGCACGCTTTACTCGCGACAACAGCAAATTACTAACGGGCACTCCGGCTAGAGAAGTGAGTGTCTGGCGAGTTTTAGATGGAAAAATGCTGGTTAATTGGCGAGTCAGTCGCACAGAGCATGCCCAAATCAAAGGAGCCGTTGTATACTCAGTAGCTGAAGATAACCATCATCAGGTCAGTAGCATTAGTAGCAATGGTCTACTGGAAACTTGGCCTATGCCCCCCTTATAGAGGAAATTATTGGTGCCACTAGAACAACGAATTGAAGAACTTGAAATGAAACTTGCGTTTCAAGAGAGTACTATCGAAGCACTGGACCAACAGGTCATTAAGCTTAATGCCATTGTCGATGAACAGCAGGAAAAACTGCGTATACTGGTCGACAAGGTGCAGCAATCTGAGCCAAGTAATATGGCTAACCCCGCGGATGAAACGCCGCCACCGCACTACTAAATCGATATTCTGAGTGGCGATGACGCGCCACTCCGGTAAGTTATCGCGATAGACGCTAGCGCAAGGGAGCGAGACTGACATGCTGTTAACCCTATACATTCATCATCTTAAGGTAATAACCTGATGAAACGACTCGTTATGATTATGCTCGTCAGTCTCAGTGTATCGGGTTGCGCCTTTAACAGCGTATTCATAAGCTACCCGTCGCAAATCGCCCCGATAAAAGCTGCATTAAATCGACCCACCACCACCCCTATCTACCCTCAGCTGGATGATAAAATAAATGGCGCAGATAAATTATTATACGCCCAAGAAGCTGGCAGAGTAGCGCAAATAGGTGGCGACTTCAGCGCCAGTCAAGGCTATTACAATAAGGCAATTGACGCTTATCAAGCCTTTGATGAGCAAGCGACCCTCAGCATCTCGGATACCGGCGCCAAAGCCTCTAGCCTGTTGATTAACGACAATGTGATCCCTTATCGTGGGCCTGGGTTTGAGCGCATCATGCTGCATCAGTACCAAGCACTGAACTACCTGTTCAGTGGCGACAGCGAAGCCGCCTTAGTGGAAGTTCGGCGCAGTAATCAACTGCAAAGCTCAGAACAAGCCCGTTATCAAAAGTCGATGCAAGCGGTGCAGTCGATGGCCAACGGCACCATAGATGCCGAGGTCAACAAACTGGGACAAGCAGCGGGCAGCACCACCAGCTCGTTTTTAAACGCCTACAGTTATTACACCACAGGGTTACTGTACGAGTTATTGGGCGAGGCTAACGATGCCTTTATCGATTATCGCAAAGCGGCGCAAATTACCCCAGACAACCCTTATCTGCAACAAGATTTAGTCCGATTAGCCAAGCAACTGTCAATGCCGCAAGCGGATGATTTTGTTCGCCGCTGGGGCGATGCTAACCCCGCCAGCGCAGGGCAAGGACAAGTGGTGTTATTAGTCGAGCGCGACTTTGTCCCAGAAAAGCAAAGCTTTACCGTGCCTTTTTCTATCCATGGCAATTGGCAAACAGCATCATTAGCCACCTATTATCCCGACCGCTCTCCTGTGCGGCCCGCACAGATTAATGGCCTTGAGCGCCGCTTAACCGCGGCGCCACTCGCCAACATCGACGCCTTAGCCATCACAGCATTAAAAGAGGAGTTGCCCGCCGCGCTGTTTCGCCAAGCGGCTCGCATTTACGCTAAATCAGAAATGGCAAGACGGGTACGAAGCGACTCAAAAAAGGCTAACAATCAATTCGATGCGGCGGCGCTTGCCATACAAATTTTTAATGTCGTCACCGAACAACCCGACCGACGCAGCTGGCTAACCCTGCCCAAACAAGCACAAATCGCCCGCGATTATGTGGATGCTGGCCGTTATGCTATCCAACTCGACCAAGGTCAGGCGCAGACGATAGATGTACAAAGTGGCAGAACAACATTAATTTGGATAATTGATACTGGTAATTACACCCGCTTTTATTCAATAATCATTTAACCTCATTACAGGAATCGGTATGTTTATGAAAAAATTCAAGCTCATTTTTATCATTGCAGTGGCCATTGGCCTAGCGGGCTGTCAATCGCGGGTTCAATACGGTGATGCTACTGAAGTCGAAACCGTAAATGAAAACTTCGGTTCCACCGATCTGCAAGCGATCACCGCCAAAATGGTCGACAGCATGTTGACTTTCCCGCCCGTAGTGGCAATGACAGCCAACGATCGTCCCATTATTTTTGTCGACAAGATCAAAAATAAAACCTCTGAGCATATTGATACCGAATCGGTTACCGATTCGATCAGCAACAAGTTACTGCGCTCAGGTAAGTTCCGTTTTATCGACATGACGAAGGTAGACAGTGTGCGTAAGCAACTGGATTACCAAAATAACTCTGGCATGGTTGACCCTTCAACTGCCATTAATTTTGGTCGCCAAATCGGCGCGCAGTTTATGCTGTATGGCAACTTGTCGAGCATAGTCAAACAAGACGGTAGCACCACCGATGTGTACTACAAGATGACCATGCGTTTAATGGATCTCGAAACGGGCCTCATTGAATGGTCTGATGAAAAAGAGATCCGTAAGACGCGCTCTAAGTCGTTCCTCGGTTTGTGATCTTTTCCTGCCTTAAAAAACCAGCAACGTGCTGGTTTTTTTATGGCAAGTGATACATCGCCTTCCGATCACATCAGCCCAAATTGCTTAATGACAACTTAATAATGGCTCACAACATTCTCGCGTTGCGACATCGCAAACCGGCTCAACAGAAAAAGCCTCTGCTGAGCTTGTGTATCATGGCCGCCGTGGCGCTATTGCTCAGCGCATGTCAAAGTACACCCACGACGCAGCCTGCTCGCCAAGCACAAGATAACGCCACCATCAGCGCCGAGCAGGCGCGCTCGCGTGCCAATCGCATCAGTGATATTCACTATCAATTAGCGCTAGATCTCAGCAATAATCAGCACTTTCGTGGTGAGGCCACCATCAGCTTTAGCTTAAGTGACAACGACGCGCCCTTATTATTGGATTTACATCAGGCGCGGCTGCACCAGCTAACGATTAATGGCCAGCGCCTCTATCCCAATTACGACAGTCAGCACCTGCGCCTTTCACCCTTGCTGCTTAATCGTGGGAGTAATCAAGTCAGTCTCAGTTATAGCCACCCATACAGCATGGGCGATCAGGGACTGATCCAAGCTATCGATGCCGTTGACGGTCGCCGTTACCTCTATAGCCACCTGCTGCCGGCCAGCGCCCAGCGCATCATGCCGGTGTTCGATCAGCCCAACTTAAAAGCGGTGTTTCAACTCTCGGTTACTGCCCCCAGCGACTGGCGAGTGTTCAGCGCGGCCGCGGAGCAAGAACAACGCCACGGTACTGACCTTAGCCAATGGTTCTTTGCGCCGAGCCCCCCGCTGAGCCCGCATACATTTTCGCTTATCGCGGGCCCATATCATCAATGGCAGTCGGATGAAGCATCGCTGACGCTGCGATTGCTGGCGCGGCAATCGATTGCCCACCAGATAGACGCCGACACTTGGCTGGCGCAAACCCATCGAGGACTCACTTTCTACCGTCAACAGTTTGGTGTCGACTATCCCTTTAATCATTACAACCAAATTCTGGTGCCACACCTGCCGACGCAGGCGATGGCCAATGCCGCCAACGCCACCTTTGCTGAAACGGGTATTGATGTGACGCCTTCCTTGTCACTCAATTTACGCACCTTAGCCCAGCAATGGGTGGGTAATTTGGTGACCTTAAACTGGTGGGACAGCTTTTGGCTCAGTCAGAGCCTAGCTATTTTACTGGCCAACAAGGCGATGATTGCAGACGCTTCCACCCCCGCTTGGTATCAAGACATACACAATGTTTACCAGCTCGATGACAAGTACAGTCTAACCCCGCTAGAACAAGCGGTTATAAGTACCGCAGAGATTGAGCCAAGCGTCAATCCAGCCACGCTCAGCAAAGGCGTTGCTCTGTTAACCCAGCTCAATTACTTGGTGGGCGACACCGCTTTCAAGCAAGGCCTGCAGCACTACCTTGAGCAACACCGCTTTGGCAATGCCAACCTTAACGATTTTATCGTGAGCCTGAGCCTGACGGCAAAACGCCCGTTAGCAACATGGGCCGAGCAGTGGCTCTACCAGGCTGGCGTTAACCGTATCGAGGCGCAGTTCCAGTGCAGCAACGGCCGCATCAGCCACTTTAATCTACACCAGAGTGCCAGCGAGCAATACCCCACCTTACGGCAACAAAAGGTTAAACTGGGGCTGTTTACCTTGGGCCGTGACGCATTGCATCGCAATTTGGTCGTGGCAACCACCTACAGCGGTAGCGACACCGAGATTAAGCGGCTGCAAGGGGTGCGCTGTCCCGATTTGGTGTTTCCCAACTACCAAGATTGGGGATATGTGCAGGTACAACTTGACCCACAATCCTTAACGACGGCGCTATTGCATCTGAGTAAAATCGACGAGCCCAAGCTGCGCATCATGCTGTGGCAAACCCTGTGGCACAGCGTCACTCGGGGCGAGCTCACACTCGACAGGTTTCTTGGCAGTGTATTTATCAACGCGCCGCAAGAGAATGCCCCTCAGGTATTACAACCTCTGTTAAGTCAGTTGAGGCAAGCCAAGGCGCAGCTTGAGCAGATGAGTCCCAATCGGCAGCATTACAGCCAACGTGCGCTAAGGGCATTGGAGCAGATGAGTCTGCGCCTGACCATGACCACTCAAGCTACGCCTGAAATCCAACGCTTGTGGCTTGAGGCCTATATTGATTTTGCGCTCAGCCATCAGGCTAAGCAGCACCTAAGTGCACTGCTTAACGGCACCGAGCAGCTCACTGGGGTTGAGCTGACGCCTTCCCTGCGCTGGGCCATGGTGATCCACCTTAATCGTTACGATGCCATAGGCGCCCAGCGACTATTACAGCAAGAAAAGCTGCGCGACACTTCGCCGCAAGCGGAAATCCTAGCCCTGAGCGCCGAAGTTGCGCAGCCCATTGCAGCGCAAAAACGCCAATGGTTTGAGCGCATACAGCAGCATAACGCCGATGCCGATAGCCTGATGTTGGCTAAACTGCTGCGCATCATGCCCTACCTTTACCCTAGCGAGCAAAAAGCCCTTAGCCAAGCAACCGCCGAGCAACGCTTAAATGAGCTTGCGCAGCTAGATAAACGTAATAGCGCCCGCTTTATGCAGGCCTACAACCAATTTTTACTGCCGCGAGAATGCTCTTACGCTAGCGTGGCGCGCTTGTCGCGTTTGCTTAATAACGAGCCCAACTTGAGCCCGGTCACTCGGCGTGGCGTGAAGCAGGCTATCGAGGATGAACAAGCTTGTATCACGATCCAGCAGCCCTTGCGTCAATAACATAAAAAATGCCACCCTAAAAAGGTGGCATTTTTAATCGCTTCAGCACACTTAACATCAAGCTATATCGGCTACCGACAGAATTATCAAGTGACGGACTAGACCGACACGATAGGGTAACCCCGATACGGTAAACCTTATGTGGTAAACCTAAGGGGCTTAAAGGGCTTACATAAACAGCTCTTTAATGTTTTTCAGATCGCTCTTGCCCTCTAGCAACTCTTGCTGTGACAAGCCTGACACTTCATGTGGGAACACCAACCAATCATCAGACTCATGGATAAAGTAATCCGGCTTTAGCTCAACTGCGGTGTTTTTAGGTTTGTAATAAGGGCAAGCAATACGCACATCGGTTGGCATATTAAGGCGCATCAGCTCTTGGAGCTTGGTTTTAAGCGCATGAATGCTGCGGCCAGAATCGAACACATCATCGACAATCAATAATCCCCCATCGGCATTGGCATTTTCAACAATGTAATGCAAACCATGCACCTTGATCTTTTTGCTCTGCTGGTTAATACCATAGTAAGAGGAGGTTCTAACGGCAATATGATCGGTGTCGACCTTTTTAAAATCAAAATATTCCTGTACCGCAATGCCTATTGGAGCACCACCACGCCAGATCCCAACAATAAATTGTGGCCTGAAACCACTGTCAAAAACTTGTGCTGCTAAACGAAAGGAATCTTCAAGCAACTCCTGTGCAGTAATAAAGCGTTTCTCTGACATCTGACCGTCCCCATCTTGTTATATTTAGTATTCGACTGGGTAAAGTGTAATCTAAAAAGATTAGCCTTTGCCCAAATTCAACGTAGCACAAGAATATCGAATTGAGACTCAAAACGATTAAAAAATGGCTACGGGATTTTGGAGCTGGATTTTATACTAAAAACCCCGCTCCTGCAGGACTAAATCACTAAAACTGCAGGGCAGGTTCACTTTTATAAACAGTAAAGCCAACAAGTGACGACTAAGATGCGCTCATCAAGCGAGGGGCTTACACCAGCGTGATGCTCACCTCACCCACTTGAGTGATGGCGCTCGCCTGTTTATCGCTAGCTTCACTAAAGTCTGGCGACATTAAGGTGTCGACATAATGCCAGTCACTTCGAACCTGATGGTGATCGAAGCTGAGCACCATAAAACCGCGATCGCGCAGATTGGTGTATTTCAGCCCCTCGACCAGATCAACAATACCCGCCTCGGTAACACTTTGCTGATCGGCCTCAATACCTAAATAGTACTCCAATCCTGGAGATGAGACCGAACTGGTGGCAAACTCTACACCCACACTGTCGCCATGGCTGTCGGTTAACTCGTTCGCCCAGGCATTATGGGTGTCACCGGCTATCACCACTAAGTTAGCGCCTTTGGCTTTTGCCGTGGCTAAAATCACCTCTCGCTCATAGGCATAACCATCCCAAGCATCTAAGTTATAGGGAATAGCGGGCAGTTGTAACAACGCCATCACTTCGGGCGTCAGCTTATGCTGATTACCAATCAAATAACTATACTCTTGCGCTGTTAAAGTGGGGTCGCCAGCCTGTGCCCGCGCGGCAAGTTGCGCTAAGGCCCCTAACTCGGCGTATTGGTACACTGACAATTTTTGGGTAGCGATAGCCGCTGGCAACAACATACTGCCCATCAACACTTGCTGGCCCAGTACCTGCCACTTGCCTGTGGCATTAAGCAGCGAAGCTTGCAGCCATTGCAACTGCTCAGCCCCCAACATAGTGCGGGTATCACTGGTGACATCGGCCATAAAGCGCGCGCTGTCAATAGTACTGCTGGCATCATCGATATAGTCGGCATAATCGAGCTGCTTATCACGCGCTAACTGGCGGGTGTCAAGCATATGTAAATCGACCAAGTCGCCAAAACTAAATGAGCGATAGATCTCTTGATGATTACCCTCTGACCATGGACGAATAGGCAACCACTCAAAATAGGCTTGCAGCGCGGCGGTTTTGCGCGCTGCAAAATCCCCTTCATCAGGCTGATGGTTTTCTGCGCCATCGGCCCAACTATCGTTAGCCACTTCATGGTCGTCCCACACCGTAATAAAGGGGACTTTGGCATGTAAGGCATTTAACGCGGCATCACTGCGATACTGGGCATAGCGCGTACGGTAATCGCTAAGGGTTAACAACTCGCCGGCGGGTAACACTTCCCGGCCAAGCTCGGCGGCATTTTCACTGGCATAACCCCCTCGGCCATATTCATAGATATAATCGCCTAGGTGGATCACCGCATCGAGCCCTGCCATCTCACTGGCCAGTTGATACACATTAAAATAACCTGCTGGAAAGTTAGCACACGACATCACCGCTAATTTCACTTGCTCCACCGCGCCCTCGGGCAAGGTTTTGGTCATCGCGACCTCGGAATAAACCTCGCCGCATTTAAAGCGGTAATAATACGCTGTGCCCGACATCAGGCCGATGGCATCGACTTTCACCGTATAATCGCGCGCGGCAGATGTGGTGGTTTCGCCGTTGCCAATAATATTACTAAAGGCCTCATCGATCGCGATTTCCCAACTGACATTAAGCTCCCCCTCAACCTCTGGCGTGACTCGAGTCCACAGGATCACCGCCTCGTGAGTGGGATCACCACTGGCAACCCCATTGAGAAATTCCCCCCGGGCAGCATTAGCTTGCTCATCATCGTCACTGCTTGAGCAGCCCATCAAACCATAGGAGATGACCGCGGCGCCCACTCCTTTAGCCGACATGGCTAAAAAATCCCTGCGTGAATAGTGTATTTTCATTGTTATCCCTTTCATGGTTATTGTTATATTTAGTGCCTATTATCCTGGCGAAACACACCTCACCTCATCGGAGTACAACTTAAGCGTGGCTGAGCAATAACCTTAAGGAATGCCCTTAGCCTGGTAAGAGGTCTAATGACGATAAGTATTTATTAACAATATTGCAACGTTATTACAGGGGGTCATTGGGGATTAATTAATCTAAAACGTTTTACCCCATCACACATTAGCGCTCAAGATTAAGTATCAAAAATGAAATTATAATTTAATAAACAGACATTTAACGAAGAAGGCATTACTGTTATCATCAAAAAAATAGAATGACAGCAGCAGGAAAACACCATGCGTGTTAGCGATATTATGAGCACCGACCTAGTCTGTATCAGCGATCAGGCGACCGCCAAAGATGCTCATCTATTGATGCAGAGTCGTGGGGTTCGCCACTTACCCGTCGTCAGTGAGCATGACGGGCGATTGGTGGGTATATTGACTCACAAGAAGATGATCTCCACCATCATCCACATGCTTAGCGCCTATGGTCCCGACGGGCTCGATCGCAAGGAACGTAAAACCTTAGTGGCAGACATTATGGAGAAACAGTTTCAACAGCTCAGCGCCAATGAGCCGCTAGCCGAGGTGGTCGATTATTTTATTGATAATAAATTAGGATGTTTACCCGTTGTGAACGACAGTAATAAGATTGAGGGGATCATCACCTCATCGGACTTTGTGAAACTGTGCGCCACACTACTGAAAGTGTAAGCCCTTATGACAACTGAACAAGCAATAAGGTAAATGAACCGCCGCCCAACATAAAACCAAACGCCGCCATGAGGGCGGCGTTGATAAACATGGCCGGGTCACCAGCGTATATGACGAGTGCGCAGTTACGAGCGCAGCTTACTGAGCCCAGACATAAGCAATACCGCAATGGCACCTGCGACAACCCCAAACAAGGCATTAAGCACACTTGGGGTGATAAAGCTCAATACCGGCCCGACCATCGCCCACTGCTCCACCACAACTGCCCACTGGTTAAACAGTTCACTCAGGCTATGAATACCGTGAGTTAAAATGCCGCCCCCCACCATGAACATCGCGATGGTGCCAACCACGGTTAAGCCGCGCATCAAATAAGGCGCTGCATTAACCAAACTGTGGCCAAAACGTCGCCCTAAGCGTGTCAGTAGGCTTTCGCCCTGACGCTGGCTTAAGTACAGGCCAGCATCATCAAGTTTCACAATTCCCGCCACTAAACCATAAACCCCTATTGTCATCAGCACTGCAATAACGCTTAAGGTCACCACCTGGGTCATAAAGCTAGTGTGGGCTACCACGCCCAATGTGATGGCAATGATCTCGGCTGACAGCACAAAGTCGGTACGAATCGCGCCACTGATTTTCTGTTTTTCATAGGCTTGCAGATCGAGCGCGGCAATATCGACATGAGGCTCGCTGCTCGGCTCATGGGGCTGAGTTGCGCTGTGATAAACCTTCTCAAACCCTTCATAACAGAGAAACAGGCCACCAAACATCAATAATGGGGTCACCGCCCAAGGAATAAAAGCACTGATCAACAAGGCCGCCGGCACAAGAATCGCTTTATTACGCAATGAGCCTTTAGCCACCGCCCAAACCACAGGCAGTTCACGATCGGCGTTAATGCCTGAAACCTGCTGGGCATTGAGCGCTAAATCATCGCCCAATACCCCTGCGGTTTTACGTGCAGCCATCTTACTCATGGCCGCGACGTCATCTAAAATGGTGGTAATATCATCGAGCAAGGTTAACAAACTTGCACCAGCCATAGATTCTCCTTTAATTTGAGTTGTTACGATGCCGTCTTTCGCCATATCACTAAGGCATCGATATAGTGTTAAATTACGCCCCAGTTAAAGCCGTTACCAGCAAAAAACACCGTAATGCGCAGTTGCTGAGATCTAACTTAAGTTAAGTTACACAAACAGCAGCATTTCACATACCTCTACTAACAACTATGAGTATAATAGTGACAAAAGATTCGTTTATCCTTACAGGAACTCCTTATGACTCAAGATGAAATGAAAAAGGCAGCTGGTTGGGCAGCCCTACAATACGTTGAGAAAGACACCATAGTCGGCGTCGGTACAGGCTCAACCGTCAACCATTTTATTGATGCCTTAGCCACCATCAAGGCCGATATCGAAGGCGCAGTATCGAGCTCTGAAGCCTCGACTGAAAAAATGAAAGCCTTGGGTATTCCTGTATTCGATCTTAATGCCGTTGACGATGTAGCCGTATATGTGGACGGCGCCGACGAAATCAATGGTCATATGGATATGATTAAAGGCGGTGGTGCAGCGTTAACACGTGAGAAGATTGTTGCGGCAGTGGCGAAAAAGTTTGTCTGTATCGTCGACAACACTAAGCAGGTAGATGTATTGGGTGAGTTTCCACTGCCTGTGGAAGTGATCCCTATGGCGCGCTCTTATGTGGCACGTGAATTGGTTAAGCTTGGTGGCGATCCTGTGTATCGTGAAGGTGTGGTGACCGACAACGGTAACGTGATCTTAGATGTTTATAATATGAAGATCGTTAACCCCAAAGAGCTAGAAGAGAAGATTAACCAGATAGTCGGCGTGGTCACTAACGGCTTATTCGCTCAGCGCGGCGCCGATGTGCTCTTGGTCGGCACCCCTGATGGCGTCAACACCATCAAGCAAGACTAACCATTTGAGTGGTAGTCTGCTGTATACCGTCCCATGCAATAACCCAGCGGTGTATTGATGATTAACCAGTAAAAAGTCACCATTAAAAAGCCACCCCATGTTCATGGCGTGGCTTTTTTAATATCACTATCTTGTGCTAAAGGGGTGTTAACTTAAGTTAGCTAACATCCGTCATTAAATAGGCTTATTGGCCACTTAATCTTTTACCAAAAGAAATAGCATAAGCGGTTGAGCGCAAACGTAAAATACGGTCATCACTTGACTCAACCCCTTGAGCCAACGCATTTGGGTCGAAGTTAATCAAGTCGCAGCTGTTATCGCCGCTGCTGGTAATACTCAATGTGCCCAAGGTGATCACTTCACGATCTTCTGGCCACGCTTGTGATGGATTATTGGTGACATCATCGGCCTGACCGATAACCGCTTGCAGCTCAAAATTGGCCGGGCCTTGGCTTAGCTCCTCTTTCAATTTGTCGGCTAAAAAGGTGTTTGGCAACTGCTTCATCTGCGCTTCGGTTAATAGTTGCTGCCCCTCGGTCGGCACTAAACGCCATTTAAACTTAGTTTTCTTACCTTGGTCATCGACAAAGTAGAAGGCATGAATACCGTGATAATTGACCGATGCATAAGAGCTTGGCGGATTATTGGCTTGCAGCCAATTAAACTGCGGCAAGGTACTTGGGTGATCCTGACGGTACTGCGCCACTTGGCTAAAATCGACTTTACCTTGTTCGTTAGGCACTAAGGTTTCAAGTAAACCTAAAAAGACTTCGGGTGACTTACCCGGAAAGACTGGTGTGGTTAAGCCTGCAATGTAGTGCACGCTACCATCGGCCATGGTGAACTTAACTCCCACTCCACGCGGGCTTCGCTCGGTTTCATTGGCCGCAGGGTTGCCGCCCGCCATTGAAAAACGAATGTTAGCCGTGGATTTTTCACCATTAAATAGGGCACTACTAGAATAGCTACCACCCGCATCGGTAGGGGTAAACTCACCTACGGCGCACACCCCTTTGGCATGGCCTTTACGCACACCCGGCTGTTTACCCGCAAGTTTTTCAAATACATTAATAAAGTCCAAGCCAGAGGCTTCTGCGTGAACCGCGCCGCTTGCTGCCATGGTTGAAACTAAACATGCTGATAGTGATAGTGCTTTAAAATTCACGATGAACTCCGCTAAACGTTATCAATTAAATACGATGGACAGTAAGACCGCGCTTGATCACCTTTTATTTCACAAGAGGTTAAATAAGCGCGTTTAATTACCAGCAGCTAGTCAGTACCACTTTGTATTAAGCCTGCCCCTGTTGAGCTTGAAGACTTAAGCCTTAAGCCTTAAGCCTTAAAAAAAGATAATCGCTGCCGCGCCATGGCGTAGAAAAAAACGCCTAAAGCATATCAATGCCTTAGGCGTTTTAGTGGAGCGCACTCACTAGAGGCGCGCGGTCACACTAGAGCGAAAAGTTCGCTATGGTCTTTTGTATCCCTACCACATCGGTGCCTTTTTTTAGCTCTTTAACCAGCGGCTCTTTTTGCCCTGAGATCCACAGCTTTAATTCGGCGTCCATATCAAAGGTTCCGGCAGTTTCCACTTGAAAGTGAGTAATGGCCTTATAAGGCACAGAGTGATAACTGACCTTTTTCCCCGTTACCCCTTGTTTATCTATCAAAATGAGGCGCTTATTGGTAAATACAAACATATCGCGCACCACGCGATAGGCCAAAGCCAGCTGCTCATTGTCGCCCATAATGGGGCCTAGCTCGGCCGCCAACTCCTGTAAATCAACCTCTGAAGCATTGCCCATTAGCGCATCTAACAGTCCCATGATCTTTTCCTTAAGTCAGTGAATGTGGCGCTTAGAGACGCCTATACTTGCCGATTGGCACCGACCACCATCATTTCACACTTAGGGCAGTCAAATACCAGTTTTAGCACATCCTTGCCGATCTCCAAAATCATAGGGTCGGCCTTAATGCCAGGCACCTCTTTGGGGCAAAGGTTAAAGTTAAAGCGTAAGCAGTGTTTAGTCACCATCAAGGGCGCATCATCGCTGATACCATTTTTCTCGTAGGTGTCTTCAATCTCAATCACCCCGTGACGGGTATAAAACGCCTTGGCTTGCTCATTAGCCACATTGCCCATAAAGCTTAAGTGTTTTACTGGGTAAACCGCATCTTGGTTATATTTCCACGCTTTAGGACGCTGATAACCGTCGATACGAGCCTGCTCAAGGGCGACCACCGTGTCACGGCGCAGACCATTTAATACCGAGGCTGGCATAAACCAAGGGCTGGCGGTGTCGATAGTGATTTGACGTGCATTAAAGTCGGTGCTGCCGAGCTTTGATAGCTGTTTACGCACATTTTGCAGCGCCTTATCGTGATCGCTAGCCGGCGTCTTATCCATGGGCAATGTTACACTGGCGCTAATACCATATTGATCCGTCATGGTTAAGGCTACGCCATCATGGGTGTCGGCTAACGTCATATCGACGTTAATAATGCGCTTAGACGACTCTTTAGCCAGCAGCGTTTCGAACGCTTGATCATGGTTTCGATATAAGGTTGCGCCCATTTTAAGGTCACCCGGTACGGCAATCACATACAGTTTATCGCCGTCGGCGCGATTGACTCGCAGCCCTTGTAGTTTATCGTCTGACTGTTTGGCTTTTTCATAATTGGGCGGGAAATAACACAGGCCGTCACCATTATTAAAACCATGGGTCGAGCGCACTTGGATATAGTCTTTACCCAGCGCCACCACGCTACCGACCTCTTCACCAATATATTTAGGCGAACGGAAATCACTCACCCCTTGGCTGCGGTCATTAACAAAGTAGTCGGTTCTGCCACGGTTAAAGGTTTTTTCGGTATTAGGGGTAAAGCTATGTTCACAGCGGCCATGGCTTGAGGCAACAAACTCGGGACGACGCGCGATAATTTTATCGAGTTCTTGGCGATAATGGGCGGTAACGTTTTTAACGTAACTTAAGTCTTTTAAGCGCCCTTCGATTTTAAATGAGCGAATACCGGCATCGATAAGCGCTTCTAAATTATCGGTTTGGTTATTATCTTTTAAAGACAATAGGTGTTCATTTTGTGCCAGCACCTCACCTTGACGGGTCTTAAGATCGCCAGGCAAACGACACATCTGAGAACATTCGCCTCGGTTAGCGCTGCGATTACTAAAGGCATGACTTAAATTACACAGGCCGCTATAAGCCACGCATAAGGCGCCGTGAATAAAAAATTCCAGCTGCATATTGGTATTGGCGGCCACCTCGCGGATTTGGCTTAATCCTAGTTCTCGCGCTAACACCACCTGCGAAAACCCCACCTGCTCAAGAAACGCCACTTTCTCTGGATTACGGTTATCCATTTGCGTGCTGGCATGCAGGGCGATAGGCGGAATGTCGAGCTGCAATATGCCCATATCTTGCACGATAAGCGCATCGGCGCCGGCTTCATACACCTGCCATATCAGCTTTTCGGCCGCTTTTAGCTCATCATCCATCAAGATGGTATTGATGGCGACAAACACCTGCGCATGATATTGGTGAGCAAACTGGCACAAACGGGCAATATCTTCGACGCTATTACCCGCGGTTGCACGCGCCCCAAAGGCTGGGCCACCGATATACACCGCATCGGCACCATGGCGAATGGCTTCAATACCAAAGTCAGCATTTTTGGCGGGGGCCAATAACTCTAGGCGGTTTGAGCGGGTCACAACTGACGCAGGTGACGAGCTATCGGGGGTAAAAATCTCAGGCTTATCCATGGGGCGTTACTCAATCAGGTAGCAGCTTCATAAAAATTAGGCCGCGATTATAACAGACACGGCTAACATAGCACGGTCAAGCGTAGTCGATTTTAGGCGTTTTTTGCACTGTCCGCTCAAGCCGCAGATGCCCAGTACCCTAGTAACAAGCCGTTAGAGCTTATCTGTCAAAGGAAAAAAGGGCTTCAATGTGAGTGACCTTGCGGCCGTCAGTCTTAACCGCTGATGGGCAATAACACGCTGATAGCCGATAAAAAGTGCGCAAGCTGTAGACCCGGCACCTTAAAGATGATGAATACCATTAAGTTAAAGGAGTGCTGGAAGCTTAAATAACCCCAAAGAGACCTTAACCCTGCAGCCCAGAGTCTGTTAGCCCTTGGCTAATCTTACCTGTAGTTTTTGATTTTCCGCTTCAATATGTTTATAGAAATCACAATCGTCCAATTGAGAGGCCGCCGCTTCATCGAGCACTAACATGGCATTACGGTGCAGTTGCAGGGCCGAAGCCGGACACGATGCACTCAGCGCGCCCTCTACCGTCGCCTTAATCGCCGCAGCTTTATTGGCGCCCGTCGCAAGCAACAATACTTTTTTCGCGTCTAATATGGTGCCTATCCCCATGGTGATCGACAGATGGGGCTGATATTCATCGGCTGAGAAAAATCGGGCATTATCTTCAATCGTCGCCTTGGTGAGGGTTTTCACTCGCGTGCGCGACATTAAGCCCGATGACGGCTCATTAAAGCCGATATGACCATTACGCCCTATGCCGAGCAGCTGGATATCGATGCCACCCGCTTGGGCTATTTGGCATTCATAGCGCTCGCAGGCCTCAATCGGATCGCTAGCATCACCCGGCGGCACAAAGGTACGCTGCTTATCGATATCGATATGATCAAACAACTGCTGATCCATAAAGTAGCGATAGCTTTGTTTATGCTGACCATCGAGGCCTAAATACTCATCTAAGTTAAAGCTGGTCGCCTGGGCAAACGAGACATCGCCAGCTTGATTAGCACCAATCAATAGATGGTATAAGGCCAGCGGCGTCGAGCCCGTAGCCAAACCCAACACAGAGCTTGGCTTGCGTCGCAGTTGCTGAATAAAAATATTGGCGCCATATGACGCGACATCGTCACTGCTGTTTAAAATCACAATTTGCATAATCTCGACTCGCCTAAACCAAACTTGACCTGTAAAAATGACTGACTCGTCACGCCTACCACTACCCCCAAAAAACCAGTTAGTCAGCCTTCGCGCGCAACATCAACCACCACCTTTTGATAACATGACTATAACTAACAATGACAGCGTTGTCATTAGTAATCCCCTTACAGAACGAGTATCATCGTCTCCGTCCATCAAACAGCGCCTCTAGCACCTCAGGATGACTTAATAACGTCGTCATCATTAGGACGATATTAATCCGCTAATATGTTGTAAATGTTAGCTATATAATCTTAATTTGGGTTATATAAGCTCAGCTTTCTTATACAGGTTATTTATGTCCAAGCCTCACTATCCCAGCATATCGGCAAGCGATACCGCCGATTTTGCATCAGCGCAAGACTTTAAAATTTTCAAACCTTATGGCTACCTGAGCCAATTTGTACCCGAGCGGCGCAAAAGCAAAAAACTTCTCGGGGAGTTAGCCGATTTTCCCGACGGGATCATGGCTATTGGTCGGTTAGATCACGACTCAGAAGGCTTGCTGCTACTCACCACCGACGGCATGACTAGCCACTTGGTGCGCAGTAAACAGATTGAAAAAGAGTATTACGTTCAGGTAGATGGCGAGATAAATGCCAAGGCTGTTGCTGAGTTATGCCAAGGGGTCAGCATAGGTATTAAAGGTGAGCAATATCAGACTCTGCCCTGCAAGGTTAAGCTGCTCGATACGCCGCCGGCGTTACCAGAGCGAGGCAAAAAAATTCGCGATCCGCGCCATGGGCCAACCCGCTGGTTGTCCATCACCTTGACCGAAGGCAAGAATCGCCAAATCCGAAAAATGACCGCCGCTGTGGGATTTCCCACCTTACGTCTGGTGCGAGTACGTATTGGTTCAATTTATCTGGGCGACATGCAAGTCGGTGAAGTGCGAGTCCTTGGTCGATTAGGCTCACAACTGAGTGAAAGCTAACAGCAAAGCCAAAGCGTGGAAAGCTTGGAGCCACCTGCTGTTAGCCAAACAACATTAAGGTGCCAACATCAAAAAACGGTCGAGTTCACTGGCAGGCAAAGGTTTACTGTATAGGTAGCCTTGCGCCTCATGGCACCCAGCTTTAGACAAAAATTCCGCCTGCTCTTGAGTTTCAACTCCTTCGGCAATAACGGTTAAGTTGAGCGCATCGCCAAGAGCAATGATCGCCTTAGCGATTGCGGTATTGTTGGCGTCATGCGGGATATCATGCACAAAAGATTGATCGATCTTCAGCTTATGTATAGGGAGCCTTTTCAGATAATTAAGCGATGAGTAACCCGTGCCAAAATCGTCAACCGACAGTTCAATGCCTAAATCGCCTAACTTTTTAAGCACCTCAATCACAGCCTTTGGATCTGACATCATGCAGCTTTCGGTCACCTCCAGCTCGACATAGTGCGCCGGGAGCCCTGTCTGCTCGAGGATCCGTTTTACATCATCAAAGAAGCTGGCTTGTTGTAATTGCGGGCCCGCGACGTTAACTGCGATACGACCAAAATCCTGCCCCTGTGCTAACCATTTCACCCCTTGGGAGGCCGCCGTTTTTAACACCCATAAGCCAATATCATAGATAAGACCAATTTTTTCGGCCACCGGAATAAAGACCGCCGGCGATATTGCCCCTAACAGGGGGTCATGCCAGCGTAGCAAGGCTTCAAAACCCACTAAGTGTAAGCCATTAAAACTCAACTTTGGCTGGTAAACCAATTGAAACGCTTCATTTGCCAGCGCATCGTGCAGGGCATTTTGCAGCTTGAGGTGTTCAACTGAGGCTAAGGTCAGCGCTTGGGTGTAAAAAGCATAGTTGTTACGCCCATTGAGCTTAGCTCTGTGCATGGCGGTGTCGGCATTGCGCAGCAAAGTATCTGAGCTTAGGCCATCTTCTGGATACTGCGCGATCCCCATGCTCGCCGTTAATCTAACGGTCTCATCATTGGGTAAGGCATAAGGCAGATCAAACACTTCCCGTAAACGACTGACCATAAGGGACACGGCGTCTTGGCTATCGATATGGGGTAATAACACCACAAACTCGTCACTGCCCACACGTGCCAAGGTACCTTGTTCGGCCAATTTGTAAGAGAGTCGCTTAGCCAACTCAACCAAAATACTGTCGCCGGCAATGTGGCCAAAACTGTCATTAATATGTTTAAACAGATCAACATCGATAAAGATTAACGCTAATTGACTCTGCTCACGCTTGGCATGACGCACCTCTTGTTCGAGCTGCGCCGACAAGGTGATACGGTTAGGCATCTGAGTTAAGGGATCGTGATAAACCAAGCGCGCTAACTCATTTTCACTTTGCTTTTTAGCCGAAATATCAGAAAACACCGCGACAAAATAACGAATATTATTATCATCATCGCACATTGAACTAATGCTTAATTGCTCAGGGAAAATAGCGCCACTCTTGCGGCGGTTCCAAATTTCGCCGTGCCAACATCCCTCGGATAACAGTGAGTCCCATAATTGAGCAAAAAAGGCTTTATCATGTCGACCAGAGTTAAACAGGCGGGGGTTTTTACCGATAACCTCGTCGCGTCGATAACCTGTGATATCGGTAAAAGCGCCGTGAACCTCGACGATATTGCCATCGGGATCGGTGATCACCACCCCTTCTACCGAATTTGCAAACACACTGGCAGCCATCTCTAACTGCTCTTGCGCCGCCTTATGTGACGAGATATTACGTGAAATACCGATCACCCCTTTTAACTCACCTTCGGCGCTCACCACTGGCATTTTTGTCGTCTCAAGCCAACTCTGTTGCTTGTCATGGTCACGAGCTAAACACTCATCGACCGTGACTTGTATACCCCGTAAAATCGATTCATTGTCTGCTGCAATAAACCGTTTAGCCAGACGAGGCTCAAACAGTTCATCGTCGGTATGGTAGAGGATCTGCTCGCGGCTTTTATTGAAGGAGAGTTCAGCCCCATGGTTCACTAAAATGTAGCGCCCATCGCCATCTTTCATCCAGATATGATCTTTAATACTGTCGATAAACAACTGTAAATCTATCGATTCAGCTGCTGCGGGCGTTGCCCTCCCCCGCATAGGTTGCTGATGTGCCTGATAGCACTTAAGTAAACTCAACTCGATACTGTCACGACCTAACGGCAATAACCTAGAGCATTTAGACTTTACGCCTGAGGAAAGCCCTATGGCATCGGCTTTCGCTGGTTGCCAAAATAAGCCACCATAAAGGGCTTTAGATGGCCAAAAAAGCGGCAGCACTTGTATACCATCGATGACGATAGGCGATGAATAATCAGCATCAACCGAAGTGGTAAACAACTGGGCTAGGCTTTGATCGGCCGCCGCCTGCACAGGTAACAGGTCGACAGTGTCGCTGCTGCTAGATTGCAGTAATAACTGCAGCTGAGCCGCTGAATTAAGGTAAAAAAGAAAAAAATCACCACCACATGACGAGCACAAGGTCTCAATCGTTAATTGCCACTGCGCTAACTGCGTATCTGACACTGTTATATCAATCACTGCAACTATCCTTTATGTCATCCACACAGATGTGCAATCAAATCACCTGTTAGGCTGCTATGTTGACCGACTAAAACCAAGATGCTTGCGCAAAATGTTAACTGTGTGATCCAACCATTTACGATCATACTGTTAACATAACATGGGACTTGTTGGCGCCATCGACGGTCAATATTATTTTATACAATTTAAAAACAACGGTTTGATTAATAAGACAATAAAACCAAAATAATCATAATCAACACATTTTACACTACCTAGCACAACTAAAATAAGACTTTATATCAAGTTCATGAGTTAAGCACATCATAAAATGCGCCTCGGTTTGTCTCAATAGCAGCACACGCATTATTAGTATTAACTTAAACATTACCGACTAAAATACCTTAAAGCAAAGCGACCTTGGCGGTGTTCGCCTTAAGCCTTAAATAGCTACTTCATACTCAGGTATTACAGCCGCCAAGCGCGGATTTTCTGTGTCGGTTAAAGTGAATATTAGTCGAAAAAAAACCAGCCAAGCGGCTGGTTTTATCTGTACCTTGCAATTAGCCTTGAGGGCGCATCGCTGGGAATAAGATCACATCACGAATCGTGTGTGTGTTGGTAAACAGCATCACCAAACGGTCGATACCAATACCTTGACCTGCCGTTGGTGGCAAACCGTGCTCTAGCGCAGTGATGTAATCTGCGTCATAGAACATGGCTTCATCATCGCCAGCATCTTTAGCGTCAACCTGAGCCTTAAAACGGCTGTCCTGATCTTCGGCATCATTAAGCTCAGAGAAGCCATTAGCCACTTCGCGGCCACCGATGAAGAATTCAAAACGATCGGTGATGAAATGATTGTCATCGTTACGACGCGCCAGTGGTGAGATATCCGCTGGGTAACCGGTAATAAAGGTCGGTTGCATCAGCTTAGGCTCTGCGGTTTCACCGAAAATTTCTTCCAGTAGTTGACCACAAGTCCAGAACTTCTCAATCGTCATGCCTAGGCTCTTAGCGAGGTTACGCATAAACTCAAGATCTTTGACCTCTTCATAGGTCATCGACTGAATAGTGGCGTTGTCTGGATTGTACTTTTTAATCGCATCTAGCATGCTAAGGCGCTCGTAAGGGCCACCAAAGTCAACAGTGTGCTCACCGTAAGGCAGTTTAGCTGAACCACAAAGTTCAACCGCAATCGAGCTCAACATCTCTTCGGTCAGATCCATCAGATCGTTATAATCGGCATACGCCATATAGAATTCCATCATGGTGAATTCTGGGTTATGACGTGGCGACAGACCTTCGTTACGGAAGTTACGGTTGATTTCGAACACTCGCTCAAAGCCACCGACCACTAAACGCTTAAGGTAAAGTTCTGGTGCGATACGCAAATACATTTCGATATCGAGCGCATTATGATGAGTCACAAATGGACGCGCCGACGCACCACCAGGGATGCTGTGCATCATTGGGGTTTCAACTTCCATAAACTCTTTTTTCACCATGAAGTTACGAATAGCGGTAACCACTTTCGAGCGCATGATAAAGGCATTACGAGAGTCTTCGTTAACGATAAGGTCAACATAACGTTGACGGTAACGCGTTTCTTGGTCTGTCAGACCATGAAACTTCTCAGGTAGTGGACGCAGTGCCTTAGTCAGCAGTTGGTACTGCTCCATATTGACATACAGATCGCCTTTACCCGACAGGTGCAACTGGCCCGTGACACCGATAATGTCGCCGATATCCAGCCCTTGATACTTAGCTTTCAGCTCTTTTTGGACATCTTTACCGGCGTAAGCCTGAATGCGACCGCTGACATCTTGGATCACCAAGAATGGACCACGCTTGGCCATGATACGCCCAGCAATCGAGCGCTGCACATTCATGCCCTCAAGCTCTTCTTTGCTATAGTGACCATATTCGGCCTGAATATCTGCCGCTTTATGTTTACGATCGAAGTTATTTGGGTGACCGTTAGCAGGGCAAGTTGCGCGGATGTGCTCTAACTTGGCACGGCGCTCTGCAATTAACTTGTTTTCGTCTTGGGTTTGTTCAGTCATCTTCTTCTCTCGTTAAAGGCCAGATTTAAGGCTAGCTTCAATAAACTTATCCAGATCGCCATCGAGGACGCTCTGAGTATTTCGATTTTCTACACCGGTACGCAGATCTTTAATACGTGCATCATCGAGCACGTAAGAGCGGATCTGGCTACCCCAGCCGATATCCGATTTAGCATCTTCGGCGGCTTGTTTATCGGCATTCTGCTTAAGCATCTCTAGCTCATACAGTTTTGCTTTTAACTGTTTCATCGCCGCATCACGGTTTTTATGTTGCGAGCGATCATTTTGACATTGCACCACGGTATTGGTGGGCAAGTGGGTAATACGAATCGCCGACTCGGTCTTGTTAACGTGCTGACCACCCGCACCCGAGGCGCGGTAGGTGTCGATACGCAAGTCCGACGGATTGATGTCAATTTCAATAGAATCATCAATTTCTGGGTACACAAACACCGAGCAGAATGAGGTGTGACGCTTACCCGACGAATCGAATGGCGACTTACGCACTAAACGGTGTACGCCCGTTTCGGTGCGCAGTGAGCCAAAGGCGTATTCACCGGTAAATTTAATGGTGGCGCCCTTAATGCCGGCGACATCGCCATCGGTCACTTCAATCAGCTCAGGCTTATAGCCCTTAGCTTCGCCCCAACGCAAATACATGCGCAGCACCATATTGGCCCAATCTTGAGCCTCGGTGCCGCCTGAGCCCGATTGAATATCCAAGTAACAATTTGACGCATCGTTTGGACCAGAGAACATGCGGCGGAACTCAAGCTCTTCTAACCGTTTCTCAAGTTGTTGTAATTCCGTGGTTGCATCGTTGAAGGTCTCTTCATCATTCTCTTCAACGGCCAACTCAACCAAACCTTCGATATCTTCTAAGCCACTGTCCATATCGTCGATCGTTTTGACGACCGCTTCTAGGGAGGCGCGCTCTTTACCTAAGGCTTGGGCATTCTCAGGATCGTTCCATACTTCAGAGCTCTCAAGCTCTCGACTGACTTCTTCTAGACGCTCACGCTTAGCATCGTAGTCAAAGATACCTCCGAAGAAGGTCGGTACGGTCAGCGAGTTCCTTGATTTTGAATTTTACTGGATTTACTTCAAACATGATTTAATCAACTTTTAGTCGGATTTATACACGGATAGAAAACCCGCTATTTTAACTGAATCACCCGCGTTAGCCTAGGGGCGAATCCGATAGATTTGCGCTTATTTAATCCCTAAATGGCATTAGCCCCAAAATGCAGCGCTACACTCTGTGGCACTTTTGCTTAACGCCTATCTGCTGACCGATAGACCAAGTAACAGGGCGACGACTGCTCCCTGAACAACCACGACTAAAACTAGGCTGATGGTATAGCCTAAACGCCTAAACAAACCATAGGGCAAACAGTGATCCAACCTAGCAAAGCTGCTCACTTTGCCAACTATGTCACATCAAGTTTTAATACAAACGGCATCAGAGCACACTCTTAAAAGCAATTGCGATCTCACTGGCAGAACTAGCATAAATAGTCACTTCTAAGACCTGTCGACAAAATCCCTCTGGGTATACTCAAGCAAAACCTTATTCTCAAAAACGCGCTGACACATGGCATTCATCTCACGACGCACTGCCGAGCATAGTCAACGATTCTAAAAAAGGTCCCTATATGATAACGCTCAGTTTCGACGGTAAAACCGCTCACGCCTCTGTAGATGAAACCTTATTGAGCTGTGCCCTCAATGCGGGCATTGCCATTCCCCATTTATGTTATCAAGGCGCTGGCCTCAGTGATGAGCATGCCTTGAAGCAACAAAGTTGTGACCTGTGTTATGTCGAAACGCTCGACGCGCACGGCAATAGTGCAACCGTCAAAGCCTGCGACACAAAAGTGAGCCACAACCTCAAGGTCATCACTCACTCCGCCGCCCTGAGTAAAATACGCCAAGCCTCACTGAAACAGCTACTGAGCGATCATTATGCCGACTGCCAAGCACCCTGCCAGCAAGCCTGTCCTGCGGGCGTGGATGTACAGTCTTACTTACTGCATATCGCTCAGGGCAATCATCGCCAAGCGGTAAAAATCATTAAAGATACCTTGCCACTGCCATTGTCCATTGGCCGTGTCTGCCCCGCATTTTGTGAATCCGCTTGCCGCCGAGGTGAGTTAGACGAGCCGCTGGCCATTCGACAACTTAAACGCCACGCCGCCGATATTGACCTGCAAGGCGACAGCTATGTGCCCAGCAGATTAGCACCAACGGGCAAAAAGGTCGCCATCGTCGGCAGTGGTCCAGCAGGGATCAGTGCCGGCTTTTATCTGTCCAACGCCGGCCATGATGTCACCCTCTTTGAAGCTATGCCCAAGGCGGGCGGCTGGCTAAGATACGGTATTCCCGAATACCGCCTGCCCAAAGCCATACTGGATCAAGAGATAGCCTTGCTGTGTCAAAATGGCATGAAAATTCAAACCAATACCCGCTTAGGCCATGAGATCCACCTCAATGATTTACTCGCCACATTTGATGGCGTTTGCCTGGCCATTGGCGCGCAAAAAGCGGTGCCGATGCACTACCCAGGCAGCGAACTGGATGGCTGTTATCTTGGGGTCGATTACCTTAAAGATCATTGCACCGATAAGCGCTACACCACAGGACAAAAAGTGGCGGTCATTGGTGGTGGCAACACCGCTATCGACTGCGCCCGTACCGCACTGCGTGAAGGCGCCGATGTCACTTTAGTGTATCGCCGTACTCGCGATGAGATGCCCGCAGAAGCCTATGAGATAGCCGAGGCCGAACATGAAGGTGTGCGCTTCTATTTTCTCACTAACCCCATTGAAAACCATGGCGATAGCCAAGGGCGCGTCAATGCCGTGACCTTTGAGAAAATGGCTCTAGGCGACGCCGATGCCTCTGGCCGACGCTCACCTAAAGCCACGGGTGAAACCTTTACTGAAACGTTCGATACCGTGATCCCCGCCGTTTCGCAAACCCCTGATATGGCTTTTTTACAACACCCACAGAGTCAACTGAGCGTGGGCGAAGTGGCCTTAACTCGCTGGAATACCTTCTCAGGTTGCGAGCACACCATGTCGGCAGGTATCGATAAATTATTTGTACTCGGCGACTCACGCACTGGCCCTGCAACGGCCGTGGCCGCAGTTGCCGACGGTAAAAAAGCCGCGATGGCTATTCAAAAACTGCTGGATGGCGAGCTCGCCTGCGAGCTTACTCCCGAAGCCTTTAACTCACAAAAACGCAGCAAAACGGCATTAGACTGGCGCCACTTTCCGCAGCAGTTACAGCAAAATAAAGCCCAAATGCCTGAGCTCGCCTTAAGTGACAGAGCAGATAACTTTGCAGAGATTGAATTGGGCTTTAGCAATGACGCCGCCATGGCCGAAGCGGCTCGCTGCCTCGAATGTGGTTGCCAAGCCAATACCGATTGTCGCCTAAGAGACTATGCCAGCGAGTATCGTATCAGCAGCCAAGACCTTGGCAATGAGCCCCGCGCTTTTATCCCCGATAGCAGCAGCCCCTTTATTCATTTCGATCCTAATCGCTGCATCAGTTGCGGCGCCTGTGTGGCCATGTGTCACCAGCAAGCGGGACATCACGCCATCAGCTTTGAGCCTGACAGTTATCTGGCTATGCCCCAAGGCAGCCAAGCCCCGTTGCGCCAAGCCCCCAGAGCTGGCTTTAGTGTCAGCATGGCCGACAGCGATTGCGTGCAGTGCGGCAATTGTGTTTCAGTATGCCCCACCGGCGCACTCACAGATGCACGCGACAAACGCCAAGGGCGCCACCTTGCCCACTCACAAACCTCAACGGTTTGTACCTATTGCGGCATAGGGTGTCGCATCACCCTGCATACCGACCCGCAAAGCAATACCATCACCGGGGTCAGCGGTGACACTAGCTCTCCTGTTAATGAGGGTATGCTCTGCGTGAAAGGGCGATTTGGCTTCGATTTTGTTAACAGCCCTGAGCGCCTAACCAACCCACTACTGCGCAAGGCGGGCGTTTTGGTCGAGGTGAGCTGGGAGGAGGCCATCGGCTTTATTGCCGATAAGCTTCAGCAGATAAAAACCCAACACGGCAGCGATGCCATAGCAGGGCTTGCGTCCGCTAAAGCGACTAACGAAGACAACTACCTGTTTCAAAAGTTGTTTAGAAGCGTGATTGGCACCAATAATATCGATCACTGTGCCCGCCTGTGCCATGCCTCAACGGTAACCGCCTTGCAAGACTCGCTGGGTAGCGGCGCAATGACCAACGATATCGCCTCCATTAAAGAGTCCGATCTGATTGTGATTTTGGGCTCAGACACCGAATCGGCCCATCCCATCATCGCTTCAAAAATTAAGCAGGCCATACAACAGCATGGCGCACGTCTTGTGGTTATCGACCCCAAACGGGTCAGCATAGCCGATCACGCTCAGCTCTATCTTTGCCATCGCCCCGGCACCGATGTCATGCTATTAAATGCCCTGATGCAGCAGATAATCACCCACAATTGGCACGACAGCGACTATATCGACCAACGGGTCGATGGCTTTGACGCTCTGCAAGCAGAGGTAATGAAGCCAGACTATAGCCTTGAAAATGCAGCACGGATCACTGGCGTCAGTGCAGCCGAAATACAGCAACTGGCTAAGATGATAGGTACGGCGAGCAAAACCGCCCTCTATTACGCCATGGGCGTGACCCAGCACACATCGGGCCATGATAACGTCACCGCCATCGCCAATTTACAGCTATTGTGCGGCAACATAGGCATGGCGGGCGCGGGGATCAATCCCCTGCGCGGACAGAGCAATGTGCAAGGCGCCTGCGATATGGGCGCGCTGCCCAACTATATTACTGGCTATCAAAGGGTCGATGATCCCAAGGTGCAGCAACTCTTTACACAGGCGTGGCAACAGCCACAGTTGCCAAGCACTGTCGGTATCGCCGCGACTGAGATGATGCATGCGCTGGCACATGGCGAGCTCAAGGCCCTGTATGTGATGGGGGAAAACCCAGTACTGAGCGATCCAGATCAAGCCCATGTATTACAAGGGCTGGCCGCTGCCGAGTTGCTAGTGGTGCAAGATATTTTTATGACCGAAACCGCTCAACTTGCCGATGTGGTACTGCCAGCGGCGAGTTTCGCCGAAAAACAAGGCCACTTTACCAATACCGAGCGCCGAGTTCAGCAACTGCAAGCGGCGGTGAACCCGCCTGGGCAAGCACGCCTAGACTGGCAGATAGTGCAGACTATCGCCAATCAACTTGGCGCCCACTGGCATTATCAAGATGAGCGCCAAGTTTGGCATGAGATAACCCAAGTTACGCCGCAGTATCGCGGCATGCGTTGGCAAGATACCGCGGTTAACGGCCATGCTGGCCGCCACGGCATTCAGTGGCCTTGTCCGAGCGAAGGTCATCCAGGTACGCCGATTTTACACACAGAACAATTTACCCGAGGTAGGGCTGCTATGAAGCCGGTTAGCTATCGCTTACCCGCCGAAATGCCCTGTGACACCTATCCTTTTATTCTCTCGACTGGGCGCTTGCTCGAGCAGTTTCATACCGGCACCTTGACCCGTAAAACAGCCGGACTCAATGAACTCGGCAGCCCTAAGGTGATGATCTCCGCCTTCGATGCCGATAGGCTCCAGATAGCCAACGGCGACATGCTGATGCTATCGACTCGACGTGGCAGTATTCGTATTGCCGCCTTCGTCACTAAGCGGGCGCAAGCGGGAGTGTTATTTTTACCGTTTCACTTTGCCGAGGCGGCGGCCAACAAACTGACCAATAATGTGTTAGACCCTGTGGCTAAAATCCCCGAGTTTAAGATCTGCGCGGTTAAGGTAGAAAAGGTGGCGGCTGAGTTAGCCTTGGATTGATGAGGCTTAGCCACAAGCGAGCACCGATTCACATTGGCGCAATGTTCAAGACGCTATAAATAACAGCAAAAAGGCCACCCATTTATGGGGGGCCTTTTATGATTGCGCTGTCAGTAAACCATATTTGGCATGGGGCAAACTTATGACCCCCAAACCGACACGAATAGGAATTACACCCGAAACTGCCCCACTAATGTATCCAAGTTACGCCCTTCATTAGCCAACTCTTGGCTAGTCTCCGAGGCGCTATTGCTCGACTGGAGCAGCTCGTTGACAATATCTTGGATAGCAAACACGTTACGGTTAATCTCTTCGGTTACTGAGCTTTGCTCGGTGGCCGCAGTGGCAATTTGGGTGCTCATATCATTGATGGTAGTAACCGCAGAGGTAACGGCGCCTAAGCTGTCGGAAATCGCCCGCGATGAGCTAACAGCGCGATGACAGCCTTGCTGGCTTGACTCCATGCTGTTAACAGCCAACGAAACTAAATTATGCAGCTCTGATAGCATTTCGTTGATCTCTAAAGTACTCGCTTGAGTGCGACTGGCTAGACTGCGTACTTCATCGGCAACCACGGCAAAGCCTCGTCCCTGCTCACCCGCTCTTGCTGCCTCAATCGCCGCATTAAGCGCCAATAGATTGGTCTGCTCGGCAATACCGCCAATCACACTCAGAACACTATTAATCTTTTGTGATTGCTCATTAAGTGAGGTGATGTGCGTGGCGGCAGTATCGATTTCGGCCATTAATGACGACACTTCGCTCAGTGAAGTATCGACACACTGCTGGGCATTACCCACATCTTGAGTCGCGGCTTGTGTCGCCTCGGCGACCTGAGTTGTGCTCATCGCCACTTCAGATGCGGTCGCCGACATTTCGGTGATCGCGGTGACAACCTGATCCGTCTCATTATTGTGGCTTTGCAACTGCTGTGACATGGTATGCGTTTGAGCTAAAATGTTGTCAGCACCGCCTTTAACCGCATGGGTTGCCTGCGCAACCTGTTGGATAATACCCTGCAGCTTTTCGACAAACTGGTTGAAGGAGCGTCCTAACATGGCGATTTCATCTTGACCATGAACCTCAAGCCGCTTGGTCAGATCGCCCTCGCCTTTGGCGATATCTTCAAGGTTGCGCACCATATTGTGAATCGGATTAACCATGCGCTGCGCCGCAAACAGCATCACCACGGTCGTGATACCAATGAGCACTAAGACGATAACAACAATCGTCATCGCCTTGCTCTGCATATTTTGCGTCATCAATGCGCGATAGTCTGCGATGACCACATCGAGATCATCGGCATAAGCCCCAGTCCCTATCACCCAATTAGTACCTGGGACTACTGCGTTATAGCTTAGTTTAGGAATAATTTGGCTGGTACCCGGTTTGGCATATTCATACTCAAAATGACCATCGGCGTTACGCGCGGCATCAACAAGGCCTACCACAATTTTTTTACCGTTAGGGTCGGTCATGCCAATCTGGTTAGTGCCCTCAAGAGCGGGAACGACTGCATGAAATATGGCCTTACCGCTAAAGTCATAGATATAGAAATAGCCAGCGCTGCCAAACCGAACATTACGCAACGCCGAGCTGACATCGCCTTTATCGCCGAGACTTAGCTGATATTTAACAATCTCAACGCCGATTTCCACCTCTTCCTCCAATAGACTTTTACGCTCACTATAGAGGGAGTCTTGAAAGGTGTTCATGTTTTCTTCAAGGGCATTCGATTCTAATATGTAGGTGATCGCCACCAGCAACAAAAAGCTGATGATTAACGGCAATAAAGCAAACACCAGTAGCTTATTTTTCATTTTGAGCTGCCACATTTTTATATTCCATAGGGGGAAGGTTAATAAACAGGTAAAGATACAAATTATTCATCTATTTGATTGACTATGAAGGTTAACTATAGCCAATGTTGTATGTGCTGCGTAAAAACAGAGCAGCGACACTGATCTATTTTTTATTTAAAGAAAACTCAAAATCTCACATGTTCTCCTGCAGTAAAATCGATGGGTATAACTAAAGTACGACAGTCTAGCAGCAAAAATGAAATACTACTGAGACGAATGAGACAAAACAAACCAGGTCAAACCACATTTATTAGCAAGCGCAGCAATAGTACTAGCTATCCCTAACAAGCATGGTTAACACTTCGAAGTGATCGGTATGGGGAAACATATCAAAAAGTTGAACTTTGGTGATGTGGTAGCCTTTGATTTGGCGTAGGTCGCTGGCTAAGGTATGCGGGTTACAGCTGGAGTAGAGTATCGCTTTTGGGGCGAATTCACTTAAGGAATGGCACAGAGATTGACCTATGCCGCGTCTAGGAGGGTTAACAATAATCAGGTCGGGCTTATCTTGAGCCTGCTTACCACTGGCAAACTCGGTCGAATCGAGGGCGGTAAATTGTACGTTATCTAACCCCATCGCCGCTGCTGACTGTTTGGCACATACAATCGCCTCGGGCTCGATTTCGATACCCGTTAACGCTATCTCGCCAGAGGCGCAGTGCAAGCCAAAGCCGCCCACACCGCAAAACAGATCCCAAATCGATTGCGGCGCAAGTTCAGCTGTCCACTCGCGAGCGGTTTGATACAGCTTTTCGGCCACGATGGGATGGGTCTGAAAAAAGCTCTTAGGCCGAATAGACAATGGCACATCATTAAAACGTTCTTCTAAACGGGTCGCCTCGGTGAGGAACATTTCTGTTTCGCCTTCAAGAATCGCCATATGTACTGGCTGCAAGTTAACCGACACCACCTTAATTTGTGGATATTCGGATAATAATGCAGGCAGTTCGCGCTCGATACGAGCAATGGCGTCGGTGGATCGCAACACAAACCTGAGCATATATTCACCGCGAACTTGGCTGCGGGTGAGCAAAATAAACTTCAATTCGCCTTTTTGTTTATCAACCCGATAAGGTGGGATACCTGCTTGGCGCACAAAAAGCTGTAAGCGGTGCAGTAGCTGCTGCATATCATCAGGGTAGAGCTGGCAATCACACAGACTGACGGGCTCGCCACTGGGGCTCACTATGCCTAAAATGGGCTGATGAGCAGCGCCCAGCACCACCATTTTGGCCTTGTTACGAAATCCACTTTCAGGCCCAAACACCGGGGCCAGCCACTCTTGCACCGGTAATCCCTGCAGCAACTGGCGTAATACTGCCGATTTAACCGTTAACTGCTCGGCTAAAGACGTCTGAATATGACGACAAGATAAACACTGATTAGCATCGAAATGGGCACACTTCACGGGTGATAGGCTCTGAGATAAATAGAAAAGGCGGCCCATTTTAGCGTCTTTCAGCTAAAGAATCACCTGTTGAGCAAGGATCTTTCTACCCCGCTAAATCAAGGCTCAATACCTAAATCCGTGATGACACTCCATTTAACCTAAGGGCAAATGATCAACATCGGCTTTTATCGGTCTGACACCTATTTGCTCACGCAGCCATAGCATCGCATCGGCGGAGGTATGCCTAAAGGTGGTGAGCTTCCCCCCATAAATGGTCAACAAGTGTGGATGACTCGGCTGCGCATCCATAATGGTGTCTCTAGGGGTATCGAACGCTGTGCCCGTCGGTTTCGGCAAGACTCGTACACCGCAATAGTGGCCAACGACCTTGCTCTCGAGTGCATCACTCGCCATATGGGGAAAGTAATGACGATAAATTCCCAGTAAATATTGCGTTTCTGCAACCGTGACCTTGGCATCTTGCGGCGTCGCAATCGTCGTTTCAGTGGTGCCTATCATGGTTTTACCATGCCAAGGCATCACAAATACTACCCGCTTATCGTAAATAGACTCGAGATACAAAATGCCAGCTGGCGCGGCAATATCGAGCACCAAATGACTGCCCTGCACCAGCTCGATAGCCAGTTTATCCACCTTGGGAGTGACAAGATCTAAGGTATCGTTGACCCAGGGCCCTGTGGCATTAATCACGCAGCGCGCGTGCAGACTCGTAGCCCCGTGGTTGTGACGGTAATTGACCACGCAGCCGTCGCCGTCATGGCTGATCTGCTCTATCTGCGCCTGGGTGATAATGCTCGCGCCAAGTTGCTCGGCACTGGCGGCAACTGCGCGGGTCAGCGCCAAATCGTCGGTTTGCGCGTCCCAATAACGAAACACGGCCCTAAGCCCTTTTAGGGTAATACCAAGTGAGCTCCACTCTTTTGCCTCCAGCGACTTAAATTGCCCTAACGGGTCAAACTCACTGAGCAAGGCATAAAGGCTGAGGCCTGCGCGTATAGCCAATGGCCCGCGCTGGCTATCTTGGTAGACGGGGATATAAAAAGGCACAGGTTTGACTAAGGTGGGGGCTAAGGATAACAGCGCTTTACGCTGGGCTAACGACTCTCGCACCAAGCCCAGTTGGCCGCTTTCTAGGTAGCGTAGGCCACCATGAATAAGCTTACTGGAATTGGATGAGGTTTGCTCGCCAACACCGTATTTTTCAAGCACGGTAACGCGATAACCCGCCGCTTGTGCTCGCTGCGCGATACCCACCCCTGTTATTCCGGCGCCAATGACGATTAAATCGACAGCGTCCATAGCACTCTCTCCCCTTAAACACTCGAAAATCATCACAAGTTTAAATCAGCTCAAACCTAACACCGGTGCGCCATCCACTGGCGAATACCACAACCGCCGCGCGCTTACCCCTACATCAGCTTAAATAGGCGTAGGCTTTATCGCACAGCTGTTTTAACTGGGCAAATTCGACATCTTCGCCGCCTAACTTACAGCGCATTTGCATGGGCACTTGCTGAGCTTGCGTTTCAAGCTGCAAGCCTTTGTCGGTAAGATGTAATACTCTGACGCGCTCATCGGTTTCACTGCGCCCCCGGGTCACCAGCCCTTTTGTTTCGAGACGCTTTAATAAGGGCGTTAAGGTGCCAGAGTCGAGATGTAACTTTTTACCTAAGGTTTTAACGCTGATCCCCTGATGTTGCCACAGCACCATCATGGCTAAATATTGCAAATAGGTAAGATCTAACGCCTCTAGCAAAGGGCGATAAGCCCTAATCATGGCATTGGTGGCACTATATAAAGAAAAACAGATCTGGTTTTCTAATATCAGTGGATTATGGCGGTTATCTTGGCTCATTTAGGGCGCTTCCAGTATTCAATTGCACACAACTTTTAATCAGTCTACTGCAATCTTCATCCAACTGACAATGACAAAAAGATCACTAAGCGATGCTTAGGTCGGCGATAAGAACCAAGCAATAAAACACTCGATTAGCGTAATTACTCAGTTATTTTCACTAAAAACGTATTTTATTAACCAATGTGATTGATTTACCGTCACTTTCCCCCTAAATTACCCATCCTTGTTATTGACCAACATACCGATAGCGAGCCTTGCCTGCGGTGTTATGCCTCAGTCAACCCAGCTCAGCCCCTGGCGGCTAAAACAGATTGATACAACAACACATTGGAGGTGTTCACGATGAAGCAGCAAATTCTCGCTCTGCTATCGTTACTATCGATAGGTAATGCATCAGCCCACTGCCTAAATGAAGTGGATTTATTTGATATTCAGTTTGAACTCAACAGCTCATATTTTGGCAAACAGCCAGCCAAGCAACTGCAGCAACTCTCTGCAGACACCCAAGTGGGAAACGGCTACTTATTACTCGAGTTTCCTATCTATAAAGGCCAAACCGATAAAAAGCTGCGTCAATATGACCGCTGGTTAGCGTATCACCGTATTGCGCGGGTAAAAGACTACCTTACCAAATCCGATTATCAGGCGCCTATTATGACTCGCATTCTCACGGCCAGTAACGATGATAGCCGCACCTTGAGTTTACATTGGTGCCAAGACGCTCATCCAGAAGCGATCGCAACCACGACTGGTGCAAACCGATAAACATGCGCCATCCCCCCGATAATTACAGCAGTAAAATCTGCCCCAGTTAACACTTACAAGGTATTTCACGATTTGCATTGCAAATATGACAGATAAACTTAATCTCCCTTTGGCTGCGCAGTAAACTATTGATAACAAGGTTGTCATCCTTGCCACCGTGATCTTGAGTAGGCGAGCGCTTCCCGAGGAGGGAACATGTTAAGAATTGTCATTTTAAGCTTATTATTTCTATTGAGTCTCACCCCCTTGTCCAGTCAAGCCGTCGATACTGGCGCTCACACGGATCCCACCTGGCACTATGTCGATGACCAAGGGCAATTAAAGGTCAAGCTATACTTTTTCTGGTCTAAAACCTGCCCGCATTGCGCCGAGGCTCACCCTTTTATCGATTCACTGCCACAACAATATCCTTGGATAGAGCTAGAGTCGCATATGATTACGGCCGATGGCACCATGGAAAAATGGCAACAGATAGCCCAAAAGACCCAAGTGCCAGCCCGCTCGGTGCCCTATATTGCCGCCTGTGACAAAGCCACCGTGGGCTATAGCAGCGAAGCCGTTACCGGTCAGTATATTGTACAAAATCTTAAAGCCTGTTACCGCGCCTTAGGAGGTCAAGTCAGCGATGACGAGCACCCAATCCCTTCGGCCACAGCCAACACTAGCGATGCCTCGCCCCTCTTTGGTACCTGTAGCGAAAGTGAACAAGCCGGCACCTGCGATTTAGGCCTCGGTGACACAGCTAATACCGCCCCAGTAAGCCAAGTGCAACCGGTAGAGCTACCTCTCATTGGCGTTATCGCCCCTGAAACCCTGTCGCTGCCGGTACTGACAGTGGTATTGGCAGGAGTCGACGCATTTAACCCCTGCGCCTTTTTCGTACTGTTATTCCTATTATCCATCATGGTTAACGCTAAAAGCCGTAGTAGAATGTTGATTGTGGGCGGTATTTTTGTCTTTTTCTCCGGCTTTATTTACTTCCTATTTATGATTGCATGGCTCAATATTTTCGAACTGCTCGGTGCGGGCAGTGATGGTGGCTGGATTATATTAGGCGCCGGATTGATGGCCTTAGTCGCGGGCGTTATCAATATCAAAGACTACTTCTTTACCAAAGGAGAGGTGACGTTGTCGATGTCGGCAGAAAACCGCACCGGACTGATTAAGCGCATGGGTAAACTCACCAGCGCCAGTAGCATGGCGGCGATGATAGCGGGCACTGTGGTACTCGCCATTTTAGCCAACGCCTACGAGCTGCTTTGCACCGCTGGTTTTCCGATGATTTACACCAGTGTACTGTCGATGCATGAACTCCCCGCATTTGATCGTTACCTGTATCTGGCCTTTTACAATATTGTTTATGTGATCCCGCTGGCCATCATTGTTATCGCCTTTAGTGCCACCTTAGGTAAACGCAAGTTAACCGAGAAAGAGGGGCAAACTCTCAAGCTAATGTCGGGCATCATGATGATTGGACTGGGCGGCACCTTAGCGGTCGATCCTACGGCATTGCAAAATGTTACGTTAGCCATCGCCTTAATTGCAGCCTCTATTGGCTTAACCTTGGTTATCACCTTAAGCCGTAAATTGATAGCGCGCCAAGCCTAGCCTAGCCTGATGTATGGCGTGTAGAGAAGTGGTATGGTGATGCCAAGGTGCATCACCAAGCTTACCTCACACAAAGCGCATTAAAGTTGCAAAGAAGTTGGCCGATAATACGTTAGTTAAGTTAAATGGGGGCTACACAGTGCTGCCCAGTTTAACACCGCTTAGCGTTAATGATGCGAAAGCTTAGCTTATATATTGAGCTAGCATTAACATCAAACAGCAATCAATTTAAGGTAGTCCTTATGGCAGTAACGATTGGCACCAGTAATCTTCAACCCAACATGAGCAATGGCAGTGTTGGCGTAAAAGTGGCTCAGCTTGCTAAGGAGCAACAACAGGCTGAAGGAGAAATTGCATTGCAATTGATCAATGCCGCGATGCCCGCCCCAAGCGCCGCACCTGTGGGCAACATTGGCCACAATATCAATACCACGGCATAAGTTACATTTAACACTAATAAAAAAGCCTACGCTAAGTAGGCTTTTTTACATCACTAATATTATGCAAAGAAGCCATATTATGACTAGTGGAGGGTATCGCCATGCCAACCTTAAAGGTATTGCGCCCCGCTTTTTTAGCCTCGTAAAGTAATTTGTCGGCGCTACACATAAAGGCGTCGGCATCGACCCCCTCCTGCCACTGACACACCCCTTGCGATACTGTGACATAAGGCGCGATGTCGGAATCTGCATGTGGAATTCGCGTATGTTCGATAACTGATTTTAACTTCTGGGCGATGACCTCTGCGCCCTTTAAATCGGTTTCAGGTAAGATAAGGGCAAACTCTTCGCCACCGTAACGGGTCGCCAAGTCGCGTGGGCGATGGGCAATTTCCGACAAGATAGCCGCCAGCTGTACCAAGCAGAGATCTCCAGCCAGATGGCCTTGACTGTCATTAAGGCGCTTAAAATAATCCACATCCAATAGTATCAAACTCAGCGGACGACCGTTACGTGTCGATGCTCTTATCTCTTGATGTAAAACTTGGTCAAAATGGCGCCGATTGCTTAAATTAGTTAATACATCAATCAAGGCCATACGCTGAAACTGCTTCACCAACATCTGTTTTTCCACATCGCGTAAAATAGCCATATCAAACCATTGAGCCAACACCTTACGGCCGGTAAAAATGATCACAAAAAAACAGCCGAACTTAGTAAAGGCAAACACTGGACTGTCGGGCAGACCCGTTAGGCGAATAGTCAACCCCATCAACATCAAAGGAATAATAAAAGCTAGCATCCAGTTACGCTTTGGAAACAGGGCGATGGCAAAGGTCACCACCAAAATATCGACTAAGGCTTCATCCCCTGCTAATACTGAATATTTTGTCATTCCCGTCAAGGGCTCTGTTTGTAAAAACAAACTGATGATCAGATACAACCATGCCGCTTCTAGCAACAAAAAGAAGCCCATCACCATGCGCAGAGTTACCGCTTCTCGCTTGATTAGCACCTTCATAGCCAGCCCTAACAGCGATACCAGTATGACAGGCAATACCATTAGCGAAAAAAGATCAAAGCGTGCAGCCGACATGGCTCTGATATAAGCACTGAAAGAGATGGCCACGATTAGAAACAATGACAGTAGTGAAGCCCACTTAATGCTAGCGAGCATATAACGTAGGCTTTCCAGCTCATGTTGTTGTTCAAAGTGAATAATTTGCGTTGCCATAGGCGTGAGGGTGAGTAACCCGATCATTCCCCAATAAAATCTTCTTGTTAAATCAGTATATAAGCAGATACAAAAACAGCCAGCTAAGCTGGCTGTTTTATCAAGGTATTAGGCTAACATTACGCAGCTTGGACGCTGCTCTCTTCACTATGACGGATCAGATAATCAAAAGCGCCTAATGAAGCGGTGGCTCCGCTGCCCATGGCAATGATGATCTGCTTGTAGGCCGAATTGGTCACATCACCTGCGGCGAATACACCCGCAAGCGAGGTTTCCCCTTTCGCATCGACAATGATCTCACCACGGTTAGTCAGCTCGAGAGTGCCTCTTAACCATTCGGCATTCGGCACTAAACCTATCTGCACAAATATTCCCGCCAAGGCGATATGGTGGCTCTCGCCTGTGGCTCTGTCGGTATAATTAAGGCCGTTAACACGTTGACCATCGCCAGTCACCTCTGTGGTCATTGCCTGAGTAATAATATCAATATTGCCCATAGACGCGGCCTTGCGTTGCAGCACATCATCGGCTCTAAGCTTGCTATCAAACTCCAATACCGTGACATGTTCAACGATATTGGCTAAATCGATTGCCGCCTCAATACCTGAGTTACCGCCACCAATTACAGCAACCCGTTTGCCTTTAAACAATGGGCCATCGCAATGTGGGCAGTACGCGACCCCTTTACCACGGTATTCTTGCTCACCAGGGACATTCATCTCGCGCCAGCGGGCACCAGTCGCGATTAAGACCGTTTTGCTGCGCAGCACTGCGCCGCTTTCCAACTCGAGTTCAAATAGCTCGCCAGATTTAAGGCTCAATGCACGCTGATTATCCATGATATCAACATCATATTCGTGCACATGGGCTTCAAGGTTAGCCACCAGCTTTGGCCCTTCGGTGGCTTTCACTGAGATAAAGTTTTCAATGCCCACAGTTTCGGCGACTTGACCACCAAACTTGTCGGCGACGATTCCGGTACGCAACCCCTTTCTGGCTGCATATATGGCCGCCGATGCACCCGCGGGGCCGCCGCCCACAACCAACACATCAAACGCTTGTTTCTGATTTAACTGCTCAGCCTTACGGCCAGCGGCATTGACGTCTAGCTTATTTAGGATCTCAACCACACTAATACCGCCCACAGAGAAAGGCTCACCGTTGAGGTAAACAGAGGGCACCGCCATGATGTTGCGTTGATTCACTTCTTCTTGGAATAGTGAGCCGTCGATCATCACATTACTAATATTGGGGTTAATGGCCGCCATCATATTCAGTGCCTGCACCACTTCTGGGCAGGTTTGGCAGCTTAACGATACATAGGTTTCAAACCGATACTCGCCGGGAAGTGCACGGATCTGCTCTATTAGTTCCGCATCGAGTTTAATCGGGTGCCCACCGGTGTGCAGCAAAGCTAACACCAATGAGGTAAATTCATGGCCCATTGGCAAACCAGCAAAGCTGATACGGCTATGGCTTTCGTTGTTGGTTACTGTCATTGACGGGGTGCGTTCACCCGCGGACTCGGTCAATGACACTAAGCTTGAAGCGTCAGCAATATCGGCTGCTAACGACTTTAATTCTAACGCTTTAGGACTGTTATCTGCTGATACGACAAGTTCAACTGGGCGCTTGAGGTTTTGCAGGTAAGTAGTCAGCTGATTTTTTACATTCGCATCTAACATAAAAGCTCCTAAATATAGGCGACTCAAAAATGAGTAAGGAAAAATAGCGATAAAGTGCCAGCTCAGGCATTGCAGGGGGAACCTGAGCCGGCATTTAGATAATGGGGCTAAGTGATGAGCTTAGCCGGTAGCGAATAAGCCAGATGTGGCTCTGTCCGCTAGGGGTGAGGCAGTGTTAGATTTTACCCACTAGGTCTAAAGAAGGCGCTAGGGTTGCTTCACCTGGCTGCCATGCAGCAGGACAAACTTCACCGTCGTGCGTTGCAACATACTGAGCAGCTTGGATCTTACGAACCAACTCAGCAGCGCTACGACCAATACCTAGGTCATGAACTTCAGCCACTTTAATCACACCTTCTGGGTTGATAACAAAAGTACCGCGAAGCGCTAAGCCATCTTCTTCAATCATCACACCAAAGTTACGTGTGATAGTACCGGTTGGGTCACCGATCATTGGGTATTGGATTTTGCCAATAGTGTCTGAGCTATCGTGCCATGCTTTGTGCGTAAAGTGAGTGTCAGTTGATACTGAGTACACTTCAACGCCCATTGACTGAAGCTTCTCGTAGTGATCAGCCATGTCACCTAGTTCTGTAGGGCACACAAACGTGAAATCAGCTGGGTAGAAGAACACTACTGACCACTTGCCTAAAAGATCTTGCTCGGTTACCGAGACGAAATCACCATTGTGGTATGCAGTTGCAGAAAAAGGCTTGATTTCAGTGTTGATGATAGATTGTGTCATGTCATGCTCCATTTAGGGTTATTAACAGATTAACGCTGGGGTAGCAGCCGTTTGCTGCAACCCGTTGTTTGTTTCGATGGAGAGATAATAACGAGGAGTGACAATTAAATATAACGGATAAAAACTATCATGCTAATCGATTTTTATAATTGAACTTTGATTGCAACGAAAAAATCGATTAGCCCTAAGCAACAAGTGTAAAAGTGACTATTCTAAAAATGACGAATTTAAAAGGTAATCGTAAACAATCATTCCCATAACTCGAATCGCGTTAAGCTGCGGCCCAAGGGAAAGTCCAATTGTAAGGATAACTGCTGCGCATCAGCTTTTAAGCCACTACTACTGACTGACTTGGCCACTTTACCCGCAATCACCACCCAATTACCGCCACCGGTTAAACAGGCTCTGACCTCGGCAAAATGGATCTGCAGTAAAGCTAATAGCTCTCGATTTTGGCTATGTTCTTTCCAGCAATTGAGCACTAAATACCCCTCACTCTTAAGCAGGCTTGCCGCATTGGCAATAAAGGTTTCTGATAGCTGATTTTCATCGACGCCGTCGGCACCATAAATATCGGCAAAAATCACATCGGCCTTTTTATGCTCCCGCGCCACCAAAAACTCGGTGGCATCTTGATGAATAAGAGTGAGCTTTTTGCCCGTAGGCAGCTGAAAGTAACGTTTAGCAATATCAATTACTTCGGCGCGCAGCTCGACGGCGGTAATATTAATGGCGCGATCGTAATTACGTAAGGCATGGATTAAGCCCCCGCCACCTAGGCCTAACACTATGACTCGCTTAGGCTTAATAAACAGCAGCACCAGTAACATGGCTTGTAAATAGGTATGCTGCGGAATGTGCGGAGATGACTTAAGCAGTTTGCTTTGTTCATCGCTATCGCCAAACGAAAGCAGGCGCACTTGACCATCTTCGTTAACGATTAAAGGGCCATACTCATCCTCGCTGCGATACAAGGTTTGAAAATCTGTCATCTGGACTCCGACAATAAGCATAATGAAACACTGAGCCTATCGCGACCAGCCAGCGAATGGCGGCGTCATTTAAGCCAAGTAACAAAGGGCGATAGTATGACTGAATCGGCGCGTTATCACAGCCACTACGAGGTGATTTATCCCCCACTTCACGCCAGCTACACCACTAAAGCCGTCTATTTGTTCGATTCCTCGTCAAAGCAGCTGCGTCTTGGCACAAAAATCAATAGAGAGATGGTCATCATCAGCCTTGCCCAGCCTATGCCTCACATTAACCCGTCAGCCTATTTGTTGATGCGCAACAAGAGTCATTGCATAAGCTTGCATGATGTAGTAAATGTTAAAAGTCTTTTATTTATAAGCCATTGCTAATGACCTACTCACTACTGATCGCCACCCTGTTTGTCGTACTGTTTATTTTTGGCCAGCGCCTATTAACTAATTGGGTCAGTAAATTGGCCCAACACAAACAGGTATCAACGACTCGCGCAAAAATGGTGATCCAATACATCAGTTATCTCTATTTTACCCTGATGGCATGCCTTATGGTGGTCTCGCTTGGGATTGAATATCAGCAAGTGTCACTGTTTATCTCATCCATCTTTGCCGTACTGGGCGTCGCTCTTGTCGCACAATGGTCGATACTGAGTAATATTACCGCGGGCATTTTAATCTTCTTCGTCTTTCCCTATCGCATTGGCGACAAGATTAAGGTGATTGATAAAGATGAAGATGTCACTGGGATCATCGCCGACATCTGCCTATTTCATGTATTGATCCAACGCGACGATGAGGTGCTTATCACCTACCCTAATAATTTAATGTTGCAAAAAGGGGTGCTTAAGATATCCAGCCATAAGCCAACACTGATTAATGAGCAAGATGATAAAGATAATATCCAGACCCAAAGTGATTAAGGCGTTATCTAACTAGAGGCAAGACTATGCTGACCACCCTTCTCTACAGCCCACAAGATAATTCGCTGCTTCAGGGCGACGAGTCCAATATCGCTAAGTGGCAACAGAGCGATGACGCCATTTTATGGCTCAATATTGATGGCGAGTTAACCGAGCCACTGCAAGCCATGTTAAAGCAAACTTTTAACCTGCATCAGTTGGCACTGCAAGATGCGTCACGCGATCGACATCCCCCCAAGATTGAAGATTTTGGCGATCATACCTTTATTTTGCTGCGCGGCTTGTCGGCAGATTCTGAATCCATTAATTGTGATAATATTCTCTTGGCGATGTTTATCAGCCAGCGCTTTATTGTCACTCGCCACTCGGCTCGTTCGCTCAGTATCGAGCGCACCATGGCGGCGCTACGCGCGGGCGATATCTCCCTCGCCACTGGGACTGGGGCATTAAGCCTTAAGATCAGCCGCTTTGTGGTGAAGCGTTATCATAAAATTCTGTTTGATTTAGAAACCCGCCTCGAGCAACTGGAGTCGGTCATGCTGACCACTGCCGATGATAAGGTACTGGCCGAAGTGGTACTGTATAAAACCGATCTCACTCGTCTGCGGCGTAACTTTCACTACCATGTGGAGCTGTTTAACAACCTGCGCGATGAGCCATCTGCCCCATTTGATAGCACTCTGGCGCATGAGATCAACGATGTGTGTGAGCACCAACATCGCGCTGCGAGTCTGGCAGACTTGTTTTATCAGGTCGCTAGCGACTTAATTGACGGCTATATCTCTATTAGCGCCCATCGCTTAAACAACATCATGAAAGTACTAACGATTATTACCGCCATATTTGTACCTTTGACCTTTATTGCCGGTATTTATGGTATGAATTTCGAGTACATTCCTGAATTAAAAAACCCTAACGGTTACTTTATTGTCTGGGGCGTTATGCTCAGCATCACCGCGGTATTGATTTGGCTGTTTCGACGCCGAAAATGGATTTAACCACTTCAATACAAGATTACCGCTCGGCGAAGCATAGACAGTAGCCTAGCAGCGCCATCACAAAGGGCTAATCGTTGGTAACGATTAGCCCTTTGAATTTAATGCTATTATTTAAAAAAAGAACCAGTCAGTCGACAGTGACTAACGCAGCACCCGCTGAAAAAAAGCCACCGCCTGGCCATACATCTGTAAGGCTAATGCCGGATCATATCGCTCACCTTCATCACGCATAAAGGCATGCTGGGCATTGACCTCAAGCCAGCTAAAGCAACGCTTGCTTTCGCTGAGTTTGGCGTAGATTAGTTGCCGTCCAGCGGCGTCCACATGCGGGTCTTGCTTACCAAACACTAAGGCCAACTCGCCTTGAATATCACCAGTACGACTCAACGAGTCATTGCCCTTATTACAGGGTAAGGTATTAGAATGAATATCGGTTGGATACAGGCAAAAAGCCCCGACCACATCGCTATTGAGCGCGGCGCGATAGGCCAAGTGGCCGCCAATGCACACGCCCATGGTCCCCACTAGGCTGCTGCAAAACGGTTGGCGCTGCGCAAACTCCACCAAAGCCTGGGTGTCGCTATCGTGATGCTCTAACCCTTTGGTAAATTTGTCTTGGTTGCCCTTATCTTTGCCCGCCTCATCGTAAGCCAGTACTGTGCCTAGCGGATTAAGCTCGTGAAACACTTCGGGCACCAGCACCACAAAACCGTGACCAGCCATGATCGCCGCGGCGCGCGCGATAGGCGCCGTTTGCTGGAAAATTTCAGAATAGAAGATGATGGTCGAAAACGGCCCTTCGGCATCGGGACGGTAGAGATAGCACCTCATGGGGCCTGTGGGGGTATCGATATCGTGAACAGCCTGTTTAACCATCATACTCATGCCCTCGGGCTAATAAATGTATTTATAACTTATCAGCCTAATGGGAGAATGTCAGGTAAAACTCGCCGTTAACCATAGCGTTACTAGTAGGGTATTAACGCCATGGTCAATCGCGGCTTGTTAAGGTTAATAAAGCTGGTTAGGGCAATCCTCACCATTAAGCAGTTGCTTAATATTGGTTAAACTGGTCAGGGCAATCGCGCCGAGCGCCTCTTCGGTTAAAAAGGCTTGGTGACCGGTAAAAATCACGTTGTGGCAGGCTGACAAACGTCTGAACACATCGTCTTGAATGATCTCATTAGACTTATCTTCGAAAAAGAGCTCTTTCTCGTTCTCATAGACGTCTAAGCCCAGTGACCCAATTTTGCCCTCTTTTAATGCTTCCATGGCATCCATCGCATTGAGCAGGCCGCCACGGCTGGTGTTGATCACCATGACTTTGGGTTTCATCTTGGCAAAACTCTCTTGGTTTAACAGATGGTGATTATCTTGAGTCAGGGGGCAATGCAAGCTGATAATATCGCATTGGGGGTAGAGCTCATCGAGAGATAGATAGGGCACGCCTAAATCGATAACAGCTTGATTAGGGTATGGGTCGTACGCGACCACCTTACAACCAAAGCCTAACAGCACCTTAATGGTGGCTAAGCCGATGTTACCCGTGCCAATAACGCCCACGGTGCGGCCATGCATATTAAAGCCCACTAACCCTTCGAGCGAGAAGTTTGCATCTCGAGTACGTTGATAGGCTTTATGCACCTTGCGGTTAAGCGTCAGCATCAGCGCAACCGTATGCTCGGCCACCGATTCTGGCGAGTAGGCAGGTACGTTAACCACTTTTAACCCTAACCGCTGTGCTGCCACTAAATCAACGTTGTTAAAACCAGCGCAGCGCATGGCGATAATCTTGGTGCCGTTTTTAGCCAGTTCAACCAACACCTCTTCGCATAGAGAGTCGTTAACAAAGGCGCAAATCACCTCAAATCCAAAGGCCAGCTTTACTGTTTTCATGCACAGACGAGAATCAAAATACTCGATGCGGGCGCCAAAAGCTTTGTTGGTGCGATTGAAATGCTCCATGTCGTAGTGCTTAGCACTGAAAAAACCGATTTTCATATTTGATTCCCAATTGTGTGCGTGACCATAGGTCACAGAAAAATACCGTTCACAGCGTTAATGCTAACCCTAGCAAACTGTTACGCTCTGGATACTCGGGCAGCTCCCTGCCCATTTAAGGCTGTAACCATATAGCCTTATGTCCACAACCTATTCGAGATAAGTCAATGTAAGACATCATTATAACCTAGCCGTTACACTTGGATCATGAACACTGACCATGGCAAGTCAATATAATTACCCAACCCCATGATAAAACCGCAAGCCTCATCACGAAAACTCTCTCGCAACAGGGCGCCAATGTGCTTTGCGATGATTTCCTGATAAGCTCAAGACAAACTTATTGATGCCATTGATCTTATGGGACGACAATCGATTTCTGAAAAACAGTTTTGGTTACAACGCCTGAGTAAAACCAGTTTACGCGCCTTACATATTTTAGGCATTACGGGGGCCGGTGGGGGGATTTTATTAGGGGTAGCCAAAGCCGACTGGAGCCTATACTGGCTACTTGCGATGGGATCGGGCAGCCTATTAATGCTGTGGGAGATCATTCGTGACTGGCGCTGGCTTATCCAACTAAAGGGTGTTCTCACTCTAGTAAAACTAGGATTATTAAGTTTATTTATTCCGCTGGCCGATTATAAACCCGAACTGCTCATCATCATTGTATTATTGTCGGTTGTGGTCTCCCATGGGCCAGCAGGATTACGCCACTACTCTATTATTCACAGGCGACGTATCGATGGAAAAAAAGAAATTAAAGGCTAAGGTAGCGCCCTTAATCAGCCACTATTTACCAAACTTAGCTCAGCCTGCACAGCTGCAGGTATTAGATCTGGCCTGCGGTAGTGGCCGTAATGGGTTATGGTTCGCGCAGCAAGGGGCAAATGTCACCTTCATCGACAAGGATATCAGCAGCTTACCCAAGCTGCCTCCACACTGCCACGCCTTAGCATATGATCTTGAAGATGGCTCGGCGCCCGCTTTACCTGAAGGCGAGTTTGATCTGGTACTGGTGTTTAACTACCTACACAGACCGCTGTTTGAACAAATAAAACACAGTATTAAACCAGAGGGACTGTTAATTTACGAGACCTTTACCACAGAGCAAGCCAAGGTAGGTCGGCCTAAAAATCCGGCTTTTTTACTGCAAACCAATGAGCTACTCACTCAATTCAATAAGTTTGAGATATTGCACTATTTTGAAGGTAATGTAGGCTGTGAGGATGAGCCCATCTATAAAGCCCAATTTATCGGGCGAAAACGCGCTTAGCCTCATCAACATAGCATAAGGACGTTACATGTTTCCCTATCCCCAGCAATACCGCCTAGCGGCGCCGCCGCTCATCACCATGCTTATGGTTGTTTGGTCGTTATTGTCTAGGGCATTACTGGGAGACGCTAGCCCAGTGGGCTTCTACCCACTGTTTATGCTGTTTCCGCTCAATATCCTGCTGCATGCTCAACTGCTTTGGCAGGCCAAAGGGATGGAGCGACTCGATCAAGCCCTGTACGCCTTTATTCATCTGTCGCTGGCTTTTGTGGTTTGGACCTTTGCCATCATGCATGTTAATGGTCATAGCCTTTAAGCAACGTCCAATTTGTACCGCTGCTGGTGAGTTTTGCTTGCGAGCCATGACGCTAAACGGTATCTTGACTGCCGCTTAAAAATACCGAACCGACTATGAAAGATTTTGTGTACGCTCCGCCCACCACACCTTGGCTAGATGTGGTGCATCAAGATAAAGACATCATCGTGATCAATAAACCCTCTGGGCTGCTCTCAGTCCCGGGGCGCGATCCCGCCTATCATGACAGCATCTTTGCCCGCGTACTCAGCCAACACCCTAACGCCCAGATAGTACATCGACTCGATATGGCGACCTCTGGCATTATCGTCGTTGCCCTGCGCCGCAGCGCCGAGCGTGAATTGAAACGCCAATTTAGGGACAGAGAAACTCATAAAATCTACTACGCGCGCGTCGCAGGCCATGTTAAAGCCCAAAGCGGCACCGTTGAACTGCCACTGATCTGCGATTGGCCAAATCGCCCCAAGCAGAAAGTCGATCACCGATTAGGTAAGCCCTCGACCACCCATTTCGAAGTGATAAGCCGCGCGAAACGCTCAACCTTGGTTAAGCTCACTCCTATTACTGGCCGCTCTCACCAATTGCGAGTACATATGATGGCCTTGGGACACCCCATTCTTGGCGACAATTTTTATGCCGATGCATTAGCCAAACGACTCGCTCCCAGATTACTGCTGCATGCCCAATCGCTAACCATTAACCACCCTTACAGCGGTGAGCCGATGACCTTTAGCACTGACATCCCTTTTGCAACGCCTAGCGAACAGCAATAGTGACTCATGGCACCCTAACTAGGCTGTTGTTAACTATTGAAATTGGCATTAATTGAGCTAAAAAGTTAGCCGTTACGCAAAAAATATCGTAGATTAGCAAACAATATTAATCATAGAGCGGTATTGACTAGTGGATAGTTCATTTCAACGTGATCAATTAGATAATCAAATTCTGTCGGCATTAATGCAAGAGGCTCGCACCCCTTTTGCCGAGCTTGCTAAGCGATTTGGTGTCAGTGCTGGCACCATTCATGTGCGAGTAGAGAAGATGAAGCAAGCGGGCATCATCACTGGCGCACAGATCACCGTCAACCCTAAGGCGCTCGGCTACGATGTGTGCTGTTTTATCGGCATTAACCTAAAGAGCGCCGGTGACTACCCTGCCGCCATCGCTAAGCTTAATGCGTTAGAAGAGGTGACCGAAGCCTATTACACCACAGGCAACTACAGTATTTTTGTCAAAGTGATGTGTCAGTCTATCGATGGTTTGCAGCATGTGCTGATTAACCGCATTCAATCTATTGATGAAATCCAATCCACCGAAACCTTAATTAGCCTACAAAACCCGATTATTCGCGCCGTTAAGCCATAAGGCTTACCAACAACGTAGCAGCGATGCCCACGATACCTAGTACCAACATCTGGCATCGCTAGCGCCTAAAACCCATGACGCTTTATACCTCAAATTCCTATGATTCAAAAGCCTAAGACCTATGCGTTACAGCTCAAATACATGGGTCATCACTTTATACAGCTCGGTGCCTTGATAAACCGAGGCCGAAGCAAAATGCAAAATCGGCACGCAGGCTTGCGATAAGCATAAAGGGGTTAATGCAGAGCTATTGCCATACTGATCCACCCGCAAAATAGTCGCTAAAGGCGAACCTGCGGCTAATGGCTCGCCTAACTTGGCCGTATACTCCACCATGCCACCCATGGGGGAATGGTATTTTTTATAGTCACGAAGATAACAGCCATATCGCGCCATTTTAGCGGGCATAATGGGGTCGGCAACCACACCGCGATGACTCAAATACGCCATGATCCCGTCGGCATCGAGGCGTGCATCGGCAAGATCGATATGCTCTTGCGAGCCCAGCTCCAAGGTAAACGCAGAGACAGGTACCGCTAATTCTCGCCCCTGCGCTGCTAGGTACTGACACAATTGCCACCATGGATAAAATATTGATTCATCCATTGCCCCACCAAACTCATTAGGCATAAATAGCGTGTGGGCTATCGAAAATAGCCTCGCGGCCTCACTATCATATTCGGGACAATACAGATGTTTGCAGGCCTTGGGCCCAGTGTGCAGATCCAACACGATATCCGCTTGATGCCCTAAATGTTGCAGAGTGACCGCTTGGCGATGCCCCGTCGTCACGCCCCACTCATGCTGTAGACGCTGCTGACAGCTATCAATCAACATGGCGCGATAAGCCGCCACCAAGGCGCTATCGTCTAACTCGGCATGCTGTCGATACCAAGCGGCCATATCGATATGATGATGTAAGTATTCGCGATTCCAATTCACCCCGGTTATCGGGTCAAAACGCCCAAGGGTAAACTCACCACTTTTTTGGTTAATCCCCAAAGGATTGGCGAGTGGCACCAAGGTGACACTGCCAAGCAACTCGCAGTTTTCCAGTTGCTGCATTAACTGGTAAATAACTGCATTGCCCTGCACCTCGGCGCCATGCACATTCGCCTGAATATAGACACTCGGCCCACGAATAACGGCTGGCGTAAACTGAAAAATGGGCAACTCGAGATCTTGCCCTGTCGCCAATTCGCCAATTTTCAACGTGCTACGGCTCGGTTTCATCGTTCGCCTTCAAACAGATTTTCATGTAGCGAACGTACCACCTGCGCCGCCTCACTTTCGGCGACCAATACACATAAGTTGTGTGGGCTGGCCCCTTGGCAGATCATGCGCACATTATGTGGCTCTAGCACCTCAAACACTCGGCGGCACACCCCTGGTGTAGAGGCAATTTTATTACCCACTATCGCCACTAAGGCTAAATTATCTTCCACACGCACCCGGCAATGCTGCGACAGTTCTTGTAATAGCGCTTCGCTGAGCAAATGATTGCCAGCCGAATCTGAGCCCGTTTTATCTAAGGTCAGCGATACGTTAACTTCCGATGTTGTGATCAAATCGACACTTATTTTGTGCCTTGCTAGCGTAGCAAAGGTCTCCGCCAAGAAACCTTGCGCATGCAGCATCTGCAAACTGTGTAGATTCAGTAAGGTTTGATCGCGGCGCACGGCCACGGCGCGGTAAATAGGCTCATCACTCACTTGATGACGTATCCAAGTACCGCCACGTTCAGGCGCTTTGCTCGAACCCACAAACACCTGAATTTTTTGCCTTACCGCAGGTAAAATGGTCGCAGGATGTAGCACCTTAGCGCCAAACGTCGCCATTTCAGCAGCTTCATTAAAACTAATTTCAGCGATGGGCTGTGCATTGGGGGCCAAGCGCGGATCGGTAGTGTAAATCCCGGCCACATCGGTCCAAATTTCGACCGCTGATGCCCTAAGCGCCTCGGCCAATAACGCCGCCGAGTAATCGCTACCGCCGCGCCCTAAGGTCGTAGTGGCACCCTGCGCATCGGCACCAATAAAACCTTGAGTCACAATACGCTGCTCGGCCAGCAGCGGGGCTAAATGCGCCGCACATAAGGCTTCAACCTGCTCAATTTGAGGCTCGGCACGGCCAAAATGACTGTCGGTGCGCATCACTTGGCGCACATCAAAGGCTGACGCCACCTCACCTTTTTCACGCAGCACAGCAGCAAATAGCGCCGCAGAACATTGCTCTCCTTGCGCTAACAACTCGTCCATGGTCGCTTTGCAACGTTCACGGCTCAGTGACTCACTTAACATATCAATACGACTGAGCACGCTATCGAGGTGAGCGGCAACCTCAGCTGGACGACCGAGTCGGTCAAGGATTTGATATTGGATTGAGGCAATCTGCTTGAGCAGTTGTTGACGCTGCTCATCATCGAGTTGCGCTTGAGTCAACGCCACCAATAGGTTGGTGACGCCGCTTGAGGCACTCACGACCACAATACGTGTATTAGGATTGGCAATAATGATGTCGGCACAACGACTCATTGCTGGATAATCAGCAACGGATGTACCACCGAATTTAGCGACAACAATCGACATTAGCCCACCTCAACGAGATTGAAGCGGTTACAAGACACGACAAGAATAGATAACATGATAAACCTCCGAACTGACTTCGTTCGAAGAGCCTGGTGCAAAGATTACGCACCCCAAGATGGGAAATAGCGATCACCACCAGAAGCTCTCCACCAAAAAACAGGTGACAATCGACAGGATTCAGCCATATCGACCGATAAACAAACGAAACCAAACACTTGTCTATCTCGGCGTTAATCTCCATCATAAGCAATCGTCAGAGTTTGGCCTCTTCATGCTTACTACCTAGTTAACGCTCCTCTTCTGTATCTCAAGCGTATTGACGCAGTAAGATGGTTGAAAATTAGCAAATACCCGCCTAATAAGTCAACGATATTTATTCAATATGAGTAAATATTATTTCAAGGTCACTACCACCTTAGTAAAACAAGATTAAGATTGAATATCGGGTAACTCATTGACTAGACGCACCCGTGCTGAAAAAGCGCCTATGGTCAGCTCGGGATAACTAAGCAGGCAAGGCACCAATTGTAACTGGTCGCCCTCGACAAAATAGATCGCATTTTGGTTAAACTGTGTGCCCAATGCCACCGCTAATGGCTTTTCTATCGGGACAGCCCAGCTTTTTTCCATATGACGGCGATCATAAGAGGCCCCGATGATGGCGCGATAAGGACGCTTAAGTTCGATGATATGTCGCTGTAATTGACTATCTAACTAACAGACGATTTTGAGGCGCTGACAACAGTTCGCCCCTGGGGTTGTACGCCGTAAGAATGGCAAAGGATAAAGCCGGAGAAAACCCTTGGGTCAATAGAAATTGGGTATGCTGATAACTGTGCCAAAAATGGTCATCTATACTACTCATTCGCCGAGCATTCCTAAATTAGCGTACGATAATTATAGCTAAATCATCTTATCTGCCTAGAACAAACAGATTATATCTCTGTTAAATTATAATTAATGACCATAAAATCAAAAGATTAGCCATAAAAAATTGATTAACATCAAATCTAAGCGTAAATTTGTTAACATTTCATTTGTTAACAAATGACTAAAACGAGTACAATACGTCGGTTGATTCACTTCCACTCGTCAAGCATGAACAACTTTTGTTACGCCATGTCTAAATCACTGTAATGAAAAGTTGTCAATTTCCTATAGATATGAGCGATTTTGTCGCTTTTAATATTGAAACTTGAAAATTTCAATAGTTAAAGGAACTATTTCCTACTATTGTTAATCGTAGTGGATACAATTAGCGCATCTTTTTCAATAAAGAGATACGCATACTTTACTAATCATGAAGTGCGTTGCGGTTTCAGTCGTTTTAGTGAAAGCACCTACGTGACTCGGTAATTTTCAACACGACAAGTCAGGGCGCAACCCGCACAGCGCGCCTATGGTTAGCACAGATGTAAACAAATATTAGGTAGATAAATATGCAAAATCCGCACATTCTGATCGTAGAAGATGAAGCCGTTACCCGGAACACGCTAAGAAGTATTTTCGAGGCTGAAGGATATGTGGTAACTGAAGCCAATGACGGCGCAGAAATGCATAAAGCAATGCAAGAAAACAAGATCAATCTCGTCGTTATGGATATTAATCTTCCTGGCAAGAATGGTCTTTTGTTGGCTCGTGAACTTCGTGAAATAAACAATATCGGCTTAATCTTCCTAACGGGCCGTGATAACGAAGTTGACAAGATCTTGGGACTTGAAATTGGTGCAGATGATTATATCACTAAGCCATTCAACCCACGTGAGCTAACAATTCGTGCACGTAATTTGTTAACCCGTGTGAATAGCACAGGTGTAGAAACAGAAGAAAAGAGCGCGGTAGAATATTACCGTTTCAACGGCTGGAGCTTAGAAATTAACAGCCGTTCATTGGTTAGCCCACAGGGCGAGTCATACAAGCTTCCACGCAGTGAATTCCGTGCGATGCTTCACTTCGTTGAAAACCCAGGTAAGATCCTGACTCGTGCAGACTTACTGATGAAGATGACCGGCCGTGAGCTTAAGCCACATGACCGTACGGTTGACGTCACGATTCGTCGTATCCGTAAGCACTTTGAGAGCTTACCAGATACGCCAGAAATCATCGCGACAATCCACGGTGAAGGTTACCGCTTCTGTGGTAATTTAGAAGACGCATAAGCCTACGCTTATGTTATTCAATGAAAAAGCCAGTCTCACGACTGGCTTTTTTTGTGCTCGGAACACTTATGCCGCTGTGGGCTAGACTTCGAATCCAGCTCGATATCATTTCAATCCGGCCGAGTGGCTTTTGGATATGCTGATTTGAAGCTAAAACTTCATGGTTATCCATCGCCTGCCCTGCGATATCTGCAGCACATTTTTGGTTAGATCAGCGAAATCTAACTTAGTATTTATAGACGAAAAACAGGGATTATGAGTACGGTTGACCCTGTCCCAATATTTGCGATTAGCGTCATATTGCAGACCAAGTTACTCCGTAACTACGGTTTGCAACCAGTCCTGTAGCTGCTGTAATTCTTGATTATTAAACATCACTAGACCAGCATGTGTCCTCCTCTGGGAAAAATGTAACTGCAGGTTTGGCGATTGTAAATGGCTAAAGTAACTTGCTGGAGCTATCGAATCTTGCTCTGATGCTATCAATAAAGTGGGTGTATTTGAACGGGTCAATAAAGGGGCTATTGCCGTATCTTGAAGAGTTATATTGCGTTGCTGCAAAACGGTATCTGTGATCTGGCGTAATTGCTGTTCGCTCAATATTCGGTAATACCATGAATATTCCTGTGCGACGTAATTCTTTAACCCGGTACTAAAGTCATGCATAGGCGCAATTAATACTTGTCCAGTAATGTTCTGTCGTCTTGCGCTAATTTGCGCAGCGACATTGGCGCCAAGTGAATGCCCCAATAAATACACAGGCCCAATTATTTGCTGCTCAGCAAGCAGTAGTTCGATTAACTGGCTAATAATTTTTGCGTCAAGCTTACCATCAATAGCGACCGGTCCTGTCGCTGCACCATGACCCTGTAAGTCTGGTACTATCACCTGAAAACCTAAACTGCGTAGAGCAAAAGCATTGATGATCATTGCACTTTTGTCAGCAGAAAAACCATGCAGTAATACCCAAGTGCCTTTGAAACGTTGCTGTGGAGGGTTTAGGTCTAGTCTGACCTCTTCTCGTTTTGATGAGACAACATGAAGATTAAAATAAGCTTTACTATAGAGGTTAACCCCCGGTGGCTCTGTCGTAGGATCGCCCTCAACAAATATCGGATCTGCAATAAGGTACTCGGTGCAAAAGGAGTGCTGAGGTAAACAAAAATTATCGATGGCAAAATCAAGTGCACTTACGAAGTTGTCCGTCCCATTTTCACGTAGAGAATATTGTTTATCTAACGCATTGTTTATTTTTGACTCTGCCAAAGTGGCACATCCTTGTAACAGTGCTAAACATAGTAACACTGTGGCTTTGATATAAAACATCCTGTTTTCCGCGAGTAAGGTGAATATCGGCTGGAATAAGTGAATAATCAAACCAACCATTACAAAACAATAACATAATGTGGTTATGGCCTCGACTCAACCAATATATCGAATTTGGCGCCTTTGTTGGTGGCGCAGGGCTTGAGCTCATAGAAGAAGAAAAAGGAAAACAAGAAATTAAAAAGCTAAAACTGGCTAAAAAGGGCATCTGCAGTAAATAAGAATTAGTGATTCCTTTCCCCAAATAGCCCTGTGACTTATATCAAACCACAGGGCTTGTTGTTCTAACGCAGCGCTAAAAATTCCAGCTTGCCGCTTAGAACTTATCGTTAACTTTTCTGTTTCAGTTGTTTATCTAAGAAATCGGCCAGCGAGCGGTATAGATGCGTTCTCACTTTCTCGCCGCGCATCGAGTGCTTAGAGCCGGGGTAGTCGATCATCTGAAACAGCTTGCCCTCATCTTGCAGCGCCTTATAAACCCGCGTGCTGTTTTCAAACAACACATTGTCATCGGCCATGCCATGATACATCAATAATCCCGACTGATAATCTTTGACATAAGGCAGTACACTGCTGGCTTCATAACCTTTGGCATTGCTGCCTGGGTGCGACAAATAACGCTCGGTATAGTGGGTATCATACAAGGCCCAGTCAGTTACCGGCGCTCCCGCAATCGCGGCTTTAAAATGTGTGGGCGCTTTAAATAGGCTCATTAAGGCCATATAACCGCCGTAGCTATGACCATAAATCGCAATATTGTCATCATCGACATAATTTAAGCTACGCAAATAATCGACGCCCGCCTTTTGATCGTCAACTTCCGCTTGCCCAAGTTGCTTATAGATCACATGTTCAAACTGAGTGCCTCGATGGGCCGAGCCACGATTATCGAGCTGAAACACGATAAAGCCTTGTTGCAGCAGGTACTGGGTAAAGTAGTCTTGTTCACTCCAACTATTGACTACCAACTGAGCATGAGGGCCACCGTACACACGCACCACAACCGGATACTGCTGGGTGGCATCAAAGCCTGTGGGTTTAAAGAGACGATACTGCAAGGCTTGACCATCTTGCGCTTTTATCTGACCAAATTCAGGTAATTGCCATTGACCGAAGAAGGGATATAAGGGATGAGATTCATCGACGTTATTTTGCTCGACCCAAGCCAAGCGATCCCCTTTAGCACCATGCAGACTCACCTGCGGCGGCTGCACTAGGCTATTAAAGTAATCGAGATAAATAGGCTGATTGTCGGCAAATACCGGCCCATGCATACCCGCTCGGCGGCTAATTTGCTCTATTTCGCCTCCGGTTAAGGGCACGCGGTATAGGTGCTTTTCGATGACACAGCTTTTGCGGCCAGTAAAGTAGACCCAGCCAGCCTGCTCATCGACATATTCCACCTCATCGACCACCCAAGCTCCTTTGGTAAGTTGCTTAATAAGCTTACCTTGCAGATCAAATAGGTACAGATGATTAAAACCATCACGCTCCGAGGCCCAAACCAGTTGTGGCTGCTGTTTCAAGAAATGCAGGTCGTTGTTTAAATTCACCCAAGCCTTACTGCGCTCTTTGATAACCGTTGTGGGTGCCGCGGTACCGTTTAAAGCGGCAATGCGTAGGTCTAAGGTCTGTTGATCGCGGCTTTGCCACTGAAATGACACATGCTGACTATCTGGCAGCCACTTAACCCGAGGCAGGTAGCTATCTGGGGTTTGGCCGATATCAATCCAGCGTACCTTGTTATCTTCAATATTGACCACACCCAGTTCGATACTGACATTATTTTTGCCCGCATAAGGGTAGCGTTGCTCGGTAAGCTTGATGCCATCGGCATAAATTTCGTTGCGAGTCACCAACTCGACAGCCGACTCGTCGATACGGGTAAAGGCAATAGCCGACTCATCCGGCGCCCACCAATAACCAGTCATGCGGTCCATCTCTTCTTGCGCGACAAACTCGGCCATCGCATTTTTAATTGCGCCACCACCATCTTGGGTTAATGCGGTTAATTGGCGAGTCTCGAGGTTAAGCACATACAAGTTTTGCTCGCGCACAAACGACACAAAATGCCCCTTGGGCGACAATCTGGCGTCGGTAATAAAGCCCTCACCGGTTGGCAACACTTCCACCTTGGCATCGGCAAGCGAGTAGTAATACAAGGCACCAGACGCTGGGATCAATATGGCTTGGCTGTCATCGGCCCAGAAATACTCCATGATCCCTTGACCATAAATGCGTTGACGCTCGCGGCGGGCCTTTTCTTCGTCCGACAGTTCGCCACTTTTAAGGCGATCGGCATTGAGCAAGATATCTTGCTCGCCGGTGGCCACATCCATCTGCCATAGGTCATATAAATATTGGTCGTCGACCCGCCCTGCAAGGTAAGTCACCCGTTGACCGTCGGGAGACAAGGTTAATCCCCGCGGACTACTGCCAGCCAATGCCGGCGAGGCATACAAGCGCTCGACCGTTAATGCTGCCTTACCACCTTGGGGTTGATTAAGCTCGGCTTGCGCCGCAGATACACAGTGAGATAAAAGCATAGGCACCACCATTAGCGCAGAACTAATCCATTTTTTTGTCATTATTATGTCCTGGATATAAAACGAGTTTGATTAACTAAGCTGTGATGCATTGTGCCTCAAAGTTGCACAAAATAAAAACGCTGCCACTTGGCCTTCGGCGTAATTAGCCGCTGAAAAAACGATTCATCTACGGTAGAATAGCCGCCAGAATTAAACCCTATAAAAACATGCTGACCTCAAATGTGAGCCTAGCTCGCTATGTCATAGGAAATAACATGCAAACTCTGGCGCAACACCTCAGTTCACAAGGGATTGAAGCTCCTTTGTCTCAACTCATTCTGACCCTAGCTGACACCTCTAAAGCGATAAGCCATGCAGTGCGTCATGGCGCACTGGCCGGTGTACTCGGTGCCACCGAGCAAGAAAACGTCCAAGGCGAAACCCAAAAGAAGCTCGATGTGATCACCAATGACATGCTTAAAGACGCGCTAAAAGCCGATAGCACGGTACGCGGCTTAGCATCAGAAGAGGAAGATCATATTGTTGAGGTCGGCCAAAGTGGCGATTTTTTAGTGTGTTTCGACCCACTAGATGGCTCATCGAATATCGATATTAACTCACTGGTCGGCACCATTTTTTCGGTGCTACCCGCGCCAAAATGTGAACTGAGTCAGCAGAGTTTTTTACAAAGTGGTCGCCATCAAGTGGCCGCAGGTTATGTATTGTATGGCCCATCGACCATGCTGGCCTTAACCACAGGTAAAGGGGTGCAGCTGTTTACCCTCAACCCAGATACCAACGAATACGTGCTCACCAATGCGGCAATGGCCATTAGCAAAGGTACTGGCGAGTTTGCCATTAATATGTCAAACCAACGCTTCTGGGAAGCGCCAATGCAAACCTATATTAGCGATCTACTGCTAGGGGAAATTGGCCCACGTGAAAAGTCATTCAACATGCGCTGGATTGCCGCCATGGTGGGCGATGTGCACCGCGTATTGTGTCGCGGCGGACTCTTTACCTACCCAACGGACAATAAAAACCCAGACAAACCTTATAAACTGCGCTTGATGTATGAAGCCAACCCCATGTCGTTTTTGGTCGAACAGGCAGGCGGTAAAGCCTCAACCGGCTATGAAAACATCATGGATATTGAGCCCAGCGACATTCATCAACGTGTCGCAGTGATTTTAGGCTCGGCTAACGAGGTCGATGCCTGCCTCGAATATCATGGCGTCGATTACAGCCAAGAGCCAAGCCTGTAGCCAATCAGCTAGCAGCACTCGCAACAAAAAAGTCGCCAAGGGCGACTTTTTTATTGCTTCTAACCATGACCTTTTGATGTAACGATGACTTGCTGAAAATATGTGCCAGCCATTATTAATCAGTCTCGGTATCAATACGTAGCACCACATAAAGGTGATTCGACATTACGGCAAATGCTGCCACATCAATGGCAAAAGCCGCTGCAAGCTCAAACAACAGCGATTCAATCCAACTGCGGCGATGATCATAATTTTTCCCCGAATAGGCATCATCACCACATAAAAGGCGCGCCTCACTACACGGCTACAACAATGATAATAGGGTGTGTCTTCAAGACTAATTTGGGTACGGCGAGGGCGTGGCATAACAACCTCCTTGTCTAATGCTCCTTCAAAGCTTAGTAGAAGGTCGTTTCTGATGCACATTAACTATGGGTGATGAGATGGACGCTCCCTAATACGGCGTCAATGCGCCAAACTGATTTTGAACCATACAGTTACTTAAGGAGCGTCCACCATGAAAGTTAGCACTATTTCGATTGATTTGGCAAAGAATGTATTTCAACTATTGGGGATGGATAAACACGCCAAGCAAGTGTTCAGTAAGCGCTTAAATCGAAAACAGCTGAGCGAGTTTATGTCACAGCAACCTGCCTGCGATGTGGTCTTTGAGGCGTGTTTTTCTTCCCATTACTGGGGGCGTAAGTTTCTTGCCATGGGGCATAACGTTAAGCTCATCCCAGCGCAGCATGTCACCCCGTTTGTACGCGGTAGCAAGAATGACAAGAACGATGCCATGACGATTTATGAGGCAAGCCTCAGGCCTAACATTCGCTTTGTGCCGATTAAAACCGAAGCGCAGCAAGAGGTACTGATGCTGCACCGCGTCAGAGAGCGCTTAGTAAAACAAAGAACCGCCTGTACCAATCACATTCGTGGCGTGTTAGTCGATTTCGGTATTTGTTTTTCGCAAGGTCACAGTGCTTTTGAGCGAGCCATGTGGGATATCATCTGTGACGAAGCGCAACGACCACTGATAAAATTAATGGCCAATGATTTTTGGGAAGAATATCAAGCACTCACTAAGCGCCTTGAACGAATTAACTCATTATTAAAGCAGCTGGTCGAGCAAGACCCTAATGGTAAAATCCTATTGAGTATTCCAGGTGTTGGCCCGATTATCGCTTCAGCATTTGCTGCTGCCATTGGCGCAGGCCAAGCCTTTAATAGCCCTAAAGAATTAGCGGTCTGGCTAGGGTTAACCCCAACACAATTCGCCTCAGGAAATAAGAGCGTCAATGGCAGCATCACCAAGCGCGGCGACGGCTACTTACGCAAACAACTTATTCATGGCGCCAGAACCGTAGTCAGCCATGCCAGCAAGAAAAGTGATGATTTAAATCAGTGGATAACCCAATTAAGAAGCCGTAAGAGCATTTGTACAACCGTAGTGGCTACTGCTCACAGACTTGCCAGGCTGATATGGATTTTATTGCACAAGCAAGTGCCTATGCGCCGCAATACGGCACTTATCAAGGCATAAGCCATGATGAAAATTAATCCCGTTGTCGCTATCTTGCAAAGCTCGGTCTGGCCAAGGGTAGTTAACCCGACTGGGTGATAAGAGCCGCAAGGTAGCACATTAAACACTCACCAAGGTTGTTGTTAACGATGAAGAAATGGCTCAGTCCAACCAGTGTAAGCCCGAACAGGCCAAGGATAGGATAAACCTAATCCGCATGGGTGTTTCACATTTTTAGGCGCAGTGGTACGGATTTCATTAGGGGCGGCACATTCAAAAGGATGCATGCACAGCCCGTATATATGGCAGTACAACCGCTTCTAGCAGTAAATGAGTCGCATCAAAAACAACGATAAAAGTGAGAATGTTGTACAAAAAACTAAGGCCAAAAAGCCTTCGGTGAGCAGAGTCTTGTCTTGACTCACCGGGAGCGTCCATATATGGCTATTTACTTACCCTACCTTTGGTGAGATAAAGCCTACCACTTTCAGCAGTTGGCTTCTTCTACGCCTCAATTAAGAGTGTCGCAGTTATTATCTGAAATCGGGAGTAATAATCTTTATTTACTTTACTATTTACTTGGCTCACCCTCAAGTGTTAACGTGAAACCAACATCTCGGCAACATAAAAATGTCGCAATGATAATTTTACGTTAACCCAAAACAGATTATAAGGGAGAGTATATATGAAATGGTTAGCTATTATTTTGATGTTGACATCTTTTAATGCTATTAGCGCAATATCACCACCCGTCACAAATCCAGATATTACAGATGAATTTATTGAGCGGTGCACATCAACTTTCAAGCCGAGTAACACATTATGTTATAAATACTTTAATTATAAAAAAGAAAGTATTTATTTCGGCCAAAACAAAAAAAACTCCGTAACATTAAAATCAGTCACCCAAAATGTTGGAATTGGTGTAGTACTAAAAAGCTTGGGAATTGAATCGATTACTATTTCAAATAGAAATTACTCCGGTTCTTCGACCGACATCATTGAAAAAGAAGCCTATGAAAATATAATATCGTTACTAAACGCTCTAAATGACAATAACGTTTTCAATAGCAGCGGAATCTCTTTTACCCCAAAAACCATGACATCGTTTGGTGCTAGTAAAATAGTACTTGATTTAATTGGGTTAGCCTCTGACCTTACAACATTATCAACGTTTTTACCTGAGTTTGGTTTATTCGCTGACTCTCCCACTTATATCGCCATAGCATGTGATAATAATGACAGGGAATGTTTTTTAGTCGTTGAAACATCAGATGGAGAACCAACAAAAGTAATTACTGAGTCATCTCCTTATTCATCAAATGAGCCTTTTTTAGTTATCGGTGAAGAAGCACGAAAAGAAATTATGTCTTCAATTCTGAAACTTGCAGGTCCGAGCTGCACAGTATCTTCAGAGTCTAGTGAGGTACCCTGCCCAGCTGGAGCACCTAGCGATAGAGTATGTTATGTAATATCAGCTACCATGAATTGCGGTTAATAATTTAAACATTAACAAAAAGCTCTGGCCAAATGCCAGTCAATTTAACTGACTGGCATTTTCCTTCAGGGTAACTGGTTTGAAATTCATCCAGATGCGACCACGAAAGAGCATTGCTCTATCTCTTTCCAACTCTCATTACCTAGTACAATCAAGCATTGATTAACCGTAGCTCGCTGACCTTCTGGATTGATGAGGAAGCCATCTCCACTTGGAATATCGTGAAAACGAGCCCCCCATTATAAAACAACAACATAATACGCTTTGGGTTCAGGTTCAATCGCCGTGCTGTGATTTGGTTATTCTAGGTCAATACGATATGGCCGGAATATCGAGATATGACGACATCAAGCCCGTGAAAACAAGCAGCCCACTCGCTGAAAATATGTGCCAGCCATTATTAACGCCAGTAACCGTAGGCCGTTCCGGCGAGTGAAACGAGCAGCCTGATTACTCTTGTTATATACGCTCTTTCTTAATCAATGTTAACGCTTCTTCTTTTGTAATAACTTCATAAGGGCTATTAGGATGAGCATATAAGAACTGCGGTCCATCTTCCCGAGTAGTCAATTTAGCTTCAATTTTAATAAATGAGCCGATCGGGGTATTTTTACGCATACTAGATGAACATGAAACCATCATATTCGTGTCCAAGCCTTGACCTTCTATCGGGTTTGCACGGACTGACTTGGATGAACCACCACCAACTCGTTTATGAGTTTGGATTACAAAAGTACGATAAGAACTCATATTACATCCTTTTATGTATAACGTCTTAGTATTTATACGTTGCGCTGTCTGCAAGGCATAAATAGCTTGTTGGACTTGGCCGCTGCCACATCCATGTATTTGGTATGCATGATGCTATAGGAGTTTGCTTTTCTGTGGTAGTCGTTTTTTTGAGCTTAGGTAAGGTAATCAATTGGTCTTCTTTAGTATTTTTATATTTCATTAACGCCTCTTCACGGCAAATACTCGTGATTCACCGTGCTTTTTAAACCATTCATGCCACTCAGGCCACAGGTCTTTGCCTCATTGATTTTCATAGCAAGGTCTTACTGAATCTACGGAGATTGATCGTGCTTTAAATTTGTGTTTTCGTTCTGTTCTCTCGCAAACATTGGACGCAGCAAAAGCTTGTTAATTTGCAACTCATATCAAATGAAGTTAAATCGAAGAGGCGCTAGAGATAAGTGTAAACACGGCTGCGGCCTTCGGTTTCAGGGATGAAACCGTAGAGCGGCCATGGATGGCGCACAGCGTGCCGCAGAAGTGTTTACACATTAGGTCGTTCCGTCACATCCATGTGATCACGACATTTGCGCATCCATGCACTGCACCTGTTGCAAGCAATTTCAAACAGTGAAGGTTCGACCTTCATCACTTTCAATAAATAAAAATGCAGCCAACCGCTACTCAAGCAAACTAAAAAAATGCTAAACCTTCATTTAAAGGCCACCAAACTTTGGTGGAAATCCCACCTTGAGCAGCCCTGCTCCATCAAGGATGGGTATAAAAAAGCCACAGCGGGAGGGCTGTGGCTTTTAGCGGTGATATCCATACCACCTTTAGGTCAAACTGGAACGACGTTATTAACGATAAGTTTAACTATAGTTTTAACTATAAGTTAATGTTTAACGGTTAATTTTTCTTTGAGTATTTCGCAGCTTCTTCACCTGCTAGACGACCAAAGGTGATGATGTCAGAGATGGCGTTACCACCTAAACGGTTAGCACCATGTACGCCGCCAGTCACTTCACCCGCACCGTATAGGCCTGGGATCACTTGCTTTTTAGCGTTCATCACTTCCGCTTTAGTATCAATCATCACGCCGCCCATGGTGTGGTGAACACCAGGGGTCACTTCGATAGCGTAGTAGTTACCTTCGTTAAGCGCACGAGGTAGGTTTGGACGCTCGAAATCAGCATCTTTGCCGCTAGTGACAAAGCTGTTGTAGCGCGCAACGGTTTCGGTCAAGGCTTTACCATCGATGCCGACACCTTTGATATCGCCAAGTTTCACTAAGGTATCTGCCGTTGGTGCGACACCTAAACCAATATACTTATCGATTTTGCTCAGTGACTTACGTACAGAGTCATCGAAAATCAAGAACGCTGATTTACCGGTTTGAGCTAAGATAGCCGCCGATGCTTTATCACGAGTGGTGATTTCGTTGACGAAACGTTTACCTTCACGGTTAACTAAAATCGCGCCATTACCACGTACCGCTTCAGTCACCATCACGCCGCCTTTGACTGACAATGTTGGGTGAGCTTGGATATATTCGAGATCTTTCATCGCTGCGCCAGCATTACCGGCAACATCGATACCGTCACCGGTAGCGCCCGGTTGGTTAGTCGAGATAAAGCCTTTTAGCTTAGGATCTAGCTTAGATACGCGATCGTTATTTTTGGCAAAACCACCGGTTGCTAAAATCACCGCATCGGCTTTCACCCAGTAGTAACCCTTGTACATCCCTTTAACTAAGATGCCTTTGACCTTACCGCTATCATCTTTAAGAATTTCGATACCACGGGTGTTCATGCGTAAGTCGATATTACGCTCAACGGCGTTATCATAAAGCACTTGTACCACGTGAGCGCCCACGCCAGCACCGCCAGTAGGACGATGTGAACGGTTAACCGATGCGCCGCCCATACGGCCAACATCGCTAAGATCAGCGCCCATGGCGGTCATCCAATCGACAGAGCCTTTAGAGTGTGAACTTAAGATTTCCACCAACGCGGGATCGTTAATATCACGACCGCCTTTCATGGTGTCTTTGTACATCAGCTCAGGGCTGTCAACAATGTCTTTGGCTTTTTGTTGATCCGTCCATGCGGCGTTCATACCACCGGCGGCCAATTTGGCATTACCACCAATAACGGGCTCTTTTTCGATAAGAATGACTTTCGCGCCATTGTCGTGCGCCGATACCGCCGCAGAGAAACCTGCACCACCAGTCCCCACAACCACTACGTCAACGGTATCGCGAGGTGCGCTAGCAAGTGCCGCTTGACGATCAGATTTATCTTTAGCGAGTTCGGCAATAGTCGGTTCATCACGTTGCCATTTTTTCGCATAAGGCATGTCAAAGTCGAAGCTGTGGCAAGAGTCACAGTAGACCATAGATTTTTCATGCGCGCTGTGACAAGAGGTACAAGCAACATCGCCAGGGAAATGAGAGTCGTGAGCATTATAGTGCTCATGCTTAGTGGTTTCAGCCACTTCAGCCATGGTGCCGTGACACGCGACACACTGTTGGTTTTCATAGGTTAAGCTATCATTTGAAAGCTCACCATCTGGGGTATGGCAGCTGTCACACTCTTGGTTTTGAACATGGAACTCAGCTAGGTTATCTGCGGCAAGCGCATTACCCATAAATCCAGCAGTGCCCATAATGGTAGCCAAACAGGCTGCAAGTTGTAGTTTTTTCATCTTTACTCTCCTTTCCACACTCAACAGCGGTGACGCAGTCAGTCCAGAAACCTTTCATTATAATAATGATCCACGTGTCGCCCAATCGCATTGCGTGGTGGCCGACACTTATGTTGCTCCTAATCATCTTTGTCGATAAATCCAGCGACAGCAAGGTAGACACTCAGGTCTCCACAAGAAATGCCGCCTTAATCACAACACCTAAAATGCACTATGCAAAGTTGCATAACTTGCAAGTGAGATATGCAATTTTGCATAACTCATACAGAGCGAGATCACTCGGGCGATTGCCGCCAGTAAAAGGCGGCTAACGCTAATAGTTCACCGTTTACTAATTCGCGCAGTGCAGCACAGTTTATTAAGGCGTTATTCTCTACACTCAAGCCCATGAGACTGATACTACTTTGCCTAATATGCGCCTCGCTGCCGGTGCTCTCCCAAGAGAGCATAGTGTTTGGCGTACACTCTAATACCGCCCCTTTAGAATGGCGTAACAATGGCGTTGACCAAGGGTTTAACCTTGAGCTCATGGACAGAATTGGCCAGCTTACAGGCAAGCGCATCATAGTGCGGCGCAAAAGCTTCCAGCAGTTGGTCGCGGATGTGCACAACCCAGATAGTGATATCGATGTGATAGCCGTGGTCAGTCCGGTGAACTTTAGCCGTGAGCTAAATCAATCGGATCCTATCTATTCCACCCACGCCAAGGCTTATACCTTGCAAGGCAAAGCGTTTATCAATAACTGGAGCGATCTTGCTGGCAAGCGAGTCGCCATTAAAAAAGGCGCTTTTATCGATGTGTATCTGTCAGATCACCTGCAACAGTTTGAGCGTATTGATGTCGATCTGTATGAAACCGGTTTTCAACAATTGATGGATGATCAAGTCGATGTGGTGTTAGCCGAAAACTTTGTCGCCCGCCGACTACTGCCCTTTTACCCCTCGGTGAGAAGCTCCAGCGATGCACTGATCTACGGCGCCTTTAACTTTGTCTGTAATGGCAAAAAAACCGCGTTAATGCAGCAGATAAATGACGCTCTGCGTCAGCTTAAACTCTCGGGAGAATATGACACATTAGTCAACAAATGGTTTGGCACCGGGCGGGAAAAGGTCGATTTAACCTCGACCCAAAAACGCATGTTTTCTGTGGCCATTTTAGTGGCGCTTATCTCGGCAATCGGAATGGTTTACACCGGGTTTATCAGCGCGAGCCTACGCCGCCAAAAGAGGGCGCTTAAAGAAGAGTTAGAACAGCGCCGGCGCGCCGAAGCCGAGATATCGGTTATTTCAACTCAGTTTCAGTCGGTGCTCGATGGCATTCCCCATGGCGTCACCATCATAGATCAACACCTTAAGCGCCTGTGGAGTAACGATAACAATATCGAGCTGCTGGTTAATCAGCAATTTCACTACCTCGATGGCCAACCCTTTGACCTTAAACAGGCGATCAATAGCGTGCTGACCCAGCAGCGGTCACAAACGGCTGACATGCAGTACCAGCAAGAGTTTTGGCAATTGCAGATCCACCCGATCGCCAGCGATCAGGTGGTGATATTGCTCGAAGAGTCCACCGAGCAACATCGGTTGCGTCAGGCCAACGAAGAGGCCAGCCGCCTAGCCTCCCTAGGTGAGCTTTCAGCCGGCATTGCCCACGAAATCAATAACCCCACAGGGCTGATTGTGCATGCAATTTCACTGCTGAGCGCGGCAATAAAGGATCTAACACCTGCTGCAAGCCACTACCAAAAACACAACCCGTTTTGGCGCATTGCCGGACTGGCACCAAGCGATGCCATGGCCGAGTTGGGCCATAGCTGTCAAACGGTTGAAGAGGCCGCTACGCGCATCAGCCGTATTGTTAACGATCTTAAATGCTACGCCCTGCCAAACTTAGCCCAAGCACATCTGCCTATCGCCCTTAACGATGTGGTGCAGGTGGCGCTGCGCTTAACCAATAATCAGTGTAAGAGCTATCAAATCACCACCAACCTTTGTCCAGCAGATCCACTCATTAACGGCGATGCCCAGCAGCTGCACCAAGTGTTGATTAACCTTATTCAAAATGCCTGTCACGCCTGCGACCCTTACACTGGCGCTATCAGTATCGCCACCGAGGTTGATGCAGACCAAGTGCTGCTCACCGTGAGCGATAACGGCTGCGGCATGGACCGCGCCACCTTAAAACGCATCACAGAACCTTTCTTTACCACGCGCAGAAATAACGGCGGTTGCGGCCTAGGCTTGTCGGTCAGCAGCAGGATAATCAAACAACATCATGCGCAAATGCAGATCCAATCGAGTGTCGACCAAGGCACAAGCATCCGCTTAACGTTTGCGTTAGTACAACAGGATTAACCCCATGAAATTGGCCAGAAACATACTCTTAGTCGACGATGAAGCCTCATGGCTACGCACCTTAGCCGTCACCCTTAACCGCTTAGTGCCCGAAGCTGAAATCGACACCTGTGTCGATAGTCGTCAGGTGATCAATCGCCTACAGGTGGGCGATTACGCCTTAGTCTTACTGGACTTAACCATGCCTTTCGATTGTGGCGAAACGCTACTGGCGATGATCCGCAGCGAGTTTCCTAACACCCGGGTGATCATCGTCACCGGCGTCAATGAGGTCGATACTGCGGTGCGCTGCATTAAAAATGGCGCTTACGATTACTTTATCAAAACCGATAAGGTGGAAGAGTTGGCTCAATCGGTGCGCCGCGCGCTAGAAGTGGTGGGGCTGGAGCGTAACTACCTGCACATTAAAGAGCGTTTCTTAAGTCGCACCTTAGACAATCCACAGGCGTTTAATAATATTTTGACCTGCGAGCCGCAGATGCTCGATCAATTTCGCTATTTAGAGGCGGTCGCGTTTAGTCCTGAGCCTTTACTTATCTTTGGTCAAAGCGGTACCGGCAAGTGTGAATTTGCCCGCGCCTGCCACAGCCTCTACAGCCCACAAGCGCCATTTTTAACCATTAATCTGGCGGGGATCAGCGGTGAGGTATTCGCTCAAAAGATGTGTGGTCAACTGCACCACAATAGCGATGGCCAAATCGATGCCGTAGCCGGTTTGCTGCATCAAGTGGGCGATGGCGTACTCTACCTTAACGAGGTGGGCGCCCTGCCACTGGCGGCACAAATCACCTTATTGGATCTGCTTGAAACCAAGCAATATTATCCATTGGGCAGCGACAGTGCCTATCCGGTGCGATGCAAGTTTGTCGCCTCGACCCAAGATGATTTACTGAAATTACACCAAGCTGGGCAATTTCGTAGCGATCTGCTGTATCGTTTACGCGCCCATAAAATCAAGCTGCCGCCACTGGCCAACAGGCCGCTGGATATTTCGATGCTGATCAACCACTTTATTGCTCAGGCGGCCAGTGAAATGGCGCTGCCAATGCCGCAACAACCGGCCGACTTGGCCGCTAAACTGGCGAATTACAACTTTCCGGGCAATTTGCATGAACTTAAGGGGATGGTATTTGATGCGGTCAGCCGCAGTGATGGCGTCGCGCTGAATATCTCCCCCTTTATGGAGGCGATTAACGAGCATAAATCGCTGACACAAGCGCCATTAGATACGCTGGTTTTTCCTAAGGTGTTGCCTAGTTTAGCCCAGATGAATCAGGCGTTAATTGATGAAGCCATGAGCCGCACCGCCAATAATCAAACCGCGGCGGCGCAGTTACTGGGCATTAGCCAAAGCGCCCTCAGTCGGCGCTTAAAAGGCCATTAAGTCTCCATCATCATGAGTGGCTTGGCACCACTCATGATGATGTATCGCGACTTAAGCGGACTGACTTAAGCAGGCTTGAGCTGCGCCTCTTGCGCCTTAAGCTCCTCGGCTTGATGTTCTTTCTCTGTGGCATCGACTATGGTTAACACCGCCGCATCACCCACTACATTGCACGAGGTCAACACCATATCGATCACCCTGTCGAGCGCCGCTACTATCACAAAGGCTTCGAGTGGTAATCCCATCTGATGGATCAACACGCCAATCATCACCATGCCACCACCAGGTACACCGCCAGCGCCGACCGATAACAAAAAGATACTGAATAACAATGATGGCAACTGCTCCATCATGATGGGGGCACCAAAGGCATTAGCGACAAAGAAAATCGCAATGGTGACATAAATCGACACACCGGTCATATTCATGGTCGCCCCCAGGGGCACGCCAAAACCAGCGACTGCGGGCTTAACCCCCAGCTTTTCTGTTAAGGTGCGCATGGTCACCGGAATGGTGGCATTAGAGCTTGCGGTAGATAAGGAAAACAAAATTTGCTCTTGTGTCTTAGCCCGAAACGCCTTGGCCGACACCGAGGTAAACAGACTAACGGCAATAGGATAGACGGCAAAAATCCAGATCAAGAGCAGGGTAATGATCACCACCATATATTCCATCACGCTGACAAATAAGCTGGCCTCTAACGTGGCGCCTAACTTCAGCATCAAGGCAAACACCCCATAAGGTGCCAGCTTCATCACGACGCTAATCAGCTTCATCATCAACTTGTTGCCCTCTTGAAACCCTTGGTTTAACAAGGGAACGCCATCGCCCATCGACTTAATCACCCCACCGACTAATAGCGCCATAAAGATCACCTGTAGCATATTGCCCGAGGAAAACGCGCTAACGGGATTACTGGGGACGATATCGACAATCAGTTGCATCAAGTTAGGCAGCTCAGTCGTGGCTATCACAGCCTCAGTGCCTGAGGTCATATCGATGCCGGCACCGGGCTCAACAATCAAGGCCACCGCCAGTGCAGTAGAGATGGCGAGCAGCGTATTAATAATATAAAACCCAAAGGTTTTACCACCGAGGCGGCCAAAACTCTTCAGGTCGTCTAGCTCCAGTACACCACAAACAATGCTGACAAACACCAAAGGCACAACCATCAACATGATCATATTGACAAACATGGTACCGACACCGCTGGCGATGTTGACCACCCATGCGGTTAATTGGCTGGCATCAGCCAAACCGTATTGCAAAATAGTGCCGAGTATGACACCCGAAAAGAGCCCGATAAAGATGCGGGTAGAAAGTGATTTTGTCATCTGTTTGCCTATTAAATTTAGCGTATCTACTGCACGCTTTTATCTGTGTATCTCATCGATGGAGATTAAGATGTGAGGCGGGTACTCCCCTGCTTGTGCAGAGATAGTGGATCATGCTAGCAAGCTTTTCAATGGGCTTGGAAAAAAACCTCAAAAACAACAAGCGCATAACAAGATAAAATATAAATACTTAGCCCAATATTAACAAAGAGATATAGAGACTCAGCACCGACACGCGCAACCCAAACTTTTACATTGACCCATAAAAATAAACCTAACCACTTGATTTACAACTGGCAACACCAGTTTTTACCACTAAAAAATAAAACCGAAAAGGCGTATATATCTACAAAAGCAACACCAGGCAAACTAAACCACTACTGGCACAGCGTCACTAGTGAAATACACTAGCCAACGTCGCTGAAAAAAGCGCCGCCCCGTGCTGATAATAAGCAATAAAAAAACCATTAAATCAAAGTGTAAACACTTGATTTAATGGTTTTAAGGACGATTACTTTACTTAAAGGTTATAACTTTTTTGGTCAATAGCGGCTTAGACCCAAGGCGTTATCCTCAGCAGGCTAGGCCAACCAAAGCTCCACATCACGAATAATAAAGTTACCACTGTAAGTGGGGTGCGGCTCACCAATGGGCTCTAATTCAAAATAGCGTCTGTGCTCTTCTGGCAATCCTTCGTAACCGCAGATCACCTGATACAGCCAGCTCTCAGGATCCCACTCCAGCGTTTGCTGTTGATGGTATTGCAATGCCGATTGCCTTAAGCCTGAGTCGATCACCGCACAAAAATAATCATCGACCGCCAACTTGAGGGGGTTAGCGGCAATTTCAAAATCTTCAGCATCAACCAAGGCAAACGCCACATCATGCTCGCGCACTAAGGTGTCACGCTCGACACGGCTAATGGCTTTCACTTGCGCCACCAGCTGTAACAGCTCAGCCTCATAGCCGGTATTACTCACATCAACCGCTGCGGGGGCTAAGAGTGCTTCGGCGCGATTAAACAGAACTGGCAACTGCTTGTGGCTGACATGATCTGCCACCTGATAATCGGGATGTTGATCTGTGTATAACAACCAGCCCTTAAGTAAGCGTGTACGCCCTTGGATCTGCCTAAAACGTCCAAGCAACTCCAATAACCGCCCCTGCACCACACTGAGTTCTTGGGTGCAATCACTCAAGGTTTCTTGCAAGGTGGTGACCAGCAATTTACGCAGCTCACGAATATCACCGGCCAGCTCGCCAAGCTCGCTAAATTGGAACATCTCTAAGCCATTGAGCAGCTCACTGACTTGGCTTTGGGCCAATTCGTTTTCACGAATTTTGGCATTGATGGTGCCGACATAACCAAACTCATTATTAATCCGGCTCCACAATACCCGTATCGAATAACGCAACCCTTCGGCAAAGCTGTAAACGTGCTCACTCAGATCGGCTAAATAGGCTTCACTGGCGCTATAATCTACCGCATGGCGCGCCTCTTTATAGTGGCTCGCCAAGGTTTTGATGGTGGCAAGACCCGAGCCGACATTGGCATCGATTTGCCGATTACGCTCATCACTTAAAGTCTCTTCTAATAGCGCGCGCACTGACCGTTTGAGGCGTAAATCTTGCCCGGGTTCTGGTCGCCACAGGATCTCGGCTTTACGTAGCTTATCGATTGCTGCCGCGTTATCGCCCCCTTCGGCCACTGAGCCCGATAGGTACACGTCCATGATAAGTTCGCTATGCCGCCCCAGTAGCTTAAGTAGCGTTACCCCGGATTGGTGTAAGTTACTACTCATATCAGATTAAGTCCCTTTGGGTGGCAGTTTCGGCCTGAGCTTCAAGGCTTAAGCCTTCAGTCTCGTCGATAAAACGAATAACTTCATAGAGATAATCTAGTTTACCCGTGGCGATGTAGATCTGCTTTTCCACGTTAGGACGCAGCAGATACCCCAGCTCCACCAAGCGTTTAAATACCAACTTAATTTGTGCATCCACCTGAGTACTGCTAGAGCCAAATAAACGGTAGTGGCTGATCTTAGCCAGCTGCTCACGAAACGCGGGGGTATCTTCGATGCGCATCTGCAGTTCGCTTAAACGCACCGCCGCCCCTTCGCAAAGCGGCGCATCTTGACCACTGGCTTCTTGCACCAGCACCAGCCATTCGACCAAAGGGATCAATGCATTACAGATATCGCGAAACTGAGACGATATCACCTTGCGCTCAGTGTCACCGAGCTGCAAGTAACCACAGAAAAACACCTCGCCTTCACCGGCCGATGCCACTGTACGGTTAATGCGGTTAAGGTACTGCTCGACACTGTCGCGGGTTGTCGATGACTTTAACGCACGCCACGCTTCTTCGTTACTGGTGCGGCAGATAAATTCACCGCGCAGCAAACTTTCAATCAATGCGCCTTGGCCGACTAATACGGTTTGTGTGCTATTACTCATTTATCCCGTCTCCTTGGCAAAACGCTGGCTTAACTTGTCGGCAATAGGATTTAATTGCGGCTTCACGACCTGTAATTTCTTGGTCTGTTTATTGATGATATAGCGGTTAACAAATAGATTTAGCACCTCTGACTCAGGGTTAGGAAATGCCCCTAACACGCTGATATTGTTGTTTTCACAGGCATCAAAAATCTTTTTCACGTTACCGTGGTGTAAGGTGCCTAACTCATCGATAGGCCAATGGATGGTCACATCGGCACGGCCACGCAGTAAGCGGGTAAAAGCCAGCAAGAACTTACATAAAATCAGGTAGGCCATACCATGGCTCGACGACTCATTAAGCTGTCGGTCGGTGCGGATGATGAGGTCGCTGTTACCCTCTTTTAGGCGCAGCTCAATCTCTAATAACTTGGCGATGCCACCCGTTAATGCCGCGCGGCCAATAATGTCTAAGGCGCGGCGCATGCTGTTGGTGTAGTGCTCGTCGGGCAATTCGGCAAAGCCGTCGGCTTTCCATTGACGGAACGCCTTAACAAACACCTCAAGCTCTGGCCAAAACTCCAGCTCGCTGATGCGCGAGCGGATACGCACCGCCGACTCGCTCACCCCATCGAGGAACAGCTCTTCACCCACTTCGCGGGTAATACGCGCACTTTGCGAGGCAATACGGCGGTCGATATCGGCTAACACATCGTAAAAGGCGGTCAAATCGATACCAAAATTACGCCCTTGCTCACGCAGGCCCATCACGGCTTGGGGCACCATCACATTGAGCAGCTGCTCAAGTTGTGGCACGAGCTTACGATAATCGAGTAGGCGAATGCCTTTATCGTTAATAAAGCTCGACTCTTCGCGCGCACGATCCCAGATCTCCGACAGGCTCGACCCGGACTTACTGGCGATCACCGAATCAAAATGTTCAATATATTGCTTCACCGATCCCAGCAATTGATCGCGGCGCAGTAACTGATCTTCACCTTGACGCAGGCGCTCAGCCAAGCTGCCTTGCAGTTCATCATTGCTTGCGGGCAATTTTAGCTCGGCCAGTTTACGCATCACGCTGCGCAATTTAGTGAGGTTTTCAGACGCTTCCACTTGAATCGCATCCGATTGCTTACGCTGGCTGTCGAGCTCCTGACGTCGCTGCTTGATCTCGTTGGCTTTGCGAGTCAACTGCTGCTCTAGCTCAGCGACCGCCATCTTGACCTTACTCAGCTCAGTTTGCAGCTTAGGCTTACGTGACAACCAGGTGTGCTGGTACCAGTCATCGAAGCGCAGCACTTCACTGCGACGCTGTTCGGCTTTGCTGATGTCACTTTCAAGCTGACGTATCTCCTGCTTGAGCTTAACAATTTTGCCTTCATCGACGCCGCGAGATTTAAGCTCATCTTTGTACCACTGCTCACAGGCTTTTTGCTCTGCTTTGGCGTCTTGACGGCGCTGGGCGATATTGTTTTTCACCTGGGCTAACTGGTTGTCTAAAACGCCGACCACCTCTTGCCAGTAGGCGTTTTTCTCCATGCGGGCTTCGAGCTCTAGCTCTTTTTGCGCCGCTATCCACTCTTGATGCCGGGCATTGAGCTGCTTAATCTCGCTGTCGATACGGCTAAGGCGTTTTTGTGCCTCGGCTTTACGGCCGCTCAACGCTTGATTGATTTTCTCTTGCTCGCTGCGTTTATCATCAAACAGGCGACGCAGATCGTCACGGCTATTCTTATAGGCAGTCTTGGCAAAGGTCAGCTCCCGGTTGAGCTCATCGAGTTCGGCGTTACACGCCACCAGATGCGCTTCGGCCTCGGTTTGCAGCGCCTTGGCCGCCGCCAAGGTCTCTTCGGCCTCACTGTAGCGGCTACGCAGCTCCTGCTCTGACGCGGCATAGTCAGGAATATCAATGGCTTTAAGATCTAGAGCGATACCACAAAAGCTCTCTTGCGGCTCGGTTATGGTTGGGTGTAAGTCGCTGCGATGCAGTAACTCAGGGTTAATCAGCTTACCAATATTGGCTTCCCACCCGTTGACCTCTTTGCGCAGGTATTCAAGCAGGGTGTGAGATTGGGGAAACAACACATGGTGCAACTCGTCGAGGGCAGTTTGACGCTCAATGACCCTCAGTCCCGCTTGGCGCAGGGCTTCGTTGGCTTGATCGCGTTTGGCTCTGAGCTTGCGCTCATGGCTGCTTAGGCGTTCGACCTTGGCATTGCACACCTCTTGTTCTTCGTCAGCTTGGGCGATCCGCTCATCGAACACGGCCAAGCTGAGCTTTTCCGCTTCGCTGTAGGTGACATTGTTAACCTGCATGGTCAACTCGGCGGCCGAGAGCTTTAACTGATAGGCTTGTTCGCTGTGTTTCGCGCGCCCCGCTTCCAGCTGCTCGCGCCATTGTTGCTCTAGTGCCGCTAACTCGTTACGGCCCTGCTCTTGCTGCTTGTCGCGGGCTTCGCGATGCTTATCTTGCTCTTTATCGAGCTGCTCTAATTCGCGGTTAAGGTTGTCACCAATTTTACTGCGACGGGCATTGTAAGCCGCCTCGACATCTTGGTGTTTTTCGGTTTGCAGCTTATGGCGCTCGGTTAAGTTATCTAAACTGGCGCGCCAGCTTGGCAGCTGGTCGAGATCCAATTTAGCCTGCTCTATATCGGCATCGAGAAAGGCACCGTGCTGATCTTCGATTGCGTCTAGCTCGGCTTCAAACTTAGTCACATCGCCCTTGGCGGCGGACAAGTCTTGATTGAGCTCGTCGCGCTGCTCGCGCCACTCCTCGTCGAGTTGGCGCAGCTGCTCCCCTAACGCCTTGGAGCGTTGCTGATTAAGCTCTTGGCGCTCAACCTCGGCGGTTTCATCTTTACTGTAACCACGCTTAAGGCCGCTCAGGCGCTGCTCGGCGCTGAGTAACTGATTAAACTCCTGTTCGAGCTTGTCGTACTCGGGGCGGATCTGCTCAAATCCTTGGATCAACTGGCTTTCACGGATCCAGGCTTCCACGCGCTGTGGATTGAGGCGCGAGCTGGGCGGATTGACCCCATCTTCCTCTAAGATGGCGGCGATCATCGATTTGATGGTCTCCATCTTGCCTTCTTTCGAGTGCACCGCTTTGGCCAGTTTTTCGATATGGCGCAGCGAGTGTTCCTGCTGACATAAGGAAAACTGCCGCGCATAGGCGCGCAGCTCACTGCGGTTACTGCCCGTGCTCAATAAGGTGCGATCGTTTTGTATGATGGCGCGATATTCTCGGGTGTTGAGTAAATTACTCACCGACACGCCGCTGCGTTTCATCTCGCGGCCCAGCTCTGCCATGTTGTGGCACAAAATCGAGTCGCCTTGCTGGGACTTCACATAGTCTGCCAGTTCAAATGCTTTGGCGATAAAACGGTAATTAACCCCTTTGCCATCACCCGCCGATGCCAGCACTGCTTGGCTGTAAAGGCCATCGTCACGCACATATTCATAGATGATGTAACTGGAATCGTGCGGCAGATACCAACGCTCGAAACTATCACGGGTTGAGGGCACGACTCGGCTCGGATATTCGCCATAAAATACTGGCACCAAACGCTGCAAGGTGGTTTTACCCGAGGCGTTGGTCCCACAAATATTGGTGTGTCCGTCGAGGGCGAGTTCAACAACGCCAGGTAGGTGCGTGTTTATCAGCACTATTCGATTCAAACTAGGCATCTTTTTCCTTAATGCAAACGGCGCTAGGGCGGTCATAGCGCGCATAAAAACCTCCCCACGCCAAGGCGTAACGGCAGGCAGCAACAATCTAATGGTCACTAAAGTAAATCAAAGCGACAGGCTTGGCAATCGAGCGGCGCTCGAGGCGCTTTTGGACGTTTAAAAAGCACGCTTACATCGCAAAACCAGCTTAATAATGCGTCAATAAGATGCAGTGAGACGACTTAACCGCGCCCACAAAAAAGCTCGCACTTGGCGAGCCCTTAATATAAAGCTAAAGCGGGTTACTTAACCGTTAAGCACCTTGGTAATCGATGCGCCGCGCTTCATAACGCGCCACCATGGCGTCCATATCTTGCTCTTCAATGGCGCGCAGGCCACTCAGCACTAAAGTTTTAACGCCGGTGCCCACTAACTTATCACCGCAGCGCAGCTCAAATTTAAGGGTAACATCGCCGCGCTTACCGTCTATCACTAAGGTTTGCTCCACCAGCGACAGTTCAATATGGTTAAAGTCCAATGTGACTAAGTCAAAGGCCATGCTTTCGTAGATCACTAATGGACGAGCGGGATTGATCATCACCCCTTGCTCGCGCATTAACGGCACTAATACATGGGTAAAGTTCAGCCCTGAGAAGGCCACATAGCTGCGAATAAAAGATTCGGTTTGCACATCACACAAGGTGCTGTCGCCGCTACGCTCGACGCTTAGATATTGTTTATCTTTATGGTCACGAATAGCAAAACGCTCGCCCACCTGAGGTGGAAACACCAAGGACACCCCATCGCCCACCATGCCTTCGAACTGAAAACGCATCTTTTGGCTCAAGCCATATTGACCAAGTACTAAGGCAAACAAGAGATCGCCAGGCACGCAAAAGCGTTTGGCTGCCACATCATGGATGGGGTTAAAGTCTTGTGCGACCTCTTTGGCAAAATCACTGGCTTGCTGGGCCGATACTGAAACACTTTGCTGTTCTTTTTTAAAATAAGGGCTTAGAAACATATGGGCTCGTTCAATCAGGGTTATCCAAAATGGGGGGCGCTAGTATATACCTGTTTACAAAAAACACTCACCCGATGACTTGAGCGGTGATAAACACGAGTCAACACCGAAGCTCTCAAACAAACTAACCGACTGTTATTAAATAAAAATAAATACCCCCTATTTAAAAAAATGCTTTGCGTCAGCCTTTTCGAGTGCGTAATTTATTGACTCGGATCAAAATCTTAATGATAACTATTTGCATTATCATGATTGATATGTAAAATTGCCCGCATTAAAACAACCCCAATACAACAACTGGGAAAATGATGATGAAGAAAACACTAATCGCAGCAACCTTATTTGGTATTTTTGCAAGCCAAGGTGCTAATGCATCGCAGGACACTCAAGAGCTACGCAAGATTATCGAGCAGCAACAAAAAGTGCTACAAGAATTAGAAAGCCGCTTAGAGCAGACAGAAAAGCGTGTAGAGCAAACTGCTGATGTCGTTGAAGAATCAAGCTCAGCTAAAAGCGCGACCACCATTGGGGGTTACGGTGAGCTGCATTACAACAACATCACTGACAATCAGTCGGGCAAAGATAAAAAAGAGTTCGACTTTCACCGCTTCGTACTGTTTGTCGGCCATGAATTTAATGCAAGCACTCGCTTTTTCTCTGAGCTAGAAGTGGAGCACTCTATCTCAGGTGACGGCCAAAAGGGTGAAGTTGAGCTAGAGCAAGCCTATATCGAACACGATTTCAGTGACACGCTTACGGGTAAAGCGGGTTTATTCTTGATGCCTGTTGGTATCATCAACGAAACCCATGAGCCACCAGCCTTCTACGGTGTTGAGCGCAATCCGGTAGAAAAAGACATTTTACCCGCCACGTGGTGGGAAGCGGGTCTAAATCTCAACATTAAAGCCGCACCGGGCCTCGCATTTGATGCAGCCGTGACTTCGGGCCTTAATGTGGGTGACGACTATAAGATCCGTGGTGGACGCCAAAAGGTGTCGAAAGCCAAAGCAGAAGATCTGGCTTATACGGGTCGCGTGAAATACACCGCTATTCCTGGTCTTGAACTGGCGGCGACGGTGCAATATCAATCCGATCTAACCCAAGGTAAAGCGGATGTCGATACAGCATCAGCCACTTTGCTTACCGCTCATGCGATCTACAGCATCGACAAATTCACCGTTAAAGCACTGTACGCTCAGTGGGATATTGACGGACAAGAAGCCAAACTGCTAGGACGTGACGAGCAGAAGGGTTACTACATCGAGCCTTCATACCGTATCAACGAAAGCTTTGGTGTGTTTGCTCGCTACAATGCATGGGACAACAATGCGGGTAACGGTGATGATACTGAAATCACCCAAACCAATATCGGTGTGAACTATTGGTTACACGAGAACGTGGTATTCAAGGCTGACTATGAAAAAGTGGGCGGCGCTAAAGACGCTGACGGCTTTAACTTAGGCGTTGGCTACCAGTTCTAAGCTACACCTACGTCATAAAACGGTGCGCATGCTGGGTTTGCGCACCGCTTTCCATTAAGGTCGTCACTTGCTGAGCTCAGCGAGTAAGACATTTGTCATAAGCGATGTTACATCAGGGCACCACATGATCACTTTTCGCATTATCGTCACACTACTATTTACCGCGCTATTACTGACGGCAAGCCATGGCGTACTAGCGAATAGTGTCTACCAAAGTAATGATGAATTTATCAGCCAAGCCCTTAATACACCGACGCCAAAAGCAAAAGTCTATTGGTTACAAGATGACGATAAACAGGTTATCGAGCAGATCTTAGCCCACAGATACAATAAAATGCGGGTACGCTACTGGCAGCAAGCCGATGAAACAGTCTGGATTTTAGATGAAATAGGCAAAGAGTCTCCCATTACTGTGGGTATCCATATTAAGCAGCAGGCTATCGCCAAAACAAAGGTGTTGGTATACCGTGAAAGTCGCGGTGACGAAGTAAGGCACGACTTTTTTACGAATCAATTTACCCAAGCCACGCTCAATGCAGATCATCAACTTGACCGTCATATCGATGGTATTACTGGCGCAACCCTATCGGTCAGGGCATTAACTAAATTATCCCGTATCGCCCTGTATCTCGATAGCAAGATCAACAGCTAATTTGACATGCATCTGGCAAATCGTAGGCCCCGAGCTCATTTACAGCGATATTTTTGTAGCGCCATTGTGTATTATGCTGCCTCAATGACATCACCTATAGCCATTTACCGCTAAGTTAGATAAAGATACTCCTTAATGACTCATAAGCCCCCTAAGCGCCGCCACACCTCAAGACTTCACCGGTTAGTCAAATTTTGTCGTCCTTGGCATCGACGCTTAGGCTGTGTTAGCGCGCTACTGGTTATCTTAGTGTCATTAACTGGCATATTAATCAACCATAGCCATCAACTCTCACTCGACAAGCACGGGGTTGAACAACAGTGGCTACTCGATCATTACGGCATAAAAGCGCCATCAAACAGCGAGGTTTTTTCACTCTCGCCATCACTTGCCAGTACCGATAACCTCTTATGGCTCGCAGGTGAACAAGTGTTAGAAGCTAACGGCCCCATTATCAGCGCCCTTGCATACCAAGGCATGCTCGTCGCCATCGATAGCGATACTCTCTACCTAGTATCAATGCAGGGTGAGCTGTTAGAAAAACAAGGCAGCGCAACGGGCTTGCCTGCCAATCTATCTGCCTTGGCTATCTCCCCAGGTACAGAACATAGCCAACTATGGCTTAACAGCAGTCACGGTCAATTTGTGGCTGATGCCGAGCTTATCTCATGGCAATCGGCGACGCCAACGCAGCCCCTGGCTTGGTCAAACACCCTTAATACAGCACAGAGCCACAAGCTCATTGAGACCCTCACACTGCGCGCCCGCGCCAGCCACCTCTCTTGGGAGAGGGTACTGCTCGATATCCACAGTGGTCGCATTATTGGTATATCTGGGCCATGGTTAATGGATTTGGTGGCACTTAGCTTAATTTTTATGACCCTCTCGGGCCTTTACCTCTGGCAACAAGCCAAACCCAAAAAACGTCAGTCACATCGCTCGCACTAATGCACCAATAATCTTTCATTTTTCGCTCATGATTTGGTAGCTAAAATCCCTAAGCTGAGTTAGCTTTAGCGGCAGACAAATTCTGCACGGCAATAGGATCCTCTTGGCCTGCACTCTAGGTCTAGGCGATGCCGATTATCGGCATCTATCACCCTCTTTATGAGATTGAACATTCTATGTCTAATGTGGCGCCTACCCTGTCGGCTATCGACACTCAGTTGCATCAGCTTGTTAAAGATATTGATATTTTAGAAGCCGTTAAGCCGCTTAACTACCTGCAACAAAAACAGGCCTTCTTTGATAACCACTTCTCCATTGAGCCTCGCTTTATCTACGCCGACACCTCAATCGATCCGTTTAAACTCAAACGCGATCTGTTTAACCTGCCATTAGAGTCACTCGATGATCCCGATATCTACACCTTATATCTGGACATTGTTGACTCGTATGTGGATAAAATCGATCAGTTTAAATCTATCGGCAGCAGTGAGTTTTTGTATGACTCGCTGCGTTACTATGGCGAGCCCAGCGAAAAAGACTTGCGCAATGCCCAGTTCATTTTGCATCTGCCCGATCTTCAACAAGATGGCGATGAGCCGCAGCTCGACGCGCAGGCAATCGGCGAGTTGTTGCAACAGATGGCGCAGCAAGAAGACTACCAATGGCAGCTGCAGTTTGACGAGACCATGGTAGCCAACGCCTTAGTGTCTGGCACCACAGTGCGCATTAACAGCCATGCCCGCTTGAGTAAAACCGATGCACGAGCCTTAGCGCATCATGAGTTAGGGGTGCATTTAGTCACCTCCCTCAATGGTAAACATCAGCCACTGAAAATTTTGTCGCTGGGCTGTCCACTCAATACCATGACTCAGGAAGGCTTGGCGATTTTAAGCGAATACCTGTCAGGCAATCTTAGCGTTAAGCGCTTAAAAACCTTGGCGCTCAGAGTGATTGCGGTGCGGTCGATGATCGAAGATAAAAACTTTCGCACCACCTTCTTAATGCTTAAAGAAGATTACGGTGTCGAGCCCAACTTGGCTTACACCATTACCGCGCGAGTGTATCGAGGCGGCGGCTATACCAAAGATCACCTCTATCTCAAAGGCTTTAGCATGATCTTAAACGCCTATGAAAATGAGCCGCAGTTTAATCACCTATTGATGGGCAAAACCTCATTGGCTTATCTGCCCATGTTGTCGCGTTTAATTGCAAAAGGCATTTTATCGGCGCCAAAGTACATTACCCCCGCCTATAAAAATCCGGTGGCAAACAGCGCCGTGAACACCTTTATCACCCACGCCATTCGCTAATATTTGCCGCGTGCCATGCAGCTCATGCCCATACAAGAGTAAGGCCCATAAAAAAGGAGGACGCGAGTCCTCCTTTTTTATCATCGATACACGCTGTAACCCTTATCTGCCAGTCAATTTTTGCCACCAAGACAAGGGCTGACCACAGTTACGTATGGGGCGATAACTCTCACGCAGCGCAGGTAAGCCAACCACATTGGCGCAATCGGCCTCTTGTGCCACCCCGGTATCACGATCGAAATAGCCTTGTACCACGCCCTCAACGGGGGTGCGCCTTAAACTGATGGGCGCACGCTGGCGTAAAAACTCCTGATACACCGCCATAGCACCGCTGCTGCCATAGAGTCCAGTTTTACCATTATCGTCACGCCCAACCCAAACAGAGGCGACATTTCGCTCATCGAAACCGGCAAACCAAGAGTCACGAGAATCATTACTGGTACCGGTTTTACCCGCCAGTGTCACCCCAGGAAATGCACGCCCTAAGCGGCTGGCCGTCCCCGACTGCACCACTTGTGTCATGGCGTGTTGCACCAAGAAATCGCTGGCCACCGGGATAGCTTGATGGGTCTTAATGGGGCTGCCCGCTAAGGCCTGATTGTCCATATCGAGCACATGGGTCACCGCACTGAGCTGACGGTAACGCCCATTATCGGCCAAGGTTTGATACACCTGCGCCACCATCAAGGGCGAGCCATTAACCGCGCCCAATAACATTGAGGGATACTCAGATATTTTATCTGGCCAGCCCGCCTTATCTAAGGTGGTGGCCACCGCATCGGTACCGATAGCCATACCCAAGTTAACCGTGGGCACATTCATCGACTTTTTAAAAGCCGTTAACAAAGGCACCTGACCCGAAAACTGTTTATCGACGTTTTGCGGTGACCAGGTTTGGCCATGCTGGTTTGTTAGGGTGATCGGCTCATCTTTTAACGGCGTCGCCAAGGTGTACTTATCAGCTTGAGTCAAGGCGCTGGCGTATACGAAAGGCTTAATCAATGAGCCTATGGGGCGACGTATCTCGACCGCACGGTTAAAGCCATAATAACTTGGCACTTTATCACCTACCATGGCAGCAATACCTGCCGAATACTTATCGGTGACCACCATGCCCACTTGCAAGGCTTTGTCGCGTTTAGCCAGCTGCTTCATGGTCGACTCCACCGCCGTTTCGGCGGCTTCTTGCGCCATAGGATCTAACGTGGTGTACACCTTAATGCCCGATTGCTGCAACAGAGCATCGCCATAACGCTCGCTCAACTCATGGCGCACCACGGCAAAAAATGCCGGTAACTTTTGTTGCACCGATTTATCAAACTGGCGTAATCCCAGCGGCGAGTCGACCGCGACCTTATATTGCGCCACAGACAACTGCTGCGCCTCCATCAACAGCCGCAGCACCAGATCGCGCCGAGCTTGCGCCCGCTCAGGATAGCGCCACGGATTGTAATAAGATGGCCCTTTGATCACCGCCACTAAAAAGGCTTGCTGCGGCAGAGTCAGCTCGGCGATGGGCCGACCAAAATAGAACTGCGACGCCAGCCCCATGCCATGCACGGCTCGGGCCTTATCTTGCCCCATATACACTTCGTTAAGGTAGGCTTCTAAGATCTCATCCTTGTCATACCGAAAGTCGATAATGATCGCCATTAACGCCTCGCGCAGCTTACGCACAATTGAGCGCTCGCTTGACAGAAAGAAATTTTTCGCCAGCTGCTGGGTTAAGGTCGAGCCGCCTTGTACCGTGCGTCCCGCGCTCAGGTTAACTAATGCGGCACGTACAATCGCAAAGGGATTGACGCCGTGGTGCTCATAAAAACTGCGATCTTCCACCAAAATTAACGCATCGACAATCGCCTTAGGCATCTGCTCTGCATCAACAAAGAGGCGATCTTCGCCGTCTCCGGCGATCATTCTGTCCAGTAACACAGGTTCAAGGTGGAACACCGCCAGTTGACGATTATCGCTTTGACGCGCGACCGATTCGACCCCTAGGCTATCAAACGTTATCATCACTCGCTGCTCGGCCTGCGAGCCTTGTGGGTGCAGGAAAGGCCGGCGCCACAGATCGACCCGCGTGCTAGAGGCGGAAAACTCCCCCACCTGGCGCGGATTAGCCACCTTGCGGTAACCGAGTAACTTGAGCTCGGCGATCAATTGGCTATGGCTCACCGCCGCCCCAGGGTAGATCGCCATAGAGCGACTAAACACCTGCGCTGGCAGATGCCATTTTTGCCCTTCAAATTTACGCGCGATAATTTGATCTAAATAGATACTGTAAATAATCAACGCCGCCAGCAGTGCCAAGGATAGCTTCCACACGATGGACCAGATTTTTCGTCCCCAACCGGACGTGGTGCGCGGGGCTGACTTTGACGTATTGCGCGCCTTAGTTTTGGGGCTCGCCTTGGTCGAAGATCGAGCAGGCTTGGCGGCGCGCGGTTTCTTGGGTGTCTCTTTGCTTGTCATCTTAATCCCATAAAAAATAGCTAACGGTGGGTCATTAACCGTTACTTAATGTTTTTTTCTTGGTGAATTTGGTCGGCACCGTATTGGCCGGATCGTCAGGCCACAGGTGCTTAGGGTAACGCCCCTTCATCTCTTTTTTCACCTCAAGATAGGGGCCAGCCCAAAAATTGGCTAAATCGGCAGTCAGCGCCAACGGCCGCTGAGCAGGTGATAACAACGCCATGGTCACCACCAATTTACCTTGCGCCAAGGTCGGGCTTTGCGCCATGCCTAGCGCCTCTTGTAGACGTACGCTCAGTAGCGCGCGCCCCGACGGCTCATATTCTATATTGGCACGGGTGCCCGTAGCCATGGGCCAGTGTGTCGGTAAGTGCTGCGCCAAGGTTTGCTGCAGCTCCCAAGGTAAGAGGTTATGCAACAGGCTATAAAAGTCGAGCGCTTGCAGCTGCGTCAAGCGGCGCACATTATCCAGATAAGGCCCTAGCCAAGTGGGTAAGTCGGCTAACAATGCCTCATCATCCATCGCGGGCCAGTCGCCAGCAAGCTGATACTGGCGTGCCAAGGCCACCCGCTGACGCAGCTGAGTGACTTTGGCATCCAAGTTAAGCACTGCTAGCCCTTTGGCGCGGATTAAACCATAAATGGCCTGTTTAATCTGCGCCGCGTCCAACTGCGCTATCGGCTGCTGCTCAACCACAATCGCCCCAACTCGGCGCTGGCGAAGTGCATAAAAGCGCGCTTGGTTATCATCCCAGCCACAATCAATATGCTCTGTGACGAGCGACTTTAGGCTGTCGTTAAAGCTGGCAGGATCGAGCCGGCTGGCCAGATATACCCGGCCACTACTTTGGCCTTGTGACTCTTGAAAATCGGCCACCACCAGCCAAGGCGCACCACTGAGGCTGTCATCAGTATTGAGCGTCACCCCAACGCCTGCGGCTAATTGATAGCCGCTAACGCCTCTGGCTTTGGCGATTCGGTCTGGAAACGCCAAGGCCAGCAACACGCTAATATCATCGGGATGAGCCTGGCTGATGGCCTGAGCAAGATCCACTTTCCCCCGCCCTTGCCCATCAATACGCGCCAAATAACTGCGGGCTAACTGCGCACTCTCACCATGACGCGCATCGCCCAGATAGCCACTGATATCGGCGCCGCGACGAGCGCGGCTGCGTGACTCAATCACGCCCGCCAGCACTGCCGCTAAGGCCAGCAAAGGTGTACCGCTATTGGCCTGCTGCCACTGCTGCGCTGTTAACAACATATGCGCCAAACGCGGATGGCAACCTAACTGATACGCGGCGCGGCCATGAGCGGTGATTTTACGTTTTTCATCCACCAGCTGCAGTTGTGTTAATAGCGACCAAGCGACCGCTTCATTGGCAGCCGATGGCGGGCTGAGTAATGGCAATTGCGTTAACGCACTCACTCCCCAATAAGCACCGTCGAGCACCATGGAGGTCAAATCGCCGAGTACGATTTCAGGTTCATCGGCTTGCAGCAAGCGCCCTTGCTCCTCTTGGCCCCATAGCCGAATACAATGACCGGGGCACAATCGCCCAGCACGACCGGCGCGCTGGGCCGATGACGACTGGCTGATCCGCTTTAATGACAGCCGAGTCACGCCAGTCTTAGGATTAAAACTGGCTTGGCGTTTATAACCGCTATCCACCACCACGGTGATGCCCTCGATAGTTAAACTCGATTCGGCCACATTGGTCGACAGCACCACTTTACGCCGCCCATCCGTAGCCGGAGCGATGGCGCTATCTTGCTGCGCTGCAGGCAAACTGCCGTAGAGCGGCGCGATATGATACGCCTTAGAGTCGAGGCGGGTCGCCAGCTGCTGGGCTAAGCGATTAATTTCACCTTGGCCGGGTAAAAATGCCAGCAGCGATCCTTGTGGGTGTTGCTGCAAGGCGGTCACTATCACTTGTGCTATATGCACCAACCACTCTTGCTGAGCCCCCACCGCGCGGTATTCGATGCTCACAGGGTAGCTGCGCCCTTCACTTTCGAGGGTCACCGCATTGGGCATCAACTCATGCAATGGCAAACCCGCTAAGGTGGCCGACATTGCCATGATCTTAAGATCGTCACGAAACGAGGATTGTAACTCTAACGCCAAGGCTAAGCCTAAATCTGTGGTGAGGTGCCGCTCATGGATCTCATCAAAAATAATCAGTTCATAGCCACTCAGCTCAGGATCCTGCTGGATCATGCGAGTGAGCACCCCTTCGGTCACCACCTCAAGCCGAGTATTGGTGCTCAACTTAGATTCGCCGCGCACCCGAAAGCCGACGGTATTGCCTATGGTTTCACCGCGCTGCTGGGCAATAAAATGGGCCACATTACGCGCCGCCATTCGTCTTGGCTCTAACATCAATATCTTACCGCTAATTTGCGGCCAATCGAGCAGTGCCAACGGCAAGGCCGTCGACTTACCCGCGCCCGTGGGCGCTTGTAAAATCAGCTGCGATGAGCTGGCCAATGCGCTTTGCAAGGCAGGAAAAAGATGTTGAATGGGTAGTGAGTTCACAAGGGGCTATCTGTCGGCAAAAACTGCGGCAAGTGTACCCGTTATGGGCAAAAAAACAAAATGTACTAGCCCAAGATCAGGCTAGGTCACCATAGTGCAACGCTCGGTGCCAGCCCAGAGCTTCACCTGAGGTCAGCTTCATTAAGGGCGTTGGCTTACCAATGGCATACCCTTGGCCATAATCGACCCCCAGCTTGGCTAAATGCTTGCCTATCTCGATGGACTCGACAAATTCGGCGATCACCTCAAACTGCATGTCGCGCCCCAACTGGCATATGGCCGCCACAATGGCTTGGTCGGCTTTATCCTGACACAGATGACGGACAAACTGGCCATCAATTTTAACGTAATCAACATCGAGTAATTTGAGGTAGGCGAAACTGGAAAAGCCTGAGCCGAAATCATCCAGTGCCAATTTACAGCCCATGGGTTTGAGTAGGTTAATTAATTCGGTAGCCAAATCGAGCTGCTTTACCGCGGCGGTTTCGGTAATTTCAAAACAGAGTTTACGGGCTAATTCAGGCTCGGCTAACAAGCGCATCTCTAGCCAATGCATAAACTCGCGATCGCCAATGGAGAGGGCCGACAGGTTAACCGATACCATAGATAATTCATGCCATAAGGCTAGATGGTTCGCCCCCCAACGCAGCACATTGTCGATCACCCAGCGGTCAACTTTGGCGGCGAGGCTAAATCGTTCGGCGGCGGGTAAAAAGATAGCCGGTGACATCAGCTCACCGTTTTCACAGCGCATGCGCAGCAATATTTCAAAATGTAAACCGCTATTGTTTGCCTGTAGCATCTCAATGGGTTGGTAATATAGCTCAAATCTGTCGTTGGCCAGTGCGCCAATAATATCGACCGAGGCGCTCATGTCGGTATTGAGACGTTCCACCATAGGATCATCGCTGGCATACACATACCACCCGTTACGGCCACTCTCTTTCACGACCCGGCACGCCGCATTGGCACTGCGAAGTAAGTCTGAAATGTTCGCTTGAGCATCTTGGCTTTGTGCCAAACCAATACTGACACTGATGCTGTGTTTGCGCCCTTCCCAGCTAAACTCATGTTGGTTTAACGCCTGACAGATCCGCTCGGCCACTTGCTCGGCAATGTTGCGATCGATATTAGGCATAAAGATGCCAAACTCATCTCCACTGAGCCGCGCAACCACATCGCCTTTGCGCACGAGGCGGGTCAGTCTGGACGACACCTCGCACAGCAGTCTGTCGCCAGCCTGGTAGCCACTGACATTATTGACCACTTGAAAACGGTCGAGATTGATGAATGCAACAAAAGTACTGCGCTTGGGCGCACATGGCTCAGACTCGATATAGAGGGTTTCAAAATAGGCGCGATTGGGTAACCCCGTCAGGCCATCAAAATTGAATACTGCCTCCTGTTGCGGGGCTAACGTCTGCGACACGTCAATGGGTTCGACCATCATCAACAAGGTGCCATCTTCTGCCGATAAGGAGAGAAAGGTCACCTGCGCTTTGCCCTGACAGTGACTATTTTTCATCTGCAGTTCACAACTAGCCTGGGCTAATAAGCCATCGCGCACCAAGGCTAGGGTGGCATAACATTGGCTAACTTCTTGGGGCAATATTAGGCTGGTGATATCTTGCAGCATCTCAACCTTGAGCTCATTGGCGGCGCAACGATTAAAGCGGATCACCCGGTTATCAATACCAACATGCACGCAACAGATCGGCATACGGTACAAGTGCTCAAGGCATTGGAGCTCACTGCTCTTTACCGCTTGGTGTAAGCGGCACGCCTCTTTGGCATAACCCAGCATATTGCCCGCCATAGTGAGCGCATCGAGACTCGATTCACACCAGTGACCATCACTATGGTAGCGATAAGCCACAAAAATATAGTGATTACCCAGCACGGGGATCAGCAACACACTCCCCAGGCGCGATGCGATAAACTGCAGGCTATCGCGCTGTTCAATTTCACTGGATACATCTTGGATAATGGTCGGCTGAGAAAGGGATGCACAGGAGTGCAAGCGGCGGCGATTCGCGACTCGGTTTAGCAGTTTTTGCGCATCACGTTGGCTAAATAAGGTGTCATCATCTTGATGCATCGCCTCAATCTGCACGCTCAAACGGGCCGGAGTGAGTCGCAGCAGCAATAAGCCGTTGCAGCCAGTGATATGGGCAAGCTCCAACAGCGCCGCATCTAATTCATCGAGTAGATCATAATCCGACAGGGCTGTAGCAACCAGCTGCAGCAGTCGGTCTGACGATGTGAGACTCAACTGAGATTGACTTTGTAACATAGTAAGGTCGCTTCCTTATGACCGTTTAGTAAGCACACATAGTTTGAACATCAATATACTCCGAGCCATAAACAATAGGCTTACCGTAGCACAAACCGATATGTTACAACTGACTCGACTTCATTGTTTTGCATATCTGCATCACAGAAAACAAAATTAACTATTACAATTTAAATTCATGAGCTTAAAAAAGAACAGCCGCATTTTAAAGAGAATTTAAGACAGCTGAACTTGGAGTATTTCATTGGCATTGACAGGTCGTCAATGGTTAAACCACAGCTCAAACCAGTGCCATGTATTGGCTAGCAGTATTGGGTAAGATGATGAATTAAGATTCTTTGATACATAAGGAGCTAAATCATGCTCAGCAGACTGTTTATCGGCGTAAGCCCGGCCCCTAAGGACATTCAGCGATTAACATCACTGCAGCAACAGCTGCTAACCGATGGGCAAGCTGTGCCTCGCGCCAACCTGCATATGACCTTGGCCTTTCTCGGCCAAGTCCCCCCAGCGGCCACCACTCAATTAATTGATAAGCTCGACCAGTTAAGTGCGCAGCAAAAACTTCACTCATTTAGCGTCTGCCTGAATGCGCTCACCTTATGGCAAAAAGCTAAAGCCCTGTGCTTAGTGGGTCCGCTTGATGACCCTCATTTAGCCGCGCTGCAACAAGAGTGTCAACAGGTCGCCACAAGCCTTGGTCTGCATCACCAACAGCATCCCTTTACGCCGCACATCACCTTGTTTCGCAAAGCCAAACAATTTACCCCGCTGGCCGTCGAGCCCATCACACTTAATGCCAATACCCTGCATCTGTACCAGTCGGTGAGCGATAACGCCGGCGTGCACTACCCTATAATACAATCATGGCCGTTAGTGGAGCCTCAACCCTAACGACTACAAACGCGCACAAAAAAACGCGCCCATAGGGCGCGTTGTTATTTCATCAGCAAGTCAGAACATTAATCTTCTAATAACGCTGCAATGGTGAGCATGCCGTGGGTCGTCGCGCCCGCCGCCCATAGCTCATTGGCGCTATCGGCAAAGGCCGCAGCCAAATCCACATGCAACCATTTGGCCTCTGGCGATACAAATCGCCACAAGAAACCCGCCGCATTGGATGCACCGCCAGCGCCCCCCCCTTTCATAGGACGGCTGTTAGCAGTATCGGCATAGGCAGATGGACACATCTCTTTATGCCAGGGATCTAACGGTAGCGGCCACACTCGCTCCGCCACTGTCGATGCCTTAGTTTGCGTCTGTGCCAACAGATCACTATTAGGGGAGAAAATCGCATTGTAGTTGCTGCCGACCGCCATGACCGCTGCGCCCGTAAGCGTGGCGGCATCGATAATTAGAGGCGCGCCGGTTTCACTGGCCGCTTGCAGGCCGTCAGCCAGCACCAAACGCCCCTCGGCATCGGTGTTGACCACTTCTACCGAGACGCCATTTTTGTACGTCAAAATATCGCCTAACTTGTAGGCGTGACCGCTGATCAAATTCTCGGCGCAGCAGAGAAACAATTTTACCCGCTTATTCAGCCCAGATTTAATCGCCAGCCCCAATGCTGCCGTAACCGTGGCCGCGCCGCCCATATCGCACTTCATGCCCAGCATCCCTTCTGAGGCTTTAATACTGTAGCCCCCTGAATCGAAGGTGATCCCTTTACCCACTAATGCTGCCGACACTGGGGCATCGGCATCCAAGGGATTAAAGTCCAGCTCAAGTAAGGCGGGCGGGCGCTCACTGCCCCGGCCCACGGCATGAATACCTATCCACTTGTGTTGCAAAAGTGCTTCACCTTCGATGATGCGGTAACTCACCTTATCGCCGCCTACCTGGGTTAACCATTGAGCCGCTTCAGTTGCTAGCGTCACTGGTGCTAAGTTTTCTGGGGTTTCATTAATTAAATAGCGGGCAAAACTAGCGCTATCACGGCGATCATGTAGCGCCGCTTGCATGGTTGCATCGCCACTCCAGAGGATCTCACCCGCCCCTTTGGCGGTGGCAAACCCTTGCGCGAACGCCCACTGACTATTGAGATCCCAGTCGTCGCCACACAACTGCACCGCCGCTACCCCTTGGCCACGTAGTTTTCGGGCCGCTTGCTGTACTTGGCGCAGCTGATCGCCCGCCTGCAGATGGATATGGGCTTGCCCTTGGCTAAAGGTGACATCGGCGCTGCCCCAATGGGCTGCTGGGGCATCGTTGGTCAGGTAGATCTTCATCGTATCGCTCATTATTATTCCTTGTTACGACTGGGTTTATCGACGAGATGTTATGTTCACCGCCGTCATTTTCGCCCAGTATAACCACAAATGGCATCGGGTTTCTAATACCGATATCGGCCTTCATCGATTATGCAATATGTGACATTTCTGACGTTAATGCCAAGCCACGATAAAAATAAAAGCCATAGTCGCCATCGACCTGCTTTGATAGACTTTGCGCCCCGATGCTTAATGGATAAGGTCAGATAATGCTTTTTAGCCCCCCGCTTCAACAGGGCACCTTAATCAAACGTTATAAACGCTTCTTGGCCGACATTGAGCTGTGCGATGGCTCACAGATCACCATCCATTGTCCTAACACGGGCTCGATGCGCAACTGTCTGTTTCCTGGCGAAAAGGTGTGGTTTTCCACCTCAGATAACCCTAAACGTAAATACCCTAATACTTGGGAATTGGCGCAAACCGATGCCGGCCACCTTATTGGCATTAACACCGGCCGTGCCAACGCACTGGCCGCCGAGGCGATAAATGACGGGGTTATCACTGAGCTGCAAGGCTATGGCGAGTTACGCCGTGAAGTCAAATATGGCAGTGAAAACAGCCGCATCGATCTGCTGCTTGAGGACACCAACTTAGGCCGCTGCTATATAGAAGTCAAAAGTTGTACATTACTAGAGCAGCAACAAGGTTATTTTCCTGATGCCGTCAGTATTCGTGGCCAAAAACACCTGCGCGAGTTAATCGAGATGGTTCGTTTAGGTCATCGCGCCGTACTGCTATTTGTGGTGCAACACAGCGGCATTGATAGGGTCAGCGCGGCCCAGCATATCGACCCCGATTACGCCCAGCTGCTGAGTCAGGCTCATCAGGCAGGGGTTGAAATCTTGGCCTATTGCACCGAGATGTCCACCGAAGGACTGCACTTGGCTAAATCCTGCCCTGTTAGCGTATAAATCACCGTTAAAAGTTGAATAAAAAGCAAATAGAGGACATAGTCGAAAAATATCGAACTTTACGGCACAAAAAATTTGCGTGGCAAATAGGTTTCTGATATAGATATCGGCCTTTAAATGACAGCCGCCCTACAACGCAAATGATTAACAGGAGATGCGTTATGCCTGAAGGCACTAAAAAACTTGGCGTACTCGCTATCGCAGGAGTCGATCCTTACCAGGAGAAACCCGGTGAGGAGTACATGAATGACGCTCAACTGAATCACTTCAAAAAAATTCTCGATGCGTGGCGTGGCCAACTTCGTGAAGAAGTGGATCGCACCCTGACTCATATGCAAGACGAAGCCGCGAACTTCCCAGATCCTGTCGATCGTGCAGCTCAGGAAGAAGAGTTCAGCTTAGAGCTTCGTGCACGTGATAGAGAGCGCAAGCTGATTAAGAAGATTGAAAAGACGTTACAAAAAATCGAAGAAGATGATTTCGGTTTCTGTGACTCTTGCGGTATCGAAATTGGTATCCGCCGACTCGAAGCGCGTCCAACAGCCGATCAGTGCATCGACTGTAAGACGCTCGCCGAGATCAAAGAAAAGCAGATGGCAGGTTAATCTGACTTAAGATGAGCGGGGATTATCCCCGCTTTTTTGTCTCTTTCTTAAGTTAAATTGACTCAGTGCAAAGGCTGCATAGTGCATCTTAACACCTACATAGGTCGATTCGCCCCCTCCCCCTCTGGTCCACTTCATTTTGGCTCGCTGATTGCCGCACTTGGCAGTTATTTGCGCGCTCGTACTCAGCAGGGTCAATGGTTGGTGCGCATTGAAGATATCGATCCCCCACGAGAAGTGCCCGGCGCGAGCCAACAGATCTTACATACCCTTGAAGCTTACGGCTTACACTGGGATGGCAGCGTGCTGTATCAAAGTTCACGACTGGACGCCTACGAGGCGCAGTTACAGCAACTGTTGAGCCACAACAAAGCCTATTACTGTCAATGTACTCGCAAGCAAATTCAAGCCATGGGTGCAGCCTATGATGGCCGCTGCGCGCGGCGCACACCGCGTCATGACCAAGGCGCTATCCGCATTTGTAATACTCACCCCGTGACGCAGTTTTATGATCAGTTACTTGGCGATATCCATGTCGACGCTGACTTTGCTGGCGAAGACTTTATTATTAAACGCCGCGATGGCCTGATGGCCTATCAGTTAGCCGTAGTGATGGACGATGCCTTACAAGGCATTACCGAGGTGGTTCGCGGCAGCGATCTATTAACCTCTAGTGCGCGCCAAAGTACCCTGTACAGCTTATTAGATCACCCCACACCCGACTGGCTGCATCTGCCACTGGCCTGCGCCGAACCGGGGCGAAAACTGTCAAAGCAAAATCATGCCCCCGCCATCGACACCCGCGCGCCTCAGGCCAGTATCAATGCGGCGCTGGTGTTTTTAGGCCAAGCGCAATGTGAAGTGGACGATGTGGATAAGATGCTCGCCCAAGCGGTGAGCCAATTCGATATGACACGGATCCCCAAACAAACTGAGATTTTACTGCCGGGCGCTCAAGGTGGGTAAACCTGACGCGCGACATCACACCGGCAATACGCCGCAAACGCCGCGGGTATACTCTTTAAGCCATAATTAAGTTATGATAGCGGCCTTATTTTAACCCTGATATCCAGATGCATGTTGAGGTGTCCTATTTTTCGCCGTATTAGTCAATTCTGTAAACAGCTTTTTGACGACAATCAAAACACCACAGAAACCACACAAGCGGGACTAAGCTTGGAGATCGTTGCGAGAAAGCACCACGCTATTTCACGCAAGCAGATTAGCGAAAACGCTATAAAGGTACTCTACCGATTGCACAAGGCAGGCTTTAAGGCCTACTTGGTGGGCGGCGGCGTGCGCGACATTTTATTAGGCTTAGAGCCGAAAGACTTTGATGTCGTCACCAATGCCACCCCTGAAGAGATTAAAAAGCTGTTTCGTAACTGCCGCTTAGTCGGCCGCAGATTCCGTCTAGCCCATATCGTGTTTGGCCGCGATGTCATTGAAGTCGCCACCTTACGTGGCCACCATGTCGACAGTACCGAACAGATCTCCAAAACCAATGCTGAAGGTCGTCTGCTGCGTGATAACGTCTATGGCAGCATAGATGAAGATGCCGAGCGCCGTGATTTTACCGTCAACGCCCTCTATTACGATATCAGTGACTTCTCTATTCACAGTTATGGCGGCGGCTTGCAAGACTTGCAATCGCGCACCCTACGCCTGATTGGCGACCCGCAAAAACGCTACCGTGAAGATCCGGTGCGCATGCTGCGCGCAGTGCGTTTTGCCACCAAGCTGGGCATGACGATCGACAGCGCCGCAGCCGACCCTATCTATGAATTGGCCCCGCTACTGAAAGATATTCCCGCGGCGCGCATGTATGAAGAAGTACTGAAACTCTTCTTCCACGGTCACGCCCAAGATAACTATCACATGATGCGCGAATTTGGTTTATTTAAGCCGTTATTCCCCTTAGTTGAACAGATTCTGGTGGAAGATCCACAAGGGCCTGCCACTAAGATGATAGAAGCCATCATGCGAAACACAGATGATAGGGTCAACGCCGACAAGTCGGTGACCCCAGCCTTCTTCTACGCGGCCATGCTCTGGTATCCGCTGAGTCAGCGCGCCGATGATATCGCTTTAGAAAGCGGTCTCACCACCTATGATGCCTTTTATGCCGCCATGGGCGATGTGATGGAGCAGCAATGCCGCACCATTAGTATTCCGCGCCGCTTTAGCACCCCAGCGAAAGACATTTGGCAGCTGCAACTGCGTTTCGATCGTAATCAAGGCACTCGTGCCTTTAAGTTTATCGAACATCCTAAGTTCCGCGCCGCTTATGACTTACTGCTGCTGCGTGCTGAAGCCGAAGGTGGCAGCATCGCTAAATCGGCAGCCTGGTGGAAAAGCTTTGTTGAAGGCAGCGAAGAACAACGTAGTGTGATTGCGCGCAGCACCCATAAAGGTGGCAAGCATCGCAACACTAATCGTCGTCGCCGTAGCCCAAAGAAACCGGTTAAACCAGCAGAATAATGACTCGCGTCTATATCGCCTTGGGGGCCAACTTAGCGTCCCCTAAAGCTCAACTTGACCAAGCTTGCATCGCCCTTAAAGCCCTAGCAAGTGACGGTCAAGTGGCGGTTTCGCCCTATTACGCTAGCGCCGCCATGGGGGATATCCCCCAGCCCGATTACCTTAACGCCGTAGCGTGCTTCAACACCGCTTTGAGCCCTATCGCGCTTCTTGATGCCTTACAGGCTATCGAACAACAGCAGGGGCGAGTCCGTCATATCCGCTGGGGCGCACGCACCTTAGACTTAGATCTGCTGCTCTATGGCGAGCAACAGATTGACCTACCACGACTGACGGTACCCCACTACGGCATGAAACAACGCAGCTTTGTGTTAGTCCCGTTACACGATCTTGCGCCTGAGTTGGTGCTGCCTTGTGGTACCGCCGTGGCCAGCTTAATTGATGACACCCTCTTAGCTGAAGTGCAACAACTCGGCCCAGATCATTGAACTTAAGCCACAGTTAGCATATAAAGCACACTACTGTGGATATTGAATCCTTTTATTCATTAGATTTAAGACCATCATTATGTCCAAAATAACGAGCGCTACCTTGCTGAAATTTAAGCAAGAAGGAAAAAAATTCACCGCATTAACCGCCTACGATGCCAGCTTTGCGGCGGCTTTCGACAGTGAAGGGATCGATGTATTACTGGTCGGCGACTCCATGGGAATGGTGTTGCAAGGTCATGATGATACCCTGCCCGTGAGTGTTGAAGATATTGCCTACCACACACGCTGTGTGCGCCGCGGTATTAAGCGCGCGTTATTGATCGCCGACATGCCTTTTATGAGCTATGCCACTCCAGAACAAGCCATGACTAACGCCACGACGCTGATGCAGGCAGGTGCCAACATGGTCAAGGTTGAGGGTGGCCATTGGCTGCTAGAAACCGTGACTAAGCTGACCGAGCGCGGTATTCCTGTTTGTGCTCACTTAGGCCTTACACCACAGTCGGTGCACGTCTTTGGCGGCTTTAAGGTACAAGGACGCGATGCCAGTAACGCCCAGCGCATCTTAGATGAAGCCAAAGCACTACAAGCTGCTGGTGCCCAGCTACTGGTATTAGAATGCATTCCTGTTGCATTGGCGAAAACGATTACCGAAGCACTGACCATTCCCGTTATTGGTATTGGCGCAGGTGCTGACACCGATGGACAAATATTGGTGATGCACGATGTACTGGGGATCTCCAGCGGCTATATTCCACGCTTTTCGAAGAACTATTTGGCACAAACGGGCGAAATTCGTAGCGCTATTCGCGCCTATATCGACGAAGTGGCTAACGGCACTTTCCCTAGCAGCGAACATACCTTTAGCTAACTCTAAAGGCATTAATACAGGTAGTCGTTAGATGTTTACCACCCAAGATATCGCTCAAGTCAGAGAGCAAATTCGTCTTTGGAAACGCCAAGGCGAAACCGTGGCCTTTGTGCCTACCATGGGCAATTTGCACTTAGGTCATATGACCTTAGTAAAGGAAGCGGCTCAGCGCGCCGACCATGTTGTGGTCTCTATCTTTGTTAACCCGCTGCAATTTGGCCAAAACGAAGATCTCGATGCCTATCCTCGCACCTTAGCCGCCGATCAGGCTGCCTTAGTAGAGGCTGGCGCCGAACTGTTGTTTACCCCCACACCTGCCATCATCTATCCCAAGGGAATGGAGTTGCAGACCTTTGTCGAAGTCCCCAAGATCTCTGATGAACTGTGTGGTGCCAGTCGTCCCGGCCATTTTCGCGGCGTCGCCACCATAGTGTGCAAGCTGTTTAATATCGTTCAGCCCGATATCGCCGTCTTTGGCAATAAAGACTTTCAACAGTTGATGGTGATAAAAACCATGGTTGAAGATCTGTCACTGCCCATTGAGATCGTCGGTATCGACACCATACGCGAGCCATCGGGATTGGCCATGAGCTCACGCAATGGCTATTTAAGCGCTGAACAAAAACAGCAAGCCGCTGCATTAAAACGGACAATGGACGCCATGGCTGAGGCCATATCCCAAGGACAAGCTGTGGAACAGGCAGCGAATGAGGCGACTCTGCAACTGACTCAAGCTGGCTTTAAGATCGATTACTTAAGCGTACGTAATGCAACCAATCTACATCCCATTGGCGCTGATGATAAGCAGTTGGTGATCTTAGCCGCGGCGTATATGGGCAGCACTCGCCTTATCGACAACCTCTGTTTCACGCGCAATTAATTCACAGCCTCCTGCGCCGGTAACAAAAGCTTAGGGTGCGGCGATAACGCCTCACCCTAACGTCACCCTGACGTCCAACCGTCTAATAAACCATCAAAACAGAGCGATAGAACATCGCTTTATTACCGATTGATATGATAAAAAATACCATCTCATCATAAATAACCGGATGACACTTGCAGGCTAAGCTGAGAAATTAAATCACCTGATTGCTCACTTTTCATCGCTAACGCCAGTCTTCAGTAGAGCCTGCTTTGATAATGTCATCATCACTAGTTACAGATGATTTATAGGCTAATGTGTTGAATTAAAATAAAATTAAATACAACAATCTAAAAACAATTGACAACAAAAAAACCACAGTGTGACCCAGATCACCACACGCCGATGTTGCTTTATTCCTCGAATCATCCAAAAATGAAATTATTGGATCAGATATTTGCATTTATACGACACATTTCGCTTAAAAAACCAGCTCAAACACTATTTACCGCTAATAAAATGCCATTAACCGCTAATTTGTTATAAACAAGCCCCCACTAAATGTGATATTAATCACAGCCTAATTTAGGCGCGTCGGATGTACCTCACAGCCATCTAACCTAGACTAAAGTAATCGACACAATATGATCTAGATCATATTGGCTTTTATTGAATTAGCGTTTAGTACGCACCTAAGATTAATCGAGTGAGCTAAAATCACTGATGATCCACAAGGCAGCGCTGCACCTTTAGAAGTCAGCTCTAATATATCTAATATAAAAGTTAGCAATAACACAGTTACGACAGTAAGAGGCAATCATGACCCTACTTCAGCTACTCGCCAGTTTAACGCCTGTGATCAGCGTTATGCTATTTTTGGTACTTCTACGGATGCCAGCTTCACGCGCCATGCCCATCTCCATGGTCATGACAGGTTTAGCCGCCGTCTTTATTTGGCAAATGGATACCACCATTCTAGGTGCATCAGTCGTCGAAGGCTTGTTATCGGCGCTGACCCCACTGAGTATTATTTTCGGTGCGGTGTTCCTGCTTAACACCTTAAAATATTCCGGCGCGATGGATACCATTCGTGCCGGTTTTACTAATATCAGCGGCGATGCGCGAGTACAGGTGATCATCATCTGCTGGCTATTTGGCTCGTTTATTGAAGGTTCAGCGGGTTTCGGTACACCTGCGGCTATCGGTGCTCCCTTGCTAGTATTACTGGGCGTGCCACCGATTGCTTCGGCGGTAGTTGCGCTAATTGCCGACTCCACCAGTGTGTCGTTTGGTGCTATCGGCTTACCTGTACTGTTTGGTATGGAACAAGGCTTAATGTCAGGCGGCGTCAGTATGGCAGCTGAACAGATTGCCGAACATGGCGGTCACTTCGCAGACTATGCCCAGTTCATCGCCATGCACATGATCACTATCGATTTGATCACTGGTACCCTCATCCCATTAGTGTTGGTTTCGGTACTCACTGGCTTCTTTGGTCGTAACAAGTCATTTAAAGAAGGGCTGCAGATTTGGAAGTTTGCCCTATTTGCTGGCTTCGCGTTTACCATTCCAGCTTGGTTAATTAACTTCTTCGCTGGTCCTGAGTTCCCATCGGTTATCGGTGCGCTTGTGGGTATGGCACTGGTTATTCCGGTGGCGCGTAAAGGCTACTTACTGCCAAAAACGCCATGGAACGACTTTGCTGAAAATGACAGTCAAGACACCAACAAAGTTGAAACTAAGGTGCAGTTCTCACAAGTTGCAGCTTGGACGCCGTACATCATTATGGCGGCTCTGCTGGTTGTATCGCGTACTGTCGCACCAGTTAAAGCTTGGCTGGTCAGCTATAACATCAGCTGGACGGGTCTCATGGGCACCGAGCTTAAAGCTGGCTTCGCCACTTTATACGCCCCTGGCGCGTTTTTTATCTTGGTGTGCCTATTAGGCTTCGTGCTGTTTAAGATGAAGTCCTCTGCCATTAAGCAATCGATCACTGTGTCGTGCAGCTCTATGTTACCGACGATCATTTCACTCGGCGCCTCTGTGCCTATGGTGAAAATCTTCCTTAACTCTGGCGCCAACGACTCAGGTCTAGAATCTATGCCAGTAGCACTGGCCGATATGCTAGCAGGCTCAATGGGTGCGGTATGGGCTTGGATGTCACCTATCGTGGGTATTTTTGGTGCCTTCCTGTCTGGTTCTGCCACCTTCTCTAACATGATGTTCTCTGGCTTGCAGTACAGCGTCGCCGATAACATTGGCATGAACCATGCGATGGTACTGGCCCTACAAGGCATAGGGGCTAACGCAGGCAACATGATGTGTGTGATGAACGTGGTCGCGGCAGCAACCGTTGTTGGTATGGCTGGTAGAGAGTCGGAAATCATTCGTAAAACCATGCCTATCGCACTGGGTTATGCCTTAGTCGCTGGTACGATTGCGACCCTTTGGGGTGGTTTCTAAACATCAATTATCAGGTGGGCGAGCAAGTGATTGCTCGCCTTTTACCCGTTATAAATAAAGAGTAATGTTATGTCGATTAACTATTCAGCTGTTGTCGCAGACTTAAGAGCCAAGCTTGGCCAAGATGCCGTTACCGACGATGCAGTGCGTCGTTTTGCTTGGTCAACAGACGCGAGTTACTTCCGTATTGTGCCTGAAGTGGTTGTTCATGCCGAAACATTAGCAGATGCCAAACTCACTTTAGAAGTTGCTCGCCAGCATCAAGCCCCAGTCACCTTTCGCGCCGCGGGCACCAGCCTATCGGGCCAAGCTATCGGCGAAGGTATTTTATTGATCTTGGGCCACGATGGTTTTCGCAAAATTGAAGTCAGTGCCGACAGTAAACAGGTTTCACTTGGGGTGGCCGTTGTCGGCGCCGATGCCAACTTGGCGCTCAAGCCATTTAGCAAGAAGATTGGCCCAGATCCTGCGACACTGACCTCATGTAAAATTGGCGGTATCGTGGCAAATAATGCCTCTGGTATGTGTTGCGGCACTGCGCAGAACAGTTACCAAACGATTGCATCGGCCAAGCTGCTGTTTGCCGACGGCTCAGAGCTCGATACCGGTTGTGAAAAGTCCAAGGCCGCCTTTAGTGAAAACAATAAAGCGCTGCTTGATGCGCTCGTTGAGCTGGGCACCATGACCCGCAGCAACGAAGTGCTCGCTAATCGTATTCGTAAAAAATTCTCAATTAAAAACACTACCGGTTACAGCATCAATGCCTTAGTCGACTTTAGCGATCCATTCGATCTGATCAATCACTTGATTGTTGGTTCTGAAGGTACACTCGCGTTCGTTGAAGAGGTCACCTATAACACGGTTGATGAAGCGAAGTTTAAAGCCTCAGCCATGGCGGTCTTCTTCAATATGGAAGATGCAGCCAGTGCGATCCCACCGATCAATGGCGAAAGCGTTGCCGCGGCTGAACTGTTAGACTGGGCATCGATTAAAGCGGTCACCGGAAAAACCGGTATGCCCGAATGGCTCAGCGATCTGCCAGAAAATGCGGCGATTTTGCTTATCGAGTGTCGCTCGAATGATAAACAGACCCTTGAGCACTATACCAAAGATGTGATCGGCAAACTGGCGCACATTGAAACTGAACGCCCAATCACCTTCACCGACGATCCTGCCGTGTTTGGTCAATACTGGGCGATGCGTTCAGGACTGTTCCCCATTATTGGCGGTGAACGTCCTAAAGGCACGTCGGTTATCATCGAAGATATCGCTGTTGAGGTAGAGCACCTCGCGAATGTTGCTAAAGATCTGACCGAGCTGTTTCACAAGCATAATTACCCTGAAGGGGTGATCTATGGTCACGCGCTAGCGGGTAACTTCCACTTCATCATTACGCCTACCTTTGCTTCACAAGAGGATATCAATCGCTTCCACGCCTTTATGCAAGATGTGGCCGAGATGGTTATCGACAAATACGACGGTTCGATGAAAGCCGAGCACGGTACAGGTCGTGCGGTCGCCCCCTTTGTTGAGATGGAATGGGGCGCCGACGCTTACACCTTGATGAAGCGCATCAAGCACATTTTCGATCCACAAGGGCTACTTAACCCAGGTGTGATCCTCAATGATGATGCCAATGTGCACGTTAAAAACATCAAGCCTTGCCCTGTGGTCGATGATTTTGTCGATAAGTGTATCGAGTGTGGTTTCTGTGAAAAAACCTGCCCCACCTCGGCACTTAACTTTACGCCGCGTCAGCGTATCGCCACCTTGCGTGAAATTGCTCGCCTTGAACAATCTGGCGATAAACAAGCGGCCGAGGAGATGCGTGCTGCGGCCAAGTATGACGTAGTTGATACCTGCGCCGCTTGTCAGCTGTGTACCATTGCCTGCCCCGTTGATAACAGTATGGGCAACCTAGTGCGTAAGCTGCGTACGCCTTATATCACCACTACCGAGCAGAAGGTACTGGACTTCCAAGCCAAACATTTTGGCGTGGTTAACCAAGCGATCAGCACCGGCTTCAATGTACTCAACATCATCCACAAAGTGGCGGGTGACAACGTGACCAACGGCCTGATGAAGATGGGTCGTATGGTGTCTAAAGAGGTACCTTACTGGAACCCAGACTTTGCTAAGGGCGCCAATCTGCCTACGCCATCGCCGGCATCGCCAGATAAAGAAACTATTGTCTACTTCCCCGCTTGTGGCGGTCGCACCTTTGGCCCAACGCCGCTCGATCCTGACAATCGCACCCTACCGGATGTCGTCGTCACTCTGCTTGAGCGCGCCGGCTATAACGTGGTCACTCCAGACAATACCCGTCACCTGTGCTGCGGCCAGATGTGGGAGTCAAAAGGTGACTTTAAAAATGCCGATGCCAAACGCGATGAGCTGATCGATGCCCTGAGCGCATTGAGTGATAACGGTAAAGTGCCCGTGGTGGTTGATGCACTCTCTTGTACTTACCGCACCTTAACGGGTAACCCAAAAGTGGAGATCACCGATCTCGTCGAATTTATGCACGACAAGATCTTGCCTAAGCTCACCTTCACCAAGAAGGTTAACATCGCCCTGCACTTTGGCTGTAGCGCACGTAAGATGAAGCTTGAGCCTAAGATGCAAGCCTTGGCCGACGCCTGTAGCATGGGAGTTAAGTTGCCCGAAGGTATCGAGTGTTGTGGTTATGCCGGTGAGAAAGGCTTATACAAGCCAGAGATGAACGCCAGTGCGCTGCGCAACATCAAAAAGCTGATCCCTGTCGATATTAAAGAGGGCTACTACGCCAACCGTATGTGTGAAGTGGGTCTGTCACATCACAGCGGGATCTCTTATCGTCACTTGGCCTATCTGCTAGAAGAGTGTAGCCGTTAATCATAACGACTCAAGACGGTTTAGGTTTTAGATAACCACACCCAAGCAAACTCCGCGATGTAAGTCTTTACATCGCGGTTTTTTATGTCTGCCAAACAAGGGGCACATTGCCCTATCACCATCATTCATAATAAGTCGCGCGAACATCGCCACAATATCAACTTCATAACTTATTAACAGATGAAACACTGGTTTTCGACGCTAACTTACGCCATAGTGTGAGGGTTAAATGCTTGAATTGAGATGTGGCAGCGCTTAGATCATGCATGAGAGGCATGGCAAGCTACATTTGATCGGTGGCAGATAGAGGATATATCGCCAAATGGGAAAATTGTTATTTGTGGCAGCATTACTGGTTCTTGCCCAGCCTGCACACGCCACCAGTATTTATAAATGTATAAAAGACGATAAGATCGTCTTTAGTCAAATCTCCTGCCCAAAAGACTTTAATCAACATAAGCTGACCTATCAGCTAGGTGTCATTACAGAAACCAGCTCAGACACCAGGCATAAAACCCTCGATCCGCTACAGGCGTTACTCAAACAAAACACCATTTCTAAAGATAAGCTATTACAACTTATCGATAGCGAACTCTATCGCCTTAAACAGGAAAACAGCTACTACGATATCTTGCGCGCCAGTGAACGACAAAAAATCGATCGTAAACGCTACTGGCAAAAACAGGCCAAAGACGACCCTGAATTTTTAGCCCAGCTACAAGAGATGAACGCCCATTTTGATGGGTTGATCGACATGAATTTAGCCTCAATCAAGTTACTGACCCAGCACCAAACCAAAATCGAAGCCCAATCGACAGAGAATAAGGCGACGCAAACGGTCACTCATCCCCTGAACGCCAACCCTTAAGTGACAACATTATGCATCGGCTCACAGCAAGTGACGCCATTGAGAGCGCCCTCTCCACTCACCTCAGCCCAAAAAGGTAAACCATGCTCCATTGGCCCATATTGGTTAAACACCCAGACGATAATCAAATTCAACTAATTGAAGATATAGAGCAATGGCACGATGAGCTGCCCTTGCTCGATGCGACGTCGGTGGTGATTATCGACAGCCAAGGCCAGAGTTATCGCTGGCAAGCCCAGCCCTTAACGGCTGCGGGGGAATTTCATTTGAGTACGCCCCACAGCTTAGCGAGCATTGTCGACTGGGTGCGCTTGCATGCCAGCCAAAATGGTCACTGCTGCACCGCCAAGCTGGGGGCAAATAATATTAGCCGTGTGTTTGAGATACTGAAGTATTTAGAAGAGCGCTAGTGCCTCGGCAACTCACCAACGCACTGCTATTTGATGCATTAGCTTCTTAAGCCAATACCACGGCTGATCAGGTAGTAAGCAACGGCCCATAGGGCACTACAGAACCCCACCATAATCGCAATCGACAGGGGAATGCTGATATCGGCATAACCCAAGAAACCATAGCGGAAGACGTTGATCATATAGACCACAGGGTTGAGCTGCGACACCCCCTGCCAAAAGTCAGGAAGCAAGGTCAAAGAGTAGAACACGCCGCCCAGATAGGTCAGCGGAGTCAGCACAAATGTGGGCACTATGCTAATGTCGTCGTAGGTCTTAGCAAAGACCGCGTTTATCAGCCCACCTAGCGCGAACAAGATGGCCGTTAGCAACACTGTCACCGCTACCAGCCCAGCATGGTGCAGGCTAATGTCGACAAAGAACATCGCCACTAAGGTGACAATCGTGCCCACACATAAACCGCGTGCCACGCCACCGCCCACGTAACCGGCAATCATCACATAATGGGGTACGGGCGCCACTATCAACTCTTCGAGGTTACGCTGAAATTTAGCGCTAAAAAACGATGAGGCCACATTAGAATAAGATGCGGTAATGACCGACATCATGATCAACCCTGGCGCGATAAACTCCATATAAGAGACACCGCCCATCTCACCGATGCGCTTACCGACTAAGTTACCAAAAATAAGGAAGTACAGAGTCATAGAGATCGCCGGCGGCACTAAGGTTTGTACCCAGATGCGAGTAAAACGGGTGATCTCTTTAATCAAGATACTCTTAAAGGCGGTAAAGTAGACCTGTTTCATGCTTAATCCTGCACTCATTTTGCCGCTCCTTTACCTTGTTCAACCAACTCCACAAATAACTCCTCTAAGCGATTGGCCTTATTACGCATCGACAACACTTGGATCTGCTGCGCGCTTAATTGCGCAAATACACTATTGATACTGTGCGCCTTCTCCACGTCCACCTCTAGGGTATGCGGGTCGACTAAGCGACAATTGATGCCGTCAAGCTGCGGCAAGGTGTCGAGGTTGTCGCGCAGATCAAACACAAAGGTTTCCATGTTTAAGCGGCTCAGCAAGGACTTCATGCTGGTGCACTCCACCAACACCCCTTTGTCGATAATGCCGATATTGCGGCACAGCATTTCCGCCTCTTCAAGGTAATGCGTGGTTAAAATAATGGTCACGCCTTGCTGATTAAGCTCAGTCAAAAAAGTCCACATCGAGCGACGTAGCTCAATATCAACCCCAGCGGTCGGCTCATCGAGGATCAACAATTTAGGCTCATGCATTAGGGCGCGCGCAATCATCAAGCGGCGCTTCATGCCACCCGACAAGGCGCGGGCTGGGCTATTGCGCTTTTCCCACAGATCCAACTGACTAAGGTACTTCTTGGCACGCTCAAGCGCCACTTCACGTGACACGCCAAAATAACCGGCCTGATTGATCACAATCTGCTGCACGGTTTCAAACTGGTTAAAGTTAAACTCCTGAGGCACTAAGCCTATCGACATCTTGGCTAATTCAAGCTGAGTATCGATATCATGCTCAAACACCTTTACCTTACCCGAGCTTTTTTGCACTAAAGAACAGATAATGCCGATGGTGGTCGACTTACCCGCCCCGTTGGGGCCCAGTAGCGCAAAAAAGTCCCCCGCCTTTACCTTAAGGCTTATCCCTTTTACTGCTTCGACGCCGCCCTTGTAGGTTTTTCTCAGCGAGTCGATAACTAACGCATATGGCTCATTGCTCATGAGTAACTTCCGTAATGTTGCATTAAACACCAAACAAAAACTCCCGCACAGGGCAGGAGTTTGCAATCGTATCCGTTCGTGCGATTAATCGAGCGGCACCACTTTAGCAATATAAGGCAGATTACGATATTGCTCAGCGTAATCGATACCATAACCGACAATAAACTCATCAGGAATGGTAAAGCCGATAAAGTCGACCGGCACTTCCACTTCGCGGCGCTCTGGCTTATCCAGTAGGGTACAAAGTGCTAGGCTCTTAGGTGCGCGCAGCAGTAACAATTCGCGGACCTTATTTAAGGTATTACCAGAGTCGATAAGATCTTCGACGATCAATACATCGCGACCTTCAATATCTGACTGTACATCTTTAAGGATCTTCACATCCCGTGAACTGGTCATGGCATTGCCATAGCTAGATACCGACATAAAATCGATCTCCACATGACCCTTAATACGGCGACACAGATCCGCCATAAAGACCACAGACCCTTTTAGCAAACCCACCATTAATAGACGCTCACTGTCGGCGTAATGGGCATTAATTTGGTCTGCAAGGATATCCAGTTGTTGCTCAATCTCATCAGCCGAGATCATCACTTCGGTGGTGTGTTTCATACTACTCTCAAAATTGTCTTAATTGTCGCTATTGCTGGCACTGTGCTTATCATAGCCCCAACGCTTAGTTAACGCGTGGTCTACGCCCAGATGGTCTAAGATCCGGGCGACCATGAAGTCTACCAGATCTTGTACCGATTTGGGATCATGATAAAAGCCCGGCGCCGCAGGCATGATGGTCGCCCCCAGCTTAGACAGCGATAACATATGCTCTAAGTGTATGCTGCTAAAAGGAGTTTCCCTTGGCACTAAGATCAACTGACCACGCTCTTTTATTACCACATCGGCGGCACGCTCGAGCAAACTGTTGCTCATCCCCGTTGCCACGGCCGCTAAAGTGCCCGTACTGCAAGGGCAGATCACCATCTGCTTAGGCGCAGCCGAGCCAGATGCCGGGGGCGAAAACCACTCCTCTTTGCCCAGCACATGCAGTTCACCATGAATATCAACGCCATTTTCCGCAAACAACGCCAGCAACTGCGCCTTGGCTTTATCGCCATTGGCACTGAGCTGCAAGCCATGTTCGGTCGCCAGCACCACCCGCGCCGCACTGGAGATCATCAAAAACACTTGGTAGTCGGCCACCAGCAAACATTCGAGTAACTTAAGCCCATAGGGCGCACCCGAGGCACCCGTCCACGCTAAACTGATCGCCTTGGCCTTTCTTGGATAATTCATAACACTCTCTTTAACAGCGGTAACTCGAATAGTCGTCGGCGGTGATCGAATTCAGCACTCAAACGCCACTAGCGTTACGTATCGCTTAACTTAACTCTTCAAGTAACTTGCCATGCAGGCCGCCGAAGCCGCCGTTGCTCATCACTATAATGGTGTCACCGGGTTTGGCTTCACTCGCCACCGCCTCGACCACATCCTCTATTTGATACAGTACCGCCACAGGCAATGCCGCCTTAGCCATCGCCGCCTCAACATCCCAATCGATATTATCGGCCTGATATAAAAACGCCGCATCGGCCAGCGCCATCGACGTCGCTAAGGTGTCTTTATGTACGCCACGTTTCATGGTGTTCGAACGGGGCTCTAACACCACTAGGATACGTCCCTCGCCCACTTTCGCCCGGCAACCTTGCAAGGTGGTGGCGATCGCCGTGGGATGATGGGCAAAATCATCAAAGATGTCTATGTCATTCACCCTGCCAATCAGCTCCATACGGCGCTTAGGCGGAGCGAACTTTTCAAGCGCCTCGATAGCCGCTTGCGGTTTTACGCCCACATGGCGCGCCGCCGCAATCGCCATGGTGGCGTTTTCAACATTATGCTGCCCAATCAACTGCCAATCTAAGATGCCTTGGGATTCTCCCTCGAAAAACAGCTCGAATCGGTGACCATCATCGCGTTGCAGCTCGGTATGCCAACCAGTATCGACCGAATTAACACTGTAGGTTTCCTGCTCACTCCAGCAGCCCATATCGATCACCTCACGCACCGCGGCGCTGTCGCTTGGCCAGATGATTTTGCCTTGGCCCGGCACGGTACGTATTACGTGATTAAACTGACGCTGGATCGCTTTTAAGTCATCAAAAATATCGGCGTGATCAAATTCAAGATTATTGATCACTAAGGTGCGCGGTTGGTAGTGGACAAACTTAGAGCGCTTATCGAAAAAGGCGCTGTCATATTCATCGGCTTCGACCACAAAAAAAGGCGAGCCACCCAAACGCGCCGATACACCAAAGTTTTGCGGCACGCCGCCAATTAAGAAGCCCGGCTCGTAGCCACACTCTTGTAAGATCCACGCCATCATACTAGCGGTCGAGGTTTTACCATGGGTGCCCGATACCGCCAATACCCAACGCCCCGGCAAAATATGTTCGGCTAAAAACTGCGGCCCCGAGGTGTATTTCAAACCGCGATTAAGCACCGCCTCCACACACGGATTGCCCCGGCTCATGGCATTGCCAATCACCACGATATCGGGTGCATCATCTTCACTGTGCCCAAGCTGACTAGGATCAAAACCTTGGATAAGTTCAATGCCCTGCTGTTCGAGCTGAGTGCTCATAGGCGGATAAACGTTGGCATCGCTGCCAGTAACCTTATGGCCATTGGCTCTGGCAAGGAGTGCGAGGCCACCCATAAAGGTGCCGCAAATGCCTAAGATGTGTACATGCATGGGGTTGGCTCTGATGAGGAATAATCAGCTGGTATTCTAACGATTTGGGATGCCATTGTCAGTTAACAATGGTTTAAATTTAGGGCGTGTGGTCTTGCGACCAGGAGAGTTGTTTCAAACTGCGTTTGAATGGCTAGCGCCGAGAGTGCGGCCTTACGGCCGCATAACCACATCAACAATAAATCCATATTAAATTTTGATATCACCAAACTCGTGTTGTGGCTACAAAATTCCCCATCGAAGTTGCCGAAAGGCGTTGGAATAAATGGCGTAAGTCTGGGCTTGGATACCCGGCTAGCTTTCGGCTTTCCCTTAAAAAGAATGGATGTGCCATCGGAAGCGTCAGTTATTTTCAAATAGCCGCGTAGGAAGAACAACTTCGTCTGGGGCGGCATGGGGAGATGCAAGAGGGGGATTGCAGTTGATCCCCCCTCTTGCCCGGGTGTGGGTAGGAAACCCACGACTTACCTCGGTCGTAAGACCGCAAATTAATGTACTTCCTGATTAATCAGGGCAACCACTGTCCGCTTAAGCCAATCCATATGGGTACTAGGGTGATGTTTGGCAGTGAGCAGGTATAATCTTGGCCGAGACTGAGCAACATACAGTTGCTCGGTGTCAACGGCCGACAAACAGCACACATGCAATCCCGGTAGTAGGTGGCTTTGCTCATACACCCTGTTGTAAGGCACTATGCTGAGGGTTTTGTTATCGGCTAAATAACGGTAGAGATCATGAAACCCTAGGCTGGTTTGCATATTGTCACGTGGTGCAAGATGACACGCGCGTTTATGCTGACGGCAATAGGCCTCAAAAGGATCAAGCTCAGCCTTATCTATCTGATTAAATGCGCTTAAATAAGGGTAACTTGCAATATTGGCCAGGCTGATCTCCTGCTGTAATATGGGGTGATCTAGGCCGCATAAAAGATACAGGTGGGATAATGGTTTCAGCGGCATAACACTAAGTCGTTGATCTTGTTGTAGCGCACTGGCATTAGACTCACTCACAATCGCCATATCGATAAGGCCGTTGGCGGTGTCATCTAATACCGATTCTGAGCCACTGCGCAGTTCAAAACTTATCGGCAGGTGCTCTTCATTAATGGCCGCGCTCAGCTGCTGAGGAAAATGGGCAATTAAGAGATCGCTAACATAGATCACCATGGCCACCTGTGATTCAGCCGCATTAATCTGATTCAATTGATAAAGATGCTCAGAGCATTGCACCAACTCTTTCACAATAGGATATAACTGGCGGGTAAATTCGTTGGGCTCGAGACCATGTTTTTTTCTAATAAAAAGCGGATCATTAAACATCATCCGTGCATGCTGCAAACAACGACTGACCTTAGGGGCAGGTATATTCATATCGATGGCTACTGACGAGGCAGAATGCTTTTCATACAAATTAACTAATATATTGGCGCTGAGCATATCTAAACTATCTAGAGTTATATTTTTCATTTTAAAAATACCTCTACCGATTTAAAATACACCAAATCAAAGTATAGTTAATAACCTACATTCGACAATAACATTATGGGTAATTCATACATTAATTAAATCAGACATAGATCATATTTTTATATTTCATGCATTTACAATGAAAACATAAGACGCTAATTTTAAAAGACTAAAAATCAACGTCACCGCTAAACAATAGATATGCACTAATTGAGATTGGCATATCCACCTCACGATAATCTATAAGTTGAAATAATAGAAATTAACTATCAGATCATGCGCTAACTTTTAATAATTTGATTTCAATAATTATTGTAAATATTGCTCATAGGGTAATAATTAAATGGAAAGTTAAAAAGCTAAGCACCCTTGGAGGTTTATCATGAACGCCACCGCTACCGTTATTTTAAGTTATGCATTTATGTACTTTGTTTTATTTATTATTGTGCCTCTCGTTATCGTGACCTTCGTAATGACGTGCATTAAATTCTTTAGATCAAGTGATGTACAGATGGTTGATGCGGCCGTTAGCATTAAACCTCATCTGCTTGACCAAGAGTCTATGCAGTTTCTCAAAAGCTTAAAATCGATCGCGAGCAATCGCTACGATGTGCTGTACGGGGCGTCTCTGGTTAACGTGGTTGATATTGATGATTCAGTCAGAAACCACGAAGAGGTGCAAGACTTTATGGAACATTGCCACCTAGATTATGTGGTCGTCGACAACGAGTCTTCGGCGGTTAAACTGGTGATGAGCGATCCTAATAGCAGCTCACCAGAACAGATTAAGTTTATCGAAAAATGTTTAGATTACATTGGTGTGCAATTTATCAAGTTAGATAAACATAAGCAGTGTGATGAAATACTGCTGCGCAATGCGCTTGCCGCCTAATGGTTAACGTTATCTTAGCTATTATTGCCCAACCGAGCGTCAACCCGATACTTTGGCGCTCTCTCCTCCGCCCGAGGTCATGCTCACCCTAAGGTGTAAGGATACGGTATGTGCCACATCAGCCGTTACATCTCGATACTGCTTACATTTAGCGCCGCCGCATTAATTTGCTGTGTCCTGCCCATTACCAGCGTTAGTGCCGATACCGCCCAGGCCAACACGACCACAACCAACAGCGATACCTGCCTCAAATGCCATAAACGTAATGGCCAAATGCTCGGCCTGCATGGCAATTCTGGCCTAGCCATCCAGTGCCAAGACTGCCACGGTGAAAAAGGCAGTCATCCTAAAAAAGGCTCTATCATCAACCAATTTGGCATCGACAGCCCACAATCAGCCCAGCAACAAGCGACGATGTGTCTTACCTGTCATGATAATGAAACCTTGGCGGCTGCCGACTGGACTCACAACGTCCATGCTGTGCGGGTCAGTTGCGCTCAATGCCACCAGCTTCACCCAGAATCAGATCCTATGTTGTCGTTAAACCGTCAGCAACATAGCCAGTTATGTGTCACCTGCCATAAGGTCAATCCATAGGAGGCATGTTATGCAACGTTCAAAACGCCAGTTTCTTAAAGGATGTGGGGCACTGCTGGCCGGCGCCTCTGTTTATGGCATCACTCAATCTCCGTTAGCCGAGCATAGCGGCGATTCCCCTGAGGCCGATATTAAATACGCCATGGTGCACGATGAAAATGCCTGTATCGGCTGCAACGCTTGCGTTGAAGCCTGCCGTGAGGTCAATCAGGTGCCGGAGGGGGTTACCCGAGTCAAAATTGAGCGCCGTGGTCCTTTTGGTGAATATCCCAACCAGAGTTACCGCTTTAGCCGAGTCTCTTGCCAGCACTGCGAAGCCGCGCCTTGCGTCAGAGTATGCCCCACAGGTGCAGCTTATATCGACCAGCACACCGGCATTGTGGCAGTACATGAAGAGCGCTGCGTCGGTTGCCAGTACTGCATTGCCGCTTGCCCTTATCAGGTACGCTTTATTAACCCTGAGACACGCACCGCCGATAAGTGTGATTTTTGCCAGCAAACCCAGTTAAAGCAAGGGTTGCAACCCGCTTGCGTAATGGCGTGTCCCACCAAGGCATTGACCTTTGGCAACCTTAAGGAAGCCGATTCGGCCTTAGTTCAGCTGCTTAAAAGTAAACCCACCTACCGCGCCAAAGTGGACTTGGGCACCCGGCCTAAGTTGTTCCATATTCAAACCATCGATGGGGAGATAATGCTATGAGTGCTTTTCATTTCGAAGGCCTAGTATGGCATTGGCCTATTGCCATCTATCTGTTTTTAGCTGGCTTATCTGCTGGCGCTGTGTTTTTTGCCATCATGCTCAAACATTTTAAGTTAGCGGGCGAAGCCTACCATTCACCCTTTGTGCAAGCAGCGGCGATCATCGCTCCCTTGGCCGTGTTTGGCGGCTTGGGGATCTTGGTTATCGATTTAACCAAGCCACTGGATTTTTGGAAGATTTTGGTGTTTTACAATATCACCTCTGTGATGTCGATGGGGGTGCTGGTACTCATGGCCTATCAGGTCGTGCTGTTTGCTTGGATAGGCTGCATCTTTAACAAAGCAATCTTGCAATTATTGGGGGCTAGGTTGATGTGGCTGCAGCGCGGACTTCGCTGGCTAGTAGACAAAGAGGCGGCCATTACAGGTATCTTAGTGATCTTGTCGATATCCTTGGGCGCCTATACCGGCTTCTTGTTGTCGGCGCTAATAGGGTTCCCGCTACTGAATAATCCGGTATTACCCTTACTGTTTTTAATCTCGGGACTCTCCTCGGGTGCAGCGGCCACCTTACTGGGCGGCGTATTGCTGCGCGGTAATCCCAATGGGGTTGAGGTGCGCTTTATTCATGGTATTGAGATCCCGATGATCTTGGTGGAAATTGGCCTACTATTCACCTTCTTTGTCGGGCTGATTTTGTCGGGCGGTCAAAGCCAAGTGGCGGCGCTGAACGCTATCGGTTATGGCTTCTGGGGTTGGGTATTTTGGGGCGGGGTTATCGGTATCGGTTTAACCTTGCCACTGGCCTTTAATTTGTGGATGAAGGTATCGGCCGACCGTAAATTTACTTATGTGGCAGTCACGGCCAGCTTTAGTTTAATAGGCGTATTTTTACTGCGTAACTTTATTCTCTATACCGGGCAGATGACCATCGCCTAGGTGATACCATCAGCACTTGGCATAATCCTTATCTCGCCAGTACGCACCATGAGCAGATGCGTACTGGCGCTCATCTTTACCAAACAAGCATTGAACCCCAGTGCGCCGAGCACGTATACTGCTAACGAATAACACCTATGCTTAATGCGTTGATAAATGAACAAATATCATACTATTGCTGGCTTTTTTTTGCTGTATTGCTGCAATGCATTGAGCCTAGATCTGAGCCAATATGAGACCGATGTTGCCGCGTTACTGCGCGAGTATCAACACAACACTCCCCACTTAGCGCCATCGATATTGGTGCTTAATCAGGCCGAGCAAGAGCACACCTACATCGACTTTGAACGTGGGCTGATTGTGGTAGAAAGCGTGAATAAGGCCTCACTTAAACAGGCGGTGATTCAGGTGCTGCTGACTCAGATCGATCCCGAGGTGATCGACGCCAAAACCGCAAACGATTTTGGCCTCATCAATAGTAAACAGAAGCCCTTTTTCTGGGGGCAGGTCCACGATCACGACGGTCAACCCATAGCCTTTCATTGGCGTGCGGCGCGCTTTGCCGACTATCTTATAAACCAGAATCTTAATCAGCAAGGCACTCGCTTGCGGGTGACCATTCGCATGGTTAACAATCACACCCAAATTGCTGGCGGTAAGTATATTGAGTTTGTGCGTCAGTCGGCGCGCACCTACGGGGTTAAGCCCGATCTGATCATGGCGATCATGGAGACCGAAAGCGCCTTTAATCCATTAGCCAAATCACGCTCCAACGCACTGGGGTTAATGCAGATAAAGGCGGCTACCGCTGGGCGGGATTATTTCAACTTAATCAAAGGCTACGCCCATACGCCGTCCGCGGCCTATTTATACCAACCACAAAAAAATATTGAGGTGGCGACGGGCTATTTACACCTGCTCTCTAGCCGTTACCTTAAAGGCATTGACGATCCACAGAAGCGCGAATACGCGGTGATATCAAGCTATAACGGTGGCACAGGTAATTTATGGAAGAGCCTTAATCCTCGCGGCGATCGGCGCCAAGCCTTAGCCCGCATCAATAACATGACTCGCAGCGAGTTTTATTGGTTTTTAACCCAGCGCCATATTCGACAAGAAAGCCGTAACTACCTAAAAAAAGTCACCAGCAAACGCCATAAATATCGCTTATAAGTGCTTAGGTTCGAGCGGTTTGGTTTACATAGTTGATGCAATTGTGACCACTGGCGCAGTTTTATTTGCTCGCCAGTGGTATAACCAGTGCATTATGGAGGGGTTTAAGCGCATCGATTAGCGAACCGTGAACCTTTCGGTGACCTAAAGCTATCCTCAGGCACCGACAACACAAGGAGCCAAGCTATGAACAAACGGATCAGCCGCTTAGATTATTTTACCTTACAGGTCTTTATCGGCTTGGTTGAGCTTAAGAATGGCATTGCGGTTGCCGAAAAACTGCTGACGACTCAATCTAAAGTCAGTCGTTCATTGATGTGCATGCGTGAGGTGTTAGAAAACGAGCTCTTTATCCGTCAGCAGTATGGCTTCGAGCCCAACCATATTGCGCTGCGCCTCTACCCTATGGTGCAGACGATTCTTGAGCAATACGACAAAATTATTGCGACCACCATAGGCAAAACCTTAGAGCCATTTCAGTTGACGATAGCCACCTATGAGCAGTGGTCATTAATGGTGATGAACAACCTAAAGCACACCTGTCACTGCATTGAAGGTGGGGTCAATATTAATGTAGTGCCTTGGTCCGAAAACATCAGCCAGCGCTTGTGTCAGGGTAAAATTGATTGCACCATCTCCACCGAACCTATCCACCATCCCATGGTGAATAATATAAAGCTTGGCGATATCGATCATTTCTTTATGGTGGCCAGAAGCGACCACCCGATCTTGAGCTCGACGCAACCTCTGATCGATCTATTCGACTACAACATCACCCTAGTCAACGCCAACCTACATGAGCAACAGCTGCATGCGATAGAGCAATATGCTCAGGCGCACAATATCGATGTTAATATTGTGCTGCGAAGCCCAAGCTTACGTATGTTAGTCGACCATACCAGCAGAAGTGATGATATCTGCTTGCTGTCATCAGTGATGTCACTGCCCTACTTTGAGCATCGCAGCGACGTGGGATTTATCGATGTCTCCCAGCTGTGGATGTCCACCAGCGGCCTACCTTGCGACAGTTATTATCTCCATTGTCATCAGAGGATCATCGAGCCGTTAGCTAACTGTTTAAAGACTATGCTTATCAATAAACTACACGATATGCAGGCGCGCTACCATCACAGTCATTCACAGCTCAATTACACCAACTTGACACCAGTGTGCAGCGATGGCTGTGGTTGTAGTAGTGGCTCCAGTGATGCGACCGGCGTGCTACCTTCATTTAAAACAGCTGCATTTACACCCGATGAGTCTATGTGAGCAGGCGTAAAGCCCCGATGAGCCTAAGGCGGTGTCAGGTGCATAAAATGCAACCAACAAAAAGGCAAGCTAGAAAGCTTGCCTTTTTATTACACGTCCACTAAAAGCCGTATTATCAGCACTTACATCAAGATATTGATAATCCTCCCATTAGCGCAACACCTTGCTTAAAAAGGCCTGTGTACGCGCCTCTTTAGGGGCACTAAACAGCGCCTGCGGTGAACTGTCTTCCACCACATAGCCACCGTCCATAAAAATAACCCTGTCGGATACATCTCGTGCAAAACCCATCTCATGGGTAACAATCACCATGGTCATCCCCGCTAATGCCAAGGACTTCATCACATCGAGCACATCGCCGACCATTTCAGGGTCGAGCGCCGAGGTGGGCTCATCAAATAGCATTAATTCTGGCTTCATCGCCAAGGCGCGAGCAATGGCCACCCGTTGCTTTTGGCCACCCGATAAGCTCGCTGGATAGGCATTGGCCTTATCTTGCAAGCCCACTTGTGCCAGCAACTCAAGCGCCTGACGGTCGGCCTCGGCTTGTTTCATCAAGCCGAGTTTTACCGGGGCTAGGGTAATGTTTTGCATCACGGTTTTATGGGGAAACAGATTAAAATTTTGAAACACCATCCCCACTTTTTGACGTAGCTTATCGATGCAGGCGCCTTTAGCCGTGATCGACTGACCATCGATAGCGATATCACCTTCGGTCGGCTGCTCCAGCAAGTTGATACAGCGTAAAAAAGTACTCTTACCACTGCCGCTTGGGCCAATGACGCTCACCACTTCGCCACGAGCGACATGCTGATTAATCCCTTTAAGCACCTGATTATCACCGAAGCTTTTATGTAAATTGCTTATTTTAATCACTTTGCTTTAGCCTCTTTTCAAATTTCGACAGCATAAAGGTGAAGCTGTACGTCAGTAGCAGATAGATTAATGCACAGGTAAATAGCGGCACGCTGTCTTCAAAGGTACGGCTACGAATGATCTCTCCGGCGCGCATCAAATCAACCCCGCCAATAAACCCTATGACCGCCGTCTCCTTCAATAGCACGATAAACTCATTGCCAAGGGCGGGTAAAATCTTCTTCACCGCCTGCGGCATAATCACCTCTTTCATGGTCATCCCTTGAGATAAGCCTAAGGAGCGCGCCGCCTCAGTTTGGCCTTTATCCACCGCTTCGATACCGGCGCGGATAATCTCAGAAATATAGGCGCCACTGTTAAGGCCAAAGGCGATAATGGCGGCGGTGACCTTGTCGACATCTAAAGAGGACAATACGATGAAGTAAAGGATCACTAACTGCACAACTACCGGTGTACCTCGAATAACGCCCACATATAGATCGGCAGGCCAACGCAGGTACCACTTTGATGACATCTTCATCATGGTGGTGGTGATACCCAATATTGCCCCTAAGATCATGGCGAAAAAGGTGACAATGAGGGTAACTTTTAGACCATTTAAAATCAGCAAGATACCGATTAAACCATCGTCGCCAATGGGCGTAAACAATGAAGCGTTAATTGCATCAATCATAGGGTGCTCACTTCATATGCTGGGCGATCAGAGCATCATACTGGCCATTGGCTTTCATATTGGCCAAGGTGGTGTTAATGCTGTTAAGGAGTTCAGGTTGCCCCTTGGCCACGGCAAACCCATAGAACTCAGGCTCGAAGTCGAGTGTGATCTGTTTTAGGTCTGGGTTTTTGGCGAGGTAATTGGCCGCTGGCTCACTGTCAAATAGCACCAGATCCACCTTACCGTTTTTAAGCTCCATAATGGCTTCAAAACCGGTATTAAAGGCGGTCACTTGTTGGGTATATTGCTTTGCCATAATGTCGGCAGTTGAACCCAATTGCACCGCAAAATGTTTATCTTGTAAGTCAGCGATACTATTGATGCCCATTTGATTTTTATTCACTAATACCACTTGGGTTGCTTCGTAGTAGGGCTGAGAAAAATTAACGCTTTGTTGCCGCTCAGGGGTGATGGTCATCCCCGAGGCGATAAAATCAATTTTACCTGAGTTTAAGGCCACAATTAGCGAATCAAACTTCATGTTTTCGACCTTTAAGGTCTTACCGGCGTCTTTAGCTATCTGACGTGCTAAATCAATATCAAACCCCTTGATTTCATCGCCACTAGTACCACCCACATATTCAAAAGGGGGGAAGGCTGCATTGGTACCAACCACTAATACATCATCACTTTTACCACATCCAGTTAACAACAAGGCTACAACCAAGCTAAAACTGCCTAATAACACGGATTTGCTCATTTTAAACTCTCTTTTTCGATAAAAACTGCACTGGCACAGACTATAAGCACCCCCCCTTTAAGTGTCAATAATTATGCCGTTTATTTGATTATAAATTCACTTCGATACTATTGGCGCGATGCTTTACTCAATCCCTACAGCACCAACTAGCCCTATCGGCACGATTTTTAGCGATCCCAAGTGCAGGTGAATGTGATAGCATTTACGCTTACTGCGCCCTGCAATTGGCGCCCATAACTCGGAACGCGAAAAGCGCTCCTCTTTTCAAAGGAAGCCATTGTGAGCGAAGCTGGGATCCGTCTTAACAAGTACATCAGTGAAAGTGGTATTTGTTCTCGCCGAGAAGCCGATCGTTTTATCGAGCAAGGTAATGTTTTTATTAATGGCAAACGTGCTCAAATAGGCGATCAAGTCTCATTTGGCGATAAAGTGAAGGTTAATGGCCGTGATATTGAACCAAGAGACGCCGACGACTTGGTGTTTATCGCCTTAAATAAACCTGTCGGCATCGTCAGCACCACCGAAAGCACCGAGCGCGATAACATCGTCGACTTCGTTAACCATAGCGAGCGGGTATTTCCCATTGGCCGCTTAGATAAAGACTCTCAAGGGCTGATATTCCTAACCAACAATGGCGATCTGGTCAATAAGATTTTGCGTGCCGGCAACAATCACGACAAAGAATATGTGGTGACAGTGAACAAACCGATCACTGAGGCGTTTTTAACAGGTATGCGCGCTGGCGTGCCCATGCTTGGGGTGATAACCAAGAAGTGCAAGGTAGAGCAGATCTCTACTTTTGTATTTAAAATCGTATTGGTACAAGGCCTTAACCGCCAAATCCGCAGAATGTGTGAACATTTCAACTTTGAAGTAACCAAGCTTGAACGCCAAAGCATAATGAACGTTACGCTCAAAGGCTTACCTTTAGGCGAGTGGCGTGACTTAGATGAGGAGGAGCTGTCAACCCTGTTTAAGCTTATCGAACACTCCTCTTCTGAAGACAAAAAAGCACCTAAAAAAGCGGTCAAAAAGCCTGCCAAGAAACCCAATAAATCGCTACGGGACAAGATTGAAGGCCCTGAGCACTTTATGCAAAATCATGGTAAAAAGAAAAAACCAGCTGGCGCCAGTAAAGGTAAGCCATCGCACTCTAGACGCCCTAAGCGATAATATCATCTGCCAGTCTTAGTGTCTTTTACGCTGAAATCCCACCAGCCCTGTTACCCTCCAGCAGGGCTTTTTACTGCCATTGTTATCAAACTCATGACGCTAACGATCTGCTAATGGCATAAAATATAAATTAAATTAACCCCTTTTCAATTTTGCTCCGTGTATACCAGCAACCGGACTCAATAACAGTCCATCATAGTGTATTAAGCGTATCTTCACTTGGAGTTAAGTATGACAAAATTACCTTTAGCAAGGCTCATTACCAGCAGTATATTGGCCACAGCCCTTGGTTTTGCCAGCGCCACTGCCATGGCGAGCGGCATCGACTTTCCCCATATCGAAACCGTCGGCACCAGCCAAGTGATGATCAAGGCCGATATGGCCGAACTGGTAGTAGAAGTGGTCAGCGAAGCTAAGACTCCGGCAGAGGCTAAGGCGAATTCAGATAAGGCGGTCGCCGATTTTCTTGCCCGCCTGGCCGAAGCAGGCGTCGAGCGCCAGCATATCCACAGCGCCAACCTTTCGCTGCAAGCTAAACAGCAATATGACAGTGACACCCGCACCACCACCGAGGTGGGTTATCGCGCCAGTCGCCAAGTGACCGTGACCGTAGTTGAGCTCGCAAAGCTAAATAACCTTTTAGATACCGCACTTGAGCAGGGCATCAATCGGATTAATCACATTGCTTTTACGTCGAGTAAAACCGCCGAACTTATCGCACAAGCACGCCAGCAAGCGATAGCCGATGCCGAGCAAAAGGCCAAAGCCTTAGCCGCCGGATTCGGTGCAGAGTTAGATAGAGTGTGGCAGATCCGCTATATTGAGCAACGCCCAGTGCAGCCGGTGATGTATCGCATGGACGCTGCGCCAAAAGCCAGCATAGCCGAGAGTTACCAGCAGGCGCAAACCACTGTGAGCGACAGAGTCGAAGTGATCTATCGCTTAAAGTAAGCACGATTGACTAAATTGGCCGCCTCATCAAACACCGTTAAACCACCTCAGATGACGCGGCCAACGACTTTACTTTATCAACTCGAACCCAAAAAATATCACTCTACAAATCGATTAATCGTCTCGATTAAGCTTGAGCTTTTTTGCTAGCGGCTCAATGGCAGCCCCCTGCAGTACAATAGAAAACAGCACCATAAAGAACACCATATGCACCAACTCTATCGCGCCATCCACGCCAGCGGCCGCCGGAATTAATGCAAACACGATAGGAGTTGCCCCTTTGAGCCCAATCGATGAGATAAACAATCGTTTTTGCCAACTGGCCTGCCTAAAGGGCAAGTAACACAACTGCACCGCCAGTGGCCGTGCCACAAACATCAACAATGCCGCCGGCAGCAGTGACAAAGTAAATACCGACACTAAGGTTTGCGGGAACATCTGCAAGCCTAGGATGATAAACATCAGTGACTGGGCTAACCACGACATGCTGTTAAAGAAGTGACGCGTCACTTCGCCGCCGCGTTTGATGCCGTTGCCCATCACCACCCCTGCGACGTAGGACGCGATCAAAATATTGCCGCCCGCCAAATCACTGCCATAGGCAGCAATCACAAAGCAAGCCAAGACAAATACTGGGATCAGGCCATACTCTTGCAGCTGAATATGGTTAAGCGCCCACACCCCCAACTTAGCCACCACAAAGGCGATTAAGATCCCCAACAGAATTTGCAGCACTAACGTTTGGCCTATCTCCCATGCCGATATCGCCTCATTAGGCGCGAGGGCAATACCGGTTAAAATCATCACCATCACCAGTGCGACAGGATCGTTGGTGGCCGATTCGAACTCCAAAATACGATCGGTCTGCTGCTTTAATTTAAGTTTTTTCGCCTCAAGGATAGAAAACACCGCCGCCGCATCGGTAGATGACACCATAGCTGCAAACAACAGGCAGATAACAGGGCTCCAACTGGTGAGCGGATAGAGCATTAATGCCAACAATAAGGTCGTCAACACCACACCGCAGGTTGCTAATACACCGCCCTCTTTGTAGGCCAGCTTAATGCTATCGGTGGAAGTATTAATGCCGCCAACAAACACGATCACATTAAGTGCGATCGCGCCAACCGTCGAGGTCACGGCCAAATTATCATACACAAAATTAAATTCGCCATTGCCCAAGGCTAAGCCCACCACCATAAAAATTAACAGGCTAGGTAAGCCTAAGGTTTTAGACGGGTGGTGTAATAAAATGCCGATGGCTATTAGCGCCGCAATGCCCAGTAGGATAATTTCGTAAGACATCGACATCCTTTTTTAATGGTTAGCAGGGTAACGTTAGTCGGCCGAGAGACCAATAATAGCTTTGTATAGGGGGAATGAGGTCACCTGGCTGATACAGCTCATGAGTATCAGCCAAGTGGAGGTTTATTGGCGATTAAGCCTGACGCCGTGATAAATAAGCCCGCGCTAATAAGACCACACCCACAATCAGAAAGGGCACGCTCAACATCTGGCCTGCACTAATGGCCCAGTCTTGGGCATAGGCCGCCTGCTTTACCTTGATCTCTTCGATGATAAACCGCGCGCTAAACACCAGCACTAAAAATAGCCCAAAAATCGCCCCCTGCTTTTGCTTCATCTGGGTGGTGCGATAGATGAACCACAAGGTGATAAAGATGGTTAAATAAGCCAATGCTTCATATAGCTGCGCCGGATGGCGTGGCAGGCGATCGATACGCTCGAAAATAATGCCCCAAGGCTTATCGGTGACCACTCCTAAGATCTCTGAGTTAGCAAAATTAGCCATGCGCACAAAGAAGCCAAAGATGGCGGTGGCGATCGCTAAGCGATCGAGTAAAAACAGAAACGGCATTTTAGTCTTAGTATGGTAATAATACAGGGCTAAGATGGCGCCTAAGCCGCCGCCGTGACTGGCGAGGCCGCCTTCCCAAATCGCTAAAATTTTCTGCGGATGGGCAAAATAATAGCCCGGGTCGTAAAACAATACATGGGCGAGGCGAGCACCAACAATGATGCCTACAACACAGTAAATCAGCAGATTATCTAACGACTCTACATCTAAACCTTCACGCACATAAATGCGTTTCATCACCTGAAAACCACTGGCGATCGCCACGGCAAACAGCACGCCATACCAATGTATTTTGAGTCCCATGAACGAGATCATCACAGGATCGATATTCCAAACTATGTGCTCCAAACGCTTTACTCCATAAGGTGCAGGCCAAGTGACCCGCTTAAATAATCTGCCAGTAGGCATTTTCACGCGCTTGGCGCGCTTATTCAAGCTCATACTATGGATTAATCACGATAAATTAGCTAGATAACCTGAGTCTTACCAGCATAAAAAAGGGCTTAGTCACGAGTGCGACTAAACCCTTGATACCATGCGTTGCTGTGCTTGCAATCGCATTCGTTATCGGCTCACGCTTGAAGGGTAAGATACCGGCTAGTTATGGTCACGCCAGCTCCACTTATGCCTCAAACAAGCCCATTTTAATCATGGTCATTTGACTGGTATTATTTTGCCACAGCAGCAAACAACTGATTAAATTTCTCCAGTCCTTCAAGCATAATCTCATCGCTAATGGTTAATGCGGGCAAGAAACGGATCACGTTACCGTAAAAACCACAGGCCAGTAGCACTAAGCCATGCTCGGCGGCATTGGCGATAATGGCTTGAGTCAGAGCCGTATTGGGTTGCTCTTTATCACCATCGACAAACAGCTCCATGGCGATCATCGCGCCTTGATTGCGCACCTCGCCAATCAACTGCGGATAACGCTGTTGCAACGCACTCAAATGCTCGTTAAATGTCGCGCCAATGTGCGCCGCACGTTCAACTAAGTGTTCTTCGGCGATCACCTCTAGCACAGCCAGCGCCGCCACGCAGCCCACGGGCGAGCCACCATAAGTGCCACCAAGACCACCGGGAAGTGGCGCATCCATAATGTCACTCTTACCCACCACGGCCGCCAGAGGGAAGCCGCCGGCAATGCCTTTCGCCATGGTGATAAGATCCGGCTCCACCTGGGCATGCTCGAAGCTAAACATCTTGCCGGTGCGGCCAAAACCACTTTGAATTTCATCGGCAATTAATACAATGCCATGTTTATCACACAGCGCGCGCAGTGCCTGTAAAAATTCAGGTGGCGCAATATAAAACCCGCCCTCGCCCTGCACTGGCTCAACAATAATCGCTGCCACATCGCAAGGGGCGATATCGACCTTAAACAGGTTTTCAATCGCCTTAAGTGAATCTTTCACGCTCACATCATGCAGCGCCATTGGATAAGGCGCGTGGAAGATATCGCCGGCAAAGGGACCAAACTGATGCTTATACGGGCTGATTTTACCCGTTAACGCCATGGTTAAATTGGTGCGGCCATGAAAACCACCATTAAAGGCGATAACGCCGCGACGCCCCGTGTGCGCACGGGCGATTTTGACGCAGTTTTCCACGGCTTCGGCGCCAGTGGTCACAAAAATCGCTTTCTTATCACTCGGCCCCGGGGCGATAGCGGTCAGCTTTTCGGCCAGTTCAACCGCCGATTCATAAGGATTAACCATCACGCAGGTGTGGCTAAATTTATCCAGCTGCGCCTTAACGGCTTCGACTATTTTTGGATGGCTGTGGCCGGTATTACACACGGCGATGCCTGTGCCAAAATCGATATAACGTTTGCCTTCCACATCCCACAGCTCAGCATTGCTGGCACGTTCAACATAGGCGGCATAAGCGTTGCCCTGACCACGGGCGATGGCGTTCACTTTACGTGCTTGTAAATCTGCGTTGCTCATTTTGAAATCCTTTAATCTTATTGAGTTACTTATCCAGTCCGCCAAGGCACAGGTACTTAATTTCTAAATAATCATCGAGTCCATATTTTGACCCTTCACGGCCATTACCCGATTGTTTTACGCCGCCAAAAGGCGCAGCCGCATTAGAGATAATGCCTTCGTTGACGCCAACCATGCCATACTCAAGTCCCTCGGCGACGCGGAAAATACGGCCAATATCGCGGGCATAGAAATAAGCCGCTAAACCATATTCGGTATCGTTAGCCAGCGCCAAGGCTTGAGCTTCATCGTCGAAACTAATGATAGGTGTGACAGGGCCAAAAATTTCGTTACGCGCCAGCGCCATCTCATTGGTGACGCCGGTGACTATCATAGGCGCGAGAAAGCTTTCGCCTAACTCGCTGCGCCCACCGCCAGCAATCACTGTCGCGCCACTGGCCACAGTGTCGTCCACCAGCTTTAGCACATCATCGACCGCGGTTTTAGAGATCATCGGACCAACGGTGACCCCGTCGCTCAAGCCATCTCCGACCTGCAAACCCGCCACGGCGGCGCTGAATTTTTCGGTAAACTCGGCGGCCACCTTGCTTTGCACTAAGATGCGGTTGGTACATACACAGGTTTGACCCGCGTTGCGGTATTTCGACACTAAAGCGCCCTGCACGGCGGCGTCGATATCGGCATCATCGAATACAATAAAGGGCGCATTGCCACCCAGCTCCATCGACACTTTTTTCACACTGGTGGCGCACTGGGCCAGTAAAATTTTGCCCACCGCAGTGGAGCCGGTAAAGGTAAACTTAGCCACGTCTGGATGCTGGGTAAGCACCTTGCCCATACCCGCAGCGTCTTCACCCACCACAATATTAAACACCCCGGCTGGGATCCCGGCGCGCTCGGCCAGCTCAGCCATGGCGAGTGCCGACAAGGGAGTAGACGGCGAAGGGCGCGCCACAAAAGTACAGCCTGCCGCTAAGGCCGCTGCAGCCTTACGGGCGATCATCGCGTTGGGGAAGTTCCAGGGAGTGATCGAGGCCACCACACCAACTGGCTGCTTGATCACAATAATACGCTTGTCACTGGCTGGCGCCGGAATGGTGTCGCCGTAGACACGCTTGCCCTCTTCGGCAAACCAATCGATAAAGGCGGCGCCATAGGCAATTTCACCCTTGGCTTCTGCCAACGGCTTACCCTGCTCTAGGGTTAATATGCGCCCCAAATCGTCTTGATGTTGCATCATCAAGTTAAACCATTTACGCATCAGTGCGGCGCGCTCATTGGCGCTCTTTTTTGACCACGCTGGCAGGGCTTTTTTAGCGGCCACTATCGCCGCTTGGGTTTCATCACAGCCAGCATTAGCCACCTCGGCCACCACCTGTTGATTGGCGGGATTGACCACCGCAAAACGGTCGGCGCTATCGACCCAGTTACCGTCGATATATGAGGCGAGCTTGATTAACTGGCTATCTTTAATTCCCTGCATAAATACTCCAAATCAAAAGGGCTGAGCTTTTAGTCACTAATTTGTCTATTGAATAGCAAAAGCAACTCAGGTTAAATACAAAATAATCAACACAATGTTTTATGGCGGCAAAACTTATGAGCAAGCAATCGATCATCCCTAAGGCTGTCACCGAATATGACCTACGCTTGCTGCGCATTTTTCGCACCGTAGTGGAGAATGGCGGCTTTGCCGCAGCCGAAGCCGAACTGGGTGTCACCCGCTCGACCATTAGCGTGCATATGGCCAACCTTGAAAGCCGCATGAAACTGAAATTGTGCAGCCGAGGGCGTGGCGGATTTGCCCTGACCGAGGCGGGACAAGCCGTGTATCACGCCTGCATCGAACTGTTTGACTCACTCAATGATTTCTCTATGTTTGTCAATAATCTAGGCGAGGAGTTGATCGGCGAACTGGTGATCTTATGTGCCGATCAGTTAGATCACACCATGCAACAGAAACTGGCGCAGGTGGTGGCTTACATCCATGCGCGCCAACCCCAGCTACACCTGATTTTAGACGGCGAAGCGCTGCATCATATCGAGAAGTCGTTACTGCAAGATAAGGCCCATGTGGGCTTACTGCCCAGCTATCAGCAGATTGAAGGATTACACTACCGCACACTGTTTAGCGAGCCCATCTATCTGTGCTGCAGCGCTCAGCACCCCTACTTTGAACTCAGCGATAGCGAGATCAGCGCCGAAATGCTGTCAAAGACCGCCTCTATCCACCCTGGCGTCGATATTGACCCCGATGGGCGCGAACAATTAAAGCGCTTAAACTTGTCGGCAAAAGCGTATCAGTTTGATACTCGTAAAACCTTAATTCTATCGGGCTGCTATATTGGATACCTGCCGCTAAGCTATATCCAGCAAGAGCTAGAGACGGGGCAGATGAAGATAATTCACGGCGATGCCGCCAGTTATCCGTTTAATTTGTCGATGGTGTATAAGCACTCGGCGCGAGAAACGGCCAAGGTCGAGCTGTTGATGGCGGCGTTTAATGAAGTGTTTGGCCTAGATATGCCCAGTTAGAGCCTATCAAGTGGCAAACCCAGTGACGAGCGTGAGGCGATCGCCACTGGGTTGCGCTTAATCGGTCTCTTAATCGGTATGATGCATCCCCATCACATTAAACAGGCTCTTTAATGAGATGGGGAGTATAGGTGCAGATTAACTATTGCCCAGTACAAAGCTGTACTTAAGATAGAGGCGTAAATCATTGAGATCTTCGCCGTTATCCATATCGACTAAGGCATAGCGCGCACGGCAACTTAAACCCGGTAGCCACTTATCTAAACCATAGCTCACCGAAAAATCGGTCTGGTTAAAGTCACTACCAGCGCCTTCTGGTACATCATATTCACCATAATGGACATAGGCAGATAAGCCAGTCACCATCTTAGAAAAATCGTAACCCACCTTAAGGGCATATACCTCTTCATTGGCTCGACCCGCCTGATACACCTGCTGGATCACCGCCTTTTCATCACCCCAAGGGGCGAGTAAGGCATCATCACCGGTTTTGGCGTACATCAGGGTGACATCAAGCCCGGCATATTTTGCCCCAGCGTGCAAACCATATTGATAGGTATCTAGTGCACCAGCGGTTTCATCGCCCGATGACGCTTGGGTTAAATAGGTAGGTTTAAGGTACAACTTTCCCTCGCCAACAGGCGTAGACAGGTACAACCTTGCGTAAGTCTGATTAAACACATCCTCCATGTTGTAATGCCACACATCGGCCACGGCATTAACTTGTTCAAACGGTAGCTGATATTTAGCGCCTATGATGTACATAGGATTATCGGCCACATCAGAGGTGATCCCCTCACCAGCGCGCTTAGCCTGCAGCACATCATCGAGTGAGACAAATCCATTATCAGACCAGTTCATCGAATCGGTCACATAAAAAGCCGACAAAGTCAGATTATCGATACTGTTATTAATGGCTGAAAAACCGCGGTAAGTGCGCGGGATAGCGCGAATATCATGACGATTCAACCAAGGGGTATCCATCTCTTGCGCGCCTAGTTTAAAGCGGGTATTCCACCACTGGCCCTGCACAAAGTATTCCTGTAGACGGTTAACATCAGCATGATCGCCATTGGCATCGCGGGCCACTAAGCCATACACATTATTGTTATCGTTGATCCAAATCGGATTCGCCGAGGCAAAACTGGTGCCAAAGCTAATGCCATTAACGGCAGCGGTTTGGTAGTAAAATAATCCACCGATAGAGGTATCGTGCTTAGTGGTGGTGGCGTCATCAAAATCACGCGTAAAATCAAACAAGCGTAACTCGGCTTTCATTTGACCTTGACTAAACATCTGCTCGACGCTGCTATCGGCCATCGCCGGAATCGACATGGCAGTAAGAACTAAGAGTGATAGGTAGGATTTTTTCATTATTATACTTCCCATGATCCGTGGCGAGTAAGCGTGGTAGCTGTGAGCACCACGGCTGTTAGGGTGAGAGTTGCTCTTTTCATATTGACCTCAGGCTAAATTGCTCAAAACTGACGATGTAACAACATCGAAGTGGCGCTATTTCATACTGGCCGCAACTTTACGGTCATCAAGGCTGAAATAGCCGACCTTTTCGAACTTGTTGTTGCCATCCCCATATGCGAGATCACTAGCAAGATGGTTAAGTGGATCGCCTCAGTTAGATTTGAGGAAAATGCGATTTGAGAAAAAAGCGCCATAACCACATGGCGCTAAAAGGCTCAACTCACATGAAATCACTTAACCATGCTATCGATTGGGGCTTCCCCCTCACAACAACAAGTATACGTTAAATGTATGACATATGATTTTTGCTGTACATTTGCGTTAATCACATTTGTATAAAAGGTCACACAATTGTTTTTCCTGCAGACAGGCTCACGCTTTTACACAATAAACCCGCATTTTTGCCGATAGACTATTGCCTCACACTGCAAGGTAAATTAGGGAGATTCACACCGAAAATTAATGAGTTGGCTAAGATACTAAAGAGTTGCTATGGTATGATTTTTGGACTCGTCTGCACACGGAATTTATCTTGAACACTTTCAAACCAATCAAACAGATTAAGGTGTCTAACGAAGTTTTTCAGCAACTCAGAGATGCTATTTTTGATGGCCAATATCTGGCGGGCGCCAAACTCCCCTCGGAGCGAGAATTAATTGAAACCTTTCAAGTTAGCCGAACCGTGGTACGAGAGGCATTAAAAGGGTTAGAAGCGCGCGGGTTGGTCGATATAAAGCAGGGCGCTACCGGCGGTGCATTTGTCAAAAAGCAGACCTATGAACGCCTGAGTAATGACTGCAAAGACTTGTTTTTATTAGGACAGATGTCTTATGCCGAGATCTGCCAAGCCCGCTTAGCCATTGCCCCCATAGTGGCAGGATTAGCAGCGCAACATGGCACGGATGAGGCGCGCCAGCAACTGCAGCAATTGTCCCAACATTGCGAGCCCAGCGACCGAGTCAGCCAGGTGTACCATCAACTGGCCATGATGTGTAATAACCGATTTTTAACCGCTATTGATCAAGCGCTTATCCAGCTGATCGCCGATGTCGATAATCCAACCTCGATAAATAATTCGACAAGCCATCCTGACATGGGGGTGGCAGATGAGATACACACTTTAGTCGATGCGGTGCTAAGCTGTGATCCGTCAAGCGCCGAACAAGCAATGCGCGCCCATCTACAGGCTCATCTCAGCTGTCGGCAACCCGCTCCTCAATCAGACAGGGATAGATCGAGTGAATAACCCTGCTTAATAGCGTCGGTTCAACGCGCGGCTGCGCTTCTATTGAGTCCCGCCAGCAGGGGCAAAAGCGGTTAAGCTCAGTCGTCCCCTAAAAGTGCGCTAATAACTCGGCGCTAAAATCTTGCGCCCCAACCGTTAGCCCTAAACGCTCAATCTGTTGATTAATGCGGTTTAGCTCAGTCTCCACCTCGCCTAAGGTCAAGGTATTATCATCTAACAGATAGACAAGTTTTAAGCTGGTGTAATAAAAACTTAAAATAATCAGTGCATTGACATCATCCTTCTCTGCCGCGAGTTTAATGGCTTTGAGTTTTCGATAGATGCGATTATGTAGCGCCTTTAAACGCGACACATAATAGATCTCTTTAAAATAGGCATGGTGCCGCTGTCGATACAAGACCCCAGCGCACACAGCAAACCCAAACAGTACGCCTAAAAAATTAAGGTGGAAATTACCCGTCGATTCGCCTGTCGCCACTTCGACTTGGCCCCACAAACTGATCAACACCTGACCAATGAGTAACGACAAGATCGCAAGACAAGCAATAAACACTATGATCACGCGGTTTAAATGTTCACGGTAGGTGATCTTATCTATCTCGATTAGCTTCATCTGATTTCTCTGTAAATGCCCCTAGGTTATGAGAGTGCAAGATTACCACGGCACGGGCGCAAAATCGCACCATGACGCTATATTTAAAGGCCATTGATGCAGCCCACTCACTTACCCAGTAACACCCGAGTGCAATAGCGGCGCTAACAGATTTAACAGAAACAAAACAAATAGCAGTAAAAACATCTAGACGTCTAAATTGACAGACGTCTTTCAATCTCATATCCTCTTGCTAATTGAGATGACCCCTGTCGCATAACTGCGGTAGGTTCCAGCAAGGAGGGCATGGGAACTTGGGTCTGCATCCTGTTTTAACGACACGTACTCGCGAGCGAGACGTAAGAAGTGAGAGAAGCACATTGACTAGACCAACACATGAGCAACATGCCACCGCCTCTAATGAGCCACAGGCATCCTTTATTGCCCTACTGCCCCTGCTGGTATTTTTGGCGCTATTTATTGGCGCTGGCGTCTACTTTCAAAACCAAGGGGTAGACTTTGCCTTTTATCAAGTTCCCAGCGTCATTGCGATTTTACCCGCCATCATACTGGCGCTGCTGATCTCTAAGCAGAAGCTCAACCAAGGGATAGAGACCTTTATCGCCGGTATTGGTCACTCCAATATTATTGCCATGTGTTTAATCTATTTACTGGCGGGCGCATTTGCCTCAGTTGCCAAGGCCACTGGCGGCGTCGATGCCACCGTTGCTTTAGGGCTATCGTTAGTGCCCTCTAACCTATTACTACCAGGGTTTTTTGTGATTGCCGCCTTTATTGCTACCGCCATGGGCACCTCAATGGGCACCATCGCTGCAGTGGCTCCGATTGCGCTCGGCGTAGCAAATGAAGCTCAAATCGAGCTAGCGATAATGGCGGGGGCGGTGATCTCCGGCGCGTTATTTGGTGATAACTTGTCGATTATTTCTGACACCACTATCGCCTCGACCCGCACCCAAGGCTGTCACATGAAAGACAAATTCAGAGAAAACCTGATTTTTGCCATTCCGGCGGCCATCATTACCATGATCTTATTTACCCTAGCTGGCCAAGGCCAAGCGGATGTTGCCCCACAAGAAATTGATGTTATTAATGTGATCCCTTACTTAACCATTTTAGTCTTGGCAGTCTCAGGGCTTAACGTGTTTATGGTGTTAACCGTGGGCATACTGCTGGCAGGCGCGGTGGGCTTAGTCACTAGCGACTATGACTTCATCATCTTTGGTAAAGATATCTATGCCGGTTTCACCAACATGCAGGAGATCTTTATTCTGTCGATGTTAGTGGGTGGGCTTGCGGCCTTAATGCAGCAACAAGGCGGCTTAGCGTTTGTTAATAAACAGATTGAAAAATTGATCGCCCGTTTTTCCAAGCATAAAGGTGAAGCATCGACCCGCGCCTCTGAGCTGGGTATTGCGGGCATGGTTGCTCTGACCAACACCTGTGTGGCCAATAACACGGTTTCGATTGTGGTAACGGGTAATATCGCCAAAGACTTAGCCGAGAAACATCAAGTTACGCCTAAACGTGCGGCCAGTATCTTAGATATCTTTTCCTGCATAGTGCAGGGACTGATCCCTTATGGTGCACAGGCATTATTGATCGCCTCTATCTTTACCATCAGCCCCATTGAGGCTGTGAGTCACGCATGGTACTGCATGGTGCTGGCCGTGGTTGCTATCGCGATTGTGATTTTACGAAAACGCCACTAAGCATAAGCTTGATACAAGCTGAATCAGGTGTTACAAACTTGATTAGAGTCGTGTATTAATAGTTAATTATGGTTTAGACTGTCGCCATAGGAATATAAGGCACATGCAAGCTATATCGTTGAGTAACCACTAATATTGACGATATCAAACATGCTTAGGCATGCGCCGAATGAATCAAAGGAGTGCAGCTACACTGCGCTCCTTTTTTATTTATCGCACTCCTAACTGGCGATGTTATGACGACATACAACCCAATTAATTACGATTTTCACCGCCTGGTGGTGTTTACTATTTTGGCTGGCACTGTTATCGCTATTCTAGGTATCTCGATCACCTTACTCGCTCAGTATCAACAAATTGGCAATTTAATTTTTAGCCAACTCCCCAGCAATCTCGGCAACTATATTCGCTCGCCACTGGCTTATATTTTTAATATGGGGCTGATCCTCACCGGCATCTGCATGTTACTGGCGATGTATGGTTTACAGCAGCTAGCGCTGAATCGATTTAGTTACGCCATCGCACTGGCTGGGTCAGCGGTAGGTATTAGCATCATACTTATGGGGATCTATCCGATTAATTACCTATTTGAACACAGGTTATTTTCGACCATTTTTTTAATCAGTACCCTAAGCCTCTACTGCATTAGCCTACTGGGTCACATTCATCATAAAAACATCTGCCCAACCCCCTTGGTTATTGTCAGTCTGCTTGGGGTCTGTTGCGCGTCCGTACTGGCGGGCATGCTCAACTGGACTGACTTAAGTTTTGCTCCTTGCCCCCATGGCGAACAAGCACCCTGTTTACTGACCTACTTGCTGTGGTGCCAAATCCACTTGGTACTCATCTGGTGCATCATACTGGCACTCAGCATCAAAACGCTGGCGAAAAAAAGCTATTACGAGTCAATATCGGCCAAATTGGCGATCACCTACTAGGCACTGGCTATTGAGTCGATTGCAGGATAAATAATATAGTTCGTTAATCTATTGAAGTATCTGACTATAATACCTTCTCCAATCCCGATTTAGATTAATCAGAGTCCGTCATGCGCTTAGCTCAATATATTGCCCTCACCGGTTTATGTTCTCGTCGCGGTGCAACCCGGCTTATCCGTGATAGCCAAATTACCATCGATGGCCGTTTAGCTAACCATATCGACAGCGTCACTCTTATCGACACTCCACAAGGCCAAACGGCGCAGCAACAAGTTTGTTATCAAGGCAAGCCTTTGCCAGCGGTGGAGCACAAGCAATATTGGATGCTCAACAAACAGGTCGGTACCGACTGCCGCCTGCTACCCCACGACCCATCTAGCCTATGGCATCTGCTGCCCAAGCAGCCACGCCTCTATCCTGTGGGGCGGCTAGATAAAGATTCGCGCGGCTTATTACTGCTGACCAACGATGGTGAATTGACGCAGCGATTAATGCACCCCGACTTTCACCATCGCAAACGTTATCAAGTGCGACTCAATAAAGCGTTCGATGAGCAATTTATCACCCAAATGGCAGCCGGGGTCAGCTATAAAAACCTCACCACCTTGCCCTGCCAAGTGCGGCGTTTAGATGACACTCAGTTTGAGATAGTGCTTACCCAAGGGTTAAACCGCCAGATACGTCGTATGAGTCAGGCGCTCGGTTATCGGGTCATCGACCTTGAGCGTGTGGCCATTGAGTCTTTATCTCTTGGCGCCTTGCCGCCCGGGCAATTGCGCCCATTAACCAATGATGAATTAACCGCCTTGCAAGCCAGTATTGCATAAGCGGTTGGCCTTAGAATCAAGGGGTGGCATTTTTGAGTTTTGTGTGAGTCGCGTTTGGCAAGCCGAAATGGATTAATTAGGTTTGAGGGTCGTACATTCATGGTTGTTAATTGCCTGCCGCAGGCTTATGTGAAAGCACTCTTTTACTTCGATGAGTGCAGCATCAATTGACATTTTTGAGCAACAAAGTAATTTAACGTGTGTCCATTTTTATCGAGGTTGTATATGCACAAAGAACCACTAAGTCTGTTGATAGAAGAGGGACACCCTGCATACGAATGGGCTAAAAAACAATCGGACTCTGTTAGCGCTTTTGGTCATATAGGGACGCATATTGATTGCTACGAATCAGAACCAGCAGAAGCCAAATATGAGGTTGAAGCAGAGATTCTAGACTGTACGAATGGAATGCCTTCAACTAGCGATATTGAGCATCTAGATATTTCAAGTAAAGCATTAGTGCTGTTTACTGGGAATATCGAAAAAAATAGTTATGGAACACCCGACTATGGTGCTATGGATACTTCGGTCACAGCTAAAGTGCTTGATGCACTCCTAGAAAAATCCCCAGCATTTATCGTTATTGACAGCTACGGAATAGGCACACACGGTGATGAGCATATCAGGTTTGATAAAAGGTGTGAGTCAAAAGGCTGCTTCGTAATAGAGAATGTGAACTTATCTAAAATCACCGTTAGTACAATTAAAAAATTACAGATCGAGTTTGATAAATCATCACAATCAACGGGTAAAAGATGCGAAGTTATAGCACTTTGCGCCTAAAAATATGTCCCCATCTCAAAACCTCACTTTTTTGCTTTGCGTTGACTACGTGTTTGTGCCGCTGAGCCCTTCTATTTCAGGGATGAAATCGCATGTTTAACAAAAAAGCAGTGTGCCGAAGAAGTACCTGCACGAAGGCATGCAGCAAACCATTGGTTGCCAAGCGGGTTAACGCTACCATCAATAAATAAAACCCATTCAGCTAAACCCTACAAGCCAAAAAATGCCGATACTTTCATTCGAAGGCTAACGCTACTGGGTAACCAACAGCGTCACCTTAAAATAAATCAGCAAACGATTTCAGTTATGCGCCAATTGGGTCGTATTAACATGCAAAAATGGGTTTATTTTAAGGAACGGTAATGCATTCAAGCATGACAAAATTTGCTATCGATGATGGCTCGACTAATGTGAAAATCAGCTGGATTGAAAACGGCGTAGTGCGCAGCGTGACTTCCCCCAACTCTTTTCGTAAAGACTGGAAAAGTGCCGCTTTGCTGAATGACCGCAAGGTCTTTAACTATCAAATCGCCTCGACCAAGTACACCTATGACGCCACATCAGATAAGGCGCTGTCGACCACTCACGTTGCCTTCCAATATGACGACTTAAACCTGCTATCGGTCCACCATGCGCTGCTGCAAACTGGCGTGAAACCGGGCCCAGTAAGCATTCTGGTCACACTGCCCATCACCGAGTACTACAAGGCCGATGACTGCCAGAAAAACGAAGAGAATATCGCCCGCAAGAAAGCTAACTTGGTGCGAGAAATCAGCCTCAATAAAGGCGAGTTATTCACTATCGTCGATGTTGAAGTGCTACCTGAGAGCCTACCTGCCGTGCTAACCACTCTGATGGACTCAGGCGTCAATGAGTTTGCCAAATCCTTGGTGATTGATTGCGGCGGCACTACCTTAGATATGGGCGTCATTGTCGGCGAGTTCGACGATGTGTCGGCCGTGTATGGCAATGCCGAAATTGGTGTTTCTATGGTGACCAACGCGGCAAGAAAAGCGCTGTCAGCTGCAGACAGCGATGCCAGCTACTTGGTCGCCAATGAATTGATTAAGCGTCGCCATAACCGTGAATTTGTGGAAGAGGTGATTAACGACATCAGCAAAGTCGATTGGGTATTAGCGCGAATTGAGGACAAAATTGCCGAGCTCGGCGCCGCGGTTGCCTATGAGGCAAAAACCTTTACCCGTAATCCAAACCGGATCTATTTAGTCGGTGGCGGCGCTATGCTGATTGAAAGCGCGATCCGCAATGCCTACCCTTCGCTGGGCGATAAGATTGTGATGGTCAAAGATCCTCAAGAAGCATTATCGAGAGAGATCTGTTGCTACCACGCCGCTGAGCCTGCTGAAGCGGGTTAAAGGACCATTATGCGCATTCGATTCAATGTAGGACTTGAGCCTGAGATCCACGACGCCCACAGCTATGCCATAAAAGCCCTAAGGCGTTGGCAACAGCAGGAAAAAGCGCGTAATGATGAACCAGATATCGTGCAGCAGCGCCGCACCCAGTTTCATCGAGACCTGTATCTGTCAGGATTATTCCTGCATGAATTGGCGCCACAACTGCCATCGATGCTGAGCCAAACCCTGCTACAAGACAAGGTGAACTGTCACACCTTAGCCTGCCAACTTCACTCAGCTGGCCTCGCGTTAGACGCCAGCGAAGATAAGGGGCTATCTGAGCAGCAGTGGCAAAAGTTAACCGCAATGGTTGAGCGCGCAAACGTGCCACAGCCAACAAGCAACGTGGACTTTAGCGCTATTGAGCAGCAACTTGAGCAGTTACAACAGGGGCAAGAACAGTTAAGTCACCAGCTCAGTCAACTACCCGCGGTAGCAGAAACCGCGCAGCCACACGCCGAGTTGGCCACTCAGTTCAGTCAGCTTAAGCAAGGGCAAGAGCAGTTGATGGCACAGATAAAGGCGCTGCGCAGTCAATTAGCGCAAACGCCAGCGACACCCGCTGCCACCGATGACGCACCGAGTCTCACGACTCAGCTTGAACGTGCCAGCCGAGTGAAATCAAAAGGGCTGTGGTAGGCCGTTTTATCACCCCACCTATGCGTAAAACTATCTATGCGTAAAAAGGGGCTTAAGTGATAACTTAAGCCCCTTTTTTAGTGGCGGCACATATTAACCACGCAGGGTTAATCGCCGGTGATTAATGCACAATTTCCATCTCTTCTAGCAGGTTATCGGCATTATCTAAGTATTTCATGACCCACAGCATATAACGGCTATCGACCTGGATAGAACGGTTGGTGTCAGGATCGTAGCCCCAATCACCAATGATGCTCTCATACACACCATCAAACAGCAGACCCACAAGCTCGGCGCGACCATTTAAGGTTGGCGAGCCAGAGTTGCCGCCAGTGGTGTCTAAGGTCGACAGGAAGTTAACCGGCACTGAGTCGATAGACTTCATATAGAAATCACCATACTGCTTTTGCTTAATTAGCTCTAACTGCTTCTTAGGGGCATCAAATGGTGACACGCCAGTGTCTTTAGCCAAAATGCCTTCGAGACGAGTAAAAGGCACCGCCTGTAAACCATCTTGTGGTGAATAGCCCTTCACATGGCCCACGGTAACACGCAAGCTTGAGTTGGCATCGGCGTAAACTGGCTTACCTAACTGCTTGTTATAAGCGATGATGGCGTCCATATATTGTGGGCGCACCTTCATCAGCTTACCAGCCAGCTGCTTCGATTTTTGCTCTTCAGCCATATCGGTGTCATACATAGCCACCGCAAGCTGAATAAAGGGATCGTTGGAGGCTTTAAAGTCGCTTACCGATTTGTCCATCCAGGCCAAACGCGTGGCTTGGTCGTCCAGTTGCGTGTTGGCGTACATCTTGTCTAACGTCTTGCTGAGCTTGGCGGCATCAAAGTTTTTATCGATACCAAAGGCTTTATCGAGTGCGGCAATATGCTCACTTTCTGGCAGCGCGGCGTAACGTTTAAGCAGGTCAAAGACCACGGCTTTATCGACACTGGCAGCGTAACGTCTGTCGATACGCTCCATGCCTGACTTAAAGCGGGTCATATCACGCTCTTGGTAACCTGGCTCACGTGCCATATCGTCAAGCTGCTTCTCATTGGCTAGGCGATAAAGTTGGCGCGCGGTGGGTAACATAGTGGTGTAACCTAAGTAACCCAAGATGATGTTACGCGCTTGGTGCTCTTGGCTTTGGGCGATCAGGCTGTCGAGCTCGGCAAGGGTCTTACCGTATTTGGCCTTACGCTCGCTATCTTGCGCAATCCACTTCCCGAGTTCGGCCTCACCGGCTTGACGATCGGCCAGCATGGTCGACTTACCGTAAAACTCGATCATTGAGGTGAAGTTTTTCGCGTAGTTGGCCAATCCAGCAATCAAGCTTTCATACTTGATGCGCTCATCGCTGCCCTCTGGCGCAGTCTCTTTGATGATCTCGATAAAGCGCTCACGCAGCATTTTGCCTTCAGGGTATGCCCATTCAAACTGATTTTGGACTTCGTTGGCAGTGCGGTAGCGATTGGTGCGACCCGGATAACCGGCCACCATCACAAAATCACCGTCACTGACGCCTTTGGCCGACACTTTCAAGAAGCTCTTTGGCTCGTAAGGCACGTTGTCTTGGCTAAAATCGGCAGGCTTGCCATCTTTAGCCACATAACCACGGTAAAAAGAGAAATCACCCGTGTGGCGTGGCCACATCCAGTTGTCGATATCGCCGCCATACTTACCCACGCTTGCCGCTGGGTTATAGACTAAGCGTACGTCGCGGATCTCCAATTGCTTAACCAGATAATATTCTAGCCCGCCATGAAAACTGTATACCTGACAGCGATAGCCCCCTTCGGCCTCACACTCGGCCACTAAGGCTTTTTCTTTGGCTTCAATCCCTTGATAGAAGGCGTTCCCCTCTTTCTCCGCCAAGCCCGCTTTAACCTTGTCAGTCACATCGGTCACCGCTTCAGTGACATAGATGCGTGAGCCGGGTGTGGCCGGTAATTCATCGGCAAAGGTTTTGGCTAAAAAGCCATCTTCGAGGAGGTTGTTCTCAGGGGTTGAGTTGTACTGAATTGAGCCATAGGCACAGTGATGGTTAGTCACGACCAGCCCTTTAGGAGAGACAAATGACGCCGTACAACCACCAAGACTTATCACGGCATTCATCGGAAATTCGGTCAGTTTAGAGATTGATTTGGCATCAATCTCAAGCCCTTTGGCTTTTAACTCATCCGCCATCGCGGGCAGCTGATGTGGCTGCCACATGCCCTCATCGGCTTGCGCGCCAAAGGCAGCGGCAAACGCCACTGTCATTAATAGTTTTTTCATTTTTTAAGTCCATTTTATCGTTATAGATATCGAGTGATTCAATTGTTGAGCAATACCCAGACAATAAAAAAGTCGGGCAATTACCCGACTTTATCACAAATGGCTAGTATACAAATAGCTTAGAAAATGACTAAAAAAGTAACGAGGTGTGTCGCTAAATAGGTCGTATAACACCCTTAAAAATAACCCACTTGGGCGGCGTCTAAGACTCATTTACCATGAGTTAAGTTATGCCGCCTTAAAGTGATGCTACAAGGTCACCCATAATTGCGAAGCAATGATCATCACCCCTAGCGCGCCCGCCACATATAAGGCTGGCGTACCGCCCATCACTTGGTAACCTCCCAATGCTAGCTTACGCTGACGCATGGCCATCAAGATGGGTAAAATAATGATCATCATCACCAATGGGATAGCCGCAAAGCCCAGTACTTTGACGAAGCCGTCGGGGTAGAAGATCGCACACAACAAAGGCGGAATAAAAGTTAATAACCAAGTCTGTAAGCGGCCACTCGCATTGCTTTTGGCCCGAGTTAACTCGGCAATAAAATCAAACAGGCTCATGGTGACCCCAAGGAACGAGGTGATCAGCGCCAAGTCGGCAAAGAAGGCGATGCTTTGGCTGACAATCGATGATTGCGCCAAGGCTTGCAGCGCATTGATCAGCTGAGGTAACGAGCCATCAAACCCACTAATTCTATCGCCACCCACGGTACCTAAGGTAACCGTCAGCCAAAATATATAGCAGGCCAGTGGAATGGTTGAGCCAATCAACAATACCTTACGCAGTTTAACGCTGTCGCCATCAAGGTAACCCACTAAAGTGGCAATACAGACGTGGAAACCAAACGAGGTAAACACCACAGGCACCGCCGCCATTAAGTAACCAGAAAAACTGCCCTGCTCGACGCCTTCAATAACGGCTGTTGCCGCCATGCTCGACAACGACACATCGGGCAACAAAAACAACACCACCAGCACTAATAACAGCACCATGGCAGAAAAAAGTACCCGCGAGATCTTATCGATCCAGGCGATCCCCACCGCAATCAGACCACCAAAAAACAGGGTAAACAGCATAATCGCAGTGTGTGAGTCGAGCTGTACGCCGAACAAACCATCGAGCTTAGAGACTAATAAGGAGGAGCCACCGAGCAAATAGACCATGGTCAACGCATAAAGCAGGCTTAAAAATGAGCCCCCTTGAACAAGTTGACCCACTTTACCTAAGGTTTTACCTGTGATGGCATGCACGTTGTCACCCACCCCAGAGCGAAGATTAATTTCTAACATCAACAGCGATGTATAAGCCGATACGCCCCAAATCACCACCAATAAAGCCATGGCAGCCACGCTACCTAACGCCGCCGTCGCCAGAGGCAAAGCCAACATTCCCCCACCGATTGCCGTCCCTGCAACAATGGCTATAGAACCAAGCATTTTTGAATTCACAAGATTGTCCTGTTTTTAATTTTTATAAGAGTTGGAAGGTCAGATTTGAACGACAATTGAAAGAGGATTTTTAGCAACATGTAGCACCCACTGTAAGCCTCCCCATCGTCTAGTGCATCTGCACCTTACTGCGATATGGTTGGGCCCCAACAACTTAGCTAACATGATCATTTTTACCAGTATCTATTTAACTAAGCCGCTGAGGCGGTATAAATCGGTAAAAATATCGATAGGCTTTTTTCATCACTACCTTTATACAATTTTAATATGACTGCTAGCGACCATATCAGAGCCTAACCCAGCGCACAAGCCAACTTCAGCAACAAAAGCAAGTTTATACACCTAGGCAACATCCTTTAAACAACTGTAACGCAGCACCATTACAACAATACGACTTTTGGCAAAAAAACTGCCTGCCTGACTTGCCTAATCAACCTGGATCCGTATAATCTGCCGCCACTGCTTTAGGGGAGTAGCTAACGTGACTCGATAATGGGTCATGGGTGAGTATCAACATACTTGGCCTTATGCCATGGTGCTCACAGTAATAGGCATAGCCGATATCGGCTGGCATATTGCCCGGCAAGACCTAAGCACGGTTACCGCTCAAATTTAGGGGGCGGCGGACTGTGCTTGGATTTTTTGCCCCCTAAGGAACCCTCATGGAAGCTCTACTTGCGTCAACCTTCACCGTGGCAATTGCCGAAATTGGTGATAAAACTCAACTGCTAGCATTAATACTAGCCGCCCGCTTTAGAAATAAAACCGCCATCATTTTAGGCATCTTACTCGCGACTCTTGCCAATCACTTTGCTGCCGCGTGGCTGGGCCAATGGGCCATCAACTGGATCAGTCCAGATCTGGCGCGCTATATTGTCGCAGGCTCCTTTTTTGCCATCGCGCTGTGGGTATTAGTGCCCGATAAAGTCGACGCCGAAGAGAGCCGCTTCTATAAGATGGGTCCCTTTATTGCCACCTTTGTGCTGTTTTTCTTAGCCGAGATGGGCGATAAGACTCAGATAGCCACCATCGTACTGTCGGCTAAATATGACGCCCTCGCCTTGGTGGTTGTCGGCACCACGCTCGGCATGATGATTGCCAATGTGCCAGTGGTGATTGCCGGCCACTTTAGCGCCGACAAGCTGCCTATGGTCTGGATCCACCGTGGCTGCGCCGCACTCTTTGCCCTGTTGGGATTAGCCACTTTGCTATTTTAAGCGGTGAGCCAACAACATAATGAAAAAGCCAGTGGTATGGTATACGCCACTGGCTTTTTCATGCACTAAAACTTATAACCCTAAGGCCTGTTGCACTTGCTGACCATAACCACTGTCGGCTTGAGTAAAGTGCTGCACCATACGTTGCTGCACATCATCACTGGCCTGACTTAACGTAGCGGCAATATTGGCTACTAACCGCGCTTGTTCCGCCTCGGAGAAGATGCGATATAAGTTACCGGCCTGAGTATAATCGTCTTGATCATAACGACTATAACGTGCTGCCTCTCCTTCGAGTCGCAGTGGTGGCTCGGCGACTATCTTAGGCTCAGCTAAGCCTGCGGCCCTGCTATTAGGCCCATAGTTAACACTCGCATCGCCGCCAGTTTGACTGCCGCTAAAGGGACATCGAGTTCCTGCCATTGCACCACCACGTTGGTGATGATTGGCTTGCGTGGCATGGGGGCAGTTAACCGGCAACTGGTTATAGTTGGCGCCAATGCGATAACGCTGTGCATCTGCATAGGCAAACAAACGTGCTTGCAGCATCTTATCTGGCGATGCGCCCACACCTGGCACTAAGTTACTTGGAGCCAGTGCTACCTGCTCTACTTCGGCAAAGTAATTTTGAGGTAAACGATTAAGCTCTAATACGCCCACTTCAATAAGTGGGTAGTCACTATGTGGCCACACTTTAGTCAAATCAAACGGGTTAATGTGATAAGTGTTAGCATCGGCTTCAGGCATGATTTGTACATTAACAGTCCAGCGGGGGAAGTTGCCATCATTGATTGCCGCCACCATATCGCGTTGAGATGAATCGGGATCGATCCCCTTTAATATATCGGCTTGCTCAGTTGTGAGGTTGACCACCCCTTGTTGCGATTTAAAGTGGAACTTCACCCAAAAACGCTCGCCTTTAGCATTCCAAAACGAGAAGGTGTGCGAGCCATAACCGTGCATCTGGCGGTAGTTAGCAGGAATACCACGATCAGACATTAATATCGTTACCTGATGCATCGCCTCAGGGTTGAGTGACCAGAAGTCCCACATCGCCTGCGGATCTTTCAAATTGGTTTGTGGGTTGCGCTTTTGCGTGTGAATGAAATCGGGAAACTTAATGCCATCACGCAAGAAGAAGGTCGGTGTATTGTTGCCCACAATGTCATGGTTACCGCGCGTCGTATAAAAGCGCAGCCCAAATCCACGCGGGTCACGCTCAGCATCCGCCGATCCCATCTCACCACCAACGGTGGAGAAACGCATAAAAGTCTCGGTTTGTTTGCCCACACCATTAAAATGGTCGGCAATGGTGAAATCACTTAAATCTTTTGTCAGTGTAAAAGTGCCATACACTCCCGTCCCCTTAGCATGCACGATACGCTCAGGAATGCGTTCACGATTAAAGTGAGCTAACTTCTCGATTAAGTGCCAGTCTTGCAGTAACAGTGGGCCACGTTCACCTGCCGATAATGAGTTTTGGTCGTCTGTAACCGGGGCGCCATTTTGGCTAGTAAGCATGGCTGGTGTGTGAGCTGTCATCGCTTGGTTTATCATCTGTTTACTCCATTAAAATTAATATTATTTTTGCATCACTATCGGCTTTATGGCGCGACAAGTGGCTGCTGTACTATTGTTTGCATGCTGGCGACCATCACTATGAAGTGTGATTAACCCACTGTTCGATAAGATCGAAAATAGTTGTCATAGCTAATGCTCCTATATATTTGCCACTGCAATTACGATGTCGTCATCATAGGTTGACGACCAATTCAAATAAAGAGATTAAAATTGATAGTTGCAATCTGTTTATTGAATTAACAAGGCCGTATTAAGATTAACTAGAGGAGGTAGTCAGATTAAACAGGCTTAATTGAGACTAACTCAGCCTGTTTATCGCCAAGGGGAAAAACTAAAAAATCAGAGGAAAAATAAGCGTAAAATACGTAGCGGTTAAGTTGCTAGCGATAGCCATTTATCTGACTAATACAGGCCGCTACGTTACAGCTAATAAAGAAACAAGATGGGAGATCACTGGCGCTGCACAGGGCTCGGTGGCTTACGATAGAGCTTAACCAGATAATAAGCGTCAATCAGCACAATAAAGAAGTTCACTAAGGCGACGGGGTAAGCCTCAATGGCCACACCGTAGGCGACAAATAAGGCGGCGCCAATGAGATTCCACCAGCGTAGCTTTTTAATGTTCGCCATCATCAATGAGATGGCGACCACCACAGAGGCTAAGTAGCCAACCCATTCCCATATCGTTGCATTATCCATACGCACTCCATTGAGGTAACAGTCAATATCCTTATTATGGACACCATAAGCGTAAAGCGACAGCCATGATCCCTTGTCCTAGCAACACCTAGGCGAAGCTGGTGTAACCCACAACGGAACGACTACGCCTAAGCATAACAAGATCGGGCTAACGTTTAACCACCGCCGCCGTCATGCGTGAAATACAACAGAGTTCACCGGCGCTGTTATGGATCAGAATTTCCCACACCGAACTGCGTTTGCCCAAATGCACTGGCTTAGTGGTCGCGGTGAGAATCCCATTACGAGAGGCCTTAAGGTGGTTGGCATTGATCTCTTGCCCGACGCAGTAATACTGCTCAAAATCGACGGCAAAATTGGCTGCGTAACTGGCGACGGTTTCGGCTAAGGCGACATTGGCCCCGCCGTGCACTATCCCCAGCGGGTTATGAATTGCGGGGGTCGCAGCCATGGTGGCAATCATGTAGTCATCGCCTATCTCAGTAATGCTAATGCCCATAGTCTGCATCAAGGTGCCTTTGCCATGCATGCCGGCATCTAATTTGGCGCAATCTTCTAGGGTAATGGGTCTAAACCAAATGCTCATCTGATATTCCATTTCAATGATAATAAACGCTAGTCTACTGCGTCATTGCTAAAGTTTAAACCGCTAACCGAGCGGCTTATCATGTAAAAACTGCGCTTATCTCAAATACTTTGGCCTATTAAATAATGAACACCAACGGCAAGCCAGTAATCTCTGGGCACAAAAAAAGGCCTTGTCATAAGGCCTTTTTATGTTTGATAAGCTTAAGTGCTTAGCAAACGTCACTCGCAACTCAGTCTAAGTGACTAACCGCTTCTAGCGTCAGCTTAATCATCTCATTAAGGGTTTCTTGACGCTCTTCAGCGGTCAGGTGCAACCCTTGGCGAATATGATCGGTCACTGTCATCATCGCCAGTGCTTTAGCGCCATATTCGGTCGCAACGCCGTATAGACCCGCCGCTTCCATCTCGACACCTAAGATGCCATATTTTTCCATCAAGTCGTAACGTGACTCATCGCTGCTATAAAACAGATCAGACGAATATAAGTTGCCAACATGATAGTTAGCGCCTTGTTTTTTCGCGGCATCGACGGCAAGGCTCAACAAGTTGAAATCGGCAATCATGGCAAAATCTGTATTGGCAAAACGGCTACGATTGACAGCCGAGTCAGTGCTCGCCCCCATCGCCATGACCACATCCATCAGCTTAATATTGTCGCTGATAGCGCCACAAGAGCCGATACGAATGATATTTTCGACACCATATTCGGTGATCAGCTCTTTGGCATAGATAGAGATAGAAGGAATGCCCATGCCTGAGCCCATCACAGAAATTGGCTTGCCTTGATACTCGCCGGTATAACCCAACATGTTGCGTACATCGGTCACAAGCTTAGGGTTTTCGAGAAAGTTATCGGCAATGTATTTCGCACGTAGCGGATCGCCAGGCATTAATACCGTTTTCGCAAAAGCACCTGCTGGTGCGTTAATATGTGGGGTCATTTGTCTCTCCAATCAAAAAATGGCCTGCCGCGCAGCGGCAAGCACTCTGTTTTATTAACCCGCTAGACTATACAGAAGACCGGCAATCGTGCCGCTCATTAGGTTAGCAAGAGCCGCGGCGATAAGCGCCTTCATGCCCATAGCGCTGATATCGTGACGACGCTCAGGGCATAAGGCTGCCAAGCCACCAATCACCATGGCTAGCGAGCCAATGTTAGCGAAACCACATAGGGCAAAGCTGATAATAATTTGGGTTTTAACTGATAGGTCATCGGCTACTTTCAAGAAGTCGATGTAAGCAACAAACTCATTGATCACCATTTTTTGGCCGATAAATGATGCTGCTTGGATCGCCTCGCTCCAAGGCACCCCCATGATCCAGGCTAAAGGCGATAACACATAACCCAAGATAGCTTGCATGGTAAGATCATCATAACCAAACCAGCCGCCCATACCGCCAATCAAGCCATTGAGCAGCGCAATTAATCCAACAAACGCCATCAATAAGGCTGCAACGTTAAGTACCTGTTGCATCCCCATTGCCGCGCCACCAGCAGCGGCATCAAGCACGTTTGCAGGCTTATCTTCCTGGTCATCCATCACTTTTTTGATGTCGTTGATGGGCGTTTCTGTTTCTGGCCACATCAATTTGGCAAACAATAGGCCAGCAGGCGCCGTCATAAAGGCAGCAGTGAGCACATATTTGACATCAACCCCCATTTGGATATAACCAATCATGGTGCCACCAGCGACAGAAGCAAGGCCACCGGTCATCACAGCAAACAGCTCTGAGCGAGTCATACGCTTCACAAATGGACGCACCATAGAAGGCGCTTCAATGGGGCCGACGAAGATATTGGCGGTAGCCGACAACGACTCGGCGCGACTGCTGCCCAGCAGCTTAGATAAACCACCACCAATGAGGCCAATCACCAACTGCATGATGCCGAGATAGTAGAGCACGGCAATCAGTGAGCTGATAAACACCACAATGCAGAGCACATTAATAACGAAGATAAAGCCCACACCGAATTTGGCCAGATCGCCAAACACAAAGGTTAAGCCTTCGTTACCATAGTTAATCACGTGCATCACGCCATTTGAGGCGCTATCGAGTATGCTTTGACCAATAGGGGCGTACATCACAAACGCGCCAAAAGCGACTTGGAACGCTAGCGCACCCAGTACGGTACGAGGGTTAATGGCACGGCGGTGTTCTGAAAATAATACCGCCAAGCCCATTAAGGCGAGCATCCCCAACAAACTGATGAAAACTTCCATACATTTTTTACCAATAATTTTATTATGTGGTAGCAGTGTATCGAGCTATTTCAGTGTGACAAGCACCCTTCACCATAGAAAAAAACATTATCAAAAATAGGCGGCATTGATAACTAAAGACCGCGAAAAATGCGACCTTTCACCAGCAAACTTAAAACAAGCTGAAAACCAAACCAACACAAAGAAAACAAAAAAGGATCAGGTGAAACTCAAAAACAAACAATTACGCAGCAATCTACGCTACGTTAACGCGGCTCTACGCCTCAGTAATTAGCGTCAAATGACGATCTAAAAACTCCATTTTGGTAAATTTATTACGTTACTTAGCTGCTTTTTAGACCACACACGACTAACATGCTTAACAGAGTAATAAGCAAGGCAGCAATTATCACTGATCAACACAACTCAAAATAGGCGGCGTTCACCTGCAACCAACGCAATAATTCGACCCGATTACGCGACTGGGTCTTACGAAAAATCGATGAAATATGGGCTTTCACTGTGTGTTCGCTGATAAATAGGTGGGTAGCGATCTCTTTATTGCGGGCTCCGCTGGAGACCAGTTCGATGATGGTGCGTTCACGCCCAGTGAGTTGTTGCAAAACGCTAATCGCCTCTTGCTGTAAAGATGGTTGGCCATGTTGAGGAGGAATAAAACGCCGCAATACTTTTGCCAGTAGCCCCTTGTCATACCACAACTGATGTTGCAGTAATTCATGTAGGCCGCTAAGTTGCACTTCTTGGCTATCGTCGCTAAACAGTAGCCCTTGTACGCCTAGTAACAAGGCCGCTTCGGTATTTATCCTGTTACGATTTACCCGATACAATGCCAGCGGCACATAAGGCAGTAAGCGCGGCACGATAAGAGGGATGCCCTGCTTATCGACCGCCGCACCTTGCTGGGCAATAAAATAGAAACTCTGGCATTGCGGATCCGGTTCAAGCTCATCGACCTGACGTGCAATACGTACTCTTAACCCCAGAGACTGTGCCCAAATGGCCAGCTCGCATGGGCTAGATAACTGATGCCAAAAGACTAGCTCGTCAATGTTGCTCATCAAATCCTCCTTGATTTAAATTTCGCCAATTCATACCGAGCAAACAATCATCTATTGCATGCATCGATGAAGTACAGCGGTTAACCACCACAGTTTTCGCTACCGTTTTCGCTACCGTTTTCGCTACCTTAGTGCAGCCCCGACCTAATGGCTCACTTCGGCTTAACCTGTGGTTTTAAGCTGTTGCAGCAGGCGATTATGCCAAGATGACAACAGTAACACACTGACTATCGCGCCTAATAGCGCCATCGCCATATCTGACTGGGTATCCCACACATAACCCTGAGTTCCAAGGAAGGCTTCGGCGTTTTCACCCGACAAGACCGCCACCCACCATTCGATAAGCTCATAAAATGCCGATAAGGCCAACGCAAAACAGCAGACTAAGAAGCCACACCAAGCCCCGGGCTTTAATACTTGATTACGCAGCAACACTTCTCTGGCCAACAAGGCTGGAATAAACCCTTGGGCAAAATGGCCGACTTTGTCATAATTATTGCGTTCACTTCCCATCAACTCGGCAACCCAGTCGAACAGCGGAACTTCGGCATAAGTGTAATGGCCGCCCACCATTAAAATCACCGCATGGATCAGAATCAAACCGTAAGCCAATGATGTTAATGGGAAGCGCTTACGCGTAAAATACAATACCGGCAGCGCGATCAGTGCTGGCAACACTTCTAAAAACCAGGTAAAGGTATCTTTGGGCTCAATCGCCGACCAGATGAAGACGGCGAAAAAAATCGTGAGCCAGATAATACTTTTATGCAAAATTGGAACTCCTTAGATGATATTGTTTTAATATCGAAATAATGACTTTAGCCATCTAGCCCTCCACACTGATTAAAAATAGTGCTATTTTGAGAGAGCTTTAGCTGTCAACAATCAAATAATTACCAAATATATAGCAACAACCGATAAAGAGGGTACTCAAATCATGGCGAAACACTCGCTAGACAAGGATAAAATTAAGATCCTACTGTTGGAAGGCGTCCATCAATCTGCGGTAGATGTGTTCAAACGCGCCGGCTACAGCAACATTGAATACCATAAGGCATCATTAGGAGAAGAGGAGTTATTGGCCTCGATTAAAGATGCGCATTTCGTCGGTATTCGCTCCCGTACCCAACTGACCGAAACCGTACTGAAGCACGCTGATAAATTAGTCAGCATTGGTTGCTTCTGTATCGGAACCAATCAAGTTGATCTCGCCACGGCCGAAAAACTGGGGATCCCGGTTTTTAACGCGCCTTTCTCTAACACGCGCAGCGTCGCGGAGTTGGTACTGGGTGAGATCATCATGCTATTACGTGGCATTCCACAGCGTAATGCGATTGCCCACCGTGGCGGCTGGCTTAAAAGCGCCGCGGGCAGCTATGAAGCCCGTGGTAAAACCTTAGGCGTTATCGGCTACGGCCACATTGGTACTCAGCTGGGCATTTTGGCCGAGACCTTAGGTATGCGCGTGGTATTCTTCGATATCGAAGATAAATTGCCACTGGGTAATGCACAGCAAATCCACTCACTTGAGCAGCTATTAGCGCTGGCCGATGTAGTGAGCCTGCATGTGCCAGAAACCCCACAGACCAAAGATATGATCGCCGAAGCAGAGCTTGCTTGTATGCGCCAAGGCAGCATATTGATCAACGCCTCGCGCGGCACGGTTGTCGATATTGATGCCCTAGCTCAAGCAATTCGTAGCGAGCGCCTTGCGGGAGCGGCTATCGACGTGTTCCCGGTTGAACCTAAATCGAATGATGATGAGTTTATCAGCCCACTGCGCGGTTTAGACAATGTGTTGTTAACCCCACACGTTGGCGGTAGCACCCAAGAAGCGCAAGAGAATATCGGCATCGAAGTGGCTGGCAAACTGGCCAAGTACTCTGATAACGGTTCAACCATGACCGCAGTTAACTTCCCTGAAGTATCGCTGGCTCAGCACAAAGATGCATCACGTCTGCTGCACATTCACCATAACCGTCCTGGTATCTTAATCAAGATTAACCAAGCTTTTGCAGAAAAAGGCATCAACATCGCCGCCCAATACCTGCAAACCACGGCTGAAATTGGTTACGTGGTAATGGAAGTGAACTCAGATCAAGCCGACGAAGCCCTCGAAGAGATGAAGGCAATTGAAGGCACCATCAGAGCACGCTTACTGCACTGATAGCCTTGAGTAACGCACTCAAATGAATAAAGCCCTATGATCAACATCATGGGGCTTTATTGTTTAGCGCAAGTTTCACTTAACCACCTTTGCGCCAACGATGATTAACGGTACAATCGTGGCTCTAATTCGTTTATTTCTTGGACTATCTCATGACAGTGTCAACTTCTCAGCCAACCTGGCCTTTAAACGGACAATCCCCAGAGCTGTTTTTTTCGCATCTTAATCACCTAGGCTTAATTGCCGTTACGGGTGAGCAAGGCCGCAGCTTTATCCACGGCCAAGTCACCACAGATATTAGCTCGCTGGGCGCTGAACAATGGCGCTGGGGAGCTCACTGCGATCCAAAAGGTAAGATGCTGGCCAGCTTCAGAACCTTCACCATGGCTGATGCCTTGATCATGATGATGCCTCGCGACACCTTGGCGATGGATCTGCCGCAACTGCAAAAATATGCGGTTTTTAGTAAGGCGGATCTGAGTGATGCTAGTGCAGACTGGCTACTGCTTGGTGTCAGCGGCGAGCAAGCCACTGACTGGTTAAGCCAGCAATTTGGCGCGTTAAATAGCGAACTGACCCCAATCGATAATGGCGTGATTTTACATGATGCAGGCCGTCATATTGTCGTGCTAAAGCAGAGCGCAGCCGACACATTGCTAAGCCAGTTGCCGCAAGCCGTGTATGATGCCAGTGCATGGCAAGCGCTCGAAATCGCCGCGGGTTACCCCAACCTTGGCGCCGCACATCAAGGGCAATTTGTGCCACAAATGTGTAATCTGCAGGCCATCGACGGCATCAGCTTTAATAAAGGCTGTTACATGGGGCAAGAAACCATCGCCCGCATGAAATACCGTGGCGGTAATAAGCGTGCCTTGTATATTGTCAGTGGCACGGTATCTAGCCCATTAACGGCCGACAGCCAGCTTGAAATCGCCCTTGAAGATGCGCTTTATCGCCGCGCCGGCACCATTATTGAGTGGGTACAACGCGGCCAAGAGGTGCTAATGACGGCGGTATTGGCTAACGATACCCAGCTCGATGCCAAGTTACGTATCGCAGGCGATGAAGCCTCACAACTGATCTTGCAAGCACTTCCTTATTCGCTAGAAGAAGCCGAATAATTGCGAATGTCACTCAGTATAAAGATCAAAAAGGCGCATTAAGCGCCTTTTTTGTATCGGTTAAATCCAAGCGCTCACTGCCGCAGGCCTTAAAGCTCCTACTCTCGCCACTGTGGAGCCATGGGCATTAGCCCATAACACAGCATAGTGAATATCAACGCCCAAATGATAAAGCGCCGCCTTAGTGTTAGCTCTGTCACATTCGGTGCAAAAAGTTGGGCGAGAGTAATACGCCTCTACTACAATCCGCGGCCATGATGACAGTGACAGCGCTTGACGACTCACTCTCATTTAACCTCAGTGAGTGGAGTCTGTACATCATGCGTATCAGTGATATTAAGGCCGTTGCCACAGCACTTAGCTTATGGACAGCATCAGTCTCTGCCGATACGCCGCTATCATTAGCCACCTTGAGTATGCCGCCGCTTGAATACCAAGAGGACGGTGTGGTTAAAGGGATCGCTAGCGACATAGTTAACACAGTCTTTGCCCGCATGGGGATCACCACCGACACCCAGCTCTACCCGTTTGCACGCGCCATGAAAATGGTCGAGCAGCAAAAAGTCGATGCCATTTTTTCTATCGTCAGTACACCGCAACGACAAACCCTGCTGACCTTTAGTGGCGAAAGTCTTATCGACGATGTGACGAGCTTATTTGTGAGGCATGATGCCGACATTGAGTTTAATGGCGACCTCAGCAGCCTCACTCACTACCGTTTTGGCGTACTGCGCGCTGCGCACTATGGCAAACGCTGGCAACAAGCCCTACACAGCGGTGTGATTACCAAGGTCGAGCGGGTGTCCGATCAGCGGCAAAATATCTTAAAACTCACCCATCATCGCATCGATATTATCATCGGGCCGCGGCTGTCGATATTGCATGAGCTTAATGTGTTGGGATTACAGCAGCAGGTGAAGATACTGCCTGTGCCAATAGAGGTGGTACCAACCTATCTTGCCTTTGCCAAAGGCAGAGTGCCATTGGCGATTCAATTGCAATTTACTGAGCAGCTGCGTCAACTCAAACAAGAAGACCAGTACCAGCGGATCATCGATAGCTATATCATAACTGCCCCAGCGCGCTAACCCCATCAGCACCTCGCATCGCCCATTAGATGCGCCATTCAATGCTCGCTCTCAAGCCAATGACTCAATTGACGCCAGAGTAAAAAATCCGTTGTGAAAGCTTCATTCAATGGCACTATAGACGGCCGATGGCATATCAAGGAGCGAACGTGTTAACAGACCCATTATTTTGGCTCGTTGCGATACCCGCCGTATTAATGACCGGCATCTCAAAATCTGGCTTTGCCGGCGGCGCGGGCGGACTGACGGTGCCGTTAATGGCCTTGGTAGTGAGCCCAGTGGCGGCCACGGCGGTGATGCTGCCACTGTTAATCTATATGGATATTTTGAGCGTTCGTTCGTGGTGGGGTAAACATAATGCTCGGCAGCTATCCATTTTACTGCCCGCGGCTATTGTCGGCATTGTCGTTGGCTATCTGCTGTTTGACCATTTAAACGAGCAATACCTGCGCCGTATTTTAGGCGGTATATCGCTGGGGTTTGGGCTGTATGGCTTGCTGCTCAGCGGCCGTTTTGCGCATAAACCGTCTGCCTTTATTGGTCGAATCTGTGGCACCATCGCCGGCTTTACCAGCTTTGTCGCCCACGCTGGCGGGCCACCGTTAAACGCCTATCTGCTGCCGCAGCGCTTAGTGAAAAACCAATACCTCGCCACGGCGGTAATGTTTTTTGCCGTGGTCAATGGGGTCAAGTTAATCCCTTATAGCCTGCTTGGACAAATCAACTTAACGAATTTGTGGGTGTCTATGCTGCTAGCTCCTATTGCTTGGCTAGGGGTGAAATTGGGATTACGCCTGCAACACAAGATCAGTGAACACCTATTTAAACAGATCATTTTAACCTTGATGGTGTTAGTCGGTGTGCGCCTGCTGTGGAGCACCTTGTAGGGCTAACCCACGGTGAACATCAGCATAGGCAAGTTAACGGCCCAACCCACGCATTAACGCAGAGGTTAATCGCCCAATAGATCCCGCAGTTGCTGCTCGGCAAGCTCAACGGCGCTCATTGGCTTATCTTCAGGCTTATCTTTAAGTTGCTCTTTAGGACGATCTTCTGACTTAGTGGGGATGGTCAACTCATCATTTAACAGCGCATCCAGTTGTGCCTGCGCCCGCGCCTTGGCGTTATCACTATCACTCTGGGCTGCACTTTGCTCAGCGGCGCAGGCCGTTATCGGCTTAAAATAATCGCAAAAATTGGCCCGCTCACGATCCGACAACCACTCGGCGCGCTCCTCACTGCACTCGCCTCGGCCGGCATCGCGAAAGAACACGCACATCTTACACACGTGCTGATCGGCATGACACGCCAAACACTCTTCACGCCGCGACATAGGTAGAATCACCGCCGTTAACGGCTGCTTGCATCGCCAACAGATAAATTGCTCAGACATGGTTACACCTTACTCATGCTACAGATTGAAAACATCACCCACTGCCAGCATAGAATCGACGCCGCAGCATTGCAACCTAAGCCTTAGGCTCCTTGCCCTATTCCACTATGCCTGCCGATATGTGATAAAATTAGCGCCTGTTTATTTTTACACTTACACAAAGGCAGCAGCATGAACCCAATTATTGCCATTTTAAAAGAACACAATGTTAGTGACGAAAAGATCAATGAGCTGTTTCAGACCTTGACCGAAAACCCACTCATGGCGATGGGCACCATAGGTCAGCTAGGTATCGCCCCCGAAAAGCTACAGCAGTTGATGGCGCTGGTGATGCAAAATCCCGCCTTGATCAAAGAAGCCGTAGACGAGCTAGGGCTCGACTTCACTAAAGTTGAAGCGGCCAAAGCCCAGCTACAACAATAAGTCATTATCGGTTGCGCTTAACACTCAGCTTAAGCGCCAATGATGCCAAAAGGCTGCCTAGTTAGGCAGCCTTTGTTGTATAAATCAAAGTAACATCACTTGCAGCGCGCTAGCGAAGCAAGCCTATTTATCCTATTACTTAGCCCCGGGCTCGGCAAAACGAGTCATCCAGTCTTGTACTTGGTTGTACCAATAGATGGAGTTATTGGGTTTCATGATCCAGTGATTCTCATCGGGAAAATAGATCATCCGCGACTCAACGCCGCGGGTCTGCAGCGTTCTAAACAACTCGAAACCTTGCCCCACGGGTACGCGGTAATCGAGCTGACCATGGATAACCAAGGTGGGAGTGTTAAAGTTGGCTGCGCCATAATGAGGTGAAATCGCCTTGTATAGTTCTGGGTTATCCCAGTAATTGCCAAAACGAGGACTATGTACCGCAAAATCTGCCGCCAATTGCGAATACATGTTGTACACCGCGGCGTGGATTAACAAGGCCTTAAATGGATGCTCTTGCCCCAAAATAATCGACGTTAAATAACCGCCATAACTGGCGCCACCCGCCACTAACCGCTCATCATCTATCCACGGCTGCTGCTTAAACCACTCGGTTGCCTTGAGCACATCTTCGAGTGATTTGTTTTTCCAATCGGGATTAATACTGTCGGCAAAGTCTTGCCCAAAGCTGCTAGAGCCGTGGAAGTTAGGCCACGCGGTAACATAGCCCCAAGAGGCGAAGGTTTGCGCATTCCAGCGGTAATGAAAGCCATCAGAAATCGCATTATGAGGCCCACCATGAATTAACATCATCAGTGGATATTTTTTACTGCGATCAAACCCAGGTGGGTAATGCACCCACATCTGAATATCTGGATTATCATAGCCTTTATAAGTCACTGACTCATAGGTGCCCATATCGACATCGGCTAAGATGTCATCATTGAAATGATCCAGTCGGGTGCGGTGACCATTTTTAGGGTTGATGCTGACCAACTGCGCCGGAAACAGGAAGCTGTCGTTGGCCGCAACTAAGGTGCCGTCATTGGCAATCGCAGGCTGGCTAAAATTGGTGGCATCGGTAATGGCGTTAACCTTGCCATTGCTGGCATTGATGTAAAAAATGCGCCGCGTCGCCGCATCATCGATGGCAGCATAAAACCCTTTACTGTTTGGCGTCCAGACAAAGCGCGCCACCGAGCGATCCCAGTTCTCGGCTAACACTTTTTCCTTGCGCTGCTTAAGATCCAGCAAGATCAGCTTGGCAGTATCGGCATAAAACCCATTAATAGACTGGCGAGTAAACGCGAGCGTTTTGCCATCTGGGCTGAAGGTTGGATTGGTGTCGGGCGCTTGATTAGTAGCGGTAATATTGTCAGCTTTACCACTGCCAATTTTCGCGAGGAAAATATCGGTTTTAGGATCAACTTGGTTGTCCCAGCCATTGGCGTTAAAGGCTATCCAAGCTTCACTCACGTCAATATCGTAACTCGCCGCGCTTTGTGAGGAGCGTGGTAGTTGCTTATTTAACGGTTGAGTCACCGCCTCGACGCTACCGCCCTTGACGGCTATCCGAAAAACATGTGCCTCGCGGTCTTCATCAATCCAATGATCGAAGCTGGAATAGGGCAGCGCATTCCATTGCTGTGCAGAGACTTTATTCTCTTTATCTGCGGTTAATTGCTCAGCCATCTCTTGCCAGTTTTTACCGGGAAACACTGAGCTAATAAAGTAAAGGTGTTCGCCGACCCATTTAAGGCCATACACTCCCGTCGGCACCTCGGTCAAGCGCTGGGCTTCACCTGGGCCATCGAGTGGCAGCAAGTAGACTTGGCCTGCTTCATCTTTATCACGCTGACTGATGAAGGCGAGCGTGCTGCTGTCAGGCGAAAATACCGGCTCACTCACGCGCAGCCCTTTAGCCGTAATGGCACGCTGACTTTTACCGTCTTGATTAAACAACCACAGCTGAGTTGAGCCCTTATCTTCGGGCACATCGTACTGGGTCACTGGCGCAATAATGTATTGGCCATTTGGTGAAATCGTCGGGTTACCGATGCGGCTCAGTTGCCACAACACATCGACCGACAGGGGTTTGCTGGGCTCAGCAAACGCACTTACCACCGGCATCAAGATGCACAGTAGTAACATGGTGATTTTTTTCACGCATTATCTCCTTCAATTTGTTTTAATTTTATTGCTTGCGATCGATAACAAGATAGCAAAAATCACAAGCTTTTATCATTATGCTTATCACCTTGCATGATCGGGCTTAACGCTTAAGCCAAGCTTAAACGACCAACGTCGCCATTGAGAGGGGATAACGGCAACATGGCAGCCACGAGAACGAGGGCAAGGAAATCGCCAAAAACAATAACGCCCTAGCAAACATGCTAAGGCGTTATGCGATTAGGCGATCAACAACGCGCCGCCCCTGATATAACCTAAGCGGCCTTCCCCCTATGGGCCGACGCTCATCTGTTGATAATTAAAACGACCGTTATCTAGTGGCAGTTGTAACTCCTGCTTGGCAGAGAAATTCAGCTGGTTTAAGTCCACCTGCTTAATCGTGCTGTCATGCATGGTTTTATAAAACAGTAAGCCATTACTTTGATCGATTACCGAAGTCCACTGGGTGGCACTGGGTAAGTCTGGGATATGTGCAGGATCGTTAAACTCGCTACCAATTGGAATATCGAAGTTATTCAAAATATGAAAAGCCTGCGACACCGCGTGCTCGGCGCTGTTTAATCTGGGCACGCTATTAACGTAAAACGCCGCACGCACAAACCGCGATGGTGGAGAGACATCCCCAGGTAACCCCACAAAATTGGAGCCCACCCCAAAAGATTGCGCCGTGACATCATTAATTTTTTGCGCCGGGCTGCTACCAGGATGAAGGTTGATATAATTATTAAGATTAGTCACCTGCCAAGGATAATCGGGCGAGTTCGTCAGCACCTTAGCGATGTTTTTATGAATATTGATTTTGCCGTGATCCATGATTTCAATCACTATGCTATTGCCCTGCTTATCGGATACTCGCCAATGCGCGGTGGGAGATGGGTTGCCTTGCTCATCAAAATAGACGGTCACTATTTTTATATTAGCCAATGCCGCCTCGACCTCGGCCACGGTCTCAAATTGACTCAACATCCAGCGCACAAAATCCATGTCGGTGATGTTGTTTGCTGTCTGCTTGGGATCGAACTTGGCTAGTGAGCCATAATTTGGAAAATAGAATAATCCGGCCGCTAAGCCTTTTTCATTAACTCCTTCAGCGATAAAGCGGTCATCACTGACCGATATGCCCGCAAAGCCATATTGGCTCTGCCAACTTAAGCCCGTTGTTTGATTAGGCATCGTCGAGGTATAAAGGTGATTGCGCGGCGATACAATAAGCTTACTATTGAGATCGCTTTCGCCCCATTCGATGGTGCGAGCCTGTATGTGCTCATTGTTTGCGGTGGATAAGGTGATGCCCGTACACGCCCCCGCCTGATAACTCCATAGGGCGCTTAGCACTAAAGCAACTAATGATTTGTTCATAATGTGATCCCGTCAATTTGTTAAGCCAAAGATAAATTCCCTCAATCAAGCCCCATCGCGAGCCCACCTATGACGATGCCAATAAGCGCCAAAGCCGCTGCTCATGCAGCCTTAGCATAGCCCAAGACAAAAAAAGAGCCACTAGGCTCTTTAATTTACACGTGGTGACTAATGAACTCGGTCAATAAACCCCTTGTGCCTTCATGGCATCAGCCACTTTAACAAAACCAGCAACATTGGCGCCCAGTTCATAGTTAATATGGTCATCTTCACGACCGTAGCGCTCACAGGTATCGTGAATAGCGTACATAATGTCACACAGACGCATTTCGACCTCTTCACGGGTCCAACTCAATCGCAGCGCGTTTTGGCTCATCTCTAAGCCCGAGGTGGCAACCCCTCCCGCATTGGCCGCCTTGCCGGGAGCAAATAACACTTTGGCGTCGTGCAGCAAGGCGATGGCTTCAGCGGTGCTCGGCATATTGGCTCCTTCGGCCACCAGTTGCACACCGTTATCGATTAACAGTTGGGCATGCTCTGCGTTGAGTTCGTTTTGCGTTGCACAAGGCAGTGCGATCTCCGCAGCAAACTTCCATGGGCTGCCGCCAGTGACATATTCTAGCTCCATCTCATGGGCGTAATCTGCCAGCCGACCACGGCGCTGGTTTTTAACGTCCATCAACTTGGCGAGTTTCTCTGGGGTAAAACCATCGGGATCGACAACTACGCCACCGGAGTCAGACGCAGTGATCACCTTAGCCCCCATCTCCATTGCCTTTTCAATGGCGTACTGCGCCACGTTACCCGAGCCCGATACCAACACGGTTTTGCCTTCGAGTGTGGTCCCTTTGACTCTAAGCATGGCTTCGACAAAGTAAAGTAAGCCGTAACCCGTGGCCTCGGGACGGATAAGGCTGCCACCAAAAGACAACCCTTTGCCAGTAAACACACACTCTGCACTATTGGTCAGCTTTTTCATCATGCCGTTCATATAGCCCACTTCACGTGCACCGACGCCAATATCACCAGCGGGGACATCTGTGTCTGCCCCCAAGTAACGATGTAACTCAAGCATTAATGCCTGACAAAAACGCATGACTTCGGCTTCACTCTTGCCTTTGGGGTCAAAGTCGCTACCGCCCTTCCCCCCCCCCATGGGCAATGTAGTGAGGGCGTTTTTGAAGGTTTGCTCAAAAGCCAAAAACTTAAGCACTGACGGAGTGACAGAGGGATGAAAACGCATGCCGCCTTTAAAAGGGCCAATAGCCGAGCTGTGCTGCACCCTATAGGCACGGTTAATCTGTACCTTGCCTTGATCATCGACCCACGCAACCCGAAACTGGATCACCCGCTCGGGCTCAACCAAACGCTCTACAATTCCGGCATCTAAATATTCTGGGTGCGCCGCCAAAAAAGGCCAGATGGAGGTTAACACCTCTGTTACCGCCTGCAAAAACTCAGGTTGATTAGGGTTACGCTCGGCAACGGTTGACAGAAAATGTTCAAGAGTGATGTCAGCGCTCATTTTGGTGCTCCAAGGTACACAAAAAATTAAGATTGCAACGGCTTGGAATACCAACCCAAACCTACAGATTGTAGTGGCTAATATTTATAACAGGAATTGATGGTTAATAAATACAACACACTACTTATCCTGCGACTTTCCTCAAAAAAGTCGCACGCTCTGTCGCTTTACTAATAATTCTTCAATTAACTCCTGATAAAAATGATAAATCGCTAATCACCTCTACTTAATTAGCACTTTATTATCGCATCCACTGCATTAATTCGTTCGCGCTAACCACCCCAAATTGTCTTTTGACCAAGTTGCCCGAAGCATCAAACAGCAACAACTCAGCCTGGCCTGCGCGATGTTTGGCGATCAGTTGCTCGCCCTCTGGGGTTCCCGTTCTAGCCAAAAGAAACAATACGTTATCACCAAGATGAGCACGCGCTTCATTCATCTGCTCAGTCTGGCTATTGCTCGATGCAAGATTGGGATCATAGACAAACACCAATGCTGGCTTGCCTGTGCCTATCTGCTCATGGGTCGTCTTAAACCCTTTAGGCATAATGGTTAACAACAGCCAAAGCAGTGCCACGATAGAGGCGATAACCCCAATGACAACCCAAGGCTTACGGCTGGTCGATGGTAAATTCTGTGTATCCATGCTGGTCATGTCCTCTGTAAACGGTCAAATAGATAATTGAGCCATTAAGTGTAATCACACAACCTGAGGTGGAGATTAAAAGTGTGCAGGCCTGGCAACCTCGCCCCCTTAAAAACAATAAAGCCCCGCTACCGTGGTTGCGGGGCTTTATACAAAAGGTTAGAAACTCAATTAACTCGCTTAACTTACCTTTGCAGGAACAAGAGCTGCTTTACCAAATTGCTGTTCCGCCATCGCTTTAGCCATCTTGGGCGCTTGCCATAGTGAAGGTAACAACACGAATGACACTGGCACAGCGGTGATCACGATAAAGGATTGTAAGGCGGAGATCCCACCTGAGCCCATTGAGATCAATGCGATAGCAACCAGCCCCATTAACATTCCCCAAAACGCACGCATGGCCCCACTCGGCTCGGTAGAGCCCGTCACTACCACACTAATGGTATAAGTCATCGAATCACCCGTAGTGACGATAAAAGTGGTGGTAAGGATCAAAAACAGTATCGCAGTGACTGATGGCATCGGCAGTTGTGAGGTTATCGCCAGCAAGGCCCCGGGTAAATTGCCGCCCTCAAATGCCGCAGAGATAATACCGGGCTCAGCCAGTTCAAACGCCAGCCCCGAGCCCCCGACAATGCTAAACCAAAAGCAGGTGATCAACGGGGCAATAATCGAGATGGATAAGATCATTTGGCGAATGGTACGCCCACGAGAAATACGCGCAATGAATATCGCCATCATAGGGCCATAACCAATAAACCAGCCCCAGAAAAACACCGTCCACCAACTAAGCCAGTTGCTATCACCTCGATAAAGCGACATAGGAACAAAGTTATTGACCATTCTGGCCACGCCCTGCATATAGCCATCAATAATAAAGCTGGTAGGGCCAAATAATAGAATAAAAATAATAAGCGCGGCGGCCAGCAAAATATTGTAACGGCTCACCAGTTGAATACCGCGGCTAAGACCACTTAACGCCGACAAGGTATACATAGCAATGGCAAACAGCACCACCAAACTTTGAGTGATGAGCGTATCTTGCACACCAAACAGCGCATTAAGGGCGTAACTAATTTGCAAGCCAAGAAAACCAATAGGGCCAATGGTGCCTGCCGCTACCGCAATAATACAAAAGGTGTCGGTTAAGGTGCCAATCCAACCATTAAGGGCTTTATCGCCAAAAATGGGATACAGCAAAGTACGCGGTTGCAGTGGCAAGCCCTTGTCATAATGCAGGTGCATCAAAACGATAGCCCCTAAGCTACCGAGGATCGCCCAAGCCAGGAACCCCCAATGAAGGAAGGATTGCGACAAGGCATTGATCGCCAGTCTGCGCCCTTGCGCTTCACCGTAAAAAGGCGGCGCGGAAACAAAATGAGCGATAGGCTCGGCGGCCGCCCAAAAAACGCCACCACCGGCTAATAGGGTGCATAGCACAATCGACAACCATTTAAAGGTATCCATTTCAGGCGTCGTGCGATTACCCAGCTTAACGTCGCCAGTTCGGGCAAACGCTAAATAGAGACCAATAATAAAGTTAGCCAGCAACAGCACTTGCCAAAAGGGGCCAAACCATTGAGTGACTTTTGAAAAGCCAGTTTGAACGACGCTGGACAGGGTCGGAGTATCGAAAACAGCAAGCAGAACGAAGAGTACAAGAAAGCCGCCACTTAACCAGAGTACAGGGCTGGAGAAGGCGTTTAGCGTAGTTGGTGTATCAGTTCGTTCGGGGGGATGGGCCGCAAGGTAGTTTTCATCTGTTGATTTACGGGCAACAGATTGTGTCAAATTTGACATTAAGAGTTCACTTTTATCATCGTCAGCTATTTAATGAGCCTGTTAAGCGCCACATAGTTTGAGCTGAGCCGGTGTGTTTTCCTCGTCTTTTGCAAAGCCAAGTTAATGACGTTGTAAAGGCTGAGGCTGCAAAAAAGGGCGGTATTCTAACACATTTCAGCGTGAAATAAAACCAAGGTGAGTAATAAGACAACAGCCCAACTCCATGTGCAGCAAGGGTTACAGCCTTGTTAACGGTTAGATGAAATCAAAATGCACAACGCCTTGGCTTTCTCCCAGTTATCGAGCGACTCACTTATTTTAGATACGATGATTTATGTTCGATGAGAGAGAAACCGATTAATTTACAGTAGCTTTTTTATACTAAGGCTATGTATTATAAAGCTCATTTTTATCAGACTGCTAGCTCTTACCTAACGAAAGAGTTAAGCAGAGAATGGATGCTATTGATAAATGATTCTAAAAACCAAATCACGGCAAAACGCGCAATCCCCCCAAGCGATTGCTGGCCAACAGCAAGAATACGCGAGTGCACAAAAGACAAGAAACCAACACATTACACGGCCAAGAATTCAGCTTCAGCCAGAAGATGATCTAAGGAACAGAACTTGAATAGCATGGAAAAAGGAACTCTCGTTCGCTGGAACAGTGAAAAAGGCTTCGGGTTTATCAAGCCAGATACAGCCAATGCTCAAGATGTGTTTATTCATATCTCGGCATTAAAGCAGATGGCGAGAAAGCCCGGTGTTGGCGACCAAATCAACTATTTCTCTGAGTTGCAGAGTGACGGCAAGATCAAGGCAATAAAAGCCAATATTGAAGGTGTGGCAATTGTCGCCGCCAGTCCAAACCTCCGCGATAACAAACGTAATGGCCACCACAATGACCAGTACAATAGCCAGCACAAACGTAAATCATCAAGCGGATTGCTGCTCCCGCTTTTAGTCGTACTCGGCCTTGGCATATTTGGCTTTAAAAAATACGAAGAGCTGACCGCAACGCCAGTACTCACCAACCAAGATGTCGAACAGATGCAGTTCAACCCAGTACAGAACTTCCGCTGTGAAGCAGGCAAAACCCATTGCAGCCACATGCGATCCTGTGATGAAGCGATGTTTTACAACAAGTACTGCCCCAATACCCAGATGGACGGCAACAATGATGGCGTCCCCTGCGAAAGGCAATGGTGTAATTAGTGGTGGTTAAAAACCACCCGTATTTTTTTACACAGAAAGCTTTACAGACTCGATGGTAGCAAAGCAATTTGCCTAACCATCATTTGCTAGCAGTCGTAAGCACAGGTCGGTGCTAATTTAGTACTTCTATCTTTACCATGCTCTAATTGACGTTCAGCATCTTGTACTGAAATCTTTTGGAAAAACACTTCCATAATTAGATTTAATCTTGCTTCTGCATTTCCAAATTTATCAATACCACCATACCTTACTGAATCGAAATCAAGTTCAGCCACTTTCCTTCCTTTACTATCAGTAACATCTAAGTTTACGTAACGCATGTAAGTTGCCATGTCCCACCACCAGTTAGCATTGAATTCAAACATCACTTGATCATCGTCTAACTGAGCATTTGGGCTTGCTGTTACCTTAGATACATTGTAACCATTATCGACCATCCAATTAGTAACAATGCTCCTAACTTTTGCGGTTTGATCAGGATCGTTTGTCATCACGATTTCTTTGTCAAAGTTAGGATCCATTTGCTTCAGCGTTGTTAGACCATTGCTTGAACACCCTGTAACAGCAATCAAAACCAAAGCCAGTATTATTTTTCTCATGTGAATGTCTCTTTAGGTTACGAGGGGGTTTACACCACCAAGTATATAATTATTCATCTATTTAGGTAGTTACAATGATAACCTGACTTCAACAATATACAAACGATTAGCTATCCCCATACAGGTATGGTCAAACTGTGTGTCGTGGCCAACTAAAATTGCCCACCACCTTAAAGTTTAACCAGAACAAAGGTTCTAGCTCATTGGGCGTCAACCCACCTTTATACCAATAGAGAGCGAAGCGCCACAACTTTTCATCAAACGAAGTTTGCAATAAGCACATAAAACAAAACCCCGATACGGTTAAAAGTATCGGGGTTTCTTTTTAGGTGTAATTCTTAGCGAACTAAGAACTCAGGCCTATGGAACAGATGTTCTAGCGCAGGAAAAATCGTTTTAGAGCAAGGCTTCTTGCCACGACGTTTAGTTCTCTTAAACGAGTGGCAAGATAACGCCGCTATAGACGATTTTAACCAGCTAGGATCACATCATGCCGCCCATACCGCCCATTCCACCCATTCCACCCATGCCGCCCATGTCAGCACCAGCGTCTTGTGGCAATTCGCCAACCATAGCTTCGGTGGTGATCATTAGGCCTGCGATAGATGACGCAAACTGTAGCGCACTACGAGTTACTTTAGTTGGGTCAAGAATACCCATCTCTAGCATGTCACCGTAAGTGTCGTTACCTGCGTTGTAACCGTAGTTACCAGTACCGTTTTTCACGTTGTTAGCCACAACTGACGCTTCTTCACCTGCGTTAGTCGCGATTTGACGTAGTGGCGCTTCCATAGCACGTAGGGCGATAACCACACCGTGTTTTTGGTCTTCGTTAGCCACTTCTACGTCGCCAATCTTGCTAGCAACACGTACTAGTGCAACACCACCACCTGCAACTACGCCTTCTTCAACAGCGGCGCGAGTCGCGTGTAGGGCATCTTCTACGCGGGCTTTTTTCTCTTTCATTTCAACTTCAGTGGCTGCGCCCACTTTGATCACTGCAACACCGCCGGCCAATTTAGCCATGCGCTCTTGTAGTTTCTCTTTGTCGTAGTCAGAAGTTGATTCTTCAGCTTGAACTTTAATTTGTGCTACGCGAGCTTGGATCTGCTCTTGCTCACCGTTACCGTCGATAATGGTGGTGTCATCTTTAGTGATAACAACGCGCTTAGCTGTACCTAGGTCTTCTAGGGTGGCTTTTTCAAGCTCTAGGCCAATCTCTTCAGCAATCACAGTACCGCCAGTTAGGATAGCGATATCTTGTAGCATTGCTTTACGACGGTCGCCAAAGCCTGGTGCTTTAACCGCAGCCACTTTAACGATACCGCGCATGTTGTTTACAACTAGTGTGGCTAGTGCTTCGCCTTCAACATCTTCTGCAACGATAAGCAGAGGCTTACCCGTTTTAGCTAGACCTTCAAGGATAGGTAGCAATTCACGGATGTTAGAGATCTTCTTATCAACCAACAAGATGTATGGGCTTTCTAGCTCTACACTGCCAGTTTCTGGCTTGTTGATGAAGTATGGAGATAGGTAGCCACGGTCGAACTGCATACCTTCAACGACGTCAAGTTCGTTTTCGAGTGCTTGACCTTCTTCAACAGTGATAACGCCTTCTTTACCTACGCGCTCCATCGCTGTTGCGATGATTTCACCGATTGACTCGTCAGAGTTAGCAGAGATGGTACCTACTTGTGCAATCGCTTTAGTGTCGCTGCACTCTTGAGATAGGTTTTTAAGCTCGGCAACGGCAGCGATAACTGCTTTGTCGATACCACGCTTAAGATCCATTGGGTTCATGCCCGCTGCAACGGCTTTTAGGCCTTCAGTGACAATCGCTTGCGCTAGTACTGTTGCAGTGGTGGTACCGTCACCGGCAGCATCGTTGGCTTTAGAAGCAACTTCTTTCACCATTTGTGCGCCCATGTTTTCGAACTTGTCTTCTAGTTCGATCTCTTTTGCTACTGACACACCGTCTTTAGTGATAAGTGGTGAACCGAAGCTCTTATCTAAAACAACGTTACGACCTTTAGGGCCTAGGGTCACTTTAACTGCGTTAGCTAGTACGTTTACGCCGGCTAGCATTTTTACGCGTGCGTCATTACCAAAAAGTACTTCTTTAGCTGCCATGTTAATATCCTTTAATAAAATTTTTGTTTAACTGGGATAGTGAGTAACTTAGTGGATTATTCCACTACAGCCATTAAATCTGCTTCAGATAGGATCAAGACTTCTTCGCCGTCGATCTTCTCTTTTTTCACGCCATAACCTTCGTTGAAAATAACTGTGTCGCCGACTTTTACGTCAAGTGGCTGAACAGTACCGTTTTCAAGAATTCGGCCATTGCCTACTGCAAGTACAACACCGCGAGTTGATTGCTCGGCTGCACTACCTGTTAGTACGATGCCACCGGCGGATTTTGCTTCAACTTCTGAACGCTTAACGATGACACGGTCATGTAATGGACGAATATTCATCTATGGACTCTCCTAATGATTTTCTTGCCCAACAAACGTTGGCGGTTTACAAATAAAGACGACACAAAGTAGTTATGCCGAGTGATGATTGGTTATATGGGGGTAGGTGTGACAAGATCCAAGGGCTTTACAAAAAAAAATCTGATTTTTTTAACTGGGTTTTATTAAAAATCGGTCAATCCTGCTAGAATTGCCCTCCTTCTGTAATCTAGGCAATCCATCGTAATGAGAGACAGACACGGGCTGCTCAGCCAGCCTATCGGTCGTGTACTGCTAAATATGAGCCTCCCGAACCTGATTGGTATCTTAACCATTCTGGGGTTTAGTCTGGTGGACACCTTTTTTATCAGCCAGTTAGGCACAGAAGCCCTAGCGGCGATCAGTTTTACCTTTCCGGTCACCTTAGTCATTTCCAGTATCGCCATCGGCATTGGTGCTGGGGTGTCGACCAATTTAGGCCGCCTAATTGGCAGCGGTAACAGCCATAAAGCCAAGGTGTTTTTGCACGATGCCTTAATGCTTACTTTCTGGTTAATCGCCGCGGTATCCTTAGTGGGCAGCCTGTGTATCGGGCCGCTGTTTACCTTGCTTGGCGCTAATGACTCCAGCCTACCGCTTATTCGCGACTATATGTTTTTGTGGTACTTAGGCGCACCACTGCTAGTGCTATTAATGGTGGGCAATCAAGGACTGCGCGCCACAGGTGATACCAAATCTCCGGCTAAAATAATGGCGCTGGCGGCATTAATCAACCTGATCCTCGATCCGCTGCTGATCTTCGGCCTAGGGCCATTTCCACGCTTAGAAATACAAGGCGCGGCGATTGCGACCTTAGTGTCGTGGATAGTGGCGCTGTCGCTATCGGGCTATCTACTTATCATCAAACGTAATTTGGTTGAATTTGCCGAGTTAAACATAGCTCGCATGCGCCTAAACTGGAAACAACTGGCGCATATTGCTCAGCCAGCGGCGCTGATGAACCTGCTTAACCCGGTCGCCAATGCGCTGATTATGGCGATGCTAGCGCGTATCGACCATAGCGCCGTGGCCGCCTTTGGCGCGGGCACGCGATTAGAGTCGGTACTGTTAATTGCGGTAATGGCACTGTCATCGAGCCTAGTACCGTTTGTGGCGCAAAACTTAGGCGCTGGCCAACGGGAGCGGGCACGTGAAGCGCTACTGTTATCGCTTAAATTTGTGCTGGTGTTTCAAACCTTACTCTATTTACCGCTGCTGTTTTTGGCCACTCCCATTGCGCAGTTGTTTAGCAGCGACCCACAAGTTATTGAATGGCTGACTTTTTATATTATCGCCCTGCCCGCCGCCTATGGCCCGCTGGGAATGGTCATTTTAACCGCCACCACGCTCAATGCCTACCACAGACCGATGAGCTCGCTGTTGCTTAACCTGTGCCGCCTATTTGTGTTGCTGCTACCCTTTGCGGCAGTAGGCTCTTATTTAGGTGGCGTAAAAGGGTTATTGCTGGCATTACCCATTACCAATGCCATCATGGGGATCGCCTGTTATATTTTGGCGCGCCAGATCACCGAACCCGTTAAAAGTCAGGCGAAAAATATTCCCACCCCAAATTAATGCTCAGTCAGCCTACTGGCTAGGAGATACAATGACGACAATCTGCGAGCAATGGTTTATCGAGCACGATTTTAGCGGCGAAGATTTACAAGCACAGCACTATCAAGATTGCCACTTCTATCGCTGCCGCTTTAACCATGCTGATCTTAGCGATTGCCTGCTTGAGCGCTGTCAGTTTGTGGAAAGTGGCGACCTACTTGGCTGTGATTTTAGTTACGCCACCCTGACCAATGCCAATTTTAAACAATGCAACTTAAGCATGAGTCTGTTTAGAGGCAGCCGCTGTTTTGGCGCTGAGTATCGTGACAGTAACCTGCAGGGAGCCGACTTTCATCGCGCCAGTTTTACCAATTACATCACCCAGAAAAGCTACTTCTGCAGTGGCTATATCACGGGCTGCAATCTGGCCTATAGCAATTTTGATGGTGTACTGCTCGAAGAGTGTGAGCTATTTGATAACCGCTGGCGCGGCGCGAATTTAAACGGCGCCTCGATGCGCGGCGCCGATTTGAGCGGTGGTGAGTTTTCTGCCGAGCAATGGGGCAGCTTTGATCTGCGCGGCGCTAATCTTACCCGCGTGGAGCTGGATGGCCTCGACCCCAGAATAGTGCCGCTAGAAGGGGTGATCATCAACCCATGCCAGCAAGAACAGTTGCTTGCGCCCTTTGGCCTGATCGTGACGGCTGATTAACAATGCTATATCCAAGATCATGTTTTAGATCAGAGGCTTGATGGCACCTTTGGTTTTGGCTTCGCGATCGCAGGCACCATTTGAATACACGCTTCTAACGCCGCCTCTAAACAGGTGTCCAAACTGTTCACACACAAGTTGCCGGTCACCGATAGGGTTTTCTCTTTACTAAACGGCACCTCGTTAAAAATGCGACCATTGGGGTAGCGAAACAGAATTGAATTGTGCTTGGGTAACTCTTCTGGCGATCAGTCGTGTCAGACCCGTATTGATGGCGGCTATCACTACGATGCTGGGGATGATACCTCTATTATCGCACGCCTTCTTCGGTTCGATGGCGATCACCATTATCTTTGGTCTTGGCTTTGCGTCTGTGTTAACACTAATCGTATTACCAGTGACCTACACCTTGTTATTTGGCATCGTCTACCCAGAAAATAACGGGAGGTCGCTAACACAAAATTAATCCGAACAACCCTTCCCAGCGCGCCCAGTTCGATAGGAACTGGGCTTCCTATAACGGCAAGCAAAATTTACGATGACGATACACAACTCACGAGTGTCATTCATTAACCCCACTCCAGCTTCAGAGAGCTATACTTAAAACGTATCGTTACCAAGGCTACTGGAGGATGTTATGTGTAGTGATCGCCCCCTCAAATTTCGCCTAGCACTCACCGCTGTCGTATCTGTGTTCGTATTAGGCTGTGAACGTCCTGTCAGTTTTTCATCTCAGGTTCAACCTATTTTGAACAACGCTTGTATTAGCTGCCACTCAGGCTCAGGTGAAGGCGTAACCCAAACTAAGCTGGCACTAGACAACTATGAATCAGTCATGCAAGGCACAAAGCTTGGCCCTGTTGTCGTGCCTGGAAGTGCCGTATCCAGTTCGCTCTATTTAGTCATTAACCACCTTGTCGATACTAAAATCCAGATGCCACCCCACCATGACAACAAGTTGGCCCAAGGAGAAGGTAGAGCATTAACAACGGAGCAAATTGAGGTTATTAAAAATTGGATAGATCAAGGAGCCAATAACAACTAACTTCAAATCTAGGCCACTGATAACACCTAATACCTATTCGTATCAAGTGGCCTATCTTCGCTCGACAATACTGCACTATCTTCAGCTCTTGCTTTAGGGTAGATTCGGCATGTCCGCGCCAATAAGGAATCATGATGAAATCTGTATTACTCCTGATATTAACCTTAAGCATTAATGTGGCGTGGGGGTGTGAAGGTAGCTTGCAGCACCAACAACAGACACAACAACAGCTTGGGATCATGGTGCAATCGATTGCGAACGCAATAGACTCGCCCTCTTTGACATCGGTTGAAACCCTTGTTCGCTATGGTACAGATTCGCGCTATTATGTGATGATCCGCGGCTGGATAGTACAAGAGCTAACGGGTGTAGAAAGCCAACTGGCGGCGCAGGGTGACAATGCCGATCCTATGCTAGTGAACAAAGCCAAACACTTAAAAATCAGCCTTAGACGTATCGACTTAGAATAGTTAACCTGAGCTCGGGTTAGTTAATCCCCCCAAAAAAGAGAACAACATGAATAACGCTGTTATTGCCGCCCTAATGTCAGCCTTTGTCTGCCCTGGCAGTGGCCACTTTTATTTAAAGCGCTATAACACAGGCACACTGCTGTCCGTTGTGAGCTTATCTGGGCTGGTGTATCTGCTTTACCGCGCCGTTGAGCGGGCACAAGCCATAAGTGATCGCATTTTATCGGGAGAACTACCGCTGGATTTTGGGGTGATTTTTCAAGAGATAAATCAAGCCGGTGCCCATGGTGACGATATAGCTATTACCTTGGCGACCCTCGCCTTTGTCATAAGCTGGTTTATAGGCGTGATTGACGCATATCGCATCGGAAAAAACCTGCCCCAAGCTAAATAAGTCGCTAACGAGCAAGTAATAGCATTCAATCACCAACACTCGTTGGGTGCCCCTCTTTAGATGAGGTGATCACCCAACACATTATGTGAATAGTGGTTTATTTGGTCGCTTCAGTCTTAGAAAAATCATGAGGGGTTGAGATACTCGGCGCATCGCAATCTTTACAGGGCTGGTTATCGGCAAAGTCATAATCGGCGTACGCGGCGGTGGTCTTCGAAAAATCATGCCGACTGGTGCGCTTAAGAGAAAAGCTAACCTTTGCCGGCGAATTTTTAGCAAAGTCATAATCAGGCTTTGCCGCTGTGGTTGCAAATTCGGGGCGCTGCGCTAACGCACAACAAGAGAATAACGACGCCGCAATGACAAGTCCTTTAGCCAGTGGTAATCGCATGACACGCTCCATTTTTGATTAACAAAAAGTAAATGAAGTCAACATGCTACCAGCAAACCCAAAAACAAACAAATAATCAACAAATCAGCAAAATCTGTCCACTTAACCACCGTCACGCCAAGGCGATGAGTATCAAGGTATCCAGACTAACTTGGGCAAGGCGCTCAGATCGAGGCAATTCGCATACGCGGCAATGGCCGACTCGATAGGCGCCGACTCACCCAGCTGTTGCAGGGTAGCGAGCAACACTTTTTGCGCCTCTGATTCACCGTGTACCAGCACCACAGATGGCGCCCCCGAAAAGTGGCGATACCAGTTAAGCAGTTCGGCTTGATCCGCATGGGCCGATAAGCCGCCGATGGTATGTAACTTGGCTTTAACGGGCACGGGATTGCCGTGTATCGTCAGGCTATCGGCACCATCGACCAACAAACGCCCTGGCGTACCCATGGCTTGATAACCACAGATGATCACATCACACAGGCTGTTAGCTAAATTATGGGCTAGATGACAGCGAATACGCCCACCATTACACATGCCACTGCCGGCAATAATAATTAAGCCTTCGTGGATCTCATTTAGCTCCATCGACTCCTCGGTGCTGTCGATAAAATCGACATTAGACAACAGGGGATGCTGCCCCGGAGAAAGGCGAGTAAAACGTTTAAAGTCCTCATCCATTAAGTTGTAGTTTTCGACATAGACTCGAGTCGCCTTTATAGCCATCGGGCTGTCTAAGCAGATACGCCAGCGTGATAGATCCCATTCTTTAGCGTACAAATGGAACAGATATAGCAGCTCTTGCGCACGCCCCACCGAAAACGCAGGCAGTAAAATATTGCCACTACTACGCCTAATGGTGCTGGCAAATATCGCCTTGAGTTCCTCTAGAGTATCAGGCCAACTCCGGTGTAGGCGATCACCATAGGTGCTTTCCATTAAGACTAAATCGGCGCTGTCGATAAAGCTGGGATCATGCAAAATAGGCATGCCGGCGCGACCTAAATCGCCACTGAATACCAGTTTTTTTTCCTCAGCTGCCTGCCCTACCCACAGCTCGACAATGGCTGAGCCTAAAATATGGCCTGCATCAGCTAAACTGATGCGCACATGGGGTGCCACCTCACAAGGCTCGCCATAATCTAGCGCCACAAATTGCTGCATCACCAAGGCGACATCCTCCTCGGTAAACAAGGGCTCAATGGGATCGAGTTGATTTTTAGCACGGCGTTTATTAATGCGCTCGGCATCGCGAAATTGCAGCATCGCCGCATCTCTGAGCATGATGTCACACAGCTCTACCGTGGCCTTGTGGGTAAAGATAGGACCTTTGAAGCCGGACTTAACTAATAAAGGCAGGCGACCAGAATGGTCAATATGGGCGTGGCTTAATACGACGGCGTGGATCTGGCTGGCATCGAAGGCAAAGGGGTCATGGTTACGCAGCGAATCTTGCTTGCCCCCTTGGATCATACCGCAATCGAGTAACACTTGGCGTCCATCGATGGTGAGTAGGTGGCAAGAGCCGGTTACCTCTTGGGTCGCACCTAAAAACTCTAGTGTCATCTGCATAACAATCCCTTAAATAGCGAGTACTTAGGAAGAAGTGAGGCGGTGACACGCTATGTTGCCGCCCTTATTGATATGCTTAAAGTATAGCTGGCAAGCGGCACAATAATGTATGCAGCATAGTTAAAATAACAGGCTTTGGCATAGCTGGGCCCATACCGGTTTTAAGGAGCAGTCAGCCAAGACAAAGCCCTGAATTGCATATACGGCTCGAACATAAGAGATCGCAAGTGAGTCACTAAGGCTCAAACTGAGTCAACCACTGCTTAAAAAGCAGGTTCAATGCGGTACGTTCTTGGGGAGATAAACCTTGCATCAATTGCTGCTGCAGTGCCACATGGGCCTCTATGGCAATATCGATGAGATTGAGCCCCGCATCGGTAAGCGCCACCGTCACACTGCGGCGATCTTGCTGGCTATGAACTCGGCTGATCAGCCCTTTGCGCTCAAGCTTATCGAGTCGATTTGTCATGGCACCAGAGGTGAGCATCATGGAGTCTAATAATGCCGACGGCGTGAGGCTAAAAGGTGCCCCGCTGCGACGCAAGGTAGCCAGCACATCAAACTCGCCTTGGGTTAAGCCAAAGCCTTTGTGACAGGCGGTTATCTGTGCCTCTAGGTGTTTATATAAGCGCATCATACGCCCTATAATGGCCATGGGCATGGTCTCTAACTGCGGTTTTTCACAGGCCCATTGTGCTACGACTTTGTCGACGCCGTCGGTAACAATATTATTCATCTTTGGCTCCCAAGGTATTGCTTATTATCAGGGTTCGCACGGCAGCAGTGGAGGCAAAATCAGCCGTAACGATAGCGATTGTTGCCAAGATAACCACAAAACTAACTTAACGCAAAGATATTTAACGGTAAGGTACTTTACAAGCGAACCGTTTAGTCGCACACTAATATCTTAACGTAAAGATACTTTAACTGGAGATAATGATGAATGTGCTGCTTGCGATGATCCCAGCATTTTTCTGGGGCACGACTTATGCGGTGACCCAATTTAGCCTGCCCGACTGGCCGCCACTATTATTGGGCGCAATACGTGCATTGCCAGCGGGGCTTATCTTACTGGCGATAAAACCTAGCCTACCGCAAAGGCAAGATTGGTCTATTTTGCTCAAGCTGGGCGTGATCAATATTGCGCTGTTTTTCAGCTTGATTTTTGTGATGGCACTGACATTGCCCTCGGCCATTTCAGGGGTCGGCATGGTCAGTGTTCCGGTATTTGCCATGCTGTTTCACTGGATGGTCAATAAACAACGGCCGAGTAAAATACAGGCCTTGTTTGGCTCTATCTTAATAGGTTTGGCTTGGCTGCTGTTTGACCCTAACGCCATTAGCTTAAACCCTATCGGCCTTGTGGCTATGCTCGCGGCCATTGGCTGTATTATTGTGGGAAGCACTATCACTAAGGCGCTAGGCGGGCGCATTCATTGGTGGACCATTTTAACCTGGCAACTACTATTGGGCGGCGTAATTCTCTCTTTGATAACAGCGGTGCATGCGTTTATGGCGCCTCACAGCTATGCCTTAGCGCTGAGCCAACTGACCAGCAATAATGTGCTGGGACTCGTTTGGATAGTGTTACTCAATACTGTACTGGGCTACAGCATGTATGTCTGGTTGCTGCAACGCATGAGTGTGGTCGATTTTACCTTTGGCGGCATTGCCAATCCGATTGCAGGGATCGTGGCGGGCATGTTTTTGCTGGGCGAGCGCTTTAGCCCATACCAATATCTATTGATGCTGGGGATGATTGTTGCCTCTTTGATGCCGCAGATCATCTATTTGGTGCGCAGCCGACTAAAGGGTAAGCCAGTTAAAGGTTAAATTTTACCTAGACTTCGGTATGTTTTACGGTTAACAACAATCGCTAAACACGTTAGAATCTACCTCTTTCGTATGACTTAAAGGAATAATAATTAATGAAGATCAGTGCACGCAACACACTAACAGGCAAAATTAAATCGATAGATGAAGGCTCAGTTAACAACGAAGTGGTGATCGAGTTGGCGCCGGGTGTTGAGATCACATCTGTAGTTACTAAGAAATCGTGCGAGCAATTAGGCCTAACGGTTGGCGGCGAAGCTTATGCGGTGATCAAGGCGAGCAACGTCATGGTTGCCGTTGACTAAATATTTAGCTGGTTATTGGTTAGCGAATGCGTAATTGCCTGATCGGGATTTACAGCGCAGCGACTTACAAAAATAGATAATTAGCCAATATTAACCACAGCGGCATACCTAGGTATTGCCGCTGTTTTTATTTTACCTACAGCTCAACACGAAGTGCTCGCTAATTGTAACCCAGTACGAAACACACCTCCTCTTCGTTGTCGCCCTCATGCCCTTCTGGCATCGCAGGTAAACAGTGCTGCGCAATCAAGCCCTCTGTTTGCGTCTCTAGCGGGTAAAATCTGTTATTACGTTCATTTTCCATGATGCATACCAATATTGTCATAACTCAATTAGAAAGATGCCTAACGCTAATTAAGCATTTGGCAGCACAATAAAACCAACAAGGCGTTTTATTTATCAAACACCTTAAGACGATTAAAGGCGTGTTCAGTTCGACTGTCAAGCCTGTTTATTGGTCATATCAATAGACCGCAAATAATACCCCACCATCCAACAACAATTGCAGTAGCTTGATTTTAAATGATATATATCAAATACGCTGGCAGAAAACTGATAAACCACAGCCACAAATCCGTCGCGAAAAAGTCAAAATTAATATCACTTTCTGCTAAATAACTGTGACGGCAGGTGCTCAATAAAACAAACAGGCGTTTGAATCGCTTAGCTCATTACCTGCACACGCTTCTATGGCAAGTCTCAAGCAACTCGCAGCTTAAACACAAGTTAGCCCAGTTTTGTGCAGCATATAATTAAGCGCCCTAAAGCTTATGCTTGAGGTGACGTTTTACTTTGGTACTGGGCGGATAATCTGCGCATGTATCAGCTAACTGCGACACCTTGTCGCACTCTGGCGATTTACCTTTGTCAGCCTTAATGCCCACTGAGACAATAACGCCACAACAATAAATTACCAGTGAATATCAACCGTATATGATCACTTTACGACACTCTTATTTAGCCCTCGCCATTAGCAGTCTGTTAGCAACGCCGGTGGTGGCAAACCAAGCGGCGTTTGAGATTATTGAAGTCAGTGGCCGTCACCAGCAAGATGACAGCACCATTTCCCGTGAAGCTAACGTGCCTGTTGCCGACATTAGTAGTTTGTTGAGCAAGCTGCCCGGCGCGGCCGTTAATGGCAACGGGCCATTGACAGGAATTGCCCAGTATCGCGGCCTATTTGGCGACAGGGTCAATACCCAGGTTAACGGCGTCACACTGGCAGGGGCCGGCCCTAACGCCATGGATACCCCTTTGAGCTATGCAAGCCTAGTCAATAGCGAACGTCTGGAGATGAGCCGTGGTATAGCCCCTGTGTCGGCTGGCACCAATACCCTTGGGGGCAGCGTTAAAGTGGTTGAATCACAGGCGCGCTTCGATGAATTCAGCGGTAAAGTGGCCGCCCGATATCAACATAATGGAGAGCAAGCGCACCTTGGGGCGAAAACCAACTTCGGCGCAGAGCAACAGGCGCTGCTACTGTATGGCGATGTTATGCAAGCCAATGCCAACCAACAAACTGGCGCCGGTATCGACATCGCCCCAACCACCTACGATAAGGCGATTGTAGGCGGCCAATATCGCTTTAACCTTAGCGATAAGGGCTTTGACGATGAGTCGATAGCCATCGGCTATCAACATCTAGAAACCACTAATGCCGGGACCCCGGCCTTACCTATGGATATCGATTTTATCCGCACCGACAGGGTCAAGCTTGAAGGGCAACACCTGCTCAAGGATTGGGACATCAATTGGCATCTCGCTTACAGCGATGCGCGTCATGGCATGGACAACTTTAGCGAGCGGGTGAAAAATGACACCGCAAGTGCCCGCTATAACAATGCCGACAGCAAAAGTATCGACAGCTCAGTGTCGATGGCCAAAGCCGCTTGGCTATTCGGCCTCGATACGCAATGGAGCCAGCATGACTCGGTGATCACCGATCCCACCAAGCCGATGTTCAAGGTCGATAACTTCAATGGCGTTACCGATAATACCGTCAGCGCCTTTGCCCAGTGGCAACAAGATATCGATCAATGGAACTGGCAACTGGGATTACGAGTCAAGCACTACCAAACCGATGCCGATGAGGTTAATCACTCAATGGCGGCGAGTATGCCTGCCATCAAGGTGTTGATGGACAGATACAATGCAGCCGACCGCTCTCAATCACAAACGGGTATCGACCTAGCACTTAATGGCCGCTATCAAGTGGATGAGTCGCTGAGCTGGATTGTTGCGGCGGCGCGTAAGCAAGACAGTGCCAGCTATCAGCAGCGTTATTTATGGGTGCCGATGCAATCAACAGGTGGACTCGCCGATGGGCGCACCTATGTCGGCCAGATGGATTTATCCTTAGAAACCGCCTATCAATTGGAGCTTGGCGCCGACTATCAAGACAACCGTCTGCAACTGAGTCCAAGGCTGTTTTGGCAACGTATCGATGATTATATTCAAGGGGTTAATGCCACCGATAAAGCGGTGATCATGGCCGCGCAGATGATGGGCGACAGCCACCCATTGCAATTTGCCAACGTCGATGCCCAGCTCTACGGTATGGACATTAGCGCCCGCTACCAGCTCAATGACCAGCTTCAGCTCGATATGTTAGCCAGCTATGTTAGAGGAGAGCGCCGCGATATCGACGATAATCTGTATCGCATCGCCCCGCCAAACATCACGGTTGGCCTAAACTACCAACGAGGAGCATGGTTGGCTCGCGTTGAGGCGCTAGGAGTAAGCGCGCAACATAAGGTGTCTAGCACCCAGCAGGAGCTGCAAACCTCTGGTTATGGTTTAGTCAACTTATCGCTGGCTTATGATGCCGACCTCTGGCTGGTTAAAGCGGGCGTAAACAACTTGTTTGACACCGAGTACCAAGAGCACCTTGGTGGCTATAACCGAGTAGCTAACAGTCAGTTGGCACTGGGTGAACGTATGCCGGGCACAGGGATCAACGCTTGGCTGATAGGTGAATATCGCTTCTAAGAGGCAATGCTAGCAATCGGTCATCGTTGCAGATCTGCACTTTTTAACATCGTTATTATCATTTTAGGGACCATTCCACTGCACTTCCCTTCCCCGCCATCGCAAGATGCCGGGGATTTTTTTGCATGAGGACAAATCACCAACTTCAGCCAGCCTTACAAGATGCCGCGCACCAGCGGGGAGAGGATCAGCTGTTCACCGGCTTTTTGAGTAACTTACGTTGCAAGGTACGTCGATGCATGCCTAGCTGTCTCGCCGTGGCCGACACATTGCCCTTGTTGGCCGTGAGCACTTGCTGAATATGTTCCCACTCCACCCGTTTCGTGCTCAAAGGCGCCTCATCGACCCCCTCATCGGTGAGCAATGACGCGCAATTATTGAGTACATTCAGCAAGGTTTGGGTGTCCGTTGGCTTGGCTAAATAGTTATCGGCGCCTAAGCGAATAGCTTCCACTGCGGTAGCGATACTGGCGTACCCCGTTAACAACACCATCACCACATCGGGTAAGGAGCGCCTTAACGGCAAGATTAAGGCCAAACCATTGTCTTCGGCCAATTTCATATCGAGCAAGATATGACTAGGTTTAAACTCACGGGCACACAACAGGGCTTCGGTCGCATCATGAGACTGGCGACATTCAAACTCATGCTTACTCATGCGCCGCGCTAAAATGGCCGCCAAGCTGCGGTCATCTTCGATAATTAATAAGCGTTTCATTGCGCCTCCGGTAGCGGAAGATACACCTGAGCGACAGCCCCGCCATCAAGATGGCTGCCAAAAATCAAGCGGCCACCGAGGCGCTCAAAACTGGCATGACTGAGCAGCAAAGCCACGCCCATCCCTTTGGGTTTATCGATAATCTTATGCCCTAATTGGGTGAGCAACGAGCTGGGGATCCCGGGGCCAAAGTCACGTACCGCCACCACAAGTTCATCACATTGGTATTGCAGTGACAGCGCAACGCGCGCTGGGCCACCTACCTCTTCGCTGGCTCGCGCGCCATTTTCTATTAATGCCAGCAGCGCTGGCAGCAAGCTGGCATCGGCGCGCAGTTGCTCGTCGCCGCGACAATCTAAGGTTGAGATGCTCAGTTCGATACTGGGTAACAGTAAGCGCACTTGTTGTTGTAAGCTTTCAATTAACGTATTGATTGAGATGTAGTTAAATTCACCAGCACGTATCGACTCGGTCGCCAAACGAAGCTCGGCTAGGGTGGTATCACACACATTAAGCGCCGCTTGCATCTCATCAAGTGTCACCTGGCTGCCAGTGGATTCTTCATCTAATTCGTCGACCAACAGCCGCAGACTCGCCAGAGGTGTGGCGAGCTGGTGCGCCATTTGCGCCGAGGCGGTACCCAGTGCCAGCAGCCGCTCTTGGCGCAGCTGCGCCTCTCGCATATAGGCCAGCTCGGCATCTTGGCGCCGCAAACGTTTAGCCAAAAATGCCACACTGGTGGTGAGTACCAGTGAAGAGATCACAAAATTAAACCACATCCCCAAGTAGTGTGAGCTCATGTCCATACCATGGTGCTGCATCTCCCCCTGAGGCAGAGTGAATAACATGGCGCTATACGCTAAGGTCGATAATAAGGCCAGCGCCCAAGGCGCCCATTTGGGTAATAAGACCGCGGCTATCGCGATGGGGAGCAGCAATAGCGAGATAAAGGCATTGGTCGCACCACCGGAAAAATAGAGCCAAGTGATCCACAGTAAGGTGTCGATAAGTAAAGCGATAAACAGCCCTGCATCACTATTAAACAATTGTTTTCTTAGGTAGAAGGTAAAGCCGAGGTAGAGCCCCTCAATGATCAACGCCAAATTAAGCGCCGGACTGTGCAGCGATAATCCAAAGGTGTCGGCCAAAGCGAAGGTTAAACATAGTTTGAGTACGAGACCCATCAGTCGCAGCAGCGCCAGTTGATCGGCGGCGCGGTATCGTGAACTGGCTAGAGAGGGCACTTGAGTTCCTTAGCTGAGGTGGCCGCTGCGCGGCGACATTGCATCAATCCGTAAGGGCTATTTTAACGCGTTTAGGCCACTTATCGCACCGTTTATCCTCAAAGATGTGAGCTTAACAGCCCCCTTCACGGCCAAAAAACACCTCATATCAGCGAGCCGCATCAAGCGGGCTAGGCATTCACCCGTTAAAGCTAACTTAAGCGGGCTCACTACCGGGTTTAAGCATAGGGCAGTCGGCGCCGAGCACCATTTTGATGGCATTAGGCACTACCTCAAAACGAATGTCAGTGGTGGTGATCGGCTCGCCATCGAGGTTAATTGGCATAGGTGACTTTGCGCGCCAACGGGCCGCCGTGTTTTGAGCATATATTGCATATTGATTATCGTCTTTGGGTTGACGAAACTCATCAATCACCTGTGATAAGGCCTCTAGCGGAAAATCATGCAGGGCGACTAAATCGAGTAAACCATCGTTAATATAGGCATTGGGCGCTAACACCTGGCCGCCGCCCGCCTGACGGCCGTTACACACGGCGCCCAGTAACAACTGCTGTGAAGCGCTCTGACCATCAATAATAAATTCACCTTCATAGGGTTTAAAACTCAGCGCTTGGATCAGCCCAGATAAGGTATAGGCTCCGCCACCGAGAAAGTTTTTTAACGCCGCTGGCGTCGTCGAAGTCACCTGCGCACCAAAACCGCCACTGGCGATATTGATCAAATGGGTATCGTTAGCTTTAATCGCATCGATCCAAAAGGCATCGGCGCTTAATGCCAGTTGCAGCGCGGTCTCTGGTTCATCAGGAATGGCGCAGGCGGCGGCAAAATCATTGGCGGTGCCTAAAGGCAAAATCGCCAGTGCTGGACGTGAGGTTTTAGGGTGGGTTAACAGCGCATCGACCACCTCATTGACCGTGCCATCACCACCGGCAGCCACCAGTCGCTGGCAATTATCACCAATGGCGTCATCGACTAAGCGTGCCATATCGCCGGCCTCATAAGTCACGCGCACCTCAATATCATGCTGCTTGCGTAAGTTATCTATCGCCAATCGCAATGGCGCTAACTGGGCTTTTTTACCATTTAATAAGATACGGATCTTCACTTTGGCCTCCACCACTTACCTATAAGCACTCATTGTATGATGCCCAATTTAACGAAAAGATAAAACACGCCAGCTAAACATGTACGGTGAAACAAGGTTAATGTTAAACATTTGCTGGGTTGCTACTGACGCGATATTCTCAAGCCTCTATCCGATATTAGGCCCGCCCTGAAATAAGGAGCCACTAATGCAAGTGCTGACACAATTCGATATTAAGCCGCTGAGTTACGCACTATTATTAGCCTTACTTAGCGGGTGCGCCACCGCCCCAGTTGAATCTAGCGGGCCTGTTGCATCAAGTGAGCCAATTGAACCGAGTGAGCTAAGCCAAAACAAGAATACTGGCCCCAGCTACGATTGCACCAGCCCTTCATTAAGCAGCATCGAGAACCTGATCTGCCACGATGCCACGCTGGCAGCGATGGATAGACAATTGGCCCGCATTTACGCTCAGGCATTAGCTAAAGCGCAAAATCAACACCCTCCGGTGCTCAAAGCCGAGCAACGCGGCTTTATCAAAGGTCGTAATGATTGCTGGAAAGGCACCTATAAAAAACAATGTGTTATCGACAACTACCAGACTCGCATGGTAGAACTACAGGCAAGATATCGCCTAGTTGAGTCTACCGGACCGGTATTTTATCGCTGTGATAATATCCCAGCCAAAGAGGTGGTGATCACCTATTTTGACACCGAGCCCAATAGTTTAATTGCCGAGTTTGGTGACAGCACCTCCTTGATGACGATTCAGCCCAGCGGCAGCGGGACTCGCTACCAAGGCCGTAATGAACAATTTTGGGAGCATCATGGTCAAGCCAGCATCACATGGGGCTACAAAGCCACCCCGATGCAGTGCACCCTGATAAAATAATGCGATTAACGAAACAACACCCTAACCCCCATAAGAGGTGAAATGCACACATCTAAAGGTCATAATCGATTGAGGCCAGCTTAACATGGCTGTCACGCTCCCCTTACTCTTGGCCGGTCCGATGCTGCGCCACTGCGATAGTGATAATGTTTGTTTACTGTTTGTGGCCAGCAAGCCCTTATCCGCACTGACGCTGACATTGGCTGAGGTGGAATATCCACTTGGGGCCGACGAGGTTACTCAATTTAAGTTGGGCGAACACGCCTATCAATATGTTATCCACCTCTGCAGACCTGAGCTCAATCCCAGCGAACAGCTGATTGAATATGGGGTTTCCACCCCTGCCGATGGCAACCTATTTGGTGCGGTTGAGCAGCTATATTATCCGCAGCAGCAAGCACCGCAATTTGTGGTAAAACCTGCAATAGATAAGCTATTACACGGCTCTTGTCGCAACCCCCATCACCATAGTGGTGACAGCTTAGTGGCTGCCGATACTTTGATGGCAGCAGACAACAGCGTGACCTCGCGACCCGCACTGTTAATGCTCAGTGGCGATCAAGTCTACCTCGATGATGTCGCAGGCCCCATGTTATATGCCATCGGCAAGACCATCGAGCTGCTGGGGCTGCGCGATGAGCAGTTCCAGCAAGCTTCGCTGACTGACAGCAAGCACATAAGCTACCAGCCGGCGTCTATGTATCAACGCCACAAAAACATATTGCCGCGCACCGAATATCCTGCGGCGACCGCCATCAGCCGTTGGTATATTAATCACCCCATTTTTACCTCGTCGATCGCCGAAAATCACCTCACCAGCTTGGCCGAAGTGATCGCTATCTATCTGCTGTCTTGGTCACCCGAATTATGGGCGTTAATGGATATTCCTAAGCAGGTTAACGGCTTGTCACCAGCCAATAGCGCTAGATGGCAACGAGAATGGCTTCACCTACTCGAGTTTAAAGCGGGCTTAACCCAAGTCAGGCGCCTGCTGGCACACCTGCCCACTTATATGATCTTCGATGATCATGACATCACCGACGACTGGAACCTCACCGCCAAATGGGAGCAAGCAGCCTATGGCCACCCTTTCTCTAAGCGGATCATCGGCAACGGCTTAATTGGCTACACCCTGTTTCAGGGGATAGGCAATCAACCGGATAAATTTAAAGCCGACATAGTGCCTCAACTGAGTGCATTTTTAGCCTCTCCCACAGAGAGTCAACACGATGAGCTCATCGATACACTACTGCACTTTGACCAATGGCATTACCACCTCAATACCAGCCCTAAACTCATGGTACTCGATACCCGCACCCAACGCTGGCGCAGCGAGTCAAACCTAGCCAAGCCTTCAGGCTTAATGGACTGGGAAGCCCTGATGGAGATGCAGCAGCAACTGGTGGGGCAAGACAAGGTGATTATTGTATCGGCCGCCCCGATCTTCGGGGTTAAATTGATTGAAGCCGTGCAACGCACCGCCACCTGGATAGGCGCGTCGCTGCTGGTCGATGCCGAAAACTGGATGGCCCACCCAGGCACTGCCAACACCTTGCTGAGCATCTTTTTGCACCGCAAAACACCCGAGCAGTTTGTGATCCTATCGGGCGATGTGCACTACTCTTTTGCCTACGATATTGGCATTCGCTTTCGCTCTATGAGCCCTAATATTTATCAAATCACCTGCAGCGGCATTAAAAATCAGTTTCCTGAGAAGCTATTGCCCCTGTTTGATAAATTCAATGGTTGGTTGTATGGCCACTTTTCACCTTTAAACTGGCTGACAAAACGCAAACGCATGTCGATTCGCGGTAGGCGCCCTAATGGCGTTAATAGCCAACGACTGGTGAATAAAAGCGGCATAGGCTTAGTGACATTTACTGATAATGGCGCACCAGAGCGTATTAGCGTGCTGCATGCCGACATGAGCGAAACCGAATTTAAACCACCAAAGCAGACAAAATAAACGGATTGCAGCGCCGCAGCTAACAGCCCTGTGACCTTGTTATCATCCTTTGATAATGGGTTCGCTAAAGGGTAAATCGGCCAATTGAATATCGATATGCCGGCCACTAATAGGATCGCTAAATTGCAGCCGCTGAGCCAGCAACTTTAACGGCTGAGCAAAGTTATCCGCCGCCTTTGGCAATAAAGTGGGATAACATCTGTCATTACAAATGGGCATGCCTAAGCTGTGCATATGCACTCTCAGCTGATGGGTTTTACCCGTAATGGGCGACAGTTCAAATCGGCCCATCCCCTTTTGCACCTCAACCAAGGCCACCTCTGAATGGCTATTGGCCTCTCCATCAGTCACCTGCATCATAAATGATGGCTCACTTTTCACCAGACGATTTTTTACCGTCCAGCGCAAGGGGCTCGCTAACTTACCATCGCTATATTGGCGCGCCAATACTGGGGTTAAGGGCGCTAAGGCTTGGTAGGTTTTAGTGATCGCGCCATCACGAAATAGGCCATGGTAGGCGTCGCGATACTCTGGCTGCTTAATCAATAGCACTATGCCCGCCGTAGCCCTATCGAGCCTGTGAGCTGGGACTAACTGCGGCTCATGGGTAGCGATTCGCAGCCGATTGACTAAACATTCATTGATAAACTGCCCACTGGGATGCAACGCTAAAAAGTGCGGTTTATGGGCGATGATAATACGTTCATCTTGATACAGTATCGACTCGCTAAAAGGGATGCAGGGCTCTTCGGCCACCTCGCGATAATAATACACACGTTGCTTGGGCCGATAGGCGCTATCGAGTTCGATAGGTTGACCATCTTGCCAATGCACCTTCCCTTGACGCACCCGTGATTGCCATTCTTGGGCCGAAACTTGCGAAAAACGCGCGATTAAAAACGCCACCACAGTGGCGGGCGGCAAAGGATGGTCAGGGAGTACGATATATGAGGCTTGGGATGCGCGAACCATGATGCTGGCCAGTAAATCAAAATGGGCGTCATAATAACAAAGATAGCGCCAAGGGGCGCTATCTAAGCCAATTGCAGATTAAATGTTGTGATTGACATGAGATTTAATCAGCTCAAGCACAAAGTCCATGGTTTTGTGACAATCGGGTTGATTAACTAACACTTGCTTGTCACGGTTATACAGAGGCAGCACCTCTAACCAACGCTGACTCACCCAGCTGGCATCTTCGAGGTGCAGATCTGAGTAGAGTTCAAATAGGGCAGGATTGACCTGATAAAATTGCGCTAATGCGGCACTGATCAGCTCAAATTCGCCTTCAATTGGCTCCTGTTGCCAATTATTACAGCCTAAGGTACGCGCTATCCAGTTGCCATCTTTACGCTGGCTGGCCGATAAGATTTTTACTCTTTGCTGGCCTTCGAGTACAACGCCCAAACAACCGTCATCGAGTAGGTTAAAGTCGATAATCTCACATTGAGTCGCGATGGTGTAACAAGGGGGGATGCTGTCGGTTTTTGCCATGCCAAAGGCTAAAGCATAATGCCCTTTAAGTACCTCAGCTATCAGGCTTAATCCAGATGGCCCTGCCACTCGGATCTCGACTCTGCCAGCGGGTAATAACAGTTCATCACGAATGATAAGTGCCATTTCTTGCATTAACATAGCAGCCTCCTCGCCCTTGGTCGATGTTTGCAAAACCGAGCATAATGAAGGCTGCAAACGATTGACTAGGAGCAATAATAATAAAGTGTAGCAGTTGTTTTCATTACTGCTTTATACGTCATTATTGCATTGGCTAGACCATGCCAATCTAACTATTTCTTCCGTTAATAATTAGACCTGACTTGTCCATATTTGGTTTCATCCCCCCTTCAAACTAATCATTAAAATGGCTCAAGATACTGCATAATATCACCACTTTTCAAAATCTTATCAAAGTCATCGGCTAACACGTCACTGGCCGCTAAAACCTGCTGCCAATACCGAATTCGCTCATCACTGGGCAGGCGAGCAAAGTCATTTCTGTCGGGCAATTTACCATAGGGTAGTTGACGAATGTAAGACTCACTCGGCACTAAGATCAGCGCATTATGGTAGTTTTGCCGAGCACGGCGCCAAGGCAAAGATTTGTCAAACCACCCTGGTAATATCTGGCTATAAAAATGGGGGTACAAGGTTAATCCCTCACCATCTTCTATCGCCAAATCAAAATGATAATCTGTGATGCCGCCATCATAATAATGTCCTTGCGGCGCGCCGTCGATTTGAGTTACTGGCGCCAATACCCAGGGAATCGACCCTGTGGCCTGCAGCACTTGTGCTAAGTTGGTCGCGGTCAATGCGAGGTGCTCAGTGGGAAGATCGGTTAAGTGTAAAAAGGGCGATCGCGCCGCCGCGTTACCAAAGATCATGCGCTGAAAATGCAGCCCTAAGGTCTTGCGACTAACCAGATTACTCAGCGCCGTGGTCGCAAGACCAGTCCCTAGGGCCAATCGACTGGGCAGGCGATTTAAATGCCGCGCCTTACAGGCGATAACATGGCTTTTTATCATCGGATTATCGACAATATCTTGCCCGGCCTTATCGCCTAAAATCGCTTTGATAATGGTTTGTATCTGGCGGGATACCTCAACAGGCGTCGGCTTAACATCATAACGCTGCTCAATATAATGTTGTTCGAGCCGAGCATAGGCCGCGAGCGGGTCCTGCTGCGCCATGCAGGCCAGACGCCACGCCCCCGACGAAGCGCCTAGGGTGTATAGCGGTGTCTGTCTGGTCTTAAAAAATTGCGTGAACAGGGTTTTGTCTAGCCCTGCAATCCCAATAGGTATTTAACAACCTCACCAATAACGATTAAAGCTTTTTTTATTTAAGCTTTAATCGAAATTGGCATTGTCATTAACACTATGTGAAATTCCTACAAGCCTGTTACAAAGCTGTCGACTGATGAATAGATAGCTTCTGCTAGATTAGTATCCTTTACAACATCTTTCCAGTGCAACTTTCCTTCGCATAATAACTTAGGCTTCATTTTTGAGTTCTTTCGATATAGATTAAAATCTCTAATATTTGAATTTGAAATGCCATTGCAGTCAATTTCTGGTACGGAATTCAACACGACAGCAAGTTCATCAATTTTCTCTGTTCTTGATAACAGTTCCAATTTAAGGAGATATTTATCAAACAGGCTAGATTTTGTTGATAACTCAAACTCAGAAAGGAGCTGCTCTGCCGTATCAAAATCCTGCAACTCCAGGAATGCTCTTACGAGAGTTATATAATATTTCTCTTTTGTAGCTGGGTAAGATATTTGTTCTTTTAACAATGCAGCTTCTTTTACTAAGCTTTTCATGCCATTAAATTCACCAGAATTTGTTAAGTGGCGTAGCTTAGAAAGCAATGACATAATGTAAAAGTTACTATTGGGACCTTGATATTTTTTATAAAACTCCATTGCTTTATCACAAGCATCAACGCCGACTTTGAATTCAGATGAATACCTTTCGTCAATATTAGCCGAATTACTACATAAGGCATAGGTAAAGTAAGCTGCATGGCCTAAATTATTCTTCTGTCGATAGTGTTCGATGAGTGTAGAAAGATGATTTAAGTATAGATCTTGGCGGTTAAATCTGTTGGCAAACACCGTAAACTGTAGATAGTAATTTAGAGCGTTTTCACCATACTTAGGCAAGTCAACATACACATTACTCATTATGCCGTAAGATTTTATTAACTCATTGTTTTTGATGGACTCAGACAATTCAATAATAAAATAATTAGTCTGATACGAAGAGGGGATAACATTAGCATCTATACTATTATAAATATCAAGAATACTATCAGGAAGTAGAAAATCATTAATTACTGACGTCTGCTTTGCCAATATAGCCAATACATATACTGATGGGTGGTCACTATCTAGAAGGGATTGGAGTAATTGAGCATTTTTAACCAATCTCTCACTGATATTATTAGCCGACTGTTTCCCCTGTATATTAGACATAAGATACCAGTCATGCAAAAGACTAACCCACCTCTTAGAAGATATGTCAGAAATATTGCTCTCAACTAACTCCAGCAACTTTTCCATACCACTTAATTGTTCTGCTTTACTGATATTAGACATGGCTATCAATCTAACATGTTCCAACAAAACCTCTTGATTTCTATTGACTGGTTTGAGGTTTGAGGTAAGCAAATCAAACAACTTTTGCAACTCTACATTTGAAATTGTAGTCGTGCCAACTTCCCAATCGATAAGAGAAAAAAGTCGGTTATCAGATAAGTCAGTAAGCTTCAACACATCTTCATTTAAAGCGATAAGGTCTCGTTGCATATCTCTGTTATTATTGTTTAATACATCTAGTTCAATTTGAATTTTTCGAGCAATTAAACTTTCAACATTGAATAACGTATTGTCATCAGTAAGTGCTGATAATTTCGATGTATATATCTGACATTGCTTATAGTCACCGATAGTTTTGTATGCACTAGCAAGAGACAATGTAAATCTAACAGCTTGCTCTAAAGGTAGTAAGCTGATATCGATATTCCTAGCGGAGTTAACTAAAGCCCTCTGCCTTTCAATCTCAGTAACCACTCTAACATCAACTTGATTTAGCATGTTCTCCGCTAGTTTTAAGTTGTTATCTGCCAATAACTCTTGCTGTTGAGCGTAGATATAGGAATCATAATACTTAACTCCAGATATCAAACTAATCAGCGTAATGAACAGTACTAAAGAAAAGCGGAGATAATTTCGTTTGAACCATAACCTTGAGTTATACAATGGATTATTGAAAGCTATAGTTGGTTTATTGCAAAGAAAATTCTCAATATCAGTTCTAAACTCAGTTGTCGTTTGGTACCGTTGATTTATATCATCTTGAGTCGCTTTTATAGTGATACTTTGCAGGGTTGGATTGTCACTAATTAAGCCAGATAAAACTTTTCCAAGGCTGTAGATATCCGATGCGATTGTAATGTGCTTACCTGACTTTTGCTCTGGAGAGGCATAAGCAAATGATAGTGCTTTTAAATATGGTTCATTATATTCACTTTTTTGTGAATGAATAAATTTTGAAATACCAAAATCGATTATGTTTACTTGACCCTGTTCGTCAATCAGAATGTTTTCTGGCTTAATATCCCTATGCAGTATTTGGTTTGCATGAGCATGGGTAATTCCATCGAGGACTTGTATGAACAGTTTGAGTTTTTGTTGTTCAGTTAGTAAATTACTATCTACATATTTGCTCAATGTTTGCCCGTTAACATATTGCATTACGATATAAGCGAAACCTCGAACATCTCGACCCGCATCTAGAACTGATACAATGTTAGTGTGATTTAATGAAGCAAGTGCCTGAGCTTCATAGTTAAAAATCTGTTCTGATTCATTATTCAATAGAGCAAGCGGTACAACCTTAATCGCTACATTTTGAGAGTACTCACCATCTTGCCTTTTGCCTAGGTAGACACTACCCATCCCCCCTCTGCCTAGTAACTGGGTGATTTTATATTTACATACACTATCACCCTCCTTAAGACTCCCTGTTATCTGCTCCCCAGCAAGCTCAATACTGTCATTGAAAATCTGTGTGATATCAATATTTACATCCATAAGCATCTTCGTTAATGCTATATAGGTAGCATCATCGTGCTTAAGACTTTCAATGTAATCTGATTTATCACTCTCATTAAGTGTAGATAAATGGCAATAGTGCTCATAAAGGTTTTGCATCACTAAAACGTCCCTGAAGTGAAATTAATTATGGTAATAACTTGAAATTCGCAGCTTGATAAAAGAAAGGTCTTTATCGACTGTCGATTCTGAAATAGAAAATAACTGAGCAATCTCTTTTGATGGGATAAGGCAGACATATTTGTAGATAAAAATGGATACCTGCCTAGAATACTCTAGTGATAGTTTTTTCAGTAAAATTTCTATATCCAAAATGCGCTGTATTTTGTCCAAAGTAGTTGTATTCATCGCCGATGTACTATTTTTTTGTCGTTTTTTTGCTTTAGATTTTCGTATGTTGTCTACTAGAATTGAATAGATCACAGTTGAAAACGTTATGTAAAGCTCTCTTGTCGTATCAGGTGCAACATCTCTACTTTGATGAATTTTTATAAAGGCGTCATGAACTAGAGATGTGGTATTGCACGAAATGTTTAATAGCGTGCTTTCAGGCCGCTCACCAATAGAGTTCGATTTGACTTCACTAGCAAGTTGATGAAATTTTTGATAAGCAAACTGATAGAGCTGTTGCTCTGCGACTTTGTCACCAGTATTCCATTTAACTAATATGTTGGTGAGTTGTTCAAAATCTTGATTTGTATTAGCCACTGAGCTCACTTGTTCTGCTTCCTAGGTGCGTGAATTCACAATCCATGTAACACCATTCAATGAGAGCGAAAGAGCTTATTGCAAAAGATATTCTCAAAATGTCGCTACCTTATAAAATTTTTTATAGCGATTCACTGAAGCTCTCCCTCTCAGCTCATGAATAGGTAAAAACCGAACCATCTACTTTATAACAGTACCCTTATTTTTTCTACAGTTAAGTATCAAATGTATATTGCGATAATTTAGGATTATTATCAGAAGTAGCTCTGTATATCGTCAATAGCTGAATCAAGAGGAAACCTATGATATGAGGACGACTCATAGCGTTTGATATGGGCAGCCAGCGCTTCACTGATCACCCCATCATGAAAACAAATACTGGGATCATGTCAAAGTTCTGTAATTTTTTGTTCTCTACTTTACGAATTATTTCGGCATTTACGTATCTTCCCTTCTTTAACTATTCAGATAACCTAGCTTCAACCTTATGAAAGGAGCCTAAGCATGAGGTGTTCTAAAACAAGATCCGAAAAGCTCTAAACTAGGGCGTTTTTTTCGGGTTTATAGACAGAACGAAGGTAAATATGTATCTGCATACAGCAGGCTTTGAAGGAGATAAATCTTGAAGTTACCCAAATCAATCATATTGTTGTGCTTATTATCACTTGCTTTAGTTGGTTGCTCTGATGCCCCAATTACAGATGAGCAGATCTCAAAAATGAGTAATGAAGAGGTGGGAGTACATTTTTGTGAGGTATTTAGTGAGTTTATCACTGAAGAGGCTAATCCAGAAAACCTAAAACCATTTCTTCCAGAGTCAGAGTATACCAAGTTTGTCACTCAAAAAAATAAAGGCCTACCCAAAAAAGTTCAGAAAGAGTACTCAAACTCAGACTGTGGATTGGTCGATATGGTATTGAAAGAAAAATCAGGGATGGTAATTATCTCATACAGGTTTAAGTCATTTGGGAGCCGTGACAGGTTTAAATTATCCAAAGAGTTCGGTAGGTACACCTTAGTCGACATTTAAACATAAGTTACACACCTATATGCATATAAATACAGTTGCAATCTTGTCAAAGCAATTACCACTAAAAAAATAATAAAGGCAATACAATGAAACTTTTAACGCTACCATTAATACTCGTATCTGGTTTTTCATTGGCTGAAGAACCACAAATCATATCTGACGTGGTGCAACTTCAGGGTCCCTATAGCGCTAGCATAGATCAAGTTCAAAAATCAGTCGTCAATATGTATGTACCTGACGGCGGTGTGGCTGTGCTTGATATTACTGGCCAGGATAGGTTTGTTAGCTATACGAAAAATACAACGGCCTTAAGTTTGGAAATAAAATCATCTGGTAAAACGGTAACGATTAAAAGTAGTGTGGATGATGGTAAAACTAATACTCTTGCAGTTGAAACGCTATGTGGGCGTTCGGTTTCCATTAACATTGTTGGCCTTTCATCAAAAGTAACTCCTGACACTATCAAGCCAAAGTTGCTAATTTCGGCACCTAGCTGTTAACCCTAAGAGTAAAAGGAATAGTAATGAAAGGGACAATTTTACATATCACTGCTGAGTTAACGATTATTCGGGGTGAAAACGAGCAAAAATTTGAAGTGACACCAGACAAGTTTAGTTCACAGGTTAGCCCAGCTATTGGTGATGAGGTTGATTTTGATGTAACAGATGGGACAGCACATAATATTTATGTTCTGAGAACAGTAACTGCTGCTGATGAAAGGCTAAATAAAGCTAAGAAAGTAGCTGCTAACTTATATAGTCAAGCTAGAAACAGTGTTAATGAAGAGAATATGAGTAGAGCTAAAACTTTTGCCGCAGCCACAGCAGGGAAAACAAAGGCGTCAGTGAATAATATTGATATTTCAAAAGCCAGCAATGCGCTTAAATCAATAACGATTCCTGGAGGGAATGATTTCAAAATTTATAATAAGTTTTCATCTTTTGTTTTAATTAGCTTGTTTATCTCTATGGTTTTACCCTTGGTTAAAATATTTAATGAATCACAAAGTTATTTACAGTTAGTTGAAAACACTGGGTTCCAATTGCTATTTATAACCTTAACACTTTTCAGCCTATTGCTTGGCTTACCTAGAGTTGTGAGTCGAGTTTTAGCATTAATATTTCTTATTGTACTATGTGTTCCTATTTATGATGCTTTTTCATACTTTGATGATATGAGAGGCTACTCGAGTTCTTTTGGTTTAGATAAAGAGATGTTGAAAATGTTGTTTGATACTATGAGGCTAGGTTTACCATTATTGCTGATGTCAACCTTGTTATTTGCTATTTTGCAACTGTTGCCTTGGTATCAAACCAATGAAAAATTTTCAGGTACTAGTGGTCAGTAACAGGTTTAACTGTGAAGGACGAAACGTTGATATGGCCAGTTCTTGGCTTTTGGATAAATGTTCAGATTTCTTTATGCAAGTTATCTGTGCCTTATTTGTTTTTTCGGGCTTACAGGGGAACTGGTATGTTAACAACAGGCGCAACCAGACTGATAGCCAGTACAGCTAAAAAATTCCCCTTAGTAATCCATCTTATAATTTTTAGGATATCTAACAAAAATTTTGAAGGGATAGTTAACATGAAAAAAATATTGCTTTTAGCATTGGTATTGCTTGGTATGACAGCGTGCTCCAAACCTGTTGACGAGGCCATAAATATTGCAGTAGAAGTTTGCGAAAATATCAAGGCAGCAGATTTTGACATGCTAGATGTCGCAGATGCTGATTTAATCCAACAATATAAAGATCTTCGTGAATACGACAGGAAGTTATTTAAGAGAACTGTTCAGGAAAAAATGGACTGCAAGGTCACAGATGTTGAGGCTGGTTCCAATGAAGGTTCCTTTAGAGTCAATTTTGTCAACGCCAATTCGCTCAATGTTGCATTGGATCTTTCTAGCGATGATTTTAAGGTGAAATACGAATATAGAGACACATCTAACTTATTTTTTTAAACTGCGGTGTGTGGGGTTAACTGCCCCCCACTATCTAGTCGATAGGTTTAACACTTGTGTCACTGCCGATCTTTACAGTTAGCAAGGCTTTACAATTGAAAGCTACGAGTCACCAGAAAGTGGTTGCAAAGTAGCTAACATGTGACCGTGGCAACATTTTCAAGTTCTGACTTGATTTAAGCTATTGAACCTTATGGAAAACATGACAATGTTTTTATCTGGACATTATATAAAGGACTAAATAATGAAGCTTAACCCCAGTGGATACAATACCTCCCTTGCAATCAAGCTCTTCGATTTTACTTCGTTCACAACCCCATTTAACACAATGCTAAATGCATTTAATAGTAACGAACAAAGCGGAAAATCTACTTAGGCTAAAAATAGTAGGGCTAGCTCTCTTATTCTGCTTTATCCCTATGCAAGCTATAGATACTGACTTACAAAAATGGGCTTTCAAAGAACTATTAAAACCCTTTACCTTAATATTTCATAAGCACAATACATTTGTGTTCTTAACTCGAGAAAAATAAACATGAACAATACTCGTGGATTGTTATCGGCAATTATTCTATCGGTGCTCCTTACTGCATGTGGCGGTGGTGGAGATGATGGTGGTACAACTCCAACAACTCCAACAACTCCAGTTAATCATGCCCCCACTCTATCTTTGGCTGAATCATCGATCTCTATGATGGGAAGTTCCACCACAGATGTCGCAATTACAGCTACTGATGAGGATGGTGATGAACTGACATACAGCTTTAGCTCCACCTCTCCTGTTCTTTCAGCCAGCGTCAACGGTGATAGTCTGGTGATCACCGCAAGTGATGTGGAAGCTAGCACCAATGCAACATTGATCGTTACTGTCAGTGATGGCAAAGATAGTGTAGCTAAAGAAATCACAGTCATAGTCACCAAGTATGTTGCCTACTCAGTAACTTGGGTGGATGCGGAATCAGTCAACCTTTCTGTTGCTCAAGCAGCGAAAGCTCGTTTCCCATTTGTTTTAGAACTAGGTTCTCTCAGTGAAGAAAACATTACTTATAGTGTTAGTATGAATGTTGATGCAGGACTTAATCAATCTGCTATTTCCGCTGCTGTCAGCTCTGAGGGCAAGGAAGTTGTTGTTTCTCCATCTAAAGAAAACCAAGGTGATTACACTGGTGTTTTGACTGTCACTGACGGTATTACAACAGAGACATTAAACTTTTCTTTAAATGTTTATTATGCAGTTCGTGCTCCTTTTATGGATAGTGAACGCTTTGTTTTCTTGGAAGAAGGTGAAACTAAGACTTTTGAAATGTCGTCTACAGAAATTCTTGATGCAGATAGTTTAGCGATTTTTGAAGCTGAACCATTTGAAGTTCTTGAAGGCGATGCTAGTAAAATTGCTTTCGATTATGACAATACTGCTAAAACTTATTCTTTCACAGCTCTTGAGGGTTCTAAGTTTTCAGGATTTTTAGTGAGAATTAATACAACTGATTCTTTTGATGGTCGTGCTGGTGCAGCTTATGAAATTTATGTAAAGGGTGCTACCACTTCTCAGGAACGTGAATTGGAAGAAAAAATTGTACTCGCTCAAAAGTTCGTTAAGCAATCACAAGAAATGGAACGACTTGGTGACTTTTTGATTGATGCTTTAGAAATGCAGGGTGTATTGACTCAACAAGAAGCATTAACTGAACGTCTGTTGATCGCTGATTCTCGCTACTTTTCTGATAATGAATCCACTTCGGCGTTAACTTGCATGCTTGGTGCCGCTCAAACTGGCTTTGTTGTAAACAATAACTTTAAGGGTGGTTATATTGACGGTGAATATACTACTCAGCGTGGCTACATTTGTAATGTAGGAGAGGAAGAGACTTATAACCACCAATCAGGTACGGCAAGTTCTCAATTTTACGCTAACACTAAAAATTATGGTCTAGCAGTAAGTAATATTCAGCGTATTCGTACAATTCAAGACAATGATTACTACTCTGCTGCTGGTCAAAATATTATTGAACGCATTAACCGTTTAGCAAACATGCTAAAAGCCGAAGTTTCAGGTTTAGAACTAGGTCGCATTTATTGGGAACAAATGAATGAATTAAGAAATGGTTCTTACAGCAGATTTGTAGGAAATGCTACTTACGGTGCATATCAAGGCGACACTTGGGTATGGAAGCCAGAGTATAAAGTTTTAGGTCTTGCTGCTTCAATGGCAAACGGAACCGTTATTCATTAGCGCATAGAGTAATTGGTAACGCTTATAAAGCAATGACCTCCTTCAAATTCGAATTAAGAGTAAGAACAAATGAAAATTACTAATCTAGCGGCTTCTATCCTGATTACTATGACTTCCATCTCTGTACAATCAGCCGAGTTGATTATCAACTGGGAAGACAATGATCGTGTTCATAGCGTAGACGCTCTTGAACAAATTTCTGCACAAACTGGCTTAGATATTAAGCTTCTAAAACCCCTTCAAAATACTTTTGATTTGGTTGATGTTAGCGGAGATAGCGAAACAGCTATTAAAACTCTTCTAACCACTGGTTACTTCAAGTATGTTGAAAAAAATGGACTTGTTGTTTCACCAAAAGTGAATAGTGAATTGATTGATGTAAATCGTTTTCAATCACAAGCTCCACAAAAAGGCACTATCGGTACTCGATCTCTTGTAATCAATAAATTTAATGACCCTCTGTATCTAGGTCAGGAATATTTAGATGAACAAGAAGAAACTCGTATGGGGCTTTCTAGCATTGCTAAGGCTCGTGACTATGCAGTAAAAAATACCAAGCTAGATCGCAAGGTTCGTGTTGCTGTACTGGATACTGGTAAGTGGGAGCATGAAGACATGCTCTGGTCAGAAGATGAAGCATCTTTCGTTGATTCAGGAATGGGTTGTCTAACTGCTGATCATGAAAATACTGCCACTGATTTAACTTGTTCTTCTGAGAATGTATTTCCTCATTACAATAATAATGATGCAACTGACAAATCTTGGTGGGATCTAGACGGTGATGGTGTTTACAATGTTGTTATTGATGGTCACGGATTGAGTGTTGCGAGTCAAATTGCAGCTACTTCAAACAATAATCTTGGTATGGTTGGCATTGTTCCAACTAACAGTCTTGAACTTGTTCCTGTACGTGTCCTTGGTAGCTATGGTGGTGATTCTTACAGCATTGCTAACGGTGTTTGGTGGGCTATCAAAAAATACAGCAATGGTTCTTTGAATGAAGGAGATCAAGGTTATGTTCGTCCTATCTCTGAGCCTGTTGATGTTATCAACTTGAGTGTAGGTGGATATTCTGAAATGAGCTGTGAGGCTAACAGCTACATGCAGGATGCAGTTAGTGAAGCGTACAAGATGAATATTAGTGTTGTTATTGCTGTGGGTAATGAAGCAGCAGACACCACATATGTTACTCCTGCAAACTGCGAAGAAGCACTAGCAGTGGCATCTTCTAAGATGGGCGGTGAAATTAGTAATTTCTCTAACTTCGGACAATTCGCTGACCTTGCAGTTCATGGTGAAGACATCACTGGTGCAACAATTGGTACATTTTATTATGCCACTGGTCGCAATTGTGGTTCATCTGCAAGCTATGACGATTGTTACTCTGAAAACACAGGTACTTCAATGTCTACTCCTAATGCTTCAGGTATTCTAGCATTGCTTAAGCTGACTCACCCTGATTTATCAGCTAAAGAACGTGAAGCAATGATGTTGAACACTGCTGTTCCTTATGAGCTGAATGGTCATGGTCAAGCATCAAGAGCTTCTAAAGTTGGATATGGTGCAGGTGTTGTTAACGCTTACAATGCACTTCGCAATGATGTACTAGCAATTGAAAAAGTAAATGTTCAACATCGTTACGAAGAGTTTGCTTCACCAGTTCAAGAAGCATATTTAACTCAGATGCTAGAAGTTGTCCCTACTGCGTGTTCTATGTATAACGTACAGTTTGGTACACTGCAACATGCTGTAGATGGTGTTAGCTACAAAGTTATGCAAACTAACGCTACTGGCAATATTGACTCTGTTAACTTTGATACAACTGTTGTTACTGATGTTCCTCGTGCTACTGTCGATACTTCTACATATTCAAGAGTTGCGGTACAATCTTGTAAGAATGGCGCTTGTGGTGACATTGTTGAAGTCGATTTTAGCCATTCTGTATCACCTGGCGTATGTGAGGGCTAAGGTTTGCAATTATAAATACCCTTCCTTTTAAAGAAGGGTATTTATAGCTCAACCTCGTTGGTTTTGTTGTTGAGTTATCAACTCGGTTTAATACCTGAGCTAACATAATTGCGAAGTATCACAAGTCAAAAAATGCTCACAGCATTAAGGGTTCATATGTCATCCATTAAATTTAATATCATCGCTCTCACCCTGATATCTTTGCTGATATCTGGCTGTAGTCAATTTAACGATAAGCCCACTTCTGAATCTGCAGCAAATATTGTGAAAGAGAACAAGGTAACAGAAAGCCTAAATGCTGAAGCGCTGATGAGAAGAAAAGTCAGCATAACCTATATTGTCTACTGGAAAGAAGATCTGATTGAGAACGGATCCAGATTAGAAGCGCTTAGAAAAGCCACTGAATTGAACATTGAGAGTGTTAAAACTAGAAAAAGCATGGATGTCATTATGGTTCAAGACAATCTAAGTCCGCATGACATACTGATGAAAATAGATAACTCAGGCATGGTTAATCAGGTAGTACAGGAGCAACTTCTTAAAGCGCAGTAGCTAGATTAGGCAGTCAAGTCATCAAGAATTAAGGTTTTAGTTTCCCCCTTTAAACCCATTCACCCCCTACTATTTCATATATCTTTATGAAAAACGCTAGATAATTTTAATGATATAAAACAAAAGGTTTGTATTTTATTGAATGTCTGTTTTTAAACATACGAGCTTTTCGGTGTTTAGCCATTAAAAACAATCCATTTGGGGCCGCCAGACGCCGCTAGCACACGAGTAAACAGCGCGGGATCAAGCCCATGTTTGGCAATCGTGCGATAGGCACTGGGGCCGGCTAAAAACCGTAATTGAGACAAGTTATTTTCCTTGTTTAATGTCATCAACTCACTCCTTATCCTAAGGAGCCTATGAAGTTGGCTATGATAATAAAATATAGCGGCAGTGGGCAGCCAGCATTTGTCTAAAATGGCCTGTAAATAAGAGATAGAATATAGGCGTATATTAACAGCCCTAAGCTAAGCCTTATGCTAACCACTGGCAAAACAAGAGATTATCGTTACGAGTAAACCCTTTGTGCTAAGGCAACGTATTGCCATGGCATGATAAACCATCAGCGCAGCAACAAAAAAGGAAGCGACCCAAGTGACAGCCAAGCACGAGCCCACAACCTCATTCACCGCCGGCCTAAACAGATGTTGTTTTTAACGCAGCGCGTCAATATGCCCGCCAGAATCACAGGCTTACTGGCGTTACTTAGTCTGTTCACTCTGGGCTGCCAGCCCAGGCAAGATGCCGATGCCGTATGGCAAGATTACAGCAAACGGCTCGAGACCGTGCTCAATCAGCCCTATCCAAGCGCACCATTGAATCCCATGGCCTTACCCAAGACTGCAGCTTATCAAGCAGACACCAAAACCCTCTCTATTTTACAAACACTTAAGCTTAATCACTGCGCGCTTGGCCAACTGATTGCCGAGCGCAATAGCGCTTTAGGTAAAGTGGCACCGGCGAGTCAGCGGCTGATCTACCATATTCGTTTTATCCAACTTGCCCCCAAGTGCATTGATACATTAGACGATGCTGACCTCATCGACACACTGACATTAGGGCTTGAACAAAAACAGCAACAGGCACTCACAGTGTTTAGGCAGATGCTAACGCGCGATATCAGCGTTAAGAAAAGGCTGTTTATCGGTTACGACTCACTGACCCTAAATGAGATGCATAGCGGACGAGTGGAGTTTGAAAGTGCACTGAGCCAGCTCAACAACATCAAAGAGCAGATCATCGCTCACTCGTGGCAACAGATCGAGATAGATAATTTAGAGCAAACACTTGCGATTTTTCATCGCCAACCACTGCTCAACCAATATCTGCGCTCACTTGCATTGAGCGTATCTCAACTAACAGCAATCAATGACTACCTATTTAACTATCAAACGCTCGCCGCCTGCCGCCTTGGCCACGCCAATCGGCAACAAGAGATATTGCAAAACTTGTTTCACAAATATTATCTAGGGCAAACCCAGGCTTATCTATCCCAATTAAACCAACTGCATTACCGCTTAAGTCAGCCGATGCAACGCCTGTTTGATGGCAGTGTTTATCAAGACTACATCGAGCATCATTTCTCCGAACAGCGCCATGCCCTGCCCGCACAACTCAAGCAGCAGATGCGCCGACATGTGCAGTGGTGGCAAGATTTTAGGGCCTCATGCGATATCCCACCGCCCGAGCCACAACAAACGCTATCCCACTAACAGCCAAGCTTGCTAAACTAGCGCTTCAATTAACTTGTTTGCGTAACCGTCATGATAGTAGATAGCCTAAATAACATTGCCCTGTACGCCTCACTGAGCCCAAGATTGGCCAAAGCGCTGCAACACTTAGTCGAGACCGACTTTACTCAAGCCGAGGTGGGTACCTATGAGCTCGATGGCAAAGATCTGTTTGTCATCGTTAATGACTATGAAACTACCCCTAGAGAACAAGAATCTTTTGAGGTGCACCGCCGTTACATCGACGTGCAATATGTGGTCAGTGGTGAAGAGGAGTTTGGCTATCTACCACTGGCGGATCAGACTCCATCAAAACCCTACTTCGACAAACATGATTACGCCCAGTTTGATTATGAGTCCAATAAAGCTAATGCTGCCTTTATCCCCTTAAAAGCGGGGATGTTTGCGCTGTTTTTTCCGCAAGATATTCATATGCCGGGCACGCTAGCCACACCTAAAGCGGTAAGGAAAGTGGTTATAAAAGTCGGTATTTAATCTCGCCACGACAGGCATAAACAGGGGCAAGCATTGCCCGCAGGCATAAAATAAAGCCACAAAAAAGGGCACTGATGATGCGATCCTGTGCCCTTATTATCGAGATCCCACAAGGCTGATTATGAGTCTTCGGGTAAACCTATATGCATATGGCCCGACTTATAGTCTATGGTTAACACAAAGTGTTTCAGTACATCATAGCCCACCAGCCCCTTGATATTCTTACCCTTGATACGAGACCCTCCACTGTTACTACGACCCGAGACCGATGCTGTTTGCCCCTCTCCTGGTACTGTCACTAAGACATTTTCAACTGTGTATGGCCCAAACTTCATCTTAGGCAACCGAAAGCTATCGACCAGAGCAATGCTATTGGCACCACCTGTGACCCCCGACTGAGAACCGTAAAGCTCAAGCCAGTTATTGTCCGTTACTAACATGCGCTTTAAAAATAGTCCGCCTGCATTACCGGTATCGAGGACAAGCCAAGGGTTTTCATCGCCATCACCATTAAGCTCAACTCGAACAATTGGTTGCCCCGTTCCTCTGTCTATCTGCATCGGTATATTTTCGAGTTTAGCTAAATCCACACTGCCTCTTTCGAATAATCTCATCCGGCTATTGGGGTAATCAATCTGAAATATAAACTTATCTAATAGACCCGCACCGAGTAACAACTGCACCTCATGATGGCCAATACGCAGACTCGCTAACTGATCAAACTCGATGGTTGCCCCAAACAAAGTCACAGGGACATTATTATAGAGCTGGCGTTTCTCAGTGCTGAACACCCCTTGAATATTAATCTTGCCACCTTTATCGAATTCAAAACCATGGCGATTAATAAAGCTTGTGTTAATCGCATTGCCTTGAGCGCCACTATCCAAAATGGCGCGACCTTCTATGCCATTAATGCTCACTGGCAAATTGATGTGGCCATTGATAAGTTCAAAATCAACCCATTGGGTGACGGCAAAGGTATTAAAAGAGGCAATCAAACAGAGCATACCAGCGAGTTGTCGAAGCGAGGCGTACATCAATCATCCTTAATTTAGTATAGTTATCAACCAGACAACCTATTCAATAATACTAGATATGTCAATGCTATAACTCATAGAGGCTATCCCTTAGTGGAAGCTGTAGATTTTATTAGACGCTATCGGAAGTTTTAAATACTTCAGTAGACTTATCAATTTTAACATCACACCGGATACAATCAAAAGGTCACCCTTTTTAAAATAAACTGAATTCGTATTTATAACGACAAAAATGGTCTGACACAATTCAATTCAGCACTACCAAAAAGAAACCCAATTAAAAAACCTTATTAATAAAAATAAAAATAAAAATAAAAATAAAAATCTCAAGCAGACAAATTAAAATCCAAAATCCATATCAAATATAGTGATAACATAAAAATGTAAATATGACCGATATAAAACCCACTTATTTCTCGTCAAACAAATCCAATGTTCATCTAAGCCACAGACTAACTAATAGACTAAAATCAAGTTAAACTAAAAATACAGAAAAATACAAACAACCATTAATGTATCCCTCCACTGCAACCCTTAAATATGTAACCCAAAATATCAATCACTTATAGTATCCATCTGGGGGGGGAATGCAGGCACTAAAAGATGCCTCACTAGATCATGTTCTTTAAGCTGCAAATTGGGTTCACGAAGGTAGACTTAAGATCTACGAAAAATGGATCTTAGATATTCAATCATCAACTATCTTGCGTTGAGTCTTAGTTCTCATAAATACACTATGAAATATATCACACGGTGTAACGGCTCGTATTGAACCCGATGATTTTACGGTTATGTTATTAGCACATGGTGAATATTTCAAACGTGACTTATGAATAAATTCAATTTCTGCTCATTGATCTATTTTTTAATGATGGTTATTTCATCAAGTGCAATAGCGAGCGATATAGGATTTAAGACATACAACATATATGGCAAAACCATGGGAAATAATTATCAGATAACCTGGGACTCCGATAACACCACACCAGAACAAGTCTATCTCCTGCGAAAAAAGATAGAGTTACGACTAGAAGAAATTAACGCTTCTATGTCCACGTGGCGACAAGATTCTGAAATATCCAAAATTAATGCCTACTCAGGCAATGATGCAATACAGATATCTCCACCACTAGCTGAAGTACTAGCAAAAGCTATTGCTATCGCAAAAATGACTGACGGTGCGCTTGATATCACCATCGCGCCTCTAGTTGAACTTTGGGGGTTTGGACCATCAAGCCACCCTCGCCAAATACCAAGCGCTAACGAAATAAAGCAAGTGTTGCAATATACAGGCCTGGATAACATCACATTAGCCAGCACAACGCTGACAAAACGCGATCCACGCACTCGACTGGATCTCTCTTCGATAGCTAAAGGTTACGGCGTCGACGAAATAGCAAGACTATTGCGCCAAGAGGGGATTGAGCACTTTTTAGTGGATATCGGCGGTGAGCTGGTGACTAATGGAAAACGTTTCGATGGCCAATTGTGGCAAGTTGCAGTGGATAAGCCTGAATTAAACAGTCGTGATCAGGTTGCCACCCTTTCTATTAGTGATAAAGCCATTGCGACCTCTGGCGACTATCGCAATTTTTTTGAACAAAACAACATTCAATTTTCTCACATTATTAACCCCAAAACAGGTCGTTCTGTGCAACGGCAAGTAATATCGGCCACCGTCATCGCTGACGACTGTGCCACCGCTGATGCACTTGCTACTGCGACGGTTGTCATGGGAGTTAAGCCTGCATTAGCCATGGCAGAAAGGTTCGGGCTTCCCCTGATGTTAATTGAAAATCATGCTGGCGAAATCACATTTCATCACAGTAAAGCGTTCCAAGCATATCTCAACTAAAACTTAATATTTTAAATAAAAACAATGTAGTAGGTGGTAACAATGAAAAAGAAACTATTAGCGACATTAATCTGTTCATCTTTGGTTCTAATGACGGGTTGTAATGACGATACTGTCGAAAAAACAAGCCAAGATGTATTAGATAAATTAGCACAACTAGAAGCAACGAATAGCGAATTAACCACTCAAAATGATCAGCTTAACGATGCCCAAATCAAGCTAGCCAAAGAGAAAGCCGATCTACAATTAGCGATAGGCGAACTCAAAGATAATATGCTACAACCCTATGATTTTTCTACTCAATGCGCAGAGATTGACGTAGCATTCGATTATATAGACCCTAATACTAAAGAAGCCGAACTGGTGCTAAAAGCCAACGTCGGTGTTGCAGGTGATGAATGCCTTTCTTGCCATACCTATGACGGCACTGGTGAGTCAGGGGTCACGCCGCCTCATAGCGACTATGGCGATTGTGCTGGCTGCCACGCGCCACATTCAGCCCCTCCAGCAGACTTAGTAGGCAACCCAACGGATCCCACCTACACACAGCCCATATTTAAACCTGGCGCTATCGATGGCAAAACCGGCGCTTCAGGCCTTTCATATTACACAACTGGTTCCTTCCTAAACGCTAAATGGTTAGAAGATGCGGTGAACACCAAAATACATAATTACCGCTGGACCGAGGCGACAGAAGCGAACACCGGGGCAACCACATTAGCGCAAGCCTGTGTGATGGAAAACCGTGAACATATGAAAGAGATGTACCCGAATGACGGTAAGGCTTATGTAATTGAAACTGCAGATAATTACTTAGGTTCTAAACTCGTTGCTACGGTAAACAAATATGTTGAAAATGGTGTAACCATTGAAACGCCTAATGTGGCGACATTTGGGTGGGGATTGAAAAATATTAATGGCGATTATTTCAGCTCTGTATTTATCGGTAAAAACAACACCTGTTACAACGCCATCATGAATGGTAATGCCCGCTTATCCTACTACCAATATGATGAGACTCAATTTGCCAAAACAGGCTTTGACGAAGATAGCCGTAATCGCGGCGCCCGCTTAATCGTTACAACAGATTATACTCGTACCGGTTTATTTGCTGCCGATTGGGCTACACCTGTTCCGGGTGCCGGTATCGGCGAAACCTTTGATCCAAAAGATATAGATTGGAACCAAGTCGGTGCTTGTAACATTACATTCAAGGTCGAAAAAATCATTCCTCTGGGCTAAAAATTAGCGTTTAGCACTCAAATAAGGGGCTTACTACTGGGTAAGCCCTTTTACCATCTAACCTAAGTCGCGCACCTTTAAACAGCACTTATTTTCAACCGTTATGTGAGTTGCATCCTCGAAATAAACTGAGGGTACATTAGAATTGGCTAAGGATTTCTTATATGGCTTTTATTACATAATGATTAATGAGATAAGCCGGTTAGACTACTTCACTTTAAACGTTTTGGTCGCGTTATGTGACCATAAAAGTGTCACTGTTGCGGCGGTCAGGCTAAACGTATCTCAATCTAAAGTGAGTCGTTCGTTAACTTGTTTGCGCGAAATTTTTGGCGATCCTCTGTTTGTCAGACAACGCTATGGCATGGAGCCAAACCATCTTGCAGAAACCATCTATCCCTTGGCGAAATCAGTAGTCTCACAATATCAAACTCTTGCTCGCACGGCTCAGAATAACCGCTTGTGTAAACGTGAAATTAATATCGCAGTACAGGAACACCTAAGCTCTATGGTGATGGATTGCCTTCATCATAGCCGCGCCGCAACTCAAGCAAACCTGACGTTTAATCTTCACCCTTGGACTGGCGATGTACAACACCAGATTAACCAATCTAAGCTAGATTACTCGATTGCAATTAACCCAACTCATAACGATAAAGTAGAGCTTCATCAAATTGGTCAAATACACAACTTTTACCTAGTCGCTAAGAAAGGTCACCCCATCTTTGAGCACCCTTTAAGCATTGAGATATTATTTTCCCACCCTGTTGCACTATTTTATTACTCCATGAATGGCCCTAAAAACCATAAATTGGAAACCCTCTCGAGCGAATTAAAGCTCCCCTTATCTGTATCAATGAAAACCACAAGCCTTAACCTGTTACTAGAGCATATTGAAAAAACCGAATGCATCGGTTTACTGGCATCATTTATGGTCACGGAGGCAATAGAGAAAAGAGGCACCATAGACTATGTCGATTTAACCGATTTTTGGAAAGATAAAGTCAACCACTCAGCCAAACGTCCTCAATACAATATTTATCTGCAGAGCCAAAAGGATGCAGATCCCGCCTTTACTAATGCATTGGTCGATAACTTGAAAACCCGTATTGCCTTAAAACAAGCCTTATAAGACATGCTTTATTAAACAGAAATAAAGCTTAAATAAAAGGAAGCCCCCTAAGCTAAAGTGCAAAAAAACAAGTCCGCCTTTAAGGCGGACTTGGCCAATATAAAAGACACCTTTATCTATCGCATCATCCCTTGTGGCTATTAATGACTAGGATTCTCGCTATTTTGATACAGCCAGCGATAGAGGGTCGGCAATACCAGCAGTGTCAGTGCTGTTGAGCTAAATAGGCCACCGATGATCACCACAGCGAGTGGCTGTTGAATCTCACTGCCCACACCAGTCGAGAGCAGAATAGGAATAAGGCCTAACGCGGATGTCAGCGCCGTCATCAATACCGGGCGAAGCCGCCCGACAGTGCCTTCGTACACGCAGGCATAAAGCGGCTCACCCGCTGCGCGGCGCTGATTAATCGAATCCACCAATACCACACCATTAAGCACTGCCACCCCAAACAGGGTAATAAACCCAATCGAGCTTGGCACCGACAGATAAGTGCCGCTGAGATAGAGCGCGACAATACCGCCAATCAAGGCCAGGGGTACATTGGCCATAATCAGCGCGACCTGCTTAATAGAGCCAAATGAGAAGTAGAGCAGCAAGGCGATCAACCCAATAGAGATAGGCACCACCAGCATCAGTTTTTGCTGCGCGCGCTGCTGGTTTTCATACTGCCCACCCACCACGACGGTGTAGCCTGGTGGCAACTCGGCTTGGGGCACTATGGCATAAATATCATCGACCACTGACCCCATATCGCGTCCCGATACGTTAGCTTGTACCACAACGCGGCGCTGCACATCATCGCGGCGGATATTGGGCGGCGCCATCTCAACCAACACATCGGCCACCTCGCCAAGCCGCACGGTCGCACCATTCGCCCCATTAAGCAGCAGATCCCGCAGCGCATCAGGCGCACTACGGTACTCTGATGCCAAACGCACATTGATATCATATCTGGCGTTGCCATCGATCACCTGCCCAGCACTCGCGCCGCCCACTCCTTGGCTCACTAGGCTCATCACCTCATCGACACTGATGCCATAACGGGCTAACACGTCACGCTTAGGACGCACCACCAACTGCGCCTCACCAGAGACTTGCTCCAGCGACACATCAACCGCGCCGGGGATCTGCATCACCAAATCACTCAGTTGTTGGCCTTTTTGCGACAATACCGCTAAATCTGGGCCGAACAGCTTAATGGCAAGCTGCGCCTTCACCCCAGACAGCAACTCATCTACGCGAGTGGCAATAGGCTGAGAGAAGGTAAACAGCAGGCCCGGATAGACACTCAGCTTTTGCTCCATTAGCCGCTGCAGGGCAAAGCGATCGCTCGCCGATTGCCACTCCTCCAGCGGCTTGAGACCAATATAGATCTCAATATTACTCACAGGCTCAGGGTCGCCGCCCAGCTCCGCCGCGCCAATGCGGCTTAGCGCATATTCCACCTCAGGAAATTGCATTAAGATTTTTTCAAGCTTAGGCGCGACCTCAAGCGAAGTGCCAAGGCTGGCGGTGGGTGCTAAGGTAACGCGCAGATTGATGGTGCCCTCCTCTAATTCGGGCACAAACTCTGTGCCTAGCCTAGGCAGCAGCGCCATGCTTAAGGCAAACATCAGTATCGCGGTTAATCCCACCACTTTAGGGCGCGCCATGGTGACGGTGAGCAGCTTGCGATAGAGGGATTCAATCGGTTTAAGCAACACGCTTTGTCTCAGTTTCACACCCCGTTTGAACACTCCCGGTTGAAACAAGATTACCGCCAGTGCTGGCACCACAATCAAGGCCACCAACAAGGCCGATATCATAGCTAAGATGATGCTGACCGCCATCGGCTGAAACAGCTTGCCCTCAACCCCTTCTAAGGCAAACAGCGGCGCAAACACCACAATAATAATGGCGGTCGCAAAAAAGATAGGCCGACACACCTCTTTTGCCGCCAACATGACCCTAATGGCAATACCGCTACCCGCGCCTTCACTATCCCGGCCTTTACTAAGATCGTCTTGATTGGCATGGTACGGATCACGCTCACCTCCGGCTCTAGCCTGTGCTTTGGCTAAATGACCTCTATCTGGCTGGGTAAGATGTTTAAAGATGTTTTCCACCATCACCACCGAGCCATCGACCAGCATACCAATCGCCACGGCGAGGCCGCCTAGTGACATTAAATTGGCCGACATGCCAAAGTAAGCCATCACCATCAGCGCCAGACCAATCGACACAGGAATAGACAACAACACCAGCAAGGTAGCGCGCAGATTGACTAGAAACAGTGCTAAAATCACCACAATAAACACGAAGGCCATTAGCAGGGCATCGCGCACTGTGGTGACCGCTTGCGCCACTAAATCTGCCTGATCGTAAAACACCTCAAACGACACGCCATCGGGCAAAGCTTGCTCGATTAGCGCGCGTCGCGAGGCAATATCATCTATGGTCGCCTTGGTATTGGCTCCCATGCGTTTTAACACCACGCCAGCCACCACTTCGCCTAAGTGTTGCGCTTGCCCAGCGTCATCGCGGCGCGTCATGGTGACCGCCCCCACACGAATTTCACTGCCGTAATCCACTTTGGCAATATCACTTATCCGAACTGGGGTTCCCGCCACTTCGGTCAGGGGGATTTGCGCAATGGCTTTGAGACCCGCATCGCCCGCGGGCAACATACCGTAACCGCGCACCACCAGTTGCTCTTGGCCTTGTGCCATAAACCAGCCACCGGCATTGCGGTTGTTGCTCTCAAGCGCAGCGGTTACCTGTGCCATATCAAGGCCGTAACTGCGCAGTTTGTTGGGCTCTATCTGCACTTGATATTGCCGCACTTCACCGCCAAAGGAGAGCACATCGGTCACCCCAGCCACGGGCATCATCAGCAGCTTCACTAAGTAATCATTCAGGCTTCTCAGCTCATAGGCATCGATGCCAGAACCGGGTTCGGCGCGTAAAATATATTGATAAATTTGCCCTAATCCCGAGGTGTTGGGGCCAATTTCGGGCACTCCGACTCCGCTAGGGATCATCTCTCTGGCCGCTTGCAACTGCTCAAACACTTGCTGGCGAGCAAAATAGATATCCGTGCCTTCATCAAACACCACAGTCACAATAGACAAGCCCGTACGCGACAATGAGCGCACCTCTGTGACCGCAGGCAAGGCGTACATCGCCGACTCGACGGGGTAACTTATTAGCTTTTCCACCTCTTCGGCGGCTAAGCCTTCAGCTGCGGTATTGACCGTCACCTGCACATTGGTCACATCGGGAAAGGCGTCGAGATTGAGCTTAGGCAGTACCACCACACTGGCGACAATGGTCCCTAGCAGGGCCAACACCACCAGCAGACGATTGGCTATCGCCGTATCGATTAATTTTTGTAGCATAGCGAGGATCCCTTAATGATTGTGGATATCAAAGCCCGACTTGGCCTGTTCGGACGCTAAGAAAAAGGCCCCCGAAATCACCACCTGAGTCTCAGGACTTAAGCCACGCACTAAGTTCATGCCCCGTTGACGCTCAACCACCTCAACTTCTCGCGCCTCGAACCCCTCATCAGTGGCGACAAACACTTGCCAGTCACCATCACCGCCCCGGGTCAACGCTGCATCGGGCAGCACCACGCCGGTAACGCTATTGTTGGCCAGATAAATTTCGGCAAATTGCCCGGCATGCAGTACATGACCAGGATTATCGAACGCCACCAAAATTTGCTCGGTGCGCGTGACGCTATTGAGCTCATGGGAGCGGCCGATGATCTGCGCCTCTATGCTATGGGGGCCCACTTTCACCAGCACACTGCTGCCCACCGTCACTTTTTCAGCCTGAGTCGGTGTCACTTGAGCCTCAACCCAGAGGTGTGACTCATCGGTAAGCTGCATCAAGGCGGTGCCGCCAGCAAAAACTTGACCTAACATGGCCACATCTTGCTGTACTCGCCCCGCTATTGGCGCTAACAGTTGGTAGCGGCCAATGGTGTCTGGACGAGATGCAAGCGCCTTAATTTGACCATCCGTCATTTTTAACGCTTCAAGGGTCGCCCGCTTAAGCTCGGCGTCCACCTGCGCCTGCAAGCGACGGCTGGCACTGACGGCGCTTGGGCTCATGCGCTGCACCCGGCTCCACTCAGCGGCGGCATTGATATACTCCGCCTGCGCCTTGGCCACGGCGGCGCCGCCTAGGGTCAAAATGGGCTGCCCTTGCTGCACTTCTTGCCCTGGCACTACATGCCGCTTAAGCACCCGCACCTCAAGTTGTGGCGCCAAGGTGATAGTGCGATTACGGTCCACCACTAAGGTGGCCGTTGCCACCGCCTCTAAACTAAAACTTTGTTTAGAGAGCGATACCACCTTAATGCCGGCAAGCTCTCGCTGGGCGGCGCTAAGCACAATCCCATCGCTATGCTCGGCTTCGTCCTCATCATGACCATGGGCGTTATCGGCCTCGCGATGCTCTGGCAGCTCGCTTTGGTGGTCGTGCCCCACTTCGCGGGCGTCATGTGGGCGCTCGAGGTCGCTGGCTGCGCCGTGATCATGGCTGTCACTGGCAAACCCGCTGGCTGACAAGCCTAATAGTGTGGTAATTGATAGTAACTGTGCGGCCTTTATTAGCCTTGCGCTTAGCGTCACGCCTTGGATCGTATTGATTTGCTTATTCATGTTATGTCGTCCTAAATTCACTTAGATGCTTGGGCGTGCGCGGGCAGACTCAACTGCGCAGTTAAATAGTGCTCTAACTGGCCGCTAGCCCCCATCCAATCTAGCCAAGATTGATACAAGGCCGACTCCAATGACAAACCAGCCAGATAACTACTGGCCAGTTGACGCTGGCTCTGCAGGTAATCACTGGTGCTAATGTCACCGGCCTGCCATTGCTGACCTAACGCATCGGCAATACCGGCACTGGAGCTCAGCACCAATTGGCGCCACTGCTGATAACGTTGTTGTAATCGCGCAAAGCTGAGTTGAAATAGCTGCTGCTGTTGGCTAATGACACGCACTTTAGCCAGGTAATTTTGCTCCGCCACAACGACCTCACTGCTGGCAACAGCATGGGTGTCGCGGTAGTTATTGCGCAGGCGCAATGGCACCGACAGGCCCAAAGTAAACTTATTGTCGTCACCTTCGCGTTCGGCGCCAAAGCTGATGGTGGGATCGGCGGCGGTATCGGCCTTCACTTGCTCTGCCGCCCATTTGGCGAGCATCACTTGTTGATATGCCCCCTTGAGTGCTGGCAGCTCGGGCGTGACCTCTGAGCGGATGACATAAGGCGTGTCATCGACGCTGAGCGCAGTAATAAAGTCATTAAAGGCAACTGAGGTGGTGCCCACGAGCATCAACACCTTAGCGTCGGCCGCTATGGCATCTTGCTCTACCATGGCATGCTCTGCGGCGCGGCTCGCCAGTTCAAGCTGAATAAGTTGATGTTCAGCTTGTGACAACAAGCCTGCCTGCAACTGCTGCTTGGCAATAGTGAGTTGCCGCTTAGCCGCATCGAGCTGCTGCAGTTGAAAGTGCAAGATCTTGCCCTGCCGTCTTTGCTCGACAATAGCCAAGAGCAATTCAGCCAACGCCTGACTGCGACTTAGTGCAACGTCAGAGCGCAATATTTCAGCTTGCAACATGGCGGTGCGCGTTGCGGCGCCGCGTTTATCGCCCCAATCTAAGGTTTGGCTTACCCCTATGCCATAGGTCTGATCTACGCCGTCTTCATAGCTGACATCTAACGCGGGGTTATAAACAGCGTTGTCGGCCGCCAACATCATTAACTCAGCCTGCTTGAGCTTGGCTTGCTGCGCCTTGATCTGTGGCAGTTGATTAAATTGTTGTAACAACTCTGGTAACCAAGCCTGAAAAGGGGGTGTACTGCTATTGATTTGCGCCAACGCGGGCGCAAAACTTGGTGCCCCACTGGGCAGAGCATGCACGACTGGGCCACTACAGCTGGCCAAAAGTAGCGCCGCGATAATACTTTTTTGCATCGCAATTCCTAGTATTGAACATTCGATCCAGCCACCGCGCCATATGGCGTCCATCCACGCAAGGTCAAAGCGGGGCAGCTAAATAGGGTGTCAATCTCCATCACATTAAGCGTCACAGCGTTAATGAGTTGAATATGATCCGATAAAACGCCATAGCATAAGCCGCGGCCTTATTGCTAAGACGGCCATGAGCTACAGAAGAATATGGGCTAACAGAATTACACTATGGGGGGGCGGTAAGCGGCTTGTTGCTCGGGTGGGAAGTAATGGTGAGCTAAGTTCTTTGGCGCATCAGACACAGGCAGCGATGGCACAATAATCACTTGCGACAATAGGGTCGCATGACCACCGTGGCACTGGCAATCTAGGCAGAGGTCGAAAGTTTGGGTCTCGGTTTTGCTGATCTGATGTTGATGGTGGGCCGTGGATTGATGCTTGTCTAGCTCAGGTGAATCGAACGCACATTGGCAATCGACACATTGGGATAGGCTGATCACCTGGGCAGTAAACTGCAGATGGGGGTGGTTTTCACTCTCCTCCTGATGATCCCCTAAGTGCAACTGATGCACGCCAAAGTTAGCCACTGCAAACTGCAGCGCCACGATAGCGATCATCATTAATGCGATCTTTTGGATAACGAGGTGGAAGAAACGACTCACAGACACCCTTAAAAAATAAAGCTAAAAAATCAAATGAATAGCTATTTGACAGGCATTGTAATGATTTGTTCAACGCTGACAATACCTCACATAACTAAAGTATTGTCGGCGTCACATTTGCTATGGATAACGCGGTATTAAGCGATTATTTAAAGACGCAGTGCTTGGCGTAATCGGCAGCTTCATTAGCGGTCCAATCGCCTTTGGGCTTATCTTCCATCTGCTTACACCATTTTTCGCTACCCACTTCTGGCGCGCAGCCTGACAATAGTGTCAGAGTAAACAGCGCTAATGTTGCGCACTTAAGGACTGGAGATTTAATGGCTAACATAGGATTTCCTTCAATATTCGCTATAACGCTGTGTTGCGCTCGGGCTTATTTCCAACAGCCAGTGTAGCCTAAATTGTTTATTGGGTTAATGGGCAACTTAATTTGGCTGTTATCCATTCAATAGCCAATGGCTTTTGCTCGAGCGGATACCACGCGACCTCGCCTTGCATAAATGGCCCCATTAGACGCACGGCATTACCAAACCAATCAGGGCCGCCCACTAAAACTAGCGCATCGAACCTAGGTAGTTGAACCTCACCGACACCTGATAATGACTGGCTCTCCCAGCCTTCGAGCAGTACGTCGGCTTCGATATACAGACAGACTTTACCTGACTCGGCTTGGTATTTTTCAATGATGGGGGCGATTAACTGGCAATAATCTTTTGTCGATAACCGACCGCTAGCAAATAAACTGATCACCCCATTGGTGATATCAGCGATTTGACATAACATATTGGGACTCCGCGACGGTGCAAGAATGAGTTGACCATTTTGCCTTATTTGGTCAGTGCAATGATACCTGTCTATATCAAATAATCACCATTAAAGAGCCTGCATGATAAAAATCAGCAATCGAATTGAACTACAAGACCATGAACTTGAGTGGCAATTTATCCGCGCCAGTGGCGCTGGAGGCCAACATCTCAATAAAGTCTCTACCGCTGCCCAGCTTATTTTCGATATTCGCCAATCCTCGCTCCCCGAACTGTATCAGCAACGCTTACTGGCTAAAGCTGATCATCGTATTACCAAAAGCGGCAAAATCATCATTAAGTGTCAAGCTAGCCGCAGCCAAGATGCTAATCGTCAAACCGCACTGGAACAATTTATCAGCTTGGTCGCCAGCGTTGGACATACCGCTAAAAAGCGTATCGCCACCAAGCCCACCAAAGGCAGTCAGAAACGGCGTATCGAGGCCAAAAAACAGCGCGGCGCCACCAAGGCCCTGCGCCAAGAGAAGCCTCGCGATTAAGCGTACGCTTGCCGTTGACGGCGCTTTACCAAGTCACAATGTGATCGCAAATCGCTTCGAGTAGGTAGGGATCGTGGGAGATCACCAACACGCCTAAGTTGCGCTTATTTGCCGTAGCTAATAAGTGCTGCCAAAACTCAGCTTGGGTGATGGTATCGAGATGTGCCGTTACCTCATCACAGATAATAAACTGCGTGGTGGGCACTAATGCCCGGATCAAATTAAAACGTTGTAGCTGACCACCGGATAACTGATTTGGCCGTCTTGTTAACCAAGAGGGCTCCAGACCATAATCCTTAAGCAGTGGCAGGTAATCGTCACATTGCCAGCTCTCATCTAACGCGGTTTTAAGGGTTAATCTGGGATTAAACGCAAACTCCCCCTGCTGGATAAGCCACTGCACCGGATTAGGTTTACCCCGCGCGCGCCTTGGCAATGAGTGCAGCTCAGCTTGCATAGGTATTATCCCCGCAAGCATGCTCGCTAAAGTGGATTTGCCCACACCACTGGGGCCTGATACCCCCACTATTTCGCCGCGCTTAAGCTCGATGTCTGGAAATGTGATTAACTGCTCGCCTCGGCGCACATAGCCTTTATGCAACCGCAACACGTTCTGACTCCCAATGTTCTGGCAGTGCCGTCCAAAAGCGGTGCGTATACTCATCACACGCCCCTGCACGAATATGCGCTGGTGTGGTCATTTCCACGGCGCGCCCATCGCGCAGCACTAACACTCTGTCGGCAATAGGCAATAATTGCCTCAAATTATGGCTAATCACCATGACGCCCAGTTGTTCATCGCGAGCAAGCATCGCTAAATGTTGATATATCGCCTTTGCCGCTTCGACGTCGAGTCCGCAGCAGGGCTCATCGGCAATCATAATCTCGCTCGATTGCCAGCAAGCCTGCGCCATTAAGGCGCGCTTTGCCATACCGCCAGAGAGCTGGTGCCGATAACGCTCAGTAATATTGCCGCCAAGCTTAAAATAGTGTCGACGCGTCGAGGCACGCTTGCCTAATCGCTGCGATGCATAACGCAATTGTGACCCGATTAATCGCAACGGATCTAACACAGAGGCCGACTGCGCCGCCAATGCGCGCCGAAAGCCTTGCTGACTGGTAACCTTGCCACCTAATTTAAAGCCGGGCGGCACCTGCCCCATCAACGCCTGTGCCAATAAACTTTTACCGCTACCGCTCGCGCCTATCACGCCAAGCACCTCACCTTGCTTGAGCGAAAAGCTTAACGGCGACAATAGAGAGACAGCATCGGATTGAATACTAAGCCCTTCGACAGTTAACATTTAACCACTCCTTCAAGGTGAGTTTGCGGCCCCTGACGTAAACCGAGCAGCAGACGCTGCGCAACATAAGACAAGAGCAGCAAGCAACTGAGTAAGAGTAAACCGGGGCACAGGGCAAACCACCAATGTCCAGTTAACGCATATTGCGATGCCTGAGCTAGCAAGGCGCCCATGGATGGCGAGTCAGGATTAAGACCAAAACCTAAAAAGGTCAACGCCGCCATATGGGTAAGCGCATGAGGAAATAGCAGCAAACCGCCTATCCACCACTGAGGCAAGATATGCGGCAACATGTGACGCCGTAATCTTTGCCAAGGTGAAGTACCAAACTGTTTCGCTAACTGATAATAGGGGGCAGACTGCACCTGTTTCATTTCAAAACGCAGTAATCGCGTGAGTTTAGGCCAGTGACTTAATGCAACCGCCACCACTAAGCCGAACTCTGCACCGCCAAAGGCTAACGATAAGAGAATTAACAGCAAGAGGTGGGGGAGTGACATAAACAGATCCACCAGCAGATCGACCATCCACGCGGCGGAGCGATGTAACATGGCAAGCATCGCCATCATCAACGACAACACACTGCTTAGCAATACCGCAAGCCCGCCCACATACAGGCTCTGCGCCAGCGCCTGTTGACTGCGACTAAACAGATCTCTGCCGAGCCAGTCGGTGCCAAACAGATGTTGTAGTGAAGGCGCTTGATATTTATTGAGTAAATCGAGCTCTGCCCCCTGCCAAGGCCAGAGTAAGGCCAGCCCAACTAACCCACATAGTAAGGCAAGCGCGGCCATAAAACTGGGCTGACGCAGTAGATCACGCATCCCCAGCCTCCTGAATAAAGTAGCGTGATAACACAGTGGCAATAAGGTTACCGCTAAAGACCATCAATGCCGAAATTAAGGTGCAGCCCATGAGTAAGTCGGTGTCACTGGCTAAACCTGCCTTCACAATACTGGCGCCTAATCCGGGAAAACTAAACACAGTTTCGGCGATCAGCGAGCCACCAAACAGCTCTGCAAAGGTCGCAAATTGCAACACGATTGCCGGTAATAGACTGTTACGGATCACATGAAAGCGCACCACCTTAAACAGGCTATCCCCATGCGCCAGAGAATACTGCACATAATCAGACTGCAGCACGTCAATCACCTTCTCTCGGGTGTGCAACACTATTGGCGCCATGCTCACCACCGTCAGGGTAGCGACAGGCAATAGCAGATGATGCAACATACTGAGCACAGATTGCTCAGAAAAAGTCATACCAATTGGCGCAGCACAGCACACGGGGGTGAGCTGTAAGGCAATTGAAAATAGGCTGATAAACAGCATGGCTAACCAAAAAGAGGGCATGCATACCATCAACCATGAAAACCGCTGCACCGCCTTATCGAGCCAACTGTCTTGATAAATACCCGCCAGTAACCCCAGCAGATAACCGAGCACCAATGATCCTACCCAGCTAAGACCAATGAGCAGTAGCGATAGGGGTAAATGGGTGGCGATAACGCTTGAAACGGGCTGCTGATAAAGGGTAGAAAAGCCGAGATCGCCTCGCGCTAACCCAGATAACCAATGCAGTAGACGCTGCCCCACACTTTGATCCAGTGACAACTGCTGGGCGAGCAAGGCCTTTTGTGGCTCAGAAATACCAAAGACATTGCCACCTAAATAGGCGTTCAGCGGATCTATCGGTGTCCAACTCAGCAGAAAATAGGCCAGTAACACCACCAAAATCAGCAGTAATACCAGCCGTAAACCAGCGCTTAAGATGGCATAACTATGGGTGGGCATCAGTTGGGACATTGCCAGCGCCAATGCTCGATATTATTGGCTAATGGCCAGCCGTGACCATGGGCCTCAATACCGGGCGAATCCAGATCAAGACAGACATTGGCCGCATAAAGATGTTTAAGATTGACCAGCCAAGTCCAAGGTTTATCTTGGGCAATGAATTGCTGCGCGCTTTGCCAATACGGCAATGAGGCTTGCCACGAAGGGGCATGCTGGGCCTCATCTAATGCGTTATCCACTTCAGGATTACTGTAATAGCCTGAATTAAAATAGCCTTGGCCTCGATATTGACTGTGATGCACGCCCCTCACTTCGGTTGCCGAGTGGCTTCCAAAACCAAATAACACCGGCTGTTGATGCATCTGTTTATAGATGGCCTCCCAACTTTTACCGACGGGAGTGATTTGGATGCCTAGCGGTTTGACCATTTGCGCTACCGCCAAGGCTAATTGTTGGCGCACGGTGTCGCCTGCCAAATAATAAAGCGTCATCGACGCCTTAACGCCATCGCGCTGACGTATACCACCTTGTAATTGCCATCCACTTTTATCAAGCAGTGCAATGGCTACCTCGCGATCAACTTGAGGTTCATGGGCTTGATCAACTGGCCCCCAAGGCAATCCATCGGCAATCGAATAAGCCGGTGTTGCATGGCCCTCTAGCAGTTGCTCAACTAACACCTGACGATCAATGACTAAGTCGATAGCGGTGCGGATCGCCAGATCTGAGCTAACATCATTACCTATGTTATTGCCCTGCTTAGGCAGCATAGGCCAAGCAATGCCGCGGTTATCGACACTGTCGATACGCCATAGCCGATATGTCGGCGGGAGTAACTGCGCATAGCGCGGTGCTATCGCGCCAAGGTCTAGCTGACCGACGCGCAGCCGAGAGTAGCGGCTATCTTCATCACTAAAAATGACCACCACTTTTTTAAATTGCAGCTTTTGGCCGTAATAATATGGATTGGGAACCATGATGAGCTGTTGATTGCGATCCCAGCGAACAAACTTAAGCGGCCCCGAGCCAACAGGTGCTAAACCATATTGGGGACCATAACTTGCTTTAGGCACAATCGCTAAACTGACAAAGTTATCGATAAAAGTGATGTCGGCCTGCTGCAGCTGAAACCTGAGCTCCCCATCTGATACCACCTCAACCTTCTCTAGATTAGTGAGATCGTGTATTGAGGCAATGTGCTTGGCAGTATCGAAGGTAAACTTAATATCTTCAGCCGTAAGCTTTGTGCCATCGCTAAAGTGAATCCCTTTGCGTAGCGAGACTTGCCAGGTTAAGCGATCGGCTGATAAGGTCCACGATGTCGCCAAGTCGCCCACCAGCTCAAGTTGTTTATTGCGCTGCAACAGTGTCGACTGAAACAGCGGGCGGTTATATTTCCCCCAACCTAAGATAGGATCGAACCCCGCATCGGGCTCGGCGCCTAAGGCGAGTGTCAATACCCTCTCAGTGGCAGCCACTTCCCTATCCGTCGCGGCCACTGACAGGCAAGCGAAGCAACCACACAACAGCAGCAAGATTAACCGTCTCATAAACATTCAGCCCAAGCGCGTAATACTATTAAAATATTCGTCATACTAGCCGGTGTTTGTCTAAAAATCAGCCTGAAAACAGATCTTTAATACTATCGTTGACTTAGATCAATTTTATATTTTTGCTTCCTTTTTATATCTGTAGGATACTCACAGTAATTAAGCTTAATAGAATTTAACTTATGCCTAACGACACGATCCGCTTCACTGTATCCATGCCAAAATCTCAATTTGAAGAAATTGAAGAAGATCAATTAGAGCGGGGTTATCTTTCTCGTTCTGAATATATAAGAGATCTATTTCGCGATAGGCTGGTTGATAAACAGTGGAATAACAGCAAAGAAGATGTGGTGGGCGTGCTCACGCTGGTATTTGATCATCACCAAAGAGGGCTAACTGAAAAACTGCTTGAGATACAGCACAATAATTTAATTCATGTGTTATGTAGTACTCATGTTCATATTGACCACCATAACTGCCTAGAAACCATTATTATCAAAGGGCAAGCCAGTGAACTCAATAGCATAGTCAATCGAATCGCTGTGCTTAAAGGCGTCAAGGTGGCACGCTTAAGCCGCACGGGTATCGTTTAACCAAAGAAAATCTCGCTTCTAAAATCGCCATTCCATGCTGCTTTTCTTATCTTGGTTGGTTTACTGGCTTTTAGCGGATGCTGCTCTAAAAGGTTCAGCACGATACGCTGAAATAGCGCCATCTTCTTCGCGTTTTCATGGTCACCAATCCTTGAACAGTCTTCCCTAAAGGTGACGTCAAGCACCCAGTGTTGCTGGTTCTCGATGTGCCAATGCTGACGCACCGCTTTGGCTGCAAGTTCGATGTCTAGAGGCAAAGAGCTTAAGTAATAATCCATACTTATGGTGGTAATGCCTTTGCATGTTCGTTGACGTTCAACGGCAATGAGCGACTTTGCTGACGGCCACTTTTTCGCGAGCGCCTGCGGCAGCTTTGCTGAAATTTGAAATGTCGTGCGACGCTCTTTACGGCCATGCCCCTTATCATCCTCTTCGATACTCAAGATGTCGACGCCGTCGTTATCCCAGTGAGGTTGAAACTCCATCTCTATGGCCTGCCTCAGTAGCGGTTGATTGCCTTTTACCTGAACAACATAGTCGCCTTTAGCTTTGATAATTTGTTGAAGCGTTTCCCGCTGGCAGTGAAGTGCATCAAAGGTTACAACAGCGTCTTTAATGTCTAACATGTGCAATAACGCCTGAACCGTTGCGATTTCATTGCCTTTAGTCTGTGTATCTTGCTGATACAGCACAATTCCTTGTTCAGTATCAAAGGCCGAAACTAAGTGAAGCGCATTGTTAGCGCCATGTTGATTAACAGCTCCACGCAAGGTTTTGCCGTCAATAGCGATCAATGGCTTGGTTGAGGCTTCTCTTAAGCGATTTGCCCAACTAAAGAGTGTCATAACCAGTATTTCGGTATCGATCACTTTAATGATCCGAGCAATGGAATGTCGAGTAGGGATTCCGTTATCAAAATCTCGATGTTTACGCAGCCAAGATAGGTTCTCTTGGCCGAATTCTTCGATAGCTTGCCAGCCATCACAACCTGAAGCGATAGCGGCTAAAACGAGAAAAATAATATCAACTAAATCATGGTTTAGGTTGATGTGAGAGCGAGGGTCTTCGATGAGTTTCAAGTGTTCAAATAAGGACATGGATTAGGCTCAGTAGAATAACATGCCCGATCAGATCATGCAGATACGAAGAAGTTCCCTACTATTAACAAAGTATGATCCCGCCCTGACCTTTAATGCACATCGACCAAGCTTATCCAGTGGTAACCACTATAATTCATCAAGCATATTCAAGCCTGATATCAATCCCTTTTCACTCATTAATAAATGATTCAGCCATTTAATTAAGTACATTATATTGCCTGCGATATTCACACAGCACGAGTAATACTTTTATAATATTTTTCATCTATCGCCGATATAATTGATCTGGCTCGCAAAATTATTCCCACTCAAACATATAGCACACCGTTAGCTTAGGTCACAAAAACATAACCGCGTATCCAAAAGGAATGAGTAATGTATTTTAAAACATGGGGATTAGCTTTAACGTTATTAGCTGTAATAACGCCGCTTTCGCTGATGATATCGAAAAAATCACCGTTCACGCTGGGCAATATCAAGATGACGGCACCTACCAAAATGTTACCCTTAGTAGCGATGTCACCATTATCATTAATGAGATGATCCAAGCCGCTGGGGCGGTCGATATCAACAAGGTCCTCAGCCAGTTTGTACCGGGTTTATTCGCTAATGGCCGAGCGGGTCGCCATACCGATACCGATACCGACTATGCATTGCAAGGCAGTCGCCCACAAGACATCCTCTGGTGACTTGACGGTAATCGACTCAACACTGGCTGATGATGAAATTTAAATTGCGGCGACAAAATAGCGCTAAATTATGCTAACTTGCAGTTATCTATTAAAAATGAGCATCTGCGCGCCGCGCTGCAGCTCACTCCTAAAGGTATGTTGCATGAGTAGTCAGGCGAAAATATTGTTAGTCAATGGCCCTAATCTAAACCTGTTAGGTCGTCGAGAACCCGGCCATTATGGTCATCACACTTTAAGCCAGATTGTCGAACAGTTGACCCAAATGGCCCAAGCGGAGGCGGTGCAACTGCAACATATTCAATCCAATGCCGAACATGAACTGATCGATGCCATTCATGCCAGCGATGCCCAGTTCATTATTATCAATCCGGCGGCCTTTACCCACACCAGTGTCGCACTTAGAGACGCACTACTGGGAGTGGCTATCCCCTTTATCGAGGTGCACCTGTCGAATGTGCATGCCCGCGAACCGTTTCGACATCACTCCTACTTTTCAGATAAAGCCGTTGGGGTGATCTGTGGCTTGGGTGAAATGGGTTATCAATTTGCACTGCGCTCGGCCATCAGCCGTATCAAAGCAGCTCACTAATGCTCAAGAGACAAGCATATGGATATTCGTAAAATTAAAAAACTGATAGCCCTGGTGCAAGCCTCTGATATCTCGGAGCTGGAAATTAAAAATGCCGAGGAGTCGATTCGTATCTGCCGCGATCTGAGCTACACCAAGACCGTAGCGGCCAAAGCATTTGGCCAAACCACCGACGACACAGAAGATAAAACCAACCCAGAGTCGACTAAGCCACTCGACTATGCCGAGGAAGATCTGCTGGTGTCTCCTATGGTGGGCACCTTCTATTTATCGCCTTCGCCAGACGCCAAGCCTTTAGTCAAAGTGGGACAAAGGGTCGAGCAAGGTGATGCCGTTTGCATTATTGAGGCAATGAAAATGATGAACCAAATACAAGCCCAACATGCTGGCGTAGTGAAGGCAATTTTATGCAACAGCGGTGACGCCGTTGAGTTTGATCAACCCTTAATGGTTATCGAGTAAGCTCTGCCATGGCAGCATCGCGCCCGTTTAACAAAGTGCTTATCGCCAATCGCGGCGAAATCGCCGTAAGGATCATCCGCGCATGCCAGCACTTGGGTATCGCCACAGTGAGCGTTCACTCACGCGCCGACAAAGACGCCTTGCATGTCACCCTTGCCGATGAAAGCCTGTGTATTGGCGCCGCACCATCGAGCCAAAGTTATCTAAGCAGCCAAGCAATACTGGCCGCTGCCGCACTCACCCATGCCGATGCTATCCATCCTGGTTATGGCTTCTTATCCGAAAGCGCCACCTTTGCCGAGCAAGTGACCGCCAGTGGTTTTGTGTTTATCGGCCCACACAGTGACACTATCCGCCTAATGGGGGATAAGGTCAGCGCCATTGCCGCCATGAAAGCGGCAGGATTACCGACTATTCCCGGCTCTGATGGCCTGTTGGGCGATGATGCGTCCGCCAATTTGGCTCTGGCCGACGCTATCGGCTATCCGGTTATGGTCAAAGCTACCGCCGGTGGTGGCGGAAAAGGGATGCGCATCGTTAACGATGCCAGCGCGCTGCTAAGCACCATAGCCTTAACTCAAGGTGAGGCCGAAGCCACGTTTGGCAATGCCGGCGTCTATCTAGAGAAATACTTAAGCCAGCCGCGCCATATCGAGGTGCAAGTCATATGCGATAAGCAAGGCAATGCGCTGTCTTTAGGCGAACGTGACTGCTCGATGCAACGTGCCCAGCAAAAGGTGATAGAGGAAGCGCCGGCATTAGGGTTAACCGATGAGCAGCGCGATACTATCGGTCAACGCTGTATCAAGGCTTGCCAAGCCATAGGCTATGAGGGCGTTGGCACCATAGAGTTTCTTTACCAAGAGGGTGAGTTTTTCTTTATGGAGATGAATACCCGCTTGCAGGTAGAACATACGGTAACAGAGATGGTGACTCATCTCGACTTGGTCGCCGAGCAGCTGCGTATCGCCGCAGATCAGCCTCTTGGCATGCGCCAAGCACAAATACAATGCCATGGTCATGCTATTGAGTGTCGTATTAACGCCGAAGATCCTGTTAACTTTATCCCATCACCCGGCACCATCACAGCACTGACCCTTCCTGGCGGCCTTGGGGTTCGTTGGGACTCGCACCTTTATCAAGGCTATCAAGTGCCACCCTATTACGATGCCATGATAGGTAAGCTCATCACTTGGGGGAGCTCACGCAACTGCGCCATTGCCCGTATGCGCGTTGCCTTAAATGAACTGATTATCCAAGGGATTAACACGAATATCCCCTTGCTCAAGCGGATACTGGCCGACGATGGCTTTGCCCAAGGCGCGCAGCCCATCGATTATTTAGAGCACTCACTGCTGGCGACTCTGCCGACCAATAAAGCCGACCGCTAGGGGCGATATATAGCTCTTTTCCCCGACCATATTTACGCCGTTCGATTAAGGTACTGCTCAATATCCACCGTATCGATTTGACTCGGGTCGAGAAATTTATTCGCGTAGTCAAGGTAAACACCACTGGTTAAAAACAGCTCAAATAGGTCTCTGTCGACATGATCATCCAACACCATTTTATGCAAAATATCGATGGCCACACTGAGGGGTTTAGCCTTTTTATAGGGTCTATCGGCGGCCGTTAAGGCTTCAAAAATATCGGCTAACACTAAAATGCGCTCAGGGGTGGATAGCTGCTCAGCCGTCAACTTGCGCGGATAGCCAGTGCCTTTAAGTGTTTCGTGGTGAGTCGAGGCATAGCGCGGCACCCGCGCCAGTTCAGGAGGAAAAGGTAAGTTCTCTAACATCTTAATGGTACTGGTAATGTGCTCATTAATCTTGAAGCGATCTTCAGCAGTTAAGGTACCTCGTGAAATGGCTAAATTGTGTAACTCACCTTGGTTATACAGATGCTCAGGGATCGTCATCTTTATGCCAAATTTTTCATCGAAGTGCACCGGAAAATCGCGGCGAATAATATGCTGCGGTTTATCACTTAATAGTTGCTCAGTTGCAGGCAGAGAGGCTGGCAAGTCGGGATAGTTAAGCTCTTCTATGGGGGACAGCCCCAGCCTGTCGTCGAAATGGCGTACCCAAGTAATTTTGGCCAGTTGCAGTAATCTATCGATATGAGCTTGGTCCATGAATTCGCCCCCTACATTGGCATTGGCGATAAACTCAAAATCTTGGCTGAGTGTTTGCCACTTGCTATCTAATTCTGCCTGCAGGTGCTCTTTGTGCTCAGGTTGCTGCGCTAGCTGTTGGTGGTAACTGATTTGAGCATCACGCCACAATACCTCAAAGCGCATGCGCACCTCGTGAATACGGTTATAGATCACCTCTAACTTACTGCCCTTATCGACAATATGCTCTGGTGTGGTGATCTTGCCGCAATCATGTAACCAAGCCGCTATTCTAAACTCAATGTGCTCATCTTCATTCTTAAACCCAAACGTCTTAAAAGGCGGCAGTGTCGAGGCAGAAGCCTGCTCTGCCAGCATTAACCCAAGTTCAGGTACTCGATTACAATGCCCGGCGGTATAGGGAGATTTATCATCAATAGCCTGCGCGATAAGCTTAATAAATGATTCCATTAAGTGCTTTTGATTATATTCATGCAACTTAATCGACTCAGACATATCCACCATAGAGCTGGCCAACTCATCAATTTCAACAATATAACTATTAACCTTAGTGACCTCACTGTATTGGCGGTTTTTCACTTTGAGGTTTTCAAGTTCTAACTGTTTAATGGGATTGATAATGGGAGAAGCAAAGAGCCATGATAATGGCAGCACTAACAGCATGCATATGCCGGTGATCAGAATAGACTTTTTCACCCGTTCATGACTCGTCGATAGCAACACGGGTTTAGGCACCACGATAGCAAAATATTCCGTTGCTGCGCCGCGGTTATTCATTGGGGTTACATAAACATACTTGTTTTCGCCATTGAGCGAATACTGGGTTAACTGCCGATGTGCGTCTGGATTATTAGCAATATCTATCAAAACCTTATAAGGAACAAACCCCTGAGATAATAAGGGTGAAAGCCGTGGCCCTTCACCGAACCATTTTTGCCGTAACGCGTTTACCTGCTCAGGCGTAATATTTGCCAATGCTAAGTTGATTATACCCAGCAACATCTCTTTACCTGGGTGCACCACAATACTTAAGCCGGTATCAACCCTCGCCGGCGAAAAATCGAGTTGCTCATGAAATTGGATGCCATCAATAAAGAAAAGCTTAGCGGTATAATGCAGTACTATGCTGTTATCTAATGCGGCAAACACCTCCCCTTGGGCTACGGCCTGCAAGACCGCCCGAGTTGAGTCATACTCAACCACCTCAAGTTGAGGAAAATGACGCGTTATAATAGGGATAATTGACCAACCACGGGGAATCGCGACCTTACGCCCTTCGAGTTGACTAATGTGATGAATCACCTTGGATTCGGGACGAGTCACGACGGCAAAAGGTAAGGGCAAAAACGATTGACTAAATAACCCTAAATCATGATTTTCTGGAGTATTTAATACCGAGTGCAATAGATCGAGTTCACCCTGTTTGAATTTTTCAGCAAACTCAGCCCAGCTAAATCCATTAGTGTACTCAATTCGCAGCCCAGTCATTTGTGCCACTAAGTTGAGCATATCTATGCTGTATCCTCGCGGCTCACCCGCAAGTGCAAAATCGATTGGCGGCCAATCAGTTTCATTCGATGCTCTCAATACTGGCGAGCGCGCAATAAAGGCTTTTTGCTCCTCAGAGAGGACTAATGGCGGCGCTGCTGGGAGTTTAAATTCGGCTACAGAAGTTTGGTTAGAGGCGATAAGCTCGCCACTGCCTTGATAAACAAACACCTCTTGTTTTTTGTCTAACCCATGGCTCTGCCCTTGAAGGACAAGATGATCTTCTAGGCTAGATAACGCAATATCCACCCCTAAGACAGCATCACTCCCCGCTAACTTAATGGAATAACTCACCCCTGGAGCTTGCAAATTTTGAAATAAGTACGGCTCAGTTTTATATACCTGCTTATGGTCGGCGTTGATATACCAAGGGCGATTGGTCGCATCATAATCACTCACATCCCTATGGCTGACTCTAAGGTTAAACTCGGCATCGAAATAAGCGATTTCACGCACGCGCGTGCCATCATCACCAGCTTCAATCTTGATTAAAGCCCAACGATCGGAGTGACCCGCGTTTAACTGTTTGCCAACAATAGGATGCGCATTAAGATTGATAAGCTCGTATAAATTACCGTTTTCTAATCCAATGTAGATAGCACAGATAAAGGACGAGGTTTGCATCACTTGAGAAAATACGTTGAGTGCCTCGGCAGACAAGCCATCGTCTGCCTGCAACGGCGAGAAATTTGACAAGAGCTTAGTCGTATTGACCATCCTGCGGTCTAAATACGCCAAGTGGTCACTGGTGCTACTCGCACTGCTATTGTAGAGTTTAAGCGCCGACTCAGTAGCCAGACGCTCACTAAAATAGTACTGCAATCCAATCGCAATCACGGCGGTAAATAGGGTCGCTAATACAAAAATGCCGACGACGGTTACACGTATAGTAAATCGATAAGGTTTTGTGCCCTGCGCTGCCATGAGCGAATCCTTTTTCTTCGGGGAGGCTAAACGTCGAATGCATTTAGGATAGTATAACAAACCAGTAACAAGTCAATTTGTTATCTGTACTGCGCACATGCAATTTAACCCCGTGCCTCACGAAGAAATACAGCAAAAATAACATTAATAACTGGGGCTATAGCACATAGCTGTTATCAGCATAAACGCTGATAACTCGGTGACAAACTATAAGTAAAAGTCTGCGCCAGCAGATTGCCGTGGGTATAGGCGAAACATCGACTCACCTCAGTAAGTCATCAGCTCAGGCACACATTCGATGGGGAGGACGAGGAGTCAGGCAGAGCAACCAACCCGAGAGCAGACTCAGGTTGGCACACACCACAGTCAGGCGCTTTTTATGTCGTTTAACTGCGATTTACTACGGGCAATTTTAACTAAATGATAGATATTAATGCAGGCAACAAAGGCATTCATACCTGCAACCGGCCATGCCGATATGTAAGTGCCGTAGATCACAAACAGCGAACAGCCAGCAAAATTAAGCGTTCTTAGCCAAACAATGTCTTTCATCATTAAGGATATTGCCACCATTAATGATGCAGAATAGCCAATTAATTCAATTGTGTTTGATACTTCCATAAGGCACCTTCTTAAGGCCCTATACCATCCGTAAGCGAACTGGGGGATCCATGCCCCTAAAGCAAGTTAAATTAACGTTATCAATTACTGCAGCTATATTAGCAAAACCATTCGCAATGTGTAATAAAAATACGTTATTTAATGAGGTGGGTCATGTTTTCAGTATATTTTGCCACCAATGATAGAAACATTACACCAACTGACATGAAAGCTGGTTTTATCGGCAATTGCGTGATTGATAACGCTTTTCTTTTTAAGAATCCCTTATATACTGGCTGGTACTAATATCTTGCTGATTTATCCTAGCAAAATGCCTTCCTACAGGAGTATGACTTATGGAATACAACACCTCAGAACTTTGTGACACTTACATTGATATGGTCGATGTCGTCGAACCCATGTTCAGCAACTACGGTGGTTGTAGCTCTTTTGGTGGTTCAATTAGCACCATCAAATGCTTCGAAGACAATGGTTTGATTGCAGAAGTATTGCAGCAAGATGGGGAAGGTAAAGTGCTGCTGGTTGATGGTGGTGGTTCATTACGCCGCGCACTGCTCGATGCTTCAATTGCAGAAATTGCGGTCGCCAATAACTGGGAAGGTATTGTTATTTACGGTTCGGTGCGTGATGTTGATGCGCTGGAAGATCTCGATATCGGCATCCAAGCTATCGCCTCAATACCCGTTGGCGCCGATGGTCATGGTGTGGGCGAGCTCGAAGTGCCGGTTAACTTTGGTGGCGTGACCTTCTTACCAGCCGATCACCTGTATGCTGACAACACGGGGATTATTTTGTCGCCAGAGCCATTAGATATCGATTAACGCTCTTACAGACAAATTCAATGCCCCATTCGCAATGGCGATATACTTAAGATCAGCGCAAGCAAAATAGCCAGTAACCGCACTGATGCTAACAATAAAAAAGGATGATGACCGACTAGGCCATCATCCTTTTTTGATTTAATTATTAATATACTTAGTCACAACCACCATATGGGTTAACGCGATAGGTTAACCCATATAACATGACCATTAACTAATGTAGCTTTGCCCCGCGTAGACCACGAAATGCCGTAAGGCCAACACCCCCAGAATCGTGCTACAAGATACGGTAATTAAAAATGCCTTGCTGTGTCGCCACGCCTTAGGGGCGAAGGTGCTGGCAAGCACGGGCACACCCAGCCCTAAACCGACTACCCCAACCCAAAAAACGCTTGCCCAAGTCCCAGTGGTGATTGCCGCCGTCGCCGCCTGCGCGGCAGGACCGGAAAAGTTAAGCCCGACAAACAGTAGCACTAAACAAAGTGCCTCATTAAACGCCACGGGATACTCGATACGGTGCACCTGCTCGATACAGTCAGACTCTTTCTTACTGAAAAACAGCGTGGCCACCAAGATATTACCAGCCGAACCGACCGAGAGCGCCGAAGCTAAGAACAGCGCTGGTAACACGGCGGTGTTGAGGATCGGATAGCTGATCATCGCCGACAGTAAAAATCCGGTGTAGACCCCGACACCGAGTGCCAGCGCAAAAATCAGCTTATTCAAACTGCCTTCAACCTGACGGCAGACCGACAAGATGCCCGCTAACCAAGGAGCGTAATGCAGCACCTGCTTTTCAAACACTAACGCGGCAAACACAAACACCAAAGGAATGTAAATCAGCAGGGCGATAACCCCCCATGCCATCACAGACGTTAAGTTGTAATTGAGTAAGATATGATAAAATTCAAACGGTTTCGTCAAATCCAGCACCAATAACGCCATGCCCAAACAGATAGCCACTGGCCCTATCACCGCCGCGGCCTTGATCACAGGCAAGCCATCAGTGGGGAGCCCTCGGCTCTGCTTGTACCATTTAAGCCCTATCGCCACCAACATAGAACCTGCCGATAAGCCTGCCATAAACAGGTAGACCGCGATTATCCAGTTCCAGACGACTGGATCATATTGCTCCATGGAGCCCCAAATATTGTTCATGCTTTAATCCCCCCTTTACGGCTAGGAATGCGATAGACCCTTGGCTCTGTGCCAAGATTCACCTTTTGCTGATAATGCGGCTTAGTGTCTAACACCTTGCGAACCTCTGAGTTCAGATCATTGGCATCGCCAAACACTAAGGCTTGGGTTGGGCAAACACTGACACAGGCAGGGTCTTCACCACGAGCAAGGCGCGTCTCCTTACAAAAATCACACTTGTCTGGCACCCGAGTTTCCGGATTAATAAAGCGCACCTTGTAGGGGCAAGCGGCAACACAATAGAGGCAGCCGACACACTTGTTTTCATTTATCGAGACAATGCCATCGGCGTTAACGTAAGCCGCGCCCGTAGGACACACCTTGACGCATGGCGCGTTTTCACACTGCTCACAAGAAACGCGATTGTATTTAAAATGCAGGTGAGGAAAGTTACCGTAAGGCCCCTCGATGCGTACCTGAAGCCGGGTCACCGACTCAGGCACATTATTTTCACTGCGGCAGGCCACATTACAGGCTTGGCAGCCAATGCACTTATTTTCATCGTGCACAAGAACATAACGTTTAGTCATAATGAACTCCGATTACAGCTTGGCAATTTTGACCCCGGTGGTATGCAAATTCATACCTGTAACCGGAGAAGTAACGTGAGGAAGTAGGTTGCCACAATGCACACCTTTACCTGTGGCGCGGGCCAGCTCTTTGTTTTTAGAACCACAGCCCATATAGGCAAACACGGTATCGGGACGAATACCCGGCGTGACCAAGGCATGACCCTCTTCGCTGCCGGTCGCGTTATAGATCCGAATCGCGTCACCATTGGCAATGTTCAATAAGCCCGCCGTGATGGGATGGATCCATACCGCATTATCCGACATTAGATTAGCCAGCATAGGGACATTTTGCGTGCCCGCATTGGTGTGCACCGCGACTTTTCCTTGGATGAAAAACAGCTCGTCGGCCTTCTTCATGGTCACTTCGCGGTAGCGGATAACCCCCCTCCCTGGCGCCATTTGCTCCACTTTATCTGAGCTCAGCTCAATCTTGCCAGACGGGGTTTTAAAGCTTAGCTGGCTGGCATAAGTGCCATCATCATCGACCGCTTTAGCATTGGGGTAGGTGTCGGTAAAGGTCTTGACCATCTCCCGCTCACGCAGCATCAACGGCTTACCATAGCTGACCCAACCATCACGTTTAATGGTGTTGAGCAGCGCCGCATCTTTATCGACTTGAAACAGCTGCAAGGTTTCCATGTTATCCCAAGGAAAGTACTGCCCTTGCCCGAGTTGATTGGCTAACTCCTTCCAAATCATCCAGCTGGGTTTAGTGTCGCCTATGGTGTCGACCACACGTTGACGCACATAGTAAGCCGGGTTTTTACCCGACTTATCGACAATCTCCTCATCACGCTCAAGGTAGGTCGATTCAGGCAGGAAGATATCGGCATAAGCGGCGCTTTCACTGATGTAGATATCGCAGGCGACGATAAAATCGAGCTTTTGCATGGTCTCAACAATGCGTGCTCTATCTGTCATGGTCTGCATCGGATTGGTACGGCTCATCACCCAGCCATGCAACTGATAAGGCTTGGCCTCTAATGTGGCATCTAAAATCGTTTGGTAGATCCCCCCCGATGACCACAACAAGGCATATTGTTCATCGACCATATCGATACGCTTGGCATCGATTGAAGGCATCCCCTCTACCCCAGGTTTCGCTAAGGTCGGCGCCACTTTTTCACCGGCAAACTTATTGTACTTAGAGGCTTTCTTACCAAAATAAAGCCCCCCTTTACGCTCGATGTTACCAATTAACACGTTGGCGGCATAAAGGGCGCGGCGCATCTCAAACTCTTCGGTGGTAAATGAAGAGCGGTGGCCAAAGTCCACCACGGCATGAGGGGCTGCGGCGGCGTATTCGTGAGTGATACGGCGAATATCTTCAGCGGGCACATCACTGACCGATTCGGCCCATTCAGGCGTGTAGGCTTTAACTTCTTGCGCAAACGCGTCGAAACCAGCAACGTACTGGGCGACAAAAGCCTTATCATACAGATCGTCTTCGATAAGGGTGTGGCAAATCGCCAACGCTACCGCAACGTCGGTGCCAGGTTTAATGGCGTACCACTCATCGGCTTTATCGGCCACAATAGAGAAGCGAGGCTCAAACACCACCAGCTTAGCGCCCTTCTCCATTTGTGCATTCATCATGCCCCGCGTTTCAGACATATTGATGCCTTCATACAGGTTATGACCAAAGTTAATGATGTATTTAGAGTTACTTAAATCACGTTTGACTTTGCCACCAAAAATCGCCTTGGCAGCCACCACATAACCGGCCGGACACGTAGAGGCATGAGTAAAGGTGTTTGGGCTACCGAAAGCCTTAGCCAGATGGAAAAGGTGCCCCGAAAGTGAGCCAGATTTAGAGGAAAATGCCACCGATTCGGCGCCGTGCTGGGCTTTTATCTTATTGAGATTTTCGGCAATGATGGCATAAGCTTCATCCCATTCAATTTCGGCCCATTTGCCTTCGCCGCGCTCACCTACCCGCTTGAGCGGTTTAACGATACGTTGCTTGTCGTACAGCTGACTGTGGCCTGCGCCGCCACGCGCACAAACTGCGCCACCAAAGGATTTGGCTTTCTTGTTGCCCAATATGGAGACGTTTTTACCATTCACGACTCGCGCCGAAATGGGGCATCTTGTCGAGCACATCTCACAGATACTGGCGACCGATTCAGCACTGCCGCTTAACCCCGTTTGCCCTAGCGCTGCTAATGAGCCCGGCAAAGTCGCAAATACGCAACCTGCGGTCCCAGCACCAGCCCCTTTAATAAAGGTACGCCGATCAAGTTTCATGATTTCTCTCCCAATTAACAATGATACCGACAGACCTAAGCTGGTATCTCATCCCGATTAATTGCGCGGGAGAACACCATCAAATGTCACTCGGTTTTCACCATTGTTACCAAGGGAGGAAGGGTTGCACATTGTGGTATACCACATATCGGTCCACTGACAGGTCAGTTTGTGATCGACTTCATGGTCGATAATTTCACCAACACACAGCGCTGATTTTGTATAGTGTGGTAAACCACATATCGAATAGCACTCGTGCAGCCAACACACAAAAAACAATATAAAACAATATAAAACAATCAATTAATGTGATTTTGTTTTATCTAAAACAGATGAATCACTGACCGTTAAATCTGCACCGCTTGTTGGCACCCTCTACGCTTTAGCGCAATTTTAGCCACGCATCCGCTGTGGCCGTCGTCGCGATTTTCTAGTGTGAAGCCGCCGTTATGCTCTTTTATCACCTCATTACAGATGGCTAATCCCAAGCCTAATCCTTCAGGTTTGGTGGTAAAGAACGTTGCCATCACGGTGGCGGCATTTTGCGCCAGTCCAGGGCCATTGTCGGTCACTAGCACATCCACTTGATGTTCATGAAATTGCAGCTTAATCAAGATGTGGCCCCGCTCAGTCTGATCTGGGCGCTCGGCAATGGCATCGATACTATTTTTAATCAGGTTAATCAATACTTGCAGCAGACCGACGCGATCAGCGCTAATAAAAAACGGCTCACCGCTGATCTCTTTGACCACCTCGATATCGCGGCGCATCAACTCTAAACGCAGCAGTGATAGGCTCTCATCCACCAGAGTGAGAATATTCACATCATCCATCACCGCCTCTTTGCGCTTGAGTAGACCCCGGATCCTGTGCACCACTTCTCCCGCACGGGTCGACTGCTTATGAATTTTTTGCAGCAAGTCTATGGTGGCTTCCGCCTCCGTCAATTGCCCGCCTTGCATGCGCATGATACCGCCCTCGCTATAACTGGTGATGGCGGCAATAGGCTGGTTGATCTCATGAGCCAGCCCCGCGCCAATTTCGCCAATCATAGAGGCGCTTTGCAGCCGCTCTAACGCAATAGCTTGCTGCTTTAATTGCCGCTCTGTGCTGACCAATGACTCACTTTTTTGGTGAAAGCGGTACTCGATCCACAAGTGATATACCGTCGCCACTAAAAAAATAACCACAGCTAAGATGCCCCAGTGGCGATTTTCATTGAGCCAAGTTTGCAGGGCGTTTAAACGGCTTTTTTCCTGCGAGATCACATGTAAGTCACCATACAGTTGGATAACGGCTAGCTGACTAATGGGCGACGTCCAGCCCATGAGCTGGCCGCTGATGGCGGCAGGATGATCGGCTGGCAATGCCATTAATGCCTGACTAATTTGTTGGCTAAGATGAATGTCGACACTCTCGTTAGCCGCAAACGACCAGTTAGGATAAAGCTTAGTGCTGCACTGGCAGTCATACCCTTCGGGGCGACTCGGGTTAAGCACTCTAAAATCGGCAGGATTTAACAAGCCGCGCGCCACCATATCCTCAAGCGTACACAAGGGGGTAATGGCGGCATCGACATGACCGTCTCTCACTTGATACAACAAGGGATCGAGCGGAAAGCCAACAAACTTCACTTGGCCAAAATAGTGGTCAGCATCCATGCCCAATTTATGCATTAATCCCGCGGTCGCCTGATAACCGCCTAATGCATGGGGATCGCTGGCTGCAATGATTTTATCTTTTAAATCATACAAGGTGCGGTAATCACTTTCAGCTTTCACCACGATGGCCGAGCCGATAGCCGTGGTGCTACCGTTATGCCGCCGAGAACGCATGGTGGCTAACCAAGACAGCGGATACTGGTTCGACAGATACAGATATTGCCCTGGGTTGGTGATAATAAACTGGATCTGCCCTAGCTCCATAGCAAGATTTAAGGCTTCAAAATTACCCGGAAATACATGAAATTGCGTGCCGGGTACCTGTTGATTTAAATAGGTCATCATGGGCGTCCAGCGCTCCATGGCTTGTTGATGCCCCCAGTTAGCCAACACGCCGACATATAGCTGTTGCGGCTGGGCAACAACACGGGCTGAACAACAGAATAAACTACTCAATAAACAACACACAGCCAATGCATGTAATAGATATTTATACACACAATGCTCCTCAATCGATACGCTTAGCACAGCTTACGGTATCGATAGCGGATCGCCACGTGATACGCCTCATGCTTTACCTAAAATAGTTGGCTAAATGGCCGCATCTGCGATATCAATCATAGTCATCGCCGCCAAATAGTTATCAAAACTCAATAAAGGAACCGCCGTGCCAACATCTCCCTTGAATCCAGTGTATCTTGTCGACGATGATGAGGCGGTCATCGATGCGATCAGCTTTTTAATGGTGGGTTATGGCTATGAGATAACCAGCTTTAACGCTGGCGATGACTTTCTGTCCAGTGTCGATCTGTCACAGCCCGGCTGCGTGATTTTAGATGCCAAAATGCCCTCAATGAGCGGGCCACAGGTGCAGCGTTTATTGCATCACGCTAAAAGCCCACTGGCGGTGATCTTTCTCACCGGCCATGGTGATGTGCCGATGGCGGTCGATGCTTTTAAAAATGGGGCGTTCGACTTTTTCCAAAAGCCTGTCCAAGGCGCGGCGTTATCTGAGTCTATTACTAAAGGATTACACTACAGCGAACGCCAACATTGGAAGCTTCGTCAGCAACAACTGATCGACACCTTGTCTGAGCGAGAAACCCAAATTTTCAAATTAGTCATCGCAGGCCACACCAATAAACAGATGGCCAACCAGCTGTGCGTCGCACTGCGAACCATCGAGGTGCACCGAGCAAAAATGATGAGCAAATTGGGGGCCAATAATGTTGCCGAGCTGCTCAAATTGGCGCCGCTCCTCAATAGCCCTAGCGACAACGACTAAGTCCAACGCTCCAAGCCACTAGCCTCACGACAATAAACCATGACACCGCCAATAAACGATGACGCCAAGGCCTACAGCCACTCTGACGCGGTCTCCTGCGTTTACGCACAATTGCCAGCCGCTAGGTTTGTGGGCCACAATAGGCCAATTGAGTCATTAATAATGAGATAGGCCCATGCCAACACTGCTCCCCTTTACCCACCAAATATGCAGCGTCTTCACCCATGTTCGTGAAGGCGAAACCAAGCTGGCACAAGCCTTACATTGCTACGATGGCAACACACCATTAAATACCGCATTAGCCGATGCTAAACAACAAGGTGTGCGATTTGTCATCTTAGGGATAGGTGAAGATATTGGCCCGCGGGCCAACCTTGGTCGTGGCGGTGCGGTTGATGCGTTTGAAGCAACCATGAGCCAATGGTGTAATCTGCAATCAAATCAATTTTTCGACGCTAAGCAGTGCATGGTGCTTGGGCAAGTTAATACTCACGATTTACAACTGCCCGCGAGCGCAACCACCCAAACATTAAGAGCCCATGTCGAGCGCCTCGATGAACGGGTGATCCATATCGTCAGCAGCATCATTGCCGCCGGATTAGAGCCTATCGTGATTGGTGGCGGCCATAACAACGCCTACGGGCTTTTAATGGCAAGCAAACAAGTGATGAAGCGCCCTATCGCCGCCGTCAACCTCGACCCGCATGCTGACTTTCGCCCCAGAGAAGGCCGCCACAGCGGTAATGGTTTCAGTTACGCCGCAGCCAGTGGTGCGCTGGGTTACTACCATGTACTGGGCATGCATGAGCTCAAAAATAGCCAACAAACCTTAGACCAACTCAGCGCCTTTGGCGGCAAGTGGCATACCCTGCAAGCCATCTGGGTGCGACAAGAGCTGAGCCTCAAACAGGCCATCGATGAGATAGTCACTCAACTTAACGACAGTGGTTCACCGGTGGCGGTTGAGTTAGATATGGATGCCATCATTAATATGCCCAGCAGCGCCTCAACCGCGGCGGGAATTCCGTTACTGGACGCCCTCTATTACGTTAATCAAATAGGGCTGCGCACCAACGCCTGTTACTTGCATTTGGCCGAAGCCGCCCCCAGTTGTCATAGCGCGGGCAGCGATGCGGGACGCAGAGAAACAGGTCAGAGTATTAGCGAACTGATCTATGCCTACATGCAAGGACGTATAGCTAGACAACCCATAGGGTAATTGGCTCAGGGGAATTTGGCTTATCGCTAATATTATGATGTAATGCGGCGTCCAATTTTTCAAACTCTGCGCCAACGCGCATTTTTATTAAATCGGCACATGGATTATTAACCTCGATCACAGAGTCGCAGATGAATGATTCTGCAATGAGCATCATTCACTTACACTCGCCATAACAGTAGCGAAGCACAGGAATACAATAAATGTCAGAGGGCTCACCCAACAATACCCATTTCGGTTATAAGACGGTAGAAGCAGAGAAAAAAGCGGATTTAGTGGCCGATGTTTTTCACTCAGTTGCAGCCAAATACGACATTATGAATGATGTCATGTCCTTTGGTATTCATCGTCTTTGGAAACGTTTAACCATAGAGAGTGCGGGTGCACGTCCGGGTATGAAAGTGTTGGATCTTGCTGGGGGCACGGGCGATCTTACCGCCAAGTTCTCCCACATTGTGGGTAATAAAGGCCAGGTTATCCTTGCCGATATTAACGAGTCAATGCTCAAGGTCGGCCGTGACAAGCTACGTAATCGTGGCGTTGTGGGTAACGTAAACTACGTGCAAGCCAATGCCGAAGCATTACCGTTTCCTGACAACCATTTTGATATTATTACCATCGCTTTTGGCCTACGTAATGTAACCGATAAAGATGCGGCCATCCGTTCTATGCTGCGGGTATTAAAACCAGGTGGAAAACTGTTAGTTCTTGAGTTTTCTAAACCTAAACATGATGTTATGCGTAAGATATATGATCTGTATAGCTTTAAAATTTTACCTAAGATGGGCGATTTGATCACTAAAGATGCGGGTAGCTATGAGTACTTAGCCGAGTCAATCCGTATGCACCCAGATCAAGAAACCCTAAAGGCCATGATGATCGACGCCGGTTTCGAACAGGTTGAATACACCAACATGACCGACGGTATTGTGGCGCTGCACAAGGGCTATAAGTTTTAATCTTTCCCCTTTTGCTTCAGCCGACTAGGTAACGCATGAAACGTGACATTGTATTGCTGCTTAGCGCGGCAATTGAAACCGCACTACAGCAAACCGTTAAACAGTCCCCGCAAGCGTATGCCAAACAGCATACGCTGCATGGCAAGGTGCTGTGCATACAGTTGACCCAACTGAGCTGGCCCATTTACCTACTATTTGCCAAAGAGATCCAAGTCTTTAGTCAATATGATGGTGAGATCACCACTCAGGTTGAAGTTGACATCACCACCCTGTATCGCCTCACCGAAGGGGCTAATCTCACCGAACTGATTAAACAAGATAAGCTCAAACTCGAAGGCGATCTCAATCTATTGCAGAGCTTTAGCCACTTTATGCAACAAGTGGAGTTTGATTTTGCTGAGCCCCTATCAAAATGGATTGGCGATGCGCCCACCCATATGCTGCAACAAGGCGCCAAACAACTCAAACAAGGGTTAGCGGAGGTATTTAATAAGAGCCGCGACCATGTCGGTCAACTCGTTGTCGAAGAGTATCGCCTCAGTCCACACAAAATCGAATTTATCCATTTTAGTGATAGAATCGATGAACTTAAAGACGATACAGACGCCTTAAGTCAAAGGATCGAACGAATCATAACCAGGACTCACAAGACAAAATGACAGTCAAAAGCATTCGGCGCGCATACCAAGTCATTAACATTGCACTCAATTACGGCCTAGATGAGCTTATCCCATCAAAGCTAAAGCCTTGGTATTTTAGACTGCTGCGCGGCAGCTTTTTCTGGTTACGCAACAAACATAAAGACAAGGTCGGTGGTGAACGCCTTAAATTGGCCATGCAAGAGCTGGGACCGGTTTACATTAAGTTTGGCCAGATGCTGTCAACTCGACGCGATCTGCTTAGCGACGAGTGGGCCGAAGAGCTGGCGATGCTGCAAGATCGCGTGCCGCCGTTTGACTCAGCTATCGCTAAAGCCCAAATAGAGACAGAACTGGGCGTTCCCATTGACACCTACTTTGACGATTTTGACGATGTGCCTTTGGCATCGGCGTCGATTTCTCAGGTACACACCGCCAAATTAAAATCCAGCGGCGCCGAAGTGGTACTCAAGGTACTCAGGCCCAATGTGGAAACGCAAGTGCATGCGGATCTTCAATTAATGAGCCAGTGCGCTCAGTTTTTAGAAGCCCTGTTAGGCCAAGGTAATCGCTTACGGCCGGCCGAAGTAGTAGAGGATTATCGCACCACAATTGAAGGCGAATTAAATCTAAAACTTGAAGCACTTAACGCCATAAAGCTACGCAATAACTTTCTCAATTCTGGTTCACTGTATGTGCCCTTTATGTATGAAGAGTTTTGCTTTACCCGCTTAATCGTGATGGAACGCATCTATGGTATTCCGGTATCAGACAAGGCCGCATTAGAAGCCCAAGGCACCAACCTTAAGTTACTGGCCGAACGCGGCGTTGAGCTGTTTTTTACCCAAGTGTTTCGCGATAACTTTTTCCACGCCGATATGCATCCTGGCAATATATTTATCAGCACAGAGCACCCGGAAGATCCTTTCTATATCGGGCTTGACTGCGGCATCATGGGCACCCTGACCGAGCAAGATAAACGTTATTTAGCCGAGAACTTTCTCGCCTTCTTTAACCGCGATTACACCCGGATTGCCCAACTCTATATCGAATCAGGCTGGGTATCAGCCGACACAGATATCGTCGCCTTTGAGCAAGCGATTAAAGTGGTGTGTGAGCCGATGTTTAATAAGCCACTGGATGAGATCTCCTTTGGCCATGTGCTGCTGGAGCTATTTAGAACCGCCCGTCGCTTCGACATGGTGGTACAGCCACAACTAGTACTGCTTGAAAAAACTTTACTGTATATTGAAGGGCTTGGGCGCCAACTCTATCCGCAATTGGATTTATGGAAAACCGCTAAGCCGTTTCTTGAAGGCTGGATGGCCGAGCAGATTGGTCCCATTGGCATGGCGAAAAAAATCAAGAAAGAGTTCCCCTACTGGGCTGATAAATTACCTGAACTGCCTGAGCTGATTTACGACAACCTAAAAATGGGTAAAAACTTCGTTAACAGCCAAAATTTACTGCTAGAACGCTATTTAAAACAGCAGCAAAAAGTCCATAAAAGTAACTACCTTTTAGTGACATCGGCAATTTTAGTGATCTGCGGCACTATTTTGTTTGCACAAAACGCTACACTATGGGCCTCTTATGGGTCTGTCGGGATCGGTGCCATACTATGGTTATTCGGATGGCGATCTAGACCAAAGAATCGCAAATTTTAGCTAGCACTAAATAACCAAAGGTTCATAATAGAACCCGTCTTACAAAAGCGTTAAATTAAAGAGGAAAGTTACATGGGTGGCATTAGTATTTGGCAACTCCTTATCATTGCTTTAATCGTAGTTTTGCTGTTCGGCACTAAGAAATTACGCTCACTAGGTGGTGACTTAGGTGGCGCAGTGAAAGGCTTCAAGAACGCCATGTCTTCTGAAGAAGAAAAGAAAGCACTCGAAGACAAAGCAACTGCAGAAAAAACCGCTCAGGCTGACGAAAAAAAGACTGAGTCCAAGGACAAAGAACAGGCGTAATTCCTTATGTTCGACGGTATCGGCTTTATGGAGTTACTGTTGATCGGTATTTTGGGGCTAGTGGTTCTTGGCCCTGAAAGACTCCCGGTTGCAGTACGTTCAATTAGTGGCTGGATCCGTGCCATGAAACGCATGGCCAATTCAGTAAAAGATGAGCTTGAGCAAGAGCTTAAAATAGAGCAATTGCATTCAGACTTGAAAAAGGCTGAAAGCCAAGGGCTAAAAAATCTTTCGCCTGAATTACAGGATTCAATCGATCAATTAAAAGAAGCAGCCCAATCTGTTAATCGTCCTTATAAGGTAGAAGAGACACCGAGCAGCACCGACAGTGCTAACAGTGACTCAACCCCGAAGACGACAGGTACAGCCAAAGGCAGCACTTCAACAGATAAATCTGACGGGTAGTCCATGTCGCAACAGCAGCCGTTAATTAGCCACTTGCTTGAGTTACGTAACAAGTTACTTAAAGCCATTGGTAGTGTGCTTTTTGTGTTTATTTGCCTAGTCTACTGGGCAAACGATATTTATCATTATATGGCAACCCCGCTGATGGATGTGCTACCAGACACCAGTAGCATGATCGCAACAGATGTGGCCGCGCCCTTCTTCGCCCCTTTTAAACTAACTTTAGTGTTGGCATTCTTTATCGCCATTCCCTATGTGCTATTTCAGATCTGGTCATTTATTGCCCCAGGCTTGTACAAGCACGAAAAACGGCTAATGGTGCCGCTGCTCACCAGCAGTACATTATTGTTTTATTTAGGCATAGCATTTACCTATTACGTTGTATTCCCAGTGGTATTTGGTTTCTTTACCAGCGTTGCCCCTGAGGGTGTACAAGTCGCTACCGATATCAGTAGCTATCTGAGTTTTGTACTTAAGCTATTTTTTGCCTTTGGTTTAGCATTTGAAATTCCTATTGCGGTGATCTTACTCTGTTGGGCTGGGGTGACCACACCAGAAGAGCTCAAAACCAAACGTCCCTACATTGTGGTGGGTGCCTTTATCATAGGTATGTTACTGACACCACCCGACATTATTTCGCAAACCATGTTAGCGATTCCGATGTTAATATTGTTTGAAGGGGGATTGCTTGCGGCCCGTTTCTACAGTAAAAAGGACACTGAAGAAGACGATGAGCAAACACAAACGGATTAATCTAGCCATAGCCCTTAGTTAATGGCTTACACGAACAGCTATCCAATTCGGGTAGCTGTTCGTTTTTGAGAGACTCGTTTACTTAACACCAATAATAAAAAGGAGTTTTTCATGACCTCTTGCTTTACTAAAGGTTTACGCTGGATAACGCTTTCAAGCCTACTGCTTTCTCTTCACGCCGTTGCTGGTATCGAACAACAGCTCGCTCAATGCGCTGTCAAAACCGATAAACTTGAGCGACTCATGTGTTATGACGCTCTTGCTGCAACAGCGATGAATCGCAATGCGCAACAAGTCACCACGGATCTAAGCGCAGCCACTCCCCCTATCGTAGCGGCAGCCCCTCTGGTTGCTTCGTCTACCACGGAATCGGCACAAGCTAAAGAGTCAGCCCAAGAAAACTTTGGTAAAATCGTCAAACAAGAGCAGATAGATGCCATGTGGCTTACGGTCACACAGGTCGATAAAGACCCCTATGGCGCCTTGAGACTGAGCTTCGAAAATGGCCAACAATGGAAGCAGATCGACAGCCGGCGCTTTCGAATATCTAGCGGCGATAAAGTACAAATTGAACGCGCGGCACTGGGATCCTTTTTGCTTGGCAAAGAGGGCAGCAATACCACTATTAGGGTTAAACGTATTAACTAATGCCAAGTCATATAGATATCGCTGTTAACTTAGTTGGCAGTGCATTACAAAATGATATCGATAACGTGATACACGCTGCGGCCGCCCAAGGGGTGTCGCCGCTCATTGTCATTGGTAGTAGTCTAGATGAAAGCCAGCAAGCCATTGATTGCGCGCAGCGCTACCCTGAGGCGCTATTTGCTACGGCTGGGGTGCATCCACACCATGCTAGCGAGTGGGACGCTAACAGCTCTGCTCGCTTAGGCCAGCTTGCGCAACATCCGGCCGTCGTGGCCATCGGTGAGTGTGGTTTAGACTATAATCGCGATTTCTCGCCGCGCCCAATGCAACGCAGCGCCTTTGCCCAGCAATTGGCGATGGCAGTTGATCTCAATATGCCAGTATTAATGCATGAACGCGATGCCCACCAAGATTTTGTCACCATCCTTAAAGAGTATCGTCCTCAGCTCAAAGGCGCCTTATTGCACTGCTTTACGGGTGATAGGCATAGCCTAGAACGCTATATTGAACTCGACCTGCATCTTGGTATCACGGGTTGGGTTTGTGATGAACGACGCGGCGCAGAGTTGGCCTCCTTGGTTGGCGATATTCCAGCAGATCGTATCATGGTCGAAACCGACAGCCCTTACCTGCTGCCACGCAGTATGCGCCCCAAACCTAAGTCGAGTAAAAATAAGCCGCAGTATCTGCCCTATATTAGTCAATATATTGCTCAACTTAGAGGCCAAACCGCCAATGAGTTCGCGGCCCAAGCCTACGCTAATAGTTGTGCATTTTTTGCTTTACAGGCGAACTATGAAGCATTTTAGTTCGTTGTTCATCATCTTCATTTTATCCAGCCTCTCAAGTAGCAGCTTCGCCCACCAACTGCTGCCCGTCGAGAATGACGATGTCATCGACCTATCGCCATGCATCTATTACATGCAAGAGGACAATCACACTAAAATCGATGACATCAAAGAGCTAAACTCAACATCCTGGGGGAGAATAGCTCCACTTTTAAATCAGGCACTCACCAACAAACCTTTTTGGATTAAGTTCAGTTTATACAATGCCACAGGTGAAAAAATCCAGCGTTACTTAACCCTAGGTAATCCGCATTTAGATAAGATTCGTCTGTATCATCAGCCTCACGGCGAGCAGATGCTCCTACTAGAAATGGGTGATGCTTACCCCTTTTCTTTACGCCCTATGGTGCATAACCAGTTTATTTATCCGTTTGATTTGCTCCCCAACCAAGTGCATACCTTTTACCTACGCATCGAGACTCAAGGCAGCGCGAGTATCCCGCTCGCTCTTAAATCCCCCAACGGCATGATCAGAACCACCGAAAGCCAGTCCTTGTATCAGGGGTTACAGCTTGGCGCCTTGCTTGCCATTGGCCTGCTTAGCCTATTTATTGCCGTTATATCACGCTCGCCCAGTTACAGCCTCTATGCGGGTTATGTATTGACAGCGACACTTCTGGTTGCAACGCTGCATGGTCTGCCTGCACGTTATATGTGGCCCGACTGGCCAACGATACAAGAGGAGCTCATCCCGCTACTAATCCCTATCGGCCTGACCTTTATTTTGCTTTTTTCAGAAAGAGTGCTGCAACTGAAAAACAATAATTTATTAATGCTAAAGCTATGTCGCTACAGTGCCACTGGCGCAGTGCTACTGACGTTACTGGTGCCCTTTATCAGTTACCCGTTCGCCTTAACACTGGATATTATCGCTGTGCTTACCATAAGCCTGTTACTAATGGTGATAGCCGTTAAGCTCAGTCTGCAAGGCCATAAATTGGCCAAGCTCTACACCTTTGCGTGGTCAGGCACCTTAATCGGATCATTCGTTACTGCCATGATGTATTTAGGCTTGGTGAATCTGCCTGTCTTGCCGCAAACGCCAATGATGATAGGGCTTAACTTTGAAATCCTCTTTATGACCGCGGTCCTAGCGCTGCGCTACAATGATGAGCGAAAGACTAAGCTCAAAATACAACAACAAGCATTACAACAATCCAAGCGCATTCGCCAAGCTAGGGAAGAAGCCATTCAAATGGAGGCTAATAGCCATGAAAAACTCGAGCAGATGGTACAAGAGCGCACCTTAGAGCTGGAAATTGCCCTACGCGAGCTTAATGAAGCTAATCAAAAGTTGACCGAGCAAAACACCGTCGACAGCCTCACTGGGGTGAAGAATCGCGCCGCATTTGAAAAGCGTTTACAAGCTGAGGGGCGCCTGAGTCGTCGCCAGCAAACGCCGCTCACCATCTTAATGATCGATATCGACCGCTTTAAAGCCATTAACGACACTTATGGCCACCTTGCTGGCGACCAAGCGCTGAAGCAAATAGCCCAAGCGTTAAAGCAAAAATTAAGGCGTCCAAGTGATCTGGTATCACGTTTTGGCGGTGAAGAGTTTGCTATGATACTGCCCAACACCTCTATTGAAGGCGCCGAAAAAGTTGCTGAATCAATAAGAGAAACCGTATTTCAACTGCCACTGAGTTGGGGGGCCAATGCAATTCCGCTGACCATTAGTATTGGTGTTTACGCCGAGGTGATTGTCGATGACCAACAGATCAACACCTTGGTTGAACGAGCCGATAAGGCGCTCTATCATGCTAAAAATAGCGGCCGTAATCGCGTCTGTGTCTATACGGTAGATATCGAACAGTAGAAAATACTTAGCTTTATCGGTGACGACTTGGCACAATCGCCAACTCAAATCCTACAATTCATTTAAGTCTGTAACCCTAAATTAGGAGTCGAATGTGAACATCATTACCAGTGCTTTTCCTCAGCGCAGAATGCGCCGCATGCGTAAACATGATTTTAGTCGCCGTTTAATGGCCGAAAACCAACTTTCGGTTAACGACTTAATCTACCCAATGTTCGTACTCGAGGGCAATAACCGCACCGAAAAAGTAGAATCCATGCCAGGTGTTGAGCGCTACTCCATTGATTTGCTACTTAAAGAAGCTGAAGAACTGGTTAAGCTAGGCATTCCACTTGTGGCGCTGTTCCCTGTGACACCCGCTGAGAAAAAAACCTTAATGGCGGAAGAAGCCTATAACGCCGATGCGCTAGCCCAACGTGCCGTACGTGCACTAAAAGAAGCGTTTCCACAATTGGGTGTGATGACCGACGTTGCTCTCGACCCATTTACCACCCACGGACAAGACGGCATCATAGATGATGAAGGTTATATTCTTAACGATATCACCACCGAGATCTTAGTTAAGCAGGCACTTTCACATGCCGAAGCTGGTGCCGATATCGTTGCACCATCGGATATGATGGATGGCCGCATTGGCGCTATCCGCAAGGCACTTGAAGAAGCCGGTCACGTTAATACCCAAATCATGGCCTACTCGGCTAAATACTCATCAAATTACTATGGCCCATTCCGTGACGCCGTCGGCTCGGCAGGCAACCTAAAGGGTGGCAACAAACACAGCTACCAGATGGATCCCGCTAACAGTGATGAAGCGCTTCATGAGGTCGCCCTCGATATTCAAGAAGGTGCCGATATGGTGATGGTTAAACCTGGCATGCCATACCTTGATATCGTCACTCGCGTTAAGCGTGAGCTCGCAGTGCCGACCTTCGCTTACCAAGTGAGTGGTGAATATGCCATGCATATGGCAGCCATTGAAAATGGTTGGTTAGCCGAAAAAGCCATCGTAATGGAATCACTACTTTGCTTTAAACGCGCAGGCGCCGATGGCATTTTAACTTATTTCGCTAAACGTGCCGCTCAGTGGCTAAAAGAAGGCGATAACAGCTGATAAGCTCAGTGTCGATAATGTAAAAAGCCAGTTGCTTATGCCAACTGGCTTTTTTGTGCCTGCTCGAATTCAGATTATTTTAGTGGATTGATCTATGGCGGGAAATATCGGCTGCAGTGTTAATTGCTCGCCACAGCCAGCCGAGCCTCATCATGTAACTGCTCGACTTTCAAGATGCAGGGTGCCCTGAGAGTGTAATCTTGCTGACGGTACTTGTATGGGGTATCAAACCAATGAATATAGAGACGCACATTACTGTGGGTGTTGAGGCGATTATGGCTATATAAGCCACGATAGCAACGAGTGCTAGGTAGATGGCCTGAGTGATACAGTTTGATGGTACGTTTATCGAGATGAATTTCGCGGTAATCTATTTCATGTTTCGCCAAATATGGAAAATGATACTCGCCGTAATTTAGCTCTCCATTGACCACTTCAATTTGCTGCCCTTGCAGCAAAAGCTGTTGTAACGCCATCGCATCTGAGCGGCTAAAATAGCATAGTGTGATCAAGCCACTGCTAAGAGATAGCACCACAACCCAAGACCCCACTCCGCGGCGTTTAAATAAAGAGATCCCCAACCAAAACAGCACTAGCCCTACAGCCGAAAGGAGCAACGCTAGCTCATAGGTTTGCCACTGCCCCACCTCAAATGCAACGTCGGTGTTAAGCATGAAAATCTCCTGCATAACCTCATCGTCACTATCACATCCAACAACAATTTATACTCATGTGTAGCTGATGATTTCAACAAATATCTCTTCACCTAAGCTTAGACCACCCCGTTGCGACTGCCGCTGCACATGCTATTTTTTTTCTGCGAACCACTCTTAAAATGAATCATTACACGCATAACTACTTCTTATACCAATCAAATACCGCCCCATAAAAAAAAGCCATTACAGGTATCCCTATAATGACTCATTCAGTTATGTCGGCGGTCGTCAGCACCATGTATTTAAATCAAATAATCGACACCCAATGCCATAAACAGGCTTAACCCAGCCCAATTGTTATTTAAAAAGGCTTTAAAACAGGGGGCGCGCTCGCGACCATAAATTAACTTTTGCTGGTACAGACTAAAGCCAACAAAGGTGATGATGCCTAAGCCAAAAACCAAACCACGCTGGGCACTTAAGCCCGCCATAATAAAACAACCAAGGGCGGCTAATTGAAATAAACCAATCATCTGACGATCGAAACGGCCAAATAAAATCGCCGTCGATTTAATACCGACTTTCAAATCATCATCACGATCGACCATGGCATACATGGTGTCGTAGGCAACGGTCCAACACCAATTGGCCGCAAATAACCACCAGGCTTCTGCTGGCACCTCGCCGGTTTGCGCCGCATAGGCCATGGGAATTGACCAACTCCACACAATACCAAGGAACATCTGCGGCATGTTGGTAAAGCGCTTGGTAAAGGGGTAGATGATGGTCAAAATAATCCCTACCACCGACAGTTGCACCACTAATGGATTAAGCATCAGCACTAGCCCAAACGCCAACAAGCCTGATGCCACAAATAGCCACAGCGCTTCTTTTACCGACACCTCACCACTGACTAAAGGTCGTGATTTAGTGCGCTCGACATAAGAGTCGACATGACGATCAGCATAATCATTGATGATGCAGCCACACGCACGCATCACTACCACGCCAATAATAAAAATAATCAGTACTTTAGTATCTGGCATACCACCAGCCGCCAGTACAAGGGCCATTAAACAAGGCCATAGCAGCAACAAGGTACCGATGGGCCGATCCATGCGTGCAAGACGCAAATAGGCGTTAATTTTATCCCGTAAGTTCATCTGATGAGGCTCCCTTAAACACCGCTTGGCCTGTGATCTGAGGTCAATATGGCTGACATTATGACTGACATACGACCACTTTCAAGCCATTTGTACCACCCATGGCTATACCTTTTCTAAGCGAGCAAAGGCAATTTTAAGCCGTTTACGGCCGACATCGTCAAAGTTCACTTCAATAACCGCTTGCTCGCCGTTGCCCTCAAGATCAATAACCTTGCCTTCACCAAACTTAAAATGCACCACCCGTTGACCAATACTAAAACCAGATTCATGGCCAGCAACGGCTCTTACAGGGCGGTTGCGACTCTCGCTAATGGCATTATTAATCCGGTTACTAAACCGATTAGTCGGCGCAGTTACCTGTGCCTTTAAGCGAATTTCTTGCACATATTCACTGGGGATCTCTTTGATAAACCGTGATGGTCTGGCAAAGTTTTCTCGGCCATAGATGCGCCGCGATTCGGCATAGGTAATATAGAGCTGCTTCATGGCGCGGGTCATGCCCACATAACAGAGGCGGCGCTCTTCATCGAGCCTGTCACCCTCATCCATCGCCATTTGGCTAGGGAAAATCCCCTCTTCAACGCCCGCCATAAACACCAGTGGAAACTCAAGCCCTTTGGCCGAATGCAGCGTCATTAATTGCACCGCATCGGTAAAGGCATCGGCTTGGCCTTCGCCCGCTTCGAGCGCCGCATGGGACAAGAAGGCGTTGAGTTCGCCCATATCTTCCAGATCTTCTGGCATCACAAAGGTGCGCGCCGCAGTTACCAACTCATCCAAGTTTTCCACTCGAGCACGGGCCTTCTCACCCTTTTCGGCTTCATACATGGCTTTGAGGCCAGACGCTTGGATCACATGATCAGTCATACGGTGCAAAGATTGCGACTCGGTATCTTGTTGCAAGTTAACGATAAGATCCATAAAGCCACGCACCGCATTCGCCGCTCGGCCACTGAGCAACTTTTCGTCGAGCACCGACAAGCAGGTCTGCCATAGGGTTAACTCTTGCTGGCGCGCCGTTGAGCGTAAAATATCCAGAGTGCGCCCGCCAATGCCACGAGTGGGCGTGTTAATGACACGTTCAAAAGCGGCATCATCATTTTTGTTACTGATGAGGCGCAGATACCCCATGGCATCTTTAATCTCTTGGCGTTCGAAGAAGCGCAAACCGCCATAAATACGGTAAGCCATGCCTTTATGCAGCAAGGCTTCCTCAAGCACCCGTGATTGGGCGTTAGAGCGATAAAGGATCGCGCAATCGCTTAAATTGCCGCCCATATCTTGCCAGTCCATGATACGGCCCACAATAAAACGCGCCTCATCCATTTCGTTAAAGGCGCAGTAAAGCCCAATTTGCTCACCGGCTTTATCTTCGGTCCACAGCTTTTTACCGAGTCTATCGGGGTTGTTGGCGATCAGCTCGTTCGAGGCGTTCAAAATATTGGCGCTGGAGCGGTAGTTCTGCTCTAGGCGTATGGTTTTCGCGTCGGGAAAATCGTCTAAGAACTTATGCAGATTTTCGACCTGCGCGCCGCGCCAGCCATAAATGGACTGATCATCATCACCAACAATCATCACATTGGCGCTGTTACCCGCCAGCACGCGGATCCACGCATATTGGATAGCGTTGGTATCTTGGAATTCGTCCACAAGAATATTTTTAAAACGCGCTTGATAGTGCTCTAAAATATGCGGTTTATTGAGCCACAGCTCATGAGCTCGCAGCAAGATCTCGGCAAAATCCACCAGCCCAGCGCGGTCGCAAGACTCTTGGTATACCTGATAGATCTTCAGCAGATTTTGCTCGATAGGAAAACCTGTGGTATCGATATGCTTAGGGCGTAAACCTTGATCTTTTTTACCATTGATATAGCCCTGGGCTTGACGCGGAGGGTACTGTTTTTCATCAAGGTTAAGGCTTTTCAAAATACGTTTAATCAAGCGCAACTGATCGTCAGAATCAAGAATTTGGAAGCTTTGAGGCAAGTTAGCGTCTTGATAATGGGTGCGCAGCAAACGATGCGCTAGGCCGTGGAAGGTGCCTATCCACATGCGGCCCATATTACTGCCACTCACCTTCTCTACCCGCTCACGCATCTCGGCGGCGGCTTTGTTGGTAAAGGTGACCGCAAGAATAGAATAGGGGCTCTGCTGCTCATGATGCATCAACCAAGCGATGCGGTGGGTCAATACGCGTGTTTTACCACTGCCCGCGCCCGCTAACACCAACATGCTAGATTGTGGTGCGCTAACGGCTTCGCGCTGCTTATCGTTTAAGCCGTCAAGTAAAGAAGATACGTCCATTCTTGCCTCCAAAAAATCAAGCAGGCAGTATAACAGGAGCCAGCGCCTAGGTCATACGCTGCGTGGCTTTTAACGCACCCTAGTGTGGACATAAAAAAACCGGCGCAATGGCACCGGTTTTGCCGTTCAATGGGCTACTTAATCTTTACTCTCTTCCAGCCCCATGCTGTCCATCCAATGCTCAAAGTCCATCATATTGCCCGGCAGCACTATCTTGCTAGCATTCTGGCTTAAACCATCAAACTGCTGCAGATACTGAGCACCAAGCTGCATACGCACCACGTTTTTCCCCCCGGGCGCTGAGATCACCTGGGCGATACGCTCAATCGACTCGGCAGTTGCCTTGGCGATGGCTAAGATCTCTTCTGCTTTACCCTCGGCTTCATTTATGCGGCGCTGCATTTCACCTTCTGAATGGTTAATGGTTTCCGCTTTAATCCCCTCAGAGCGATTAATTTTACTCTGTTTATCACCTTCACTTTTTGCCAACAGGGCACGGCGCTCACGCTCGGCGTTGACCTGCATCTCCATGGCATTCTTCACGGTTTCTGGCGGGGTAATATTTTTGATCTCATAGCGGTGCACCCGAATTCCCCATGTAGCGCCCGCTTGATCTAACACCTCGACCACTTTAGCGCTAATCACATCACGCTCTTCAAAAGTGCGGTCTAAATCTAAGGTACCTATCACTGAACGCGTGGTGGTTTGCGCAAGCTGAATGGCGGCGTAGCGATAATCTGTCACCCCATAACTGGCCTTTACCGGATCGATTACCGAGATATAGATAACCCCATCGACTTCCACATTGACTTCATCGCTAGAGAAACACTCTTGCGGCGGTACATCTATGGTCTCCTCCTTAAGATCATGGACATACGCCACCTTATCGACAAAGGGCACTAAGGCATGAAAGCCGGCATCCAGCGTCGAGTGATACTTACCTAAGCGTTCAACCACACATGCCGACTTTGTCGGCACCAAGCGAATAGATTGAAATAACTTGATCACGAAAATCGCAAAAATTAATCCCCAAATCCCCATGACAATTAAGTCTGTATCGATACCTGCAATCATGAGCGTTCTCCTTTTGCTTGCCCAACTGCTTGGGTCACTTGCTCCATCCCTTCGAAGAAACCTTCCAGTTTCGCCAGCTCGGCGGGCACCACTGAGATATCGGCTTTATTAAGTATTTTGCCAACCTGCACAATAAATTGCTCTTTAAGCTGCATATTCATCGCTTCGTTGCCTCCCTCTAACGCAAGGGCTTGAGACACCTGGGTCATGGCCTCGGCTTTGGCTCTGGCAATAATGGCGATCTCTTGCGCCGTGCCTTGGGCTTCATTGATGCGTTTCTGTTTTTGACCTTCAGAAATATTAATCGCTTCTTGACGCTCACCTTGAGACAGATTAATCATCGCGGCTTTTTCGGCATTGGCTAAGGTTATCTCGGCGCGCTTACGGCGCTCGGCTTCCATCTGTTTTTCGAGGGTGTGGATCACTTTAAAGGAGGGGGTGATATTTTTAATTTCATAACGCAGCACCTTGATCCCCCAAGGATCGGACGCCTTATCTATCTCTCGCACGATTGATTCATTGAGGCTGTCACGCTCAGAAAAAGTCTGACTTAAACTTAACTTACCGATCTCTGAACGCATGGTGGTCTGGGCTAAGTTAACTGCGGCGCGGCGATAATCTTCGATGCCATAACTGGCCAGTTTCCCGTCCATCACCTTGAGATACACCAGCCCATCGACTTCTAGCTGGGTATTATCTTTTGAAATACAGCTTTGCGGTGGTACATCGAGCACTTGTTCGCGGGTGTCATGCTTGTATGCGACTCGATCGAAGAAAGGAATTAGAAAATGAAAGCCGGGTTGCAACACCACCCTAAATTTGCCCAAACGTTCAATCACATTGACTTCACGCATCGGCACGATCAACAGTAATTTGTATAAAATAAAAAAAACAAATAACACCACTAAGGTAAATACAAACATAGATTCCATCCTTTTACATAGCGTATCGCTATTATTCTGATATTGGTTCAACTACCAAGGCGATATTATCACGACATATCACTCTCACTTTTGCGCCGACAGGGATCTCGCTACCATCGCCTAGCGCTGGCCATTCACTCCCCTGAAATACAACTCTCCCGCGGTTCTGTGCCGGGCCAATCACCGTTTTAACTACCGCGGTTTGATTATATAAATCCATCTCCTCATCGGTATTATCAATATGTGAATCACCGCCGACCAACTTTTGTGTGACGTGGCGAAAGCCTAACAGCAACACCATGGAGGCAATAAACCACAAGGTCAGCGCTTGCACTAGCCCTTCTACCCAGCCAATGGCTAACGCTCCGGCCACCACTACACAGGCTGCCCCCAGTAAAATAACAATGCCACCGGGCAATACAATCTCAGCTAACATCAGCACTATGCCAATCATTAGCCATACCATTATCGGATTTGACAACACCATATTTCCCCCTGAAATAAGCGCATTAAATATTGACTATAACAGCTCTTATCACCGCGCGCGACATATTATGTCACGCATCCGGTCTGTAAATCGTGGCCTTAACCACAGAGTCCATAATTATTAGCCTTGCGCATTGTTTAGTGTTTTGGCCGCATCGATAAATCATTTATACTTGCCGCCGCTGTGGGGTTGTGACCATTTAACCTAACCACCACAACTCAAATAATATAACGACTGTTTTAAATTACGTCCGAATAAAAACTCAAAATAAGGTGAAGATTGATGAAAAAGAATTGGCTTGCCCTTGCTCTCTTAGTAGCACAACCCGCTATGGCTGATGAGCTAGTACAGTGGTGGGATCTGAGTGTAACGGCATTGCACGGTAATGACTATGATCTTGCTGCATCGGACAAACAAACAACCGTGACTGTCGAAACCGCAGGCGCTTGGATCTATGGTGATTGGTTTGCATTCCAAGATATCACCTACTTTCACGGCTCAAACCTGTCTGAAGACGACACCACGTATGGTGAAATTTCAACACGTTTAAGTGCAAGTAAGATCAGCGGTCAAGCAATTGGCTTTGGTCCAATAACCGATCTATCTTGGGCATTTATGCTTGAAGAAGGTAAAGGCCCAGTTACCAGTTTCTTGTATGGTATCGGTATGGACCTTAATGTGCCTTACTTTAGTTATTTCAACATTAACACCTACCGTCGTGACGCGATCAGCAGCGGTAACCTAAGCGATGGTTGGCAAGTGACTCCCACCTTTAGAATGGATTTCCCAGTAGGTAACAGCAACATCGTATTCGACGGTTATATCGATTGGGTCTTTTCTGCCGATAACCAAGGTTATGAAGAGAACTTCCACTTTAACCCACAGGTTAAATACGACCTTGGCGCCGCGATCTTCGGCGAACACAAGAAAAACCAACTATTTGTCGGTGTTGAGTATGACTACTGGCAAAATAAATATGGCGTTAAAGGCGTAGATCAAAATACCTATTCAGTGATCGCCAAATATCACTTCTAAGCCTAAGATGAGGTAAGCCTTGTGCGGTTAACCTACCGCTAACGAGCTGACCAAACAGTACATAGCAAAAAGGCGCTACTCAGCGCCTTTTATATACCTGTGAAACCATGAATCGCTAGTAAAAATGCATGCCAGCTATCACGCCACAGCTAATATCAGACGTTATGCCAACAACTTCTTCGCTGTAGCAACCACAATCGACACTGCACTGGTTTCAGTCCTCTTCATAGTGATTTCATCAGGGATCTCTTGCTGAGTGCGGTTAACAATAACACCCGCAATACAGCCTGCTCGCCACCCTTGGCTGGCGCACATGGTAAATAATGTCGCCGACTCCATCTCATAGTTGAGTACGCCCATCGCTTGCCACTCTTTCATTGAGCCCGCAAAACGACTGGTAACGCGGCCACTGACAGTGTCATAACGCTCTTGACCTGGATAGAAAGTATCGGAAGAAGCCGTTATACCTATGTGTGGCTCGATGCCCGCTTCACGCGTAGCTGCAACCAACGCAGTAGTGCATTCGAAATCGGCTACCGCAGGAAACTCCATGGGGGCAAAGTGTAAGCTCGCGCCGTCAAGACGAACCGAAGCTTGGGTAACAATCACATCACCAACATTAACATGGGACTGGATAGCACCAGTAGTACCTACACGTAGGAAGGTATCAACGCCGAGTTGCGCCAACTCTTCTACCGCAATAGAGGTTGATGGGCCACCAATACCCGTTGAACAAATAACGACTGGCTTACCATCGATATAAGCGAGATAACTGGTATATTCACGGTGGCTAGCAAGAAATGTAGGTTGGTCCATTAGCTCAGCAATTCGCTTAACACGCTCAGGATCGCCCGGGACGATGGCAAGTGTTGCACCTTGCAACATCTCTTTGGTCAGGCCTAAATGAAATACATCTGACATTATGAAAACCTCTTTCAGTTTTGATTATAAAATTCTGCTAAATCGGACTTTAACCTAGTATGCAAGCCAGTAAGGTTAACTTGATCACACTTTGCTTGCCAGCAGTAGATGTTTTGCTGTAAGCGATTTACCAAACAACTTACCTTGGAGCAACAGCAAATATAGCAGTTGGCAGCCACCTTTCCAGCATTCTTGCAGATTTAACCACCAGTGATTGAATGGGTTGAAAAACGACAAATACAACAACTAAGCTATTAATTTAAAATAAAAAATGTACCAATAAAAAACAGTACCGATAAATATCAGTCAAGGATGATAGTGCCGCTTGCGGTAATAAGATGGGGGGTCTGTGGCTAACGGTAGGAGGCAGTGGCTTGCACATCTTGCACATCTTGCACATAACAAGGCAAAGTGATTGATTCAGCATACACTACCAAGGACGCTAAAGAACCGTGACGGTTTACTGATTAGGCCAATCAATGCCTTAGTTGCTAATGGTTTGGCGAGCATTAACACGTAAGGCTCGCCACTGTTTCTGTATCGCTAACATTGAGGGATTATCAATCGCAACACCTATAAATAATAGTCTTTTAGCGGGGGGAAACCGTTAAAACACACCGCCGAATAGGTGGTAGTATAGGCGCCAGCGCTGAGCCAATAGAGACGATCGCCAATGGCTAAATCACTGGACAAGCCATAATGGTAATGCTCATACATGATATCGGCACTGTCACAGGTTGGCCCTGCAATCACACACTTATCCAGTTCGCCCTGACGCTCACAATAGATAGGAAATTTTATCGCCTCATCCATGGTTTCAATCAAGCCAGAAAATTTGCCAACATCGGTAAAGACCCAACGCTCTAATGCGGTATGCGACTTCTTACTGATCAACACCACCTCCGACACTAATACCCCTGCATTAGACAACAGAGAGCGGCCGGGCTCTAAGATGATTTCAGGCAAGTTATTGCCAAAATCTTCCTGCAGAAAGTGGGTTATCTGCTCGGCATAAGTTTCCAACGGATTGGTCTTATCGATATAGTTAGCCGGGAAGCCACCACCAAGATTAATCATCTTGAGGATAATACCGTGCTCCTCACTGAGGCGATCGAAGATGCTTTTGACTTTACCAATCGCCGAATCCCATGCGCCAATGTCACGTTGCTGCGACCCCACATGAAACGAGATCCCGTAGGGGTCAAGCCCCAATGCCTTAGCCAGCACGAGCAGATCATAGGCCATCTCATTTTGACAACCAAATTTACGTGATAAAGGCCAGTCGGCGGTATGAGTGCCCTCAGTTAAAATTCGCACATAAACGCGCGCCCCCGGCGCCTCTTCGGCTAACATCCGTAGATCGGCTTCTGAGTCTGAGGCAAACATACGTACACCACGAGCAAAAAACGCCCGCACATCGGCGCGCTTCTTGATGGTATTGCCATAGCTGACTCTATCGCAGCCCACACCAAGCTCAGTGACCATATCGAGCTCGTAAATTGAGGCAATATCAAAATTGGCTCCTTGGTCACGCAGCAGGGTTAACACTTGCGGCGCGGGATTGGCCTTAACGGCATAGTAAATACTGGCGTAGGGAAAGTTATCCACCATCGCCTGATATTGCTTGGCAACAATCTGAGTATCAATGACCACAAATGGTGTGGGCTTATCTTGGGCAAACGATTTAATACGCTCAAATGTCTCAGAGTCATAATAATCATTAACATCAATAGATTGAAATTGGCTCATGGCGCCAGTATCTCCATAGCAGCATAAAATAGTGTGAGTTAATCTGATTAAAAATCATCCGCAGTAAACGCTATTTTACCCGTAATAGCAATGAGTTTTAATGCCAAAAAGATAACTTTTTATGCAGCAAGAGATGGTAATAAATGAGGAGATAAAACTCAGGCTAATAACGCCATGGGCAAACGAGCAGCAGCGCCAAACAGGCCATGATGGCGATATGAGCGGCGCAGCGTTAGTCTTATCCAACGCTGCGCGCAACATCAAGATAACCGAGGCAAAATGTGATGAACTATTTTATCGCAGCCACTAGCGCTTCAGGCGTATCCACCTGAGTCATGGCAACAATCTTGAGCTGTTGCAGATGCATAACCGTGGCAGTGTCTTTATTACCCAGCCATTGCTGCGTGACTTGCCCCTCTCGGTCTAAGGCGATTTGAAAAGGCAGCTCCTGCATTTGTGGTATGGCGACAAACTTGGCGATAAGTGATGGCATGCCACTAATATCGGCGACATAAACTAAGCCTTCTGGTTGCTCCGCCTGTGGTAGCGACTCTAGCGCCGCCTTAATGATGTCACCCCCCTTCATGCCTCGGCTAAACAGCACGATGCGAGTGCTTTGATCTACCACCAAGGTTTGCTCGTGCTGATCTTGTAGCTCCACCGCCTTAAGGTTGTCTCCCACCACAAGAGTCACCGCTTGGGCACTCATCGATGCCAGCAAGGTTAACGCTAATAGCAACGCTTTCATATCACTCCTTAATTAAACTATTTATCAATTTGTCCTCGTTGAACTATAACTTAACCCAATCCCCAACTTAGAAAATGATGCCCATAGCTTGAGCTCAATCACGCATTAAGCCGATTGAGTGATTTAAGCAGATAGTGATTATCAAACTCTTGAAAATTAAGTAACCTTAACGACAATTCGTTGCCTCAGTGTCAGGAACAACTTTATGAATGAGAATGGTTTAGAGCAGGAGCTTGCTCAGCTGCAAAATGTCTACAACATGTTGACCGAATTTTTGGTGAAATACAGTTTTCAGCTCGTTGGCGCACTGCTGGTCTTTCTGCTTGGACTGTGGGTGGCTAACAAGGTGTCTAACTTAGTTGCTAAGCAATTTGAAAAACATCATATCGATATCACCCTCAGCAACTTTGTCTCTAACTTAGTGCGGATCATCATAGTAGTGATGGTGGGGATCATTGCGCTGGGCAAGCTAGGGATCAGTATCACCCCCATGGTCGCGGCCATCGGCGCGGCATCCTTAGGCGCAGGGCTAGCCTTGCAAGGCATGCTCGCCAACTACGCGGCTGGCGTCACGATTATTGTGACTCGCCCTTTTGTGGTCGGCAATACGATTGAAATTAAAGGGGTCAGTGGTGTCGTCAAGAGTATCCATCTTGGCTTAACCCTGCTGACCAATGAAGAGGGTGAGGTGATCAGTATTCCCAACAAACATATTGTCGGCGAAATACTGCATAACTCGTTTGAAAACAAATTGGTTAATAACCACTTTAATATTAACTACAACAGTGACGTAGACCAAGTCATTGCCATCATACGTCAGGTGTTAGAGCGCAGCGAACATGTTAGCCAGCAGGCTGTACCACAAATTGGCATCAATGGTTTTAATAGCATAGGGCTAGAGATCGGTGTGCGTTATTGGGTTCCAACTGCCCATTACCACCAAAAGAAATACCAAGTAAATCTGGCTTTAATTCATGCTCTGCAGCAGGCGGGTATTGAAATACCCTGCCCGATACGCGAGATCCATATAGAAAAGTAACCCAAAAACTAGCATTGCCTGTACGCCAAGAGTTGGCCTTACAGGCCTCGCTGCCATTCATGCCGCAGAGGGATCATCCCCTGTAATGCCTGTTCGACCAGAGCGAGTAACATGGCTTTATCTTTGCTTAATACCCCTTTGAGCACCAAATAGTTTGAGGCATGATCAGAGCGAAAAATGGTTTTGTCTAACTCAAGATGGCTCAGCAAGGTGTGCATTTCACGCAGTAGCCCCAACTGATCGGGCAGCTCAAAATGCCCGTCAAATCGACTGTCCATTCTCTGCGTCCCCAAAGGTAAGGTCATCACTAAGGTGGACAAATAGTCTGGCTGCGCCGCATTCATCAATTTAGCCGAGTTAACCGCATGCTGTTGAGAAAGCGTCACCCCGCCCAAACCATTTAATATCATGACTGACGATTTCATACCGGCGCGACGTATTTTGCTCAATGCCATCAGTGATGATTCGAAGGTTTCGCCTTTTTCAATATGCGCTAACACTTGGTCATCGCCACTTTCACAGCCCACATACAATAGGCTCAACCCCAACGACTTAAGCCGAGCGAGTTGCTCATCGGTCTTATTAGTAAGGTTACGCGGCAGACAATAACTGCTTATCCTAGTGACTTGAGGTAAGTGTTCACGGATCAACAAACAGATCGCCTCTAAACGTTTAAAGGGCAGTGCCATTGCATCACCATCGGCAAGAAAAACCCGTGATACCGCGACACCACTTTGCTTTACTTTAAGGATATCAGCTTCAATCAGCTCGAGTTTTTGCGCCTTAAACTGCTTTTGCGGTGCAGTATACATGTCGCAAAAACTGCACCGATTCCAACTACAGCCATTGGTCACTTGTAAAATTAATGATTTCCACTCTGACGGTGGTCGAAACACTGGTTCGATATAATGGAGCATCTTACGGCCTCAAAAAACGGGATAAAACGTGAGCAATTTCATAATTACTCAATCTAGTCGCATGATCTTGCACCGACTTTGATCTCGTGCAATTTTCACACAGCCAATTCACTTTAAACTGCTCAAATCGACCCATTGGTCGATAGTGACAACCGCCATCAGAAGGGGCTGCACTGGATGAATTAATTGGCTGCATCAGCCTTCATACGTAAAGATAATAACATGCAAATAGCACAACAACTGCAAGACAGGCGAAGGACTAGCCTGCATCATGATGAACATTGGAACTCTATGAGCGCAGAGCAAAAAATGGCCCTTTATAACCTGCTGCGGTTTGGTTATCGACTGTTGTTTGTTCGCCATTTGCCTTCGGGTCCGTTAGCGATTATCGCGCAGCAGCACCAACTATCGACCATAGATAGCCGCGGTGAAGTTGACGACAATCCAAGGATCCGACTTCGAGACTAAGGCTTATTATTCAATATGCCTTTAGCGCCTGTGGCGTTTATCTCAAAAAAAGGAGCACCATCAAGGTGCTCCTTTTTTATGGCTGGCCATTATGCTGGCGGCTTAGCTTAATAGCATATCGATATGGGGTATACCGTCTTCGAGATACACATCCGAGACAGGGGTGAAGCCCATGCGTTGATAAAAACCACTGAGATAGTGCTGCGCACCGATTTGGATATTGGTCTGTGGCCATTGCGCTTGAGCAATGGCTATCGCCCTGTGCATTAGTGGCTCTGCAAGCCCGGCTCCACGCGCGCTACTTGCGACCACCACTCGACCAATACTGCTATCGGCATAACTCACGCCCGGCGCTAAAATACGGGCATAAGCCACCAGCGCACCATGTTCATCAACCCCTAACAGATGGCGAGTCTGGGCCAGAGTGTCTTTGCCATCGAGCTCGGGATAAGGGCAATGCTGCTCTACCACAAACACATCGACCCTGAGCTTAATTAGCTCATATAACTGCGTAACATTGAGCTGTGAAAACCCATAATCTTGCCACTGCACCACTGACTCCAACCACTTGATTAAATGATTAGACAGTCTACCCATTATCAACCTAATGGAGCAATCATATTTATCGCGTCATCGACTCGAAGATAGTCGTTACTAAGGCTCAACTTGGTTTTTTTAGGGGGGTTATCATCGCCAACCCCCAGCCACCATTCATCATGCCGCCAAGAGCAAACAACCTAGCAATAGTGATACTTAGCGCTGTTTTGATAAATTCATTATCCAAGTCTGCAAAAATGCCAATAAAACTGCTAACATTGGGCCAATTTTTTTAGCTTAAAGAGATAGATCAAGATGGGAAGAGCATACCAAAATCGCAAAGAATCTATGGCCAAAACGGCTGGGCAAAAAACTAGACTCTACTCTCGCTACGGCAAAGAGCTCTATGTTTGCGCAAAAAATGGTGGTTTCGATCCAGATGGCAACTTAGCACTGCGTCAAATGATCGCTAAGGCTAAAAAAGATCAGGTTCCGGCTCACGTGATAGATCGTGCCATCGAAAAAGCCCGTGGCGGCGGAGGTGAGGACTATGAAACAGCTCGCTATGAAGGCTTCGGCCCGGGTGGTGCCATGGTCATCGTCGACTGTTTAACCGATAACGGCAAACGTACCTTCACCGAGGTGAGACAAGCCTTTGTTAAAAATGACGCCAAGTTAGGCGGCCCTGGCACGGTTGGTCATATGTTTGATCACCAAGCGGTATTTGTCTTTAAAGGTGACGATGAAGAAGCCATTTTAGAGCTGCTGATGATGGCAGATGTGGATGTGAGCGATATTGAAGTCGAAGACGGCATGGTCAGTGTTTTTGCTCCGCATACCGAATTTTTCAAGGCCAAAACCGCCTTAAACGAAGCACTACCCGATATCGAATTTGAAGTGGAAGAGATCACTTTCGTGCCGCAAACCATGACCGAGGTGACCGATCCTGAAGTGATCGCGCAATTCGAGAAGTTTCTAGCGGCGCTAGAAGATTGTGACGACGTGCAAAACGTCTACCACAATGCGGAATTTGCAAACTAACTGGTTGATTTATTAAATAGCGACGGCGGCTTTAATTTGAGCAACTCAATTCAAAGCCGCTTGATTTTTTCACCACCTACAGTAGTTAACCCACAAGCTGTTTTCAGCAAAGACTCATCACTCTTAATGGGTAAATAATCTATCCATATTACCCCTAACTAAATTAATTCTGGTTCATATCTCCCTATTGTTAATGTCTCAGACTTAAGACTGACAACGAAGTGTGTCTATAATGTATCTATATACGTCGTTCACTTCGCCTAGCGGCGTGAATTAACTCTTTTACACTCACTCTACACATGATGAACAGGTGATCTATGAAGTATTCTACATCGTTAATGGCCATCGCACTGACCAGCGTCCTCACCGCTTGTGGCGGCAGCGATAGCAATGACACCCCTGATGCCCCCCTGTCAGGCAGCTTCAGTCTAGGGGTATCGGATAATCCTGCCGATGCCCAAATTGTCAATATCGCCTTTAAACAGGTCGTGCTCAAAGGTAATGGGCAGTCACTGTCGTTTGATGTATCAGATAACGGCGACCTCAAAATGGTCGACTTACTTACCGTTCAAGGCCAAGAGATGGCCACATTAGTCAGTGGCCAATCGGTTCCCGTCGGTGAATACCAAATGTGTATTTACATGAAAAACAGTCAAGTCGCCGATACCAATAGCTCCTACGTGAAAACCATGGACGGGACTGACGCAGGGCTAGTCACCAATAGTAATGGTAGTTGCGGTGGCGTAGGTGCCGATGACCCCGATACTGGCCGACTGTTTTTTAATAAGGCTTTTACTATCGCCGCCGGTAATAATCTGTTTGTTGCCGAGTTTAACTTAGCTAAAGGCATACAAGCTCCTCATGGCAATAAGGCATACTGGACACTCAAACCTACCTCGGTGCAACTGGTTAATAATGCCGAGGTGGGCGCCATTAGCGGTCAAATTAGTCTCGATACTGTGACAGCATGTGAAACCGATGCTGGGGGCTCAGAGTTTAGCCAAGCAGTCTATCTATACCCAGCAGAAACTGCACTGACTGACATGGTCGATTTCCGCCCAGATGCCGATATCACGCCACCTCAAGTGGCACCAATTGCCTCCTCACGAGTGCAACCAATACTGGATGACACCGAAACGCTTATCGGTTACCAATATGAGTTTGGCTTTGTCGCTGCAGACACTTACAGCTTGGGTTACACCTGTTTAGCCCAACATGATGATCCAGAATCAAGCAACGACGCAGACGACCCACAAGCTCCTTTCGTAATTCATGCCGATGAACAGAATGTCAGCGTTACCAAGGCTGCGGTAACCGAACGCAATATCCCTATGGATTTTGTCCCAGCCAACTAATTTAAGCGCTCAGCTTTACCCCACAAAAAAGGCACTCATTGAGTGCCTTTTTAATTATCTCCTGCGAGTAAGATTCAGGTGAAGCTTTAAATTAAGTTCTATGAGCAACAATCACGGCGCCACCAATTTTTAGGCAACTTTTCCAGCAACACCTTCAACATTAAGATTGCTAGCACAACGCCAGAGGTATAGACAATAGGCGCTGGCAACAGGCTGTGCTGCTCACCCACTTGCGGCATCACCTCAAAGCCAAAGGTATCGACAAGATAATTTACTATCATCCCAGAGACTAAGGCGACACCGAGTACGCCGCCCAAATAACCATACAAGGCGCGCTTACCCAGCTCTTTAGTGACCACGCCCAAGGTGGCGATATTCGTCGCAGGGCCTGCGAGCATAAACACCAATACCGCGCCGGGTGACACCCCGGCAAGTAATAGTCCTGCAGCAATCGGCGTCGATGCCGTAGCGCAGATATACATAGGCACAGAGATCAGTACCATCACCAGCATGGCAAGCAGGCCATCACCCCATTTCGCCATAAAATCGCCAGGGACATAAGTTTGTACCAAGGCCGCAAAGAACAAGCCAACCAGCAGCCAGATGGTGGTATCACGCACTAAGTCGGTTGCGGCATAATGCAGCCCTTTGCCCATTCTGGCGATCACCGAGGTGCCTTTTAGGTCACTGGCCATATCTTGGGTCGATTCGCAGCAACTGTCAGCTTCAGGGGCTTTGTTTGCCGTGCTGCAACAGCTCGATGCAGACTCGACTTTAACGGTAGCCTTATCACGACAACAGCTGGCGCTGGCAGCGACTGGCTTAAGGCGAGCCACTTGCGTCGTGCCTTGAGGCGACATTGCCATCATGCGCCTACTTTCACCTAATGGGCGCATGACGAGCGACTTATCCCCTTGGCTAGCACCACCGCCACTTTTTACGGGCGTTGCGGCTTTGCTACTGCAACAAGACGCCACCACGACCTCGGCTTTATTACTGCTACAGCAGCTCGCGGTTGCCGCGTCCTTGTCTGACACTGAGGTTGCAGGCGCTACTTGGTCATCATCGCGGCCAACTAACAAGCCTGCCACAATGGCGCTGGCAATAGCGGCAATCGGTCTGACAATCGCCATAAATGGCCCAAGCAAGACATAAGATACGCTGACAGAATCGATACCCGTTTCTGGGGTCGAGACTAAAAATGAGGTGGTCGCCGCTTTTGACGCGCCAGAGCGACGCAGCCCTACTGCGGCAGGGATCACGCCACAAGAACATAAGGGTAAAGGCGCGCCCAGCACCGCCGCCTTAACGGTGGTTTTAAAGCCATGGCCACCGAGCTGCTGTTGCATCCACGCCATGGGCACAAACATCTTTAACATACCCGCCAACACTAATCCCAGTAGCAACCAAGGGGCTGACTCTAAAAACAGATCGATAAAATGACTTAATAACATAACTAGCCCTTACGCTTACAGCTTGCTTTATTTGGGTTATCTTGATGCTGATGAGTATGGTTTTCAGGCTTTACTTCAGCAGAGTTTGATTCTAGCGCTTCTAATATTGAACAATGTTCGGCACTTTCAGGGCCGCCACAACAGGCATCGGACAAGCGCTTAAGCGACACCTGAAAATGATTAAGCTCGGCGATTTTTGCGCTCACCTGAGCTAACTTGATATCCACCATCCCTTTGACATCGGCGCACGCCCAATTGGACTTATCCAAGTCAATCGACAACAGCTCAGCGATTTCCGCCAGCGTGAACCCCACCGCTTTGGCCCGCAAGATAAAACGTAACCGCTCAGCGTCTTGTTCGGTGTACATGCGATAACCCGCTTCGGTTCGCATCGAAGGCGATAACAAACCATGTTTTTCATAAAACCGCAGGGTGTCGGCCTTCACCTCACACTGCTTTGCTAGTTCACCTATTCGATACATGCTTCATCCAAATCGCTTGGGATCATAGTCAATACCCCTGAGTATAAACCTTAGAGTTAAATCTAAGGTCAAGGGTTATTATGCGTATTTACAATCAAGATGCTTGTTCGCTTACGCGTATTGTGAAATCGTGCAGAAAAAAACAGCATGGCACACCATTTTACGATAAAATACGCGCGCCGCGATGGACAGTAACAATAGATTGAGGGACTTTTGGAAAGCAGAGCAAGGCACTAACTAAAGCCTTGTATTGTTTTCCGAAAGATCCTTAAAAATAACTACTGGACCCTGTACCCAAAATGAATAATGCCAGACCTATTCGTCGCGCGCTGTTAAGCGTTTCTGATAAAACCGGAATCCTCGAGTTTGCCAAAGCCTTGCATGCTCAAGGTGTTGAGCTGCTCTCTACTGGCGGCACCGCTGCCCTACTTGCAGACAACGGTGTGCCTGTCATTGAAGTCTCTGACTACACAGGTCATGCAGAGATCATGGACGGGCGCGTAAAAACCTTGCACCCCAAAGTGCACGGCGGCATCTTAGCACGCCGTGGTATCGATGAGCTGGTCATGGAACAAAATGCCATCAAGCCCATCGACTTAGTTGCCGTTAACCTCTACCCCTTTGCCAATACCGTTGCCCAAGAAGGCTGCACCCTAGCCGATGCGGTAGAAAATATCGATATTGGCGGCCCCACCATGGTGCGCTCGACCGCTAAAAACCACAAAGACACCACGATTGTTGTCAACGCGTGCGACTACGACCGCGTGATTGCCGAGATGCAAGTCAATAACGGTAGCACCACGCTTGAAACCCGTTTCGATTTAGCCATCGCCGCATTTGAGCACACCGCGGCCTATGACGGCATGATTGCCAACTACTTCGGTACTATGGTGCCAGCCCACAGCACCGATGAGTGCCACGCTGATTCTAAGTTCCCGCGCACTTACAACACCCAACTGGTGAAGAAACAAGATCTTCGCTATGGCGAGAACAGCCATCAGAGCGCGGCGTTCTATGTGGATCTGAATATCGACGAAGCTTCAGTCGCTAGCGCAGTACAGCTACAAGGTAAGGCGCTGTCCTACAACAATATCGCCGACACCGACGCGGCTCTTGAGTGCGTTAAAGAGTTTGACGAACCCGCCTGCGTTATCGTTAAGCACGCTAACCCATGCGGCGTGGCGATTGGTAGCGATCTGCTCGATGCTTATAACCGCGCGTATCAAACCGACCCAACCTCAGCCTTTGGTGGCATTATCGCCTTTAATGGCGAGCTCGACGCCGCCACCGCGAGCGCGATTGTTGAACGTCAGTTTGTGGAAGTGATCATCGCCCCAAGCGTGAGCCAAGCCGCACGTGAGGTGGTTGCCGCTAAAGCCAATGTGCGCCTGCTAGAGTGCGGCCAGTGGAACACTAAGACCACCAGCCTAGACTACAAGCGTGTCAACGGTGGTTTGCTGCTGCAAGACCGTGACCAAGGCATGGTGAGCCAAGCCGATGTTAAGGTTGTTTCGAAGCGTCAGCCGACCGAAGCGGAAATGAAAGATCTGATGTTCTGCTGGAAAGTGGCTAAGTTTGTTAAATCGAACGCCATTGTCTATGCCAAAAACAGCATGACCATTGGTGTAGGCGCCGGCCAAATGAGCCGCGTCTACAGCGCTAAAGTGGCGGGTATTAAAGCCGCCGACGAAAACCTCGAAGTGGTAGGCTCTGTCATGGCATCGGATGCGTTTTTCCCCTTCCGCGATGGTATTGATGCCGCAGCAGCCGCAGGGATCAGCTGTATCATCCAGCCAGGCGGGTCGATTCGTGATGAAGAGATCATCAACGCTGCCGATGAGCACGGCATGGCGATGGTGTTTACAGGTATGCGTCACTTCCGTCATTAATTTGTTGGCGCGAATTAAGTTAAAAACGACTTAATTCGCGGATTAACCACATTCATTTTTAACGTTTAGCGCAAGCCATTTTCTCTAGGTCAAAGCAAGCAGGCGCACTGTTATAGGTAAGGATATACCCATACACAGGCATGCTTGATACAGAGAGAGGAAATGGCGCAGCTATAAAAGGTAAAGACATGAAAGTATTGATTATTGGTGGCGGCGGACGTGAACATGCATTAGCGTGGAAAGCCGCTCAATCAGCACACGTTGACACCGTCTTCGTTGCACCAGGTAACGCAGGCACGGCTTTAGAGCCTAAACTAGAAAACGTCGCCATTAACGTTGAAGAGATTAGCGCACTAGTCGAGTTTGCTCAGTCCAATAACATTGAGCTCACCATCGTTGGCCCAGAAGTCCCCTTGTCTTTGGGGGTTGTCGATGCCTTTAACGAAGCGGGTTTAGCGATTTTTGGCCCCACGAAAGGCGCAGCGCAGCTCGAATCCTCTAAAGCCTTCACGAAAGATTTCTTAGCCCGCCACAACATTCCAACTGCGGCCTATGCCAACTTTACCGAGATTGAACCCGCCAAAGCGTATGTGGCTAACGTCACCGCCAATACTGGCTACCCAATCGTCATCAAGGCCGATGGTTTAGCGGCAGGTAAAGGGGTGATTATCGCCCAAGACCAAAACGAAGCCGATGCCGCCATTGAAGATATGCTCGCAGGCAATATGTTTGGTGAAGCAGGCTCACGTGTCGTTATCGAAGAGTTTTTAAAGGGGGAAGAAGCCAGCTTTATCGTGATGGTCGATGGGCAAAACATTCTGGCTATGGCCACCAGCCAAGATCATAAGGCCCGTGACAATGGCGATTATGGCCCGAACACTGGCGGTATGGGTGCCTATTCTCCCGCGCCGGTGGTGACCCAAGCGGTGCACGACTGGACCATCGCTAATGTTATCCGTCCAACCGTCGATGGCATGGCCGCTGAAGGCAATGTCTACACAGGTTTCCTTTATGCAGGCCTAATGATCTCACCCGATGGCAGCGCTAAGGTGCTTGAATACAACTGCCGTTTTGGCGATCCAGAAACTCAACCTATCATGATGCGCCTTAAATCAGATTTAGTTGAGCTTTGCTTAGCCGCTACCCGTGGTGAACTAAACCAAGTGACTGCCGAGTTTGATGCGCGCGCCGCCGTTGGCGTAGTCATGGCTGCCGGTGGTTACCCCGATGCGTACCGTAAGCATGATGTCATTGAAGGCTTAAGCCTTGGTGATAATAACGCCAAAGTGTTCCATGCCGGCACTTGTATGCAAGAGGGAAAAGTGGTCACCAATGGGGGGCGCGTGCTATGCGCTACCGCACTGGGCAATACCGTTACCGAGGCACAACGTGCTGCATACGCCTTAGTGGATACCATCCATTGGGACGATGTGTATTTTCGTACCGATATTGCTTATCGCGCCATTGCTCGCGAAAGCTAACCCTAAGCTAGCATAATAAAAAACCGGCCATGGCCGGTTTTTTATTATCCACTCGCTCGCTGATAAACAATTAACAAACGTGAACTAGTTCACACATGAATATTGTTACCAAGTGCACTATATTCACTTGAGCGTTTTCAACTAAATCAGGGAAGCATGATGACATATACAATTGGCGATCTTATCTATAATGGCGAAAGAGCTGGCGTACATCACTGGAACACCCTTGCTGGTACGGCCTTTTATTGGCATCCTGACTGGCTACATATTGCAGAAGACATGACAGGCTTAAGGTCGACCACACCAGTGGTCGCGAGCGATGATGATGCGGCCACCCAAGCCGATGCCGAGCGCGCCATCATCAAACATTTAAACGAGCAGGAGTAAATCCCTCTCTCACGTGAGCGATAAAAAGGTTAATGGCCCGCGGCGATCGCTTTTTTGGCAATCTTATCGATAAGCTTAGGCGCGAATAGACGCAGCCAACGACCGACTCGCCCGCGCATTGAGGTGATCATCATACGTCTACGCTGAGCAATGGCAGGTAACATCATCTGCGCACATTGCTCGGCGCTAATAATTTTAGACTCCTGCATTGGGCTACGCCCCAGTGGCGCGCCTTGGCCATCGAGTGCCCGCTTATGGATTTCTGACACCACAAAATCGGGACAAATCACAGTCACCGCCACATTGTCATCGGCTAACTCAATACGCAGTGAGTCAAAAAAGCCCATCACCGCATGCTTAGATGCACTGTAACCACTGCGGGTTGGCACGCCCGTCAAGCCTGCCACAGAAGAGATCACCACCACTTGCCCTTGGCTGGCTTTTAAATGGGGTAACGCACTGTGGGTTAAATAGGCGGGGCCGAGATAATTGACCGTCATCACCTTGGCAAGAATGGTCAAATTCTCTAACTCATCGAAGCGTGACCACATAGTCATGCCCGCATTGTTAACCACAATATCGAGATGACCAAAATGGCTAATGGCACTATCGACGATATGTTGGCAACTGTCGGGTGAGCTAATATCGGCGCTGATCACCAAGGGGGTGTGATGACTCATCTGGGCTAACTCTTGTGCCAGTGAATCAAGCCGGGCTTGATTGCGGGCGGTTAATACTAATTTACACCCCAATGGCGCCATGGCTTTGGCCAATGCACGCCCTATTCCTTCAGAGGCGCCGGTAATGATCACCACTTTATCTGTCAATCCTTGCATCTTTGCTCTCCCTACCCGTTAACCACTTAAGCGACATAGACTAAGCTCACACAGATAGCAGCAAAGCACAAGCATCACACCTTAACGCCCCTGTGCTGCGGCCTCTTGGATTAGCTGTAATTGTGGGTGCGAATCAAGATAGGTCTCTAGGCTCTGAGGCCGGCCAATGGCATAACCTTGCGCATAGTTAATGCCGATAGACTCTAGCCTGTCGATGATCGCTTCATTTTCGACAAACTCGGCGACCGTCTCTATGCCCATGACTCGGCACACATCATGAATCGATTTGACGATGGCATAATCTTTGGCATTTGTGGCCAACGTTTTGATAAAGCAGCCGTCGATTTTCACATAGTTCACCGGCAGCTCGCGCAGATAACCATAGGAGGCGAAGCCGGTACCAAAATCGTCGAGCGCAAATGCAAAGCCTTGTTTGCGTAGGCGGTTCAGCATTTCCATCGCCCGATCGCGATTTTGAATCGCGCTGGTTTCAGTGATCTCAAAGCAGATGCAACGGCTCGGTATAGCAAAATGCTGCAGCTGCGCGATGATATAATCGACCATGCCTTCGGCGCCTAAACTGTTGCCCGATAGATTGATAGATAAACAGTGATCATGCCATAGCGCTTCGTGGGAAGATAACCACAAGAAGGTTTTGCGGATCACCTCTTTATCAACCTCAGTCATCAACTTAAAGCGCTCTGCGGCCTCAATAAACTGCGCTGGCGGCAAGATCCGCCCACAAGGCTCTTGGATCCGCAGCAGGATCTCCATGCGTTTATGTTGGCCGTTGCCATTAATGCCTTTAATCGGCTGATAATAGAGAATTAACTCATTATGTTCGATCGCCTGGGCTATTCTTACCGCCCACTTGGGTGCATTACGCTGGTAGGTTAATTCTTTATCTTTGTTGTCATAAAAATGCACCTGATTACTGCCTTTACGTTTAGCCGCAATGCAGGCAATATCGGCATCTTTGAGCAACTCAAGCGGTAAAATATAGGGCGAGTGTGCCACCGCGACCCCAGCACTTATCCCCACGCGATATTGGCATCCTTGATGCTCCATCACCTGTTTGGCCACATTATCCATAATGCGCTTCACTTGCTGGGCCACATGCAGAAGGGTGTTATCTTTAAGGGCCAAGCCAAATTCATCGCCGCCCAGTCGCGCCAGTAAGGCATGGCCAGTCAGACTCGATTGTATTGCCTTGGCAACCATCTTAAGCATGACATCGCCTTGGTTATGACCACAGGAATCGTTGATCAACTTAAATTGCTCAAGATCGAAATAGCACATTGCCAGTACCTTGGCATCATCGGCAAAGTTCACTAAGCGTTCTTCAAAGGCGCTACGATTTAATAACGCGGTCACACCATCAAAGTTAGCTCTGCGCCTTAATTGATGTTTCAGCAACTCCTCTTGGGTGATGTCCCTCAGCACAATCACTGTGCCAATCACCTGATTTTGCGGATCGCGCAAAGTGTTAATGCTACGCTCCATAATCTTGCTCTTGTCATTACAAGATTTAACCTTGCTCAGTAAGGGTTGACTCACACCACTTTGCATTAATTTAAACAAGGTATTACTAATCTGTTTATCCGACTTAAACAGCTGCTCGATGCTCACCCCGACAGCGGCGCTAGACTCACACTGCAGTAAGCGCTCAGCCTGTGGATTAAGATAAATCGCCTTGGCCGACACGTCGGTTAAAATCACCGCCTCGGCAATCGCCTCTAAGGTGGTTTTTGAGCGCTCTTTTTGCTGAAAAATACGGGCCATCAAATGATTGACCTGCTCGGCGATCCCCGTCAACTCCTCGCAGCCATCACCTCGCAGCGGCACATAAGCCTTAGCAGCAGGATCGATACTGGCTAATTCGGTTAACAGGCGCCGAAAAGGGCTCACTAAGCCGATCCTAAGCCATAAAAATCCCACCAAGAATAGTAGACCGCTCAAGCCGATGACACCATAAAGCAACAGGGTCGGTTGTTGAGGAATATCGGTAAATACGCCCTCGGAAAGGGTTATTGATAAATGCAGAGAGTCATCATCAAGTAGGCCGGGCACGTCCAGTTGGTGTGACAGGGTGGCATAGTTTGGTATAAGACCAGTGGCTTTGCCACGCCCAAGTTGCAGGTGACTCAAGCCATCGTTAACTTGATAGCGGTTTAACAGACTAACATCAACCCCTCTCACAAAGACGATAGATAAGCTCGGATCAACCGGAGCCACACTGACAATAAAGCCCTTATCCGCTTGTAAATAAAACCCCGTCTTCGCCTGAGTTAGCTCAAACAATGAGGCGGGTAATATACTGGAGTCGAAATGCGATATCGCAGCCACGCTCGCGGCAAAGGCAGTTGCTTTATCCTGCTCTAAATAAAACAGACTACGATGCTCGGCTAGTCCACTATTAAGCCAAGCTTGCTCAAAACGCTGGCGACTAGCATGATCCAATGCCGAAATGGGTACACCATAAATCTGGGTAAATAATGCTAAACGCTTAAGCTCAGTATCGATAAGTCTGGCGATGTTGTTAAATTCAGCATCGATGGAGGCACGCTTAAGTTGCTCGACACGATTATCAAACCATAAATTAAGAGAAAAAGTGATGGCGATGATGGCGGGTAAGCAAAATCCTACAACAAAAACCACTAATTTTTTGCTAATACGCATCGGTCTACAACCATCCTGTGTTTATTCATCATCGCATCAATACCAATGCGGCAGGCAAAATACCCTATTTAGCCAATGGATTAAATAGCTTTTCGCACTGCCAATCCAAAAGTATTCATAACGACAGTATTGGTATAAAACTGTTGCCTTAAAGCATAGAACTCATCTCAACACACATAGGCAAAGAGTGATGCTGTTTACGCTAACGTATTGATGCTTGCCATCTCTCCTGACTAAGACGGGATAACCAAGCTCAATGAGCCTGTTAAAATTAAAAAAGCCCGTTAAACGGGCTTTTTTAATTAGACTCACCTCAAGTACAGACTACTTATGGTATTGAGGAGACAGTGCATGCACCGACTTGATGAACGAACCCGCATGCTCTGGATCGACATGCTGGTGAATACCATGTCCTAGGTTAAATACATGGCCAGTGCCTTCGCCGTAAGAGGCCAAGATTTGATCCACTTCTTGATGGATACGCTCAGGAGTACCATACAGCACAGAAGGATCCATGTTGCCTTGCAGGGCAACTTTATCACCCACGCGGCGACGTGCATCACCGATATCCACAGTCCAGTCGAGACCTAATGCGTCACAGCCAGTTTCAGCCATCGCTTCTAGCCACAAACCACCGCCCTTGGTGAATAGGGTCACAGGCACTTGACGACCATCAGCATGACGCGTTAGTCCGTCAACAATCTTTTGCATATAGCGCAGTGAGAATTCACGGTAAGCATGATGTGATAATGCGCCGCCCCACGAATCGAAAATCATTAATGACTGAGCACCATTAGCCACTTGCGCATTCAGGTATAAGGTAACTGAATCGGCAAGCTTATCGAGCAGCATATGCAGTGTGGCAGGCTCTTCGTAGGCCATTTTTTTGATTTTTTCGAACGCCTTGCTTGAACCACCTTCAACCATATAAGTCGCTAGGGTCCAAGGCGAACCAGCAAAACCAATCAACGGCACTTCACCTTTAAGCTCACGACGAATCGTGCTTACGGCATTCATCACATAACCCAGTTCATCTTCTGGATCGGGAATGCACAGCTTTTTAATGGCATCTATGGTATCGGTAGGACGTTCGAAACGTGGGCCTTCGCCCGCTTCAAAATAGAGACCAAGCCCCATAGCATCAGGCACAGTCAAAATATCAGAGAACAAGATCGCGGCATCTAAGTCGTAACGACGAAGCGGCTGAAGAGTGACCTCGCAGGCCAAATCTTGGTTCTTGCAAAGAGACATAAAGTCACCAGCTTCAGCGCGGGTCGCTTTATATTCTGGAAGATAACGACCAGCTTGACGCATCATCCAAACAGGAGTTCTATCAACAGGTTGTTTTAGTAAGGCACGTAAATAACGATCATTTTTTAATTCTGCCATGAGGCTCTATTCCTACGCTTATTGATTTCCGCTGGGACAGTAGTTTAGCATTTACGTGAATAAAGTAACCTCCATCAGTACATTTATGTGACAAACGCCGCTTGATTATAATTTTATCGTCTACCTGTTTGTTTTTGCGACAGACTATTAATGGATAATGAGGCAAAGGTTCCTAATTCGTTAGAAAAACGTTGCACCACATCAAAGCCTTTGATATAAAAAGTCTGCGCTAGCAAGAACAATCAAGAAGCTCGTCGCATCGAGCCCGCAATACCTTTACTCGCCCAGCGATAGGATTCTATCGCTGGGCATTTTATTTTCAGCACCACAGTGGCTCACCCATTCGTTTTACATATACAACCAGCAGATTAGACCAGACGTACCTTGGCTCTGTTTACACCAAAAAAGAGTTGATCAAAGCAGTGGTTGTCACCTACATTAGAAGTTACAGGACAATGTGGATGGGGAACGTCATGCTAAAGCAATTGGAAAGAGCCGAACAAAAATGGAGAGGCTCCAACACACTGATTGACCAATGGCTCAATCATCGACGTAAGTTACTGATCCAATACTGCCAAGTTGCGGGGTTGCCCCCCTATGAATCTCACGATAAGTCACTTCCTAGCTTTCAATCAGTAAAAGACTTTTGCGATCTTTTAGTCGATTATGTTTCCGAAGGTCACTTTGAGGTTTACGATCGCCTTGTTAGCGCCTGTGACACAAATGGCCAATCCTGCCTAAACCTCACGCAAGAGGTGATGCCGAAGATCAGCGAGACGACCGATGTGGCACTCGACTTTAGTGACAAATACACTGAAGCCGATGATGACCAAATTCTATATCAACTCGACCATGATTTATCATCACTTGGCGATGCCATGGAAACCCGTTTTCAATTAGAAGATCAACTGTTAGAAGTACTGCATCGTAAATCTGCTTAAGGTTGCACTTAAGTGATAGATTACATTTAAACAGCAATTTGCTCACATTAAAAAGGCCAGCTAATAAGCTGGCCTTTTGCTGTTTACCTAATCGAATCGATTCATTTATACCGCAGACTGGAAGATCACTTCGCCCGCTTTTTGAGTATAAGATTCAATTTTGTCGAAGTTCAAGTAGCGATAAGTATCTGATGCTGTCGCATCGAGCTCTTTAGCATAATCTTGATATTCAGTGACGCTTGGTAAACGACCCAGTAATGCCGCCACCGCCGCTAGCTCAGCTGAGGCTAAGTAAACGTTAGCCCCCGTACCTAAACGGTTAGGGAAGTTACGCGTAGAGGTTGAAACCACAGTTGCGCCTTCGGCTACACGTGCCTGGTTACCCATACACAATGAACAGCCAGGGATCTCGATACGCGCACCGACACGACCGAAGATAGCGTAGTAACCTTCTTCAGTGAGCTGGTCTCTGTCCATCTTAGTTGGCGGCGCGATCCATAGACGTGTTGGCAAGGTCGTTGCAAACTTGTCTAGCATCTTACCGGTTGCGCGGAAGTGACCAATGTTAGTCATACAAGAACCAACGAAGACTTCGTCAATCTTAGTATCGGCAACCGATGACAATAGCACTGCGTCATCTGGATCGTTTGGCGCACACAAAATAGGCTCTTTGATCTCATTCAAATCGATTTCGATCACTTCAGCGTATTCAGCGTCGCTGTCGGCTTCCATCAACTCTGGGTTCGCAATCCACTCTTGCATCGCAGTAATACGGCGCTCGATAGTACGACGGTCACCATAGCCTTCGGCGATCATCCACTTTAACATGACGATGTTAGAGTTGAGATATTCGATGATAGGCTCTTTATCTAGCTTGATGGTACACCCTGCAGCACTACGCTCGGCTGAGGCATCAGATAGCTCAAACGCTTGCTCAACTTTCAGCTTTTCAAGGCCTTCAATCTCCAGTACTCGACCAGAGAAAGCATTAATTTTACCTTTCTTCTCAACGGTCAGTAAGCCCATTTCGATAGCTTTGAGCGGAATAGCATGTACCAAGTCACGCAATGTGATACCGGGCTGCATCTCACCTTTAAAGCGTACCAATACAGATTCAGGCATATCCAGCGGCATAACACCTGTCGCGGCAGCAAACGCCACTAGACCGGAACCTGCTGGGAATGAGATACCGATTGGGAAACGCGTATGCGAGTCACCACCCGTACCAACCGTATCAGGCAGTAGCATGCGGTTTAACCACGAATGGATAACCCCGTCACCTGGACGCAGTGACACACCGCCACGGTTCATGATGAAATCAGGTAGCGTGTGATGCGTGTTCACGTCAACTGGCTTTGGATAAGCCGCGGTGTGACAGAAAGACTGCATGGTCAAATCGGCGCTAAAGCCAAGACAAGCCAAATCTTTTAGCTCATCACGGGTCATAGGGCCGGTCGTGTCTTGAGAACCGACAGAGGTCATCTTAGGTTCGCAGTATTGGTTTGGACGCACACCAGCAACACCACACGCCTTACCGACCATCTTCTGCGCTAGGGTGTAACCCTTGCCAGAATCAACCACATCTTGTGGACGAACAAAAATATCTGATGCAGGTAACCCTAGTGTTTCACGTGCACGATCAGTCAGGCCACGGCCGATGATCAATGGAATACGTCCACCAGCACGCACTTCATCTAACAAGACTTCGGTTTTCAGTTTGAATTCTGAAATCACTTCGTCAGTGCCGTGACGCTTAACCACACCTTGATATGGGTAGATATCAATCACATCACCCATGTTCATTTCGTTAACATCAAGCTCGATAGGCAAAGCGCCAGCATCTTCCATGGTGTTAAAGAAAATTGGGGCAATTTTACCGCCTAGACAGAAACCGCCAGCGCGTTTGTTAGGCACATAAGGAATATCATCGCCCATAAACCACAATACTGAGTTAGTAGCTGATTTACGTGAAGAGCCGGTACCGACAACATCACCCACGTACACGAGTGGATGACCTTTCTCTTTAAGGCTTGCGATCTCTTTGATTGGACCCACAACACCTGGCTCATCGGGTACGATACCGTCACGGGCATTTTTTAGCATAGCTAAAGCGTGCAATGGAATATCAGGACGAGACCAGGCATCTGGCGCGGGAGACAAGTCGTCGGTGTTGGTTTCACCGGTCACTTTGAATACGGTCAGGGTCACTTTTTCAGCTAGCTTCGGACGGTTCAAGAACCACTCGGCATTCGCCCAAGACTCAACCACTTGCTTAGCATGAGCGTTACCCGCTTGCATCTTCTCAACGACATCGTGATACGCATCAAACATCAGTAGGGTATTTGATAAGGCTTTCGCCGCTAACGGTGCCTGGGCATCGTTGTCCAGCTGAGCAATCAGTGGCTCAATGTTGTAGCCGCCTTGCATAGTGCCAAGCAGTTCAACAGCGCGCGCTGAAGATAGGATAGGTGAAGTCACCTCACCTTTGGCGAGTGCATCAAGAAAGCCTGCTTTGACGTATGCAGCTTCATCGACACCGGGTGGAATTCGATTTTCTAGCAGGTCAAGAATAAATTCTTGCTCACCCGCTGGCGGATTTTTGACTAATTCGATTAACTCGGCCACTTGATGGGCATCTAGTGGCTTAGGGACTACGCCCTCTGCAGCACGTTCTGCGACGTGTTTACGATATGCTTCTAGCACGGCAACATTCCTCTTTGTTTGGCGTTCTAACAGCGAAACTGCACGTCTTCAATTTTGAAGTAACATTTTGAAGTTAACAGTCAAGCAGGCTTAACCCGTATTTCCGGCCGCATTATACTACAGCTTTGCAAAAGTATGAATCAGATCACACTCTTAGAAGTGAGAAATTACCGGGATTCTCTAGGGCGCAAGGCAATTTATCTCAGTGATAAAACAAATGAAATTAGACAATAGTTTGAAACAAGCAATAACTAGTTGATAAACATTAATTTTGGTGCTTAACAATAATTTATTATAAACGCACTAAAAAGCGCATTTATGCGCAAAAATATTTTAAAAAACTTCACCTTATCGGTCGTATTTACCCCAGAAATACGCATAATATTCCATCGACAATGCGTAAATAACCATCAGGAATGGCTCAATGACCCACAAAAGAGTAGCTGCGGTGATCTTCGACATGGACGGGGTATTAATCGACTCTGAACCCAGCTGGCAAGCGGCTGAAATCAATGTATTTAGCCAATTAGGGTTGCCAATTTGCCTACAAGATACGCTACAAACCACCGGATTGCGTATCGACCAAGTGGTCGACTATTGGTATCGACGCCACCCTTGGCCAAATTATGATAATCAAGCCACGGCCAACGCCATTGTGCAGCAAGTCGCGGCAGAAATATTGCGCAGCGGTGAGGCCATGTGTGGCGCCATATCGGCACTGCAAGCCTGCCAAGATAAGCAATTAAAAATTGGCTTAGCCACCTCTTCATCATCGCCACTCATCGAAGCCGTACTGCAAAAACTGGATATAGGCCATTATTTTAATGCCATCTGCAGCGCCGAGTCGCTCACCTTTGGTAAACCGCATCCCGAGGTCTATCTTAATTGCGCAGCCGCTTTACAGGTCACACCCCAAGCGTGTATCGCCATTGAGGATTCCTTTAATGGCCTTATCGCCGCCAGAGCGGCCAATATGCATACTGTGGTGGTTCCGGCAAGCCATGAGGCCGAGCACGCTAAGTGGGCTGCAGCGCACCGTAAACTGGATGACTTAACTCAGTTAAATCACTATTTAACCCAGCTCATGTTTACCCAATAGCGCTAATCACCAGTGAATAAACGTAATGCCTGCTGCCGATTCAGCCATGAAGTAAAAAAGCCGACATCCAGTGATGTCGGCTTTTACTCGTAATCCAATCACTCGGCTTACATAGGTGGTTGCAATCAAGGCCCAGTGAATATGCTTTAATTCAGGGTTACCAATTTTTACCTAAAAAGAGAAATACCGATTTTTCACCGTCATCGGCCCAACCAAAACCAAAGGCCGCCGGCCCCATCGAGGTATCGGTACCAAAGTACAGACTGCCGCCATAGATTAACTCATTCATATTAACATCATCACGTACTAGCCACACATTACCGGCTTCAATACTGGTCCCTAAATAGAGCGGGTAATCCGTCATCCCCAACATATCGCGGCCCAGATCGTATTGGTAAACAAAGGCGCCAAACACCTTATGTGGGCCAACGAGCGCATTTTTATGATAGCCAGATAAATTAAGGAAGCCCCCTAACTCTGAAACGTGCACACTAAATTGATCATCATTATCGACCGTTGCAAACGAAGCCATCCCCACCACGGCATGATTATTAAAACTTAAAGCGCCGCGCCAGCTGCCCTCAAATTGAAAAGAAATATCGGATGGATTGGTCGCAATCTCCTGCGGGCTCTCATCTTTACGATAATAGAAATCAAGCGTTATACGATTGCCCGAGGTGGGAAAGTTAATACTGTTAAGATCATCGAAGCCAAACTTAAGGTAAGCCCCATAGGACTGATAATCTAAATCCCCCGGTAAGAATCCATTTTCCAAATAGCCATTCTGCGCAGTCAAGCCTAACTCTACCGCTCCATGATTGACATAATTAAAACCAAGCCCTAGATCGGCAGCATAATTTGTTTGCCCTAAACGCAACACTCGATTGTTTTCTTCGTAAAAATCCCAATCTTTGCGCTGATAAGAGAGTTCGGTGCGGGCAAAAAAACGTTGATCAGAATCGAGCGGCAAATAAAATTCGGTGGAGAGTAGCTTCTCAAACCCGAGACGTAATTCGTTACGCCACTCACCGCCATATTGAGTAAGATCGGTTATGGTGTAAGCCACATCCAATGACACCACTGAATCGAGACTGAAATCATCTTCCCAACTGAAACCGAGCTGAAAATAATTGGGTCCCCAAGATTTAGCTTGAGTGTTGAGCACGAGTATCCTACCAGCATCAGTATCAATAAATTCGGCATTGACTCGCTCAAATTTATCTAATGCATAAATATTTTTAATTCCTTGTTCTAGGGTATTTTTATCAACAACATCCCCTATCTCAACCCCTAAGGTTTCCCGCAATAGTTTGGCACTGACTTTAGAGTTATTTTCAAAGCGCAATTCAACTACAGGTTGCAGCATATTATTGTTCCAACTTAATCGCTGGACATCTTTTTTTGCTTGATAATCAAGGTAGGATGCTTGACTGACAGATAAGGCTTTGAGTCTATCGAGTTGCGCCAATACTGCCGCATCACCTAAGCTATAAGCTTCAGGCATGATAGTGAAATCTGTGGTACTCAACTCACCCACATCTGGGCGTATCAAAATATCTTGCTCAGTCAGCAGCTGCTTTTGACGTTCGGTGCTGGCGTTGGTCAACATGGTCGATAGCTGATTCAATACCGCGACCGTGCTGGCCAACTGATCGCGCTTAACCAAAGAAGAGCCAATATCAACCGCAATCACAATATCGGCCCCCATCGCCTTAACCACATCGACAGGCATATTGTTGGCGATACCGCCATCAACCACCATCTTGCCATTGTATTGCGCCGCTTGCAGTGCACCGGGCACCGTTGCCGAGGCTTGCATCGCATCAACCAGGCTACCGTGATCCATCACCACGGGCAGGCTAGTTTCTAAATCGGTTGCAACCGCACGATACGGGATCGCCAGCTGATCAAAACTACTAAATTGATGAACTAAATCGGTAGAGCGTTGCAGTAATATCGACATGGTTTGGCCGCGGAGCAAACCATTAGGCGTTTTTATCTCTTTGTCGCTGTATCCCACATTAATAGGAATATTAAACCTGTCTCTGTGTTGCTTATCACGGTAACTCAACGCCTCTCGCGGAATAGTATCAGAATAGCCATCACTCCAATTTTCGCCCATCATGATGGCTTCAATCTCGTTAGCACTGTAGCCCAGCGCATACATACCGCCGACATAGGCTCCAATACTGGTACCGGCGATAAAATCAACAGGGATCCGCTGCTCTTCCAGCACTTTAAGCACCGCCACGTGAGCAGCACCTTTGGCACCGCCGCCACTAAGCACTAGGCCCACCTTGGGGCGAACATCGTCAGCAAGGGCACTAACGCCATAAAACAATGTTATAGATAGCAGCAAAAAACGCATCATATGAGGTCTTTATTTAAGTGATTGATACAAAGAAATACAGTCTAGCAAACATCTTAACAAACTAAAAAGTTTGCTTTTTATTCAATCACATTACTGGCCGACATCGGTATGCTGTTGCGCATTGAGATACGCCTCAAACTCTGGCACCGCCATGGGTTTGGCAAAATAGTAGCCTTGAATAATGTAACAACCTCGACTGAAGACCTGCTCAAGCTGCGCCTTAGTCTCAACGCCCTCGGCCACAACCGTTAACTTAAGGTTGCGCGCCAACTCAATAATACTACTAGCAATGGCCTGATCGGCCTCATTATTGGCGATATCGATTAAGAAACAGCGGTCGATTTTTAAGGTGCTAACATCGAAACTACGTAAATAAGCCAGCGATGAGTAACCCGTACCAAAGTCGTCAATGGCCACATCAATGCCTAAAATACGCAAGGCTTGTAGGTGCTCTTTGGCGATATGAAGCTCTTTCATCAACACCCCTTCGGTGATCTCCAACCCTAACATTTGCGCTGGCATCCCAGATGTTTGCAATGCCTGTTCAATCCCTTGAATGAAGTCTGGCTGCCTAAAATGCACCGCAGAAATATTGACTGACAGTTGCAATGCATCGCCGTAACGTTTGGCCCATTGAGCCCCTTGCATACAGGCCTGCTTTAGCACCCAGCGATCGATATCAATGATCAAACCACAAGACTCGGCGACCTTAATAAAGATATCGGGACTAATATACCCCTCCTGCGGATGACGCCAACGCAGCAGTGCCTCCATGCCAACCACTGTATCATCTTTTAACATATCGATTTGCGGTTGGTAGTGCAGCTCAAACTCCTCTCGAGCAATAGCTTTATGCAGGTCCGCCTCAAGCTTAAGATGGTATAAGGATTCTGCATTGCGCTTTGCAGAGTAATATTGGAAATTGCCCCGCCCCACCTCTTTAGCATGGTACATCGCCTGATCGGCATTTTTAATCAAGGTCTCCGCCTGCTTGGCATCATCGGGCCAGAGACTCACGCCGATGCTGGTGGAGATAAAAAACTCACGACCAAAGAGTTCAAACGGCAGCTCAATTTGACGGATTAACGATTCGCATAGATGGTTTATCGCATCTATATCGTTAATGTTACGCAATAAAATCAGGAACTCATCACCACCAAAACGACACAAAATATGCTCATCAGACACACAAGATTGCAGTCGCTTAGCCGCCTCAACCAGAAGAGCATCGCCCATGCTATGACCATAGGAGTCATTCACACTTTTAAAACGATCGAGATCGAGAAAGATCAGCGCCAACGTCTGGTTATTGGCTTCGGCGCGCTGAATACTTTTATCCAATCGAGTGGAAAATAACGAGCGATTGGGCAGCCCAGTCAACACATCATAGTTAGCTAACTGTCGCAGTGACGCCTCTGTCTGCTTGCGCTCTGAGATGTCGGAGAACACGGCCACATAATGGGTAATCCCTCCATCTTCATTGGTCATCGTCGATAAATTTAACCATACCGGGCACATTTTTTCAGCGGGGGTACAGAAACTATGCTCGCCAGTCCAGGTGTGGTCATGCTCAAGTAAAAGACGAATATCATTATTAGCAGCGTCCATATTTGCAGTTGAGCCATGATGGTGCAGCAATTGAGAGAAGGCACAATCAATCAACTCCTCTGCGCTCATCTGTAATATGGTTTGTGCCGCCTTATTTGATACCTTAACCTGTTCATCAGCATCGAGGATCAGTACCCCTTCTGAGGTGTTACTAAAGGCCTGAGCCAGCAACTTAACGTCATCCTCTAAGCGCCGCTGGGTGGTGATGTCAGTATAAATTCCAGCCACTTTCTTAATCGCACCACTAACAGGGTCAAATTCAAGCGGCTTGCCACTGACACGGGTCCAACCCCAAGTGCCATCGAGACGCCAATATCGATAGTCAACATCTAAACGGTCATCTTGTTGAGTAATTAAGCGTTGCCAGGCTTTAACCACTTTTGCGCGATCATCGTCATGAACAGGAAACTCCTTGATGCTGAGTAACAGCTGCTGTTCATGACTGGGGAAATTGCCACCGTGATTCTCCAAATTGAATAAACCATTATCACTGTGCCATTCCCATAATTCAGAGTCGCTGCCACGCAACGACTGCCGTAGACGGTCTTCACTTTCTCGCAGCGCGCGATTGACTCGTTTAAAGGCCGATAATTGCTTTTGCCTCACCATTAAAAAGCAGAATCCAATGGCGATCGCAGTCATAATAATCAAGGCTTTAAACCAGTCACTGGTCCACCAATAGTCTTGCACACTAAAAGAGTAAGAAAATGGCCTTGGTGACCAGATACCATTTTGCTCACTGAGAATATCTAGGGTGTAATGACCTTCGGGTAAGCCCGCAATATTGACCTGGGACTGCCCTTGCAACAACACATAGTTAGCGGGAGATTGGCCATTATCGCGCCGTAGGCGATACTGCAACTGCAAGGGTAAGTCTGTAAGATAATTTAAACTGGTGAGTTGAAAACTGATCATGTGAGCACCGGGCGCAACAACACTGTTGGGCTCAGGTAAAAGTGATCTTTCGGTGGTTTCATCAAAAAATACCGACATCGACTCCAGCATAATGCCATCAGCAGCCAAACGGTTGCTCAATTTGGAGACATCAATAAGTTCAACCCCATCAGGGCTGCCAATATACAAGCCAATTTCAGGCTCATAAAACGAGGCGCCATCGTTAAGCTCTTCGCTCAAAAGCCCATCTTGCTGCTCGATAACCAAGAGTTTTCCACTGGCTAAATCTTGGCGGATCAATGAAGTGTTGCAGCCCAACACCCGATAATCGGCTAGTTGCTCAATAAAATACACCGAGCCGCATTCAAGTTGCCAATCTTGGGTTAACGTATAATGCTGCCCTGTTTTAGGATGATATTCGACCAACCCATTAGGCGAGGTTCCCAGCCACAATACGTCCGAATCCACTTCACTGATATAACTAATATCGACCGCTCGCTCACCATCATCAATCACATCGCTGCGCGAATAGTAGATCCCCCGATTATCAACATAGCCAAAATGATCACCACCGCCCAACCAGAGCTTACCGTCACTGGCACGAAAAATAGCACGCAGGGGGCTTTGATATTGCTTTCCGTCTATATCTTGTAATGAAAAAGCGTACAGAGCTTGGCTACCTTGATCCCAGTAAAATAATCCTGTCGCCGTGACAAACCACCAACGATGGGTCAACAAGGGATCGTGGTACACCAAATAAATAATCTTATTTTCTAGCGACGATTGACCTCCAGTCCACTGCGCAAAACGTAACATCTGGTTATCATCGCGGTTATAGACAAACAAGCCATTGGTGGTGCCTAGCAAGAGGTGCGCCTCATCAAGTGGCTTAATGCTATATACACTATCACTGACCTCCATCGCATCAATGGAGATCAACTGGCTGCGGCGTTGCTCACGGTTGATTTCAATCAAGCCTTGATCTGTGCCTAGCCATAACCACTCTTGCTGAGCAAAAATACTCCACACCATATCATCGACAAGTTGGTAGGGGGGCTTACGCGTATAGCTCTCTATGACAAACTCGGCGGTATCGGCTAGGATAGCCAGCTCACTTCCTGAGCCACCGACCCAGACAAGATCGTTGCTATCAACCGCGATTTCATGCACATAGTTGAGATCGGCTACTAACTTAATCTGATCATCAAACAGCTTAAATAGCGCGGTATCGGGATGCCATTTTGCCAGTTCATCTCGACCCGCAAGCCACAAAAACCCACTTTTATCTTGGTCAATATCTGAGATATGAAATGAAGCCTGACTCATTTTTTCGACCGTTAACGAATCAGGATGCACACGATATAACCCGTTCGTCGACCCCAACCACACTCGCTGCTGGCTGTCTTCAAATAGGGTATTTATCTGCCCCATCGCTTCGGTCCAGGTAAATACTCCCTTTAGCATGCCTAAGCTGTCTCTTAGTTGCAGTTCTCTTTTCTTGGCAAAAATAAATTGGTTGTTAGCACTGGCCGATAACGTTAACCATCTTGAATCCGGATCGTGAGGAAGAGCGTTGACAAAGGTCAATGTCATGGCTTGATAATCAAAACGATACAGCTCTGCAACGTTATTAAGCAGCAGATAATTGCCGTCGCTTAATAAAGATAGACCACGTAAACCACTGCGACGTACATCGCTAAATAATGCGTCGCTACCAAATAGGCTAAACTCATCGGTGACCATATTGTACAGATAGGTGTTGGCATAGGTACTGACCAACAAGTGGGTGTCACTCAACGACTCTGTCAAAGTGATAAATTCGTCTGACAGGCGGATACCATCGATATTCTTATCGATTCTTCGTGCCTTGATATCGCTAATTCGATAAAGACCCTCTTCGGTCGACAGCCAGGTGTAACCATGCTTATCGAAAGTAATGTCATTAACCTTCGCATTTTGTAAACCATCACGGGCACTAAACACCCGCTGCACCAACTGATCACCATAAGCAGGCAATAGCAAGCCAACCCATAGAATAGGCAGTAAAAGTAGACGCAAGAGTAACGTCATATTCATAAAAAATGCAGCTCAGCCAGACGAACGGTGAACCATAATAGAGGTGTTGTTATCGCACTCAACCTTTTGTAAAAGAAATGATAAAAATAAAGGTGGAATTAGATTAACAAAAAAAAAGCGCTCAATGAGCGCTTTTTTTAATAACTTGAGGTTATTTTTTCTTCTTTGCCTTAGGATTAGGCAAATCAGTGATTGAACCTTCGTAGATTTCAGCGGCAAGACCCACTGACTCATGTAGGGTTGGGTGAGCATGGATCGTTAAGGCTAAATCTTCTGCGTCACAACCCATTTCGATTGCAAGACCAATTTCACCCAGTAGTTCGCCACCGTTAACACCCACGATAGCACCACCAATAACGCGATGAGTCTCTTTATCGAAAATCAGCTTAGTCATGCCGTCAGCGCAGTCTGAAGCGATTGCACGTCCACTGGCCGCCCATGGGAAAGTTGCCGTTTCGTAAGCAATGCCTTGCTCTTTAGCTTCTTTCTCGGTAACACCTACCCAAGCCACTTCTGGGTCTGTGTACGCAATTGATGGGATCACTTTTGGATCGAAGTAGTGCTTCATGCCCGCAATCACTTCAGCGGCAACATGGCCTTCATGCACACCTTTGTGAGCCAGCATTGGTTGACCCACGATATCGCCAATAGCGAAGATGTGCGGCACGTTAGTGCGTAGCTGCTTATCTACATTGATGAAACCACGCTCATCGATGTTAACACCCGCTTTATCAGCGTCGATTAACTTACCGTTTGGCGTACGACCAATGGCAACCAATACTGCGTCATAACGCACAGGCTCAGCCGGGGCTTTTTTGCCTTCCATTGACACATAGATACCATCTTCTTTGGCTTCTACTGCGGTCACTTTAGTTTCAAGAATAAGGTTAAACTTCTTCTTAATCTTCTTCGTGTACACGCGCACGATATCTTTATCGGCAGCAGGGATCACTTGGTCGAACATCTCAACCACGTCAATGTCACTACCCAGTGAAGAGTACACAGTACCCATCTCTAAACCGATGATACCGCCGCCCATAACCAGCAGCTTACCAGGAACTTCTTTCAGCTCTAGCGCGTCAGTTGAGTCCCAAATGCGTGGATCTTCATGAGGAATAAACGGTAACTGGATTGGACGAGAACCCGCAGCGATAATGGCTTTTTCAAAGTGGATCACTTTAACACCATCTTCACCGGCCACTTCAAGCGTGTTAGGACCAGTAAACTTACCTAGGCCATTAACGACGTCGACTTTACGCATCTTAGACATGCCGCCAAGACCGCCAGTCAACTGGCTAATGACGCTTTGCTTAAACTCACGTAGTTTATCAAGATCAATCTGTGGCTCGCCAAAGACCACACCGTGATGAGAAATCGCTTTCGCTTCTTCAATCACTTTAGATACATGCAACAGCGCTTTTGACGGGATACAGCCGACGTTTAGACATACACCACCAAGGGTGCTAAAACGCTCAACGATCACAGTCTCTAGCCCTAAGTCGGCAGCACGAAATGCCGCTGAATAGCCCGCAGGACCCGCCCCTAATACCACTACCTGAGTTTTGATTTCGTTACTCATGTTTTCCTCTATTCTTTTTCATTCCGTTGGGAGGAATCCCGGCCCAACGCTGTATGACGCCAGCTTTTGAACGTATGTTCTTGTAAGGTGGCCGCATTTTAACCTTTCAACGAGTTAAACAAAAGGCTACTCAACCTGAGTAGCCTTAATCATTACAAAATAAGTGTGCGTATGTCGGACAGCATACTTGACAGCGTCACACTGAAGCGTGCGGCCATAGCGCCATCGATAACGCGGTGATCATAAGATAAAGACAGCGGCAACATTAACTTAGGCTCGAAATCTTTACCATTCCACTTAGGTTTAATCTCTGACTTAGACACACCAAGAATCGCCACATCAGGGTAATTCACAATCGGTGTAAATGCTGTGCCACCAATACCGCCAAGGCTAGAGATGGTGAAACAGCTGCCCTGCATGTCGGTCGCTTTTAGCTTACCGTCACGGGCCTTGATAGAGATCTCCATCAGCTCGGCAGATAATTCAAGAATGCCTTTCTTATCGACATCACGAACAACCGGCACGACCAAACCGTTAGGCGTATCGACCGCCACACCGATGTGGTAGTACTTCTTCTTGATCAGCGACTCGCCATCAGGGCTCAAGCTAGCGTTGAACACTGGGAACTGTTGCAGTGTCTTAGCAACGGCTTTCATCATAAACACCAATGGGGTGATCTTGATGCCGCTCTTCTGCTTAGCCGCCAGCTCATTTTGCTGCTTACGGAACGCTTCCATCTCAGTGATATCGGCCTCATCGAACTGTGTCACATGCGGGATCGTGACCCAGTTACGGTGAAGGTTTGGACCCGAGATCTTCTGAATACGGCTCAGTGGTACTTCTTCCACTTCACCAAACTTAGCAAAATCAACTTTAGGTGCGGCAATCACATTCAGCCCACCAGCGCCACCCGCAACGGCTGTCGCCGCAGTGGCTTTTGGACGGCTTAGCTCATACTTGATAAACGCCTGAACGTCTTCCTTAAGAATACGTCCTTTACGTCCAGTACCAGTAACTAGGTTTAAGTCGGCACCAAATTCGCGTGCTAAACGGCGCACTGCAGGTGAGGCATGAACTGCGCCTGTCTTAGGCGTGCTACCGGCACTTGGGTGATGCGGTACTGGCGGCTTACTGGCCGCTGGAGCCTGTACAGGCGCAGCAGGAGCAACTGGCGCGGGCGCTGCGGCTGGTGTAGGTGCTGCAGCTGGCGCAGCAGACTGAGTTTCAACCGTAGCAATCACACTACCTTGAGACACTTTATCGCCCACCTTCACCGTTAACGACACCAGTTTACCGGCAAATGGCGCTGGCACTTCCATGGTCGCTTTATCGGTTTCAAGCGTGATAAGGCCTTGGTCGGCTTCAATCATATCGCCGACAGCCACCAACACTTCAATCACATCGACATCAGATGCATCGCCAATATCTGGCACGGCAATCTCTTTCACTTCAACCGTAGTTGTTGCTTGCGCGGCTGCAGGAGCTGGAGCAGCCTCTGCAACGGGTGCAGGCGCAGCGGCTTCACCACCAGCAACTTGCAGCATCAATACTAGCGAGCCTTGAGACACCTTATCACCCACAGCGACTTTCAGTTCAGTCACCACGCCTGCAGCAGGTGCAGGCACCTCCATGGTAGCTTTATCGGTTTCAAGGGTAATAAGCCCTGTATCCACGTCGATACTGTCGCCCACAGCCACTAATACTTCAATCACATCAACATCTGACGCATCACCGATATCAGGCACGGTCACTTCAATGATTTGTGACGCCGATGGCGCTGCAGCAGCTGGTGCGGCTACAGGAGTAGGCTCAGCAACCGGCGCGGCTGGTGCTGGCGTTTCCGCTGCTGGCGCAGGCGCTGCAGTCTCTGCCCCCGCGGCACTCATCATCGCAATCAAGGTGCCTTCTGACACTGTGTCGCCCACGGCCACTTTCAGCTCAGCAAGGGTACCCGCGAAAGGCGCAGGAATATCCATGGTCGCCTTATCGCTTTCTACCGTGATGATCGACTCTTCTGCTTCGATGCTGTCACCGACAGCAACGCAGATCTCGATAACTTGTACTTCATCCCCACCAATATCGGGGACTAACACTTCTTTTAATTCAGCCATTATCTGTCCCCTTACGCGTACTGTGGGTTGATCTTGTCAACGTCGATGCCATATTCAGCAATCGCTTTAGTCAACACATCCACTGGCAATTCATTGCGGTCAACAAGTGACTTAAGTGCAGCGATAACAATAAACTTAGCGTCCACTTCAAAGTGATGACGTAAGTTTTCGCGGCTGTCACTGCGGCCGAAACCGTCAGTACCGAGTACTTTGTAATCGGTTGGCACATACGCGCGCAGTTGCTCGCCGTATATCTTCATATAGTCGGTGGCCACAATCGCAGGAGCATCACTCGATAGCACTTGGCTAATGTAAGCCTGCTTTGGCGTTTCAGTTGGGTGCAGCATGTTGTAACGCTCGGCAGCCTGACCATCGCGAGTTAGCTCGTTGAAGCTAGTGACGCTATAGACATCTGACGAAATACCGAAATCTTTTGCCAGCGCTTGCGCCGCTTTACGCACTTGCTCAAGGATGGTGCCACAGCCCATAAGCTGTACCTTACCCTTGCCGCTGCCCGAAACAGACTCAAGCTTGTAGATACCTTTAACGATACCCTCTTCGGCGCCTTCAGGCATTTCTGGCTGAACGTAGTTTTCGTTCATTGTGGTCAAGTAGTAGAAGATATCTTCTTGGTTTTCGCCATACATACGACGGATACCATCTTGAACCACAACCGCAATCTCATAACCGTAAGTGGGGTCATAAGAGATACAGTTTGGAATTGTGTTGGCTAATACATGGCTGTGACCATCTTGATGCTGCAGACCTTCGCCGTTAAGCGTGGTACGCCCTGAGGTGCCACCGACCATAAAGCCGCGCGCACGCATATCGCCAGCCGCCCATGCCATATCGCCAATACGTTGGAAACCAAACATAGAGTAATAGATATAGAAAGGGATCGTTGGCATGTCGTTAACCGAATAACTGGTTGCCGCCGCGACCCAAGATGACATAGCACCTAGCTCGTTAATCCCTTCTTGCAGTACTTGGCCCGACTTATCTTCGCGGTAGTAAGCCACTTGATCAGAGTCTTGTGGGATATACTTCTGCCCTTCGTGAGCGTAAATACCCACTTGACGGAACAGGCCTTCCATACCGAAAGTACGTGCTTCATCAGGAATAATTGGCACGATCCGCTTACCGATCTTCTTGTCTTTGAGCAGTGCAGTCAAAATACGCACAAACGCCATGGTGCTTGAAATTTCACGCCCGTTTGAGCCTTTAAGCACTGAATCAAAAATCTTCAGTGATGGCACTTCTAGATCTTCTGAGAATTTAGAGCGACGCGCAGGCATTGCCCCATGCAGCTCTTCACGACGCGCTTTAAGGTACTTAACTTCTTCAGAATCAGCACCGGGATGATAGAAAGGAATCTCTTCTAATTGGTCATCGCTAATCGGAATATTGAAACGATCGCGGAAGTATTTAAGTGATTCAACACCCATCTTCTTCACGTTGTGAGCGATGTTTTTACCTTCACCCGCATCACCCATACCATAACCTTTTACGGTTTTGGCTAGGATAACCGTTGGACGACCTTTGGTGTTTTTAGCATGCTGCAGCGCAGCAAAAATCTTAACAGGATCATGACCACCACGGTTTAGACGCCAAATGTCATCGTCAGACATGTTAGCCACCATCTCGGCAGTCTCTGGGTACTTACCGAAGAAGTGCTCACGCGTGTACGCGCCGCCTTTGGCTTTACAGTTTTGGTATTCACCATCAACGGTTTCTTCCATCAACTGCAGTAGCTTACCGCTAGTATCACGCGCTAATAGTGGATCCCAGTAACGACCCCAAATCACTTTAACCGCTTCCCAGCCGGCGCCGCGGAACTCGCCTTCAAGCTCTTGGATGATCTTACCGTTACCACGCACAGGGCCATCGAGACGCTGTAAGTTACAGTTAACAATAAACACCAAGTTATCCAACTCTTCACGAGCAGCAAGGCCGATAGCACCTAATGTTTCTGGCTCATCACACTCACCATCACCCAAGAAGCAGTATACGGTTTGCTCAGAGCAATCTTTCAGACCACGGTCGGTAAGATACTTAAGGTAACGGGCTTGGTAAATCGCCTGGATAGGACCAAGACCCATAGAAACTGTAGGGAACTGCCAGTAGTCAGGCATTAACTTAGGGTGTGGGTATGAAGAGAGACCTTTACCATCAACTTCTTGACGGAAGTTGTTCATCTGATCTTCGGTAATACGCCCTTCAAGGAATGAACGCGAGTAGATACCCGGCGCGATATGACCTTGGAAATACACCAAATCGCCGCCATCTTTTTCATTAGGCGCGCGGAAAAAGTGGTTAAAACACACATCGTAAATCGTGGCACTAGAGGCAAAACTGGAAATGTGACCACCTAGCTCAAGATCTTTTTTCGATCCGCGCAGTACCATAGCCAAGGCATTCCAACGTACGATAGCGCGGATACGACGCTCCATCTCTTGGTTGCCTGGCATGTGTGGCTCTTGGCCAGCAGGAATCGTATTTAAATACGCAGTCGTCGCTTTATAAGGTAGATGGGTGCCGTTACGACGCGCCTTATCGATTAGCTTTTCTAACAGATAGTGCGCGCGCTCTGGGCCTTCCTGCTCTAATACAGCTTGCAGTGAATCTACCCACTCTTGAGTCTCTAACGGATCTAAATCTTGTAGCATATGTTCAGACATTTCGCAGTCCTTCCCTATATACATGAATAATATGAATTAAGTGATAAAAAATGTTGCTAAGGACCTTTGCCTAAACACCACTCTTTAAGCGGCGCAGACTACGCTGCAACCGACTGTCTTCTTCCCGCACAGACAACATCACTTCCTCGATATAACTTAAATGTTCATTCGAGGCTTCTCTTGCTGCGTCGGGATCGCGGCGCACGATAGCGGCGAGTAGATCTCGCCGATGCTCATTTGCCATCTTAGAGGCGTCAGCTCTGCGCTTAAGCAACTCTAAGTTTTGCGCCACATTCTTATGCAGCACGGGAGATAAACTTAATACCAAGTGTAGCATCGCCACATTATGTGATGCCTCGGCAACCGCGCGATAAAAACACACGATCGCTTCAGCCTGCTCCTCAATATTAGGAGCGGCTTCTACCGCTTGGATTTTTTGTTTGATGTTTTGCATATCCGCATCGGTACCCCGAAGCGCCGCAAAATAAGCCATCATGCCTTCAGTGGCGTGACGAAACTCGAGTAGGTCGTATTGACTCTCAGAATCGCTGTGCATCAGCTCCACAATAGGATCTGCCAGGCTCTGCCAAAGTTGTTCTTTGACATAAGTGCCACCGCCTTGACGACGGAGCAACAATCCTTTTGCTTCTAACTTTTGAATGGCTTCACGAAGAGAGGGTCGAGAGACTTCAAATTGCAGTGCTAATTCACGCTCTGGCGGTAATTTTTGTCCCGGTTGCAGACTCCCTTCGAGGATCATCTGCTCCAACTGACCCATGATCACGTCAGAGATTTTTGGCTGGTTGATTTTGCTATAAGCCATATGGGCCTCAGCTCCTATTGTAAATTGGTCTTACCAATTTAATTGACTGAGCGCACTTTATCAAATCACATTTCAGATGTCTAGTTCGTGATCTGCTTCATACTGCCTCAGAATTTGTGAGGATAGCGGAAATTTTACGGCAAGGGGTCAGACCATTTACCACTCACAAGGCCGACCTTCATCCCCCTTTACCTTTCGGCGACTATGCCACGACACCAAATATCGTTAACAAAGAAAGGCCCGTGACCAAGAGGATAAAATTACGCTTACTCAACTGTAGCAAAGAGATAGTCGATTGCACGCATATCGGTGTGGTCGATGAAGGCTCGATAGTTTCTGCCGCTAGGGCCACTTCGGTCAGTAGGGTTTTGGCTGGCATTTGCCACTGCAACGCCAAGCGACGCCAGCGACTAAAAGCAGCCGAAAAATGACCGCTCAAAACATAACCAAACGCGATCAGGCGACTCGGTAACCAATCAAGCACAGTCAACGCCGAGCCCACCAGCGGTAAGTGGATTTTTTGGCTAGCGGCCTCATCATAAAAATAACGCACGGTACAATAAAGCACGGCGCCAGCTGGCCCAAAGAAAATCAAATACAGCGCCACAGCGCCATAAAAACGGTAGTTAAGCCAAGCCACAGTCTGGCCGACTTTGGCGCCTAAGTCGGTTTCCGATATCGCATCGAGGCTAACACTGGGATCAAGCGCCTCGGCAAAGTGATAACATGCTTGCGCATCCCCTCGGCAGGCCGCTTGAATATATTGCTTAAAGACTTGCCGCTGCTTGAGATGACTAAAGCATACAATGGCCACCGCCACCCATAGCAGTAAGCTAATAAGCCCCCAAAACATCCCTTCGACAAACCAAGCCAACACCTGTACACTCACCGCGGGTAACAACAGCGCCAGCAGCATCATTGGCTCACTTTTCAGCGATTTAGCTCCAAAGAACGTTTTGCTATATAAAGCCAATAACGTCTCTAGCTGCCAAGCTTGTGGCAACAGCTTTAACCGCTCAATCATAATCGCTATCAATAACGAAAACAGCGCCATCTCAGTCTCCTTACCCTGTCATTAATCGTCTTATTCGGCTTACCCGAGTAAACCCTTTTTATACCTAGACCAGTCAAAACTCGCGCCTCGCATCTGGTTCGGTTTTACGCCCAGGCGCTATATCACCTAAATAACAATACCTTGCCAATCAATCGGCTTATCCGAGTAGCCCCTGCTTATACCTAGACCAGTCAAAACTCGCACCTGGGTCGGTTTTACGCCCAGGCGCGATATCACAGTGTCCTACTATTCGCTCGCCATTGAGCATAGGGTAGGCCGCAAACAAGGCTAAGGTTAATTGTTGTAATGTTGCATATTGGGCATCGGTGTAAGCAATATCATCTGTACCTTCTAACTCAATCCCAATGGCAAAATCATTACACCCTTCACGCCCCTGATAACACGACACCCCCGCATGCCAAGCTCTGTCATCACAGCTGACATACTGCACTAATTCCCCATCGCGGCGAATTAAAAAGTGGGCCGATACGGTTAATTGGGCCAACTCACAAAAACTGTCGTCGGCGCTCACATCAATACAGCCCTGAAACAGCTGATCAATATAGGGCAAACCGAATTGTCCTGCCGGTAAGCTAATGTTATGGATCACCAATAAACTCACCTCACCATAAGGACGCAGGTTAAAGTGCGGCGATACACACCGCCTTGCGTGGCTAACCCAGCCATCGCCTTGCATTGTTAGTTTACTCATCTTGCCTCGAATGGGGCTAGTTTGCCTCTCACGACTTTTATCTAAGTTGGCTATCGGCTTATGTCGCCATGGCGCATGCTAAACCAAGCTTACGCCTAATCTATTGACCCAGCTCTATTAACCAAGACCTGTATTAACTTAGGCCTATTCACTAAGGGCTATTAAGCCAAAGCTATAAGCGCCGATTAACCGCGCTCAACATAGCAAAAATAAACGCGAAACTCACTTTACCTGCATTTGCCTTGCCTCGCTAGTTAAGCCGTCAGCAGTGCGCGGTAAACCCAGTATGAATCACCTCCAACGCTTCCGTTACCCTGCGCCCGCCGCTAGCGAGTCAGTTATTAGCATGATTCTTGATGACAAATCGCTCTTTTAGCGGCCATAAGCACTAAAATTCAATCTACAATTTACACTGCTTTTTCAGATTCGGATTTGATATCATCGAGATACACAACAAGAGTGCTAGCAACGACTATACGAGTAACGAGTACGAGCCACAGGCATAACACCGCTAGGCATTGACGCCACCCGAATGATTCATCAACGGCACAAATGAGCCTAGGCCGACAACCGTCACCCAAGACTGCTGCTCACAGAGGACAGAAACATGTTGGAAAATGATATAAGACTCGCGGTTAAAATCGCCCTCGAAGAAGATTTAGGCTACCAAGCGGACAGTAATTTGAGCGCCCAAGAGAAGCTAAGTGCCGACATTACCGCCCAACTGATCCCCAGCGATCGCTACGCACAGGCAACACTGATCACCCGTGAAGAGGGGGTGTTTTGCGGTAAGGCGTGGGCAGAACAGGTCTTTAATCAGCTCGGTAGCGAAGTCGCCCTGCATTGGCATGTCGATGACGGCGATCTACTCGTGCCCAATCAAGTATTGTGTGAACTCTCCGGTCCGGCGCGCGCCATCTTAACCGGTGAGCGCACCGCCATGAACTTTATCCAAACCTTATCGGGCGTGGCCACCCTAACGAAACATTATGTCGATAGGATCGCTGGCACTCACTGTAAACTGCTCGATACCCGCAAAACCATCCCAGGGCTGCGCACCGCGCAAAAATACGCGGTCACCTGTGGTGGCGGACAAAATCATCGTATCGGCTTATACGATGCCTTTTTAATCAAAGAAAATCACATCATGGCCTGTGGCTCAATTGCCAACGCCATCAGCGCCGCCCGCCAACTGGCCAGCGATAAACTGGTCGAAGTTGAGGTCGAAAGCCTCGACGAGTTAATCCAAGCCTTAGACGCCCAAAGCGATATCGTGATGCTGGACAATTTCGACGTCACCATGATGTTACAGGCGGTCGAGCTTAATAACCGCTACCCCGAGGCCCTGCGCGCTAAGCTTGAGGTATCGGGTAACGTCACCTTAGACACCATCGGCGACTTTGCCAGCACAGGTGTCGATTACATCTCTGTCGGGGCGCTCACCAAACACCTCAAAGCACTGGATCTCTCCTTAAGATTAAAAGAGTAGTCCTCCTTGCCTCGCTCCTAGGCCAAAAACCTAGGAGCGCTTAAAGCTAAAATCGAGTAGCAAGCAGCTCAAGCCTAGCCCCTACCCCCTAGCATTAGTACCGTCTAACCCCTAACCCCTAGCATTAGTACCGTCTAACCCCTAACCCCTAGCCTTAGTACCGTCTTCCCCTTAGCACCAGTGTACGACTTACGACTGACAACAATTTGACTGACCTTTGCACCTGCGCAACAGACCCGCTCATTTAAGCAACACCATTTTTTTGACGTATCTGGCCTAAGTGTCATTTCTTTAGTTAACGACAAAAAAATGTTAGAACTATTTTGACAAAACCATCTCCCCATTAGACAAATTTATCGCTAAATTAGTACTTTGTTGTCATAGGGAGTTCCATTTAGATTAACTTTGTAATAACGTTGACAGCAGGCGAGATGGCCATTTCGGCCAGCTCACCGCCAAGCTAGACTAATTACTCAGTCGAAAGTCGTAATTCGGCTAAGATAACGGCTAGCGGCAGTGGTGTAGTTTGCCGAAACGACATACGATACACCCATGCAGTACAACTTATTAACATGCTAACTTTCACAAGGTGAACGCTGCAACACAGCAGTGATCCCTCAAGTGAACGGCAGTTAATTAGGTGCGCTAGCTACAACTAGTTAGTTATAAGTTATAAGTAGCTATAAATAGTAAACAATAAGATAAAATTATCGTCCGACGGAGAGCGTAACAATGAAAGGTATCCAATTGAACCAACAAATGAACAACGCTAAGGGTTTCACCCTGATCGAATTGATGATCGTAGTCGCGATCATCGGTATTCTAGCCGCCATCGCACTGCCTGCTTATAGAGACTATGTGGGTTCAGCACACGGTGGCGCAGCAATGAAAGGTGTAAGTGCATATGCATCTAAAGCTGTCACATGCGTTCAATCAGGCGTCGGCTGTGCTTCAATTAACAGCGATATGGAAAACGTAACAGAATTAGGTGGAACAGTAGGAACATTTGACGAAGGTGTTGGTGGAGATATCACTTTTAATGAAGGCAGCTGTAGTGTAACAGCAACAATAGTTGAAGCTGGCACTGTAGCATATACAGCAGTATCAACTGGTTCTGGAGCGACAACCGAACAGTGTGTTGAAGGCGCTGGCGACAACGTTACTGCAGGTTCATAATTAAGTTTTAATTACAAAACCGAGGAACGATTTGTTTCTCGGTTTTGTAAATTAAATCCTTTTAGAAAAGATTTTAGATGCCAACTACCGGTCTTCACTTAGGATTATCCACCCTCTTTATTCGCAAGCAACTCCTGAGCGAAGCCCAGATCGCATCCGCAATCACTCGCTCGCGACAAACGAAACAATCCTTAGTCTCCACCATAGTCGCCGATAAGCTGCTCTCCGCCCGTGAAATAGCCGAGCTCTGTTATGAAGAATATGGCACGCCGCTACTGGACCTTAATGAATTTGACCTAAGCAGCATCCCCGAAGACTTTCTCAATCGTAAACTCATCGAGAAACACCGCTGCCTGCCGCTGTTTAAGCGCGGTAATCGCCTCTATATTGGTACCTCAGATCCCACCAATATTGCTGCCCTTGAGGATTTTCAATTTAGCGCCGGCCTGCACGCCGAGGCGATATTAGTCGAAGATGACAAACTCACCAAAGCGCTGGAAAAGGTGCTCGAAGAGGATATCTCGGCGCTGGATTTAGACGGCATAGATACCGACTCCCTCTCAGGTATCGAAATTACCGATACCGACAAGCATCATGATGAACCTTCGGGGGATTCCAGTGACGATGCGCCGATTGTTATCTATATCAATAAAATTTTGACCGATGCCATCCGTAAAGGGGCGTCGGACTTACACTTTGAGCCTTACGAGAAACGCTACCGCATCCGCTTTCGCGTCGATGGCATATTGCATCAAGTCTCCGAGCCGCCGGTGAATCTCTCGGGCCGCATCTCCGCGCGGCTAAAGGTAATGTCAAAGCTGGATATTGCCGAGCGCCGCGTGCCACAAGATGGCCGCATCAAGATGAAGCTGTCGCGCACTAAATCTATCGATTTTCGGGTGAGCACCCTGCCCACCATCTGGGGCGAAAAAATCGTAATGCGTATCTTAGACTCATCCTCGGCGCAGCTCGGCATCGAAAAGCTCGGCTACGAAGACGATCAGCGCGAGCTGTATGAGCAGATGCTAGCTAAACCCCAAGGCATGATCTTGGTCACCGGCCCTACAGGCTCGGGCAAAACCGTCTCCCTCTATACCGGGCTGAATATTCTCAACACCGAAGAGCGCAATATCTCCACCGCCGAAGATCCGGTCGAAATAAACTTAGAGGGCGTTAATCAGGTTCACATTAACTTAAAAGCAGGCCTCACCTTCGCCTCGGCGCTGCGCTCATTTTTACGCCAAGACCCCGACGTGGTGATGGTGGGGGAAATTCGCGATCTCGAAACCGCAGAAATCGCCATCAAGGCGGCGCAAACCGGCCACTTAGTGCTCTCGACCCTGCACACTAACTCGGCGGCCGAAACCTTAACCCGTTTGATCAATATGGGCGTGCCCGGCTATAACATTGCCAGCTCGGTCAACTTGATTATTGCCCAGCGCCTTGCCAGACGCCTATGCACCGAGTGCCGCGAGCCAGAAGAGGTGCCAGAAGATGAACTGTTAAGGCTCGGCTTCACCCAGATGCAAATCGATGAGGGCTTTACCGTGTATAAGCCAGTGGGCTGCGAGCACTGCTCTGGTGGCTATAAAGGCCGCGTCGGTATCTATGAGGTGATGAAGATGTCAGATGAAATTGCCCGCACCATCATGGAAGGCGGTAATTCGCTGCAAATTGCCAGCCAAGCCAAGGAGCAAGGCATGCGTGACCTGCGCGATTCTGGCCTGCGTAAAGTGATTGCCGGCGTCACCAGCATTGCCGAAATTAACCGTGTGACCAGCTTCTAGTGCCTATTCTCTAGCGCCTAGAAACTTAATCTAACAAGGATAACCCATGGCCAGCCCATCACTTGCCAAAGCAAAAACTTCATCAAAAAGCAAAAAGAGCAAAACGGCTAAGGCGCAGCCCAAGGTCGTCACCTTCGAGTGGCAAGGCACCAATCGCGATGGCAAAAAAACCGGTGGCGAGCTGCGCGGCACCTCGGCTGCCGAAATTAAAGCCCAGCTAAAGTCCCAAGGGGTCAACCCCAAAGTCGTTAAGAAAAAAGCCGAATCGCTATTTAAGCGCGACCCTAAGATCACCGCCATGGATATCGCCATGATGACCCGCCAGATCGCCACCATGTTGGCCGCTGGCGTGCCCATTGTGACCACCTTGGAGATGCTCGGCCGCGGCCATGAAAAACCTAAGATGCGTGAACTGCTCGCTACCATAGTCGGCGATGTACAATCGGGTATCCCGCTGTCGGACTCACTCAGACCCCACCGCAAGTATTTCGACGACCTGTATGTCGACCTAGTGGCCGCGGGCGAGCACTCAGGCTCTCTCGATGCGGTATTTGACAGAATCGCCACTTACCGCGAAAAAGCCGAGGCGCTCAAGTCTAAAATTAAGAAGGCGATGTTTTACCCCGCCGCCGTAGTGATAGTGGCGATTTTGGTGACCGCCTTACTGCTACTGTTTGTGGTGCCACAATTTGAAAGTATTTTTGCAGGTTTTGGCGCCGAACTGCCCGCCTTTACTCAGATGATTGTCGGGATATCCCGCTGGTTGCAAGGCTCATGGTATATCTTTGTTATCGCCATCATTGTTGGTGTATGGGCATTTAAACGCGCCCACTTAACTTCAGAAACCTTTCGTAATCGCGTCGACGAGGCAGTATTAAAAATTCCAGCTATCGGCGACATTTTGCATAAAGGTGCCATGGCGCGTTTTGCCAGAACCTTAGCTACCACCTTCGCCGCTGGGGTGCCATTGATCGACGGTTTAGAATCGGCCGCCGGCGCATCGGGCAACTATGTGTATCGCAAGGCCCTGCTGAATGTGCGCCAAGAGGTGATGTCGGGCATGCAGATGAACGTTGCCATGCGCACCACCGGGCTGTTTCCCGATATGCTGACCCAGATGGTGATGATTGGTGAAGAGTCTGGCGGCCTCGATGAGATGCTCAATAAGGTGGCCAATATTTACGAGATGCAGGTAGATGATGCCGTCGATGGTCTATCTAGCCTTATCGAACCCGTCATGATGGTGGTGATAGGTACCGTGGTGGGTGGCTTGATTGTCGGCATGTATTTGCCCATCTTCGAAATGGGTAACGTGGTTGGCTGATATCATTGACTAAATCATAGGCTGGCGACTGAGCATCATAGATGCCATTGGTCGTAACCATTTAATAGCAAGCAGAAATAGCAAGCAGATAAGTATAATAATGACTCAATTTATCGATTTAATGGCGCAGCACCCTTGGCTGTTTGCCGCCCTCAGTTTTGTGTTTGCCGCCAATATTGGCAGCTTTCTCAATGTGGTGATCCACCGTTTACCGGTGATGATGAAACGCGAGTGGCAGCAGGAATGCAACCACTACCTCAAGGAATACCATCAGCCCTTAATTGCCCCCATCGCCGAGAAACTCGATGCACCTATCGATGCCTTTCCGGCCAAATACAATTTGATTGTCCCTGGCTCATCTTGCCCTAAGTGCAATGCCGCCATCAAACCTTGGCATAATCTTCCCATAGTAGGTTGGTTAATGCTTAAAGGTCGCTGCGCCAGCTGCAGCATGCCAATTTCGGCCCGCTACCCGATAATTGAAGCGATAACCGGCCTTGCCGTGGCGTATTTAGCCCTGCACTTTGGTCCCACTTGGCAATTTGCCTTGGCAACATTGCTTACCTTCGCCCTGTTGGCATTGACCTTTATCGATCTCGACGAAATGCTACTGCCCGATCAAATCACCTTACCGCTACTCTGGTTAGGTTTACTCATTAACCTCAACGGTACCTTTGCCACAAGCACCGACGCCCTTATTGGCGCCGCGGCGGGTTATATGAGCCTATGGAGCGTCTTTTGGGGCTTTAAATTACTCACAGGCAAGGAAGGCATGGGCTACGGCGATTTTAAGCTGCTAGCCGTTTTTGGTGCCTGGTTAGGTTGGCAGATGCTGCCCTTGATCATATTGTTATCATCGGTAGTCGGTGCTTTAGTGGGCATAGCGATGATCGTCAATAAAAAAATTAACTCGGGTAATCCCATTCCATTTGGCCCTTATATTGCCATTGCAGGTTGGATTGCCATGCTGTGGGGCGAACAAATAGTCAGCGCCTACTTGGCCACCCTTTAATCACGTACCTTTGTCTTTTACACTTCGTTGAGGGTTTACAGCCATGGCTAATTTTGTTGTCGGATTAACAGGTGGAATAGGCAGTGGCAAGACGACCGTGGCTAACCTGTTTGCCGAGCTAGGTGTCACCTTGGTTGATGCCGATATTGTCAGCCGAGACGTGGTCGCCAAAGGCAGTGAAGGATTAACTAAAATTGTCGAACATTTTGGCGAAACCATCTTACTCGATAATGGCGAACTTAACCGAGCAGCATTAAGACAACGTATTTTTAGTAACGCTGCCGAACGTGAATGGCTTAACGCACTGTTACACCCGCGAATTAGAGCAGAAATGCTAGCCCAATTAAAAAAAGCCAATTCACCCTACGCTATTTTAGTTGTGCCCTTGCTATTTGAGAACGGTTTAGATAGCTTAGTCAATTGCACTTTAGTGGTTGATATTTCGCCGGAACTACAAACCAAGCGAACCGTCGAGCGCGATGCAGTGAGTGCAGAGCAAGTGCAAAATATAATAAACAGTCAGGCCAGTAGAGCCGAAAAACTGTCAAAAGCTGATGATGTCATCGACAATCATGGAACGATATCAGCATTAAAAGGCAAGGTAGCTGTATTACATAATAAATACCTAACACTAGCCGGCCACACTTGATAATGTCATGAATGAATTGATCTATGAACAGCCACTCAACGAGAAGACCCGCAGCTATTTGCGACTCGAATTTCTTGCCAATCAGCTGCAAAGCAATCTAGATCAAGATCATCAACATCGATGTTTTTACCCACTGTTTTCCTTGTGTGCACTCACCGAGCGTTGTGACTATCGCGGTGAAATCATCAAAGATATCGATAAACAACTGCAACATTTACAGCAGTGGCAAACCCAAAGCGATATCGATAAACAGCAGCTCACCGACTATATCGATAGATTACAAGATGCCAGAAAATGTTTAATCCACTGTCAGCGCCCTGGACAAGCACTCAAACAAGACCGCTTTTTATCCGCACTGAGGCAACGATTTGGTATGCCGGGTGCGTGTTGTAACTTTGACCTGCCCCAACTGCATTTTTGGTTAGCAAAACCCTTCGAAACCCGTCAGCAAGAATATCGAGCCTGGATAGCACACTTCGACTGCTTACTGACTCCAATTAAACTACTGCTTGAGTTAACCCGTAAAACCACCCATTACACCACCACCACCGCGGTCGCAGGATTTTATCAAGGCAGTAGCGACCAAGCCCTATCATTAATTAGAGTGAAACTGGACGCCGCACAGGGGTGCTACCCCACCATTAGCGGTAATCGCAACCGTTACGCCATCCACTTCGTCGGGTTTGAGCAACAAAAACATTCAGACCAAACCATCGACTTTATGTTGGCAACCTGCCACTAAACTGATTACCATTGGCCTAATGCTAATCGACTGAACAGGATCGATTGGTATATTCAACGAGCGTCAATGGGAGCCTTTATGCCAACTGTAGTAAACTGTCCAACCTGCAAAACCGAGGTAGAATGGACTGCCACATCTAAATTTAAACCCTTCTGCAGCGAACGCTGCAAGTTAATCGATCTAGGCGACTGGGCATCAGAGAAACATGCCATTCCGGTTAAACCAGAATTCGATGCCGACTCCTTAGATGCACTCGGGTATGATGAAGCAGATTTTTTCAAGGACAACTAACCAATGAAACGCGTACATGTCGCCGTAGGTGTTGTCATTAATGCCGCTAACCAAGTACTGCTGGCTAAACGTCCAGAGCATCTACATCAGGGCGGAAAATGGGAGTTTCCCGGTGGTAAGGTTGAAAATAACGAAACCACCTCACAAGCACTAATCAGAGAGTTGCAGGAAGAGGTTAACATTACAGTTAGCGATACAACGCCTCTAATGACAATTGCTCACGATTATCCCGACAAACAAGTCCTACTCGACATTCATCTAGTAAAAGCCTTCTCAGGAGAGCCTCGCGGCCTTGAAGGACAAGCTGTCACATGGGCAGAGTTCAATACATTAACAGAATATGACTTCCCCGCCGCTAACAGCCCTATCATAGAAAAACTCCTCTCTTTATAGTGCCATGTAGTCCAATATCTACAGATATTGGACTTTCTATGCCCTAAGTGGATGTAGAGAATGCAGCAGCTATTCACTGCCTATCACATGAATTGCAGCATGCTTTGCATGCGCTACTTAACGCCCATGTTCGAGTGGTCATTTCAATAGCGGTTAAACGAAAAAATCCCCAACACAAAATGCTGGGGATTTATCGTTACTGTTTTGTCTTCACTTTTCTACAAAGTGAAAACCAAAGTGGTGTCTGTTATGGCCAGCTACGCTAAAGCTTCGCGCTCATATGCACATCGCTTACGCGATATTCGCCCTACTATCACATGGGTTACACCTCACTACGTTCGGACTATTTACTTCCCCATGTTCGAGTGGTTAGCTCCAGGCTAAAACGAAAAAAGCCCGTTGCATTAGCAACGGGCTTTATCGTATTAGGCGTCTGGAAATGACCTACTCTCACATGGGGAGACCCCACACTACCATCGGCGCGATTGCGTTTCACTTCTGAGTTCGGGATGGGATCAGGTGGTACCACAATGCTATGGTTTCCAGACAAATTTGGAAATTTAGAAAGCTGTTTTAAATTTGAGTCACACTAAATCAAGTGTCGGTATTCTTTCGCTAAGTATTCACTTAGTTAGAAACCCTTTTGGGTTGTATGGTTAAGCCTCACGGGTCATTAGTACAAGTTAGCTCAACGCCTCACAACGCTTACACACCTTGCCTATCAACGTAGTAGTCTCCTACGGCCCTTTAGAGGACTTAAAGTCCTAGGGATGACTCATCTTAGGGCTCGCTTCCCGCTTAGATGCTTTCAGCGGTTATCGATTCCGAACGTAGCTACCGGGCAATGCCATTGGCATGACAACCCGAACACCAGCGGTTCGTCCACTCCGGTCCTCTCGTACTAGGAGCAGCTCCCTTCAATCATCCAACGCCCACGGCAGATAGGGACCGAACTGTCTCACGACGTTCTGAACCCAGCTCGCGTACCACTTTAAATGGCGAACAGCCATACCCTTGGGACCGACTTCAGCCCCAGGATGTGATGAGCCGACATCGAGGTGCCAAACACCGCCGTCGATATGAACTCTTGGGCGGTATCAGCCTGTTATCCCCGGAGTACCTTTTATCCGTTGAGCGATGGCCCTTCCATTCAGAACCACCGGATCACTATGACCTGCTTTCGCACCTGCTCGACGTGTATGTCTCGCAGTTAAGCTGGCTTATGCCATTGCACTAACCGTACGATGTCCGACCGTACTTAGCCAACCTTCGTGCTCCTCCGTTACTCTTTGGGAGGAGACCGCCCCAGTCAAACTACCCACCAGGCACTGTCCTCAACCCCGATTCAGGGGCCAGAGTTAGAACATCAACACTACAAGGGTGGTATTTCAAGGTTGACTCCACAAGAACTGGCGTTCCTGCTTCAAAGTCTCCCACCTATCCTACACATGTAGGGTCAATGTTCAGTGCCAAGCTATAGTAAAGGTTCACGGGGTCTTTCCGTCTAGCCGCGGGTATACGGCATCTTCACCGCAATTTCAACTTCACTGAGTCTCGGCTGGAGACAGCGTGGCCATCATTACGCCATTCGTGCAGGTCGGAACTTACCCGACAAGGAATTTCGCTACCTTAGGACCGTTATAGTTACGGCCGCCGTTTACCGGGGCTTCGATCATGAGCTTCTCCGAAGATAACCCAATCAATTAACCTTCCGGCACCGGGCAGGCGTCACACCGTATACTTCCTCTTGCGAGTTTGCACAGTGCTGTGTTTTTGATAAACAGTTGCAGCCACCTGGTATCTGCGACTCCCGTCAGCTTAGAGAGCAAGTCTCATCACCAACAGGAGCGTACCTTCTCCCGAAGTTACGGTACCATTTTGCCTAGTTCCTTCAGCCGAGTTCTCTCAAGCGCCTTGGTATTCTCTACCCAACCACCTGTGTCGGTTTGGGGTACGATTCCTGCTAACCTGAAGCTTAGAAGATTTTCCTGGAAGCATGGCATCAACTACTTCAGTTCCGTAGAACCTCGTCATCAACTCTCAGTGTATGTGCACCCGGATTTGCCTAAGTGCACCACCTACAGCCTTAAACGCGGACAACCAACGCCGCGCTAGCCTAGCCTTCTCCGTCTCTCCATCGCAGTTAACAGAAGTACAGGAATATTAACCTGTTTCCCATCGACTACGCCTTTCGGCCTCGCCTTAGGGGTCGACTCACCCTGCCCTGATTAACATTGGACAGGAACCCTTGGTCTTTCGGCGAGGGGGTTTTTCACCCCCTTTATCGTTACTCATGTCAGCATTCGCACTTCTGATACCTCCAGCGTGGGTTACCCCTTCACCTTCAACGGCTTACAGAACGCTCCTCTACCGCACTAGCGCAAGCGCTAGTACCCATAGCTTCGGTGTATTGCTTAGCCCCGTTAAATCTTCCGCGCAGGCCGACTCGACTAGTGAGCTATTACGCTTTCTTTAAATGATGGCTGCTTCTAAGCCAACATCCTAGCTGTCTAAGCCTTCCCACATCGTTTCCCACTTAGCAATAACTTTGGGACCTTAGCTGATGGTCTGGGTTGTTTCCCTTTTCACGACGGACGTTAGCACCCGCCGTGTGTCTCCCGAGTAGTACTCATTGGTATTCGGAGTTTGCAAAGGGTTGGTAAGTCGGGATGACCCCCTAGCCTTAACAGTGCTCTACCCCCAATGGTATTCGCTCGAGGCGCTACCTAAATAGCTTTCGAGGAGAACCAGATATCTCCCGGTTTGATTGGCCTTTCACCCCCAGCCACAAGTCATCACCGCATTTTTCAACATACGTGTGTTCGGTCCTCCAGTTGATGTTACTCAACCTTCAACCTGCCCATGGCTAGATCACCGGGTTTCGGGTCTACACCTTGCAACTAAACGCGCAGTTAACACTCGGTTTCCCTACGGCTCCGCTATTCGCTTAACCTCGCTACAAAATGTAAGTCGCTGACCCATTATACAAAAGGTACGCAGTCACGGTCTCAAGAACCGCTCCCACTGCTTGTACGTATACGGTTTCAGGTTCTATTTCACTCCCCTCACAGGGGTTCTTTTCGCCTTTCCCTCACGGTACTGGTTCACTATCGGTCAGTCAGGAGTATTTAGCCTTGGAGGATGGTCCCCCCATGTTCAGACAAGATGTCACGTGTCCCGTCCTACTCGTTTTCACGTAAAGTTAGTTTTCATGTACGGGGCTATCACCCTGTGCCGCTGTGCTTTCCAACACATTCCACTAACACCCTCTACGCTTAAGGGCTAATCCCCGTTCGCTCGCCGCTACTAGGGGAATCTCGGTTGATTTCTTTTCCTCCGGGTACTTAGATGTTTCAGTTCCCCGGGTTCGCCTCACAACACTATGTATTCATGTTGTGATACATGCTTATGCATGTGGGTTTCCCCATTCGGACATCGTTAGCTCAAATGCTTGTTACTAGCTCGCCAACGCTTTTCGCAAGTTACTACGTCCTTCATCGCCTCTGACTGCCAAGGCATCCACCGTATACGCTTAGTCACTTAACCATACAACCCAAATGAGTTTCACAAGGAAACAAACTTTATCAAGCGGGTAAGCTTGATGTTGTATCGCAACTAATGGTGTTTACTTTCGCCAAAAGAATACTCATGAATCATCATTACAATGATTCGGCACTTGATTTAAGTGTTTGAGAACTCAATTTTAATTTTCGCGTCAATGCTACAAATAATCACGTACAAGTACGTCACTATCCCTTTCACATTAACACTATCAGCTTTCCAAATTTTTAAAGAACAAGCATCGCCGTTAAGACGTGCCACCTGCTCTAACAAGAACAAGTTATCTGTGTGAACACTCAACAAACATTAAGTTAGTCGTATAGGTAAGGAGGTGATCCAGCCCCAGGTTCCCCTAGGGCTACCTTGTTACGACTTCACCCCAGTCATGAACCACACCGTGGTAAACGCCCTCCCCGAAAGGTTAAGCTATCTACTTCTGGTGCAGCCCACTCCCATGGTGTGACGGGCGGTGTGTACAAGGCCCGGGAACGTATTCACCGTGGCATTCTGATCCACGATTACTAGCGATTCCGACTTCATGGAGTCGAGTTGCAGACTCCAATCCGGACTACGACAAGCTTTGTGAGATTAGCTCCACCTCGCGGCTTTGCAACCCTCTGTACTTGCCATTGTAGCACGTGTGTAGCCCTACTCGTAAGGGCCATGATGACTTGACGTCGTCCCCACCTTCCTCCGGTTTATCACCGGCAGTCTCCCTAAAGTTCCCACCATTACGTGCTGGCAAATAAGGATAAGGGTTGCGCTCGTTGCGGGACTTAACCCAACATTTCACAACACGAGCTGACGACAGCCATGCAGCACCTGTCTCAGAGTTCCCGAAGGCACTAAGCTATCTCTAGCGAATTCTCTGGATGTCAAGAGTAGGTAAGGTTCTTCGCGTTGCATCGAATTAAACCACATGCTCCACCGCTTGTGCGGGCCCCCGTCAATTCATTTGAGTTTTAACCTTGCGGCCGTACTCCCCAGGCGGTCTACTTAATGCGTTAGCTTGGGAACCCAGTGTTCAAGACACCAAATTCCGAGTAGACATCGTTTACGGCGTGGACTACCAGGGTATCTAATCCTGTTTGCTCCCCACGCTTTCGTACCTGAGCGTCAGTCTTTGTCCAGGGGGCCGCCTTCGCCACCGGTATTCCTTCAGATCTCTACGCATTTCACCGCTACACCTGAAATTCTACCCCCCTCTACAAGACTCTAGTCTGCCAGTTCGAAATGCAATTCCCAGGTTGAGCCCGGGGCTTTCACATCTCGCTTAACAAACCGCCTGCGTACGCTTTACGCCCAGTAATTCCGATTAACGCTTGGACCCCTCGTATTACCGCGGCTGCTGGCACGAAGTTAGCCGGTCCTTCTTCTGCGAGTAACGTCACACCTAAACGCTATTAACGCTTAAGCTTTCCTCCTCGCTGAAAGTGCTTTACAACCCGAAGGCCTTCTTCACACACGCGGCATGGCTGCATCAGGCTTGCGCCCATTGTGCAATATTCCCCACTGCTGCCTCCCGTAGGAGTCTGGGCCGTGTCTCAGTCCCAGTGTGGCTGATCATCCTCTCAGAACAGCTAGGGATCGTCGCCTTGGTGAGCCATTACCTCACCAACTAGCTAATCCCACCTAGGTACATCCAATCGCAGAAGGCCCGAAGGTCCCCTCTTTTCCCCCGTAGGGCGTATGCGGTATTAGCAGTCGTTTCCAACTGTTATCCCCCTCGACTGGGCAGTTCCCTAGGCATTACTCACCCGTCCGCCGCTCGTCAGCAAAGAAAGCAAGCTTTCTTCCTGTTACCGCTCGACTTGCATGTGTTAGGCCTGCCGCCAGCGTTCAATCTGAGCCATGATCAAACTCTTCAATTAAAGTTTTGGTGTTTGACTTACGTCAAACGGCTCAACGAATTCTGTTCGAACTAATCTTGCGATTAATTCTTTGTACATATTGCTATGAACACTCATCACCTCTCCTGAGAGAAAGTGAAAGAATAGGTTGATTTAATTCTTTGATTGCCAACCCGAAAGTTAGGCAATTTCGATTAACTCAACACCTGTGAGTGTCCACACAGATTTCTTGTTTCATCTTGTTAAAGAGCGTTGCTAGCATGAGAGAATCAATCTTTCATTTAGCCGCCGTTGACGCTAGGTCGTTGGCTTAGGGATGCGTATTTTACACTTCCCGTTGTTGGCGTCAAGTGCTTATTTTAAGAAGTTTTCCAAGCGATGTTTTCTTGAACAGAAGTCATCAACCGAAGCCCTTAAAAGCGCTTATCACCTGAGTTAATCTCCGAAGAGTTCAACTCGTTAACACCGCTGCAAGTCCCGTACTACCTAGGTAGTTGGCCTGCTGTGCCGTGTCAGTGGATGCGCATTATAGGCAGTTCTCGGATGGGCGCAAGGGCTTTTTTCACTAAAAAAGCAATTAGTTTTTATACCTCACTTAAGCACATAGACCACACTGGTTATGCACAGACTTACCCACAAAATAACAACCTAACGCATAAACTAATCAAACTTATCACTGCTTCACGACGAAACTATCACAGCGAATAAGGTTCGCTTGGAACAACAAAATTACATAATTCCCCTATGGTCTAAACCTTTACGGGCTAACGAAGGTATTTAAAACAGCAGCAGCTTAAATATAGTTACTTATCGGTGCTGTACGAACATGTACAAAATAAAGTGAAGCCATAACATTCCTTTATAAATAATGCAGCAATGACACTTCGCTAATAGCACTTCACTTTAGGCAGATTTCACAAGCATCGCCCAACTGGACGTGACTCACTTGTCAGTACAGACGTACTTACTGGCATATAAGGCGACTCCAGCCCTTTAATCATTTCTCATTGCTCAAGCTTCCGCCCTACCCAGCATAACTAAACCTTAATTGCACAGTGTTGGCAGTGTCTTAACCAGAGTTCCTTATCTAGTAAGGTATTCTAAAATTTTGCTAACAGATTTGAGCAAATATCTGATGTAGAACACTGATATTTCTGTTCGAAATAGAGTCAGCAGCCACCTGTAATTGTCTTAAGCAATGTAGGTAAGTATAAAAACAATAAAGCCCTAGCCACTTCTTTCCATTCGAGATTTGCTAGGGCTTTTTCGAATCTCTTTCGAAAATAATTAGGTATCTGGAAATGGCAGGCTACGAGTAACCTCTTCGCGTTGACTCACATGGATGTGAGCAATGTCATAAACGCATGGATGTAGTTTCTGATCAAGCTCAGCCAGGTGGCGACCATCACTGATGGCGGAAGTGTCGATATTGAACGACGATAAGGATATAGGAAGTAACGTAACGCATGCAGTTGTTATACCAATCTAAGTAAAAATATGATCTAATTGTATTTATCATATTCTCTTCATTTGTTGTTATGGATAACTTTAAGAATACCGACTTTAATTCACTAGCTCGTAAGCAAACATCTATTCAAATGAAGATGCGGCTACTTGCACTTGCTCATTTTCAAGATGGAAAGTCCCGAACACAAATTGCACGTTTTTTGAAAGTGAGTAGAACGAGTGTTAATAAGTGGGTACATGTCTTTTTAGAGGAAGGCTTAGCTGGGTTGCAAGAGAAGCCACGTACAGGTAGGCCACCATTTCTTAGCAAGAAACAACAAGCCCAACTCGCTGACTATATAGAAAAAAGAGCAAATAGCGATCAAGGTGGTAGATTGACGGGGGCACATATTCATAGCTACATTTTATCTGAGTTTGGTAAAAGCTATCATCCTGACTCAATCTATTATTTGTTGAATCATATGGGGTTTTCGTGGATAACCTCACGCTCTAAGCACCCAAAACAATCAATTGAAGCCCAGGAGGAGTTTAAAAAAATTCCAAATTAAAACGATCCTTAAGATCCCCGGGCACCTTTCTTTAGATCGCATTGATATTTGGTTTCAAGATGAAGCAAGATTTGGCCAACAAAATACGACAACGAAGATTTGGGCCAGAACGGGTACCAGACCACGGGTTGTACGGCAGCAGCAATTCGAATATGCATACCTATTTGGTTCTGTATGTCCTAATAGGGGCATAGGTCAGGCAATAGTCGTTCCATGGACGAGCAAGGAAGCGATGCACCTCCACTTAAAACAGATCTCGGACGTCACTGATATAGATCGACATGCTGTCGTGATAATGGATGGAGCCGGTTGGCATACCGAAGGTATCGCAGATGAATTCAAAAATGTCAGCATCATCAAATTACCGCCTTATTCACCAGAGCTAAATTCAATCGAACAAGTATGGAGCTGGATGCGCCAGCATTGTCTCGCCAATAGAGTTTTTAGAAATTATGAAGACATTGTCGATAGCGTTTGTGATGCCTGGAATACCTTTACCGATAGTTCAGAACGAGTGACACAAATGTGTTCTAGGGACTGGGCAAATATGACCAGTTAGTTTTCCAGTTTGGTATTACCGAGGAGCTGCTATCGACCGACCTAGGGGTAGTGATTCATGCTTAGTTCGAGGCGGAGAGTTAAACATCTTACACATCCCCAAACGCAAAAAAGCCACCTTATTCAGGTGGCTTCTCTACTACTCTTTACGAGTAAAATAGGCGTCTGTCATGGTCAGCTTCGAGCTAGCTCTCCGCGTTCAGCTCCAGCATCAAGCTGCGCTTGATAAGCGCAGACGCTTCACCCTACTCTACATGGGTTTGAGCCTCACTACGTTCGGACTATTTACTTCCCCATGTTCGAGTGGTCATTTCAAAAACGGTTAAACGAAAAAATCCCCAACACGAAGTGCTGAGGATTTATCGTTTATTAGGCGTCTGGAAATGACCTACTCTCACATGGGGAGACCCCACACTACCATCGGCGCGATTGCGTTTCACTTCTGAGTTCGGGATGGGATCAGGTGGTACCACAATGCTATGGTTTCCAGACAAATTTTGTTGATACTGTGTATTTAAACTCAATATCTAAATAATGGTGCTGATACCCAGAATCGAACTGGGGACCTCATCCTTACCAAGGATGCGCTCTACCGACTGAGCCATATCAGCACAAAACTCTACGTGAATCAGATGTCTTACATAAAATTGCATCTTTCACTTAACTATTTCATTTTCATATCGAAAACAAATTAGGCGTCTGGAAATGACCTACTCTCACATGGGGAGACCCCACACTACCATCGGCGCGATTGCGTTTCACTTCTGAGTTCGGGATGGGATCAGGTGGTACCACAATGCTATGGTTTCCAGACAAAATTGGAAATTTAGAAAGCTGTTTTAAATTTGAGTACACTAAATCAAGTGTCGGTATTCTTTCGCTAAGTATTCACTTAGTTAGAAACCCTTTTGGGTTGTATGGTTAAGCCTCACGGGTCATTAGTACAAGTTAGCTCAACGCCTCACAACGCTTACACACCTTGCCTATCAACGTAGTAGTCTCCTACGGCCCTTTAGAGGACTTAAAGTCCTAGGGATGACTCATCTTAGGGCTCGCTTCCCGCTTAGATGCTTTCAGCGGTTATCGATTCCGAACGTAGCTACCGGGCAATGCCATTGGCATGACAACCCGAACACCAGCGGTTCGTCCACTCCGGTCCTCTCGTACTAGGAGCAGCTCCCTTCAATCATCCAACGCCCACGGCAGATAGGGACCGAACTGTCTCACGACGTTCTGAACCCAGCTCGCGTACCACTTTAAATGGCGAACAGCCATACCCTTGGGACCGACTTCAGCCCCAGGATGTGATGAGCCGACATCGAGGTGCCAAACACCGCCGTCGATATGAACTCTTGGGCGGTATCAGCCTGTTATCCCCGGAGTACCTTTTATCCGTTGAGCGATGGCCCTTCCATTCAGAACCACCGGATCACTATGACCTGCTTTCGCACCTGCTCGACGTGTATGTCTCGCAGTTAAGCTGGCTTATGCCATTGCACTAACCGTACGATGTCCGACCGTACTTAGCCAACCTTCGTGCTCCTCCGTTACTCTTTGGGAGGAGACCGCCCCAGTCAAACTACCCACCAGGCACTGTCCTCAACCCCGATTCAGGGGCCAGAGTTAGAACATCAACACTACAAGGGTGGTATTTCAAGGTTGACTCCACAAGAACTGGCGTTCCTGCTTCAAAGTCTCCCACCTATCCTACACATGTAGGGTCAATGTTCAGTGCCAAGCTATAGTAAAGGTTCACGGGGTCTTTCCGTCTAGCCGCGGGTATACGGCATCTTCACCGCAATTTCAACTTCACTGAGTCTCGGCTGGAGACAGCGTGGCCATCATTACGCCATTCGTGCAGGTCGGAACTTACCCGACAAGGAATTTCGCTACCTTAGGACCGTTATAGTTACGGCCGCCGTTTACCGGGGCTTCGATCATGAGCTTCTCCGAAGATAACCCAATCAATTAACCTTCCGGCACCGGGCAGGCGTCACACCGTATACTTCCTCTTGCGAGTTTGCACAGTGCTGTGTTTTTGATAAACAGTTGCAGCCACCTGGTATCTGCGACTCCCGTCAGCTTAGAGAGCAAGTCTCATCACCAACAGGAGCGTACCTTCTCCCGAAGTTACGGTACCATTTTGCCTAGTTCCTTCAGCCGAGTTCTCTCAAGCGCCTTGGTATTCTCTACCCAACCACCTGTGTCGGTTTGGGGTACGATTCCTGCTAACCTGAAGCTTAGAAGATTTTCCTGGAAGCATGGCATCAACTACTTCAGTTCCGTAGAACCTCGTCATCAACTCTCAGTGTATGTGCACCCGGATTTGCCTAAGTGCACCACCTACAGCCTTAAACGCGGACAACCAACGCCGCGCTAGCCTAGCCTTCTCCGTCTCTCCATCGCAGTTAGCAGAAGTACAGGAATATTAACCTGTTTCCCATCGACTACGCCTTTCGGCCTCGCCTTAGGGGTCGACTCACCCTGCCCTGATTAACATTGGACAGGAACCCTTGGTCTTTCGGCGAGGGGGTTTTTCACCCCCTTTATCGTTACTCATGTCAGCATTCGCACTTCTGATACCTCCAGCGTGGGTTACCCCTTCACCTTCAACGGCTTACAGAACGCTCCTCTACCGCACTAGCGCAAGCGCTAGTACCCATAGCTTCGGTGTATTGCTTAGCCCCGTTAAATCTTCCGCGCAGGCCGACTCGACTAGTGAGCTATTACGCTTTCTTTAAATGATGGCTGCTTCTAAGCCAACATCCTAGCTGTCTAAGCCTTCCCACATCGTTTCCCACTTAGCAATAACTTTGGGACCTTAGCTGATGGTCTGGGTTGTTTCCCTTTTCACGACGGACGTTAGCACCCGCCGTGTGTCTCCCGAGTAGTACTCATTGGTATTCGGAGTTTGCAAAGGGTTGGTAAGTCGGGATGACCCCCTAGCCTTAACAGTGCTCTACCCCCAATGGTATTCGCTCGAGGCGCTACCTAAATAGCTTTCGAGGAGAACCAGATATCTCCCGGTTTGATTGGCCTTTCACCCCCAGCCACAAGTCATCACCGCATTTTTCAACATACGTGTGTTCGGTCCTCCAGTTGATGTTACTCAACCTTCAACCTGCCCATGGCTAGATCACCGGGTTTCGGGTCTACACCTTGCAACTAAACGCGCAGTTAACACTCGGTTTCCCTACGGCTCCGCTATTCGCTTAACCTCGCTACAAAATGTAAGTCGCTGACCCATTATACAAAAGGTACGCAGTCACGGTCTCAAGAACCGCTCCCACTGCTTGTACGTATACGGTTTCAGGTTCTATTTCACTCCCCTCACAGGGGTTCTTTTCGCCTTTCCCTCACGGTACTGGTTCACTATCGGTCAGTCAGGAGTATTTAGCCTTGGAGGATGGTCCCCCCATGTTCAGACAAGATGTCACGTGTCCCGTCCTACTCGTTTTCACGTAAAGTTAGTTTTCATGTACGGGGCTATCACCCTGTGCCGCTGTGCTTTCCAACACATTCCACTAACACCCTCTACGCTTAAGGGCTAATCCCCGTTCGCTCGCCGCTACTAGGGGAATCTCGGTTGATTTCTTTTCCTCCGGGTACTTAGATGTTTCAGTTCCCCGGGTTCGCCTCACAACACTATGTATTCATGTTGTGATACATGCTTATGCATGTGGGTTTCCCCATTCGGACATCGTTAGCTCAAATGCTTGTTACTAGCTCGCCAACGCTTTTCGCAAGTTACTACGTCCTTCATCGCCTCTGACTGCCAAGGCATCCACCGTATACGCTTAGTCACTTAACCATACAACCCAAATGAGTTTCACAAACTAATGTTTACAAAACACATCCTATCAAGCGGGTAAGCTTGATGGCTGTATCGCAACTAATGGTGTTTACTTTCGCCAAAAGAATACTCATGAATCATCATTACAATGACTCGGCACTTGATTTAAGTGTTTGAGAACTCAATTTTAATTTTCGCGTCAATGCTACAAACAATCACGTACAAGTACGTCACTATCCCTTTCACATTAACACTATCAGCTTTCCAAATTTTTAAAGAGCGGGCTTAAAAAAGCCAAAGATAAATTTTGCATTTATCTTTGGCATCTCTATCCATGTGCAAGTAAATGGTGGAGCTATGCGGGATCGAACCGCAGACCTCCTGCGTGCAAGGCAGGCGCTCTCCCAGCTGAGCTATAGCCCCATTTACATGCAGTCAAACAAATATATCGAATGCCAAATAATTTTGGCGAAGCCAAATCGAGTTTAGTCAAGGTAACTTGTTGCGACGTTTAGTTCACTAAACGAGTAACAAGTTAACGTAGAATAAACGAAGATTTGGTGGGTCAGAGTGGACTTGAACCACCGACCTCACCCTTATCAGGGGTGCGCTCTAACCAGCTGAGCTACAGACCCATTCTTTTTGGTTATTTAATTCTAACTGAATCAAATCCCTCAAAAATTATCTTTCGATATTTTGCTCTTTCTTTCTATCAAGTAATCTGTGTGAACACTCAACAAACATTAAGTTAGTCGTATAGGTAAGGAGGTGATCCAGCCCCAGGTTCCCCTAGGGCTACCTTGTTACGACTTCACCCCAGTCATGAACCACACCGTGGTAAACGCCCTCCCCGAAAGGTTAAGCTATCTACTTCTGGTGCAGCCCACTCCCATGGTGTGACGGGCGGTGTGTACAAGGCCCGGGAACGTATTCACCGTGGCATTCTGATCCACGATTACTAGCGATTCCGACTTCATGGAGTCGAGTTGCAGACTCCAATCCGGACTACGACAAGCTTTGTGAGATTAGCTCCACCTCGCGGCTTTGCAACCCTCTGTACTTGCCATTGTAGCACGTGTGTAGCCCTACTCGTAAGGGCCATGATGACTTGACGTCGTCCCCACCTTCCTCCGGTTTATCACCGGCAGTCTCCCTAAAGTTCCCACCATTACGTGCTGGCAAATAAGGATAAGGGTTGCGCTCGTTGCGGGACTTAACCCAACATTTCACAACACGAGCTGACGACAGCCATGCAGCACCTGTCTCAGAGTTCCCGAAGGCACTAAGCTATCTCTAGCGAATTCTCTGGATGTCAAGAGTAGGTAAGGTTCTTCGCGTTGCATCGAATTAAACCACATGCTCCACCGCTTGTGCGGGCCCCCGTCAATTCATTTGAGTTTTAACCTTGCGGCCGTACTCCCCAGGCGGTCTACTTAATGCGTTAGCTTGGGAACCCAGTGTTCAAGACACCAAATTCCGAGTAGACATCGTTTACGGCGTGGACTACCAGGGTATCTAATCCTGTTTGCTCCCCACGCTTTCGTACCTGAGCGTCAGTCTTTGTCCAGGGGGCCGCCTTCGCCACCGGTATTCCTTCAGATCTCTACGCATTTCACCGCTACACCTGAAATTCTACCCCCCTCTACAAGACTCTAGTCTGCCAGTTCGAAATGCAATTCCCAGGTTGAGCCCGGGGCTTTCACATCTCGCTTAACAAACCGCCTGCGTACGCTTTACGCCCAGTAATTCCGATTAACGCTTGGACCCCTCGTATTACCGCGGCTGCTGGCACGAAGTTAGCCGGTCCTTCTTCTGCGAGTAACGTCACACCTAAACGCTATTAACGCTTAAGCTTTCCTCCTCGCTGAAAGTGCTTTACAACCCGAAGGCCTTCTTCACACACGCGGCATGGCTGCATCAGGCTTGCGCCCATTGTGCAATATTCCCCACTGCTGCCTCCCGTAGGAGTCTGGGCCGTGTCTCAGTCCCAGTGTGGCTGATCATCCTCTCAGAACAGCTAGGGATCGTCGCCTTGGTGAGCCATTACCTCACCAACTAGCTAATCCCACCTAGGTACATCCAATCGCAGAAGGCCCGAAGGTCCCCTCTTTTCCCCCGTAGGGCGTATGCGGTATTAGCAGTCGTTTCCAACTGTTATCCCCCTCGACTGGGCAGTTCCCTAGGCATTACTCACCCGTCCGCCGCTCGTCAGCAAATTAGCAAGCTAATTCCTGTTACCGCTCGACTTGCATGTGTTAGGCCTGCCGCCAGCGTTCAATCTGAGCCATGATCAAACTCTTCAATTAAAGTTTTGTTGAATCTTGCGATTCGGCTCAATGAATTCTGATTCCGTTTAAAAGACTCGGAAGAATCTTAAAAACGTTTGTACATATTGCTATGAACACTCATCGTTACATTGATTTAATTCTTTGATTGCCAACTCGAAGGTTAGGCAATTTCGATTAACTCAACACCTGTGAGTGTCCACACAGATTACTTGATAAATTGTTAAAGAGCGTTAGCACATCTCGGTAGTTCCAAGTGGCTAGGGCTGCGTATTCTACGCAATCCGTGGTTCGCGTCAAGCAGTTTTTGAAAACTTTTTGATGCGGCACTTTTCAGTGCCTGACCACGCTGTAAGCTAGGTGTTTAACCAAGTTACTTAGTGCTTTACGACTTATCTCTGCGAGCTTCGCCGTGTCAGTGGTTGCGCATTATAGGGAGATATCTGGGGGGCGCAAGTTGTTTTTGAAGAAAAATGGCACTTTTTGCGATCTTTTTAGATAGCCACACAATACACACCCCTTACCCCCAACCTTATCCACAGAGCGAAGTTGAGCGAGTAAAAAACACACGATACATTGCACTTCTTTTAGCTATTACTGATTAGCTATTGCTGGCTCGGCCACTTAATAGAACTAACTTATTAGTGGCTCATTGTGCTTACTAGGTTTATAAAGTGATTAATTGCCGATTCTTTATATTGATAGGACTACATAGGGAAGCAATATCGATTTAGACGTTTTATACGTTTATAGAGTTTGGCTAATGCACACTATTGATTAATGCATGCTAAGTGATGCGCTATTGGGCCCCACTTAATGTAAAGCATCATAATCAACGTAAAATACCATTATTCCCACGGCGCAAGTGGAGTAAGATCAAAAAAGCCATCCTCAGGGATGGCTTTTTAATTAGACTGGCAAAATTAGCTTAATTTGCCATGGCACTGTTTATATTTACGACCTGATCCACATGGACAGGGATCGTTACGCCCCACCTTTTCACCTTCGCGCACAACAGGCTGAGTCGCTGCAAGTGCTTGGGCCTCTTCGGCACCAACTAATGCCTCTGCTTCTGCATGTTGATAATCGCGACGGATCTTAGCTTCTTCTTGACGACGACGCTCTTCCATCTCTTCGACATCGGACTGCGCTTGCACTTGTACCTTTGACAACACACTGATCACATCATGCTTTAAGGTATCTAGCATCTGCTGAAACAGCTCAAACGATTCACGCTTGTACTCTTGCTTTGGATTCTTCTGCGCATAACCACGTAAGTGGATACCTTGACGTAGATGATCCATTGCCGCTAGGTGTTCCTTCCACAGGCCATCGAGTGTCTGCAACATGACCGCTTTCTCGAATTGACGTAGCACCTGAGCACCGACCATCTCTTCTTTAGCTTGATAAGCTTTTACCCACGTATCGACGATACGCTCGCGTAACGTTTCTTCGTGTAGATCATCTTCTTTATCTAACCACTCTTGCACAGGCATCTTTAAGCCATACTCTTGCTCAAGACGGGTTTCAAGACCTGGAACATCCCATAACTCTTCTACCGACTGAGGTGGAATGTATTGATCGATAAGTGCATTAACCACATCGCCTTGGATGTTGACGATAGTATCTTGAATACTGTCGGCATCCATCAATTCATTACGCTGTGCGTAAACCACCTGGCGTTGATCGTTGGCCACATCATCGAACTCGAGTAGTTGTTTACGGATATCGAAGTTACGCGCTTCTACTTTACGCTGCGCATTTTCAATCGCACGAGACACCCATGGATGCTCAATCGCTTCGCCTTTCTCCATACCCAATTTCTTCATCATTGAAGAAACACGCTCTGAAGCGAAGATACGCATTAAGCTATCTTCCATCGACAAGTAGAAACGTGAAGAACCGGCGTCGCCCTGACGACCAGAACGACCACGCAACTGATTATCGATACGACGCGATTCATGGCGTTCGGTACCAAGAATATGTAAACCGCCAGCGGCAACTACTTCATCGTGTCTAATTTGCCAATCGGCTTTAATTTTGGCTTTTTGCTCTGGTGTTGGATTATCGAGTGCTTCGATCTCCATATTCCAGTTGCCACCTAACACGATATCGGTACCACGACCTGCCATGTTAGTGGCAATCGTGACGGCACCTTTACGACCAGCCTGCGCCACAATATCAGCTTCACGTTCATGGAACTTAGCGTTAAGTACTTCGTGAGGGATCTTGGCTTTCTTTAACAAGCTATGCAGCAGTTCAGATTGCTCAATCGAAACGGTACCAACTAATACAGGCTGACCGCGCTCACGGCAATCTATGATGTCTTTGATGATCGCTTCATATTTTTCGGCCGCTGTTAAGTAAACTAAATCGGGATGATCTTTACGCACCATAGGGCGGTTGGTTGGGATCACTACGGTATCGAGACCATAAATATGCTGGAACTCAAACGCCTCGGTATCGGCAGTACCCGTCATACCAGCCAGTTTTTCATACTGACGGAAGAAGTTCTGGAAGGTGATCGATGCCAGCGTTTGGTTTTCATTTTGAATATGCACGCCTTCTTTAGCTTCGACAGCCTGATGCAGACCTTCAGACCAACGACGCCCCGGCATAGTACGACCCGTATGCTCATCGACAATGATCACTTCATTGTCTTGCACGATATAGTCGACATCTTTTTCAAATAATGTGTGTGCACGCAATGCGGCATTCACATGGTGCAATAAAGAAATATTAGCAGCAGAGTAGAGTGAATCACCTTCGGCAAGCATACCGCGCTCGGTAAGCAGTACTTCCACTTTCTCTTGGCCACGCTCGGTCAAATGAACCTGCTTGGCTTTTTCATCGACAGAGTAATCGCCCTCGCCCACTTCCTCTTCGGTATCTTCTTTCTCTTGACGAATAAGATGAGGAATTAGGGTGTTAATCTTTTTATACAGTTCAGAGCTGTCTTCAGCAGCGCCAGAGATGATCAATGGCGTACGCGCTTCGTCGATAAGGATCGAGTCAACTTCATCGATCAATGCATAATGCAGCGGACGCTGTACACGCTCGGCTGGTGAAAACGCCATATTATCGCGCAAGTAATCGAAGCCAAACTCGTTGTTGGTACCGTAGGTAATATCAGCATCGTAAGCCATCTTCTTCTCAACTTGACCTAAGCCGGCAACGTTAATGCCAACAGTCATGCCAAGGAATTCAAAAAGAGGGCGGTTATTTTCGGCATCGCGGCGGGCCAAGTAATCGTTTACTGTGATCACGTGAACCCCTTTGCCCGTAAGTGCGTTCAGATAAGCTGGCAGGGTGGCTGTTAAGGTTTTACCTTCACCAGTGCGCATCTCTGCAATACGGTTACTGTCAAGCACCATACCACCGAGCAATTGCACATCGAAATGACGCATATCGAAAACACGTTTCGAGGCTTCTCGCACGACGGCGAACGCTTCAGGCAACACATCATCGAGTGTCTCTCCTGCAGCTAAGCGCGCCTTAAATTCAGCGGTTTTTGCCTTTAATTCTTCATCCGAGAGCTTCTCGAAATCAGCCTCAAGCGCATTAATTTTAATGACAACCTTACTAAGGGCTTTAAGGGTGCGATCGTTACGACTACCAAATATTTTTGTCAGTAATTTACCAAACATCTGAACCACTTTTATGTTATTGGCTTAGTCTCTATGGAAACTGAAAGCCTATTTTTAATTTAACCTGCCTTGCGGTAGACATATTTTTTAGGATCTATCTGCTGCCCATTTCGCAACACTTCATAATGCACATGGGGACCCGTCGAACGACCCGTACTGCCCATTTGGGCAATACTGTCGCCTTTGGCGACCACATCACCTACAGCTACTGACAAAGACTTATTATGTCCATAGCGAGTACGCAGACCATTACCATGGTCAATTTCGACTAACTCACCATAACCAAACATACTGCCTGACCAGGTTACGACACCGCCAGCGGTTGCCACAACATCGGCCCCCTCTTTACCAGCAAAGTCGATACCTTTATGCATCGTTCTTCTGCCATTAAAAGGGTCATTACGTAAACCGTAGTGGGATGATAACCAACCTTTTTGGATCGGACGTCCCGAGATATAACGCTCATCATCTATATGGAGATTAGATGTCACTGTTTCAAGTAGTGCTAATTGAACATTATTGTTATCTATGCGAGAGACTAGCCTATCCATATCTTGGATAAGCTGATCGAGTTCGATGTTGCTGCCTAGTTCACTCAGGCCGCCGACACCGACTTCTGAAGAGAAATCGAATTGATCTTCGAGTTTGTAATCTTTGGCAACTTGTTGCCCCAGCGCCTCTAAACGAGTCACTTTGGCCTGCATGCGGGCGACATGAGTCACCAGCATCGCCAACTGCGATTCTGTGGCACCTTTTAACTCGATGAGTTGATGCAGCTGTTCTTCTCGAGCAACACGTTCGTTATCAACGTTGTTTTGTTGCTGCACAATTTGTTTAGCGTGATGCTGGTATAGCCCGGTACCTGCTGCAATGAGCAAAATAGGGAGTAATAGCCAACGTTTGCCTGGTTGCCAGCGCGTGGCACCATTTCGACCTTGAATAAAAACTGTTACACTCATAGCCTCATTAAGCCATTTTATTATGTGATGAAATGAAAAAGCCCCCGCAGGATCTAAGCCAGTTACTACATCAACAAGGTCAGTTACCTTCACTTGCTGAAAAAGCAGAACTGTTACTTCACTTGGATCACTATGTGAAACAGGTGATGACAGGTCCTGTCACGGAGCAACTTAAAGTTGCCAATTTCCGTCAAGGTGTTCTTGTTATCGAAACCACAACTGCTGCATGGGCCGCTAGAATTAACTTTCAAAAACCCAAAATGTTACAGCAGTTACAAGCCGAAACGCTCCCCATGCTGTCCGCTATCGAGGTTAAAGTCAACCCAGGCTTGAACTTGTATGAAACAAAATCAAAGCCAGCTCACAACCAGATTAGCGAAACTGCAGCGGCCCATATACAGGCCCTAGCTGATCATACCGAAGGTTCACTAGGCGTAAAACTAAAACGGCTGGCTGCTTTAGCCAGCCGTTCAAGGCAATCTTAATATCGAGTTAGGCGAAGGTGGCGCCGCTTGGCACCGCAAAGCTCACAGGAGCCTCTTCTTCTTTCTCGAAACTCACAAGCTCCCAAGCATCTTGTTCAGCCAGCAGCGCACGCACTAATTGATTGTTAAGTGCATGGCCTGTCTTGTAGGCGCAAAACTCACCCACAATCGCATGACCGGCTACATAGAGATCGCCAAACGCATCGAGTATCTTGTGCTTAACAAACTCATCCTCATAACGCAGACCATCGGGGTTGAGGACGCGATATTCATCAAGCACAACGGCGTTCTCCATACTGCCACCTAATGCTAGGTTGTTCGCCCGCAGATATTCAATATCACGCATAAACCCAAAGGTTCTTGCACGACTAATATCACGAACGAAAGCTGATGAAGAAAAATCCATCACCATATGTTGCTGACTTCTGGCGATTTCAGGGTGATCAAAATCGATAGCAAAATCGACTCTAAAACCTTTATATGGACGTAACTCGGCCCACTTATCACCATCTTCAACACGTATGGGACGCTTGATCCTTAAATATTTCTTTGCTGCTGTCTGTTCTTGTATTCCTACTGATTGCAGCAGGAAAACCCATGGACTGGCACTGCCATCCATGATCGGAATCTCGGGCGCATCGACTTCAATGATAGCGTTGTCGATCCCAAGTCCCGCTAATGCGGCAAACAGATGCTCTATCGTTGAAATACGAACACCATCATCATTGACCAGCGCAGTACACATGGTCGTTTCACGCACTTGATCCGCCTTGGCTGCTATCGCAACGTTCGGGGTTAAGTCGGTACGTACCAAGACGATTCCGGTATTGACTGGTGCGGGCTTGATCGTCAAAGTCACCTTATTACCGGAATGCAATCCGACACCGGTGGTTTTAACCATCTCTTTAACAGTTCTTTGAAAAATCATGTAGTTACCCGTTATATCTCAACCAAAGCAATGTATTTTTGCACAACAAAACAGCGCGCATAAGCGCAGCAGGTCGGACATGCTAGCATATGTTTGCCATTTCACCAAAATATACTGGTTAAATCAACTCACCAGTTATCTTGATAATAACCGCAATCCACCCTGCTATACACAGCCGATTAATCAGCTTGCTTGCGCAAAAACGCCGGAATATCTAAGTAATCAAGATCGTTTTTAGGCTGAATTGTCGGCTCAACTTTGTGCACCGGCATGACATTACCACCGACCATAGGTTGCATCGCCTCTTCAACAGGTAACTCAACCTTAACCTCGGTGGCAGCCACTTGCTCTTGACGTGGAGCAGGCTTAGACACCAACTGAATGTCAGGCTTTTTCTCGGCGCCAATACCTGTTGCAACAACCGTTACACGTAGCTCATCGCTCATTTCTGGGTCGATAACCGCGCCCACTACCACAGTCGCGTTGTCAGATGCATAAGCCTTAACATGGTTACCCACGGTTTCGAACTCTTCGATGCTCATGTCCATACCGGCGGTGATGTTAACCAATACACCACGCGCACCAGCAAGATCGATATCTTCTAGCAGCGGACTGGCTACAGCAGCTTCGGCCGCTTCTTCTGCACGGTCTTCGCCACTGGCCACGCCAGTCCCCATCATGGCATTACCCATCTCTGACATGACGGTTTTTACATCCGCGAAATCCACGTTGATAAGACCTGGGCGAGTGATAAGCTCGGCAATACCTTGCACCGCACCAAGCAATACATTATTTGCGGCGGCGAATGCGTCGAGTAAAGAGGTGCCACGGCCTAATACTTTAAGCAGCTTCTCGTTGGGAATCGTGATCAAAGAGTCAACATGCTTCGCGAGCAGTTCGATACCTTGGTCGGCATAAGCCATGCGCTTTTTACCTTCGAAAGGAAACGGCTTAGTCACCACTGCAACGGTAAGAATCCCCTCTTCACGGGCGATCTCGGCAACCACTGGCGCAGCGCCAGTACCTGTACCACCGCCCATACCTGCTGCAATAAAGATCATATCTGAGCCTTTAATTGCATTGCGGATATTTTCTCTATCTTCTTCTGCCGCTAAACGACCGATTTCAGGGTTTGCCCCGGCGCCGAGCCCTTTAGTAACGTCACGACCCAGTTGGATCGTTGTGCCAGCCGCAGACTTACGTAACGCCTGAGCATCTGTATTTGTGGCAACAAACTCAACACCTTCGATGTTGTGCTTGACCATATGTTCGACAGCGTTGCCGCCACCTCCACCGACGCCGATGACTTTAATCACCGCCTCGTCTGAATGACTATCCATGATCTCAAACATGGTATTATCTCCGTTTAGTCTGCGTTATTAAATTAAAACTCGCCCTTAAACCAGCTCTGGACTCGATTCCAAAGACTGGTTACCCCTTGACGCTCTGGGCGCTCAAACTGACGTTCGATCACCCTTCTTGCGCCGTAATGCAACAACCCAACTCCCGTGGAGTAGATGGGTTGGTTTACATATTCAAATAAGCCTTTTACCGCTAATGGCTCAGCCACTCGCACTGGCATACCAAAGGTGGCTTCAGCCACATCTACCGCACCTTCAATCGATGCCGTGCCGCCTGTCAATACAATGCCCGCGGCGACTTGATCTTCCATGCCGCAGTCTCGTAATTCTTTACGGACTAATTCAAACAGCTCTTGGTATCTAGGCTCGACCACTTCAGCCAAGGTGTGGCGCGACATAGTACGCGACGGACGCCCACCGACCGATGGCACTTCGATACTGTCTTCACGGCTGACCATGGAACTACGCGCACTGGCATACTGCACCTTTATCTGCTCAGCATGAGACAAAGGCGTACGGAATATTTTGGCAATATCATTAGTCACCTGATTACCTGCCACTGGTACTACGGCACAATGACGTAGCGCGCCATTGGTATAGATAGTGATATCGGTTGTACCGCCGCCCATATCGACCAGACATACACCTAAATCTTTCTCGTCGTCAGTTAATACCGAATCCGCCGAAGCAATGGCAGAAAACACCAGATCATCAACCTTTAACCCGCAACGCTCGACACTCTTAGTGATATTTTTAGCCATGTCGTTAGCACAAGTAACGATATGCACCTTGGCTTCCATACGCATGCCCGACATACCGATAGGGCTCTTAATACCATCTTGCACATCAATCGCATATTCTTGCGGCAACACATGCAAAATACGGCGCTCAGTTGGGATCTTAACCGAACGAGCAGTGTGGATAACGTTATCGACATCTTCTTGAGTGACTTCTTCGTCGTTAATCGAGACCATGCCATTTTCGTTTTGGCATTGGATATGCTTACCCGAAATGCCTAAATAGACCGAGGCCACTTGGCAGTCGGCCATCAACTCGGCCTGATCCAATGCACGTTGAACACTGCGCACCACAGAGTCGAGATCGTTAACACCGCCTTTATCCATGCCGCGAGAAGGATGACTGCCTAAGCCAACGACACTGATCTCTCCATCAGGTAACACCTCGCCAATGATCACTGCGACCTTCGATGTCCCTATGTCCAATCCAACGATCAGATTTCTATCTTGATTCTTGGTCATTACTTAATGGCTCTCATCTTGTGCATTATCCCAACCTACGGCCAACCCGGTATCGTAGCGCAAATCCACTCTGGCGATAGGTTTGCCTTGTGCAACCAATGTGGAGTACACATCGATAAACCGTTGAACCCGTGCCATTTTATCTTCTCGTCCTAAGTTTAACTCTATGCCGCTGTCTAAAACACCCAGCCATGCATGTCGAGGACTCAACTCTAAATGGGTTAATTTAAATCCATTTATGGTGAGTAACTCACCGATCTGGCGATAGTGGGTTAACACCGACATCGCCTGATCGTTTGGGCCAACTAAACTTGGTAATTCATCTATTCCAGGTTTCATTGGCGCCTCAAATACTTGCCCTTGCTCATTAACCCAATCGACTTCATTCCAATGGGCAACAGCTTTTTGCTCTACCAGATAGACCTTAAGCTTTGCCGGCCACTCACGTCGCACCGACGCTTGATACACCCAAGGCAAACTTTCTAGTGCCTCTTGTACCTGATTCACGTCAGCCGAAAAAAAACTACGCTGCATCAGATCTTTCAGTGCCGCTTGGATCTCTGCGTCACTGGTAAATTGTCTATCGCCCTTTACCGCCACCGCCTCAATGGGCAAGGCATCGGCATCGTTGAGCACTAGGTTTAACTTCCACGCTCCCATAAGCAGCGCACTGAATACCAGAAACAGAAAGATCAATCCAAGGCACAGATACCAATCGACCTGTAATAGTCGCTCTCGCCCACGTTTAAACCGTTCGTTCCAGGACATGAATTACCGCCCTAACGCACTTGATTTAGGATAAAAAACAACCACACAACTACACGTGTAACTTATTAAATAACCTGGCATTATAACGACCTCAACCATAGCGTCAAAAGCTTCATCCTCGGCCTACCTTAACCTTGGTAAGACCGTCACACTTTCACAGGTTCAAATAACAAATTGGCATCGGCCAATTGGCGGCTAATTGCCCCAATATTGCCAGCACCTTGAGTCAGTAATAGGTCACCCTCTTGTAACACCCCAGGTAAAATCGTTTCTAATTGCTGTGGATCGGCGACAAAAATAGGGTCAAGTTGCCCACGTTGACGAATTGATCGACACAAGGCACGACTATCGGCGCCCGGTACTGGTGCTTCACCAGCGCTATATACATCGAGTAACAACAAGCAGTCGACCTGAGCCAGCACATCGACAAAATCATCATACAAATCGCGAGTACGGCTGTAACGATGGGGCTGATACAGCATCACCAGACGCTTATCCGGCCAGCCAGAGCGAGCCGCCCTAATGGTTGCCGCGACTTCACTGGGGTGATGCCCATAGTCATCGACTAACATCACGCTACCCGCTTGAGTGTTAAATTCACCCAACTGCTGAAAACGACGGCCAATACCCTGAAATTCAGCCAAGGCTTTAACAATGGCATCATCTTCAATTTCATCTTCGGTTGCCACGGCAATAGCCGCCAAGGCATTAAGCACATTGTGTTGCCCAGGTAAGTTAACGCTTAAGTCCAGATCGGCCATCGCCTCACGGCGCACGGTAAAGCTACAACGATAACCTTGCTGTACAAAATTGAGCGCCTGCACATCGGCATCTTCGCTAAAGCCGTAAGTCACCACCTTGCGACTGATGCGAGGCAACAACTCTCTTACCACTGGGTCGTCAATACAGGCCACCGCCACCCCGTAAAAAGGCAGATTGTGCAAAAAGTCGATAAAGGTGGCTTTGAGCTTCTCAAAATCACCGCCATAGGTGTCCATGTGATCGGCTTCAATATTGGTGATCACACTCACCATAGGTTGCAGGTGCAGGAAGCTCGCATCACTCTCGTCCGCTTCGGCTATCAAATAACGGCTCTTACCTAAACGTGCATTGGTGCCGGCGCTATTAAGCAAACCGCCAATGACGAAAGTAGGATCGCGCTCAGCCTGACCATAAATACTGGCAATTAAACTGGTGGTGGTGGTTTTACCATGAGTACCGGCAACGGCAATGCCGTGACGATAGCGCATCAATTCGGCCAGCATTTCTGCCCGGCGAACAATGGGAATGCGCAGATCTTTAGCCGCCAAAATTTCAGGATTAGTGGCATCAATCGCGGTGGACACCACTACCACATCGGCGCCTTGCACTTGTGCAGCCTTATGGCCGATATATACAGTGGCGCCTAAACGACGTAAACGAGTGGTCACAGCATTATCGGCGATATCCGATCCACTTAGACGGTAGCCCTCATTGAGCAACACTTCGGCAATACCCCCCATACCCGCACCACCGATGCCAACAAAATAGATCTGTTTAACCCGGCGCATCTCAGGGATAATGCTTCTTAAAGGGGCGTATTTTTCTTCGGTTTTACTCATCTGAATCCTTATTTGCCAGCGCGGTGCACACGGCCGCCACTCGCTCTGTTGCATCTAACACTGCGACACTTCTCGCCAATTCGCCCATCTCTCTCAGGGCGTTGCGATCACTCGCCAGCATCTGCAGTTTACTGATCAATTTGTCACTATCTAATACGGCTTGCGGCAATAAAAAGGCGCCGCCTGCCTCAACTAATACTTGGGCATTTTTGGTTTGATGATCATCTACCGCATGGGGATAAGGCACCAACATACTCGGTAAGCCAACCGCCGCCACTTCTGACACCGTCAGCGCGCCAGCGCGGCACAACACCACATCGGCCCAGCGATACGCAGCTTCCATATCATCAATAAATTCAGCCACTTTGACTATGCCTGACTGGCCACGTTGTAAATAGTCGTTTTCAACACTCGCCAGGTTGCCTTTGCCCACCTGATGCCACACAGTGATCGAATGATGCTGACTCACCTCAGCCACCACTGCCGGCATTAAGTCGTTAAAGACCTTAGCGCCTAAACTGCCACCCACCACTAACACACGCAAGGCGTCATCGGTGCTGACTGCGCGGCGCTGACCTAAGTTAATCAGCTCGCGGCGTATGGGGTTACCCACCACTTCGGCGCCACTCTCAAAGGTGTTATCGAAAGCACACAGCACACGGCTGGCGATACGCGACAACAGTTTATTGGTCATACCGGGAATTGCATTTTGCTCATGCAACACCAGCGGAATACCGCTAAGCCTTGCGGCTATGCCACCAGGACCACTGGCAAAACCGCCCATGCCTAATACCACATCAGGCTTAAATTCGTTAATCACCTCACGGGCTTGCATAATTGAGCGCACAATTTTAAACGGCGCCGCCAACTTACGCAGCACACCATTACCACGCACCCCCTTGATATCGATAAAGTCGATATCAAATCCATGCTGAGGCACAAGGCGCGCCTCCATCCGCTCTGCGGTGCCCAACCAACGCACCTGCCAGCCTCGTTTGGCTAAATGCTTGGCCACCGCTAACGCCGGGAATACATGCCCTCCCGTGCCGCCAGCCATGATCAAAATACGTTTTTGTAAGACCATTATTTCACCTTGCCTTGTACTGCCTGTATCAGGCTTAATCGCCGTTCATGGTCAATTCTAATTAATATCATCGCGGCCGCGGTCATCACCCAAAGGCTACTGCCGCCATAGCTAATAAAAGGCAGAGTTAACCCTTTTGTCGGCAACATGCCAATGCTAGCCCCCACATTGACCACGGTTTGAAAGCAAAACCAGATGCCAATTGAATAGGCTAAATAGCCTTCAAAAGCCCTGTCTCTGAGTAAGCATAAATTGCCCAGCTTAATCGCCCGAAGCGCCACAAATAATAAAACCGACAACACAAAAATGATGCCAACAAAACCCAACTCTTCCCCAATCACCGCAAAAATAAAGTCGGTATGGGCCTCGGGGAGGTATTCCAACTTTTGAATACTGTTACCCAATCCTTGACCAAACCAGTCGCCACGACCATAAGCCATTAACGATTGCGTCAATTGGTAGCCGCTACCAAAAGGGTCCTGCCAAGGATCCCTAAACGAAGTGACTCGTGCCATCCGATAAGGCTCTAACATCACCAAGACAACAAATGCCACCGCACCGGTTAAGATCAACGCAAAGAAGTCGAGTAATCTCGCCCCGGCTAAAAACAATAACCCGACCGTGCCCACAAACAGCACCACCACAGTACCTAAGTCCGGTTGCAATAAGATCAAGAAAGCATAAAGCGCAAATACTGCGATCGGCTTATAGAAGCCTTTAGCGTTCTCACGCACCTCTTGATGTCGCCTGACCAAATACCCCGCCATGTAGATCGCAAAGGCAAACTTAGCGAGCTCAGCCACCTGAATGCGCACCGGCCCAACGGCTAACCAGCGTGTGGCACCATTAACCGTGGTACCGATAAGGGGCACCAAGACCAACATAATGCCAACCAACAGCAATAATATCGGACTAAACTGTTGCCAACGGTACATCTCAACTCGCAATACCGCGGCGGCAATAATCACACACCCGCAGATATAGGCGACATGACGCCACACAAAATGAAATGGATTACCGGTTAATGTCTGTGCCTCTGGCATAGAAGCCGACATCACCATAATAAAACCGAAACAAATTAAACCGATAATGGCAAACAGTAACGAGCGATCGTATAGCTGCATGCCCGGCGCATCACGCTGACTAAACAGATTAGGTAGCGACCAATGAAGGCTGCTTCCAAATAGGTTGAGTTGGCGCTCATAGCTACGCATGCCCAGCCTCGGTATCGAGCGCAATGACTTGCGCACGAAAATCGTCGCCACGTTCCATAAAGTTACGATACATGTCGAGGCTAGCGCACGCCGGTGATAGCAGCACTATGTCGCCATCGTTCGCTAAGCGAGCCGCTTGCTCAACCGCTGCGGCCATAGAGTCGACCTTTATTGCGCCGTCAAACAATGCCGCAATATTATCGCCATCTTTGCCTAAGGTGATTAGCTGGCTGACGCCCTGCAGTGCATCTTTAAGCGGCGAAAAGTCTGCGCCTTTACCGTCACCACCTGCGATAAGGACTATCTCGCCTGCATGGCTAGCCAATCCTTGTAATGCCGCCAGGGTAGCGCCCACATTGGTCGCCTTAGAATCATTCACATACATCACGCCATGGCGTTTCGCGACTAACTCACAACGGTGAGCTAACCCGGTAAACTGCTGGGCCACTTGCACCATAGCGGCCTTAGGGATATCGGCGCTATCGGCTAGCGCCATCGCGGCTAACAAGTTAGCGTGGTTGTGGCTGCCGACAATGGCAAGCCCGCTTACCGCCACATATTCTGTGGTGCCATGCACCAGCATGCCGTGCTCAATGCCCCATTCATCGCCTTCAGGGGCCGATAGGCCAAAGCTTTGCAGGTTCATCGGCTCGCCAGGCATGGTTTGCGCGTCATCACGATTGACAATCACCAACTTAGCCTGAGCATATAGACTTAACTTGGCCTGACGATACGCCTCTAAATCGGCGTAGCGATCCATATGATCTTCACTGATATTGAGACACGTTGCACTAATACATTTAAGGCTGTGCGTGGTCTCTAATTGGAAACTAGACAGTTCCAGTACATACAAGTCTGGTTGCTGGTCAAGCAGATCTAATACTGGCACGCCAATATTGCCGCCCAGGGCATAATCAAGCCCGGCACTCGCGGCCATCTCTCCCACCAATGTCGTGACGGTTGACTTGCCGTTTGAGCCAGTGATACCAATCACGCAGGCTGAGCGATCGGCTATCGCACGAGCAAACAGCTCCACATCACCGACCACATCAATCCCCATATCGATAGCAACCCTAATTTCCGGGGTATCGAGCGGGATGCCTGGACTAATCACAATTTGGCTCGCTTGCACTAAATAGCGGCAATCAAATCCACCGGTAAGCAACTCGACCTGCGGGAAATCACAGCTCAGAGCTTCACGGCCAGGCGGATGCTCGCGGCTGTCCATCACCAGTGGCGTGATCCCTTGTTTCGTTAAATAACGCACCACCGACAGCCCTGTGGCTCCCAGTCCTAATACTATGTGCGTATAACTACTCGTCATGAGTGTTTACCTTAACTTTAAGGTTGCTAAGCCTAGCAACACTAAAAACAGTGAAATAATCCAGAAACGAACAATCACCCGTGGTTCTGGCCAGCCTTTTAATTCGTAGTGGTGATGGATGGGTGCCATTCTAAAAATGCGTTGGCCGCGCAGCTTGTATGATCCCACCTGCAAGATGACCGACACGGTTTCCATTACAAATACGCCGCCCATGATCACCAGTAAAATCTCTTGGCGTACTAGCACGGCTATGGTTCCGAGCGCCGCGCCTAATGACAAAGAGCCCACATCGCCCATAAAGACTTGTGCTGGGTAAGTGTTAAACCACAAGAAACCCAAGCCTGCGCCCACAATTGCGGTGCAGACAATCACCAACTCACCTGAACCTGGCAGATAGGGAATGTGTAAATAGCTAGCAAACTGCACGTGCCCTGAAAGATAGGCAATCAGAGCAAACGCCGCCGCCACCATCACCGTTGGCATAATCGCCAAGCCATCGAGACCGTCGGTCAAGTTAACCGCGTTACTTGACCCGACAATGGTGAAGTAAGCCAAGACGATAAAGAGCCCACCCAACTGCGGCATCACATCTTTAAAGAACGGGACCACCAACTGGGTTTCGCCCACAGTTTGCGCCGAAGCGTACAAGTAAAAAGCGATGGCCAGTGCTGCTAATGATTGCAAGATATACTTCCAGCGAGCAATCAAGCCCTTGGTATCTTTACGCACCACCTTACGGTAGTCATCAATAAAACCAATCAGACCAAAAGCCGCCAGTACAAACAACATCACCCACACATAACGGCTGCCCAAATCTCCCCACAGCAGCACACTAATAAACACGCCGGCTAAGATCAGCAATCCCCCCATGGTAGGGGTTCCGCGCTTACTAAAGTGTGATTCAGGGCCATCGTTACGCACCACTTGGCCAATTTGCAATAACTGCAAACGTTCAATCATCTTAGGCCCCCACCACAGGCTAAATAGCATGGCAGTTAACAGACCAAGGATCGCCCTAAATGTCACATAAGAAAAAACGTTAAACCCTGAATAATACTGGGTTAAATACTCAGCCAGATAAACCAGCATTAACACAACTCCTTGCGCTCGAAGGCGGCAATTAGGGCTTCGACCACGCGCTCCATTTTGGCACTGCGAGAGCCTTTGACTAACACAGTCACATCTCCATCTAACTGGTTAAAATAATTAATTAAATCGACTACTAACTCATCTAAATGGGTAAAGTGTTGCCCCGAAAATGCGTCACTGCTGTTTCGGCTAAGCTCTCCGAGTGAGAACAGGGCATCGATCCCTTGCAACTTGGCCTTTTCACCGAGCTGCCAATGTAAAAGGGACGCATTGTCACCTAATTCGCCTAAATCGCCCAGCACTAAACAGCGATTTCCGTTAATTTCTTGAAGCCAGTCAATTGCCGCCCCTACCGAGGCAGGATTGGCGTTGTAACTGTCATCGACTAACAAAATTCGTCCCAGCTGTGTGGGCAACATACGGCCTTTTACCGGCATCAATTTGTGTAAGCCATCGACAATCTCGTGCAGCGACAGCCCTAAGGCTAAACAACATGCGGTGGCTGCTAAGGCATTACTCACCTGATGGCGCCCCGACAACGGCAAACTCACCGGATAGCACTGCTGCTGATAGTGCAGGTTAAAGCGATAGCGTCCCACTACATCGGCCTGTAAGTCGCAAGCGACGACATCGGCCCGCTTAGCAAGCTCTGGCTCAGCTTCAGTGCTCTCTTGTATCGAAAAGGTCAGCTGTGCAATGCCTGCGGCCGCAGCATGCATCACATCGGCAAAAGCGTCATCGGCATTGATCACCGCAACGCCTGCTTTTGCCAGATGGTTGAAAATTTCAGACTTGGCCTTAGCCACACCGTCCAGTGAACCAAAACCCTCTAGGTGCGCCGAGGCGACATTATTAACCAGAGCCACATCCGGTTGCACTAAAGATGAAGTGTAATTAATCTCGCCGATATGATTAGCGCCTAATTCGAACACGCCAAATTGATGTTGCGGCTCTACACGCAGCAGGGTTAAGGGCACGCCAATCTCATTATTGAAGTTACCCGCGGTGTAAAGTACCTGATGCCGCTGAGACAAAATCGTCGCGACCATCTCTTTAACACTGGTCTTGCCATTAGAGCCGGTCAGCGCCAGCGACTTAGGCGCAACTTGTTGTTTTACAAAGGCACCTATTTGGCCCATCGCCAGCTGACTATTGCCTACGACCAACTGCGGTACGGGTAATGGCAACACACGCTCGACTAACAAGGCCACGGCTCCGTTATCAACCGCTGTGGCGGCAAAGTCATGGCCGTCGAAACGCTCCCCTTTTAGGGCGACAAATAAGGTCTGCGCATCGACGGCGCGGCTATCGCTAGCCACTTTGCTTACCGTTAAGTCATCACCGACTAATCTGCCACCGAGTTGAGTGGCTAACTGCGTTAAGGTTAAGGGGATCATACGGCTCTCCCAGCAATCGCGGCAGCTAAGGCGCGTTCATCATAATCGATACGGCGCCCAGCTATCTCTTGATAAGCCTCATGGCCTTTACCTGCCAGTAAAATTAGATCGCCTGGGGCTGCATTGGCCACCACTTGCTCAATCGCTTGCTGACGGTCAACACTTGTCAGCGCCATCTCAGGTTGAGCAAGTCCGGCGATAATATCGGCAATAATAGCTTCGGGAATTTCGCTACGGGCATTATCACTGGTGACCATTAGACGATCGGCATGCGCCTCGCCAGCTCGTGCCATCAATGGGCGTTTGCCTTTATCCCTATCGCCACCACAGCCAAACAAACACCACAGCTGCCCTTGACAATGGCCTCTAAGCGCCGTTAATGCTTGGGCGAGTGCATCTGGCGTGTGGGCATAATCCACCACTAACGTCACGCCATTTTGGGTCGTAAAACGCTCCATGCGCCCAGCGACAGGTTGTAACCTTGCCACATGCTTAAGCAGCTCTGCCATGGAGTAACCACACAGATACAAAGCTCCTAATGCGGCGACCAAATTGGCCAGGTTAAATATGCCCAATAATGGGCTATCCACTTGGGCTTGTCCCTCTGGCCAAACTAATGTGGCACTGACGCCATTAGCATGTTGCTTTACCTCTGTGGTGTAAATGGCAGCACGAGGATGAGCGTTAACGCTGTAACCGACAAGGGGTTGGCCATGGCTATCATCGAGCCACTGCTCACCAACAGGATCGTCGATATTAAGTAGCCCATGAGACAAGGAGGCAAAACGAAATAACCGCTGCTTTGCAGCGCCATAGGCGTCCATCGTGCCGTGATAATCGAGGTGATCACGGCTTAAATTAGTAAATATCGCCACATCAAAGGGCACCGCATCGACACGCCCCTGTACCAGCCCATGACTCGATACTTCCATGGCACACACCTGCGCGCCTTGGTGATTAAACTCATGCAGCTGACGCATCACAGTAATAGGATCGGCAGTGGTATTACCGCTATCGACTAACTGCCCCCAAATCCCATTACCTAGGGTGCCCATAACCGCACTGCGACATGCCATGCTCTCACACAACTGGGCAATTAATTGGGTAACCGACGTTTTGCCGTTAGTGCCAGTCACGCCGATGATTTTACAACGCTCGACGCCCAAGTGATAAACTTGCGCCGATAAGGCTGACAACTGACGTGATAGCTGAAAGAAAAAAATCTGTAAGCCACCTTCATGGCTCACTTGCCCATGCAACTCTGGCGAGTCGGTATGCACAATGGCGGCATTCGCACCATTTGCAAAGGCGGTTGCAATATATTGCCGACCATCGACCTGGTGGCCAGGCACGGCAATAAAGACACAGCCAGGCGAAATATCGCGGCTATCTAAACTTAAATGTGTCATCGCTTCTGGGCCCGCATAATGAAACCAGGGCGCCAGTACATCACGCAGTAACATTATTCACCTCTCCTAACATTACCGGCTAATCTCACTTTTTCTGGAGCACTAATAGGCTCAACATTCAACATCTGTAACGCCCCTGACATCACTTTGGCAAACACTGGAGCTGCAATATCACCGCCATAATAACGATCGCCTTTGGGTTCGTTGACCACAACGACAATCGCCAACTTAGGATTATGTACCGGAGCCACACCAGCGAATAACGCCACGTAGTCGTCACCATAGCCACCAGCTACCGCCTTACGTGCTGTGCCCGTTTTACCCGCAACCGGGTAACCATCAATATGGGCTTTCTTGGCGGTGCCACCGGGCTCGGTCACCCCGATCAGCATCTGCATTACGTTTTCGGCCACCTCGGTCGATACCACGCGCTGCCCTTCAGGTGGCTGATTTAATTTAAGAATGGATGAAGGATACAAGATGCCACCACTGCCGAGCATGGCGTACATTCTGGCTATCTGCAGCGGCGTTACTGTTAAGGCATAACCAAAAGAGAGGGTCGCACGTTCAAAATCAGACCAGCGGCGGCGATCATGAATGAGCCCGGCGCTTTCACCCGGAAGGTTAATGCCTGAATAGCTGCCCAGCCCCATCGCTTGGTAATAACCTAATAGCTCTTGCACCGGCATAGAGAGCGCAATTTGGGTCATGCCCACGTTGCTTGAATGCACCAATACATCGGCAAGGCTCATGTCACCGTAGTTACGTCCATCACGCACAATTTTGCCGCCGATGCGAATGCGCCCCGGATGAGTCTTAAAAATCTGATTGGCTTCAATGGTGCCCGCTTCCAATGCCGCCGCGACCACAAACGGCTTAATGGTTGAGCCCGGTTCATAGGCATCAGTAAGGGCACGATTACGCATGCGGTAACTCTGCAAATTTTCGCGAGAGTTAGGGTTGTAAGAGGGTGTATTCGCCATCGCTAGCACTTCACCGGTATGCACATCGAGCACCACAATCGATGCAGACGTGGCTTGGTTAATTTCCGTGGTACGCTTAATCTCGCGGTAGGCTAACTGCTGAATGCGCTGATCGATACTGAGCACTAAATCATTAGAGTTTTCACCCGCTTGCACCATGTCTAACCGTTCAACCACATGACCATCGCGAGACTTACGTACCTGTTGCTTAGTCGGCGTGCCCGTCAGCCAGTCGTTATAGGTATTTTCAATGCCTTCAATACCGATATCATCAATATTGGTCAGCCCCACCAGCTGCGCCGAAATTTCACTGGTTGGATAGTAGCGCCGTGACTCGGCTTTTAGGTACACGCCGGGTAACTTAAGCTGCTTAATGTAATCGGCAACGGCGGGCGTGACTTGGCGCTTAAGGTAGGTAAAGCGTCGCTTAGGGTTTGATTGCACCCGCGCCAGAATCTCGCTTTTAGGTTCGTGCAATACGTCGGCCAACGCTTGCCAGCGACGCATATCAGCAAAACCCTCTTTATCATGCACCACTTTAGGATCGGCATAAACCGCCTTAACCGGCACACTTACGGCAAGCATTTCGCCGTTGCGGTCGGTGATCAAGCCTCGATGTACTTCGCGGCTCGTGGTACGTAACGTGCGCATATCACTCTCGTGACGCAGTCTTTCGGGCTCAATAATCTGAATATACGCCGCGCGTCCCACTAAGCTGGTAAACAACAGACACACAAACGCCACGACGACGTATAGACGCCAGTGGATAAGTTGTGGTTTTTGCTTACGTTTAGCCTGCTTTTTCACGGTATTCTTATCACCACTTCTTCGTTAGGCAAGGGCCTAATCATCTCTAATTCTTTGGTCGCTATACGAGTCACACGGCTGTGCTCAGATTGCGACTGCTCTTCTAACAGCAAATTACGCCACTCAATATCGAGGCGGTCACGCTCTTGCAATAACTCTTCCCACTGACTGGTGTATTTGCGACTGGCATGGCTGGTGTACACCACCAACACGGCATTAGCTAACACGGCCACCGCGAGCAACAGCACCCACTTGTGATGCCATAAATCCAATAACACGATGCGGGTCAAGTTGAGCTGTGTTTTACTCACTAGCGCCCCTTATCTCAAAACGCAACGCGAAGTTAATAATCGAGCCGCTCAGCGATGCGTAATACCGAACTTCGGGCTCTGGCGTTGCGCTCAATCTCTTCTGCTGACGGCTTAATCGCCTTACCTATCGGCTTGAGTAATTTAGTTTTATTGATTTCAGCTTCGGTAATAGGTAAACCGTGAGGCACAGACTCTCCCTGACTGTGGCGGCGAATAAAACGCTTTACCATACGATCTTCTAACGAATGAAAACTGATGACCGATAAGCGCCCTTGTGGTGCAAGCACACTTAAAGCGCCTTCAAGCGCTTGATCTATCTGTTCTAATTCGCTGTTAATGTAGATACGAATCGCTTGAAACACTCGAGTTGCAGGGTGTTTGTTACGCTCTTTACTCTTACTGATACGCGCGATCAAATCCGCTAACTCTTTGGTGCGTAAAAAGGGGGTTTTATCACGATCGGCCGCGATGCAGCGGGCAATATGACGGGCGTTTTTCTCCTCGCCATAGGTTTTAAATACCCAAGCCATATCTTCAATTTCGGCGCGAGCTAGCCATTGTGCTGCGGTTTCGCCTTGTGAGTTATCCATGCGCATATCGAGCGGACCATCGCGCAGAAAGCTAAAGCCACGTTCGGCATCATCAAGTTGCGGAGACGAAACACCAAAATCAAATAAGATGCCGTCTATCTTACCTTTGAGGTTAAGCTCGTTAACATATTGCGCTAACTGACCAAACCCACCATGCACGATAGTAAAACGTTTATCATCAGCAAACTGCTCCGCTGCGGCAATCGCCTGCGGATCGCGATCGATAGCGATGAGGCGACCAGTGGAGCCTAACTGCTTGAGCACTTCTCTAGAGTGCCCACCACGTCCAAAGGTGCCATCAATATAGATGCCATCAGGCTTAATGTTGAGGCCTGCTACTGTTTCGTTTAACAGTACTGATAAGTGCGCAAATTCTTGAGTCATCGCTCTCTTCTATCTATTAGGTTAATCTCTTTATTACAAAGAGAAGTCAGCCAAACGTTCGCTATCCGCAAACGCTTCGCTTTGAATCATTTCATGGCTAAGTTGGATCTGTTGCTGCCATTGCGCTTCATCCCACAGCTCAAATTTATTCAATTGGCCCACCAACATCGCACGCTTGTCTAAGTTGGCGTACTGACGCAGAGGAGGGGGCAATAGCAGGCGCCCATTGGTGTCTAATTCACATTCGTGGGCATAGCCGAGTAACATTCGTTTCAACGAACGCTCTGACTTTTGGGTGTCTGATAACCGCAATAACTTGGCTTCGATCTTCTGCCAAGCTTCTAGCGGATATAGCAGTAAACAGGGGTCGTCAAAATCGACAGTAATGACCAACTGACGATTAAATTCGGCGTGCAACGTCTCCCGGTATCGCTTTGGAATGGCGATCCGTCCTTTAGTATCAAGGTTTATAGCGCTCGCACCACGAAACACGTCAATTCATCCTTGTTAAAATTAATAGATCCACAAATATCCACAATTTCCCACAGATGCTAAGTTTAGAGATACTATGCAAGTATTGTCAAGGAATGAAACTATTTATAAAGCCAGTATTCAAGCGGCTTAGCGGCATGTTTGTAAATATTTAATAACAGGGATAATTCACTACCTAAAAGTAGTATCGAGGGATTGCTATCCCATTGTTACAGTACAAAATATCATCAAAACTACCTGAATAAGCCATAAAGTGGATCGGCCACCCTTATATTGATCGATCAGGTATTGGTTTATAGCGCTCGGGAGCATGTCCGAGAGTCAACAACTCGCTACTAGGCGAGTAGCACAAGCTTTAGGGCTCAATACCCGCGTTAGCCGTTATTTCGACTTATATAGCTAGCCACACGATTGTACTGGCACTGCATTCGTTAGTTGGCAGCTTCTCGTATCCTTACGGCTTGAGCAAACAAGATTGGTAAAAATAATAAAAACAAAATAGACTAAAAATTAACCACACTTAGCCGATATAGGTTAGGACAAGGAAGATAAAGTGAATACTTAGGCCGGGGGAAACAACATGATTAGTTTAGACAGTGTATACGCCATGCTGGCAAGACCTGTGATTCAAGTCTCCAAACGTAAGCGGATCGTTGAGCAAACTGAACATATTGAGGCTATTCATGCCGACAGCCATGAGGCGCCTCAAGCTCAATTGCCGCCGCATTTAGAGCGACGGAAACAAAAAGAGCGACGCGCTAACCCGCGCGGCGATAGGCGCGGCCGTGCACATCGTAAAGCCCAAGAACAGCGCGCTCAAGATGAGGCCCTGTCATCCCCTTTACCCCGTATTGATATCGAAGTATAGGTTTAGCTTAGCGTAACCAGACAAGCCACAATAACTAGTGTTCAGTCACTTGTGCAACCGCCTGCTTCCACCCCAAATATAACGCTTGGCGCGTATCACAACTGATTGACGGACGAAAACACCTATCTACTCCCGCCTTATGCTTTAACTCTGCTGTAGATAGCCAAAACCCTACAGCAAGCCCCGCCAGAAATGCCGCGCCCATGGCGGTCGTTTCAGTCACTGCCGGACGCTGCACTTCAACATTGGTTATATCAGCTTGAAACTGCATCAAGAAATCATTTGCCACCGCGCCGCCATCGACTTTTATCTGCTTTAATTGCACGCCACTATCTTTAAGCATGGCATCGAGTAGATCCTTACTTTGGTAGGCGATAGCCTCAAGCGCGGCACGGATAATATGATTACGATTAGCCCCACGAGACAGACCCACCAGCGCGCCACGGGCATTGGCATCCCAATAAGGGGCGCCTAATCCCACAAACGCAGGCACCAGATAGACGCCATTAGTGTCACTCACTTTTGAGGCGAAATATTCGGTATCTTGGGCATCACGAATAAGCCCTAATTCATCACGCAGCCATTGGATTGTCGCCCCGCCCATAAATACCGAGCCTTCTAAAGCGTAATTCACTTCACATTCGGCACCAATGGCAATAGTGGTCAATAGCCCATGACGAGATTGCACTGCCTGCAGGCCAGTATTCATCAGTAAGAAACAACCTGTGCCATAGGTATTTTTAGCCATACCTTCATCTATACATAACTGACCAAAAAGCGCCGACTGCTGATCGCCCGCCATGCCTGCAACAGGGATCTCACCGCCCTCGCCGGCAATACGAGTATTACCATAGATGGCACATGAGGGTTTAACCTCGGGTAACATGGATGCGGGGATATCGAGCTCATCAAGCAACAGTGGATCCCACTGTTGCTTGTGAATATCAAACAACATGGTACGCGAAGCATTAGTGGGATCGGTCACATGGACCTTGCCCTCCGTCAGTTTCCAGACTAACCAAGTATCGATAGTACCAAACAGCAAATCGCCTGCTTGGGCCTTCTCCCTCGCTCCTACAACATTGTCTAAAATCCAGCGGATCTTAGTGGCTGAAAAATAGGGATCGAGCAATAAGCCAGTGGTCTGCTGAATATATTCGGTTAGGCCACGCTGCTTAAGTTCCTCACACAGAGGCTGACTGCGACGGCATTGCCACACAATCGCATTGTAAATGGGCTTACCCGTGGTTTTGTCCCACACAACGGTGGTTTCACGCTGATTAGTGATCCCAATTGCGGCGACCTCATCGCCATGGATCCCCGCACGTGCTAAGGCTTCGATTAAGGTCGAACTTTGCGATGACCAGATCTCCATCGGATCATGTTCAACCCATCCCGCCTTGGGGTATATCTGTGCAAATTCTCGCTGCGAAACGGCAACAATATTGGCATCATGATCAAAAATCATCGCCCGTGAACTGGTCGTGCCCTGATCCAGTGCGATGACATAACGCTTATCCACTATAACAACTCCATACTATGAATTAAGAGGTTAACGCGCTTCATCGGCATGATTAACAGCAGGGATATCATCACAGGCATGAGCCGGCAAATACCAAAACTCGGCAATTTTGCCCTCTTGCACTCTAAAATTGCCAATACTGCATTGACTCAGCTCTTCGCCTTCGTGAGTCCAACTGACTCGCTCGACCGTGCTGACATAATGCGATGAATCGATCATCTGTAAAATAGTGGCCTTGGGATGGGTTAAGGTTTCGAAGTAATCTGTCATCGCCGCACCAAACTGACTCTTATTAGCCGTTTCAATATCGACTTGGCTGCCCGTAATGTGCATCCAGCGTACATCATCGGTCACATACTGCATCATCTGCTCGACACTGTGTTGGTTATAGGCGTCAATAAAGCCTTTAACTACTTCTGTTGACTGGGGGTTGGCAATAGCCGACATCGGCAGTAGCGCTATGCTTGCGGCTAGGAGTAAGGGTTTCATTTTGCACCTCTTATATGAATTAAAGTCAAACCAATAACACCATAACGGCCGACGCAGTAATACAGCAACAATCAAGGATAGTGAATAATAGTTTGATATTGAGAAGAATATAATCGCCTAAGATCCATTTTGCGAATAAAAGTTACTCCCCACCTCATACCAAAAGCACCATTGCCCCAATAACTTGCATAAAAAAAGGGTCGAAGCATAACGCTTCAACCCTTTTTAAATTCTGTTAGCCCTTAAAAACGATAGCTGGCCTGAACACCGAATAACATGATGTTACCGCTGGTTGTGCCGCTAAATGTGCCACCAAAAGGAGCTGAAGCAAGATCAGATGCGATACCCGGACGCGGCTCGTTCACTGCTGACTCGTCGGCAAAGATGTAGGTAACGCCGACATCTAGATCCAACTGCTTGCTCATCTTATAACTGTAACCAGCGCTCACCCAAACACGGTCCATTTCAGGGATCGTAAGGGTACGGTTGTCATCCGATACTGCCGATTTGTCATAAGCGATACCAGCACGCAGTGTCGATAACGCCGACAGGTCATAGGTCGCACCTAAAGCGAAGCGATAGCTATCTTGCCAGTTTTCTTGCTTCACCAATTGTGTTGGCTTAGTTAGCGCTGGGATCACGGCTTCTAGCTTTTCAAATGAACTCCAGTCAGTCCAATTGATGCTCGCGTGCACCGCAATATCATTACTTAACTGGTGAAAAGAGGCGATCTCAGCCGTTGCCGGCAACGACAACTCCATAGAGCCAGCTAGCTGCTTGTTTGGATCGAGTGGGTTGAAGGCAAAACCATTGGCTTCACCTTCAAGATTGAAATCGACTGCCGAGCGGTAGTTAACACCGATACGATGCGCATCGTTTAACTGCCAAGCCGCGCCTAACTGCCAACCCCAGGCGACATCATCACCTTCCATATACTTAAGGGTTGTACCTTTAGGCACCGTAAGACTGCCCATTTGCGGCGGCAATGTAACGTCAGCAGAACTTTTAGCACCAATGCTACCTTCACCTAAGACTAAACGCACACCAGCACCAACACTGAACTGGTCATTAATACGGTAAGCCACATTTGGGTTGATTTCCACAGTGGTCACCGAGGCTTCGCTACCAAACTGGGTGCCGCGGAAACTATCATCTAACTCGGTCGCCATACCAAAGTTGCTGCCAATACCTAGGCCTAAAAACCATTGGTCACTCAACTGATGCGACAGATAGAAGTTAGGCACTACCGCGTCATCGGCAATATCTTGTGCAGAAGTGGCATTAATACCATCGGTATAAGTGACTTCGCCATTGATATCGATATTTGGCATCACCAAAATCGCACCAGCGGTCATTTGCGTGCCCGCTAAATAGGTCAGCATGGCTGGGTTGCGGTTTTGCACGGCCGCGTTATCCGCTATCGCCGCTTCACCGGCATAGGCGCGGCCTAAACCTGTGGCTGAATATTCTGCAAGCTGAAAACCTGCTGCTTGAACTTGAGTTAAAGGTGCAGTCATGGCTGCAAGTACCGCTAAAGATAAAATACGCTTATTCATCGTGGCTCTCTTATTGTTATCATCTGACTTAGAGCTATCACTCCAGTCTTTTAGTGAGCCGCAGTCTACTTACACAGAATATCTTTACAAGCGAAGAAATCATTTTAGTGAATTATGCTAACAGTGACTCTCTATAGCAGTTAAATACACAGTAAGTTGCCGATAAAAGGGGTGCGTAACGGGCTAAAAGTGTGATCAATGTTCACTTAATCAACCTTAAAAACACACTATGAAAACAAAAAGAACACATTAATCAGAAACTTAAAGTCATAAGATTAATAATACAAGTGTTCACTATAATCATTGAAAAATAGCAGCATAAATCACTACCCTTGCTTATGCAGTATATAAAACCATCACTCAGAAAGAGTAAGCTATTGTAAAAAAAGGTTATTACTGTATTTGCAAGCGACTAATAGCACAAAGCCAGCACAACACATTGTTGAACTGGCCCAATTTTGAACAGGTGCAGTACAGCTGTACGCTAAAAATTTAAGGTAATATTAAGCTCGCCAAGCGGGATTCTGCGCCTCATAAGCAGCAATAGCCTCGCTGTAGGTTAAGCTAATGCCGATGGCATCTAATCCATTGAGTAGGTTGTGCCTCGCCGATTCGGCAATCGTAAAGGCAAACTCGGCACCTGAGGGCGCAATAACTTGCTGGCGTTGCAGATCAACCGTCACCAGGGCACCTTGCTGTGCGCTGACCTCATCCATCAACTGTTGTACTTGCGCCTCAGTCAAACAGACAGGCAACAGGCCATTGTTGATTGAATTGCCATAAAAGATATCGGCAAAGCTTGGAGCAATGATCACCTTAAAGCCAAAATCGGCTAAGGCCCATGGCGCATGCTCGCGGCTTGAGCCACAACCAAAGTTCTCTTTGGCGAGCAACACTGACGCGCCGGCATAGCGCGCTTGGTTTAAGCTAAATGCGGGGTTAGGTGTATCCCCAGCGTTATCGAGATAACGCCAGTCATGAAAAAGATGCACTCCAAAACCATCACGAGTCACCTTAGATAGAAACTGCTTAGGAATGATTTGATCGGTATCGATATTAGCGCTATCAATCATGGTTGCTAGGCCAGTATGAGTGGTAAATGCTTGCATAATGCTCTCCTAATAGGCTTTGCGAATATCGACGAAACGACCAGCAACAGCTGCTGCAGCCGCCATCGCCGGACTCACCAAATGGGTGCGACTGCCGCGCCCTTGGCGCCCTTCAAAATTACGGTTACTGGTGGAGGCGCAGCGATCGCCCGCTGCTAACCTGTCGTCATTCATCGCCAAACACATAGAGCAACCGGGCAAGCGCCACTCGAAACCTGCATCAATAAAGATTTTATCTAACCCTTCGGCCTCGGCCTGTTCTTTCACTAGGCCTGAGCCTGGCACCACTATGGCGGTAACGCCCGCAGCCACCTTGCGCCCTTTGGCCTGATGTGCCGCTGAGCGCAGATCTTCGATACGCGAATTGGTGCACGAGCCGATAAACACTTTATTAATGGAGACGTCAGTCATGCGGGTCCCCGCTGTAAGCGCTACATACTCAAGGGCTTTTTCGATACTGCTGCGGGAGGTAGGATTGGTTTCATCCAGCGGATTAGGTACCGGCTGATCGATAGCCACCACTTGACCAGGATTGGTGCCCCAAGTCAGTTGCGGTGCGATGTCCGCAGCCTGTAACACCACATGAGCATCAAAAACAGCATCATCATCGCTGCGTAATTCACGCCATGCGGCAACGGCACTCTCCCAATCGGCCCCTTTTGGCGCAAATTCACGCCCTTTGACATAATCGATAGTCGTCGCATCGGGCGCCACCATCCCCGCCTTGGCGCCCATTTCAATCGCCATGTTACACACAGTCATACGGCCTTCCATCGACAGGGCTTCAATCGCCTCACCACAGAACTCAACCACATAACCCGTACCGCCATCCATGCCGATTTTACCGATAATGGCCAGCACGATATCTTTAGCGGTAATGCCATCGGCAACGTGACCACGCACCTCAATCTTCATGGTTTTGGCTTTAAGCTGGCGCAAAGTCTGCGTCGCCATCACATGCTCAACCTCAGAGGTACCAATACCAAATGCCAGTGCGCCAAAAGCGCCATGGGTCGCGGTATGGGAATCACCACACACAATGACAGTGCCGGGCAAGGTGATCCCCAGCTCTGGGCCCATCACATGCACTATGCCTTGGTTTTTATGGTGAATGTCATAAAGACGAATACCAAACTCTTCGCAGTTTTGCGCCAAGGTTTCTACTTGGATGCGAGCCATTGGGCTTAGGGCATCTAAGCTGGCACTCTTGGTGGAGGTATTGTGATCCATGGTGGCAAAGGTTTTTTCAGGGGCGCGCAATTTACGACCCGCCACCTTTAAGCCACTAAACGCTTGAGGTGATGTCACCTCGTGCACCAAATGTCGATCAACATAGATCAGTGGCGCTTCGCCTTGGGGTGCGGCAACAATATGGCTGTCCCATACTTTTTCATAGAGTGTCTTCGCCATTAGTTTGCCTCTCTGACTGCTTGAGCGATGTAGTCGCCCATTTCACGGGTTGATTTGGCATTACCGCGCTTGCTAGCGGGCAATAATTCTGCGGTTAAATAACCGTCGCTAAGCGCCTTAGCCACAGCGACCTCGATAGCCTCTGCGGCCTGTTCTAACTTAAGACTGTGGCGCAATAATAAGGCGGCAGAAAGGATTTGAGCTACGGGATTGGCAATGCCTTGGCCTGCAATATCCGGTGCACTGCCACCAGCGGGTTCATACAAACCAAAGCCATCACTATTAAGGCTGACCGATGATAGCAAGCCCATTGAGCCAGTTAACATGGCGATTTCATCGGAGATAATGTCGCCAAATAGGTTGGAACACAGCATCACGTCAAAATCGAACGGACGACGTAGCAGCTGCATGGTGGCGTTATCGATATAGATATGTTCAAGCTCAACATCGGGAAAATCGGCAGCCACCTCTTCAACCACTTCACGCCATAACACCGAGCAGGCTAACACATTGGCCTTATCGACCGAGGTCACTTTTTTGCGGCGCCCTTGGGCGGCTTGGAAGGCGATTTTGGCAATGCGGCGGATCTCTTTGCGGCTGTAACGCATAGTGTCGAAGGCTTCTTCGTTTTCGCCTTCACCTTGGCGCCCTTTAGGTTTACCAAAGTAAATACCACCAGTGAGCTCTCGTACACATAACACATCAAAACCTTGTGCTGATATGTCGCTGCGCAGCGGCGACATGTGCTCTAAACCTAGGTGTAATTTGGCTGGACGGATATTACAAAATAGCTCAAAGTGGCCTCTAAGTGGCAGTAACGCGCCGCGCTCGGGTTGCTCATTAGGAGGCAAGTGTTCCCATTTTGGCCCTCCCACAGAGCCAAATAATATGGCATCGGCAGTTTCACACCCCTTGAGTGTCGCCTTAGGTAATGGACAACCGTGATTGTCGATGGCCGCGCCGCCCACATCGTATTCGCTGTATTCGATATCTAAGTTAAACCGCTCTTCAACGGCGCTCAGTACCTTGCGTGCTTCGGCCATAACTTCTGGCCCAATACCATCTCCGGCGAGCACTGCTATTTGATAACTCATTAATCACCCACTCCCTGCTTATTTACTCAATTATGGTCAAAAAGGTCCGCTCATGTTGGCGTTACACACCACCCAATACCGCCCGGCCTTGTTGAATTTTAGTTTTATTCTCAGCGACCTTATCGGCACGCCATGTTAGGTTCATCACATGGATAAGGGCTTGTACAGAGGCCTCAACCACATCGGTTGCCAGCCCCACCCCATGGAAATTCTGCTCATGGTACTTAGCGGTAATGTCGACTTGGCCTAGGGCATCTTGGCCTTCGCCTTTGGCGCTTAATTTATAGCTAGAGATATTGATTTGGCAGTCACTGGCGCGGGTAATGGCGTTGTACGCAGCATCGACCGGACCATTGCCCGTAGCGGCTTCGGTGACCACTTGCTCGCCCACCTCTAACGTCACCGTCGCGGTGGCCTGTCCTTGGGTGGAGTCAGAATGCACCACTAACTGTTGCAATTTATATTGATTTTCATCATCGGCCTGCGCCTCTATAAAGACCAAGGCTTCAAGATCATAATCGAACACTTGGCCTTTTTTGTCCGCCAGCTTTAAGAAAGCCTCATAGAGGGTATCCATATCATAATCGTGCTCGGCATAACCCATCTCTTGCATGCGATGCTTAATCACATGACGGCCTGAACGCGAGGTCATATTTAAATTATTACGATTTAGCCCTATGCTCTCGGGTGTCATGATCTCATAGGTATTTTGCGCCTTAAGCATGCCATCTTGATGGATACCCGAAGAGTGAGTAAACGCATTCGCCCCCACAATCGCCTTATTGGCTTGCACTGGCATATTACAAAGCTGACTGACGAGGTTAGAGGTGCGGTGGATCTCTTTGGCATTAATGCCCGTTTCTAACCCTAATGCCGCTTTTCGAGTGGCTAAGATCATGGCGATCTCCTCTAGCGAGCAGTTGCCGGCACGCTCGCCGATACCATTGACGGTACATTCAATCTGCCTAGCACCATGCTGCACTGCGGTAATTGAGTTAGCCACAGATAGCCCTAAGTCATCGTGGCAATGTACAGAGATCACCGCTTGATCGATATTGGGGACACGGTTGAACAGGGTTTCGATGATGCCGCCAAACTCGCTGGGGATGGTATAACCCACAGTATCAGGAATATTGATGGTCTTAGCGCCCGCCTTAATGGCTTCTTCCACCATTCGGCAAAGATTATCGATTGGCGTGCGCCCTGCATCTTCGCAGGAAAACTCGACATCATCGGTAAAACGACGGGCGTATTTGACTGCCGCCACCGCCATCTCAAGCACTTGGTCGAAAGAGCGTTTTAACTTACTTTCTACATGGATGGTCGAGGTAGAGATAAAGGTGTGAATACGAAATTGCTCCGCGACCGATAACGACTGAGCAGCGGCGTCAATGTCTTTCTCTAGCGCACGGGCTAAGGCGCAGACTCGACTATTTTTAATCGTGCGAGCAATGGTTTGCACCGAGTCAAAATCTCCTGGAGAAGAGACAGGAAAGCCCACCTCCATCACATCTACACCGAGTCGTTCCAGTGATAGTGCTATCTGTAATTTTTCCTTCACCGTTAAACTGGCCGCCAGCGCTTGCTCACCGTCACGTAAGGTTGTATCAAATATTATCACTCGGTTAGACATCTCGTTTCTCCGTGGAACGACTAGGTTCTATGTTGCGTTTTTATCCAATCCATATACAAAAAAACCCCGCGGTGTTGAGCGCGGGGTTTATGAATGCTGTTGTTATTAAGCGTGCAACACTACATTCTCCGCGCAGGTTCTGCGAGAAGGAGAATAATGAGGTTGAGTAGGGCACGGTTAGTCATCATCTTTTATCTATTCAAAAAAAATAAGTATTTATTCGACATTATCAAGGTAACGCTTAACTTTTTAACGTGTACAGCCTAAATAGTCAACCCCATTCTTTTCACATTTTCGCAAACATTACTACAACAATGCCGATTCATTGTACAGTTATAATCAATCCAGGCCTTAATTCGCTCAATAACGCAGCAGCAAATCACCCGAAAGGAAAAAAGCCAGCAAGCAGACACTTTATCATTCAAGCTGTTAATTTTTATGCAATCGCATATAAAAACTCAGTATAATGCGTTCACTCAAGTATTTTCAGTGGTTTAGTTCCGGAGTTAAACAATGTATTTTCGTCTCATGGTGTTCAGTCTCAGCCTATGGCTGCAGCCCGTTTGGGCAGACACTATGACAGAGCTAGATCAACTCGCGGCCACCGTCTATCAATATCCCAGCGAGGCGCTATCGAACATTACGCCTATAGAACAGCACTTCAATGATAAAAGTGCCCCGCAGTCGTTGAGATTGTCACTGCTTAAATGCCATGCCTTAGTGCAGTTAGGCGACAATGAAGCCGCCATCAACTTAGCACGCATGGGCGATGCCCAAGCAAAATCACTGGATATACCACAAGCCAGCCCCTATTTTTTAAACTGCATGGCAGAAGCTTATATTGATTACGGCGATCTACGCCAAGCCCTCACCTTACTCGATACGGCTATCTATCAATCTCGAGAATTTGAACAGCCTCAATCCTTAGTCAATGGTCTATTGCTGCGTGGACAAATCGATACCCACATTGAAAGTGACAGCAGTGCATTAGAAGACTTTCGTTTGGCACAAGATATCTATCCAGCAGCCTTACGCCAACCCATCCAGTGGATCACCCCACCACAGGCTTACCTGCAATTGGCAAGGGCCAAATTATTTAGAAAAAAGGGACAGCTGAATCTGGCTTTTACAATGGCAAAACAGGCGTTAACTTACCCGCAAACCATAGGTAAAGTTAGGCTTAACACATTACTAACAATTGCTAGAATCGCGCATGAAAATCAAGAGGTAAAGTTTAGGGATGATATGATTTTAGAAGCAAAAATCTTAATGCCTGAACTCGCCACCGCTACCGAACTTGCCGAAAGCTATACTGAGCTCGCCGAGGTGGAGTTTTTAAGAAACAATGACAAGAATGCCATTCAGCTACTCAACATCGCCCTTAACACCTTCGATAAACACAAAAAAATCAACGATAGCTTGCGCGCTAGTCGTTTATTGGCGCAAATTTACTTAACCAAAGGCGACGAGCAACAAGGGTTAGACTTGATGCAACAAGCCATCGCAATAGGCCAACGCACTAATCAATATGATGAATTGGTGTACTGCTATCAATTATTAAGTGAATACTTCGCAGGGATGCGCGACTATCGCCAAGCTTATAACTACCAACTACAGCGCGTCGATAACATTAAAAACAGCTATGAGTTCTTAAAAAATACCCGCCTATTACAAATGAAGGCCCAGCTTGGGCACTATCAAAAACTGGCCCAAGGCCACAAGCCCAAACCTATCGAACTCGACACGCGTATCGATGATAACTATGGCCTGATTGTCATTATCGTGTCGGCACTATTGCTGCCATTACTGATGTTAATATCACGCTTGCGCAAACAACAAAACGCCCCCCAGATGCAAGAGGTGCCATTAACCGCCCATGAAAAGATGCAGGCATTAATTGCCAGCGCTAAACAAATTGGGTATCCAATAACGATTTTATTGATTAATCCAAGCCATCTTGCGCCTCGCGATATGGCCACGCTATTAGATGAGATACGGCAGAAATTGCGCCAACAAGATATTATGCTCGATAAAGCCAGCGACCAACTGCTTATCATGCTGCCCTTTACCTCACTTTCCGGGGCGAAAGAGATAGTCAAACAGTTAAACACCGTCATTGCGTCATTGCCGGGCGGTGACAAAGTTAGGATAGGTATGGCAGAGATGCAATATTACGACACCTTGTTATCACTGACCAAGCGTGCAGGCATCGATCAGCTCAGTCGATACAACGATCAATTAGGGCGCTAACTCCGGGTTACTAACCTTCGGCTAGGTAATCGCTGATCTCATCGAGAAACTCATCGCCAAAACGCTTGAGCTTAGTTTCACCTATGCCATTGACCGCTAACATCTCACCTGGGCTTGTGGGTAACATCGCCGCCATCTCGGCTAATGTCGCATCGTTAAACACCAGGTAGGGTGGCACATCGAGCTCTTCGGCCAAACTGCGACGCAGTAACTTTAGGCGAGCAAACAATTTTCGGTCGTAATTTAACGGCGCCCGACTGTTGCCGCGACGTTTGACATCTGTGGTTAAGGTGATGCGTGGTTCGGCTAATAACAAAGGCAATTCGCCTTTGAGCACCGCCCGCGCTTGAGGGTTGAGCTTAATCGATGAGCCACGGGTGATATCTTGGCTCGCAAAACCTAAATGAATGATCTGCCTGATAATACTAAGCCAAAATTCATGGCTCTTATCTTTACCTATACCCCAGGTTGAGAGTTTATCGTGCCCTCTATCGACCACGCCAGCCGACTTTGAGCCCCGTAGCACTTCGATCAAATGGTTAATACCAAATTTCTGTTGCAGTCTAAAAATGCACGACAATACTTTTTGTGCATCTTCAACCCCATCGTAGCGTTTAGGGGGATCTAAACAGATGTCACAGTTACCACAGGGTTCAGACGCACTCTCATCAAAATAATGCAGTAACACCTGACGTCGACACGTTTGCGCCTCGGCAAACGCGGCCATGGTATTAAGCTTATGAAATTCGACCTGTTGTTGTGGCCCAGGTTCAGCCTGTTCAATTAGATGCCTTACCCGGCCAATATCGGCTGGATCAAACAGCATTAATGCTTCGGCATCGAGGCCGTCACGTCCGGCGCGGCCGGTTTCTTGGTAATAGGCCTCGACACTCTTAGGGATGTCGTAATGCACCACAAAACGCACATTAGACTTGTTGATCCCCATACCAAAGGCCACGGTTGCCACCACAATATCTAACTGATCTTTTAAGAAACGCTCTTGAATATCGCCACGCTCTTCTTGGGTTTTACCCGCATGATAACCATCGGCTTTATAACCTTGCAGACGCAACCGCTCTGCGACTTCATCGACGCGGCGACGACTGCCGCAATAGATAATACCGCTATTACCGTTTTGCGTCTGGATAAATTGCCGAAGCTGATTGGCGGCATTGAGCTTTTCGGCAACGGTATAACGAATATTAGGCCGGTCGAAACTGGTTAATAACACATAGGGACTAATCCCAAGGCGCTGACAAATATCTTGGCGGGTCGCCTGATCCGCCGTGGCGGTCAATGCCATAATAGGCACATGGGCAAACAGTTGCCTAAGACGACCTAATGCCGCGTATTCCGGCCTAAAGTCATGCCCCCATTGAGAAATACAATGCGCCTCATCGATGGCAAATAGCGAAATATGCAAGGCTTGCATACGATCAACAAAACTGTCCATTAACAGCCGCTCTGGCGACACATAGAGCAACTTAAGTTCGCCGCGGTGCATCTGCTGGAAAATCTGTTGCGATGTTTCACGGGATTGCGATGAGTTTAAATAAGCCGCAGCCACGCCCATCTGCTTGAGGCTATCAACCTGATCTTTCATCAAAGAGATCAAGGGAGACACCACCACAGTTAACCCGGGAAAGAGCAACGCTGGCAGTTGATAACACAGACTTTTACCGCCACCCGTTGGCATAATCACCAACGCATCATGACCGAGAAAGACTTGATCGATAACCTCTCTCTGACCCAGCCTAAAGGTGCGATAACCAAATACCGCCTGCAAACTACTGGCGAGCGGATCTGTGTTATGGGGTTCAACTTGGGTTACTGCAGAATCCATTGGGCATCATAGTCATCAATCGGGCCGCCTATTCTAATCAAGCTCATCGCACTTGTCTCGGTTACGCTGACAATTGCGCCATTTTTTATTGCCATCACTCACGCCAGCTTAGCCATGGTGGTGATGTTTTAAGCAAAAGCTTGCTTCAGAGTATTGTTTAGATATAGGTTATTTACCCTACACCAAGCCGATGATTAACGGAGTAATCGCTTAATGACAACCGCAATTCAAGCACAGGTTTTAGCCAGCGTCGCCGAGATATTTGACCAACAAGTACCGTTTCATAATCTGCTCGACCTGCATATTCAGCATTACGATATCCACGGTGTCGAAGTAGTAGTAAAAATGAAGCCTCAATTAATTGGCAATATCCATCAACAAATTTTACATGGCGGCGTAACCGCCACCGTGCTCGACGTGGTGGGTGGGCTGACGGCATTTTCTGGGCTTGTAGCCAGCCGGGATGATTGGAGCCTAGATGCCTTGCAACAACGTCTAACCACCCTTGGCACTATCGATCTACGTGTCGATTACTTACGCCCAGGCAGAGGGGAGATATTTACCGGCACAGGCACGGTGATTCGCGCTGGCAACCGTGTTTCCGTGTGCCGCATGGAACTGCATAACGAGCAGGGCTCTCACATCGCTTTTGGTACTGGCACTTACATGATGGGTTGATCCTAATAAAACCGTGGCGTATTGGCGCCACGCAACTGATGTGAGGATGACCATAATACGTGACTTACGACTAGCTCAGGCCTGCAAATAACCTGCTTGAGTCCAAACCGCTTGCGCCCTACAATGCGTCTCCTTGTTACGACTAGAATCCCAGGTTATGGCCGATACTGAATATCGTAAAGGGGTGGTGTTGGCGCTTTGCGCATACTGCCTTTGGGGCTTCGCCCCTTTATATTTCAAACAATTACACAATGTTTCTGCGACAGAAATACTGACCCACCGCGTGATTTGGTCTTTTGTCTTTATGATCATCCTCATGCAATTTATCGGCGGTTTTTCTAAGCTTAGAGCCCTATTTCGACGCCCCAAACAGCTGGGCGTATTGGCCATCACCTCGATATTAATTGCCGGCAACTGGTTATTGTTTATTTGGGCGGTGAATAATGATCACATGCTCGATGCCAGCCTAGGCTACTTTATCAACCCCTTGTTTAATGTATTGCTTGGAATGATATTTCTTGGTGAGCGGTTACGTAAACTGCAATGGTTTGCGGTGAGCCTCGCCTGTACAGGAGTACTGATCCAGCTGATCTCTTTTGGCTCGATCCCACTGGTGTCATTGGCACTGGCATCCTCATTTGGCTTTTATGGTTTACTGCGTAAAAAGGTCAATGTCGATGCTAAAACAGGGTTATTGGTTGAAACCGCGCTATTGCTTCCTGTCGCGGTGATCTATCTATTTTCAACTTTAGATTCGGCCACTGCAAATATATTGACCAACGACATCAATATGAACTTATTGCTTATTGCAGCTGGTGTGATCACCTCGGTGCCACTGCTGTGTTTTGCCGGAGCAGCAACACGTATTCCGTTGTCAATATTAGGTTTCTTCCAATACATTGGCCCCAGTATTATGTTCGTTTTGGCCGTTAGTCTATTTAATGAACCGTTCGATTTAGAAAAAGGCATCACCTTCGCCTTCATCTGGAGTGCATTGGTGATATTTACGCTTGATATGGCGTTAAAGCGTCGACGCAAGCAACAGGGCTAGTAACGGCTCTGCCCGCTCAACACTCAATATCAGCAGATAGCCCTCCGTCGTTGGCAACACCAGCACATGATGACTACCGGTAACGGACAATAGGGCTTTATCGCTATTGGCGATGGTATCTTTTAACTTAAACCAGCCCAATCGATAGCCGGGCAAACCCACGCCATTACTTCTATAACTCAACTGTGGCGCATCAGCGTCATCCAAGCTAACAATGCGTGCCTGCGAAATTAAAAGACTCTCCAAAGGCAATTCAGTGCGATACAAAGGAATGTCGACCGTCATTGATGTGGGGGTGACACGAATATTGGCATCATAGGCCTTAAAGAACACCCAAGATAATAGACCCAATACAGTAATCACCATACCCAGCGCAGCAAATTTAGCGCCTTTGGGTAATGGTTTGATCTTTAGAAGAATTAAAATAAAGCCGATGCCGACCAGTAAAGAGACAAATGTCGCACTCGTTGCAGCATCGAAAGCCGTTAGCTGAAAGACTTGAGTATCCATGTTCAAGCACCCTATTTTTAATGTCATTGAGGTCTCTGTTGAGCCCCACGATATAAGATTGAGTGGTGGCTCATCCTCAAATTGAATAGCCTCACTATGCACTGCACGACATACTATGTCAAAAAGTGCATAACGCCCAACACAAGCAAAAAGACCACGCCTTAACGTGGTCTTCTAAGTGAGCTTTTACTAGAGATCTAACGCGAGAATTTTTGATTTACGTTGGTAGTTATACAACTGCTTTTTCATATTAGGTAATGCATCAACGTCAACGATTTCAAAGCCATGCTCAAGAAACCAGTGGATACTGCGCGTTGTCAGTGCAAACAAGCGAGAATAACCTCGCACCTTGGCTTGCCCAATAATGTTCTTCAGCAGTATGCTACCTCTATCGGCATCACGATAGTCAGGATGCACCACCAAACACGCAAATTCTCCGGCATTATCTTCCTCAAACGGGTACAGCGCGGCGCAACCAATCACTAAGCCGTCACGCTCAATCAGCATAAACTGCTCAATCTCCATCTCAAGCTGTTCACGGGAGCGACGCACTAAAATACCGCTTTGCTCCAGTGGACGAATTAAGTCCAGTACGCCACCAATATCGGAGATAGTGGCACGACGTAAACGCTCTGCACTCTCTGTCACGATTTGCGTGCCGATGCCATCGCGTGAAAACAACTCCTGCAACAGTGCACCATCATCGAGATAACTAACAAAGTGGCAACGGGCCACTCCGTTACGACAGGCATCAATACTCGCCTGTAAAAAAGCCCGAGTGGCCACACACCACTCATCGTTTTCGCTCTGCTCAGATAAGATGCGCTGTGCATCGGTTGGCATTAACTCCGCCAGCACTTCGCCATCACTATCTAAGATGCCTTTTTCGGCGCTAAAACCAATCATCTTATCGGCTTTGAGCTTCACGGCAATTTGGGTGGCAACCTCTTCGGCGGTGAGGTTAAAACTCTCACCCGTCACCGATGCTGCCACAGGGCCTAATAGGACGATGCCATGGTTATCTAATTGACGCCGTAGGCCCTGAACATCAATCCTTCTCACTTTGCCACTTAGGCAGTAATCGACACCGTTATCGACGCCCAGCGGCTGAGCAATAACAAAATTACCGCTAACCACGTTAATCTGCGCACCTTGCATAGGGGTATTACTTAAACTCATCGACAGCCGCGCGGTAATATCGAGCTGCAAACCACCGACCACCTGTTTAATCACTTTAAACGAGTCTTCATCGGTAATACGTACCCCGTTATAGTATTCGGGCATCAACTGCTGTTGCTTTAAGGCGGCATCAATTTGTGGTCGCGCGCCATGCACCAACACGATCTTGATCCCAAGACTATGCAGTAACGCGATATCATTGATGATGGAGCGAAATTGGTTTTGCGCCAATGCTTCTCCACCCAACATCACCACAAATGTTTTGCCCCTATGTGCATTGACATAAGATGCAGAATGACGAAATCCATCGACCAGTTCAGTAGTGCGCACGTATGACCTCTAAATAACAATAAATGGGTAAGCAATCTTGACCACATTAGAATAACAACCCGATAATATTGCATTTAAATTCACTTTAAAAGCATTTGTTTTCATTTTATACAATTAGCTCATCTCCCCCCCTTTAAGTAGATAGTAGACTCATTGTTGAACTGCTCAATGGAATAGCAAAAATATATAAGCATTGGAGTCAGACTATCAATAAGGTGAGGTAAAGCTTAAGCGAATCGATGAATTTGAAGATGATGTTGGGGAGTTTTGTATGCAGGGAGAGCTAAACAACGACAGTGGCGAGTCGGGATACTGGAAGGTAAAAGGGCAAAAAAAAAGCCCCTACAAGTAGGGGCTTTCAAAAAACGTTATCAAGAATTACTTGATTTTCGCTTCTTTATACATAACGTGCTGACGAATAACTGGATCAAATTTCTTGATTTCCATTTTTTCTGGCATGTTACGTTTGTTTTTCTCAGTCGTGTAGAAATGACCAGTTTTAGCGCTAGAAACTAGCTTGATCTTCTCACGGTTACCTTTAGCTTTAGCCATGGTTTATTACACCTTCTCGCCGCGGGCACGAAGTTCTTTAACAACAACTTCGATACCTTTCTTATCGATAATACGCATACCTTTAGTAGATACACGTAGTTGAACGAAACGCTTTTCGTCTTCTAACCAGAAACGGTGGTTCTGTAGGTTAGGTAAAAAACGACGACGAGTCGCGTTCTTAGCGTGCGAACGGTTGTTACCAACCATCGGCTTCTTGCCAGTAACTTGGCATACTCTTGACATGTCAATCTTCTCCAAAAACAATTTAACGCTCGAGCATTAATGTACCTCGAATATGGCCGTCGCCCGAGGCACACAAAGAGGGCGCATTTTATACAGCATCTAAAATCAAAGATCAAGGGATATTCAATCTATCCATCCCCTCTCTGCGAACGACACTATCTCATGATCGCCTATAACCATATGGTCTAACAGCGAAACATCGATAGTTGCTAGCGCGTATTTCAATCGCTCAGTAATTCGCCGATCGGCATGACTTGGTTCCGCAACCCCCCGAAGGATGATTGTGGCAAACAATGACGGCCGCGGCTTTTTTCTCAAGCACTAGGCTGACCACTTCACGTGGATAAACCGAGGCTGAATCTATGGTACCACGGAACAATTCAACGAACTGAATCACTCTATGTTGGCTATCGAGTAATAAGATGGCAAACACTTCATAGGCACGATCCCCTAATTGTCTCATTAAATAGTCTCGAGTTAAATCAGGATCTGTTAAAATCTTGCCTCTTTGTAGATTTTCTTTCGAAATTCGCTTACTTATTTCGATTGCAGCCTGCAATTGGGCGTATTTTACCGGTCCAATACCGTTAATCACGCACATTTCACTCTGCTTCGCCGACATCAAGGCTCGTAATCCACCAAAATGACCTATCATGGTGCGAGCTAACGACACCGCACTTTGGCCCGGCAAGCCATTTCTAAGCAACACGGCTAATAACTCAGCATCTGACAGTTGCGCCGCGCCTTGATGCAATAACTTTTCTCTTGGGCCCTCACCGCTGGGCCAATCCTTGATGGTCATACAACCTCCATGTTGCAGCGCTAGGCTGGCAATTATGTTTGCCACATTTTTATTTGAGTTATTGAGTATGGCTCAGTTTTTACAAACTTGTTTGCTCTACTTTACTCTGATTGTGGTATGGTTAGCCGGATGCGAAGCAAGGCAAATTAACGCGATTAGTGATCAATATGAGTCTGACAAATAAAAAGATATTACTGGGCATTGGTGGTGGTATTGCTGCCTATAAATCGGCTGATTTAGTGCGCCGACTCAAAGAGCGTGGCGCCGATGTAAGAGTGGTGATGAGCCAGAGTGCTCAAGAATTTATAACTCCGCTGACACTACAGGCCTTATCTGGTCACCCTGTTGCAAGCGATCTGCTTGACCCCGCAGCCGAAGCGGCTATGGGGCATATTGAACTAGCCCGCTGGGCCGATATGGTGCTGATTGCTCCTGCAACCGCCAATCTTATTGCTCGTATAAATGCCGGCATGGCTGATGAGCTGATCACCACCACTTGCTTAGCCACCGAGGCTCCCGTGGTATTGTGCCCCGCGATGAATCAACAGATGTATCGCAATGCTGCAACCCAAGCCAACTTAGACTCGCTACGTGGTAGAGATATCACCATCTGGGGACCCGCTTCGGGCAATCAAGCCTGTGGTGAAGTGGGCCCAGGACGCATGGAAGAACCGCTGGTGATTGCCGAGCGAGTCGAACAGTTTTTTGCCCCTAAAATCTTACAAGGTCTATCGCTATTACTCACGGCAGGACCCACGCGCGAAGCCATCGATCCGGTGCGATATATTTCCAATCATAGCTCAGGCAAGATGGGCTTTGCCCTTGCTAAAGCCGCCATCGAGATGGGTGCTAAAGTCACCATAGTGGCAGGGCCAGTCAATATTGAAACCCCACTAAACATCAATCGCATCAACGTAGAGTCGACCCAAGAGATGCTCGACGCCGTTATGCAGCAAGTGCATCATAGCGATATATTTATCGGCTGCGCCGCCGTTTGTGACTACCGAGTTGCCGATATTGCCACCGATAAAATCAAAAAATCAGCACACGAGATGGCACTTGCGCTAGTGCGTAATCCTGATATCTTAGCCAGCGTTGCCGCCCACCCACAGCGGCCGTTTACTGTCGGTTTTGCCGCAGAAACCCAAGACGTGGCGCATTATGCAAAAGACAAGCTTAAGCGTAAAAATTTGGATATGATTGCCGCTAACGATGTATCAGATCCCTCGCAGGGTTTTAATAGTGAGACCAATGCGCTAACCGTCTTCTGGTCTCATGGTCAGTATGAGTTACCCGCAACCGATAAGCTGACCTTAGCCAGACAGTTACTCACCTTAATTGCACAGCAGATGAAAACAGCATGAAGACACCAATTGAACTAAAAATTTTAGATTCACGTATAGGTTCACAGTTTCCACTGCCCGCTTATGCCACCCCTGGCAGTGCTGGCATGGATCTTCGTGCCATGCTTGACACCACCTTAGTGATTGCACCAGGTGAAACCCAGTTAATCCCAACAGGCATTGCTGTACATGTTGCTGACCCAAGTCTCGCAGCGGTGATATTACCGCGCTCAGGTTTAGGCCATAAACACGGCATAGTGTTGGGCAACTTAGTCGGCCTTATCGACTCAGATTATCAGGGGCCATTAATGGTCTCCTGCTGGAATCGCAGCAATGAACCTTTCAGCCTAGAAATTGGCGACCGACTGGCACAACTGGTGTTTGTGCCTGTGGTGCAAGCTGAGTTTAAGCTGGTTGATGAGTTTGATAGTTCAGATAGAGGTGAAGGTGGTTTCGGCCACTCAGGCACCCAATAATCTGTCACGCCAAACAAGCATAATTAGAGAGCCATGGGGATTCACTTAATACCATCGGCTCCTGTAGTAATTGAGTAAAGGAAACTTAAATGGCTGCAAGCCCTAAAATCAATCGTCGTGAACACATTCTGCAATGCCTCGCCACCATGTTAGAAACCAGCCCGGGCCAACGTATCACCACGGCTAAACTCGCCGCAGAAGTGGGCGTGTCAGAAGCGGCGCTGTATCGTCACTTTCCCAGTAAAGCCAGAATGTTTGAAGGGCTTATAGACTTTATTGAAGAGTCATTATTGTCGCGCATCAACCTGATCATGGACGATGAAAAAGACACCATGAAGCGCTGCCAGCTATTACTGCAGCTGCTACTGGTCTTCGCCGAGCGTAACCCTGGCATCTCACGCGTACTCAATGGCGATGCACTGCTTGGCGAAAATGAGCGTCTACGCAGCCGCACCAGCCAAATATTTTCAAAAGTCGAAACCCACTTAAAACAGATTTTACGCGAAAAGACCCTGCGCGAAGGCAAAGGCTTTCAGTTAGACGAAGCCATTTTGGCTAACTTATTATTAGCCGTTGCTGAAGGCCGTATCGCCCAGTTTGTTCGCAGCGACTTTAAGCAAAAACCCACCACACATTTTGTCGAACAGTGGAACTTTATTCAGCTGCAATTACTACAAAGTTAACCGAGACAAAGCTGATGGCGGTTAGCAACATCCTATGCCGCTGTAGCATGTCTATCACCTAAGCATTTGATGGTTCAATCCGCTTCATCCTTCAGCTCCGAATTAAAAAGCCGATTATCAACATCGGCTTTTTTGCTATTCCCTTACGTTTTCTGGGTATAAATTGGCCGTCATTCAGGGTATTCTCCTTGCCCGCCTATTAGCCTTTAACTAGATAGGCGATCTATAATCATTACTTTGAAGCGGCAAAACATTCATATTATTGATAATTTACCGCAATTGAACTAACCACTATCAATATGGTGGAGGATCCAATGGCATTAAGTGAAGCAGCACAACAGGTGCAAACCGCATTATTAGCGCGGGGGTTAGAGACCCCTATGGTACCTTGTGGACTCAGCGCCAATGAGCGCAAAGAAAAGATAGAACACCATATGCGTGAGATCTTAACCTTAATGTCTCTGGATTTACGTGACGACAGCTTAGTCGACACCCCAAAACGCATTGCCAAGATGTATGTTGACGAGATTTTCTCTGGTCTCGACTATGCTAACTTCCCCAAGATCACTGTTATCGAAAATAAGATGGGGTTTGATGAGATGGTTAAGGTGAAGGATATCAGCCTCACCAGTACCTGCGAGCATCACTTAGTGACCATAGACGGCGTCGCGACCGTGGCCTACCTGCCACGCAAAAACATTATTGGCTTATCGAAAATCAACCGTATCGTCCGCTTCTTTGCTCAGCGCCCCCAAGTGCAAGAACGCCTAACCCAGCAGGTACTCGTAGCACTGCAAACGCTACTTGAGACCCAAGATGTGGCAGTAAAGATGGACGCGGTGCACTACTGCGTTAAGTCACGTGGTGTAATGGACTCCACCAGCTCCACCACCACTACGGCACTGGGCGGTATTTTTAAATCTAACCCAGCCACCCGCGCCGAATTTCTACATCAATAAAGCTTATCAAACTACTCATGCTGCGGCCTCGGCCGCAACATTTAAGCAACAAAATCTTGACTTCACTAATTGACTATCTTACTTTTCAAAAATTACTGCTCAAATATCATGCAATGCGGGTTATCTATAATTAAGGATTTATACCCTAGTCAAGGAAGATATAAACATGAAACACACTCTCACGTTACTTGTTTTCGTAATACTAACTAGCTTTATTACTATGTCTAATGCTTACGCAAGGATAACCTATACCACCTGTAATGATTGTGGTATCGCCCAACAAGGGTTAGCCGCAACGCAAATTCCTATGCTTAATAATAATGACAGGGTATTTGTTTTTAATTATATCAACCGAACGGTTAATGAATTCAAAATTATTCAACGTGAAGGAGAAGAACATCCAGATACTAATATTCCGAGAATATTCAATGTATCTGAGCTACAACCTAAAACGGCCGCAACTATAGAGTTAGAAAGAGCCTATGAAAATGCAATAATCCAGCTAGGACCCAACGGGGAAAACCTTTATAACTCTGCAGAAGAGTTACCAGATGATTTTATTATCCCAAGCACTGCAGATATAGTAATGAACCCCGCAGTGACTGTAACTATTGCTGACTACATCAATCAATATTTAAACAGACAAACAACGATTAACAGAACTTTATCTCTCCTCGAAATTCAAGCCAGAAACTTAAACCTTTCAATCGGCCCATTTAGTCATATCCTGCCAAGTAGTAATACTTTTTATGTTAAATTTCCTGATGGTACATTATCTAGAGTAAATATTTCTTTGGTCAAAATAGGGACTAATTTCGAGGTTAAAATCACTTACGATGGCGTTGCAGTTTTTGCTGATGGGACGCCTATTCCACAAAGTACACATCAGTTTAAAAACTTAATGCAATCAGCTACCAAGATATATCTGCCATCATTGATCCAGCTTGGGGCGTCCCTCGGTGTCCCCATTAGTTTCTCAGGTAGCCAAACTTGTGAACCCACCGAGATGGTCTGTGATGATAATATCCGTTGCACTGTAAGCACCGTTTGCAATTAAGATTAATCCATAGAATGCGGTAATGATGAAAAGCAAAATGCTGCAACCTTTTACTAGAGAGTAAAAAAAACAAAAAGCAAAATCTTATATTAAGATTTTGCCTTTTTTAACCGAGAGCTAACATACAGCTTTAACCTGAGCTCTCGAGCGCACTAACTCTTTACGTTATCGCTTAAATCCCGTACTGGGCGCGATAAGCACTCACCGCGGCCAACTCGGTTTCCATGCCTGGCTTTTCACTTAAATAATCAACTAAGTCAGCAAGCTTAATAATCGCGATCACCGCGCAGCCATAGTCACGTTCCACTTCTTGGATCGCCGACAACTCACCCTTGCCTTTTTCTTGGCGATCGAGCGCAATCAAGACGCCCGCTAAACTAGCATCATGAGCCTGAATAATATCCATCGACTCACGGATCGCTGTACCTGCTGTGATCACATCATCGACCAACATCACCTTGCCCGTCAGCTCACTGCCCACTAACGACCCACCTTCGCCGTGATCTTTTTTCTCTTTGCGGTTAAAGCAATACGGCATATCGACATTATGATGATCACAAAGTGCTACCGCAGTTGTCGTGGCAATCGGGATGCCTTTGTATGCAGGGCCAAACAGCAGATCATATTCGATGCCAGCATCCATCAGCGCCGATGCATAAAAACGTCCAAGACGCGCTAAATCACGGCCTGTGTTAAAAAGGCCCGCATTAAAAAAGTAAGGGCTAGTGCGGCCTGACTTTAACGTAAATTCGCCAAATCGTAATACCTGACGCTCAAGGGCAAACTCAATAAACTCACGTTGATAGGCTTTCACAATCTCTCCTTAAAAATGTAGGGTAACGTATAATGTGTAAAATTTTACTCAAAAAAAGGACCCCTTCGGGGCCCTAATAACAAACGAATGATTTAGCTCAATGCGGCTTTCTGCACATCGACGATTTCACGAATACCGTGCTTGGCCAGTTCAAGTAGATTGAGCAACTCTTCGTGGCTAAACGGCTCGCCTTCTGCGGTGCCTTGGATCTCAATGATCTTGCCCGTTTCGGTCATTACCACGTTCATGTCGGTTTCAGCGGCACTATCTTCGATATATTCAAGGTCACAAATTGGCTCACCTTTATAGATGCCCACGCTAACCGCTGCGATAAGGAACTTAAGCGGATTGCTCTTAATGATCCCTTTACCACGAGCCCAGTTCAGCGCGTCAACCAATGCCACACATGCACCAGTGATAGCAGCGGTACGCGTGCCACCATCGGCCTGAATCACGTCACAATCGATAACTATGGTGTTCTCGCCAAGTGCTTTCATATCAACCGCAGCACGTAGTGCGCGACCAATAAGACGCTGGATCTCCTGCGTACGACCAGATTGCTTACCACGGGCCGCTTCACGATCCATACGGCTATGAGTAGAACGTGGCAACATACCGTATTCAGCCGTTACCCAACCTTGGCCTTGGCCTTTTAGAAAACGCGGCACGCCTTCGGTGAAGCTGGCTGTACAAAGTACTTTGGTTTCACCAAATTCAACCAAAACAGAACCTTCTGCGTGAGCGGTAAACTGTCGAGTAATAGTTACTGGACGAGATTGAGCGGGCGTTCTGTCACTTGGGCGCATAGGAAATTCCTGTTTTGAAATATGAAAAGCTAAATTGGCTGCATATTATAGGGGCTTGAGACGACGGATGCCATGATATTCACGACCAAAACCCGAAACAGACAGAGTTTACTTTAACCCATGAGGTCATCGGACTATAATCGAGGCTAACTTTATCGATTTAAACTATTGGAATAACCATGATCCAAAGCATGACAGCCTACGCTCGCATCGAGCACAAAGCACAATGGGGCACCGCCTCTTGGGAGATCCGCTCGGTTAATCAGCGTTATCTAGAAACCTACCTACGCCTACCAGAGCAACTTCGCAGCCTAGAGCCTGTGCTAAGAGACCGTCTGCGCAAACGTTTAAATCGCGGTAAAATCGAAGTTAATCTACGCTATGACCTAGGTGAAAATAAAGACAGCGACTTGCAACTTAACCAAGCCTTAGCAGCGCAAATTATTCAAGCCGCTAACTGGGTAAAGCAAGAGGCCGGTCAAGGCGAAATCAACGTCGTCGACGTACTACGTTGGCCAGGCGTGATGTCGGGTAGCGAGCAAGATATGGACGCTATCAGTAAAGAGTTATTAGTTGCATTCGATGATGCCGTTGCACAGTTTATCGAAGCACGCGGTCGTGAAGGCGATGCCATCAACACCATGCTACAGACTCGCCTTGATCAAATTGTCGAACAAGTCGCTATCGTGCGTGAACACATGCCAAGCGTTATGCAATGGCAGCGCGATAAAATCACCAATCGTTTAAGCGAAATTCAGGGCGAGCTCGATCCCGCTCGTATAGAACAAGAAATGGTACTCCTCGCCCAGAAAATGGACGTCGCCGAAGAGATGGACCGACTCGACGCCCACGTGGCCGAAACGCGTCGCATCCTTAAAAAAGGCGGCGCTCAGGGTCGCAGACTCGACTTCATGATGCAAGAATTCAACCGTGAATCTAACACCCTCGCCTCTAAATCTATCAGTAGCGAGGTCACCGCCGCAGCCGTCGAGCTCAAAGTACTCATCGAGCAGATGCGCGAGCAGATCCAAAATGTTGAATGATATCCGTACGCGTCCATAAACACGCCCTAAACGTTGATTTAAAAGAGATTATATAAACCACCAGTCCGTACAAGTTCATTGGTACCCACCACTTTCCTGCGATAAATGGTGGGTGATATGGTGAGTACATTAGTATATAGTCAATGCATGGTGGTGGGTAAATTACCCACCTTTGATTTGACTGGAGACTAAGGGCTTATGGGCAAGTTAACCGCAAAGGAAGTAGCAGCAAAATCCAAGGGAGAGCCAGGCCGCTTTGCTGATGGTGAAGGATTGTATTTTGTCGTCCCAAAATCCGGCAAACCATTCTGGATGCTCCGCTATACAGCTAACAAAAAACGCAAAGAGATGACACTGGCTAAGTACAGTGATCTTTCTCTTGCTGATGCTCGCGCCGAAGCCGCTATTAAAATGAAGCAGTTTCGTGATGGCTTAGATCCTCTTATTGCCAAGAAACGCGCTGAACAAGCCGAAATTAAATCCGTCGATGATCTCTTTGCTGATTGGCATTTAGGCAATATAAAAAGACTCAAACATCACGAGATCCCCGAACGTATCTATCGCAAAGACATTGCTCCCCATATAGGTACCTTTAACGTCGATAGCGTCACCGCCAGAGACATAAGAGCAGTTTTACAAGCCATCGCAGGCACTAACCGCCCAGCTATCGCCAATGACGCTCTAATGTACAGTAAGCAACTTTTCAATCACGGCATAAAGCTGGATCTGCTAAGCGCAAACCCAGCGAGCGCATTTTCTGTATCTGATGCTGGTGGCGTTGAAAAGAGCAAAGACAGAGCCTTAACCATCGAAGAGCTCACTCAATTTTTTAAAGTTGCACGTGAAAATAGTGACAGCTTTAGTCGCGAAAACTATCTCGCTTGTGCATTACTGGTGACATTGGGCATTAGAAAGTCTGAATTGGCAGAAGCGCCATGGAAGGAATTTGATTTAGAGAAGCAGGTTTGGAACTTACCGAAAGAGCGCAGTAAATCCGGTGTTGGCATTGTTATCCCATTACCTGAAATTGTGATGGATTGGATTCGTGAACTAGAAGTAAGAGCTTGTGGCTCTGAGTATGTATTTCCTAGCAGGCGTTCAAGCAAGAATCCGCATATGGGTAAAGACACCCTCAACCGCGCTATCACTAAACTTTTCGGCCATGAAGCAGGTAAAAAGAAACAACCAGCTAACTTGATGGGTGATACGCCGCATTTCACCGTGCATGACCTACGCCGCACCTGCCGCACCTTACTTGCTCGGCAAGGTACGCCTGGGCATGTGGCAGAGCGCAGCCTGAATCATAAGCTTAAGGGCGTTGAAGGGATTTATAACCAGCATGACTATTTTGAAGAACGAAAAGAGGCCTCAGAAAAATTATCACAACATCTGAGAGATATTATTAACCCCTTTAAAGCCTAAAGGATAACTATTTACCTTAATAAAGCATATTAAACGGCCGATACTAAAAATGTCTATACAATGCACTGGTCAGGTCAAATGTGCCCTCAGGAAACACATAATAGAACTATGTTTTGTAGGAATTGCCGAGACTCTTGTCGTGTCTAGCTTAAGATAAGTGAAAGCTACGCTATTGCGTAGCTTAATAGTCGCAATTTTTACTTGTAATACTGATGACGTCTCTTAGAGTTATGCTTCCAACTTTTTGCTAGGTCGTACACGTACGCTGGGTAATCATCCCATGGGTTCGCTAGCGATCTTCCTCGTGCACCTCGCAGTTTTATTGGATAACCTCTACATTCAATACTGTGCAGAAAGAAATAGCTTTTTTCTTGCTTCGTTGAAAACTGTTTATGAGTACCACTACGAACACTCGGATACACGTCCAAAATATAACGACGCTTGCGTTTAATGCCATATCGATACTGTCGTTTTAACCTTTTCATTTACCCTCCTGGTTTACATTACCTAGAAGGGGTCCTCTTCAAAATAGTTCATTTGGTTACCTATATGCGCTATGCTCCGAAGCCTTCGGTTAACTATCGCCGAATAAAACTTATACGCATCATTTCATATTTATATTTCAACCAACACTTCAAGTAACTATATTGACTAGTTGCGAAATATACTCTTTTAGCTCTATATCGCTTATTTTCTCCTGCTTAGACAACCTGTCCTTCTTTTTAAGATTTTTGTTTTTCCGTGGACTTGAGCAGCAACTACATGACCAAGATTTTGGGGTATTGGCATAGAGACCTAATTTCAAATTCAGTTCTGAAATCCATAGCGCCTTTGAGTGACCAAAATAACTACACTTTACTACTTTTAACTTTCTCCGGTTGTAGTGGTGCCTTCTGAGTGATCTGTTTCGTTTCATTTTCTATCTCCTCTAGTGAGGTGGTTACTGCTTCCAGTAACCGCCATATCGGGAGATGAACGAATTTATGATTAACCAATACCAAGCTCCTTTTCTCAAATATTTGCTACGTGGGTGATTAGTTTTAACTTAACAGTTGATCTAAACACTAACACTGTCTAGTATTGATGTCATGAAAAAAATTAATCGCTATTCCTTAAATGATCTTTGCCAGCTGGTTGAGCTAACACCTCGCACAGTGCGCTTCTACATACAGAAGTCTCTAATGCCTGCGCCAGAAGGCAGTGGTCGAGGTGCTTTTTATACTCAAGAACACATAGAGCGATTGCTAGAAATTAAGAAGTGGCAAGATGCCGGGTTGTCACTTGAGCGCATCAGTGAGCTGCTATTTGATGAAAGCAGCACAAAACCTTTGCCGCCACTTAAACGCGCTCAACCTGGTGATATTGAAGTTTGCAGCCATATACATATTGATGAAGGCATATCACTCACCTTGAATCCAAGCAAGGCAGACCTAACACCTGAACAAGCTAAACAATTAACACTCGAAATAATCTCGTTGTACCAACGCATTGCATTAAGCGATAAGGAAGATAAATGAACAGTGAAATAGGGTTAACGTCGTTGTCAGGTGAGCAAGTAGCGCTTAAGTCTGTCGATATAACGGCAACACTTACTGGTGTGCTTTCTGAAGTCGAGATTAAGCAACAATATAAAAATAACTCATCAAACAATATTGAAACTGTTTACACGTTCCCCCTTTCCATTGACGCTGTATTAACCTCATTAGAAGTCGAATTAAATGGTGAGGTGCTTCAAGGACATGTCACAGCAAATAAGGCCGCAGAAGAAGATTACGAAGACGCGATTGTTAGTGGCGATACAGCTGTACTACTCAGTAAAATAGCCGATGGCCTATACTGTATTAATTTGGGTAATCTACTAGCTGAGCAAGAAGCGGTTATCTCAATCCGCTACGCTCAGCTGCATCACTGGCAAGGTGATAGCCTTCGTTTTTACCTTCCTACGACTATCGCTCCTAAGTATGGTGAGCCACAAAAGAGCAATATTGCTAAGCATCAAATTCCTCAACAGTCATTGTCAGCATCGTATAATTTAAATTTCTCGATCACTGTCGAAGGCTTGCTTGCAGGAGCGGCTATCAATAGCCCAACACATAACTTGGCATATCAAGTAACAGATCAAACAATGAGGATAAGCCTTAAACATCCTCAGCCTATGGATCGTGATTTCATTTTAGAAATTGATAAGCCAAAGGGATATATCGGAGAAGGTTATTGGGCGAACGATGGTGAAAGCACAGTTGCGTTAACTTCATTTATTCCAGAGCTAGACTCATCGCAAAACCCAGCCATCAAGTACCAACCTCACTGCATTAAAATTGTTGTCGATTGTTCGGGCTCGATGGCCGGCGACTCAATAGAACAAGCGCGTATTGCACTACTTCAGATAATCAATTTGTTAAACGCCCAAGATTACTTCAATATCATTTTATTTGGATCTAACCACCAGCAACTCTTTAATGAGTCGGTCATCGCAGATAAAACTAATATTAGTATCGCTAAACAGAAGCTAAATGTACTTGCTGCAAATCTTGGTGGTACAGAAATGCAATCAGCATTAAGTGCCGCTTATCATTCAAAAACATTACCTCACTTACCAACTGATTTACTACTGATCACAGATGGCCAGACGTGGGATGAAGATGCATTAATCGCTAATGCAGAACGTTCAGAACACCGTCACTTTGTGGTTGGGGTTGGCAGTGCTGTGAGTGAAGCCTTTTTATCCAAGCTTGCCAAAATAACAGGAGGGGCGAGTGAATTCGTTACACCAAACGAACAGATGAACAAGCGCATATTGCAACATTTTAAACGTATCAAGCAGACCAGAATTCACAATCCTCAACTCTGCCTTAGTGACAAGTATGCTGCACCACTTTGTTTTGATCCATTACCTACTCATAAAAATACAATTTTTTTAGGCGATACCGTCAATCTGTTAAGTCACTATGAAGGGTATCCGCCAGCAACGGCTGATTTCTACTTTGAAGGTGAGTTTAATGAAGCCGAGAATGAGCATGAAATGTATGGCGCCACTATCACTCTAACTCATAAACAAAATGACAACGGCTTAATCGCAAGGCTTGCAGCCCATGAACGGTTAATGGACCTAAATACGAATGAAGCAACAGCATTAGCTGAAAAGTATCAATTACTCACCAACCACACCAGCTATATTCTGGTAAAAGAGAATGACAATAGTAGCCAACTTCCGATACCACAACTTCAACAAATTCCTCACCAAATACCCGCTGGCCAGAGCGGTTTTGGCAGCGTCATAGGTGAAAGTAGCGGTGTGGTATGTCAAGGTGTGCCCACGTATTCCTCAGAGCCTATGCCAGATTTGGACTTCTTAGCTATTCCGGCATTCTTGCGACAACAATTTGATGACACACCAATAAAAAGGGATAGCTTGCGTCTTTCTCAAGCAGAAGACCATCACTCATTAGCTGAGTCGCTCAACAGTGAGTTCACTCCCAATAACGACATGGGTATGAGTGAGTTTGATATCTACGATATTGAAGAGTTAGGTGAGAAAGAAACAATAATTGAAATACTCTATCAGCTGGAACATGCAGGCTATAACGAACTGAAGCTGGTGGCAGCTTGGTTAAGCCTTTATAACGAGTTTAATCCTGATAATCAGTTTAGCCGACATGTAACAAGGTTGATTCGAGTGTTATGTAAAGAACTTGATGTCAGTGCAGAGCTTATCAATACCGTTAGAGAAACAATGAAACAAGAAATGACTCTCCAGACAATCTAAAAATAAAGGCCGAACAATTCTTCAAAAGGAAAAATTAATGCTATATAAGAATGAATTTGGGACTAATTTTGATTTGGGCTTTAACTTAGAGGATTACCCATACCTTATTGATAAAAGTTGGCATAATGACGTCAGCCCTAGCTTTTATTTTAATGTCGGTTCACAGTACTATGTTCTATGGGTTGATCACTCAGATCCAGCTCAGCGTGAAGAGGTAAACAAGCGTTACTTGGTTCAAGAAGCGGAAAACGAGGGTGATGAAGTGAACCCTGAGATTTATAGCTCTAATGGTGACATCATTTTTGAAAGCGAATTGTTCGAAGAGGTAAGTGATCTCCTAATAATTCTTACTTGCAAAAAAGCTCCAAACCATTTGATTTAGATAGGTTTGATGCAAATGAAAGCCATTGCGGCGATCGTTTTTTTCGTCGCATAGAGCTAAGCGAAGGTCATCTTGCTATAGCTCTAGAAACATTACCCAGCTCTTCAGCTAAATTAAGTAAACAAGCTTTGTGTTCAATAATTGGATTTTTAGTATGCAAAATGAGAGTTACCCTTCCTATTTTGATTAAACATTCAACGAGGGTGTAACAGATTCTATCAAAGCAGGGGACTCTCAACTAGTCAAATTGATATATCAGATCTAGTCGAGACTAATACACCTAACGTTAGCTTTAAATGAGTGCTTCTTCTCAGTCATCATATTTCCCTATACTCAAAATAAGATCCCCCAAAACCTCTCCCAATAAAGGAGGCACAGCATTACCCACTTGAGTATACCTTGGACACTCTTGAGTTCTTCTCATTCCACCAGTCGTATATTTCCCTCGAAACTTAAAGTCATCAGGGAAAGACTGTATTCTGGCATTTTCACGAACAGTTAATATTCTGGGCTCTGAATAATGCAGCAAGTCATCAGGTAACGTAGTCAACGTTCTTGAAGGCTGTTCTGGGTCCAAAACACTTATAACTTGTTTCTTCATTCCTATGGCTGCTTTTTGCTCATCAGTTAGGCCTAAACCAGGGCGACATACTTGTTGTATATATTTAAATTTTTCAACTGTCGTGCTTTTATGTCGAGCTATTCTCAACCCATTTGGCTTAGAGCCATTAAGCCCTTTCCTCATAGCCTTCTGATATGTTGTCGGCCTTTCAGGAGCAACATAATCTAACTTTTTAAAGCCTGTATTTGTATTCCCAGAATGATGGACAATATTTGCGCCTTTATGTTCCAAATCACTTATAGCTGCTTTGACACTGACAGGTTTGCCAATTGGTAGTTTTTTCTTCTTTAGAAAATCTGATCTTAATGACTCAAGAATCTCAAAAGGATTCACATCGCTTTTGAGGGTATCATTTCTTATACCAATCATAATAAAACGAGTACGCTTTTGAGGCACACCATAATTTTCACTATGGACGTAATCAGTAAAAACCGTATAACCAAGATTTTCTAGCTTAGCTTTTACGACCATTGAATATGGCTGCTTTGCAGCGATACCGTTTGAATCTTTAAATTTTGCGTTAAAACCGCGAACATTCTCAAGCACTAAATATTTAGGGCTTACGATTTCAACCATTTTTATGTATTGCTCAGAGAGCTGATTTCTTGGGTCAGAAGCATTTCTTCGACCAGCTAGAGAGAACCCCTGACAAGGTGGTCCTCCAGCAATTAAATCTATGCTTCCCTTTAAGGCTTGAAGCTCTGCGCTATAATCTTCAAGCAAAGTTTGAATTGTTGTGGCCCTTTTCGGCAGCCATTCAGGCCAATCAAAGTGATTATATTTACCGCCGTCAATCAAATTATGTCTAAAAGTTTCAAATGCCATAGGGTCTTTTTCAACGGCAAAGAGACCTGTCCAACCTGCATTACCGAGCCCTAATGAGAACCCTCCGCAACCTGAGAACAAGTCGATATATGTCCCTACTGAATTTTCATTTTTCACTTTAGATACCACGTTCACAACAATCAGCCTTAATAGCTGTACATATATACAGCTATTATACAGTATTTATAAAATTATTACCAGGAAATAGGCTGTAAATTACAATACTCAATCTAATTTGTAAAAAGGAGTTTCTACTACAAACTCTCCATTCCAATCTAAGGTTTTACAAAGAGAGTTGAAAGGTTCCAGTCCAGATATGCGATCTACTGTACTGTCAGAAGCCGAAGGAAGTCCTATTCTATTGAGATCTTTAGCCGTAACACCCGGAACTTGATGAATAAACCAACTCTGCATTGGTTTTAGATAGTCCTCTCTTTGCGTTTTAAAGTGTTCAAAAAACTGTGAGGCAAGGATTACTCCTACACCAAAAGCTCGCCCCTGAAGCAAAAGTTTTGACAACACAGGGAATTCGTAAGGCAAAATATTATGTGCTTCATCTACTAATAAATAGGAATCAATGAAACGTGTCTGAGGCTCCTTACCTAAAAATGGCTTTTTCTCAACTCGAAGCATGTAATCACAATATAAGTTAAGGAAGATAACGATAACCATTTTTTTCAATTTATCATCATTAAGCCCTTTCAAGTCGATGGCCACAACACCATCAAAAAACTCATCAAAGGAAACTATCTTAGCCGGGTCATCTTCAAATATTTCGTAATCGACTAGGTCACTCATTATTCCAGAAACTGAATCAGGTTTACCATCGGCAAGTTGTTCATAATGCTCAAAGACATCGTAAATAGTAGGGTCTCTTTTCTCATTTTCTCTTGTCGTCCTATAAGCTGATTTTATTGCTTCTTTTAAATTTCGATCTTGAACAGGTGCATTAACAGCAAAAATCTTCCTTAAAATATCTCTAAAAGAACCTATCTTATCTAGCATTGCTCTATTCGAATCGTCCCCACCTGTTGAAAACAAATTTAACGGTAGCTTAAAGGGTGAAATAACTTTAACTTTGGCTTTGTCAATAAAGTTACATCCTTTATCAGTCAAGTCACTAAAATCTCTCTTGTAATCAAGAATTAAAACTTTAGGTGATTTACCACGATTATCTTCTGGCTTTTTGACCATCTGATATATCATAGATTTTAGCAACTGTGTCTTTCCTGTACCAAGATCCCCAACGACTCCTACATTTATATTATTCAAGGCAGTATTACCAGGGTAAAAGTAAACATCTTTACGCCCGATAAGATCCGTACTTTCTCCCACTTTAAGCTTCAAACCTTCAAGCTCTATCAGAGAAGAACTTTCCAACTCTTTTGGTTTTGTGGTCGATTCAAGCTCAACAGTCTTCTTTGATAATGCTAAAGGTTTAGTTTCAATAGTTGGAAAACCTTGCTTCTTTTCCCTGTGAGAGACGGAATTAGAATCATCGCTAAGCTCTATTGTATTATTTTTCAATGGTACTTCAGTTGAGGCTAATAATCCCCACTCACCAACTTGTTCAATTATTAGATCTACGGTTGAGACTTGCTTACCAGTCAACAACGAGGCTGCAAGTTCATACCCTAATATTGTAGTATTTTTAAAATCCCCATCACCAGAACAAACAACTCTGCTTCTTGAAGTATCTTCTATAGTAATAAGTCTTCCTTGAGGTTCTATTTCTACCTCAAGTTCACCAGACATAAGCTTAGCTATAGTTTGTTGATGGTAATCGACCCAGGATTTATTAAATTGAGCTGCATGAGTTTCACCATAAACACGGAAACCATAATCCAACCAGCTTGCAAGCAAATCACGATATGCAATACCCCACAGCTCTGCGTCTTCTACTTTTGACTTTAAATTTATAAGAAAATCTGAAAATGACTTTGCTTGTAACAATGCTTCTGAACGTTGCTTATCAGTCATTTCTCCTGAGCGAGCCTTAACTTCGATGGGTGTAATTTTGAGTTTATAAGGTTCCAGCAACCCATCTCCAGCATCCACAGCGAAACCAATACTCATAATTAATAAATCCGGGCGCTCTCGATTATCAGATCCCAATGCCTTACGCAACTCATCAAATCGAGGTTGAAAAACATCTGCTGGAATGACTAAGTTAACCGTACTATTAACTATTGAAGGAATTAGACCTTTTCCATTATCTTGAAGTTGGAAATCGGATTGTAATAAACGAGAGGCAACGAGCATTCCAACTTCGCCGAGGCTAGCAGAGCCACCACTTGTCAGACGTTTGAGTGTTGGAATACCACGACGTGAAATCTCGCCTAAAAGAACTATTACTTGAGCATCACTTACTGCTTTATCGCCTAAGAGTTTACTCAAAACAGTTTTCATAGCTGTCACCATCGTTGGAGACTGTTTTGCTACTAAATAAAAACCACTCGACTGTCCAGAACCGGGAGCATATCTAGGTAATTCAAAGTCCCAAAGGAATGCATCTTCATCTGGGCTATGAAAACAACTTGCATCTACTGCTGATGAAGAAATAGCACTGTATCGCGTATTTTCTAACGATGCATTCAAGGTTTGTAAGTTTGGAGCAAAGCCTAAGCTATCAACCCCTAAGTCCCTAACAAAAGAAGATTCTAGGATGTCGAGTGCTTCACACAACCCCCCCTGTAACTTATTATCTTTATGTTCAAGAACAAATCGACCCGCTCTAGACATTGATAAATACTGGCGATGATTAGATGCATTCTTCTTAATGCTAAGCCTCGATAAACAACTTGGATCGACTGGCGATAGAACCCCATCTTGACGAAACTCTTGATCCATAGTTTGCAGATGATCCACTATGGAAAGATCACGAGAAAAGCTCATTGCCTTCTTCTGCCCTGTATACCATCGTACGCTGGTATCAGAGCGCTCTGTCAATGATGCAAGTATTGCTGGTTCTGGCTGTTCATCAGTGGGGCGCCTATCTATGATCTGTATTGTAAGACCACCAGCAGGAGACCACTCATCTACTTCTGAACCAAGATTTTCTAGACACCATTCATCAATACCTTCATTACAAGAACTATACCCAGAAGAGTCACTGTGCAAAGAAACTTTAAGCCGGGATTTTGCTGGATATAATTGACGAATTTCATCAAATGAACGCTTCACTTGCTGCTTGTTAAAGCCATTAATAATGCCTTCCAGCATAAGACCTAACTCAGAACCAAAGACACCAATATCATTACCTCTTTCAACCTCAGAAATCGAATTAGTACGCCATAACACAGACCAGTACTCTGAAGAGCTCTTAACCGAGGCGAAACCGATTGGATTAAATTGACCATTAACGTCGCGACAACTTAACGCTAAACAATCAGGAAAACTAGAAGGGTCAATAATACCGGCAACAGGTGACGGAATGCCTTTCTGAAGGGCATCATGAAGTAAATATTGAGCGTTGCACTGCCATGCTAGTTTTACTGGATTCATAGGAGACAGAATCAGTGCTATCGGTTTAGCTTCCAAATATTGACCATTCGATTGAGCTCGATGAACTGTAATAAGATCAGACCAGCAAGCCAGCGAATCTGGACTTTTTAGCCAATTAACATATTCATTAATATATTCCTCGACAAGTGTCCGAACGCTTGGCGTCTGCATCATCTGACCAAGACTGAGAGCTTCTATAGTGCAGCCCTTTTCATGGCATAGCTTTTGTAATAGTACTCTGACTTTATTTCTAGCAATAAGAAAACTATTAGGTGGGCTGAGCTCATTTATCTTAGGCCGGGGGTCTACTGTTAATTCGAGTGTTGACAGTCGAGGATAATCTCTCCAAGTTGGGGGATGCCATGCCTCTTTGAAACCAGGACCTATAAGTAAAGGGTAAAACGACTCCTCTTCATCCAAAATCCAAGATTCGAGGTGAGTCAACATGCTCGGTCTGACATCAACCTTGGCAATACTTGATGATCTAGCACAATTATTCCGTACTAGTTTATCAAATTCACTAGTAGCGCCTTTGGCGGCAAATTCATTGGGATTAACAACTATTTGATACTTGAGTGGTTCGCCTAAATCGTCGGTACCAATCTCAAACTCAATATTGCACGCTTCAGCAGCTTCAATGACAGCCATTGCATATCCAGGTAGGTCCCCTGATTGAGTTATGGGCCAAGTCTGACTGTTCGTATCATCGTCATCACTTTCAATTACTTTACCGGTAATACTCTTCGGCATAGATATTGATTTTCTCAGATAAAATTCAACTGTGTGAGTACCTTCTCCGTTGGTAATTAGTTCACAGTCATAGCGTGTCTTTGCCGATGCACCGCGGCCAACTTTCTTCTTAAACGGGCTCAATTTCTGAGCTGACAAACTATTCACAACAACTAAAGGCGTATACGCTTCTAATGAAATTACTTTAATTAATACAGGCTTTGCCAGTTTCTGGCTTTCGAATATGTACCTAACATACTGCTCATGCTCATCAGGTATAGATGTATCTTCCCATTCTAGTATATTGTCATTCGTTATAAACGAATCGACTGGATCTAATTTTTTCCGCCCCGAAGCCCGAGAGACTACAATTTCTTCTCCCTTGAGTATGTCATCAATTTCAAGTTGAAATTTTGGTATCGATTGGACTACGGCTAACTGGCTATTTAAGTTCCTACGAAAAACTTCGTTCAAACAGCTCAGCTTAAGAGTACCGGTTTCCTGAGCCTCACCCTGATTGAGCAACTCCAACCAAACCTGCTGGGTTAGTACTTTCCACCAATCTTGATTGCTCTCTCTTCGCGCTTTGGCATAATTGCCCAACGGTCTAGTGATAAACTCTTGAGGTGTTCTATAAATAGACACTACTGTTTGCTTAAATGAATCTAAAGCTTCTTTTATGTCTTGCGACTCTGTTTCACTTTTCAATTGGTCAACGCCAGAGTTGAATCCATTTTCTTGGAAAAAACTAGCTAAATCAGAATTGATATCAGAATTAGGGATTTCTCCGTTCCCGAGAAAAGGCAGGCCTAAGGCATGACACATATCTCGTAGCCCTTTTCCTTCACCTCCAGTATCGTACAAACTGCGCAACAGCTCCCAAGGCTCTTCTATATCATCGCTCTGACCTGCGTGTTCGAAAGCTTCTGCCAAAGCTGACCAAGCTAAAACTTGGTCAGTGTCCTTAGTCAGCTCAAAACGTTTCATTACAGCTTGGAATATATCCTGAACAAAATGCTCTTCCCTCCATGTAGAAAAACTCACATGGTTCACTTTATCCAATCCTATTTTGTCTACTGTTGTCCCATTGGATAATAGAGGAGGATCATTAATAGCGGCAAGAGCCAGATATGAAGCATAAGACGTCCTAATCTTAACTACATGATTACTTGAACATCTAGCACTGTCAGAATGAGATGGATCTTCCACACCTTCCTGAACTAAAAGAACTGGAACTGACTTAACATGCCCATTTCGTTCAATATTCACTCGAGGTCCTAGAGCCTCAAATCGCAAGAAAACTTCATCAAGCATGCTTCCAGGCACAGCAGAAAACACGACTCGCAAATCATCTTTTTCTGAAGCAATAAATTGGCTTGCCTGATTCAAAATTACTAAAACTAAATGGTCAATGAAACTATGGGGCATTTTAATTTCCTTTGAGTCCAAGCTCTGTCAGTGGGCTGACAATTACCATGCCGCCTTCCGCATCTGGACTATCTACAGCAATGGACATATCTCTTAATTTCTTATTTAGAACTTCGCCAGAACCAAGTGCTAATTCGGCATTAATTCCATACCTTGCTAACTGTTCACACAAATGTTGAACAGTACAAGGGCCTGTTACTCTACTAGCAGCACAATGTACCATCAGCAGAATAGACAAAGGACCTAATCCAACAACCCAAGGAGCACTAGCATAATTGCCCCTTTTTTCAATATAATAACCCTGATCGTAACTTTCTAAACCAGCTTCCGATGTAATTCGCTGACGTGCTATATGCTCCAGAAACTCCAACACATTTTTCGATGTCCCTTTTTTGCAATCTGCAATTTTACTGTCACTTTCCATCATCAAAGAGAAGCTAGACAAGTAATAACCAAAATCAAACTTCTGCCTAACAGAGGCAAGGTAAACCAGCGTCTCTGAGATTTCTCGAGGAGAAGTCAAGTTAATCTTAGACATGTTAATGTTGGCATCTTCTAGCATGTGCAATATTAGATTTATTGCACCTCGACCTTCAATATAACGCCTAGTGGCTTCCTTGATAGGCTTTGTTGCTAATTGCCCCACACTCCAAAAATCTTGCCCTTTAGAAAAATTCAGAGCTATCTCAGACTCACTGAGAACAGTACCATTTTTCAATGTTTGCTCAATTATTTCCCTGCAAATATCATTAGAGTGACACAACCAATTTACATGAGCGCTGCTGCCTACTCTACATAAGGACTCAAGCATGCTTATCCACTGACGACGAGTGAGCCCTTGCTTTAAGTTAAGAACAAAATCTAGATCCTCAACAAAGCGTCTTGCTGGGAAATCTAAATTGAAATTTTTGACAAAAGAGCTTTCAGCATATGGAAACACCGAGGGCTTCTGCCAAGCATCACGAATTGAGTCAACTCGCCAAGATTCAAATTCTGTTTGTATCATTCGAGCCCAAACATCATCCTCTTCTTCAGTAACACTTAATTTTTCATATAGTTTGTGCCAAATAGCCAAAGCAGTTGAATAGTCACCAGTGCCTAGTGCTATCATTTTTGCGATAAGTTTGCCTGGGTTCCAAGGGTTTCCAGTTAAACGAGCAGACATGTAATACAAAGTCGCATCAGGGACAATTGGAGTGACTTGGTTTCCTCGCTGTCGAGATTGCCCTGACAGTTTAGGTGTGGCAATTGCTCTATTTACGACCTTTCCCCATAATTGTGTTTCGAAGCCTACTGGACTTTTTAATTTTGAAGGTCGCTTTTCTTTTTCTAACTGTTTTTTGAATGGTGTCCCCAAATTCCAGACATGCTCACTAACACCTGAATGGTCGTAAAAACCTACGTTACGATATAGAGAAGCTAATAAGATTTCACCAGTGGTGACTTCTGGCGCAGGTTTCATATTAAGGAAGCTTTCTTTGTAAAGAGAGTGATTATTATCCCAAGGTTTTTCTATGTAATGCTTTGATAATGTCATCTAATTTCGCCCTCTAAAACGAATCTTGCTTCCAACTTTTAATGGATATGTCTCTTTACCAATAGTAAGATCTATATTTCCATCAACGAAATCCTTATCTCTAGCGACCTGACCAGCAGTGACTGATTTTACCTCATCAATCAATGCGAAAACTTCTTGTGGAAGAGAGGCTGCATCAAGCCCTTCCTCAATTTCGCTCAAAGCCTTATAGAGCGCAAATGTAACTGGTACATGCCTTTTATGAATTTTTATATAAGGAGAACGATGTGCCGGTCTAGAATCATTTCCTCTAAACATTTGCATCGAGGTCTTCACATTGCGAACGCGCAGTGATACATCCCGGTCTCGGCGCGCTACAGGTTGACCAAATGTCGTAGAAAGGGGGATCTTGAAAAAGCGCGTGTCTTCATTTACTAATTGCTCAACAAGATCTTCAATATCATCATAATTGTCATTCCTCAAATGTAATTCAGCAAAATTAGTAAACAATTGGTCATCTTTAGATACACCACATCGAAGGCCTAAACTTCTCTTTGCCACACGTGCAGCAAATTGACGAATAGATCCCTGTAACATTCTTGCCTGATTTGAAAATTTAGTTGGATGGTTTTGCTCTGATAGTGCCTCATCCGCTCTAGCGAGCTGTATTAATAACTTTCTCTCAATAAGTGTGATTCGGCTTGAAACTAAATCTAAACCTTCATTTACAGAGAGACTAAAATGTTCTTCAAGTAGATCTACACACACTTCTTTTTCAGTAGCTTTTGAGGTGAATAGTACGGAATCCCCATTCGCCAACGCTGGATCCATATAGTTAGAAAAGTCACCAGAAAGTAGTTCACTTATAGCACTATGCTCCTTTTCAGCAAGAGATTTGAGAGCTCTGAAGTGAAACTTAGCCAAATTGAAGCCATCTTCCCCAAAAGACTCTTTGGCTTTGGAGTTACTAAATATTGCCTTCTGTGCTTTGTTATGTTCACCCGTTGTTAATCGTGGCCAATTTGTAAATAAGCGATGATGGTATAACCTATTCATTAGGAGATAGCGGGCCTTGGCCCCCGATAGAGTACTAGGGCCTTTCTTTTCTAGCTGAAGTATTTTAGCGGTCCAGTCACAAGGAGAATAAGGCTTCCCATCAATAACTAGTGAGTTGGTTTCACCAATAAATAAGTAGGAAATTAAAGAGTACAGATCACGAAACGTCCAACGCTTGCCTGATGCCAACTCGTAATGGTATAAAAAGCGAACAACATTATCCTGAGATCTTTCTTTATCTAGTAATGTTTTATTCTGACAGAATGGACAATCAGATTTATTATCACAAGGTGGGTTCCAGTTTTCATCAGCAAGTGCTTTTTTAAGTATCTGATGAAAAACTGTATTTTTGACGTTACCATCCAGTGGAGCAACTAAAGACTCTACATCCATAGGCCATAATGCCAAGCGGGTATCCATTAGAGGCCAGCACTCCAAAGCCTCCACACCTCCACTTGCTGCTGCAACTATGTCGTTCAAGAATTGTGCTAACTCTGTTTCCCCCCTACGAATAGCTAACGCTGAAGTGTTGGCCAAAATACCTCGATTGACACAACCTAAATATATACCCTGATACTCCCCACGATAAATTTCAGAAAGCTCTTCAAGTAAAAGTGATTCAGCAGATTCACTAGGTCGAGATGTTTCTTTCTCTGTTGCATCTTGAACCAGTCGAATTTCTGGAGAAAACTCACATTCCTGACTAATGAATTCTTTAAAAGACGCAACAGCTGTTCGAGGAGGTAGTCCATCTTCGGAGCAAAGGTATTGAGTTGCAAACTTGGCGACAAGCTCTCCTTCAGCACCTAATCGTCGATCAAAATCTGCTACTGCACCTTCTACAGCATCAGTCTTCCCATTCCCTGGGCCACCCACGAGTAAAACGGCAAATGGAGTATTAGGTTTTCCCGATAATAACGATTCAACCCAATTAGATAACTTTCTAACCAATGGGGTGGTTAGCTGTACATCCAGAGGTCTTCCTGAAGCTTCTTGAAAAGGCTGTCTATATCCACCTTTCTTACCTCCAGACCAGTTTACAAGAGCTAAAGGATACCGTTCAAAATCCATATTTAGTTGCCACCTTAAAATAATTATTAGCTAGATACTAACTTAAAATAGGATTCAAAATCTCTATGAAAACTAGATAATTATGAGCTAGAATTATTTTTGACTACTAAAATCATTCATATAGATACATTACTTTCAAATCCGCTCTAGAACCGTAATATTTTACTAGATCTGAGCGTTCAAAGGAGCAAGGTCGATAATCAAAGAGTCCTTCACTCGATTAAATTCTTCACTTTCTATATCGCAGCCCGTGAAACTTTCTAAAAGCTCTTGTTGCCTAGGCTGTCCAAATGCCAAGCGATAGAGAACAAGTATCTTCTTTACTTCAGCATATTTCGCAACTTCCATAGGTAATCCCCCCGAAAAACCACGGTGTTCATAAGTAGAATTTTCTCGTAATCTGTAACTAGGAGATTCTCAATGAAAAAATCAAGATTTAGCGACAGCCAAATACTATTGTAACCCTCCCTTAAAATCAGAATGTTTTAAATAGAGTTTTCCATTTACACTAAACCAAATGGAGAATCACATGAAAAAGACACGTTTTACTGAAAGCCAAATTATCAACATCCTCAAAGAAGGCGAGTCTGGTGCACAGACTGTGCCTGAGTTATGTCGCAAACATAATGTAGGTCAAAGTACCTATTACAAATGGAAATCTAAGTACGGTGGGATGCAAGCCTCTGACTTAACCCGTATGCGGGAATTAGAAGCCGAGAACGCCAAACTTAAAAAGATGTTTGCTGATGTCAGCTTACAAAATATGGCACTCAAAGATATTGTTGAAAAAAAGCTATAAGGCCAGCAGAACGAAAGGTATTAGCCCACTATGCCATTAATGAATTTGGCCTAGGTGTTGTGCTGGCTTGTGATGCGTTAAACATCAGTCGTTGCACATATTATTATCAACTTAAACGTATAGATGATAATGATATTATTGAGGCAGTATCAGACATTGCTGAAAAACATAAGGCCTATGGGTTTCGGAAGATATTTAAGCGGCTACGGCTCCTAGGCCATAAATGGAACCATAAACGTGTGTACCGTATTTATTGTGGTTTGAAGCTTAACTTACGGCGTAAAGGTAAAAAGCGCTTACCTTCTCGAGAGCCTGAGCCACTGGCCGTTCCAGCAAAGGCTAATGAATGCTGGTCTATGGATTTTATGAGTGATAACTTATTTTCAGGCAAGTCTTTCAGAACATTTAATGTCATTGATGATTATCATCGTGAAGCGTTAGCCATCGAAGTGGACTCGAGCTTACCTGCACAGAGGGTTATACGCGTGCTGGATAGAATCGCAGCCTACCGTGGTTACCCAAAGCGATTAAGGCAAGATAATGGGCCAGAATTTATCTCACATGCACTTGAGATATGGGCTGAAGAACATGGCATCAAGTTAGATTTTATTAAGCCAGGAAAACCAACGCAAAATGCGTATATTGAGCGATTCAACCGCACTTATCGAAATGAAGTATTAGACTGTTACTTGTTCAATAGCTTGACTGAAGTAAGGGAAATCACAGATAGTTGGATTGAAGAATATAATTATGATCGGCCACATGAATCACTGAATGATTTACCGCCTAAATTATATGAGCGATTAATTGAGGAAAACTCTCTCAAAATATGATCGATATAAGGGAGGGTTACAGTTTGATGGTTGACATTCTTCTCATTTTACCTGTCTGGTTATTGTTACAACCAGGGGCATATTGCATGACCATATAGAGATACGGGTGGTACTTTTCTGCAGAACTTCCTGCCTGCAATATGCTCTGATTGACGAGCTGCTGAGATTGAGAAATGTGCGTTTGCATGGGATACCTTTTTAGACAACAGATTAAGTGGTATCACCAGGTAGATTCCCCCCAGGCAAACAATCCCTATTGATAGAAAGGTCTCGATAATCATCACGAGGATCTGTTTCATCCCTATCGGAATGAAAATAGCGACAGAAGTCGATACCAAGCCAGGCTGCGCCTGATGGCAGAACATCTTCGTTGTTCGGCCATATGTCTTGAAAGGCACGCCAGCTCTGATGACTCGTCATCGACCTGTCTTACGAGCTACGCTCTAGCCTTCCAAAGACATTGAACGCGCATGCACCGAGCTACGCTCTGTACTAACCGCATTTTCGCCGCTTACGACGAGGGTGAGTGTGCCACTCCTCTCCCCTCTTTCGACGCTCTGCTTTTCTGACGAAAAGACAAATGGTTTAGCCATCAATTTGTGCCAAATGTGAGGCTAAATTTTGCTGAAGCAAAACGTAAATACGGTTAGTACAGACCAGCTGTACATGCGCGTTGCTCCTTTGAATCGGGACTTCGTCCCCATTCAAATACGCCTTGAGTTGGCCTGTTTCACAGGCGCTTTTATTTACAAAAAATCGTGCCGATTGTTTGCTTTAAAGATATACATTCTGTGCTTAGCAATACTCAATTCCCGGTGAAATAAACGAATAAAAACTAGCAAAAACAGAAACTAAACTAACAAAAAGCATCGAATAAAAAATGATGAAAAATGCTCTTGCAATCGCACTTTTTTTCATTAATGTCGAAAAAAGACCAAACAATAAACGACGCAACAGGAGCTTAATATGAAAAATGAATCACCGACTACACCTGCTGTAAATGTTGATGGCACCCCCATGATAAACGGTACCTATGTCGATGCCCAGGGTAAGCCATTTGGCGTAACAAATGACGATTCAACCTCTCATTCGATACAGGATGACTTGAGCCTCAACACAATCGATAGCGGCTATGACGATTGCTTTGACTCGGGCTTTGATGCTGACTCCAGCTTCTGTGATTCTAGCTTTGATTCAGGCTTCGATTCCGGCTTTGGGGATACGTTTTAGTATGCGCCTAAAATTCGACATTGATTATTTTGCCGAAATATCACCACTACTCTACATAGTTGTCGTAGGTGGAGGTCTATTTGCGTGTTTAGTTATCTTTGAGACTAAAGCCAACTTTATAGCCTCTGTGTTTTTTGGCCTAAAATCTACTTGTGGGTGTTATCTCTATGAATATCGAAAAGCAACGAATCAGATAAAGCCTACAAGGTGGACTCATCTATCCTATGTCGCTCTGCGATTCATTTAAAAGGAGGAAAACCTATGATCATGCTGATACCTCTAATCCTCTTTGTTGCGGGAAGTATCTTTTTAAGTATCAGAATCATCGAAAATGGCGAAAAAGCTGATGAAAGACCAATGCAACACAAAACTAAAAAGTGGTGACTTAATGGATACTGAAAATTACCAAAATGGCAAAAAAATCGTAACCGATTGAAATAATACAATTTTAAAAACCGCTCAACGAGCAGATCCAAAACGTAGAATAAATACCTCGCTCTTAGCAAAAAGCCTCAATATGAGGCTTTTTTCGTTTTGAGATGCTGTAAAGCCAAAATGTACGTCCTCACATGATAGAAGGTCTTTTGGCGGAGCTGCTCTCTAAAATTAAGATAGACAATATCGACAAGAGTCTCAGCCAGATGATGAAAATGCATCACCCTGTGGCTGCAACCAGACTTTAAAGGTGACGCTTGGCATGATAAAAAATATCTCCAGCGTGAGCGGCGACATTCAGCTAGCGTTCACTCCAAATAGGGTATAATCGATCCTCAGGTGCCAACCCACAGGCAACATAGAAAAATGGAGCAATCATGTCAAAACGGAGTAAATGGCTACAGTTATTAGTGATTCTCATCGCCCTAGCCCTACTTATACCCGGTCTCAGCCTGCCAATGTTAAGCCTAGATGGCCACGCTGATAAATCCCAATTTGCCCAGACCACCATAGAGTTAATGACTCAAGACAGTGAAACACGCGGTTTGCTCGGCTCGGTATCAGCATTCCTCGGTTTTAACCAGCTGGAGGGCCAGGTGGAAATTTATAGCAAGCACCGTAGTATACTGGGGACGGTACAAGACCTGATACAAAGTGGTAACCTGTTGGTCGGGCTCTTGATTGTCACCTTCTCGGTAATTATTCCTACCCTCAAACTACTGGCGCAAGCCGTTCTGCTTTTCACTCAGGGCAGCACGGCGATAATACTTACACGCGTTATCGACGCCATAGGTAAATGGAGCATGGCCGATGTATTTGTGGTCGCCATCATTGTCAGTTATCTCGCCGGTAACGCCAAAGATCAGATGGGCGAATTGATAGTGATGCACGCCCAACTAGAAATCGGCTTCTGGTTTTTCACCGGCTATTGCCTATTTGCTATCGCTTCTAACTTATTGATGAGTAGACCTAAATATACGTCATACTAATGCTGCCCTTTGCTTCTTTCTGTCCCAGCTCATCGAAACAGGAGTGACAGGTTTGAGGAAAAGGGGCTGATGCGCGACCAGCCAAAAGACCTCAACATAACCAATGACATAACAGTAAACACCAGGATAACCTTATCGGTATCCTGGCTTGTCTATTAGGGCTGACGCTTCGGCCTGGTTGGCAAAGAATGCTCCCAGAGAACGAGTCAAAGTAGTGCGACTCAAGAGGTAATAAGCCCCTTCGCAGAGGCTATATGTTTATTACAAGATGGAACTAAACCGTGAGTCCCCACATATCGAAGGTTTCTTGGCAAAGCTGTTCTCTAAAATCTGGGTGAGCGATGTCGATTAAGGCGCGGGCTCGCTCTCGCAGTGATTTACCTCGCAAATTGGCGATGCCATATTCGGTGACGATGTAATGTACATGAGCCCTGGTGGTGACCACGCCTGCACCAGGTGAGAGTACGGTGCTGATACGTGACACACTTCCATGCGCTGCAGTGCTTGGCAGTGCGATCACCGAGCGGCCGCCTTCTGATAGGCCCGCACCGCGAATAAAGTCCATCTGCCCACCTACGCCAGAATAGATACGCGTGCCTAATGAGTCGGCGCAAATTTGTCCCGAAATATCCACTTGCAGCGCCGAGTTTATTGCCATCACATTGGGATTTTTACGGATAATCGAGGTGTCATTGACCTGCTCAATATCCATAAAGATCACCGATGGGTTGTCGTCAACATAGTCATAGAGTCGCTGGCTACCGAGGGCAAAACCCGTGACCAATTTACCAGGATGCACTTTTTTGCGGCTATTGTTGATCACCCCAAGTTCGACCAGATTAAGCACGCCATCGGAAAATAGCTCAGTGTGCACACCTAAGTCTTGATGTTCGGTTAAGCAGGCAAGCACGGCGTCGGGGATCGCGCCTATACCCATTTGTAAGCAATCACCATCACGCACTAGTTTTGCCACATTTTGACCTATCGCCAAACTGGTGACATCGCTGGCAGCGAGTGGGTGTTGTGGTAAAGGCATACTCTGCTCATACACAGCGGCAAATTTTTGATAATGAATAAATCCATCACCGTGAGTGCGCGGCATCATAGGGTTGATGTGAGCGATGATTTTTTTAGCTACTTGGCAAGCGGCCAAGGTGGCTTCTACCGAGATACCTAAAGAGCAGATACCGTGTTTATCTGGTGGCGACACTTGAATGATAGCGGTGTCGATGGGTTGCTCGCCCGAGCGAAACAGTTTGGGGACTTCCGAGAGGAAAATAGGTACATAGTCGGCATCGCCACGCTGTAACAATTGACGCGTTGGCAGGCCACCAAAAAAACAGCGGTGTCGCAAATGCCCTTTCAGATTGGGTGAGCTAAGCGACTCGGCACATTCGGTATGCAGCTGTAATAGGGTTAAGTCTTGAATCGTTAACGCATGCTGCGCTAGCGCATCGAGTAGCACCTTAGGCGTCGCCCCCATAGAGTGTGTCCACAGGGTTTCACCGCTTTCGATTAAAGACACAGCTTCTAGGGCAGAGTTACAGATAATGGGGGCCATCAATGGTTATCCAATGTTATTAATCTGTAAGCAGTGTAAGGGCTTATGCAACACTTTAATAGTGATTGCGAGGATGAGTTGCACCTTAGTTGATCTTGAGCAACCTGGCCAAATATTGCCGGGAGCCTCAACGGGCATAAACCAAAAGAGCGCATTATTTTGCGCTCTTTTACTTGATTAATCGCTATTGTGCACAGGCTATTGAAAATACTTTTTCAACGTCGCTTGTTGGTTCAATAGGCTTTGATACAAGGTAAACTGATTGGCCGCTCGATCGAGATTATGGGTGTCATGCTGCACATGGAAGTAGCTATCGCCATTGAGATAGTCGGTCAAAAAGCGGACCCCAATCATTAGGCAGATCACTCGCGCGCCCAGCCATAGGCTACGCTTTTCATCCACAGTTAACACATCACCTAGCTCAGCTAAGTAGCCACGGCAGATAGCGGCAAATATCGACTCGCGAACCTCAACCTTATCAAGGTTGGTGGAATCCTCCTCCTCGGGCGAGGTAAAGGTGCGCACCATATCGCCAAAATCATACATTAAATGCCCTTTCATGCAGGTATCTAAGTCTATGATGGCTAAACTGCTCATGTCGCGCTTATCGTAAAGCATGTTATTGATTTTTGTGTCGTTATGGCAGGTTCGCAGCGGTAATGTCTCAGCCAACAGAGCCAATTCATCAAGTAGATGAGTCTGCGCCAGTGCAAAATCAACCCAGTGTTGGCAGTGTACTAATCGACCCACCATGTCTTGGGTGGCGGCCTGGTTAAGCAGCGCTATTCGTCCGGGAAGATGATGAAATTGCGGGATCACATCTTCCAAGTCGGTCGCATCTAGATCACTCAAGGCGCGTGAAAAATGGCCAAAGGCTTTAGCGGCTGACTCAGCCTCTTGCTCATTAGATACCACTTCGATGCTATGACTGTGGGGTAAGTAATTAATCGCGCGCCAAAAACCATTGTCGGCTAAATCAACATATAAGGCGTTATCCATGGTCAATACAGGTGCCACCACACTTAAATGATAATCACCGCACGCCGCTTTCACTTGCAAGTGGCTGGCTATCTTTTTTGCGTTGTTCACCAAGGCTTCTGGCCTCTTGAAGACTTGAGTGTTAATCCGCTGTAAGACTAACTCGCCCTGCGCTGAGCGCACTAAAAATGTGTCATTGATATGACCATTGCCAAGGGGCGACACTTTAGCGCAATCGGTTATGCCAAAGTGGGGCAGCACCTGCTGCCGAATAAGCTCAATCACCCAATAACTCCATTAATTTTTGTTTGACCCAGAGGGCATCTTGCGGATATGTCACGCCCATCCAGGTGTCGGCGCTAATATTAACGTAAACCGGTTTGACGCTGATATTATGGTCTTGCTGATGCTGTGACGGTAGGCAAGTCTGCACCACAGCGGGCAAGTAACATTCACTGCCAGCAAGATGACCACTATCTTTGATGAAGTGAATCAAGGCCTGCTCTAACACCCTAAAAATATCGACCGAAAACCCCCAGCATGTCATCGACACTAGGCTTTGTGGATCGAGCTCAGCTTGGTGCTGACCATTGTGTCCCAGCAGTTTATCACCTTGCCATGCAATATCGAGCCACTCCTGAACACTGCTTAAATAGTCCCCTTGTGTTTGGCAAATCCCCCGATTAACGCCACCATGTTGTGACAAGGTTTCATTGAGGCAATAAGCCACCATTTGCCACCGTTCGCTAGCGTGTTTAAAGCCATCGACCAGCAATTTAAAGGCATTATCACCATAATAATCATCGGCGTTAATCACTATCATAGGGCCATTAACCCAATGCCTGGCGCACCAAAGTGCGTGGGCAGTCCCCCAGGGCTTGCCCCGCCGCTTAGCTTCACCTTGCAAAGGCAAACACTCGGCTGGTAAGTCATCGGTTTGTTGCACACAAAAATGCAGTGCAAAACCGTCTGGCAAGGCGGTTAACCGCTGCTGCAGCGGTTCGATAAGCTCGGCGCGGGTGATAATCACCGCCGCCGAACATCCTGCCTTTATCGCACTCGCCAGCGAGAGCTCAAGCATGGTTTCGCCATGCGGCCCTAAGTTTGCCAGTTGTTTATCGCCGCCGAAACGACTACCTAAACCAGCTGCCATGATCACCAGCGTGACATTATTGAACTCATTATCGGGTGTACTAGAAGAGTGCGTCGCAACCATTGTCTACAACCAACTGGACTAGGGGCGGCGCGCTGGCCACCGACCATTAAAAATGTAACCGACGAGTTTAATCAGTTATGACGATGAACACCAGCGCCAATAGCCGCCATTCCCCCCTATTGTATAAAGCTAGCTGTAATAGATCTCGCCGATTAATCACCCGTTCATAGTGTTGAACATTAGCCTAAAGATAGGGACGAAACGCCGCTTGTTTCGCCAATGCCGCCTGACTGCCTTTGAGACTAAACTGATACCCACACAACTTAAGGCTGCCGCGCATGGCGACATCGTTAAGAATGGCTCGGGTATCGAGCGGCGAAAATCGGGCTAACGTCGATGAGTCAGGCAATAAACTCACCTCCATCGGGCGATATTGAGCACCATTATTAAAGGTTAACTCTTGGCAGCTACTATCCCCTTTACCAGTGGCTAATGACCACAATAATCCTGGCTCGCCGCGCTCACCCAACCAACTGATCATCAGCACATCTTCATCGAGTAGTATGCTAAAACCGTCGGGCATTATTGCCTCTTGATAAGAGGCCGTTTGGTTTATGCTACCTGATGCTTCGGCGCTGTTCTGCTGCACACTCTGGGTAGAGCTAGGTTCATCCGACCACATTAACACTAATGCGCTCACTAACATCAAGCTGCCAGCGCCAAGCAAACTGGCTCGGGGCCGGGCTTTAATCACCTTAATGGCACGCAAAGCACCTTGACCTATCACCTTTATGATACTTGCGAGGGCTTCACTATTATGTGTACTCGCGCTGTGAGTACTAGAGCCGATAGCATGCTCATAAGATTGTTGGTCATTAGCTTGATGCCCCTGATATCGATAGGGGCGCTCATTGGGGTCATCATCAAGCTCAAGGGGCATAACAGCGTCGCGCGCATCGCCAGCAATCACAGGCTCGACACGCCTTACGCGGCGATTCGCCGGTGATAATGGCCCCTGATAGCCGTAACAGCTTGCCGTAAATTGGCTTTTAGCTGGCGCTTGCAGCACCACAAACACGCAGGCTGCCAACTCCAGTAACACACCACAACCAATAACTATGGTATTAGCTTCATTAATCAGGCCAACACTCAACAATATCAGCCCAGGCACAGGCAAAAAAGCCCATATGATGGGCCGACCTTGCAACCGACGCTTAGCACTTAAGCTAGCAAACAATGCCGCAGCCAGCCCAACTAACAATAGCGATACATGGCCGTTTAGTAGCACATAGAAAATCAATACGGCAAAGAATGCGGCGAGATTGATCAGCGCAAAACGCACACTGCTATCCACGCCTTGACGACAAAAAAAGGTATTAAACTGCATAAAAATCCTACTACATTGGCTATCGGTTCACAGGTTCAGCCAAGAGTCTACGCTATCGACTCTGAGCTAGAACTTAAAAACTACCATAAATTACCCACTTTGGCGGACAAACAGTGACACTAATAGGCTAAATCACTAGCCTAATTTTACCGCTAGGCTGTATAATGTCTGGCTACCTAAATCAATCAGCTTTTGGATAGCACGCTCATGACCGCTCGCGGAAACCTGTTTATTATTTCAGCGCCTAGTGGTGCCGGTAAGTCTTCTCTTCTTAGCGCTATTTTGCAGGATAATCCTGCCGATATGAAAGTGTCTGTATCGCATACTACGCGCCAGCCACGTGTGGGGGAAGTCGACGGCCAACATTATCACTTTGTCTCGGTTGATGAATTTAAAGCGCTTATTGAAAAACAAGCTTTTTTTGAGTGGGCTGAAGTGTTTGGTAACTACTACGGCACCTCTCGCGAAGCGATTGAAGTGATGCTCGCCCAAGGGATCGACGTGTTTCTCGATATTGACTGGCAAGGCGCGCAACAGGTGAAACAGATGATGCCAGAGGCCATAGGGGTATTCATCTTACCGCCGTCAAAAGCTGAACTTGAGCGCCGTCTTACTGGCCGAGGTCAAGACAGTAGCGAAGTGATTGCTGGCCGCATGGCACAAGCCACTTCTGAGATTTCACACTATGGTGAATACGACTTCATCATAGTCAATGACGACTTTGAGCAAGCTCAGGTCGATTTAAAAGCAATTATTCGTAGCCAACGCCTTACTCGCGCTGGTCAAATTCATACTCTAAATGATATGCTTAACGATCTGTTGGCAGACTAACTGTCATAATGTATAATTTTGCGTCATTTTTTCACCCATAATCACTGGAGTTTCAACACATGGCTCGCGTAACTGTAGAAGACGCCGTAAACCAAATCGGCAACCGTTTTGATATGATCCTGGTTGCAGCGCGTCGTGCTCGCCAAATCGCCGTGCAGGGTAAAGACCCTATGGTTGAAGAAGAGAACGACAAGCCAACGGTTATCGCCCTGCGCGAAATCGAACTTGGTTTAGTCACCGCTGACACACTTGATGCCGATGAGCGTCAAACTGTGCGCGAACGTGAAGCGGCAGAAATTGCTGCTGTTGCTGCCATCGCTGAAGGCCGCAACGCTATATAAGGGAGTGCTGCCACTTGTATCTGTTTGAAGGTCTCAAGGAGTCTGCGTCAGCTTATTTAGAACCGACGCAAGTAGAATTACTCAAGCAGGCCTATCAGGTTGCGCGCGATGCCCATGAAGGGCAAATGCGTACCAGTGGCGAACCTTATATTACCCATCCGGTTGCGGTTGCTCGCATCCTGGCCGATATGCGTCTCGATCATGAGACGCTAATGGCCGCTCTGCTGCACGACACTATCGAAGATACCCCGGTCACCAAAGAAGAGCTGTCCGAACTTTTTGGCCCCGCCATTGGTGAGCTGGTCGAGGGCGTCTCTAAGCTAGACAAACTCAAGTTTCGCGATAAAAAAGAAGCCCAAGCAGAAAACTTTCGCAAGATGATGATGGCGATGACCCAAGATATTCGCGTCATCTTAATCAAACTTGCCGACCGCACCCACAATATGCGTACCTTAGGTGCACTGCGTCCCGACAAACGTCGCCGTATCGCCCGTGAAACCTTAGAGATTTACGCGCCGATCGCCAACCGCTTAGGTATCCACAACATTAAGACCGAGCTCGAAGATTTAGGTTTTCAGGCTTACTACCCGATGCGCTATCGCGTACTCAAAGAGGTCGTTAAGGCGGCTCGTGGTAACCGTAAAGAGCTGATCCAGCGCATTGAAGTGGCAATAAAAACCCGCTTAGAAGATGCGGGCATCAAAGGCACGGTAAAGGGGCGAGAAAAAAACCTTTATTCCATCTATAACAAGATGCGTAATAAAGAACTCCAATTTCAAGAAGTCATGGATATCTATGCCTTCCGCATCATAGTCGACACCATAGATACCTGTTATCGAGTGGTGGGCGCGATGCATAGCTTATACAAGCCACGTCCTGGGCGTTTTAAAGATTATATTGCCATTCCTAAAGCGAACGGCTACCAATCGCTGCACACCTCGCTGTTTGGCCCCCATGCGGTCCCTGTTGAAGTACAAATTCGTACCGAAGATATGGATCAGATGGCTGACAAAGGGGTCGCGGCTCACTGGCTCTATAAAGGCGCCGGCACGCAACAGCAAGGCACCACCACCCAAGTGCGTGCACGCAAGTGGATGCAAAGCCTATTGGAGCTGCAACAAAGCGCCAGCACCTCCTTTGAATTTGTAGAAAACTTTAAGACTGAACTGTTCCCGGAAGAGATTTATGTCTTCACCCCAGAAGGGCGTATCTTGGAGCTTCCTGTGGGGGCGACGCCGGTGGATTTTGCCTATGAAGTGCATACCGATGTGGGTAACACTTGTGTCGGCGCGCGCGTCAATCGCCAAGCGTATCCCTTGAGTCAGCCATTGATTTCGGGGCAAACCGTCGAAATCATTACCGCTAAAGGTGCCAGACCCAACGCAGCCTGGCTTAACTTTGTCGTCACAGGTAAGGCACGCGCCAAGATAAGACAACTACTCAAGAGTCTCAAGGAAGATGAGGCGGTGGTTTTAGGTAAACGTCTACTCAATCATGCATTAGGTGATGTCAAACTTAAAGACATTGCCCCTGAACAGATTGACAAAGTGGTGCGTGAAACCAAACATAAGAGTCTAGAGTCATTACTCGCCGATATCGGTCTAGGCAATGCCATGAGCATTGTTATTGCACAGCGCCTTAAAGGTGACAGAATAGAGGTGCAAGAACATAAAGAAGCCAATATGATGCCCATTCGCGGCGCCGAAGGGATGCTGGTTTCCTTTGCTAACTGTTGTCGCCCCATTCCTGGCGACGCTGTTATTGCTCATGTTAGCCCAGGTAAAGGGTTGGTGGTGCACATGGAAAGCTGCGCCAATATTCGTGGCTACCAAGGTGAGCCCGATAAATATATCCCCGTGCATTGGGATAACGCCGAAGGGGTTGAATTTCAAGCTAATTTGCGTATCGAAATTGTCAACCATCAAGGCGCACTGGCAAAAATCACCTCTATCGTGGCCGCCGAAGGCTCCAATATTCATAACTTGAGTACCGAAGAGCGCGATGGCAGAGTCTTTTTGATTAACTTACGGATCTCGGTGACCGACCGAGTCCATTTAGCCAATGTGATGCGTCGTATTCGGGTGCTACCCGAAGTATTGCGTACCTCGCGCAATCGTTAAGTTGCGCGGCGCTTAACCTGTATTTATTAACCCCGTCGGCATAACGACAACTATTAATAACGACAAGTAGGAAAAAGTTTATGGCAGAGAAGATTATTATCGCAACCGACAAAGCCCCACAGGCTATCGGTACGTATTCTCAAGCAGTTAAAGTGGGCAGCACAGTGTACCTTTCTGGCCAGATCCCGTTAAATCCTGAAACTATGCAGATGGTCAGTGATGAGTTTGCAGCCCAAGTAGTTCAGGTATTTGATAATTTAACCGCCGTTTGCGCAGCCGCTGGTGGTTCACTACAAGATATCGTTAAACTCAATATCTATATGACCGACCTGAGCAACTTTGCAACCGTAAATGAGATAATGGGGCGCTACTTTGAGCAACCTTATCCTGCCCGCGCCGCCATTGGCGTTAAACAGCTACCGAAAGATTCGCTAGTTGAAATGGACGGAGTGATGGAGCTTTAATTTAGCCATTACCCTTGAGGGCGCCGCGGCGCCCTTTATACTTTTGATCTACAAGTAATCCCTATCGCCATGAGCCCAGAACGCTTCGCCCGCATCAATCAGATGCTAGACAATCGCCAAACCGACCTTACTGTTTGCCTCGATAAAGTCCATAAAACCAATAATATTGCTGCGGTTATTCGCACAGCTGATGCCGTAGGTATCCATCAAATCCATGCCGTGTGGCCTGACATTGAGATGCGAGTATCGGGTAATACTGCTTCGGGCAGTCAGCAATGGGTAAACACCATCAAGCACTATCATATGGATGAAGCTGCGGCCCAATTTGCTCAACAAGGCATGCAGGTGTTAGCGACCAACTTTTCCCCCAGCGCGGTGGATTTTCGCGAGATTGATTACACTAAACCTACGGTAGTGATCATGGGTAACGAGCGCGATGGAGTCAGTGACGCAGGCCTTGCGATTGCCGATCAGCACATCATTATTCCTATGGTGGGCATGGTGCAATCACTCAATGTGTCGGTCGCATCGGCATTAATCATGTACGAGGCTCAGCGTCAACGCGAACACGCTGGCATGTATGGCACGCGCACCTTAGATGATGCTTACTGCCAAACCATGCTATTTGAACAGGGGCACCCTATTTACGCCAAGGCTTGTCGACGCAAAAATATCCCCTACCCACGCATCGATGATCAGGGACAAATTGTGGCCGATGACACCTGGTGGCAACGGATGCGCGCCCCCGATCCCGACGCAGAGCAATAAAGTCGCCTAGTCATAATGTGACGCCACTCCTCAGGTTATCCCTACGCCTAAATCTATGACAATTCGTTTATTATTCAAGCAAAACAATTGTCATAGATCACATTTTTCGCCATACTCAACAAGCGCGCACACATAAACAGAACAACTCGATGCGCTTACTTTCACTTACGGATAACTATGGAATTGCAGATGGACTCACACTTTAAATCTCCGGTCGACATGTTGCAGCATTGGGTCGATCTTTATGGCGACAGCACCTACCTAAGACAACCCATCAACGGCCAATACGTCGACTTTAGCTGGCGAGAAGTACAGCAAAAAATGCAGCAAATTGCTGGAGCGCTGCGTCACCTTGGCCTGCAGCCAGGTGAAAAGATTGCCGTCTTATCGAAAAACTGCGCCGAATGGTTTATTACCGATCTGGCATTAATGCATGGCGGCTATATCAGCGTCCCCATTTACCCAACGGCAAACGCCGATACTATTCGCTATGTGCTAGAACACAGCGAAGCCAAAGCTATTTTCATTGGTAAACTCGATTACTGGGCCGATCAAGAAGCTGGCGTCGGTGGTGATATCCTCCGCATGGCGATGCCCTATGACACCATGCCCGCGCAATACCAATGGAACAGTCTACTCAAATTGGGCCAGCCATTAATCGACGCACCGGTTATCACCCCAGATAAGATAATGACCATCATCTACACCTCCGGCTCTACCGGTAAGCCTAAAGGGGCGATACAAACATTCGCCAGTTTTGAATGGACCTGTAAAGCCGTGGTGCGCGATCTTAAAACCGATGTAGAAGACCGACTGCTGTCGTACCTGCCACTGGCACACATTACCGAACGAGTGGCGATGGAAGGCTCCTCATTTTATTCTGGCAGTAGTGTGGCCTTCGTAGAAAGCCTCGACAGTTTTGTCGACGATGTTAAGCGTGCCAGACCCACGGTATTTTTCTCCGTGCCAAGACTTTGGAGCCTATTTCAGAAAAACATTATCGATAAAATTGGCTATAGCAAACTGAATTTTTTACTAAAGATCCCTATTATCAGCAGTATCGTTAAGCGAAAAATTCGCCAAGGATTAGGGCTTGAACACTGTAATCTACTGGGATCGGGTTCCGCGCCAATTCCACCTTCACTGATCACTTGGTATCACAAGATAGGCCTCGATATTTGCGAAGCGTGGGGCATGACTGAAAACAGCGCTTACTCCATCATTAACCACCCTTTCAATGCGAGTAAAATTGGTTCTGTCGGCCGTGCAGTAGAAGGCTGCAGCATAAAACAAGCCGACAATGGTGAGCTGTTAGTTAAAAGCCCAGGCCTAATGAGTGGCTATTATAAACAGCCCGAAACCAGTGCCAGTAGTTTCGATGCCGATGGCTATTTCCACACCGGAGACTTATGCGCTATCGATGCCGAGGGTTATGTGACCATCACCGGGCGAGTTAAGGACAATTTCAAAACCTCTAAAGGCAAATATGTGGCTCCAGTCCCCATTGAGCGTAAGTTGGCACAAGATCCTCATGTTGAGCTGATCTGCATCATAGGCTCTGGCTTACCGCATCCTATCGCCTTAGTGCAACTGTCTGAGGGTGCTGCCATGCAGCCTAAAGAGGAGATCCGCACTTCTCTCAAAGCCACACTCGACAGTGTGAATCCGCATCTAGAGTCTCACGAAACCGTCGATGCCATAGTGGTCGTCAGTGAGCCTTGGGATATCGACAACGATGTGCTCACGCCGACACTCAAGATCAAACGCCACGTACTTGAGGAGCGCTTTAGCGCCAAAGTCGATGGGTTGCGCGGCGGTAAAATCCGCTGGGAAGATGAGCTTTAAGCCCTTAGACAGAAATTAATCGGTGTAACACCTAAAAGCACGTCTAAGACGTGCTTTTTTACTGTTAATTTAACCGCTTATCTTAAATAAAATTTAATCTTGGCTGTGCGAAATTTTAGTTGCCTTCCGAGTGTTAAAGCCTATCCTTGCCGCCTAACGTTTATTGGAGGTAACCATGTTGACTTTATTAGCCATTATCGGTGGTTTTATTATCCTGACCGCAGGGGCAGAAGCCTTGGTACGCGGTGCTAGCTCGGTGGCATTAAAGTTAGGAATTGCACCTTTAATCATAGGATTAACTATTGTTGCATTCGGTACTAGTGCACCTGAACTGGCTGTAAGCCTTAAATCTGCATTAGCTGGCAACCCAGGTATCGCCATTGGTAATGTTATCGGCTCTAACATCGCCAATATTGGCTTGATCTTAGGTATCACTGCCCTTATTCGGCCAATACAGGTACAGACGCAAATGATCAAACGGGATATCCCTATCATGATCGGTGCCAGCCTACTGTTTTGGGGGTTAATTAGCGATGGCGATGTCAGCCTGCTCGATGGTGCACTGCTCACTGCACTGCTGGTGGCCTATTTAGGCTTTAGCTATATCAGCAGTAAAGGGGAAGGAGCCGACGATATTCCAGGTTCGAGTTCAGTGCATCCGCTATTAGCGACTCTGCTCATCGCCATAGGCATCAGCATGCTGGTTGGCGGTGGTATGCTGTTTGTCGATGGCGCGGTGACACTGGCGCAGCAATTTGGGGTTAGCGAACTCATCATCGGCCTGACCATAGTCGCGATAGGCACCAGCATGCCAGAACTGGTGACATCGGTGGTTGCGGCCCGTAAAGGCGAAAGCGATATCGCCATCGGTAATGTTGTTGGCTCTAACCTTTTTAATATATTGGGTATTTTAGGTGTTACCGCACTTGTACACCCTATCACCTCAGGTGGCTTACAGGTTATCGATATGAGCGTGATGCTGGCGCTGGCGCTGATCTTACTGCCCGTGGCGTGGACAGGCTTGCGTATTGGCCGCCGCGAAGGCGCTTTACTGCTAGTGGCTTACCTTGCCTACATGGGTTATCTCATTAATAGCGCCATGGGATAAAGCGGCTAAAGGAGCTGCCTTAAACAAGGCAACCAAACCCAATAGCTCAACAAATAGACCTAGGCAAGAGTCCTAGGTCTATTTGCATTTGCCTCACCCCTCTCACGCTTCACCACGCATTCCTTTTCCCTCGGACTGTCACCAGCCCACTGCACGCCAATTTGACTAAGATTGCGTTCAGAGTAAACTCTGATAATATATGTATATATTTACAGTGATTGAGCCAATAGTGGTTTAAATGACTCAATGAATCAAATGGGTATAAAGCGTGGATAGACTCGATCTTATGGCTGTTACAGAGCTAAAAGGCGTTGCGATTAAAATGGCGCAGCGGCTAGAGAAGCTCGGCATAAAAACAGTCCAAGATCTCCTATTTCATCTGCCACTGCGCTACGAAGACCGCACCCAGATATACCCGATTGCCGCGCTTTACCCCGGTAGCTATGGCACCATCGAAGCCGTAATTCAGTCATCGCAAATTATTCAAGGCCGCAAACGTATGCTCACCTGCACCGTACGCGATGACAGCGGCATGATGACCTTACGCTTCTTTAATTTTTCCGTCGCCCAGCGTAACGGTTTAGAAAATGGGGCCACTATTCGCGCCTATGGCGAAGTGCGCCGCGCTAAACATTCGGTAGAGATCATCCACCCTGAATATAAGCTCATTCATGGCGCCAGCGATGCAGGGCTCAGTGAAACACTTACCCCTATCTACCCCACGACCGAAGGGCTAAAGCAAGCCAGCTGGATAAAATTGACCGACCAAGCCTTGTCACTACTCGACAGTGGTGCACTCGCCGAGTTATTACCGCCAGCACTGCGACCTAATCAAATGTCGCTCATCGAGGCCCTCAAATTACTGCATCGGCCACCCACAGGCACCGATCCTTTTACGCTCGAACAAGGCACACACCCGGCGCAGCAGCGCTTGATCCAAGAAGAACTACTGGCCCACAATTTGAGTATGTTACGGCTAAGACAACGTAGTCATCGCGATACGGCCGTATCGCTCGCGGGGAGCGGCCAACTGATCAATCCGTTTTTAACCACACTACCCTTTAGTCCAACTGGAGCCCAGCAACGTGTGGTGGCAGAGATCAAGAGTGATTTACGCCAGCAACATCCAATGATGCGCTTAGTGCAAGGCGATGTGGGATCGGGAAAAACCTTAGTTGCCGCATTGGCAGCGCTACAAGCGATTGAGAGCGGCTATCAAGTCGCCATGATGGCGCCCACCGAACTACTGGCAGAGCAACATGCCAATAACTTTGCCACTTGGTTTGAGCCACTGGGATTAACCGTGGGTTGGTTAGCGGGCAAGCTCAAAGGTAAGGCGCGCAGCCAATCTTTGGACATGATAAAAAGCGGTGAGGCCCATATCGTTATCGGTACCCACGCGATTTTTCAAGACAAGGTCGAATTTAATAACCTAGCCCTGATCATTATTGATGAGCAGCACAGGTTCGGCGTGCACCAGCGATTGGGGCTACGTGAAAAGGGGATCAGTCAGGGCTTTCATCCACATCAATTAATCATGACAGCCACGCCTATCCCGCGCACATTAGCCATGACCGCCTACGCCGATTTAGACACCTCTATTATCGACGAACTACCGCCCGGCAGAACCCCTGTGACCACGGTGGCGGTATCCGATAGCAGGCGAGCCGAAGTGATTGAGCGAGTGCGCCAAGCCGCGCTGCAACATAATCGCCAAGCCTATTGGGTCTGCACCCTAATTGAAGAGTCGGAAGTGTTAGAGTGCCAAGCGGCCGAAGACACCGCAGAGGAACTCAAGCAGCAACTACCAGAGTTGGCGATAGGCCTGGTACATGGGCGGATGAAGCCCGCAGAAAAACAAGCCATTATGGCCGACTTCAAAGCAGGGATAATTCAATTATTGGTTGCCACGACTGTGATTGAAGTGGGCGTCGATGTGCCCAATGCCAGCTTAATGATCATCGAAAATCCCGAACGCTTAGGTCTAGCACAGTTGCATCAGCTCAGGGGACGTGTTGGCCGTGGCGCCATTGCCAGTCACTGTGTCCTCATGTATAAGGCGCCGCTGTCGGCAACTGCGACTAAGCGCTTAGGCGTACTGCGTGACAGTAATGATGGTTTTGTTATCGCGCAGAAAGATCTCGAAATACGCGGGCCGGGTGAGGTCCTAGGCACTAAACAAACTGGTCTTGTCGACATGAAAATCGCCGATCTTATCCGCGATCAAGCCTTGATCCCCAATATCCAAAAACTGGCGCAACACGTGATGCAGCAGGCTCCCGATAATGTCGATGCCATCATCACGCGCTGGCTCGGGAACAGGCAGCAATATGTACAAGCCTAATCAGTGCTATAACTTGGGTTATACCCTCTGTTGAAGTTAAATATTTTTTATTTCAGTCAACTTCACTAGACAAGTCGACTGAATTTTGCAGAATGAAGAGAGGCTGTGTTGGCCCCTCCTACACACGAGCTATTTTTCAAGGAACTCACATGCAAGTCAGTCAAGAAGATAGAATTGCCCCGCAAGAAAAACGTGGTGGTGCCAGCGCGCTAACGATTGCTGTTGTGGTGATTTTGCTGATCGTGGCCGCTGGCGCTTATTATTTCTTTGACAGCAAAGAAACCCAATCTGAGCCAGAGCAACCAACGGCTGTGACCTTGCCCGAAATCGTCCCCGAGCAGCCGTTACCCACCGATGCCAATCTGCCAGAGCCCGAAGCTGAGCCTGAGCCCGTTGTTGAGCCGCCTGTAGCGGAAGTCACAACGCCACAAGTTGAGCCCATCCCCACGCTCGCTGACAGTGATAGTTATGTGACCGCTAAAACACTCGACGTCGCTAACGGCATGAAAATCGACCCTATTTTAGTTGAAAAAGATATCATCAGACACTTTGTGGTGTTCGTCGATAATATCGCCCAAGGGGAGTTAGCCCGCAAAGTCAGTCCACTTAAGGCGCCCAAGAGCCAGTTTACGGTTTCAGATGTGAGTAATAAAACATACCTAAACCCAGATAGTTACCACAGATACGATCTCTACGCCGACTTTATTAGCAATCTTGATGAGCAGCAACTCGTCACCACCTATGAACAGTTAACGCCACTACTTAACCAAGCGTTTGAGGAGCTCGGTTACAGTAATGGCAGCTTTAACGAACGCATGATCGACGCCATCAACGTGATGCTTGCTGCACCCATTATTGAACAAGCGATTGAGCTCAATAGCGTTAGCGTTAACTATAAGTTTGTCGATCCACAGCTAGAATCGTTACCCAATGCACAAAAATTGATGATCCGCATGGGCCCCGAAAACAGCAAAAAAGTCAAAATGGCGTTGCGTAAGCTGAAAAAACAACTGCAAGAGTAGTCACAGCCAACACCTAAAAAAACCGCCTCATTTGGCGGTTTTTTTACTGTAACTAGCACAGCATGTTATCTAGCTGTACGCACCATAATCATCACCATAACAGGGCAACATCGACATAGCGCAAATCGTGCTTTTTCTCTACATATCGGTGTACAATGGCACAATTGATGCGGCGTAAAGCCCATTCCCCTGTTATGGAAAACGCAGCCGTATGCTGCAGATTGAGGCAAAGCAGTGCAGTTAACCTTTAGGATCCAGTCGTCAGGTGCTTGGTCACCTCGCTACCAACAGATAGCCGATTGGCAACAATGGCCTCAGTCGCTCGGCGATGAAAATGATCTGGCGAGTACACCCAAACTGTCTCAAATACCTGCGATGCAGCGTCGACGCTTTAGCAAGCTGACCAAAATGCTGCTCGATGCGGCATTTCAATGTGATGCCCCTGATCAATGCCGCACTATTTTCGCTTCGCGTCATGGCGAGCTTAACCGCACCGTCGAACTCCTCGAAGATATTGTGCAAGAACAGCCCATTTCCCCCATGGGCTTTAGCCAATCGGTACATAATACTGCTAGCGGTATCTTTAGTATTTTGACCCATAACCGCGCCCCCTCAACCTCTATCGCCGCCAGCGAAACTACGCTGGAACAAGCTCTTATTGAGGCTTATGGCCAGCTTTGTGAAGATAATAGCGATCTGCTGCTGGTGTTTGGCGATGAGCCAGTCTCTGATGTGTATAAAGAGTTCACCCATGAACCTGAGCTGCCTATCGCTATCGCGCTGCAATTGTCGCTGCCAACGCCTGACTCGCCACCGGCCATGTTACTGCAATTACACACCCAACCCAGCGCCCAACAGTATCTCGATGCGCCACCCTTAAGTTATGGCCAGCTGCTCCATGCTATCGCCTGCAAACACCCCCTATATGGGCGTTTAAACCGCTTCATCTGGCAACTCTCCCATGGCTAGCACAACAGGCACAGGTTTACACTCACTGGCCTATATTCCGCGCTGGTTAGCAGGCGTCAGTTGTTATGTGGCTTTCGGCCTCGGTGGTTTATTGCTCTCTTTGACTGTGATCCCTGTGCTAAGGATATGCTCAAGCAATCCACAGCAACGTGCCGCGCGCGTGCAGCGCACAGTTCATAGGATGTTTGGCGGCTTTGTCACCTTGCTCACTTGGGCTGGGGTAATCAAAGTGACCTGCCAAGATCTGCATCGCCTAAATGGCGCTAAGGGCAAAGTGATTATCGCCAACCATCCCACACTGGTGGATGTGGTGGTGCTTATTAGCCTGATGCCCAATGTGGGCTGTATCGTTAAGCAAAGCTTGTGGCGTAACCCGCTTATACGGGTCGTGCTTTCTAGCGCCGGCTATATCCCTAATCGCGGTGCTGATCTACTCTTAAAAGATTGCCAAGCGATGTTGCGTCAGGGCACTTGCCTAATCATCTTCCCCGAAGGCACCCGTACTCAACAAGGAGCCATCATCAACCCATTTGCGCGCGGGGCGGCCAATATCGCCCTGCGGACAAAAACAGACCTGATCCCAATTGTATTGCGCACCAATGCCGTTGGCCTCACCAAACAGCAGCCTTGGTATGAAATACCTCGCCAAACCATAGGCATGCATGTGGAAGTAGGCGAAACCATTGCCCATATCGGGTATGATGCTGGCCCAGGCGGCGAAGCCAAGATGGCGCGTCAACTGACTCGAGATCTTGAAAACTATTATAAACAACAATTTGATAATAATTATGAGCTTACAAAACGAAATTAAACAACTGATCATTGATTGCCTCGATCTTGAAGACGTCAGCATCGACGATATCGACACCGACGCTCCCCTTTTTGGTGAGGGCTTAGGCTTAGACTCGATAGATGCACTAGAACTGGGCTTAGCGATAAAGAAACAGTTCGATGTAAAAATTGAAGCCAACTCCGAAGCGACCAAGGCACACTTTTTCAGTGTGGCCAGCTTAGCCGACTTTATTGAATCACAGCGCGCGTAGGGGGTTACATGCAAAATCGTCAACAGATCCTCGACATGCTGACAAACATTTTGGTCGAAGAGTTCGAAATTGAAGCACAAGATATTACCCCTGAGGCCTCATTATATGACGAGCTCGATCTCGACAGCATAGATGCGGTCGATTTGGTGATTAAACTGCAACAACTTACGGGCAAGAAGATTAAACCCGATGAGTTTAAAGCGGTGCGCACGGTCGATGATGTCGTATCTGCCATCGAAGGACTCGTTAAGCAGTAATGCGCCTGATAATACAAGTAATTAGCACCCTACTGTTATTGGGCTACCCCATAGCCGTATATTTTGGGCTGCATTACTTGCCACCGGGCGTGATTGCGTTAAGCCTATGCCTGCTGCTGGTGGCGCGCTTAGCCATTCAACAACAGCGCGTCAAGGCGATGGCCCTGCCGCTACTGGCTGGTATAGGCTTGACCGCTGGCAGCTTTATTGCCAAGCGTAACGACTGGCTACTCTACTATCCTGTGGTGATCAATCTAACTATGTTGGGGTTGTTTGCTTATTCGCTTAAACACGGCCCCAGCATGATAGAGCGTCTGGCGAGGTTGAAAGAGCCTAAGTTGCCTGACGCGGCGATCCCCTATTTGGCCAACGTCACCAAACTCTGGTGCGGGCTATTTATTGTTAACGGCGTAGTGGCCTGCTATACCGCTCACTACACCAGCTTAGCAACCTGGACCCTGTACAACGGTCTCATCGCGTATCTGCTTATTGGGCTGCTACTCGGTGGGGAATGGCTATATCGAACACTGTGGTTAACAAAGTCATGACAGAGCTATTAAAAACTTGGCTGTCTCAAGGCCCCTCGAGCCAGCAACTTATCAGCTTCAATCACCACGACATCGTCACGGGTAGCGCATTTACCGCCCAAGTGGCCGCCCTGTATGCTAGCTTAAGTGAGCAACCCGCCAAGCGCTGGTTACTGGCAAGCGACAGTAGCGATCTCTTCGCCATAGGGTTGTGCGCGGGGTTGCTTGCGGGTAAACAATTGATCTTACCTAGCAATACCCAAGCAGGCACCTTGAGTGAACTGACCCACGAGTTTGACGGCATCTTGTCCGACAGTTGCCTGTGTGAAGGAAAGTTGATGTTGACGCTCAAAAAAGAGCACTCTGGCGCCGAATCTCACTGGCCGTCCCTTGCAGATAACGCTGTCGTGGGTGAACTGGTGCTCTTTACCTCAGGCAGCAGCGGCCAACCCAAAGCCATCACCAAGACCCTAGCCCAGCTCGATGCCGAAGTCAGCGTACTGGAACAAACATTTGCGGCGCACCTGCCCCATTGCAGCGTGATATCGACAGTGTCACACCAACATATTTACGGGCTCTTGTTTAAAATTCTCTGGCCACTCGCCGCCAGTCGCCCTTTCCTGAGCGATCTGGTGGAGTACCCAGAAACCTTAACCTATTACACTAGCTTATTTCCTAACTTATGTTTGATCAGTAGCCCGGCGCAACTGTCGCGACTTCCCGAAGCACTCGAGCATCAGCCACAGCTGCATTCGCCCAGCTTAGTCTTTAGCTCTGGCGGGCCGCTCAATTTCCAAGCGGCAGCAGAAATAGCCCACTGCTATGGCAAACCGCCGATTGAGGTGTACGGCAGCACTGAAACCGGTGGCATCGCTTATCGCCGTCAAAGCGCCGACAATCAACCTTGGCGCATTTTTGCCTCACACCAGATTAAGCAAGATGCAATCGATGGCGCGCTGCTGCTCAAATCACCTTATCTGGACAATGACGACTGGCTAAAATGTGACGATAAAGTCAATCTTGTCAGCGACAGCGAGTTTCACCTGCTGGGTCGACTCGACCGTATCGTCAAAATCGAAGAGAAGCGTATCTGCTTGGTGCAGATGGAGCAGTTACTAGAACGCCACCCCATGGTGTCTCAGGCCATGTTAATGGTATTGGAGCAGCCACGCATGCAGCTTGGCGCGGCCATCGTACTATCGGCTCAGGGGAAAGAGATGCTTAATAATGAAGGTAAGTTGGCGGTGAACAACCAACTCAAAGCCCACCTGTTAACCCAGTTTGAGCGGGTCACTCTGCCCAAGCGCTGGCGCTATCCTGAAGTGCTTGAGCTGACCCCGCAGGGCAAGCGTGATAATCAACGATTAATCGAGTTATTTAGCCATGATTAAGTCCAGTTTACCGCCCATTATCGGTAAGACCACACTCGCCGATGGCGTCGAATGGCACCTCGATATTACGGCAACCCTGCCCTATTTCGACGGCCATTTTCCACAGCAAGCCGTGTTACCCGGGGTGACTCAGTTAGATTGGGCGGTGCAACTCGGCGCGCACGAATTTGGCTATGAAGCACAAGTCGACAGCCTTGAAGTACTAAAATTTCAGCAACTTATATTGCCTAGCAGCCAAGTGTTTCTCAAAATCAGCCTCAATGCCAGCAAACATAAGCTCACCTTTGCCTATTACGATGGCGACAAACGTTTTGGCTCGGGTCGTATCGCCCTGAGCGGCGCTAAACTCGAGGAGAGCGCCTGATGCAATTAGCGTTAGTCATTCCTAATTACAACCATCAACAGGCGATTAAGCAGACCCTTGAGCGCTTAGCGCCGCTGGCTCTGCCCTGCTATCTAGTTAATGATGGTAGTAACGATGAGACCCGCTACCTATTAAGCCAATTAGCCGAACAATATGAATGGGTTACCCTACTGCATCACCCTTATAATAGAGGCAAGGGAGCCGCGGTCACCACGGGACTCAGGGCGGCTTACGCCGATGGTTTTAGCCACGCCTTGCAAGTCGATGCCGATGGTCAGCATGATTTGGACGATATTCCGGCCTTTATCGAGCACGCCAAAGCCCAACCAGAGGCGGTGATTTCCGGCCAGCCGCAATACGATGACTCTGTGCCTAAAGGCCGTCTCTATGGCCGCTATATCACCCACTTTTGGGTTTGGGTCGAGACCTTAAGTTTTGAGATAAAAGATGCCATGTGTGGCTTTCGCGTCTATCCGCTGACGGCGACAGAGCGACTATTTTTAACCGAGGCGCTAGGCGAGCGCATGGACTTTGACATCGAGATCTTAGTCAAACTCTATTGGCAAGGCACACGTATCGTGCACCTGCCCACCAAGGTGATTTATCCAGAAGATGGTAGCAGCCACTTCCAAGCGGTACGGGATAACCTACGCATCTCAGCCCTGCATACCAAACTGTGTTTCACCATGCTCAAACGCCTACCTAAGCGACTGCAGCGCCAGCGCCAGCCCGAGCCACAACAAGCCAGACACTGGTCGCGCACCAGCGAACGCGGTAGTTATTGGGGCATCAAGCTGCTTGCAAGTAGCTATAAGATTGGCAGCCACTGGTTATGCCGCGCCATTATGTATCCGGTGATCGGCTATTTCTTTCTCACTGGCAGCAGCGCACGAGCCGCCTCTTTGCAATTTTTACAGCAAGTTAAAAGCGTTGAACCCCAACACCCCCAACTCAAGGGCAAGATAGGGTGGCGCCATAGCTTAAAACACTTCATCAGCTTTGGTAATGCCGCCTTAGACCGTATCGATGCCTGGTGCAATCGGCTGCAAATAAGCCAAGTAGACTTCGCGAACCGCGAGCTGCTCAACCAACAGATTGAACAGGGGAAAGGCGCGGTATTGCTGGCCTCACACTTAGGTAACATAGAGCTGTGCCGAGCGATATCCAGCCACCAGCACAAGATTAAAGTCAATGTGATGGTGTTAACCGAGAACGCCGAAAACTTCAATCGGGTACTTAAACAACTCAACCCGGACAGCGCACTAAACCTTATCCAAGTGAGCGAACTGGGCCCCACCACCTCCATGCTGCTGCACGAAAAAGTCGCCCAAGGAGAGTTAGTGGTTATCGCAGGCGATCGCACCTCATCGCGCAGCGAAGGCCGAGTCGTTTACGCCCCTTTTATGGGTAAACCCGCGCCATTTCCTCAGGGGCCCTTTATTTTGGCAGGGTTACTCGACTGCCCCGTATATTTGATGTTTTGCTTGCGAGAGCAGGGCCGCTACCGAGTCTATTTAGAACACTTTAGCGACACCCTTAAAGGCCCACGCGCCGGACGCATGCAACGCCTCGAGCAAGCCATTGGCCGCTACAGCGCAAGGCTTGAATACTACGCACGGCGCGAGCCACTGCAATGGTTTAACTTTTTCGATTTTTGGCGCAAGGATGACGAGCACCTGCGCGCGGCGAGTGTAACTCGCCCCTCAACGGCTAACAGGACAGATAAATAGATGACGCAACCCGCAGTAAACCTCGTTGAGTTCGGCCAACGCTCGTTGACGCTAGAAGAGGTGGTGGCCATTGCCAAAGGCGCTCAGGCCAAACTCAACCGCCAGCCAGATTACCAAGAGTCGATTCAAAAAGGCGCCCGCTTTATCGACAGCCTACTGGCCGAAGAGGGGGTGGTTTATGGTGTCACCACAGGGTATGGCGACTCCTGCACTGTTGCCGTGGGGCTGGACTTGGTCCATGAGCTGCCGCTGCACTTGTCACGCTTTCATGGCTGCGGACTCGGCGACACTTTCAGTGAAATGCAGGCCCGCGCGGTAATGGCGTGCCGGCTCAACTCGTTGGCACTGGGTAAGTCTGGGGTGAGTTATGAGCTGTTGCAGCGCATCGAAACCTTGCTCAATCTTAATATTATTCCCGTGATCCCCCAAGAAGGTTCGGTCGGCGCCAGTGGCGATCTCACCCCGCTCTCCTATTTAGCGGCGGTATTGGTCGGCGAGCGCGAGGTGTTTTATCAAGGCAAGCGCCAAGCGACAACCCAGGTGTACGCCCAGCTATCCATCACGCCGCTCACCTTACGCCCCAAAGAAGGGCTCGCGCTGATGAACGGCACCGCGGTAATGACGGCGCTGGCTTGCCTTGCCTACGACAGAGCCCAGTATTTAGCTCGCCTGACCAGCCGCATTACCGCCATGGCCTCGTTAACGCTTAAGGGCAACGCAAACCATTTCGATGAGATACTGTTTGCCGCCAAGCCACACCCAGGGCAAAACCAAATTGCCGCTTGGATCCGCGCCGATTTGAATCACCATGAACATCCACGCAACTCTGATCGCTTACAAGATAGATACTCTATCCGCTGTGCGCCTCACATTATTGGCGTGTTACAAGATGCCCTGCCGTTTATGCGCCAGTTTATTGAGACCGAACTCAACAGTGCCAACGACAACCCCATTGTCGACGCCGAAGGTGAGCATATTCTCCATGGCGGCCATTTCTATGGCGGCCACATCGCCTTTGCCATGGACTCGATGAAAAACACAGTGGCAAACCTTGCTGACCTTATCGATCGCCAGATGGCCTTGGTGATGGACCCCAAATTTAACAACGGTTTACCGGCTAACCTGTCGGGGGCTGCTGGCCATCGCAGTGCTATCAACCATGGCTTTAAAGCGGTGCAAATTGGCGTGTCAGCCTGGACGGCCGAAGCGTTAAAAAACACCATGCCCGCCAGCGTCTTTTCACGCTCGACCGAGTGTCACAACCAAGATAAAGTCAGCATGGGCACCATTGCCGCACGTGACTGCATGCGGGTATTACAGTTAACCGAACAAGTCGCGGCCGCCGCCTTGCTCGCCATGACTCAAGGCATTCATTTGCGGATAAGCCAACAAGAGTTATGCCAAGCATCCTTGACCCCATCGGTGGCGAAAACCCTGCAACAGGTGAGCGCTGACTTCGACTTTTTAAGCGAAGACCGACCGCTAGAGCAGGTATTACGCCAAACGGTCGATAAAATACAGCAAGGGTTATGGGAAGTGTGCCACTAAGGAATGATGCCGATGAAAGCCATATTGACAACCGAAATGGACATGCTGATCCCCTTCCATGATGTCGACTCCATGGGGATCACTTGGCACGGTAACTACCTGCGCTATTTTGAGGTGATCCGCTGTCAGCTGCTGGATAAAATTGATTATGGCTATCGCAAGATGCAAGAATCAGGCTATGGTTGGCCCATTGTGGATCTGCAGATCAAATACGTGCAGCCCAGCACCTTCGATCAAAAGGTGAAGCTCACCGCGTCACTGGTCGAGTGGGAAAACCGCATTAAAATCACCTATGAAGTCCGCGACCTCGCCAGCAACAAGCGTTTGACCAAAGGCTATACCATTCAAGCGGCGGTCGACATGCGTGACCAGCAGCTGTGCTTTGTGACCCCAGAGTGTTTTCGCGACAAGATTGCACATCTGCTCGACAGCTGCGGAGACTAGCCATGGCCACCTCAAGCCGCTACCTTTGCGCCCTATTGCTGGGCTTAATCCTCAGCACACCAAGCTATGCCGAGCAGGTGAGTCCTGCTGCCGATAGCACCTTTATCAGCCTGTTTGCCACGCCAGCGGATAAGCTCGCCCTGCAGCAACTAGCCGAGCAGCTCAGCAGTGGCGACACGGCTCAAGGGCAATTTACTCAATATCGCTACTTAACCGTGCTGCAACGCCCGCTTGTCAGCCATGGCGAATTTGTATTTCAAAGTGACTTAGGTTTGGCTTGGGTGCAGCTGCGCCCGTTTGCCAGCACCTTAGTGCTGAGCCAAGACACCTTGGTGCAGATCGACAGTGACGGTCAGCGTCAGGTCAATCGAGCCGATGACAATCCCCAAGCACAAGCATTAGCACGCACGATTCCCCTATTGATGAGTGCCTTGCTGCGTGGCGACATAGCGCCGCTCAGCCAGCAATTTAGCCTGCATCTCATCCAAGAGGCCAGTGGCTGGCAACTCGGTTTGATCCCCAAAGATCCCATGCTAGCACAAGCGCTGCCCAAAATGGTGATGCAGGGGCAAAGCCAAATAAAGTCACTCACCTTACTTAATAACAACGGCGATCGTAGCCTCATTGAGTTTGAGCAGATAAGTGAGCAACCATTATCACCCCAGCAACGGGCGCTATTTGGCACCGACAATTTTGGCACCGACAATGATGCCGACAACCGGCCTGATGCGCGCCGATGATCGCCCTCCTCGCACGTCAACTCGACCGTCTATCGGCCAACAGTAAGCTGTGTATGTGGTTGCTGCTACTGGGGACGATGTTCGTCTTAGGCGCAGTGCAGCTGCAACAAGGCGCTAAGCTGCAAAGCGATATTTTGGCCATGCTGCCAACATTACAGCAAGATGCGCTCACACAAACGGCCATCGACCGGGTTGAGCAGCAACTCAGCGACCGTATCTATATCGGGTTAGTTGCCGACACCCAGGCCCAAGCTATCGATGCCGCAAAGCGGCTCATGCAGGCACTGGCGCAACATCCAAACAGTTTTACCGACATCAGCAGCGCTAATAGCGATAGCGCCAACGCGTTTAATCACTTTTACTTTGCCCATAGGTTTAAGCTACTTACCGAGCTGCAGCGTAACTTACTCAGCCAAGGTCAGCTGGACAGATTAGAGCAGCAAGCACTCTCCCAGCTCTACAACGCCTTTGGTTATGCCAATAGTGCGCTGTTGAGCCAAGATCCACTGCTGCTGTATCCCGCTAACCTACAAGCCTTAGCGCCAAGCCAACAACTGCAAAGCGCGCAAGGGATCTTGCTTAGTACCCAACAAGAGGCGTCAGGGAAGACTCGCTACGGGGCCATAGTGATGGCTAAAGGCGTAGGCAGCGTTTTTAATCCTAACGCCCAGCAACAACAGATAACCGCCTTAGACGCCTCACTTAACCCGTTAAGCATGACTGGCGACATCGAGGTACTGAAAGCGGGGGCACTGTTGCATGCCAGCGCCGCGACAACCCAAGCCAAACAGGAGATCTCAACCTTAGGAGCCGCCTCACTTATCGGGGTAATTGCACTCGTGTGGTTGGCGTTTCGCTCGATTTTCCCATTAGTGATAGCCAGCCTAACGATCGCCACCAGCTTGCTGTTTGCCTGCGTGACCACCTTGAGTGTGTTTGGCGAGCTACACCTACTCACCTTAGTGTTTGGCACCAGCCTGATTGGGATCGCCATCGACTACAGCTTTCATTTTTATTGTGAGCGCCTCAGCCAACAACAGGCGGCAACGCCTGCAGTCAATGCGGTGTTTCCAGCGGCATCTTTGGCCATAATGACCACAGTGCTAGCGTACCTTGGCATTGGTTTAACGCCATTTCCGGGCATGCAACAGGTCGCCATCTTCTGCGCGGCTGGATTAATCGGCGCCTACCTGACATTACTGCTGGCCTATCCCAAATTAGCCAATAGCCCACTTAAACCCAGGCCGAGCACCTTGGCATTGGCTCAGGGTTACTTAACGCGATTAGCCTTGCTGCGCCGCCTGCGCAGCAAAGGGGCAGCGCCACTGGCGCTAATGATGGCGGTGCTCTGTCTGTGGGGGCTGGTGCAACTGACCACAGATGATGATATTCGTAACCTACAACTGAGCCCGCTTGAGGTCGTGCAGCAGGAGCAGCGCCTGCGTCAGTTGCTCAGTGGCGGCACCGATAATCAATTTATCTTGGTCAGGGCCCAAGGCGCGCAGCCGTTATTACAACAACTCGAGCAACTTGCTGAGCCGCTCAAGCAACTGCAGCAGCAAGGCGTGATTGGCAATGCGATTAATTTGGCCAGCTATATTCCTAGCCATCAAAAACAGCAACAGGCGTATCAACTACAAGGCTTTATTTATCAAGATATTGAAACAGTTCTGGGCAGACTAGGGCTCGACCTAGGCTTAGCCCCAAGCCTGCGCCAACAATACCGAGACAGTGCCAGTTTACTGATTGAGCCCGACGCCTTTTTGGCGTCACCCGCTGGCATATCGCTCGCCCCGCTCTGGTTAAGCCCAAGCGGTAGCGATCCTACGCCGCAATATGGCGCCATAGTATTGCTCGGCGGCATTACCGATCTGGCGGCGCTGCAAGCGAGTATTGCACCGTTCACTCAGGTAGAGCTGGTGGATAAAGTTGCCGATATCTCCAGCGTGATGGCCAAATACCGCGGCCTCACCTTAGCCTTGTTGGCACTGGCGCTGGTGCTGGCCGCGTTGATTTTCTCGCGGCGATTTGGCATCAAGCTGGCGTTATGGATCACCGCGGTGCCTGCATTGGCGGCGTTATTGACCCTAGCAACGCTTGGGCTGCTAGGGTCACCACTGACCTTATTTCATGCCTTGGCACTGATTTTGGTATTCGGGATCGGGGTCGACTACAGCCTATTTTTCGCCGAAACCCAACAGGGTGAAGGGGTGATGATGGCGGTGTTTATGTCGGCCTGCTCCACCTTAATGGCCTTTGGCTTATTGGCATTTAGCCACACGCCAGCAATACACTATTTCGGCTTAACCCTATTATTGGGTATCGCATTCACCTTCGTGCTTGCGCCCCTCATTTACACTTTCACAAGGATAGACAAGTGACCGACTCAACCCATGCTAACGCACCACTCACAGGCCATTATGATGTTGTCATCATAGGTGCAGGCCCTTCGGGAAGCGTGGCAGCCAGCCTACTGCATCAGCAAGGCAAGCGAGTCTTGGTGATTGAAAAGCAGCATTTTCCGCGCTTTTCTATTGGTGAAAGTTTACTGCCTTGTTGTATGCAGGTGTTAGAAGAAGCCAACATGCTAGCGGCGGTTAATCAGGCGGGTTACCAATTTAAAAATGGCGCCGCCTTTAATTGGCAAGGCCGCTCGACCATGTTTGATTTTACCAACAAATTCACCCCAGGTCCCGGCACCACTTATCAAGTCGAGCGCGGCCATTTCGACAAATTATTGGCCGACACTGCCGCTAAGCAAGGGGTTGAGATCCGCTATGGCGACACGGTAACTGCCGTTGACTTATCGGCGACGCCGACGCTCACCATTGTCGATAGCGCCCAACACACCTATAAAATCAGCGCCGAGTACCTGCTCGATGCCAGCGGCTACGGCCGAGTGTTAGCGCGCCTCTTACAGTTAGAGCGCCCGTCGAGCTTACCTAGCCGCACCGCCATTTTTACCCATATCGAAGACAATATCGATAAGGTTGAGCTGGGCGATCGCCCATTCGATCGCAATAAAATCTTAATTAGCGTGCATCCTGATAATCGAGATATCTGGTACTGGCTGATCCCTTTTAGTAATGGCCGCTGCTCACTGGGCGTAGTAGCAGAGCCTCACCTATTGGGCGGTTTAGAGACCGATACTAGCAGCATATTGATGCGCTTGGTGAACCAAGAGCCGTACTTAAAACAGCTACTGGCCAAGGCCAAGATTGTCAGAGAATGTGGCCGCCTAGCGGGCTATTCGGCCAACGTCAGCACGCTGGCAACCGACAAGTTTGCTCTTTTAGGCAACGCGGGGGAGTTTCTCGACCCGGTGTTTTCCTCTGGGGTCACCATCGCCATGCAATCGGCGTCAATAGCAACGCGCTGCATTGTCAGGCAGCTAGAGGGAGAAAGCGTTGACTGGCAAGCCGAGTACGCCACGCCACTCATGCGCGGCGTCGATACCTTTCGCACCTATGTGCAGGCATGGTATGACGGCCGTTTTCAGGACGTGATTTTTTATGAGTCGCCCAACCCCAAAATCAAACAGATGATTAGCGCGATTTTGGCCGGCTACGCTTGGGATGAAAACAACCCCTTTGTGACAGAGTCTGAGCGGCGACTCAATATGATTGTCGAGCTATGCCAATGACCGCAGTTAAGCGCCTAGGTTTTACGCTAAGCGTATTTATCGTGTTTGCCCTTAGCGGATGTAGCCAACATCTGCAGCGGCAAACCTGTATGCCGCTAGCCAGTGAAGTCAGCTACTGTTTAGCGCCGCTGCTCAATGAGCTACCCCGCAGCCAAAGCCAGCAGGTTAACTTAAGCATCGCAGGCAATCGGCACCAATTATTGAGCCAACTCGAACTCAGCCCGCAGCAGCTGACCTTGGTCGGGCTCGCGCCACTGGGGCAAGCGCTATTTACCTTAACCTTCGATGGTCAGCGACTCGACAGCCAACAAAGCCGCATACTCGGCGAGCAGTTTAAAGCCGAATACCTGCTGGGGTTACTGCAACTTATCTATTGGCCCACCGACACGGTTAATCGCCATTTACAAGGCGCGACAATGGCGACGGTTAAATGTGATGCGCCGCTGTGCCGCAGGCTTTATGCTAACGATAACGAGGTCAACATTATTGATATTCGCTATAGTCAGCCACAACCATGGCAAGCTCAGGTGGAGCTGGCGGTTATCCCTGCGCAACTAACACTGCACATAACGCCGGTTGAGTAACCTAATGCCACTCTCACAAACCATAAGAACCAACACGATGACAGAGATAGCAATCACCCATTTAGGCTTATGTACCCCACTGGGCCAGACTCAAGAGCAGGTATTACAACGCCTGCTCGATGGTGATACCCAAGGGATGCAGTGGCGGGAAGATCTGATCCCCCAGCAGCGGATATTAGTCGGCGCCATCGCAGAGCCCTTGCCGGCCATTCCAGAGGTTTATCAGCGCTTCGACTGTCGTAACAATCAATTACTCTTGGTGGCCGCCATGCAGATTGAGGCGCAAGTGGCACAAGCTAAAGCCCAGTATGGCGCCGATCGCATTGGCATTATTTTAGGCACTAGCACCTCGGGTATCGCCAAAGGCGAAAAGGCACTGGCTTATCGCGCGGCGCACGGAGTACTGCCCGATGATTACCTCTATTCCAAACAAGAACTGGGCAATAGCTGCGACTTTTTACAACACTATTTTGACCTTAAAGGGCCATGCTATACGGTATCGACGGCTTGTTCATCCAGCGCCAAGGTGTTTGCCAGTGCCAAGCGCTTATTGGCCGCTAACCTGTGCGATATGGTGATTGTTGGCGGCGCCGATAGCCTGTGTAAATTGACGTTAAATGGCTTCTATTCGTTAGAATCTATCTCCAAAGGTCACTGCCAACCCTTTAGCGCCAACCGCGACGGCATCAATATTGGCGAAGGGGCGGCGCTGTTTACCCTGATCAGAGGCCGCGCCGATGTGATGCTTGCCGGTGTGGGAGAGTCGAGCGACGCACATCATATGTCGGCGCCTCACCCTGAGGGACTTGGCGCCATCGCCGCTATCGAAATGGCGCTTAACCAAGCCAATATTAGCGCCAAACAGATCGACTATATTAATCTGCACGGCACCGCGACTATCAAAAATGATGCCATGGAAAGCCGAGCATTAACCCAAGTGTTTGCCGATGACTTACCTTGGGTCAGTTCTACTAAACCCTTAACAGGCCACGCCCTTGGCGCAGCGGGTGCCATCGAGGCGGCCTTTTGTTATTTACTCTTATCAGCCAGTAACCCAAGTGGACGCTTACCGCCGCAGTTGGGCGATCAGCAGTGGGACGATAGCAATCCGCCACTGCGCTTTGTCCCCGCTCACAGCGATAATGCCCATGTGCGCACGCTACACTATGTAATGAGTAATTCTTTTGCTTTTGGTGGCAGTAACGCCAGCGTTATTTTTTGCCGCCCCGAGATGTAACCCAATGAACCAGAGCAACACCCACAACCCAAACTACCCATTAGCGCTGCTCGATGTGGCCGATTATCTGCCCCATCGCGCGCCCATGATCTTGATCGACCGGCTGCTTGAGCATCAGCCAGACACCTTGCTAAGCGAAGTATTTATTCAACCCGGCAGTCCCTATTTTGATGACAATACCCAATCGGTGCCCAACTATGTGGGAATAGAATATATGGCGCAAAGCATCGCCGCACTTGCGGGAATTGAAGCCGCCGCCAAGCAGCAACCTATCCGCGTCGGATTTCTACTGGGCACCCGTAAACTCCAGCTGCACATTAAGGCGTACCAACTGGGGCAGCGTTACCAGATCAGGGTCAGCCGCCTATACCAAGAGGAGAGCGGACTGGCGGTGTTTGACTGCCAAATTCTGCAGCAAGATACCCTTGTGGCGACGGCCAATGTCAATGTATTTCAGCCGCAAGACACACAAGCCTATATCGCTCAAAGCAGCCAAGACAACAGGGAAGATAACTCATGAACAAACGCGTATTAGTCACCGGCTCTAGCCGCGGAATAGGTAAAGCCATCGCCCTCAAACTGGCGGCCAATGGTTTTGATATTGCGCTACATTTTCACCGCAATCAAGATGCCGCTAACGCCACCCAAGCGCAGTTGCAAGCCTTGGGCGCACAGGTCAGTTGCCTGCAATTTGATGTGGCCGATCGCGCTGGCGTCAAAGCGGCCATTGAGGCCGATATCGCGCAGCACGGCGCCTATTATGGCGTGGTGTTAAATGCCGGCATTAATTGCGACACCGCCTTTCCAGCCATGAGCGAGCAAGAGTGGGACAGCGTGGTGCACACCAATCTCGACGGCTTCTATAATGTGATCCATCCCTGCACCATGCCGATGATCCAAACCCGTCAAGGCGGGCGCATTATCACCATGGCGTCTGTATCTGGCATTGCGGGTAATCGCGGCCAGGTCAATTACAGCGCCTCTAAAGCGGGGATTATTGGTGCAACCAAGGCGCTTAGTTTAGAGCTGGCGAAACGTAAAATTACCGTTAACTGTATCGCGCCGGGTCTTATCGAAACCGACATGGTGACCGATATTCCAAGCGATATGGTTAAACAGCTGGTGCCGATGCGCCGCATGGGCACGCCGGCAGAAATCGCTGGGCTGGCGAACTTCTTAATGTCTGAAGACGCCGCCTATATCACCCGTCAGGTTATTTCAGTTAATGGTGGCATGATTTAATGACAAGCTCGACAAGACGCGTAGTAATCACCGGAGTCGGTGGTGTGAGTGCATTGGGCCACGACTGGCCAACCATTGCCAAGCGGTTGCAGGCACAACAAAATTGTGTGCAGCGCATGGATGAGTGGGACAAATATGACGGTTTAAATACGCGCCTCGCCGCCCCCGTCAGCGACTTCGATAACCCTGCTCACTATTCACGTAAAAAGATCCGCGCCATGGGACGCGTCGCTATCATGGCGACATGGGCTAGCGAAAAAGCCTTGATCGATGCCAATCTACTGGACGATCCTGTGGTGAGTTCTGGCGCCATGGGCATCGCCTACGGCTCATCGACGGGCAGTACCGATCCACTCATCGCCTTTGGTGACATGCTGAAAACTGGCGATATGTCTGGCGTCACCGCCACCAGCTATATACGCATGATGGCCCATACTACCGCGGTCAATGTGGGGGTGTTTTTTGGTTTAAAAGGCCGAGTGCACACCACCAGCAGTGCCTGTACGTCGGGCAGCCAAGGTATAGGTTATGCTTATGAAGCGATCAAATTTGGTCTGCAAGATCTGATGCTAGCCGGCGGCGCCGAAGAGCTTTGCCCAACCGAAGCTGTGGTGTTTGATACCCTGTTTGCCACCAGCACTCAAAATGATCAGCCCAGCATGACGCCGCGCCCTTTTGATAGCGATCGCGACGGGCTGGTTATCGGTGAAGGTGCCTGTACCTTAGTGCTAGAAGAGCTTGAACACGCCAAGGCGCGCGGCGCGAAAATTTACGCCGAACTGGTGGGCTTTGGCACCAATGCCGATGGGTTACATGTGACTCAGCCCAATGCCGACACCATGGAAGTGGCTATCCGCTTGGCATTAAAAGATGCCCAGCTCGCGCCCCAAGCCATAGGCTATGTTAACGCTCACGGCACGGCCACCGATCGCGGTGATATTGCCGAAACCCAAGCAACTGAAGCAGTATTTGGTCAGCAGATGCCTATCTCGTCGCTCAAAAGCTACACTGGCCATACACTCGGGGCGTGCGGCTCACTAGAGGCTTGGTTAACGATTGAGATGATGAATGCGGGGTGGTTTGCGCCAACGCTAAACTTGCAGCATGTGGATCCGGCCTGCGGCAAACTCGATTATATTAAAGATGACGTTCGCCACCTAGAAACAGATTATGTAATGAGCAATAACTTTGCCTTCGGCGGGATCAATACTTCACTGATCTTTAAGCGCTGGCGCGGCTAGGCTAACGACAGTAATGCCGTAAAGAACAGTGCCGTAATGAAAATGGCGTAACCTAGGTTACGCCATTTGCATATGCGGGCAAGGCAGCCACACAGCCTGCGAGCTTATCTGAGCGAATTAAGCGAATTAAGCGAATTAAGCGACCAGCTGCTTAATCTCTTGCTGCGCCTGCTGTATTCCTTGCTCTGCAGCATCAGGACCCATATTGAGCGCTTCGGCGTAAACGGTATCGACATTTTCAATACCAATAAAGCCTAATACCGTCTTAAGGTAAGGTACCACATGGTCAGTCCCTCCGGCTTTATGCACCCCACCACGGGTGGTGACGAGTATGGCCCGTTTGCCTTGGAGCAAGCCTTGAGGCCCGGTATCGGTATAGGTAAAGGTGATCCCAGCGCGGGCGATCAGATCGATCCAGTTTTTCAGCTGTGTCGGAATGCTAAAGTTGTACATGGGCGCAGCGATGATCAGCGTATCATGTGCCTTAAGCTCGGCAATCAGTTCATCAGACAGTGCAACCGCGTGCTGCTGCTTGTCTGACAGATTGTCAGCACCTCTTAGCGCGAGTGCAATGTCACCGTCAAGCACAGGTAATGTTTGCTCGGTTAAATCACGCACCGTGACCTGAGAGCTCTGTGCCTGCAACTGTTGCAGCAACTCATCAACTAACTTAGCTGACTGAGAATACTCACCTAAAATACTCGACTTTAACACCAATACACTCGCCATAAATCACTCCAACACGGACTAAAGATGGAGCATTATAAATTTCAATTAATCGAAACTAAAGCGCATAAAATGCGACACAACAATCGATAAAATCGAATAATCTAACAGCTTTGCCAGTCCCAGATCAGCGACGCCATATTAAATCAGCAAAAGCTAAACAATATCGCATTGATTTTATTTGATTAATAAATAAACAACGCAATGCGGCATTTTTTTATGCATCTTGTTGTGATCTTGTGATGATCCCCAGCCGTAGATAGCTGATGTTAATCAACTGTTATAGAGGATGGATGCATGAAACGGATATACCCTGCGATACTACTCAGTACAAGCGTCATATTTGGTCTAAGCGCATGTAATGACGATGATGACGATATTATCAAGTTACCTGAGCCCGTACTTGAAACACAGGTTCGCGTGATCCATGCTGGCGTCGATGCTCCCAAGGTGAACGTCAATGCCAACGGCGCCGCGTTACTCACTGACGTCGATTATGCCGTCTCTAGTGGTTTTATTACGGTGCCTGTTAATACCTATGCCATAGGTGTCGATGCCCAATTGGCCGATGGATCTGTGCTTGAGGTATTAACCGCCGAGCTCGATGCCATGGCAGAGATGCAATACACCGCCGTCGCCGTAGGTAAGGTGGCTGACGACACGCTGCAGCTCAAGCTTATCGCCAATGCGGTCAGTGACATCGCCACCGATTACGCTCGCGTGCAAGTATTGCATGGTGCATCAGATGTCGGTTTAGTGGATATTTATGTCACCGCACCGGGGGCCGATATCACAACTCAGGCGCCCACCTTGTCGGCCAACTTCCTCGATGCCAGCGATCAACTTGAGATCTTAGCTAGCGATTATCAGATCCGCATCACCGCTTCTGGGCAAAAAACGCCGGTGTTTGATTCGGGCACAGTCCCATTGCAAGCCGGTAATGATTACCTAATCAGCGCCATCCCTAATGCCGCCACGGGTGATTCACCTGTAGCACTACTGGTCGCGTTAGATGATGCACAGGTGGTGCTACAAGACACCATGACGGGCAGTGATGTGCGAGCCATTCATGCAGTAGCTGATGCCCCTGCGGTCGATATCTTTCTCGACGGCGCGGCCACCCCTGCGGTTGATATGCTTAGCTTCAGCGAATTGACCAACTACCTTAATGTGCCTGAGAGCGACCATACCGTTACCGTGGCTGCCGATGCAGACAACAGCGTGGTGGTGATTGATGCCGCGCCAGTGACGCTAACACAAGGGGCTAGCTATAGCGTACTGGCGGTAGGCTCGTTAAGCGGTAGTGATATTGCGCCATTAGTGGTGATGGAAGATCGTCGCCGAGTCGCAACTGAGGCCAAACTCAATATTATTCACGCCTCCTTTTCGGCGGGTAATGTGGATATCTACCTCACTCCAGACAGTGACATTACCGCTGCCACGCCAGCGCTAAGCAATGTGCCATTTAAAGCCACATCTGGCAGTTTGTCCGTGCCTGCTGGCGACTATGTGGTCACAGTAACAGGTACTGGCAGTAAAACGGCGGCCATTGGGCCACTCGATGTTACGCTTGCGGCGGGTAACCTCTACGGCGTAGCCGCGGTAGATGCCGTTGGTGGTGGCGCTCCACTTGGGGTAATTTTGATGGATGACTTTGTGCCAGCGCTTTAGTAAAAGCGCCTAAGTGACAGCCATTTAAATTGCCACGCTTTGGGTATAGCAGGTTAAATCAAAGCGTTGCGCTAACCCTAGTATTTCACCGCCGCAATCATGATTGATGAGGTTAATCACCACAGCGCCTAATATAGGCGCTGTTTTTTATCAATATCAAAGTGTCTCTATCTCAACCCCTTTTTGCCTGACTAGATGAGACAAATTAGGGTGTCACTGCCATTTTCTGGTATTCTCTGCATTATTAAAAATGACCTGAATGCATACATAATCATGTCCAAACAAGACTCTTTCTGGTTTAAATCATTACGTTGGATACAAAAGAAGCTGGTTCATACCATAGTGGTCCCCCAGCATCCTTTTGATGACCTTAATCTAGATTCAGATAGACCTCTAGTCTACGTAATGAAGACGAAATCCATCAGCGATATCGCCGCATTGAGCGAGATAACCGCTAAACTCGGCTTACCGAGTCCCTATGAAGCACTCGATGTGTGCGGCGAAAAAGTGTCGCGCGTGGTTTGCCTCGAAGGGGCCAAACCCTTGTTTGGTGAGCGCGAGAGCAACGAGTATTACCTCGACAGCTTCACTCGCCTGTTAAGTGCGCACAAACAACATCCTGAGCTCGACATTCAACTTGTGCCAGTCAGCCTGTACTGGGGGCGTACTCCAGGCAAAGAAGATGACACCATGAAGGCGGCGGTTTTAGAGCGGGAGAACCCGACTTGGCTGCGTAAATGCCTGATGATTTTATTCTTAGGCAGACACAACTTTGTGCAGTTTTCTAATGCGATGTCGCTACGATATATGGCCGATGAACACGGTACAGATAAACGTATAGCGCAAAAACTGGCGCGAGTGGCACGGGTGCATTTTCGTCGTCAACGCAAGGTCATGACTGGGCCTGTCTTGCCTAATCGCCAAAATTTATTCCACTCGCTGCTCAAATCTGAGTCGATGAAAAAAGCGATTCAAGAAGAAGCTCATAGCAAAAAAATCTCCGAAGCCAAAGCCCGTGAAACCGCACTCGAATACCTAGATGAGATCGCGGCGGATTACTCCGACAGTCTAGTGCGTATTGCCGAGCGCTTCCTCACTTGGCTATGGAATAAACTGTATAAAGGCATCAATATCAAAGGCGCCGAGCAAGTTCGTCAGCTACACCATGATGGCCATGAAATTGTCTATGTCCCTTGTCACCGTAGCCATATGGACTACCTGCTGCTCTCTTATATCCTCTATTACCAAGGCATGGTGCCACCGCATATTGCCGCCGGGATTAACCTTAACTTCTGGCCAGCAGGCCCCATGTTCCGCCGTGGCGGCGCCTTCTTTATTCGCCGCAGCTTCCGCGGCAATAAGTTATACACCGCAGTATTTCGTGAATACTTAGACCAGCTGTTTGCCAAAGGCTATTCGGTTGAGTATTTCACCGAAGGTGGACGTTCACGCACAGGCCGCTTGCTGGCGCCCAAAACTGGCATGATCGCCATGACACTTAACAGTGTGCTGCGCGGAGTCGAGCGCCCGGTGACCTTAGTGCCTGTGTATTTGGGTTATGATCATGTGATGGAAGTGGCCACTTACCATAAAGAGCTCAGCGGCAAGAAAAAGAAAAAAGAGTCACTATGGCAGGTGTTTGGTGCCATCCGTAAATTAGGCAATTTCGGTCAAGGTTACGTTAACTTTGGTCAGCCAATCACGCTACACAACTTCCTCAACGAGCAAGTGCCAAACTGGCGTGAAGAGCTGGCCCAAGACCGAGAGCAAAAACCCACTTGGCTCACCCCTGTGGTCAACACTTTGGCTAATCGGGTGATGACACGCATTAATGATGCCGCCGCTGTCAGCTCAGTGACCTTAACCAGTTTAGTGTTACTGGCCTCAGAGCAACATGCACTGGAACGCTCACAGCTGGAAAAACAGCTAGATCTGTATCTAACGTTGCTCAAAAAGCTGCCTTACACCGAGTTTGCCTCGGTCGTTGAAGGCGACGGCGCCAAATTGATAGAACAGGGTCTTGAGCTGAAAAAGTTCAAGCTCGACAGCGACCCACTGGGTGACATCATCTCTATCGATGAGAGCCAAGCGGTCTCCATGACCTATTATCGAAATAATATTATTCATTTAATGGTTATTCCGTCGTTAATCGCCAGTTGCCTAACCCAGCACGATAACTGCACTCGTCAAACGATTATCGATACTGTCGAAGACTTTTATCCTCTGCTACAAGCCGAACTGTTTATGGGGATAGACGATATACCTGAGTATGTGTCTCAGTTATTAGATCTGCTACTTGAACAAGGGCTTATCATTGAAGCCGCTAGCTTTAGCGTCAATCCAGAGCACCTTAATCAGCTACTGCATTTGGCAGGCACCATCAGTGAAACTATGCAGCGCTACGCCATTATCTTCAATATCTTGGCCGCAGCACCTAACATTGAACGCTCGGAACTTGAGAGCGATAGCCATCAGTTAGCTCAGCGCCTTGGCGCATTGCATGGCATTACTGCACCTGAGTTTTATGATAAGAAACTCTACGGCACCCTAAGCGTTAAGCTAAAAGAGTTAGGTTATCTGGCCGGTGATGCTAAGCAAGCCGATGTGCAGCGTATTCGCTCACGGGCGAACCATCTGCTGCGTGCCTCAGTGAAACAAACCATTGTCGACAGTGTCGCTGCGGAGCACCACGCGTAATGGCCAACCATATGAATGCCGCCAAGCATAAAGCCTCTGGCAAATCATTATTGGGTGGCGCAATGATTATCGCAGGTACCGCCGTCGGTGCCGGAATGTTCTCTCTGCCTGTCGTCGGTGCGGGTATGTGGTTTAGTTACTCGCTATTGATGATGTTAGGCGTGTGGTTTTGCATGTTGGTATCAGGGCTATTGCTGCTCGAAACCAATTTACACTTTGAACCCGGCGCCAGTTTTGACACCTTGACCCGCGACACCTTAGGTAACTTTTGGCGTATCGTAAACGGTCTGTCCATCGCCTTTGTGTTGTATATTCTGGCCTATGCTTACATCAGTGGCGGCGGCTCCATCGTCAACCATAGCCTAGCGGGATTAGGAATTGAATTACCCCAAGGCTTAGCCGGACTCATCTTCGCCGTTGGCTTAGCCATCGTGGTGTTTATCAGCACTAAGGCGGTCGATCGCATCACCACCATCATGCTGGGCGGGATGATAATCACCTTCTTTTTGGCCATAGGTAACTTGCTGATCGAAATTGAACCCACTAAGTTATTCCATCCCAATGGTGAGACCCGCTATTTACCCTATATGTTGGCGGCGATCCCGTTTGGTTTAGTCAGCTTTGGTTACCACGGCAATGTGCCAAGCTTAGTGAAGTATTATGGTAAAGATGCCAATACCATAGTGAAAGCCATCACCTTGGGCACCTTAATCGCGTTTATCATCTATGTTTGCTGGCTCATGGCCACCATGGGCAATATCTCGCGTATCGAGTTTATCGATATTATCGCCCAAGGCGGCAATATGGGCGTGTTAGTGGCGGCGCTATCGGATGTGATGGCCAGCAGTTGGCTTAATACCATGCTAACCCTGTTTGCTAACTTGGCGGTAGCCTCGTCGTTTTTAGGGGTGACTTTAGGGCTGTTTGACTACCTTGCGGATCTATTCGGCTTTGAAGAAACTCGCACTGGCCGTTTAAAAACCGCTACCGTCACCTTTGTACCGCCAACCCTACTTGGACTGCTGTTTCCCAATGGCTTTTTAATTGCCATTGGCTTTGCGGCCATCGCCGCCACCGTTTGGGCGGCGATTGTACCAGCCTTAATGGCGTATCGTGCACGGCAGATGTTTCCTGATAGTCAGAGCTTTAAAGTGCCGGGCGGCACTGCAGTGATCGCTATCGTCATTGGTTATGGCGTCCTGACGGCGGCCTGTCATCTGCTTGCCATGGCTGATTTACTGCCCGTATACGGCTCGTAATTCACCTCACTGTTACCCAATAAAAAAAGGCGCTCTATAGAGCGCCTTTTTTGTTTACTGTTGTCATTTACAAGATAAGCAACTAGGTATTAGCCTCATCCTTGCTCAGCGTGCGGCCGTAAATCAGTAAATACAGCGCGGGTAACACAAACAGCGACAGCAACGGTGCGGTGATCATGCCGCCCACCATAGGCGCAGCAATCTTTTGCATCACATCATTACCCGCTCCTGAGCCCCACATGATAGGCAACAGGCCAAAGAAGATAGTCGCGACCGTCATCGCCTTAGGTCGAATACGCATCACTGCCCCCTCGATAAGCGCCGCTTTAAGATCGTCAATGACCACATAGCTGCCGGTCTCTTTACGATGCTTAATGGCATTATTAAGGTAGACCAACATCACCACCCCAAACTCGGCGGCCACACCCGCTAACGCGATCATCCCAACGGCCACCGCTACCGACATATTAAAGTCGAGCAGGTAGAGCAACCAAGTGCTGCCCACCAAGGCGAAGGGCAAGCTGAGCATGATGATAGAAGCCTGCATGGTTGAGCCAAAAGTCATCATCAGCAGAATAAAGATCACTGCCAGCGCCATGGGGATCACCTTTTTCAATTTAGCGTCCACCCGCTGCATATATTCATACTGCCCGGCAAAGCTGTAACTGTAACGCGGCGGCACCACCAACTGTTCATCGAGCGCGGCTTGCGCTTGGGTGATGTACTCACCAATTGAGGTGCCCGCAATATCGACAAATACCCACGAGATCAGGCGACCATTTTCACTCTTTAACATAGGCGCGCCATCGCTAATGCTGATGTCGGCCAAGTTGCGTAGCGGCAGGTAATGCCCTGACTTAGTGATCACCGGAAGCTCTCTAAGCTTGTCGATATTGTCACGTAGCGCGCGAGGATAGCGCAGGTTGATAGGGTAACGCTCGGCGCCCTGCACCGACTCACCTATCTTCATCCCTCCGATGGCATAACGCACCACATCTTGAATATCACTCAGCGACATGCCGTAACGGGAAGCCACATCTAACTTAGGGGTGATATCGATATAACGTCCGCCGCCAACCCGCTCGGCATAAGCCGATTTGGTATGTGGCAACTGACTGAGTATCGCCTCGATATCGGCGCCCACTTGCTGCAACTCATTGACATCGGCGCCAGTGATCTTAATCCCTACCGGGGTTTTTATCCCCGTCGATAACATATCGATACGGGTCTTAATCGGCTGCACCCAGGCGTTGGTTAAACCGGGCACTTTAACGGTTTTTTGCAGCTGATCTATGATGTCGCTTAACTCAATACCCTCGCGCCACTCGGCTCTGGGTTTAAGCATAATGGTGGTCTCTAACATGGTGAGCGGCGCCGGATCGGTCGCGGTTTCGGCGCGCCCCACCTTACCAAACACCCGCTTAACCTCAGGCACGGTTTTAATTAATCTGTCGGTCTGTTGCAGAACTTCGGCCGCTTTACTGGCACTGATCCCCGGTAAGGCGGTGGGCATATACAGCAGATCGCCCTCTTCCAGTTCAGGCATAAACTCGCTGCCCATTTGCGTCACCGGATACCAAGCGCTGCCCAGCGCCACTAATGCCACTAACAAGGTGATTTTAGGAAAGCGCAGTACCAGCGTCAGCGACGGCTTATACAGGGCAATTAATACCCGGCTAATGGGGTTACTGCTCTCTTTAGGAATATTGCCGCGAATAAAGAAGCCCATGAGTACGGGGACTAAAGTTATCGACAGCACGGCCGCAGCCGCCATCGCAAAGGTTTTAGTGTAAGCCAGCGGGCTAAACAACCGTCCCTCTTGCGCCTCTAAAGCAAATACCGGCACAAAGCTTAAGGTAATGATAAGCAGTGAGAAAAATAGCGCCGGCCCCACCTCGACCGAGGCTTGAGCCACGATGTGCCAATGCTCTTTATTATCTGGGCCACGCTGATGCTCCTGCCTAAAGTGCTCCAGATGTTTGTGCATGTTCTCTATCATCACAATGGCCCCATCGACCACGGCACCAATGGCGATGGCGATGCCACCTAGACTCATGATGTTAGCGTTCACTCCCATCTTATTCATCACGATAAAGGCGATGAGAATAGACAGCGGTAGAGTGATCACCGCCACCAATGTCGAGCGCGCATGCAGCAAAAACAGCAAACAGACCACGCCGACAACTACCATCTCCTCAATCACCTTGTTGAACAAGTTGTCAACCGAGCTTTCAATCAAATGCGATCTGTCGTAAGTGGGCACAATTTCGACGCCTTGGGGCAAACCGGCCTTAAGCTGCTCTAACTTGACTTTAACCGCTTCAATGGTGGCTAAGGCGTTTTCACCGTAGCGCATCACGATAATGCCGCCCACCACTTCGCCTTCACCGTCGAGCTCGGCGATGCCACGGCGCGACGCTGGGCCTTTACGCACCGTCGCCACATCCTTAAGTAACAGAGGCGTTCCCGACGGGCTGGTGATCCCCAGTGGGATTTCACGAAAATCATCTAAGGTTTGTCGGTAACCTTTAGCCCGCACCATATATTCTGCTTCGGCCATCTCAATCACCGAGCCGCCAGCTTCGGTGTTCGATTTCGCGATGGCATTTTTAATGGTGGCGATATCTAAACGATAGATGGCCAGCTTGTCTGGCTCTACGACGATTTGATAGGTTTGCTCCATACCGCCAACGGTGGCGACTTCTGACACTCCCGCCACACTTTGCAGCTCTAATTTTAAGTACCAGTCTTGCAGACTTTTTAATTGCGACAGGTCTAAACTGCCAGAGCGATCCACTAAGGCGTATTCAAAAATCCAGCCCACCCCCGAGGCGTCAGGCCCCAATGACGGCTGAACGCCAGGCGGTAAGCGACTACTTACTTGGCTTAAATATTCCAATACCCGTGAACGGGCCCAGTAGATGTCGGTGCCATCTTCGAAGATGACATACACATAAGAGTCACCAAAAAACGAATAACCACGCACGGTTTTCGCACCCGGTACCGCGAGCATCGCGGTCGATAAAGGGTAAGTGACCTGCTCCTCGACCAGTTGAGGGGCCTGCCCCGCAAAAGGGGTCTTGATGATCACCTGTACATCCGACAGATCCGGTAAGGCATCTAACGGGGTATTTCTGAGCTCTTGTACGCCCCACACGCCAATCATGATGGTGATGATCAGCACCATCAGCCTTTGCTGAATGGCCAGTTGAATAATTTTGCTTAACATAATGTCCCCTAGTGCTGATGGCCGCTGCTAAGGCGCATTAAGCTGCCTTTTAGGCTGGCTTCTGAATCCAGCAAGAACTGCCCCGAGATCACCACGTTTTCCCCTTCGCTTAAGCCGCTGAGGATCTCCGCTTTACCTTGAGACATCATGCCCACAGTGACTTGGCGTGCCACAAAACTGTTGTCGCTCTGCTTAACAATCACCCGGTTTTCATGCCCAGTTTGGATTAAAGCCTCTTGCGGGATCACTAAGGCATTACGATTAGGACCGCCAAAAATGGCAATATTGGCCAGCGTATTGGGGCGCAGTGCCACGTCGCTGCTATTGAGCACGATTCTGACCCGTAAACTGCGGGTCACAGGATCAAGTTCGGGGTAGATATAATCGACTACGCCCTCGATATCTTGTAGTCCCATCGCAGGCACTGACACTTCGGTATGTTGCCCTAAAGCAATCCAACTCTGCTCATTCTCAAACACATCGGCAATCACCCACACCTTAGACAAGTTCGCTAATGACATCACCTCGGTGGCAGGCTGAATATACATACCGTCTCTAACCGACAGCTGTTTCACTATGCCATCGGTTTGTGCATAAAAGGGCACCCGATATTGGGTCTGCTCCGTCTTGGCTAGGCGCTCAATTTGGCCGCGAGTCATGCCTAACAGCTCAAGCCTCAATCCGGCACGGCGCACTAAATCTTGATAGTTTTTACTGTTGCCCGAGCTGCGTAAACTGCCCAGCGCCAACAGATAATCATCTTGCGCGTTGATCAAGTCTGGCGAGTAGATCTCATACAGCAACTGGCCTTTAGTCACCTTATCGCCGACAGACTTAATGGCGAGCTTTTCTATCCAGCCGTTGACCCTAGCGTGAATGTGGCTAATTTCACTCTCGTCATAGCCTATCTGACCAACGGTTCTGACAAACTTCCACATAGTGCCCCGTGTCGCTGACGCTACTTTTAACGCTAAGGCTTGCTGCATGCCACCGGAGACTTGGATCTCGATTTCTGACTGGCCACCGCCCACTTCAACTTTTTCAAGGTTCATGCCGCAGATAGGACACGTACCCGGCACATCGCTGATGATATGCGCATGCATTGGGCAGACATATTTGATCGAAGGCTCACCGGTTAAAGGAGCGGGTTTGGCTTGGGCTAAGGGATCAAACGCCTCAGCACTGGCAGCTTGATGCGCGGCATGGGCGGTATCGACGGCCTCTTCCTCCTCCTCTTCAACCAGAAACATATTGCACTGCGGACAGCGGCTGCCGGCCTCATGGCTGGTTTCTTCTGGATGCATGGGGCACACATAGGTTTTTTGCTCGGCGCTAGCGGCCTTATCTTTTAATGCCGACTCATGTTGTTGCTCAACCAGAAACATATTGCACTGTGGGCAGCGACTGCCGGCCTCATGGCTGGTTTCCTCTGGATGCATGGGGCACACATAGGTTTTTTGCTCGCCAAGATGTTGATGTTGGATTTGCGCCGCACTATCGCTGCCGCTTAACTCCACTTGGGCCGCACTCAATTGCGGCGTTGCTATCAGTAATACACTGACGAAATACGTCAATGGTTTACGCTTATCACTCATATTGAAATAACTCATAATGCCTCAGTCCCACTCAGTAATTAGTGATGTTTATGCGTTGCTGCGCCATGAGCCGCGTTAACTGGCGTGAGGTTCATTCCACATTTAGGGCAGGTATCCCCTTTTTCACCAACCACTTCAGGATGCATTGGACAGTCGTATTTTGCACTCAAAGCAGCATCTTTAACTGGCGTGAGGTTCATTCCACACTTGGGGCAGGTATCACCCTTTTCACCAATGACCTCTGGGTGCATTGGACAGTCGTATTTTACAGTCGCTTTAGCATCATTTTTATGTTTCGGACAGTTATCACACTTGCTGGCATCATGCTGACCATGGTGTGCTGACGCACTTGCCTGATGTTCGCCGTGTGGGCATTTCTTATGTTCAGCAGCACCTTTAACTGGTGTGAGGTTCATACCGCATTTTGGGCAAGTATCACCTTTCTCACCAACAACTTCAGGATGCATAGGGCAGTCGTAATGTTGCCCGGCTTGCTCACCATGAGCGTGCTGATGGGCAGATGCCATCGGCGCCGAGATAACAAAAAGAAAAGCAGTGAGCACTAAACTGATAAGGGTTTTCATTGATTGACTCCATCGTAATGGTGGCCGTATTACTAGGCGTTGAGCCTTGTTATAGCCAAATATGGCTTAAGTAATTGACGGCTAAATATAAAATAATCACCGTTAACATCCCGTTACTGCATAAAACGACGGTAGAGAAGGCGCATCACACTGACAAGTCAGCTTATGGTGACATCGCACAATCTATCGCCATGCACATAGCAGGGGTTAACGACTAAAAATATATAAAAGATTAAAGCTAAAAATCAGACCTGACATTGCAGGTAACATCTAGCGTCGGCAATAGCCGACAATGTTACGCAATCGGAGGTTTAAGTTCTGACCCTAACGAGATGGAGTGGAAATGAGGCATTTGAGTAGCCAAGATAGATTCTGAGCCGCGAAAGTCTGGCCAAGACGTGACGCTAAATAGAGTGCCTGTCATCGAAATCACTAAGCAGTGGGTACAATCTCCCTCGCAATATCCATTGCCTTCACAGCAATGCTGAGCCGCGGGAAGCATATTTTGCTCGGCATCGCAGCAGTGAGCTTGACGCACTATTTCGGATGGATGACACACTTCACTATTGCTCATCTGCATCATCATGGATAAATCATGGGCTTGGGCATTGGGCACCATAGAAAAACCATTAGATAGCATTACCTGTCCCAACATGGCGAACAGAGTAAAGATAACTAATGTATGGTGGCGAAATACGTTGCGCATGAACTTTCCTAACAATGAGATAGCGTCAGTCTATCACGAAATTTTTAAACAACCTTGATTGAATTCACAATTTCCTGACAAACATCAGTGATATCTAAAGGTAATAACCTGCCTATTTCAATATGCCTTTCAGCAAGATAAGTTTATCGAGGCCGGCACTAAATTATGCTTATCAATGCCCACCTGTTGCAATAGACCGGCATAACCACCAATAGGTTCCATCCCTGCTCCAGAAATATTTAGCCACCGTCACAGATGAACACCTAGCAAACTATTCACAACAAGAACAACGTTAACGCAAAGACGTGATCAACCTTGCTACATCCTTCAGTTTGCAGTAACTTTAGTTAATACGCATATATATTAATCAAATTACGATATTCTCATTAATGTAAATTAGAGTTAGAGCTAGCTCTCATTTTACAGTTATAAACCCAGATCCACCGTCTGCTTCTGGTTATACTCAGTGTCAGAGATGAAGTAAATATTAGATAAAACAACTATATTTTGGAGATACAGCGATGAACTGGCGTGCACTATTCAAACCAAGCGCGAAATACTCAATACTAGCCCTCATTGTGGTCGGTGTTGTCATCGGTGTTGTGGGTTATTTCGCGACACAGCAAACATTACATGCAACCAGTACAGATGAATTCTGTATGTCTTGCCATAGCAATCATTCACTTAAGGATGAAGTGTTAGCCTCTGCCCATGGTGGTGGTAGCGCAGGGATCACAGTACAGTGTCAAGACTGTCACTTACCTCACGGTCCAGTTGATTACCTGATTAAAAAGATCATCGTGTCTAAAGACCTTTATGGTTTCTTGACTATCGATGGCTTTAACACGCAAGAATGGTTAGACGAAAACCGTAAAGAGCAAGCAGACCTTGCACTTAAATATTTCCGCGCTAACGACAGCGCTAACTGTCAGCATTGTCACACTCGTATTTACGAGAACCAGCCAGAAACCATGAAGAAGATGGCCAAGAGAATGCACGAAAACAACTTCAAGAAAGACGCTGACAAGCGTAAGACTTGTGTTGACTGTCACAAAGGCGTTGCTCACGTTTATCCAAAAGGATAATCATAGATTTTCAGCACCAGCCGGACGATGAAAACCAAAAAAAGCCTCAATAATGAGGCTTTTTTGTTATTTGATGCCAACCCCTCTCTATGGATCGATAGTTATGCCAAGGATAAATGCGGCAAACTCACATATATCCCCTCAAACTCGGCGCAACACTTGTCACCACAATAAAGCGCGACCTGTAAGGTCACCTTCACCTTACGTCCCTTAGCTAAATCACTTAAATCAGCATCTGGCCAGCGCACCTTGGCGACAGGCGTCGCATCAACAGGGGCCAGATAACGAATATCCGCCTTAGCCAGCACTATATCCCCTGCAACCTGACACAGACTTTGATTAAGCCAAACCACTCCCCAACCCGTTAATGTCATCAAGGTATAGATGCTGCCGGCAAACATAGTGTTATGCAGGTTAATGTTGGGAGCTAAGGGTGCCGATACGCTAAAGAGGTCGTCATGATATGACAATGGCGTTATCAGCATAAACTCACTCACCGGAATGGTGTTATGCCAGATCTCAGCCAATTGCGTTAATCGTTCAGCGATCTTAAGGGGCATAGGCTACACCTGCAGATTAAAGGTCACAGGGCCGTCATTAATTAAGCTGACCTGCATATCGGCAGCAAATTCACCCGTTTCGACCGCCATACCTTGCGCTCGACAATAATCCACAAAGGCGTGATACAACTCCTTGGCTTGCTGCGGGGTGCCTGCCCCTGAAAAACTGGGACGCAAACCACGGCCAGTATCGGCAGCCAAAGTAAACTGCGACACTACCAGCAGGCTTCCGCCCACTTGCTGCACATTGAGGTTCATCTTGCCATTATCATCGGCAAAAACGCGGTAGTTCATCACCTTAGAGGCCAACTTTTCCATCTTAGCGATATCATCTTCATGCTCTACACCAAGCAAAATTAATAAGCCTTGATTAATGGCGCCAATGGTCTCTTCTGCCACCTCGACCTTCGCCTGTTTTACCCGCTGAATTAAGGCTATCACAACCCTTGTTCTCCTTATCTACGTCTGTATTACCGCCCTGTCGGCGAAAACCACTTGTCTATGGCTTAGCTCAGCTAAGCAGCACGAGTTGTCGATCTGTTTTATTGATGTTTAATGTAACGGGTCATTTGCGCAACCGCATCGCTGACCGCCTGACGCATCTTGGTATCGATAAGAGTATGATGGCCGCTTTTTACTAGGCGAGAGCGTAATAATGGCGGGCCAAATTGGTTTAAAAAGTCATCCACTAACCGCTGCGGACACACCCAATCCAGCTCACCTTGCAAGATAACGGTGGGGCATTGTAATCGGGCCCCAACCTGTTGCATCAATGGATAAGCCCCAAAATAGTCGTGGCGAGCATAGTGCAACTCGATGCGGGCCAACACCCTGCCTTGCTCAAGATTATCGACACTCATACCTGGGGCGGCGAGCGACAGTTCCCAAGCTAGCCAACGTTGTATCGCCTCATCCCGAATATCACTATCTTGACTATTAAAGTCCTGCTCAAATTGCTGTAAGAGTTGCCCAATATCATCATTGATCCGACGAACAAACTGGCGATATTGGCAGGAAAAAATTTGCGCGACGCCGCGGCGGCCATAAAGCCAGTCGACACCAGCCGCCGATGGAATAAACAGGCCCCACAACACCTGAGCCTGCACCCGCTGCGGATAGATGCAACTGTATAGATACCCTAGCGTTGCCCCAAATGAGCCCCCCAGCAGACACCAACGCGCCACTCCAGCCCATTGTCTGGCCTTCTCAATGTCGGTTAATAAACTGTGGAGATCATTATTATCTAAGCGGCCATAGGGTTTAGAGCGCCCTGCGGCGCGTTGATCTAACATATAAATACGTAAGCCCTCGACGCCAAACAGAGCAAGCTCATCAATGCAACACCCCGCCCCAGGGCCACCATGCAGATAAAGCACAGGAATGCCGTCGGCATCGCCATATTGGGCTAAGAATAATCGATGACCATCGCCGACATCTAACCAATCTTGGCGGATCAGCGCAAAGGCATCAAACCCGCTCATGGTCTTGTGGCATTATCTTTTTGGGGACGATTATCATCATGGTTGCCTGCATCGGCAACCACCTCATCGCTATCATCGAGTGATAAAAAGCGTTTATCTAAATATTCAGGCATGGCGGCGGTGATCTCGGCGCCAATCAGCACAATGATCCACGACAGATAGACCCACACAAACAGAATAGGGATAGTGGCTAATGCACCATAAATAGCTTCATAGGCCGGAAATTCGGTGAGGTATAATGCAAAGCCTTTTTTGCCCAGTTCAAACAGCAACGCGGCAGCAATTGCGCCTAATAAGGCATGGAAAAACTTCACCTTAGTGTTGGGTACTACCATATAGATGAGTAAAAAGGTCGCCACAGAAAACAGCATGGGTAAGCGCTCGACTAACCAAGGTACCACGTCGCCAAACTCGGTATCATTAAACAGTTGCAGCGATACCACATAAGAGGTCGCCACTAAACTCGCGCCCATCAGTACAGGGCCTAAGGTCAGCACCATCCAATACATAGACAAGGAGACCGCAAATGGGCGCTGCTGTGTGGTGCGCCAAATACCATTAAGCGATTTATCGATATTAGATATCAGTAAAATCGCGACCACCACCAAGGCGCCAATCCCCACCACAGTGCCTTTGGATGCATTAGCCACAAATTCATTAATATAGGTTTGTACGCTATCGCCTGCCGAGGGGATGAAATTATTGTAAATAAAGGCCTCGATATGCACTCTAATGCCTTTAAACACAGGGAAAGCCGACAGCATCGACATGGTTACCGCCACCATAGGCACCAAAGATAATAGGGTCACGTAAGCCAAATGACCGGCGCGCATGTTGATCTGATCTTCCGCCACACGCTGCTTTAGATGTATCATAAATGCCCAGATACCTAGCATAATGGAACGAAACAGGCTTATGTCGATTCTATTTATCACGGTATTCTCTTGATTCAAGTAGTGTTAACTGCGTAAGCTAGATTACAAGTTTAAAGACACTAGATACAAGTGTAAGGAATAAATTCATGTCTCAACAAGGTTCTGCAGGCAATGTGATTGCCGCTATCGCAAGTTTCTTTTTCCCGGGGTTGGGGCAATTAGTGCAAGGACGCATCTTGGCAGCCTTACTCTTTTGCATCATCACCATCGTTGGTTACGCTTTATGGTGGCTGATTGTTCCGGCAATTATAGGCGGTATCGCCCATCTATGGAGCATTATCGACGCGGCCAAATTTAGAGCTGACTAAACTCACACAAGGATACTTCTAGGATGAAAAACAGACTATCTGCAGCCATCATCACCTCGGTGATGCTACTCAGCGGCTGCCAAAGTGCCTATTACGGTGCGATGGAAAAAGTGGGTTACCATAAACGCGACATCATGGTTGACAGAGTAAGCGATGCCAAAGAGTCGCAGCAAGAGGCGCAAGAACAATTTAGCTCGGCATTAGAGGAGATGCAGGCACTGCTCAATCATGATGGCGGCGATCTGCAAAGCGCTTACAACAAGGCCAAAGATGAGTACGAAGCCTCACAAGAGGCCGCCGACGAGGTCAGCAGTCGTATCAATAAAGTAGAAGATGTCGCCGAAGCACTCTTTGATGAGTGGCAAACAGAGATTGGTGAGATAAGTAAAGCCAGCCTACGACGCAATAGCGAGGCTAAACTGCGCGATACCCAGCGCTCATACACCCAACTGATGCGCACCATGCGCCGCGCCGAGGGCAAAATGGCGCCCATTTTAACGGCGATGAAAGACAACATGCTTTATCTCAAGCATAACCTTAATGCCCAAGCCATAGGCGCCATTAAGGGCGAGTTTGCCAGCCTGCAAACCGATATTTCTAGCCTAATTAACGAAATGAATAAATCGATAGCCGAGTCGACCCAGTTTATCGAATCCCTCGAAGGGGCAAATTAACTGCCTATTCATAAAAGCCCTCACGTCTGAGGGCTTTTTTGTGTCTTCTGTTTTCAGCACACCAACTCAAATACAGTGAACTAATTTAAGCGAACATCAATGCTGCTTTGGCCGTATTACACTTTACTAACAAGGCGATACAGATCATCAAACCGGGCATATAAGGGCTTAATTTCGCGATTCACACCACACTATCGATAGCATAGAAGAACTAAGATCATCCCATCTCCTCTTATAGATACAAGCTATTAGTTGGTATTTCCACAATGACAATAATCGAATCTGTAACCTTAATGTTAGCCTTGGTGTATAGCATCAGTTTGCTCTATTGGAGCGGCAAAAAATGGGGGGCACTGCTGGCGGGAGGCCTACTCATTGGCGCCTTGGCAATCACCCTTTACTGGCCGTTATTATTAGCGCTATTTATCGCCGTCACTGGACTGGCTATCGCCAACCGCTATCACCCTGAGCTGATTAAAGGCACTGTGAGAGCCAACACCCTAAGGGAGGTATGCCAACACCTGCTGGCACTGTCCATGTTGCTGGTGGGTTTACAGTTTGCCGCTAATGCCGCCCTACTAAAAATGGGCATAACGCCTTGGTTAATGCGCCCCGATGTAGGTGATGGATTTTTACCTATCGCGGGGGGGATCGAGCTAAAGGCCATTTTAAGTTTAGGCATTTGGGATCAAAACCACCCTGCTGCAGCTGTGATGCTCACCGTGGTACTACTGACAGGGCTATTGTGTAAGCGAGCGTTTTGCGGCTGGGCTTGCCCACTGGGCTTGGCGGGTGAATACCTGTACAAACTCAGAAAACGCGTCATTAAACGTGAATTTCTGCCACCAGCATGGCTAGACTGGCCACTTCGTATGCTCAAATACCTACTATTGGCCGCCTTACTCTACATTGTGATCGGTATGCCTAGTGCATCGATCCCCCATTACCTCAACGGTAACTACCATAAAGTTGCCGACCTAAAAATGGCGCTATTTTTTATCACCCCAGGACTGGTCACCTTAATTTGCTTCGGGGTTATTTTGGCAATAGTCGCTTGGCGACGCCAAGGCTTCTGTCGCTACATCTGTCCCTATGGTGCACTACTTGGGCTACTGAGTTTTTTAAGCCCATTTAAAATACGCCGTAATACCCAACACTGCCTTATCGAATCTAAAGGGATGAACTGTGACAAATGCACCCGCGTCTGCCCAGCGGCCATCAGCGTGCACACCCAAAAGCATATTAGATCAGACGAATGCCAAGCCTGTATGCGTTGTGTATCCGCTTGCCCTAAGAAAGAGGCACTGCACTTAAGTACTCGTAATGGCATCACACTATCTGCCCGTGGCTTGACCATCATGTTATTCGTGCTGCTATTTATGCTGCCACTGATCGCCTATGTGAGCGGTTTTTGGGTCAGTCAGACCCCAACTGAAATGCGGATGTACCTGATTCAACATCTTAACGCCATTGGTCATTAATCCCTGACCGCCTCGTTGGTATATCGTGCCTCAATACCAAGACAAAAAAGCCCTCAACATTTGCATGTTCAGGGCTTTTAATACTTAAAGCTTAAGGGCTAGCGACTCGTAAGTGCTAGCACAGGCTTAAGAAGCGTCTTTTGAACCACGGTTGTGGCGCTTACGCTCGTTTTCTGTCAAGAAACGCTTACGAACACGGATGCTCTGCGGCGTTACTTCAACTAATTCATCATCATCGATAAATTCAAGCGCCTGCTCAAGGCTTAAGTTGATCGGTGGAGTCAGTACTTGTGCTTCATCGGTACCCGATGCACGCATGTTGGTTAGCTGCTTACCTTTCAAACAGTTCACTGTAAGGTCGTTAGCACGCGCATGAATACCAACGACTTGGCCTTCATATACTTCGGCCGCGTGGCCAATAAACAGGCGACCACGATCTTGTAAACCAAATAGTGCGAAGGTTAACGCCTTACCTGTTGCGTTAGAGATCAATACGCCGTTAGCGCGTTGACCAATATCGCCACCTTTAAATGGACCATAGTGATCAAAAGTGTGGTAAATCAGACCGGTACCAGAAGTGGCTGTTAAGAACTCAGTTTGGAAACCGATTAGACCACGGCTTGGAATCACGAAATCGATACGCACACGGCCTTTACCGTCAAGCTGCATATCTTTCATTTCAGCTTTACGGGTACCTAGCTTCTCGATAACGCCGCCTTGATGTTCTTCTTCAACGTCAACGGTTACGGTTTCGAACGGTTCACACATCACGCCATCGATCTCTTTCATGATCACTTCTGGACGCGAAACGGCTAACTCGTAACCTTCACGACGCATGTTTTCAATCAAGATTGACAGGTGAAGCTCACCACGGCCCGATACGCGGAAACGATCTGGGCTTTCAGTTTCTTCAACACGCAGTGCAACGTTATGCACTAATTCCTGCTGTAGACGCTCAAGGATGTTACGTGAAGTCACGTACTTACCTTCTTTACCAGCAAATGGAGAGGTGTTGACTTGGAAAGTCATGGTCAATGTTGGCTCATCAACTGACAGTGGTGGTAGTGCTTCTACAGCGCCTACTGCACAGATAGTGTCAGAGATCTTAAGCTCACCAAGACCAGTGATTGCTACGATGTCACCAGCGTTAGCAATTTCAACTTCGGTACGGTCTAGACCCATGTAACCTAATACTTGGCCGACTTTACCATTGCGTGTCTTACCATCAGCACCAACGACAGTGACTTGTTGGTTAGTCTTAACGCTACCACGCTTGATACGACCTACACCGATAACACCTACATATGAGTTGTAATCAAGTTGCGAGATCTGCATCTGGAAGTCACCTTCCGAGTCAGCATCTGGGAATGATACTTTTTCAACGATAGTTTCAAACAGTGGCGTCATGTCGACACCCTCTTCGTCTGGATCTAAAGTTGCGTAACCGTTTAACGCAGATGCGTAAACGATTGGGAAGTCTAGTTGCTCATCAGTCGCACCTAAGTTGTCGAATAGATCGAATACTTGGTCGATAACCCAATCAGGGCGAGCACCTGGACGGTCAATTTTGTTGATAACAACGATTGGCTTTAAGCCTTGTGCGAATGCTTTTTTGGTGACGAAACGCGTCTGTGGCATTGGGCCATCAACCGCATCAACCAGTAGCAATACACAGTCAACCATCGAAAGAACACGCTCAACTTCACCACCGAAGTCGGCGTGGCCAGGGGTGTCAACGATGTTGATACGGTAATCGTTCCACTTGATGGCAGTATTCTTTGCAAGGATCGTGATGCCACGTTCCTTTTCGATGTCGTTCGAATCCATCACCCGCTCAGCGGCTTCTCCCCGAGACTCCAGGGTTCCAGACTGTGCCAGCAACTTATCAACAAGGGTAGTTTTACCATGGTCAACGTGTGCAATAATGGCGATGTTACGTAAATTCTCTAACACAAATAAACCTCTTACCATCAAAAAAATAGGGTATTACTAACAGCTTCAATAATAGCTATTGCAATAAAAAACGTGCCATTCTACTCTAGACGAGGACTCTCGCACAGGATTATTTTTTAGTCAGCTATGAATAATCATGATCATCACAGTGCGCACCAAGATGGTGAATGCACCATAAAAAGGCAAGGGACGCACCAATATGGTGCAGGCCAGATTACACCACTCCTTCCACTTATTTTCATCCCTTTATTATTCAACAGCTTAAAATATTGGCACGAGTCTCGCTTTATCTTGGTCAGTACCGCGTTAAGCGTAAGTTGAATGTTATAAGAAGGGCATCCCCTCTACCCTACACGGAGATTTAAGAATGTCAGCAGAATCAGTTTTACAACAAATAGCAGAACTTGAAGTCAAATTTGTTGATTTGCGTTTTACCGATACCAAAGGTAAAGAGCAGCACGTTTCTATTCCGCATCACCAAGTTGATGCCGATTTCTTCGAAGACGGCAAGATGTTTGATGGCTCTTCAATCGCAGGTTGGAAAGGCATTAACGAATCAGACATGGTATTGATGCCAGATCCAACCACTTTTGTATTAGATCCTTTTACAGAAGAAACCACTGCACTTATCCGCTGTGACATTCTTGAGCCTGGCACCATGACAGGTTATGACCGCGACCCACGCTCTATTGCCAAGAAAGCAGAAGAGTATCTCGTCTCTACGGGAATCGCCGATACCGTATTGATTGGCCCAGAACCAGAATTCTTCCTATTTGATGATGTAAAATTTGGCACCGACATGTCAGGTTGTTTCGTCAAGCTTGATGCCAAAGAAGCGGCTTGGAACTCTGGTACCCATTATGAAGATGGCAACACAGGTCACCGTCCATTTGTAAAAGGCGGTTATTTCCCAGTAGCACCAGTTGACTCTTCACAAGACCTGCGTAGCGCTATGTGTCTAGTGCTTGAAGAGATGGGCCAAGTCGTTGAAGCACATCACCACGAAGTGGCGACTGCGGGTCAAAACGAAATTGCCACACGTTTCAACACGCTAACAAAAAAGGCCGATGAAATTCAGATCCTTAAGTATGTTGTGCACAACATGGCGCATGCTTATGGCAAAACAGCCACCTTTATGCCTAAGCCAATTGTTGGCGACAACGGTAGCGGTATGCATGTACATCAATCACTAGCTAAAGACGGTGTTAACCTATTTGCTGGTGACAAGTATGGCGGATTGAGTGAAACCGCTTTGTATTATATTGGTGGTATCATCAAGCACGCTCGCGCACTGAATGCTTTCACCAACCCAAGCACTAACTCTTACAAGCGTTTGGTGCCACATTTTGAAGCACCAGTTATGCTTGCATACTCTGCACGTAACCGCTCTGCTTCTATCCGTATCCCTGTGGTACCAAGCCCGAAAGCGCGCCGTATCGAAGCACGCTTCCCCGATCCACATGCAAACCCATACTTAGGTTTTGCTGCGCTTCTAATGGCCGGTCTTGACGGTATTCAAAACAAGATCCACCCAGGCGAAGCGATGGATAAAGATCTGTACGATCTACCTGCAGAAGAAGCCGCTGAGATCCCACAAGTGGCAACCTCACTGGAAAATGCACTCGAAAACCTCGATGCTGACCGTGAGTTCCTTACTAAAGGTGGCGTATTTAGTAATGACTTCATCGATTCATATATCGCATTGAAGAAAGGTGAAGCAGAGCGGGTAGCGCGCACGACTCACCCTGTTGAATTCGAGCTTTACTACAGCTTGTAATCTGCGCTGCAGATAATAAAACCGCCTTACATAGGCGGTTTTTTTATTTATATTGCTATGGCGCATTCACACAGCCACCAACACAATTAATGCTTAAAAATGCATTCTTCGCAATACACTGAATTAGTCGCCAGACAACATAGGCAGTAGACTTTAATGCCTTAATTCTTATCCATCTTTGCAGGCCACATCCCAGCCTAATTAGACTATCAGTCATTAGACTTTAATCTGCTTTAAAATGATTTATCTTTATGGGTAAACTGCTATGATGAGCAGGCCGTTAATTTACAGTAGAATCAATTATGTCTAGCCGAGATCCGTTTGCCAGTTACACTTGGAAGAGCGATATTTTTAGTTGCGAAAGTAACGATATCAGCACCTTTTATACGAGCTTAAAAGAGCAAGTCACTCGATTAGGTTTACTGGAGCGCAAGCTTGGCGACGCGGGACGCTACCCACTGAATCTGTACCAATCTCCGGCACAAAAATCGGGGCAACCCTCACTGTTAATTAGCGCAGGATTTCACGGTGAAGAAGCCGCAGGCCCATGGGGAATGTTACATTTCCTCAATGAACTAGAACCCGAACTATTTCAACGCATCAATCTTAGTCTACTGCCGCTTGTCAATCCGACAGGATTCAAGCGCGGCCATAGATTCAATAAGTTAGGTCAAAATCCTAATCGAGGTTTTTTGGTCGACAATGGTCGTGGCAAAAGTAATGATGACACCTCTATCGAAGGTCAAATACTGCTTGAGCACTCACAATTATTACTGGCGGCCAGTAAAGAAGGTATTTTAACTTGCCACGAAGATGTGTTGCAAAACGATACTTATATCTATTCGTTTGAAGCTAACCAAACACCAGGGCATTTCAGCCGCACACTGCGTGATACCTTAGGTGAATTTTTTCCCATCGCACCTGATAGCCTTATCGATGATTGCCCGGTAAAAGATGGCATTATCTTTAACCATTTTGACCTCTCCTTTGAAGCTTTTTTGGTTCGTTTAGGCGCCAATGTAGGCGTGTGCAGTGAAACACCAGGTAAGCAGAATTTCGATCAACGCGTTTTGGCCAATAGCGCCATGATGCAAGCCTTTATCGAGCAGGTCATTGCGAGACAATAGTCTAGCATCAGCTCAATCTAAATCGATACTATGATGGCGCCAGTAAAGAATAGATATTTCCATTTATTAATTATATATTCATCTATCGGTATTTTTTAAGGATAAATATATGAGTCAATTTCAACAGGTTTCAGTCGATAAACTGGCTAATGTTTACTTCGATGGCAAAGTGATGAGCCGCACCGTCACCTTCAGTGATGGCAGTAAACAAACATTAGGCGTGGTGTTACCCGGCGAATATGAATTCAGTACCGCTGTAGGTGAGATCATGCACGTACTCGATGGCACCCTGTCAGTATTACTTCCCGGCAGCGACACATGGCAAAGCTTTGCTGCGGGCAGCCAATTTCAGCTGGCAGCCGAGGTGAGTTTTACCATGCGCGCCCATGATATTGCTCAATATTGTTGCCAATACCTAGATTAAGCCGCTAATTACGTAGTCGCGCCGAGTGGACAGCCAACACCCTCTCCCGCTAGGCCTATTAGCGCCATACCACCTGTTGAGGTCGGCCGTGAATGGCGGCTGACCTTAATCACAACTCTTGCTCACCACACATCTCGACAGTGCCATGCGGGCAATTTACGCGATGATTTTTATGCAAAAACAGACTAATCTAAGCAAGATACCATCGTATAACAAAGGATCGCTTATGCGCACGCTACTACTTTTGACCTTACTACTTCTAACAGCGTTCGCCCAGGCGACCATTTATAAGTGGGTCGATAAAGACGGCAAGGTTCACTACTCCGACAGTCCGATGGAAAATGCCCAAGCGGTCGAACTTAAAGAAAACACCCAAAATCAAATTAAGTTGCCGCCAGTGGTGGTACGAGAGTCAGGAAGCAAGCAACCTGATCCAGTCGATATGCCAAGCTATCAGATGCGGATCAGTAGTCCATCGGAAGAGGAAACCATTCGCGATAATAACGGTAACATCACCATTATTGGCTCGATAAGCCCCGATCTTGCCAGCAACCATGTGTTAGTGCTGCTAATGGATGGCAAAGTAATAGGCCCAGCGCAAACTACAGCTGTATTTAACCTAGAGAACGTCGATCGCGGTGAACATATTTTTGAAATTAAGGCGTTAGCACAAAACGGCAAACAACTTGCATCTACTCCTCCAAGAACCGTATTTCTTCATCGAGCTAGGGTCAACGCGATACCAAAGCCTAAACCCGCTGGCGGCCAATAAATATTAATTAATTATTTTTTATTGGCTTAGCGCATATTTCAACATTATTCGTCTCGATGAAGCTAGCTTGCACCATGCACCAAATTGGTGCACCATGTTGGTGAGATCTATTTCAGGGAGTCGTAAATGCACACAGACCCTTTGCTCAACAACCTAGTGACTGCGGTCATAGTGATAAATCACGACCTAACACTCTGCTATGCCAACAGTGCAGCGGAGCAACTATTAGGCTTAGGTTGTCACCGACTCACAGAACATAGCCTAGGCGATTGCTATCAGGAGCTGAGTGTCGACACTCAACTGCTGATGAGCGCCATAGAACAGCACCAAGGGCTCACGGTCAATAGTGCTAATATCACCACCTTAGATGGTCACGCGCATATCCTCGACCTCACCCTAACTCCCATCGAAGCTGACAATGGCACCCCTCAAGGCTTGTTAGAGTTGCGTCAGGTGGATCAACAACGACGCATCCACCAGCAGTTAACCTTAGATGCCCAGCAACAAGCCGCGCAGTATCTGGTGCGTAATTTAGCCCATGAGATTAAAAATCCACTCGGTGGTCTACGCGGCGCAGCGCAATTACTCGCTCGCGAGTTAAAAGATGATGAGCAGCGCGAATTTACCGATCTGATTATTGAGCAAGCCGATAGGTTGCGTAACTTGGTCGACCGACTGTTAGGGCCACAAAAACCGACACAGCACAGCCTACATAATATCCATGAAGTGATCCAAAAAGTGCTGAAACTGGTGCAGGTCACCTTACCCAGCACTATCCATTTGATCCAAGATTATGATCCATCTATTCCCGATATCGAAATGGATCAAGAGCAACTACAACAGGCGGTGCTCAATATTGTGCAAAATGCGATACAAGCATTAGAAACTGGCGGCGAGATCCGCATTAAAACGCGCACTCAGCACCAGGTCACCATAGGAACTCTCAGACACAAACTGGTGCTGGCTTTATCTATCATAGACAACGGCCCCGGCATCAAGCCTGAGCTAATGGACACCCTGTTTTATCCTATGGTCACGGGCCGCGAACATGGCTCGGGGCTAGGGCTCTCCATAGCCCATAACTTTGCCAGATTACACGGCGGGCGCATTGATTGTGCATCGGTTCCAGGGCAAACCGAGTTCACCATTTTACTGCCGGTCAAAGGCTAAACTGTGCCCAATCAGTTAGAGACACGCGCGTGACGCCACATAATGAGTATTCAACTTAAGAGAGTAAGCGTATGACAGAAAAAGTGTGGGTTCTCGATGATGACAGCTCCATACGCTGGGTCGTAGAGCGTGCCTTAAAAGGGGCCAAAATTAGCTGTGCGAGCTTTGCTGCGGCCGAATCACTCTGGCAAGCACTAGAGCAGGCACAGCCTCAAGTGATCATTTCAGACATTAGAATGCCGGGCACCGACGGCTTGACGTTGCTGGAGCGTTTACAGCTGCATTACCCGCATATTCCGGTGTTGATCATGACAGCGCACTCCGATCTCGACAGCGCTGTTAGCGCCTACCAGGCTGGCGCATTCGAATACCTGCCCAAACCTTTCGATATCGATGAGGTGATTGGTTTAGTCGAACGCGCGCTCAATCATGCCAAGGAGCAGTCGCCTAAAGCTAAACCAGAGCCAGAAGTAAAGGCGCCAGAAATTATCGGTGAAGCCCCTGCCATGCAGGAGGTGTTTCGCGCCATCGGTCGACTATCGCGCTCCTCGATCAGTGTCTTAATCAATGGTCAGTCGGGCACAGGTAAAGAGCTGGTCGCTGGTGCGTTGCATAAACATAGCCCACGTAAAGACAAACCCTTTATTGCGCTCAATATGGCCGCCATTCCTAAAGAGTTGATTGAATCTGAGCTATTTGGTCATGAAAAGGGAGCCTTTACTGGTGCGGCAAGCGTTCGCCAAGGCCGCTTCGAGCAAGCCGACGGTGGCACCTTATTTCTCGATGAGATTGGCGACATGCCACTGGATGTCCAGACGCGGTTGCTCAGGGTGTTGGCCGATGGTCAATTTTACCGTATTGGTGGCCACTCGCCCGTGCAGGTTGATGTGCGGATCATCGCCGCGACTCACCAAAACTTGGAGGAACAAGTGAGTAAGGGGGAGTTTCGCGAGGATCTATTTCATCGCTTAAACGTGATCCGCGTGCATCTGCCGCCGCTATCACAACGCCGACAAGATATTCCCCAGTTAGCACGCCACTTTTTAGCCACTGCGGCCAAAGAGATCAGTGTAGAACCCAAGGTACTCACCCAAGCGACCGCAGAGCTATTAGCTAGCCTACCTTGGCCAGGTAATGTACGCCAATTAGAAAACACCTGTCGCTGGCTAATGGTGATGGCATCGGGACAAGAGATTTTACCCCAAGACTTACCACCGGAATTATTAACCCCCGTAATCAGTCACCATAGCGCGGCAGGATCTGGGGGCTCATGGCAGCAAGCCTTAACCCAGTGGATAGATAAACGGTTAAGCGCAGGGGATAGCGACTTACTCACCGAGATCCAACCAGCTTTTGAGCGCATCTTACTCGAAACGGCACTCAAACATACCAACGGACACAAACAGGAAGCGGCTAAGCGTTTAGGCTGGGGGAGGAATACATTAACCCGTAAACTAAAAGACTTAGAGATGGACTAGCCCCATATTAGCTACCGCCAAATAATAAAAAGCCCAGCTTAGGCTGGGCTATGTTGTAGCTCTTCGGTAGGCGCATTGCTTACCACAGATGCCGATGACTCAGGTGTCTTATCACACTCACAGGCCTCGACAGGCATTGCCGCTTGCCATAAGGCGCCTACCCATAAATTTTTACTAAATTTCATTATCTTGCTCCATTTTTGCTGACCAGTTCAAAGTAATATGCTGGCATCTATTAGTAAAATGAATATATACCATGCCATGAATGCCAAAAAAGAATGAATATACCAATCAAGACGTTACAGTGTTATTTAACCTTAGTTGAAAGCGCGAATTTTACCCGCGCCGCCGAAAAGTGCTTTATCACCCAACCGACGCTCAGTAAAATCATCCAGCGCCTCGAAGACAACCTAGGCCAACAGTTACTGCATCGTAATAATCAAAAAGTTGAACTCACTCAGGCTGGTATACTACTGGAGCGTAGCGCCCGAGAAATCCTCGGTCAGTGGCACAGATTACAGGAAGATTTAACCAATTTAAGTGGGCTAAAATCGGGACATTTACGCTTAGGGGTATGCCCCATGATGAGTAGCCTGCTGATCGGCTTACTGACCGACTTTCGACAGCGTTACCCGGGAATCGAGTTACAAATGTATGAGTACGGCGGTTTTGGTTGCGAACAAGCTCTGCTTAACAACAGCTTAGATATTACTTTTACCGCGCTGCCCACGACACATGAGACCGAGCTCGCTCATCACCCCTTGACACGTTACCCTCTGCTCGCCTGCCTCCCCGAAGGCCATGTGCTGGCAGATAAAGCCGCGATCACTTGGCAAGACTTTGAAGCCTTTCCCTTTATCTTGTATAACGAAGATTTCTCGCTGGCAAAACTGATCAGGCGGCTTAGTACCAAGGCAGGGGTGCAGTTGAATATCGCTTTTCGCAGCGGCCAATGGGATTTTTTAGCCACTATGGTTGAAGCCGATATGGGAGTGGCCATTCTTCCCGAGCCTATCTGCGCTCGCCTCAGCAATAGCCGCTTAGTGTTTAAACCCATAATACCTAATTTGACTTGGGATTTAGCCTTAATTTGGCGTAAAGATCTGCCTCTTACGCCTGCTGCTGCGGCATTGTTACACTTGAGCCAGCAAGCGCAACAAGCAGCACCGTCACCCTCTCAACCAAGCAATATCGACCGTTAAACGATACCGGTTAATAATAAACCGCCCAATGGGCGGCTTATGTAAAGGCAAGACACTGACCTTAAATGGGGTCTTGGTGGATCAGTACTTCCACATCTTCAAACAGCTTACGCACCCTAGCCTCAGCCGCATCGGCAATAGCATGGGCCTCATGCAGACTCAGTTGACCATCGAGCTCTAAATGACACTGCACGAAGGTGGTCTTGCCCGACTCGCGCGTACGTAAGTCATGGAAACCATTAATACGTGGATCTTGCTCTAGGGCTTGTACGATAAGGAGCTTCTTATCGGCATCAAGTTCTCTATCGAGCAGTGACTGCGCCGAGCGATAACCTAGGTCTAACGCTTGGCGACCAATAAATAGCGCGATCAGTATGGCAAATAAGCCATCGGCCCACCACCAGCCAAATTGTGATAATACCAAGGCAAGCAATACCGCCGAGTTGAGGAGTAAATCCGACTTATAATGCAGTGCGTCGGCCTCTACAACGGTACTAGAGGTTGCCGCTACCGCACGTTTTTGCAACATCACCAAGGCAAAAGTTAGCACTATAGCGATAACCGAGACAATGATCCCCATAGTGGCATGATTGACTGGCGTGGGGTTGATGAGGCGATCGCCACCATGAAACAGGAGTAAAAAAGCCGATCCCATAATAAATGCCGACTGTGCTAATGCCGCCAAAGGCTCTGCCTTACCATGACCATAGCGATGATCTTTATCGGCAGGCACAATGGCATAACGTATCGCGATAAAGTTAACGATTGAAGCTAACGCATCAGCAAATGAGTCGGTGAGCGAGGCCAGCATACTGGCAGAACCTGAGTACATCCAGGCTGTAAGCTTGATAATAATAAGGGTGAAAGCTGTTGCCACAGCGGCGCGGCTCGCCAGCTTCACCCAAAAATCGTATTGAGAAGTGTCTTTCATAGGGTCACATTACTACTGAGTAAAGTAGGGGAAGAAACATGACCCATTGTAACTTAGTTAATGCTTAGCGGCGATCTCCTTTACGTCCCATCCCTTTAGCTAGGTTAGCTTTAAATGTCGCCTGCTGTTCTGGCGTAAGCATCTGATAGATATCATGCTGTACTTTTAACTTAGCGATGGCCGCATTTTGACGTTGTTGCTGTTTCGCTTGTACTAACGCGACCGCCTCGCTCTCGTTAAAGCTATCTGCACTCAGCAGATCTAACATTTTCGCCTGACGAACCTGACGCTCTTCGATTGAAGGACGATTTTGCTTCATGGTATCTCTATGTTGCTGCATTATCTGTTTAACTTGGCCACGCTGCTCTTCAGTTAAATCCAAACCACGAAAGAGTTTATGCATACCACCATGATGCGCTCGATATTCGCCGTGCATCTTGTGATGATACGGCGCTGCATCACTAGCTGGAGGTTCGGCAAACGCCGCTGATGACAATAAAGTGGCCGTGGTCATTAGTGCCAATAATCCAGATTTTAGGGTTAACTTATTCATAGTCTGCCTCTTACACGCTATTGCGAGTGAATGATCAATTAAACTCAAACAGAGTTCCAACATCAATAGTGTACGCCCTGCAATGTAATGCTGCTCGACAGCAAGGTAAACCTCTGTAAAGTTATTGCGCTGTTACGCTAAAATAGCCTGCATCAGCCCCTTTACGTAGACTTACATTGGTAGACTGCAATTGACACCCAAACGGGTATACTCAGGCGGTTAGCTGTGTATCAATATTCAACAGAGATTAAGGCGCATATGAATCACATATTGTTAGTTGACGATGATTTAGGTCTAGCCGAACTGCTAGTGCAGTTTTTAGAGCTAGAAGGATTCAGCTTAACCGTGGCAAACGATGGTCAGTCGGGTCTTAACCTCGCGCTGGAGCAAGAGTTTGACTTAATCCTATTAGATGTCATGTTGCCTAAACTCAACGGCTTTGAAGTGCTTAAGGCGCTACGGGCCAAGAAACAAACTCCCGTGTTAATGCTCACCGCCCGCGGTGATGAAATAGACCGAGTGGTCGGGCTCGAAATTGGCGCTGACGACTATTTGCCAAAGCCTTTTAATGACCGCGAACTCGTCGCACGCATCAAGGCGATTATTCGCCGCACCAACCATCAAGCAGATGAACAGCTGCCCGGCATCATTGAATTTGCCGACATTAAACTCGACCCCAGCCGCCAAGAAGTGACATGCCAAGACCAGCTGTTAATCCTCACGGGCACCGAGTTCAGCCTGCTGTATTACATGATCCAACATAATGGCGAGGTGATAACTAAAGAAACACTGAGCGAACAGGTGCTCGGCAAAAAACTGATGCCCTTCGATCGCAGCCTAGATATGCACTTATCTAACTTACGCAAAAAAATCCCCGAGCGTGCCGACGGCCGCCCAAGGATCAAAACCCTGCGTGGCAAAGGGTATATCTGGTTAACTTAAATGAAGCTCAGTAGTCTCCCCAACCGTATTTTTATCAAACTGTTACTCAGCTTTTGGCTGTGTAGCAGTTTGATCATTGCCATTGTTGGCCTGCTGCCATTACTGCAGCAAAATCACGATGAAACTCGCATGACCCCTCGCCTACAAGAGCTACTTGAACGCGTGGCCAATCATATTCAAACTCACCCAGAGGTCATCACCTCCGAGCGTGACCAACGTTGGCATCGCATAAAAGAGATGGGACATAAACCGGTGCGTTTCTATCTGGTGAATGAGCAAGGCCTAGTGGTCAATACCGAGCGAGTCTCTCGCGGCATGCGGCGCTTTATGTTATTGGCAGAAGAGGCCGCACGCCCCATAAGCCATCAATTTAAGAGTGAGATTTTTTTTGGCCCCCATGAGTTTAGTGTCAATGGCAGTAAATTTAGCCTCTATGGCCGAATGGCTGAGGTGCGCCCCCGGCCTTGGTTTATTTTCTTCGCCGATAACATCATCTTCACCCTAGTGCTTGCCATTGTGTTATCGGGCCTATTATGTGGCCTATTAGCGTGGCACCTAGGCAAACCGCTTCGGGCCTTAAAAGAGAGTGCCGAAGCCGTAGCCAAAGGCGAGTTAAGCCATCGCGCCGATAACAGCACCACCGCACGCAAAGATGAAATAGGCCAGCTCGCCGTGGCATTTAATGCCATGGCAGGTTCAATCGAGTCTATGGTCAACTGCCAACAACGACTCATTAGCGACATGTCGCATGAGCTACGCACACCGCTAACGCGCTTACAACTTGCCTTAGCCTTAGCCCGCAAGCGTGGTCAAGATTCGACAGAACTGGAGCGCATTGGCTATGAAGCACAGCAACTCGAGGCCATGATTGCCGAACTGCTGGAGCTGTCGCGGGTTAAGCTCAACCTAGCGGAGAATCGGCACCTACTATCGCTCAATGAAACCTTAGGCCAGGTATTAGATGATGCCGAATTTGAAGCCGAGCAACAAAATAAACGTCTATTGATCGATATCGATGAACAGCTCTGCCTACCTATTACCCCAAGGCCATTAGCGCGCGCAATTGAAAACCTGCTGCGAAATGCCATACGTTACGCTGAAAAACAGGTGAGTATCTGCGCGAGTTTACACTGGGACCATGTATGCATTGAGATTATTGATGATGGCCCAGGGATTGAGTTAGAAAGCGATTTACAGACAGTGTTCGATCCCTTCTATCGACCACAATCGGCCAGAGAGCGCGAATCGGGGGGCTGGGGGTTAGGCATGGCAATCGCTAAGGCAGCCATTGATGCCCATAAAGGAGAGATCAGCGCGAGCAATGTTGCGCCTCACGGCTTAAAAGTCACCATCAAGCTGCCGACCTAGTCGCTTGCTCATGTAGCTGCGCAAGCCAGTCGGTAAATTGTTGTTTAGTGGGGATCCGCTTGTTCGAGTGCCCCATTAGTTGGCTCAATGCGTAGCTAAACTGATAATAGGTCTGTACATCGTCACATGCCTTGGTGCCATCATCGCTGTTGATCATGGTGCCACGAATATAGTTCTTAACCAATTCATAACGATCGAACCCCGGCCGCTCACCAACAGCCAAAATCGTACTTTGATTCCAATGGCAATATTGCTCAAGCAAATCATTAAATCGATGCCGATAAACCTCAGAGGCTTGCTGTAATAACTCTTGATTAGGCATCATTCGCTCTATCACAAAACGCTTTTGAGCTAACACATCATGTAGGCGCTGGCAGTGATGAAACAGATAGCATTCAAAGGGATCGCTATATTGTTGTTGGTCACGCTCGGCCGCGAGCAACCAATCTTGGTATTGAGCACAAGCCACTGCCACCACTAAATCTGCCTCTGTGGTGAAATGGTTATAGATGGTACCCTTGGATATCTGACTCGCAGCAACCAGATGAGAGCGACACAAATCAAAGCTCTGATGCCCCCTAAGGCTGCGCTGTGCAACCTCAACAAGATAATCCTCTCTTTGTTCCCAGCTACTCATAGCGACCCCATCACATTTGGACAAACATAAACATTGCAACTTCACAATCAAACGATAACAGTGTTTATGGAAACTCGATATTGAGTAATACTGATACCACTATGAGCAAAGCCAATACCCCATGTTAAAAATCGAATTACTCGAGAGCTTTATCGCGGTGGCGGAATGCGGCAACTTGTCTAAAGCTGCCGATAAGATCTGCCGCACCCAGTCAACCTTAAGCCTACAGATTAAAAAACTGGAAGAGAGTGTCGGCCAGCCACTATTGCTGCGCGATAACAAAGGAGTCACCCTCACTGAGTCGGGCAATACCTTACTCAACTACGCTTACAAGATGATGCAGCTCAACTCGCAGGCGTTGGATGAGCTTAAAGAGTGCCAAAACCGTGAAATTATTCGCCTTGGGGTGCCGACCGATTATATTAAGCGCTACCTCAGCAGTTGTTTGCTCGAGTTTATTCGCGAATTTACCTGCATAGAACTGGTCATCGATACCGATGTCAGTGGCAACCTGTATAAACGCCTGCAACAAGGGGAGTTTGATCTCATCGTCGCTACACACTGGCAGCCACCCGTTCAAGGCGAGCTGTTATTTGAGCGTCGATTTCATTGGGCCGCCGCTAAAAATGGTAATGCCCATAAACGAGCGACGATTCCGATGGCACTGTACCCCGAAAATTGCCCCATCCGGGCACAGGTTTTTGCCAATCATCAGCTCACCATGCGGCCTATCAATGTATTGTTATCAACGCCCTCGCCACAAGCCTTGTGCATGGCGGTAGAGAACGATCTGACTATCGCGCCTATTGCCGAGTTTCGCATCAACGACAATATGCAGATATTAGATCCACTCGAACACGGCCTACCCGTGTTGCCTGTGTTCAATGAGGCTCTGTACCTCAACCCTGATACGCAAACCGATGCCACGCTGCAACTTATTACCCTAATTAAGGCCAATGTTGAAAACTTGGCAGAGGCATGCGCTCACTAGCAAGCAACCACTATTGGCATCGTTTAGACAAAGAAAAAGCCTCTTAGGCAAGGAAATGACCAAGAGGCTTAATTAACTTTAACATCATTGCTGCTGGAGTCACACTGCGATTTCCCCCTCAGAAAGTCACAGCTTACCAGGAGAATACTCTCTGTGCTGCGACCCAAAATTATTGGGGGGAATAGAGATAGAACAGTGACCCATGTTTCAATGAGTCACTGGGCCAATATTACTCTTGGTGCTTATCAAACTTGAAGGTATGACAGTTGCTGCATAATGGCTTTTTAGCTTTATGCTCGCCATGACACTCTTGGCAAGGTAAGTCTTTGCCATAGTGCAGGTTATTATGGGGATTCTGCCACTTATCCTCTTCACTGCGCGCCGTTTGCTCGGCTAGGTCGTCGATATCGTGACACTGCAAACAAGCTTGATCAGACGGGAACTGCTTAATCCCCTTGTCATGGCACACCTTACAATCTTTACCGATCACCTCTTTATGCCAAGCACGCTGCTCGATCGCTTGAGCAGAGAGACTCACCAAGCCACCTAAGACCAGTGCGAGTACAATATTAAATTTTTTCATTATTGATTCCTCTAATTAACCGATCGACTTAAGCTTGCATCATGGTGCGTGCAGCGGTCATGCCCATTACCATACACTCAGGGATCGAGCAGCTGCCTAAACGGCTCACACCGTGAATACCGCCACACACCTCACCTGCTGCGTATAAGCCAGGAATTGATTGGCCCGTAAAGCTATCTTTGACTTCAGCATTAACATTGACCTGCACACCACCTTGGCAGTAATGCACTTTTGGCCATAGACGAACCACGGTAAATGGCGCCTCGATAAACTTATCTTTGGCTTTGGTCATGTTTTTACCGAACTGCTTATCGTCGCCAGACTTAACGTAACTGTTGTACTCTTCAATTTGTGCTTTAAGCGGTTGCAACGGCACATCGAAATGCTTGGCTAACTCTTCAATGGTGTCGAACTTCCAACCCACGTTGTACTTGATCACCTTCTTAGTATTGGGATGCTGCTTAGAATCCTTATAGCTGGTGATCAAAATTGGCGGCAGTGGATTACCCTTTTCATCGCGACAAGCCAGCTCAGCATCGGCACGGGTCTTACGGTCGGCAATTTCGTTCATAAAACGCTTACCGGTTAGGCGGTTAATCGCCATTGAATGCGGGAAGTTATAAATAGAATAATTCGATACATAACCAAAACCACCTTCATCAGGCGATGCCCAAGGACCAGACTGAATGTGTGCCAGGTGCACAGGGATAGCGCCCAAACGGAACATCTCGTACATCCCTTCACCGGTTGCGCCCGGTGCGTTAGTACAACCCACTTCAGAGGTTAAAGTGGGATCTTGCGCCATACGTAAGTCAACGTTTTGCGCAAAGCCACCTGTGGCCATAATAACGCCTCGCTTAGCACGAATATTCAGCACATCACCGGGTTGGTCTTCACCAAAATGATAGTTCTGGCGCATTTTAACGCCAACCACTTCCCCTTTTTCACCCACTAAAAAGCCTTCAAACTTAGAACGGTTATGAGTTTTAACACCAATGCGCTGACACTCTTTATAAAGCGGTTGGGTAATACCTGCGCCGCAGCTCACCGTGGTCTGATAGGTTCGCGCAACGGAGTGACCACCGAGCTGTTGAAGGTAGGGATGATACTCAGCGCCAGCATCAATCGTCATCTGTAAGGCTTCAACGGCATGAGAGGCCACATGGCGTAACAGCGCTTCATCAGCAATACCACGGCCAGACTTTAACTGGTCGCCGACCATGCGGTCGACCGAATCTTGTACACCCTCTTTTTTCTGCATCGGCGTACCAGGCGCAGCAAAAAGACCACCGTTAATGGCGGAGTTACCACCAAAGTAAGACATCTTCTCAAAGATATGGACATCTTTAGCGCCCTTGCGGGTGGCTTCGATCGCCGCCGCTAAGCCAGCAAAGCCTGAACCTATGATCAGCACTTCAACTTCTTTGTCCCATGTCACACCGTCAGCTTTCTCAGAAACCGCCATTGCAGGCGCTGCCATTGCGACACCCGCCGCGGCACCCAGCCCTTTAATGAAATTACGGCGTCCTAGCAGATCTACATTACTCATCTGTTATCACCCTTATGATTTATTCGACAGCATCATCATAGGGCTGGAATCCGTTCCAAAACGGGAGTTAATCAACAGTTACCTTTAAAACAAGCTAGCAACATTTTAAAAGTGGTAACTGGCTTCAAATTTAATCGAAACCACTACTTTGGCAGTCTTTTGGAATCGATTCCAAATCCGACTATCGGTGGCGACGCAGCAGAAAAGCCAAGCATAATGAGGCGTCATCATTGTCAACAGCCAAGTTAAGCAATCACGGTATGAGAGAACATCTTAGATAAGCATGAATAAAAAATGACTAAGCTCAGCCGTCACGCTCAGTCATTGCAAAACAGGATAAAAGCCAACCTAGGATCCATCTGGCTGGCGGGGCCAGAAAATAATAAGCCCAATACCAAACAGAAGTTGGCATTGGGCTTTGAGCGGCTAACAGCTAATTGAGTTTAGCGCCTTAAGACCTTAAACCTTATGGTTTAGCTCTTAAGACTCAAGACTTAAAACTTAAAACTTAAAAATAGTAACCAAAGTTAATATTAACTCGTTTATCCCAGCTATCGCCCATCTCAGGCAGGCCGACATGGCTGTTATCGCCAGTCGACGCGTACATATTCTTACCCAAAATAAAGTCAATCATGGTGTAAGTCGGGCCCGCAGCAAGGGCGACGCCAGTGACATTTTGATAACTGGTGTCATAGCTGTCGTCATCGACATCTGGGGTGACCATGCCAAAGTCGTTATATAACTTAATGCTGCCCCAATAGCTATCTAACGTCTTGGCGACGTTGACGCTATACGCTTGCGCTTTAGCTGCAATTTCATACTGATAATTATAAGCGGACACCGCAATCTTATTGCTATCAACCGCATCGGCAGCGTCGTATTCATACTGCATCACCTGCAGTTGCAGGTTCCAGCCGTTATAGCTGCTATCCATATGTAACGCGACAGCGTAGCGATCGCCATTATTGCCAGTATTACTGTTATAGATTTGACCGAATTCGACTGAACCACCTAGGCGAGTTTGACCACCAGCATAGGTTATCTCATACATCTGACGTAGATTAAGCTGATTAGTCTCTTGGTTAAAATATTCGATGCCATTAACCACACCCGAATACAGATCGGTCGCATAGCGCTGATTGTTGCTGGCGGCATATTCGGCATTTTTAAAGAATGCCATTTCAGTGTTCCACGCGCCGCTAGAATAGGCAGCCTTAACCCCTAAATCATAATCATCTTCGAAACCCAGGTAATATGGCACGCCAAACCAAAAGCTATTTGAAATAAACCCTGGGTTACCAAAAGGCACTTGGGTGACACCCAATTGCAATTGCCATTGTGGATTTACATCATAAAAACCATAGCCGTAACGCAACATATTCCAGCCATCTAAAAAGCGATATTCGCTGGCCAGTCCCCAATCGCCTAACTTGCCGTCAAACTTGATGGCAGCCATATCGAAAGTAAAATCACCCAACTTGTCTTTAGAGGCTTGATCATAATCTTTGTAGGCATAATTGACTCTGACGGTACCAGAGACGTTAATACCATCTTCAGCCCCCGTTGCTTGTACATCTGTGATGACGAGGGAGGTTGGCACTAACAGCGCCAACAGTAATGCTTTGGAAATGTTCATCATTCAACCAACTTGTTTGTGTAGTGATAGTGACATAAGAGGAGTTTTGATTTAACCAGCCTAAGTGATACCCATCCATAAATTACTGAGTTAATGTAATGGGGAAACCACCGAGCCTGAGTCAAATCACCTGTCGCTGTGCTAGCCTAATTCATTAAATTAAAGGCTAAGGTTGAGTGACAACACAAGTTAATGCCGAGTCGTTGGGTCAATATATGCAGTGCTCACTACCTACATTGATGCAATGACTAATCCCATTCAAACAACACATAGCCATTTTATTGGACAATAACTTTAGACCATCTTTAATGCTGCACTCCAGCAGCGCTACAGTATGCCTATGTCAACGGCGAACAGCAAACCAGTCACAAGCTATTAACGGCTAAATTGTGACCAAGATCAACGGTACCCTCACATAATCAAGCCATTGAATTAAAGTCGTTTGATAAATTTTAAGCACAAAAAAAGTGGCCCTTAGGCCACTCAATAAATGGGGGGATACGCAGGAAGCTAACGCAAGCTTGCCGATACCCAGTTCTGGTTAGCGCAACGCAGCGTTGAGCCCTACGGTATTGACGGCCACCATTTGCGGCCATCAATAGCGGATCACAGTTTAACCAGCACTCGCCCTGTCACCTGTCCTTTAACAATCTTATCGGCAAATTCTGGCACTTGAGCTAGGCTCACTTGCTGACAAGCCTGCTGATAGAACTGCTCAGGTAAACGTGCAATCACCTCTTGCCACGCGGCTTGGCGTTTCTCAAATGGGCAAGAAACGGAGTCAATACCCAGTAGGCTAACTCCGCGCAAAATAAAGGGCATCACTGTGGTGGGCAGTGCAAATCCGCCCGCAAGACCACAAATGGCCGCGGCGCCGCCATAGTTAATTTGCGCCAATGCTTTCGCTAAAATTTTATCGCCGACGGTATCGACCACACCTGCCCAGCGCTGGGCCTCTAAGGGTTTCGCATCTTGCTGTAACTCGGCGCGATCCATCACCTCTGCCGCGCCCAACTGTTTAAGCATAGGGCCATTTTGTTCAACGCGGCCACTGCAGGCCACCACACGATAACCCGCACTGGCAAGCAAGGTCACCGCAACCGAGCCGACACCACCACTGGCGCCAGTGACGAGCACCTCACCTTGCTCTGGCGTCACTCCGGCGCGTTGCAATGCCTGTACACACAACATGGCGGTAAGCCCGGCGGTGCCTATCATCATGGCTTTGGCGGCATCACATCCTGCTGGCATGGGGACTAACCAGTCGGCATTGACGCGTGCTTTTTGCGCCATCCCCCCCCAATGATTTTCACCCACGCCCCAACCAGTGAGGATCACCTCATCACCCACTTGGTAGCGTGGATCTGCCGATTCGCTCACCACGCCCGCAAAATCGATGCCCGGTACCATAGGAAACTGGCGGATAATTCTGCCAGTGCCTGTCACCGCCAGGCCATCTTTATAGTTGAGAGAGGAATAGGCGACATCAACTACCACATCGCCAGCCGGAAGCTGATCTTCGCTCAATTGCGTCACGCTGGCGTGCGTCACTTTATCTTGCTGAGTTAACACTAATGCATCAAACATGCTTCTCTCCCAACTGATTTAAATCAGTGATTATTGATGGTACAAGCTCATTGGCGCTTACCTTAATGGTGATAACGCCACACAAGCAAGTGGTGATATTGTCTCAGGTCAGCTTCGTGAGCTGGCGCATTTACATCATATTTAGCTTAGCGCGGTCAGTCACATATTTCGCTCAAATCAGACCATGTAACCAAGCTTACTTCAGCCCTAAGGCCTTTAATTTACGGTACAGCGCATTACGGCTGATCCCCAAACGTTTGGCGCACAAACTCACATTGCCTTGACACTCATGATACAAGGCGGCGACATTGGCATTAATGGTGGCATTGAGGGATTGACCCGCTTTTGACTGGCTCTCTTCAAGCACTGACTCTATCGGCAATAGATGATCGGCCACACGCAGCTGTTGCTGCATATGATCAGGCAGATGATGCCACGCTAATACCTCGTCGCCCTCGGCCAACAAACACGCCACCTGCATCACATTATCTAACTGACGTAAATTACCCGGCCAGGCGTAACATAACAGCCGCGCTAACAGTTCAGCGCATAATGCTTGCGGCGCCACCCGATAACGCTTGTGTAATTTATCGATGATCCGCGCCTTATCTAGGCGATCGCGCAGCGGCGGCAGCTCCACTTGCAGGCCATTGAGTCGATAATATAAATCTTGTCTAAACAAGCCTTTCTCGACCAGAGACGCTAAATCCATATGGGTAGCGGCAATCACTTGAATATCGACTTTGAAGGTGTGATTGCTGCCAACAGGCACCACCTCGCGCTCTTGCAATACCCGCAACAAGCGCGCTTGCGCCGCAAGGGGCATTTCGCCCACTTCATCGAGGAACAAAAAGCCGCCATCGGCTTGACGGATCTTGCCCAAATAACCACTGCGACTGGCACCGGTAAATGCGCCCCCCTGATAACCAAACAGCTCTGATTCCACCAGCTCACTCGGTAAGGCGGCGCAATTGACCGCCACTAATGGGTGCTGGCTACGGCTGCTCTGATGATGCAACTTTTTAATAAACTGCTCTTTACCGACCCCAGTTTCACCGCACACCAATAACGGAATATTACGTTTAACCACCTTGTTGGCCTGCTGCCAAGCGCGCTCCAATTGCGGGTCACGAAAACGCACGCCTATCTGCTGACTCACCAGATGAGAGCGGCTACTGGGCACTAACTCTTGGGTCTTAAGGTGTAAACTTTGATGCTGTAATAACTGTTCGGGGCGATGCCATTGCTGCCCCAAATATTGATGAATATCGTCACCCACCTTGGCGCTCTGCAGCAGTTTGTGGGCCATCGGGTTACAGCCCAATATTTTACCCTCGGCATTAGCGACCACTATACCTTGCCATCCCGAGGTAATAAGCGAAGCTTGCTCAGCTAAGTCAATACGATAGTGGCTACCGGGCAGATGGCATAATAGCGCCGTTTCAATCTGTTGCGCTAAGCTGGCGATCAACAACAGGGTCTGCTGGCTATGGCGTTGTTGTTCGCTGGTGATGTCGATAGCGCCGAGCATCTCCCCCGTGGGCGAAAAAATGGGCGTAGCGGTGCAACTCATAAAGCGATGCTGACGAATAAAGTGCTGATCGCCAATCACAGATACCGCTTGCTTTGAGGTTAGCGCCGTACCAATGGCGTTAGTGCCTCGGTACTGCTCATGCCAATTGACCCCGATATCCAGCGCCACATTGGCCAACTTATTAGAGTATTGTGCTACCCCCCAATGGCGCAGCACATAACCTTCGTTGTCAGACAAAATAAGGCGGCTCTGAGTATGCGCCATGAGCTGATGAAACAAGGGTAAAGCGTGTTGTTCAATCAGGGCGATTAATTTGCGATATAGCTCGTGGCGTTCGGCGAGCGCGTCGCTTTCTAAACGCACGGCTTGTGGCAGCTGGGTTTCTGATAATCCTGCACCTTGGCTGCGTGACCAAGAGTCAGATAACCAAGCCTCTGTCTGTGGAGCAATCGTCATAACAGTGTTCCATTTTGGCACAGCGGCTGTGCACTTATGTCACAGTGCGACGACCCTTCCAGTGCTACCTCTTACTGGAACACGCACATTCAGACATCAAAAATTAGCTTTTCATCATACTGTTACCAAACAATCAACACAACTCCTGCCAGTTTGGCGCGCACCTTGTAACGTGCTCTATGTAATAGACCAAATGCAGTAGGGCACATCAGCAGGTCAGTGACACACAAGCGACAGGCAAGTACCTGCTTAACCCTATTTTATCGAGCGATAAGTCAGTCGCTCACTATACCAACCGCGCACAAGATGGCGGCACGAAATAAGACTCGAATCAATACTCAAATCAATACAAGGAAGCAGCATGATTTATACAAAACCGGGTAGCGCCGACTCACTCGTCACCTTCAAAAGTCAGTACGATAACTTTATCGGTGGTAAATGGGTCGCACCTGTAAGCGGTGAATATTTTACTAACAGCTCGCCAGTTGATGGCCAAGCGTTTTGCCAAGTGCCACGTTCAGATGCGAGAGATATTGAATTAGCGCTCGAAGCTGCCCATGCCGCCAAAGACGCCTGGGGTAAGACCTCGGCGACCGAACGCTCAAACGTATTACTGCGCATCGCCGATCGCGTCGAGCAAAATATCGAATACCTTGCGGTAGCCGAAACCTGGGAAAACGGTAAGGCGGTGCGCGAAACCCTAAACGCCGATCTGCCGCTGTTTGTTGATCACTTTCGCTACTTTGCTGGCTGTATTCGCGCCCAAGAAGGCAGCGCGGCCGACATTGATAACAACATGGTGGCCTACCACTTTCCTGAGCCATTAGGTGTGGTCGGACAAATTATTCCTTGGAACTTCCCCCTACTGATGGCCGCATGGAAAATCGCCCCCGCACTCGCCGCCGGTAACTGCATCGTCCTTAAGCCTGCAGAGCAGACACCGGCCTCTATCTTAGTAATGCTTGAGCTGATTGAAGATCTGCTTCCCGCAGGTGTACTTAACGTGGTTAACGGTTTTGGTAAAGAAGCGGGCCAAGCACTCGCTACTAGCTCACGCATTGCAAAATTGGCCTTTACCGGTTCGACCCAAATAGGCCACCACATCTTAAAATGCGCCGCCGAATCCTTAATCCCATCGACTGTTGAACTGGGCGGTAAATCCCCTAACATCTTCTTTGCCGATGTGATGGATCATGAAGATGAATACCTAGATAAGGCGATCGAAGGTATGTTACTGGCCTTCTTTAACCAAGGCGAAGTCTGCACCTGTCCATCGCGGGTATTAGTGGCCGAATCGATTTACGATAAGTTTATCGAGCGGGTTATCGCCCGAGCTAAAACCATCAAGCAGGGCAATCCACTCGACACCGACACCCAAGTGGGCGCACAAGCCTCTAAAGAGCAGTTCGATAAAATTCTGAGCTACATCGACATCGGCCGCAACGAAGGCGCCGAAGTGATCATTGGCGGTGAACTTTGCCAGCTCGGCGGTGAGCAGAGCAATGGTTTTTATGTTAATCCAACCATTCTCAAAGGCACCAATAATATGCGCGTGTTCCAAGAGGAGATCTTTGGCCCGGTTATTTCAATGACCACCTTTAAAGATGAGGCTGAGGCGCTGGCTATCGCCAATGATACGCAGTTTGGCTTAGGCGCCGGCGTATGGACCCGCGATATGAATCGCGCCCAACGTATGGGCCGTGGCATACAGGCTGGCCGTGTATGGATAAACTGCTACCACGCCTACCCAGCCCATGCAGCCTTTGGGGGGTACAAGCAGTCGGGGATCGGTCGTGAAAACCATAAGATGATGTTAGCCCACTATCAAAACACCAAAAACATGTTGGTTAGCTACTCGACCAGCCCATTAGGTTTCTTCTAATCTCACTCAGCCATGGCCAAATCCTTCCGTCTAGGAGGATTTGGCCTGGTTGTTATCAAGCCCTACCTACAAACTCACAGCGCCAATCGAGATCTCACCTTCAATAAAAACTAAGATATCACCCCGCGGATTTCCAGATTGGAAACGCTCTATTAGCGGTTTTTCACTGTTAGCCCAAACGCGAACCACGTAAATTATATCCATATTCTTTTTGTGGATACCTATCATGACCCGACTCAATACACTGGCAAGCATAGTTAGCGACCCTCATCTCTCTCCCAAGCAAAAGTCGAACTATCTGGCCTTAGAGGCTGAAGCGAGTTTGCCCTATGTCGCTGTGTCTGATGCCGTAACCGCGGCCATGCAAGCGGGGATTATTTGCGACATGTTTGAGGGCCACGCGCCCTTTAAACCACGCTATGTGCTGCCCGATTATGCTAAATTTCTGCGCCAAGGCTCCGCCTACTTAGAACTCGCCGCCGCGACAGATTTAGATGAAGCGCTCAACGCGCTGATCATCCTCTATCATCATGTGCCATCGGTCACTAATATGCCTGTGTATCTGGGTCAGCTAGATGAACTACTCATGCCCTACGTTGACGGCGTTGATGAACAAACCTTATATCGCAAGCTGAAAAACGTGTGGATCATGCTCGATCGCACCCTGCCCGACGCCTTTGTGCACGTTAATATCGGCCCAAGCGATAATATCGTTTGCCGCACCCTGCTTAAAATCGATGCCGAGCTTAAACAGGTGGTGCCTAACTTGACCTTTATGTACGACCCGGCCACCACGCCCGATGACCTGCTGTTGATGGCAGCTAGCAATATTTGTGAATGTAATAAGCCACATATCGCCAATTACCCACTGCACGCCAGCGCCTTTGACGCTAAAGGATTCGGCATTGTCAGCTGTTATAACGCGCTGCCACTCGCCGGCGGCGCTAATACCTTGGTCCGGATTAATCTAAAACAGGTGGCCAGTCAGGCAAGTAGCATCGACGCCTTCTTTGAACATACTCTGCCAACCTACTGTGCCCTCGCCTATGAGCTCATCGAAGCACGGGCTACATTCCTCCATCAAGAGTCGCATTTTTTCGACAGCTTCTTGGTAAAAGAGGGGCTTATTGAGCCGTCACGTTTCGCCCCCATGTTTGGTATTTACGGCATGGCCGAGGCGGTGGATATTCTGCTTGGCAATGCGTCCATATCTGCGCAGATGAGCGCCAAACCCAGTAAACATTACGGCCATCACGATAGCGCCAATCAACTGGGCTACCGGATATCGAAAGCCTTAGATAGCATCGTTAAATCGACGCCTGTGACTTACGGTTATAATGACCGCGCCCTACTGCATTCGCAAAGCGGTATCAGCCTCGATGTGGATGTCACCCCTGGCGTGCGTATTCCCTATGGCACCGAGCCCAATCCCGTGGCACATATTCAAGCGTTAGCGCCGCACCATCAATACTACACCTCAGGGATCAGCGATATTCTCACCATAGATGCTACCGTGAAGCAAAACCCCGAGGCCATGCTGCAACTCTGCAAGGGCGCATTCAACTTAGGCTTTCGTGAGTTTAGCGCCAATGTTGCCTCTAACGACTTAATTCGCGTTACCGGCTACATGATAAAACTCTCGGATATCACCGCCTTTAAACAGCAAGGCTCACGCACCAATACCACAGGGCTAGGCGCCGAAGCAGCGCAGAATACCGGCATACTCAAGCGTCAGCCGAGAGTGGCTGCCCTTGAACTCACGCCCAGCTACAGTGAGTAAAGAGCGGTGAATAAAGTAGCTGCAAGTAGAGCTAATGTGGATCGATCATCGGCAAGTCCATTGGCCAATGTCAGCCAGATCTTGCCCTTCTCCTGCGTCGACGGGCCGGGCAGTCGGCTGGTGATCTTTTTGCAGGGGTGTAATTACAGCTGTAAGAACTGTCATAACCCCCACACCATCACGCCCTGCGATCATTGCGGCGACTGTATTCCCGCCTGCCCACAGGCGGCGCTCGCCTTAGATAGCAGCGGCGTGAAACCACGTATTGTGTGGGATAGCGAACGCTGCAACCAGTGTGATGCGTGTTTGTCAGCCTGCAGTAAACAATCTAACCCGAAAACCCAGCAATACAGTGTCGATCAGTTACTGGCGCAGATCCGCATTAACCTCCCCTTTATCAACGGCATCACGATTAGCGGCGGCGAAGCCAGCTTACAGCTGCCATTTGTTATCGCGTTATTTAAGGCGATAAAAGCCAGCCCGCAACTTAGCCACCTCAGCTGTATGCTCGACACCAACGGCAGCCTAAGCCACACAGGTTGGCACAAACTATTGCCCTATCTCGACGGCGCTATGGTCGATTTAAAAGCGTGGCAGCAAGAGACCCACAACTACATCACCGGACGCGATAACCACAGGGTTTTCCAGTCACTGACCCTATTAGCCCAACATAACAAGTTGTACGAAGTGCGCCTACTGCATATTCCCGGCATCAGTGATTTCGACCACGAGATAGCGGCCTTGTCCCACTACCTTAACAAGCTACCCGAGTCGGTGCGCATCAAACTCAACGCCTTTCATCATCACGGCGTTACGGGTGCAGCGAAGAACTGGCCAAACTGCCATGAAGCCGATATCCAGCAGCTAGCCACACAGCTGTCGCAGCGAGGCGTGAAGCATTTGGTTTTGCCCAGTGTGTATTTGTAAGGTGATTGAGCTTATAGCGCCAATCGCCCATCTTTAGTTTTTGAGCGTCAAGCTGACTTTGGTATTTAAAAGGGTATTTGAAACCATGACTTTATGGTTTATCAATTGCCTGCAGCATGCCTTTCGTGCAGGTATTTCGGTGGGGCGCTGCAAGTATATCCCTATACGCTCGACGGTGGCATCCATGCCACCAACCCCCAGCGCCATACCTACACCGACTTATCTATCTCTTCGATTTAGCCGTAATTGGTATCCACAGAACCGTTAAAAGCTAAATTATTTTTGGACAAAAGTATCTTGGCCTTCGAATCAAGGTGTTGGCTTTTTTTGGCTTGTAGCATTTAGTAGAGTTAGTTTTTATTTATTGATGGTAGCGTTAACCTTCATGGCAACCAATTGCCTGCAGCATGCCTTTCGTGCAGGTATTTCGGTGGGGCGCTGCAAGTATATCCCTATAAGCTCGACGGTGGCATCCATGCCACCAACCCCCACCGCCATACCTACACTGAGTTCTTAATCTCTTCGATTTAGCCGTAATTGATATCCACAGAACTGTTAAAAGCTAAATTATTTTTGGACAAAGTATCTTGGCCTTCGAATCAAGGTGTTGGCTTTTTTTGGCTTGTAGCATTTAGTCGAGTTGGTTTTTATTGATTGATGGTAGCGTTAACCTTCATCATTTTGAATTGCTTGCCGCAGGCCTTTAGTGCAGGTGCTTCTGTGACACGGTGAGTGAAGCCCAGCTTCGCGCTAACGAACGAGAGGCATGGATGCCGAACTGGCTTTTAGACATGGACGTTGTTCAAGTACAATCCATGTCACGGAAGGTCACAGCCGCACCTACACCCGAGTTCTTAATCTCTTCGATTTGACCTTACTAGTGTCACTCGGACAATCAAAAGCTAACTTATTTTTGAACAAAGCTTGTTAGGACTAATGTTCTAATTGGTATGTTTCAGATTAATTTTTTTATGGGTTAACGCCCACTTAAGCGGACAAAAATAGTGGGTTAAAATGTGAAGCAAAGCGGAACCTAACCAACTGTTTTTGTTCCGTTTAAAGTGCTTGTTATGTGTTGGGTAGTTTGACAGAGAATTCACTTTCATTATGTACTAATTCTAACGTCATTCTCTTCTCATTAACCACGCTAAGAAAAACATTAATCACGCTTACAAGCTGCAGATAATACAACTCTTTTTTACTTTCTCTGTCTGAAGCAAAGAAGAACCCTACACAAACATGACCATCAGGAAGAAAGGGTGAGAAATGATTACTATGTACAAATTGATTACATAAAACCTCCAAACTAAGTTGCTTTGAACCGCCAGAAAAAAGCTGGTAGTCATTTATGAACTTATTTTGTTTAGGCTTATCTGCTTTAGGATACGTCGTAATTTTCCAGTTAAGACTTATGACGTTATTTGGAAGTAAACCGCTTTCTTTCAATTTACGGATAGCGTAGAAGCCGAGGAAAATGGATTTTTCAACCGAAAATTCAAGCTCGTCATTCCAGTTATTACTTCGATAAAGTTTTTCAAGAGATGTCGCTGATTGTTTCAGCTCAGCTAACCAATACCTTTTCAATCGACTATCAATCATAAAACCTCTTAAACACATAACAGCTTATTGAATAGCAGCTCAACAAACTGCTGTCCAAAATTTAACCTGCAGCAACTATGACACGCTAATACATTGAAATAAAGCGATAAAGTGAACATCGCATCCATAAAAGTTGAATAAGTTCCCCGCAAAACAGAACGAGTTGATGTAGAGGTCTCTACAACAAATTATTAAATCACAACAATTCAACTAATTATAAAATTGCAGGCTGTTTATCGAGCATAAAAAACACGTTTTTCGCTCTGTTTTTAGCGTGCATCGAACATGGCGAACGTTTGTTAGCTTTTGGACTAGCGGCTCACACCAAGTGAAGCTAAATCGAAGAGACAGAATAACCGGTGTAGATACGGCTGAGGGTATCGAAAACAGGGATGTTTTCGTTAAGCGGCCAAGGACGGCGAAAAGCGCCCCGAAGCAGTATCTGCACATTAGCCTGCTGCAAGCAATTAACTCACATTGAAGGTTCGACCTTCAAACACTTTCAATAAATGAAAATACAGCCAGCCGCTACTCAAACAAATGTCATCGTTCTTCATTCCAAGACCAGCACACTTTGGGGCAAAAGTTTCTTAGCTTTTAACTCTGAATTCACACCAAATAAAGTTAAATCGAAGAGACTGAATGACCCAGTGTAGATACGGCTGAGGGCATCGAAAACAGGGACGTTTTCGTTAAGCGGCCAGGACGGCGCACAGCGCCCCGAAGCCGTACCTGCACATAAGGTCGTTCCGTCACATCCCTGTGATCACGACATTCGTATATCCATATGCATCACCGCCGCAGGCAAGTAACAACCATGAAGGTGCGACCTTAAAACACTCTTGCCCAAAAAAGGCACCGCCGAAGTCTACTCGGCTTCATGATCCCATATATTAGGGATGACCTTGCTGGTATACCCAGAAATAAATGGCTTTTTCTGCCCAGAATGGAGGTCATACACATGGCGTTTTACCGCACCGATGTTGCCGCCGTAGACGTGAATGCTGATCGACACACTATCCTTAAGGGCATTTGAAACTTTGTGGATATCGCCAATGCGCGGTGATACGAGATCAACGCCGCCCGTGGGCAAATGATGTGAACCGATTGCACGCAAGCGAGCGGTTGCAGGGTCTAGTTCAAACTCCTCACAGAGCTCGGCGCCGCGCATAACGCCAACCATGCCCCATACGGTATGATCATGCACTGGGGTCGTTTGTCCCGGCGCCCATACAAAACTCACCACAGAAAAACGCTCCAGCGGATCGCAATAGAGCAAATACTGTTGATACCTGTCCATGCTCGGCTGGGCAAACGCTTCGGGCAACCAATCATCATGACGGATAAGTGCTGACAGTAGGTTTTTTCCATCAGCCAAAATACGCACCTCATCGCTGCCGACGTGTTCGATTAAATGGGTAAATGACTGAATAAAATCCCGCAATCTGACACTGTTTTCCATCACGAACTCCCCCCTGATGAGCATGCGAACCAATTAAGCTATCTGGCTGATCACTGTTGAACTATAACGCTTAAAAACAATAGATAACTATAGATATAATCATAACCCTAGCGAGGTCAGCCAGATTAAAAAAAGGAACCCGAGAGTTCCTTTTGTACAAAATCTATATTTAGTCGATAAATTATTAAAATGAAATGTACTACACCGGCTCTTGTTCATCTTTATTAAGATCGATAAGCGCTTGACTATAACTAGTGATTACCCACCTAGCGCCCTTATATATCTGAACATACGTCGTTAACACATTTTCACGCTTTTGAATGATAGTACGACTATCGCCCTCTAGGAAAACGTCCGGTACTTCATTAATGTTCTTGGTGCGTATTGCGCAATTAGTAGAAGTTAACTCTAGAGTGAGTGCTTGGTTTACATCAAAATCAGGGTCAACCTGTAGAATGCTGTCTGTTTGCAAGGTTAACGCATCATCATAGGTTACTTTAAAGACAGTCTTACACTGAGTATTCGCAAACACTGACGAACTGACTAGCAGAGTGAGCAGCGCAGCGATATATTTTTTGTTCATTTACAGTCCTTTGCTTGTTGCATTTATGATTCGACATCGTTACATAATCGTTTTTTTTTACAAAATAAATCAACCATACAGATTACGCTCCTTGATGAAATCAGTCATAAGAACTAGGCTGAATTTTTGGAATTATCTGCTTTAGTGGCAAATAAAAAACCATTAAGCCCAACACCAAAACCTCAAACCCCAACGCCCTCCTTCATTCAAACGCCACTCGACTGCATTCAACTATCTGTTGATAGAGCCAACGCAGCGCGGGATCATTCATGCTCTGACGCTGCCAAACCAGACTATAGGCGACCTTGCCATAATCGAATGGTAGCGCTTTAGTGACTAACCCTTTGGCCTGCAAAGCGGTATTGGCCCAATGACGCGAGCAGGTAAACAGCAGTTCACTGTGATGACACATTAACGCCGCACTGCCAAAGTCGGGCACCACCACAGGGGTCGCCCGCTTGCGTGACTGCTGAGCTAACTGCATCTCAAAGAAGGGAATGTTTAAGTCGGCATCGCTTATTCCCACATGACTAAAATCTAAGTAATCGGCCATGGTAATGGTCTCTTGATGAGCCAATGGATGCGCCGGACTCATTAAACATACCATCTGATCATCAATTAAGGTTTCCCACACCAAGTCTTGCTGGGTGATAGGCGGCTGGCTGCGATCATGGGGCAAAATGATGAAATCCAGTGTTCCCTGCACTAAACCGTCGAAGCCTATTCCCTCCTTGGCGCAGATGGTTAAGCGAATGTTGGGCGCCATCTTCAGCACAGTGGCGGTTAACTTCGCGGCGAGCAGTTCAAAGGTGCTTTCACGCATGGCTAACGAAAAGCAGCCCTCATACAGGGCAGGATTAAACGCCTCTTGGCTGACCATCTGGTTCATATCATTAATGATTTGATGCACACTCGGCCCAAGTCGACGGGCAACAGGCGTGGCAACCAACTTATTACCATTACGGTAAAACAACTCATCATCTAAGCTATTGCGCAGTTGGCTTAAGGTCTTACTCACCGTTGATGGGCTAAGGCACAGCCGACGAGCGCTGTCAGTCACACTCAAGGTGTCCAGCATCACGTGCAACGTGATTAAGTGTTTCATGCTAATACGTGAAAGTTTAGCCAGCTCCATATCTATCTCATCAATTAATGACAGTCCTAGGTAATATAAACCTAAATGCCGACCATGTTGATGGCGATGATGAGATTCACGATCCCACTCACAGTGACGTTTTCCACCATCGACTTTTACCGTATAATCGCCGCTCATCAATCCAAAGGTAGGCCAGCATGTTCCATATCGCCCTTTATGAACCCGAAATCGCCCCTAACACAGGCAACATCATTCGCTTATGTGCTAATAATGGCTGCCAACTGCACTTAATTGAGCCACTTGGATTTGATTTAGAAGAGAAAAAACTGCGCCGCGCGGGTTTAGACTACAGCGACTTAACCCGGGTGACTCGCCACAAAGACTTTGCCAGTTTTCTCGAGGCGATGGCAGGTAAGCGCATAATGGCGTGCACCACAAAAGGCAGCCGTCCACACAGCGAACTGAGTTTTGAGAAAGATGACGTGCTGTTGTTTGGCCCTGAGACCCGCGGTTTACCGATGGAGATCATCGAATCCTTACCGACCACACAACGCCTAAAAATCCCCATGGCAGGCAGCAGTCGCAGCTTAAATCTGTCTAATGCGGTAGCGATCATCAGTTACGAGGCTTGGCGACAAATTGGCTACGAAGGCGCGCTTTAACACTTGAGCGCCTATAAGCAGCGCTAATCGTTAATCATAAAAAAGCCCCTGTAACTTAAGGTTACTGGGGCTGGTTATTTAACAGCAAGGTCTGCACTGCTAGGATGTGGACTTACTGAGTAAATCCAACGGCATCTATTTCAACTTGCTTAACCTCGCCATATTGCGCCGCAACATCGGCAATCTTGCTGGCATTACCAATTAACACATATTGCAGCTTATCCTGCGGAAAGTAGCGACTGATTAAGCGCTGGCTTTCGGCAATGGTCAGGCCATCAACCTTGGCTTGAAACTCGTTAATATAACTGTCGTCGAAACCGTACAAATACATGTCGGACAACAGGGCTGCCAATTGACCGCTGGTCTCAAATTTAGGCGGAAACTGCCCTTTAACGTAGGCTTTGGCCGAGTCTAAGGTGGCCTGATCGATCCCTTTCTGCCACAATCTCGCGTAGGTCTTTAAGGCCAAATCGATGGCATCTTTGGTGGTTTCACTCTTGGTAAAGGTGCTAATTTTAAACACCCCGCCCTGAGAATAAGCGGTAAAACCTGAGCGAGCACCATAGGTTAGGCCGGCGTTAACCCTTAATTCATCATTTAACCATGAGGTAAAGCGACCGCCCAATATGGTATTCACCACTTGTAAGCCAACCAAATCAGGATTATCCCGCGTGACCCCTTTGCCACCGATCAAGAAGGTAGTTTCAATGGCATCGCCCTTATTCACCAGCAAGACGTTACTCTGGTCTAACGCTGGCTGTCCTTGGGCTAAAACGGGCATTTGAATCGCTTCACCATTTTGCCAATCGCTAAACAAGCTGGCTAGCTTGGCTTTCATGACTGCTGGGGAAAAGTCTCCCACTACGGTGATGGCGGCGTTGCGTGGTTGGTAATAGCTTTTATGAAATGCTCTGAGCTGAGAGATAGTAAGCTGCTCCAGCGAGGTGCGCGTCCCAGAAGTGGGATTACCATAAGGGTGCTGACCAAATATTAGCTTATCGAAATAGCGACCAATCACATTGCGTGGGCTCTCTTTCGCTTGCGCTAACGCGGCCATTTCACGCTGACGCAACTTATCAAACTCTTCGGCAGAAAAATCAGGCGTCACCAATAAGTCTCGCACCAATGGCAACATCTTATCGCTATCTTTCGCCATAAAGTCGGCGCCAATATAGGTGCCCTCTTTGCCAGCGCTGGCCCCAATAGACGCCCCGAGGAAATCGACCATCTGTTCAATGTCGGCTTTTGACTGACCATTAGCGCCAAGCAGTAAAGACTGCGCCGTCATCAGCGCCACACCAGAAGTCGTATCGTTAACGGCGCCCGCACGCACCACGGCATTAACGGTAATTAAGGGAACCTCCGTCTGCGGCATTAAATAAACAGTTAAGCCATTGTCGAGTTGATAACGCTCATAAGCGGGCATCTTAAAACTGGCACTGTCAGACACAGGCGTTTGAGTCGTCGTACAACCAGACAAGCCTAGCGTGCTCGCCAGCAGCGCGGTCAGCGCTAATGTCGACAACTTGGCGGGCATTTGGCTAATAAACTGCTTCATTGGTCACTCTCCTCTGTGGCCGCCAATACGGCAACGGTGCGGTTGGCACGACGTAAATAGGTTTGCGCTACACGTTGAATATCATCTGGGGTGACCTTGTTATAGGACTCAGGCGCATTAAATAACTGAGCATAATTGCCAAAATAAAGCTCATAGGTGCCTAGGGTGTTGGCTTTACCATTGATGGTTTCCATCGAACGATAGAAGTCCATCAATTTGATATTTTTAACCTTGTCTAATTCGTGCTGACTAACGCCTTCACGTGCAACGCGGTTAATTTCGCTAATCATGCTTTTTTCGAGTTCCGTGGCGGTGATCCCAGGGTTTGCCACCCCCATAACGTAAAACAAGTTAGGGTCAAAACTCATCGGCATATAGGTTTCGACTTCTATCGCCACTTGTTGCTCTACCAAGCCTTGATAGAGACGCGAGCTATTGCCTGAGGTCAAAATAGAGGACAAGAGATCCAGTGCATAGTAATCGGCGTGGGTCGTGGCGGGCACATGATAGCCCAGCATCACGTTAGGCGTACTGACCGAGGCCTTGTGCACATAGGTGCGGCGCTCGCCTTTTTGCAGCGGCTCCACGGTTTTCACTTCGCGCGGCGGCGCTTGAGCTGGAATTGGCGCAAAGTACTTATTGGCTAAGGCTTTCACTTCATTGAGCTTCACATCGCCCGCAATCACCACCACCGCATTATTAGGTGCATAGTAGGTCTTATGGTATTGCACTAAATCGTCTAGGGTCCAGGCGGCGATATCCGATTCATGGCCTATCACCGACCAACTGTAAGGGTGCGCTCTAAACGCGACACCTTTGAGCTCTTCTTGTATGGTGCGCCAGTTAGAGTTTTCTAGCCCTGTGGTGCGCTCAGAGGTCACCACGCCGCGCTCACTTTCTACCATTTCGGCATTGATATCCAGATGCGCAATGCGATCGGCTTCGAGGTCAAAAATGGTCTCTAGCGCGCTGGCAGGAAACCAGTCGGTATACACAGTGACGTTTTCTGTGGTGTAAGCATTATTGGCTCCCCCCGCGGCTTCCATGGTTCTGTCAAACATCTTAGGACCATATTTTTTTGAGCCGTTAAACATCATATGTTCGAAAAAGTGAGAAATTCCGGTAATGCCGGGGACTTCATTACGCGAGCCGACTTTCCAAAATAGGTACATGTTGGCATTGGGGATAGAAGCATCTTCTAACACCATGATCTTCATGCCATTATCGAGTGTAAAGCTTTGTATATCGTCGACTTGTGTCGCCTGTGCGGCCGTTGCAGTACATAACACTGCTATCGACACCCCCAGCGCGATAATTGTTCGCATCATCAGTGGTTCCCTCTCGTTGCGCAGCTAAAAACATTTAAATGTTACCGAGACACTCAAGATATGAGGATATCGATATTTAGCTGACTATTAAGCGGTGAAACCAGGATTAAGATCAAGTGCCAGAGCGTAAAATCTACATAACTTAATTGTAACGTATTGCTTTTTTGATATTAAAAAATGAGGACGCAAGCCGCGCAATGGCCCTAACAGGCAGCCAAATAGCGCAGCAATAGGCGAGATAAAACCGAGTAAAAAGTTCTTTGCCAGCAGGTAGCATTAGCGCCTGCTGTAACCGCTTAATCCTTAACGGGCACTTTTGGTAAAAAATACCACATCGTTATCAATCACTTCTAGCTGCCACTGCCACTGCTTAGCTATCCACTCAAAGGTGGCAATGCTGTAAAAACGGATATGGGTCAAATCGTTCTTATAGTGCCAGCGGGCAAATTCCTCGGCGCCCAAGACTCGTTTAGTCATGATAGCCAACACCCCATTGGGCTTGAGCAAGGCATCCAATTGCTGCAACAATGCCGCGCTATCGGCAACATGCTCAATCACCTCGGTCATGGTAATAAAGTCATATTGGCGGGCTAACAGCTCAGGATGGTTAAAATAATACAGATCATAATTGGCCATAGTGATGCCAGCATCGTCAGCCATCACACTGATGGTTGGCCCTGGGCCACAACCAAAATCTAACCCTTGCATGGCGGGTGTCAGCCGCGGCAATAGCGGGCTCCATGTACGGCCTAAAAAACGGCGATAGCCCAAATCGTCACTATTATTTTGATGATTATCGTAAAACGCTTTCTCGTCGGCGGCGCTGAGCAAATACTCGTCGGGCACAGTGACCAGTTGGCACACTGAGCAGATAAAATAGGCGCGCTGCTTATCTTGATGAAATGCAGATAACGACGGGCTCTTACATAAAGGACAACAACTCACGGTATTTCCTATTTCAATGATCCACGTTAAGGGTCATTTGCACACTAGGTATGCGAATTCATCCTAAGGTTGCGGGATTTTACGCGTTTTTGCCGCCGCTTCGGCCGCTTCACGTAAATATTTTTGTTCACGGGTTTCGCGCTGATTAAAGTCGGCTTGCGCCTTAGCCCGTTGCTCTGCTTGCCATTCGCCTGCTTCTTGGCGCTGCAATACCTCTTGCTGACGCTGCTCGGTCTCGCTCGCCGCTTGGCGCGCCTTGGCTAATTGATCTTGCTCGGTTTGTCGCGATAGCGCCTCGGTCGTTGCGGTTTTTTCATTTCGGCTAGGGTCATCTTTGGCCACTACGGCGCCACTGCACAGCAAAGCGCAGCCGATGAATATCGATGTGATGCAATGCGGTTTACGAAACATCATTTTTTCCTCAAATCCTATGTGTGATAAACGATGAGTATCAATACTATGTATCCCAGTGTTCACCAAGCGCCCATTTAGCCAAGGATAAATCACTGACTTGCAGTATGGCATGCTGATATTACCTGCTGCTTGCCCGTGATGATAGCGGCTTATTTTTAGGCGTTGAGTATGCGAGAAGAGAGCAAATGTAAATCGAGTCATGGCAACCAGGCCACTTTATAAAGCAAGGGGTGGGCAATACCGGCAATAAAGCCATGCTCGCCGCTTGCTCTAAGGGGATAAATACAGGGCGCAATAAGAAACCGACAGCCGTGTCAGTCACTGCCTCCCTGCATGGACAATGACTGACACAACTATCTCACCACTTGCACACAAGTGATGGCATCATTAAACATCAGTTCCAATCCTGTTATCGTGACCCAGTGCTAAATTGTTAGCGTAGCCACGGCGATAGATCACACATTTTTAGGTCAATTAGTCATTTTGACCATAACGCGCCCTGACAGCCACAGGCATGGCATTGAGACGTTGCTCAACTAATGCCGCCAATGCATCGCTAAGGGGCGACACATCAACATGAGGCGTTACCGCTTTAATGGCCAACGCCGCCGCTTCTAGGGTCGATAAGCTGTCGTCACGCTTCGCTTTTCGAATAGTGTAATGGGAGGGCGAATCCAGCTCCAGATGCAGCGCTGGGTACTGTTGCAACCAAGGGTTGAGCTGCAATAACTTATAGGCTTTACGCCAGGTGCCATCGAGCAGTAACAGCACAGCATCAGGTGCGATATTCTGCTGAGTCATACTTTGGCTATGCTCAGAGGGATAGAGTAAATATATCGGCTTATCCACACTGTCGAGATAGGCCTTAAGCGCGGCAAAATCACTTGGTGTTTCCCCCACCTCGACACGCAGCGGCTGAAGCACGGCTTTCATTAACTTAACGCTATTTTTAGCATGCTTAACTTCGCTGGGATCTTGCAGCACAATCAGCTCGAGCTCAGTCGACATGGGCCTAATATGGGCGCACAGGCAGGCATTTAGCGGGTATTGGCATTGCTCACACAGGGCTCGACTCACAACAGGCTCTATTTCAGTCATCACACAAACGCTAAGTTTACCAAACCCACGCTCAAAACGCGCCTTTAGCAGGTTCTATAATAAAAAAAGCCTGCGCTTTAGGTCACTCAGCGCAGGCAAAAGGGTTAGGTTATCATTATTCGTTATCTGCCCTTGGCTACTTTTGGCGCCACGGACATAGACACATTAGTGGGCGTGCTGCTCTTGATGGCAATTATCGAACCGACTCATCGCCATCATGCCTAGCAGTAAGATCGACAACCCGCCGGTCACCACAATCACCGCATATGGCGCGCTTAAGTCTGTTTGCTGCACCAGTCCAGCGATGACCGAGGCGCCACTCATCTGAATAAAACCTAACATCGCAGCGGCTGTCCCTGCACGTTCACCAAACGCCGAGAGTGCCATGCTGGTAGCTGGGCCCAGTAATAGGGCAAAACCAATACACAACATCATCATGGGTAACATAAAACCAAACGCCGCAGGCAAGCCGGTTTGTGGGCCAACAAACTGCATCGCCAACTCCAATACCGCAGCAGCTAATAACGCCAATAGCGCCAGGATAACGGTGGGGCGATTACCCAAACGGCTGATCACCGCTGGGGCAGCAAAACAGGCAATGATGTTGACCACGGCATTGAGGGCAAACAGACCACTAAAGGTCAACTCTGATACGCCTAAACGCTCGATAAGCCACACCGGGGCATAGGAGACATAACATAAAATTGAGGCCATCCCCGCCATACAAGCCACCGCATAAAACAGAAAATGGGGTTCGCGTAAAATCGGCTTATAACGAGCCCAACGATACAGTGGTCCTGTGGTGACCGTGTTAGCAGGACGAGTTTCTGGCAGGCGATAGCTCATCAGCACCATCATCAATAAGCCATACAAGGTCATAAATAGAAATGTCGAACGCCAACCAAACTGTAAGGCCAGCAAGCCGCCTAAGGTCGGGGCCAACGCTGGGATCACGCAGATAACACCATTAATATAGCTGTAATAACGCGCTCCTTCTTTGGGAGTGAAGCAATCGCGGATCGCACTAAAGACCACAATAGAGGTTGAACAGGCGGCTAACCCTTGTAGCACTCGAGCCAGTTGCAACCAATGAAACTCCATCGCCACCACAGCCATTAAGCTGCTGGCGATATAAAGCAAAATACCGCCCAGCGCCACAGGGCGACGACCGTAGCGGTCGGCTAACGGGCCAATGAGGATCTGCCCCACGCCCATGGCAAATAAAAACAGCACTAAGGTCGATTGCACCTGACTAGCCGACACGGCGAATTCTGCCGCCATGGTTGGCATAGAAGGCAGGTAGATATCGATGGCCAGTGGGCTAAGCACCACCATCATCATTAAAATAGGTAACAAATTACGACGCATGAGCTTTCTTTAATCTCTGTAAGTTAATCGGAAATATGCAAGCCGAGCATTTTAAGCGAGTGATGTTATGAATAGAAATGGTATAATTTCAAAAGCTAATTTCCTTTAAGGAATATCTTATGAATCTCGACAATTTGGCCCGTATCGATCTTAACTTATTGGTGATGCTGCAAGTCTTGCTCGAAGAGCGCAGTGTTACCCGCGCCGCTAATCGGTTACATGTGAGTCAGTCGGCCTTGAGTAAGAGCTTAAATCGCTTACGAGATGCCTTAGGCGATCCACTGTTTATTCGTACCGCTCACGGTTTAAAACCCACCGCCCATGCGATGCACCTAGGTCAGCAACTGCCCACTATGTTGCAAGGCCTTTATCAACTGACTCAGCCACCCAATTTTGAGCCCGCTAGCAGTAATCGACAATTTTCCTTCGCCATGGTCGAAAGCGCCTACGAAACCCTGATCCCCTATTTTATCGGCCCGCTGCTCAATAATGCGCCCAACTTACGGCTCGACTCCTACCTCTGGCTGGAAAAATCGCTGCCGGCATTGCAACAAGGGCAGATAGATTTTGGCATTACTGGCCGCGACCTTAATCCGCAATCGGATCTGATTATCGACCGCCTCCCCGAAGGTATCGCCTATCAAACCCTGTTTAAAGATCATCAGGTTTGCCTTGTACGCCAAGGACATCCGATTCTCGCACTGGTCAACAGTAACGCCTGGAGCTTGGCCGTCTATCTAGAGATGTCGCATGTGCAGGTGCGCTGTGAGGGCAATGAGTGGTGGGCTCTCGACTACTTTTTAGCTAAAAAAGGCCATCGTCGCCACCTAAGTACCACAGTGCCGGACTTTTATGGTGCCGCCAGCGTTTGTGCCCATAGCGACCTTATTTTTACCCTACCATCGAGCTTTGCCAGTCACGCCCAGAAACTCTATCCCTTGGTGGAATTACCCCTACCTGTGGCATTTTCTCCTTTAGCCTATGTCTTACTTTGGCATGAGCGTAATAATGAGGAGCCGGGACACAAATGGATACGAGAAACCATCTGTAAGAGTGTGGCGCAGGCGTTTAATCAAGCCAATGAGGATAATTCAGCAACGGTTAAGCCTGATTAGTTTATCATCAGTTTTTTAGCGAGCAAGCCAACATACCGATGTGTGGCTGACACTAAGATTAAGCTAATTTAACGTGATCTCTGCCGCCTAAGTGGGCAGAATCAAGCCACAGCAAATTCAGGAGAAACTATGATTTATCATCAATTTCAGCAAACACCTTTGCAACATAGGTTCACTGGAATCAAAGGGTGGTTGGCATTTGCTATCGGTTTAGTGGTGATGACATTGGTCTTGCTAGCGCTGCCCTTTATCATCTTAATCGCGGCGGTGAGCTTGGTGTTGCTCAGCGTATTTGGTCGCTTGTTTTTAAAGCGCCAACTGGCTAAGTTTCGCCAGTATTCGCCAGCACAAGATGAGATGCCTCATCAGGCTCAGCGCCGCCATACCCAAGCGGAATACTTCGAGCAACAGGCGCCATTTACCACGCCGCGCCAAGGCCGCACCTTCGACCACAACCCCAACGAGTAAGCTTGTATTAGCTGAGGCCATTGGCCTCAGCTAGATTATATAGGGCAAGCAAACCCGCTTAAATCGGTTCAGCTAACAACTCTTTCGCCCGCTCTAGCGCCGAGACCTCGGCCTGATTATCCGTTACCGCCAACACATTGTCGATTTGCGCCACCAATGAGCGCCATAACGGCGCGATCACCGCTAGTTCCTGTTCATTAGCACGGGCGCGCGCCATATTAAGCAGTGCCGCCGATCCCACGACATCGATACGCCCTAAAACACCATCGGCTAAGGCGATACTCAGTTCAATCATGGCCGGGACACTGTGGCCATATTTAACCACTTGGCGCAGATAACGCTCGGCCACACTGTAATCGTCACCCAGAGCATTATCGCTGTTGAGCATCTGCTGTGCTCGATTCAACATGGCGTCGAGCTGACCTTGCTCGGCCGCTTCGGCCATCCAATGCTGACTGGCTAATGCGTCGGGCTCACACCCCTCGCCTCGGGCCAACATCAAGGCTAAATGATACTGCGCATGGGGGAAACCTGCGTTAGCAGCAGTCGAAATGTAATGATAGGCTTGGCTATAATCGCCTTGCTGATAATAGAGTACCCCAAGATTGGCCATCGCTTCCGACTGCTCCAGCGCCGCAGCCGCCTGCAGGTAGTGCAAGGCATCGCTATGGCTGACCTCAATATGCTCGCCCCCCACCAAGTAAAAATAACCTAACAAAGCCATGGCATTGGCGACACCCGCTTTGGCAGCGCCGATGATCGCGGTTTCGCCAGCGCTGGCATCTGGCTCGCCGTTATAACCGTGCAGCAGGCTAACCCCATGTTCATACAAGGCCTCGGGGTGGTGAGGCGCCGCTTGGGCAAACCAATAGGCGGCTTGCTTAAAGCTGTCGGTACTGCGTTGATGCTGGACCTTGGGCTCATCATCTTGCTCGGCTAGTGCTTGCTCTTGCTCACGCTGCATCAGCGCGCGAGTTTTTAACGACATGCCCACCAAATACTGGGCCTGATGGTCATTTTCCATGATCGCCCGATAACATAAGTCGCGACCAGCAATCGAATCAAATGGTTCAAATTGATACTCAGGGGCTGGCCGTTGGTGCACTATAGGAAACAGCTCAACCACCAGCTTGAGTAAACGCTCAATTGAGCGCTGCGCCAACTCTTGCAGCGCCTCGGCGGTTAGGTGATATTTTTCTGGATGAGCACCTCGATTACCATCACCACGCAGCCGATGCAGGCTTCGAGTGATGCGCACATTGATCACCCGCTGCCGATTCAAGGTCTCAATATGATCATAGAGATTAGGGCTATCAAAAATAATCTGCTGCGACTGCGCTAACTGATCGGTCAATTTGTGAGTAAAGCTGCGGATATGCAGCAAGGCTTGAGTAGGTACATCACGTACGTAGCTCTTGGCGATACGATAATCTTCGCCAAGCACTTGAGAAAATTCGCTCACGAGTTCGATATCGGTCAGCACGGCATACACTCCGTAAAACTTACAAAAAAGGGCCTATCAGGCCCTTATATAAACACTCGCTACACGTGCTCATCGACGCTAGGACGCGACACCATGTATAAGCGAAACAGCGCAACGTTAACAAATAACCCAATAAATGCCACGCTCACCTCGACCACCAACATCAGCGGAAAGCCTACTGCTGAGGCGAGTTGCGACAAGGTGCCACCCAGCAGAGACAAGGGAATATACAGCATTAATACCAGTAACGTTTTAAAGGCGATAGCAGAGCTAAACTTGAAACTGCCTTTAATCGCCTCAAGCGGCGTTAATCGCTCAACCACCACCATGAAGTTAACATAGGCGAGGCGCGCAAATACATAGATGCTCAAGGTCAAGCCGATTAGCCATAAGGGACCAAAGGCGGCAAACAACATCACCGGGGCTAAAATCAGTAATCCTGACATCACACCCGCCAGCAATAATCCCGGCACAAAGTTTAAACTGGTTTTTAAAATCAGGGCATTAGATGGCTCATGGCCATTGGATCTCACTTCCATAAACAGGGTTAACGATGCAATCAACACCGAAAACACCAATAGCAACACCATCATAGCGACCATATGAGACGCACCAAACTGTGGGTTCTCTAAATCGGCACTGTTGATCTCCATTCCCAGCCATAATTGAATACTCACCTGAATAAACAAAATAGGCACGGTTAAAATAGCTAACTGACTAATATGATTGCGAAAGAAGTTATATGCTTCGGTCAAAATCGCTGATAATGACATAGGTCGTTCCAATAGATAATGATAAACCAACTAATTAGGTCGCACAGGATACCGAAATTTCCTATCTAATGCACAACTGATGTCTAAAAATAGCGACGAAATCTTGGCCGACTTAGGCTAATATTAGCGCCACATTAAATTGATTTACCAAAGGATGGTAAGTGATGAAGCTCTTCAAGGTTATACCGTTACTGCTCAGTACCCTCGCTTTCAACGCCCCGGTTCACGCTGGCTGGCTCGATAATTTAAGCAACAAAACCGAACCCCAAGTAACGGCGCCACAGACGCAAAATAACGATCTGGTTGGCACTGTCATGTTGCAGCTCGGGCTCAACCAAAACCAAGCAGAAGGCGGCCTTGGCAGCCTGCTCTCCTTAGCGAAATCCACTTTAGGTAACGACAGTTTTGCGCCGATTGCCGCGGCGATCCCGGGCGCAGATATGTTACTTGGCGCCGCACCTCAAACCGATAGCGGCTCGGGCATGTCGGGCTTATTATCACAGGCTGGCGATCTGGGGGCCTCGCTGCAAGGTGGCGCGCAGGTTTATGATGCCTTTGAAAAGTTAGGTATTTCTAAGCAGCTGGCCATGCCGATGGTAGATATTATTAAAGGTTATTTAGACACCAATGCCGGCGCTGGTACCAGCGACCTGCTGCTACAAGGACTGGGTGCAATCCTGTAGCCAGTGACTCCACGCCCACATCCAGCTTTGCTGTTATAGTGAACTCTTGCCTCTTATCGGGCTCTAACCGATATCGAGGCAGTAAAAGAGAATCATGATGATAGCAAAGCTAAAACAGTTGCTCGCTTCTGAGCGCCAAGCGGTATCGCCGCAAGAAAAAGCCAAACATCTTAACCTTGCAGCAGTGAGTTTACTGCTAGAGGTGGTCTATGCCGATGCCACTCTGAGCGACGAAGAGCTACGCTTGCTGCCTAGCCTGCTGACCACCACACTGTCGTTAGCGCCGGGCGAGGTTGATGAGCTGATTACAACGGCGAAGGCGAATCATCAAGATGCCACCTCACTGTATGAGTTCACCGCCGAGATCAACCAGCAGTTCGACTTAGCGGAAAAACAGCAGCTGATCTTAGCCATGTGGAAATTGGCCTATGCCGATGGCCACCTGTGCCGTTATGAAGATCAGATAGTACGCCGCACAGCAGATCTGCTGCACCTCAAACACAGCGAGCTCATCCAGATGCGCAATGCGGCGATAAACCAGCTGCCGCAATAAGCATTGGTAACATGTGCTTGAGATAACCTTGCGGTGACTCGGTAACCCCCATTGATTTAATCGCCCTTAGCTTAAATAACCTATGGCTTATTTAAGCTAAGGGCTAACTTACGTGCCAGATGGCTTTTTTGCCACCACAATAGAGGCGCCACCAGCAATACTAAGCCTGTGGCATACCACATGTTATTGCCCAGTGCCTGCATCATCAGCAAACAAAACAGTATCCCCATCATTGCCAGTGGCAGGTAACGCTTACTCAGCAGTTTGACCGCTGCCATCATAGAAACCAGATAGATAATCACAAATACGCCGTTGGTCCAGGCAATCAGGTGTTCCAGCTCTTGCCCCGAAAGGTAGGTAAGGACAATCACTAGCGCCATGGTCAGCAATACCGCTATCAGTGCGCGCACTGGCACTCTATGGGTATTTAACTGCATAAAATAACGTGGTAATACCCCTTCACAGCTAAAGCTCCAGATCAACCTAGACACACTGGCGGTATACACATTAACGGTCGACAACCCACCGGCAATACCTAGTATGCCAATCACTTGTGCGCCATAGCCTCCCAGTAATTGATCAAATGCTGCTACCATCGCAAGGCCATCAGTGGGCGGCGCAAACAGTAACAATGCCGTACACGCCACATAGACTAAGCCAACCAAGACGGTACCGATAATCATCGCCGCCATCATGTCTTTCTTAGGATCTTTAAAATCATTGGCTAGGTGGGTCATGGCTTCGATACCCAAAAAACTCCAAAACGCGATACCGGCGGCCGCCATCACTAAGCTCATATCGCCACCCGCTTGATGGGCTGCCAATTCAAATTCGCCAAGGTGACTGCCACCGGCGCCAAACATCACCACCACCACGGTCACAATGGCCAGCGTTAGTGCAAACTGCAACTTAGCCGAGACTTGGATCCCCCTAAGGTTCAAGACCAAAAGCAACAAGAGTAACCCCAACTCAGTAAACACTTGCTGCCAGCCAGACAGGGCCACCAATTCATTAACGAACTGAAATGTCATTAACACCGCCGCTGGTGCCCCTAAAGGGATCACCAACAAAAAGATCAAGCCTATGGTGCGCCCAGCGGTGCGGCCAAACGCCTTTTCAATAAAGTAAGCTGGCCCCGCCGCATGAGGAAAGACGCCGGCTAATCGGCCAAAGACCAGCGACACCGGAATAATGGCTAAGGTCAGTAATATCCACGCCAATATAGCGCCCGTGCCCGCGGTATCAATCGTCATCTGCGGTAAAATAAATACCCCGGTACCCAGCAAAGTGGTGGCCATTAAACCTGCCCCCTGCCAACGCCCTATGCTGCCTTGAATATGAGTCATCTTGTTATCTGTAAAGGTGGTTAATGGCCATTAGTATAGACTTGTGTGACGCAACAAACTGTCATAGCATTGCGTCGATGTTCCTATGGCGACCGCCATTTTGACGTCATTTTGCCTTTTGACCGACAAATCGTCGCCGCCGCATAAGAGACACTCGATGGATAAATTTGATAAAGCAATCATCAGCGCATTACGCCAAGATGCACGCCAGAGCGTGTCACATATTGCCGACAAAGTCAGCCTGTCGCGCAGCGCCGTATCTGAACGGATTAAAAAACTGGAACAAAGCGGCATTATTCGCGGTTATCAGGTGCTGCTCAGTGAGTCACAAAAAGAGGGGGTGTCGGCTTATTTTGAGATCCAGCATCAATGTCGTCAGAGTGCCGATGTGGTGCATGTGTTTCAGTCGATACCCGAAGTGGTCACATGCCGCGGGATCACCGGCGACATGGATCTGCTGGTGTATGTGCAGGCCAGTTCGATGAAACGCTTACATGAAATTCGCGAACATATCGATGCCCAAAACAACATCATTAAAATTAAAACCCACGTGGTGATGAGTGAGTGGATAGACAACCGCGCGCAATAAATAGTTGGGGCAACCCCACTAGTCAATCACCGAGTGGCGAGCGACTAATGGGACCGATAAGCCTTATCAGTGATGGCAGCGCATGCAGCTGTCAGTGACTGGCGTAGAGGCATGTACCTTATGACAATCGCTGCACATCATCAAATAGGAATGTGACTGATGATAAGGGCCATCAAGGGTATCGACACTGCCGTGACATTCAATACAGGCGCGGTTTTCAACCTCATTGTTAATCGATGGCTCGCCATTTTCATGGCACGTTTCACAATCGCCATTAAGCATATGAGTATCGACCACCGATTGCGCCTGTACCATTAAGGCGAGACACAGCAGTAGCGCTCCTAATCCCAATTTGTACATCGCAGCTCTCCAACGGCTAGGCCACTGTCATTTGACCGGTGTAAAGAATGAAGTTGCGCAGCAATAATACGCCCATCAAACTACACATGGCCGTAACCGCTACATAAGAAAACTTACGCTTAGCCGAGGCTTTCATAAAGAGGTTAAAGGCCAGCGGCAGACTCAAGCCTACAAACACAATTCCACCCCAGAATACCCAGCCCCAGAAGCCTTCGCCTATCGCCCTAAAGGCGGCTAACTTGCTGGCTCCGCCACTCAATATCAATCCGACAAAGAAGGTAAAAATCAATACCATTTCCACCAAAATAATCGGGATCTCTATATTGTGGATAAAGTGCACCTCTTTGCCATCTGGACTCCCCTTCATCAGCACGCCACCGAGCAGTGTGCCTGCCGCACCAGAGGAGAGACCAGAGAACAGAAACAGCAAGGGCAATACCGGATTATTGAGCATGGGATAGGTCGTTAACGCCGACAGTAAGAAGCCGGTATACGCCCCCAGTGCCACCGCCGAAATTGCCAAGATACCGGTAATGCTGGCTTCGGCACTCACCAGCCACTTTAATAGGCGTTGCACACGTGGCCAGCGCTGCTCACAAAACGCGAGCAAGGGTTTTTTAAACACACATGCCAGCCAGGCAAATAGCATGGCTTGGTAAAACATCAACACCGCCACCCCAACCGACATCACTGAGGTGGGGTTGTAAAACACCAATATCTTCCAAAAATCAAACGGCTTGGTGAGATCGATCACCAAAATACCCAATCCGGCAAACACACTGAGTGGCGCGATAATACACGCTGCCTGCACGAAAGGAGACCGATAGGCATCATCACCTAAGCGGAACTGTTTTAGCAAAATGGCAAAAAACACCGCGCCGGCAGACACCCCAGCTAAAAACAGGTAGATCGCAATCGGCCAATGCCACACTAGGCCGTCAAAATGGAATGGACTCATAACCTTACCTCGCCGTCTTGTGAGCCAATACGAAACAACTTAGGACGCGTCCCAAGTTCGGTCTTAGTGCGATAGTTAGGCGTATGCTTTAACACCTGCACCACTTGTGAATCGGGGTCTTGCAGATCGCCAAAAGTCAGCGCTTGGGTCGGACAGGCACTAACACAGGCTGGCAATTTGCCCTCTTTTAAGCGCGTCTCCTTACAAAAATCACACTTATCGGCCGCCTTAGTGACAGGGTTGATAAAACGCACTTGATAGGGGCAAGCCGCGATACAGTACTGGCAGCCAACGCATTTCCACGCATCGACACTGACAATGCCCGTCGCCTCATCTTTATACGCGGCGCCTGTGGGGCACACCTTAACGCAAGGGGTGTCTTCACAGTGTTGGCAAGAGTGACGGGTAAATTTAAAATATTGCTCTGGGTACTCGCCATAGGGGCCTTTACGTTCAATGCGCAGCCGTGTTACCCCTTCGGGAACATCATTAACCTCGCGGCACGCCACACTGCAAGCATCGCAGCCAATGCATTTAGTTTCGTCATGGATTAAGGCATATTTTTTAGTCGCCTGTTGCGCCTCACCTAATGGGCCCTGCGCCAGGGTGTAACCAGAAGCACCCACCACTAAGGCGCAAGCGGATTTCAAAAACAAACGTCTAGAGTTTTTCATCATCACTCTCCTTAGGGGTAACACCATGACACTTGCCACATAAGGCGCTACGCTCTTCAGTCGCTAGGGCCATCATAGGATCGGAGTCGCTGTGAAGCTGATGGCAGTTGGCACAGCTAACCTTGTTTGAATGCACTGCATGGGTCCAATCGGCTTGATAGAGGACATCGTGATCATGGCATTGCGAGCAACTGTCCACTTGTGTAGTCACTTTACTGCTCGATTCGGCATTGAAACCGATAATCAATGACGGTTGACGAGGATGTTTCCCCTTTTCGCCATGGCAACTCTGGCAGGTTAGTGCCAACGCATCATTACCATGCACACCTGCCATTAAACCGTTACGCTTATGGCACTTAACACATTTATCTTGATTGATTTGCAGACGGTTCACTTCGGCTTTCACTGGCGCAATATTCAGCAATAAGAGAGCTGATATCGACACCGCGCAAAACGCTGTTTTGCTGAATATGGACATAATGAGTCCTCACGAGATGAGAGTGATAATTGAATTAACAACTGAAAAATACGTGCTGAAGCGTTGCCTCAGCACGCTACACGCTATGCAGCCATCGACAACGAGCGGGTTAATAAGGCTTCATCGCAGGGCACATTAGTGTCTAGGTGAAGTACTTTGATGCCCACTTCGGCTAGCGAGTGATCAATAAACGCGTTTCTCTCGGGAGAGTTATGCTCAGGATCGGTAATAACTAACTTAACCGCTGACGATTCTGGGTCCACTAATACATAATCTAAATGGCAGGCTCTTAAATATTCATGTGCCTGCTCATCCTTATTATTATCAATGTCCAAAATACTGTCTAAACAGGTACCATAAAGCACACTGTATTTATTTTTAAATGCACCGCTTAGTTTAGATAGAAAAACTTGAGCCTTAGCACTTACCTTACTTCCTTTAAACTTAAAAGCTTTACCCTCAGATTTGCCCTCAGATTTAAAAAATTTAATACAGGTCATTGCAAATGTAACTAATACAAATGGCACGACCACGAATAAAACAAAATAAACAAAGGCATAACTAAAAACAACTGAAGCATTCATAATTATCTCCAACATTCTAACAGTTATTATTTTTAACGCATGGCCATTATTTATAAACAAGAAAATCTAAACCTTGACCTGGATCACACAAGAAAAACTAACAATACTTATTTCAAGCAATTACAAGCGGTGTCATAATACCATTTTTAAAAATATAGAAAACAGAAATATAAAGCATATATAAGCCAAATATAAGATTTAGATAACTGGATAATAATATACACCAGTGGTGTAACATCAAAAAACATAAAAACCTTAAGCCACGGCCACTGTATAAATAAAAATAAATCAAAACGGCAAGAATTTAAATATGAGAATAACTCAATTTTATAATATGCATAACCCATTAAGTGACACAGGTGTCATTTAGCAAAAATAGTTAATAGATTTAGACAAATAACAAATAAAGTTCCTTATGATGTGGAAAGGAACACTTATGTTTAAGGGGTATATTAAATGAGAGATATAATATTCAGCGACCTGGATCTACTATGTCTAAATATTTTCGTACACCTATACGAAAATCAATCGGCCACCTTTGTATCTCAAAAGCTCAATATACCTGCACCTAAAATAAGCCGCAGTTTAAAACATGCTCGCGAAATATTTGGCAACGAATTATTTATTAGAAAAAGATATGGATTAATCCCAAACGATTACGCCAGCAAAATATATCCTGTCGCCAAAGAAATTGTCGAATGTTCTAAAGCGCTACAGTCATTTAAAAATGAAAGTGTAGAATGTAATAATACACACTTTAATATAGCCATTCCGACACCGCTATATCTAAACTTATCTAAAGGGATCTTAGATAATATTAGAGATGCGGGTAAACAAATTTCGGTTTCATCTAAGTCTTGGAGTACAAAAACACTGGATGAAATTAGCAAAGGCAAAGTGGATATTGGTTTATGTTATAGCAGAAATAATGCTCAACTCAATGAGTTCAGCAATATTAACAGCATCGCACTGTCGCCATTAAATCGACTGCTGCTTATCGCTAACGAGCATCATGATATTTACCATCAAGAGATCACCTTGGAAACCATTGCAAAATACCCTTTTGCTAACCCCAATATCGGTGGTATCAAAAATGCGATTTCGCCATTTCAAGAGTACTGTAATATTAGCGGACTGGCGCTACACAGTGACGTTGAAGCCAAGAATATCAACTTCCTGTTCGATTACCTTAGAAATAGCCAAGCGCTCACCCTGCTGCCATTCAACGAGAAGTCAGAGATCACTGAAAATATTAATGGCTTGCATTCATGCGAGCTGTCTCAGTTTGAAACCAACCGCGTTTATAGCCGCATCGCACCGCCCATGCTGACGCTGGTTTATAATAGTGACGATAATGGTCAACCACTACAATGGATGATCAACAGCATTATCGATACCTATCACCAAAGCAGTAGTCAACCGCATCCCTCTGCAGCGCAGCTTAACTTTGGCCAGCCTCTTGTTGCTGTTGATGGCAGTGCTGATGGAGTTTAGCCACTTTATCTTGCAGATTAGCCAACAGATGAGAGGTGAATAACTTATCGTTACCATGATGAAATTGTAGGTAATAGTGGTAAGGCACAAACCGATTTGAATCACGGCATTCACGATTAAAAAATGTAGACACATTCATCATAGCCAGCTCCGGACGCTGGCGAACAAACTGTGGCGCGAGCGCCGATGCAATCCAACAAATATCATCGCAATGGGCGACATGATCCAGTGCCACATTGAGGCTCGATGTTTTCAAGCTAACCGCCAGATTGACGCCTAACTTTTGCGCCAGATCTTCGAGCCAATGACGCTTGCCGCCAATCAATGAATAATTGATAAACACAAAACGATGAGTAAATAATGTAGGCAGCGACAAGGTTTGACTAAAGATGGGGTGATCTTTTTTAGCGATAATATAACGGTATTTCACCTCACCTAAATCGACACTTTCAATCGATTGATGCAGGTCCGCATTAATCCCCACGCCATAATCAATTTTACCTTGGGCAATAAGGCTAGGCGCATTATCGCTCCACTGCTGCATATTGATGGTGACATTACGCTCTAACAACTGACACACCTCTTGCACCGCCTCGGTAAACAAACCAGCTTGATGCTCTTGCGCTGCGATGGTCAATTCACTCTGCTGGGGCTGCCTATGATGTATGGCAATACTCATCTCATCATAAGCGGCCACTATCGCCTTGGCTAAAGGATAGAGTTTTTCGGCCATGGCGTTAGGCTGCAAACCATATTGCTGGCGTACAAATAGCTCATCTTTCATCCATTCGCGCAGACAGCTCAAGGCACGGCTCACCTTAGGCTGAGTGGTATTCAATTGCTCGGCCACCACAGAACCATTTTGATATTCGAATAAGCCGATGAGGACCCTAAGTGTAAAATAGTCGAGTTTACAAAGTTCCTTTTTAATCATTACCTTAATCCTAGCCCATATCCATATCGGCTAAGATTATCACAGTTAAATTTAGGTTATTGCTCGGCTAAATCAAACATTTGTCGATTACGCATAGTGAAACGCAATTATGCGCACTAGGGCATAAAACCACCAAACAATTGATGATTAAAACGCCAACAACTTTCATCAAACTCACAATCAAAACAATTCGATTACAAAGTTAACGGCTTGTATTAATGCGCTATCAATGACGCGATTAACATCACTCGCAAGACGCCTTTTGCGCTAAAGTGTGATATCGCGAGCTAAGCCTTACTCCTAATCCTTAAATCGCGTTACACTAACCTTAATCGAAATCTTAAAAACTTCATCGTGATCAATGGATAAAACAGCCGAGCTCAACTTATTGTGGGGATCGATACTCCTCGAAGAATTAGCACGCCTTGGGGTGCAGCATGTCTGCATGGCGCCGGGCTCTCGCTCTACGCCACTCACCTTAGCGGCGGCAAAGCAGACTAAACTGAAGCAGCATCTGCATTTCGACGAGCGTGGATTAGGTTTTATGGCGCTAGGGTTAGCCAAGGCCAGTCGTGCTCCCGTGGCCATTATTACCACTTCCGGCACGGCTGTGGCTAACCTTTATCCTGCCATCGTTGAAGCTTGGCTCACCCATGTGCCACTGATCGTATTATCGGGCGATAGACCGCCAGAATTACTCGACTGCGGCGCGAATCAAGCCATTATCCAACCCGCTATCTTTGGTCATTACGCTGAGCAAATTAACCTGCCGACGCCAGATCTACAGATCCGCCCTGAGGCGCTGCTGACCACTATCGATAGCGCCATTGCCAACCAGACTCAGCCAGTGCATATCAATTGCATGTACCGCGAGCCACTGTACCCTGGCACCATGAGCGCCGATTTTACTCACTACCTGAGTACGCTGGGTAATTGGCAGCATACTTCGCAGCCCTTTAGCCAATATGCTAAGGCGCAGCTGCACAGCACGCCCAGTAGCGATGCCTTAGCGCGCTTTGTCCATGGTAAAGGCGTCATTGTGGTGGGCACCTTAGCGCCCCATGAGCAACCCGAATTAATTATCGAGCTGGCACACAAGTTGGGCTGGCCGATCCTCACCGATGCCCAATCTCAATTGAGACAACATGGCGCTGCCATAGGTAATATCGACCAACTGCTGCTGCAACCTAAGGCTAAATCACTGTTACAACAGGCTGAAAAAGTACTGGTGTTTGGTGGGCGCCTACTGTCAAAACGCTTAATTAACTACTTAGCCGAACAGAAATGGAAGAACTATTGGCAAGTACTACCCCACCAGCAGCGGTTAGATCCTAGTCATACCCCAAAACAGATTTGGCTTTGCCCGGTAACGGCCTTTAGCCAATTAGCTTGGCCACGCTCGTCACAGGCCAACTGGGCGGTGCAATTAATCGAATTAAATCAACGCTTGGCTAGCCTATTTGAGCAGCAGATCGATCAAGGGGAATTTGGCGAAGCTCAGGTGGTACGCGCCATTGCGATGCACACCGATAAGCAACTGTTTATTGGTAATAGCTTACCGGTGCGCCTGTACGATATGTTTGCCCCCACCACGGCCACCATAGCAAGTATTTACACTAACCGCGGCGCGTCGGGTATCGACGGTTTATTAGCGACCGCCTGCGGCATTGCGGCCCATAAAAAACAACCGACCACCTTAATTATTGGCGACTTATCGCAACTGCACGACCTTAATTCACTCGCCATTGCCGCCAAACATAACGGCCCACTGGTTATCGTGATCCTCAATAATGATGGCGGCAATATCTTTAATTTATTGCCTGTACCCGACGAAAAGCTGCGCAGCGAATATTACCGCCTTGCCCATGGCTTAGAGTTTGGTTACGCCGCGGCCATGTTTGGCTTAGCCTATAACCAAGTTGACGACATCAACGCCTTTAATGAGGTCTATCAAGAGGCGATTAACCATCAGGGCACTTCGGTGATTGAGGTCAACGTGGCTCAAGATCAAGCCAGCTCGCAGATAGCGCAGCTCGCCTCATGGATCAAGCAAAGCTAATGCTCGCCTCGCGCTGTTATGGCCAGCCCACTAATCCCTGTTTGGTATTGCTACATGGGCTGCTGGGCGATAAACAGGACTGGCAAGACTTGATGCCGCGTCTGAGCCAGCATTTTTACTGTGTCTGTCTCGATCTGCCTAGCCATGGCGATAGCCCGAGTCTAGCGCTGCCGTCGCCGGGCTTTATGCAGGTCGCCAGCTTGATCCGCCGTACACTCACAGCGCTCAATATCGAGACCTTTCACTTGCTAGGTTACTCCCTCGGTGGGCGCATCGCGTTGCATCTGGCGCAGCTCATGCCGCAGCAGATCTTAAGTGTCAACTTAGAGTCGTGCCACCCCGGGCTGACCAGTCAGGCGCTACGCGAGCAGCGCTTGCACAGTGATAAACAGTGGCATGAGCGCATGCTACAGATGTCGCTCAACGAGTTTCTTAACTTGTGGTATCGCCAAACCGTCTTTAGCGATCTGAGTGATAGCGCGCGCGCGCAGCTCATTCAACGTCGCAGCCACAATAAGTTGGCGGCGCTGCAACAGATTTACCTGCCGACCTCACTCGGCTTACAGCAAGATCTGTCCTGCTTACCCCATCAACTTGGCGTGCCTTGGCATTATTATGTCGGTGGCCAAGATGATAAATTTGCTGCGTTAGCCACAGCATGGCAACAACGCGCGCCCCTCAATCTGCATCGCTTTGAGCATGGCGGCCACAATATTCACCTAAGTTGCTGTGATGCCTTTTGCACCACCTTAATTGAGCAACTCACCACGCCAGACGCCTAGGCATCCCAGTGAGATGGCACCACACTTGAAATCGGGCCAATAGCACAATAAGCTGAGCACGCATTTGTTTGCCAATAAAGCGCCTTTGCCCCCCAAAAGGATCGTACATGACACTGTTAACCCTTAACCTGTATCGCTACCATATTCCAATCGAAACCCTATTACCTGTGGGTAATCAACGTATCGATAGCCGCGAAGGCCTAGTGTTACAGGCCAGCACAGCGCTGAGCTGCGAGGTAGTTGAAATTGCGCCGTTGTCGGGTGTCGATGTCGACGGTCAACCCTTAACGGGCTTTAGCCAAGAGCGACTCGAGCAGGTGATTGACGCGCTCGTCGCCGCCATGCCATCGCTACCGGGCCAACCGCTTGATGCCCTGCTTGACCTTGCCGAGCACACGACCATGGCCTCACTCGCCTATGGTTTAAGCCTGTTACACGCCAAGTTGTCGGGGCAACTCCCTAGCCTGTTGGCGCACCGAGCTTTACCTCGCACAGTGCCGCTTATCTACCGTCATCAAGATGAGCCCATAGCCGAGGTTGGCCAGCGAGTTGCTCAACTCGACCGTCAGGTGCATGCGGTCAAGGTGAAGGTGGGGCAAACCTCAATGATGGAGGAGATCCAATTAATTCATCAAATTTTGGCGATCCGCCCCGATCTCAAGCTGCGTCTCGATGCCAATCGCAGCTTTAAACTGCAAAATGCCATCGACTTTTTAGCTTGCTTGCCCTTAGATGCTATTGAATATATTGAAGAGCCGTGCCGCGATCCGAACCACAATCCTCTGTTATTCAATACATTAGGTATCCCTTATGCTCTCGATGAGAGCCTTAACGATCCGCGTTATCAATTCACCATGCAGGCGGGCCTTAGTGCCTTAGTGATTAAGCCTATGTTACTGGGCACCTTAAGCCGCTTACAGACGATCATCGACACCGCCCAGCAGCACGGCGTGCGGGTGATCATCAGTTCCAGTTTAGAGGCGAGCTTAGGCATCAATGCACTGCGCTGCATTAGCCAAGCATGCACTCCAGATGAAGTGCCCGGACTAGACACCCTGCGTGCCTTTAGCTGCGATTTACTCGAGCCCAGTGATAAGGCGCGCTGCCTCAATCTCGACGATTTAACCTTGCTTTACAGCGTATAGGAGCTCAGATGCCCCAAGTACACTCGCCACTGCATCTTGCCGCCAAACACTATCCACAGCAGGTGGCACTCTATTATTGGGCGCAAAACCAGTATCACAGCATCAGTTATCAGGCACTCAGTCAGGCGGTTTGCGCCTGCGCGCGGCAACTCACCCAGCAAGGAGTAAGGCTTGGCGATCGCCTCGGCTGTATCGATAATAACTCGCTAGAACTGGTTATCTTATATTGGGCTTGCGTCGACGCTGGCGTGATATTTTGTCCCTTATCACCTCGTTTCCCTGCACAGCAAATCGCCAGTTTGAGCATGCAATATGGCCTGCGCCATAGTTGGGCTCAAGCTGCTTATCAGCATCTACTGCCAAGCGCGGGATTAGTCGTGGACTTTAGCGCCCGCGCAGCCACGGCTCCTCAGCCTATCGACCACCAGCGACCCTGCAACGTTATTCTCACCTCAGGCAGCAGTGGCCAGCCTAAGGCGGCGGTGCATTGTTTGGCCAATCATATTGCCAGCGCACAGGGCGCTCGCGAGGTGATCCCAATTGCTCAAGGTGATAACTGGTTACTGTCTTTGCCACTATTTCATATCGGCGGACTCGCCATCGTCAATCGCTGCGTCTTGGCTGGCGCCGCCATCACGCTGCCGACAGCCGAGCTCACCTTAACGGAACAATTGCAGCAACAGCCCCTGACTCACCTGTCACTGGTCGCCACCCAACTGGTGCGGCTGCTACAGCAAGATAAACAGGCGCTACGCCACGTCAAAGCCCTGCTACTGGGGGGCGGCGCTATCGCGCCATCGTTACTACAACAACTGGCGCCGCTAGCCATTAACGCCTACACCAGCTACGGCATGACCGAGATGGCATCGCAAATTACCACCGGGCTCGCCACCAGCAAAGGCAGTAGCGGCAAGTTATTAAATGGGCGCGAGCTAACTATTGTTGACCACAAGATCTTGGTTAAGGGAGACACCCTCTTTTTAGGCTATCTAACCCATGATGGCGGTAACAGTTTATGGCGCCCGCTCGATGAGCAAGGCTGGTTCGATACCCAAGATTTGGGCTATTGGGATAAGGATGGCGATCTGGTGATCAGCGGCCGCGCCGACAACATGTTTGTCTGTGGCGGCGAAAATGTGCAGCCCGAAGAGATTGAGGCCGCCCTTAAGCGCCACCCTGCAATCACCGATGCAATTGTATTTCCAATACCAGACAGTGAATTTGGCTTCCTGCCAGCGGCCATTATCAACGGCAGCATTAGCGATGTCGCCCCGCTGGATGATTTTGTGCGCCAGTATATTGCCAGCTTTAAACGCCCGCGCCGTTATTACCCTTGGCCTGATATCACCAGCACCAGTTTAAAGGTGCCACGTAAGCAGCTGATTGAGGCGGCGCTGGCTCAGCAGACTCAGTTTTAACGGCTTCACTTCAGCCTGGCTTTAACGGCCCGACGTTAACAGCCTGGCTTGTCTCCTTTAGCCGGTCACCTTTGCCACACTGAAGTCACACTCTGCTTAAGCGCTGGCCGCCAAGGCTTGTTGCCCCACAGCGCTAGGCGCATAATACGCACTATGTGACAGGGCTAAGCCCAGTAGCGAATGACTGACTCACGCTAAAACGCTATGTCACTTAACTATGTCACTTAACTATGTCACTTAGCTATGACACTAAACCGACACTAAACTGGCTACACTATGACACTAATACGCTCTATCGGTCAGCAGTGGACTAAGTCCACCTTGGCCCATCGCCTCAGTTTAAGTTTGCTGCAATCAGTTAACGTGCAGCAACTGTTTGGTGGCGCCACCTCATTAAAGACGGTCGCCCATACCATATCCGCATTGGTTTTTACCCAAGGCCAACCAGTGTGGTTGCCGCCGATGGAAGATGCCGCAGAGCATGCCTTGCCGCCTGAGTTAACCCTGCACTGCTTGTTCGAAGCCAGCCGTCTGCTGTTTGTCAAAGAGTTAGAGCAGGGCCAACTGAGCCAAGCCGAACACCTGATCCTTACCATCGCCAACCAGTGGAGTGTCGAGCTGCAAAAAAGTCCTGCCAAACAGGCCAACACGCTTAGCGAGCCACGCGATGAGCCCGTTGAGCATCACCTGTTAGGCGCAAGTGAGCTCAGCGATAATGGCAAGCAGCTATGCCACTTATTGCAAACTATTCATACTCAGTTAGAGCTGGCGCGCAGCCAACAGCGTCAGGTGAGCCGCAATATGGGCCGCAACCCCAGCTAAATAAAAAGCCCGCTCTCTTATCGAGAGCGGGCTTGTTCGTCTGACCTTGTATTGCACTCGGCGACGAGCGCGTTAACTCACTCGTGAGCCAACGCGGGCATTATCAATACCTTTATCGCCACAGATGCATAACGATACCCATGCTTAACGATACAAGCGGGTCTCTTTCGGCAGTAGTTGAAAATCTTGTTGTAACTGCACCAAGAAGTCGCTGCCAAGCAAGGCTAAGCCACGATAAAAATCTGTGGTGGCGTACTCATAAGCTAAGGCGAAACAACGCGGTGCCCACGGCAACAGGTGTTGCTGCAGTAACACTTGGGTAAAACGCACCAGTGCATCATTTTCAGGCTCTTGGCTTAGGCGACCAAAGGTTTGATCCAACACCGCAAAAAACAGACCGATATGATCTAAAGGCTGTGGAAAATCCACCTTAACCTCTACCCCGTGAGCACGATAAAACGCCATTAGCGCCATGGTCGATTTGTCGTTGAGCAACTGCTCCTCGCCCAAATAGACCGACCCTTGCGGCACGGCATTAGGCTCACCCGGACCAAAAAATAGCTGGCCATAATCCAGTTTAAGGTCAACCAGTTGTGCTTCGTCACTCGGGTCTGACTGCGCAGCCACCCAGCGCTGTAAATACTCACCTAGCAAGGCTCGCCCTTGGGTATTTTGCGGGCGCTGCGCAAATACCGGCCAGCTAGCAGCGACATCACACTCTGCTAATCCTTGCACCAATTCGGCATCTGGATAACGGATTAAACAATGATGCAAGATGCGCGCTAAGCCTTGATATGCCTCTAAATCGATTGCGGCTAAAGGCGCTTTACTGACAGACTCTACTTTTGAAGACATGATTTACCTTACAAGCTAAGCGGGCTTAAGTTGCCCGCCGCTTAAATACCACTTAAAGACTAAAATGTAACGCTTAAACCTCTGATGGATTTAAGATGCTACCTTCACCACTACCTGCGGGACGACCGTTAACATTGGCCTTGATGATCAGGTTAGGTGATGTAATTGAAGGTGATGGCAGTGGCGCAATATGCCCGTCACCGTCGCCATACTTAGCGCGTAAATTCTCCATAGTATCAAAGTCTAACGCACGTAGCGGGCAAGACTCAACACACACAGGCTTACGGCCTTCGGCGATGCGCTCAAAGCAGCCATCACACTTAGTCATCACTTTACGCTCACGGTCGATCTGCGGCGCATCATATGGGCAAGCGCGAGCACAGCTTTCACAACCGATACAGATATCTTCAGCTACCAGTACCAGACCGTCTTCACGGCGCTTATGCATGGCACCGGTTGGGCACGCCTTAACGCATACCGGCTCAGAGCAATGGTTACAGCCGATCGACATGTAGTAAGCAAAGACATTTTGCTCGAAACAGCCGTTGTTGCCGACAGTCCAATCGCCGCCGCCATATTCATAAACACGACGCCAAGTGACCCCATTTAGCGCAGGTAAGCTATTGTCTTGTGGATTACTGTTATTACGAATGTTATTGCTTTGACGGTCTTTGCAAGAGACGTGACAGGCTTTACAGCCAGTACATTTAGTGCTGTCTACATAAAAACCGTATTGAGTTGATTCAGTCATAATTCACTACTCTCTTAAATCTTTTTAATGGCAACACGGATGGTGTGCTGTGGGTTACCTTTAGCAACAGGGCTCGGCTGATAGCGAGTCAGCGAGTTAATTGCGCCGCCTTCGTCTAGCGTATGGCCTGTACTACCGACAGTGTTACCTGGGCTATACCAAGCGCCTTGACCCAGAGCAAATACCCCTGGTGCCACACGTGGGGTAACGCGCACCTTCACGGCAATCGACCCACGCTGGTTGTACATCTCAATCTTATCGCCCGAGCTTAAGCCATGCAGAGTAGCGTCCATGGGGTTAACCCATACCGCATCCTCTACCGCTTCGCGCAGCCAAGGCACGTTGTGATAGCTTGAGTGTGTCCGCCCCTTAGTGTGGTAACCGGATAACTGGATTGGATAATCCACCTTAGTGTCTTCATCTTCATAACCATCCCAGGTTACTGTGTACTGCGGGATAGGCGTGATGGTGTCACCTTTGATGCCAGTCGGATTTTGCGCGCTATTCTCTTGACTCCAGTTAGCCGCGCGCCATGCCAGCTCGGCAGAGTAGATCTCAATTTTGCCACTTGGCGTAGTTAGCGCTTGGCCATCCTTAATGTAACTTTGCAGTGCCACGTGGTTGTCGTTCATGTTTTTACGGAAGAAGCCAATCGCCTGGGCTTCTTTGTAAGTGGCTGGGAACGCTGGGACCACGCCTAAGTTACTGCTGCTGTCTTTGGTTTTTTGATACAGCTCTTCAAGCCACTGGGCTTCCGTTTTACCCTCGGTAAACTCGGCTTCACAGCCCATGTACTTGGCAATTAACGCTGCCGCTTCATACATAGACTTACAATCCCACATAGGATCGATAGCCGACTTCATGGCGGTGATATAACCCAATGCACCTGATGCATAAGAGTCATTCACCAGATCGTTTGACTCTAACCAGCTGGTATCAGGCAGGATGATGTCGGCAAATTTAGCGCCCGGCGTCATCCAACAATCACAGCTAACAATCAGCTCAACACCCGATTCATCACGTAAGATGTCGGCGGTATTATTGATCTCGGCGTGCTGGTTCAGTAGCGAGCTGTCTGAAGCAGAGATAATCACCTTGATGTTAGTGCCAAGTGGAGTATCTAAGTCGTCAGTACCTCGAATACCGTGGGTCCGCGCCGTCATGTTTTTGCCGTTGTGAATCGCCTCACTCCACGTAAAGAAGGAGATGCTTTCTTTCACAGGGTTTGAGCCCGCCGGAATGCCCGCACGGTACATGCCGCTCATGTATGGTAACTCACCGTTAGAGGCACCCAAGTTACCCAATTTGCCGGTTAATACCGATAGCATGTAAAGTGCGCGCATGCTCTGCTCACCGTTAGCTTGACGGTTAACCCCAGCGCCAACCACGATATAGGGGCGCTGTGATGCCATTAAGTCATCGGCAATTTGCTTGATTTGCGCTTCCGGAATGCCGGTGATCTTTTCTGCCCACTCAGGCGTTTTCAACGGTTGGCCAGCATAAATGCCTGCACTTAAGATATAGTCGCGGTAGTTGTCGTCAGGGTTCATCACCTGAGCGTACTCTTGCTCTTCTTTATCGCTACTGGCGGCAAATATCGCTTGTTGCGCCGCAATCGAAGCGGCGTCATAACCGACGGTAAACTGATTGATAAAGTCGAGTGAATTCGCATCGACCCAACCTGTGCTTATCATCTGGTAAGCAATCGCTTCGGCCAGTGCGGCATCGGTACCGGGACGAATGGGTAACCACTTCGACTCTTTACCTAACATGGAGTCGGTATAACGTGGGTCAATCATCACCACTTTTAAGCCGTTCGATTTTTGCAGGGCTTTTAAGTAATCATACCCTTCGCCCGAACCAGACTGACGGATTTCGCTTGGGTTGTAAGCGATACCTAATAAAAAGTCACTGTTTGACAAGGTCACAGTGGAAGAACCACTAGTACTGCCGGTACCAAAAGTGTGCTTCGCAGCTTCCATCTGCTGCGCCCAAGAGTAGTTACCATAGGCATTTAGGCAGCCACCGTTTAAGTTGAATAAACGGTTAAAACAGGCATTGGAGGCAAAACCATAGTAAGCACCCGAACCGTAACTACGGAAAATGGCTTTGTTACCATGCTCGGCAATCACTGAGGTTAATTTGGTACCAATCGTCTTGGCAGCCTCATCCCAGGTGATAGGCACAAATTTACCTTCACCACGCTTACCTACACGCTTCATTGGGGTTTTTAAACGGTCAACCGCATAGGTACGTTGACGCAGTGAGCGACCACGTGCACAGGCGCGTACTTGATAGATGTCGTCACCATCAGTAATGTCATGATCGGTTTCAACGCGGGTGATCACACCATCGCGACTGAAAACTTTGACTGGGCAGTTTGAACCACAGTTAACCAAGCATGAAGACCAAGTGATTTGCTCATCACCCACTGGTGGCGTTGGCGGAACTACATTGGCATCATCAGAGCTGGAATTACAGCCGGTTACGGTTGCTGCGCAGCCCAGTGCAGCGCTCATTTTTAAGAAACTTCTACGTTCCATAATCTTGTTTTCCTCAAACTTATTAAATAACTGAATCGACTCACTTCAACTTGTAGCTGAAGGTCAACATCAGTTGATGGGCGTTATAGTTGTGGTTCAGGTCACCCAAGGTGATTAAACCTGCAATGCTATCGGGGGTGACCGAAGCGCTGTCGGTATCAAAATAACGTTCGTACTGGTAAGCCAGCTTTAATGCCATTTGTGGCGATAACAGGTATTGCCCATATAAGCTCACACTGTGGTTATAGGAGTAATACGCACCATAGTTGTCGCTGTTATAGCCATTGACGCCGGTGTTACTGTCAGAGTTAGCAAATAGGTAATCGACACCTAAGGTTAATCTGTCTTGCATCAAGCCTGAGTAGGTGGCACCTAGACCCAAGTTAATGAATTCATCCTTAATTTCGGCTTGCCAAACAGAGGCTTGATCGCCACTTTGGTCTGAATCAATCCACTGCTGGCCAGCAAAGGCGTACACGGCGAGCGGCTGAGTGACTTGAGCATGCACATTAACGTCATAACCATAATCTTGTGCTTGAGTCAGCCCGATGTCGGTCGCGTTGTAATCATCATTGGCATAGTAAGTACTTGCATCGAAGGTTAGCCAGGTGAGCGGGGTGTAGCTGGCTCTGGCGTTGACTTCACTGCGCTGACGGTCGGCAAGATGATACTTGCGCATCAAGGACTCACTCTCTTCGCTGGTCAGTTCATTGGCTTGATAATCACTGCCGCCTCGATCGCTATAGCTCACACCAAAGTCAAGGATCAGCTTATCGATCGCGCGAATGTTTAACTTGCTCCACAACTCGTTATCACGGGTCTCTTCGCGTTCTCCGTAGCTGCGCTCGACCTGCTTATAGTTGTAACCCGCTTGCAGGCGATAGCCGCTAGCAATGCGATAACTGGCATCGGTTTTCAGCGTTTGGCGATCGATATCCATAGGGGTATTTTGCTTAAACGCCCCCGATACTGGGTTGTATTCATACTGGGCAAAATCAAATACCGATGAACGATTATCGCGTTTGCTGTAATCGTAACTGGCGCCCAGACGTAAGCGATTACTCACTCGGGTGGTCGCAGCTAAGTGGGTATTAAGGGTGTCGACTTGACCATCCCAGTTTTGGATGGGGTTGCCACTCATCTGCACTAAATCTTGATCTTGGATCATACGACCCGTCACCACACGGCCACTAAAGACACTTGATGCCAAGCGGTACTGGCCCGATAACGCCACTTGGTGGGCTTGGTTATCTGGGGTGGCGCTATACACATCGGGGGCATAAGGCAAACTCAGGTTGCCAAGATTATTGTCGTAACGTGAACCGTGATAGCTCAGCTCTGACAACCAGTTGTTGCCATCCAGCACCACGCCAGCGCTGAATTTATCTGTGGTTTCATCGACGGCGTTCGCAAAATTGATGGGACTTGGGCTGGTTAAGCTGGCGCTGCGATGCCCGGTTTTCTCTTCATGGTTATAGCGGGCATAACTGCTTAGCCCTAATCCCAATACTGAGGCAAAGTCATACTCAAAGCCGATGCCGCTGCGCTGTCTTTGCAGCTCAAGGTCCAGCATTCGAGTCTGCTCGCTTGGGGTCAGCATGCCGTTGTTTTGCCAAAGATTGGTGGCTGCATTGCTACCATGATTGGTGGTGATCGTTTGATAATCTAAATCAAACTTATATTGACCAGGCTTGCCCGCTTGCATCTGGATAAAGCCGTTATCCATACCGAGCTGGTGCGCCTGTACATTGGCGCGGTAACCTCTGCCTTGATAGGCCACATCACTGTTAAGCCCAGCGACAGCGCCATCGGTATCGGTGCCAAGCTGATTGATGGCATGGTTGTCATCGGCATCGATAACACCCACGCTCACGCCAACACTACCACTGTGACCTTGAGGTTCGACGCAACGTTTACACTGATAACTGGTTTGGTTGATGGCGCTGGTATTGGCATGTTGAATACCAAAATCGGCCGCCAAGGCGCTAGTACCTGAACAAAGCAAAGCCAGAGTGATCAGGTTTAATGAAAAAGGGTTAATTGAACGCATAATACTCACTCCAAAGCTTAACGGGCAAAGTTGCTGCCAGCAGGATGGTTAGAACCATGGATCTTGCTGTGACAGTTGAGGCAACTTTTACCAGCACTAAATGCATCGAGACCTGCCTGAGAGCTAACGCGACTGGCGTGACCATCGTCGGCGTGACATTGTTGGCACAACTGCGGCGCACGAGACTTAAGTAAGTTTTCGTTGACACTGCCATGGGCCGAATGACAGCTTGAGCAGTCCTCCATCACTGGCGCATGTTCCCATAGGAATGGGCCGCGTTTGTCGGCATGACACTCGGCACAAGTTTCATTCAAGCTTGGCTTGATTAATGCGCTTTCCGTCATGGAGCCATGGGGGCTGTGACAGTCAATACAGGTCATCTGATCCCATTGCATTGGATGTGATGAACGCTTATGCATATCGGCTTTGGCGCGGGTATGGCACGAAGTACAGGTATCGTTGACCGTGAGGCGATCTAGAGCTGGGTCTTTAGCACCATGGACATTATGACAATCGCTGCACGCGACCTCTGCAAGGTTATGGGTGCTGTTATGCCACGCCATCTGCTTGGGATCGTTATGACAGCCCTGACACACACTGTTTTGGCTAGCAGCAGACAACTTGCTATCGGGACCAAAATGGATCATGGGCTCTTTGCCGCCACGATTATGCTTACCTATGGGGCCGTGACAGGCTTCACATTGCAAACCTGCCATAGGCGATGTGCTGTTGCTCATGTCGCCATGAACACCATCAAAAATGGCCATCACCTTAGTATTTTTTTTATGGCACATCAGGCAAGAATCCGCTCCTTTGGTGGAATACTCTCCAGCAGAAAACTTGTCTACTAATGTTGCTTCAAGCTGTTCACTCGATAAATTATCCCAAGGAGTGGCCTGGACACTTGCGACCAGACTCAATATTGAAATAATCCCAACAGTGAATGCGGTGATTATTTTTTTCATATTTATATGACCCTACCCTAATTAACCATGAGTTAATTTTTATGGTGCTATCGTTATTGCAAAGATAGCCAATATAATTAAAGCCTAGTCGAATATGTGAGTTGTTAAAATTAGCAATTGAAAAACGCTAATAAAGTCTAAAAAAGGTTGATTATGTGATCTACAACACCCTACTATCGAGAATGAATCTTATTAACAGCAGGCGATGAGATAGATAAAAAGAAGGTAATAAACAACAACTTAAATTTAATCGCGTTACATCATGATATTTGAGTTGATATTGAATGGTTAGCTGTAAGTTACAAGCGTTAAGGTGCACTATATATGTGTGTTTGAACCAGATCTAAATTTGACAATAATCCCTCGTATAATTGAACTATTTTAACCCTACACAACACCATTTAATTAAATTAAAAAAACATAAATGAGAATGAATATCATAAACATGAGTGTTAAAACAGCAAAAATAATATTATTAAGATGATCTCTTATCGAAAAAACAGCCTGCATAATCCAAGCCTAAACAATTAAGCTCTAAATAAAGCGGCAATAATTCATAGCAATACTATTAATAGCCTGTTTTAAATCGGTGGGAGATCTTCACAGCGTGATAGGCAGAGATGACTTAAAGTCGCTACAAGGGCATAGTTTCACCCAGCATAACCAGATAAATCATGGGATGAAGACAAGACACCTGAGCTCAACATTGAGGCATAAAAAAACCTGCCAAGTGGCAGGTTTTTATCACGTCAGGTCTCAGCTTACATTTCCATGCGCGCTTTAAGCTTGTTCATGGCGTTTTTCTCAAGTTGTCTGATACGCTCTGCAGACACTTGATACGTCGCCGCAAGCTCTTGCAACGTGGTTTTTTGGTCGTCTAACCAACGCGCCTGTAGAATATGCTGGCTACGCTCATCAAGGGTTTTGATGGCCGCCAACAGGCGTGTTTGGTTATCGGCTTCTAAATTAGCATTTTCAACCTGTGAGGCTAAATCTGAAGAGTGATCTTCAAGATAATGCACAGGTGAATAATCTTGCTCGTCGTCGTTATCGCTGGCAAGATCGAATGCTGGGTCTTGCGCCGCCATACGTGATTCCATTTCGGTCACATCGGCTTTAGATACCCCCAGATTTTCGGCGACCATAGTCACCTCTTCATCGCTAAACCAACCAAGACGCTTTTTGGCTTTGCGTAGATTGAAGAACAATTTACGCTGTGCCTTTGTGGTCGCAACTTTAACGATGCGCCAATTTTTAAGCACATATTCATGGATTTCAGCTTTAATCCAATGCACTGCAAACGAGACAAGACGCACACCCACATCAGGGTCAAAGCGCTTAACCGCTTTCATCAAACCAATGTTACCCTCTTGAATTAAGTCTGCTTGTGGCAAACCATATCCAGAGTAACCTTTGGCCACATGAATAACGAAACGAAGATGAGACATAATCAATTGCTTTGCCGCCTGAAGGTCACCCGTCTCTTGCAGACGCTTGGCTAACTCATACTCCTCCTGTGGCTCTAACATGCTAATGTTATGCGCAGACTGAATATAAGCCTCTAAGCTACCGCTGCTTTGCGGAACCATTAGTGACATTGATTGCGTTTGACTTGTCATTAACGCTCTCCTACCTCTTATCTTGCAAAAATTTAACGCTATAAATGCTTTATGACGCTTGAATACCTATTGCAGGCTGCCGTCTCTGGTCGCTCTGATACACAGTAAGCTTTGACGCAGAGGCAAGCTGACGAACTATTCACTATCTGACAGTATATGTCAATACCACCGCTTAACGTGGGCTAATTTCACCCGAAACTATAGACAGTTCAAGTGAAATTTAGTTCATAAAACGCTTGTTATGCGCCGATAAATCTTAAGTCGGTTCGATAGCGCGCAGATGCTGTCTTACCGACAGATAGGAACCTAACCAGCCTAGGAAAGACGCCAATAATACCAGTTGGCCTAACTCGGTAAGCGTCAGCGATTGCATCGTTAATGTACTGCCATACAGCCCGAGTAAATCGGCCAGTGCACCATCGAGATACCACACCAACAGATTGATAATGATCCACGCTAAGATGCCACCGATGACACCAAACCAGATGCCTGTGTATAAAAAGGGCCGCTGGATAAAGCTCTCTGTGGCACCGACTAATTTCATCACTTCGATTTCGGTGCGGCGGTTCATAATGGCCAAACGTATGGTATTGCCAATGACTAACACCACCGCTAAGACTAATAATAGTGCAATAGCCAATACCGTTCGCTCAAGCAATCTCACGACCGCTTGTAAGCGTTCTAGCCACTCAATATCGAGCCGCCCAAAACTCACCTCAGGTTCTAACTCCAGCTTTTTTAATAAGGCGCGTGCACCATTGGGGCTGGCGTGCTTGATATCTGGGGTTACTGTGACCACAGCTGGCAGCGGATTATCATCCAGATAAGCTATCGCCTCACCAAAACCAGATAACCGCTGAAACTCCTCCAGTGCTTGATCGCGATTAATATAGTTGACCGCACTGACTTCAGAATACGCACCTATACGGGTGATCAAGCTTTGAATAGAGCGCTCGCTGCGTCCTTCATCGATAAAGAGTGAGATCTCGGCGGCGCTGTTCCACGATTGGGTAATGGTCTCGGCATTTTTAACCAGCACTTGTAACGCCGCCGGTAAGCTTAAACTCACCCCCAGTACCGCCATGGTCATTAACGACGAGATAGGATTACGCCACAACTCGCCCATGCTGCCCATGGCATGTTGAATATGACGAATAAAAAACATCACGATACGGCCCGTAAAGGGAAGTTTGCTGCGGACTAATTGAGGTTGCTTATCCATATTCGATTGTCCGCTTATCCGTTAAAGGCTTGAGGCGTCGCCAGCTCATCACCACCAATCACTCTCCCCTGCTTGAGGGTTAAAGTGCGGTACTTCATGCGGGCAATAAGGCCAAGATCGTGAGTTGCAATTAACACCGTGGTTCCCGAATCGTTAAAGGTTTCGAACAGACGTAAAATGTCCATCGACAGCTTAGGATCTAAGTTACCTGTAGGTTCATCGGCTAATAACAAGGGCGGCTTATTAACAATCGCACGGGCAATACCGACACGCTGCTGCTCACCCCCCGACAACATTATGGGATAATGACGCTCTTTGCCGTAAAGGCCCACCATATCTAAGGCGGCCAATACCCGCTTTTTAATTTCATGCAGGGCAAAGCCTTCAATCACCAACGGCAAGGCGATGTTGTCAAACACACTGCGATCCATCAACAGGTGATGATTTTGAAAGATCATGCCGATATCACGCCGCAAGTAAGGCACATCTTTAGGCCTAACTTTGGCGATATCGTGGCCATTAATGGCGACTCTACCGCCATTGGCGCGCTCGATCACACTGATCAACTTGAGCAAAGTGCTTTTACCGGCACCTGAGTGTCCGGTTAAAAACGCCATTTCTCCACGTTTTAAATGAAAACTCACATCGGTGAGTGCCTTTTGTCCACCTGGATAAATTTTGCTAACTTGCTCAAATCGAATCATAGTTACCCAATTATTGATGCCGCCAATCCTTGACGGCGATACGTTATCTTATATCAGCCCAATCCACGCAGTTGATTAATGCAATATTTTGCATACAAAAATCCGTTTCACTGCGAGGTGCGATAGCGGTTATGTCGTCTCTTCGCCCTCTTGGCTAAACAGGGCGTCGACAAAATCTTTGGCATCGAACGTACGCAAATCGTCGATCTGCTCACCCACACCGATGTGACGGATAGGAATACCAAATTTATCGGCAATAGCAAAGATAACCCCGCCCTTCGCGGTACCATCGAGTTTACTAATGGTAATGCCTGTAACACCAACGGCTTCTTTAAACAGCTGCGCCTGACTGATGGCGTTTTGGCCTGTGCTGGCATCGAGGGTCAGCATCACCTCGTGAGGTGCCGACTCATCTAGCTTTTTCATCACCCGCACGACTTTTTTCAACTCATCCATTAGGTGGGCTTTATTTTGCAGTCGACCAGCGGTATCGGCAATCAACACGTCGACATTACGGGCGCGAGCCGCCTGTAAGGCATCAAACAATACCGAGGCACTATCGGCCCCCGTGTGCTGGGCGATAACCGGAATATTATTACGTTGGCCCCACACTTGCAGTTGCTCAACGGCGGCGGCGCGGAAGGTATCGCCCGCTGCTAGCATTACCGATTTGCCCTGTTTCTGATATTGTTTTGCCAACTTACCAATAGTGGTGGTTTTACCCACACCATTAACGCCAACCATTAAAATAACAAACGGGCCATCGGGGTTTTCTGGCACTAAAGGCACGCTCACAGGTTCGAGCGTTTTCTGCATCTCTTCGCGCATCAACTCATACAGGGCTTCGCCATCTTTAAGTTGCTTACGGCTCGCTTGCTCGGTGAGGCTAGAGATTAAGCGCGTAGTGGTTTCTACTCCGACATCGGCAATCAATAGCTGCTCTTCAAGCTCTTCAAACAACTCGTCATCGATCTTTTTGCCTTTGAACAGTCCGACAAACCCACTACCGATATTTTCGCTGGTGCGCTTCAAGCCACGCTTAAGGCGGGCAAAAAAGCCCTCTTTAGTCGGTTTTTGTTGCGGCTCAGGTTGCTGCTCGGGCGCATCCTCGGCGGCTAAAGATGCCTGCGCTGCTTGTTCGGCCACAAGACGCTCAGCTTCGATGCGATCAAGCTCAGCCTGCTCCGCTGCAAGACGCTCAGCTTCGATACGGTCAAGCTCAGCCTGCTCTGCTGCAAGACGCGCAGCTTCGATACGCTCAAGTTCTGCCTGCTCTGCTGCAATACGCTCTGCTTCGATACGGTCAAGTTCAGCCTGCTCTGCTGCAAGGCGCTCAGCTTCGATGCGGTCAAGCTCTGCCTGCTCTGCTGCAATACGCTCGGCTTGGATACGAGCAAGTTCTGCTTGCTCCGCTGCAAGACGCTCAGCCTCTATGCGGTCAAGTTCTGCCTGCTCTGCTGCAATACGCTCGGCTTCGATACGGTCAAGTTCAGCCTGCTCTACTGCAAGGCGCTCGGCCTCTATGCGAGCAAGTTCTGCCTGCTCTGCTGCAAGGCGCTCGGCCTCTATGCGAGCAAGTTCTGCCTGCTCCGCTGCAATACGCGCAGCTTCTATACGGGCAAGTTCTGCCTGCTCCGCTTCGGGCGCTGTCGCCTCTGTTTCAACTTGAGATGTTACTTCTGCTTCGGGTGCCGCGACATCCTCTTTCGATTTGTCTTTACGGAACCAAGAAAAAAAACCTTTTTTTGCCATGGGTAATACCAGTACTCAACTAACTGATTTAAAATTCGGTATGAAGTCGTTTTGTGCTCGTTATTATAACCAGATAGCGAGTCCAAATACGCAGCAAAGTGCGGCATTTTTAGCTAATGTCGGCGGCTTTTCACCATTTTTAACTGCTTTGCGTTAAAATGGCGACTTCAATTTAGCGTCACAGTCTATCACTTTCTCCGGTGAGGCCAAATCATCGCTAAAGGTATCCGTAAATTGACAGGTATAAGATGGCTAAAAATAAACCCTTAAGTGGGCAAGTACGCATTATTGCAGGCCAATGGCGCTCACGACGTTTACCCATTCATGATCTTGAGGGATTGCGCCCCACGACAGACAGGGTACGAGAAACCTTATTTAACTGGTTATCGGGCGATATTGCTGGCGCTCGGGTACTCGACTGCTTTGGTGGTAGCGGCGCGCTGTGCTTAGAGTCGCTATCGCGTTACGCCGCCTTTGCTAAAGTGTTTGAACTGCAAACGAGTGCCGCCAAACAATTACAGCAAAATTTGCTGACCCTTAAATGTGATTGCGCCGAAGTCGTGCAGGGCGATACGCTGGCGCTACTACAGCACACGCCAAGCCAGGGGTTTGATATTATTTTTATCGATCCGCCATTTCGCAAAGGGTTAGCGCAGCAGACGATTGCGCTGCTCAGTGAGCACCAATGGCTGAATAATAATGCGCAAATTTATGTCGAAACCGAAAGCGAGTTAAGCTCACTCACTGTGCCTAGCGACTGGGTGCCGCTGAAAGAGAAAAAAGCCGGACAAGTGATCTACCGTCTATACCAGTATCAGCCTGAGATAGGCAATTCATAATGAAAGCATTGATCCGAGTGGGTAAAGCCATCACTTTGTGCGCCTGGTTGCTGATGCTGTATAACCTGTTGATGCCCATAGGCGATACGATAAGCCAACTGCTATCACTGTTATTATTACTCACTGTGGTGATGCATTGCGGGCAGCTACTGATTTTTCATCGCCTGTTTAGCCCCTTGTTGCGGCTGGGCAAGGCCGACTATGGCGCCGTGTTGCTGTTTGGCGTGTTTAGCCTATTAGACTATCGTCAGCGCGTGCTGGCCAACATGGTTAATCCCTATGGCTGACCCATTGACGATCAAAAAAAGCACCTAAAAGGTGCTTTTTTATTGACCCATTAGCGCTAGATCCCTGGGATGCGCCCCTGGAAGCTAATCGGATAATACCCTTGGCTGTCACGTTTACCTAAGAAACTTAGCGCCTGCTTGAGATCTTCAGGTTGTGCAGGCGTCTCTTTTATCTTGGCGCTAAGTGCAATCAACTTATTGTCTTTAAGTAACGCATTACCTGTAAGCCCAAGCGCATTCATGGTCTCATCGGTGGCTAATTGAATATTGCCATCGACACAGCTTAGGCCCAGCTCAATATTGCCTAGCGGATATTTGCCAAACTGGTTATTCACCTGCAACTGCTGCACAAACAACTTGCCGTTAAGCTGCTCACACCAAGGTAAGCCTTGCTCCAGCTGCTGCACGATTAAACTAAAGTGACCATCCACTTCGGCTCTAAACGGTAGACGCGTCTTGCCGATAAGAAAAGCGCTTGGCGCTTCAAAACGCAGCCCTTGGGCATTGATCCCAGACATAGACAAAGACACTTGGCCTTTACCGTTAACCGCCGTTGCTCGGCTGCCAATGGCAAAATCGATATTGGCCTTGCCGGACAACAGTCCCCACGGGCTTAATTGCCATTGCACCGACTCAAGTTGGCGCTGTTGCAACGCCACTAAACTGGCCTTGCCCGACCAAATGGTGCCCGACACCCCGCTGACACTGATCCCTTGGGGCAGCGGCGCCAGCTGCAAGGCCACACTGGCCGGAAACAGGGCCAGCATAAAGCCACAATATAAGACCACACCTATAATTATCTTTTTCACTACACTCACTACAACACCTTAAAACCTTGTTTACTGAGAGAATTGGATGCGGCGCACTTTAACCAGACCTGGCGTATCCGCTTGTGCCAAATCGATGCTGTCCAGTGATAAACCTTGCTGTTGTACCAGATCGCTCAAATAACTTAGCAAGCTGTTAAATGGCACTTCGTCCATCCACACCTGAATTTTTTGCCCTTGTGGTTGCATCCGAGTGATTTCTAAGCCGTAACGTTTGGCGGTCTGAGTCACTGTGGCACTTAAACTGCCCGAATAAGCTTTTTTACCGCCAGCACTCTGTAGTGCCACTATCTTATTGGCAGTCTGTTTTACGTAAGTTAACGTGGCTTGCTGAGCTTGTAATGCCCGCTCGGCATCCTGCTCAGCCTCACTTATTGGCGTCCAAACTCCCCAATAAAGCACGCCTAGTATCAAGACCACACCACAGGTGGCAACCAACTGCTGCTCACGTAAAATTAACCCGTTCCACCACGTTTTAAGGTTCTCCATCTTACTTACTCCTTAAGGTTAACGTGCTGGTGACTTCATCTTCACCGCTGTTCATCGCACCAGAGTCGACCTTAAATTGCTTGGCGATGAGGCTTTTAAATTCTTCAATTTGCGCATAACTCTTGGCGGATATTTGCATGCGTAACTCATTGCGACCACTGTCGAAACGCAAGCTAGTGGGCTTTAATTGCGGCACTTTTGCAAATGCAGCCGATAGACCATCGAGCATAGTAAAGAAGGCGGTACCATCTCCCGAACCTTGCAGACTACGTAATTTACTGTCCATCTGTGAGCGAATATTAACCACCCGCGAGCTGCCGACCACTTGGTTGAATATCGCGCTACTTTGCGCTTGTAACTGCTCACGCTCGACGTTCATCTGATGAATAGAGAGCCCTTTGTTAACTAAGGCCAACACTAAGGCGACAGCGATCACTATGGCACTATTACGCCACAGCAACAGGTGTTTGCCGTACTCGCGTTTAGGGGTGTAAATGCCTGAAAGTAAATTGAGCGGCGCATGTAAAATACCTTTGGCCAGCACTAACATCGGCAGATCCAGCGGTTGGGGCTGTACCTGGGCGCCATTGATACTCAGCTCACTATAGCCAGCCACCGTAAGTGGGCTGCTCGCCGTGGTTTCGCCAGCAGCTTTGGCGACAAATTGAGGCAGCGTGGCGTTAAACCAAGTGGCATCAAGACAGGCACCATGGCCAGCGCCGGTACGCAGCAGATAATCGGAACCAAATTGCATGGCCGCCCACTGACACTCTTGCAGTGGTAAGGCTAAACAATCGGGCACAATTTGGCGCGCTTTAATACCCGCCTCGCTTAACCAAGATAACCAATTTTGCATCTGCTCATGGGCAACAACCGCAACACTGAGGGACTCGCCATCACGCGGGCCGGTGACAAAATGCAGTTTATCGACATTTTCGGCCAAGTTTTCTTCTAGCATAAACGGCAAGGCTTTAATCGCCTGACGCTGGCCTTTCTCTGGTAAGCGCACCGAGGTGAGCGTGATCGCCGAAGCGGGCACTAAGATATCGACCGGACGGTTACCCGCTCGTTCAGTTAGGGTCGACAAGGCATGGGCGTCGGGCAGGTCACCCGAGGCGATGATCTCTTGCTCTTGCTCGGACCACACCAGCCAAGTACAGCGCTGATCTTGGCTTCTTCCTAAGCGGATAAATAATCGTTCACTCAATGTCTTTCTCCACAAGTCTCATTAAGTTGCGCAAAATAAACTTGTATTATCTCAATCGCATTCATTATGGGTATTAGGCTAGTTGGCCGTCGAGGGTTAACGCCCCAGCAAGGCCATTATCGTTGACCACCATATTGGCGCGTCAACACAGCTAACTGATTATTTCCGGCCACTTGCAACACGCTTTCCATACGAAAAGTCGCACTGTCGACTTTGGCGCCAGCTTGCAGCAAAAAATATTGGCTCTTTAGGCTAAAACTGGACGCTAAGTTCTCTTCACCACGCAAACTGGCGATTGAACCGTTCGCCCAAAAGTCTTCGATACTGTCATAGCCATCACTTGGGCGCTGATTAATAATACTTTCGGCTTCACCAACGCTAATTTTATTGTCGAACATGCCCGCTAATAACGCTGCATGCTCCAGCTCAATGGTATTAACATTCAATACCTGTCGATCGTAACCCGGGATAGCACACACATAGGGTGCTAGCTTAAGGTACACCTCTTGGCTCACCCCGATGACTGCGCGCAGCTCGCTGCGATGACTCATTAAGGTATTCGCAGCGCGGTAAGGCACGGTGCGCGCTTCATAATCGGCATCTTCGGCGCCAAATGGGCTGGCGACACTATCCTCATCAATATAATCTTTCACCGTATGCGCCAAACGCTCGGCGGCAAAATCATCCATGCCTAAGGCCACTAATAACCCTTTAAACTGCTGGGCGGGCAATGGCAATTTGGGCTGACCATTCTCAACTTCTTTAGTCTGCATCGATAACGCATTCACGTTAAAGCAGGCCTGCATATCGCTAATGCGCCCGGCGATCTCTCCTTGCTCCACTGGCAATACCACGTCGGCTTGCGCCCAATACTGCTGCCTGTGGATCTTGCCTTCGTCGGCATCATCTAAATCTTGTTGTAGCACCTTTTTGGCTAACTCTTCGGCCGAAAGTGCGTACCAATAAGCCTGATCATATTGGGCTAAATTAATGGTACGCCGCACCATTATCTGGCTACGGCCATTAATATTGGTGGCGATAATGGCGATCATCGCCACAATCAACAACACCACGATCAGGGCAACTCCGCGCTGCTTTTGCGCCAGTTTATTCACCCTTACAGCCCTCGGTCCGGAGCGTTATTATTGTCATTTTCATCGGCATTATTGTCGTTATCGTTGGCGCCGTTATCATAACCCTTATTACTGTCGTTATCGTCAGCATCATTGCTACTGCTGCTGGGCTGTGCGCCTAGCGGCAGTAAAAACTTACGCTGTATTTTACCCAGCCCTTCCACTTCAACTTCCATGGCGATAGCCTTGGGCAGGGTGGTGGCATCAATTTTTCGCTGCCAACTGTTTTCAACAAAGAAGGAGTACTCCACCGATAACACCTTGTCCATCACTAAGGTTTTAATGGGCTCTGCGCCAAATTCAGGCTCTGGATAGGGGAAATACCAGCGCTCTAATTTATTATCTTGCACCACATAGGCCACCGACTGCAGGCTACCTCTGGGTAACAGGCCATCGGGGTTGAGCCAACCAATGCGATAAAACACTATCGCTTCTGACTCTGAGTCAAATAAGTCGCTGCCTGTTTGTATCACAGTGCTACCCCGCCCGCCTTCGAGCAACCTTGGGGTGCGCGCCACTATCTGGCCAAAATCACGCTCGAGAGCGCCAAATCCTTGCTGTAAGGATTTCAATTTAGTGGCAAACTCCTTGGTGGCAATATCATTTTTCATCACGGTATTAAGCACAGAGTTAGCCGCCAAGCCCAACATGGCAAAAATTCCTATGGCCACCAGCATCTCTAACAGGGTAAAACCCTGATTAAATTTATGATGCTTTAAGTACATAACTGCTCACCTGGGCTATGGTGCGAGTGTAGCGCTCATCGTCACTGACACTGATGCGGATCAGTCGAAAGTTATCATCGGTGGTTTTAACCACCTCTTTGCGCCAATACCAGGTCTTGTCGGCCAGCTCCACTCGACCCTCTTTTTTGCCTAAATCGGTGGCACCTGTCACTAGTCTGACATCGACCATCTGGTTGCTTGCGACCCACTGCGCCAAAGTGCGCTCTTCTAAAATGGGCATGTTGGCGATCTGTTCGCTTAGGCTCTTAGTGATCGACACCGCAGCGATGGCAAACACCGCTAAGGCAACAATCACCTCTAGCAATGTCATCCCTTGCTGATTAATTCTCATGCTTATACCCAGCAGTGCCCGCTAAATGACAAGATAGGAGTATTGAGCGCAAAGTGGGGCAATCAATTATCGAGATCATTGTCTCTCCCCAACCTTAATCGCCCTAACGCATCGCCCACAACCACCGTTTCTAGCTCATTTCCCATGGCATCTTTACTGATAAAAGCCAACTCGAAGGCGCTCATTTCACCACTGGGGAACAGCATCACCTGCGGCTCTGGATGCTTTTTTTTATCCTCGGCGGAAGGCTCAATAAGCGGCTCGTCGAACCATGAGTCTTGCTCTTCATCTTCTTGAGACAGGGGTAAACCATCGAGTATTAGGTCAAGCTGCACACCCTGTTGCATCTCGCGCGCCGCCAGCAAGCGGTCTTGCTGTAGCGGATGCCACTTACCCTCGTCATAAACCACAAACTCATAACGGTCTTTTTCGATAACGATACCGATAAAATGACCACTGAGTACAGTTTCATCGAGCACTAACTCGGTTGACGCCATAAATTGCCGCGCCACTCGATCGAGCGCCTGCTGCTGATCGGTGCCGCCCATGGTTAAGGTCACTGCGGAGGCCGCGAGCCCCATCAGTAACACCACCAGCAACACTTCCATCAGGGTAAACCCGCGTTGGCGCAAGAGGCTCATCACTCTTCGCTCGGCTTATTGAAAATCTTGTAGATTCCAGCTACCGACATCATCTTCGGTCCCTGGCTGTCCATCTGGGCCGGCACTGAAGATATCGATTTTGCCTTGTTCACCTGGGCTCAATAACAGGTATTCATTGCGCCATGGATCTTGTGGCAAACGCTTAACATAACCCCCTTCACGGTAATTGCGTGGCTCTGGCGAAATGGTTGGCTTTTGGATTAAGGCTTCTAACCCCTGTTCTGTTGTGGGGTAGATGCTGTTGTCCAAACGGTACATATCCAGTGCATTTTCCAGCGCCACAATATCCGAAACCGCTTTTTGCAGATCGGCCTTATCTTTATTACCCATCAAGTTAGGTACCACCATAGAGGCAAGGATCCCCAAAATTACGATAACCACCATCACTTCTAGTAGGGTAAAGCCTTTGTGCTTGTTTCTTACTTGCATTAATAGATCCTCTATAAAAAATGCCTAACAGTAAAAGGTTAGGCTGCCGCGCTAGGGAGATGCTTGGGGCATCAACCACTAATCATGTTGTTAAGTTCTAATATCGGCTGCAAAATCGCCAGTACGATAAACAGCACCACGGCTGCCATGCTGACCACCAATAAGGGTTCAAATACCCCCAAGGCAATATTAACGTTCGACTCGAATTCACGGTCTTGGTTATCGGCAGCGCGCTCGAGCATCTGTTCGAGCTGGCCACTTTTTTCGCCAGAGGTGATCATATAGAGCATCATAGGCGGAAAAAGTTTAGTGTTAGCCAGCGCAGCCCCAAGACTGGTACCCTCGCGCACTCGTGCAGTGGCTTGTTCCACTGCGGCTCTCACTCTGACGTTTATCAACACCTCACTGGCGATGCGCATCGCATCGAGCAGTGGTACTGAGCTGGCCGTTAAAATACTTAAGGTACGCGCAAATCGCGCCGTATTGAGCCCCTTGCTAACACGACCGATCACCGGCATTTTCAGCAGGGCACTATCGAAGGCCATGCGATTGGCTGCACTTTTCAACAGTTGCTTGGCACCAAAGGCTAACATCACTACGACCCCAACTACTAACAGACCGTAATCACGGATAAAGTCAGATGCGGCGATCAAAAATTGCGTAGTCCATGGTAGCTCTTGCCCCATGTGCTCAAACTGCCCCACCACCTGAGGCACGACAGCAGCAAGCAAGATCGCAATGACGCTAATGGCCACCACGGTCAGCACAACAGGATAGATCATCGCTTGGGTCATTTTGCTTTTCAGCTGTTGACGGCGCTCGGTGTAATCGGCCAAGCGGTTCAGCACCACTTCGAGGTGACCTGACTTTTCACCCGATGCCACCATGGCGCGATAAAGATCATCAAAAATATGCGGAAATTCGGCCATAGAGTCAGCCAGACTGTAGCCTTCAACTACCCGTGAGCGCACTGCCATCACCATACTGGCGAGGCGATCCTTTTCACACTGCTGACCAACGGCCTTCAACGCCTCTTCCACAGGTAAACCGGCGGCAACTAAAGTCGCGATTTGGCGAGTGATCAGGGCTAACTCTGCCACCGAAATACCGCGCTTAAAGCTAAAACCTTGGCGTTTGGCCTTGGCTTCCTTGTCGACCACAGGGGTGATCTCCAGTGGCATTAAGCGCAATTCGCGAAGCTGACCTCGGGCATGGCGGGCGGTATCGGCTTCCACCACCCCTTTTTGCTGTTTGCCTTGGGCATTTAACGCCTTGTACTCATATGCGGGCATGGCTTACTCCTCGCGAGTGACGCGCAGCACTTCTTCTAAGGTGGTGATGCCGCTAAGCACTTTACTCATGCCATCGTGACGAATACTGGGTATCGATTGGCGAATATATTTTTCAATCGCCAATTCGCCGCGGCCGCTATGAATAAGCTCACGAATTTTATCATCCACCAGCAGGAGTTCATGGATCCCCGTGCGGCCACGATAACCATTATGGCCACAAGCGGCGCACCCCTTGGCACGATAGATAGTGCGTGGATCGTCGGTGCTAATCCCCAGCAGTTCGCGTTCACGCTGATCGGGCACGTGCTCAATCTTACACTTAGGGCATAAGGTGCGGATCAATCGCTGGGCTAACACCCCAAGCAGACTCGAGGAGACGAGGAAAGGCTCAACGCCCATATCTTGCAAACGCGTGATGGCACCCGAGGCGGTATTCGTGTGCAGCGTGGAAATCACCATGTGACCAGTCAACGAGGCTTGCACGGCAATTTGCGCAGTTTCAAGATCACGGATCTCACCTATCATCACCACATCAGGATCTTGACGTAAAATGGCGCGCAGACCGCGGGCGAAGGTCATATCCACCTTAGTATTCACCTGCGTCTGGCCTATGCCCGCGAGTTCATATTCGATGGGATCTTCGACCGTTAAGATATTGGTGTCGATAGAGTTAATTTCGGTCAAGCCGGCATACAGAGTGGTACTCTTACCCGAACCAGTCGGGCCCGTGACCAAGATAATGCCGTGAGGCTTACGGATAAGCTCATCGAATTGATGCCGGATAGCATCTGTCATGCCGAGCTGTTTAAGGTCAAGGTTGCCAGCGTTTTTATCCAGCAGACGCATCACCACACGCTCACCATGGCTTGATGGCATGGTCGACACTCGCACATCCACCGCACGACCCGCAATACGTAGCGAGATACGCCCATCTTGCGGCACTCGCTTCTCGGCAATGTCTAAACGTGCCATCACCTTAATACGTGATACCAGCAGTGACGAGAGCTTACGATTGGGTTTGAGCACCTCTTTGAGCACACCGTCGACGCGAAAACGCACCACCAGTTGCTTCTCGTAGGTCTCGATATGGATATCGGATGCTTCCTCTTTAATGGCCTCCGATAGCAGGGCATTAATCAACTTAATAATGGGCGCATCATCATCGCCTTCGAGCAGATCTTCGGTTTGTGGCAGCTCTTCGGCAAGGGTAAACAGATCCATCTCGTTGCCAATATCTTCCATCAGCTGCTGCGCCTCTGATGAGTTGGCTTGATAGACCTGAGTTAACTTAGCTTCAAATACATTTGGCGCTAATGTCGACAATGCGAGCTCTTGTCCCGCATACCGGCGCACCTCTAACATCGCCTCAAGCGGCGTGCTCTCGGTATGATACAGGATTAATCGCTCATCATCGCCTTTGGCTAATAGCAGTTGAAAACGATGCGCAAATGCAAATGGCAGACGCTCGCGGCTGTTGGAGTGAAACACCTCATCGGATTCGGCCTCTGAGACCAACCCAAGTTCACTCGATACTTGGGCTAGCTCATCATGTTGAGCGGCTTGCAGATCACTCATCGGCGGCATCTTGCTGTTTATTGTCAGAAATCTGTTTAAGTGCAGGATCGGTTTCACGCATCTGCATCTCTAACCCTTTGCGGTCTTTGTAACGTTGCAAGACGTCATTCACCTCTGGTGGCAGGTAATCTTCTTGATTCCACTCTTCCAATACTGGCACATCGCTATTGGGCATTAAGTTAACGCCACGCTGTTGCTGCTCAAGTTGTAAGGCACGGAAGTAGTTATACTTACGCCCTGAAATGCCTTCCATAGTAATGCCGTCACGGATAATGGTCGGCTTAATAAATACCATCAGGTTTTTCTTTTTCTTACCGCTTGATGATGACTTAAACAGGTGACCAATGATGGGGATATCCCCTAGGAAAGGCACCTTCTGTACGCTCTCTTGCACCTCTTCATTGATCAAGCCACCTAGCACGACAATTTGACCCGAATCGGCCATCACAGTGGTGGTTAAACGGCGCGTAGCAAAAGTCACATCGACACCGGTTTTACCGTTAATGCCCGACACTTCCTGCTCGATGGTCAGCTTCACTGTGCTGCCTTCGTTAATTTGTGGCACCACTTTAAGCTTGACCCCCACTTCTTTACGTTCAACCGTTTGGAAGGGATTACTGTTACCGTTACTGGAGTTTTGGCTGCCCGTTAAAATCGGCACTTCATCACCGACGATAAACGATGCTTCTTGGTTATCTAAGGTGGTAATAGATGGCGTCGCCAGTACGTTTGACTTGGTATCACTCGATACCGCTTGGATCAGCGCGCCAAAGTCGCCCATAGCCACGCCCCATGCCATACCATTGACCTTGCCTAGTGCTTGGGCGAGTAAGGTGATGTCTCCTTGAGTCGCGGGATTCTCTGTACAAGTGCCATTTTCGGTACACACTTTAGTGCCATCTTGCTCTCGTGCTTGCCAGATCCCGGCGCCAATTTCCCCTATGGTGGGGCCCAAATTATTAAACTGGGTACCGCCACCCGCTTCGGTTGCCCATTGAATACCAAAGCCAACATCGTCACCTTCGGCGACTTCAACAATAATAGCTTCCACCAATACTTGAGCGCGGCGAATATCCAGCTGATTAATCACACTCTCAATGGTGCGCATCTGATCGGGTTCGGCGCTGATCACCAAGGCGTTAGTGTCGGTATGGGCCATGATATTAATTTCGTTGCGACGCTTGCTACGCCCACCTTGTGGCTGCGCTCCACCATCTTGTGCGCTGGCAAGTTGCTCGGCAAAACCAGTCAAGACTTCGACTAAGTCTTCCGCCTTGGCATAACGCAAATAACGCACCTTGGTATTGCCAGTGGTGGCTTGCTCGGCATCGAGTTTTCTGATGAGACTCACTACTCGTAGGCGGCTCTTTTCGTCGCCACTGACCAGCACGGCGTTGGTACGCTCATCGGCAACCACTTTAGGAGCTTGGCCTGGCAGCTGTGACTGGTTAGCGGTCGAGCGGTAAAGGGTGTCGATAATCCGCACCATCTCACCCGCTGAGGCATATTCCAGTGCCACCACTTGCACTTCGGTATCACCTTGTTTATCGACGCGGCGCACTATCTCGACCAGTTTGTTGACCACGGCGGCGCGGCCAGAGATCATCAATACGTTAGAAGGGTCATAGTTAACAACGTTACCGCCGCCGGCGTTATCGTTAAGCTGGCGCAGCAGGGGCGCTAGTTGTTTCGCTTCCGTGTTATACAGAGCCACAATGCGGGTGACCATTTCGTCCCCTAGGCCAGGCCTAGCGTCGTCGGCTACGCGAATCGCCGAGGTCTTGGCATCTTTATCTTTAATGACTTTGATGATGTTATTGTCCATCTCGACGACAGCATAACCATAGACCTGCAACACATTAAGAAAGAATTGATAATATTGCTCATCATCGAGTAAATCATAACTGCGAACGTTAATTTTGCCGCGCACGGTTGGGTCAACGATGATGGTTCGATTCAAGTTTTTACCAACAATATTGATAAACTCTTGAATGTCTGTGCCCTTGAAATTAGCCGCATATTGCTCAGACCATGCGAGCGAAGGCGCCAATAACGACGCCCCCATGACAACACCCGCGATGAGATTGCGGCGAATATTCTTATTATTCATTTAATGACTTCCCCTAAACCCTTTTTTATTGCGGCAAACTAAACATGATCTCAACCAATTGACCTTCTCTTTCTATCATCAAAGAGATCTCGGTCAATTCGGGCAACTGCGCCATCACTTCCAGTGCCTGGCTCATGTCAGTCACATCGTAACCGTTCATTGATTTGACTAAATCGTTAGCTTTCAATCCCGCCTGTTCAAATAACGCCCTATCCTTACCTGGGTTAAGACGATAGCCTTGCAGTTCGCCATCGCGATTGACGGGCGAAATGGCTAAGTAATCGGTCAATTTACTCGGATCGGCTAACAGCTCATCGCGCGACTCCTGTAACTCTTGCGCTACCGCTTGGTTATCGCGCTGATCCACCTGACGCACATTGCGATCTCGTTTCGCTTGCTGTAACTGTTGATTGGCCTCACTTGGCGCATCATATTTGAGCCCATCAAGCATCAGCGTTTCGTAGCGACCACTGTTTGAAATAATAATACGGTCGGCATACACCTCTTTCAGCGAGGCCGAAGTGCCTTTAATCTTGTCACCTAAACTATAGGTATTTTGACTGCCAGCAGACTCTATTACCGCCAAACCTTTTTGTTCAGAGGTTGACGCCACGACACCCGTTAGCTGAATAGATAACGAGGTTTTTGGCGCATCGGTAATTTTCTCTTCGACAGGTGCCACACTGGGCTTATTGGCGTTGGCATCCAATTGACCGAAAAGGGCTAACTTTTCCAAGTTTGAGACATTAATCAAACTAGATGAAGTAGAAATATTCGTCGGCGTGGGTTGCCATGTCAGTGGCGACTGGGAAACAGGCACTAACTTCCATGAGATATGCGCCAAAAGATAGATAGCGATGATCATACCCAGCCAAAACACAGCCGTGCTCAGCGGCTTATGGGGGATATCATTCGCCTTAGATATTACTTTGTCTAATAAATCCATATTATACGGACCCTCGATGCAGGTCTCTGTTCTGATTATGATAATTTATGCTCGTGACTCATGCTAACCTACACAGCATTTGGCAACAAGCCCATAACAGTGGCTAAATTAGCCTATAAAGGCTAATTATGCTAACTTTACGCACCAATAAAGGGTGTGAAGTGGGTCGCTATATTAGCTTATCATCCTGTTTAGGATGAGAGTTATTATCCAGCATGTGAACTCGCCCATCTTTATGCACCACAATCTATTGTTCTACCTAGATGGAGACACTATAACCATGGCATCTGAACCGCAAATTTCAGTCCGACTGGATAAATGGTTATGGGCGGCGCGATTTTACAAGACTCGAGCCATCGCCAAAGAGATGATCAATGGCGGCAAGGTACACTATAATGGCCAACGCACCAAATCGAGCAAAATGGCCGAAGTGGGAGCTATGGTCAGAATTCGTCAGGGCTATGACGAAAAAGAAGTCGTCATTATCAAGGTATCCGAACAACGCCAACAGGCGGTGATCGCCCAAACCTTATATGAAGAGACGCCTGAGAGTATCGCCAAACGCGAGACTTACGCCGAAGCGAGGCGCTTAAATGTGCTGAATAATCCGGCTCCAGATACCAAACCGGATAAAAAGCAACGCCGTCAACTAATACGCTTTAAAGCAAGCTAACTGTGAGATTGAAATGAGTAAAGATACATTAAACCGCTACCTATTTGACAACGCCGATGTGCGTGGTCAAGTCGTTCAACTAGAGAAGAGTTACCAAGAGGTATTATCTGCTCACGACTACCCGAAAGCGATTCAAACGCTGCTCGGCGAGTTGATGGCGGCGACATCACTGCTCACTGCCACACTCAAGCTCGATGGTGATATTAGCGTGCAAGTACAAGGTAATGGCCCGGTATCACTGGCCGTTGTTAACGGCAATAACCTGCAGCAATTACGCGGCGTCGCACGCTGGGATGGTGACTTAGCCGATGATGCCACTCTCGCCACCTTGATGGGTACAGGCCATATGGTTATCACGCTCACCCCTGCTAATGGCGAGCGTTACCAAGGCGTTGTGGCCTTAGAACGTCCGACCCTGGCCGAATGTTTAGAGCTTTATTTTGACCAGTCAGAACAGCTGCCAACCGCTATCCGCTTATTTGCCGATGGTAAACAAGCCGCGGGCATTTTACTGCAAGTGCTGCCAGGTGATAGTGAAAACAATCAAGATTTTGAACACCTTGAGCAACTAACTAACACAGTTAAAGCCGAAGAGCTGTTTGAACTCGAAGCCACCGAGGTATTACATCGCTTGTATCACCAAGAAGAGGTGCGCCTGTTCGACCCTATCGATGTGACTTTCCGCTGCACCTGCTCGCGCGAACGCAGCGGCCAAGCATTACGCACTATTCCTCGTGAGGAGTTAGACGCTATCTTGGCAGAACAAGGTAAAATAGAGATGGGCTGCGAGTTCTGCAACAGCAACTACAGCTTCGATTCTATCGATATTGAAGCCTTGTTTAGCAATGCACAGCACTCTGACATTCAGCAGTAAACTGACTGTTACCTAACACGATTTTTAATAGGGCGCCGCAAGGCGCCCTATTTTTTGTCTATTTCGCGATGTTACTCACACATTTATTTACACATAAGCTACAATCGACCGCCTACAACCATAAGTAGCAACAAATTAACAACAAGCTGGCACAGATCGGCACACTCAACCCAACTAAAGAAAGATGGAGACCTTACTGATGGCGGATGGATCTAAGCAAACTCATAAAAACCCCTCAACGGCGCAACTTGTTGAGTTTGCACTGGCACGTGGCGAAGGCGTACTCACGGCCAATGGTGCTTTAGTGGCGAAAACGGGCGAACGCACAGGACGCTCACCTAACGACCGTTTTATTGTTAAAGAAGCCAGTAGTGAAAATGAGATCGACTGGGGCTCGGTGAACAAACCGTTCGCGATGGACGACTTTAACGCCCTTTGGGAACGTGTCAGCCACTATTTGTCAGATAAAGAGACCTTTGTGTCTGAGCTGGAAGTGGGCGCCGATCCTGAGCATTACCAACCGATCAATGTCACCACCGAAACCGCATGGCATCAACTGTTTGCTCGTAACCTGTTTATCGTCCCAGAGCAGTTCAACGCCGCGAACAAACCAGTATGGCAGATCATGAACGCGCCAGGATTCGAATGCGACCCCGAGCGTGATGGCACCCATTCTGATGCGACGGTTATTATCAACTTTGCCGATCGCAAAGTGCTATTAGCCGGACTTAAATATGCCGGTGAAATGAAAAAATCGATGTTCTCGGTGCAAAACTTCCTCTTACCCGCCAAAGGCGTACTGCCGATGCACTGCTCGGCCAATGTCGGCGTCGATGGCGACACCACGCTGTTTTTTGGACTATCAGGTACCGGCAAAACCACCTTATCGGCCGATCCTAAGCGTTTCCTCATCGGCGATGACGAACACGGCTGGGCACCTGGCGGGGTCTTTAATATCGAAGGCGGTTGCTACGCCAAATGTATCGATCTTAGTCAGAAAAATGAGCCAGTCATTTGGGATGCTATCCGTTTTGGTACCGTGCTTGAAAACGTCATGTTAGACGAGCAACGCGTACCCGATTACAACAATACCGAGCTAACCGAAAACAGCCGCGCCGCTTATCCATTGGAGCATATTGCCCAGCGCAAAGTAGACAACTGTGGCGCCGAGCCAGATGCCGTGGTGTTTCTCACCTGTGACGTCTCAGGGGTATTACCGCCAGTGTCTAAGCTGAGCAAAGAGCAAGCCGCTTATCACTTTTTGTCGGGCTATACCGCTAAAGTCGGCTCTACCGAAATGGGCTCGACGTCGGCGATTCAATCCACCTTCTCCACCTGTTTTGGGGCGCCGTTCTTCCCTCGTCCAGCGGGCGTGTATGCCGAGCTGTTGATGAAGCGTATCGAATCATTTGGCAGCCAAGTTTACCTTGTTAATACAGGTTGGACTGGCGGCCCACACGGCGTGGGTAAACGTTTCGACATCCCCACCACACGCGCCATCATTGACGCCATCGTCAGCGGTGAACTAAAAGAGGTCGACACCCAGCATATCGATAAACTCAACCTCGATGTGCCCGTCGCGGTGTCAGGGGTCGACAGCCAACTGCTTAATCCCGTTAATACCTGGTCAGATCCGGTGGAATATAACCGTTATGCTCAGCAGTTAGCCGAAGAGTTTGCCGCCAATTTCATAAAATACCATGTCTCGGATGCAATAAAACAAGCGGGCCCTAAAGCCTAAACCCATTGCTCTGATTCAAAAATGGCTCCCCTTGGAGCCATTTTTATGACCTTTTATCGCGGTAAGTCGTGTAATTTATTCACCCTTAGCAATATCGCTCCGCGCATACCATTGGCACCATATCGCGCACATAACCTGCAACATCATGGATTTATCAATCGCGGGGCTAAATATAGCCACCATTTTGAACAATCATCAATTTAACCCCGTTAAAATTGCACTTTTAATAATAAACATCTAATTTGAAGTCAAATTTGGCTATTTACTCACCAAGCCGAGAAATATTTCACAGCCCGATGACGACTCTAATGCTAGACTCTGCTCCCGCGGTAAAGCTTGGCTGGCTTTACTTACACCCAATCGATTCACCAACATAACGATAAAAACGAGGCCACAGTGGCAAATAAAACTAATCAATTCATGCGTAATATCGGCGTACAGGTCGTGATCGCCATGTTTATCGGCGCGATCGTCGGCTTTTTAATGGGCGAAGACGCGAGCATTTTTGCGCCGTTAGGCACCATCTTTATTCACCTCATCAAAATGTTAGTGATACCTCTAGTCTTAGTTTCCATTATTTCTGGCGCCGCCAGTCTCGGCGACAGCCCGTCGGCAGGTAAAATCGGTGTCGGCACATTTGGCTTCTTTATTCTCACCTCGGGTGCAGCGGTTAGCTTAGCCTTAGTGATGGGAAACCTGTTTAAGCCCGGCCAAGGCGTCGACTTCACCGCTCATAGCAGTGGTAAGCTGATGGCCGTCACCGAAGAGCATGGCGCACTGCCGGGAGTGATGGATACCTTTATAGGCATGATCCCAACCAATGTATTTGAGTCGCTCACTGGCGGCAACATCTTACAAATATTGGTCTTTAGCATCTTCTTCGGCATTGCACTGACGAAGGTCAAGGGCGATGGCGCTAAACCGATTTTGAGCGTGCTTAACACCATAGTCGATGCGTTCGTGTGGATGATTAACTGCGTGATGATCATCGCACCTATCGGGGTATTTGGCCTGATGGCAGATTCGGTCGGCACCTTTGGTTTCGATGCCCTAGAAGTGGTGTTTAAGTTATTTGCGGTATTTGTCGTGGCTATCTTGCTGTTTGGGTTTGTGTTTTTCCCACTACTAGTGCAGCTGTTTTCTCGGGTCAGTGCCAAACAATTTATTAGCGCAATGAAAAAACCTCAGGTGATGGCACTGTCGACCGCGTCATCGATGGCAACGCTGCCGGTCAACATGGAAACCTGTGAGCAAGAGCTTAAGGTCTCTAAGGCGACTGCCTCTTTCGTGCTGCCATTAGGCGCCACGATTAACATGAGTGGTAATGCTATCTATTACGGCCTAGTGGCGATGTTTTTTGCGCAGATGTATGGCATTGACCTGTCGCTGACCGCCTATGCAGCGATTGTCTTCACCTCGACGCTGGGGGCGATTGGTCAAGCCGGTGTGCCGGGGCCTTCGTTCTTAGTGGTTGCCGTATTACTGGCCGCAGGCATTCCTATCGACGGCCTACCACTACTGTTTGCCTTAGATAGAGTATTCGACATGATCAGAACCTCGCTCAACATTACTGGCGATGCCGCTTGTGCGTTAATCATGGACAAATACACCGAAGATAAGACAGCGTAAGCGATAAGCTTACCTAGCTATACATAGGGGCGCCTGCTGTTGCAGCGCCCTTTTTTATGCCGCTGATAGGTACTATCTCATTATCAAACGGTCGAGATCTCGCGTCACGCCGTTAGATGAGGCGATAGGATATCTTTGCCACTACACAGTAAGCCAACACGTATGCACTCACTCGAGTAACCCTGGGGCTTCGGCTCTTGCGAGGCACCACACTTGCAGGTGAATATAGTGAGCGGCAAACAGCTCGGCTATCGATTGCACCGTAGTGCCAGTGGTAACCACATCATCGATCAGGGCGATACGCTGATAATTAATCGGCTCCGTTAACACAAAGGCATCGGCAAGATTACGCCGCCTTTGTTTACCAGTTAAACCTGCTTGCGGACGAGTATCGACCCGGCGCACCAACACGTTATCGAGCAAGGGGATCCCTAGTTGGCGGCTAAGGGTATCGGCAATTAACCATGCCTGATTAAAGCCTCGCTGACGTAAACGGTTTGGATGCAGCGGCACCGCAATCATCGCCTGAGGCAAGCGTATTAATCCCAAGCGTTGTAATTGCTTAATCCGCTCAACCAAGGACAGCACTAACATATCGAGCGCCGCTAATTCGGCGCGGTATTTAATGCCCGCCACCAGATCCCCGAGCCCCTGATGATAACTGGCCGGTGCTATGACCACTAACGGCTGGCTATGCTGACATGCACCGCAATAGCAACTTTGTAGCAATAACGCTCGGCCACAACCTAAGCACGTTGGCGTTTGGTACAAGCTTATCTCTAGGCAGCAGGCGCAGATCCCCCGGTAAGGGGCTGCCACTGTCTGATGGCACATCAAACAGCGATTGGGTAAACTAGTCGCCAATAATTGCTGGCACGTGGCGATGACGCGGCGCAATAGCAGTGGGCGAAGTAATTTTGGTAATAATGAGGGCATATTGTGAGTCAGCAATCCTTGCATATTCAAACTATAGGTCAAGGTACGCCTATCGTCATGCTGCATGGCTGGGGCGTTAACAACGCGGTATTTCAGCCGTTACACCCCATTTTTCAGAATTACTGCGTGCATTATGTCGACCTGCCAGGCTTTGGCGACAGCGCCCCTTTAGCGGGCGACATCGACTCTTGGGTCGATGCCATTGCCGCCCAAGTACCCACGCAAGCCATCTGGGCAGGTTGGTCACTGGGGGGGCTGATTGCCACACGAGCCGCCATACGCTACCCCGCACGGGTCATCGCCTTATTGACCATAGCTTCTTCCCCCTGCTTTATGGCGCGTGACAGTGAAGCTTGGCCCGGCATTGCTCCACAGGTGCTGGCCCAGTTTGCCAGTCAGCTCGAGCAAGACTTAGCTAAGCTAGTCGACCGATTTTTAGCCATCCAAGCCATGGGCAGCGCCACGGCCAAGCAAGATATCAAGCAACTTCGCGACTTAGTCATGGCTAAACCTTTGCCCGATGCGCTTGCCCTCAAACAGGGGCTACAGATGTTGAGCAGCGTCGACTTACGCCAAGCTGTGGCAACATTAGATTTGCCATGGCTGCGAGTGTGGGGGCGCTTAGATGGATTGGTATCGCGTCGAGTGCTCCCCTTACTGCCCAAGGGGTCGCCCCGCATCGAAGATCTGATATTGCCCAAAGCGGCTCATGCACCGTTTTTATCTCATCCAGCGCCCTTTGCTGACGGCGTGCTGAGCTGGCTTGATAACATAAAGTAACAATCTCTTTAACTATTGACGGGAAATGTTTACTATTTAGCCATTACAGCTGGAGTCTATCAAATGTTAGTGGTGACCAACTATCCCCAAGTACCTATCGCGACAACCAATGTTGCCACCGATAGCGCGCGGGTAGAAAACCACCAACGTCCCCCCATAGTCCCCGCACCTCAGCTAGCACGCAGCAATGAAGAGCGCCCGTTTACCCCCCAAAATGAACGTGCTGCCGATCAGACCCATATTCAATCTAAGCTAAATGAAAAAGTGCAGCCCAAGCAGCAAGGTGGCGATGGGCAGCAGCAACATGAAGGTAAACAGCAACAGCAACAACAGCAACAACGTCCCAATACCGCGGCGCTGTTACGACCATTACTGTTTAAACCGGCACTGGCGCGCAGCGATATTCGCAATGTGCAACTTTCACATCCTACTGCAGTAACAAAAAGCACTCATCGCCTGACGAATGAGGCGCCGGCGTTTTATCAAAGTGTCTCGGCTCACATTGCCAGCTTTTATCAAACCCAAACACTCCCCCAAAGTGAACCCGGCTTGTCGACTTATATCTAGTTCCTCCTCTCATTCAAGCTAAATAACATCCATAAAAAACCCGCATCTAGCGACACGGGCAAATTTTACTCGAGTCAGTCGCACTGTTATTAGGGCGCTTGCACCGCCGCAGATGCAGGTGAGGTGGGGGTAATTGGCTCATGAGTTTGGGGCGGAGTTTGATAAAACTGCTTTTGATAAGCCAAACTGCCCCATAACGCCCAAGAGAGCGCAGCCTGTTTCATCTCATCACTTTGCTCATTATGGACAAGCTTTTTATTTTCAAAATCATAAATATAGCCACTTGGGGCGCGATCGGGTTGCAAGATCACCACATCATCGCCACGCAAATACGCCATATTTTTATCGTATTGCATCAAGGCGCGTCCCGGCCAATTGGGGCCGGCTAAGGTGAGATCTTGGCCCAACATAGGATAACTGGCCGAAACTCCCATAAGTGACAACAAGGTCGGTGCCAGATCAATCTGGCTAACCACTCGACTATCACGCTTAGGCGCAATGCCCTCGCCCACAATCACCGCCGGAATACGAAAATGAGAGATTGGCACTAACGCCCCACCACCCACGCGGCTTTCATGATCGGCGACCACTACAAACAGGGTGTCTTGCCAGTAACTGGACTGCTTGGCCAACTTAAAGAACTCACCAATGGCAAAGTCGGCATATTTAGCGGTATTGTTGCGCGTCTGCTTAGGTTGCTCGTACAGTTCGATGCGGTCATCGGGAAACTCAAATGGTTCGTGATTACTCGAGCTAAACACCAAACTAAAGAACGGCTTGCCCTGCTGGTGAAACTGCTCGAACTCTTGATTAGCCCGATGCATCAAATCTTCATCTGACACGCCCCATGAACCGACAAACATAGGATCGGTATAGTTTTTCTCCTCGACAATATGGCTAAAACCATTACCTAAGAAAAAGCTTTTCATATTATCGAAGTGGCTCTCGCCGCCATAAATAAATTGTGTCTCATAACCATGATATTTCAGGAGATCGGCGATGGTAAAAAAGTCGGTTTGGCTCTTACTCAGCTTAACCACAGAGCGCGCTGGTGTTGGCGTAAAGCCGGTAGTCACAGCCTCAATGCCGCGCACCGAACGCGTTCCGGTGGCATAGAGCCTATCAAAGGCCCAACCCTCTTGAGCTAAGGCATCAATATGGGGAGTTAAGGGTAATCCACCTAAATAGCCCACAGAGCGAGCCCCTAGGCTTTCTTGCAAGATGATCACTAGGTTTTTAGGCTTACCTTGATAACTGGCTTGGTTATACGTCACGCTAGGCAAGGTATCAGAGCTAAAAGCGCTGAGGGGACGGCCACTCTCACGGCGAATGGTATCGATAATGGTTTGCTCGTCGAGTTTACCGTAACTTGCTGATGCCTTGGCCTCATTGGACATTTGATCGATAGCAAATACCAACGAATAGGCGGAGTTAACCACTAAGGAGTTAACTAATGGGTCATCGGCAAAAGCCACCATCGCGGGGTTAAGTGGACGGTGCCCTAAGGTCGAACGTGCCCCTAATAGGGTGATTGCAATAACCAGTACTGCCAGTACCGGACGCCAAAACCAACGCGGATATTGCACATTACGCAATAAGCGGCCACTCAGTTGCCAGCCGCCCCACAAACTGACACTGCTCACTAACAGGCCTAAGAAAATTTCGCCTTTGCGGCTCGTCCACAGCATCGACAACACTTCTTTAGGGTAGATAAGGTATTCAACAAAGAGACGGTTGGGACGCACGCCATACTCTTCAAGAAAAGAGGGGGTAGAAAGCTCAAGAAAAATCAGCAACCACAAACCTAAGGTCAACCAGACTCGTAACAGTGGTTTCCAGCAACGGCCAATAAAATGATCGCCACTCAACAGCGCCGTGCCTAAGGCCGCCACGCCCCACAACCAACACAAGGTGGCAATATCGACTCGCAATCCCTGAATGAGTAGGTGTGACCACCCCTCAACGGCGGCGACCCGTTCGGTCTGCCACAGCCCCAAACCAATGCGGCTTAACGTGGTAATGATTAAGGCAATTAATCCAAAATAGAGAATGGCACGAAACGGCCCAGCAGTTGTCGCTTTGTTACTCATAGCGTTCCCAAACAAAATGTCATTAATATTGATGCCCTTCTAACGGAGCACTTATCATCGGCCCAAAGCCGACATGGCAATACTCTGACATAAAAGTAACAAATAGGTTCGACAAATGTTTCACCAATGTTTTAACAAATCAACGGGCACAAAAAAACCGAGACGTTTAAGCCTCGGTTTTTATGATGAAAGTTTAATGAGAATTACTTTTTCAATTTAGCAAAAGCATCGGCAAACGCATTGCCCATCGCCGCGTTTGCTGGGGCTTGGGACGATTTATGCTGGCTTTTTTGCGGCGATTTACCTTGGCTGCCTTTATGAGCTTTGGTATTGCTCGGGCGGGTGCTCGGCGCTTTGTCGGCGGCTTTTTCATCGAGTCGCATGCTCAAGCTGATCCGTTTACGCTCCACATCCACTTCCATCACTTTCACTTTAACCACATCACCAGCCTTCACCACTGTATGAGGGTCGCTGACAAACTTGTCAGTTAACGATGAAATATGCACTAGGCCATCTTGATGCACACCCACATCAACAAAGGCGCCGAAATTAGTCACATTGGTCACCACGCCTTCTAAGATCATATCTGGTTTAAGATCTTTTACCTGCTCAACCCCCTCTTTAAACACCGCAGTTTTAAACTCACCACGGGGGTCGCGGCCCGGCTTTTCCAGTTCGCTCAAGATATCGTTTAACGTCGGTAAACCAAATTCTGGGGTAATAAAACGGCTAGCATCAATCTGTTTAAGCAGCTCGCTGTTACCCACTAAAGCATCAACCGCCTGTTGCTGAGCCTTAGCGATGGTCTCGACAACGCTATAGGCTTCTGGATGCACGGCGCTGGCATCGAGTGGATTATCGCCACCGGCAATACGTAAAAATCCGGCGGCCTGCTCGAAGGCTTTAGGCCCTAGGCGAGCCACTTTTAACAGCTGCTTACGGCTAGTAAATTGACCATGCTGATCGCGATACTCGACAATGTTACGCGCTAAGGTTTTGTTAAGCCCTGCCACCTGCGCCAATAAAGGCATGGAGGCCATATTCAAGTCGACGCCGACGCCGTTAACACAGTCTTCAACAACCGCCTCAAGCGATTGTGACAATTGGCTCTGGCTTACATCGTGCTGATATTGACCGACACCAATCGATTTAGGTTCGATTTTAACCAGCTCAGCCAAAGGATCTTGTAGGCGACGGGCGATAGACACCGCACCACGGATCGACACATCCAGCTCGGGAAACTCTTCGGCGGCTAATTCAGAAGCCGAATAAACAGAGGCGCCCGCTTCACTGACCATAATTTTGGTCAAGGTTGGCATATCGGCTTTGACAGCGGCGATCAGCTCGGCGGCCAGTTTGTCGGTTTCGCGCGACGCAGTACCGTTACCGATAGCGATCAGCTCTACCTTGTGCATTTTAACTAGGTTAGACAGGGTACGAATCGACTTTTCCCACTGGTTTTGTGGGGCATGTGGGAAGATGGTCGAGTGAGCGACCAACTTGCCGGTATTGTTGACGATAGCAACTTTCACCCCGGTGCGCAGACCAGGGTCTAGCCCTAATGTACACTTAGCTCCCGCAGGCGCGGCCATCAATAAGTCGCCTAAATTACGGGCAAACACATTAATCGCTTCGGTTTCGGCCTGCTCACGCAGCTTAGCAATAAACTCCGTTTCCATCTGCAGGGCAATTTTAATCCGCCAAGTCGCAGTGACAACCTGTTTGAGCCACTGATCAACGTCGCTGTCGCCGAGTTTAAGGTTAAAGTGGTCGCTAATGATCACTTCACAGTAACTGCCTTGTTTCCCATCTGTGTCTGGGTCGGCGTTCATGCTTAGGCTTAATAGGCCTTCGTTACGCCCACGTAGCATAGCTAACGCGCGATGCGAGGGGATGTGAGTCAGCTTTTCACTGTGCTCGAAATAATCTCTAAACTTGGCGCCCTCTTTCTCCTTACCCTTGACCATGCGGCTCTCAAGTTGTGCCTGCTGGGTCAATTGGCGGCGCACTTTATGCAGTAATTCGGCATCTTCGGCAAAGCGTTCCATCAAGATAAAGCGCGCGCCATCGAGCACGGCTTTGGCATCGCTAAAGCCGGCGTCACTATTAATATATTGGCTTGCAACGGCGTCGATATTGGCCTGACGGTCTTGCAATAGTTGATCAACCAAAGGCTCGATACCCGCTTCGATGGCAATTTGCCCTTTGGTACGACGCTTAGGCTTATAAGGCAGATAGAGATCTTCTAGGCGAGTTTTACTGTCGGCGTTATTAATGGCCGCCAGCAAAGCTGGCGTCAGTTTGCCTTGGGCGTCGATGCTCGACAAAATCACCTTACGGCGATCATTTAGGTCACGTAAATAGCCTAAACGCGTATATAAGGTACGCAACTGGGTATCATCTAAACCACCTGTGACCTCTTTACGGTAGCGCGCCACAAAAGGAACCGTGGCGCCGTCATCCAATAGGGTGATTGTTGCTGTCACTTGCTGCTCACGAACATTGAGCTCTTGAGCGATGGTTTGTGCAATATTTTGCATAGAATATATCGAGCCTAAATTGGTAGATTTCGTGTCGCCAAAGATACCACAGCCGTTGACTAAGTTGTACGGTGTTGGCTCGGCAAAAACCACCAAAGCCTGCGAAAACAGGCTTTGGCTTTACCACAAGCGTGAGCGCTTAATGGCTAAAACTGGCGATAACCTGCACTTTGGGGTTATCGCTGTGGCTCAGGGGTTACTGCGCCTCAAATGGTTGGTATTGGATTTTATTGATATACCAGACTTTATCGCCTTGTGGCGTGCTGACCACCACTTCGTCATCGACCTGCTTACCAATTAGCGCCCGCGCCATTGGCGAGTCGATGGTGATATAGCCCAGCTTAGTGTCGAGCTCATCTTTACCGACAATCCGATAGCGCACCACCTCTCCAGCCTCGTTTTCGAGCTCAACCCAGGCACCAAAAAAGACCTTACCCTCTTGTTGGGGCGAATAGTCGACGATTTTAAGATCTTCCACCCGCTTTACTAGGTAGCGAACTCGGCTATCTATCTGTCTTAATAGTCTTTTGTTGTAAGTGTAATCGGCATTCTCACTACGATCACCTTGCGCAGCCGCCTCCTGCACCTTTTTGGTGATCTCTGGGCGATACTCTTTCCACAGGTATTTAAGCTCTCTATCGAGTGCTTGCCACCCTTCACGGGTGATCAACATAGCTTTCATATCATTACTGGATTTATTCTGCATTTAGCTTAATCACTCAATTTTAGTCGGGATACCACCGTCAATGGCCAGATGATACCTAGCGAGCGACAGAGAACACAAGGGGCTTACGCGGGATATGCTGCCGCCCCTTCAATTTGGTTACAATTTCATAGCGACGGGTGAGTTAGTAACAATCTATCTAAATATCAGCTAATTATAAGCAACTCTATCTGAATAGGCTCAAGCAGATAGCGTGAGCAAATAAAAATCTCGCTAGTCATTTAAACAGCAAAACAGCTATATTAAGCAAGCATATAAGATTAATAATTAATATCAGCGAGTTGAGTAACTGAATGAGTCACTCATACTGCGCCAATAAGGGATACAAGCATGGGACAAGAAACCTCTAAAATTCTCGTCGTCGATGATGATATGAGGCTCAGAGCCTTACTAGAGCGTTACCTGATGGAGCAAGGTTATCAGGTTAGAAGTGCCGCGAATGCCGAGCAGATGGACAGATTACTCGAACGGGAAAACTTCCACCTTTTAGTGCTCGATTTAATGCTGCCCGGTGAAGACGGTTTATCTATCTGCCGCCGCTTGCGTCAGCAAGGTAATACCATCCCCATTGTGATGCTGACCGCCAAAGGCGACGAAGTCGACCGCATTATCGGCCTAGAACTGGGCGCCGATGACTACCTGCCCAAGCCGTTTAATCCGCGTGAACTCTTAGCCCGCATTAAAGCGGTGATGCGCCGTCAGACTCCAGAAGTTCCCGGCGCGCCGACGCAACAAGAGGAAGTGATCAACTTTGGTGAATTTACCCTTAATTTAGCCACGCGCGAAATGCATCACGGCGAAGAAGCCATCTCGCTCACCAGTGGTGAATTTGCCGTGCTTAAAGTCTTGGTCAGTCACCCCAGAGAACCCCTGTCGCGAGACAAACTGATGAACCTCGCCCGAGGCCGCGATTACTCGGCGTTAGAGCGCTCTATCGATGTGCAAGTGTCACGCCTGCGCCGCCTGATTGAAAAAGATGCCGCTAACCCACGCTATATCCAAACCGTATGGGGGCTTGGCTATGTGTTTGTGCCCGATGGGGCCGCGCGGCGCTAAGCTATGCTCACACCAGCACAGATACGACTCATCCAATGATATGGCTAAAACGGCTGCTGCCCCGCAGCGCATTTAGCCAAACGGTACTACTGATTGGCTCCTTGCTGCTGGTCAATCAGCTGGTGTCTTATCTGTCGGTGGCGGTTTATTTTATTCAACCAACTTACCAACAGATCAACCAACTCATCGCCCGTCAGGTAAAGCTGCTGTTTGTCGATGGTATTGATGTGGGGCGTGAGCACTTAACCATTGTCGATGCCCTCAACGCCAAAGTTCGCGATGATGGCATGCAGATATACAATCCCAAACAAGCACGAGAAGCGGGGATCGACCGCGCCGTCTATTACAGTTTGTTGTCATCGCAGATGTCAGAACATTTAGGCGGTAAAGCCGAAGTGCGCATCGCCCAAGGTCAAGAATTTGAGGTGTGGATCCGTCCACCGCAAGCCCCGTCGGTATGGATAAAGGTACCGCTAACAGGCTTTAACGAATTTGGCTTATCGCCATTAACTCTGTATTTAATTGTGATTGGCGCCCTCAGTGTCGCCGGCGGTTGGTGGTTTGCCCGCAAGCAAAACAAGCCGTTAAAGCGGCTGCAAAAAGCCGCTATTGCGGTTTCGCGTGGCGACTACCCCGGCCCCTTGCCGCCCAGCGGCTCGACCGAAATTATCGAGGTAACCAACGCCTTTAACCAGATGTCGCGCAGCATGCAGCAGCTTGAGCAAGATCGCGCGCTGTTAATGGCTGGGATCTCACACGATCTGCGCACGCCACTCACCCGTATCCGTCTCGCCACCGAGATGATGGCCGAGCAAGATGAATACCTCAAAGAGGGCATAGTGCACGACATTGAAGATATGGATGCCATCATCAATCAATTTATCGCCTATATTCGCCAAGATCAGCAAAGCAACCGAGATCCAGGGCAAATTAACGCTCTGCTTGAAGATGTGGCCAATGCCGAGTCAAATCGTGAGGGAGAGATAATCCTAGATCTACAGCCCTGCCCCGATGTCCCCATGCAGGCCGTGGCCATTAAACGGGTGATTGCCAACTTAGTCGAAAACGCCTTTCGCTACGGTAATGGCTGGGTCAAAATCAGCTCCTGCGCCGAGGCTAAGCGGGTTGGTTTTTGCGTAGAAGATAACGGACCGGGTATTCCGCTTGAGCATATCCCCAATTTATTTCAACCTTTTACCCAAGGAGATAGCGCCAGAGGCAGTGTCGGCTCGGGCTTAGGCTTGGCTATCATCAAGCGCATTGTCGACCGTCATCAAGGGCAGATCCTACTCACCAATCGCCACGAAGGTGGCCTACATGCCCAAGTGTGGCTCCCCTTAGAATAACGATATCCTCGGTGACCGTTCAGCGATGCCTGTTAGGCTTAAAATATCACCAACCAATCGGCGGCTAGGATAGGGTTTAATCACGATAACAGGATTTATTCACCGCAACGCTCCCACCCTAGCTAAAGCCGAGAACTCACCTTGGGCTGCCTCTCTTATCGCAGGGCTTGAGTCTTACCCTGACTTAGAATTTAGCTCTATGTCGCGAGGCAGCGGCATTGCATTGATTTGAGACGACTTACGCTACAACAACACCGATCAACTACAGCAAAACTATGTACGTGCCCGCTACCAACGTCCTTTCGCCACCTTTGCCCATTCGGGCGTGCAACTGGACGTAAAACTCACCCATTTTAATGGTAACTGGACGATGACGCAGGCAAATTTTACACCATGGACTGCTTTACCGTAGAGGTGGTCACTCCGCTAGCTAACGCCAACAACCTATTACATTTTACTAGCTAATATATCAGCCGCGATTACGAGCTTGATCTGTTAGGGTTCAAAGACCCCCTCTATCGCGTGGCTGTCGAATACGTGCATTATTTTTAAAAGGTAATATCAAGGGGCTATGCCCCTTGATTCACATGCCAATGGGGCTTACAACGCCGCTAGTACCACTTCGGCCTTGCTCACCTCAAAGCTTTTAGGCGCTTCAATATTTAGCAGTGTTACCACACCATTGTCGATCACCATGGCGTAGCGCTGCGAGCGAATACCACCAAACGCGCCGGTATCCATGGTTAATCCTAGCGCTTGGGTAAAGCTGGCATCTCCATCGGCGAGCAACATCAACTCAGTGGCATTTTGCGCCTCACCCCAAGCTTTCATCACAAAGGCATCATTAACCGCCACACAGGCAATCATATCGACCCCTTTGGCCTTAAACTCATCGGCCAATACCACATAACCTGGTAAGTGCGCCTCCGAACAGGTGGGAGTGAACGCCCCTGGCACGGCAAATAACACCACTTTTTTGTTAGCAAATAACTCGGTCACATCATGATTAACTATGCCATCGTCAGTTATTTGCCCTAACGTGGCTGCAGGTAGTGCTTGTCCTAATTGGATCATAAATAGCTCCTTAATTGACATGAAAAATAAATGCATGAAAAATAAATGAGAAAGTCAATCTAAGACAGAATATGAGTAGCCTCAAACCCACGTAAAATGAGCTTGACACTAATAAACACGTCGATAAAATCAACAATAATCATCCATTAAAGGTAATGCTCTATGGCAATATTAACGATCTTAGACATTAAAAAATCAATGAAGTATCTAACATCATTCTGAGCAAAATTCAAACAACCACTATAAGTCCCAGATGTTTAATTGTTTACCTCCATTAAAAAGCAAACTTTATCAAGTAAATAAATCTTACAGACCGCTCCTTGTCGTTCGAATCCCATCTTGCGGTGATCGAATTCCTATTTGCACTGAAAAATCTATACCCTCCCTTTTCTGTGGCTCACAAAATCGATGATACTAACAATCTATATCAACATGGCAAAATTACCTCAACGCCAAGCACAACATGTTGAACGAAGCACTTGGTGAATATCATTTCAGTAATGTTTAGCGAGTAGTATGTTGTGCCATATTAATTGTCCACTCTCTAATTATCCAATCGACAATTTTTATTAAGCGGATATCTCTCTTTCTTGAAGATTTGTAAGCAATAGAGTAGGTCCAACCGGTGTAACAATGAGGCAGGTCCAATTTAACCAGATTACCAGAGTCGACCTCTATTTGTAGAGTTTGTTCTAAACCGAGCACGATTCCTTGCCCAAAAATAGCAGCCTGTACCGCTAACATATTATGGTTAAAAACACATTTTCTCTGTAGTGGCCCAACACCCACCTTGTTATATCTAAACCATCCTTCCCAATCGACACCATAGTCTTTGTGCTTTGAATACAGCAACGTTTGCTCATGGAGTGTATCTAAAGAGACATTCTGGTGCTGATTTAAATATTCAGGGCTACAATAGGCCACCAACTTTTCGTCAACCAATGGAATAATAGTGTATCCATCTTGGCATTCGCGCGTGATGATAAAAATATCAGCGAGCATATCGCTCATTTCAACGTCATCTTGAAACATACCCACATTGATGTTGAATTCAGGATGTTGTTTGCGGAACTCTGCCATCTTCGGCACTAACCAACGTGCGGATAGAGAGTTATAAGAATGAACCCGAACCTCGTTCGACATATCTGGTACTAAGCTGGCACAAACACTATTTAAATCATAAAAAACCGGCGCTAGCCTCTGTCTAAGTTCAATACCAGATTCAGTAAGCGTAATCTTGCCAGCGTTACGATAAAACAGTTTTTCGAGGAAATAACCTTCAAGTAATTTAATCTGTTGCGAAACCGCACTCTGAGTGATGCATAGCTCATTAGCGGCAAGTGAGCAACTTTCTAATCGTGCGCATGATTCAAAAACCTGTAACGCCCTTAATGGGATGTTATTATTCATTTTCTAATACATAGTTTAATTGCATGATGTCAGAGATTAGCACAAGGCTTTAGCGTAAAAATGTAACTGTGACCACAATAAAATATGATTTATTTTGCCCAAGAGAACAAGTTAACAAATCTTCGAACAAGCTCACGAAACTGTCATTTTGAGAGCCAGACTTCCTGTCAATCACACTGAGAGCCTTAACAAATCTTCCTTAAGTTCATCGAGAAATTCATCTGCTTGATCAAATACCCCAAGCATTTTAATAAAGCCATGAATCATCCCATCAAAACAACGGTATTTTACTTTTACACCATTACCTCGTAATTCCCGAGCGTAGAAATACCCATCGTCACACAAGGGATCGAATTCGGCGGTATAGATCAGGGTTGGCGGCAACCCTTTATGACTCTGTGCATTTAACGGAGAGCAATAGGGGTTTTGTGCATCGGCTTCACTGCGTAAATAATGCCCCCAGTAATATTTCATACTCGCCTGCTGTAATAGGTAACCTTCCGCGTGGGCGATGGCCGATGGGGTCTGCCAACCATACTGTACTGCCGGGTAGACCAAAGCCTGAAACGCCAATTGCGGCCCTTTTTCATCGCGCAGCCTTAGGGTGACTGCGGCCGCAAGGTTTCCACCGGCACTGTCTCCCAAAATACCGATACGCTTTGGATCCAATCCCAGCAAGCTTGCATGCTCAAAGATCCATAATGTCGATGCATAGCAGTCATCCATCGGTATAGGAAACTTATGCTCTGGTGCTTTTTGATAATTAATTGCCACAACAACTGAACCTGTACGATTCGCGAGCGCACGACTAAAATGATCGTTAGTTTCGATATTGGATACGACCCAACCACTACCATGAATAAAAATGATTGCAGGCTGTAGCCCATCGTTATCATCCCCTTTTGGGCGATAAATTCGCGCAGGAAGATCTGCTGTGGGGCCGGGAATAAAACTATGTTCAATCGCAGCTACGCTCTCAAGCACTCGCTCTGCCCGCGCTTTGGTCAGTTCATTCATATCGAGATGTCTCGATTCCGCTGGGGTCATATCTTCATAGGCCTTGGCACCGGACTCTCGAACTTGTTGTAAATACAGCGCGACTTTTGGATCTAACGGCATACCACTTTCCTTCTCTATCATCGCCCCAACGCGGGGACGACAGCTTAATATTGCAATCATGAGGTGTACCGCCTGAGGCGCTAATTGGTTTAAGCGTTATCGGGATCGCATTCCCCTTAAACCTCGAGCCACTATGACTCGCTCAGGCGGCATTGATTAATCGACTTATGCAGGCTGTGCCTTGGGTTGCACTTCAGTCACCCCTTTCAGTCTTGGCCTATTGGCTTCTGGCCTAGTTAGCGGCGTGACCAACTGCATTGTTTTTGCTGAACGCTGGGTTAAGACTTGATACTCCAGCGTATTGAGTCCCTTCCAGTGCAGATCCTGTTCGGTCACCTCACGCACCACTTTTGCGGGCTGGCCCATTAGCAGCTGTTTAGCCCCACCTTGAAAGCCAGCTTTGACAAAACTCATGGCGGCGACAATGCTATCTTCACCAATGACCGCACCATCCATAACCACGGCATTCATTCCCACTAAGGCGTTACGCTTGATTACGCAGCCATGCAAAATCGCCCCATGACCAATATGGCCATCTAGCTCGACGACCGTATCCATGTCGCAGTAACCGTGCATGATGCAACCATCTTGAAGGTTACTGCCACGCTGCAAGATTAAGCGGCCATAGTCGCCACGCAATGAAGCATTGGGGCCGATATACACTCCAGCTTCAACAATGACATCACCAATCAGTACTGCTGTTGGATGCACATAAGCACTGGGGTCAACAACGGGAACTAATCCTTCAAATTCATAACTAAGCATACCTGACGTTTCTCTTGATTGGTTGATTCAGTTAGCCACTTATTGGTTGCCTCTCGTGTATGAGGCCAGCCCTAAAGAGCAAACCTTGGCTCAATAAGAGCCTTTGCCTCTATCGTTATTACGAATGAAAACTGGCGAACTCGGCGTAGCTTTTCCGTTATTTGAGTATCGACGATTTCGATTGCAACAAAGATTAACAATATTCTTACTTGCTTTTCATACACATAATCGAGATCTATTTTACCATCGCTTCCCGCGCCACAGCCCAGAGCAAACAGCATCACATCTCTAGCGGTATACTCATTAACGAATGGGCCATAGGTTTACCCTTGCATCTCTAATTTCAACGCCATCTGTAAATCCTTCCATTGCCGACAAACAATTAAAATAAAGCCCGATATCTCATAGACATATCAGGCTTTATCGAGCGTAAACACCTTGAAACCTATCTACCTTTCCACACAGGGTCGCGTTTTTCAGAGAAGGCTAATGGGCCTTCTAATGCGTCTTCAGAATGCAGAACCGATGGGTAGTTTTTCAGACCGCCAGCGCGAATATGGCGATAACCCTCTTCCACTGAAAGCTCACTCGTTTCACGGTAGATCTCTTTGATAGCTGCGATCGCTAGTGGCGCACCTTGGGCAATCTGTTGCGCCAATTCACGGGCGCTTTCCATTAATTGCTCACTTTCAACCACACGGTTGACCACGCCCCAGCGCAGTGCTTCTTCAGCCCCCATGCCACGGCCTGTCATCATCAATTCATTCACGATTGCAGGTGGTAACAATTTAGGTAGACGCAACATACCGCCGCTATCAGGTACGATACCTAGTTTGGCTTCTGGCAGCGCAAAGCTGGCATTTTCAGAACAGATAATCATGTCGGCCGCTAACGCCAGCTCAAATCCACCACCAAATGCGTAACCATTTACAGCTGCAATCACTGGCTTATCAAGATCAAAAATTTCAGTTAAACCTGCAAATCCGCCAGGACCGAAATCCGCATCCGGAGCCTCCCCTTCCGCAGCCGCTTTTAAGTCCCAGCCTGCAGAGAAGAAGCGCTCACCGGCCCCCGTGATAATCGCCACACGTAACTCAGGATCTTCACGGAACGCTAAGAAGACCTCACCCATTTCAAAACTTGTTTTTGCGTCAATCGCATTGGCCTTTGGTCTATCAAGAGTAATTTCTAAAATAGCGCCATTGCGGGTAACGTGTAATGATTCACTCATGCTAATACTCCAATATAGAGCCACTTCAGACTCATTTATTTAAAAGCTAATTAAGTTAACTTCACATCAGAAGTTTTTTTTGTACTTTGCAGGTACAGGTTCTTGGAAAAGATTTTTTTATTTCGATAAAAGATGGAACTTTAAATTTCGCCATATTTTCAACACAGTACTGCGAAATTTGCTCGACACTTAAAGACACACCCTCATTAAATATGACAAATGCTTTAACGGCCTCATCGCGAATTAAATCTGGCACGCCAATAACCGCAGCATCGAGAATATAGGGATGGGACATTAAAACTTTTTCAATTTCGGAGCTGGAAATATTTTCACCGGAGCGCTTTATCATGTTTGTCTTTCTATCAACAAAGTAAAATAAACCACTTTCATCGACATAGGCCTTGTCACCGGTATAGAGCCAACCATCGGCACTTAATACTTCTTCAGTCGATTTTTGGTCTTGATAGTAGCCCTTCATGATCGTGCGACCGGGTACACCTTTCACCCAAAGATCGCCCACCACATTCGCAGCCAGTTCTTGACCATTTTCATCGGCAATTTTGGCTTCATAACCTAGGCCGGGACGGCCTATTGACGGCCAGTGACGTTCCTCTGCGGGGCTATCACCAATCAGGCCCACTAAGGTTTCTGTCATGCCATAAGAGTTAAACAATTGCACATTAAAGCGGGTTTCAAAATCCAACTTCTCTTGATCTGAAATATGCAAAAAAAACAGCATGTCACGTAGACAATGGTCACGCTCAGTAGCCACTTTAGGCTGCAGCATTAAGGTGCGAACTATCATAGGCATACTGTGAGTAATCGTCGCTTTGTAATCACAGATCTGTTGCCAGAACTTACGTGCGCTGTATTTCTCTAGCATCACCAACTTAGCGCCAACGGTAAATGCTGCCATGGCGGCATTACATTGAAAGTCGATGTGGAAACTTGGCATCATGCTTAAGTAGGTATCATCGCTTCTCAGGCAGGTTTGCCACGCCGTGTAATAGCCTGCAAACTGCAAATTACAATGGGTGATCTCCACCCCTTTTGGCCGCGATGTTGTACCTGAGGTAAATAATATTTCGGCCACATCACCACTACTAATGGTGACCAGTTTGACTAACTCAGCCGCTTGCTGGCTCACGAGAATATCGAAGTTCATCGATTCCGATATCTCTGGATTAGTCGTTCTTGTAACCAAAATATTATTTATTGAGTTACCTACTTGCCGTTTCATCTTGCTATAAATGTCGAGAAACTCTTCTTCAATAACGACGGCTTTAACATCACACTTATTTATAATGAATAGACTCTCATCAAATAAGTATTGATTATTAATAGGCACAATAACTGCGCCTATTTTGGCTAAACCAAACCAACAGAAAATAAACTGTGGACTGTTATATAACTGCACCGCAACTTTATCTTCTTTATTAATACCTAGACTCAAAAATAAGTTAGCGGTTCTATTTATTTCGTCATTCAGTTGACTATAGGTAAACTCTTGGACATCGCCGGCAGCATCCTCATAAATCAACGCTGTATTATTACTAAACTTACGAGCACGCTCATCCCACATGCATCTTAATGTTTTGCTACCAACGATATCCATTCTTCTAGCCTCACTTACACTCAGATACTTTCGCTAAGCCTTTCTCGCTTAGGCTCTGGATTTGCTCTTGTGAGTAACCGATATCTTCCAAGATTGCAGCTGTATCCATGCCATGCTTTGGCATACCACGCCAGATTTGACCTGGGTTATTCTTAAACTTAGGCATCACGTTCGGACCTCTGTAGGTCTTACCGTCAATGTTCTTCCACTCAGTAATCGATTCACGCGCAATATACTGAGGATTGTTATCTAGCTCAGGGATAGTTAACACTTTTGCACAAGCCACTTTCAGCTCTGCAAATCTTGCTAACACCTCTTCAATGCTCTTTTCACCTAAGTATTTATCTAATGCATCTTCAACTTGATAGCCAAATGGACATTCAATACGGTGAATAAGCTGGGTGCCAGCAGGGATCTCTTCTCCGCCATATAGATGAGTGATATTCATATCCTTGAACATCTCTTCAATCTGCATACCTCCTACAAGCTCCATAACAATATAGCCATCGTTACACTTATATAGACCGCAACCTGCGTAATAAGGATCTTTACCCTTAGTCATACGTGGGCAAACTTCACCGCCATTGAAGTGATCCATCATGAAGTATTGCCCCATCCGCAACATCACTTCGTACATTGCCACATCGATACTTTCACCCACACCGGTTTCACGCACACGATAAAGTGCAGCCAGTGCTGAAGTTGTTGCCGTCATACCTGAGAAATAGTCGGCAGTGTATGGAAAGGCAGGCATTGGCTGGTCAACATCACCATTCTGAATAAGATAGCCGCTGAACGCTTGAGCAATGGTGTTGTAAGCCGGCAAGTTGGTGTATTCATCAGTACCGTACTGTCCAAAGCCAGATAAGTGCGCGATGACTAACTTTTTATTATGATCCCACAACACTTCATCAGTGATCCCACGACGAGCAAATGCAGGCCCTTTACTCGCTTCAATGAAGATGTCAGTGGTTTCCATTAACTTAAGGAATGCGTCGCGACCTTCGTCTTTAAAAATATTAAGTGATAATGCATGAAGGTTACGACGTGATAGCTCTGGGTAGTTCGGCTGCACACGGATAGTATCCGCATAAGCTACGTTTTCGATCCAAATCACCTCAGCGCCCCACTCCGCAAGCATTTGTGCCGCAAATGGACCCGCAATTTCAATACCAGAAAAGACCACTCTCAAGCCAGAAAGAGGACCAAAAGTAGGTGTAGACAATTTATTTGACATGATACCCATCTCTCTAAATATTCGAATAAAAATTAATCACGACAACAGTGCCGAGAAGATAGTCGTACTTGGGATTTACCCAGCACCTCAGTGGTGAACGGCAACCAATTGCAATTTAAGAAGCTGTGTCGATCTGCTTAACATTAAAAAGAGGCTCTCAAATCACAATCGAGGTATCGTCCAAACTAGGTACCCATTTACTCAGTACCTAGCCTGTTACCAATGCAGTGTGTTAGCGGTAACGCTTTAACACTTCGCGACCTAAGGTCAAAATCTGCATTTCGTCAGAACCACCAGAGACGCGGTCAACTCGGATATCGCGCCACATACGGCTGATACGGTGCTCACCAGCAATCGCATAACCACCTAGCACTTGCATTGCAGAGTCAATCACTTCAAAGCCTGCATTCGCGCAGTAGAATTTACACATTGCAGAGTCACCTGAAGTCATCGTACCGTTATCACACTTCCAAGCCGCCTCATAAACCATGTTCTTCATACTGTTAAGCTTGATAGCCATGTGTGCGAACTTGTCTTGGATTAACTGGAAGCGACCAATCGTTTCACCAAACTGAACACGTTGGTTAGCGTACTTAGCCGCATCTTCAAATGCGCAATACGCTGCACCATAGTTAGTTAGGGCCACAAGGAAACGCTCAGAGTCAAACTCCTCTTTAACGCGCATGAAACCGTTACCTTCAATACCAAACATGTCTGACTCTTCTAGCTCAAACTCGTCAAACTGAAGCTCACAGCAACTATCCATTTTCAAGCCTAGCTTTGGTAACTTGCTCATCTTGATGCCTGGCTTAGACATATCGACGAACCACTCAGTGAAGATTGGTTTTTCAGAGTCAGCATCTTTAGCCATAACCACGATGTAAGGTGCACCCGCAGCACTGGTAATGAAGCACTTACTACCAGTCAAATACACCTTGCCATCACGGCGTTTATAAGTGGTTAGCAAGCTACCCACATCAGAACCCGCGCTTGGCTCAGTGATAGCAGAGTTCCACATTTGCTTACCAGTGCCACGTAGCGCCATAATCTTATCAATTTGCTCTGGGCTACCGTGTCTTAACATTGTTGTGATGCCTGGAAGTTGATACAACACATAAGTTGGTGCGCCTAAGCGGCCTAGCTCTTCCCAGATAACGGCTAGTGTTACCATGCCTTCGTTGAATCCGCCGTGTTCTTCAGGTAACAACAAACTGTCGATGCCCATTTCAGCTAGCTCTTTAACAAAACGTTCTGGATATTGGCTATTTTCATCACACTCAGCGAAATAGTTTTCCCAATTCTCTTTAGCCATTAAGTCGCGGATACCGGCTACAAAAAGTTCTTGTTCGTCAGTTAATTTAAAATCCATTGTTTAATCCTCTATATTGCAATTGTTGAATCCTGAGTGTGGCTAAATCTCTTCACCTACAGGTTTCCAATTATTTTTACGGGCATCTTTTAAGAAAGAGATGATGATCATGATATTGACGATAATCAGCGGCGCTCCACCGGCAATAATTGCCGTTTGCAGCGGCTTCAAACCACCAAGTGATAACAGAACGATACCAATCACACCGACTAGAATTGACCAACCTACACGCACCCAGATTGGTGGTTCATTGTCGGCGTCTGCACCTTTACAAGTAGACATAGCTAAGGTGTAAGAACACGCGTTAACTAAAGTCACTGTTGCAAGGAAACATAAAATGAAGAAGCCCCACATAGTGATTGTGCTAAATGGAAGTGCAGCCCAAGTCTCGATGATTGCTCTAGCTGCACCATACTGCTCAATAAGTTGCGGCATGTTAATGAGATTTTCATTCATCAAGTTCATGGTGTTACTACCTAGGATGGTCCACAGGAACCAGGTAGATGCAGTAAGGCCAGCAACCATAGTCAAACAAAGTTCACGCACAGTACGACCACGAGAGATTTTAGCGAGGAAGATACACATCTGGATACCATACACTACCCACCAAGCCCAGTAGAATACGGTCCAATCTTGCGGGAAGCTGCCCTCACTCACAGAGGCTGTGTAGAACAACATACGCGGAAGTAGATCTAACATTACGCCCACAGATTCAGTGAAGTAGTTCACCGTAAAACTCGTTGCACCAATAAGGAACACCCACACCAGCATGATGATGCTTAAGTAACTACGTAAATCACTGGCAATCTTAATGCCCTTCGTTAGACCAAAAGCCACGCAGATAGCATTGAAGATGATCCATGAAGAGATAACAATTGTGTCAACTTCTGGGGTACGCGGAATTCCAAACAACCATTGAATACATTCTGTAACCAGTGGAGTTGCTAAACCTAAGCTAGTACCCATTGCAAGGATCAAAGCAACAACGTAAACGTTATCAATAAAGATGCCAACGAAGCCTTTGTGATATTTACCTAATACAGGTTCTAAGGTACCGCTTGGGCGAACAACATCCATCTTCTTAACAAATAGGAAATAACCCAATGCAACAGTGAAGAAACCATAACCCATCCAAGGAAGTGGCCCCCAGTGGAATAAACTATACGCAAGACCTAACTCTTTAGCCGGAACCGATAAAGATTCAAGCTCGAAAGGCGGATAAGTCACATAGTAGTAAACTTCTAATGAACCCCAGAACAGCACCGCTGCTGATGTACAAGAAGCAAACATTAGAAATATCCAACTTCCGGTACTAAATTCGGGCTTTTCCTGACCTAAACGATTTTTAGAGTATGGCCCCCACGTTAACCAAGCCCAACCCGCCCCCATAAAAATCATATACCACTCAAATGCCCACCCCCAAGAGTGAGTTAAATAATGGAATACTTCTTGAATAGCAATATTAGCAGCATCTAAATCTCTTACGGTAAAATAAGAAAGTATGATTACTGCAATTAATGAAGGGAAAAATATAATCGGGTCAATCGTAACCTTATTTTTCCCAACAGTGGCATTTACATCCATCGTTTTATCGTTCATATCAATACTTCTCCCTCTCTGTTTTAGGAGGATAATTGTTAAAGTTTTAAACTAAGTACTTTCGGATTTAATCATTTGGATTTAGTTATAAATCACTACTCAATAAATATAACCAGCAAACAAAATCAATCACCAAAAAATAAAGTTAATTATTTACAAAACAAAATACGCTTATAGATAATTAATTGGTTGCTTCAAGCCAGACGATTTACTTAATAAGCATGCCAGCCAATATTTAGGTATACAGTGATCGTTATCACGTTCATTTAAAATAGAAACTTATGGGGGGGTAAAAGTTGCGATACACACTAAAGAAATCAATTAAAAATCGATAAATAAACAATAATAAAAAGTCACTTCCAACATGCCACCCCAGCGTTAAACAACTGCAAAAAACAACCAAAATAGATTTAAAGACAAGTAGTTATATAGAGAGATCAATTTAAGACACTACAACCCATTAAGCTATAACCAGCCTGAAACGCACCATAAAAAACAGTAGCACAACTAAAAAACTATAATTCTAATAAACGTATTAGAATTACTTAATAGCCACTTCTTAAGAATAACTAATAGCCATATTATTCGTTCTAAAACCCACTATTAGCAAACCTAATAAGGTTATTAAGTTAACTTAAAAATCGATAAACAAAGCCTATTAGAGTAACTAATATCTCTGTTAGAAAGACTAACCAAGCATCGATTAATAAGTGTGACACATATAACATTAGCTTGATGATTTATGGTCCTATAATTGATTCAACTTACAACGTTAGGCAGCAAAAAACGTTTAAGAATATATAAAAACTTTTTCAACCAACTAAGCGTTTTATATAAATCAGTAATTTTAAATCCATTTGACTAACTGACGCCACTAGATAGAAGTTAAGTTTCATAAAAACGGATAATAAGTGGTGATTCTACAGTCCATTTTTATATTAGGTTTATCAATACTTAATATTTTAACGGGAGAAATAATGAAAATTATTACGTGTTACAAATTAGTGCCAGAAGAGCAAGATATCGCAGTTACTGCTGATGGCAGCTTAGATACCAACAAGGCGGCCCCAAAAATTAACCCATTCGACCTATGTGCGGTTGAAGCGGGTGTAGCGATCAAGGGACTCGTCGATGGCGCTAGCATCACAGCAATGAGTGTGGGTGGCAAGGCACTAGAAAATCCTAAAGCACGCAAAGACATTCTTTCTCGTGGACCCGATGACTTAACCGTTATCGTTGACGAAAAATTTGAACAGCTTCTACCTCATCAAACCGCTCGCGTATTAATGGCTGCAGCACAAAAAAATGGTTTTGACCTCATTCTTTGTGGTGATGGCTCTGGCGACCTTTATGCGCAACAAGTTGGCGTACAGTTAGGCGAGTTACTCGGTGTAGCCAATATCAATGCCGTAAGCAAAATCATCTCGGCCGAGCCAGGCAAACTCACAGTTGAAAGATCGTTAGATGATGAAGTGGAAGTGTTGGAAGTCACGCTACCTGCTGTCATCTCTGTTTCTGCAGATATTAACGAGCCAACAATCCCTTCGATGAAGACGATTCTTGCGGCTGCGAAAAAACCTGTCACCAGCCTAAGCGCCTCTGATATTGAGTTAAGCGAGTTTCCAGCGTTAGTTGAACTGGTTTCGGTTATCGCACCTGAACAGAAAGCACGTCAGAAGATTGTTATCGAAGGTGATGACGAGCAACAGATCGCCCAATTCGCAGAACACTTACGTAAAGCACTTAACTAATTAAGGATAAATGATGAGCAAACTATCTAATATTTGGGTATTTAGCGATATCGCTTCCCGTTTACCTGAAATGATCGCAGCTGGCGTAGGGTTAGGCGAAAAAGTATCGGCATTTGTCATCGGCAGCGAAGCCGATATCGCTACAGCCTATTCATATGGTGCAACCCATGTGTACTACCTAGGCGACAAAGACAGCCAAAAAATTACTGAAGACTACAGCCGCACTATGGCGCAAGTTATTTCAGCCGCTAACGACAACACTTTGGTGGTACTTGCCCCAACAAAACGCGGTAAAGCATTAGCCAGTAAGTTAGGTGTTCAGTTACAAGCCGGTGTTGTTAACGATGTGACTGAAGTTAGCATCGAAGACGGTGTGCGTGTTAAGCATATGGCCTACGGCGGTTTAGCCATCGCAGAAGAGAAGATCAATAGCCCAGTAGCCATTACCACCTTAAGCAGCGGTGCTTATGAAGTGCAAGCAGCTGATACAGCTCGCACAGGTGAAGCGGTTAACGTGGCATTTGTCGAACCTACATCAACAATTAAATGTATAGAGCGCCGCGCGAAACAAGGCGAAAGCGTCAATCTAGGCAAAGCCAAACGTGTTGTTGGTGTTGGTAGCGGGATCGGTAGCCAAGAAAACCTACAAGTGGCAGGTGAACTCAGTGCATTGATCGGTGCCGAGTTAGGTTGTTCACGTCCTATTGCTGAAACAGAGAAATGGATGGAGCGCGAACGCTACATTGGTGTATCAGGCGTGATGCTAAAACCTGAGATCTACTTTGCTCTGGGTATTTCAGGCCAAATCCAACACATGGTGGGTGCCTTAGGTTCACAAACTATTTTTGCCGTAAACAAAGATAAGAATGCACCTATTTTCCAATATGTGGATTACGGCATTGTTGGTGATATCAACAAGGTAATGCCTGCACTAATTAGCGCTTTAAAAGCCTAACTGAAACACAATTTTTATCGTTATTTCAATCGCCTCTAATCGCAAAATAGATTAGAGGCGAGTAGACAAATATACCTAGAGAGTGACGAGTATGTCAGAAGAATCATTTGACGCCATTATCGTAGGAGCAGGGCTTGCAGGTTGTGTTGCGGCGTATGTTCTTGCAAAAGAGGGAGCAGACGTTCTCGTAATCGAGCGCGGTAACTATGCTGGTAGCAAGAATATGACCGGCGGTCGTTTATATGCCCACAGTCTAGAAAAAATTATTCCCGGCTTCGCTAAAGAAGCGCCAATAGAAAGAAAAGTCACTAAAGAAAAAGTCACTTTTCTTACCGATGATACCGGCGTCACTCTCGACTACCACAACGGTCGAGCACAAACAGCAACTGAAGAATCTTATACCCTATTAAGGGGCGATTTTGACCAGTGGCTAATGGGGAAAGCCGAAGAGGTTGGAGCCCAATTTATTACTGGGATCCGAGTTGATGAGATCTTAACTCAAAACGGTAAAGTTATTGGCGTTAAGGCCGATGGTGACGAACTAACAGCAAAGTCAGTTATTTTAGCAGAAGGTGTTAACCCCATTCTGGGCGAGCAACTTGGCATGGTTAAACGCGTAAAAGGTGATGTCATGGCGGTTGGCGCCAAAGAACTTATCGAGCTTCCTCAAGAAGTTATCCAAGATCGATTTAACCTAAAGAATGATGAAGGTTGCGCCTGGTTATTTGCTGGCTCACCCGCTAATGGCCTAATGGGTGGCGGCTTTATTTACACCAACAAAAACTCCGTTTCGCTCGGTATTGTTTGCGGCCTGCACGATATTGGCAGCTCAAACAAAACCGTACCACAAATGCTTGAAGATTTTAAGAATCACGCAATGATAAAGCCATTAATAGAAGGCGGAAAGCTCATTGAGTATTCGGGCCATGTTGTTCCTGAGGCAGGCATTAACATGGTGCCTACCTTAGTTGATGACGGCGTGTTGATCGTTGGAGACGCTGCAGGTTTTTGTCTTAATATTGGCTATACCGTGCGTGGCATGGATTTAGCGGTAGCATCTGGGGAAGCAGCAGCAAAAGCAGTTTTAGCCGCTCGCGAACGCAATGACTTTAGCGCCGATGGTCTGTCTACTTATCAAAGCTTGTTAGAAGACAGCTTTATCATGAAAGATCTCAAGCTATATAAAGATCTTCCAGCCTTTATGGAAAACCCACGCATCTTCAATCAGTACCCAAAGATGGTGGCAGACATAATGCAAAATATGTTCACTGTTGACGGCAAGCCATCACAACCCATCAGAAAGACATTGATGAAGCATTGCAAAGAAGTCGGCTATATGAACCTGATTAAAGATGGAATTAAAGGAGTGACCTCAATATGAGTGAAGTAGTTAATGTCGATGTCAAACTCGGCACCAATAAGTTCCATGTTGATGAAGGTCATCCACATATTATCTTAAAAGATAACCCCGATATGAATGAATATCGAAAACTGGTCAACGCTTGCCCTGCTGGTCTTTATAAATTGGAAGATGATGGCAGCATAAGATTTGATTCAGCCGGTTGTTTAGAGTGTGGAACATGCAAGTTCCTATGCGGAGAAACCATTTTAGAAAAGTGGGAATACCCTCGCGGAACATTTGGCATCGAATATCGATACGGATAAAAATTAAACACATAATACAAATTGAAGGCAAGAGTTGAATCTTTTCAACTCTTTGTCGCATCCAATTAAAATTAAATTACTTCGACGTCACAAATATATAATCTTTATTAATAAATATATAAAAATATTGCTCACATCACCGTTTTAATATTTTCACAGGGTAGTATTCCATTTAGGTTATAAAAACCTAAACAGAATAAGTACTTTATAAAAATAAATTACAATAATCATATAGCTTTATATTTGGTGGTAAGTCGCATGAAACCAAGAACAAACTTCGACGATATGGAGTTTACTCCATTACACAGAAAAATAATGTTGTGGGGAAGTGGAGGCCCTTTCTTAGATGGCTATGTTTTGGTGATTATCGGCCTAGCACTTCAACAGCTGACTCCAGCTCTAGAACTTGATGCACAATGGATTGGTTTAGTTGGTGCAGCAACCCTAGTAGGACTCTTTATTGGCACAGCACTTTTTGGCTATGTTGCTGATATATTTGGCCGGAAACTCATGTTTATGATCGACATTGTTGCCATCGCTGTGCTCTCTTTTGCAACCATGTTTATCTCCTCCCCTATTGAATTGGTAATCTTACGCTTTTTAATTGGTATAGTGATCGGTGCAGATTATCCTATTGCAACCTCAATGGTGGCAGAGTTTTCACCAACTAAGAAGCGTGCTTACACCATGGGCTTTATCGCTGCCATGTGGTACGTCGGCGCAACTACTGCCAATATGGTCGGCTACTTATTATATGACGTTGAAGATGGCTGGCGTTGGATGTTCGGCAGCGCTTTAATCCCTTGTTTAATAATACTTCTTGGACGTTTCCACCTACCAGAGTCGCCACGCTGGCTGCTTAAAAAAGGGCGTGTTCAAGAGTGTAAAGAAACTATGGAGAAGTTCTTTGGCCCTAACGTCGAAATAGCCCATGAATCAGCAGAAAAAACCAAGTACACCAAGCTTTTCGAACCTGTATACCTAAAGAGAATCCTCTTTATCGGTGGCATCTGGACTTGTCAGGTGATCCCGATGTTCGCCATCTACACTTTTGGCCCACAAATCATCGAGCTTCTCGGCTTTACTGACGGAAAAGACGCCGCTTTGGGCAATATTGTAATCAGTTTATTCTTTATGGCTGGTTGTGTTCCTGCAATGTACTGGCTTAACTCTATTGGCCGACGACCACTATTAATTGGCAGCTTTGGCATAATGACCGCCTCACTGGCCCTACTAGGTGTGGTACCAGATCCAAGCATCTGGTTGATTATTGGTGCATTTGCAACTTATGCATTCTTCTCTGGTGGCCCAGGTATTTTGCAATGGCTCTATCCAAATGAACTGTTCCCTACAGAGATACGCGCCTCAGCCGTTGGTGCTGTTATGTCCTTTAGCCGCATTGGTACGATTATCTCAACTTATGCCCTGCCGATATTTATGACGAACTACGGTATTTCACCAACGCTATTAATTGGAGCTGCCATCTCTTTATTCGGTCTTGTTATTTCGGTATTTATGGCACCAGAAACTAAAGGGCTAACATTAGAAGCCACCAGCTCAGTTAATTTCAAAAGCAAATTTTTTGTCACTGGCAGCTAATTAGCCAACTGGCTTTATTTAAATTAATTTTTAACAACACCTTGCATATTAAGCATTTAACTTTTCACAAAAAAACTGAAGGAGTTTATATTATTTTAAATGAACAACATGACTTGCAATTTATAACAAGCAGATGATAAATATCTAATAATAATTTCAAGAAATATAAACACATTGGGATAACACGACCATGAAATCAAATAAAAAGCTTTATTTGTCAGTTTTGGCAAGTACTATTGCTTTCAATAGCTTTAATACTATCGCTGCAGAAAAGGAAGAAGATGGTATTAATATTCACGGCGGCGTGCGTATAAACTACGCCTATAAAGACTACAGTGAAAGCTCAAAAGATAAAGCGGGGGACTTAACTTTTGACATGCTGTCACTCCGTTTTGATGGTAAGCATGGCAACTGGGGGCTAAAGTCAGACTACCGCTTTACCGCCAACACTAACTACATTAAGTTTGGTTATGGTTATTATGATTTCAGCCCTAATTGGCAGTTACAATTTGGCATAAATAAGGTTCCATTCGGTAATATCGGATATATTTCAAATAGTTATTGGTTCGGCTTACCTTACTATCTTGGCTTTGAAGATGACCACGATCTCGGTGCGAAAGCAGTATATCAACATAACGGTTGGCAGACCGATATAGCGTTTTATAAAGGGGCTGAATACGGTCCTACAGAAAACAAGCGCTATGCTGCAGATCTCTACAGCGGCACCATTAATGGTACTGAATACCATAATGAAGAAACCAACCAAGTTAACTTTCGCCAAACTTACATAATGGAGCACCAAGGTGGATCAACAACCTTTGGTGCCTCAATTGAAGCAGGTCAAATCTTTAACTCAGAAACGGGTAATAATGGTGACAGGTATGCGTTCGCAGCGCACATAGACAGCACCTTAAATGGCTGGAACCTACAACTACAAGCTATGCAGTATGAGTTTGATGCCGCCGATAGTACTAACGACAACAAGATAGGTATCTCAGTTGTGAGTTGGCAATTTGAAGTTGCCTCTAAAGGCCAAATTTACAGCGCAAACATCGCTAAAACGATCCCAACCGATTGGGGTAACATCAAATTTTATAACGACTTTGGCTTAATGACACCAGACGTTAATGATGACGACTACGATAACAGCATGCAAAACGTATTAGGTGCAGCTATCAGTGCCGGTCCAACATATACACAGATTGACTTTATCATGGGTAAAAACATGACCTTTTCAACGGCCAACAATGATCATATAGGTCTACCTGAAGTCGGTGATGACTGGGATAAACGCTTCAACATTAGCTTTGCCTATTACTTTTAGGATACAGAATAAAGATCTCATCTTGAGAAATAGAGTACAAATACTTCTCAAGGCAAAAATTGCTAGCTAAGTGATTGTATTATTGATAACTTAATCGATTACTTAGCGGCTAACGCTCCTCTATATAATGCATATAAGAGAGGTAGTCCCCCGAAAAATAATCGCTACTAAGGGTAGAATTTTATAATCACCAACGACGCTGTTTCCCCTAAGGGTGTGAGTCAGGGGCATTAAAGCAATCCCAAAACGATGTTATCGATACTTTGGGTTTGTCTGCTAATCTATTATAACTCTATGAAGTTGTCGCTGGAAGCATAACCTGACATAGGCAGCTTCCAGCTTTCAATCACTTAGCTAAAATATATAACCATAACCTGACATAAAATATAACCATAACCTGACATATCGAGATGACCTCTAATGCTCTGTAATTATGACTTGTACTTTTATTACGACATAATCGCTTGGTTATCACACACAATTTTAGGGGGCTAGCTTGTTACTGTCGGATAGGCGGCACTTGTTACCAAGTACCGCCCTCCTAAGAACCGTACATGCAACTTTCACTGCATACGGCTCAAGCCTCCACTAAGGCGTATTTTGTTACCCAGCACCCTATATTGCAGCTAAGACCGGTTCGAACCAAGAATTTCTACCTTCCTTTGCCCGTTTTCGTTTACCTAAGTAATCTTCATATTCGGGGTCATAAGGTGTCGCTATACTCCTGATTTTAAGGGAGGGTTACAGTGGCAAGAGCTCAATAAGCGCGTTAGCTGCTTTACTATCATGAACTTCTCCGCCAGTGACGATAAACGCTATTGGTAAACCATAACTATCTACAGCAAGGTGAATTTTACTTGTATTCCCCCCTCGACTAAGCCCAATAGCTTGATTTTCTTCAGATGAGGCACCAGCACTGTGTTGATGTGCTTTAACATAACTGCCATCAATAAATTCCCACTCAGTATCGCTATCAGCCGATAATGTTTTGAATAGTCTGAGTAAGATCCCTTTTCTTGACCACAGTAAAAAGCGACGGTAAATCATGTTCCATAACCCCAAACATTCAGGTAAATCTCGCCAAGGGCAGCCAACACCAAGTCGATAAAGGATCCCCTCCATCGTATTTCTATGCTCACGCTTGTTATAAACTCTATCTTCAAGCAGAATAGTTTTTAGCTTCGACCAAATCTCATCAGTGAGCATTAATCGGGGCATGGTAATCTCGTTAAGTTTGTTTTTGGCGAAGTAAATTATACGAGATTACCTTCTTCGGACAAAATTCGAACAAAGATCAACAGCCCCTAGTAAACAAGCCTAAAGATAAAAGTTGACTAGGCGACGTAAACTACAGAACTCAAGAACAACCACTACCAGCAGAGTTAAATATATATAATAACCTTCCACTTTGATAGAAATACCAAGTACAGGTTTCAATACTCCCGCCAGCCGGAGTGGTACTTCCGTTAAACTGGACTTCAATACCCCCAGCATTTCTAAACTGGCCAGTGCCATTCAACTCTTCTAACCTATCAAGGACACAAGGATTCGTAATTGTTAAAGGCCCATGTTTACCTCGTAAATGAGATAGTTTTACACCAGCTACTCTCGACTCATCACTTAGAGAGAATTTCAAAATAGGTACGTTATTATGATCCCTGCCTAAATTTTCAATATTAAAAAGTAAATAATCTTTTATTGAACTCAATTCTTCGCTATTAGCAAAAGGCCAGGTAATAATAGGTTTCTTAGTTGTATCACTCCAAGCAACATTATAATTAATACGATTAATTGTTATCCCTGCTCCCGTATTTGAAATTGAACTTGACTCCAACTTATCCATTACACCGTAACCTGGTGAGGTTTCCATACCAAACATAATGCTCAAAGTCATTAAATCTTCTAAGTTAGACATCTCATTAGGGTTTACCAAAGTGCTCAATGCCGTGTCTGTTGGGCATGTAGTCGTACCTGAACGAGAAGCAATATAACTCGTATTTGATTTTGAGATATAGGCATTACTAGTTGCAATCTGAATTCCATTTTCATAAGTAGCTAAATACTCTGCAACCATTGAGTAGCCAGAAATATCTTGATTTGATAATGTTCTATCCCAAGCCATAACTGGATAACGAGGAGCTTGATTGCTATGGCCAACGCGATAAGAATAAATATTCTTTGTTTCTGGATTAACTAAAATAATATTCCTGGCTACTGAACCACAAATTGCGTCATCAGGTGTTGGTGGCGAGAAGGGGTCGCTTGAGTTACATTGTAATTTTGGCGCATATTTTAATTTAGCGATAGATTTCGCATTTTCGGGTGAGGTACATTCTTTACAGAAAAAAGCTTCTTCAGCGTAAGTTGATAAAGGTATGGATATTACAATTAGTAATAAAAATGTCTTAAACATTATAATCGTTCCTTGATTATTTTAGTGTATCAAATAGAAGTATAGTGCATTTAGTGTACAACCACTTTAAAACTTGGCTGTAAAATTATCTTAACCTATTGATAGAAATAGAGTGTTTTTTTGCAAAAAAATTACAAAAACTATTTTTATGTCAATCTATGCTTTAAATTTGTCAGACTATGGTTATGTTATGTCAATGTATGCTTTCAGCGACAAAAATATTGGTAAGCCCTATGGCCTCGAGACTCAACGGTTTTTCATTGCGGCTTTCACATACACATCGAAACGATTTTTCTTGGTGGCGATAACAGTGCTGGGCTTGACGCCGCCTAAATCCTCGGCGTAATCGGGGCGCTTAACTACCACCCGTTTGGTGGCTAAGGCCATCGCTGGCGCGAGCAAACCATCGGCATCGAGGTCAGCGCCAACTAAAGATTGAAACACCCGCATCTCTTTTTTCACTAAGGCAGACTTTTCGCGGTGGGGGTACATGGGGTCTAGGTAGACTACATCAATTTCGGTACCAGATGTGTTAGCCGCATCGGCTAACGCATTAAGGCTTGAACCATGAAATAGACTCATACGCGCTTGCATCCATGGGCCAATATCGGCATCTTGATACGCACGGCGCAGGCCGTCTTCAAGTAGCGCGGCCACCACAGGATGACGCTCGACCATAATCACCTTGCAACCAAGGCTTGCCAGCACAAAGGCATCACGCCCAAGGCCTGCGGTACCATCGACCACTGTCGGAGTCACGCCCTGCTTAAGCCCAACGGCTTTGGCAATGGATTGGCCACGGCCGCCGCCAAACTTGCGGCGATGAGCAACTGCCCCTGAGACAAAATCCACTACTATCCCTTTTAATTTTGGCTCATCACGCTTATTGAGCACGAGGCAATCATGTTCAAATACCAACTCAAACAATGAGTCCTTATCAAACACCAGCCCCCAACGCTCACAAATGGCTTCTAGGGTCGGATAATGGCGATTGAAAAACACTCCGATATGAGGGGTTTGGTTTGATTCTGACGTCACGATAGCTCTGTGGTTAAGGAAATAGCACTTCATTATGCCAGAGGCTCGGCGCGTTATAAAAGCAAAGATGCCGCTAGGTAATAAATCCATGGAAGCGGCGCAATAGGCAGCGTGCTGATTAGGCCTAAAAAAAGCTAAAAAAAACCAAAAAACGTCTCAAAAGCCTGAATATGCGGATAAACAGCTGATTGTTCACATTGTCGACATCCAGATTCAGGCACACTTTTGCCGCAGTCGCGAACCATAATCACGACGCTAAAAAGACTAAAATGAGATGATATATGATGAAAACCATAAGACTTAAAAAGCTGGGCTACTTAACACTGTTGAGTAGCTTATCTCTGGGCCTCGTCGCCTGCTCCGACGGTGAAGATGGCAAGCCGGGCGAAGACGGTAAGCCGTCTAACAGCGTCAGCACCCAAGCTAACACCTTGTCGATCAGCATCGATAACACCAGTGTGACTGACAACCTACTGAGCATCGATTTTTCAGCAGAGAATGAATACGCTCTGCCGGTGATAAAAATTGCTGCGTTAAAAATCTACGCTAGCCAATTACAACCCCAAGCCGCAGGTGAGCGCTCGCAGTGGCAAACGCTGGCCAGCGAAACCTGCTCTCCAGCTAAAGGATGTGACGGTATACTCATCGATAATCTTGATGGCAGTTACCGCTACACTATGCATGCGCCACTAGTTCAAGGTGAGGCGAGTTTTAATGGCGACTTCACCCAGCGAGTACAACTGAATATTCTTGCCAGCGCGACTGTACCCGCCACCACCACAATTATCGATTTCAACACCAATGGTACCGACATAGAAGACAATCGTAGCATTATAGATGCGGCAAATTGCTTAAACTGCCATGACGCTATTGCAGAGATTAAACATGGCGGTGATAACCTCGAAAGCTGTGCCAGTTGCCATACCAATAACAAGATGTCAGATCCGAGCAAAGTGTGGCCGGTACTGGCCCATACCGCTCACATTGGTGTGACACCACAAGCACTCGGTAGCTGTACTGCTTGTCACAGCAAAACCGTAAGCGAGCAACAGCCACAGGCCACTAACTGGTACCAAGTTCCGACTCGTGAAACCTGCTCAAGCTGTCATGATATGACCAGCAATGCGGTGTACAATCATGATTCTCAACCCGATAACGGCAACTGCTTAACCTGCCACGCTCCTGAGCGCACCTACACAGCACACATGGGCAAACATGAAAAAGCGGTAGCTGAAGATCAGCGTAATATTGTCAATGTCGATCTGCGCGACGCAAAATTGGTGCAACAAGGTGGCCAACACTTTGCTGAAATTAGTTTTGCTTTACTCGACAGACAAGGACAAGAAATCGCGATTACCGACAACAACCCTGCTAATGCCGATTGGATTAAGAATCTGCAGCTATACGTTAATTGGGGCGCGTCAGTCGACTTTACCAGCAGTCGTGGCTACACCATTTATGTTAAAAGTAACAAGAAAGACATTACCCAAGATGGCAGCGGCAATACCCCTGCAGGTGAGCGTGAACGTACGCCGCTATATCGCAGCGAAGGTAATGTTTATAGTTACTTAATGGGGCCTGTTGTTACGCAGGACCAATTCTCTGGTGACTTAATTAATGATTCAGGCTTTATCTCTAATCGCCTTATTTACTGCTTTGACGAGCAACAAAACTTAGTGAGCTGCGATCAAGCTGGGCATACCAAAAATGCCGAAGCCAATAAGCGTTGGTTCTTTAATAAAGACGGTTTAACCGATGCGCCAGAAGCTAAGCGCCCAGCAATTGTTTCAAACAAGACCTGCGGCACCTGCCATGGCTATGATGAGTTTAATGATAACTCACAGCTGGCCTGTCGCGGTTGTCATGCACAAGTCACCGAGATCAACAAAGAGCTCGCCGATACCACTTGTTTCTCGGGTCACGATCATGACGAATTAGGCGAACACCTACGTCCGTTTAAACCACGTGCAATGGCCATCAAAGGTCAGCCTGCCTTCCTCAGCTCTACCGCAGATATCGTCGATCCCTGTTTGGCCTGCCACAATCCAAACACGCCACCGACACAAGCGATCCGTGAAATGCACACTAAACCAAGCGATTGGGATTATATTGAGCAACTCACCGTTAGCCATCCAGATCACAAAGTGTGGATGCACTCACTGCATACCAACCAACGCGTGACACAAGATCGTGCAGATGGTGTGCGTAACGTTGAGTACCCTGCCGACAAGGCAAACTGCTATCGTTGTCACGAAGGCGACACCTTCGGGGTTGATCGCTTGACCGCGGTGGGTCGTCCGCTGGCCCTCGACTTAGACTACAACCCTGACTCGAGAGCCCATCCAGCAACGGATATCAGTGTCGATGCGTACACTTCACCCGTGTCGGCAACCTGCTATGCCTGCCATGCTAAACAGCAAAATAGCGACGGCACCATGGTGATTAACAAGTCAGTACGTGCTCACATGGAACAAAACGGTGGCCGTTTTGGGGTGAGTGCTAACCAACTTCAAGTTGAATCCTGCGCCGTTTGTCACTCAATAGACAATCTAAAACAGGTACACAACTTGTAACGCTCAGTTTTCCCTGCAAGGAAATTAATGCCGTTCAGCGTTACACGCTGGGCGGCATTAACCCATGAAACACAGAGCTTGATCATACTTCAACAGCAAACATTTCCGCGTTAATCCTCACCGCCTTATACTGGCAGCGTGAGCCCCTTGTAGAGAGTTTCCGTGCAATTAACCTCAGAGTTGAGCCTTAACGTTGCTCAGCAACAGTTATATAACCACCGTACGTCCACCTGTATCGATCTTAGCTATGCCGAGACCGCGATACTGCAGCAACTGCTAAGTCAGCAAGGTGAACTGGTGACCAAAGATACCCTTATGCGGATAGGCTGGCCTAATCGCGTGGTCGCACCGTCTTCATTACAACAGTGCATTAGTATGCTGCGCAAAAAACTGGCCGATCAGCCGACTATCGAGCTTAAAACGGTTCCGCGCCATGGTTATCTGTTGCAGTTGCCTCATCAGCCCGCTGTCACTAAGCCTTTTACCCGGCCCACGATGCCTGTGCTGCTGGCAATAGCATTGCTGTGTAGTGCGCTACTCGGTTATCTGTCTTATAGCCAACAACCCCAGGTACATGCCTATCAAGAGCAAGGGTTAGTCAGCTCATTAAGTGGTAGTCAGGGGCTTTTTACCCTATTAACCTCAGTGGCTGACAACGCTATTGATGAGCAGGTGGCCGCACAACGCTTGCACCAGCAACTGCTGGATGAGCCCAGCTCGCCGCCACCATTTGACACCTTTCAAGGTTTTGCCCAGTTAAGTGCCAACCGTGACAGTATCGCAATATGCCCTAACTACCAAGCGGGCCAATGCCCTGGAAAACAGTTGATCAATATTCGTGGCGATGCCGAGCGTGCAGGCCACTTAGCCCTGTCTGATTTTTTGAGCACCAAAATTAGAATGGAGCAAAAAACCTATAACAAGCTGGCGATACCAGAGCTGCAGCAGCACCAAGGTCAACTTAAAGAGCAGATGTATCATGGTGACCTCTATTTTTCGGTACAAGATAACCGCTTGGTGCGCAGCGATATCCGCATCTCTCTAGTCGAGATCTCGGCCGATCAGGGTATTTTTTATTTTGCAGCCTGCATAACCGATGAAGACTGTTATTCCACCCCCATTCGCTATGAGATCCGCGGTCACTTTAGCCGTAGCACCGAAATTTGGCCGCAACGCCGCGTAGAACGTTATGACATCAGTATTAATAATACCGAGATATCGTCACCCAATACACTGACAGACACGGCGCAACGCATCTATTTAGCCCTGCGAAAACAGCACCTCACTCATAAAGCCCTAAGCTTTTATCGCATCTATCAAGACGACGGCACGGCGATATGGCAACTGCCGCTAGCAGGAGATAACCTCGTTTGGATGCAACGCCATACCTTGCAATTATGATCCCCCTTAGGAGTTGTATATAATGGTGCTTCCATTACTCATCACCAATAAAGATCTCCCATGTTAAGTTATCGCCACGGCTATCACGCTGGAAACTATGCAGATGTACTTAAGCACACCCTGTTGCTGCAAACCCTTAAACTTATGCATAAGAAACATAAACCTATGGTGTATATCGATACCCATGCGGGGGCAGGTGGTTATGCTTTGTCGGATGAATTTGCGCAAAAAACCGGTGAGTACTTAGAGGGTGTGGCTAAACTGTGGGACAAAGATGACCTGCCACCGGCGCTGCAAGATTACATCAACGATGTTAAGCATTTTAACGCCGCCGATGAACTTGAGTTATACCCAGGCTCACCTTCCTTTGTCGATATGAACCTGCGCGAAAACGATCGTATGGTGCTGCATGAACTGCATAGCGCCGACTTTCTGACCCTAGATGAGCAGCTAGGCGCAGACAAAAAAATCAAGGTGATTAAGGGCGATGGCCTACAAGGCTTGATAGCAGCTGTGCCGCCACTGGAACGCCGCGCCGTGGTATTAATCGATCCTAGCTATGAGATGAAAACCGATTATCAAGAGGTGGCCAAAGCGGTAATTCAAGCCCATAAGCGCTTTGCCACCGGGGTGTATATGATCTGGTATCCTGTGGTGAATCGCGCGCAAACCGAGTCGATGTTTGAGTTATTAAAGCAAAGCGGTATTCGTCGTCAGCTGCGTATCGAGCAAGCGATTAAGGCCGACAGTGATGAGTTTGGTATGACCGCAGCTGGATTGTGGGTCATTAACCCACCATGGCAACTCGACGAAATTGCGCAAACCACATTAGATTATCTGGGCCCACTGCTTAATCAAGGTGGCGGCAGCACTCAAGTCACCTGGGAAGTGGGCGAATAAAGCGTTTAAAAAAATGCCTCGCAGGGCGTACCTTGATGATAGATGATCTGCCAGCGGTCGCCCCCATATTTCCACAAAGATGAGCGTAGCGAATAGCGCTTATCCAGCGCATTGATTGGCTTAAAGCTGGCGCGGTATGTCAGCTGCACAATATTTTCACTTAATTGACGGTATTGAATATCGACCACGGTGAACCTAGGGGTATTTTCTTCGGGCAAACGCCGCAATATCTCTGGTTTACCAAAACCGAGTCCCGTGGCGCCAATTTCTATAAATTCGTCGTGGATCAGCCGATCGAGTGTCGAGATACTGTGACGAACCTCGGGGTTGAGTAGGGCTAATTCTAATTCAATAATCGACTGTTTTAGCATGGCCGTTACCCGAGTTGTTGATAACGCTTGAATAAAATTTTAACCCTTTTGACATAAGCTTGCGTCTCAGGATATGGCGGAATACCTTGATATTGGCTTACCGTCGTTGGCCCTGCATTATAGGCGGCGCAGGCCAAGTCGATATTGCCCTCGAATCGAGCCAGCATCTTGGCTAAATAGCGCGCTCCACCATCGATATTTTGCTCGGGACGATAAGGGTTATCCACTCCCATCTCTTTGGCGGTGGCAGGCATTAACTGCATCAATCCCATGGCACCACTGCGTGACAACGCAAACACGTTAAAGGCTGATTCAGCATGAATAACCGCGCGTATGAGGGCAGGGTCAAGCCCATGTTCGGTGGCGGCACGCCCAATCAACTCATCGTAATCGGCACTAAACAGGGGAATTTTTTGCCAGTCTAACGTGGAGTCGCTCTGACAGGCAAAACAGTCATACAGCAGCACCCTAAAATCGCTACTGCCTGGAGCGTGGTCGGCAAATGCCACTACGCCATTATTCTGCGTGTATTGATACACCTTAATTTTGTCGACGGGCGCATCGATAGCGGCTGGCGCATCATGATTACCGAGAATACCTTGTTTAGAATATGTCGCCTTATAATGTGGCTTTCCAGCAGACTCTTGCGCCCATACCCCCGCACAGCTGGTGAGCAGCAGTAGCACAGCATAACGGCAAAACAGCGGTAAACGAAAAGGCGTACCTGTCATTACAATCCAATATCTTGATCGAGTTTAAGTACCTCAATCATAGCAAATAGCTGCTTCATCTCACGGTTTATTTGACTAAATTCATACTCAAATGTCGCCCCATTAAATATCGAGCCTAATTCGAAGCGATTTTCGTGACTTTCTAGCATGATCAGCAGCTTATTTTCATAAAAAGCGCACTGTATCTTACCTGAAAACAGCTCGGCCAAGGTTTGCAGTCGCTCCATAAAGCTGACCGTCAGCAGATACCGGGCCTCGATTTGGTCGGTAGAAAATACATCGAACTGTTGTTCAAAACGCGGATCTTCAAGCTTCACCCGCGTGAGGGTTTTAAAAGAATTTGACAGGAAGTTAATCAAGCCACCGCGATTTTTAACCACCACAGTATGGCCCTTAAACGCCTTATGACTACTCAGCAGCACCATGACGCCACGAAATACGGTAGCGGTTTCGGTGCGCTTTTTACGCCGAACCCGTTTAGTGAGGGTAAGCTCATTGATGGCAATATCGACCCCCTTATGTGCTCCCTGCACATAATCATCAAATAGGGCATTGTCATGATCGGGCAGCAATTTAGAGCGTTTGAGCAAAGGCAAGCTCATTCTGTGGCTGGGGCTGAAAATAAAATCATCGCCAAAATATTTAAAAATTTTAGGAAAAACTTGCTGTTTTACATCTCGCTTATAACGCTTTATCGGGCGATAACACCACCACAGTAGGCCAGCAAGCGGCAGTAAGAGTAACCACCAAGGCACTTGGATATAGTGACGCGCGCCATACAGCAGTGCGACTAATCCCAACCCCGCAATTATCGCCATGCTGGTGTAAATTCGCAGCCTTAACGCCTTAAGACTGGCGATGCGATGATTTTCGAACTTACGCGTTAATGGCTCAATATGTTGCTGATAATGCGCCTGAAACTGGGCTAATTCCTCTTTGGATGCCACCAAACGCTGTGGCTGGCGCAGCGGTTTTATCGGGGCACCAAAAATAAAGCTAAGCACGTTCACTGCAGTGACCTAGTGGCGAAACCATGAGTGAGACATAATTACAGATAATCGGCCGCATCCACTGGCGCTTTCGATACTTCATCGGCTTCATAAAACGGCATCACCTTAACATTAGCCATAGACGCAATAATGGAGCCGGGGAACACCTCTACCGCCGTATTAAGTTCAGACACTGCGGCATTATAGAAGCGGCGCGCCGCTGAGATATGCTCTTCAACTTCGTTGTAGGTCTGCATGGCTTGCAGCATGGTGATGTCTGACTTGAGTTCTGGGTAGTTTTCGACATTCACCATTAACTGACCCATTTTTTGATTAAGCTGCTCTGCCTGCGCTAGATGTTGTTTAATCGCTTGGGGATCATTATTGTCATAGCCTGCGGTGACTTGGCTTCGCAGTTCGGTGATCTCGGTTAATAGTGACTTCTCATGCTCCATAAACTTTTTAGCGATCTTGAGGATATTGGGCACTAAATTAGCACGCTTCTTCAACTGTACGTCGATCCCCGATAACGCCTCACGCGCGGCATTGCGCTTTTTGATCAGGCTGACATACCAAAGGTAGGTAATAATGACCACTATCCCTAAAGCTAACAGTAAACCTTGCATTACCTCTCCCTTACCATATTTAATGGCCTATTATGTTGTATTGGCACTTATTAACCAGTAGCACCACATCCATGATACTGACCCCATGCAATCGAGTACTGCATAACATACGGCATCACCTTTACCGATTTTACGTCATATTTCCAGTGATTTATCTACAGCCCCAGCAATATCAAACTGATGGTTATTTAAACCATTTACAATAAAGCATATGGAAATAAGCTCTCTATCACCATTCAAACATGCAGTTATCTGCCTTACATCATTAATTTAACCTAAAACCCAAAAAAGTCACACCCAAAGATAAGAGCAAAAAATAAAGTGATTAATAAACAATAACTAAAGATAAAACACTACAAACAAAACAGAGGCATTAAGTGATATTGAGGTTAACGCCTATGGCCCATCTTAGCCGCGAGCATACACCCCCTCCTTCGGTCCAAAGCTATTTAAAAACGACATTAAATTAGCTGATACCGGTTCAGCTTAGGTACAGTATTTGGGCGCTAATATAGTCGTCATTGACCTTACTTGACCTTGTGGGTTAATCACAGCTTTTGTCCCTTACTTTTCCCCAATGTAAGGGATTTTTTTTGCCCAAAATTAATCCACCAGCTTACCCTCTAAGCGGTCGAACATCGCGTAAACAGCCTGCTGCAGTTAGCGGCATCATCATCGTCAGCCACTTATTCAGTCTAGATACAGGATCAAAGCCTTATGCTTTGATTTTCCCAAGACCATCTCCGTTGGCGAGGGGACAATCATCACTTTTTTAGCCCGTATCCCTCCAGAGCGGGCTTTTTTTATCTATACGCCACGTCCCATCGCCTACCGATTTAAGTTTCAGTTAAAACTCTTGCTTCATCATAGAAACATTGCACCACCCAAAATAACAAAACAATAACTTAGGGTACAAAGATGCCCATAATGAAGGAAAGTACATGAGTCTTGAGCAACAAGATGACTTTGGCAGTCGTGCAACAACTGCCGAACAACCGCCGGAACAGAGCGGTTTATTTGTGCGATTTTTAAATATCGTCGAACGCCTTGGTAATTTACTCCCCCACCCCATCACTTTATTTGCTCTATTCTGCCTCGCCGTCATCGTCATTAGTGGTATTGCTGGCTATTTTGAACTCACAGTCACAGATCCCCGCCCAGAAGGTGCCCCAGGACGCAGTGCCGATGGCTTGATCCATGTCGTCAGCTTAATGAATGGCGAAGGTTTGCGAATGATAGTCTCAAATCTGGTGACTAACTTTACTGGCTTTACTCCGCTGGGTACTGTATTGGTGGCCTTGCTTGGGGTGGGCATTGCAGAGCGTTCAGGGCTGCTATCGGCAGCCATGCGTTCACTGGTCATGGGCGCCTCAAAGCGTTTAGTCACCTTAACCATAGTGTTTGCCGGTATCGTCTCAAATACCGCATCCGAGCTGGGTTATGTGGTGCTCATCCCTATGGCAGCCTTGATTTTTCACTCCTTAGGCCGTCACCCTCTGGCTGGGCTGGCCGCGGCATTTGCTGGGGTCTCGGGCGGTTATAGCGCCAACTTATTACTGGGTACGGTCGATCCCTTGTTGTCAGGTATCACCGAGGCCGCAGCGCAGATGATCGATCCTGAGTATTTAGTCGGCCCAGAGGTGAATTGGTATTTCATGTTTGTGTCGACCTTTGTGATCACTGGGTTAGGTGCTCTGGTTACTGAAAAAATTGTCGAGCCTAAGCTAGGTAAATACGATGCTAGCGAAGCCAGTATCGACCTAGGCGCACAAAAAATGGATGGTGTAAGCGCAGTAGAAAAGCGTGGCCTTAAGGCTGCGGCCATCACCACTGTGGTGTTAGGCGCCATCTTAGCCTTGACCATAGTGCCGGAAAACGGGCCACTGCGTCACCCTGAAACAGGCTTAGTGGCAGGGTCACCGTTTCTCAAAGGGATCGTCGCCTTTATCTTTATCTGCTTTGCCATTCCGGGTTTAGTATACGGCAAGGTGGTGGGCACCATGAAGCGCGACAAAGATGTGATTGACGCCATGTCTCACAGCATGAGCACCATGGGCATGTATATTGTGCTGGTGTTTTTTGCCTCGCAATTTGTGGCATTTTTTAAATGGACTAATCTAGGCGCGGTATTGGCAGTTACCGGGGCCGATGCCTTAAATGCCGTTGGCCTTACTGGGCCGCTGGTATTTTTGCTGTTTATTATGATGTGTGGGTTTATCAACCTGATGCTGGGCAGCGCATCGGCGCAGTGGGCGGTGACTGCTCCGATCTTTGTGCCTATGTTGATGTTGGTCGGTTATGCCCCTGAAACCATTCAGGCGGCTTACCGAATAGGCGATTCGGTCACTAACCTTATTACCCCTATGATGAGTTATTTCGGGCTTATCTTGGCGGTTGCCTCCCAGTATAAGAAAAACTTAGGCATAGGCACCTTAGTCGCCACCATGTTGCCTTACTCTATCGTGTTCTTTATCGGGTGGACCTGCTTCTTCTTTATCTGGGTATTTGCCTTAGGCCTACCCGTTGGCCCCGGTGCGGCGACCTACTACACGCCTTAATAACTCAGCCTGCAGACCAACACGCCGGAGCCCATCCGGCGTGTTGTTATCATACGCTCACAAGAGGGTTTTTATCACATCTATCACTGACAACACCCGCTGTGGTAATGCCGACTTTCGTCTGTAACACAAATAGATAGGCTCGCTCACGGGGACAGATAAAGCGTGCACCTTTATTCGCTCAGGCCGCGTGAACGCTTCAACCGCATAGGCTGGCAACACGGTAAAGCCTAAGCCACGACTCACCGGCTCGAGGATCTGGCTTATCTGGTTAGAAAAGCCGCGCGTTGGCAAGGGCTCACTGTACTCAAACTCGGGATAATTGGCACCTAACAACAAACTGGCATGGTGCGCGCCATCGGGATGATCGATAAACCCCAACTGGGTTAAGCTTGCCCAAGTTAACGAGGGCGACTGCGCTGGTGTCACCAGGAGTAATGACTCCTGCCCCACCTTGTGACCGTGCACTTCGCTTAAGGTCGGTTGCCGTGTCATTAAGCCAATATCACTATCGAGTTGGGCAATGGCCTGCTCAACCCCTGAGTTAGAGGTAAAGCGATAATCGAGCACCAGCTGAGGGTGGAGCTGCTGCAAATCGAGCAAGTCTGCATACAGCTTTAACCCCATGCTGCCAGGCGACATCACCCGCACTATGCCCGCAAAGGGAGGGTCTTGGCGCACCGCCTGTTGTAGCTGCTGCAGCGCCTGCAGTATACCGCCCCCCTGTTGGTAGAGGGTTTGCCCTGCGTCGGTCAGTGAAAACTGCTTGCCCTCACGCACTAACAGTGGCGTGCCCAGCTGCTCTTCTAATTTACGCACATGCTGACTGACGCCAGATTGAGTCATGTGCAAGCGCTCGGCGGTGCGGGTGAAATGCCCTAATTCCACCAAGGTGCAAAAACTTCGTAGCCAAATGGGATTTATCATCACAAAATATAATCAAGTTTTCAGATATTGATAACCTTACATGATTTTGCGTAATTTGTAAGCCACGCCCCACTGTCACCTTGCAATAGCGCGTTGTTAGCTGAACACTCGATACAAAAATGCCAACCCCTAAAGATTGGCATTTTGCTATAAAGCATTGATATTAAGCTTGAATACCCGAATGTCTCAATAGGGCGTCAATCTTGGGTTCGCGGCCCATAAAACGCTTAAATAAGGTCATTGGCTCTAAGCTACCGCCCATCTCTAAGATATTTTCTAAGAAGCTACGTCCGGTTGCCGCATTGAAGATCCCCTCCTCCTCGAAACGAGAAAATGCATCGGCCGATAACACTTCAGCCCACTTGTAGCTGTAGTAACCTGCTGCATAGCCTCCCGCAAAAATATGCGCAAAACCGTGTTGAAAACGGTTAAAGTCGGCAGTGGGGACCACGGCCACTTGGCGTCGAACCTCATCGAGTTTGGCTTGAATTTGCGCCCCCACTTGCGGGTCATACTCATGGTGCAAACGAAAATCAAACAGCGAAAACTCCAACTGACGTAACATCATCATGCCCGATTGGAAGTTTTTCGCCGCCAGCATTTTATCAAGCAGCGTCTTAGGCAGTGGTTCACCCGTTTCAAAATGACCTGAAATTTGGGCTAATGCTTCCTCTTCGTAACACCAGTTTTCCATAAATTGACTCGGTAACTCCACCGCATCCCAAGGTACTCCGTTGATCCCTGACACACCGGCCACATCAATTTGAGTCAACATATGGTGAATACCATGGCCAAACTCGTGGAACAGGGTCGTCACTTCATCATGGGTAAACAGCGCAGGCTTACCCGCCACAGGGGCGTTAAAGTTACAGGTTAAAAAGGCCACCGGATGCTGCAAACCATTAGCGGTTTGACGTCGTACACGACAATCATTCATCCAAGCGCCGCCGCGTTTACCTTCTCTGGCATACAGATCTAAGTAAAAGCTGCCCCTGTGCTGGCCTTGGGCATCTTTTATGGTGAAAAAGCGCACATCTTTATGCCAAGTATCAAATTCGGCTTGCTCTTCAACGGTTAAACCAAACAGACGCGAGACGGTATAGAACAGTCCAGACAGCACGCGATCTTCAGGAAAATAGGGACGCAATAGCTCTTGTGAGATCTCATATCTGTGGTGCTTAAGTTTTTCCGCGTAATAGGTGAGATCCCAGGGTTCGAGCTCGCTCACGCCGTATTCCTGCCTGGCAAATTCGGTCAGTTCGGCTAATTCGGCTTCACCTTGGGCTTTAGAGCGTGTTGCCAACTCTTCTAAGAAGTCGATCACCTGTTGTGGCGACTGCGCCATCTTGGTCGCCAGCGACTTTTCGGCATAGCTCTTAAAGCCCAGCAGCTGTGCTAGCTCGTGGCGTAACGCAAGGATCTCATCCATCAGCGGGCCGTTATCAAATTCACCGGCATTCGGGCCTTGATCCGACGCCCGCGTGACAAACGCGGTATAGCACTCTTGGCGCAGTTGACGGTTATCACTGTAGGTCATCACTGGTAGATAAGAGGGATAATCTAAGGTAAATAACCAGCCTTGCTGCCCCTTGGCTTCTGCCATGGCTTGGGCGGCAGCAATTGCCGACTCTGGCAGACCGGCAAGCTCGGCCTCATCGGTGATCAATTTGCTCCACGCCTGCGTCGCGTCGAGCAGCTGATTAGAGAAGCGACTGGTTAGCTCAGATAAACGCTTCACCAATTTGCCATATTGTTGTTTATCTTCATCGCTCAATCCTACGCCTGACAGCTCAAAATCTCGCAGACTATGCTCGATACTGGTTTGCTGCGCCTGACTCAAGCTGGCAAATTCGGCCGATTCTTTAAGTGATTTATACGCCTGATACAGGCCTTGGTGCTGGCCAACATAGGTGCCGTATTCAGACAGCAGCGGCAAGCAAGCATCATGGGCAGCGCGCCATTCGTCGGTGCTTAACACCGCGTTCATATGCGATATTGGCGACCAAATTTGGCTGAGTTCATCATCGACTTGCTCTAACGGCGCCACAAAATTATCCCAAGTATATGGGCCGCCAGAGGCCAATACTTCATCGATTTTGCGACGACACTGTTCAATCCCATGCTCGACGGCAGGCTGAATATGCTCAGGTTTAATATGCGAAAAAAGCGGTAATTCCGCTTTGCTTAGCAAAGGATTGCTCATGTTGTTTCCTCTAAAGATCGACAGATATACACCACTAAATATGGGCGATGGCCACGTGATTCAAGCATTTGATACCAAACCCGCTTAAAAAGGCTCACTATAACGCTCTCTAGCAGCCGATACACATTAATGTTGTGATCTCGCTTAAAAAAGAGTTAGCCCGCAGCACCTAAAAACATAATTGATAAGCCGGTCTCAAATACAACTTATTCTCATTTTCGTTTGATTTCGGTGACGCTATGATCCACTCCATTCTCGTTCTGTTTAGGCTAATGTTTAACATGAATCGCTTGACCACACCCTTGATCACCACAGCGTTGTTGACAATTGGCACGCCGCTATTGGCGGCGGACATGATCCCCTCAGGCAGCGTCGATGATTTACACCTAAACAATATCATCACCTTCGAGCCATCCTCCAATAACGTTATCATCGACTTAGCATGGGACAACCAATATATTTCCCAAGGCCGTAATAATTTGGACGAGGGGGGCATTTACTGGGCAACTGCCGCTTGGCAACAGCACGATATCACCCTATATGGCACGGTTGGGCGCGCCGATAGCATGACTTACATCGAATGGAACCTCGGCCTAGAATACGCCTTACCTCTTGGTGATCGCTTTGATGGCTCACTAGGCTACCAACGCATCCAAGTCTATGGTGATGAAGAATGCACTGATAACGAACTGTTTGCCTCACTTAGCTACACAAATATTGGCTGGCTCACCCCCTCGATTGCCTATACCTACTCTACTGAAGCTGCAGGCTATTTTGTTGAAGCCAACCTTCACAGTGAGTGGGCGCTTTCACCACAACTAACTATCACCCCTTATGTCACCCAAGGCTTTGATTTTCAATATGCGACTGAAGCACATAATGGCCGTAACCACTTACAGTTAGGCGTCGAAATCCAATATCAATTCAGCCCACAGCTGACCCTGTCGGGCCATATTAGCCACACCTTAGCCCAGCAAGATATTAAGCGTGAGGTGGGCCCCAATAACGGCGACTTAGATCATACCTTTGCCGGCTTACACCTCAACTGGAGCTTATAACGCGCATTTAAAGCGTGTTGCACCTAGGGCTAATCTCAACTAGCTTTAAAGCTGACATAAAGGCAAGGAACGCCTTTAGCAACCATGAGGGACAAGGAATGCCTAATGTTATCCGCAGCGCCATAATCACCTTGATGATACTCAATGCCATTGACGGCAAAGCCCAAGCAGGCGAACCGTTACAATCACTCCAGCCCGCAACGCCACCAACCAGTAAACCGATAACCTTGCCCGCAGACAGCGCGTTAGACAGTGAAGGTAACCCTATCATGATCCCAGACGAGCACCGCAGTGCGCTACATTATCGCCCTCAGGATCTGCCCGCCACTAAGCAATCTAAATCCCAGCGCCGTGAGACCAGTAAAAAGTCAAAAAAAGATAACCGTCAACGCATCGCACAGAGGCAACAAGTAGCCGATGATCCTAGTTGCCGTTGGCTGCATCAACGTATGAACCAATTAAAAAGCAAATTACGGTCACAATCTAAACCCGAGTTTGGCTTTCATCGGGATGAGCTTAATATCCGTAGAAGCGAATGGGCCTGTATGAAATGCGGCGCCGAAGGCCCCTCAGTGAGCGACTACCAAAAATGCCAATACAAGCGCTAACCTCAGTCCATTAATAGCATCAACCCAAAGCACTTACTCAGCATATGGTCTTTGCATAAAGCCAAAAACGCCACTGGTTTGACAAGCGGTTTGCCCCTACAATGACCGCAATATGCAATCGTTCGAATTTGGAGATAATGATGGCTCAACACTTTGACTATATCTGTTTAGGCGCAGGCAGTGGGGGGATCGCCTCGGCAAACCGCGCTGCTATGCGTGGCGCTAAAGTACTGTTGATAGAAGCAAAAGCTCTTGGTGGCACCTGCGTCAACGTAGGTTGTGTGCCTAAAAAAGTCATGTGGTATGGCGCTCAGGTCGCCGAAGCCATGCACTTATATGCCAAAGATTATGGCTTCGATGTGGCGGTCAATAAATTCGATTGGAACAAACTAGTCGAAAGCCGCGAAGCCTATATCAAGCGCATCCACGGTTCATACGACCGCGGCCTTGAAAACAATGGCGTCACCTTAGTGCGCGGTTATGGGCGTTTCATCAATAACAACACCATCGAAGTCAATGGCGAGCATTACAGTGCCGACCATATCCTTATCGCAACCGGCGGTGCACCGACCATTCCTGATATTCCGGGCGCCCAATATGGTATCGACTCTGATGGCTTCTTCGCCCTCAACGAACAACCTAAACGCGTCGCCGTAGTGGGCGCAGGCTACATTGCCGTAGAAGTGGCTGGCGTGCTGCATGCACTGGGCAGCGAGACCCATCTGTTTGTGCGTAAACACGCACCACTGCGCAACTTTGACCCTATGCTAAGCGAAGCCTTGATGGAAAGCATGGCCAGTAACGGTCCAAGCCTGCACACCCATAGCGTGCCACAATCTGTGGTCAAAAATGCCGACAACAGCCTAACGCTCACCTTAGAAAACGGCGAGCAATATGAGGTCGACACCCTTATTTGGGCTATCGGCCGTAAACCATCGACCGATAAAATAGGCCTAGAGCACACCGACGTCACCCTAAACGATAAGGGCTATGTCGTGGTCGATGCACAGCAAAATACCACAGCGAAAGGCATTTACTGCGTCGGTGATATTATCGAAGGCGGCGTCGAATTAACGCCTGTGGCGGTTAAAGCGGGACGTTTGTTGTCTGAGCGCCTGTTTAATGGCATGACAGAGGCAAAAATGGATTACAGCTTGATCCCAACCGTGGTCTTTAGCCATCCAGCTATCGGCACCATGGGGCTCACAGAGCCAGAAGCTATCGCCCAGTACGGTGAAGCCAATGTCAAAGTGTACACCTCAAGCTTTACCTCTATGTATACCGCCGTCACCGCTCATCGCCAAGCTTGTAAAATGAAGCTTGTCTGCGCTGGCGACAATGAAAAAGTCGTGGGTATTCACGGCATAGGTTATGGCATGGATGAAATACTGCAAGGATTTGGCGTTGCCATGAAGATGGGGGCCACCAAGGCCGATTTCGACGCAGTGGTTGCCATTCACCCCACTGGCGCCGAGGAATTTGTGACGATGCGCTGATAGCTTCTGGCTAAGCATCGATTAATCCATGAATAGTGGTTAAAAGGTTATGCCCTTAAGGACATAACCTTTTTTATTGCGCCGCGTCCTCGCCGAATTAATCCCATAGCTGGCCAATATTATGCTTAATTGCTGGCGCTTACTGCAGCGTTCAAAAGCCCGCAGCTATTGGCAACCAACATCCACAACAGTGCACCACGCTAGTCAATTTAATGTTCGTCACCCACCCATTAACAACAGCTTAAAACGATCGCTTACGCCTTAGCAAAAACCGCCGTGCTCACAAGCAAAAAACCTTATTGTGACGACAAAAATAATTAGCTTTGCAGCCTGCGCTTTTAGCCCTAATGTCGCGTCCTTATTTTTAAGCAGTAACAGCAAACAATCGAATGATAAACCAAGTGAAAATGCCAATATCAATGCCTTGATATGATTTATGGCTATATTTAATCAACGGCAATAATCCAGCTAACGATTAAATGTGTTACTGTTTAGTTAACATGCCATCATGACCATAGGTTTCACTCTTACCTGCTGATTTAATCTGAAATTTTATGCCTTAGGTAGACTAAGGTCGCTATTAAGGAACATAGTTATGCGCATCGCAATTCTGTCTCGAAACGAAAACCTCTATTCAACTCGTCGCCTAAAAGAAGCTGGTGAAGCTCGTGGCCATGAGGTCGATATTATCGACACCCTGCATTGCTACATGGACATCACCAGCAGTAATCCAACCGTACGCTACATGGGTAAAGTATTGCCTAAGTATGATGCCGTTATTCCACGCATTGGCTCGTCGATCACTTTTTACGGTACGGCGGTGGTGCGTCAATTTGAGATGATGGGCACGTTTTGCGTCAACGAATCGGTGGCCATCAGCCGCTCGCGCGACAAACTGCGCTCACTGCAATTGCTATCGCGTAAAGGCATTGGTTTGCCGCGCACTGGGTTTGCTAGCAAACCCGATAAAATCAAAGATTTGATTAAAAATGTCGGCGGCGCGCCACTGGTCATTAAGCTGCTTGAAGGCACCCAAGGTATTGGCGTGGTATTGGCCGAAACCACTAAGGCGGCCGAAAGTGTCATCGAAGCCTTTATGGGGCTTAAAGCCAACATTTTAGTACAAGAGTTTATTAAAGAAGCGGGCGGCGCTGATATTCGTTGTTTTGTTGTGGGTGATAAAGTCGTGGCCGCCATGAAGCGTCAAGCGGCCGAAGGCGAGTTTCGTTCCAACCTGCACCGCGGTGGTATCGCGCAACTGGTGAAGTTAAGCAAAGAGGAGCGCGCCACAGCACTCAACGCAGCCAAGGCGATGGGGCTTAATCTGTGCGGTGTCGATATTTTGCAATCTAATCATGGTCCAGTGGTCATGGAAGTTAACTCATCACCAGGATTAGAAGGCATCGAACAAGCAACCGAGAAAGATGTTGCTGGGCTGATTTATGCCTTTATCGAAAAAAATGCCAAACCTCATGCCAATAAAACACGTGGTAAAGGCTAATGGATAACTCAGCCTTACACATTGGCGGAGTCGATATTCTCCCAGGCGAGCAGCGTCAACTGCAACTGCCCGTCGCTAGCCTGTACACCGACACCCAAGTGTCGATGCCAGTGCATGTGATGCGGGGCAAAAAGCCTGGGCCTAAGGTGTTTATTAGTGCGGCGGTGCATGGGGATGAACTCAATGGTATTGAGATCATCCGCCGCTTACTGCAGCTGAATATCAAACTCACTAAAGGCACACTCATTTTAGTGCCTATGGTCAATGTGTATGGCGTATTAAACCAGAGCCGTTATATGCCAGACAGGCGCGACCTTAACCGCAGCTTCCCAGGGTCGCAAAAAGGGTCGCTGGCGGGGCGAGTGGCTTACACCTTTATCAACAGCATAGTGCGCCATTGTGATTATGGTATAGACCTACATACTGGCGCGATTCATCGCTCTAATTTACCGCAAATCAGAGCTAATTTAGACGACAGTGAAACATTAGCCTTGGCACAAGCCTTTGGCGTGCCAGTACTGCTCAATGCCAATGTGCGGGACGGCTCCCTGCGCGAAGCAGCGGTGAATAATGGCGCGCGGGTACTATTGTATGAGGCTGGCGAAGCCTTACGCTTTGATGAGTTATCAATTCAAACTGGGGTCAGAGGCATACTCAATGTCTTGTCATCTCTGGGCGTGATGCGTAAACGCCGCTTACGCCAAAAAATAGCGCCCTTTGTGGCCAACCGTAGCGACTGGACACGCGCCGCGGCGAGTGGTTTTGTGTGTGAATTTGCCAAGCTGGGCGCCTATGTTGAACAGGGCGAGGTGTTGGCTGAAATCAACAACCCCATGGGCGAGCTTATCCAGCAAGTAACCTCGAATCGCGCTGGTATTGTCATAGGTAAACAAAATATCCCCCTCGTGTTGGAGGGTGATGCTATGTTCCATATCGCCTATTTTGGCAGTGCTGCCGATGAAGTGGTTGAGCATATTGAGATCATGAACGAACAGATCACCCCTATCACCACTCCCGTGATATGAAGGCTCACCAGAGCGGGGTAATTTTATTTTGTTAGGATAAAAACATGAAAAAAATCATTATTGGCAATCTAGAAATATGCCACCTACCCGATCTCGGTATTAGTGACCTGCAGGTGCGGATCGACACCGGGGCTAAGACATCATCCTTACACGTCGACAACCTAAAACGTGTTAAAGTTGGCGGCCGACCTTATGTCGAATTCGATCTGCATCCCGATGTGTATAATTTGGATCAGACGGTACACTGTAAAGCACCAATGCATGACTCTCGCAGGATAAAATCCTCTAATGGCGAAGTTGAGCAGCGCTGTGTTATCCAGACCACCTTGCAATTGGGTGATCATCAATGGCCTATCGAGCTGACACTAAGCAACCGTCAGGATATGACCTATTTGATGCTGCTTGGCCGCGAAGGGATGGGCGACCGCGTGCTGGTTGACCCAGCACAAAGCTTTTTACTCGATTGCTAGCGGGAACAATCGCTAATCACGTGATTTAGTAACAGATAAACAGCGTCGCTTTTAGCTCATGTCGGTTATCATAGCCGACATGAAACGGCTAGTGCATTGAGTAATATCATCAATGGACTGCAGCCTGTAGTACGCCACGGCGCATCGCCGCATGTTGGCCTGTCACTCGTTTGATTACAAGGATATTTCCATGGCAATGCCTGAACATGAGCCTCTTAATGAAGAGGAAATAAGAGACGACCTATTATCTCGGGTCATCGACATTGTCAGCCACCCAGAAGAACAAGAATCTGCCTCGCTGGCCTTTATCAGTGACTACAGTGACGCCGATTTAGCCAACCTATTCGAGTCCATCACAGACCAATACCGTGCGGTCGTGTGTCGCTACATTCCTGCCGAGCGTGGCTGGGCTATCTTACACCTGCTGCATTATGAAACCGCACGCCATGTGCTCGATATTCTGACCGACGCGCAGATGCAGGAATTGCTTAAGCGCATCACAGAAATTGATGTACTGACCTTCGCCGAAATCTTACCCAGTGACGTGGTCGAAGATTATCTCGAGCAACAAGAGTCTCTCACCATAGAGCAGATGCAACAGGCTCTAAGCTATCAAGATGAGGAAGTGGGACGTTACCTCAATAATGATATTTTACGCTCACGCCCAACAGCTCCAGTTAGAAGAGTGCTAGAGCGCATCGCAAAGTATCCCGAACGAGATTTTGTTGCGGTTTATGCCGTCGATGCCCAAGGCGAATACCAAGGCGCATGCACCATAGAGCAGCTTCACAATGTGGCTCCGAGTACGCCACTGGCTGACATTATTGTGGAAGTGGACCCCATCAACGACGATCAAGATATTACTAAAGCGGCGCAACATCTTAATCCCGTGACTGGCTTTGCGTGGCATCCGGTACAAAAAGAGGGCAAGATCATTGGCGCAATAGCGGTGTCCATTTTGATGCAACGCCTCAAAGAGCGTAGTTTAGAAGTGCTGGCCTCAGAAACGGCGCAAGATGAAGAAGATCTGTTTACTCCGGTCACCGTTGCCGCCAGAATGCGCGCTATCTGGTTAACAACCAACTTATTAACCGCCTTTTTAGCCTCTTGGGTCATTGGCTTATTTGGTGATGCGCTGCAACAAGTGGTGGCACTGGCTATCTTAATGCCTGTGGTTGCCAGTATGGGCGGTATTGCCGGTAGCCAAACCTTGGCAGTGGCGCTACGCGGTATTGCACTTAACCACTTAAAACGTAGCAACTTAAAACTGCTACTCGACAAAGAACTTAAAATTGCCGCCTTTAACGGCGTGTTGCTGGGCGCCTTAATTGGGGTGGTAGTGAGCTTTTGGTTTAACTCGGTGCCGCTGGGTGGCATTATTTTTGTCGCCATTGTGTTTAACAGTTTGGCCGCGGCCTCATCGGGCACGGTGATCCCCTTTGTACTCAAACAGATGAAGATTGATCCTGCCGTTGCGGGCTCGGTGATCTTAACCACAGTGACTGATGTGGTCGGGTTCTTTATCTTCTTAGGCTTAGGCAGCTTATTGCTGCTACCTTAAGCGCCTATAACGTGGGCAATCTCAGTTGCCCACGTTTACCCTCACCAACTTATAAAAGATTAAATAAAATTGAATCTTAAGATAAGTCTTATTGAATTTATTAGAACCTAAGTGCTAGTTATACTGCGGCAATCACACTAGAACTCGATCACCTTGTAGATGAAATCTTTGTTTAGCCAACTCATTGACCAGCCTTCACGGCTGATTTTTATGCTGTGCGCCCTGCTCTGTTTAACTCCGGTTATCTCTTCACCTATCGCCTTAGTGCTGGGCTTTACGTTGGCCAGCCTTGGCTTGGTTCCCAGCCAATGGGATATCGGCGCGTTAACCAAAAAACTGCTGGCTTATTCCATCATCGGCTTAGGTTTTGGTATTGAGCTTGAAACGGCGCTCAGTGCCAGCCTCGACAACCTCGGCTTAATCCTAGGTTCAATTGTATTTACCTTAATCTTGGGCACCCTGCTCACTCGGCTGCTCAAGCTAGACCACAAGCTCGGCCATATGATTGCCGCAGGTACCGCCATCTGTGGCGGCAGCGCCATTGCTGCAGTGTCTCCAGCCATCAAAGCTGACAGCCAGCAAACTGCTCTGGCGCTCGCCACCGTATTTGTACTTAACTCGGTAGCCCTATTTCTGTTTCCCGCCTTAGGGCATCTATTAGAGATGAGCCAATATCACTTTGGTATATGGAGTGCGATTGCGATCCATGACACCTCCTCAGTGGTCGGTGCGGCTTCTGCCTATGGTGATGAAGCATTAGTCACCGCCACCACCATTAAGCTGGCGCGCGCCCTGTGGATAGTGCCACTGGCATTCATTAGCGCCATGGTATTTGGCGGTAACAAGCGCAAGGTATCTGTGCCGCTATTTATTGTGTTTTATTGTGTCGCCATCGCCATCGCCCATTACCTCCCCCAAGGGCAGGCGGCTTATGAAGCCATCTTTATGTTGTCAAAACGGATACTCGTCTTGTGTCTATTTTTGATTGGCGCGGGGATCACTCTACGCAAGATGCGTCAGGCAGGTGCTAAGCCGATGATATTAGGCTTACTGCTTTGGGTCGCGATTGGGCTGGGTTCGTTATTGTATATCATTCATTTTAGTTGAGCCGTTTATCCGCCACACTAAGGCTAAGATCACTACAAATGCGCCAATATCGATAAGGGCGCGAATCAGACCTGTGGTGAGCATCGAGGCCATAACGAAGATGCCACAACAGATTATAATCAGCCACTTTTCCATTTTGCCTCCGCTGGGCGCTATGTTGAAGTGGCCATTATTTATCGGTATCTAGCATTCACCAAATACCTATTCTTACTAACAAATAGCTCAATAAGCTAACCAGCCACACTGCTGGCGATGACGATAGACTGTGACACAAGACGATGCTGACGTTAACGCCCTTAATCGATTCATTAATAGAAGGGCGTCGGGTCGACATCTAAGCTGCTGGGCGAGAGCCCGCGCTCGATATGCACATCATGTTTTAATAGATCCACCATCACCACATCGGTATAGCGTTTATGGGTATTAGAGTAGAAACACTTAAGCACGGGATGCAACGCATCACGATCTTTCGCATCCCACACAATCCCCACGCGACCATCAGACAGTTGCACCAAAGAACCCACAGGATAAATGCCGATACAGCGGATAAACTCATATACTAATGCCTCGTCTAAATGAAACGGGGTTAAGCTGAGTAGGATCTTAAACGCCGCGGCTGGACTCATCGCCTCTTTGTAGCAACGCGTAGCGGTAAGTGCATCAAAAATATCGACAATGCAGCTCATGCGACCATGCAGGCTTATCTGCTGGCCAGCAAGACCATTAGGATAACCTTTGCCATCGAGCTTTTCATGGTGCATCAAACAGACATCACGACTGATCTGGGACAAGCCTTGGGTATCTGCCAGTATCTCTTTGGCAAACACCTGATGTAACTTCATATGCTCAAACTCTGCGGGCGTTAGCCTGCCGGGCTTATGCAAGATGTTGTTGTCGACCTTCACCTTGCCGATATCATGCAAGATACCGCCTACGGCTAACTGTTTAAGCTCGTCACGTTCAAGGGCCAAATACTTACCAAAGGTCACTAATAAAAAGGCCACATTGATAGAGTGCTCCAGCAAATAGGCATCTTTAGAACGCAGCGCTGAAATACATTTAAAGGCATCGGCGTCTAACATGACTGACTCAATCATGTTCTCTGCTAAATCTTCAAACGGCTCAACGGCAACGGCCTTGCCTTCAAAGGTTTCAGACAAGACTTTTTGCACCAGATCTTTTGCCTCTGCCATTAAGCGTTTGGCTTTATCTTGTGACTGTTCTCGACTGATTTTTTTTACGATAGGAGGAGCCGGTGCCAGCGCGACTTTAGGAGGCGTTAGGCCGCAACTCGGGTCCGAACGATTAACATCGACCCAAACATATTTGAGGTTATTTTTAATTAGCTGCTGGATAGCCGCAGTACTTTTAATTTGCCCAGGATGAGCAATATTAACTTGACCTTGCCGCTCTATCGCCGTGACATACATGCCTATAGACAAGCGCCGCACTGCAATTTTTATAATGTCCGCTTTGTTACCCACTGTTTCACCATCTGCGCCAAGCCTCACCACGAGCTCTCTAACCACTTTCAATCTAGTCAGGATCCAGCCCAACAGGGCCAATTCACAACATCAAGCTCTAAGGGCGCCATGTTATGCTGAGCACACTAAAACTACCACTCATTTTTGCGTATTTTAGGTGGCTCAGCGGTGAAATAAATTATGCCAACATAAACAGAATGTTAACTCACCTTACCTCGCAGTTAATACGGTACATTCAATCGCGTCCACTAACCAACGGCGGCGAGCACAATTGACACAAGAGCGTAGCTGATCATCGACCTGCTCATCTTCGTCGTCGGCGATAAAGTGCTGGCACTGAGCCGCAATATGACGAGCCGCTTGATAATTGTCAGCCTCAACGGCTAACTGCCAACGTCCCTGATGTAGACTAAAATACTGTGTCATAGCGGCCCCATTAATAATGCTTCAGTTGTTGTTTTAGGGCGTTGCGCCAAACACCCTCTTGCTGATACACCAACAGGCAAACTTGATGTTCGCGGTACACCGCCTTCACCTTACCTGACAGTTGCAACGGCGTTTTAAAACACAGTGGCTCACCGCTGTCGGTTAGCACACAATCGACGCCTGTTTGTTCAATCGCCTCGGCAACCGACAATTCCACCGTGCCCGCTTCCAGCCCGGGTAGCTTAAATTGCCCCTTGATCCGGCCATCATTACCTTGCAAACGCAGTCCTAATCCTGCCATGGCGCCAATGACACCTTGGCCAGTGCCACCATGCTCACTTAAGTGAATACCTTGTGCATGCGCTAAGGCGTAAGCTTCAGCCTTGGTTTTCACCACCTTCTTAGCCGCCAGCCCAAAGTCGATTAAGGCTTGATGATCGCAAGCAGCTTGTAGATCGAGCAAGGCGATGCCAGGATCGGACGCCGACGCGCATTCTTGCAGTAAATGGTTAACGGCTATCTCCAAGATCTGAGCCTGACACAAAGGCGTTCGCACTTGAAAACACATGGCGCTATTGTGTGACGTGTAGGGAATATCTGGATGCACAAATAGCTGATGGCGAGTCACAAACGCGCAGCGGCTAGGCTGGCCTGCCGATAATTTTAAGGCAATTTCTTCGGCGATCTCACCCGTGCCTTTAGTGCCAATATCATCGGTATCATCGATACAGACTAACCAAGACGCTAACCCCTGTTGACTCTTCATCATTACAGCTCCTCACGGTCTAACAGATCATGACTTCTCAAACGTTGTAATACTGGCGGTACCAATAACGCCGCCAGTACAGCAAAAAAACCACCAAACACTAAGCTTTTAGCCAGTTGCAATAGCACTACCTCAAGGCTTAGCCCCACTAATATATCCTCAATCGTTCCCTTACTCGCCCACGCCACAGTAGCCACTAGGGCTAAGATAATGCAGCGCCATTTGAGTGCCAGCACAGTCGGCAACAGCAGTAAGCACAGATCCATGGCGGCGGCGGGCAAGGCAAATTTAAGCACGATAAAGGGGCCCCCTTTGCCGACACTCAACATCATCGCCATTAAGCCAGCCAAGATGCCACACACAGTGATCGCCCCTTTTTTACCGACGGCGCCATAGCAAATAAGATAAAAAAAAGTCATCAAAAACATCGAGTGTCCGGTCAAGCCTAACTTGAGTCGCAGCAATCCTTTTAAGGCCACCAAGAGCGTGGCGCAAAAGCCAATAAATAGCGCATCGTGCAGTGTAAAACCTTTATTGTGCATGTAATTTAATCTCATTAATCGGGCCAGTGGGTTGGCTTATGGTGGACACCGAAGCGGCGTAATTTAGCGGCTAAGGCTATCTGTTTAGACAGCTTTAGCAGTTGAATTAATAGCGGGTAGAGCACACAGTAAATCAGCTCGCCCCAATGTTTCGGTCGACACAAGGCTTTGGGCGTTATCTTCGCGCCGCGCATCACCTGCATCTGATAAATCTCCTTCACCTCCAAGCCAATTCGCGGCAGCAAACTAAAGCTGGCCGCCATCACAAAGGCCCATTTGTGCGGTAAACACCAACTCAATACCTCGCCAATGCGTTGGGGCGCGCAGGTAATGGATAACCACCAGCCGGGAATCATCGCCAGTAATATGCGTACCACCGCCAGCACAGCCTCACCTATCCGCTCGCCCCCATGAAGCAACTGGTAAAGTGCGCAAGTGATCGCCAATTGAGTCGTAAACAGTAAGCATAATCCTTTAACACCGCCGCCCAAATAGCGCCCTTGGAGTAACAGCACACCATTAAAGAGGGCGATAACCGATAAAAACTGATCGGGTACAAAAAAAGCACTGCTCGACAGACACAGGCTTAACAAGATACACAGGGCACACAACTTAGGATTTTTAACGATAAAGTGCTGCGTCATGTCGTTATCTGCCGACGTAACGTGGCCCCTTGCCTTGCTCTGCTTAACCCACACGAGCATACCTTTCATCTTGCTCAGTCAACTCATCACCCGTGAGACATTGCAGACGCTTATCGCTAATGTGCCACACCTGATCGATAGGCAATAAGTCCAGCGGTCGATGGCTAGCCAATACGATGGCACAGCCTTGCTCGCTCAGGGTTAAAATTAACTTGGCTACCTGGTAGAAGAAGCCACTATCTAGCCCAGCAAAGGGATCGTCCAGCAGCAAGATTTGTGGCTGCAAACAGGCCAATGACGCAAGCGCCACTAAATGCTGCTGCCCATAAGAAAGTTGGTGTGGCGATTGAGAGGCCAGCGCCGATAAGCCTAATCTAGCGAGCATTTGCGGCGCACGTTCGAGCGGCAACCCATAACGTTTTAAACTAAATTGCATCTCTTCGATGACGCTTGACTCAAATAACTGCCGGCTTGGTCGTTGATGTAATAGCGCCAATTGATGCCCATACACACCTAACTTAGGACGTTGATTTAAAACTGAAATACAGAGATTACCCACATCCGCCTGAATACCGGCTAAACATTTAAGCAAGGTGCTTTTGCCTGTGCCATTGTCACCCGTTAAGGCCACGATTTCACCAGGGTACAAACACAGAGCATCACTTTGAAACAATAACGGCTGGCCGCTAAAACCCACCTTAAAAGGCCCGGCATGGATAACCGGAGCCTGCATCGCAGACGTATTAGGTTTAGTGCGCGCGCCGGCCATACTAAGCAGTGCTGGCTCGGCATCATCCTCCTGATAAGGATGCAGCCGCCCAGCATCGAGCAGCCACCTGTGGGTCACGCAACTCGAAAAGGCACGCTTATGATGCTCAACAATCACGATTGCCATACCGGCCTGTTGCAGCTGTGCTAACAGTGCCGTGAGTTCCTGTACCCCTTGATTATCGAGCTGCGCCCACGGCTCATCGAGCAGTAATATATCGGGTTGCAGTACTAACTGCGCCGCAATCATTAAACGGTATCTTTGTCCTAACGACAGGGTCTCTATGGGGGTTTCTAAGCTAATAAACAGCCCGACGTTACGCAGGGCTTGGCTGACTTGGGCATGCATATCTTGCGCTGCCACCCCTAAGTTTTCCAATGCAAATGCCACCTCGGCGCCTAGGGTTTGTCGCAGCAATTGCACATTGGGATCTTGCATCACGACACCTAAGCACAGCGGCGACGCGCAATGGCGATCGCCCACAAAGGGACGTTCCATCACGCCTAAGATCAGTTTTAACAGGGTCGATTTACCTGAGCCAGTATGGCCGTGGATCATCTGGCAATCACCGGCCTTGATAGTAAAATCAAGATTATCAAACAGCGGCTTAGCCGCTGTTTGATAATGAAAACTGATTTGTCGCAATTGAAGTAGCTGCATCAGAACACTCAGTCTATATCTGCCGTCTAGATCTGCCAGTTAATGCCTAAGAACACCTGTCTACCCGCTTGAGGTAACGCCTCACTCTGGTAGTAATGTTCGTCAAGCAAGTTACTGGCACGCAGATACACAGATAAGTTATCCCCCATGATGGGTTGAATTAAGTTGAGATCCACCAAGGTATAGTCAGCTAAATCTTGCTCAACCAACACCTTCTGTCCCGCGACCTTTTGTTGCTGTTGAAACACCTGCCCCATTATGTGCTCAATATTAATATTGATACGTGTAGCGAAAGGCAGCTCGTAATCGGCTTGCAGCCTTAATTGATGACGCGGACGATACTCTAAGGTTGCTAGCCCAGGAGCTGCGTCTTTATCTTCGCTATCGAGGAAGCTATAGGCAAAGGTCACGGCTAGCTTATCGATGCTGTGGTTACGCAGTGACACATCGACGCCGGTGAACTGATAGCGCCCCATGTTTTGGTATACGCCACCCTTATCTTTAGCAATATAGTTGTCGGCATCGGTGTAGAACCCAGCGATATTCAAGTCGGTGTTATACCCCAAACCTTGATCGACACTCAGCTCGATATGCTCGGAAGTTTCCGCTTGCAATGCTTCGTTACCTGAAGATAACGCATACAGATTACGCATTGATGGGAAACGTACTTTACGCGCGAGCCCTAAGTTCACCCGCGTCGCGTCTAATACCTGCCAATAACCGGCCACTTGCGCCGAATAATCGGTTTCATCGTCTTGCACGCGATCTTGTTGATGCAGTGCTGCACCGACGGTTGCACCTAAGTGATCGTGCTGATACTGATACTCGAGCGCCGCAGTGTACATCCATGAAGTATCGTCAAAGGTTTCCCCAGAGCCGCCACCAGAACCATTACCGCCACCCGTACCTGAGCCACTACCGCCCCCCGTACCTGAGCCACTGCCGCCGCCCGTTCCTGAGCCACTGCCGCCGCCCGTACCTGAACCACTACCGCCTCCCGTACCTGAGCCACTACCGCCACCCGTACCTAAGCCACTGCCGCCACCCGAGCCTGAGCCACTGGTATCAAAGCTGTCGCTGCTCGACTCCCAGCTTTGGTGCTCGGCTAATACTGCTCCTGTTAGCAGCTGACCATGCTTAAAGTCGGCGATAAATTGCACGTTAGCACCACTCATTGTTGAGCGACCATCTAAACGCTGCTCGATTAGTTGATAGTTGTCATCGACATAGCGATTTTCTAACACGTCAGATTGGTTTTGATAGGCAAAGCCACGTAGGGTATATCTGTCATTAAATTGATGTGCCATCCCCACCTGCACAGTATGCGCCTGGTAATCATCGACCCGCTCAAATTTAGGGTTACGACTCGTAGTGCCATCAACCGCAGGCTTACCCCAGTCACCATCACTCAAGTTAACGTTCGCCATCAGTTCGGTACGATCCGATAACCAATATGAACCTTGGCCGAACAGGCTATTGACCGTTTTAGCAGAATTTAAGCGCGTATCGCCCTGTTGCAATGCCGTATCAGGTTGATCACCAGACACAGGCCAGCCATCGGTTTGCTGTCTCGATAACGAGAGCAATCCTTGCCACTGTGCCCCTGAACCCGCCATGGTCAGGTCACCGGCAAAAGTATCATTATCGGCGCCTTCAAGGTGTCCCGACAGTAAGGGGGCGTTATCGCCCTCTTTAGTACGAATGTTGATCACGCCGCCTGCACCGCCCGGGCCATACAACACAGAGGTGGGGCCTACCGATACCGTCACTGAGGCGATTTGACTCGCGGGGATCACACTAGGATCAAATTGACCATCTTCGGCGCCATTTGCTGGCACGCCATTAATGAGATAGATAACATGGCGCGCTTTAAAACCACGAATATCGACACGCGGAGTGCCTTGGCCACCCACGCGCACAAACACACCCGGGGCATTTTTAAGTACTTGGTCGAGACTCTGTACGCCTAAGGCTTGGATTTCATCGGCGGTAATACGCCATGTGGTCGTACTCTGCTGCTGCGCCGTTGGCTTTTCGCCCGTCACCACAATCACTTCTGACACATCTAAAATAGGGGTTCTATTGGCATTATCAGCCAACACCATAGGACTGCTACCCATCGCAAGAGCGACCAACGACAATTTGATTATTTTTTGATTTTTATACATTTTTAATTAACACTCCGAGTAACCTAATCGCATCATTGTTCAATGTTACGATAGTGGTCTCAAGCGCTCTAAAAACAAAAACCAACCCAGATCGACTAATTACGACTTTGTCTGTGCTTTACTCCCCCCTCGGTGGACATTTTGTCCAATAAGAAAATCACTTAAGACAAAAGTACGCAGTTTTTATCTATCAATAAACCAAATATAAATAAACAATATTTGGACAAGTTCACAGCTTAACTCCCTGTAACTTGACAGTCTTTTACCGGCGCATTAGGTTGTGGGAAAGATTCTTATTAGCAATACACCATAAGTCTCTGCATTGCATATTGGTGGCGATTGTTGCCATCAAACAAAGATACTTATCGATAAAGCTGGAGTATTTATTGAGCGTTTTCTCGCTATCCCAAGCCATAGCATCCTTAACTAGCACACTTGAGCAACTGGAGATCCATCAGTACGGCGAGCCGATCATTCAGCTGTCTGTGCCTGTAACTCCCTTGCCCTCTATTGCGTGGTTAGCGAGCCAGTCGTGTTATCCCAAAGTATACTGGCGCGGGCGTGACACCCAACAAGAGGTCGCAGCTGTCGGGGCGTGCAAAGATTTTATGTTTGAAGATGCTGTCGATGACAGCCAGCTGTGTGCCGCCTATCAGCAGCAGCGCGCATTGTCGAGCAATCCAGAGATCCGCTACTACGGTGGTGTGGCGTTCGATCGTAATACCGATTGCTGGCCAGAATATGGCCGGGCACATTTTATCTTGCCTCGTATCGAATTACGCCGCAGCGGTAATGAGTACAAGTTATTAATTAATCTCAATATTGAGATTAATGACATCGAAAGCGAGCGTCAGTTAGCGCTCGATGCACTGCAGCAATTGTCACCGCCAGCGCCCTTATCAGCGCCCAATAAAATCCACCTGCTCAGTCGCAGCGATCGCCCTAATCAGCAGCGCTGGCGTGAGCTGGTCAATCAGGTCACCCAAGATAAATTTATTCAAGATACCCCCAAAGTGGTGCTGTCACGGCTCACTCAACTGGAAGTGAACGAGAAAGTCGATCCCTGGATGCTGCTCGCCAGTTGGCAGGGGCGCAATCAAAACAGTTTTCAATTTGGCTTCCAGTTTAGTCCAGACAGCGCCTATATCTCTTGCACGCCCGAACGCTTATACCGCCGCTGTCAGCGCGAGTTGTTTACCGAAGCATTAGCGGGTACCACCACTCGTGGCCTTAATGAAGAGGAAGATGCACTGCTGGCCAAAGCGCTCATCGATGACAGCAAAAACAGCCATGAAAACCAACTGGTACGCCAACATATTGTCGATGCGCTCACGCCGCTGAGTAACTATGTCGGTGCCGATGAGCTCGCTAAGATATTTAAACTTAGCCATATTCAACATCTACACCGGGCGATCAGAGCCGAGCTCAAACCAGGCGTGAACGATTTTCAGATTTTATTAGCCCTGCACCCCACCCCAGCGGTAGGCGGTTTACCCAGAGAGTCGGCGATTAATTTTATTCGCCAGCGCGAGGGGTACACCCGCGGTTGGTATGCGGGCGCCTGTGGTTACTTCAACAAATATGAGAGTGAGTTTGCGGTGGCCATTCGCAGCGCCTTGATTGAACCAGGCAGAATTAACCTTTTTGCAGGTGCTGGCATTGTGGCTGGCTCCGAGGCCGACGCCGAATGGGGCGAGCTGGAAAACAAACTGGCGACCATACTGTCGATACTCACCGAAGTGTAACAACCCTAACCTCTATCGTATTCAATGCCTGCCGTTATCTAGCGATACTAAGCAGGCTTCCCCCTGTAAGCACAGAATATCTGGCCTGATGCAGTTAAAAACGTCAATTATGCTTGTACATTGGTAGTAATTATCTATAATTTGCCGCCCAAATCGATAGACCCCATTGCTGCTGGTCACTCTGATAACTTAAGGGTTCTTAAGTAGGGTACGTAAGCAAGGTATCGTCATAAGCGCTAAACTTACGGCGATGCACAATGGGATAAGATTCACCTTAGCGGGTTCCCTCACCCCGCATTAACCGACTAAAAAGGCCACAAGATGTTAATGTTATCTCGCGCGCAATTGCAGCGTGCTCTATTACTGTTAGTCAGTTTTCATATACTGATCATTGCAGCCAGTAACTACTTAGTTCAACTTCCTTTTCAACTGTTTGGCTTTCACACCACTTGGGGTGCGTTTAGCTTTCCGTTTGTGTATCTCGCGACCGATTTAACCGTGCGAATTTTCGGCCAGCAGCATGCGCGTCAAATCATCCTTAAAGCCATGTTACCGGCATTGGTGATCTCCTATTTTATTGGGGTATTGTTTCATCAAGGCAGCTTTCAAGGCGCGCAGTCGTTAGCCGAATTCAATAGTTTTGTCTTTCGCATCGCCTTTGCTAGCTTTGCCGCTTATTTGGTGGGGCAGCTCATGGATATTCGCGTATTTGCCAAACTCAGAAGCACAAAATCATGGTGGGTGGCACCAGCGGCATCGACCGTTGTAGGCAATCTTATTGATACTTTAGTGTTTTTTAGCGTGGCTTTTTACGCTTCTAGCGATCCCTTTATGGCGACGCACTGGCCCGAAATTGCCACCGTCGATTACGGCTTTAAATTGATGGTTAGTTTAGGTCTGTTCCTGCCAGCCTATGGCGTATTGCTCAAGGTACTGCAAGATCGGATTTTAGCCTCAAAACCACACAACGAACTGGCCTGACCAGTTGTTTTAGGCTATCATCGCGGCACTTTTTTAATCAATTCCAAGTGCCGCTTTGGTGGCATTGTTGTCTGGAGATCTAAAGATGTACACCACGACGATTGCCCGTCATAGCGACCTGAGCGATGACTTATTGCAAACGCTAATCACCCTAGCTCAGCAAATCCCTGAATTTGATGGCCGTTATACTATTGAAGATTATCGCGCCCGCTTAACCAATAAGCCTATGTTGGTTCAACTGATGAGTGTTGAGGGTGAATTAGCAGGCTTTAAAATAGGCTACAGCGAACAGCCAGGCCAATTTTATAGCTGGCTTGGTGGCATACTGCCCGAGTACAGACAGCTAGGGCTGGCCAAAACCTTACTGGCCGATCAAGAGGCTTGGGCAAAAGCACACGGGTTTGAGCGCATAGCGGTTAACACCTACAACCAGTTTACTAGCATGCTGCAGATGCTGATTAAACAAGGTTATAAAGTGGTAGGCCTACAGACAAACAAAGAGCAAGTTGACAATAATAAATTGTTTTTAAACAAGTTATTAAATTGATCGCAATGGCGTTGTTATTTACACGTAAATAACTTGCCAACCCAAATGATAATGACTATCATTTACATGCGTTCCAAAGCTCAGTTTAATTAGCACTTCATCTCTGCTTAATGATTGGGTTATATGCTTAACATTGCTCACGTACTTTTTCGCCGGAATATTTTTATTCCGGCTTTTTTTTACCTGCAATTAAGCGCTCCCCCATATCACTTTAATGATAAGCCTTATCGGCCTTTATCCTTAGCCATAAAAACGGCAGCTCAAGGGCTGCCGTTTTGGTATTGATAGGGTTTAGCCTCTATTTTTATTGGTCATATTGCTGGAGAAATGTAACCCACCATAAGGCGGATTTAATTGATCATCTTTGGCCTTATGGTATAAACCAATGGTAAACAGGGTTCCCTTACCTAAGATTGAGCTGACCTCGATGGTGCCACCTATCCGTTTAATAATACCGTAGCTGAGTGACAAGCCTAAGCCAGTGCCATCTTTACGTGTGGTATAGAAGGGGTCAAAAATCCGTCCGAGCTGCTCCTCGGGAATGCCTTTGCCCTCATCTTCAATCTCAATTTTAACCCCCACAGGCTCACCGTGTTGCAACCAGTCGTAGGTGCGGATCTTGATGCGTCCACGACCGTCCATTGCATGGGCAGCGTTAACGACCAAATTGATCAACACCTGCAGCAATTGAGGCCGATTCACCTCGATGGGATAGCTAGCGTTAAGCTCTTGGATCAATACCACCTCCTGCTGCTGCACCGAGTGACGCACCAAAATCAGCATCTCTTCGATAATGGGCGTCAGCTGATGCATCTCCAGCGGCGCATTAAATTCACCGGGCCGACTGTACTGCAACAGACTACGAATAATGGTACTGATGCGGCCAACCTGTTGGATCACTATCTCAATCTCTTCTTCAACGTCAGCCGCCTGATCGCCCAGCTCATACTTAAGCAGCTCCATATTACCTAAGATCACCGCCGTCGGATTATTGATCTCATGGGCAATACCGGCTGTTAGCTCGCCGAGTGCGGTTAACTTCTCATTAGTGACCAACTGCTGACGCGTCTCGTTTAACAAGGCCACGTTACGCTGTAGTTCTTCGGTTTTTTCTTGCAGGCTGCGGGTGCGCTCTTCGACTTTCACTTCTAGCTGCTCGGCCGCCGCTTGAATTTGGCTATTACGCCGCTGAAGTAAATCGAGCATGCGATCAAATTGCTCAGCCAGATCCGACAGCTCATTATCTTGCTCGAGCCCGAGTGAACCAATACGTAAATTACGCCCCGACTGCACCGCTTTGACCACGTGATGGATCCGCTCTATCGGCAGTAATAAGCTATAGGCGCCGCGGTATACCAGTAAGCCTGACACCAGTAAGACCAACATTAAGATGGTGCCGAGCTCGATAATATTAAGCAGATAATTATGAATAAAGGGCGATTCGGAAAAGCCGGTGTAGATCATGCCGATACGTTTGCCGCGAATATCGGTCAACGGCGCATAGGCCGAGATAAACCAGTCGTTATAGACAAAGGCCCTATCGACCCAAAGCTGGCCATTAATCAAGACTTTTTGGCGCACCTCTTCAGACACTAAACTGCCTAACGCGCGCCCCTGTTTCTCACTGTTTTGCGGCGAGAAATGCAATGGTACATTGGTACTGATACGGATGTTGTCTAAAAAAATGGTCACGGTACCGATAGAGCGCTCTGGCAGTGTGCCTTTGTCGTACACCAAGTCGCGAATATGGTCGACAATGCGCATATCTCGGTTAAGCAAAATGCCGCCATCGAGATACCAGCCAACAGTGCCATCGTTACCGACAATGGGTAACAGGCTACGACTGAGCATGCCGCGCTTTTCTACCACCTTACTGGGTTTCTGTGAGCGTGGCGTATCAACAAGCGGGATCACCGCTGCCGCGTCAAGCTGTTCGCCCAAGCGCGCTAAACGCTGCGGTGGAAGCACCATCAGCCCAGAAACAGCTGCTGTATTGTTGGTTTTAGGTAGCATCATGCGCAAGTCGGGATCAGCAGCCGCCTCTGCAACACTGATAAGCCGCAAAAAATCGAGATGCAACGCCGCCTTTTGTTGCCCCAGCAAGGCGCTAATGTCATCGGCTAAGATGGGCGCTTTGGGGTCGAGTTGGCGAAAGGCGTTTTGAAACTCCCACGACACCATCACCTGTTTAAGCAGATCTTCTTGCTTAGCCTGCACCGCATCCAAAGTATTGCGCGCCACGGTGAGGTCAGCTTTAACCTTCATAAACAGCTGCTTGCCCGTGTAGCTAATGTTCCAATAGATGGTAATAAACACTAGGCTGACTAGGGTCAATAAAATCGGCAGCAAGGTTAATACTAAAATTCGGTAGCGTACTTTAGCCTGCAGTTGCTGCCAGTTAACACCAAACAGTCGAGGAAAAAACGCCACCTTAGCTCTCCGCCTCGTCTTGGCCTTGGTCAAACCACTCTTTGTATTTACGATCTAGGGTTTTTCTAGAGACGCCTAAATCGCGAGCGGCGGCCGATTTGTTGCCTTGATGCAGATCCACCACAGCAGTAACGTGATGTTTTTCTACTTCTTTTAGGCTCCAGTTCAGCGGATAACCGGCTTCGTTTAACATTTCTGACTTAGGTTGCTGCTTCCAATATTCTGCCGGTGGCTTGCCCAGCAAAATACACCGCTCAATCATGTTACGCAGCTCGCGTATATTTCCTGGCCACTCATGTTGTTGTAATTTCAACATATCCTCATGGCTCCACACTACCTCTTTAACCCCAAGCTCGGCGGCCAGTTGACGAGTAAAGTGGTGGGTCAGCTCGACCACATCTTCTGGGCGCGTGCGTAATGGGGGAATGACGATATCGAGCACATTGAGTCGATAAAACAGATCGCGCCTAAAATTGCCCGCCTCAACCTCGTCGGCGAGTTTACGGTTGGTCGCCGCGAGCACTCGCACATCAATCTTGATCTCTTTTTCACTGCCCACCGGACGGATAGTGCGCTGCTCAAGCACCCGCAATAACGCGGTCTGCATTTTTAGCGGCATCTCACCTATTTCATCTAAGAAGATGGTGCCGCCTGAAGCAAAACTAAATAGCCCTTCACGGTTGCCTTTAGCCCCGGTAAATGAACCTGCAGCATGGCCAAATAGCTCGCTCTCAAGTAGTTCTGGGGCAATGGCGCCACAGTTAACGGGCACAAATGGCCCTTGACGACCACTTAAGAGATGCAGCTGTCTGGCCACCAGCTCTTTGCCTGTACCCGATTCGCCTTCGATTAAGATCACCGCATTGGTCGGTGCAACCCGCTCAATCACGTGCTTCACCTCCATCATGGCATCGCTGCTGCCAATAATGGTTGAGGATTGACCGATAGAGACTTCGCGGCGTAGCATCAGGTTTTCACGCTTAAGCAAGCGACGCTCGATACAGCGGTCTACAGCCTTCATCATCTGCTCTAGATGAAACGGCTTCATAATAAAATCGGAGGCACCGGCGCGCAGTGCTTTTATCGCCACATCCATATCGGCGTAGCCTGTCATAAAGATAATGTCAGAGCGGCGCTCATTATCGTTTAGGGCTTCATCCCATTCGATCCCTGAACGTCCCGGCAGACGGATATCGACAATTAACAGATCAAAGTGACAGCGACTGCGGAGCTGTTCGGCATCTTCAACACTGCCAGCCGTCTCTACTAAGGCGAATTTCTTCGACAGAGCTTTTTTTAAAAAACTGCGCATTCCGGGTTCATCGTCAACGATTAACACAGATACGGCAGACGGTAACGGTTTCATCTCTTTATTTGGCTGGCTCATATTGTCTTCTTTTGGACATTTTGACACACATTAAACAGATTCTAGCATCAAAGCTCAGGGAATTGGTCACCCTGAACCAGAGTTCTATGACTTTGGGACATTATGTCTGCTGAAATTTTATTGACCTTGCGATCTGTCTCACACTTTATAACTGACTTGAGACATGTTTTATTTAAATTCCGCATTGGCACCTTTTTTGCTGACTAATCACTGTTTTGTAAAACAAATATATGCGAGAGCGGCAAATCGCATCTTATCACTATGCCAAGGAGTACCAATGTTAAACCTAAAATCCATTTTCAGTCTGGCGGTTATCGCTAGCGCCTTAACCGTATCACCACTACAAGCACAAGAAGTGATTAAACTGGCGACCACCACCAGCACCGAAAACTCGGGCCTACTGAAAAACTTGCTGCCAAAATTTGAAGCTGAATCAGGTTATAAAGTACAGGTTATCGCTACGGGTACCGGCAAAGCATTAAAACTGGCACGCCAAGGTGATGTCGATGTCGTAATGACTCACGCGCCAGCAGCCGAGGCTAAATTTGTAGAAGAAGGCTATGGCGTTATGCCTCGTGGCATAATGGAAAACGATTTTGTGATCTTGGGCCCTAAAAATGACCCAGCAAAGATCCGCAGCAGTAAGACAGCAGCAGAAGCCTTTGCTAAAATAGCCGAATCTGGTGCAACCTTCGTGTCGCGTGGTGATAACTCTGGCACCAACATGAAAGAGCTTATCGTGTGGAAGGCGGCAAACGTTGAGCCTAACTTCGACGGTTATCGTTCAGTTGGCCAAGGCATGGGCAAAACCCTACTAATGGCGAATGAACTTCAGGCCTACACCTTATCTGACCGCGGCACTTACGTCGCTTATAAGGCCAAGCTTGACCTAGCAATTGATTACGATGGCGGCGCAGCATTAGCCAATCCATATCAAATTGTACTGATTAACCCTGCCAAATATCCCGATCTAAACCATCAGGGAGCTAAGGCGTTAAGTGATTGGTTAATCAGCAAGGATGCACAAAATATGATTAACAGCTACACCGTCAATGGTGAGCAACTATTTAAGGCAACATATAGCGAATGAGTGAAGGCTGGTTAGCCCTTATACAGCAGGCGTTAAGCCTGCTGTTTTCATTGGACCCTGATGTATGGGCCATTGTCAGTGTCTCTTTTTCAGTCTCTTTTGCAGCGCTGGCGTTTACCCTGCTGCCGTCACTGATCTTAGGCTTCCTATTGGCATTTATCCCCTTCCCCGGCCGCTGGTTTGCTACCAATTTAATTCAAACTATTCAATCTATCCCCACCGTGGTTATTGGCTTATTGGTTTACTTATTACTGACTCGCATGGGGCCGCTGGGCGATTTGAGGTGGCTGTTTACCCAACCCGGGATGATCCTTGGACAGATGATGATTTGTGCTCCGGTATTAATCGCCATGAGCCAAGCCGCTTTTACCAGCGTCGATAAACGCGCATGGGAAACCTCTCGCACCTTAGGCGCCTCGTGGCTACGCTCTGTGTGGCAAATTTGCCGAGAATTGAAAGTGCCGTTATTGATGGCCATTGTCGCTGCCTTTAGCCGTATTTTGACCGAAGTGGGTTGTTCTATGATGGTGGGCGGTAACATTGCTGGTGTCACACGTAATATCCCCACCGCTATCGCGCTGGAAACCAGTAAAGGCGATTTTGCCCAAGCCATTGCCTTGGGGCTGGTATTACTCATCCTCTCTTTAATACTCAACTTTACCTTGGGCACGTTAAGAGGCAAAGCCGAGCCGAGGAGCCACTAGTTATGGTTAAAGTAACGGCCAGTAATATCGAAATGCGTTTTGGTAGCCGCCTGCTATATCGTTTCGATAACCTCAGCATTACCCAGCAGCAAACCGTACACCTGCAAGGTGATAACGGTTCGGGTAAAACCACCTTAATGAAACTATTTGCCGGCTTACAAGCCCCGACCAGTGGCAACCTACAGGCCCACGGATTTCCATCATCGCCTTGGTGGCGCCGCAACCCTTTGCTAGGAAAAGCCGTGTATTTACACCAGCACCCTTACCTGTTCGATGGCAACGTTGCCTATAACCTTAATTATGTGCAACCCTTTTGCGAGCTCTCGACTCAAGAGATACAGCAGCGAACACGCACCGCCGTCGAAATGGCACAATTAGGCCCCCTCATGCAACAGCAAGCTGCAAGCCTATCTGGTGGCGAGCGTCAGCGCTTGGCGATTGCACGCGCTTGGGTCATGCGGCCGAAATTATTGATGTTAGATGAACCCACCTCTAACATGGACAAACTGTCACAGCAATTAGTATTGACCATGATAAGTGACCTAAAAACACAGGGAACAGGTATGCTTATCAGTAGTCATCAAAGCTGTTCACTCACCAGCCTGTGTGAACAAAGTTGGCAAATAGAACAGCAACAGATTATTGCTACCGATGCAGCAGCATCGCCCATTGTGGGACTCAACCAACATAAGCAGGAATTACACTATGTCACAGCAAATTGATGCGGTGATCCTTGCCGGCGGCATGGCAAGACGTATGGGCGGTAACGATAAAGGTTTGGTCGAACTCAATGGCCAACCTATGATCAAGCACGCCATTGACAGGATAAAACCTCAAGTTAAGGAGATCCTGATCAACGCAAATCGTAACCAAAATCGGTATGCTGAATTTGGTTTCAAAGTATTAAGCGATGAAGACTCTGGCTATCTTGGCCCCTTGGCAGGCATGATCACCGCACTAGGCCATACCTTGGCCGATTATCTATTAGTGGTGCCTTGCGATTGCCCTTTGTTACCCCAGGATTTAGCGGCAAGAATGCTAGCGGCTATTGACGCTCAGCAGGCCGACATGGCCGTGGCCAGTGACGGCAAACGTGAACAACCCGTGGTGTTACTGATCAAGCCTGAGCTACGCAGTTCGATGAAGGCATTTTTAGATGCTGGCGAGCGTAAAATTGATGTCTGGTACGCTCAACATAACTGTGCGGTTTGCGATTTTTCTGACCAGCCCAATGCCTTTGTCAACGTCAACACGCCAGAACAAAAACAACAGCTTTCTGAGGCAATAGCCCAATCAATTTAGAGGTCTACATGAGCATAGCGTTTAATAATCCCCTGTCGGTGCCCGTTCTCGGATTTTGTGCTTATAGCGGTACAGGCAAAACCACCTTGCTGAAAAAACTGATCCCAGAACTTAATCGTCGTGGGATCCGCCTAGCGGTGATTAAGCATGCTCATCACGATTTTGACGTCGACATTCCCGGTAAAGACAGTTACGAGATGCGTAAAGCCGGTGCACGCCAGATGCTGGTTGCTTCCCATGTACGCTGGGCATTGATGACTGAAGACTTGGTGGCCGATGCGCCAGAGTTACCGCACCTGCTTAAGCAGATTGAACAGGACAAAATAGATATCGTCTTGGTCGAAGGCTTTAAAAAATTGGCCTTACCGAAAATCGAACTGCACCGCGCCGCTCACGGCAAACCCTTTATCCATACTCACGACACTAATATTCAAGCGATCGCCTGTTGCGATGACACCCAGCTGCCATCAGATCTGCAGCGACTGGATATTAATAACGTCGCACAGATCGCCAATTTTGTTATCCAATATGCAAAAAACTGGACACCATCAACCACCCAGGTGCCGCTACAAGCCGCGCCTGAGTGTGGCTGCGAAATGGACAGCAGCAACAGCCTATCTGTCAGACAAGGCGTGGATAATATCCTCTCTTTCGTTAAGCCCGTGACGCAAGTCGAGTCTGTAGCCCTCGATGATTGCAGCAATCGGGTATTGGCCGAAGATGCGATTTCGCCCGTCGATGTGCCGCAGCAGACCAACTCGGCAATGGACGGTTACGCTTTTAAATATAGCGACCCTATGTTGAGCCAATACCAGATTGTTGCCGATGTAATGGCGGGACACAGTTATCAAGGCCGCTTAAATGACGGTGAAGCGGTGCGTATTATGACTGGCGCACCAGTACCAGAGGGCGCTGACACTGTACAGATGAAAGAGTTGGCCGATGATCAAGGTGATAAGGTAAGCTTTAGCGGTAATATCACCTTAGGGCAACACGTACGTCAAGCCGGTGAAGATATCGCCAAGGGTCGCACGGCTCTGGCCGCTGGGCACCGCCTACAAGCGGCCCATCAAGGCATGCTAGCGTCATTAGGTTTTGGCCAGCTGGCAGTGCACCGCAAACCACGAGTGGCGGTTTTTTCTACCGGTGACGAGGTCTGCCAGCCGGGTGAACCATTAAAGCCCAACTGCATTTACGACGCTAACCGCTTCACCATTAAATCTATGCTCAAACAGTTAGGCTGTGAGGTGATAGACCTCGGGATCATTCACGATTCAGAAGCGGCCTTGGTGGAAGCGCTGCAAGGCGCGGCGCAACAAGCCGATGCCGTGATCAGCTCTGGCGGCGTGTCGGTCGGAGATGCAGACTTTATTAAACTCGCCTTAGCCAAAGTAGGCCAAATTAACTTTTGGCGTATCAATATGCGCCCAGGTCGCCCACTGGCCTTTGGTCAAATTGGCGACTGCCTATTCTTTGGGTTACCCGGCAATCCGGTGGCCGTGATGGTCTCTTTCATGCAGTTTGTCCAACCTGCACTGCGCAAGTTAGCTGGCGAGTCAGCTTGGGCTCCCACACTGCTACCCGCCATCGCCGATTGCCAGCTACGCAGCCGTATCGGACGCACCGAATTTAGCCGCGGCGTGTATCACTTAGGCGTCGATGGCAAGCTGCATGTTAGCAGCACGGGGGCTCAAGGCTCTGGGATGCTCAGCTCTATGGTCAAGGGCAACTGCCTTATCGTCATCGGCGAGCAGGATGAACAACTCGCCCCTGGCGACACTGTGTATATTCAGCCTTTTGCCGACCTGTTATAAGCGGTCATTATTTTAGCCGGGCCAGTGGGTATCCAGCGCACCACTGGCCGTTGTAGGTGATCTTGTATGAGTTTGATTGTTGATACCTTTGGCCGCACCGTCGAGTATTTACGCCTTTCGGTCACGGACAGGTGTGATTTTCGCTGCGTCTACTGCATGAGCGAAGATCCCTGCTTTCTCGATAGAGAGCAGGTGCTTAGCCTCGAAGAGCTGGCCTGGGTTGGCCAAGCCTTTACCGAACTTGGGGTCAAAAAAATTCGCCTCACGGGCGGAGAGCCTTTAGTGAGAAGCGATTGCGATCAATTAGTGAGCCTGCTGGGTAAGTTACCCGGGCTGCAAGAGCTGTCGATGACCACCAATGGCTCAAGGCTGACTAAATTTGCCGACAAGATGCATCAATCTGGCTTAAATAGGCTCAATATCAGCCTCGACACCCTTAAACCTGAACGTTTTACTGAGCTGACGCGCAAGGGAAAACTGGATCGGGTGATCGCGGGCATCGATGCGGCTAAGGCGGCAGGCTTTAAGCGGATCAAGGTCAACGCGGTGATCCTGCGGGGCCAAAATGATGATGAGGTGCTCGACTTAATCGAGTTTTGCCGCGCGCGCGAACTGGATATTGCCTTTATCGAAGAGATGCCTTTGGGCATTATCGACGAACGTAAACAGAGCCGTCATTGCAGCAGTGACGAGGTGAAAGCCATCATAGAGCAGCGTTACCCGCTGATGCTGTCTAACAAACGTACCGGCGGGCCGGCGCGCTATTACACCATGGCAGGCAGTGCTATCCATGTGGGCTTTATCTCACCGCACAGCAATAACTTTTGCCATGAGTGTAACCGCGTCAGGGTGACGGTTGAGGGACGTTTACTGCTGTGTTTAGGCAATGAAAACTCGGTCGACCTTAAGGCGATTGTACGTCAATACCCTGGAGATATAAGCCGGCTAAAGCAGGCGATTATCGCCGCCATTAAGCTCAAACCTAAAGAGCACCATTTTGGCGGCGAGGATGATACGCAAATCCTGCGTTTTATGAATACCACCGGCGGCTAATGACCCGCTTAAGATAATGCCCTAGTGCTTTTTCGATGATAAACTCATTATCTGTATCGATAACAATTGAGTTAAAGCAACGATGGCATTATCTCGTAAAAAGTGGAATAACATCATTATCTTCGCCTCGGTGGCTATGGTGGCAATTCTCACCTTTTTAGATCGTGAGACCCCTTCGCTCCCCGATGACGCTCAGCCGCTATTTGATAAAGCCGCGCCGTTACATCAATTGCAATATGATGATGTGTGGTTGAGCCAAGGTGGATTTTCATGGCAATGTACGCCGCAGATCCTCAATTGCAGTCAATGGGCCGATGCCTGGAGCTCGATTTTAGTCTCACCTATCAACAAACTGATCCCGCCAGAATCGACACCCCATGAACTGGTGATTCAAATTACCAATATTGCTACGCCGCAGGTGTGGGTCATCTATCCCGAGGAGGGCCTGCTGAAATCGCCCGCAGGCAATTGGTATCAAATTCCTCCCAGTTTACGTGGCGCACTGGTGCCCATCATTAACGCTAGCCCAAAATAGAGAATACCATGCCTGAATTACCCGAAGTGGAAGTGACTCGCCAAGGCATTACGCCGCACCTTATCGACCAGCAGGTTACCGCACTCATTGTACGTAACCCGTCGCTGCGTTGGCCCGTGCCTGATATTGCCCAGCAAATTGTGGGGCAGACCATACGCCATATCCGTCGCCGCGCCAAATACCTGCTAATCGACACCGACGCAGGCACCACGATTGTCCACTTAGGCATGTCTGGCAGCTTAAGGATCGTCTCTCGCTCGACCAAGGTTGAAAAACATGATCATATCGACTTAGTCATGGCCAGCGGCAAAATATTACGTTTTAACGACCCAAGGCGTTTCGGCGCTTGGCTATGGTGTGAGCTGCCTGAAGCTGCGCACCCTTTATTGTCTAAACTTGGCCCCGAGCCGCTACAAAGCGAATTTAATGTCGATTATTTAGCGCAAGCCTTGGCGGGTAAGAAAAAGGCGATAAAACTGTGCCTAATGGATAATCATATCGTGGTGGGGGTCGGTAATATTTATGCCAATGAAGCCCTATTTGCCGCCGGTATTCATCCGCAAACCGAAGCAGGGCGAATCGATAACGAACGCCTGACACTGCTGGTAGCCGAGGTGAAACAGATCCTCGCCAATGCCATTAAGCAGGGTGGCACCACACTCAAAGATTTCACCAATGCCGAGGGTAAACCCGGTTATTTCGCCCAAAAATTGCATGTGTATGGTCGCGGCGGTGAGACCTGTACCCAATGCGGTAACCTGTTAAGCGAGATTAAGTTAGGCCAAAGAGCCACGGTCTTTTGTGGTCTGTGCCAGCGCCGTTAAGGACGAAACACAAAAAAGGCTGACACACTGTCAGCCTTTTTATTACCACCAGCAACCTAGATTAAAAACGATACTCATAGGTACCAAACAGGGTCGCATCGGTGTCGTTGTCGGCGGTTTCGAACTTCGACTGTGATACCGTCCCCCCCACACTCATCATGCCTTGCCAAAGGGGGAGACGATAGCTTAATTCAAGCATGAGTAGATCTTCTTTAGGTGGCTGTGGCGCCCATTCACCACCACGGTTGACACCGTCATTGTTAAGCTGGGCGTAACGTACTACCGACGTTAGACCATGACTATTGGCAAATCGACCAATCAACCCGAGTACATACACCTTGGCATCGCTATCATAGGTACTGCCTAATGAGCGGCCATAGTAACGAGAGCCACTTTGATAAGTGCTGTGTTCATAAAAGCAGTTAAATGCATTTTGATTTTCACCGCAGGCGACCATGGTATCTGTGTATTCAAAAAACAGCTTATATTGCTGATGGTCAAAATCGAGGCGGCTATCGACACCAAATAACTTGGCACAATCGGCTAAGTCCCACGGCATCGGGCCACTAGAATCTTCACAGGTACGCTCTAAATAGATGCCCACAGGAATATCAAACCAGGTGTCGGCGTAACGAATATCGAAACCCGCCATTTGGTTGCCGATTTTGCTTTGCAGCGCAGGATCGCAACTTGATTCACCATTGACACAGGTAGTATTACCGGCAATCGCATCCCACAAGGTAGACAAACCACACTCTTGCCCATCACCACAAAACATGGTGGTCCACGACAGGCCCATCTCGAGTTGGCGCAGCGGCCTGATGCTACCTCGCATATTCCATAACAAGGGGTTAGCAACCGCACGCTCCTCTTCGAGCTCACTAATGCCAGTGGTCACGGTCCATGGCCCTATCCAAGAGAGCCAAGGCGTTGCAAATGCCGCGGCGTTATTACGGCTGATCATTACCGAAGGAACGGGGCGAGCATTGTTTGACTTGTGTAGCGCCGAGTCAAACCCAGGTCCCCACCACTGCTCTATCGCGCCTGCAGTGATCATCCAGTTGCCAAGCGCCATGGCAGCATAACTACCATCGAGACGAAATTCCTCTTCATCGAGTGGATCAAGAGTGGCGGTTGCGGCAAGCTTAAAGGCAAAACGCTCGCCCATATATTCATGGCTCGCCTGTAGCTCAGCCTCTTCACGATAATCAGAGCCAAAGTGTTGGAACCTTGCGGCATCAGTGGCTGCCACCGCTTTGATACTGGTATTGCCTCGGTTACCTACTGCGTTATTGTAATAAAAATTAACCCGCGCAAATGCATCCGCCAAGGCTGGGCTTAACTTAGACGGCTCAATGTTATTCAAATCGACGCCGATCCCTGACCACATAAGCGGATAGGTATTAACTGGTACCGTTATCACCCCCGCATCGGCTAGCGCCTGAATATCGGCACGCAGGTAAATATCAGACACATCGACCCAAGGTGCACTATGCGCGACTGAAGCAAATAGCAGGCTAGCCGTAACCACTGCGGCGGTAAAATAAGCTTTGATTTTATTGATGATCATAACGAACGGTTTAATCCTTGAGTTCGAGCGCTTTGCTCACTGCGGGGTGAACAAACTGACTGACATCGCCACCATGCAATGCCACCTCTTTCACTAATGTCGATGAGATGAACGAATTCTCTTCGGCGGGGGTTAAAAACACACTTTCTAAATCGGCACTGAGACGTCGATTCATATTGGCTAGCTGAAATTCATATTCAAAATCGGACACGGCTCGCAAGCCACGCACCAAGACACTGGCCCGCTGCGCTTTGGCAAAATCAACTAATAGCCCACTAAAACCAACCACTTCGACATTATCCAAATGAGCGGTCACTAACTTCACTAGCTCGACACGTTCGGCCAAAGTAAAGCGCGGCTGCTTAGAAGGATTAGCGGCAATACCGATAACTACATGCTTAAATAGCTTGGCGGCCCGCTCTATGAGATCCGCATGGCCATTAGTAATAGGATCAAATGTTCCAGGGTAAATCGCTTTCGTGTGCATATTTGACTCACTTTAGCTCACGTCGTAATGGCGCATAGTGTAACGATTTTATCTGCTAGAATGAACCAATCTTTTTAGCTTAATCGCCGCCAAAACTGCGATCTACTATCAGTGATTATAGCTGCCACAACTATCGGCCAACATTGTTACCTTCATGACCGTCCGATGACAGTAACGTTCTCAATTACCCAGAATAAACTGAGATAGCCCCTGCATATCTCACGCTTAAAACACAGATCAAAAGCGTTATAATTGTTATACTGCTGCAAATTTTATCCTGTCGCAGGCGGTTCGGGAGTGATTATCGCGAACAAGACTGGGCCTCGCTTGACGTAATAAACTGTAGTTGGTTGATTTTTATATGATAAAAAGAGTCTTACTGATAAAACACGATAAGATTGGGGACTTTGTCCTCACTTGGCCGTCTTTGTATCTGCTCAAAACGGCATTGCCTCAAGCCAGCATTGAAGTGTTTGTCTCGCCTGCAGTCAAAGCCTTTGCCCAAGCGTGCCCCTATATTGACCATGTCATCGTCGATAATGGCGACGACGCCGCCATCAGCCAACAATTTGCCGAGCGCCAATATGATGCGATTTTGGTTTCATTATCAGAGTTGCGCACCTATAAACTGATCCGCCATTTAGATGTGCCTTACAAGCTGGCTCCTAAGCATGCTTGGTTTCAGTATCTCTATCGTCATAGAGCCAATGTCATCTACCGTAAAGATGAACCCTGCTGGCGCGGCAGCTGCATGCTTGTAGAGCATTTTTTACGTCATCACGGCTACCCTATCCCTGCACTGCCCAAGCAATATTGGGACATGAGTCAACACAGACAGAAATGGCAGCAATATTATGGTCAACAAGGTAATGAGTTATTAATTTTTGCTCATGCTGGCACTGGAGGCTCTTCTGGCGCTTTAGCGCCAGCAGATTTTGCCGCCCTGTTACGTAAGGTAAATCAGCAGACGCAGCGAGATTGCAAGTTTGTTCTAACCTTTAGTGGTGACGAAGAGGTGCTGGCGCAAAGCATTTATGACAACTTACGCCAAGATGACATTAAAGTGGTGATGGCTAAGCCACTGCCCAGCTTGGCCGACTTTGCCGAATCCATTGTCGCGGCGGATATGTTTATCGCGGGCTCAACTGGTCCGTTGCATCTAGCCGGCTTACATGACGTACCCACAGTGGGTTTTTATGCGGGTAGACGCTCAGCACCCAAGATACGCTGGCAAACGTTAACTCAAAGCCACAAACGTTTAGCGTTTACCCCACCGGTAGGCAAGCGAACTGGCCGTAATATGGCGCTGATAGATTTTGATGCCGCCGCCAACGACATCGCGGCTTTTTTAGATACTCATTACGCGGATCAGCAATAAGCAATCGAGCTTCATCATTGCGCTTATCCTTAGGTTTGCTAAAAAATTTGGAAGAATAATATGATAGTAGTGACAGGTGCAGCAGGATTTATTGGTAGTAACTTAGTCAAGGCCCTCAACGACATGGGCCGCAGCGATATTATCGCGGTGGACGATCTGACCGATGGCACAAAAATGTTCAATCTGGCCGATTGTGAAATTGCCGATTATCTCGATAAAGATGATTTTCTTGCCAAAATAACCAGTGGCATGTTCGACAACCAACTCGAAGTTATTTTTCATCAAGGTGCGTGCTCTTCTACCACAGAGTGGGATGGCAAGTTTATGATGACCAATAATTATGAGTATTCTAAGGTGTTAATGCACTTTAGTGCCCAAAATAACTGCCAGTTTATTTATGCCTCATCGGCATCGGTTTATGGCGGCAGTGACAAGTTTATCGAGCAGCGTGAGTTAGAAAAACCACTTAACGTTTATGCCTATTCTAAGTTTTTATTCGACCAATATGTGAGAAGACAAAACGTTAATACCCAAGTCGCTGGCCTACGTTACTTCAACGTTTACGGACCTCGCGAGCAACACAAGGGTGGCATGGCCAGCGTGGCTTTTCATTTTAATAATCAGATTAATGCTAACGGTATTTGCCGTCTGTTCGAAGGCATCGATGGTTACGACAATGGTGAGCAATTACGTGATTTCGTCTATGTTGAAGATGTCGTCAAAGTTAACTTGTGGTTATGGCAAAACCCCAGTATTTCAGGTGTATACAACTGCGGTACCGGCCAAGCCCAGAGCTTTAATGATGTCGCCAACGCCGTTATCGACTATCACACGAAAGGCCACATTGAGTACATTCCTTTCCCCGATAAGTTAAAAGGTGCCTACCAGAGTTACACCCAAGCCGATTTGACTCAACTGCGGGCGGCGGGCTACACCGACGTATTTAAGACCGTTGAGCAGGCCGTGCCTGAATACTTAAACTGGCTTAAAACACAGCATTTCATTGGCCAATGACCTGCAAGTTCACCGTACCTAATTCTTCAACATGGACACAATGATGAAAAAAGCTATTTTCACTCTTGCTATTGGCGATGAAAATCCGATGTATCGTGCGGCGTTACTGAGCTTCGAACAGTACGCCAAAAAAGTCGGTGCCGATCTCATTGTTTCGAAAGAGCTGCATTACCCGATCACGATTAGCGAACCTAAACATACTGCAAGCCCTGCATGGACAGAAAAGCTCTATATTAAAGAGCTACTTAAAGAATATGATCGGGTTTTGTATGTCGATGCCGATATCATTATCACTCCAGATGCTAACAATATTTTTGAGGTGTACGATGACCTCGAAACCCTGTATCTGTTTAATGAAGGTGAGTTACTCGAACGCCAACCGGTTATTGATAAAATTACCCACATCATGGGTGACCTACCCAATTGGCCTCAGGTTAATCAACGCCCTGTGTACTACAACTTAGGCTGCATGCTGATCTCAAAGCAGTGCCCTTTATTTGAAATTGCACAGTTAGATGATTTACAAAAAATATGTAATCACATTAAGTATTACGAGCAAACCTATGTTAACTATCTTATTCATAGAGATAATTTAAAGCATCAAAGCATTTCTGCCGAATTTAACAGAATGGATGTATTAGGTCTCGATGGTTACAAGCAGGCTAGCTTTATTCATTATGCTGGACGAGGATATACCAACTCATCGCTAAAGCGCGAAGTAAGGTTTATCAATGATTTTTGTGAACTGTTCGACCAGCATCTTGATAGCGAAACCCTAGCAGATCTGCAACAAGCAGGATGGCAGCTGTTTATCGATAAAGCGCATAAACGCTATAAATTGCCCAAACCAATTATCAATACGCTAGCTAAAAGCTTCGTCACCATATAACGAATAAGACAGATCATCATGCTGAAATACAAAGTATTTGTGATTAACTTGGCTCGCTCGCCAGAACGTATGGCTCGTATAAGCCAGCAGTTAGCAGACGCCAACGTCCCCTTTGAACGCATCGAAGGAGTCGATGGTAATTTGCTCTCCGATGCCGAAATTGAACAAGTATCACCGGCCGCTTTAGTTAAAAAGCATTATTACAGAGCACTGAATAAGGGCGAAGTCGGCTGCAGTTTAAGCCATAAAAAAGCCTGGCAGCAGATAGTCGATGATCAATTGGATTTCGCTTTTATTTTAGAAGATGATATCGATCTTGAAAGCAACTTTGCCGACGTAGTCGAGCTGATGGCTGGGCTACCTCACGCCAATTGGGACTTTATTAAGCTGTATCCATTGCGCAAAGGAAGTCCCAAAAATATTCGCCAATCGGTCACTTATAAGCAGCACCAGTTTATTAGCTACCACAAGTTTCCTCTCAGCGCGGTAGCGCAGGTGATTAGCCATCAAGGGGCGACAACACTATTGCAGCGTATGCCCTATGTAGTACAACCGGTTGACGGGCATTTAAAGTCTTGGTGGACATTAGGTATCTATCCATTTGGTTTAATTCCTTATTGTGTCTCGGTCGATTTACAAGGACAATCAGATATTAATCCAACGGGTGGGCTAGAAAAATTACCACAACGTCGTCTGCATAAATTGTATTTAAATTGGCAACGTGCCTTTATGCGGCTGGTGTCAACGCCCAAATTAGATAACGCTTTTAGCTTATTTAGTAAGAGCCTGAAGTAAGGATTTATGTGGCAGCTTTAATTAATCACTCAACCTTGCAGGGCGCCAAGCGCCTTTTGTATATGACTCATCTTGCCATTGGTGACTTTGTGTACCAAGGTGTGTGGTTACGCGCTTTAAAAGCAAAATACCCACATTTAATCATAGATATTTGGTTTGATGATTGCCGCACTAAACCCCATGACTGGGCTACTGGACGTAATAAGATTTTAGGGGAGTGGATTGAGGCCATTGGTGACTTTAATGAAACTTACCCCATTGTCAGCAACCTAGATGAACGCCAAGCGGCCATCAAACGAGCCCAAGATAAGCATTACGATGCGATCGTCTTTATTGGTAAAAATAGACCCGAGCAATTTGCCAAAATTGCTCGGCAAATTTCACCCACCGCTACCATAGTGGCATCTAAAAGTGGCAGCCTTATCCGTACGATTAAAGGCTACCAACACTTTAAAAAGCTAGATGCGACCTTTAACTACGATAAGCTTGCCAACAATAGCCAACATGTAACCGATCTTTACCGTCAATGCTTTAAAATAGCCTTGGGAGTGGAAACAAAAGATCTGTTAGATGGCAAAACCCAGCTTAGTATCGATATCAAACCTCAATACCACGACAGCGTAAAGCCGCTTATTGCAGCGTTAACCGATAGCGATCCTAATAAGTTAGTGGTGTTTATCAACCACCTCTCTACCGCAACCAAGAAAGACTACCCTTGGGAGCAAGTCAAAGCCCTACTATTGCAACTCAATCACCAATATAACAATCTGGTTTTTGTGATTAATACTCCGCCGGATCAATTACACGCTGTCAAAGATGTGATCAATCAAGATACGACATTGAAGCCATTACCCATACTCACTTTCACAGCATTGGATAACTTTTTCGAACTACCCGCCTTGATTGGTCTGTGCGATATCGTGATAAGTGTCGACACGGCAACGGCGCATTTAGCCGTTTGTATGGGCAAACCACAAGTGACTATCATGGCGAGCGATTTTAAGCTGTGGCAACCTTTGGGTGATAGCCTAGTTTTAGAGGGCACGGGTAAGGCTAGAACGGTGACGCCAGAGCAAGTTTGCAAGGCATTTACGTGCCAAGTTGAGACTCATTTTAACGGCACTAGCAAGTATCAGCCTCGTTAAGCCCACTAGCGACTAATACAGCAGCAGAGCGTCACTGTGCAAAGTGATGCTCTGCTGCCTCACTGAGCTTAATCGCATGCTAACCATTCTGAATGGCTAGCATGCGACAATAATGATTAAAGCTCCCCCGCTAGAGGGATCATGAGTTTGATTGGTTTGACTCAGACTCCGCATCACACAGGGCCAAATAAGCCTGAGTTATCTCAGCTATTGCCACACGATCAAACATATCAATATGAGTAATATCGGGATAAGCCGTTAATGCGGCGTCCATGGCTTGGCTCAACGCCACAGCATCTCGTCTCGGCACCAGATATTGGGCTAACCCCTGAGTTAAGATCTCATCGGGCCCATGAGGGCAGCGAGTACTCACCACTGGCGTGTTACAAACAAGCCCTTCGAGCAGCACATTACCAAACCCCTCATAATCAGAGCTCAGCACCAGCAATTTGGCTTGCTTTATCCAAGGAAACGGGTTGGCCTGAAAACCGGGGCAGATCACTCGGTCGGCGACGCCATGCTTTTTAGCCAATTTAAGCGCCTTTTTCGGATTATTACATAATAGGACTAACGGCAATGGCTGGCGCATCTTGGCTAAGGCTTTAAATAAAATATCGTGACGTTTCTGCTTAGCCACTCGTCCGACATGAATAAGATAATTGCCTTGAGGAATGTCGCTATTCTCCTCGTCGGCTCGCGCACGGATCTGCGCAATATCAAACGGATTGTAGATGGTACGAATTGAGGCGGGGCTCACGCGCTTTGATTGCACAATTTCACGCTCAATCCCTTCGGACACCGTCACCAAGTGCTGACCATTAAGCGCTTTTTTAGCTCGTAGCATATTAAAATAAGCCAAGGGACCTAGCTTTAATTGCCGGGTTAACTCCTCTTCAATCGAGTTATGGATCACGCAGTAAAGCGGAGTGATGCTGGCCTTGGTAAATAATAAATTGGTCTTATCTAAATTGGATAAAAACAGATCGAATTGACCAAACTGCTCGACAAGCCCCTCTAGCCATTGCTGCACTTGCGCCACAGAGTGACGCAGGCGCCATACACTATCGATCTGTTTCTGCTCTGGCGAGAAACAAAAGTGCACCGGAATATCGTCAGGTAACTCGTAGTCACAATTAGGTGTCAGTACTAGGAGGTGAGGCTCATGGCCTAGTTTTTTAAGCTGAGCTGCAAGGGTTAATACAATTTTTTCTGCTCCGCCCCCCGCTAAACTGTCGATGGCGATGCCGATACGTTTCATTTGCACAAGGGTTGTCCTAATAAGCGGGAAATTTCAGCCATACAAATGTCTAACCCTTTAGCCTCTGCTACTTGCTGCATCTGCTGGGTTAATTGCTTGGCGGTATCCTCTTGCAGTAATCGCATGATCTGCTCACTCATTGACGCAACTTCCGGCTCACAGTCAAGCGCCAAGTGTTTTGCTGTGCACTGCTTAATACGACTGGGCTGATCTTTCGACACCGCCACGGCTAGCGTCGGGACTCTTAATGCAATGGCTTGCAACAAGGTATCCCCCCCACTCAATACCGCCGCCTTAGCGCCATCGAGTAAATTAATAAAATCGTCAGTATTAAGCTGCTTAATGGCGATAACCCCCTCAAACTCGGGTAAGGCTTTGGGGTAATTAGGACCAAACACCATCAAACTTGGCACGCCAGTTTGCTTAAACACCGCCAGCGCCGCCTGCGCAAACAGATCGGCGGCTAACCCACCTTTCAACTTATGCCCACCGGAACCGGCACTGTAGAGCAGATATTGCTTAGGGTTAACCTGATAGTGTTGCTGCAAAACCGCTTGCTCGGCTTGAGTCGGGTTAGCAAAGATTGAACCGGTAAAAATGGGCGGCTCACGTTTAATCAAATTGAGTTTTAACTTATCCAACCAATTAATATCGCCAATGACAAATTCAGGTTGAACGACCCAATGACTGTCGGTCACCAGTGCGCGCTCAATTTTCATGCCTCGGGCACGCTTACGGCGATGCTGGCTGATAAACACCACTTTTGCCCCATGTAAATTGGCGTGTTTAAGCTGGGCTTTGCGACCCGACGCATCAAAAATCACCACATCGGGCTTAAATTGGGTAATCAACTGATTGACGGCGCTGATATGTTTTGTCGGTGTGTCATCGACTAAATGAGCACGATAGGGGCAAGACTGAGCATATGGAGCATGACTATTAAGCACAAATTCAACTTGGGCATTAGGCCAACGTTTACACACCTCATCGGCGACAATTTTTGAGCGCATATACTCTCCAATTCCCTCTTCGGAGGAAACTGGGACAAACAGAAATTTTGGCGCTATCGACATTCACTCTTTCCCTATTGCTTCACCACGTAAGCAACCCTTAAGATATTGGGTACCTATTGACTATTGCTCGCTGTAACTTGCCCAAGTAAGCACAGCGCTGGTCAGTTTACCATTAGTGGCTTAACCGTTGCGAGAGCTGATTAAAGCGAGCAAGCACGCTCTCGACGCTAATCATCTGCATCAGTTGAGCACCTTTTGCACGGGTACCCCAGACCACCTTACCCGATGTTTGTGCCCTGATAGCGTCATCATAAACACTCACCACTAAATCTAAGCAAGTATAGGGGCCTGTGCGCCCAGGATTAGAGTGTGCATACAAACCGATCACTGGAGTGCCTTGAGTGACAGCCATGTGAGCGGGACCGGTGTCAGGCGCAAGTACCATGGAGGCCTGTTTGAGTACGGCCAATAATTGCGTTAAAGAGGTGCGCCCGACTTGATTGTCCAACTCATGCTGGGCAAAGCCTTGAATTGCAATGGCTAAATCTTGCTCTAACGCTGTAGGTCCGCCGCACAATATGACGTGATAACCTTGCGCGACCGCATAATCGGCAACTGCGGCATAACGTTCAGGTAGCCAATTACGCTCGGCTTTACTGGCTGCAGGGCAGATAACTAAGGTATTCTGGCCGCTGGGGATCAAATTCTGCGCAAATTCAGTGTCAGAGGCTGGGACTGGAATATTCCACGATGGCTGCAAATCGGTTACCCCTAAAGCTTTAGCAAACCCCATAAAACCGTCTAACACATGGGGAGTCGCTAACGGCGCAACCCGCTGATTGGTCACCAACCATTGGCCCTCTTTAGCCCTAGCGCAATCGAATCCCAAACGGTATTTTGCGGTAATGGCCAATGAAGCAATCGTTGCCCGCAGCGCCACCTGCATATGCAGCAGCACATCAAAACGCTGCCCAGCTATGGCACGCTTAAGATTAAGATAACTTCGCCAGCCTTGTGACTTATCGAACACCACAAACTGCACCCCAGGTAGATGCTTAAGCAATTGATATTCTACCTTGCCTATCACCCAAGTGATCTCTAGATGAGGATAATGCCGCTGGATCGCCTGTACCATGGCAACGGCATGACAAACATCGCCAATGGCCGATAAACGAAGCAAACATAAAGAGTGGGCGGACTGTAAATTTAAGCTCATAAGATTTCAGGGTTCACTGGGATTAATAGCCGTTAAAGATCCGCAACGAGTTTAATGTAGAATGCTGCTAGGTTCCATGTTTAGCCCCCAAAACCGGGCAAATAGCCTTAAGCGCGCTATTACAGCCCTGTCGCCAAAAGATCCAAAGGCTCGCATTGGTAGGCTCCCCCAGACGGCAAGAGTATGGCGGCGCACCAAACTAGCGTCGCAGTTATTATCTGAAATCGGGCCTAAATATTCTGACAAATACCCACTGATGATGTTGTCTATCAAGCTCACAATTAAACGCACCACCTGACTCGCGGCAACCCAGCGGACAATCGCTTGAGCAAGCCCTAGTAGAAGAATATCAACACTGTGATTCAAGCACTTAAACAGTCGGTGAAACAGTTCTGCTCGACGCTGAAGATCAGTTACAATTAAGCCATTCGCTTAATGCCATCAGAGTTAGCTTGTAATTTTATGCAAATCAAACGTACCGACGCCGGTTATATCGCCTTTTGTGAGCCAGAACTTAAACCCATCACACCCGATTGGTTTACCTTTGACTATTGGCAGGATCTGGGTGACATCACAGGATCTTCAACTGGCCGTTACACCACTTGGTTTGTCGACCCACAACATATTACCCGCCACAAGAATGCTCAGTGGGTGATACGTCACTATTACCGCGGCGGCGTGATGGCTAAATTCAGCCGAGACAGCTACCTGTATACCGGACTCAAGCGCACCCGTGCTATCGCCGAGCTGGCATTACTCGAACAGTTATTTAGCGAAGGCTTTGCGGTACCTAAACCGGTCGCGGCGCAAATTCAGCGTCACGGTATGCATTATCGCGGTGATATCATTATTGAACGCATCGAAGGCGCACAAGACTTAGTGGCTCAGTTATCTCATGCTTCCATGACAGACGCCCAGTGGCAAGCCTTGGGTAAGCTTATCGCCACATTCCACCAGCGCGGGGTTTACCACGCCGATCTTAATGCCAAAAACATCTTAATCGGCAATGACAACTTCACCTTGATTGATTTCGACCGCGGTGAACTGCGCACGCCCTCGCCCAAATGGCAGCAGGCTAATCTAGACCGCTTATTACGCTCATTTAACAAAGAGAAAACTAAACTCGCCACGCTGCATTTTAACGACCACAATTGGCAGCAGTTAATGGCTGGCTATTCACAAGCGTAAACTCAGACGATTACGGCGCTATCTGATAAAGATAAATTAACGCAAGCATGCCTCGGTACTCGACAAGTGATGCAGCATTACTGGTCGAGCAAACCACACACCAGTGCAAATTGGGCAGCAAGCGCCCCTTTATTGTCTTCCACCACTTTAAGCCCGGCCTCCCTAGCCAGCAGATACGCCTCTTTGTCATCAAATTTATCCACTAATTGTAGTGACAAGTCCTCGGCAGATTTCACCACAGATAAGGCACCTGCTTCTTGTAGCATGAGCGCAATTTCGGCGAAGTCCCTGAAATTGGGCCCCACGTAAACAGGCAGTCCCATGGCGGCAGGTTCGAGCGGGTTATGGCCACCATTTTCAATAAGCGTGCCCCCGACAAAAGCTTGGTCTGCGGCGCCATAGAAACTGAGTAGTTCTCCCATGGTATCGCCCAGCAACACTTGGGTATCGGTATCTACCTTGTCTGCTTGGCTGCGACGCGCCAGCGTTAATCCCGCAGTGTTAACTCGACTGGCTGCAGCCTCAAACTGCTCAGGGTGCCTTGGCACCATGACCAACAGCGCATGAGGAAAGCGGATCAATACATTTTTATGCGCCGATAAAATGGCGTCAAACTCCCCCGGATGCACGCTGCCTGCAACCCATACCGGCGTCTCTAGGCGCTGCCACTCGCTGCGCAGCTGCCTTGCCTTGGCGATATGCTGCTCACCAATGGTGAGATCGAATTTCAAGCTACCTGTCACCTCAATTTTGCTGGCCGGCACCCCCAAGGCGATAAAACGCTCTGCGGTTGGGCTCGACTGCGCCGCTATCACATCTAAGGTCTGCAACATGGGGCTCACCAGTTTAGGCCGCTGCTGATATTGCTTGGCCGACTTGGCAGATAAACGTGCATTGGCCAACATCAACTTTACGCCACGTTGTTTGGCCTGATGCAGTAAGTTAGGCCACAGCTCGGTTTCCATAATAATGCACTGTTGAGGCTGCACTTGGTTGAGAAAGCGAGCCACACATAGCGGCAGGTCGAAAGGGAGGTAGCAATGTTGTACTCGGTCACCAAACGCCTTAATGACCTCTGCCGACCCTGTTGGACTGGTCGTCGTGACGGTGAGAGTCAGATGCGGATACTGGGTCATTATTTTATTAATCAGCGGGATGGCCGCGAGGGTTTCTCCCATCGATACTGAATGGACTAACAGATCGGTAGCCTGTAAACGACTTAAGCCAAAACGTTCTGCCCAGCGGCCTCGATAAGCGGGACTTTTTATAGCGCGAAACGTCAAATAAAGCAATAACAGGGGTGAAGCTAAATAAAGTAGAGCTGAGTATAAAATCCGGTTCATGAGATAGGCTTGTCAATCGGTTAAGCACAGGAGACCTAATATTAGCATGCTAGGCCGTTATAGGCACTTTCCCCCCAAGGTTAACAGCTTAAAAATAAGGGAGATTATGTGTCACTGATACATACTGTCTCTCAAACTGGTCTGATAAGCCATCGATTGACATTTGCCTAGGGGCTGTTTAAGTTGGCATTTAGAGCCTGAGCTCAACGGGCTTGCACAATAACGACCCCAACCTTAGAGCCTAACGACAACAAAGGCTTTACCTTAAGCATTTTTCTTAATCGACCTAATTTGGGATCTGCATGAAAACCCGCGATAAAATTGTCCATGCCAGCTTAGAACTCTTTAATGAGCACGGCGAAAGAAGCATTACCACTAACCATATTGCCGCGCATTTAGGGATCAGTCCGGGTAACCTCTATTACCACTTTCGCAATAAAGAAGACATTATTCGCTCTATTTTCACCCTCTACCAGCAACACCTTGAATCAGGCTTTCAGCCCTATCAAGACAAAAAAGTGGATGTTGACCTATTAATTGGCTATTTCGATGCCCTATTTTATACCCTGTGGCAGTTCCGCTTTATGTACTCTAACTTAGTGATCATTTTAGGCCGCGATCCCGAGCTCAATAAGCAATATACCCAGGTGCAAGAACAGGTACTTGCACGCGCGAGCAACATTTTAAACCAACTGAAACAAGACGGCGTACTAACCATCGATGATCATGATATCGCCCCGTTGGCCGACACCATTAGAATGGTCGCTTGTTTCTGGATAAGTAATCGCCTCACCCACTCTGAAACCACCATAATCACCAAAACTTCCTTGTATGAGGGTTTACTTAGGGTGTTGATGATTTTTAGAGCTTACGCCAGTGATAATGCTAAGCCCACCTTTATGCGACTCGAGCAACATTATCAGACGCTAGCGCAGAACGAACAACACGCTGATTAAGCACCAAGGAGCAATCACTCATCCCCCCCGCAGCTTTAGTCAACATAAAGCTGCTCCTCACAATGTTGTCTATGTGACATTTCACATTACTTTTTGTTATGCAAAAGTTGTTATTGCACTAGCTAAGTTAATGATGAAAAAAAGAGTGTGGTGCCGAGCCCATTTAAGGTTAGAATTCGGCCAACCTATCGCTTAGCGTGGCTGGTGCTCGCTGTGTTCATGTGTCGATAATACGGCCACCATGGCAGTAAATATCGACAAGTAAACCTAACTTATTGACGTTCGCGTAATGAGCTCAAACAACATCTAAGCCGCGACTCCGGCGACGAAATGGGCCCTTAGTTAGAGGCCATTTCGTTCATTTTGCGTCTAAATAGGCTCGATGAATCAAGCGCAAATGATAACAATAAAATTATCCCCAAGAAGGAGACCTCCTGTGACCAAAACCTCATTCTACGACCAAATTAATCAGCAACTTGTTGAAGTAAAAGCTGAAGGCTTATACAAAAGCGAGCGTGTAATCGCCTCTCCTCAACAGACATCAATCGAAGTAAATGGCAGCGAAGTGATGAATTTCTGTGCCAACAACTATCTCGGCCTTGCCAACCACCCTGAGCTTATCGCCGCGGCGCAGCAAGGATTAAACGATCACGGTTTTGGTATGGCATCGGTGCGCTTTATTTGCGGCACACAAGATATCCACAAGCAACTTGAAGCCAGCCTAAGTGAATTCCTCGGCATGGAAGATACCATTCTTTACTCTTCTTGCTTCGACGCGAACGCCGGCCTGTTCGAAACCCTATTGGGCGCCGAAGACGCGATTGTGTCCGATGCGCTTAACCACGCATCAATTATCGATGGCGTACGCTTGTGTAAAGCCAAGCGTTTTCGCTATGCCAACAATGATATGGCCGATTTAGAAACACAGCTTAAGGCCGCCAAAGCAGCAGGTGCACGCCATATCCTTATCGCCACCGATGGCGTGTTTTCTATGGATGGGGTTATTGCGAACCTCAAGAGTGTGTGCGACCTTGCCGACCAGTATGGCGCACTCGTCATGGTCGATGATTCTCATGCCGTGGGCTTTATTGGCCAAAATGGCCGTGGCACCCACGAATATTGCGATGTGATGGACAGAGTCGACATCATCACTGGTACCTTAGGTAAGGCATTAGGCGGCGCATCGGGCGGATTTACCGCGGGTAAAAAAGAGGTCATCGACTGGTTACGTCAGCGTTCACGCCCATATCTGTTTTCTAACTCTTTAGCGCCAGCCATTGTAACCGCATCGATCCATGTCCTTGAAATGCTCAAATCTGGCCAAGCACTGCGTGAAGCCGTGTGGGAGAACAGCCGTTATTTCCGCGAAAAAATGACTGCTGCCGGCTTTACCTTAGGCGGTGCCGATCACGCCATCATTCCTGTGATGATTGGTGATGCTAAGTTAGCGGGCGATTTTGCCAACCGATTACTCGAAGAGCACATTTACGTCGTTGGCTTCTCATTCCCTGTGGTACCGAAAGGCCAAGCGCGTATTCGCACCCAAATGTCTGCCGCCCACAGCCGTGAGCAGTTAGATCGCGCCATCGATGCCTTTACCCGTATCGGTAAAGAGATGGGCATTATCGGCTAATATAAAACCAAAGGGACTACATTGTGTTGTAGCCCTTATTGAATGACATTTTTTACTGACCGCTAGGGTGAGTCAGTCATAGGGTGGAACATGAAAGCACTAAGCAAATTAAAGCCTGAAGAAGGCATCTGGATGGTCGATGCGCCAAAACCTGAAGTTGGCCATAACGATCTACTGATTAAAATTCGTAAAACTGCCATCTGTGGCACCGACGTACATATTTATAACTGGGACGAATGGTCACAAAATACCATCCCAGTCCCTATGGTAGTGGGTCACGAATATGTAGGTGAAGTGGTTGAGATTGGCCAAGAGGTACGTGGCTTTTCCATTGGCGATAGAGTATCGGGTGAAGGCCATATAACCTGCGGACATTGCCGTAATTGCCGCGCAGGTCGTACTCACTTGTGTCGTAACACTTCAGGTGTTGGGGTTAACCGTGAAGGGGCCTTCGCAGAGTATCTGGTGATCCCAGCTTTTAATGCTTTTAAGATCCCTGATGATATTTCTGATGATTTAGCCTCTATCTTTGATCCCTTTGGTAACGCAGTACATACCGCATTGTCATTCGATCTGGTAGGTGAAGATGTCTTAATCACCGGAGCGGGTCCTATCGGCATTATGGCGGCAGCCGTATGTCGCCATGTCGGTGCGCGTCACGTGGTGATCACCGATGTTAACGAATACCGCCTTGAGTTAGCGAAAAAGATGGGCGCCACTCGCGCCGTTAACGTCGCGACCGAAAAACTCGAAGATGTGATGCACGAACTTGGCATGACCGAAGGTTTCGATGTGGGGCTGGAGATGTCGGGGGTTCCTGCGGCGTTCCACTCAATGCTCGATACCATGAACCATGGCGGTAAAGTTGCTATGCTGGGTATTCCTGGTGGAGAGATGGCAATCGATTGGAGCAAAGTGATCTTTAAAGGATTAATTATCAAAGGCATATACGGTCGTGAAATGTTTGAAACCTGGTACAAGATGGCCAGCCTGATCCAGTCGGGTTTAGATATTTCGCCCATTATTACCCACCACTTCAATGTCGATGATTTCCAAGCGGGCTTTGACGCCATGCGCTCTGGTCAATCTGGTAAAGTGATCCTTAGCTGGGATTAACTCGGTATAATTGAGCTAGTAGGAGGCTGTTCAGCTGCAGCCTCCTATCACACACTCACCAATAATTATTGATTTCTACAGGTTTACTATGTCAGCTTTTAAACACTTAAGCGTTAATCAACTGCTGCAAATGCAACAAGAAAACAGTCCGCTCCAGATAGTCGATATTCGCGACAATGCTAGTTTCGAGGCTGGACACATTGCAGACGCAACCAACCTGACTAACGACAATCTTGCAGCCTATATTGCTGAAGCCGATATGGATCAGCCCTTGGTGGTGGTTTGCTATCATGGCATTAGTAGCCAAAATGCCGCAAACTATTTACACGAACAAGGCTTCGATGACGTATATAGCCTAGATGGCGGCTTTCAAGCGTGGCGCGAAGCGAACTAACCTCAGTGAGAAGATGCTAATGCTAGAAATTGGTCGCTTACCCAACGCACGTGCCGCACAGGCACTTATCGACTATTTAAAAGGTCAAGGTGTAAGCTGCCAACTATCCTACGATGAACAAGATGTTATCGTCTCTGTCGAGCGCGAACAGGACTATGCTCCAGCCCGCGCCGAGTATGAGCAATTTATTCAACATCCCCATGATGATAAATACCTGCAGGCTTCTTGGGATAATGGCAGCCCAGCAACAAAATTAGATTATGGTGCACCTAGCTTACAACTGCTAAGCCAATTTATTTCTGGCGCAGGACCACTCACGCTAGGCATTATTGCCATTTGTGCCGTGATCTATTTAGGCTTTAATATTGGCTTTGCCAATGTGCTATTTGAGCACCTGTCATTCTTTGGCGCCGTCCCCAATAGTGGCTTTGAGCAAGTATGGCGCGTCTTTACTCCCAGCCTGATGCACTTTTCAGCCATGCATATCTTGTTTAATTTACTCTGGTGGTGGTATTTAGGCGGTAAAATCGAAAACAAGCTCGGCGTAGCGCCATTGTTTATCATACTGTTAGTCGCCGGAACCCTACCCAATATTGTGCAGTATTTTATTACTGGCCCTAACTTTGGCGGCCTTTCTGGCGTCGTCTATGCGGTAGTTGGCTACACTTGGGTGATGGGCGTTAAACGCCCTGAAGCTGGCATAGGTCTGCCACCCGCCTATATTGTCTTTATGCTACTCTGGCTAGTACTAGGCTTTACCGATATATTTGGACTCTCGATAGCCAACGGTGCCCATATTGGCGGATTGATTGTTGGAGTTATTCAGGGCTTTATCGACAGTAGAAAACGCACCTAGGCGCTAGCGCCTAGGGCTTAGTGTTAACCGCCTAAGAGGCCAGTTCAATCACCTTCCTCACCAGTTTATTGATACCTATATGTGCTTGGGCAATGTTTTCTGCCAACATATAAGCTGGTGTACTGACTAATTTATTGGCTTCATCAACCACTATCTGCTCCACATTAGTCTCGACATGCTGCCCCCCCATCAAATTAAAGGCATGTGCAGTTTCGGTATCATGCCCAATGGTGCCGCGAGCCTGATGATACAACTTAGGGATCATCACCGGAGAAATACAGATAAAGCCCACTGGTTTTTTTGCTTCGATAAACTCATTAATAAAATGGCTCACCTCTGGTGCGATTTCGCATTCGCTGCCCGCAACAGCAAAGTTACATAGATTCTTGGCGGCGCCAAAACCACCGGGGATCAGTAAGCCATCAAACTCTCCGATAACAAGATCTGTCGTCGCCTTTATCTCACCACGAGCAATACGCGCCGACTCCACCAGCACATTACGTTTATCTTCGACATCTACCTCACCAGTAAGATGATTAACCACATGCATCTGGTCAATATCAGGCGCAAAACACTGGTAACAAGCACCAGCTTGAGTGAGGGATAACAAGGTCAGCACCGCCTCCTGGAGCTCGCTACCATCAAACACCCCCGCGCCACTCAATAACACTGCGAATTTTTTCATTAACAGCTCCTTTTATATACCCAATAGTTTTAACAACAATGAAACAAACAACTTGATCTGTTTATTTTTCGTGCTAAGTTAGTGCATCGACTTTAGCAAGCCGCTGTCAATTCGCCAAGCCAGAGCCGATAAATGGAATGAAAATAAAAGTCCACACATTAGGAAATTTTACTTGGAAGTAATACCTAGTTCACACAAAAAATAAACATCACATAAAATCAATAACTTAAAATCACACCATGTCGTCGCGGTTATAAAGCCTGCTCGTTGATTTTTTTTTAGCTCACAGACTTATCCACAGCCTAGTGAGTAATTTTGCGTGGCCGAAATCGTCCTAATGTGGCATGCTAGCGCCATCATCGAATACCGATAAATGAATAGATATTATGCCTACTATTGCTGAAAACCCACTGATCCTTGTGGATGGTTCTTCTTATCTTTACCGCGCTTATTATGCCCCCCCTCACCTAACGAACTCGAAAGGCGAAGCCACTGGCGCCGTTTATGGCGTAATTAATATGCTGCGTAGCTTGCTAAAGCAATACAAGCCGACACAGATGGCTGTGGTATTCGATGCCAAGGGTAAAACGTTCCGTAATGATTTGTATGCAGAATATAAGGCGCATCGCCCAACGATGCCTGATGACCTACGCTCTCAAATTGAACCGCTACACCGTATTGTGCGAGCACTTGGCCTGCCATTAGTCTGTGTGCCTGGCGTCGAAGCCGATGATGTTATTGGCACCATTGCTACTCAAGCGAGTAAAGAGGGGCGTTCGGTACTGATCAGCACTGGCGATAAGGATATGGCGCAGCTAGTCGATAATAATATTACCCTTATCAACACCATGACCAATACCATATTAGGGCCTGAAGAAGTGCTCGAAAAGTTTGGCGTCGGCCCAGAATTGATTGTCGACCTATTAGCACTGCAAGGCGATAAAGCCGATAACATTCCAGGCTTACCTGGTGTGGGTGAAAAAACCGCACTGGCGATGCTTAATGGCGTTGGTAGTATTGAGCAGATCTTAGCTCATCCTGAAAAAATGCCAGAGCTCGGCTTTCGCGGCGCTAAAACCATGCCGGCCAAAATTGCCGAACATGGCGAGATGCTAAGACTCTCATATGAGCTCGCGACCATTAAGTTAGATGTAGAATTAGAGCAAGATTGGCATCAGCTGAATATCGCTCCAGCCGATAATGAAGAGTTGATCAAATGCTATAGCGAAATGGAATTTAAGCGCTGGCTTGCAGAAGTGCTCGATGGTAAGGGCGCAAATAACATAACCAATGACGCTAAGGACGAAGATACCCCTCCTGTACCACAAGATATCGATGCCGATTACGTCACCATCTTAAGTTGGCAACAACTGGACGAGTGGATTGAAAAACTCGCTAGCGCCGAACTCTTTGCCGTCGATACCGAAACCACCAGCCTTAACTATATGCAGGCTAAGTTAGTCGGCTTATCCTTTGCTATTGAAGCGGGTCAGGCTGCGTATCTGCCACTGGCACATGATTACCCCGACGCGCCAGAACAACTGGACATGACGCAAGCCTTAGCCAAATTAACCCCACTACTGGAAGATGCTAGTATCAAAAAGGTTGGCCAAAACCTAAAGTACGATATGAGTATTCTGGCCAACGTGGGGATCACGCTACGCGGCATAGCCTTCGATACCATGCTCGAATCTTACGTGTTTAATTCGGTCGCCTCGAAACACAATATGGACGACTTAGCTCTGAAGTATCTCGGACATAAGACTATCGGTTTCGAAGAGATTGCAGGAAAAGGCGCCAAGCAACTGACCTTCAATCAAATTCCGCTAGAGATAGCTGCGCCTTACGCCGCTGAAGATGCCGATATCACCCTAAGATTACATCAGCATTTGTGGCCAAGATTAGCCAAGGCCCCTGAACTTGCGAGCGTGTTCAGTGATATCGAATTGCCGCTGGTGAGCGTACTATCACAAATTGAACGCCAAGGCGTGCTAATTGACAGCATGTTACTCGGCCAGCAAAGTGAAGAACTCGCACGAAAAATTGATGAGCTAGAACAAAAAGCTTACGACATCGCCGGCGAAACCTTTAATCTCAGCTCAACTAAACAGTTACAAGCCCTGTTTTTTGAGAAGCTCGGCTACCCTGTGATTAAGAAAACCCCCAAAGGCGCACCATCGACAGCCGAAGAAGTGTTAGTCGAACTGGCGCTTGACTACCCTTTACCTAAAATACTGCTAGAGCACAGAAGCTTATCTAAATTAAAGAGTACCTATACCGACAAACTACCTTTGATGGTCGATGCAAATACTGGCAGAGTACACACCAGTTATCATCAGGCCAATGCTGCAACCGGTCGTTTATCGTCGAGTGAGCCTAACCTACAAAATATCCCAATCCGCACCGAAGAGGGTCGCCGCATTCGCCACGCCTTCATCGCGGGTGAAGGACGTAAAATTCTGGCTGCCGATTACTCGCAAATCGAATTACGCATCATGGCACACCTATCGCAAGACTCAGGCCTACTGAGCGCGTTTGCCGAGGGTAAAGATATCCATAGCGCGACTGCTGCTGAAGTCTTTGATGTCGATTTTAGTGAAGTGACAAGCGAACAACGTCGCCGCGCCAAAGCGGTCAACTTTGGCCTCATTTATGGCATGTCCGCCTTTGGGCTAGCGCGTCAGCTCGATATTCCTCGTGCCGAAGCGCAAAAATATATCGATATTTACTTTAAACGCTACCCAGGCGTACTCAAGTACATGGAAGAAACACGCGCCGCGGCAGCCGAACAAGGTTACGTATCGACGCTATTTGGCCGCAGGCTCTACCTACCAGCCATCAAAGATAGAAATGCTATGCGGCGCCAAGCTGCTGAACGCGCCGCAATCAACGCCCCGATGCAAGGCACCGCTGCCGATATCATCAAGAAAGCGATGATTGATGTAGCGCATTGGATTGCAAGCGACACTCAAGGTGAGATCACCATGATCATGCAGGTACACGATGAATTGGTTTTCGAAGTTGATAGTGATAAAGCCGAGAGCTTAAAAGAAAAAGTCTGTCAATTAATGGCCAGTGCAGCCAGTCTTGATGTCGAACTACTGGCCGAGGCGGGTATTGGTGACAACTGGGAACAGGCGCACTAATACAATGCATATCCAGTAGCCAACTGACTAAAGGCGCAATATTTGAATTGATTAAGCCTCACTTAGTGTGAGGCTTTTTATTGCAGCAAAAAGCCACATAGACTATCAACGCGCTCATCTTAAGTCATTGCGGGGCATCTGCACCTGAAAAAGTAATTTATTTTCATTTTGAGTGTTAAAACAGCTAAATTATTATTTTAAAGTGCAAATATGAAACTTTAAGATCAAAAAAATGCTGTTTTTATCGCCTAAAGTTTAGATGTTGCTCACATTATTGTCGTTTTTTATAAAAAACAGTTTCCCAAATAACGGCTAATGCAGTATTATTCTCGGCGTAGGGTACAGAGGTTAAGATGTTCTATCTTTCAGACCTTTTTTAATTCACTTGTTAAGTGGATAGCCGAATTATGGCGCCTCAGCGATTTAATTGCTGGGGCTTTTTTTCGCCTAAAATTTAATTTAGAGCAAATACTTTAAGTTGGTCGAGATTCGCGCTATCATGCAGTTATTGAGAGCCATTGATCATCGATTGATGGAACTTGAGTCTTGTTGAATTTAGCTTCTCCTCAAAAGAGCTAATTTATTCGCCGATGGTTTACACCGTCGGTTTTTTTTGCCTAAAATTCCGCTATACCCCTCTTCTTCATTGCTATCTGCAATGCCCGTTCAACTATGAAACAAAAAAACGCCTCCTCGAAGGAAGCGTTTTAACAGTACAATAAATACTATTCTTGATCGGCCTCGGCCAATGCTTCAACTAACCAGTCAGGGTGACACCATTCATTCAGTATGCTTAATACCTTAGGTTTACCAGTGCCTTTCAGTGAAGAGAAGGGCTCCACCTTAACCGCATCACCAAAATCAATTAGCGCCTTGCGAACCTCGTTAACGGTTTTCATTCTGGCACTTTGAGCCAACTTGTCGCATTTCGTCAGCAGCGCAAGTACCGGAATATGACTATCAACAGCCCACTCTATCATCTGCATATCGAGATCTTTTAACGGATGACGAATATCCATCAGTACCACTAGGCCACTTAAGCATTCACGTTCTTGTAAATATTGACCTAACGCTTGTTGCCACTTCTTCTTTAACGCCAATGGAACTTGCGCAAAACCATAACCAGGCAGATCCACCAAGCGGCGATGCTCGTCGAGGGCAAATACGTTAATTAATTGCGTACGCCCAGGGGTTTTACTGGTTCGAGCTAAGCTTTTTTGTTCTGTAAGCTGATTTAATGCACTGGACTTTCCGGCATTAGATCGGCCTGCAAATGCAATTTCAACACCCACATCTCCAGGCAAATGTTCATTGAGATGCGCGATATCAGGTGCGCTGATCAAAAACTTTGCCTGCCGAAAATCGATACGAGAATCAGTCACTACCCACTCCAAAATTTGTTCATTCTTTAGTTTAAATATCGAAGAGTTGCTTACATTTGCACAATTTCGTGTAAAATATTACTCCGATCACATAAATCATATTTTATCACGCTTGCAGGTCACTCTCGTAAGCTCAGGACAAAAAATTTAACTAAAAGTTGGAACGCCATGAAAAAGCTAGCTATTGCGCTATCAATTTTAGCCACATTATCGACTCCCGCTATTGCAGCAGGTGATGCTGAAGCGGGAAAAACTAAAGCAATCATTTGTTCTGCCTGTCACGGTGTTGATGGTAACAGCATGATAGACATGTACCCTAAAATTGCAGGGCAACAAGAGACTTACCTGAAGAAACAGCTACATGATTTACGTCAAGCGGCTCACACTGGTGGTAAAGAGGGCCGTAACGAGCCACTAATGAGCCCTATGGCAGCAGGATTAAGCGACCAAGATATCGAAGATCTAGCCGCCTACTATGCTTCATTACCACTCACAGTGACTGAAGTAAAAGATGTACCTGAACTGGGTGAGCAACTTTACAAAGGTGGCGATACCGTCCGTGGAATTACCGCTTGTATCGCTTGTCACGGCCCTAACGGTAAAGGCTCTGAAGCAGCAGGTTTTCCAGCAATTGCAGGACAACACGCTAATTACATCAAAATTCAGCTAACTAAGTTCCACGACTCTACTCGTAACAACGACTTAAATGGCATGATGCAAGATGTCGCTAAGAAATTAACTAGCGAAGATATCGAAGCACTAGCAAAATATGTTGCCAGTATTAAGTAATTATTAAGCTTAATGAAAAAGGTGGTTACGATCACCTTTTTTAACCTCAAAAAGCTGACGCTTACGTCAACTGCGCAAATTCGGGCTTGACATAGATCACAGATTTCGGTTTAATTGTGCCCGTACCGAGGTGAACCCAACTGTTTATCCAAAATTTATCTAATAATATTAAACAGATTTCGGTATGTAACATCGCTTAAGATATAAGAATAAAGTGAAACCATAACAATAATAATATTAAGACCACTCACTAATAAAACAATATAGAGTCGCACTTCGAATTTGAAGTCAGGTCATGTTCGATTTTGGTAAGGATTATTGGTTAGGAAGGCCAATTCGCTAATTAGCACTCTCCTTACTCGTTCAGAAATGCTACAACTGAACTCAAGGTTACACCAACAAGGATGGTTGATTTATCATCAAAGATGATGAGCAATATTGTGATGTGTCATTAAGACCATCTACGGAAACTGTTGTCAGGAAGGCGACAGGCTAATAAGAAAGTGTCTGGAAGACCACAAACGATAAAAACTGCATGGATAGCAGACAAAAAATAAGATGGAATCCGACTGGGAAAGTCGCATAGCAAGTAAGGAAACTTGGAGTCAGAATTGAGTACCTAGGGTACTTTTTTGGAAGGCGACAGTCATACTGTCGCCTTTTTTTATGACAAAATGTACACTAAATGGAATCACCTAGAAGAGTCATTCGTTACCGATGCGAAGATGCCCCCTATGCCATAACGATAATACTACCCCCTTCTATCAAGATAGAAAACGTTGCATACACCGCTGTAAAACCTGCATGTTACTATTTGCCGATGCCAGTTCTCATTTGCCGCCCAAGGCCGAACTCAATAAATACCAAACGGCAACCCAAAAACATAAAGCCACCCGCCAACTAATATTGAGCCTCGTCGGCCAAATCGAACAAGAGACCACAAGCCCCTTAACCGGACTTAATTTTGGCCGTATCGTTATGCCTGCACTTATCGATGAGTTAGCCATTAATGGCCACCAACTGTATCAATACGACCCTTTTTTCGCACCACAACATAAAGTGCTAAAACAGCAATATGACTTTATCTGTTGTTATAAAGTATTTGAACACTTTCGCTTCCCAAATAGAGAGTGGCGTTTACTCTGTTCATTGCTAAAACCGGGCGGATGGATGGCGATAAATACGCAATTGATCACCGAGTTAACTGGCTTTTCCAAATGGCACCATAAGAATAATTTAACCCACGTCAGTTTTTATCAGCAGGCCACCTTCCAATATCTAGCATACCAAGCTGAATTTAAGCTATTATTCGCGTCAAACGATCTCATTTTGGTGCAAAAACCACCAAAATCTGATATAACACGCGACCCAAGTTCTCTTGTCTAATTTGATTAGATAAGTTCACGATATTTTTTGTAGTTGAGATTATTGCTATGTCCCGTAACAAATCGCGCAAAATCAATGAAAATGCGCCTAAGAAACAGCCACGAACGAAAAAGCAAGACCGTGTAGTTGCCGGCAAAAAGCAAAATTCGGGCAACAAACCGGGCAGCCGTCATGACGAAAAGCAGATCCAGCAAACACAATCGGGAGCGGCGAGAGCCAAAGATCCTCGTCACGGCAGTAAGAAGCCTGTGGCCTTAAATCTACCAACCGTTAAACCGGTAGAGAAAAAGCCTGCGGCTCCTAAAATGAGTGATGAGCAGAAGCTACTTAAATTAGAAGATGATCCGCGTCTAAATTCGCTACTCGACATGCTAGAAGAGGGCAAAACATTAACCGCAGCCGATCAGAGCTGGCTTGAAAAACAGCTGACTGAAATCGAACGTTTAATGGAGCGTCTCGGGATCAATGAAGAAGATGATTTAGAGCACGTAATGAAAACCACAGCAACGTCTGATGATGATTTGCTGGAGAAGTTTGAGTCTGGCGCTGATCTACTAAAAGACTACCAACGTAAAGACTAATGCACTCGCATGAGGACTTAATGGCATCGAATTCGATGCCATTTCTATATCTACTCCCCTAACACAGCTTATTTGGACCTGATTATGACGACTTCACTTATGATTATCGGTGCCTTAATTATTATTGGGCTTGCAGGCTACGCCGCCCACCTACTGATAAAATTAAAGCAGCAGACTCGGCAACAGCAAGCACAACAGGCCGCTCAGCAACAAGCGGTCGAGGCTCGAGAGCAAGAGCTGCTCGGCAATATTCATTATATTGCTGCCGCGATGCTAGAGGAGCGCTGTGAACTGTCTGAGGGAGTCATGCGTATCGGCAAACTATTTGGTATTTTGGGTCAAACAGAACAAGCCACCAGCCGTTACCCAGCCTTGTTCGCCCATTTCGAAGTGATTGAGCAGCACCCGATCATGGAGCAACGTAAAGCACTCAGTAAACAGCAGCGCATGAAACTCGACTTAGTCAGAATGAAATCAGAGGCGGCACTCGAGGCCGATATCAATCAAGAAACACAGCAACTGGTTAAAGATTACGCCCCTATCCAAAAATAGCGGCGTGAGTCGGCGCACAAATTTCACCTCGCACCACAGACATTTGGTCTAAATTCAAGGATATTCATCGGCTACTATTACTTGCAGTGTTAATTTGCAACAGAGATCAATGTTATTAATCTGATAACATTGCATACTTCGCTTGTTGCTAATTTACCACCTTCGGAGGACACGCCTTGAAGCAGCCCACCCAAATTAATTGGGATCAGTCAATGATCGAAAAGTATAATTACAGCGGTCCCCGTTACACCTCTTATCCGACCGCACTCGAGTTTGATGACTCTTTTACTGAAAACGATCTGCTGACTTCAATCAAGAACAGTAAAAGCGATAAGTTGTCGCTTTATCTGCACATCCCTTTTTGCGCTAAGCTTTGCTATTACTGTGGCTGCAACAAGGTGATCACTCGTCATCAGCACAAAGCTGACCAATATATTGAATATTTAGCGGCCGAAATTGTTAAGCGTGCGCCCCTGTTTAAAGACTACCTAGTAACACAAATTCACTGGGGCGGCGGAACTCCCACTTTCCTTAATCCTGAGCAGATCCTTAGACTCTCTTCGCTACTGCGCGAGCATTTTAATATTGCCGATGAAGGTGAGTATTCAATCGAAGTCGATCCTCGGGAAATTGAGCTATCTATGCTCGATACCCTCAAAGAAGCTGGATTTAACCGTATTTCGATTGGCGTGCAAGACTTCAACAAAAAAGTACAGGTCGCGGTTAATCGTGAACAAGATGAACAGTTTATCTTTGACCTTATGGCCAAAGCTAAAGCGATGGGCTTTGTATCGACCAATATCGATTTAATCTATGGTCTGCCACACCAAACACCAGAAACCTTTGCAGAAACCATGCAGCGGGTCTTAGACTTATCGCCCGATCGCCTATCTGTGTTTAACTATGCGCACCTGCCAGCACGCTTTGCTGCGCAGCGTAAAATTAAGGATGAAGATTTAGCCTCTCCGCAGCAAAAGCTAGAGATGCTACATCAGACCATCGAAACCCTCACAGGCGCTGGCTATCAGTATATTGGTATGGACCACTTTGCCAAACCTGACGATGAGCTATCTATCCTGCAAAATGAAGGTCGACTGCATCGTAATTTCCAAGGCTACACGACTCAAGAAGAGTGCGACCTACTGGGTTTAGGCGTGTCATCCATTAGCCAGATTGGCGATTGTTACGCACAAAACCAAAAAGACATTCGTCCTTATTATGAGTCTGTCGACGCCGTAGGCCATGCATTATGGAAAGGCTGTAAGCTTAACCGTGATGATGAGATCCGCCGCGTAGTGATTAAACAGCTCATCTGTCACTTTGATCTGGATATGGCCAAGATTGACCAGCAACTTGGAATTAATTTCGAAGAGTATTTTGCAGAAGATCTTAAGCTGCTACAAACCTTTGTTGACGATAAACTGGTCGATATCACCGACAGAAAGATCACCGTTAGCAATACAGGCCGCCTGCTTATTCGTAACATCTGCATCTGTTTCGATGTTTACTATCGCGATAAGGCACGTCAGCAACAGTTCTCACGTGTGATCTAATCGCTGCAGTTAACCGCTAGCGATAATGACCGTCCATTAAAAAGCCGATGATAATTCATCGGCTTTTTTGTTTATCACGCTCAGGTCATTACGCTTTGGCGGCGTATAACGCTTTGCGTTCGCTGTCAGATAAAAAGGCCATCTCCACGCCATTGCGTTGCAATAACGCTAACTCGGCATCGGTTAAGCCCATTTCAGCCTTCACCACCCGATATTCATGCTCAATATCGATAGCGCTCACACCTGGGTCGTCAGTATTGAGCCCAATCAACACCCCTGCATCCATGAAGGTGCGCAGCGGATGCTGTTGATAATTAGCAACCGTCGATGTGTGCAAGTTACTGGTTGGGCAAGACTCGATACCTATCTTGTGTTTAGCTAGGTATTCCATCAACTTAGGATCATGCACCGCATTAACACCATGGCCAATACGAGTCGCACCTAACTCCAAAATCGCCTGCCACATGCTTTCGGCGCCAGCCGCTTCACCAGCGTGAGCCGTAACGGCAAGGCCCGCATCACGCACCTTATTAAAATGGCTGTTAAACAGTGCACCAGGGAAACCGAGTTCATCCCCAGCCAAGTCCATCGCCACTAAGTGCTGTTTATGGGCCAGCAGCGCGTCGAGCTCCAGCATACAGGCTTGCTGGCCAAATGAGCGCGACATAATACCAATCAAATTAATCTTCACGTCATGCTCTTTTACACCGGCATTGACACCGTCGATCACCGCTTCGACAACCCCTTCGAGCGGTAATTGGTGGTTCATCGCCATGTAATATGGGCTAAAACGCAACTCAGCATAATCTAAGCCTGACACGGCTGCATCAACCACGTTTTCATAAGCTACGCGTTTAACGGCATCAAGATCGGCAAGCACGGCCACCATCCAATCGAGCTTCTTTAAAAACGCGACCAGACTCGACTCTTTACCTTGAATTTGTACAAAAGGCGCTAACCCTTCCAATGTATCGGATGGCAACGCAATGTGATGTTGATGACCAAGCTCCCAAATCGTATTAACCCTGACGTTGCCATCAAGGTGACGATGAAGGTCCACCAACGGAATGGATGTATCAATCATATTTAACCCCTATGTAAACCCCTCAGCCAATATTATTTTTTATCTGGTCTGAAGTTGTCAGCACTATAACACGCATTATTTAATCGACTGTACGACTTAATTCAGCTATCGCACCTTCATAGCGCCACTTGCTAGTTGGCGGATAATGAAGCGTAAGCCACACCGATGACAAGCAACACACAGCCGTGCATAATGTTTCACCTACGACTCACACCGATGAGTTAACAGCACAAATAACAACCATAAATAATAGCTATAAATGGAAGGATTCCCATGTACTCTCGCCTCGCCCCGTGTCTCTTACTTGTTAGTCTCAGCGCCTGCCAATTACAGCCATCGGCTCCAGCAACGTCATCATCAGCGGCAGATCCCATTAGCGTAAGCGCCACTAAAAATGCAACCTCGCAGGAGTTACAATCGGTTATCGATGACGCATGGCAAGTTCGCTTAGACTTTGATCCTGAACTGGCTTACGCATTAGGTGATAGCGCCGCAGCAGGCAAACTGGTTAACTTGTCGCCGCAAGCGTTAGCTTTGCAGGCTCAACGGCAACAAGCCTTGCTCACACGCTTACAGCAACTCGACAGCGCCATGCTTACTAAAGATGAGCAGATCAACGACCAAATTTTGCAGTATCAGCTGCAAAACAGTGTCGACATGTACCGCTATCATGATCACTACCTGCCTATTTCAGCAGAAAGCGGTTTTCATGCTTATATCGCTTCGATAGCCAAAGGACGCTTTACTCAAGCGCAAGATTACCAAGATTACCTAGCTAAATTGCAGGCTCTGCCAAACTACTTTGCCCAGCAAACCTATTGGTTAAAACAGGGATTAGCCGCAGGTATCACTCCGGCAAAAGTCGTGTTAACTGGTTTTGAAGACAGCATCAGCGCGTTTATCATTCCGGCTGAACAAAGTGGCTACTTCAAGCCCTTTACTCAATATCCGGCCCACTTTAGCCCACAACAACAAGCGCAGCTCACAGCCCAAGGGCTCGAGTTGATCCGCAGTTCAGTATTACCCGCCTATCGTGCTTATTTCGACTTTATGACCCAAGAGTATATTCCCGGTGCCCGCAGCAGCATCGCCGCCAGCGACCTGCCCAATGGCAAAGACTTTTATGAAAACCGCGTGCGTTACTATACCACCTTACCCATGACTGCCGATGAAGTGCACCAGCTTGGCCTTAAAGAGGTCAAACGGATCCGCGCAGAGATGCAAACCATCATCGACGATATCGGCTTTGAGGGGGACTTTGACGCTTTTTTGCATTTCCTGCGCACCGATCCGCAGTTTTACCCCCAAACCGCCGAGGAGCTGCTAAAAGAAGCCGCTTATATTGCTAAGCAAGCCGATGCCATATTGCCACGTTATTTTGGCCAATTACCCAGAATGCCTTACGGCATTCAACAGGTGCCTGCCGAAATTGCGCCTAAGTACACCACAGGACGATACTCGGGTTCGAGTCGAGACGACGAGCCCGGTTACTACTGGGTTAACACCTACGCCTTAGACAAGCGCCCCCTATATGAGATGGAAGCTTTAACCTTGCATGAAGCTGTGCCGGGACATCATTTACAGATCTCGCTCAATCAAGAGCTCACATCCTTACCCAATTTCCGCCGTTACAGCTATATTTCAGCCTTTGGCGAGGGGTGGGGATTGTATGCTGAGTTTTTAGGTCTAGAGGCAGGCTTTTATCAAGATCCCTACAGTAACTTTGGCCGCTTAACCTATGAGATGTGGCGCGCGGCGCGTCTGGTGGTCGACACAGGCATGCACGCCAAGGGTTGGTCTCGCCAGCAAGCCCTCGACTTTATGGCCAGCAACACCGCACTGTCGATGCACAATGTCACTACGGAGATCGACCGTTACATCTCATGGCCTGGGCAGGCACTGTCGTACAAGGTAGGGGAACTGACCATAAAACGCTTACGCCATCAGGCCGAGACGGCGCTCGGACAAGACTTCGATATCCGCGCATTTCACGATGCCATTTTAGCCAACGGTTCGGTACCCATGTCGGTACTCGAGGCACAAATAGAGGACTTTATTGCGGCGCAAAAAGGCTAATTGAGAATAGGAGGGTGAGCCTGTTTCTGGCTCACCTTCATGGATTAACTTAAGCAGCACAGGGTTAAATAAAAAAGAAAAAATACACCACTAAGAGAAACGAGACGATGGCACCGATGATCACCGGATAGATCATGTAAGCGTCATTGGCGCGCCTAGCCCGAATACGGCATAAGTTGGTTAAAAATAGGCTGTAGACAAACAACATCACCGAAATAATAGCGCCATAGCTAAAACTGAGCGACTGCATTTTTAACGCCGTAATAATCAACAACACCCAGTCGAGTAGGATTAAATAAAGAAAAAACTTCTGTAACTTATTGGTACCTACACGCTTAAAAGATGTTGTCATGCTTACCTCTAATTTACAGAACGACGTTTAAGTTGCTGCAGTAGCGATAACAGCTGCATATTATCGGCTTCGACCCAACGAGCCCCCCAGAACCGAAGCCGCCCCTTTACTTGGTGAGTGCGAGTGATTTCACATAGCAGCCGCTGCTGCTCAAATTGAATATAGAGTTGCTGCCCGATAGCCAAATTCATGCTCGCCAATAGCCCCACACCACTTAAACTAAAGTCTTTAATACTGGCTGCGCCTAATGACTTAGCAGTCAACCAACCCGGTTCGAATAGGGTGACGGCGACGCCATCGCAAGCCAAGACGAGCGAAGCGCTCGGGTTTGGCCGCAGACTAAAACGCTTATGCTCGCGGCGATTGTCATGCTCAAGTTCATCAGATATCGGTGAGTCGCTGAACCTATCCTTAGGTATATCGTCAAAATGAACTAAATCTTCGTACTTAATCACACTGTCATCCTTTTGTTTACTACTGGTAGCGGACTCTAGGTTGATTAGCCATTGCTTGCTGCTTGGCCTCTTGTACGTCCACTCCCGCTTCCAATACTTCTGCAGGCACCCCAACCATGTCACGGATCAGCTGTTCGGTCGATGAGGTTAAGATCAACACTTCAATACGGCGATTGGCCGCAGCGGCTGGCTCATCGGCAATATAAGGCACCTGATCGGCCATGCCTGTCACTTGAATCACTTGTTGACGTTTAACGCCGCCATATTCAAGCACTCGCCGCGCGAGCAGTGCCCGTTTACTGGATAATTCCCAGTTGGTGAACACTGTGCCTGCATAAGGAGTCGAATCGGTATGGCCAGAGATCACCATGGCATTGGTGATTTGACCCAATATTGGGCCTAACGCTAACAGTAAGTCTTCAAAATATGGTTGTATCTTGGCGCTGCCACGGGTAAACATAAACTGGTTAATATTATCGTGGATTAAAATCCGTATTCCTTGTGGCACCAAGGTAATAGCAATATTATCAGCCATTTCAGAGCTTTGCACTACACGATTAAGCTCACGGGCTAACATGGTTAACTGAGCTTGGGTTTCGTACTGCCCAGGTACCATGGCATTGAGCTCTGGGCCCAAACCCGCATTAGGCTCACTTTCTCCCACAGGCACATTATTGTACGCCGCAGGCCCCGCGCGCTCGGCGCCAGTGCCTTGGGTGGGGATCACAGCCTGCTGCACCGCCATCGACCCCTCTAAATCGATCATCGATGAGGCATCACTCATGCTAAACGGGTTCATCGGCCCAGTTTCATTCATCTCACCGCGCAGGTATTGGACTATCATGGTGCGCTCACTTTCGTCAGCAATCTGCATGATCCACAGCACCATAAACAAAGCCATCATCGCCAAGGTAAAGTCGGCAAAGGCCACTTTCCAAGCACCACCATGACCGCCGCCGCGTTTACTCCGCTTACGGCGGTTGATGATGACAGGTTCATTTTTCTGGATCATCAGTTTTTCTGCTCCTCCATCCAGCGCTCAAGCTCGATGAATGATGGGCGGCTTTCACTCTGGATCTGTTTACGACCAGCATCGATAGCCATCATAGGGGGCTTACCTTTAACGAAAGCGCTCAAAATGGCGGCAACACACCGCAGTTGAGCAGACTTACGGTCAACCAGATGCTCCAAAGCTTTTGATAAAGGGTCAAAAAAGCAGTAACAGGCAAAAATACCGATAAAGGTACCGACCAAGGCGGCCGCCACTTTCACACCAATCATGGTGATGGGACCATCGATAGCCGACATGGTAATAATAATCCCCAATACGGCGGCCAAAATACCAAAGCCCGGCATCGCCTCGCCCACTTTATGTAAGGCTTCTGATGGGCGTAACCTGTCCTCTTCGATGCGGTGGATCTCCTCTTCGAGCAGGTGCTCAAGATCATGAGGCGATATTTTACCAATCGACTGGATGCGTAGATTATCGATCAGAAATTGCAACACATCGGGATGCTTTAACACGGCGGGGTACATCAAAAATAGCGAACTGGCCTGCGGATTTTCAATGTGTTCGTCTAACACTTTAAGCCCTTGCATCTGAATTTGAGACATTAAGACCCCCATCAAACCAAACAGTTGCGGGTACAACTCAGGGTCTTCCTGCTCTTTGGTAAACAGCTCTTTAATTTGTTCAGCCATCTCGAGCAATACGGGTTTAGGGTTGGCTATCACAATCGCACCTAGACCCGCACCAAAAATAATCAAAATTTCAGCGGGCTGCCATAAGGATCTCAGTGTGCCACCTGCCCATAAATAGCCGCCAAATACAGAGAACAGGATGATCAGTAACCCAATTAATTTACTCATTATGCTTTACTTACTCCGAATAACGATTTATTGCTGCAGGACGCCTTTCAGCTGTGCTACGGCCAATTTATGCAGCTGACAGATGCGGGTCTCGGTTAACCCCAGCGTCGCGGCAATCTCTTTCAAATTGAGCTCATGTTGATAGTAAAGCGACAGGATTAGCTGTTCTCTTTCATTTAATTTTGCCATGGCTTTGATTAGGGTCTTTTTGAGGATAAATTGGTCGACACTATTGCCACCGGCAATGGGGTCATTACCCAGACTCAACATCTCATCTAGACTCTTCATGGTCTCTGCTTGCGAGGCATAAAGGCGCTCACGGTAGGCTTCCTGACTCAAACCCATCTCGGCAGCCACTTCCAGATCTTTTGGCTCTCGTCCTAGACGACGGCTCAACGTGCGCACCACATCGTTAAGCTCATGGGCCTGCTGCCTCACCGGACGCGGACGCCAATCTTGACGGCGTAACTCATCCAATATCGCGCCACGTATACGCTGACCAGCAAAAGAGATGAAACCATTGTCATACTCACCAGGGTAGCGCCGAGACGACTCCAGCAGTGCCATCATGCCTATCTGCTCCATATCTTCTATGGCCAACATGGCACCACAATGGCTACGTAACTGAGATACGGCGCGTTTTACCAAAGGCAAATACTGGCGCATTAGCTGCGCTTCACTCATGCGCTGCTGTGGCTCATCGTACACTTGTTGATAGGCTAGCTGACCGTCAGTATTCATTATCGACCCTTTACTGGAGCACCATGCGGGTGAAGAGCACTTCGTCGATATCCGACTGAAAATCATTTTCAGACAATACCTTCACTATCATCACTAAGGCTTCTGACTGTAGGCTTTCGAGTTGATCTCGGTTATTTAACTCTTGAAATGATTTACGTGAAAACATCTTCATCAATGAGTTACGGATCACTGGGTCGGCCTCAAGCAACTCGCTTTCGAGTAGCGGATTACGGCTCTTTACCGTCATTTCAAGTAACATGTAATGGGGATACTTATCGCCTGGAATCGACATGATGAACTTTTCCAATGGATAGTATTTCGCCACCTCTGCCGGCTCTTCTTTAGGCTGTAGATAGGGTTTAGTTAACTCAGGACCTTGCCAACCCAACCATAAAGCACCGCCAGTCCATCCAAGGAACACACAGATAATGGCTAAACTTTTAACTACACTCGATTTCGCTAGTGCCATGTAATTACTCCGGCATTACGCCAATAAATTCAATTGATGCTGGTGCAATTGCGCCGGCACCTCTGTTTCTGTCATAGGTTCAAAATCATGCCCACTGAGACTTGGACTCTTCAAACCTGCACTCTGTTGTTGTCGCTGCTGTTCATTGCCACTGCTACTTTGGCCAATATCTAACTCAATTTGACCGCCATGGTCTTGAGCCAAATCATTGCGTAGCCGCTCAAGTCCGGTTAGTAATGCCTCGCGCACCGCTGGATTAGCCGCATGCATTTGAATATGTAGACGATCGCCATCGAGGCGAATATTTAACTCAACTTTACCAAGCTCTGGCGGATCGAGGCGTAACTCGGCGTGCTTAATGCGTTGATCAATCTGAAAACGCAGCTGCTCGCGCATCGGAGTTAACATCTCATGCGCCTGCTGAGCAACACTGGCCTGTGGGCTAACCGACACTGGCCCCCATTGGCTCACATTGGCACCCTGCCGACCCGCTTGCTGCGTGGCCTGACTGGCAATATCCATCGCCTCACTATGACGAAGCTCTGCCATCGCTGGCAACAAACTTGGGTCGCTGCGAAGCGTAGTCACGCCAGTTGCAGGCAAAGCACTGGTGTTTGATGCCAAGGCCATGTTGGCAAGTGGCATAAACTCGGCTCCAGGGCCGCCACCTTTGATCAGCGACGCGGGTAATGCCACGCTGCTATTGTCCGCAGCCGTTACTGCACCAACCTGTATAGGGGTGGCTAAGGTACCAGCAGGGATCTTGATTGCCGTTTTCATGGGGTTGCTCAAGGTCGCCAAGGCATTGGCCTGTGCGGCGCTATCGCTGCCTGCTGCGGCGAATCGCATTGCCATATCGTTGCCGCCGTCAGCCATGGCGGTTGAAAATCCCAACTGCGCCGCATAAGGGCTGGCGGTGGTGACGATACTGGCCAATGGTGCACTCTGTGGTGACAGCAATTCAGGGTTAAGCAGGCCACGGTAGCTCATATTAGCGGGGGCCATATTCACAGAAGTCATGCTAGCTGAACTCATCGCACCCATAGGCATAGGGCCGCCGCTCAACTCATGAGCTAATGCCTGCTCAAGCATCGCTAAAGCGATGTCAGTTTGCTCACCTTGCGCTGCAGTATCGACTAAAGCTGGCGTATCCTTATCGGCAGGCAATAGGGCAAACTGCGGTATCTCCTCGTGCTCTGACGTGTTAGCCGAAGACGTGTTAGCCGTAACGCTCGCCGCTTTACCACTGGCCTCGGCCGCAACGGGTCGCGCCATTATAAAATCAGATATCATCAACAGCTCCGCTGCTTAGGGTTAATTGATAGGCCGCAAGTCCCGGTTGTTGCTGTTTAAAGCGCTTCATCTCTTCGCTGAGTTCATCGCGCGCCGCCTCCAATTCACGCAACACTTGAGCATGGATCTGTCCAAGATCGGCGCGGGCTTGTCGTTGTGCCTCGCTACTTACCGTACCCGCCTTGGTCAACGCCCTGATAAGGGTGGCATTGACCCGAGTGACATTCTCCCAATCAGCTTGGTCTGCATACTGACGTAACGCGACGCCAAAACGCTGCCACTGCTCAATTGAGATTGGCCCATCCTTCTCTAACATTGGTAATAACCTCGGTTACAGGCTGGAGCGCTTCGGCGCTGTTCTCAATACTGGCACTGATTAATTGACGGCTACAGTAGTCATATAAACGATTTAGGCTGGTGGCCACTTCTCCGCCGTTTTCCAAGTCCAGCATGGAGTCGAGCCCATGAACAATATTGAGACACTTATTGATGCTAATACCCTTAGCCTCATAGCGTTTTCGCTCCATGTGCCCTGCGGCGCGCTCTAACTCTTCAAGCAAACCTTCCAGTAGCATACGAACCATATCGTGGGGATTCGCAGCGGCAACGCGGGCATCTAAAGAGGCTTGCTGATACGCATTAAAGGGATCGTGCTCATTTAACATTTATACTATTTTCCTTTTAAAACAAACCACTGGCTGCACTCAGTTGGTTTATGGTCGCTTCCATGGCCGTAAATTGGGCCAAGTAAATTTGGTAACGTTGCTGCATGTGATAATCGTGACGCTCCATGTTCTCGTTGACTCTGTCTATCTGGCCATCGAGGGTATCTTTCTTCAGATCCATCAAGCCTTGAAAGTCGTTAAAGGGTTTCATCACTGTTTCGAGTCTGTCGACATAACTGCCAGCATCGGTAAACATGGCTTCGATAGCCGATGCATCACCCTTTAGCGCGTCGGTCAACTTAGTTTCATCAACTTTCAACTTGCCGTAGCGGTCTAATTCAATGCCGATATCCGATAAACGCATGCCGTTTGGTGCACTGGCAAATATCGAGTCACGCATCTGGCTTTGCAATTGACGAATAGAAGCGTCCCCTTTCAAGACGCCGATTTGTCCCTCTTTTACCGTAGTGGCTACTTCATCTTCATCGTCTTTATCGGTATTGTTATCTTCCTCAATCACCGAACTGCCCATCGAGCGAGTCAACTGATTGATCTGCTGCAACATGGTGTTAAAGGCTTCAACAAAGTCTTTCACTGCATCTTGGGTACCTTCGAAATCTTCTTCGATTTTAACCCAACTACTTTCGCCAACGGCGTGAGTACTGGTTAACTCTAAGCTGACGCCATCGACCACATTTTCGAGGTAGTTGCTGCTACTGGTAATGTCGATACCATTAAGGCTTAGCTTGGCGTCTTGCGCCGCGCGGCGCTCGGTCATACCGAAATCAACCCCATCAAGCTCAACGGTTAAACTGTTGGCCACGCCTGATTCGGTCGCCGACATCATTAATTCAACTTGGCCGCCCGTACGCACCAAAGAGGCTTGCATTCCAGGGTTATCTGGATGCTTGTTAATCACATCGCGTAATTGCGCCACCGTCATGGGCGCGCCACTATTAACCGTCGCAAGATCAATCTCTAAGCGCTGGGCAGGATCGCTACCTAGCTGAATACTAAACACACCTGAGGCCGGCAATAACTCATCTTCTGAGGCATAACTCTTGGTTAATTGCTGTGCCTGCGCCAACTGCTCGATATGCAGCTCATAATTTCCCTTAGGGGCATCGGCCGTCACTGTTACGCTGGCTTTGTCGTCACTGACGCTCGAGGTCTTGCCTTTGAAGGCTTCAGTGTCAAAACTGGTTAACTTAGCCGTTAGCTTGTCCATGCTTTTTTCAAGCAATTTATACGCATCTAACTTGGCGTTATAGGTGTTAAGGTTGTTCTTATATAGGGCATCTTTTCCCGCACGCTCAACCATAATCAGCTGTTCGGAAAACTGCGCCGCACTCATACCTGAAATCATTAAAAAATCCTCTTATTGATAACCTTAAAGCAAACCTTGTACCAAGATTTATCTAATTGTTTTTAATATATTTTTAAAAGAAGCGAGATCCTATTAGGTGAGGAGGCTTCCGTTGTTACAACACAAAGGGAAGTAATGCTTCCGCGCCAATGCGCTCAGTGGGTAACAACAATCGATGTGGATAGCTCAAATAGGCGACCGAAACGGGCTGGAGCTGAAATAAGCAGGGAGACAAAAGTCAATTTAAGAGGATAAAAAAAGGGGCCGCAGCCCCTTGATGGTTAAGGTGCTTACAATTAACGTAATAGACCCATAACCAAACCAGTGTTTTGGTTTGCAGAAGACAGGATAGTGGTACCTGCTTGAACTAACATTTGGTTCTTAGTCATGCTTGCAGATTCAGTCGCGAAATCAGCATCCATAATACGACCAGCAGCAGACTTAGTGTTTTCTGTGATGCTAGTTAAGTTAGCCGCAGTGTGACCTAGACGGTTGATGTTAGCACCTAGCTCAGAACGCGCAACACCCACTTCATCGATATAAGTATCAATCGCTGTAATTGCAGCAGTTGCACCAGCAGTCGTTGTTAAATCACCAGCTAGGGCAGTTGGAGCAGCCATGGTGACAGTTAGCGTTTCAGTAGTACCAGCACCAATTTGGAACTGAACACCACCAGTTAGCTTAGCCATTAGGTCGTTACCCGCGTAAGTGGTTTCACCCATAATACGAGTAGATTCAGCAACCAACTCTTGGAATTCTGCATCAAGTGCCGCCATATCTGTAGTCGAGTTCACGCCGTTGGCTGCTTGAGTGGCCAATTCTTTTTGACGGTTAGCGATGTTAGTCAACTCTTCTAGCGCACCGTCACCAGTTTGTAGCATAGAAGTCGCATCAGAAATGTTACGATTGGCAGTTTCCATGCCACGGATGTTGGCATTCATACGGTTAGCAATCTGTAGACCTGCAGCATCGTCAGATGCGCTGTTGATACGAAGACCAGTAGATAAACGCTCCATAGCGTTAGTCAGTAGATCGTTGCTCTTAGTAACCGCATTTTGTGAAACCAGTGACGCGTAATTAGTGTGAACTGAAAGCATGTGTATTCTCCAAGAAATTAAAATGTTTCATCGTGATTCACAATAGATAAGACGGCAGTGCAAAAGAAAACTGAAAATAAAAATCTAAAATTTTTTAAATAAATTGATCTAACCTGTCACTCGAGCGCCGATCACCATAGCCGCTGTGGTGGTTATCAACTCCTCCAAAATAAAAAGATGCTAAGAACACGATACAGAAAAAGCATAACGACACGGCAAGAGTTACCTCATTGTCATGAAAAAGCCGACCCTAGGGTCGGCTTAATATTCTCACTCACTCGTTGAAGTCAATGATTCCAGCAGAAATGTGCACAATTTAACCCAATAGCGCAGTCACTTGATCGCGATTGGCATTGCCCTGCGCCATCAATGACGTCAACTGGTAGACAAAGGGTTGCGGCTGCATAAACTTGTCCAGTAGTTGTAACTCCTTCTGTGGTGGAATGGCCGCCATCGATGTCTGCATCTGGCTCAGTAATGCGGCGTGGGTGGCTAAGATCACCTGGATCTGACTATCGATTTTTTGTTGTGTCTTGGTTACTTTAGCTAAGGTCTGCTTTAAGTTGCTGTCGGCCTTTAAACCCCACTCGCGGGGATCTTGCACACTAAAGCGCTCATCCAAGTGGATATTACGCAACTCGCCAGCGGGCAAGCGTTGCCCCTCGCCCATCATCAGCAAGCCTTCTTGTACCTGTTGCCACACAGAGCTGGGTGCCTTAAACAAACATTCGCCATTGATCCGTTCAACATTAAGCCCTAAAGGGGCGAGTGCATTAGCTAACACCTGATTAAGCTGCTGCCGGTCCAAGCCGGCAGCCAAGGTCACATGTAATGAGCGCTGACCAAGCTGCACCAATATGCGCTCGTCACGTTGCTTCGGCACAGTTAAGTCGACCGAGCGCAACACAAAAGCATGCGTGGCAGCAGGGGTTTGCGATAGCAGGTTAAAATGATGATCGAGTAATAGTTGACCGCGATAAAAGGGGCGAATTTGGCTCAGACGTTGCCGCTCTTGCTCGGCTTTAAATAAGGTCTGCTGACCTATCTCACCAGAGCCTGAGCGGATCACGCTGTACAACTGCTGGCGAATGTGGCTCAACAAGCTTGATGCCTGCTGCAGCGCTTGCAGTGCCACCTGAGAGGCACTCACTTGATGCTGCTCTTTGGTGCTACTGGCCCAGCGACCATAAGAAGCCAGTCGATGCTTAGGTAGGGCCCGAGTGGGTTGCGGCCCCTGCTGTACAGGGGCGACTGGCGCTGTATGGCTACTGCTAACAGTCTGATTCTGTCGTAACACATTGAGCGAATCACCTATCGCATTAACCATCTAACACACGCCTTATAAATGATTGAACAGGGTTAACTGACTCACCTGAACAAAAGTTTGTTGAGTCACTTTGAGGGCCGTGAGTTTAACATTAAATTCAGCGGTAGCGCTGGCATAATCTAGCTCTTGGGTTTCGCCAATCACCTTTTTATTAAACAGCACCATCTCCTCGTGAGAGGTTTTCATCAACGACAGGCTGTTTTGCTTGCCACCCATATCGGTGATCGCGCTGTTAATACTGTCTAAAGTATCATTAAGCGAGGTTTGCATCGCATCGGCAGCTGTTGCAAAAGCGGCATCGTCTGGCGCAAGCGTGGGGTCTTTGAGCACCGCAATATAATCGGCAGTCTGATTTAGAATGTCTTGGCTGGCGTTAGAGAACAGGAATTGCTCGGCCGTCACGTTGGCCGTCATCCATGATGATCCCGAGGTTTGCACCTCACGCTGGCTATTATCACCTTGATAGACATAACGCCCCGCAGCATCTTGGGTAATAGTCTGCTGCTCGGTGCGATTCCCCGAAAACAGATAATTACCGCCATCATCCTTGGCATTGACGTTATCGACCATCGCCTCAAGTAACTCATCTAGCTCTTGAGCATAGGCACTGCGATCTTCCGGCGATAGGGTCGAATTATTAGTGGCCACGCTGATTTCACGCATCCGTTGTTGCAACTCAACCATGCCCGACAGATAAGTCTCTGAGCGGCCTAAGCTGGTGCTCAGCGAATCGATATTTTTAACATACTGCTCCATCGAGGCTAAATCGCGTTCATTAGCCATAACGCGCACCGCACCAATAGGGTCGTCTGAGGGACGCAATATCGACATTCCCGTCGATAACATCTGGTTCAAGCGGGCCAAATCTATGGTGGTATTTTGCAGACTGTGAATATTGTTAGTGTACAAATTTTGCATTGTCACGCGCATTTTCGGCCCCCTTAAAAACTGCTTAGCATGGTTTGAAACAGCTGATCGGCTGTCGATATCACTTTGGCATTAGCCATATAAGACTGCTGATAAATGATCAAGTTAACCCCCTCTTCATCAGGGTTAACACCACTGGTGCTGGCCCACTGAGACTGCGCATCTTTTTGTAACTCGACACTGGTCTTGGCATTGGCAATGGCTTGACGCGACGCCGAGCCTAACTGACCCACTTTGCTGCTAAAGGATTCGGAGAAACTGGTACTCACACCTAAACTAGTAAAGGCCAAATCTTTGTTTGCTAAGGCCACCAGCGCTTTTAGGTTGCTGTTGTCACCTTGGGTGCCATCGGTACCAAAAGCCAACTCTTCCGCGGTAAAGCCATTGGTCACCTGTAGGCTGCCAGCGGGGTTGCCCGGCTGAAAACTAAATAGGTTTTGAGTTGGCGCAGCACCATTTAAGTCGGTACCGCCTGCCAACACAGCATTAAACTCATCGGCCAATTTAACGGCTAATTCATCAAGGTACGCTTGCGAGCTGGCTAATTCATTATCGCGATAATCGAGTAACGCGCCCATGCTGCCGCCGGCCGAGGCTTCAAGGGTAAAATGGCTTTGACCAAAATTGATGTCTACATTACTGACCAACGGATTGGCCGGATCGGGCACAACTGACAATTTAGCCACGGTATTGCCCGACAACAAAGGTTCACCACGTGCTAGCGAGATGTTCACCATGCCTTTGTCATCTTCGATAACACGTATATCGACAATGGCTGCTAGCTCATCGATAGCCGCATCACGGCCATCTTGCAATGCGGCTGGCACAGTACCACTGGCGCTGGCGGCCTTAATGTCTTGGTTAAAACGGGCGATGATCTCCAGCTGGGCATTGACCTCTTTGGCCGATGTACCTAACTGACCTGTCACCTGATCGCGCTGAGATACTAAGCTATCGTTGATGCCGTTAATCATCTGGGTTAAGGCTTTCGCCTCGTTTAACACCCCTTGACGATGTGCAACCAGATTAGGCTGCTCCATCGCCGAGTTGAGCGACGCAAATAGCTGATCTAATCCGGCAGAAATATTATTACCTTCGGCGCCAAAGACTTGCTCAGCTTGACCTAAATAACTGCTGCGCACATTATCGAAGCCCACATTACTGGTGGTCTGCCATAGTTGGGCCACTTCATATTGGTCTGAAATGCGCCTAACGCCATCGATAAACACCCCAGCGCCGCCACCATAAGCACCGCCGCCCACAGAGCTGGTCATGACTTGCTGGCGCGAGTAACCCGCCACCATGGCATTGGCCACATTATTAGAGGTTGCATTGAGCGCCGCCATGCTGGCTAACAGCCCAGATTTACCAATGTTTAACATGCTCATTTATTGTCCTTAGCGTGCGGCGGCACAAAAAGTGCGGGCTGCATAGCTGTGGTTGTCATCTGTTGCGGATCATAGGCGACAGGATCGGCACTCGACTTAAGCGCGCCAGACAATTGTTTAGTCATCACCTCAGACAAGCCCATGCCTTGCATCTGGCTCAAACGGCTAGCCAATTCGGCATCGTGCAGATCGCGATATAAACCATCGTTTTTTGACGACAATGGGCTCTCTTCATCGGCCATCGCATCGGAGGCTGAGCGCATCTGCTTTAAGACGGTTTGCAAAAACTGCGCTTCAAACTGCTGACTCACCACTTTAAGGGCTCCCAGCTCGCCATTGCTTTTAATCAGATCGCCAGCATTTAACTGGTTAAGATAGCCGTTATTATTTTCAAGTTTCATTAGATCACCACTAACTCAGCTTCTAGGGCGCCAGCTTCATCAAGCGCCTGCAATATGGCCATCAGATCCATCGGCGCAGCACCTAAACTGTTCACCGCCTTAACAATCGCTTCGATAGCAATACCCTCTGGCCAGACAAACATGCGGTTATCACCTTGCTCGACCGACACTTGGCTTTCATTGGTCACGACAGTTTCGCCATTATTGTTGCCAAAATAGCCACCATTAGGCTGGCTAACATTTTGTCCTTCAACTATGGTCACAGTCAGGTTGCCATGACTGACCGCCGCCTTGCGCACTACGACATTGCCCCCCATCACAACCGTGCCGGTGCGGCTGTTAAATACGATACGCGGGCTGCGGCGTCCTTGCTCTATCTGTAACTCTTCGAGCATCGACATAAAGGTCACACGCTCGCGGTTCGACTTAGGCGCTTGCACTAAGACTTTGCCGTGGTTTTCCGCTCTTGCCACATTGGGGCCAAACAGCCCATTAACCGCGCGCTCGATATTGCGCGCAGTCTTAAAGCTGGGATCTTTGAGGTTAAGGATGATATCGGCGTTATCATTAAAGCTACTGCCAATGGCGGCCTCAAGTAAGGCGCCATTGGGAATACTGCCCACGGTAGGCACATTGACGGTGATCGAGGAGCCATTGCGTCCCGATGCTGAAAAGCCACCGACCACTAAGTTACCTTGGGCCACCGCATAAATTTCGCCATCGACGCCGCGCAGTGGCGTCATCAACAGGGTGCCGCCTTGTAAGCTTTTAGCATCACCCAATGATGACACTGTCACATCTATGGTCTGCCCAGGGCTAGACATAGGCGACACGGTAGCGTGCACCGCAACGGCGGCGACGTTTTTCAATTTAGGGTCGCTATTACCATCTATTTGCACGCCAAACTGCTTGAGCATGTTGACCACAGACTGGCTGGTAAATTTCACCTGCGAACGGTCACCGCTGCCATTGAGGCCCACCACGACACCGTAGCCCACCAGCTGGTTGTCACGAATACCTTGTACATCGACGATATCCATCAAATAGCGCGACTGCTCTGCAGCGTTAAGCTGGGCACAGATAAACACTGACAGTAATAAACACAAACGTAGCATGCTAAAAATCCTTGCCTAAAGAGGGAACCATGGGCTGTTGAAATAACGAGAAGCCCAACCCATTGCATTACTGTCGGCAATCGCCCCTTGGCCACCATAAATAATACGTGCATCGGCGATGCGCTGTGACGAGATAGTATTGTCGTTACCAATATCGTCGGTGCGGATAAGTCCTAATAGGCGCAAGTATTCGTCGCCCTGATTGAGCCTGAGCCACTTTTCGCCGCGGATCAGCAGTGCGCCATTGGGCAATACCTTGGCGACGGTTACTGTGATCGAGCCTGATAGCTGGTTTTGCTGGGTGCTTGACCCAGTACCATTAAAACCACGCCCTAAAGACACATCGCCGTCGGCGCCCAGATTATTGGCGCCAATTGAACCACTGGAGCCCGCGGCTAATCCAAAGGACATATCTTGCGCTTTGCTGGTTTTAGTGTCGGCTTTCTTGCTGGAATAGGTTTTTTCATCTAAGGCAACAGTCAATAGATCCCCTTCGCGAAAGGCACGCTTGTCTTTAAACAACGTCAGCATATAACCGGGACGATACAAGCTGCCATCTTTAGCATCTGGCAAACTATAATCTATCTCTGGCGGTGCCCATTCGGCGCCGCCCGGCTTAGTTAACGGCTCTGGTATATGTGAAATACATCCAGATAACAACAAGGTCATCAGCAAGTAAAACCAACGCATCATACTTCCTTATAACGACTGGTTGAGGAACTTGAGCATATCGTCAGACGCCGATACCACTTTGGCGTTCATCTCATAGGCTCGCTGAGTCGAGATCATCTCGACCATCTCTTCAACTACGTTAACGTTAGCACCTTCCAAGGCGCCCTGACGCAAACCGCCTAACGCTTGGTCGCCAGCCACCCCTTCAACAGCCACACCCGAAGCCGCAGTTTCGCGGTACAGGTTATCGCCGCGTGCTTGTAGGCCCGCTGGGTTGGTGAAGTTGATCAAGGTAATTTGGCCCAGCTCTTGTGGGTCCGCTTGGCCTGCCATTTGTGCGCTCACCAAACCGTCGGTAGCGATGGAAATTGATAACGCATCTTCTGGGATCACTATGTTAGGCACTAACGGTAGCCCCTGAGAGGTCACCATCATCCCTTCGCTGCTGCGATAAAATTGACCATCACGGGTATAGGCTAATTCACCATTAGGCTCTTCCACTTGGAAGAAGCCGTTACCTTCAATGGCTAAATCCAGTTGTTGATTGGTGGTCTGCATATCACCGGTGGTGAAGATTTTTTGTGTCCCGACCACGCGGGTACCGGCACCGAGTTGCAAACCCGATGGCAGTTCGTTCATGGCATCGACTTGACCACCAGGTTGGCGCTGTACTTGATAAAACAGATCGTTAAACGCCACACGGTCACGTTTAAAGCCTGTGGTATTCACGTTCGCCAAGTTGTTGGCGATAGTGGTCATTTTAGTATCTTGTGCCGTCAGGCCGGTTTTACTTACCCATAAAGCTGATTGCATGCTGAACTATCCTTTACACATTACGCAGTAGACGATTGCCGACTTCGGCCAATTTCTCTGCGCTTTTCATTAATTTCACCTGAACTTCAAACTGACGGCTCAAATCCATTGAGGCGATAAGCTCGCTCACCGCTTGTACGTTACTGGCTTCGAGGAAACCACTATTGACGCGCACTTCATCGTCTTGTGGCAGATCAGCGCCGTCACGGCGATACAAGAGACCATCTGGGCCTTTTTGCATTTGCGCCATATCGCTATTCACCAGCTTTAGTCGCCCAACTTCCTCAATCACTCCGCCTTCAGATGGCAAAATGCTGATGGTGCCATCTTCACCGACAAACAAGTCTTTATGCTCAGGCAATACCAGTGGTCCATCGACGCCCAGCACGGGGCGACCATCAACGGTCAACTGGCCTTCACCGTCGGCGATCATGGCTCCGGCGCGGGTATAGGCTTCGCCGCCATCGACCATGACACTGAACATGCCTTGGTCATGAATCGCCATGTCCAATTTGCGACCCGTGGGGTTCACCGCGCCGCTCTGCTGGCTAAAGCCGCTGCTTTGGGTCAAGGCTAATACTCGGGTGTCAAAGCTACCTGGTGTGTTAGGGATCGCCATGGCGTTCACTCGCTCCAGATCGGCCTTAAAGCCCGTAGTCTCGGCGTTGGCCAAGTTATTCGCGCGAATGGTTTGTGCTTCCATAATACGCGTAGCACCGCTAACGGCTGTATACAGCATCTTGTCCATGTTGTTAGCCCTTAAATAGCGTTAAGTAAGGCTTGCTGCATGGTCGAGTTAACGTCCAGCACCTTAGCGTTAGACTGGTAGTTACGCTGCGCTGACATCAAGTTAACCATCTCTGCGGTGGTATCGACGTTAGAGCCTTCTAAGTAGCCGCCGGTAACGTTACCCATGGTGCCTGTAGCTGGCGCGCCAAGAATTGCTTGACCGGCGCTGTTAGTGGCAATCCAAGCATTGTTACTGATAGGTTCTAGGCCATTAGGGTTAGCGAAGTTAGCCAGTGCCACTTGGCCCTGTAACTGCTCTTGACCATTAGTGTATGTGCCATATAGCAAACCGTTGTCATCAAGACGCACGCCTTTTAGATCACCAGAGGTGTAACCGTCTTGGCTCAGGCTAGAGTTATTGTACGCCGCCGCATATTGGGTGCTCTTATCGAAGCCCACATCGAATGCCATCGCCGTCGCGCCATCTAAGATAGCTGGGTCGTTGATGTTCATGGTCAGGGTATTGCCTGCGGTTAAGATACCGTTTGAGTCAAAGGTCATGGTGTGACCGCCAGCAGGTGTCACATCAACGCCTTCCATCATGTAGTGCACGCTCCACTCGTTAGAGGCGGTTTTTACATGGTATTGGGTGAGTGCGTGTTCGTTACCTAACGAGTCATACACACTGACGGTGCTTGATGAGTGGTAGCTGTCCATGTTGGCAGGATCGAAGGGTACTAACGCTGGATCAATCACATCGACGCGAGCATCAAGGTTTGAGACTAAGCCAACTGTAGTCGTGGCTTTCGCTGCCAAGGCCGCCGTTTGCACTTGCAGGTCGGTGGTATTACCCGTTTGAATTTGGCCTGTGGCGCCCACTGCATAACCCTGTAAACGATTACCCACTGAGTCGACGATAAAACCTTGTGAGTCCTGATGGAACATACCCGCACGGGCATACATACCGCCACCATCAACGCCTTTTAGCATGAAGAAACCTTCACCCTGGATCCCCATATCTAACTGGCGTCCGGTGTAAGTTAAGCTGCCACCCTGAGAAAAGTTCTGGCTGGTCGACATGACGCTGACGCCACCGGCTTGGCCGCCATTATAGATGGCGGCAAACTCGCTGCGGCCACCACGAAAACCCACGGTAGATGAGTTAGCAATGTTATTACTGATGGTGTTGAGATCTTGTGTCGTGGCCTGTAAGCCGCTTAGCGCTATGTTAAATGACATCCTAATACCCTATTAAAATAAATTTATGAAACTTCAGAAATATCCAGCACTGAAATTGTGCCTAGACCATAGCCCATCTCGGCCATCATCATTCCTGATGCGCTCGCGAAATGAATTTTTTCGATCGGCGCTTTAATGTATGTGGGTGCCATTAACACCGACTCGCCCACGGTGGCGTTGGCTTTAAGCTCATATTTGCCTTCAGGCAAACCTAAGGCTTCGGGGTCAATGTTAAAGGCAATATCGCCTTTAGATTGCGCGCCCAGCTTAACGGTTTGCACCACTTCGCCTTGCTCGTTGATCACCTCAATCTCTAGGTCTTCAACGCCGTTTTCTAAAAACACTTTGCCTTCAACCGCTTCATTGCCTAGCTCAAGGCCAGAGGCTGGCACCATGGCACTCTTACCAATCAGCGATGCCGATTGCACTATGCCTAAGTTCTCCATCATCACCATCTGGTTCGACTGGTTTTCGCGCATATATTCTAAGCTCTCTACTTGCGAGAACTGAGCTAACTGCGAGACATATTCGGCGCTGTTAATCGGCTTAGTCGGATCCTGGTTTTGGATCTGAGCAATCATCAACGTCATAAATTCATTTTTGAGCGAGGCAGCATCATTGCCTGGCGCTTGCAACACATTAGCGCTCTGCTGCGCTTGGCTGTCCGTAGTACGTCCTACTTCCATTTACTTGTTTCCTAATTGCAGTAAGCCCTGCTGCATAGAGCGGGCACGGTTCATCACTTCAACACTGGTCTCAAACGAACGGCTCGCCGCCATCATGTCGGCCATCTCTTCAACGGTATTAACGTTGGAATACGCCACGTAACCTTGCTCGTTCGCAAACGGATGGTTGGGCTCATAACGCATATCCAGCGGCGCATCGGCTTGCACTATATCGCTAATCTCAACCGAGGCGCTGGCGGCTTTGCCTTCTTGCATCTGGCTATAGATAGTGGCAAATACCGGCTTTAACGCACGGTAAGCTTGCTCTGGCGACTCGGCAGCCGTTCCGGCATTGGCTAAGTTACTGGCCACGGTATTTAAGCGTATGGTTTGGGCATTCATGCCTGCACCCGCTATTTGGTAGATTTCTCCAAATGACATAGGGACTCCTAGCGACCTTCGATAGCCGTTTTTAAGCCGGCAATTTTCATGTTAAGAAATGTCAGGCTGGTCTGATAATCCATCGCATTTTGCGAATATCTCGCCTGCTCTTTGCCAAGCTCAACCGTGTTATTGTCGGCAGAGCTTTGATAAGGCACGCGATAACCGATATCGTAGCGATTAGCGTTGCTGGCACCCGATTCAATGCGAGCCATTACCTTACTGAAGTCCAGATCTCGCGCCTTGTAACCTGGGGTTTCGGCGTTCACCAAATTACCCGCCAGCACCTTGCTTCTCTCTACCCTAAAGTTCAGTGTTTGGGGGTGAATTCCCAACGCCGTATCGAGGTTGATAGCCATCTCAATTCCTAGTAATGTATGCTCAACAATGTTTATGGCACTGAGTATCCAATTAATATGCCAAGTATTTTAAATCAAATTAAACAAACACTTAGATGTTGAGGCCTGCCATAGTCGGAAGCCTAACTTCCCTCTTCCTCTTAGGCGGATTCGGTTTACTTCCGCTGCCGGTGTATAGCCAGACAGACACAACTTCCGCCAGCGCACAAATTGAGCAACAGATGCGGCGCTCAATCGAAACACAACTGAGCCGCTGGCAACAGCAACAGGCTATCGATAAGGTGCAACATAAGATGGTGATTCGCGTGCCATCAGGGGCTGATAACCTTGAGCCTTGCCCGCAAAGCATCACCATAGATCCGCCTCAAGGCTTACCCTTCGGCCGAGTGCAACGCAAGCTGAGTTGCCCCTCTCAAGGTTGGTCTTTGTATGTCAGGGCAAAAGTGACGCTGCACGCCTATTTACCTGTCGCCAATAGGAACTTGCAAAGAGATGAGATAGTGACATCTGCCGATCTGCACTGGAAAATGTTACCGCTGAAGGCCTCAGATCAAGATGTGATCACCCAAGAGGCCAACTTGCTTGGCCAACAAGTAACCCGCAAACTGCGTAAAAATAAACCTATTCGCGCCGCCTATCTCGAGGCGCCAAGGCTGATTAATGTCGGCGATGAGGTGATTATCGAGGCCAGCAGTGAGGGGTTTTATGCTAATATGCTCGGCGTCGCCTTGGATGTGGGTAAAGAGGGCGATGCTATTCGGGTTAAAAATAGCAGTTCAGGCAAGGTGATCACCGCCTATGTGGTGGCCAAAGGTCGAGTCCGCACCCAGTTTTAGGCTTATTAGCTTAAAAAATCCCTAAAAAAGTTTTAGCGATGTCACAATCCGGTCGCTCATATAGAGTATCAAGCCGAATTATCGAGTGAGTACAATGGAAATCAATAAAATCAACAGCGCTATTGGTGCTGAGATTGGGGCCAATAAGAGCAATGTAAATGCTCAAGCCACCCCAGCGCCTCAATCAGCCGCTACGTCTGCTCCAGCGCAGCTTTCGATCAGTCAGGATTGGCAGTCGCTTGAACAATCTCAGCAGGCACTACAGCAACTTGACGATGTGGATCATGACAAAATTGCCGCACTGCGTCAGTCGCTGCAAGACGGTAGCTTCTCAGTAGATTTAGATCAGATTGCCGATAAGATGCTTAACCAACATGGATAAACCCCAAGTTGATAAGCGCTTGTTAGTGCAGACGCTGCTACGTGATATTCGCTTAGATGTGGATGACTACAGCCAGCTAAAAAGCATGCTGAAACATCAAAGAGAATTAATGCAGCGCACCGACAACCAAGGGCTATCACTGCATAATACGCGTCAAACGGCACTGTGCGACAAACTAGCACAACGGGCCGCTCAGCGTAGTGAGATCCTGATACAATTGGGGTTTGATGGCGATGCCAATGGCATGAAGCGCTTACTGGCCGCCCTGCCGAATCAGTTGCGTCCACAAATTAAAATTTTGTGGGATAACTTACAGTTGCTAGTGAAAGATAGCCATCAGGCCAATGAAGTGAATGGCCGTCTATTAGCATTGCAGCAAGAAACCCTCACTCGGTTGCTCAATCCTGATAGCCAGCATCAACAGATAGATTACGGCAATCACCTAGCTCGCTAATGTTAAGCTGAAATTGCGTTAGCGAGACACATTGCCCCGCGTATAAAACCCTGCCATATCATCTAAGGTCGCTTGCTCTTGACGCATGCTGTGCTCCAGTAGCGCCTCGTTGGTCTGCTGCTGTAACCACTTTAGTCCTTGCTGCCGCCCCAACTGCTTACGCCATAAATTGTCGACTCGTGCCTGCTCTTGTTGCAGCAAGGTCTGCTGTTGAGCCAGTTTGCTCTTCATCGGCTCTAACGCTTGGGCCATCTGGGTCGCGTTTTGCCATAACAGCGGATGCGCCCCATATTGGCGACCGCTATAATCGCTGATCATCTCACTTAAGGCTTGATGTTGTTGCTGAGCCTGCTGCATACGGCGCAACGCCTCATCACGCTTTAGCCCTAATTGCGCGAGCTTTTTCTCTTCCTGTTGACACAATCTAGACAGTTGTCGCTGACGCTGGCGCATAACCCATCACTTCCATTAATTGCTCTAACTGTTGCAGACTATCGGCGCGGCTGATTTTGGTGTCGGCCGCTTGGCGTAAAAACTTGGCCATCTCGGGATAGGCTTGTACAGCCAAGTCCATCTCGGGATCTTGCCCCGCCTGATAACCGCCTAATGGCAATAATTCACGCACCTCGTTATAGCGACTCAAGAGGTGGCGCATAATATGGCTCTGCTCTAGCTGACTTGGGCTGGCGATCTGAGTGGCTAAACGGCTCACCGATGCATTAACATCGATGGCGGGAAAATGGCCGCGCTCGGCCAGTTTACGGCTCAGTACAATATGGCCATCGAGGATCGCACGGGCCGAATCCGCCACGGGGTCTTGCTGGTCGTCCCCCTCGGTTAGTACCGTATAGAAGGCGGTTAAGGTGCCTTGTGGGTGCTGACCATTACCGGCCATCTCCACCAAACGAGGCAACTGCGCAAATGCCGAAGGCGGGTAGCCTTTAGTGGCTGGCGGCTCGCCCAAGCTGAGGGCGATTTCTCGCTGCGCCTGAGCGTAGCGAGTTAACGAATCCACCAGCAGTAATACTTGCTTGCCCTGATCGCGAAAACCACAGGCAATGGCATGGGATAAACGCATCGCGCGCAGGCGCATCAAGGGCGTGGTATCGGCGGGTGCGGCAATCACCACCGCGCGGCGCCGGCCAGCTTCGCCAAGAGTCTCTTCAATAAATTCGCGTACTTCGCGGCCACGCTCGCCAATCAATCCCACCACCACCACATCGGCTTCGGTGAAGCGGGTCATCATGCCCAAGAGCACACTCTTACCCACGCCTGAGCCGGCAAACAAGCCTAAGCGTTGGCCACGGCCTATGGGCAATAAACTGTTGATGGCTCTCACACCAACATCCAGCGCTTGTTTTATTGGCTGACGCAACAAGGGGTTATAACTGGTGTCTGATTGTGGCACGCGGGCGATACCGGTTAACTCGCCTAAGGTGTCTAACGGCTGACCTAATCCATCGAGTACCCGTCCGAGCAGCCCTTCACCTATGGTTAGCGTTTGCTGCTCGACCATGGGTAGCACGCGGGCGCCGGGCATCAGCCCTTGGGTGGTTTCAATCGGCATGAGACAGAGCACATCCTTATGAAAGCCCACCACTTCGGCTTCGATAAGCCGGCCATTACGCCCCTCGATTTGGCAGCGATCGCCCATGCCAAGCTGGCAGCCAACGGCCTCCAGCAACAGGCCGTTGACTCGAGTCAACCGTCCATAGACACGGGCAACGGGCACATTAGGCCAGTCCTGCGGTGCTAACTCAGGCTTCAAGTTCCGCCTCATTCAATTTGGCTTCGACCTGCTGCATGCAGGCATCGAGCCGCGTTTCTACCGAGGCATCGGCGTCAGATTTATCGCTGACAATGCGGCAGCTACCAGCAGAAATACTGGCGTCTGGTACTAGGTTCCAGCCACGGATTTTATCTTCGGCCAGCTCTTTTAACTTGGTCACGGCCGAAGGCTCAAGGTGAATTTTAACGTCACTTTGATCATCGGGCAGTGCGCTTAAGGTCTCTTCCACCAGCTTAAGGATTTGCTGCGGCTGCAGGGTTAATTCACAGCGGATCACCTGTTGTGAGACGCGGCGAACCAGATCTAAAATCAGGCTCTGCTGTTCACTGACCTGTTGGCAATGACCTTCTTCTAGCAAGGCTTTGAGCGCTCCCAGGGGAGCAATTATCTCATTGAGCTGCTCATCGATACTGGCTTTGCCTGCTTGCTGGCCTTCAAGTTTACCTTGCAAAAAACCGGCGGCATGCCCAGCGGTTGTGCCCTCTTGCAAGCCTACTTCATAGCCAGCGTCGCGGCCTTGCTGCATGCCTTCATCGTAGCCTTGCTCGAACGCTTGCTGATAATCTTGCCAGCCAGAGCCTTCACTGCCGGGCTCGCCAGCGCTGGAGAGCGGCGGAAATCGATAGCGTCGTGCTAGCTTGTCATCTAAGCGCCAGCGGGTAGGTTTGTCCGCCATTAGCTCACCACCTGCTCTTCAAATAGCTGTAACTCAATTTCGCCATCTGCCACCATCTGCTTGGCGAGCGTCATAATATCCTTGCGCGCACCGTTGGCGCGGCTTACCGGCACACTCCCCAGGGCATCGACCTGAGTTTCAATCGCCGATGACATACGTTTAGGTAAGGCATCGAGTAGCGCGTCTTTAAGCTCTAAGTCGATCCCTTTTAGGGCTAGGGCTAAGGTTTCACCTGGCACTTGTCCTAATAAGGTCTGCAAAGTATCTGACTTTTGACGCCCCAAAATAATAAAGTCGAACATGTTGTCGGTAACATCGCTGGCCAACTGTTTGTCGAACAGTTTAATCATCTCCATCAACTGCTCACGGTCGCCTTCAAAACGGTTAAGAATATCGGCCACTTGCTTAACGCCTGCCACTTGAGTGTGGCTCTTTTCCATCGCCATCAGCATGCAGCGCTCCACCAGCTGACGCAGTTCATCGACCACGTGGCGGTCGAGATCGCCCAGCTGAGCAATACGAATTAACACCTCGTCTTGGCTGACGCTTGGCAACATTTTTAAAATTTCGGCGGCACTTTCTGGTGGTAGCAAGCCCAGTAACACAGCCTGTAGCTGGCTATGCTCGTGGGCAATTTCTCTGGCAAGCAGTTTAGGTTCCACCCATTCTAAGCGTTTCACCAGCACTTTAATTTCATCGCCATAGATGTTGTCGATCAGACTTTTAGCCACGCGATCACCCAAGGCGATATCGAGGGTTTTTTGTAAATAAGAGCGTGAGGCTCTGGCAATACCCGACTGCTCTTTATAGCGCTCGAAGAAGCGGCTCAATACCGCTTCCGCTTTTTGTTGAGTGATGCTGGAGAGGCGAGCCATTTTGTGGCTCAGGTGCTGGACATCATCACGGTCGAGATGCGCCATCACCATCGCTGCGCCTTCTTCACCCATGCTCAGCAGCAACATGGCCGCTTGCGAATAGTTGTCCATCTTGATGTCGAGATCGTTATTATCATTCACCGTCTTTATTACCTATCCAATGAGCTATTACTTCGGCAACCCGTGCCGGTTCCTTATTTGCCAGCATGCTGAGGTGCTCCATCTTCACCGTTAAGGGTGAACCCGGCTCTGGCAATCCTTGACTCCCCAGCCAATCGGCGTCGGCAAGCTGTTTGTCACCACTGGCTTTTGGCGGTAAGGCCGCTGGCGCGGGCTCGCTGATGGCCGCGGTGGGGAGTGCAGCTTGGTTTTCGGCTTCGGTGTTGCCGGCTTTCTTCTGTGAGGTCCGAGTCAAGTGCTTCACCAGTGGACGCAACACGAAGAAGATCAGGCCGATCCCCAACAATCCACCGATCAGATAGCGTAGGTAAGTTTGATAATGCTCAGCCTGCCACCAAGGCATTGGGCTAAATTCGGCCACGGTAATGGGGGCAAAAGCAAACGCATTGATGCTAAAGCTGTCGCCTCTCGGAGCTGAAAAGCCGATGGCATCTTTCACCATGTTGCCTAATTTGAGTAGCTGTGCCTCTTCCTGCGCAGCATCGGCGATAGTGGCACTATTGACCAATACCGACACAGAGAGGTTTTCTAACTGCATCTGCTGATAACGGATATGGCGTACTGAGCGGCCAACATCATATTGACGGCTCTCTTCTTGACGCACATTTCGGTTAGTATCTGTGCCTGCGTCCTCTTCGTTTGGCTGCGGTGGTTGATTGCTCAAGGCGCCAGGGATGCCTGCCGCAATGGCAGCATTGTTATCGTCTAAACTGGTGCGCTCTTGGGTCATCACGGCTTGCGGATCGAGTGACTCTTTGGTCTCTTCCACTTGGTTAAAATTAACTTTGGCGGTCACTCTGACTTGGAAATTTTCAGCCCCAAGTACAGGCGCCAACATAGATGAAGCGTTGGCGATTAAGCTCTGCTCTAACTCGCGGGTGTATTGCAGTTGGCGGTCGCGCGCCTGAGTAATATCTTGATTATCGGCGATAGCGGCACTTAAGAAGTTACCGTTTTGATCGACCACTTTAACGTTAGCCGGCGTCATACCTGTGACGCTGCCCGCCACTAGGTTCACAATCGACTCGACTTGAGCTTCGTTCAATGTCGAGCCAGAATAGAGCTGCACCATCACCGAAGCCGTGGGGAGTTCGGGCTGCTGACGGATAAACAGGGTACGCTTAGGGATAGCTAAATGCACTCGTGCGGCACGAACCGGCTTGAGTGCCATAATGGTGCGCGATAATTCGCCTTCGAGGCTGTGACGGTATTTCGCCTGCTCCATAAACTGGCTGGTGCCCAGACCTGCGTTGTCGAGCTGATCCATCCCCGATGGCACTTTAGCCTTTACACCACGGGCAGCGAGTAACATCCGCGCCATGCCGAGTTGATCTTCGGCCACCAGCACTAAACCGGTATTGGCTTCGAGTCGATAATTAACACCCTCCGCCTCAAGCACTTCGATAACTTGCGAGGTTTCAACGTTTTCTTGGCTGCCATACAGCGGGCGATACCCTTGACTGGCGGTCCATAGCATAAGCACGATCACGCTCGCCACCACACTGGACAGCAGCGCCAATACCATCACCTGACGGTCACCATTGGTGAACTGACGCCACTTTTGCGCCACACTCGCCAACGGGCTAGTACGGGCATCGGCGTTGATGTCCGGGCTAGATTGAATAACAGAAGTAGACATACAACAATTTCCTTACAAAGGCATCTTCATTACATCGTCGAAGGCTTGCACCAATCGATTACGGATTTGCATCATGGCCGAAAAGGATAGGCTAGCCTTTTGTGACGCGACCATGGCACCTACCAAGTCGTCGCTCTTGCCGCTATCTACCGCTTTCATCATCATTGATGAGTGGTTTTGATCTTGGTTTATCGCCGAGATTTTGTGTTTCATCAACTCGGTAAATGATCCAACAGCCATGCCATTATCGGCAGGATTGGCGCTAATATTGATGGCTCCCTTGGCAATCTCACGATGCACGCTCAGGGTGTCGAGTAGTCCAGTCGAGCTGACGTGCGTCCCATTAACCATAACAATTCCTATTTTTCTTTAGTTGCTTCATGCCGCTTGACCAGCACGTTGTAGTAATTGATCGACGTCGATGCCCGACTCGCGCATTTGTGCCAACTTGTACCTCAGCGCTCGCGTGGTCATCCCTAGTGCATCGGCACTTTGGTTACGATTACCATTGAAACGTTTGAGGATGTCGACGATATATTGAAACTCTGCCTGACGCTTAGACGCCTTGAGGCCATCGCCATTGTCTGTAGGCTCTGGTGACATCAGCAGCTCAACGGCTAAGCCTAACTCTGCCGCTTGTATCGCCTGGCCGCGGCGCATCACTAACGCGCGTTGAATACAGTTTTCTAACTCACGTACATTGCCCGGCCAATCGTGTGCCATTAATAGCTGTTTTGCCGGTTCGCTGAAGTAGCACGGCGCCGCCGACTCAGGGGTGTCGTATAAACATAAAAAATGTTCGGCTAAGGGTAAAATATCGGCCTTGCGTTCACGCAGCGGTGAAATGGTTAGCGGTAACACGTCCAGGCGATAGAAGAGGTCTTCTCTGAAGCTGCCCATCTCAACGGCTTTACGTAAGTCTTTATTGGTCGAGGCGATTAATCTGATATTTAACGGGATCAGCTGATTACCACCCAAGCGTTCGACTTCGCGCTCTTGTAATACTCGCAATAATTTCGCTTGCAACAGCAGTGGCATTTCGCCTATTTCATCGAGTAGCAAGGTGCCACCGTTGGCCTGTTCAAATTTACCCGCTTTATCACATACAGCGCCGGTGAAGGCCCCTTTGACGTGACCAAACAGTACCGATTCCAACATGCTCTCAGGAATGGCCGCGCAGTTTATGGCCACAAATGCCTTATTGGCTCGTGATGAGTGGCGATGAATATAATGAGCGAGTGGCTCTTTACCTGTGCCGCTCTCACCACAAAGCAGGACGCTGGCCTCGGTTGCGGCGGCGCGATGCGCTAACATCAATAGCTGGCGGCTTACGGCTGCAGCGACAACCAAACTGGTGTCGGGCTGCTCGAGACGGCGTAACCGGTTTAACAGCGCAAATAGCGACTCGCCAATCACTGGCAGTAATAAGTAATCCTGCGCGCCAGCTTGCATCGCCGCTGCGGCTAATTCACTTTGCTCTGGCGCTAACAGTGCCACCAGGTTTGCGGTTTGATAATGGGTGAGTTGCGCAGCCACTTCGGTGGGATCACACTGTGATAAGTTAACCAAGGTTAACCAAGGCTGACTAGTGCTTTGTTGCCATAAACTAAATCCAGCACTAAACAACTGTTGCTGGATTTCATCTGGCAGCTCAATGCCTAGGGTTCTAATACTGAGGGTATTCATATCGATGCTCTCCAATTGGAACCTATCACTTTGAGGTCTGCTTAACTAAACGTATGCTGACTCTGCGATTGGCCTGTCGACCCGCCTCAGATATGTTGCTGCTTTTGGGGTAGCGAATGCCATGACTGCGCACCTGTATCATGGCGCGACTTATCCCCTGCTCAATCAAGCGTGCGACCACTTCGTCACTGCGTTGTCTGCTTAACATCAAGTTCGCCAGTCGATCGCCGTTGCTGTCGGCATGACCATCGACCAAAATTTGGTTAATCTGTTTATCAACCTTAACGTAGGCGGCGATCGCTTTGATGTCGGCCAACTGTGACGCCGTTAAGGTGTCTGAACCTTTGGCAAACAACAATTCACGCTGGCGAACATAAGAAAAAGGCTTGGGTAGCAAATTACGTATGCACTGGCTCATCGCGCGCGCTCCCGCTTGGGTCGATACTGCGCTGGAGTCAATTTGATACAGCAACTCACCTTGCTCGACGAGCAACATTTGCCACGCATAATTACTTTCTAATGCTTCGAGAAAGAGATCAGCAGAGGCGGTGCTTACTGCGCTTTTCCCCTGACCTTGTAAGGTGGTGTGGGCCAAAATACTGGTCTGAGACTGCCATGCAGAAGGTTCGATACTGGCGGTAATACCTAAATCGTTAAGCGCCAGCCAATCGGCATTGAGTACTAAACGAATCGGCTGGCCTGGCTGAGCGACGAGCGCCATTTCACCAAAACCCATAACCGGGTGGCGTAACTCACAGCCAAAGCGATCACCTTCGAACAGCCACTGAGCTTTTTCAAGCGGCGTCTTATAAACGGTCAGATTAGGATTCGCGATTGCGACTGGGGCCGACAATACCAACAATAAGAGTAAAGAAAAACTAACAAAACCACGCATAAACAACCTCAATGCCTTTTATTCTTATGGCGTGATCGACACTCCTAAAGCTTAATCTTTGGCAATAATTACTCTGGAACACAATTTGTTAAAAACTAGTAACGCGGTCCATCGCAAATTAATCCACGCAAACATCAAATAAGTCACCCAAACGCTTAATAACAAAGTGATAAAGCGATATAAATTAACTCAGATTAATCAACCTATATATTCTGACGATTTTTTACCCAAAAAAAAACTAGTAATCAATCAATGAAAATCAATTAGTTGATTCATTAATTAATACCTAGTCCACTGGGAATATAACGACCAATAATTTAGAAAAAAACCTTATCTTTCAAAAAGTAGTGATTAACACTACTTTAGGCCTCTTATCGAGAGTTGCCCGATATAAACGCAAAGTACTTTACTAGTATGACAGATATTATGTCAATTACACACTGATTAAAAAATAGTTCACTATGGGTGATCTTTTAATATTGAAACCGACATACTTGACTGGTATGTTTAGCGCCCAATTAAGAAGGACTGCACTTTAAATATAAAAAGATGACATTTAAAGAGTCAATAAAATAACTATCGACAAAAATTTGGCGCTTATTTAATGATAAAAATAGCTAGTTGATAATGAGATGTTCACTAATGATCAATCGGTAAACTTTATCTAACAAACGAATCGAAAGTGATGAGCAAAAATAAAACAAACCCTATATTAGGTTTTATTTTTAAAGTGTGATCCATTGCTCACTTTTTGATTTTGAGCAAACGAATGACATAACAAGGCTAATGTGAGTTATTTTTAGTATTTGTCCTTTTTAAATCAAAACTTTTAAATCAGTACTTAGCGTGAGCAGTTAGGCGAACCTTGCTTTCAATGCGGAGAAAAAATGAAAACAACGACGAAATCTCGCCTACTTAAGGCAGGCTCGGGCCACAAGGTTAGGCCAGTGATGCTCGTACAAGAGAAACTTGCTCGAGCACGCTTACTGCAGCAGTTGGTCCTTAGCCGCAGACCATTACTTGATGCCATCAATGCAGTACTGGCGCCCTTAATCCGTAATGGTCATGGCCCTGCGCATAACGTGACGCTGACAGAGCAAGATAATCCGCAGCAGCCTGAGCATTACCATGCCTGGTTTGTGTGCCGCTATCAACAAACGACCCTAGGTTGGTGGCGCATCGATAGCTGCACTTTAGATCAGCTGGCCAGTTGCTATTACGGTAGCCTAGCCACGCCTCTGAGCTCACCGCTGCGTGAGCCCTGCCAGTCTGAGTTCAGACTAGTGAAAAACTTATTGGTACACACCTTAAATGCACTACCTATGACGGCAATGGACGCTGAGCAGATTGAACTTGAATTGGTGAAACCACCAATGACACTCGATGCGCCAGCAGTCTGGTCTATCGAACTGGGCAAAGAACGTTTCGTACCACCTATGCTGTTTTGCATGACCGAACACTTACTCGGCTTGATGGCTGAGCAGCCTAAGGAGCCTGTCGTCAACAAAGATCTGGCGAAAAAGCTCGAACTTTGGCTACAACAATTACCCATTAAACTGCAGATGACCTTAGGCCAGCACGCCATGCCAGTGCGCTCGCTTAATCAGCTTAACGTTGGCGACATACTGCCAATGAATTTAAACCCTAAGGGCCAGCTTAATGTGGGTAACCGCCCCTTATTCCAGGCTTCTGTGCATAGTCACGAAGGCCAAATGGTCGCCAAATTGACCCAAGATATATTTCAACATGAGGACAGCAACATTGGCTGAACAGGACTTACTATCGAATGACGAGTTTTTACTCGACGATGACATTTTCGCCGAAGATAACTTTTCAACGCCTAAGGCTCAAAATAAACCATTGAAAGATATCTCATTCTTTCAACAGCTTCCTGTGCAGGTCACCCTTGAATTGGCCAGTGCAGAGATGTGTCTTGGTGAGCTGACCCGCATGGGTGAAGGCGACGTGATTGCCTTAGACCGTATGGTGGGTGAGCCCTTAGATATCAGAGTCAACGGTGCACTGCTAGGTAAGGGTGAAGTGGTTGAGGTGGGCGGACGCTACGGTGTACGTCTACTTGAAGTGGAAGATATCGGTTTAGGCGGAGCAAGCGACTAATGCTACTGCGAGCGTTGATACTGTGCCTATGCCTTTTAGCGCCTCAGGCATTTGCCGCTGATGGCCTCACATTACTCACGCTCGATGGGGCTCAAGAGAGCCAAGCCGTCAATATAAAGCTGGAGATCTTAGCGCTGATGACAGCGCTAAGCCTGTTGCCTGCGCTGCTAATGATGATGACCAGCTTTACGCGCATCGTCGTCGTATTGGCCATTTTAAGACAGGCATTAGGCTTACAGCAGAGCCCACCGAATAAGGTGCTTATCGGGATTGCACTGGTGCTAACGATTTTTATCATGCACCCGGTGGGGGAGCGTATCTATCAAGATGCCTACCTGCCTTATGATCAAGGTCAGCTTGAACTAACCGAAGCGGTCGCTATTGCCAAAGTGCCCTTGAGTCAGTTTATGCTGGCACAAACCCGAGAAACCGACTTAGAGCAGATGCTTAAGATTGCGGGTGAACCTACCAATCTTAAAGCGGCAGATGTGCCCTTTTTTGTGCTAATGCCCGCCTTTGTGCTGAGCGAGCTAAAAACGGCATTTCAAATTGGCTTTTTGTTATTTTTACCCTTTTTAGTGATCGACTTGGTCGTGGCCAGCGTGCTGATGTCTATGGGGATGATGATGTTGTCGCCACTGATCATTTCGCTGCCATTTAAGCTGATGATCTTTGTTTTGGTTGATGGCTGGTCGATGACGGTCAGTACCCTGACCGCGAGTTTTGGGTAACGTCATGGATACCAACCAACTCACGGTTTTATTTGCCGATGCCATGTACCTTGTGGTCGCCATGGTGATGGTGCTCGTGACCCCCGGCCTAGTGCTGGGCTTGTTGATCGCCGTATTCCAAGCGGCAACTCAGGTCAATGAACAAACCTTGAGTTTCTTACCCCGCTTGGTCTTGACCCTGTTAATGGTACTTTTTGCTGGCCATTGGTTAATTCAGAAACTAATGGATTTCTTCGACCAGTTATTTATGAACATTCCCCACATCATAGGCTGACATGCTTTCGCTCACTTCAATCGAGATCAGCACCATGATTGGCAGCTTCTGGTGGCCTTTTTGTCGCCTAATGGGGGCATTTATCGTGATGCCGTTGCTGGGTAATGCCTTCGTACCTGTGACGGTGAGGATTTTACTGGCATTCTGCTTGGCCGCGCTGCTAGGCCCTATGCTGCCCCCCGTGCCTCAGGTGGATGCCGTCTCGGTTGGCGCGCTGTTACTGGCGATTGAACAGTTATTAATTGGCTTTATGCTGGGGTTGTTTCTCAGCATCTTACTGCACGTGATGAGCATGCTGGGCACTATCATGTCACTGCAGATGGGCTTGGCGATGGCCATTATGAATGATCCGGCTAATGGCAACTCTAATCCGATTTTAAGCCAATGGTTTTTGATGTTTGGCACCTTAATCTTCCTAGCCTTAGATGGTCACTTAGTCGCGATTGGCATACTGGTCGACAGCTTTCGTCTGTGGCCAGTTGGCACTGGCATTTTTGATCTGCCGTTAATGGGACTGGTTAATCGCGTTGGCTGGCTATTTTCGGCGTCATTAATGCTGGCGATTCCGGCAGTATTAGCCATGTTGATGGTTAACATTACCTTTGGCGTATTAAGCCGCGCCGCACCCTCGTTGAATATTTTTTCGCTGGGTTTTCCGATGACCATGCTGATGGGCTTGCTGTGCGTATTACTCTCTTTCAGTGGTATCCCTAGTCGCTACAGCGATGTCTGCCTCGATGCGCTCACCGCTATGTATCAATTTATTGGTGGCAGTGCATGAGTCAGGACGATAAGCACGATAAAACCGAGGAACCCACCCAGCAGAAACTGCGCAAGGCCAGAGAAGAGGGCCAGGTACCGCGATCGAAAGATCTGGCGGCAGCGGCACTGATCATTAGCTGTTCTTTGATGCTCACCAGCAGTGCCGACTGGTTTGCCGAGAAAGTCAAAGAGCTGCTCAAATACAATATGTACCTGACCAAGGCCGATCTTAACCAGCCAGATATGATGACACGCCACTTAGGCGCGAGCCTGATGCATATGCTCGAGCTATTGGGGCCGCTGTTTATTATGGTGGCACTATTGGCTGCCGTGGCTGGCGCCCTGCCCGGTGGCCCCCTATTGAGCTTTAGTAATGCGGGATTTAAATATAGCCGCATCGATCCTGTCTCTGGCATTGGTCGCATCTTCTCGGTGCAATCCTTGGTCGAGCTGCTTAAGTCTGTGCTTAAAATTGTGTTGTTGATCGGCATCATGTTTACGTTTTTAAGTAGTCATTTACAAGAGCTGCTGAACTACAGTCAGCTGCCCATCGACGAGGCGATTAGCCGCGGTATGACCCTGCTATCGGAAGGGATGCTTTATTTAGGTACAGGTCTGCTGGCCATCGCGCTGATTGATGTGCCCTATCAATATTGGCATCACCGTAAAGAGCTGCGCATGTCTCATCAAGATCTTAAAGATGAACATAAGCAGCAGGAAGGTAAGCCCGAAATTAAGGCCAAAATACGTCAATTACAACAACGTATGGCGCGCTCTCGTGCCGATACCGTGATTCCAAAAGCCGATGTGCTCTTGGTTAACCCCACCCATTATGCGGTGGCCTTAAAGTATGACCCCAACTTGGCTGATGCCCCTTACGTTATCACTAAGGGCACCGAAGAGTTAGCCCTGTATATGCGTAAGCTCGCCAAGCAACATAATATCGAAGTGATTGAGATCCCGGCGCTTACCCGCGCTATCTATCATACGACACAGGTCGATCAACAAATTCCGGCTGCGCTATTTACCGCGATTGCCCATGTACTTAGCTATGTAATGCAGATTAAGGCGTCTCGCCAAGGCAAACAACAAAAGCCTGAGCCTTTGCCTCATTTCTTCATTCCTCCACATTTACGACACGATTAAAGGATTGCTTAACCTATGAACTGGCTATCACGCACCTTTTCAGGAAACTATAGCGCTATCGGCATCCCTGTGATGCTGCTGGCGATTCTGGCGATGGTGATTTTGCCGCTACCACCTTGGTTGCTCGACGTCCTCTTTACCTTCAACATCGTCCTTGCGGTGATGGTGTTGTTGGTGAGTGTGTCGATCCGCCGGCCATTGGAGTTTTCGGTATTCCCAACGCTCCTACTGCTAGCCACCTTGATGCGCTTGACACTGAACGTGGCATCCACCCGAGTGGTGTTAATTGAAGGCCATGAAGGTGGCGATGCTGCAGGTCGAGTCATTCAAGCTTTTGGTGAAGTGGTCATTGGCGGCAACTATGTTGTCGGTGCGGTAATCTTCCTCATCTTAATGATCATCAACTTTGTAGTGATCACTAAAGGTGGCGAACGTATTTCTGAGGTATCTGCGCGCTTTACACTCGATGCCTTGCCCGGTAAACAGATGGCGATTGATGCCGATCTTAATGCAGGCACCCTCACCCATGAACAGGCCCGCATCCGCCGCCAAGATGTCGCCAGAGAAGCCGATTTCTATGGTTCGATGGACGGTGCCTCTAAGTTTGTCCGTGGTGATGCCATTGCCGGCCTGTTGATCCTCGCGATCAACATTATTGGTGGTATCAGTATCGGTATCTTTATGCACGATCTCAGTGCCGCCGATGCCTTTAAAACTTACGCGCTACTCACCATAGGTGACGGCCTAGTTGCCCAGATCCCCTCACTATTGTTAGCCACAGCGGCAGCCATCATAGTGACCCGCGTCTCTGATGCTGAAGAGATGCCGGCGCAGTTAACGCGGCAACTACTGGCTAACCCAAAGACTTTAGCGACTGCGGCAGTGGTGATGTTTATCTTAGGCATTACCCCTGGCATGCCAGCAGCGGTGTTCCTGTCGTTTGCACTGTTACTGGGGTTCGCCTCATGGCGACAAAGCCGTAATGTGACGCCCATTGCCGAGAGTAGCGCTGATGAAACCATTGAGAACACCCTCACTGAGCCCTCGGCACCGAGCTGGGACGCGCTGCCCTACACAGATATTATCGAGGTTCGCCTTGGCTATCGTCTAGTGCATTTAGTGGAAAAGACCAAGGGCGCCGAACTGCAAAAACGCCTCACCGGGATTAGACGCACCTTGTCAGAACAAGCAGGCTTCTTGCTTGCAGAAGTGCGGGTGCGAGACAACCTCACTCTTGCCCCTAATGCCTATCAAATCAATTTTATGGGCACTCAGGTGGCCTATGCCGAGTTAGAACCCGATCGTCTTATGGCCATTAAAAGTGGTCCAGTCTATGGCAAAATTGATGGTATCTTAACGGTCGAACCAGCCTATCAAATGGATGCGGTTTGGATAGACACGGATATTAAAGCCAAGGCGTTGAATTTAGGCTACTCGGTGGTCGACAACGCGACTGTTATTGCCACCCATGTGAGCAAACAGCTACGAGAATCGCTGGCCGACTTATTGCAACACGATGATATTATGCATCTGAGCGATCGCCTCAGTAAACAAGCGCCTAAACTGGCAGAATCCTTAACCACGGCGTTAACTCCGGTGCAATTACTGAAAGTATTTCGTTTGCTGTTAAAAGAGCAGGTGCCGTTAAAAGATATTCGCACCATCGCCACCACGTTACTTGAGTGCAGCGAGCAGACCAAAGATCCCGTATTACTGGCCGCCGATGTTCGCTGTGCATTGCGCAACAGCATCTTACAACAGATAGTGGGCACCAGTGCCAAATTGAATGTACTGACCCTAGCGCCGGAATTAGAGCAAACCCTGATGACCGCACTCAACCAGTCGCAGCAACAGGGCAAAGTGGCACTCGACAGTTTTCCGGTAGAACCGAGTTTACTCGCCCAGCTACAACAGCGCATGCCACAACTGCTGAGCGAGACCAAAGAGAAAGGTCACAGCCCTATCTTACTGGTATCGCCACAACTAAGGCCGCTGCTGGCTCGTTATGCACTGGCTTTTGCCAGAGGACTACATGTACTCTCCTATAACGAAGTGCCTGAAACCAAAGAACTGATGATCGCTGGGCAACTCGGTTAACCTAGCCGCTAGCCTTGGTGAGTCCCAAGGCTAGCACGCAAGATTGATCGCCATCATAAGCTTATCTCTGTTACACTCATGAGCTTATAATGCACCCACTTTTATCTTGCTCACTCAATGACTGTAACCCCTATGACACCGACAACTGGCTCAGTAATACCTCATCCTTACAGCAGTGAGCACACGCTTACCTCCCCCCAATTACAACGTTTTTGGCAACAAATAACCACTGGTGAACTGACGGTCAGCCCAGAGATCACACTGGCTTATATGGCAGTGACTCATCCCAGCCATAAGCGCACCCTAGTGCTCAGTAATGGCCGCGTCGAGTCTTACCTTAAGTACCAAGAAGTGATCTACGATTGCTATCAGCAAGGTTACAATGTTTATGCTCTGGATCACCGAGGACAAGGACTCTCTAGTCGGCTGACATTGAATCCTCATAAGGGACATGTCGAGCATTTTGATGACTATGTTGATGACTTTGAAAAATTTATCGAACAGGTTGTCCTACCCGCACAAGCACAAGAGAGCCCTCTTTTTTTGCTGGGGCATTCCATGGGCTGCGCCATCAGTAGCCTGTATGTCGCACGTAATCCTCACACCTTTAGCGCGGCTGCATTTTCTGCGCCCATGTATGGCATACGGTTACCCGCGCCTAAACCGGCGGTCCTCTGGCTTGCCACTTGGTTAGACAAATTCAGACGAGATGGCGAACCCAACTATGTACCTGGCGGGTGCAACTATCGCCAGGTAGCCTTTGAAAAAAATGAGCTTACTCATTGTCGAATACGCTATCAGCGTTACCAACAGCTCTATACCGAGCGCCCCGAATTACAGTTAGGCTCACCCACCAATCGCTGGCTAACCGAGTCAATTAAGGCTGCTGAATACTGCGTTAACAGCGTCAAACACAGTACTGTCCCCACGTTAATTCTGCAAGCAGATGAAGACACCATAGTCGATAACTCGGCACAAGACAGGGCAATAGGGGAGAATGCCCAGCGAGTTATTATCCATGGCGCGCGGCACGAAATACTGTTTGAGAGCGACAGCATCCGCAATAACGCCCTTAACAGCCTATTTGACTTTTTCCAACAATACGCCTAAACCCCATCACTTTGGGGTAGTCATAACCCAATAAGGGCTACCCCAATAAACCAGCGGTAAACATCGCTCACCGCTCTCCATTGGCTTTATCTACATACAGATATACGCAGTCATAAACCACCGCCCCCATCTGCATTGAGCCACTCAGTCATATCAATGGCATTAAAAACAGCCCTAAACTTATCGAAATAGTGGCTCGATATTCACCAGCTTATCCGCAGATACCGCTTCGAGCCATCACAGGGCATCCTTACCCGCTTAACAAAAACATTCGACCAACATGGAGTAGGGTATATAGACAGCGAAATAGACAGGGGAAATATGACGTAGTAATAAGCTTATGAACGAGAGCTAGGGTGAACTTGGCGACAGCCAAATGCTAGCGAATGAGAAACAAGGATACTGAACTGGCTTTTATATAGGGATATATTGAGTCGAACTGGCTATTGGCAGAATGCAGGCGGATTTCTGTTTATAAAGAGTCAGCCCCTAGGGGTGGGTAAATGCCAAACAATGTCGGCAACATAGTTGTTCCAGCTGAACGACTAAGTGCATGAATGCACCAATGTCACGTAGACCATGGATGATCGAGAGTGACCGCTGCTTTAGCAACGACTTACGCACTACACTTAGTACCATCGTTATCATTTCTCTGAGAAATAAATACGAAAAAACCCTTAGCATTGCTGCTAAGGGCTTATCGTAATGTTGGCGGAGCGGACGGGACTCGAACCCGCGACCCCCGGCGTGACAGGCCGGTATTCTAACCAACTGAACTACCGCTCCTTTAGACCGAAGTCTAAATTCTTTTATCGTCGCTAGCGTGTCATGGCTAGGAGACGTGCTCTATTGAGCTTATTAGGCGTCTGGAAATGACCTACTCTCACATGGGGAGACCCCACACTACCATCGGCGCGATTGCGTTTCACTTCTGAGTTCGGGATGGGATCAGGTGGTACCACAATGCTATGGTTTCCAGACAAATTCGGAAATTTGAAAAGCTGCTCTCAATTCTGTATTTCAAGAAGCAAGAGATATTAAATTTGAGTCACACTAAATCAAGTGTCGGTATTCTTTCGCTAAAGTTAACCATTAACTGGAAACCCTTTTGGGTTGTATGGTTAAGCCTCACGGGTCATTAGTACAAGTTAGCTCAACGCCTCACAACGCTTACACACCTTGCCTATCAACGTAGTAGTCTCCTACGGCCCTTTAGAGGACTTAAAGTCCTAGGGATGACTCATCTTAGGGCTCGCTTCCCGCTTAGATGCTTTCAGCGGTTATCGATTCCGAACGTAGCTACCGGGCAATGCCATTGGCATGACAACCCGAACACCAGCGGTTCGTCCACTCCGGTCCTCTCGTACTAGGAGCAGCTCCCTTCAATCATCCAACGCCCACGGCAGATAGGGACCGAACTGTCTCACGACGTTCTGAACCCAGCTCGCGTACCACTTTAAATGGCGAACAGCCATACCCTTGGGACCGACTTCAGCCCCAGGATGTGATGAGCCGACATCGAGGTGCCAAACACCGCCGTCGATATGAACTCTTGGGCGGTATCAGCCTGTTATCCCCGGAGTACCTTTTATCCGTTGAGCGATGGCCCTTCCATTCAGAACCACCGGATCACTATGACCTGCTTTCGCACCTGCTCGACGTGTATGTCTCGCAGTTAAGCTGGCTTATGCCATTGCACTAACCGTACGATGTCCGACCGTACTTAGCCAACCTTCGTGCTCCTCCGTTACTCTTTGGGAGGAGACCGCCCCAGTCAAACTACCCACCAGGCACTGTCCTCAACCCCGATTCAGGGGCCAGAGTTAGAACATCAACACTACAAGGGTGGTATTTCAAGGTTGACTCCACAAGAACTGGCGTTCCTGCTTCAAAGTCTCCCACCTATCCTACACATGTAGGGTCAATGTTCAGTGCCAAGCTATAGTAAAGGTTCACGGGGTCTTTCCGTCTAGCCGCGGGTATACGGCATCTTCACCGCAATTTCAACTTCACTGAGTCTCGGCTGGAGACAGCGTGGCCATCATTACGCCATTCGTGCAGGTCGGAACTTACCCGACAAGGAATTTCGCTACCTTAGGACCGTTATAGTTACGGCCGCCGTTTACCGGGGCTTCGATCATGAGCTTCTCCGAAGATAACCCAATCAATTAACCTTCCGGCACCGGGCAGGCGTCACACCGTATACTTCCTCTTGCGAGTTTGCACAGTGCTGTGTTTTTGATAAACAGTTGCAGCCACCTGGTATCTGCGACTCCCGTCAGCTTAGAGAGCAAGTCTCATCACCAACAGGAGCGTACCTTCTCCCGAAGTTACGGTACCATTTTGCCTAGTTCCTTCAGCCGAGTTCTCTCAAGCGCCTTGGTATTCTCTACCCAACCACCTGTGTCGGTTTGGGGTACGATTCCTGCTAACCTGAAGCTTAGAAGATTTTCCTGGAAGCATGGCATCAACTACTTCAGTTCCGTAGAACCTCGTCATCAACTCTCAGTGTATGTGCACCCGGATTTGCCTAAGTGCACCACCTACAGCCTTAAACGCGGACAACCAACGCCGCGCTAGCCTAGCCTTCTCCGTCTCTCCATCGCAGTTAGCAGAAGTACAGGAATATTAACCTGTTTCCCATCGACTACGCCTTTCGGCCTCGCCTTAGGGGTCGACTCACCCTGCCCTGATTAACATTGGACAGGAACCCTTGGTCTTTCGGCGAGGGGGTTTTTCACCCCCTTTATCGTTACTCATGTCAGCATTCGCACTTCTGATACCTCCAGCGTGGGTTACCCCTTCACCTTCAACGGCTTACAGAACGCTCCTCTACCGCACTAGCGCAAGCGCTAGTACCCATAGCTTCGGTGTATTGCTTAGCCCCGTTAAATCTTCCGCGCAGGCCGACTCGACTAGTGAGCTATTACGCTTTCTTTAAATGATGGCTGCTTCTAAGCCAACATCCTAGCTGTCTAAGCCTTCCCACATCGTTTCCCACTTAGCAATAACTTTGGGACCTTAGCTGATGGTCTGGGTTGTTTCCCTTTTCACGACGGACGTTAGCACCCGCCGTGTGTCTCCCGAGTAGTACTCATTGGTATTCGGAGTTTGCAAAGGGTTGGTAAGTCGGGATGACCCCCTAGCCTTAACAGTGCTCTACCCCCAATGGTATTCGCTCGAGGCGCTACCTAAATAGCTTTCGAGGAGAACCAGATATCTCCCGGTTTGATTGGCCTTTCACCCCCAGCCACAAGTCATCACCGCATTTTTCAACATACGTGTGTTCGGTCCTCCAGTTGATGTTACTCAACCTTCAACCTGCCCATGGCTAGATCACCGGGTTTCGGGTCTACACCTTGCAACTAAACGCGCAGTTAACACTCGGTTTCCCTACGGCTCCGCTATTCGCTTAACCTCGCTACAAAATGTAAGTCGCTGACCCATTATACAAAAGGTACGCAGTCACGGTCTCAAGAACCGCTCCCACTGCTTGTACGTATACGGTTTCAGGTTCTATTTCACTCCCCTCACAGGGGTTCTTTTCGCCTTTCCCTCACGGTACTGGTTCACTATCGGTCAGTCAGGAGTATTTAGCCTTGGAGGATGGTCCCCCCATGTTCAGACAAGATGTCACGTGTCCCGTCCTACTCGTTTTCACGTAAAGTTAGTTTTCATGTACGGGGCTATCACCCTGTGCCGCTGTGCTTTCCAACACATTCCACTAACACCCTCTACGCTTAAGGGCTAATCCCCGTTCGCTCGCCGCTACTAGGGGAATCTCGGTTGATTTCTTTTCCTCCGGGTACTTAGATGTTTCAGTTCCCCGGGTTCGCCTCACAACACTATGTATTCATGTTGTGATACATGCTTATGCATGTGGGTTTCCCCATTCGGACATCGTTAGCTCAAATGCTTGTTACTAGCTCGCCAACGCTTTTCGCAAGTTACTACGTCCTTCATCGCCTCTGACTGCCAAGGCATCCACCGTATACGCTTAGTCACTTAACCATACAACCCAAATGAGTTTCACAAGGAAACAAACTTTATCAAGCGGGTAAGCTTGATGTTGTATCGCAACTAATGGTGTTTACTTTCGCCAAAAGAATACTCATGAATCATCATTACAATGACTCGGCACTTGATTTAAGTGTTTGAGAACTCAATTTTAATTTTCGCGTCAATGCTACAAATAATCACGTACAAGTACGTCACTATCCCTTTCACATTAACACTATCAGCTTTCCAAATTTTTAAAGAACAAGCATCGCCGTTAAGACGTGCCACCTGCTCTAACAAGAACAAGTTATCTGTGTGAACACTCAGCAAATATTGAGTTAGTCGTATAGGTAAGGAGGTGATCCAGCCCCAGGTTCCCCTAGGGCTACCTTGTTACGACTTCACCCCAGTCATGAACCACACCGTGGTAAACGCCCTCCCCGAAAGGTTAAGCTATCTACTTCTGGTGCAGCCCACTCCCATGGTGTGACGGGCGGTGTGTACAAGGCCCGGGAACGTATTCACCGTGGCATTCTGATCCACGATTACTAGCGATTCCGACTTCATGGAGTCGAGTTGCAGACTCCAATCCGGACTACGACAAGCTTTGTGAGATTAGCTCCACCTCGCGGCTTTGCAACCCTCTGTACTTGCCATTGTAGCACGTGTGTAGCCCTACTCGTAAGGGCCATGATGACTTGACGTCGTCCCCACCTTCCTCCGGTTTATCACCGGCAGTCTCCCTAAAGTTCCCACCATTACGTGCTGGCAAATAAGGATAAGGGTTGCGCTCGTTGCGGGACTTAACCCAACATTTCACAACACGAGCTGACGACAGCCATGCAGCACCTGTCTCAGAGTTCCCGAAGGCACTAAGCTATCTCTAGCGAATTCTCTGGATGTCAAGAGTAGGTAAGGTTCTTCGCGTTGCATCGAATTAAACCACATGCTCCACCGCTTGTGCGGGCCCCCGTCAATTCATTTGAGTTTTAACCTTGCGGCCGTACTCCCCAGGCGGTCTACTTAATGCGTTAGCTTGGGAACCCAGTGTTCAAGACACCAAATTCCGAGTAGACATCGTTTACGGCGTGGACTACCAGGGTATCTAATCCTGTTTGCTCCCCACGCTTTCGTACCTGAGCGTCAGTCTTTGTCCAGGGGGCCGCCTTCGCCACCGGTATTCCTTCAGATCTCTACGCATTTCACCGCTACACCTGAAATTCTACCCCCCTCTACAAGACTCTAGTCTGCCAGTTCGAAATGCAATTCCCAGGTTGAGCCCGGGGCTTTCACATCTCGCTTAACAAACCGCCTGCGTACGCTTTACGCCCAGTAATTCCGATTAACGCTTGGACCCCTCGTATTACCGCGGCTGCTGGCACGAAGTTAGCCGGTCCTTCTTCTGCGAGTAACGTCACACCTAAACGCTATTAACGCTTAAGCTTTCCTCCTCGCTGAAAGTGCTTTACAACCCGAAGGCCTTCTTCACACACGCGGCATGGCTGCATCAGGCTTGCGCCCATTGTGCAATATTCCCCACTGCTGCCTCCCGTAGGAGTCTGGGCCGTGTCTCAGTCCCAGTGTGGCTGATCATCCTCTCAGAACAGCTAGGGATCGTCGCCTTGGTGAGCCATTACCTCACCAACTAGCTAATCCCACCTAGGTACATCCAATCGCAGAAGGCCCGAAGGTCCCCTCTTTTCCCCCGTAGGGCGTATGCGGTATTAGCAGTCGTTTCCAACTGTTATCCCCCTCGACTGGGCAGTTCCCTAGGCATTACTCACCCGTCCGCCGCTCGTCAGCAAAGAAAGCAAGCTTTCTCCCTGTTACCGCTCGACTTGCATGTGTTAGGCCTGCCGCCAGCGTTCAATCTGAGCCATGATCAAACTCTTCAATTAAAGTTTTGTTGAATCTTGCGATTCGGCTCAATGAATTCTGATTCCGTTTAAAAGACTCGGAAGAATCTTAAAAACGTTTGTACATATTGCTATGAACACTCATCGTTACATTGATTTAATTCTTTGATTGCCAACCCGAAAGTTAGGCAATTTCGATTAACTCAACACCTGTGAGTGTCCACACAGATTTCTTGTTCCATCTTGTTAAAGAGCGTTGCTAACATCAGAGCAATTAATGCGTTAAGTCAGCTGCCGTTGACGCTAGGTCGTTGGCTTAGGGATGCGTATTCTACACGCCCCGCTGTTGGCGTCAAGTGATTTTCAATAAGTTTTTCAACTTGTTCACTTTAAACTCAACTTGCTGAGTCACTGCATTCATGTCGCTTAGCGACGCTGTTTGCCGTGTCAGTGGGGCGCATTATAGGGCGTTATCGATTACGCGCAAGGGCTTTTTTAAAGAAAACTATTACTTTTGCACTGTTTGAATACTTTTTAGCCTGACTAGCTACTTTTTACCCATTATACTGCTAGATTCTCGCTATTTTAGCCGTTTTAAGGACTACCCAATGGCAAATTGTTTACGATCTTATAAGGGTATCAGCCCGCAGTTTGATAACAGCGTCTATATTGACCAAGCTTGTGTATTAGTTGGCGACATTTTTTTAGATACCGATGCTAGTGTTTGGCCTTTAGTGGCAGCTCGTGGCGATGTGAACCAAATAAGAATTGGTAAGCGCTCTAATATTCAAGACGGCACTGTATTGCACGTGACCCGTAAATCGGCCGCGCGTCCGCAGGGTCATCCGTTGATTATTGGCGATGATGTCACTATTGGCCATAAAGCCATGCTGCATGGTTGTCAGTTGGGGGATCGTATTCTCATTGGTATGGGAGCGATTATTCTAGATGGGGCGATCATTGAAGATGATGTGATCTTGGGAGCGGGCTCTTTGGTTCCTCCTAATAAGACGCTTGAGAAAGGCCACCTTTATGTGGGAAGCCCTGCGAAAAAGATCAGAGCCTTGACCCAAGATGAATTGAACTTCTTACCGCAATCGGCCGACAACTATGTGCGGTTGAAGAATGAGTATATAGAAGAAGCGCTACAGAACTTACCGACTTAAATTGAATTAATCACTAAACAGCCCTGCTCATCGACCGCTTCCTGGTCGATGAGCTCTTGTGCCTTATCCTCTATATCGAAACGAAATTGTTCAAACAGGTCGATAGCCTGCTGTGGCTGCCCCCCTTCCGTACCTGATAGTCCCTGTAATACCGCTAGGTCAATGTAACAGTCGATCGTCATCCCTTGTTGCTGCGCGACAAAATGAATGGCGCTGCGCTCTGCATCCCATTGGCAACTGTCGCTAAATATGACGCTTTGATTCATGCCCTACCCTTTACCACTTTAAAAAATTACTAAATTACAGGTTTTACTGCGCCTAGTGCTAGCTTAATTGCTCGCGCAAGCTAGCGAGTACTGGGGTAACATCAGGCTCGACGCCACGCCACAAGGCAAAGCTTATAGCCGCTTGGCCGACAAGCATCCCGAGACCATCAATCACTTGCTTAGCACCTTGCTCCCGCGCCCACAGATTAAAGGCAGTAAGCTGCTTGGCATACATCATGTCGTAACAAGCGGTATGAGTACCGATTACCGAGCTTGGTAATGCAGGAGCTTCACCGCTTAGGCTCGATGATGTGGAGTTAATCACCAGATCAAAAGGCTGCTCTAGCTCATCTAGTCCCTTAGCCTGAATATCGCCAAAGGGAGCAAATAGCTTGGCTAAAGCGGTAGCTTTCTCGTGGGTACGGTTATGGATAACTATCGAGTCGATGCCACTATTCAGTAGAGGAAGGATAGAGCCTCTTGCCGCACCACCAGCACCCACGAGTAATACTTTCTTGCCATGAAGCTTGCCGATATGACGCTGCAGATCGGCAACCAGCCCGATGCCATCGGTATTGTCACCTCTTAATCGACCGCCTTTTAATACGCTTAAGGTGTTCACTGCGCCAGCCAGTTTGGCCTCTTCGCTAAGTTCATCGCATAAGGCAAATGCCTGCTCCTTAAAAGGCACGGTAACATTGGCCCCTTTGCCACCATTAGCAATAAATTGCCGTAAACAAGACTCAAAGCCATCGATTGGCGCGAGTATCGCTTCATAACTTAATACTTGCCCTGTGGCTGCGGCAAACGCTTGATGAATCGCGGGCGATTTACTGTGACCTATTGGATTACCCAATACGGCATATCTGTCTGTCATCGATTGACTCAGTTTTTTGACGATGGCATCAGTCTACCCATGCTTTATCTGTGAATCAAAGCCAAAAAACCAAGTGTTACTTATTTATAAGCTGCCATTGAAGGACTAAAGGCGCTGGTTGATCGCTTTGAGCGGATAAGCTAGTGTGCGCTACATATAACAACGCTAAGGTAATGGCAGTTTTGGCAATGAAGTGGTTAACAAAGTTAATATCTAAAAAGCAGGAGCAACGAGATCCACAGCAGTCGAATGCTTACGATCGTATCGGTGGTGAGAAAGTCATTGCGGCATTAGCAAAACAGTTTTATGTGCAGATGCAGAGCAATCCTGAAACTCAGGCGCTGTTAGCGATGCATCGCTCACCTATAGCCGAATCGGAGCAGAAACTGTTTGAGTTTTTAAGTGGCTGGCTAGGTGGCCCACCGCTGTTTGAGCAAAAATACGGTCATCCTGCTCTTAGGGCAAGGCATATGTCTTTTGCTATCGATAGTGACATGCGCGATCAATGGTTACTGTGTATGAAACGCGCTATTGAGCTAGAGATTAAGCAGCCGCAGCATAGAGAAGCCATCTATCAAGCCATATCGACTCTTGCCGACCATATGCGTAATCGATAAAGATGACGTAATAACCCACAAAAAAGGAGCTTATTAGCTCCTTTTTACTGTGTTACTTAGCGCCTAACCAATCTCTTGGCGCGAGGTAATCGCTATAAAGCAGCGCCTCAGGGCTACCCTCTTCAGGGGTGTAAGCATATTGCCAACGCACTAATGGCGGCATCGACATCAAAATAGACTCGGTACGACCACCGGTTTGCAGCCCAAATAAGGTGCCTCGGTCATACACTAAATTAAACTCGACATAGCGCCCGCGACGATAAAGCTGGAAGTTACGCTCGCGCTCACCATATTCAGTGTTTTTGCGGCGTTCAACTATAGGCGCATAGGCGTTTAAAAACCCATTACCCACCGCCTGCATAAAGGCAAAGCTCGTATCGAAACCTTGCTCATTGAGATCATCAAAGAACAAGCCACCAACACCACGGGTTTCGTTGCGATGTGGCAAGAAGAAATAGTCATCACACCATTTCTTGTATTTAGGATAAACATCATCGCCAAAAGGCTCACATAACTCTTTGGCACTTTGATGCCAACCAATGACATCTTCTTCAAACGGATAATAAGGAGTGAGGTCGAACCCACCACCAAACCACCATACTGGATCGGCGCCCTCTTTTTCGGCAATAAAGAAACGAACATTAGCGTGTGTGGTTGGGATATAAGGATTTTTGGGATGAATAACCAATGACACGCCCATCGCTTCGAAACTACGGCCCGCCAACTCAGGACGATGCGCCGTGGCCGATGCAGGCATGGCGGCTCCTGTCACATGGGAAAAATTAACCCCGGCCTGTTCGAACACTTGTCCATCGGTCATCACACGACTGGTTCCGCCGCCACCCTCTTCTCGCGTCCAAGAGTCAGCAATAAACTCAGCCTTACCATCGAGGCGCTCTAAACCTTCGCATATCTGCTGTTGCAGACCGAGTAGGAATGCTTTGACCTCACTGGTAGTTGGCTTACTCATATTTAGTCCTTGTTATGGTTTTATCTGATTCAACGTAAAAGCGGTTTTATCTCAAAATCTTGCCGCTAATGGCATCGATTATCGTCGAAGGCTTTAGCTCACGGCCTAACTCGCCTGTAACCAGCGCATCGATTTTGCCATCAAACTGCAAAATCACCTCTGCTGCCGTCATCGCAGGATCTTGGCCCGTCAAATTGGCGCTGGTCGAAACAATGGGTTTACCCAGAGCTTGGCATAAGGCTTGTACACCGGGATGATTAGAGACCCTTACCGCCAATGAATTAAATTGGCCGCAGAGTAACTGAGATAAGTTAGGTTTAATGGGCATGATAAAGGTGAAGGGCCCAGGCCATTTGTCGAATACTTGTTGCAACTGCTCGGCACTAAGCTGCGATTCGTCAATATAGGGCTTTAGCTGTGAAAAATCGCTAGCCACTAAGATCAGCCCTTTTTGCCAAGGCCTTTGCTTTAATTCAAGCAACTTTTGAATGGCGCTGTCATTATCAGGATCGCAACCTAAGCCATATACCGCCTCTGTTGGGTACGCGATTACACCGCCTTGTAAAACAACATCAACTACCGCATGGGGATCTTGCTGCAACATTTAGCCTAACCTTCTCGTCGAACTTATTTAGACGCATTATCATTTTCAATGAGTCGAGATTATACAGAGATGGCTAATACTGACAACGCTGTAAACATAAGCGCCTATAAAGGGCGTTTATATTTACATGCCTTTTGCGGGCATTCCACACGCATACCGGCCGCGCCTTTACGCTCGACCAAGATACCAAACCCACAGTCAGGGCAGGTTTCTGCCACTGGAGGATAATTGACTAAGAATTTGCATTTAGGGTAAGCGCTACAGGCGTAAAATGTTTTACCGAAACGACTGGTTCTATGCTCTATGACTCCTTTTTTACAACTGGGACAAGCAATCTGCGCCTGCTCGTCGTCATGATCATGCTTTTCAATATGAGTGCACTCGGGATAACGAGTACACCCGATAAAAATACCAAAACGACCGGATTTAACCGCTAACTCAGCACCACAGTCAGGGCATTCAGACCCCTCAATGACCTGACTCTCTATCGACTCATGATGCACCAACGGCCGAGTGTAATCGCAAGAGGGGTAATTATTACAACCGACAAACCCACCATGCTTACTGTTTTTTATCGACAACTCACAGCCACACTTAGGGCAGAGTTCATACTCTTTTTCTAACGCGTGCTCGTGAGAGCTAAACAGTTGTTGATCTATTTTAGACATGCTTTCCTCAATGGGCGCCGTTGCTGATACTCAGGTATTTTAATCCCTAGGGTATGATGTTAATCAATGATCATCTGCCACTAAACCTATGGTGATTTAAACTCAAAAAGGAGGCTATCGCCTCCTTAATGTGTTGCCATTGCTGTATCGATTATGAATGGAACCGACCATCTGGCTGCTCAAAAATCAGATCTTCCATCTGCTCATAAGCAGATTCGTTACCAGGCACATTAAATAATACCATTAAGATAACCCACTTGAGATCTTCTAAAATCAGTACAGGTTCATCCAGTTCCATGACGCGATCGATCACCATCTCACGGGTTTCGACGCTCAATACTTTTATCTGCTCTAAAAACAGCAGAAAGCCTCGACATTCGACATCGAGTTTTTCCATCTCATCTTGAGTATAAATACGAAATGAATGTTGATCATGATTGCACAAATAGGGCTGATCGCTTTCTTGCAATGAAGCCAAATGCTCTAACCAAGACAAGGCCTTGATAATTGCAGACTGATGAAAACCAGCGCGGGTTAACTCTTGCGTCAACTCATCCTCGTCGACCAACAGCTCAACCTCACCGTGAACATAGTTTTCAAATAGATACATGAGGATATCAAACATGGCTAGCTCCTCTTAAGTCTTATATAACCACCGGGTACCGCTGAAACCCAACCTTGCAGTTCAAGTTCAAGCATTTGCTCTAGTACTAGCTCTATCGTTTTTCCACTATGTTCGACCACCACATCTAATGGTGTGGCCTCATAACCTACACTAGCTAACAGTGAGGTAAATGGCAAATCAGAAGCTAACTCCCCCCCTATATGGTGGCGACGATGCAACTCTTCAAGGTGAAAATTCGATAAAGGTGCCAGCTCTTCAATAATATCGGCCGCACACTCGACAAGTTTGGCACCATCACGCAGTAAATCATGACAACCTTGGTGATCGCCGGCCAAAATATTCCCCGGCACAGCAAACACTTCTCGCCCCTGCTCTAATGCCAACCTAGCGGTGATCAAGGAACCACTTTTACGCGTGGCCTCAACCACGAGTACACCTAACGACAGGCCGCTAATTATACGGTTACGTTTAGGGAAGTTACCAGCATAAGGTTTCATATCTGGCCAAAACTCACTGATCACGCATCCTTGCTGCACAATCGCCTGATATAACGTCCTATGGCGCTTAGGATAAACCACATCGACCCCAGTTCCCAGCACAGCGACCGTAGGCTTCTTGGCATCAATCGCCGCCTGATGAGCCGCACCATCAATACCGGCAGCCATGCCACTTGTAACGCCAATATGCGCATCGCTTAGCTCGGTTGCCAATTGATAAGCGGTTGAAAGCCCCGTTTTAGATGCAGCGCGACTGCCCACCACTGCAATACTTGGATGCAGTAAAGCGGTCGGTGCTCCTTTAACAAAGAGCAGGGGCGGAGGATCACTGATGTCGAGCAACAAACTGGGATAAAGAGAAGAAGTTTGACAAATAATATGATGATTATCGGCTTTAGCCAGCCAGTTGAGCGCCGCTTCAACACGGGTAAAATCAGGTGCGAACGAGCGATTCAGCAGTTTCTCAGGCAAAGGTAGCGCATGCGGTTCATGCTCTAGCCTATGCCTGAGTTCCTCTACTTCCATGTAGTTTAATAATTGTTTAATCCGAGCGGGTCCAAGCCCAGATACTGCACAAACAACTAGCCAATCGACCAGTTTGTCGTCTATTTATTCACCTTGTAATAACGTGTCCGGTTGCAGCAGCTTATCGTTAACGCGCACCGGTTTTTTATTGAGTAAGATCAACCCAAGACTCACCTTATCAAACACTTTAAACACCATGAGTTTTCCGTGGTAGATATCGGGCATCTTAATTTCATTATCGGCAGAGATACTCGAAAGAAGATCTTCATAAGTGCTGCGATCTTCTGGTTTTACCGGCATGCCATCGCCATCGATCACTATGGCTTGGCCATCTCTGAAAATGGAATATACCTGACCAGGCTCGACCCCCCCATTACTGCCTTTATCGATATACACCACATCGAGTTTACCCACTTCTCGCAAACTCCCCTCGGTCGCCAATACCGAAGCAGGCGTTGTCGCAGCCTTAGGCATAAAGTACGCAGACATGAGTGAGTCATCATCAATAGGTAAGATACGATAACCGGCTTTGGTCTCTTGCAGATTACTCAACAAACGGACTTTTGAAATTGGACCAGACTCAATCACACGACCACTGGCGGTCATGATCACCTCTTGGCCTAAGTTATCGCCCGAGTCGGGGGCCACAAATTCACGCCCAGGTGCATACACGCCCAATTTGTCACCCACGGTGAGTTCAGCCTGCACATAAACAATGTCATTGATGATGTGATGCTTAGATTCACTTTCTCCGCCCATCACCATGGGTTGCTGCTCAAACCAACGGCTATCAACCACACGGTTTTGCACTAAATAAGCTTGGATTAAGGACAAATCGATAGCAGGAATCGCACCGTATTTGGCCATGATGCGCCCCTGTGGACTTTTACGCACATGGGGTTTAACCACTAATCTGGGCTCGCCATCGATAAACACCAACGTCAGCCTGTCGCCAGGATAAATGAGATGAGGATTGGCAATTTGTGGGTTCGACCCCCACAATTTAGGCCAACGCCAAGGATCATTAAGGAAGTGTGCAGAAATGTCCCAAAGGGTATCGCCTTTCTTTACTATGTAAGAGTCAGGATGACCAGACTTCAATGTCAAAGTGTCTGCGAAAACAGACGAACAACTTAATATCATTAAACCGAGTAAAATTAGTCGTTTCATGGGGGTATCCATGCTGTTTGCTCTTTAAATAGAGCTTTTGCTGTTATTGAATGCCACTAAGGATTAAAATTAACCTATTAGCCTGAGTCAGTATAACTAACTGGCTCAAATTTGACAGACTTGTTAAGAGTTTATGTATGAGCTTACTCAAAGTATTACGTTTTCCAGATGAACGCTTACGCACCATTGCGGAGCCAGTGACAGAATTTACCCCCGAGCTGCAAACACAGATCGATGATATGCTCGAAACCATGTATGAAGAAAAGGGCATCGGCCTAGCCGCCACCCAAGTCGACTTTCACAAACAACTTATCGTCATGGATCTACAAGATGATATAGAGCGACCCAAAGTCTTTATTAATTTAGAAATTCTCGAAAAAAGCGGTGAATTTACCAATGAAGAGGGCTGCCTATCGGTACCCGGGGTTTATGCCAAAGTCGATCGCGCCGAGTGTGTAAAAATCAAAGCCCTCGACCGCCATGGTAACGAGTTCACTTTAGAGGCTGATGGGCTTTTTGCTATCTGTTTGCAACATGAACTTGACCACCTCAATGGCAAGTTATTTGTCGATTATCTGTCGCCCCTGAAACGGCAGCGCATTAAACAGAAGCTTGAAAAAACCGCCCGTCTCGAAGCCAAGCAAGGATAAGTTGCACTTGAAACCACTCAATATCATTTTTGCGGGCACGCCAGACTTTGCAGCCCGCCACCTACAAGCGCTGATCGAATCTGAGCACAATGTCATAGGGGTTTATTCCCAACCTGACAGACCCGCAGGGCGCGGTAAAAAGCTGCAAGCAAGCCCAGTGAAAGCATTGGCACTCGAGCACAATATTCCTGTGTACCAACCCAGTAGTTTGCGCGCCCCAGAGGCACAAGCCGAATTAGCCTCACTGAAAGCCGACATCATGGTGGTGGTCGCCTACGGATTGATTTTGCCGCAAGTGGTACTCGACACACCACGATTGGGTTGTATCAATGTGCACGGCTCAATACTGCCTCGCTGGCGAGGTGCTGCACCTATCCAGCGCGCACTATGGGCGGGCGACGCCGCCACTGGCGTGACCATAATGCAGATGGATATTGGCCTAGATACGGGTGACATGCTGCTTAAAACCCATCTGCCCATCGAAGATAGCGACACCTCGGCGACCCTCTATGAAAAGCTCGCTCAACAAGGGCCAAGTGCACTGATTGAAGCGCTAGCAGGGATAGCTCAAGGCACGCTCACTCCAGAGCCACAAGATGAAGCCCTCGCCAATTACGCTGAAAAACTCAGCAAAGAGGAAGCGCTGCTCGACTGGAGTAAACCTGCCGTACAACTGTGGCGTGAGATCCGAGCCTTTAACCCTTGGCCGGTAAGCCACTTCAATCATATGGATGCCAGCATCAAAGTCTGGCAAGCCGCCGTTGGAGAGCATGCAACTGACGCCGTGCCAGGGACCATTTTAGCCGCCGATAAACAAGGTGTTACCTTGGCGACGGGTGACGGCACCTTAGTGCTACAAACCATACAGCTCCCTGGTAAAAAAGCGCTGCCGGTGGCCGAGATCCTAAACTCGCGCGCCGACTGGTTTACTCCAGGCACTCGGCTGCACAATGGCGCAGACAACCTTGAGGCTAACTCGTGATGAATTTACGCGCGTTAGCGGCCAAAGTGATTTTTCAGGTGCTGGAAAAAGGCGTGTCATTGTCAGTCGCTCTGCCCGAGCAACAGCAGAAACTGAGTAGCGCTAAAGACAAAGCCTTATTGGCCGAACTCAGCTATGGCGTGATGCGTCATTTGCCTCAGTTAGACAAACTAGTGAGCGATTGCATGAGCAAGCCGATGAAAGGCAAGCAACGTATCGTCCACCAACTGCTATTAATTGGTTGCTACCAACTGTATTTCACTCGTATTCCAAGTCATGCGGCCATTTCAGAAACCGCCGAAGCCTGTCGACAGCTTAAATTCGATGGTTTAGTCAAAGTGGTTAATGGTGTATTGCGTAACCTACAGCGTAATCAAGCACCACTGCCAACCGATAACGACACCTTGGCCTTTAATACGCCCGCGTGGCTGATCAAACGCCTTAAAGAGGCGTATCCAGACACTTGGCAACAGGTGATAGAGCAGAGCCATCAACGCCCACCTATGTGGCTGCGTAATAACGCGTTATCACAAACGCGCCAGCGCTACCTAGCATTACTCGCCGAGCAAGAGATTGGTGCCACAGCAGGCAACAGCGACAACGCCATTTTACTGGACAGCCCTAAAGATGTGGCCCTACTGCCAGGCTTTAGCGACGGCGCTGCATCGGTACAAGATGGCGCAGCCCAATGGGCGGCCACCTTACTGGCACCGCAGGCCAACGAATTAATACTCGATGCCTGTGCCGCGCCCGGCGGCAAAACCTGCCATCTGCTAGAAACCGAAAATAGCATAGATCTAGTCGCCGTAGACTTTGACGCCAAACGACTCGAACGGGTACAACAAAATCTGGACCGTTTGTCACTGCACGCCAAGGTGATCCACGGTGATGCCGCCAATATTGACTCATGGTGGCAAGGGGAAAAATTTGATCGCATCTTACTCGACGCCCCCTGCTCCGCCACGGGCGTAATACGTCGTCACCCCGATATTAAGTGGCTTAGAAAACAAGCAGATATCGAAGAGTTAGCCACGTTGCAATCACAAATTTTAGATCACTGCTGGCAGTGGCTAAAATCGGGTGGCACATTGCTATACGCAACCTGCTCTATTTTGCCGCAAGAAAATGCCGAGCAGATCAGCGCCTTTTTGGCCAGAACGGCGGACGCCACGCTCGTACCCATTACGCAGCAGACTCATCGCGACGATATCGGCTGGCAAATCACGCCAGGACAAGACAATATGGACGGGTTTTATTACGCACGTCTGCTTAAAGGGTAACGTTAGTTTATGAAAATTATCATATTAGGTGCAGGGCAAGTTGGCGGCACATTAGCCGAAAACTTAGTGGGCGAAAATAACGATATCACTATCGTCGATAACGACAGAGAAAGATTGCGTTCCCTACAAGACAAGTACGATCTTCGCGTTGTACTCGGTCATGGTGCTCACCCCAGCGTACTCAAAGACGCCGGGGCCGAAGATGCCGATATGTTAATTGCAGTAACCAATAGCGATGAATGCAACATGGCCGCTTGCCAGATAGCCTATTCGCTTTATGGCACCCCGACGAAAATTGCCCGTATTCGCTCAGAACAATACCTTGCCCTGCGTGACAAACTGTTTATTAACAGTGAAACCAAAAACAGCGAAAACCGCCCACGTGGCGGCTTTATTATCGATGAACTCATCGCGCCAGAGCAGTTAGTCACCTCCTATATTCGCCGCTTGGTCGAATACCCGGGGGCATTGCAGGTACTGGAGTTTGCCGAAGGGCGCCTAAGCTTAGTGGCCGTGCGCGCCTATTACGGTGGCCCGTTAGTCGGTAATGCATTGGCGGCATTGCGTGAGCACATGCCAAATATTGATACCCGAGTCGCGGCCATCTTTAGGCAAGGCCGCGCGATTATGCCGCGCGGCACTACGATTATCGAAGCCGACGACGAGGTCTTTTTCGTCGCCGACAGCCGCCATGTGCGCGCGGTGATGAGCGAAATGCAAAAGCTCGACAACAGCTATCGTAATATCATGATCGCGGGCGGGGGTAACATAGGCCTAGGGTTAGCTAAGCAGTTGCAGCGCAATCATTCAGTGAAACTGATTGAACATCGACAAGATCGCGCCGAAGCATTATCGGAAAAGCTAGAAAACACCACGGTATTTTGCGGTGACGCGTCAGACCAAGAACTGCTGCTTGAAGAACATATAGATCAAACCGATGTCTTTATTGCCGTAACCAATGACGATGAAGCCAACATCATGGCAGCACTGCTGGCTAAACGTATGGGCGCGAAAAAGGTGATGGTGCTGATCCAGCGTGAAGCCTATGTGGATATTGTGCAAGAGGCCAATATCGATATCGCTATCTCACCCCAACAAGCCACTATTTCGGCACTGTTAACTCACATTCGTCAAGGGGATATCTGTAACGTCTACTCCCTCAGACGTGGCGCAGCAGAAGCCATTGAGGCCATTGCCCATGGCGACCCCAGCACCTCAAAAGTGGTGGGTAAACAGATTGGTGAAATTAAGCTGCCCCCAGGAACAACCATAGGTGCCATAGTGCGAGACGAAGAAGTCTTGATGGCGCACGATAGAACCGTTATCGAACAGGGCGACCATGTCATCCTCTTCTTAGTTAATAAGAAGTTTATCGGTGAAGTTGAAAAGCTGTTTCAGCCTAGTGCCTTCTTCTTTTAGCCGTTCCTTTAATTCAGTGGCAGCTCAATATGCTTAATATTCGGCCATTACTGTTCATATTAGGCGTTTTCCTGTCGACCCTGACCGCCTTTATGTTTATCCCGCTGCTCTTTGCCCTATTCTATGGTGAAGAAACAGTGGGGGCCTTTATGATCGCCTCTCTAGTTACCGGCACGTGTGCAAGCGCCTCGATGCACCAAGGACACAGAGACAAATTGCGTCTTAATATACGCGATATGTTTCTGCTCACCAGCCTCACCTGGCTGATTGTTAGCTTGTTCGCTGCCATGCCTTTTACCCTCTATCACGGCATTAACTACACCGACGCGTTCTTCGAAACCATGTCGGGGATCACCACCACAGGCTCGACGGTATTATCTAACTTAGACACCATGGATCACAGCATTCTTATCTGGCGATCACTACTGCAGTGGCTCGGCGGTATAGGCTTTATTGTGATGGCAGTGGCCATTTTGCCCTTCCTTAACGTCGGCGGCATGCGGCTATTTAGAACCGAGTCATCAGACTGGGGCGAAAAAGCAGTGCCGCGCACGCAGAATATGGCCAAGCAGTTGTTTTTTGTCTACGTGGGGCTGACTGTAGCTTGTGGAGTCGCCTATCACCTTGCCGGCATGACTTGGTTTCAATCCATAAACCATGCCATGACGACTCTTTCAACAGGCGGCTATTCGACCTCTGACAGCTCGATGGCGGCCTTCTCGAACTCGGCACATTGGGTTGGCACCCTGTTTATGACAGCAGGCGGATTACCGCTATTGATGTTTGTGCATTCGCTGTCGCAGCGTTCGGTAAAAATATGGAATGATGATCAAGTTAAAGGCTACCTATTATTTTTGCTGTGCATCTCTTGCAGCCTCGCCTTTTGGCTTTGGCAGGGACATGAGATGATGCCTATCGATGCCTTGCGTCTAGCCAGCTTTAACGTGGTTTCCGTGGTCACCACCACAGGTTATGGGCTCACTGACTATACCGCCTGGGGAGCACTGGCCAACGTTGCCTTTCTGTTTTTAATGTTTGCAGGTAGCTGCTCGGGCTCGACATCGGGCGGGATTAAAATTTTCCGCTTTCAAATTGCCATCGCCATTATGCGCGAGCAACTTAAGCAGCAGTTCCACCCTAACGGTATTTTCAAAGAACGCTACAATGGCCGCGCCATTAGCGAAGATATTGTGCGCTCACTGGTCACCTTTATTCTGCTGTTTATGCTGGTTATTGTGACGCTATCGGTCATACTCGTGATAACAGGGCTCGATCCCACCACTAGTTTTACCGGTGCAGTTACCGCTGTGACCAATGTCGGCCCCGGGCTTGGGCCTATTATCGGCCCTGCGGGGAATTTTTCATCGCTGCCTGATGTGGCTAAATGGGCATTAGCAATCGGCATGTTACTGGGGCGCTTAGAAATTTTGACCGTGGCCGTACTATTCCACCCGCATTTTTGGAAATATTAACCTCTGTCTTAGCCGCGAAATTTATGCCACATTTGTCGCTGGGGTGGGGTGAGAAAGCTCCACGCCAATACTCGCGTTAGCTTATTGCCTTGGGTCATCTCTATGGTTTTCACCGTGACGGCGCCGAGCCGTTCCAGCGCGTTATAGCAAGGCTTTACGTTCTCTTTTTTCGACACTAAACTGCTAAACCATAAGCATTGCTGGGCAAAGATTTTGCTCTCATCGATCATATCCAGCAAGAACCGCAACTCTCCCCCTTCACACCAGAGCTCCGCCTTCTGACCACCAAAGTTAAGCTTAGCCGTAGGATTGTTGGCCAGGGTTGCATGTCCTTTGGCGCGGCGATTCGCAGCAAGGTTCCCCAGTTTGCGCTCGCTGCCAGCAGCAGCCTGCGCCAATGAGGCATGAAACGGCGGGTTACACATGGTCACATCGAAACGCTCTTGTGGCTTGATCACGCCATTGAAAATCGCCTTAGGTGTATTCTGTAGACGTAAGTTGATCTTACCCTGTAGCGACGGATTACGGTCAATAATGGTGTGTACATTGGTTATCGATAGGGGATCGATGTCGCTGGCCACAAAACGCCAGCCATAGGTTTGTACGCCTAAAATAGGATAGATACCATTGGCCCCAGTGCCTATGTCTAACACCTGAATTTTTGCGCCTTTAGGTGGCTTAACTTGGGTGGTGCGACCACTGACGCGATGCGTATTCGCGGCACTGTCCTCAGCCAAGAGATCGGCTAAGTGATGCAGGTAATCGACCCGCCCAGGGATAGGAGGACACAAAAACCCGGCAGGGATGTCCCAATAATCGATACCGTAATGCTGCCGAAGTAAGGCTAAATTCAAGATTTTAACCGCCTGTTCATCGGCGAAATCGATCGACAAGTTACCGTAAGGATTCGGTCGCACAAACGGGCTTAGCTGCTCCGTCTTGGCAATCAAGGTGTTAAAGTCATAACCATTACCATGCGCGTTGCGTGGATGAAGCCCCTTGCCACCTTGAGCCTCGCGACCTTGCACCTGATTAGGCTTCTTATGTGATGATGGCGTCTTTTTCACTAACTTAGCCTTATTGGTTGGCTTAATCTGGCTCGATTTCGCCGCTGTTGATTTAGATTTACTGTGGGCGCTTGGAGTGGTGTTAGTCGCGCGTCGAGGTTTATCAGGCTGAGTCATGAAGCAATTACCATTAAAGAGGTGGCCGCGCAGGATCGGCTGCGCGGCCACAGAAAATGCCGGGGTCAACTAACGGCGGTTAGTCATACAGATATTTGGTAAACAACATATTGACCACCAAAGGCTTACCCACCTCTTGTTGCAAGAGACGATTAACAGCCTCATAGCACTCACGGCGGATCTCTTCTTTGCCCACTAATGATTTCACCTTGTCTTCTGTTTGGGCACCTAATATTTCCAAAATTGCCGCGCGCAGTAAGGGATCATGATGTTGCAACACCACTAGGTCCTCAGGAGCTTGAACCATTAGCTCGACGCTAATTTTTACAAAGCCGAGTTTCTTTCGATTGGAGATGTAATTGGTGACGATATCGGGGGTAAAGCCGTAATAAGCATAAGTATCGACGACATCATCTTTGGCGGCAAAAGCGCCATGGCTCATGCTACAGCTCGCCAACAGTAACAGTAGCAATGCAAACTTTTTCATTTTTGGTGGGTACTCCCTAATTATTTAAGCTCGCCATTGTTAGCTTAAGCGGTTTCATATTGATTCAATTGATACTCAATTATCGCCACCTTGTGCCAATACTTTAATTACCGACATCATAGTAACAGCATGATAAACTGCAGGCGTTTGCGAGTATAGTGCCGAGAATTTAATGAGCGTAACGAAATTAAGCTTTCCCTATGGTGAATCTCTTCACTGGTATGAAGCGGATCAGATACCGCAGCTACCACCGTCTCCCCTCAAGGATTGGCTACTCGCCCCAGGTAGTTTAACCCAAAAGCTTAAGTCTCACTGTGGTCAATTTGAAGTAAAGGTCTTGGGTGAAGATATTCTTAGCCCCTTTGCCAATGAGATGCCACAACAAAAACAGGCCTGGATTAGAGAAGTACTATTGTGCCTCGATGGTCTGCCTTGGGTCTTTGCCCGTACGTTAGTGCCCGGCAGCATGCTCGACAATGCTCAGTCAGACTTTTTAACCTTGGGTAATCGCCCCCTTGGCGAACTGCTGTTCAACAGTGGCGAGTTCATCCCAGGCAAAATTGAAGTGGGCCAGTTTAACGCCTGCAGCACCTTAGCCAAGCTTATCGAATCCTTACACCAAAGCAGTGAGCAGACGCTCTGGGGCAGAAGGCGTTATTTTAGCCATAACGAGCAGCAGCTTATCGTCAGCGAAATCTTTTTACCGGCGGCGCAGCGACTTATCGAACAACATCAACTCGAATGACCCTTATTGCTGCTTATGCCAACGAAGACGATGATAACCGAGCAAGAATAACAACGACAGCGTCATCCAGCCCACACTACCACCACCGCCAGAGTCTGAGTTGGTGTCAAGATCACGGGTCGTGGCTACGATAACCGTTTGCGTCGCGCTCGATTGCGTATTGCTGCCATCGGTGACCGTTAATGTCACCAGGTAACGCCCAGCATTGGCGTAGGTGTGAGTTGGCGAAATGTCGCTACTGCTACTGCCATCACCAAAGGTCCACACATAGCTAAACGGCCCGCTCCCTCCCGATGTGGTATTGCTAAACGCGACCCTTAACTCGGTCGCCACATAATCAAAATTAGCACTGGGCAGATTGACCGATTCACTGCGGTATTCAAACCGCACCGTAGCAACGCTAGAATCCGCTTGCTGTTCAATAACCTCCATAGTGAGTCCTAATACTGGTAACACTAAACCTGATTGTGGCTGTAAGGGCGCACTGTAATCACGGCGATCATCGAACAAACTGATAGCCGATAGGTGATTGTCATTAAAATAGCGTGATTGATTGAACATGCTGAAAGTCGCATCGCGGATTTGTACTTGCGTGGCGGCGTTGCCAATTAAGTTTTGATCTGCGTCCACCACGCCAATCAAGCCTCTGCCCGGATGATTGCTGACGTTGTTATCGACCTCACTCAAGTTTTCCAACCATAACAGCACACCGGGCTCATAATCGCGACTGGCCAAGCCGGCATCGAGACCATTATGGCTGCGAAGTTGCACTAGGTAACGGCGCTCACCACCGGGGCGATTGTTATCAATTCGCACAAAACCCCCGGTTAACTGCATCACTCCGGCAGCTTCTGCGCCATCGAAATAAAGGCGATTATTACCATCAAATAAACCAATATCGTCAACCACAAAACCATATCCACCCACAGCTTCATCGGTGCGGTACACAATACTTAGTTGCCTACCCGTACTGCCAGCGTATCCAGAAACATCAAACGTTAAGTCGACCCAATTATCCACGCCCTCGGCCGCGCCGATATCCGCCGACGTGCCGGTGATAATATTGGTCGCACCATTAATCCCATTACTGGCTCGAGTGTAATTACCCTTAAGCACTACACCATCGATCATCACCTGAGCATAATCATAATTAAGTTCAATATCCCAATGCGCTTTCATCTTAAGGGTCAAATTATTGCTTGCTGGAAAATCGATATTCACCGCTGCCGCGGTACTCAGTAAATTGCCTTGATTGGAATAGTATTGATAAGCGCCAGAATAGGGCGCCTTAAAGGCAATATCGACCGCTGGCAGCCTCAGGGCAATTTGATTGACTTGGTCATAATTAACCGCCTCGACAAGGCGCACCTCTTGGCCGCCAATAGGGATACTGTCGAGATCGACTTGTAACTCTCTCACCCAGTTACCCCGATATTTATCCTGTAGATAAGAGCGAGCATAGGGGCTAAAACCCACAGGCTGGGTACCAGCAAGTTCACCCGACCAGCTGCCACTAGACATAATCGACCAATCTCCCACTGGCGAACCATCGCCAGTGTTGGTGGTGTCATATTCATCGGGCAAACCCAGTGCATGGCCAAATTCATGCACTACAACGCCAGCGGCGGCATCTATGGGCTGAATAGTGTAGCCAAACACTTTCTTGTTAGTGCCCGCAATAGCGTATCCTGGAGCACCAGCTTGATAGACAAAATAACGATGCGACCAAATTGCATCGCGCCCCAGTACGCCACCCCCCGCCTCTTCACCAATACTGGAATGAAACAGCATCACATGGTCGATATCACCATCGGCTTCATTAACATTACCATCGCCATCGAGATCGTAAGGGTCTTCCACGTCATAGGTGTCGATTTCGGCTTGACTCATATTAGCTAAGGCCTGCGTCACCGCCTCTTTAACTAATTCGGGCACGGCTTGATCGTCATCACTGTTATTAGGGTCATTTTCACCATAGTAAGCCGCATTTTGACTAGCGGTATACCAGCCCTTAACGTTACCCGTAAAAAATAAACTGCCGCCAGAAGCGGCTTGATAATATTGATAAGCACTGATGAGGTTTTGCCCCTGCGGCCCAGCAAAGCCCGAGGTGGAAAACATCAGATCTTGATAATGAGCGCGCGGATAACTGGGATAATACATGCTGGTATCGCCAGCAGATAAGCGATTGTTGTCGTGGGGTAGATCGGGGAAATCAATCAAGATAGCCAGCACTTTAACGGTTTTACTTATATCGGCGTCGGCGCGGGCGGCGGCAAAACTCATGGTGCGAGTGGATAGCTGTTGCTTAGATCTTAGCCTTTGTTGTTGCTCAAGACGGCTCAAGATAACAGCCCTATTCTGCGGGTAACCCTTGGCTCTGGCGGTAAAGGCCGCTAGCGCATCACGACGCTCGGTGTCGCTGGCATCACTGGCCAGTTCGCCTCGTTTGACCAACCAATAGAGAATACGCTGCTGATTAATCACCCCCGCATCGGCAAATCCACCTGATTCATCACGCGTTAGGGGGGCGGCGAAAGCACTTGAAACCAGCCAAAGCCCTGACAATAGCAACGCCGATAGCCTTGTTGCAACACATTGATATTTCATCGTTCACCCTCATACGATCCAGTATCAAAACTGCCGTACTCAACACTTACTACACGTCAGCAGATACGTCATATCGATTGGTCTATAGTGTTTATTCTAGTCTGCTAAGCACTAAAAGGATCACTATCACAGTCGAACCACCACAGTCACGCGGCGGCATGAACAAGAGGAATAAATAGACAAATGAGGGGGGTAAAATAGTCAGAACGATCACGATAGCCTTTAACACAAGGCTTACCACATTTGCTGGTAAGCCTTGATACTACAACTAGTTCGCTTGCCCCGTGTGCGCCATATAGTTGGCGATGCCATCGAGGAACATCTGAACCGAAATCATCACCAGTACCATTCCCATCAGGCGCTCTACGGCTGTTAAGCCTTTGTCACCCAATAGCTTAGTAAACCCTTTATAGAAGAGTAAGATAACGGCACTGGCGCCCCAAGCACCTAACAAGGCGAGCGTCCAATCCATCATACGGGTGCTATCGGTATGGGCTAACAAAATTAAGGCCGCTAATATCGACGGCCCAGCCATAAGTGGAATCGCCATTGGCACGATAAATGGCTCTTCACCCGCTGCCAATCCCACCACGCCACCGGGTTGGGGGAAAATCATTCGAATGGCTATCAAAAATAAAATGATACCGCCAGCGATGCTGACCGACTCAGAACGCAAATTAAGGAAGTTCAATATGGCTTCGCCTGCATACAGAAACAGCAGCATGATGATCAGGGCGAAGAGTAGCTCTCTGATCAAGACTCGGCGCCGCTTCTTCGGCTCAATATGACGCAAGATAGAGGCAAAAATTGGCAGATTGCCAAGCGGATCCATAATCAAAAACAACATTACCGCAGCAGAAAATATGTCCATAACTCAAATATTGGTCAAAAATGTAGGCGTTATTGTACAACTTATTCTCAATATTTATCAGTCAATAGCACAACAAATGCCGGTTTTAAACAACATCTTTACCCCATGAGCTGCGACGCTTATCGCCTTGGCAATGTAAATTAAATGATGCTGCGCGCTAATTATTCGATTGGACAGCATAACACTGGTATACTATCTGGCTTTCTAGACTCCCTTGTTAACACTAAATATGTACTATCTCGTCGCCAGTTGTATTGCACTCCTGCTAGGCCCACTGTTCTACCGTTTCTTTACCACGGGAACAGGCCTGCAAAAAGGCTTAGATGGATTTATCTTTGTCTCGCTAGGTGGCTTAGTGTTAATCCATATTTTGCCTGAACTATTAGAGCACGGTGGTTTCTTAGCCATAGTGTTTGTGATCATAGGCTTGTGGGGCCCCACCCTGAGTGAGCGCCTCTTCCATCGCTATTCTGAAGTAACCCATAACCTCACCCTAACGCTGGGGATCACCGGTCTATTACTGCACACGATGACTGATGGTGGCGCCATGGTATTAGCCCAACAAGAGGGCAACTCGGCGCTACTGGCCCTAGGCGTGATACTGCATCGGCTGCCGGTCGGTTTGGCCATATGGTGGTTACTCAAACCCCAAGTCGGCAACCGCTGGGCCATGGCGGTATTGGCTAGCATGATGCTACTCACGGGTATCGGCTACTTCGCCGGTGAACAACTGCTTAATCACCTCAGCCTAGATAACACAGTTTACCTGCAAGCCTTTGTCACCGGCTCAATTTTACATGTGGTACTGCATCAGCCTCATGGCAACAATATCAGTGATAAACAAGGTAAATATGAATACCAGGCCGGCATTGGCAGCCTGCTCGGCATCGCCTTGCTGTTTATTCTGCTCGCCATGGATTCGGGTGGACACGAGCATCATGAGCACAGCCACAGCACAGAACAACTGATGCAATGGTTACTGACCTTAGCGCCAGTGCTTATTCTGGCCTATGTTATCGCCACCGTGCGCTATTTGTTTGGTTTATCGCCACAGCATCCTCAGCTAGGTAAACGCTGGCTGCAACGACTGGCAGGCCCTGAAGCGCTAGTGATCACCTTACTACTGTTGGGGCCAAGCTTAGCGATGATCCAACTGATTGGCCTAACCCTTATCGGCCTATTGCTCACGCTAACCAGAGTGCAACTAACCGATCCTCATCAAGGGCTGCCTATCTCGGCGTGGCGTTTTGGCTTCGCCCATTTAGTGGATAGAAGCGCGCCGTGGATCATCCTCAGTTTGATTTTGGCCAACCTCATCGGCCATCCATCAGTGCCGCTAGAAAGCCCATTGGTACAAGTGATGGTGCTAATGGCGCTGTTTTTACCTATGCGTTTTTGTAATCTTGGCGGCGCCGTCTTAGCCTTATCGCTGGCCTACAGTGGCTGGAGTATCGAGGCTGTCATGGTCGCACTGCTCGCCGCACCGGTATTTAATCTGGCGCAGCTAAAACTGATGAACTGGACCCAAAGGTTGCTATTAGCCGGGCTTATTATTATCTGCCTTTTAGGCACCCATTGGCTGATCCCGCAGTGGAGCACTATTATTGCCCTGCCGCAAAACCTGAATACCGCAGCCTTAGCCGTTATTACCTTCCTGTTTGGCGCAAGCTTACTTAGGTTAGGGCCACGTAAATTTATGGCGCGCATCACCTTGTGGACACCAAAAGTTCACGACCATCATCACCATGATGATACGGCTCATGCACACGCTGATGACGCCATAAGCGCAAAACCTGAGCAGCACACTCACAAACATCATCACCATTAGTCAGGCGATGATGCCCATTTAGATGGCTTTTATGACGCGACAAAGCTAAATTAAAGCCATCATTTATCCTGTGAGTTTGAGCTAATGTGCATTCTCTTTGTCGCGCTTGGCGTACATCCTGACCATCCGGTTATCATCTGCGCTAACCGCGACGAGTTCCATGTGCGCCCCACAGAACCCGCCCACCTCTGGCCGAGTGAGCATCATGTTCTGGCAGGCAAAGATCTCCAAGCGGGGGGGAGCTGGTTAGGCATCAATCAACAGGGCGATATTGCGGCGCTGACCAATATTCGCGCGCCAGAGCAACTGCATGCCGATAGCCGCAGCCGTGGGGAATTAGTGATCAAAGCGTTAAACGAACCGAGCAGCATTACCCATAACTGGCTCAGTGAGCATCATCAACGCTACAACCCATTCAACCTATTGTTTGGCCGCCACAATCAACTCTATTGTTACCACAGCTTAGATAACAGCCTTAAGCAACTCACGCCCGGCTTTCATGCCATCAGTAATGGGGCCTTAGACGATATTTGGCCAAAAATGGCTAAAGGCACCCGCGCCTTGGAGCAACAACTGTCGCAAACAACGCCCCCCGATATCGATGCCCTGCTCGCCATTATGACCGACCAAAGCCAAGCTCAAGACAGCGAACTGCCACAAACAGGCATCGCATTAGAGTGGGAAAGACTGCTGTCGTCTATCTATATTAAACACCCAGAATATGGCACGCGCTCGACCTCGATTATCTTGCAAGATAACCAAGGCAATAGCGAGTTTATCGAGGTACGATACGATGGCAAGGGGCGCAACCTAGGGCGGCAGCGCTTTACCCTTAGCCCAGAGATAACCGCTTAATCAGAGGTATGATCATGGGTGATCACCCATTTATCATCAATTTTTTCGACTAACAGGGTAAACACACCGTTGGGCTGATCTTTTGCCCGCGTCAACTCCCAGCGCCCGACCACTAGGGCAGCATAGTTGCTGAGCATTTTGATCTCGTTAATGGTGAATTTTAGTGTGCCTAATGTCGCCTTGTCTGGGTAGTTTTTCTTATAGGCCGCTAATGTCTCTTCCCAGCCATAACGAAATTTATTACCCGAGACAAACCGCACCTTGTCATTGTGCCAATAACCCTGCATATACGCATCTAAGTCGGCGCGATTCCATGCGTCCTGCTGCTCGGTGATCACCTTGGTGATCTCATCCGTAGGCACTGCCTGCGCCGGAAAGACCAACAACAGTACCAGCATTAACCATCCATTTTTAACCATGATGTACTCCATCGGGAGAAATTAAGGTGTAGTATATAATAAACTACTGTAAGACATTATCGGTTAACTAAAAAAACACCCAACTGCATTATTAAAAGAGCTTAAATTATGCTGCAAACCCTGTGTAAAACACTACTCAAGTTAATGGGCTGGAAAATTGATGGCGCCTTACCGACCACGCCGCAATACATTGCCATTGTGGCGCCCCACACCAGTAACTGGGACTTTATTATCGGTGTATTGGCCCGTGGTGCTCTGGGACACAACATCCATTTCCTCGGCAAACATCAACTCTTTATTCCACCTTGGGGCTGGTTGTTCAAGGCCATTGGCGGCACGCCAGTGGATCGGCGCAAGAATAACAATCTAGTGGACGCCGTGGCGCAACTGTTTAAAGCCGATGCCCACTTTAAACTGGCCTTAGCGCCAGAAGGCACCCGTAGCCCTGTCACGCGCTGGAAAACAGGCTTCTACCATATTGCACTGGCAGCCGATGTCCCCATTGTCACGGTCGCATTGGATTTTGCCCATAAAACCGTGGTGATCCCACCCGCCATAAAAGTCAGTGGTGACATAGCACAAGAGATGGGCGCTATCTTAGATTTCTACCGCACCATCAAGGGGCGCCACCCTAAAACCATTCCCGATTACAGCGCGCAAAAATAGCCACGGGCAGGTTTGCTAAAGCGGGTCGCACTGGTTATAGTGCGGCCACTGCCCATTTTATCTACTAGCTTTACTATGAGTTTTGATACCTGGTTACTGTACTTGTTTGCCGTCTTATTGATTGCCATTTCACCAGGCACCATGGCAGTACTCTCGATGAGCCACGGTATCCATTTCGGTAAAACCCGCAGCTTGGCGACGGCGCTAGGCAGCGTCAGTTCAGCGCTGCTGTTGATGTTAGCCTCTGCTGCGGGGCTGGGGGCACTGTTAAGTGCCACAGAGCATGGTTTCGCGCTACTCAAATACTGCGGCGCCGCTTATCTGCTGTTTCTTGGCATCAAACTCATCATGACCAAAGCCAGCGCTCAAGGGCTAGATTTGCAATATATCAAAGGCAAAGGATCGCCTAAGCAAATGTTTAAAGAGGCATTTTTAGTGGGTATTAGTAACCCCAAAGATCTGCTCTTCTTCGGCGCACTGTTTCCACAGTTTATCGACATCAATCAGCCCCAAATACCACAACTGGCCATATTGGCGCTCACCTGGGCAGTGATCGATTTTAGCTTTGTGATGATCTATGCCAGCATGGCTAATATGCTGGCTCCCAAACTCAAATCCAGTAATCGACTGCATTGGTTCGATAGAGTCAGTGGCGGCGTGTTTCTTAGCCTCGCCGCCATTTTAGTCACTAGAGAGTGAGCTTGAGGACTGAGTCTGACTCCCCGTCACACCTTAAGGCTAATGCTCGACCTTCAAACTACGAATATCGGCACCTGTGGGTGATTGGAACGCTCGCAGATTGAATTGCGGTAGTACAGCATAAATATGATCGAATATATCCGCTTGAATATCTTCATAAATAGCCCAGCGGGTATCGTTGGTGAAAATGTAGATCTCTATCGGTAAGCCTTCGGTTGTTGGGGCTAATTGACGCACTAACAGCGTCATATCTTGATGCACTTTTGGATGCTTGTGCATATATTCCAGTAGATAAGCCCTAAACGTGCCCACATTGGTTAGATTACGGCTGTTAACTGGCATATCACCATCTTCGATATGGGCGTTAAATTCGGTAATTTCAACCTCTTTACGAGCCAGATACTCTTTTAATAAATTAATTTTACCTAAGCGTTGCTTCTGCTCTTCACTGAGAAAGGCTATCGAGTCGATATCGATATTTACCGCACGTTTAATGCGTCGCCCACCCGACTCTTGCATGCCACGCCAGTTTTTAAAGGCATCAGACACCAGCGCATAAGCGGGGATCATAGTGAGTGTGCGGTCCCAGTTACGCACCTTAACCGTGGTTAATGACACCTCTTCGACCGCACCGTCGGCACCATATTTGTCCATCTGGATCCAATCACCAGGGCTTACCATACGGTTAGCGGCAAGTTGGATACCCGCAACAAAGCCTAAAATGGTGTCACGGAACACCAACATCACCAAACCGGTGGCAACACCTAAGCCGCTGAGGAAGTACACCGGAGACTGCTGGGCCAACACAGAAATAGAGATGATGATAGCCACAAAGAACATAAACAGCTTTAGCAGCTGCACAAAGCTCTTAATCGGTAAGCGGCGGCTGATAAGGTTTACATCGGCAATCTCATTGAGTGCATCCAGAGCACAATACACCCCGCGCACAAACAAAATAACAATAGCAACATCCAGCAGGCGGTCGGCCAAGCTGCTCAGCAGTGGATGCCCCACTAATGCCAGTGGCAGTAAGATACTTAAAATCAAGGTCGGCACCAGCAAGGCAAACTTTTCTAGCACCTGATGGCGCATAAAAATGTCATCCCAAGTAACCTTAGAGCGCTGGATCACCAGATTCATGGCCTGCACCACACCACGTTTGACAATCAGGTAACCGATAAGCGCGATCAGTACGCTCACTAGCAACATAATTCCGGTAGAGACGCCATCGGCTGGGGTATCAATACCAAAGTGAGCCAGCCATTGCGACACATGTACGCGTAGTTCTTGATCCAAAATATTTATCTCCTGAGGCGAAATGTCTCGCGCCGCTAAACCGTTAACATCGCCATATCAGTGGCGGGTCATCCATGCGTATCTGCTTACTAACAAAAGTATTACAAATACTTATTTTTAAAGCTGTTTTAATCCTATTGCTCGACTGTAATATAAAGCCGAACAACAATCCATTTCTACGCCATAAGAATTGCTGCCACGACAAAGCTGGCCTAGGTTGCTTATTAAAGCGAGATGACACACATTAGCCGATAATCGTAAACCTCAGCCCTGAAAACCTAAACTCGCGCAGTGGCTTACCCTATCTGAGGCATAAAAAACCTATGTTGCTTGATATGGTGTATAAATTTTCTCTCAGTTTGTCTATGCTAGCCTACTTGGTAACCCTATTGAATCGGCTTAACTCCATGTATAAAGCACTACCCTATTATGCCTATGCCGCCTTGGCCATGATGCTGATATCGCTATCGACGTTCGCTAAGGATATGGCGCCAGAGCCAGTAGCCATTGTCACCCTTGAAAATGGCGCTAGCGTCAAACTCAATGATGACTTTACTTGGGAATATGTGTTTCTAGAAAACCAACCCACAGCACAAGCCCCAAAAGATACGCCTACAAGCCCAGCACCAAATACGCCCGAGTTCAATGCAGCGGCACAAGATGCAACAGTCGCAACCGTCACCACCGCCGCCGAGGTCGCCAATAGCTTAACCAGTCGCGCCATCGAACAGTCAGACCTGCTTAAGTCTACGGCAAAAAATGGAGTTAAAATTAGCTACCTGAATAGCCAATGGGACAGTAAGGGGCGCTTAGGGCTTAACTTCGAGCTTAGCAGTACCAGCCCAGAAAGTTATGTGATGATCGAGCTAGAAATAGGCTTATTTGCCGACTCTGGCCAGCTACTCAAAAAGGAAACAGTTGAAGTTTGGCAGGCCATTTTCAGAATGCCCGAAACCTATCTTCGCAAAGGCCAAACCCGCAAGAGCGACACGTTTTGGATTGAAGGGGTAGATAAAGCTCAGTGGAGCAAGCAGTTACTAACACTCAACATTAAAGAGATGGACTCACGCTAAGCCAGCTTATTCACGCTCAAATTAACATCACAGGTCTAGTTATTGATGAGACCAAAGAGGCTCAATCATCCGTGATTGAGCCTCTTTGGTTAGCACTTCACATTTAAGATGCGATACAGCAAGTCACTTACATCATGGTCTCGGGCATCTTAACCGCCACCATATGACCTCTAGCACAAAGGATCCCACCAGCAGACAGTGAAATATCGACCACCACTTTGCGCGGTTTCACCTCTTTAATCTCGCCCACAAGCACGAGTTCTACCCCCATTGGCGTCGGGGATAAGTAATCGATATTCAGCGCTGCAGTGACAAATCTTGGTGGTTCTGCATCCGAATCCCCCGCCTGTTGCATTGCTCGCTGCGCCGCTGCACTGGCACTGCCGGTACCATGGCAATCGATAAGCGAGGCAATAAGCCCGCCGTAGACAAAGTCTGGGATTGCAGTATGAAACGGCTCGGGCATAAAGTGGGCGACGGTCTCCTCCCCACGCCAGTAGCTCTTAAGCTGATGCCCCTGACTATTATTACGCCCACAGCCATAACAGTGACTTAAATCATCAGGATAGACATCCTGAAACGCGACTCCTTGCTGCATCTACACATCCTCTATCAATTATGGCAAGTTACCACGCTATATCGATTCACCCCCTTGAACAATACCAACTTAAGGCTTAATCCTAACTACCTATTGTCACCAGTTTCGATGCTCACAAGTGCAGATGCAGAAAGTGTATGAAGGGGAATTAGCACGCTTCCAGTTAAACACTCGCCAATAAAAAAGGGCCGTTAGGCCCTTTCTGCGACAACTAAAGCGATACCATTAAAAGCTTGGCATAGTGCCCACTGGCAGGTAAGCATTGAAGCTTGCGGTCAATAGCAAGTCTGTCGCCGCTTCGATATCTGGGCCAAAGAAACGGTCTTTATCGTAGTAAGTGACTAACTCACGCAGTTCCGCCTTGGCTTTGGCTACCGCGACACTGGGCTGCAATGGCGCTCTGAAATCAAGTCCCTGCGCCGCAGCGAGTAACTCCACCGCCAGCACACCACGAGTGTTCTCTGACATATCACGCAGACGACGAGCCGCAAACGTGGCCATCGATACATGATCTTCTTGGTTAGCCGACGTCGGTAAGCTGTCAACAGACGCCGGATGCGCGTAAGTCTTGTTCTCTGAAGCCAACGCCGCAGCGGTCACTTGCGCTATCATAAAGCCAGAGTTTACGCCGCCATTCTCGACGAGGAATGGCGGGAGTTTTGACAGGTTTGAGTCGATCAGCAGCGCAATACGGCGCTCGGCAATCGAGCCAAGCTCGGCAAGCGCAATCGCCAAGTTATCGGCAGCCATTGCCACAGGTTCGGCGTGGAAGTTACCGCCAGAGATGATAGCGCCAGTATCTTGGAACACTAATGGGTTATCGGTTACCCCGTTGGCCTCAACCGCTAACACCTCTGCCGAATGACGAATTTGGGTCAAACAGGCACCCAGTACCTGCGGCTGACAACGCAGAGAGTAAGGATCTTGCACCTTCTCACAGTTGACGTGATCGAGACTGATCTCCGACTCATCACCTAATAGATGACGGAAAATTGCTGCCGAATCGATCTGGCCTTTTTGGCCACGCGCCGCATGAATACGAGGATCGAACGGGCTACGACTGCCCATTGCCGCTTCGACACTCATGGCACCAATCACCGAGCTAGCGGCAAATAGATCTTCTGCGTTAAACAACCCTTCCAGTGCTAATGCGGTCGACGCCTGTGTTCCATTAAGCAGCGCTAAACCTTCTTTGGCCGCCAACTCAATGGGTTTAAGACCTGCGATTTCAAGACCTTCAGCAGCTGAAATCAGCTCACCACGATAACTCATCTTGCCTTCACCAAGCAGCGGCAGACACATGTGTGACAGTGGCGCTAAATCGCCTGATGCCCCCACAGAACCTTTCTCAGGCACACAGGGGTAAACTTCGGCATTGACCAAGGCGATAAGAAAGTTAATCACCTCAAGTCGGATACCCGAAAAACCACGGCTAAGGGAATTAATTTTGAGCACCATCATCAAGCGCACGGTCGTATCGCGCATAGGTTGGCCGGTACCCGCTGCATGAGACAGCACGATAGAACGCTGCAACAACTGCAGATCATCATTACCTATTTTGGTGTTGGCCAGCAGACCAAAACCTGTGTTGATACCATAGACAGTGCGACCTTCATCGACAACTTGCTGCACCAGACTGGCACTGGTATTGATATCGGCAATGGCACTTGGACACAGCTCAAGACTCACTTTACTGCGGCTAATTTCGCGCAGTTGTTCTAGGCTAAGGGTGCCCGGTTTTAATACTAAATGATGCATAAATACGCTCTCTTATTATTGTTATTATTTATTTGCTGTGGTGAGCATGGGCAGATCTAAGCCCTGCTCGGCGGCGCATTGCTTAGCAATATCGTAGCCGGCATCGGCATGACGCATCACCCCTGTTGCAGGGTCATTCCACAATACACGGCCTAAACGCACGGCGGCATCATCGCTACCATCGGCCACAATCACCACACCCGAGTGCTGACTAAAGCCCATGCCGACACCACCACCATGATGCAAGGAGACCCAAGTGGCGCCACTCGCTGTATTGAGCAATGCATTCATCAAGGGCCAATCCGATACCGCATCGCTGCCATCAAGCATAGATTCGGTTTCACGGTTAGGGCTGGCAACAGAGCCTGAATCTAAGTGATCGCGACCAATCACAATTGGCGCCGATAGCTCACCATTTTTAACCATCTCGTTGAACGCTAACGCTAAACGCGCACGGTCTTTTAATCCTACCCAACAGATACGCGCAGGCAAACCTTGAAACGCAATGCGCTCGCGCGCCATATCCAGCCAGTTATGCAGCTGTGGGTTATCAGGAATAAGCTCTTTGACCTTGGCATCGGTTTTATAGATATCTTCGGGATCGCCAGACAGTGCCGCCCAACGGAATGGGCCAATACCTTCACAAAACAGCGGACGCACATAGGCAGGCACGAAACCGGGGAAATCGAATGCGTTCGCTACGCCCTCTTCGAACGCCATCTGACGAATATTATTGCCGTAATCGGTCGTCGCAGCGCCAGCCGCTTGTAGCGCTAACATCGCCTTAACTTGTACCGCCATCGATTGCTTAGCCGCCTTAACTACCGCAGCTTCATCTTTTTGACGCATCTTAGCAGCCTGTTCTAGCGTCCAGCCTTGGGGTAGATAGCCGTTAAGTGGGTCATGGGCAGAGGTTTGATCAGTCACCACATCAGGGGTAATGCCGCGCTCGACCAACTCGGCAAACACATCGGCAGCATTAGCAAGTAAGCCGACTGATACGGGAGTGCCCGCGTTGTTGGCTGCATCGATCATAGCTAACGCTTCATCTAGGTTAGTGGCCTTTTTATCGACGTAGCGGGTACGTAGGCGGAAATCGATACGCGTCTCATCAACCTCACAAGCCAGCACCGAATAGCCCGCCATGGTACCTGCTAAAGGTTGGGCTCCGCCCATGCCGCCAAGGCCGCCGGTTAAGATCCATTTACCCTTAGCGTCACCACCAAAGTGCTGCTTAGCCATAGCAACGAAGGTTTCATAGGTGCCCTGCACTATGCCTTGGGAGCCTATATAGATCCAAGACCCTGCGGTCATCTGGCCGTACATAGCCAAACCTTTTTTATCTAGCTCGTTAAAGTGTTCCCAGTTAGCCCAATGCGGTACTAGGTTTGAGTTGGCGATGATCACGCGAGGCGCGTTGCTGTGGGTCTTAAATACGCCCACTGGCTTACCAGACTGCACCAACAAGGTTTCATCATCTTCTAAGCGCTGCAGTACTTCGATGATCTTGTCATAACACTCCCAGTCACGCGCCGCTCGGCCAATGCCACCATAGACCACGAGGTCTTCTGGACGTTCGGCCACATCGGGATGCAGGTTGTTCATCAACATGCGCATCGGCGCTTCGGTAAGCCAACTCTTACAGCTTAATGTTGTGCCGTGGGGCGCGATAATGCGACGGCTTGGGTCGTGTCTATTGGTCATGGGTTTTCCTCAATTTGTGTTATCTCATCGCTTAACGCGATTGTTATATTTAATATTTTTGGTATTACGCTCATTTCATCAGGCAGGCGTTAACGGTTAAAGGTCAAATGACCACCTAAACGGAAACGACTACCGGGGTGGATAAGCCGCGCAAAACTCACCACACCTTGGCGTGACCAGGTGCGACGTAAGATCTGCAAACAGGGCTCACTGCCTTCAATCTGCAATTGTTGTTGCTGTGACGGATTGGCAAGGATCGCCTCGATGGTGTGACGTGCCTCGGTCAAGGGCGCCACAAATGACAGGTACTCATGAGGCGTTTGCAAAGTGTAATCTTGCTCAAGGTAATCAGGCGCCAGTTGGGGATTAACATAGCGCTCCTCAATTTGCAGCGGCAGCGCCTGCTCACAGTGCACTAACAGCGAGTAAAACACAGGGCAACCCTCTTCGAGCCCCAAGGCTATCGCTGTCTGCGCTTGCGCCTGAATCTGTTTTAGTTCAAGTTGCTGCACGCTATAGCCATGACCGCGGTCTTTGATCTCATCGGCTATATTGCGAATCGCCAGCATCGACGACTGCGACTTTAGCCCAGCCACAAAAGTGCCTAGCCCTTGAGAGCGCTCGAGCACGCCCGATTCAGTGAGCTCTGTTAACGCCCGTCTGGCCGTCATGCGACTACACTCAAACAGCTCGGCTAACTGATTTTCAGACGGCACGCGGCTATGTTGTTGCCACTCACCGGTTTCAACCTTGGTCAGAATGAATTGTTTAATCTCAGCAAACTTAGGCGTAGCCATCTAAGCTCCTTAAGCTTATGGTGATGACCCCATCATCTTGATGCAGACTGTGATAGGGCAATATCACTTTAAAAGTGATTAAATTAACCGCTATAATCCTAGCTTGTATATACAAGCAAGCACAAGCTAGCTCACACAAATTAATGATCGCGACATGTTTAGGTCGCACCTTGAGGGAAATATTATGTCTTGGGATCAGGTTTGGATTGACGTCAACATTGCGACAATGGATCCAGATATTTCAGTGCCTTACGGTGCAATCACCGATGCGGCTCTGGCGGTAAAAGAGGGCAAAATTGCTTGGGTTGGCCCACGCAGTGAGTTGCCACAATTTGACGTATTGTCAACGCCAGTTTACAGAGGTAAAGGCGGCTGGCTGACCCCGGGCATTATCGATGCCCACACTCATTTAGTGTTCGCGGGTAATCGTGCCAATGAGTTTGAACTGCGTCTGCAAGGCGCCAGCTACGAAGAGATTGCGCGGGCGGGCGGCGGTATCATCTCGACAGTCAAAGCCTGCCGTGACGCATCAGAAGCCGAGTTATTTGACCTTGCAAGGCAACGTCTCAATGCCCTAGCTAAAGAGGGAGTAACCACGGTCGAGATAAAATCAGGCTATGGGCTGGATACCGACACCGAACTCAAACTGCTGCGCGTTGCTCGTGAGCTTGGCAAGCATCATCATGTGGATGTAAAAACCACGTTTTTAGGCGCCCATGCGATCCCGCCAGAGTATAAAAATAATAGCGACGCTTATGTGGATCTCGTTATCGACGAGATGCTACCCGCGGTGATAGCTGAAAACCTTGCCGATGCCGTCGATGTGTTTTGCGAAAATATCGCCTTTAGCCTAGCGCAAACGGAGCGCGTACTCAGCGCCGCCAAAGCGGCAGGGCTGGATATCAAGCTTCATGCCGAGCAGTTATCTAATTTAGGCGGCTCGGCTATGGCCGCCAAGCTGGGCGCTAAATCGGTGGATCATATCGAATACTTAGACGAAGCGGGCGTAAAGGCCCTCAGTGAAAGCGGTACCTGTGCCACCCTGCTGCCAGGCGCATACTACTTCCTGCGTGAAACCCAGATGCCTCCTATCGACTTGTTGCGCCAATATCAAGTGCCTATGGTGCTCGCCAGCGATTACAACCCCGGCTCATCACCGCTGTGTTCGAGCCTATTGATGCTCAACATGGGTTGCACCCTGTTCCGCTTAACGCCAGAAGAAGCCTTAGCCGGCATGACACGCAACGCCGCCAAGGCGCTGGATATTGAAGAGAGTGTCGGCGTATTACGCGCTGGCATGCAAGCCGACTTCTGTCACTGGGATATCACCACCCCAGCCGCACTGGCCTATAGCTATGGGGTTAATGTGTGTAAGGATGTGGTGAAGAAAGGCCGATTAGTGCATCAATAGCCTTGGCTTAACCTAAGCGATGAGGCTGACTCATCGTTTGGGTTGGCTCCTGAGCCAAATTTTCATTTGATAGGTGTTTTTAAACCATAACACCTTGGCAACCTATCACCTGCGGTGGGCTTATGTGCAAACACTCTTTTGGCACGCAGCAAGCCCATCCCTGGGTGCTCTGCGGTGGCATCCCTGCCACCGAAGGCCAAAAGCGTGCTTACACCTAGTCATCTGTCTCTTCGATTTAGCTTCATTACAAAAGTGTCCAGCCCTTCTAAAAAAACTCTACTCACAACCCAAAGGCTAACTTCCACAGCCACGACCTCCATACCTAAAAGGATCGCTCAAACAAATTCTTGTAATGAGGGATATACAATTGAAATTCATTAACATAAAGACCAAGATAACCTATCAAATGTCACTCGAGATCCAGTAAATGGTGTCACAAATTACGATTGATTGGTCAAGTCCGTTAAAAATACAAGACTGCAGTGAAAACTTCCCTGCCGACCAGCTAGATCGCGCAAAGTATGCAGAGTTTCTGACACATTTTTTGGCATCAAAGGGCGAAGATAGCTCAAGCGAGAAACATAACTATGTTTTAAATTTAAACGCCGAGTGGGGGGCTGGTAAATCTTACTTCTTACGTCGCTGGGCGGCAGATTTGAAAGAGGAATATCCTGTTGTCTATGTAGACGCTTGGAAGCAAGACTACTCAGATGATCCCTTGATGACGGTCATCTCCTCGATGATAAAACAATTAAGAGAACAAGCAGGAAAAGGCGAAGAAGACCCGCTATTTAAAACACCACGTAAATTAATAGGCTTACTAAAAGCCGCCGCTCCAAGCATTGCAAGAGGAGTCGCAACCAGATACTTAGGCATAGATCCCGTCAAAATCATTCAGCAAGCCGATGATGGCGATATTGGCGAAGCTATTAGGGATGAAAATGGTCAAGAGATCGATATGGGGCTGGCAGCCTCTAAAATGGTCGAACACTTAATCAAGGATCACGATGCAAAATCTGACGCAATAGCCAGTTTAAAGCTAAGTGTTGAGCAATGGGTCAGCGCCGTCGTTGGACTTCAACAAAAGCAGTCACCTGCATTTATTTTTATTGATGAATTGGATCGATGCAGACCTAGCTATGCGGTTGAAATGCTCGAAACCATTAAGCACATTTTTGACATACCCGGCGTCGTATTTGTCGTTGCCACTGATACCGAACAACTACAACATACAATAAAGGCAATTTACGGCGAAGGGTTCGATGCACGTACTTACCTTGGCAGATTCTTTAACAGTCGTTATACCCTCAAGTCCTCCTCTTTTGAGAAGCTACTACCAGTTCACTGTGATATAGAAAAGTTATCTGAATCATACTTCAACGATAGAAATATCAAGAACTGGCCAGAGCTTGATGTCCGGACTGAAGACTCAGATGTAATACCACTCAAAAACCTGACAACCATTTATAACGCCTTTTCGTTATCAGCAAGGCAAGTCATTCAAATAACCGAGCGGCTCATATCTATTGTTGAGCATCTAAAAGCACATTCTCACATCAACCTACTTTATCTTGTCTTTCTGCTCTGTCTAAGAGAAAAAAACCAGTTCTTGTATGACTCAATGATTGCAAAAAACATGGATCAAACTGTTGAACGACAAAAAACATTATCAAATTTAATCAATGAATTAGCTTTAATTGGTGACTTGAAACCTGTGGAAGTTGAATTGTCTCCGAGAGAATTGTTTAATGAATTTCGCTCTGATTTACAATCAATTGAGACAGCAAATCAAATCGGTCCCGATAAGCAATATGTTATAAGCATCCACCAATTTATAGGAATTTCACACTCATTTATAAAAAGCAAACACCCCAACAGCAGCAATTTAAAAGGACAATCTATCAGAAATTTATCTCACCATAATAATCGTAATTCAAGTACTGATTGGGTTGTCATTTTCATGGATAGAGAAACAACGCAAAGTACTTATGATATTTCTACATACAAAGATCTTGTCGAACTCGCTTCTGCACTGGATATACAAGAATTAGAAAGTACATAAAATCAAAGTGTGCAACTGTAACCCTCCCTTAAAATCAGAATGTTTTAAATAGAGTTTTCCATTTACACTAAACCAAATGGAGAATCACATGAAAAAGACACGTTTTACTGAAAGCCAAATTATCAACATCCTCAAAGAAGGCGAGTCTGGTGCACAGACTGTGCCTGAGTTATGTCGCAAACATAATGTAGGTCAAAGTACCTATTACAAATGGAAATCTAAGTACGGTGGGATGCAAGCCTCTGACTTAACCCGTATGCGGGAATTAGAAGCCGAGAACGCCAAACTTAAAAAGATGTTTGCTGATGTCAGCTTACAAAATATGGCACTCAAAGATATTGTTGAAAAAAAGCTATAAGGCCAGCAGAACGAAAGGTATTAGCCCACTATGCCATTAATGAATTTGGCCTAGGTGTTGTGCTGGCTTGTGATGCGTTAAACATCAGTCGTTGCACATATTATTATCAACTTAAACGTATAGATGATAATGATATTATTGAGGCAGTATCAGACATTGCTGAAAAACATAAGGCCTATGGGTTTCGGAAGATATTTAAGCGGCTACGGCTCCTAGGCCATAAATGGAACCATAAACGTGTGTACCGTATTTATTGTGGTTTGAAGCTTAACTTACGGCGTAAAGGTAAAAAGCGCTTACCTTCTCGAGAGCCTGAGCCACTGGCCGTTCCAGCAAAGGCTAATGAATGCTGGTCTATGGATTTTATGAGTGATAACTTATTTTCAGGCAAGTCTTTCAGAACATTTAATGTCATTGATGATTATCATCGTGAAGCGTTAGCCATCGAAGTGGACTCGAGCTTACCTGCACAGAGGGTTATACGCGTGCTGGATAGAATCGCAGCCTACCGTGGTTACCCAAAGCGATTAAGGCAAGATAATGGGCCAGAATTTATCTCACATGCACTTGAGATATGGGCTGAAGAACATGGCATCAAGTTAGATTTTATTAAGCCAGGAAAACCAACGCAAAATGCGTATATTGAGCGATTCAACCGCACTTATCGAAATGAAGTATTAGACTGTTACTTGTTCAATAGCTTGACTGAAGTAAGGGAAATCACAGATAGTTGGATTGAAGAATATAATTATGATCGGCCACATGAATCACTGAATGATTTACCGCCTAAATTATATGAGCGATTAATTGAGGAAAACTCTCTCAAAATATGATCGATATAAGGGAGGGTTACACAACGACCATCATTTGCGCGATCCAAGAGTACCAACAGAGGGTTAATCGAAGAGACGTTGGATAAGGTGTATAGGTATGGCTGAGGGGATCGAAAACAGGGACGTTTTCGTTAAGCAGCCATGGATGGCTTTACAGCGGCCCGAAGTCATACCTGCACATTAGGTCATTCTTTCACATCCCCATAGAGATATTAGAAATTTCAGTATGATATAGGGAACATCAGTGAACACACAATCACTACATTCGTATACCGAATACAGTACCCGACGTGGATGTTCAATGCCCCCTAATCCAGCTAATTTCTAACTAGGGACGTAATAGCTGAAGCCATTCATCGGCATAGGCCAAAATAAATTTATAGGAGTGATCATCTGACAGGGTGATTTTAATGGCATCTGTGGTCACGGGAATAAAGCCGCCACCCGTCGCTACGCATTTCTCGACTTTAGATACCGATTGTCTATCGAGCTTATAGGGACCTAAGCCAAACTCTGTGTTGTACGGTTCAAAATGGATATCACTTTCGGTGACCCAAAACTTACCATCTGCGCGTGCGACGCCATTTTGAATGGTGGCATTTGACGACTTGATTACGGCTTGTTGCATGGCTTCCCTCTCCATAGGAAAGATTAAAGTACAGCATCAAAACTATAAAGCTTGCTGGAAGAAATCAATCGGCCAATCCAAAAAAATTTCTTATTACTTAGTCGCTTTAGCTTTACAGCAACCACTACCTTGCTGAATCGGCGGACACTTCACTGTGCCGTAAGAGCAGAACACGCAGCAATCACCCGCAAGCGGCTTAAGCAGTTGGTGACAAGCGGTGCACTCATAGAAAAACTGACAGGCATCGGTTGGCATGGTTTCTTGTGCATGCTTACCACAATAAGGGCAGGTTATTTCAGAAACTAACTCTATTGGGCTTAGTATCGGGTTCATCATGCCTCCACCTTTTATAGCGTACATGCAGCTCACATATAGCTCACATCGGTGTCGATAAGGTAAAAAATCTATTCTAGTAAACTAAATGGCTTAGTTAAGGTGATTCGAGCTGTGCTGGGCAGGTTTGCCTAGCGACTAAGCAGCCTCATTTGCCGCAGTGCTCGAGGCTAACTCATCATTACGATCTTGGATAAAATCTTCCATAAACCAGGCACAGAAGGTGTGGCGACCATCGACATCGGCCTTGCTGTAAATAGAGGAAGCCTGCTGGCGTACGGTTTTCTCTTTGGTTTGCCTCACCTCGGCAATCTCTTTAAAACTTAAGCCTTTTAACAAGAGAAAGGCAACCTGTTGCTCGCTCTTAGTGAACCCCCAAGTCGTAAACTGACTAGAGACTGCCTGGCTATATTCTTGCCGAGCGGAGCGCATCTGGCTGGTCATGTTATCTATCTGCTTATCGGCTTTGGCTAGGCGCTGGGCTAAGGTTTTCACCTGCCGCGAACGGCGCATCAAATCATGACTTAAGTAAACGGTCGCGATGACAGTAAGCAACACCAAAACCCCCTCTTGAGCTATATGCCAAGCAGGGATATCAAGCTGAAAGTCGGCGACAATATCAAGCAATTTAAACAGCATGATTAGCACCAACAACACAATAATGACGACATCCTTTTTCATGGGAACTTCTACTCCATCAGCAAGATCAATGACACCTAATAAGTTGATTTGATATCGCATCTATTTAGGCTCTATTTCGCTACGAGCTGTACAACTTTCAACCTACCAGCAGCATAATGAGGCCTATGATGATAACCAAGCGCCTTATCGACGCAATTTGGGCACCACAAGGAAAAACAAATAAAATCATAAATTAACTTATGGGACATATGTACCATAAGCGTTTTTATGATACATCTCCCCCAAGACATCAGTGTACCAAGCCTTAGACTAACAGCACACTTTAAAAGCAAAGAAATCGCGTATGTCTGTTGTAAAGTCTTGTATCAAGATATGTCTGTTAAGCGTGTTAAGTTGCACGAGTATTCTCGGCCATGCGGCCACAGGCGATACCCCACCTGAGCGCCCATTGTCTCCTCTGCTCCAGTTAAGCCAAACCAGATTACAAGCGTCACAGCTCAATAGCACAGCGCTTAATGATGAGCGCGCACTTGAATTAAGCGCATCTTCTTGGCTAAGCGGCCTACCTAGCATCAGTTTGAGCCATTTGAGCAGCCTAGATAATGGTAACAGTTACGAGCAAGAAGTGTCGCTCAACTTACCCCTTAAATCACCGGGCCAACACGGAAGTGATAAACGCTTAACGCAGCTGAGCCAAGCGATTCAGAGCCAGCAATCAGCCTTACAAAGTTTGTACCTATCGGGATTACTCAGGCAAAGCCTGTGGGCGCATCGCATTGCCTCTGTAAAGCTTAAGCAGTTAGCGCGAAAAACAAACTTACTGCAAAAGTTACACGCCCAGCAAAAACGGCTTACCGATGTGGGCGAGTTACCGCTGGCGAATCTGCTACTGCTTGAGCGCGAGCTGGTTGATATTGAGCTTGAGCAAATTGATATTCAGCAGCAACAAGATGAAGCCCATGCCCTCTATCGCCAACTGACAGGACAAGATGAGGTTCCCACCCTGATAGCCGAAAGCCAGCGCCCACTAGCCAATGGCAATTCAGATTTAGCCCAGCATCCTCTATGGCAACTGCAAACGTTACAACAGCAGCAACAGCTGTTGATCATCAAAAGCCAGCAAGCGGGTGAACAAGACCCTTGGACTGTGTCGCTTACGGCAAAAAACACGTCTGACGATCAAGTCGATGACCAGCAATTGGGGTTAGGTATTACTGTGCCACTGGGCTTTAGTTCGGCGCTGTCACAAGGTGAGCTATCACAATGGCAGCAAGCACACACAGAGCAAAATCTGGCTCGCGATCGCACCTACCTAGAGTTAACGACCCAAATCGACAAGCTCACCCAACAGCAAGGTAATTTACAACAGCAACACGCCCTTTTAAGCCGTGGCTTGTCATTAAGCCGCACCATTACCGAAGAGCTCGCCAAAGTAAAAGACCAAGATCAGGTGAGCTACGAGATCTGGCTGCGCCGTTATGTGGACGCTCTCGATACTGAGTCACGCTTAACGCTCAACCAAGTGATGCAACAACAACTTCATTCTCAGCAACTGCAAGCCTTAGGAATTTCATTATGATCGCCAAGTATGGCGCAAGCCTGTTATGTTTATCTGCCTGCCTATCCACCAGCTTGGTACAAGCCGAATCGTTAGCCCTAGCGGCTTTAGGCAACTTAGAACTGAGCTATACCCAACCGCAAAAGGTCGCGAGCTATGAAGGTAGCCCGCTACCGGCACAAGTTGACCGTTTACCGGGTAACGATTACTGGGTGAGCACCCCTGAAAATATCCAGCAGGTCACTTTCTTGGTCGGTCAGGGACAGATTGTCACCAAAGGACAAGAGATTGTCAGGTTAACAGGGCCAGAAGTGTTTCATTATCTTGCACAATTTGAGGCCACCAGCAGTCTGTATCAGTTGGCTAAGCAGCGCTATGACCGTAATAAGCCGCTATTAAAAAATGGCAGTATCAGCGCCGAAAAGTGGCGTGAGATCAGCCAAGATTACTTTAGCAGCCACCTCGAATTTGAGCATATGCAACACTTTATGGAGATGGTGCACAGTAAAGATGCCACTACCGAGTCGTTAGTGATCAGCGCCCCCGTGGCCGGTATCGTTAAACTAAACACGCTCAACAGTCCCTATATGGCTGACTCACAGCTGTTTTCACTGGTGCCAGCAGACAGCATTCGTGTACAAGTTAATGTACCGATGAGCCAGTCGACGTCACTCTCGGCCATCAATATTAACCAGTGCCATATCGCCATCGATTCGATGTCAGCCATCGCCGACGGTGCATTTGTGGGCGCATGGTCAATGCCGGTACCAAAAGAGTGTAACCTGCTGTTAGGCCAACAAATCACTGTGATACCCGAGTATCAAAAAGCGGTATATTTACTGCCGAAAAACAGCGTATTTAGCTGGCAGCAAGAGACCCAAGTGTTTACTCAAACCGCAGAGACACTCACGGCCATCAATATCGATATATTAGGCTCAACCCCACAGCAATACATAGTCGCCAGCGACCAAGACTTGAGCCAAATCCAAGTGTTATCTCAGTCGGTTGCCGCAGTAAAAGGCATAATGCTCGGCCTAGGAGGCGAATAATATGCTGACCTCTGTGATCCGTTTTTCGCTGACTCAGCGCCTGTTTGTGCTGATTGTGGCGCTGATCTTAATGTTAGCCGGTGCTCGCGCCTGGTTTGCCATTCCGCTCGATGCTTTTCCCGATATCTCGCCGACCCAGGTCAAAATTATCCTCAAAGCGCCAGGCATGACGCCTGAGGAGATAGAAGCCCAGATCACCGTGCCCATTGAAACCGAGTTATTGGGTATTCCTAATCAGGCGATCTTACGTTCGACCACCAAATATGCCATCAGCGATATCACCCTAGATTTCACCGAAGGTACCGATATCTACTGGGCACGCCAACAGGTGAGCGAGCGCCTTGCCGCGGTATGGGACAGCTTTCCCGAAGGCGTCTCTGGCGGTGTAGCGCCTATGAGCACCCCGCTGAGCGAGATTTTTATGTTCTCGCTAGAAAACCCGAATCTGTCGCTGATGGAACGCCGACAACTGCTTGAGTGGGAAGTGCGTCCGCTACTGCGCACTGTGGCAGGCGTGGCCGATGTAAATATTCTGGGCGGATATGCTAAAAGCTTTAGCGTCAACCCCAATCCTGCGGCGATGGCAGCAGCAGGAGTCAGCTTTGCCGCCCTGCAGCAGGCGATTATCGATAACAACCATAATGAAGGTGCGGGTAAGCTTACCATAGGCACAGACACCATTATTGTGCGTGCCGAAGGGCGTATCGACGATATCGACGAACTGGCACAACTGGTGATTAAGGCCGACGATGCCAAGGTTTATCGCCTACAGGATTTAGCCGATATTCAGATAGGTCACCTTGCCCGCTATGGCGCAGTGACCAAAGATGGTGAAGAAACGGCAGAAGCGCTGATCATCGCGCTAAAAGACACTAACACCGCCGACGTGGTCAACAATATCAAAGCTAAGCTGGAGCAGATCAGTGCCAGTTTGCCCGAAGGGAGCGAGATCAACACCTTCTATGATCGCGCCAACCTGATCAACACCGCTATCGATACCATTTCTAACGCACTGTTCGAGGCGGTCATTTTAGTGATTGTGTTGCTGGCGCTATTTTTAGGTAATGTGCGCGCCGCGCTTGTCGTGTCGCTATCTTTGCCACTTGCGGCTTTAATGACCTTCTTGATGATGGACTTTTTCAACCTATCAGCCAACCTAATGAGCTTAGGCGGCTTAGTGATCGCCATCGGTATGTTAGTCGACTCATCTGTGGTGGTGGTCGAAAACATGGTCAACCTTATCGCCACCAAACAGCGTTTACCTCGGCTGCACCTCATCTTTCGTGCCACCAAAGATGTGGCGATCCCAGTGGTGTCAGGAACGGTTATCGTGATGATCGTCTTCTCGCCGTTGCTCACTCTTACGGGGCTTGAAGGTAAACTCTTCACTCCAGTGGCTGTCACCATAGTGTTTGCCATGCTCTCGGCGCTGGTCTTGTCGCTCACAGTGATCCCGGTTATCGCCTCTTACTTAGTTAACGAAAAAGCGGCGCAGGAGCCCAAGGCAATCGAAAAGCTAAAAGCGGCTTATCTTGCCAGCCTTAAGAGCACGATTGCCTACCAAAAGCCCTTTATGATTGTCGCTTTTAGCTTACTCATCATCAGCCTAGGTCTGTTTAGTCTGGTGGGTAAAACCTTTATGCCAACCTTAGATGAGGGTGACATCATCTTACAGTTAGAAAAATCACCGTCGATTTCGCTCGAGGCCTCTATCAATATCGATAAACAGATAGAGCACACCCTGCTAGCCAAGGTGCCCGAGATCAAGCAGATGGTGGCCCGTACTGGTGCCGATGAGATAGGTTTGGACCCTATGGGGCTTAACGAGACCGATGTGTTTTTAGAGCTAGCGCCGCGTAGCGAGTGGCGCTTTGACACCAAAGAGCAACTTATTGATGCTATTCGCAGCGAACTACTCAATTACCCAGGGGTAAACTTTAACTTTACCCAGCCCATTCAGATGCGGGTATCTGAAATGCTGACCGGCAGCATTGGCGATGTGGCAATTAAGGTCTTTGGCAGTGATATCGACACACTTGGCCAGCTAACCGGTCAAATTGAGCAGTTAGTCAGCGCCACCAACGGCAGCATAGATGTCAAAATGTCGATGATTGAGGGCAGCCCCTTTATCAACCTGACCTTAGACAACGAATTGGCCCGAGGCTTCGGCATGAGCACCATGGAGTTTGCGCGCTACCTTAAGAGCCAGCTCGAGGGCGTTATCGTGACCGAAGTGCTGCAAGGTAAAAAACGCACTCCAGTGTTGATGGCCAATAATCAAAGCAGTTTAAGCAGCATTAATGAGTTGCAAAATCAGCTATTGGTGATGCCAGATCATTCGCTTAGACGCCTGACCGATGTGGCGACACTAAGTTACAAAGAGGGGCCCATTTTAATTGAACGCGAGCAAGGCGATCGCTTTTCGGTGATCACCACCAATGTACAAGGTCGCGATATTGTGAGCTTTGTCGAAGAACTGGACGCTAAAATCGCCGAACAGGTTAAACTTCCCAGCGGCTACAGCGTCAGCTTTGGTGGTGAGTTTGAAAACCAGCAACGTGCCACCAACAACTTATTACTGGTGATCCCCATTGCAATCGCCTTGATCACCTTAATTTTATTTACCACCTTTGGCTCATTGGCAAAATCGGGCTTGATCCTCGCTAACGTGCCGTTTGCCATGATGGGCGGTATTGTCAGCCTGTATCTGTCGGGTGAATACCTGTCGGTACCCGCCTCGGTTGGCTTTATCGCGCTGCTGGGGGTGGCGGTGCTCAACGGGGTCGTGATGGTCAGTTATTATGAGCAAACCAAACACCAATTTAGCAGTCTGTTAGTGCGAGTAGAGCAAGGCGCAGCGCGGCGCTTACGCCCGATCTTGATGACAGCAACGACTGCTATGTTTGGCTTAATGCCATTAGTGTTTGCCTCTGGGCCCGGCGCTGAAATTCAAAAACCCTTAGCCATAGTGGTGATTGGTGGCTTGCTCACCTCGACGATCACCACCTTATACCTATTACCAATCCTCTATTACTGGCTGGAGAAACGTCAATGAGCCCGAAGCAGATGTTAGTGCTGATCGCCCAAAACGAGATAAAAGACGATATCGTTGATACCTTGATTGAACTCGATTTTTTATCCGGTTTTAGTTTGGGCAATATCTGCGGTTTTAGTCGCGAACACAGCCACTTTAATATTAAGGAGCAGGTGGAAGGCTATCGAGAGTTTTGTAAGTTTGAAATTATGCATCCCTGCGAGCAACAAGAGGCGCTATTGGCGGCTATTACCTTGGTATGCAAACACAATCCATGCCGCTACTGGATAATGCCCATAACGCACACGGGCACCCTGTGCTAAACCAAGCTCGCCGCCCACGTCAGCTTAACAAAGCCTGCGTGGGCGGCAAGTCCCCCAACTCACTAAACACTATGTGTTGCCAGCTTAGCGTTAACAACGCTTAAGGCTTAGCGCTACCTTGCTTGAGCAATAGCTCGGCCTTAGCCCCTAGGTACACATAAACCCCCAACCCCACCAGCAAACCAACCACAGCAAACATCATCCAGATAGCGGGTTGAACATATTTCATCTCACCCAACGATGCCTTAAACATGGTCAGCAAGGCCTCGATAGAAATAGCAATTAAGATGGTGGAGATAAAACGGGTGATGGTGCGCCGCGTCGAGCTATGACGGAAGATATCTTTGTGCATCAACACCTCCTCTTCCAATATAGTTTTGCCCAAATCAAATACCGCCAGCGCCAAGGTGATAAAGATAATAATGCCAAAGGGTTTAATTGAGCCACTGGGTACTCGCCCGTCAGCTAACAGCGAGGCAATGTCCACCGCAGCCATACTGATCAGCACCATCACCATAATAAACAGTCCCAGCACCAGGGCGCAGTAGACACTTTTAAATAAAGGGGTGGCCTTACGACGAGCACTATCGCCCATCATAAATTCGATCAATTGAGTCAGATTCACATCGACCACGATATAACCTTGCTCGCCGTTATCCCCAATTCGGTAGGAAGCCGACAAACATAATTTACCACTGGCATTCGACAAGTAAGGATGGGTGATATTCAGCGTCTGTAGTGGTTGCGCCTTTGAAAAATAAGGCCGATGGCTGCGGTTTAAGTTACGCCCCACGGGAATAGCCTGCACGACTCGATTAACAATGGCGACGTTATCACTGATCTGCACTCCATCGGCATCTAAGATATACAGCAACTCGATGAAGGGGTAGCTGTTGGCCATTTCGGCCATAGCCCGCACCCGCATCCCAGGGTCCGACAGCATCACAGGATCGCTAATCCCCACTAAAATCGACTCCAGCAGCTCTTTCACCAACTGCTCATGTTCATGGTATCGCTCTATTACACTCAAATAGCTCATGGCTGCCATAGGTTGCTCCAATAATGACCACAAGCAAGGCCTTTGCAACTATGACGCCAATGACAAAGCGTCGACCATAACCATATGCGATCGTCAGCGCCCCCCCCCCCCCCCCAACAGGGGCGCTAGGCAGAGGGCCGCCAATCATCAGACCCAACCAATAAGGCAAGCTAATCGCGCCGATACTACTCATCGAAACGCACCGACTGAGCTCGTGCGCACCAAAATAGAGCATGGTTAATAGATGCAGCCTCGCTGACCACTAAGAGAAAAATGAGCGATTAACGCCGAGCACAGCTCAAAGGTTTTGTCGCTGCGAACTAAGTGGGTCAATGACTTACACTGCAAGCTGATTTTACCTCTTGGACTCGCAGCGCTGGCCAAATAAGCTAGCCAAATTGGGGAAATCAGCTTAGGATCGGGGTAGCTATTGAGGCGATTAATTTTAATGCAATGTGGAGTAAGCCAACATTATGGGTATTAGAGCCATAGTTGTAGATACCGCGGGTACAACAACCGATCTTAACTTTATTAAAGACATCCTTTTCTCTTATTCTGCGAAGGCGCTTCCCGATTTTATTAAAGAAAATCAAAACAATGTGTTAGTTGATAACTGCATTAGCGATGTAAAAGATATCGCCTTAGAACCAGAAGCATCTCTGGATCGTGTCGTCGAAATTTTACAGCAATGGATAGATGAAGACCGTAAAGCAACGCCACTAAAAACCCTGCAAGGCTTAATCTGGAAACAGGGTTACGATAAAGGCGAGTTTAAGGGCCATATATTCCCTGACTTTATCGACGCCATTAAGCAATTTAAAGCCGAAAACCTGCGCGTTTACAGCTTCTCCTCTGCCTCGGTAGATGCACAGAAATTGCTTTTTAGTCATAGTGATGGCGGCGATCTGACCGAATATTTCAATGGCCATTTCGACACTCGTACAGGCCATAAGCTCTTTAAGCAGGCCTATAGCAATATCATCAACACCATCAGCTTAAAACCCAAGCAAGTGCTATTTATCTCTGACTTGTTAGAGGAGTTAAAAGCCGCCGAACAAGCGGGGCTTCGCACGGTACAGATGGTACGCGACACCACCCAGCGCACTGGTGAGTACCCACAAATCACCAGCTTTGCCGAGCTAAAACTGCAAGACTAAACAGTGATTTTACCCAGCAAAAGGCATCGTTAACGATGCCTTTTTTGATCCACTCACTCCCCCTTGTTGCTGACTAAACATGCTGTTATGCTCAATTAAACAAGCGTTTTAATTTGAGTCCCAATAACAGCAACAGGAAGTAAGCCAAGTGGAACAATTTATCAAACAGTACCCCATTCGCAGTCAAATCAATGTCGCCTGGGGAGAGATGGATGCCCTACAACACGTTAATAATGTCGTTTATTTCCGTTATTTCGAAACCGCTCGAATTAACTTCTTTAATCGCTTTTTTCCGCTCGATGAGATGTATAAATCGGGGGTTGGACCTGTGATCAGCGACAATAGCGCACGCTATAAGCGGCCGGTGACCTTTCCCGACACCTTGCATGTTGGTGTGAGCATTAGCGATATACAAAGCGATAGATTTACCATGCATTACCATATTTACAGCGAGCAACAACAAGCGATTACGACTACGGGATCTTCAGTCGCTGTGATGTTTAATTTTCATAGTCAAACTAAAGCCGAGCTAACCCCTGAGTTACTTGCCGTGTTGCGTGAGCATCAACAAGACGCATAACACAATCACAGGCGCCTCGGTCGCAGCGTTAGTTTCATTTTCACAAACTAAAGCCGAGCTCAAGTTAAGCGAGCCCCTGAGTTACTTGCCGTATTGCGTGAGCACCAACAAGACGCATAACACAACCACAGGCGCCTCGGTCGCAGCGTTAGTTTCATTTTCACAAACTAAAAAAGCCGAGCTCAAGTTAAGCGAGCCCCTGAGTTACTTACTGTATTGCATGAACATCAACAAGACGCATAACACAACCACAGGCGCCTCGGTCACGATGTTGATTAGGCGCCCCGCGTGTAAATAAGCCGTTTATGTTCATCCAATTTAATCAGTAATTCATGCATTGAGACTCACAATATGGTGGGTTTATAACGGCTCGTTAAACAGTAATATCAAGCCACCGCCACTTAAGCCACTGTTAATATTAAGTGTGATGCCTAAACCGATATTATCGACCCAAGCCGCCAGTGACGGGGTTTCGATTATCCAGCCAGCCCCCAGCTCATAGTAATAACGCGTGCCCATTGGGTCGACCACATCACCACTTAAGTCAACCCGCTTAACCTGCAACACCAGTTCATTACGACGCGACCATACACTGGGTAATCCATAATGGAACACCAGTGTATTGCTAAAACGACTCACCTCGGGTGACACTGACTGCGCGCCATTATCGGTCAATACTGTGCGGCCATAGGCATAACGAAACGCACTGATAAACTCCCATTTGTGGCCAAATAAGTCACTGGTGTAAGTCAATTCAACATTAGGGTCGACCATCACCGCGCCATAACGGGTATTCACTATCACGCCATCCAACTGCGACCGCTGTGCGGCCAAGATAGGATCGCGATACTCTAAACGGTTTTCTAACCACAATAACTGTCCACCCACACCGAATACCACCTGCCAACGAGGCGTGAACAGATATTGCCAGCGGTACTCGGCCGCTAATAGATAACTGGTATCCTCTAGGGGACTCATTAACGACTTATCATCAATACCCAAAATATCTTCTGTGGCGTTAACATAGGAGAGTCGCACCGCACTCGATACCTGCCAGTCGCGATTAAACTCACTGGGCTTGCTTTCCCAAGGCAGAGAATAGCTGCGCAACTGACTGCGCCGGCGCAATGACTCTGCATCACCGGCATTAATATCGCCAATTGAGCCTAAATCGATAAACGCATTAGGATCGAAGTCGACAATACCCAAGGTGATCAAATTTGCATCAGTAAGCACAATTGCGCTCGTCACATCGCCTTTCACTTTGGTTTCGACAGCCTTTCGCAATGCATCCTCAACCGCCGATACAGGGAGACTCCATCCGATCAAAACCAAACCGAGCGCCGATAAATAACGCAACATAATGCCCCCAGTTAACCATCGATGAATCAATTGCACCTCGCTAACTCTAACGCCATATAACTTTCTATTGATGAGATATTGCTCTCAGGCTCAAACTTGTCCTTGATGTTATTAACAAGGCGAACTCACACACAAATAAACAGTGTATTTTACTTTTAATACAAAATGTTAAGTATTAATGGCAGCTATTTGAAATACCTTGGTTATCCTGAGTTCAGATTACATAGCCCGATCGCTAAATACAACCAAGGCTCCCATGAAAAGGGATCGCCCAGATTGATAAGCACAACACAGGCATCACAGCACTAAACGTGCTAACGTCAGCAGAGCCAAGATATCAAGGGAATATACATGAGCCAGTCAACCATTTTACATCAGGCCGACAAACAGAGATTTGTGATTTTAATCGATGACCAGCAAGCACTGCTTGAATACCTGATTGAGGGCGATCATATCGATTTTAATCGCACTTACGTACCCGATGCATTGAGAGGGCGAGGACTAGCCGAACGTTTAGTGCGCCATGGGCTAAAGTGGGCCAAGGCACAACAACTAACCATCAGTGCCAGTTGCTGGTATGTACAAAAATTCTTGCGCTAACCTACTGATGATAAATCGCCGTCGTGACCGCATACCCCCAGCGCACTACTTGCTCGCGGCGGTCAAGTTAAATTGCTTAATCTCCGGTGCGCAGCGCTAAGGCCTGCTTGACCATATTGGGGATCGGCACGCTCTGATTTGCGCCATAATCATAATGTACTAAGGTGGTTTGCGCCTCTGCGGTCTTTTTCTCCGCCTGCCAACATTGCTGCGTCACCTCAAAGCTACTGTTACCAATACGGCTCACCCACGTTTTGACCTCAACAGGCTGACCAAAGAAGGTGGGCGAGGTATAGGCAATGGTGAACCCTGCCACAATCAAGTTCCACTCATCAAGATTCAGGCTAGGATTAAACAAGCTAAAAATAGGCTCACGCCCCACCTCAAACCAAATGGGGATCACGGTATTGTTGATATGCCCCAAGCCATCGGTTTCATTGAAACGTGGGTTAAGGGTTGCGCTAAAAAATGTCTCAGCCACTGAAGTATCCTTGTAAAGGTACGCTTATTATTGTGCTGCTGACGTTAACTGAGAAGATTGAACGATGCAATATGAACTTTAGGCTTGAGGGCTTGAGGGCTTGAGGGCTTGAGGGCTTGAGGGCTTGAGTAAGATTATCACCTCAACCTTGCATCAAGCCCCTCTTTCGCACAAAGTCTTTAGCTATTTACCGTACATGGCATTAATTTCGGTAGAGTATTTATGATAAATCATCTTACGGCGTAGTTTCATGGTGGGGGTAATAAGCCCTGCTTCCATAGAAAATGCCTCGGGTAACAAAGTGAACTTTTTGATCTGCTCAAACCCTGCCAACTCAACCTGCAAATGCTTTAACCTTTGTTCAAAATGCTCAATCACATGACTATGACGCAACAGTTCAATAGGCGACTCATAATGCAACCCTTTGTCTTTGGCCCAAGCTTCGAGCGAGGCAAATGCCGGCACGATTAAGGCGGTCACATAGTTTTTAGCATCGGCAATAATGGCCACCTGTTCGATATAAGGACAACAGCCCACCTTACCTTCGACACGTTGCGGCGCAATATATTTACCATTTGAGGTTTTCATCAACTCTTTAATGCGATCGGTAATAAACAGATTACCTTGCTCGTCGATATAACCTGCGTCTCCGGTTTTTAACCAACCATCTTCAAAGCTGGCTTCAGTCTCTTGCGGGCGGTTGTAATAGCCACGCATCACAGTATCACCGCGAACTAAGATCTCATCATCTTTACCTAACTTGATCTCCACTTCAGGTAGCACCTTACCGTTGGAGCCCGCTAAGCGATTGGCCAAGGTATTACAGGTGACGGTTGCCGTGGTTTCTGTCATGCCATAGCCACATAAAACAGGAATATCAATAGCATGGAAAAAGCTCGCCACCGTTTTGTCGAGTGCCGCACCACCACAAGGCATAAACTTTAAGCGCCCACCCAGTACTTGCTGCAACTTGCTAAACACTAATTTGTGCGCCAGTTTATGCTGTAAACCTAACCACACCGTGCCTTTAGCGCGCCCTTGGCTGACTTCAAACTGACGCTCACCGACTGACATCGCCCACGCAAACAGTTTTTGCCTTGCCGCTGGCGCCTTCGCCACTTTATCTTGCACTGCGCTATAGACTTTTTCGAGGAAACGCGGCACCACACACAGGGTATGGGGCTTCACATCGGCAATGGCTTCTTTGACCATCATAGGGTTTTGCAGGTAAACGTTGTGACCGCCACGGCATAGCACGTAGAAGCTCCAGCCACGCTCAAATACATGACTTAATGGTAAAAAGGCCAGTGACACATCGCCGGGAGTAAAAGGCAAAATGGTGTCATGTTGACGGATAACCGAGGCGATATTGCGATAATCGAGCATCACCCCTTTAGGGTCCCCCGTTGTGCCTGAGGTATAGATTAGGGTTAATAGATCATCGAGACTGGTCTGGCTCAGTCGTTGCAATAACTCAACTTCAATCGCGGGATCTACCGCCGGATTAAGCAAGCTATCGAAATGATAATGCGCTGGGTCAATCAGGGTCACATCTGAATCAAACACCACAATATGGGTCAGCGTGGCACAGCGCTTGGTGAGCTCGCAAGCCATCAGGTATTGCGCCGCATCCCCCACAAAAATCAGTTTTGCCTGCGCATCATCTATGATGTAAGCCGCTTGTTCTATTGTACTAGTGGGATATATAGGCACCACAACCGTTTTGGCTTTTAAGGCTCCCACATCGGCGCAGGTCCATTGTGGAGAATTTTGTGACAGGATAACGACTCTATCTTGTAGCGCTAAATCGAAACGGATCAAAGCTTTAGCGATAGCATCACTGATATTATCAAATGCAGACCAGCTGATCTGATGCCAAGGTGCTGCACTACCATAGCCCTCGAGCGCAATGGCATCGCCGCATTTAAGGCTCTGCTCCTGGATCAGGCGTATTGGATGATATTGCTCGAGTGACATAAGTTTTATAACCTTTTTAGCGTACAGGTGTACCTCTTTTAGCGCATTTTACTTTAACCTTGCCTAAAAAATAAGAGCTTTTGCTCCAACACTGTTAATTGGCGCACAAAACGGTAGCAAATGACACATGACTCACCCACTGTGATTATATTATTTTTATTTTATTACAGTGAATTAGGTGTAAAAACCAGACTCATCAGACCTCTTATAGATAACATAATTTAATTGAGCTTCATTCCATAGGCTGGCTGCTATAACGAATCAGTCTGTTGACACAATGTCGTTCTCGCATTAGCCTTTCAGCAGCTTATTAACCTATTGATAAAAAACTGAATTAACATTGTCGCAATATGCGCATTCAAGGGATGAATATCATGCCACAAGCCAACATTATGCACACGGCAAGCGATAAGGAACGTCAGACTCAGTTAGCACTGTGGCTGTGGTTGTTACTGCCGCTGGCTGCCATGCTATTTTCTCTTACCAGCCATGCCGAGACAGAAACCGCGCCCACCAACGACACTTGCTATGTCGACGGTCTGCCAGATAGGCTGCGCTGCGGCTTCGTCACAGTGCCAGAAAATTACGCTCACCCCGAAGGTCGGCAGCTCAACATCCATTACGCGGTACTGCCAGCAATAAAACCGAGCTTTACTAAAGAAGCCTTGCTCGCCATTGCCGGCGGCCCAGGGCAATCGGCAATTGAAAACGCGCCGACGTTCGATCGCATGTTGAGCAAAGTCCGTCAGCAGCGCGATATTCTGCTGATAGACCAAAGAGGTACAGGGCAGTCCAACCTATTACAATGTGAGGGCGAAGGCTTTGAAGGAGCATTATCACTCAACGAGGATGATTTAGATATTGCGAGCGAAACTCAAAAGTGCCTCGACGGACTCGATGCCGATGTCAGCCAATATGGCAGTGAAACCGCGCTTAAAGACTTTGAAGCGGTCAGGTTGCATTTAGGCTACCAACAGCTGCACCTTTATGGCATCTCTTACGGCACCCGCATGGCTCAGCTTTATATGCGCCATTACCCGCAAGTTTTGGCCACGGTGACATTAGACGGCGTAGTGCCGATGCAGCAAAGTGTACTCAATATTGGTGTGGCCATAGACAGAGCCATCGGCTTACTGCTCGATGACTGCAGCAGTAATGCCTTATGCCATGAGCAATTTACCGACCTTGAACAGGACTTGCAACAGGTGAATACGCGCCTCGCCCAAGCCCCAGTGAGTAGCCAAGTTCGCGACCCGTTAACCAATGAGCCGCTCACGCTTGTGATGACCCGCGCTAAGTTTATGGGGGCGCTGCGTATGGCCATGTACACCCCTAATATCAGAGCGCTACTGCCCCACGCGATTCATCAAGCCGCGCAAGATAACTTCCAAGCCATTATGGGCTTATATGCTCTGACGATAGACAGCACAGGCATTGCGACTGGCATGCACTCATCAGTGGTGTGTGGTGAAGATTGGCAGCGCTTTAGCCAAGTCGAGCGCCAGCAAGCCGAGCAAAGCTACTTCACCCGCGAAATGGTCAATGCCTTCGATCTTTACTGCCCGATTTGGAATGTACCCGCCGTTGACGCCGAGTTTTCAGACCCGATTGCCAGTAATATTCCCACCTTGGTGTTATCGGGACAGTTAGATCCCGCAACGCCTCCGAGCTGGGGCGAGATGGCGATGGCGAAACTGAGCAATGCCAAGCATTTTATCGCCCCCTATGCCACCCACGGAGTAGCCTACCAATCCTGTGGCAACGATCTCATCGCCCAGCTTGTCAGCAGCAACAGCCTTGATGACATATCCGATGAATGCCTAAGCAAAGATGTTAGCCGTAATTTTTATCTCAATGCGAATACTGTCGAAGCGCTCCCTGCAGCCAAACAAGCCCGTTCATCGACATCCCATACTAAGGCACAAGGAGTGCGTCATGATTAAAGTAGCTAATCTTTCTAAGCGTATTGGTGACGTGCAGGCACTTAACGACTTGAGTTTCGAAGCGCTCGATGGCCAGATAACCGGACTACTCGGCCCCAACGGTGCAGGTAAAACCACCTGTTTGCGTACCGTGTTTGGTTTACTTAAACCCGATAATGGCACCGCCGAAATTGACGGTATCGATGTGGCTAAGTTTCCGGTCAAAGCCAAGCAGCAACTGGGGTTATTTCCCGATCCCTTTGGCCTGTATGAACGCCTTACCCCCAGAGAATACGTGAGCTATTTTGCCGAGCTCAACGGGTTACCGCGTGCACAGGCCAAAGTCGCAGCCGCCAGCGTGCTCAACAAATTACATATGGATGATATTGCCGACCGCAAATGCAAAGGCTTTTCTCAGGGACAACGAATGAAAACCGCCCTAGCCCAGGCCATAGTGCACGAACCTACCAACATCATTCTCGATGAGCCTACCCGAGGCCTAGATGTGATGAGCACGCGAGTACTGCGCGATCTGCTAAAAGACCTTAAAGCGGCCGGCCACTGCGTGTTGTTTTCTAGCCATGTGATGCAAGAGGTCGCCGCTCTGTGCGATAGGGTGATAGTGATGGCACAAGGCAAGGTGGTTGCCATCGGCAGCCCAGAGCAGTTGTGCCAACAAACAGGCAAGGCCTCATTAGAAGATGCCTTTATCGCATTAATTGGCACCGATGAGGGGATTGCAGCATGATCAGCACCATTATAGCCATGGTTCGAAAAGAGCTGATCGATGCCGCCCGCGATAAACGCTCGGTCATGGCCGGCCTCTATTATGCTATCGGCGCGCCGCTGATGATGTGCGGCATGTTTATGCTGCTGATAGGCCAAATAACCAGCCCCGAAGCACTTAATATTACCATCACCCATGGCGAACGCGCCCCCGATCTGGTTAAGTTTCTTGCCAGTAACGATATTAGCCAAGGCGATAAAGCCGAGCGCAAAGAGATAGAGCTGATAATTAGCCAAGATTATGCCAGCAATATGGCCAAAAGCCGCACGGCCGAATTAACCCTTATTGCCGATAATTCCAATGAAAAGTTGCAATCCTCTATTCGGCGCATTGAAAAAAGCTTGCAAGAATACAGCGCCGAAATGGGTAGCCTACGCCTAATAGCCAGGGGGATTGACCCTAAAGTGGTGCAGCCGATAAAAGTGACGGTAGAAGATCAAGCCACCAGCGATTCTAAAGGCGGCATGATCTTAGGTATTGCGATATTTATGATGGTGTATGCGGTATTTATCTCGGGCATGAACCTAGCCATCGACACCAGCGCTGGAGAGCGCGAACGCAACTCGCTGGCGTTGCTGCTGAGCCATCCGGTATCGACGCGTGACATAGTGCTCGCCAAGGTCGCCGCGGTCACCATATTTGCCATGCTGGGATTAGTGTTGACCTTACTCATCTCAAAAATTGCCTACGGCTTTGTACCTTGGCAAGAGCTGGGCTTTAGCGTCAATATCACCCCTGATTTTATTGGGTTAATGCTGGTTATCGGCCTGCCGATCGCACTTATGGCCGCTTCATTGCAGTTATTTGTGTCATTTATGGCAAAGTCATTTAAAGAGGCACAGTCTTACCTAACGATAGTGCTCATAGTGCCCATGATGCTGTCAATGGCGGCCAGTTACAACATAGCGCCAGACACCTTACAGTGGCTACCCGTGTCCGGACAGATGCAGGCACTTATCGCCTTTATTAAAGGCAAAGAGATACCGCTAATGCAGCTGCTACTGTCGAGTGCTACAACCTTAGCCATCACCTTTGCCCTAATGCTGGGCATGGAGCGCTCCCTCAAGAGTGAAAAGATTGTCTTTGGCTTGTAACGCCAAAAGGCGCTGAATGCATAGGCTGTAAAGCGCTGGTCAAAGGTGCTTTACTGTTTAACACCGCGCTGAGTATTTGCCATTAAAAAGAGCGCCTAATATGCGCTCTTTTTACATCAGTAAAAGGTCGACTGATATGGCTTATTTAGCTTTGGGTCTAAATGGCTTAATCACAGCTTCATCACACTCTAAGAAAGGCCCGTCCATCAAATCGATACAATAAGGGATAGCGGGGAATACCGCATCGAGACATTCACGAATCGATTTTGGCTTGCCGGGTAAATTAACTATCAATGAGTCACCGCGCAGGCCAGCGGTTTGACGCGATAAAATCGCGGTGGGCACAAATTTTAATGATTCGGCGCGCATCAGCTCACCAAAGCCTGGCATCATGCGATCGCACACAGCTTCGGTGGCTTCTGGCGTCACATCGCGCTTCGCAGGACCAGTACCGCCAGTGGTGACGATAAGGCTACAATTTTGCTCATCGGCCATCTTAATTAGGGTCGCTTCAATCACATCCTGCTCGTCAGGGATCACCTCATAAACGGGTTGCCACTCAGAGGTCAGGTATTGGTTTAGCACCTCAATAATGGCCTTACCAGAAATATCTTCATACACGCCCGCACTCGCTCGGTCACTTACGGTCACTATGCCAATTTTTGCTATTGCCATTACACTTTCCTCTTTTAGCGCAGTCGATTGAGAGAATGCTAACCACTCTCGTTTAGCCGCTAAAATAACATATTTTAGTTAGCCCTTGGCATCTATTGCATCAAATTGAGACAGCGGATGTAAGCCTCTGTCCCGCTACACCTGACATAAGCTTGCTCTGCGCATGCTAAAGGGCAACAACACACTTAAGGGTGTGATACGGTTGGAGTAAATGGAACAACTTAGCCTGACAATAGGCCTGTGAAATAAAAAAGAACCACCAGCGTAGGGCAATACCTATGCATCTTACCCGACGGTAATGTATTGCCCGTTATCATAATAAACGAGGCAGTTACGCCCATCAGCCTTGGCTTTATAAACGGCCTCTTCGGCTAATACCAACAGGTGAGAAAAGTCGATCATTTGCGCATTAGCGACCAATAAACCAAAACTCCCCGTTACCGTAATTCCCATAGGTTTTAACTGCTGTAGACGTTGGCGGACACCTTCTGCTTTCTCACGGGCCTCAGTCATGCCAGATTCCATCAAAATAATAAACTCTTCACCGCCCATCCGCGCCACCATGTCTTCCTTGCGAAAGCTGTCTTGCAGAAATTTAGACACAGCCTGTAATATCTTGTCGCCAACATGGTGACCATTAAAGTCATTAATTTTCTTGAAATCATCCAAATCTAACATCACCACTGACAGCTCAGTTTGATGGCGAGCCATACTCGATAAACGCTGTGCAGCCCATTCGGCCAAAAAGTGACGATTGTAGAGTCCGGTCAATTGATCGTGTAGCGCCATAAATTGTAATTTACTGCGGTGAGACTTTAATTGCAGATGAGTCGCAACCCGAGCGCGTACAATCGCGGGGCGGATGGGCTTAGTAATGTAGTCGACACCGCCCAATGCTAGGCCTTTTTGCTCGTCGTCATTGGCATCTTTAGCGGTAACAAAAATAACCGGAATGTGGGCCGTTTCGGTATCAGCCTTCAACTGCCGACACACCTCATAACCGTCCATATCGGGCATGTCTATCGTTAACAAAATCAAGTCGGGTTGCTGCTTAGCCAAAGCTAAACACTCTTTGCCGCTTGCTGCGGCCCAAATTTGATATTGCCCTTTTAAACATTGCCTCATGATGAGCACATTGGTTTTTACATCATCAACCACCAGCACAACAGAAAGCGCTTCCATACTTTCCCCTAGCTTTCATCAGTCAATTAGATACAACTATTCAAATGGATAGCCTCAATTTAACAGTGTAGCAGATGCACCACCATTCAAAGGGTTGGGTAAAAAGTACAATAAAAACAACAATAAAAAATAATATCGTGCGATAGCAATCACCTTAATATCCATTTAAATGGCACTAGAGACAAGTTGAGATGAGAAACCGTGTAAACTAACATCCTTGTTCACCGCTACCAACAAGATAGCCGTGTGCAATACAAGATGATTGTCGTGATGCAGCAGAGACTCTAGATATACCAGTAACAGGAACAACCCATGCCTAATATCGGCTCGCCGACTGATACCAGCTTTGACGATTTTATCGCACCTAAGTGCGATGATGTGGTCACGATTTTATATCAAGATGATGATATCTTATTGATCAATAAGCCCAGTGGTTTACTGAGCTTGTCAGGCAAACATCCCCTTAACCAAGATTCAGTACACTACCGCTTAGTCCATGGTCAGGCAGGAGTTAGCCCTGCATTTCCTGAGGCCAAATTGCCACATCGATTAGACTTTGGCACATCGGGCATCATGGTTGTGGGGCTGCATGCAGAGTCGACCCGACACCTCAATAAACAGTTTCAAGCGCACACCATTAACAAGCGCTACATGGCACTACTACAAGGTTGGGTTACAGATGATAATGGCCAGATCACCGCGCCAATAGCAAAAGATAGGGATCACTTTCCACGAGTCAAAATTTGCTCCACCACAGGCAAGCCGGCCATCAGTGAATACATTGTCTTACAGCGCCTTGAGCAGCCCTGTCGCACCTTAGTGCAATTTACCCCAGTTACCGGCCGTACGCATCAACTGCGAATACACAGCTTGACCATGGGCCACCCCATTCTTGGGTGCGATCTGTATAACAGCAGCCAAAGTGAACAACTGGCAGAGCGCTTACAATTACACGCCAGTGACCTGTATTTTGAGCATCCAACTCTTGGCGAAACCTACCATGGCCAATGCCCTTGCCCGTTTTAAACCGCTTAATACTCGCAATTACACCGTAAGACCGGCGGCCACGCCGGATGACCATGCCCACTGGAAATTAAACCCACCGAGCCAGCCGCTGACATCCATGACTTCACCGACAAAAAATAACCCTGCGACCTTTTTACTTTGCATATCTTTAGACGATAACTCGTCGGTATCGACGCCACCTAGGGTCACTTCAGCCGTGCGGTAACCTTCGGTTCCGTTCATCAACAATTCCCAGCGATGCAAGTCGGCAACCACTTTATCACGCTGAGCATGCACCAATTGATTCAGCGCCATATTGAGTAACGCCTCATCGAATAACACCTCAATCAGACGCTTAGGTAACCACTGGCTTAAGGTATTGCGCAAGCTTTGTTTCGGGTGCTGCTCGAGTACCTCAGACAAGCCCTGCGCCGCATCCATGTACGGTAAAAGGTTGATAGAGATAGTTTCGCCCGGCTTCCAGTAATTCGATATTTGCAACACCGCGGGCCCTGAAAGCCCCCGGTGGGTAAACAGCAACGCTTCACTAAATTGTGTGCCATCCTGAGCGGTGATGGTACATGGCACAGCGATGCCAGATAATGGCTCAAACTTTTGCTTTTGCTCACTGTGCCAAGTAAAAGGCACCAACCCTGCGCAGGTGGGGAGTACTTTAAGGCCAAACTGTTCGGCCAACTGATAGCCCAATGGCGTCGCGCCCAATTTAGGCATAGACAATCCGCCGGTGGCCACCACTAACGAATCACAACTGTATTCGCCTTTAGAGGTGCGTAATACAAATAGGCCGCTGTCATTTTTGCTCACAGAGATGATGTCGGTGCGCAGCTGGATGCGCGCGCCGGCCCATTCACACTCGGTCAGTAGCATGGTGACTATCTCTTTAGCCGAATCGTTGCAAAATAGCTGACCATGATCGCGCTCATGGTATTCAATACCATGACGTTCAACTAGTTCAATAAAGTCTTGCGAGCGATAGCGAGCCAATGCCGATTTTACAAAATGTGGGTTTCGGCAGATAAAGTTAGCGGGCTCAACCTTTTGATTGGTGAAATTGCAGCGTCCACCGCCACTGATCAGAATTTTACGTCCCGCCTGCTTAGCATTATCGATAACTAAGACATCACGACCTCGATATCCTGCGGTAGCCGCACACATAAGCCCCGCTGCGCCTGCGCCGATAATGATCACATCATGATGTTCCACTTAGATTACCTCTTACTTTGAGTCATGGTTACGCGTTGCATGGAGCAAATGCCAAAAAGGTATGAAACATGTTAGCCCCAATATCACTCTCCTTCACTGCCATCCATGCGCTTCGGAGATAAATACTTATTGCATAAAAAAGGGCGCTATTTTAGCACCCTTTTATTATTTAGTATCACACAGCCTAGGCTTTAATCGCTTTCTGCCGTCTCTGATTTTTTCTCTCTACCCAGCAAAGCTTTTGCAGCTTCGTGAGGAGTGCCACCCTGATACAAGACACGATAGACTTGCTCTGTAATAGGCATTTCAACCCCTAAGCGTTTCGCTAAGGTGTAGACCTCTTTCGTATTGCGGTAGCCTTCAACCACTTGGCCAATCTCAGCTTGCGCTGTATCGACATCTTTACCTTGGCCTAATGCCAAGCCAAAGCGACGATTACGCGACTGGTTATCGGTACAAGTCAACACTAAGTCACCAAGGCCCGCCATCCCCATAAAGGTTGAACCTTGGGCACCTATGGCTTCACCTAGACGCGTGAGCTCAACAAGCCCGCGCGTAATGAGTGCGGTTCGAGCGTTGGCGCCAAAACCGATACCGTCAGACATACCAGCGCTGATGGCGATCACGTTTTTAACCGCACCACCCAACTGCAACCCGATAAAGTCATCATTGGCGTAGACGCGCAAACGACTCGGGCTGTGCAGCAGTTCGACCAGATCGTTAGTAAAGGTGTCATCTGTGCCCGCCACCGAGATGGCTGTAGGCATGCCCGCAGCGAGCTCTTTAGCAAATGTAGGCCCAGACAACACCGCCAGCGGATATTGGTCACCGAGCACTTCGCGTGCGACTTCTTGTAGCAAGCGGCCGGTTTCAGGCTCTAAGCCTTTGGTCGCCCAAACAATACGCGCATCTTGGCGCAGTAAAGGTTTAGCCTGCTTCAACACTTGACCAAATACATGGCTTGGAACAACCACTAGCACATTGTTAGACGCGGCTAATGCCGTGGCTAAATCAGACTCGGGAATGAGTAAATCGGGTAATGCAATACCGGGCAAAAACGCTTCATTAGCGCGATCGCGCTTAAGGTTTTCGATATGCTCAGGGTCATGTCCCCAAAGCAATGTTTTATGACCGTTACTGGCTAAAGAAATAGCAAGGGCGGTGCCATAAGAGCCCGCCCCCAGTACCGTAATATCGGCAGTATTTTTCATGCGTGATTAAGCGTTCGCTTCTTCTGCAGCAGGAGCGGCTTCGGCAGCTGCTTGACGCTGTTGCACGTATTGTGCAAATAGCGCATCAAAGTTAACTGGTGCTAGGTTTAGCTGTGGGAAAGTACCACGAGCCACTAGGCTGCCAACGGTTTCACGCGCGTATGGAAATAGTACGTTAGGACAGTATGCACCTAGAGAGTGAGCCAGTTGCTGCTCTGTTAGGCCGCTGATAGCAAAAATACCCGCTTGCTGTACTTCACATAAGAAAGCTGTTTCTTCACCGTTTTTAGCAGTAACAGTTAGCGAAAGAACCACTTCATAAACGTCGTCAGCCAATTTAGCGCTGCGAGTATCTAGATCTAGCTTAACTTCAGGGCTCCACTCTTTTTGGAAAACAGCTGGGCTATTTGGTGTTTCAAAAGAGATATCTTTAGTGTAAACACGTTGAATGTTGAACTGTGGACCCTGTTGTTCGTTATTTGCTACTTCAGCCATAATTTCCTACCTAATCAATTTATGTGATCTTCCAAACAGAAGAATCATCTTAGGGCTTTTGTTACTCGAGTCCCAATAAGACCTCAGCCACCATCCCGGTTTTAGTTTTGCTTGAAGGATTAACTGGTAATCCTTCAAGCCATTTTTTAAGAGATGACACTCTACTCAAAGTCGCCTTAAAAAAGCAAACACTGAGTGGGTAGAGTTAGCGCTTAGCCTTAGCAACAGGTAAGTTACTTTGTTGCCATTCACTCATACCGCCTTTGAGATTATACACAGATTCAAAACCTGCTTTTACCATCAACTGAGCCGCTTGCGCCGAGGTCATTCCTGCGTTGCATACCATTATAATGGGACTGGCTTTAGCGTTTTCAAGTGCACTTAACTGATTATTTTTAATTTCCGCTAACGGGATGTTAACTGCATCAACAATATGACCTTTTTTGAACTCTTCTTTAGAGCGCACATCGACAATTTTGGCGTTTTGTTTGTTAATTAACAAGGTTGCCTGTTGATGATCAACTGTTTTCACTTTAGAAAGACTAGACTTAAAAACGCTCACTAAAAGCGCAACAAGTAAACCAATCCAAGCAAGGCTAAGCATGGGATTGGCTTTTAAAAATTCGATATATTCTTGCATAATTTACGGCCTACTTCTGTGGCTGGAGGTTCTGTCAGGGCCAAGAGTATAACCGATTGTCGCCGCAGATTGCAGCAAGTTGTTAACCCTTAACGGGCTGACCGATGGTGACAATCGCGCCATCGGTCCAATGTTCGATAACCGCTATCGGAGTAAATCGCTTTTTGATCGCCTGCGTACGTAGTAATATTTAACCAATTTCGAATTGTAATCTTTGTTTCTTAAACTTAAAGGTACCACCATGACGACACGCAAACGCCCTCTGGCACTGCTGATCCTTGATGGCTGGGGTTATCGTGAAGACACCCATAATAATGCGGTATATCACGCCAACACCCCAGTGCTCGACAGACTCAACCAACAGTATCCCAACAGCTTAATTTCAGGCTCAGGCCTCGATGTCGGACTGCCCGATGGTCAAATGGGTAACTCTGAAGTGGGCCATATCAATATCGGCTCCGGCCGTGTGGTTTATCAAGAATTGACCCGTATCGGCAAGGCTATCGAAGACGGTGAGTTTGACACCAACCCAGCCCTCGTCGAAGCCGTAGATAAAGCCATCGCAGCCAATGGTGCTGTGCATATCATGGGGCTATTATCACCTGGTGGCGTGCACAGCCACGAGAATCACATCGAAGCTATGTGTAAGATGGCGGTTAAGCGCGGCGCAAAACATGTTTATTTACATGCTTTTCTCGATGGCCGCGACACCCCACCACGCAGCGCAAAATCGAGCCTTGCCCATTTCAATGAGCTGTTTAACACCTTAGGCACTGGCCGTATAGCCTCTATCATTGGTCGCTACTACGCCATGGACAGAGACAACCGCTGGGATAGAGTGTCTCAGGCTTATGAGTTGATCACTCAAGGTAAAGCACAATACCAGTTTGCAGATGCTGTCGATGCCTTGGCCGCCGCTTATGCGCGTGATGAAAATGATGAGTTTGTCGCCAGTTCGACGATCACCGACGCGCAGGGGCAAGTGGCAACCCTTAACGACGACGATGCATTGATCTTCATGAATTTCCGCGCCGATCGTGCCCGCCAAATTACTCGCAGCTTTATCAATGCTGATTTTGATGGCTTTACCCGCGAGGTCATGCCTAAGGTCAACTTTGTCACCTTGACTGAATACGCCGCCGACATTAAGGCGCCTATCGCTTACCCCTCGGTAGACTTGGTCAATACCTTAGGTGAAGTGTTACAAAACAGCGCTAAAACCCAGTTACGTATATCTGAAACTGAAAAATATGCTCATGTCACCTTCTTCTTCAATGGCGGCAAAGAGGAACCATTTGAAGGTGAAGACCGTATTTTGGTGCAATCACCTAAAGTTGCCACCTATGATCTGCAGCCAGAGATGAACTCTGCCGAGTTAACAGATAAATTGGTCGCAGCCATTGAGTCAACGAAATATGACGTGATTATCTGTAACTACCCTAACGGCGACATGGTAGGCCATACGGGTAACTTTGAAGCCGCCGTTAAGGCCTGTGAGGCGGTAGACGCTTGTATTGGCCGCGTGGTCGAAGCCTTAGCTAAAGTGGATGGCGAGTGTTTAATTACTGCCGACCATGGTAATGCCGAACAGATGACCGACGAGCAAACCGGGCAAGCACATACCGCGCATACCAGCGAGTTAGTGCCATTTATCTATGTGGGCCGCCCGGCAACAATTGCCGACAACGGAAGATTAAGCGATATAGCCCCAACCATGTTAACCTTGATGAATCAAACGGTTCCACCCGAGATGACAGGACGCTCTCTCATCACTCTAACAACCAACTAAGCGAGTAACGATTCATTGCTTAAGCGATACGGTTTTCATAAAGCCAGCATAATTGCTGGCTTTATCATGTTATCTTTTACTGTGCAGGCTTCCGATCTGACGCAGCGTCAATCGCAGCTAGAGGCGATACAAAAGCAGATCAGCAGCCAACAGTCGGCGCTCAAAGATACTAGCTCGCAGCATGAAAAACTGATCAAGCTGCTAAAAAAAGATGAGCAGGCTATCGCTGACGCGGCCAAAAAGGTCAATAACACTAAGGCCTCCTTGGCGACAACCGATAAACAACTCGCAGCGCTAGAATCTCGCCGAGTCACACTCGATAAACTGAAAAAAATTCAACAGCAAACCCTATCAAATCAGTTGGCCAGCGCCTACCTTGCAGGCAATCATGATTACACCAAAATGCTACTTAATCAGCAGAGCCCTGCAACCATAGAGCGCCTGCTGGCTTACTACCAATACCTTAATAAGGCCCGCATCGACTCGATCAATAAGTTGCAGCAAACTATCACCGAATTAGACAGTGTCGAAGCAGAGCAAAAGCAGAAACAAATCCGCCTCAACCAACTGGTGCTCGAACAACAGCAGCAAGCCAAAAATCTAACTCAAGAGCAAGCTCAACGGCAACAAACGCTCAAACAACTGCAGCGTACGCTTAACTCTCATGGTGCCAAACTTGAACAGTTACAAATTGAAGAAGCCAGTTTAAAGCGCGTGGTAGAACAAGCGCTAAAGGCGATGAAAGACAGCCCTGTAATGGAAGGGTTATCACGCCAACATAAGCTCAATTGGCCCACTCAAGGCCGCATTCGTTCAGGCTTTGGTAGCCAACGTTCCGGTGAAGTTAAATGGAAAGGGGTGATCGTCGCCGCTCCTGAAGGGCAATCAGTTAGTGCTATTGCTTCAGGTAAGGTGATCTATGCCGACTGGTTACGAGGCTTTGGTATGGTGATGGTAGTCGACCATGGCAAAGGCTATATGAGCCTATATGGTCACGCCCAGACCTTACTTAAAAACGCCGGTGATGCGGTCGACAAAGGTGAAACCATTGCCCTAGTTGGACGCTCGGGTGGACAAACCGAACCTGGCCTATACTTTGAGGTAAGGCACAAAGGGCAGGCTATCGACCCAGCACTCTATTGTAAGCGCTAGGACAACAGCAACCCTTTTATAGAGGGTTGTTTATGATAAAGTTTATTCGTTACTTTGCCTGCGTTATTTTAGGATTAACACTCGGCTTATCCATCACATTATCAGGCACAGAGCACACTGCGCAGCATCACTCTAAACTTAATTATCCATTACTCATCGATATCATTAGTACCGTAGAAAGCTACTATATCGACAAGATCCCCCAAGAAACTTTAATACAGGCAGCCATTGACGGAGTGTTTAACTCTCTCGACTCTTACTCTAATTTTCTCGATGCAGAAGCCTTCTCAGACATCAGAAATGCCAATAGTGGCGAATATTTTGGCTTTGGTATCGAGATCGCTACCGAGGAGAATCAGGTCACGATTATCAGTCCATTTCCACACTCTCCAGCCGCAGCAGCAGGTATATTACCTGGCGATAAAATTGTTAAAGTCAATGATAAAGCTATCGATCCTAGCCAATTAGATAACGTGCTGCGGCAGATAAAACACCATAGCAAACACAATTTAGCGATTAACTTATCGTTACGTCGGCAAAATTCTGAAAACCTTGTCAACGTTACCCTCAAGCCTTCCCTTATTGACGTAAACTCCGTTAGCGCCACACTACTCGCTAATGATATTGGCTATATCAAACTCAGCAGCTTTCAAGATGACTCGACTCGAGATATGGTCAACCAGCTCAACCAGTGGCAAGACCTGCCCATGAAAGGGCTTATTTTAGATGTGCGTAATAACCCCGGAGGCTTACTGGACCAAGCCATAAAAATTGCCGACCTATTTTTAGCAAAAGGGCGCATAGTATCGACTCGAGGACGATTTTTTGATGCCAATAGTGACTACTTCGCCTCGCCGAAAAATATGTTTTCTAAATTGCCAATAGTGGTCCTCATCAACAAAGGATCCGCATCGGCATCAGAGATCTTAGCGGCAGCCCTGCAAGAAAACCAAAGAGCTATTTTAATCGGTGAAAAAAGCTTCGGAAAAGGCACGGTTCAAAGTCTGATCCCTACCCTAATTGATGGCCATGCAATCAAGCTCACTATCGGCCACTACACCACACCAAAAGGTAGGGATATCAACACTATTGGTATTGAACCTGATATAAATATCACTAAAGACGCTATGACTGGAATTAAAAGTATGCCTATAATCGCTGAGCTATCGCCCCATGATGATATCGCTCAAGACAGGCTGATTAATTCGGCTGTCACATGGATAAAAACAAACAGCTAAATACCATGAAATCATAGTGCGCTTATTACTTTTATTGATTGTTACTTTTATTGCTAACTCTGCAAAGGCCGCTCAAGTCGCTATCATCATTGACGATATTGGATATCGTCAAACCGATGAGGCCGTACTGTCTCTCCCTATTGGCGTTACCCTGTCAGTACTGCCTAATACTCCGCTAGGCAAAAAAATTGCCATTGCCGCCCACAATAGAGGTCATGAGATCATGCTGCACATTCCGATGCAGGCACTCAATGGTAAAAAACTCGGCCCGGGGGGATTAACAAATGACATGAATGAGCACACTTTTAAACAGACAATATCCAGTGCTTTTAACAGTATTCCCCACGTAAAAGGGGTTAATAATCATATGGGCAGCTTGCTAACCCAGATGGATAAACCCATGTTATGGCTAATGGAAAGCTTAAAACAACAAGATAATTACTTTGTTGACAGTGTGACAACCCGTTATAGCAAGGCAGCGGATAATGCCAATAAACTCGGTATTCCATTACTAAGAAGACAACTGTTTCTTGACAATGATGTCAGAGAAGAGGCATTAGAAAAACAGTTTCAACAATTAATCCAATTAGCTAATAACCAAGGTAGCGTGGTAGCGATCGCGCACCCTTACCCTGAAACGATTCGCTTTTTGCGACACAATGTAAGTAGACTGCAGCAAGAAGGCATTACTTTAGTTCCAACCTCTACACTGCTTCCTTATCGCCTAGCACAGCAACCTAAGTTGAAATCGACAGCAAGCCCTACACGATTAAGGTAGGTCAACTTAGTCTTTATTCTGCGACTTTATAACTCTAAGATAGGAATTGAAATATCAGTTAATAACCCCTTAAGCTCTTGGCGGTTACTGATAATATCGGCGAGAGTATAACGGTCTAACACCGCAAGATAAGCCTCAACCGCTTCTGCCAATACACCTTTTAATTGGCACGAGGGAGTAAAACGACAATAGGGCTTACTGCAATCTATTGGGGCCAAAGAGTTTTCTAAAATCCTCACCAACTGACCAATATTGATATCTTCAGCAGATTTCCCCAACCTAAAGCCACCACTCTTACCACGAATAGTCTGCAAATAACCCTCTTTACCTAAATGATGCACAATCTTTGATACATGATTAGGGGAGAGATCAAACACCTCTGTAATTTCAGCAATCCTGAACAGCTGCTCCCTTTCAGGAAATAGTGCTAGATACATCAAAGTGCGGATACCAAAATCTGTATAACGAGTTAACTGCATAAATAACCTTCTAGGATTGTGTCGCTGCTTCTAATGAAGTGATAAGCCAAAGGGCCTCTTCGTTTGTGTTGCCGCAGACATCTTCTGTAGCCGCAAACCGAGCACACAGCTCAGGTCGCTCAGACTGACCGAAAATTTGACAAAGATTATCATCATTGAGTTGGATACAACGCACACCAGCAGGCTTACCGTTAGGCATTCCTGGTATTGGGCTGGTTATTGAAGGCGCAATACAACATGCACCACATCCTAAACGACAATTCATACCGCATTATACCTCTATTCACGTTGCATGTTAGCCATAAAGATCACAGTGCGCTGCAGATAATACCAAACTGGAAAACTAACTGGTCATATTTGCCCAGTCCCTAGAACACATTTGTGTCACTCGTTCTGAACTATCGGTAAAGGTATTCCAGGCATCACAAACGCTATCGACAATGTCTTCATAATTTCTAAAAACTCTATTGGCGAGACAATGCTGGCGCATCCAGCTCCATACTTGTTCGATTGAATTTAGCTCTGGTGAATAAGGCGGTAATTTGATGATGCTGACATTTTTGAATTCATCTGCGATACCTTCGGTATGCCAACCGGCTCCATCCATTATCACGACAGCATGTCGATCTATATCAGTGACGTCCGAGATCTGTTTTAAGTGGAGGTGCATCGCTTCCTTGCTCGTCCATGGAACGACTATTGCCTGACCTATGCCCCTATTAGGACATACAGAACCAAATAGGTATGCATATTCGAATTGCTGCTGCCGTACAACCCGTGGTCTGGTACCCGTTCTGGCCCAAATCTTCGTTGTCGTATTTTGTTGGCCAAATCTTGCTTCATCTTGAAACCAAATATCAATGCGATCTAAAGAAAGGTGCCCGGGGATCTTAAGGATCGTTTTAATTTGGAATTTTTTTAAACTCCTCCTGGGCTTCAATTGATTGTTTTGGGTGCTTAGAGCGTGAGGTTATCCACGAAAACCCCATATGATTCAACAAATAATAGATTGAGTCAGGATGATAGCTTTTACCAAACTCAGATAAAATGTAGCTATGAATATGTGCCCCCGTCAATCTACCACCTTGATCGCTATTTGCTCTTTTTTCTATATAGTCAGCGAGTTGGGCTTGTTGTTTCTTGCTAAGAAATGGTGGCCTACCTGTACGTGGCTTCTCTTGCAACCCAGCTAAGCCTTCCTCTAAAAAGACATGTACCCACTTATTAACACTCGTTCTACTCACTTTCAAAAAACGTGCAATTTGTGTTCGGGACTTTCCATCTTGAAAATGAGCAAGTGCAAGTAGCCGCATCTTCATTTGAATAGATGTTTGCTTACGAGCTAGTGAATTAAAGTCGGTATTCTTAAAGTTATCCATAACAACAAATGAAGAGAATATGATAAATACAATTAGATCATATTTTTACTTAGATTGGTATAACATATCAAATACTAATAATACATTAACGTCCAAACGTCATATTTTTAAGCGGTTAAACGAAAAAATCCCCAACACGAAGTGCTGGGGATTTATCGATTCTCTTACGAGAAGTATTAGGCGCCTGTTATGGCCAGCTACGCTAAAGCTTCGCGCTCATATGCACATCGCTTACGCGATATTCGCCCTACTATCACATGGGTTACACCTCACTACGTTCGGACTATTTATTTCCCCATGTTCGAGTGGTTATCTCCAGGCTAAAACGAAAAAAGCCCGTTGCATTAGCAACGGGCTTTATCGTATTAGGCGTCTGGAAATGACCTACTCTCACATGGGGAGACCCCACACTACCATCGGCGCGATTGCGTTTCACTTCTGAGTTCGGGATGGGATCAGGTGGTACCACAATGCTATGGTTTCCAGACAAATTCGGAAATTTGAAAAGCTGCTCTCAATTCTGTATTTCAAGAAGCAAGAGATATTAAATTTGAGTCACACTAAATCAAGTGTCGGTATTCTTTCGCTAAAGTTAACCATTAACTGGAAACCCTTTTGGGTTGTATGGTTAAGCCTCACGGGTCATTAGTACAAGTTAGCTCAACGCCTCACAACGCTTACACACCTTGCCTATCAACGTAGTAGTCTCCTACGGCCCTTTAGAGGACTTAAAGTCCTAGGGATGACTCATCTTAGGGCTCGCTTCCCGCTTAGATGCTTTCAGCGGTTATCGATTCCGAACGTAGCTACCGGGCAATGCCATTGGCATGACAACCCGAACACCAGCGGTTCGTCCACTCCGGTCCTCTCGTACTAGGAGCAGCTCCCTTCAATCATCCAACGCCCACGGCAGATAGGGACCGAACTGTCTCACGACGTTCTGAACCCAGCTCGCGTACCACTTTAAATGGCGAACAGCCATACCCTTGGGACCGACTTCAGCCCCAGGATGTGATGAGCCGACATCGAGGTGCCAAACACCGCCGTCGATATGAACTCTTGGGCGGTATCAGCCTGTTATCCCCGGAGTACCTTTTATCCGTTGAGCGATGGCCCTTCCATTCAGAACCACCGGATCACTATGACCTGCTTTCGCACCTGCTCGACGTGTATGTCTCGCAGTTAAGCTGGCTTATGCCATTGCACTAACCGTACGATGTCCGACCGTACTTAGCCAACCTTCGTGCTCCTCCGTTACTCTTTGGGAGGAGACCGCCCCAGTCAAACTACCCACCAGGCACTGTCCTCAACCCCGATTCAGGGGCCAGAGTTAGAACATCAACACTACAAGGGTGGTATTTCAAGGTTGACTCCACAAGAACTGGCGTTCCTGCTTCAAAGTCTCCCACCTATCCTACACATGTAGGGTCAATGTTCAGTGCCAAGCTATAGTAAAGGTTCACGGGGTCTTTCCGTCTAGCCGCGGGTATACGGCATCTTCACCGCAATTTCAACTTCACTGAGTCTCGGCTGGAGACAGCGTGGCCATCATTACGCCATTCGTGCAGGTCGGAACTTACCCGACAAGGAATTTCGCTACCTTAGGACCGTTATAGTTACGGCCGCCGTTTACCGGGGCTTCGATCATGAGCTTCTCCGAAGATAACCCAATCAATTAACCTTCCGGCACCGGGCAGGCGTCACACCGTATACTTCCTCTTGCGAGTTTGCACAGTGCTGTGTTTTTGATAAACAGTTGCAGCCACCTGGTATCTGCGACTCCCGTCAGCTTAGAGAGCAAGTCTCATCACCAACAGGAGCGTACCTTCTCCCGAAGTTACGGTACCATTTTGCCTAGTTCCTTCAGCCGAGTTCTCTCAAGCGCCTTGGTATTCTCTACCCAACCACCTGTGTCGGTTTGGGGTACGATTCCTGCTAACCTGAAGCTTAGAAGATTTTCCTGGAAGCATGGCATCAACTACTTCAGTTCCGTAGAACCTCGTCATCAACTCTCAGTGTATGTGCACCCGGATTTGCCTAAGTGCACCACCTACAGCCTTAAACGCGGACAACCAACGCCGCGCTAGCCTAGCCTTCTCCGTCTCTCCATCGCAGTTAGCAGAAGTACAGGAATATTAACCTGTTTCCCATCGACTACGCCTTTCGGCCTCGCCTTAGGGGTCGACTCACCCTGCCCTGATTAACATTGGACAGGAACCCTTGGTCTTTCGGCGAGGGGGTTTTTCACCCCCTTTATCGTTACTCATGTCAGCATTCGCACTTCTGATACCTCCAGCGTGGGTTACCCCTTCACCTTCAACGGCTTACAGAACGCTCCTCTACCGCACTAGCGCAAGCGCTAGTACCCATAGCTTCGGTGTATTGCTTAGCCCCGTTAAATCTTCCGCGCAGGCCGACTCGACTAGTGAGCTATTACGCTTTCTTTAAATGATGGCTGCTTCTAAGCCAACATCCTAGCTGTCTAAGCCTTCCCACATCGTTTCCCACTTAGCAATAACTTTGGGACCTTAGCTGATGGTCTGGGTTGTTTCCCTTTTCACGACGGACGTTAGCACCCGCCGTGTGTCTCCCGAGTAGTACTCATTGGTATTCGGAGTTTGCAAAGGGTTGGTAAGTCGGGATGACCCCCTAGCCTTAACAGTGCTCTACCCCCAATGGTATTCGCTCGAGGCGCTACCTAAATAGCTTTCGAGGAGAACCAGATATCTCCCGGTTTGATTGGCCTTTCACCCCCAGCCACAAGTCATCACCGCATTTTTCAACATACGTGTGTTCGGTCCTCCAGTTGATGTTACTCAACCTTCAACCTGCCCATGGCTAGATCACCGGGTTTCGGGTCTACACCTTGCAACTAAACGCGCAGTTAACACTCGGTTTCCCTACGGCTCCGCTATTCGCTTAACCTCGCTACAAAATGTAAGTCGCTGACCCATTATACAAAAGGTACGCAGTCACGGTCTCAAGAACCGCTCCCACTGCTTGTACGTATACGGTTTCAGGTTCTATTTCACTCCCCTCACAGGGGTTCTTTTCGCCTTTCCCTCACGGTACTGGTTCACTATCGGTCAGTCAGGAGTATTTAGCCTTGGAGGATGGTCCCCCCATGTTCAGACAAGATGTCACGTGTCCCGTCCTACTCGTTTTCACGTAAAGTTAGTTTTCATGTACGGGGCTATCACCCTGTGCCGCTGTGCTTTCCAACACATTCCACTAACACCCTCTACGCTTAAGGGCTAATCCCCGTTCGCTCGCCGCTACTAGGGGAATCTCGGTTGATTTCTTTTCCTCCGGGTACTTAGATGTTTCAGTTCCCCGGGTTCGCCTCACAACACTATGTATTCATGTTGTGATACATGCTTATGCATGTGGGTTTCCCCATTCGGACATCGTTAGCTCAAATGCTTGTTACTAGCTCGCCAACGCTTTTCGCAAGTTACTACGTCCTTCATCGCCTCTGACTGCCAAGGCATCCACCGTATACGCTTAGTCACTTAACCATACAACCCAAATGAGTTTCACAAGGAAACAAACTTTATCAAGCGGGTAAGCTTGATGTTGTATCGCAACTAATGGTGTTTACTTTCGCCAAAAGAATACTCATGAATCATCATTACAATGACTCGGCACTTGATTTAAGTGTTTGAGAACTCAATTTTAATTTTCGCGTCAATGCTACAAATAATCACGTACAAGTACGTCACTATCCCTTTCACATTAACACTATCAGCTTTCCAAATTTTTAAAGAACAAGCATCGCCGTTAAGACGTGCCACCTGCTCTAACAAGAACAAGTTATCTGTGTGAACACTCAGCAAATATTGAGTTAGTCGTATAGGTAAGGAGGTGATCCAGCCCCAGGTTCCCCTAGGGCTACCTTGTTACGACTTCACCCCAGTCATGAACCACACCGTGGTAAACGCCCTCCCCGAAAGGTTAAGCTATCTACTTCTGGTGCAGCCCACTCCCATGGTGTGACGGGCGGTGTGTACAAGGCCCGGGAACGTATTCACCGTGGCATTCTGATCCACGATTACTAGCGATTCCGACTTCATGGAGTCGAGTTGCAGACTCCAATCCGGACTACGACAAGCTTTGTGAGATTAGCTCCACCTCGCGGCTTTGCAACCCTCTGTACTTGCCATTGTAGCACGTGTGTAGCCCTACTCGTAAGGGCCATGATGACTTGACGTCGTCCCCACCTTCCTCCGGTTTATCACCGGCAGTCTCCCTAAAGTTCCCACCATTACGTGCTGGCAAATAAGGATAAGGGTTGCGCTCGTTGCGGGACTTAACCCAACATTTCACAACACGAGCTGACGACAGCCATGCAGCACCTGTCTCAGAGTTCCCGAAGGCACTAAGCTATCTCTAGCGAATTCTCTGGATGTCAAGAGTAGGTAAGGTTCTTCGCGTTGCATCGAATTAAACCACATGCTCCACCGCTTGTGCGGGCCCCCGTCAATTCATTTGAGTTTTAACCTTGCGGCCGTACTCCCCAGGCGGTCTACTTAATGCGTTAGCTTGGGAACCCAGTGTTCAAGACACCAAATTCCGAGTAGACATCGTTTACGGCGTGGACTACCAGGGTATCTAATCCTGTTTGCTCCCCACGCTTTCGTACCTGAGCGTCAGTCTTTGTCCAGGGGGCCGCCTTCGCCACCGGTATTCCTTCAGATCTCTACGCATTTCACCGCTACACCTGAAATTCTACCCCCCTCTACAAGACTCTAGTCTGCCAGTTCGAAATGCAATTCCCAGGTTGAGCCCGGGGCTTTCACATCTCGCTTAACAAACCGCCTGCGTACGCTTTACGCCCAGTAATTCCGATTAACGCTTGGACCCCTCGTATTACCGCGGCTGCTGGCACGAAGTTAGCCGGTCCTTCTTCTGCGAGTAACGTCACACCTAAACGCTATTAACGTTTAAGCTTTCCTCCTCGCTGAAAGTGCTTTACAACCCGAAGGCCTTCTTCACACACGCGGCATGGCTGCATCAGGCTTGCGCCCATTGTGCAATATTCCCCACTGCTGCCTCCCGTAGGAGTCTGGGCCGTGTCTCAGTCCCAGTGTGGCTGATCATCCTCTCAGAACAGCTAGGGATCGTCGCCTTGGTGAGCCATTACCTCACCAACTAGCTAATCCCACCTAGGTACATCCAATCGCAGAAGGCCCGAAGGTCCCCTCTTTTCCCCCGTAGGGCGTATGCGGTATTAGCAGTCGTTTCCAACTGTTATCCCCCTCGACTGGGCAGTTCCCTAGGCATTACTCACCCGTCCGCCGCTCGTCAGCAAAGAAAGCAAGCTTTCTTCCTGTTACCGCTCGACTTGCATGTGTTAGGCCTGCCGCCAGCGTTCAATCTGAGCCATGATCAAACTCTTCAATTAAAGTTTTGTTGAATCTTGCGATTCGGCTCAATGAATTCTGATTCCGTTTAAAAGACTCGGAAGAATCTTAAAAACGTTTGTACATATTGCTATGAACACTCATCGTTACATTGATTTAATTCTTTGATTGCCAACCCGAAGGTTAGGCAATTTCGATTAACTCAACACCTGTGAGTGTCCACACAGATTTCTTGTTTTATCTTGTTAAAGAGCGTTGCTAGCATGAGAGAATCAATCTTTCATTTAGCCGCCGTTGACGCTAGGTCGTTGGCTTAGGGATGCGTATTCTACACGCCCCGTTGTTGGCGTCAAGTGCTTATTTTAAGAAGTTTTCCAAGCGATGCTTTCTTAAACAGAAGTCATCAATCGAAGCCCTTAAAAGCGCTTATCACCTGAGTTAATCTCCGAAGAGTTCAACTCCTAACACCGCTGCAAGTCCCGTACTACCTAGGTAGTTGGCCTGCTGTGCCGTGTCAGTGGATGCGCATTATAGGCAGTTCTCGGATGGGCGCAAGCGCTTTTTGAAAGAAAGTAACACTTTTACTATTGAGTGAATACTTATCAAACGATACGTATAAAAAAGGGGCTAGTTAGCCCCTTTCTTGTTTGTGTTCGTACACTTGTTGGCGGTTATTGGCCGAAGAATCGCGATTCTTGTGTAGCCTCTACCTTTTCACCATCTAAGATGGTCGTCACTTTAAAGTCGATTTTTATCATGGGGCGCGAAAGCTCAACAGGATCGACCGCAATACTGACTGGCAGAGTTAACACTTCGCCACCATTAATGGTGACCGTTTGCGGGCCATACCATTTGTAATTGGGTAATCCTTCTACGCCCAACTGGTACTCATGCGGCGCTTCGGTCTTATTGAGTATCTTTAATGTGAAGGTGTTTTCAATTAATCCTTGGTTGTTGACTCTAAATAGCTGATTACGATCGCGGATAATATCAACACGAACAGGGGCAATGGTGGCACTGGCATAGACAAAGATAACGATCATGATGGCTAACACCGCACCGTAACCGACCAGCTTTGGTCTTAACACTTTCTCTTTTATCCCATCGAGTTTGTTTTCGGTGGTGTAAGCGATCAAGCCTTTTTGATATCCCATACGCTCCATGGTGTTATCGCAAGCATCAATACATGCTCCGCAGTTAATACATTCATATTGTAAACCGTTACGGATATCGATACCTGTCGGGCACACTTGAACGCATAAGTCACAATCGATGCAATCACCTAAACCTAGCTCTTTAGGGTCAGCTTTACGCGAGCGAGGACCTCGGGCTTCACCCCGTTTAGTTTCATAACCAACGATGTAGGTGTTCTTATCGAACATGGCCGATTGAAAACGAGCGTAGGGACACATGTGGGTACACATGATTTCGCGCATCCAACCAGCATTGCCATAAGTCGCTAAGGTAAAAAGCATGACCCAGAAGTAAACCCCGCCAGACGCGGTGCCACTGAATACCTCGGCATACACTTCTGTGGTAGGAACAAAATAGGAGACAAAAGTCATGGCTGTTAACAGGGACACTAGCAACCAAGCGAGGTGCTTTGCGGTTTTACGCCATACCTTATTAAGGCTCCATGGCATTTGGTCAAGCTTAATGCGCTTGTTGCGTGCACCTTCAAGCTTTTCTTCAAACCAAATAAAGATAAAGGTCCATACCGTTTGTGGGCAGGTATAGCCACACCAGACTCGACCAAGATAGGTGGTCACAAAAAACAACCCAAAAGCGGCTATCATTAATAGTGCAGCTAATAGGGTTAAATCTTGCGGCCAAATGGTCAACCCAAAGATGTGAAACTTCTGCTCACCTAGGTTAAACCATACCGCTTGCCTATTACCCCATGGGATCCAAGGTAATATAAGGAAGAACAATATTGCGACCCAACCTAGACGGCGGCGCAGCTGGGTCCAAAACCCTTGTATTGCTCTGACATAAATACGATTGCGGGGATTGAAGCGGTCGGACTTATTTACATCAGGCTGGTGAATTTTGATCCGCTCAACCTTCGAATAGTCCTTTTTATTTGATTCTGCGTTCATATTTAACAGCCTTACAGCTTTAATATTCCATGAAAACTGGCTTATTATACCTTTTCTATCACAAATTGTTCATCATGGTTGGAGAAATAATGAGAGGCTGGATTATTTTAGGCGCAGGTGCAGGGCTACTCTATTACCTTGCAACCGAAACCAATAAGCTCGATGAGCCAATGGCTCAAGCCGATGCGCTTATGCAAAAAGCTGAGCGAAAACTCGACTCAATGACAGGCACGAAAATTATTAAAGTCGATAATCATTTATCTCAACTAAAAGCTGAAATCGCGAACCGACTCAACAAGGCGGAACAGGCCGCGTTAGAGGGTATTTTCGAATCAGAGCAATCTGTCATGGCCTATAAAGCACAATACTGCGGTGATAACGCCAGTCGTTTTACGATATTAAGCCGCGACAACCAATTATTCATATGCGATAAATTACGATAATTTCCCATTAGCGCCGATATCAATGCCGCGCCCAGCGCACGGTTTTTATATCCATAATTGACCTCTATAACGATTGAGCCTAGCCTTGGGCGATTCGTCTCAATTGACAATACAGACACAAGGTAATCCATATGACAGACCAAGTTTCCGATATTTTTGACTCAAGCCTTTGGGAGCAAGTCAGCGGATTTGCATTTGAAGATATCACGTATCACAGGGCTAAAGAGCAAGGCACGGTACGTATTGCTATCAATCGCCCTGATTGCCTTAACTCATTTCGCCCTAAAACCGTTGATGAACTCTATACCGCCTTAGATCATGCGCGCCAATGGTCTGATGTTGGCTGCGTACTATTAACCGGTAACGGCCCATCGGCTAAAGGGCAGTACTCTTTTTGTGCTGGCGGCGATCAACGCATTCGTGGCAAAGATGGCTACAAATACGAAGGTGCAGAAGAGGGTAAGCCCGATATCGCTCGCATGGGACGGTTGCATATATTAGAAGTGCAACGGCTTATCCGCTTTATGCCCAAAGTGGTGATTGCGGTCGTCCCAGGTTGGGCGGTGGGCGGTGGTCATAGCCTACACGTGGTATGTGACCTCACTCTCGCCTCGAAGGAACACGCCATATTCAAGCAAACGGATCCCGATGTGGGCAGTTTCGATTCAGGTTACGGTAGCGCCTATCTTGCTAAAATGATTGGTCAAAAACGTGCCCGTGAAATTTTCTTCTTAGGTTTTAATTACAGTGCCGATGAAGCGTTCGATATGGGCATGGTCAATCGCTCAGTGCCCCATGCAGAGCTGGAAATCGAAGCATTAAATTGGGGCAAAGAGATCAACTCGAAATCACCCACCGCCATGCGCATGCTTAAATACGGCTTTAACTTGCCCGATGATGGACTCGTCGGCCAACAACTGTTTGCCGGTGAAGCGACTCGCTTAGCCTACGGCACCGATGAAGCCATAGAAGGCAGAGATGCCTTTTTAGAGAAGCGTGAGCAAGATTTTTCTAAATTCCCTTGGCACTATTAACCACGAATAGGCTCACCTACTAAGCAAGCCGCATCACTGCGGCTTGCTTATATTGATAACTCGCATATACCTGCGGTCAATCTAAAAACTCTTTTAGCCCTATCGACATTAACCTCTTTAGAACTCAAATGATAACGAATATCATTTACCTTAATTAAAGAGGAGTTTCATCATGGCTAAGACATTCACTTTTGCAATACTGCACTTTAGCGTTGCCTTTACGATTACTTACCTATTAACGGGTAGCTTAGTTATTGGTGGCGCGGTAGCCCTTATTGAGCCAGCGGTTAACACTGTGGTGTTTTATTTTCATGATAAGGTATGGAGACGAATAGAAAATCGTCGTGCAATGCCATTAGGCCTAAGTAGTTACTGTCCTTCCTAGCATATACTGTACCAAATCACAGTCATGAACCAACCCGCCTCATTGTATGAATAAAAGCAAAAGCCTCCCAAAAGGAGGCTTTTGCTATCGGTTAACCAATCACTATCGTGAATCGATTTTATTACTCAACCGTGACCGACTTTGCCAGGTTACGTGGCTGATCCACATCGGTGCCTTTAATCAGTGCCACATGATATGACAGCAACTGCAACGGAATGGTGTAGATCAGTGGCGCCATAAACTCATCACAATGAGGAATAGGGATCACCTTCATGGTGTCGTCTGACTCAAATTCAGCATCTTTGTCGGCGAACACATACATTAAGCCACCACGAGCACGCACTTCTTCCACGTTTGACTTAAGCTTTTCCAGTAACTCGTTATTAGGTGCCACCACTATCACAGGCATATCGGCATCGATAAGCGCTAGCGGGCCATGCTTAAGCTCACCCGAGGCATAAGCTTCGGCATGAATATAAGAGATCTCTTTTAGCTTTAGCGCCCCTTCCATCGCGATGGGATACTGATCGCCACGACCTAAAAAGAGTGCGTGATGCTTGTCGGCAAAGTCTTCCGCCAGTTCGGCAATGGCATCATCTAAGCCCAGTGCTTGCTCCACTTTGGCAGGCATAGATTGTAGGCTCTGGGTGATTTTTGCCTGCATCTCGTCAGACATCCCATTATGACGACCAATCACGGCCGTTAACATCAGCAATCCGGCTAACTGCACGGTAAAGGCTTTGGTTGACGCAACGCCAATTTCGGCGCCCGCTTTCATCATGTAAGCCATATCTGATTCACGCACCAAAGATGAACCCGGCGCGTTACAGATGGTCATGGTGGCTTTATAACCCATCTCTTTAGCCAAGCGCAGTGCAGCAAGCGTATCGGCCGTTTCACCCGATTGAGAGATAGTCACTAACAAGCTATTGGGGAACAGGTGAGACTTACGGTAACGGAACTCAGAGGCGATTTCGACGTTGCATGACACCCCCGCCCAATCTTCAAGCCAATAACGCGCCGCCATGCCGGCGTGATAACTGGTACCACAGGCGATGATCTGCACGTGTTTAATGTCTTTTAAAAACTCTGCAGCATTGTCGCCAAACGCCGAGTCCAATACCTGACCACCAGCAATACGGCCTTCTAAGGTATGGGCAATCGCACGTGGCTGCTCATAGATCTCTTTGAGCATGTAGTGACGGTATTCGCCTTTATCACCCGCATCATGAGTCACTTCAGACTCTTTCACTTCGCGCTCAACAGGATTACCGTCAATATCGAAAATTGAGACTTGGCGTCGAGTCACTTCGGCCACATCGCCTTCTTCTAAGAAAGCAAAAGAGCGGGTCACAGGTAACAGTGCTAGCTGATCGGAGGCAACAAAGTTTTCGCCTAAGCCATAGCCTATCACCAACGGACTACCAGAACGCGCCACGATCATGCGCTCAGAATCACGACGGTCAATCACCACAGTGCCGTAAGCACCTTCTAGCTGTTTTACCGTTGCCTGTACCGCTGCCAATAAGGTGTCGTGCGACTTAAGCTCGTGATGCACCAAGTGACAAATCACTTCGGTATCGGTATCAGAGGTAAATACGTAGCCTAAGCCTTTTAGCATTTCACGCAGTTTATTGTGGTTTTCGATAATGCCGTTATGCACCACGGCAATGTCGCCAGATGATTGATGTGGATGGGCATTACGCTCACTTGGCTCACCATGGGTTGCCCAGCGAGTGTGGGCGATACCTGTGCCGCCCGCTAATGGCGTTTGCTCTAACGCACTAGAGAGCTCCTGTACTTTACCCACGCGGCGCGTACTCTTGAGCTCGCCATTGTGGATAACCGCCACACCGGCTGAGTCATAACCGCGGTATTCGAGACGACGTAACCCCTCGACCAAAATTTCTGCAACATCCCGTTGCGCTACTGCGCCAACAATTCCACACATAATGTTTTCCTACACGCTAATCTTAAGGTTTAAAAATAAAAGCTAGTTTGAGTAAGGGGCTAAGATCACTTCAACGCCTTGCTCGGTAATTTTTTTAACCACCGCGGTATCAATGCGGTCGTCTGTCACCAGCACGCTTATCTGTTGCCATGCCAGCTCTAAATTCGGTATTCGTTTGCCAATTTTATCTGAATCAACCATCACGATAACGTCGCGCGAGACTTCGGCCATCACTTTGCTCAGGCCCGTCAATTCATTAAAAGTGGTGGTACCACGCTCGAGATCGATGCCGTCAGCGCCGATAAACAGTTGGTCAAAGTTATATGAACGTAATACCTGTTCGGCAACTTGTCCTTGAAAGGATTCAGAGTGCGGGTCCCAGGTGCCACCGGTCATCAATAATGTCGGTTCGTTTTCCAACTCATGTATGGCATTGGCCAATTGCAGCGCATTGGTCATCACCACTAAGCCACGCTTATCATTAAGCTGCTGCACTAAACCAGAGGTCGTACTGCCACTGTCAATAATGATGCGGTTATGATCTTTAATTAATTTAGCCGCTGCCGCGGCAATGGCTAATTTATTGGGTGCAACCTTGGCACTAAAATGCAAAGTAACTTCATCGGGAATGGCAACCGCGCCACCGTAACGGCGCAGTAAAAGACCGGTTTTTTCTAAAGCGGCTAAATCTTTACGAATGGTAACTTCAGAGGTATCGAAACGTAACGATAACTCATCAACGCTCACTTCACCTTGCTCATTGAGGATGGCGATAATGCTATGTCGACGCTGTTGAGTGTTGCGTTTATTCATAAAAGTGGCTGCTAAGTTTCGTTTCGAAAGCCGATTATAATGAAACGAAACTTTTTTGCCAGACTTGAAGCTTAAAAAATGGCAAATGCCTTAAATAGCAAAAAGCCTCTATCCGATAAGACAGAGGCTTTTATATCATCACTATGAGCTTATGTTAAAATTTAGCTTCTAATGCTAGGCTGAAATGACGCCCTTCACCAACCGTGACATCGGTATTAGTACCGCCAGCTAGGTAGTCGGTATCGAATAGGTTTTTCACATTGAGTCGCACATTCATGTCGCTGCCAAAGATATCCATACTATAAGCCGCGCCCATATCAAAGCGTACGTAGCTATCTTTGCTGATGCTATTGCTGGTATTGGCAAAACGCTCACCCACATAGATAGCACCGAAGTTAAACGCTAGATCATCAGTCATTTCATAACGAGTCCAGACGTTTGCCGACCACTCAGGAGCATCAACAGGAGTCTTACCATTCAAGCTGTCAGCAGCTGGACGAACATTCTCGGCATCCAGATACATCATTGAACTGGTTACAAACCACTGTTCACTGACTTGACCCTGCGCTCCCATCTCAAAGCCTCTATGGCGCTGCTCGCCGCTTTGGGTGGTAATGGTTTGCTTATCGACACTAGCGATAACATCAAGCTCTTCGGTTACCGTGACGTTAGAGACTGTGATATCAAATACGGCTCCCGTCAGTAGTAAGCTGCCATCAAATAGCTCCCACTTAGTACCGATTTCGTATTGCTCACCATACTCAGGATTAAGGTTCATCTTATCGTTAACATCTTCGGCATCGTTAACTTGGCCTTGTGGTGTGAAGCTCTTAGAGTAGTTAACATAGATACTGCCATTATCCATTGGCGAGTAGATCACGCCAAATTTTGGCGATACGGCATAGCTATTATTACCGCCACCGTCTTTTTTCTGCTCGTCATAACGCACACCCGCCAATACTTGCCAGTTATCGTTAATGCTGATCAAGTCTTGGATATAGAAACCATAGTGTTTGTAATCACTTTCATATTTAGTGTCATCTCTATGGTAATCAAGATCGGGTCTGGCAAGCGGCTGACCCGGCATCACCATCTGGCCTTTAGGTCCAGAGTCTTTCAACTGACCGTAATAGTAATCCAGCATATTGGCGCCGATTAAGAACTGATGCTCAAAACTGCCTGTACTGAATTTACTCGTGATATCAACAAAGCCAGTTTTGTGCTGCCAATCGTCGTATCTATCAAATGGGCTGACTGTGTAGCCGTCTTGGAATGGGTTTTCAGAGCCCTTTACTAAGCTAGGTGATGAGTCTAGGCGCTGACGATTAAACTGCTGGTCGTTATAACCGGCTTTAACTTTCCAATCATCATTGATGTGGTAAGTCAGTTCGGCGCCCAAGTTAGTAATAGTATTGTCGGTAAACGCCCACGGCATATCCCAGATAATGTCACGGCCACCAATCAACTCACCGTCACGGTTTAACCAACCACCACGGTCAATACCGGTTTTATCTTGGGTATGATCATATTTGAGTGACAACAGAAGGTCGTCGGTAATATCAAATTCTAGATTTAGATAACCTAACCAACGGTCACGCTCTTGATTAGTGTCATCCTGATAGTCACGCCAGTATTGTGTATCTTGCTTAACCAACACAGTGCGATAGCGCATAGTTTGAGCTTCGTTTAAGCTACCGCCAGCATCGAGTTGTACGCGGGTAGAGCCGTATTCATCAGTATCGAAACCGACCTCAAACATGGTGTCATAGGTTGGCTTTTTGGTCACCATGTTGATCAATCCACCAGGACCAGACTGACCATATAGCATACTAGATGGACCTTTGAGCACTTCAACCTGCTGCAATGTCTCGATAGGCTGCACATAGTGAGACCACTGTTGATGGCCATTGATCAAATAACCTGAACCTGAAGACAACTCAAAACCACGAATATTAAACACTTGGCGGTTCCATTTCTCACTACCACCAGTGACACTTGAGTCATTCACCAATACTTCAGAAAGGTTAGTTGCTAACTGCTCATCAGTGACAAAATCAGGGATGACGGCAACAGACTGAGGAGTATCCATTAAATCAATATCGCCACGCATGGCGCCAGAAGCAACACCCACTTTATAATCGTTAAAGGTACGGCCGGTAACCGTAATACGTTCTATGTTAGCATCGGCAGTAGTATTATCCGCTTCATCAGCTGAAACTGACACACTGGCTAATGCAGCTATAACCGCTAAACCTACACTCGAGTATTTAAACGCAGCGCCCTTGATTGACATAACAACCCCATAACTAAAAACGACAACAGAAAAAGTTGCGCTAAATATAAATGAGAATCGTTTTTATTTAAGTTTCTTTACATCTATTTACATTGCAAGGTGAGCCAGTTCAATTTATTGCGCCTTAGCGGTTAAATTTCATGCACTTCAATGAGCTAGCAATAAAAAAGCGACCCAGTAAGGTCGCTTAATTGTGGTATTCAACTCCAAACTTAATACCGTGTTTTACTTCTTTAGCTTAACGGGACGAGTCCAGCCGCTTAAGTGGCGCTGCTTAACACGAGTAATAACGAGCTCATCGGCCGCTACATCACGGGTTATGGTCGAACCCGCGCCCAATGTTGCGCCCTTACCTATGGTAACAGGCGCTACAAGCTGAGTATCACTGCCGACAAACACATTATCTTCAATCACAGTAAGATGTTTATTGGCGCCATCATAGTTACAGGTGATGGTGCCGGCACCGATGTTCACTCCCGCGCCAATCTGCGCATCGCCAATATAAGCTAAATGACCCGCTTTAGAGCCTTCACCTAACACGGCTTTTTTCATCTCAACGAAATTACCAATATGAGCATCACGTTTAAGTTCGGCGCCGGGGCGCAAACGCGCAAAAGGTCCTGCACTGGCTTTTTCGCCAACAATGGCATTTTCAACAATCGAATAAGGTTTGATTTCCGCGTTATCGGCAATGTCGCAATCAATTAAAATCGCGCCTGCGCCAATGGTCACATTATTACCTATGGTCACTTTACCTTGGAATATCACATTCACATCGACCATCACATCCATACCCACGCTAACATCACCGCGAATATCGATACGAGCTGGATCTCTAAGATTTGCCCCTGCTAGCATCAGTTTTTCAGCGGCGCGCGCCTGATAAGCACGTTCAAGTTGGGCTAACTGTACGCGGTTATTAGCGCCTTCCACTTCAATAGCCGACTGCGGTTGGGCTGTGGTAATCGCAACCCCATCGCGATGAGCCATAGCCACGATATCGGTAAGGTAGTATTCACCTTGCGCGTTATTCGATGATAATTGACCCAGCCATTCTTTTAACTGTTTACCTGGCGCTGCCATAATACCGGTATTCACTTCATTAATGGCTAACTGCTCGGCATTAGCATCTTTTTGCTCGACAATGCCGACGACTTTACCCGCCTCACGCACGATACGACCATAGCCCGTTGGATTGGGCAGATTAACAGTCAAAATAGCCAAACCATTAGCTTCGCGGGCTGCAAGCAACGCCTGAAGAGTCGATGGCTGAATCAAGGGCACATCACCGTATAAAATCAGCACGGTATCGTCATCATTAATATTGTCGTTGGCTTGCGCCACAGCATGACCGGTACCCAGTTGCTCGGCTTGCAGCACCCAGTTAAGTTGCTGCTCACCTAAACTGGCTTGCAGCTTATCGGCACCATAGCCATACACCAGCTGAATGGTATCGCTACCCACATTATGCGCGGTATCTATCACATGTTGCACCATGCTTTTGTGGGCAATCGGGTGAAGAACTTTAGGAAGATCTGAGCGCATGCGGGTTCCCTTGCCTGCGGCCAAAATCACTACATTCAGTGCCATGGGTTATCCTTGAGCTAATGCTGGTTTAAATAATGAGGTCAATTTTTTGTGGGGGTGATTTTAATGGATTGAGCATGTAAAAGCGAATGACGGGCTCATTAAAACGTCGCTCATTGTTAACAGTTAAAAAGTCACGCTTTTATCCGTGGTTAATATCCATTGGGCTAAATCATCCATAGTGGCAACCTGGCAACCTTCAATCACCGCTAATTCACCAAAGCCACGAGCCTGCATACAGGAGCCACAGAACTTCACCTCACTACCTTGGGCGATAATAATTTCTAGCATCTGCTGAATATTGTAACCCTCATTGGGGTTTTGTTTAGGCAGTACTGCGGTGATGGCATCTGACAATAAGAAGAGCTTTACCTTTGCTGGTGGTGATTCTTGCTCATTGAGCTGTATTGCCAAGCGTAAAGCATTAAATAAGCGTTCTGAACCATAGGGGGCGTCATTAACAATTATAAGCACGTGCAGCATTGGAGCTCTCTTCAACCAGAGATAAATAGCCAAATAGTAACAGTATCAGTGTAATGAAAGATCTGTATCTGTCACGTTATAGCGGTTCCCATCAACTGATTTTAGATACAAAAAAGGCGCCCAGAGGCGCCTTTTATAATCAAACAATAACCTTATCTGGCAATGTTCTTTTTGATGGTTTCTACAACGCGCAATTGAGCGATAGCCTGAGCTAATTCAATCGCTGCAGCGGCATAGTTTAAGTCTGCACCAGCATCAGCCATATGGGCTTCTGCACGACGCTTGGCTTCTACAGCTGCCTGCTCATCAATCTCTTCGGCACGCAATACCACGTCAGCCAATACGGATACCGAAAAAGGTTGTACTTCCAGGATACCACCTGAAAGATAGAACACTTCTTCTTTACCATCTTGCTTGACGATGCGCGCCATGCCAGGTTTGATAGGTGTAAGCAAAGGAGCGTGACCTGGCATAACACCTAAATCACCTTCACTACCAGTTACCTGTAGGTGTGCTACAAGACCTGAAAAGATGCTACTTTCTGCACTTACAATATCAAGTTGTACTGTCATGGCTGCCATCCGTTCTCCTTAAAATACCAAGCCTAGGGCCCGATTATTTTTTGTTAGCTCGCTCGATAACTTCGTCGATAGAACCAGCCATGTAGAACGCTTGCTCTGGAATGTGATCAAACTCACCTTCCAATAGTCCCTTAAAGCCACGGATAGTGTCTTTTAGAGAAACGTACTTACCTGGAGAACCGGTGAATACTTCTGCTACGAAGAATGGCTGAGAAAGATATTTTTCAATCTTACGCGCACGAGATACAGTGGTCTTATCTTCATCAGATAATTCGTCCATACCTAGGATCGCGATGATATCTTTAAGCTCTTTATAGCGTTGTAGTACAGTCTGTACACCACTAGCTACGTCGTAATGCTCTTGGCCAACAACCAATGGATCTAGCTGACGTGAAGTCGAGTCCAATGGGTCAACCGCTGGGTAAATACCTAGCGAAGCAATGTTACGTGACAATACAACAGTCGCATCTAAGTGAGCGAAGGTTGTTGCTGGTGACGGATCCGTCAAGTCATCCGCAGGTACGTATACCGCTTGAACTGAAGTAATAGAACCAGTTCGAGTTGAAGTAATACGCTCCTGAAGAACACCCATCTCTTCAGCCAATGTTGGCTGGTAGCCTACTGCTGATGGCATACGGCCTAGCAGTGCAGATACTTCAGTACCCGCCAAGGTGTAACGATAGATGTTATCGACGAACAATAGTACGTCTTTACCTTCATCACGGAACTTTTCAGCCATAGTCAGACCAGTCAGTGCCACACGTAGACGGTTTCCTGGAGGCTCGTTCATTTGACCATAAACCATGGCCACTTTATCGAGAACACCAGATTCTTCCATCTCGTAGTAGAAGTCGTTACCCTCACGAGTACGCTCACCTACACCAGCGAATACTGACAAACCAGAGTGTGCTTTAGCGATGTTGTTAATCAGTTCCATCATGTTAACTGTTTTACCAACACCCGCACCACCAAACAGACCGACTTTACCACCCTTAGCAAACGGACATACAAGGTCGATAACCTTGATACCTGTTTCTAAAAGCTCAGTAGTGCTTGATTGATCTTCGTATGAAGGCGCTTCACGGTGAATTTCATAACGCTCTTCTTCACCAATAGGACCCGCTTCATCAATAGGTTGACCTAGTACGTTCATGATACGGCCAAGAGTTTTCACCCCAACCGGAACAGAAATAGGTGAACCTGTATTTACTACCTCAAGACCACGACGCAGACCATCTGAAGTACCCATAGCGATGGTACGAACTACACCACCACCAAGTTGCTGCTGAACTTCCAGCACCAAGCCTTCACTTTTGATCTCTAGAGCGTCATAAACCTGAGGTACGGCATCATGTGGAAACTCAACGTCCACAACCGCGCCAATTACTTGGACAACAGTACCTGTGCTCATGATTAATCCTCTAAAACTTGTATTCGTTACCCAGCCTAAACTGCAGCGGCACCAGAAACAATTTCCGACAGTTCTTGCGTAATCGCAGCCTGACGGGCTTTGTTATAGACCAACTGCAAGTCATCGATAAGCTCACCAGCATTGTCTGTCGCAGCTTTCATAGCAACCATACGGGCTGCTTGCTCAGATGCGATATTTTCGACAACACCTTGATAAACTTGAGATTCAACATAGCGAACCAATAGTTTTTCCAAAATTTCTTTTGGATCTGGCTCGTATAGATAATCCCAATGATGAGAAATCTCATCGCTATCCGACTTAGGCAAAGGTAGCAGCTGTTCGATCACAGGCGTCTGGCTCATGGTATTAACGAACTTGTTAAATACCACATACAGACGATCTAGCTTGCCTTCGTTGTAAGCTTGTAGCATTACGCGTACTGTTCCGATCAGGTCAGCGAGCTTTGGAGCATCGCCTAAACCCGAAGCAGAAGCAGACACTTTACCGCCAAAGCTATTGAAGAATTGTACGCTGCGTGCGCCAATAGGGCAGAATTCAACTTCTGCACCGGCTTCACGTTGCTTCTTCACGTCTGCGATAACCTTTTTGAAAAGGTTAACGTTCAGACCACCACAAAGACCACGGTCGGTTGACACTACAATGTAACCAACACGCTTAGCCTCTCTCACTTCCAAATAAGGATGCTTATATTCGAGAGAACCTTGCGCCACGTGACCGATCACCTTACGCATATTTTCTGCATATGGACGGCTCGCTGCCATGCGTTCCTGCGCTCTGCGCATTTTGCTGGCTGCAACCATTTCCATCGCAGATGTGATCTTCTGAGTGTTTTGAACACTCGCGATCTTGGTTTTAATCTCTTTAGCGCCGGCCATCTTTACTCTCCAATCTGGACCTGAGGTGCCTTAAGACACCTCTGGGTCTTTACCAGGTTTGGGTTTCTACGAACTTGTCGAGGCCAGCCTTCAGACCAGCTTCGATGTCGGCGTTATAATCGCCAGTCTCGTTGATAGTCTTCATTAGGTCAGCATGCTCGCTGTTCATGTAAGAGAGCAAAGAAGCTTCGAAATCACCGATCTTTTTAAGCTCAACAGCCTTTAGGTAACCTTTTTCAGCTGCGAAAATAGACACAGACTGAGCAGCTACGCTCATTGGCGCGTATTGCTTTTGCTTCATTAGTTCGGTAACACGCTCACCATGCTCAAGCTGAGCACGAGTTGCATCGTCAAGATCAGATGCAAACTGAGAGAACGCCGCAAGCTCTCGATACTGTGCAAGTGCAGTACGGATACCGCCAGACAGTTTCTTGATGATCTTAGTCTGCGCCGCACCACCAACACGAGAAACAGAGATACCTGGGTTAACTGCTGGACGTAAGCCCGAGTTAAATAGGTCAGTTTCAAGGAAGATCTGACCATCGGTAATCGAAATTACGTTGGTCGGTACGAATGCAGATACGTCACCCGCTTGAGTTTCAATAATCGGCAGTGCTGTTAAAGAGCCTGTTTTGCCCTTAACTTCGCCTTTAGTGAACTTCTCAACATACTCAACGTTTACACGTGAAGCACGTTCTAGTAGACGTGAGTGAAGATAGAAAACGTCGCCTGGGTATGCTTCACGTCCAGGAGGACGCTTAAGTAGCAATGAGATCTGACGGTAAGCAACTGCTTGCTTAGACAGGTCATCATAGACGATTAGTGAGTCTTCACCGCGGTCACGGAAGTATTCACCCATTGAACAGCCAGAATATGGCGCCAAGTATTGTAGTGCAGCAGCTTCAGAAGCGGTTGCAACCACAACAATGGTATTAGCCAATGCGCCGTGCTCTTCAAGTTTGCGAACTACGTTAGCAATGGTAGAAGCCTTTTGGCCTACTGCTACGTATACACACTTAATGCCAGAGTCTTTTTGATTGATAATGGCATCGATCGCTAGCGCTGTTTTACCAGTCTGACGGTCACCAATTACCAATTCACGTTGTCCACGACCGATAGGGATCATAGAGTCAACGGCTTTATAACCAGTTTGCACTGGCTGATCTACTGACTTACGTTCAATAACACCTGGTGCGATAACTTCAACAGGAGAGAAACCATCGTTGTCGATAGGTCCTTTACCGTCGATTGGTTGACCCAATGTGTTGACTACGCGGCCTAATAGACCACGGCCAACTGGAACTTCCAAGATACGACCAGTTGTTTTAACTTTTTGACCTTCAGCCAAATTGGCATAAGGACCCATAACTACGGCACCGACAGAATCACGTTCTAAGTTCAACGCGATTGCGAAACGGTTACCAGGCAGTTCGATCATTTCACCTTGCATCACATCGGCTAGGCCGTGGATGCGGATGATGCCGTCACTTACTGCAACGATAGTACCTTCGTTGCGAGCTTCACTAACGACTTCGAACTGCTCGATCCGCTGTTTAATCAGATCGCTGATTTCAGTGGAATTCAGTTGCATGCTCAAACTCCCAATTACGACTGCAGCGTATCAGACAGACGGTTTAGTTTACCGCTGACCGAGCCATCAATGACTAGGTCGCCTGCCGTGATAATTACACCAGCGACTAGGCTGGCATCTACGCTACAATTCAGCTTAACTTTGCGTGTGAGACGTTTCTCTAGAGAAGCACCGATTTGCTGTTGTTGCTCTGCGCTAAGCTCAGTGGCAGAAACAACATGTGCTTCAACCTCTTTCGCCCACTCATTGCGGAACCCTTGGAAGAGTTCACATACGGCAGGAAGTACTTCCAAACGACCGTTTTCAGCCATTACCTTTAACAGGTTTTGACCTTGCTCATTGACCTGCTCACCGCACACTTTAATAAAAAGTTCTGCAAGCTGGTTACTGGCTAATGCGCCAGACAGTAGCGGCTTCATCGTCTCGTTTTCACTGACTTGAGCTGCAAAACTAAGCATTTCTGCCCAGCTTTCTACTGCGTCTTTTTCAAGAGCAAAGTCAAACGCTGCCTTTGCGTAAGGACGAGCGATGGTGGTTATTTCAGCCATAACTCAACTCCCTTATCAAATTTCAGCAACTAGTTTATTAACTATGTCACTGTGGGCGGCTTCATCAATCGAACGCTCAAGGATTTTCTCTGCGCCAGCGATGGCTAGAGAGGCGACTTGCTTACGCAGGTCTTCTTTCACGCGATTACGTTCAGCTTCAATTTCTGCTTTACCCTGAGCGATAATTTTTTCACGCTCAGCGTCTGCTTCGGCTTTGGCCTCTTCGACAATCTGAGCTTTGCGCTTATTAGCTTGCTCAATGATTTCGTTAGCAGTTGCCTTAGCTTCTTTTAGTTGGTCGGTGGCTTTCGCCTGTGCCAACTCAAGGTCTTTTACAGCACGATCAGCATCAGCTAGACCGTCGGCTATCCTTTTTTGGCGCTCTTCGATGGCATTCATCAAAGGGGGCCAAACAAACTTCATGCAGAACCACACGAAGATAATAAAGGCAACCGTCTGACCGATTAGGGTAGCGTTGATATTCACAACAGCCTCCTAGTTAGATTAAAGACAGAAGCGTTGATTACAGCATTGCACCCAGTGGGTTAGTAAACAGCATAAATAGTGCAATACCTACACCGATCATGGTTACAGCATCCAATAGACCAGCAACAATGAACATCTTAACTTGTAGCATAGGAGCCATTTCTGGTTGACGCGCAGCGCCTTCCAAGAACTTGCCACCTAGTAGGCCGAAACCGATAGCGGTACCTAGAGCACCCATACCAATCAGTAGAGCAACAGCGATAGCTGTCATGCCTAATACAGTTTCCATCTCTATCTCCAGTATTCTAAATCTTTAGTTAGTTAGTGATTTAGCTTAAAAAAAATTTCTTCAGCAACCCTTAATGATCTTCATGTGCCATGCTGAGATATACGATCGTCAGCATCATGAAGATAAACGCCTGCAGAGTGATAACTAAAATATGGAAGATTAACCAACCTAGTTGTAATGTCACACCTAGGGCAGATAACGCCATGTTAGCACCATACATCAGCGCAATAAGGATGAAGATCAACTCACCTGCGTACAAGTTACCAAATAGACGCAATGCCAATGAAATAGGCTTAGCGATCAGAGTAACTGACTCTAATAGGAGGTTGACGGGTATCATTGCCTTATGGTTAAAAGGCTGTAATGTCAATTCTTTAACAAAACCTGAAATGCCCTTGACCTTGATGCTGTAATAGATAATCAGCACAAACACACCAATAGCTAAGCTGAAGGTGATATTTAAGTCAGTAGTTGGCACAATTTTCATGTATGGGATACCAGCAGCAGCTGCCAGTGATGGAATCCAGTCAACTGGAATCATATCCATGAAGTTCATCATGAATACCCACATAAAAATAGTTAGCGCCAACGGAGCAATAACAGGATTGCGGCCGTGGAAGGTCTCCTTCACACTAGAGTCGACGAATTCAACGATCATCTCGATAAAGCATTGAAGCTTACCGGGAACACCTGTCGTTGCTTTCTTGCCAACACTGCGGAATAGCCACAAGAATAGAACACCAAGCCCAACCGAAAAGAACAACGAATCAATGTGCCATGTCCAGAAGCCTTCGCCAACCTGTAAGTTGGTAAGGTGGTGCTGGATATAGCCCTGCGGTGTTAACGCTTCACCAGTTGCAGCCATGATTCATCCCACTTAACTTTGCTTGAAGTATAAAGGAGCTGTCCAATGTACGAATAAGGTAGCAACATAACAAACGAAAAGCGGCATAAATACGACTTTAAGATTGATAAACACTAACGAAAACATAGCAATGGTTAACAGCAACTTTACCGCTTCCCCCCAGTAAAAAGTTTTCATAACTTTTCCTGCTGAACTTGCTCCCGTGTGGGAAAAAGCGAGGGTCGCGAATACAAAATTAGGGAGTACAGCAATTGCACCGCCTGCTAACGCAGATAGTCCAAACTGAGCTCCCCACACGGCGAAAAAGACAATCGAAACACCCCCAGCCATCGCCGCCTGCATCATCACCAACTTATAGGCAGACCACCGGCCACGACGTGCTAAAACCTTGCTCAATTCATCTTCTCCGCATTCATACTTTTTGTTTCTATGACCGGACTACAAATATCCGTTCACTGACGAGGTACAAAAAGCTTGCGAAAGTATACCTTTTCGCACATTCAAAGCAAGTTTAAGGTAGGGAAAATCGAGACTTTTCGCGTGATCTACGCCAAAAGTCTAAAAGAGGAAGATTAACAGATGTCACAAAATTACATAATATTGCGTTAACTTGTAATAATTAGCGGATTTTTTCAATAATCCCATCTAATTCAGCCAAGTTTTGATAGTTAATTACCATTTTACCTTTACCCTTTTTATTATGAGTAATAGAAACTTTGGCACCTAACTTTTCAATTAACTGGCTCTCTAAGCGGGCAACATCCTGATCTTTTGCTGGCTTATCGATGATTTCAGGTGGATTTAAGGTTTTATTAACTAAACGTTCAGTTTCTCGAACAGTTAGCTCTTTAGCACTCACTAATCTAGCCAGTGTCGTTTGCTCATCGCCAGAGACGGCAAGTAACGCTCTAGCATGGCCCATATCGATATCACCATACTCAAGCATGCGCTTTACTGGCTCGTTTAGGCCATTCAAGCGTAATAAATTTGATACAGTAGTACGCGACTTTCCTACAGCATCGGCAGTTTGCTGATGGGTGAGGTCAAATTCTTCAATTAAACGATTTAACGCAATCGCTTCTTCCATCGCGTTGAGATCTTCACGCTGAATATTTTCAATTAATGCAATAACAACAGCCGACTCATCAGGCACCTGTTTAATGATACAAGGCACTTTGTCTAAGTTAGCTAATTGAGACGCACGCCAGCGACGTTCACCGGCAATAATTTCATATCCTTGCTCAGAAACGCGGCGCACAACGATGGGCTGAATAATACCTTGATTACGAATCGATTCAGCAAGTTCGTCTAACGCTTCGGGTGACATATCTTTACGAGGCTGATACTTACCCGGTTGCAGCAAGTCTACGGCAATCATCTTTAGCTCTTCATGGCTGTCACTGCTGGTATCTTTAGAAGCCATATTGCTAGCCGCTGCATGGCTAGTGCTTAATAGCGCATCTAACCCTTTGCCTAAGCCACGTTTTTTCGGTGTCATCAATTTTTCCTTAAGCTTGCTCTAACTGAGAATGTTGCTCTGCACGTCTAATAATTTCACCAGCTAGCGCCAAATAAGCCTTAGCCCCCGCGCTAGACTTATCGTAATACATGGCAGGAGCACCAAAACTGGGGGCTTCAGCCAACCTCACATTACGAGGGATCACCGTTCGGTACACTTTATCGCCAAAATGCTGTTTAAGTTGATCGGATACATCGTTAGATAGTCGATTACGCGGATCGTACATGGTGCGTAAGATCCCTTCGATAGACAGCCCAGGATTAACCATAGCAGCTAACTTACTGATGGTATCCATGAGTGCGGTTAAGCCTTCGAGAGCGTAATACTCACACTGCATAGGCACAAGCACTGAATCGGCTGCCGACATGGCGTTGACCGTCAACATGTTGAGCGAAGGCGGGCAGTCGATAAAGATAAAGTCGTAATCATCTTTGATAGGCGCAAGTGCATTTCTAAGGCGAATTTCGCGGGCAAAAAACTCCATCAGCTTAATTTCAGCTGCGGTCACATCGCCATTACCGGCGATCAGATCGTATTTACCCGTTGTGTCGCGATACACTATGTCATCGAAACTTTTTTCTTCAACGAGCAGCTCATAGGCGGTATTTTCGACACTGTATTTGTCGACACCGCTACCCATAGTAGCGTTACCTTGAGGATCAAGATCGATAAGCAAAACTTTGCGCTTAGTGGCAGCCAAAGATGCAGCTAAATTCACACAAGTTGTTGTTTTCCCGACACCACCTTTCTGGTTGGCCACGGCTATCACTTTACCCACAATATTATCCTGTCTATCTTGTTAGCTGGTTTAGGGTCAGTTTATTCTGCTATCAAATTGCTTGAACTGATTTAATAATGCAACAGTCATCGACCTCGAGCCTAAGGGTTTTTAACCACTCTGAGCAAATGACGCTGCTCATCGAGACGAGGGACTTTTAATTCAAATACATGAGTAACGCTATAGCCTTCAGGTAGTTGTGCCATTTCGTCATCACTTAATTGGCCTTTTAGCGCGTAAAAACAGCCAGTCTTTTTCGGTAAATGGTGACACCAATGCAGCATATCCTGAATTGAGGCAAATGCGCGGCTTAATACGCCATCAAACTTTTCTTCAGGTTGATAGGCTTCGACACGACTTTCCACCGAGCTTATATTAGCGATAGAAAGCTCAAATTGAACCTGTTTCTGAAAGCGAATTCGCTTACCCAAACTATCAAGCAGTACAAAGGTTTTATCGGGATTCATAATCGCCAGCGGAATACCGGGCAATCCTGGGCCAGTGCCCACATCGATAAAACGCTCTCCAACAAGATGTTTGCTTGCCGCTAAGCTGTCCATGATGTGACGGATCAGCATCTGCTCGGGTTCTCTCACCGACGTTAGATTGTAGGCTTTATTCCATTTAGCCAACATGGCAACAAAGTCGAGCAGCTGTTGTTTTTGCTCTGGCGTTGCCGTCATCTCGATTTCGGCAAGGTAAGTATCTAATTGGGCTGATAACACAGACGTATCCTCGATAAACAATGGGATATTATGAAGCGGACGAGCCTAGATGGGAAGCACCAAGGCTTACCATCTAGACTTATATCAATCAACAGCTTGGTTTTATGCGCTCTTTCTGAGCAAACCACGTTTTTTAAGATGGACCAACAAAATAGAGATCGCGGCAGGTGTGATACCAGAAATACGCGACGCTTGGCCGACAGTTTCAGGTTTATGATCGTTTAATTTGGCGATCACTTCGTTAGATAAACCGGGCACTTCTTGATAATCAAGATCCAACGGCAGACGAGTCTTTTCATGGCGAATCGCTTTATCGATCTCATCTTGTTGGCGTTGAATATAGCCAGAGTATTTCACCTGAATTTGCACTTGTTCTGCAGCACGTTGATCTTCAATGGCTGGGCCAAAACCTTCAATACTCATCAACTTAGGATAATCTAGCTCTGGGCGGCGTAGTAAATCTTCAAAGGTCGCTTCACGCGTAATTGGCGTATTGAGGTGCGGATTTAACGCATCCACCAAAGGTGAATTAGGGTGGATCCATTGGCTGCGTAGACGTTGAAGCTCTAGTTCAATGGCTTCACGTTTAGTATTAAATTTAGCCCAGCGGTTATCGTCAACCAATCCCAGTTCACGACCTTTCTCGGTTAAGCGCAGATCCGCATTGTCTTCACGCAGCAATAAACGGTATTCCGCGCGGCTGGTAAACATGCGGTAGGGTTCTTTAGTACCAAGGGTTGATAGATCATCAACCAAAACACCAAGATAGGCTTCATCACGACGTGGACACCAAGACTCTTTGCCTTGTACCTGTAGTGATGCATTCATGCCAGCAAGTAACCCCTGTGCGCCAGCCTCTTCGTAACCTGTGGTGCCATTAATTTGGCCAGCAAAGAAGAGTCCACTTATCGCTTTAGTTTCGAGTGAGTTTTTGAGATCGCGCGGATCAAAATAATCATATTCGATGGCATAGCCAGGGCGAATAATTTGTGCATTTTCCATACCTTGGATCGAACGAACCAGGTTTAACTGTACATCAAAAGGTAAACTGGTTGAGATACCATTAGGGTAGATCTCGTTAGTATTAAGCCCTTCTGGCTCAATAAAAATCTGGTGTGATGTTTTGTCTGCAAAGCGATTGATCTTATCTTCAATCGATGGGCAATAACGCGGACCAATACCTTCAATGACGCCTGAATACATTGGGCTTCTGTCGAGTCCACCACGAATAATGTCGTGGGTACGCTCGTTAGTATGGGTCACATAGCAAGAGACCTGACGAGGATGATCTTTTACATCGCCGATAAACGACATTACAGGTAATGGATCATCACCTTTTTGCTCACTCATCAAGTCAAAATTAATGGTGTTGGCATCGATACGTGGTGGAGTACCGGTTTTTAAACGTCCTACACGGATAGGCAGTTCTTGTAATCGCTGCGCCAAAGAGATCGATGGCGGATCGCCAGCGCGTCCTCCGCTGTAGTTTTCTAAGCCAATATGAATTTTACCGCTTAGGAAGGTTCCTGCAGTTAACACTACCGCTGGAGCTTCGAATGCTAAGCCCATCTGAGTAACAACCCCTATAACGCGATCGTTTTCAACAATGAGATCATCTACCGCTTGTTGAAATAAGCGCAGGTTAGGTTGATTTTGTAAAATTTGTTGGATCTTAGCTCGGTAAAGAGCTCTGTCAGCTTGGGCTCTGGTGGCTCGAACTGCAGGGCCTTTGCTCGAGTTTAGGGTTCTAAATTGAATCCCCGCATGATCTGTTGCTATGGCCATAGCGCCACCTAAGGCGTCAATTTCTTTAACTAAATGGCCCTTACCAATCCCTCCAATTGCTGGATTACAGGACATTTGTCCCAAGGTATCAATGTTGTGAGTCAACAATAACGTTTTTGACCCCATCCTAGCAGATGCCAATGCAGCTTCGGTTCCGGCATGACCGCCACCAACAACAATTACATCAAACCGTTCATGAAAATGCATCACAGTACCTTAAATAAAACCTGTATCGAAATTGAAAGTAGATTGATATTTGCTACCGACAAACTAACCATCGAGTAGCCGAGCATTTTAGCACCTGGAAGGCATTTGGTGAAAGATCAATTTAGCCCTTTCGATCTCAAGTGGATCTGCTTAATAGATCTTAAGATCTTTATATAGATCCTTTATTATGTTTACTATTAGGATCGCACTTTTCGGTGGATAACTCTAATTCACCTTTAATATCAATAGATAGCATCATTCTGATCCTGTGATCTGATCGCGATCTAACTGGCGTAAGCTTGGGGATAGATCGCCTACTTATCCACAAGGGTGATCTTTGGTCATCGAGGTCAGTGAATAATACAGAGTTAGATCATGATCAAATAATAGGTTATCCACATATTTATCATTTAAGAGCGTAATATGTGGATAAAGATGATCTAATCTGTGGGCTATTACTAGAGTTATACGGGAATGGGATCGTTAAAGATGATCTTGCCAGGAGCTTAACCAAGCCTGAGCAGGCTCTTCAGGGATAGGATCGTATTGCACATCGATCTGGATCTTATCCACATAGACTTGTGCACCGCAATTTTCGATCGCTTCAATTAATTTTTCAGGCCCTTGGCAAAAAGTATCGTAGCTGGAGTCGCCAATGGCACACAAAGCATATTTGGCTCGACTAAGATCGGGGTTTTTGGCCACGATTTCTTCGTAAAAAGGCTGAATATTGTCAGGTAGATCGCCTGCACCATGGGTTGATGACACGATTAACCATAGGCATTTAGGGTCAAGATCGTTCAGTTCTGGGGTTAAATGTACCTGAGTTTGGTGATCTAAAGCCTCTAATTGTGCCGCTAATTCATCAGCAACATACTCGGCACTGCCCAGTGTTGTACCGACAATCAGTTCTATTTTTGCCATTATTTTTCCTATATTGAGTCACAAGATGATTAAGCTTTATGCCGCATTAACCGATTAAAACCGAGTTAATGTCAATCTAAGCCATTATGGCATCATAAGTGAAAAGCCCATTTAGGTCTTGTTGGTAAGCACGTTATAACGATAAATAACCGCCATACCGCATAATGTGATGGCGGTATCTGCAAGCCAGTTTTAAAGCGGTTTTTGGGCATAGAGCAAATAGTTTACGTCGGGTTGGCGGCTGGTTTTCCATTGGTTGAAAAATGGATTAAAGCGCATTCCTTCCACTTTTATAGTGGTTAATCCATGGCGCGATATCATGTTATCTATCTCTTGTGGCTTTACAAAATGACGCCAATCATGAGTGCCCTTGGGTAGGTACCCCATGACATACTCAGCCCCGATAATGGCGATAAGATAGGATTTGATGGTGCGATTAAGAGTCGCCATCACCAATAATCCTCCTGGTTTTAACAGCTGACAACACACATCGATTAACTGGCGTTGGTCGTCGACATGTTCAATCACTTCGGTGTTTAGAATCACATCATATTGGAGTGGTTTATTCAGTAAATCATCGGCTAAGCAATGTTGATAGTCGACTTTGATCGACCAACTTTTAGCATGTCGTTGTGCCAATAGCACATTATGGGCGCTAGCATCGATACCGGTTACATCAGCCCCCTGACTGGCTAATGGTTCGCATAGTAGGCCAACACCACAACCAATATCCAAGATCGACAAACCTTCGAAGCTGACGTCTTGAGTTAAATCTCGTTGATAATGACCTGCTATGGCATCTTCTATGGCAGTTAAGCGAGTCTGATTAAAGGCTAATACGTGCTTAAATTTACCTTTAGGATCGCGCCACTCTTGCGCTAGAGCATCAAATTTGGCTATTTCAGCTTGTTGGTCGAGCATCTTGGGTCTATTGCTCAGCTGGCTTTTATCTAACATAAAGATCCATTTCTATTTGCAGGTTATTTGATTATATACGTACAAAACGGTGACGTTAGTTCACCTAAATCAGTGCACACATTATTTGTTGGAGCCATCATTAATTTTAGGCTAAAGGAAGGTGAGTCATGGCATCAAGTGACGAATGGTATAGCGCGGCAGATTTATCAATCAGTAACAGTGCATTAAAAGAGGCCAGCGCCGGGCGCTCAGTGGTAGCGGTTTACAGGGGAAAGAGTGGGGTGGTTAAGTCGTTTATTTTAGGGCTATGACTTAATGGCTAAGCATTATTGAGTGTTAGTGATAACTAGTTATTGATCACCAAGAGTGGGCGGCTTTACTTTATTAGCCAGTGTCAAAGTGTGGTTTAAATAGCACTGGATAATTAACTGGTAAAAGGCGTACGTTTGTCGGCGGCTTACTGTTCATAAGCTTATATTTAGTAGGCTTATATTAGTTAGTACAGCAGCCAACAACGCGTTAAAGCTGGGTTAACTAATACTTTTAACCTGTGATACCAAAAGCCAAATGGCTAAAGCAAAAAAGATGATCCCCATAAACTTATTTTGATTTTGTCTAAATTTATCATTATTAAGTAATGACTTACCTAATGTACCCACCATAGCGACCAATAATAGATTAAATAGTAATCCCATCACATTGAGTAATAGACCTAAGACTAACATTTGCTGGCCAGAGCTCGTGGCTAGCTGAGTCGAGACAAATTGCGGTAAAAACAATACAAAAAAGATCAAAGCTTTCGGATTGAGCAGATTGCTCATCACTGCACGTCGGTACAGTTGTTTAGCAATATTATCTTGTTGCTCAATTTGCGGGGCATCGGCCGCACTGCTGCGAATACAATCCCATCCCATCTTCAATAAGTAGGCGGCACCTAATATACGAAGTAGTTCTAAAGCTAATGGATTAACCGCTATGACTGCAGAAACGCCCAGTGCCGCCAGCAATGTCAAAATAAGCCCCGATGTGGCATTACCAAAGCTGGCATAAACCCCCACCTTTTTACCATAGCTTAGGCTAGAACTGGCGATTAATAGCATGTCAGGGCCAGGGATCAGCAGCAGCGCAATTACAGTGGTTAAATAGAGTGGTAGTAGGTTGAGATCGATCATCAAAAATGGACTGCTTAAGGTTAAAGACTAAAACAAGGCGCGGATTTTACAGCGATCGATTAAAAATGAAAGTGACAAGGGATTTAAATCCATAAATCACTGGCAGGGCAGCTTTACGATGGTGGAATTAACTGCGTATTTTTAGTTGAGCTTCACGGTTTAATGTTAGTGGCTATTTTGAAATGGAGCTCATTAGTGGCTAATGCCTGAAAGCTGATTAGCTGAGCAATATTATTTCTACTGTGCATTTTACTCAAGGCCAAACAGGTTTGCGCTGTGGAGATTATGAGTCAAAGTCTAAGTGGTATTTATCCCTAAGCTAAATATTCAGCTATTATGAAAATATCATCTTGAATCAATTTCTTATGTGATATATTCACTAGCACTTTGATTGTTAGTCTTGGGGCATATCTGGCTATGGAACAGGTCGGGATTTACGAAAAGCTTATTACTCAACTCATTGAGCAGCGCTTAGATAAGGACATATTTTTTGTTGGGGAAAGGAAGCTAGAAGTTGCTGAGGCAAGTGTTTGGCTCTCACGTTTTTTGACTAAAGTCATTGAATATGTGATTAATTCTGTTCCCGCAGATGAAAACCAAGTTATCAATCAAATCAGTTTGGCTAATCGGTTAGTGATGTGGCTCAAAGAGCACATTAACGATGATGATTTTATTGATGAAAATCTCATCGATAGCCAAGGTCGGATACTCACGGCTCTCTTTAACAAGCAAAATCCTATTGCAACTGATTTACCTAAATATACGGCCGCCATATTTCCATTAACAGGGCTCACTCAGAGTGAGCTTTTTTGTGGTAGTAATGCGGGATTATCGCTTGAAAGTGAGCTTAAACGTGAGATCCACTCATCAGATAAAATCTATTGGCTGGTGTCATTTATCAAGTGGGCGGGTATTCGTATCTTCAAAAATGAACTTGAGGAATTTACGCGCAGTGGTAAAGAGTTACGTATCATCACGACATCTTATATGGGCGCTACTGATGCTAAGGCCGTCGAGTTTCTAGCCAGTTTACCCAATAGCCAAGTAAAATTAAGTTACAACACTAAACGCGAAAGGCTGCATGCAAAGTCCTATTTATTTCTACGAAATACGGGTTTTCATACTGGTTATATCGGTTCTTCAAATTTATCGCATTCTGCATTGACCAGCGGGCTTGAGTGGAACCTTAAGATCACCACCCAAGAAATTCCCCACATTATTGATAAATCACTCAGCACTTTTGAAACTTACTGGGAATCGAACGAATTTGAGCTTTTTAGCGGTGATGCGAACAGTAAAGAAAAGTTAAACAATGCGCTCAAAGAAGCGAAAGGCTGTGGCACTGAATCGAGCTCATTTCATTTTGACATTAAGCCGTTTGCGCATCAGCGAGAAATCCTCGAACAGCTTGCAGTAGAACGAAGCGTTCATGGCCGTTTTAAAAATCTTATTGTCGCGGCGACAGGCACGGGCAAAACGATTATTTCCGCGTTCGATTTTGCGCGGTTTTATAAACTGCATCCAGAAGCCAATTTTTTGTTCGTTGCCCATAGGCAAGAAATATTACAGCAAGCCCTCAGTGCTTATCGTGGCGTGTTAAAAAACAACCAATTTGGCGAGTTGTGGGTTGCAGAGCATAAACCAAATAGTTACAAACACTTATTTGCATCTATCCAAAGCTTGAATCTGCAACTTGATAACCTGCCATTAGCGGCTGATTTTTATGATTATATTGTTATTGATGAAGTCCATCATGTTGCTGCGAGCAGTTACCGTGGGCTCTTAGCTCATTTTGAACCTAAGGTTTTATTGGGGCTTACGGCTACACCAGAGCGTCACGATGGTGTCGATATTTTGGCTGATTTTTGTGGTGTGATAGCGGCTGAAATACGGTTACCCGAAGCCATTAATCAACGGCATTTATGTCCATTTCAATATTTTGCGATCGATGATGCGACCGATCTTCGTAAGTTAAGTTGGCGCCATGGTCGTTATGACGTCGCTGAGCTGAGCAATTTATACACTCACAATGAACAACGCGTGACGCGCATTATTCGCAGCCTAGTTGAAACTGTAACAGATACAAATAATATCAAGGCGTTAGCCTTTTGTGTAACCAAGGAACACGCCGTATACATGGCGAAGAAGTTCAATTTGGCGGGGATCAGCGCCGATGTGCTGACCAGTGATAATCGTTCTGAACGCCAACAAAAGCGGCAGAGCCTAGTTAGTGGCAAATTATCTATTTTATGCGTGGTGGATATTTTCAACGAAGGTGTCGACATTCCTGAAGTGGATACCTTGTTATTTTTACGGCCAACGGAAAGCTTGACTATATTCCTGCAGCAACTTGGACGTGGCTTACGTCTCACCGATGATAAGCAGTGTTGCACCATATTAGATTTTGTCGGCAATTCACGTGATGAATATGATTTCTCGCAAAAATTTAGAGCATTAGTCGGTAAAACCAATCAGTCGATTAAAGATGAAATTCTGAATGACTTTCCGCATCTACCGCTAGGGTGCCGAATTGAACTTGAGGAGAAAGCGCAGTCGATGATTTTGCGCAATATTATCCGCGCAACGCTCAATGCCAATCGATTAACCAGCCTAATAGCAAACTTTAAACATCAGACTAATTTACCGCTCACGCTAGGTAATTTTTTACGTCTTAATCCGCAAGTGACCTTGGAAGACATTTATCGCATCAAGATTAATGGTCAATGTGGCTGGACCTTATTAGTCGAGGCTGTTCAGGGCCATCAGGTTGCTGAACCTGCAGCGCTGCCCAATTTAGCTAAAGCGTATTATCGTGCGATTAACTTTCATTTACTCAGTTGTACTTCACTTTCCTATTTATTATTTATCAAACAGTTATGCGAAAATGATTTTGTTTTTGACGGGCTAGATCCTATTCAAAATCAGTTTGCCTTAATGTGCCATTACAACTTTTGGGATAGATCTGGTACGGCTTTAAACATTCACAGTTTAACTGCTAGCTTGCAGATGCTACGCAATAAACCGTTACAGGAAGAGTTGTTGGCAGTGTTGGCGATACTTATTAACCGGATACACCATCAAGAAATGGATTTAGAATTGCAACAACCCACCGTTTTGAAAGTGCACTCTCGTTATACTCGTGAGCAAATTTTTGCGGCGATTGGTGCGAGCACATTTTCAGTTAAATCACCTTCAAGAGAAGGGGTGCTTGCGATTAATGACCAAAATCTTGAATGCTTATTTGTCACGTTAAACAAATCAGAGAAGCAGTTTTCACCGACAACCATGTATCACGACTATGCCATTAGCGAGCATCTTTTTCACTGGCAATCACAAAATAGCGCACGGCCAGAACGTGGTCGAGGCCTGAGTTATATTGAGCAACAAAAGCTAAGGAAAACCATACTGTTGTTTGTTCGAGAGCAGTCAAAAGACGAAAATGGCCGCACTATGGGATTCGTGAATTTTGGCAAAGTACATTATGTCAGCTATAGCGGTTCACAACCGATGAATATCACATGGCGATTAGAGCATCCAATACCTGATGTAATGTGGCATGACGCCGCTAAGTTATCTGTTGGCTAGCAAAGAGCTTCTGCTTATCAATTAATCAATCAAAGCATAAATCCAAATTCCATTTTATTGCAGATAGTTATAGGGAGTTGCAAAGGCTAAGTTGTTACCAAGGCGCTATATAAAGGCATGTTCAATTAACGCATTTTTATAATGCTATGTAAGCTCGAACAAACTTAGCCATTCCCTTATACTGCATCTCATTAAATCGAGACCACTTAAAACTAGGGTTAAGTTTATGCCGAATTGCTGCAATCCTAATAGAGCCAAAATCTTCATCATAGGTCTGCCGCGAACAGGAACCACGAGTGTTAGTGTGGCTTTGTTAGAACAGGGCTTTAAAGTGGCTCATCAGGCGTTTACTAAGCAGGCATTCGAGTTGGCGGATGTGGTGTCTGACGCACCGTGTTTTAGTGATTATCGCCAGTTACATGGTTTATATCCACAAGCTAAATTTGTTTACTTAGACCGGGCGCTAGATGCTTGGGTGCCATCGATGCAGATGTTACTTAGTCGAATGTTGGTGCACCTTGATGATAAAACGGGGCGGTTTCATCCCATTTTAAAGCGCAGTTTTAATCACAGTTTTGCGATTAATCGGGTGGATGATCCTATGTGTGCGATGCATTTGGTTGATTGTTATCATAATCATAAAAAACAAGTTTTTGATTACTTTAGCGAGCAAGCTAACTTTATTAGTATTGATATTAGTGATGCTGACAGTTTGGCAAAGCTTATGACATTTTTATCGGTTGAACCTTTGAACGGCGCGCTATCTTGCGATGTGAAACCATCTTCCCACTCAAATTTGCCTCATTTAAACTTTCCTCATTTAAATAAAGGGCGAAATGTCGCCAGTTGGGATGAATATAAACATCCTAATAAAATCAGTACTAATGCTGTAGGGCCCGATAAACGTAAGTTTTTCAGTTACAAATTGGGTTAACTTATCTTGAACATCACATAACTACAGTGGAATAAACGAGCAGGTGAAGTTTCACGTGGAACTTCAGCGCCCTAGTGGCTATTAACCAAAGGCTTTGAATTGCACAATTCATAGGCAGTAACAACTGAGTCTGTTTTTATACATGGCATCTTACCCACCATGCTCATCAAACCCGCGCTAGCGTAAGCTGTTCTCTAGACTTTGGTTATTTAGACTTTCGACGTTTTTACCACCTTGATGCCGCCATGTTTATCTATAGTTGCTACGTGTGTTATCGCTCGCAGTGGGTGTTGGTCATAGCCTACTCGGTTTATCTTCATGTTAATTGAGTCATTACTGCATAAAGGGCTGATTGATTTCGATCTAAATTATTTAGGCTAATACTGGGTTAATTAGATTGGTGCTGATTGGCGTGCATTTGTTAGGTCTAAATATTGGATCGAGTGCTGGGGAAGCAGAGTTATTGCTTGTTGGTTGGTATGCTGAAAAAGCGTGAAAATCTAGTATAAAAAAGCGAGTAGAATGGTTGACATCGACTAATCAGTCGATCTGCGCTGCGATCTGGCTTATTTTTAGCGATATATTTTGAGTATAACTTTTTTACTGAGATCTGAAATTTACTAAGCTAATCAAAATCCACAAAAAACACCGCTGTATTTTTTCTTTAAAAAACAGATCCTTAATGCTTTCCACCTTATGTTGATTAACTTTAGATCCCCCGTGGATTACTTGTTGATATCTCTGTTGATTAAATTGATCTCGATCTGAGTGTTTATGCACCAAAGCGTGACAAGATCTTTAAATGATCGCGGCTTTTTTGTTTGATTTTTAATCTAGTGTAGCGCCAAGGTCACGGCTGAATTGAAGGTAAGCTTGAGCATCAATTTTGGTGTGTTTGAAAACCATTTTGGTGCCTCAGCTTTCAAGCGTGATTATTTTGCTCGAGTGAATCTTATCGTAATGGTTTTTAGTAATGCTAAGTTGTCATCACTAGGCAAGTCGCATATGTCCGCATCGATGATAAAAAACAATTGTGTGTCTTGGTGGTGATGGAAAATACCAAGCCATTATTCGACAAGTTGATCCAAGAGTCGGGTAAGACGTTAAATCCTAATGATGAAGCTGTGCTTTACTCTGAGTTTAAAACCCAAAGAGTGAAGCAAGAATTAGAGGCTGAGTTGTCTACATCTAACAAGCTATAAATCAATATTGATAAAAAGATGAGCCAATGCTCATCTTTTTATTTAATAACGCCCAGCGTAATCCAGCTAGGCATCACTTCCCGATACAGAAAGAGCCGAATATTTTACCCAGTAGGTCATCTGAGGTGAATTTACCCGTGATTTCAGATAAGGCCATTTGGCACATCCGTAGCTCTTCAGCGAGCAGTTCACCCGCTTGATAAACCTCTAACTGCTCTTTACCCAGTAATAAGTGACTACTGGCAAGCTCTAAGGCTTCTAAATGGCGCCTACGGGCGATAAAGCCACCTTCAAGGTTGCTTTGGTAGCCCATAAGAGATTTAAGGTGTGCTTTAAGCTCCTCGACGCCTAAGCCGGTTTTTGCCGATAGACGAAAGACTTTATAACCCTGTTCTTGGGTGGTCTCTAATGGTTCGCCAGTCAGGTCGGCTTTATTACGTATGACGGTGACGCCAAGGTTTTTGGGGAGGCGATCAATAAAGTCTGGCCAAATATCGTGGGGATCGACTGCATTGGTGGTGGTGCCATCGACCATAAATAGCACTTGGTCGGCACTTTCTATTTCGGCCCAGGCTCTCTCGATACCTATTTGCTCTACCGTATCTGTGGTGTCACGTAGACCTGCGGTGTCGATAATGTGCAGCGGCATACCATCAAGGTGAATGTGCTCGCGCAATACGTCACGGGTGGTGCCGGCTATTTCGGTAACGATAGCCGATTCTTTACCGGCTAATGCGTTCAGTAGACTCGATTTGCCTGCGTTCGGGCGACCCGCAATAACGACTTTCATCCCTTCGCGAATAATCGCGCCTTGTTTGGCACTCGATTGCACCGAATCGAGTTTGTCGATAATACGGTTGAGCGAGGCGGCAATTTTGCCGTCAGAGAGAAAGTCGACCTCTTCGTCGGGGAAGTCGATAGCGGCTTCTACGTATAAACGTAAGTTAGTCACCTGATCGACCAGATCATGTACCTGGGTGGAAAATTCACCCTGCATCGAATTGAGGGCGCTTTTGGCGGCTTGTTCGCTGGTGGCGTCAATCAGATCGGCAATGGCTTCGGCTTGAGTCAGATCCAGCTTGTCGTTCATAAACGCTTGCTCGCTGAATTCCCCTGGTTTAGCAATACGTACGCCGCCCACTTCCATGACGCGCTTGATCAGCATATCCAGTACGATTTGGCCGCCATGGCCTTGTAGCTCGAGTACATCTTCGCCGGTAAATGAGTTGGGCCCCTTAAAGAAGAGGGCAATGCCTTGGTCTATCACGTGCCCATTAGCATCTTTAAAGTCACAGTAATCGGCATAGCGGACTTTAGGGATATGCCCTAACACGGCCATTGCCACTTTGCTGGCGTTGTCGCCCGAGATACGTATGATCCCCACGCCGCCGCGTCCGGGAGCGGTTGCCTGTGCCACGATAGTATCTGTTGTCATTACTGTGTTTCCTAAATTGATGGTGAATGGCAAAAATATGCGTTTATATAAAACAAAAAAGCGGTCAATACTTAGTATCCGACCGCTTTTGTTTGTTGGAACTAAAAGGTTATTTTAACCCTTTTTTCTCCAAACCAGCATAGATGATCTTCTGCTGAGTAATCGCAACAATGTTACCGACTAACCAGTAAAGTACAAGACCGGCTGGGAACCATAAGAAGAATACGGTAAATACCACTGGCATCCATTGCATCATCTTCTGTTGCATTGGGTCCATAGTTGGCGCCATTGGCTGCATCTTCTGCATTAAGAACATTGAGATACCCATTAGGATTGGCATCACATAGTAAGGATCTTGTACCGAAAGGTCGGTGATCCATAGCATAAAGGGTGCATGACGCAACTCAACGCTTTCTAACAGTACCCAGTACAAGGCAATGAAAATCGGCATCTGTAGCAAGATAGGCAGACAGCCCCCCATAGGGTTTACTTTCTCTTTCTTGTACAGTTCCATCATCGCCTGACCCATCTTTTGACGGTCATCACCGAAGCGCTCTTTCATCTCAGCTAGCTTAGGCTGCAGGTTACGCATCTTTGCCATTGAGGTGTATTGTGCTTTGGTTAGTGGGTACAGCAGGCCACGAACGGTTAAGGTGATAAGGATAATCGCTAAGCCCCAGTTACCTACAAATGATTGGAAGATCATCAGTAGTTTGTAAATAGGTACTGCCAACCACCATAGGAAACCATAATCGACCACTAGGTTAAGTGATTCAGATATTTCCGATAATGCCGCTTGGTCTTTAGGACCAACATAGAATTGTGCACCAATGGTTTGGCTGCTACCTGGGGCAATATCATACACTGCACCACGGAAACCAATATTGGCTAATCCGCCTGCGCTAATGCTAGAAAAAATCGTGTTTTGGTCGTTTGCTGGTGGAACCCATGCAGAAACGAAGTAGTGCTGCAGCATTGCTGCCCAACCACCTAGGGTTTTCTTGTCTAGGTTTTTGTCAGCCATATCTTCGAAGCTGTATTTCTCGTAACGGGTATCTTGAGTCGAGAATGCAGCACCGCGATACGTTGGCATCATCATGCTACTTTCGCTTTCTTTGATACTGTGCTTGATTTGGCCATACATCTGCACTTGTAGCTGTTCGCTAGAGGTGTTGTTGATACGGTAATCTACATCGATGTTGAATTTGCCACGATGCAACACAAACACTTTGGTGTAAGTCACACCATTGTCGGCCACATAAGTCAGTGGTACTTCGAGTGCGTCTTGGCCATCGGCCATAGTGTATTGCTGTGCTTGGCTTGAATAGTGGGCACGGCCTTTAACGCTGCTATCGATACCGTTACGACCTATTAGGCCGCTTTGCGCGATATAGTAGATGTCGTTAGTTTGCTCGAGCAACACGAAAGGTTCGTCTTTATCGAGTTCAAGTTTATGCGCCACTAATGCCGAATAAACGATATCACCACCGACTGGGTTGATTTTTAATATCAACTGGTCTGTGGTGACAGTAATGAGTTCTTTAGATGCAACGACTGCTTCTGGGAGTGCAGCATCGGCATCAGGAACATCACTACCATGTGTATTTGCGACAGTAGTTGACGCGGCCACTGATGATTCAGTAGCAACGGGTTGCGGGTTTTTGTCTGTTTGCCATTGCTGCCACAGCAAAAAGCTGACAAAAAGCAGACCGATAAGCAATATATTGCGTTGAGATTCCATAGCCTATTTATTACACCTATTTATTTTTTGGAGGGACGGGATCTTCACCGCCCGGATGTAAAGGGTGACATTTTAATACGCGTTTCCCTGCAAACCAACTCCCTTTCACAAATCCATGCAAATGAATGGCTTCAATGGCGTAAGTTGAACATGTGGGGTGAAAACGGCACTTTGGCCCTAGTATAGGGCTGATAAAGATTTGATAGCCACGAATTAACGTAGTGGCTAGCCATTGTAACGGCGACTGAGTTTGCGCCATAACTTCTCTACCAGTTTGTGGAGTGCTGCATTATCCATATCCAGTACGCCATTTCTTACCAAAACGACGATATCAAGCGGGGGTAGATCGTGCTGATGCAAACGAAAATTATCGCGGATGATACGTTTAATTCTGTTGCGTTGATTAGCTCTCTTTACATAACGTTTTGCAACGGTTAATCCAATACGTGGATGTTGCTCTGAGTTAGGTATAGCAAGTAAGGTAATTTCAGCCGAAGAAGCTTTGATAGGATTTGAGAATACAGATTTGAATTGCGCGGGAGTTAACAAACGTAACTCCCGCGTAAAGGTATAGCTGGTCACTTGCATTTCTACTGATTAAGCAGAAAGACGAGCGCGACCTTTTGCACGGCGACGTGCGATAACCTTACGGCCACCTACAGTAGCCATACGAGCGCGGAAGCCGTGAGAACGCTTGCGCTTCAGGTTGCTAGGTTGAAAAGTACGTTTACTCATTATGGCAATCCGTCTTTGTTAGGTGAATAAACCTGACTCCTACAAATTAGAAGTAAGGGCAAAAAAGAGGCCGAATTGTAATCACTTTAGTGATGCCCGTCAACAAGCAAAATCAACAAGTGTACAAAATCTTCCTTTAATACTTCTGCTCGGCTAGGTTATATACACACTCTAGTGTGGATAACTCTGTGAATGAACACTACATCTTGTGGATCTGGTATTCATTTGCCTGAACGAAGGTTGCTAATTATAGATCGATCTGGATCGCTTAATAAAGCTGAGTTTACTGGTTTATATAAATAAATTGATCGGCTGCGATCGATCTGGATCAGTGTCAAAAAGTCAAGTTGATCTTACTGGGGATAAATCCATTTAAAGGATAGCGATCCTTGTGATCTCACTATAGAATACACCCCTTTGTATGATCTTTTGGGGATAAGTACGTGGCGGTTTCACTTTGGCAGCAATGTATCGGACGACTACAAGACGAGCTTTCGGCTCAGCAATTCAGTATGTGGATCAGACCGTTACAAGCCGAAATGGACGGGGATACTCTAGTGCTGTACGCACCGAATCGGTTTGTTCTCGATTGGGTAAGAGACAAGTACCTTAATACCATTAATCAATTCTTTACTGAGCAAATGGGCAGTAATGCGCCTAAGTTGCGTTTCGATATTGGTAGCCGTCCAGCGAGCCAGCCGGTTCGACCGACCGCTTCAGTAAAGAGTGCCACGATACCGTCGGCCAATAAGTCCCCTGGTAAGCCGTCGTTCAACACCAATGAACCGTCAACGATGACCAATCATCGTAGCAACATCAATCCAACCTATCAGTTCGAAAACTTCGTTGAAGGTAAGTCGAACCAACTGGGTAAAGCGGCTGCATTGCAGGTGTCTGAAAACCCAGGTGGCGCCTATAACCCACTGTTTTTATACGGTGGTACCGGTTTAGGTAAGACGCATTTACTGCATGCTGTGGGTAATGGCATTATCAAGAATAATCCCAACGCCAAAGTGGTTTACATGCATTCTGAGCGCTTTGTTCAGGATATGGTTAAAGCGTTACAAAATAATGCGATTGAAGAGTTTAAGCGCTACTACCGCAGTGTGGATGCGCTGTTTATCGATGATATTCAGTTTTTTGCTAATAAAGACAGATCACAAGAAGAGTTTTTCCATACCTTTAATGCCTTGCTTGAGGGAAATCATCAGATCATTTTGACCTCTGATCGTTATCCTAAAGAGATAGACGGCGTTGAGGATCGTCTTAAGTCGCGCTTTGGCTGGGGCTTAACCGTGGCGATTGAACCACCAGAGTTAGAAACTCGTGTTGCAATTTTGATGCGTAAGGCACAAGAAAGCGGGATTAACCTTCCTGATGAAGTGGCATTCTTTATTGCTAAACGCTTACGCTCCAACGTACGTGAACTTGAAGGCGCATTGAACCGTGTTATCGCTAACGCAAACTTTACCGGTCGGCCGATCACCATCGATTTTGTGCGTGAAGCGTTAAGAGATCTCTTGGCTCTGCAAGAAAAATTGGTCACTATAGACAATATTCAGAAAACCGTTGCTGAATATTACAAGATCAAGATGGCCGATATGCTGTCTAAGCGTCGTTCACGTAGCGTGGCACGCCCACGACAGATGGCAATGGCACTGTCGAAAGAGTTAACTAACCAAAGCTTACCTGAGATTGGTGATGCGTTTGGTGGTCGTGACCACACTACCGTATTGCATGCGTGTCGCAAAATCGCACAGCTACGTGAAGAAAGTCATGACATTAAAGAAGATTATGCTAACTTGATCCGTACGTTATCTTCATAAAATCAGGGAAATTGAAACACATGAAATTTTCAATTGATAGGGATGCCCTATTAAAGCCACTTCAACTGGTTAGTGGAGCGGTGGAGAGACGACATAACTTGCCTATTCTGGCAAACCTTTTAGTTGAAGTAAGTGGTCACTCACTTAAACTGACCGGCACCGATTTAGAGGTAGAGTTGGTTGGCCAAGCACAGCTTGAGGGTGAGGTCATTGAGGGGCGGACGACCGTCCCGGCTAAGAAATTTCTCGATATTGTTAAATCACTTCCTGATCAAGTCGAACTTAAAATAGAGCAACAGGAAAACCGCCTGTTGCTTCGCTCTGGCCGCAGTCGTTTTACTTTAGCGACTCTGCCTGCTGAAGAATATCCCAATGTTGACGCCTTTCAGGCGGATATCGAGTTTACCCTCAAGCAAGGCACCTTAAAGTCGCTCATCGATGCAACCCAGTTTTCGATGGCTAACCAAGATGTGCGTTATTACCTTAATGGTTTGTTGTTAGAAACCGAAGGCAATGTGCTCAGAGCCGTTGCAACCGATGGGCATCGTCTGGCGTTGAGTCATCGCACCTTAGCCGATTCATTACCTGAAAAGCAGGTCATTGTGCCGCGTAAAGGTGTGTTAGAGCTGCAACGTTTATTTGAAGGTGAAGATCTCGATGTCACCATCGCCATTGGTGACAATGCCATCCGTGCTATCACTCAAAGCGCGGTATTTACCAGTAAACTTGTCGATGGGCGTTTTCCTGATTACCGCCGAGTACTGCCTAAAGGCGGTGATAAGGTAGTGATTGCCAGTCGTCATCAATTAAAGCAAGCCTTGCTACGCGCCTCTATTTTGTCGAATGAGAAGTTTCGCGGGGTGCGGGTTCAGCTAGAACAAAATTTAATTAAGATCACCGCTAATAATCCCGAGCAGGAAGAAGCGGAAGAGATCTTAGATATCGAATATGACAATACTCCGCTAGAAATTGGCTTTAACGTCAGTTATTTATTGGATGTTTTAAACAACCTACCTTCCGATGATGTGCGTATCACCCTAATCGATGGCAACTCCAGCGCCTTGATTGAAAACCATATTGAAGAAGATTCTATGTATGTTGTGATGCCAATGCGTCTGTAACGCAACAGGTAACGCCACTTTTGGGTGGCGTTTGTTTTACCCGTCTGGTTGATCAATTGAGTATTTAATGAGTTTAACTCGGCTTCATATCGACGCTTTCCGTAACATCACTAGCGCGCAGTTGCAGTTAGGCGATGGCTTAAATCTTATCTATGGTCAAAACGGTAGCGGCAAGACCAGCATCTTAGAAGCGATTTACTTTCTGGGGATGGGGCGTTCGTTCCGCAGTCATCTGTCGCAGCGTGTCATTCAAAACAGCGAAGATAAGCTCACGCTGTTTGCTAATCTAAGCCTCGGCGATCAACAACACAAAATTGGCTTACGCCGTTTTCGCTCCGGTGATACCGAGGTTAAAATTAATGGCGATAAGGTCAAAAGATTATCGACCTTGGCCGAAACTTTACCTATTCAGGTGATCACTCCTGAGAGTTTTTCACTGCTTTTTGAAGGCCCCAAAGCGCGGCGACAGTTTATCGACTGGGGAGCCTTTCATACCGACAAAAACTTCCACAGTGCATGGGCGAATGTCAGACGTATTTTAAAGCATAGAAATCAGTTACTTAAAAACCAAATTGACTATCGGCAAATCCAGTTTTGGGACAAAGAACTGGTGCGTTATGCCGAAATCGTCACCGAGATACGAAAGCAATATGTAGGCTCGTTAAATGAACGACTTAAGGGTATAATCGAAGAGTTTTTACCTCAGATAGATGTTAAAGTTTCCTTTACTCGAGGTTGGGATAGCAAAACCGATTATCAGGCGCTATTGCAGGCACAATATCCCAGAGATTTAGCGGCGGGACACACTGCGAGTGGGCCCCATAAAGCGGACTTAAGACTGCGTGTGGGCACTTTGCCGGTGCAGGATGCATTATCTAGAGGTCAACTGAAATTGTTAGTGTGTGCGCTGCGCATTGCACAGGGCAAGCTGCTAAAACAACAAATCGATAAAAACAGTATTTATCTGGTGGATGATCTTCCATCGGAACTGGATGCAAGACACAGGCAACTGTTGTTGCAGCAGCTATGCGATACCGGGGCACAAGTGTTTGTGACGGCAATCGAGCCTGCGGCAATAGTGGATTCGTTAAACACACCGCCGGTAAAGGTGTTCCATGTGGAACAAGGGTGTGTAACGGTAATTGAATAACCGACGAGAGAATAATATGTCAGAGAATAGTTATGATTCTTCGAGTATTAAGGTTTTAAAAGGCCTTGATGCGGTACGTAAGAGACCGGGAATGTACATTGGTGATACCGATGATGGCACAGGTCTACATCACATGGTATTCGAAGTGGTCGATAACTCTATCGATGAAGCACTTGCTGGCTATTGTAGTGATGTCACCATCAAAATCCATTCTGATGGCTCGGTATCGGTTAAAGATGATGGCCGCGGTATTCCTGTCTCTATCCATGAGGAAGAGGGGGTATCTGCTGCCGAAGTAATTATGACGGTTTTGCACGCCGGTGGTAAGTTTGATGATAACTCTTACAAAGTGTCTGGTGGTCTCCACGGTGTAGGTGTTTCAGTGGTTAACGCGCTGTCTGAAAAGCTGCAAATGACCATTCGTCGTGACGGTAAAGTATATGAACAGTTCTATACCCATGGTGTACCTGACGCACCGATAGCTGAAGTGGGAGAAGCCACCACAACGGGTACCGAAATCCGTTTTTGGCCAAGTAAAGAAACCTTCACCGACGTTGAATTCCATTTTGATATTCTGGCTAAGCGTGTACGTGAGTTGTCATTCCTTAACTCTGGTGTCGGTATTCACCTTGTTGATGAGCGTGATAACCGTGATGAGTTCTTCAAGTATGAAGGCGGTATTAGTGCCTTTGTTGACTACTTAAACGTTAATAAGACGCCAGTAAACAAAGAAGTATTTCACTTTATCCAAGAGCGCGAGGATGGTATTACCGTTGAAGTGGCGATGCAGTGGAACGATGGCTTCCAAGAAAACATCTTCTGTTTTACCAACAACATTCCTCAGCGCGATGGTGGTACTCACTTAGCGGGTTTCCGTAGTGCATTGACCCGTAACCTGAATGCGTATATGGATCGTGAAGGATTCAATAAAAAGGGTAAAACCAGCGCCACCGGTGACGATGCTCGTGAAGGTTTGACGGCAGTGATTTCGGTTAAAGTGCCTGATCCTAAGTTTAGCTCACAAACTAAAGATAAATTGGTTTCAAGTGAAGTGAAAACTGCGGTAGAGCAAACCATGGGTGAGCAGTTAAGTGATTACTTAATGGAGCATCCAAACGAAGCTAAGCTCATTGTTGGTAAGATTATCGATGCCGCTCGTGCTCGTGAAGCGGCGCGTAAAGCCCGTGAAATGACTCGTCGTAAAGGTGCATTAGATTTAGGTGGTTTGCCAGGTAAACTGGCTGACTGCCAAGAGAAAGACCCTGCGCTTTCTGAAATATACATAGTGGAAGGGGACTCTGCTGGCGGTAGCGCCAAGCAGGGGCGTAACCGTAAGAACCAAGCGATTCTGCCACTAAAGGGTAAAATCCTTAACGTAGAGAAGGCGCGTTTCGACAAGATGTTGTCGTCACAAGAAGTGGCCACGCTGATCACTGCATTAGGTTGTGGTATTGGCCGTGATGAATACGATCCAGATAAGACCCGTTATCACAACATCGTTATCATGACCGATGCTGACGTCGACGGCTCGCACATTCGTACCTTGCTGTTGACCTTCTTCTTCCGTCAAATGCCTGAGCTTATCGAGCGTGGTTATGTGTATATTGCCCAGCCACCACTGTACAAAGTGAAAAAAGGTAAGCAAGAGCAGTACCTAAAAGACGATCCGGCGTTAACCGAATACCTGACTAACCTAGCTTTGGATGGGGGGGAAATTCACCCATCGAAAGATGCGCCGGCAATGTTGGGTGCGCCATTAGAGAAGCTGGTTTATCAATATCGCGAAGTTGAGCAAATTTTCGATCGTCTTGAAAAGCGTTTTCCATTGATGCTGACCGAGCGCATGCTGTATCAAGCTCCGTTAACTGACGAACTGTTAGCCGATGAAGCCAAAGTTAAGCAATGGTGCGACACTTATGTGGCTGCGCTAAAAGAAGCCGAGTCTGGTGGGTTTATCTTTAGCGGCGAAGCTGTGTTTGATCCTGAGCGTAAAGTGTATCTGCCGCAGATCACTATTCGTAAGCATGGTATCGACGCCCATTACCTGTTCTCGTATGACTTCCTGCATTCAAGCGATTATCTGCGTATGGCGAAACTGGCCGATGCTCTTGACGGTTTGATTGAAGAGGGTGGCTACGTTAAACGCGGTGAGCGTACTAAAGAGATCAGCTCTTTCGTTGAAGCCTTAGATTGGTTGATGGGCGATTCAAAGCGTGGTCTCTATATCCAACGCTATAAAGGTTTGGGTGAGATGAACCCTGAGCAGCTGTGGGAAACCACAATGGATCCTGAGTCGCGTCGTATGCTTCGAGTGACTATCGAAGATGCCATTGGCGCCGATCAGCTATTTACCTGTTTGATGGGTGATCAGGTTGAGCCGCGTCGCGAATTTATCGAGTCCAACGCACTTAATGTGGCTAACTTAGACGTGTAAGTCTTATTGACCATTAAGTTCTGGCAAAAGCCTCAGAGAGATCTGGGGCTTTTTTGTTGCTCATTTTTGACTGATGATGGTGATAAAGAATGAGTTGGAAGTGGGACACGTTGGCTCTCATCCATGCCCTATGACTCACCAGAGCGCGAGTGAAATAAAGCTCGCAGCTTATGTTGATTGGGATAGGTGTTGACTAATAAGCTTAGCGAAAGCGAGTGCATGGTCATTGTCGCCATGTAGACAAATACTACTCGCCTTTATGATGACCGATTTAGCATCTAACGTGGTAATAGGCTGATCATTGATAATATGCTCAACTTGTTTCATCGCCGTTTGCGCGTCTTCGATGACGGCGCCGGCAAGGCTGCGTGATGCCAAAGCGCCGCTGGCTAAATAAGCCCTGTCGGCAAAGGCTTCTTCAATAACGTCGATACCTTGCTCACACGCTTGCTGGACTAGTGAGCTACCCGCTAGCATCATCAGTTTTAAGTTTGGATCGACGCGCTTTATCGCATCGATAATGATTTGCCCCAAACCGCTGTTTTCAGCCGCTTGATTGTATAGCGCGCCATGAGGCTTAACATGATGTAGTTTTACCGCTAAGGCGTCGCAAATTTGCTTTAAAGTGATGATTTGATTATATAGCGAGTCCAACAGCTCATTCTCGCTTAGCTCCATGGTTTGACGGCCAAAGTTTACTCTGTCTGGATAACTCGGATGGGCGCCAATTAGCACATTACATTGCTTAGCCAGTGTTACCGTTTGGCGCATGGAGGCTTGATCGCCTGCGTGGCCTCCACAGGCGATGTTTGCGCTGGTGATGATGTGCAATAACGCTGCATCGTGTGCGCCTCCCTCACCCAAATCGGCGTTGAGATCGATTGGATAACGCCGCTCAGCTTGCTTTGTGTTAACTGCCATCCATTGCCTTTGCTAAACGATAATGATACTGCTGCCATTCATAGTTGGCACTTTGTGCCTGACTTGGGCTGATATGTTGGAATATCAACCCAAGTCCCGGCCTCATTTGCGCTACTTTCCATAAATCGGCTGCTATCACGCAGGCAATTCTAGGATATCCGCCAGTGGTTTGCGCATCTGCCATCAATACAATAGGTTGGCCATTCGGTGGAACTTGTACCACCCCTGGCATTACGCCGTGTGAGCGTAAGCTCATGTCGGTTTCGGTTGTAAGGGGTTGACCATTCAGCCGAGTCCCCATGCGGTTGCTTTGATTGGAGACTTTCCAAGACGTATGCCAAAAGGCTTTTTTACTGGATGGACTAAATAGCAGTAATTCGGGGCCGGGAAGGGCTCTTAGGATACCGTCGTTGGCCCATTGTACCGCGCCAATTGGACGACTGAAGTTACCGAAGGCTGTCACGCCGATGTTCAAGCGATCCCCCGCTTCAAGGTAGCGCCCTTGATGTCCGCCAAACTGGTTGGTGATGTCGGTGCCTTTACCCTTTAAAACCGTCTCACAATCTATACCTCCCATGATGGCAAGGTAGCCGTACATCCCTTGTTTCGGGCCGCGAACATGCAGTGACTCACCTTTATTTACCTTGCCACGCCAGCCATTCCATAGGGGTCTATTATTGATGCTGGCATCGAAGTACCCGCCACATAGGGCGACCCAAGTGTCAGTTTCAAAGCGGAGCGTAAATTCACCCGCGCTAAATTCTAATGCTGCACAGTTGTCGGGGTTTGCCACTAAACGATTCGCGAGGAGTAATGCTTGTTTATCTATTGCGCCGCCAATAGGAATGCCTAAATGGGCGACTCCAGCGCGGCCTAGATCTTGGATCGTAATATGGCTGTTTGCTTGCTCAATATGGATCATGATGTAAATGACCGAGTGGCAACGAAAGTAACGATATCACCAGGTTGTAATAGGCTAGGTGAGGAGTGATGAGGATTAAACAACTTAAGGTGGGTTTGACCGATAAGTTGCCAGCCTCCAGGGCTTTGACTTGGATAGATCCCCGTTTGTTCTCCACCTATGCCGACTGAACCTGCGGGTACTTGCAGCCGAGGCGTTGATAATCTTGGGGTATGTAATGAGGCTGGCAAGCCATCGAGGTAGGCAAAACCGGGTTGAAACCCAATGAAAAACACTTGGTATTTGGCGCTACTGTGTTGGCGAATGACCTCTTCGACACTCAGCTGGTGGGCATTGGCGACATTGTTGATATCGGGGCCATATTCACCACCGTATACCACGGGAATTTCGATATGTCGTTGCGCCAATGAATGCTGCGCCGCCTCATCCCATAGTTGTTGTAGTATCGCTTCGCCAGATTTAAGCCGTTCGGCGTTATCAAAATAGAGGGTGAGGTTATTCATTCCTGGGACGGCATTGAGCACACCGGTGATATTTCGGCAGCTATCTGCTATCCAGCAAAGTTTGTTTTGCAGGGCAAAATCGATTGTAGCTCGCGGCGCAGGGTCTAACACCAAGGCGTTTTCACCTAGAGGATAGATGATACTTTCAGATACCATGGCGCTTTAGACCTAGTTGTGGGAACGATAGGGTTAAGTCTAACTTGGCTTTGTATCGTCGCTCAAGCATTGCACTAAAATGAGTGGGATTATTATCCTCGGTCATAAAAAAACGCACCACTAAGGGTGCGTTTTTATTAGCAAAATTAATGCTTACTGCAGTAACGAAATGTCAGCTGCGTGTAAGAACTGCTCGCGTAGGCTCGATAGCAAGGCTAGGCGGTTGTTCTTCAGCGCTTCATCATCGGCCATCACCATCACATCTTCAAAGAAGGTATCCACGCTTTCACGTAGGTTGGCCAGCAGTGACAGGGCTTCTTGATAGTTAGCTGCAGCAAACAGCGGCGCTAGCTGAGGTTGAAGTTCATTAAGCTTAGCGGCTAGAGCTTTTTCGGCGCCTTCAACTAACAAGTTAGCGTCGATAGTGGCTGGAAGCTCACCTTCAACTTTCGCTAGGATGTTAGATACACGCTTATTGGCTGCAGCGAGTGCTTGCGCTTGCTCAAGGGTTCTAAAGTGAGCAACCGCTTTGATACGGCTTTCAAAATCGGCTGGTGAAGTAGGGCGACGTGCAAGCACGGCCAAGATCACATCGACACTCACACCTTGATCTTGATACCAAGCGCGGAAGCGGCCCATAAAGAACTCAAGTACCTGTTCGGCGACTTTGTCATTGCTGAGGTTTTCACCATGAAGCTCTTGTGCTTTTGCAATCAGATCAACCAAATCAAGCGGTAAGTTGTTCTCTAAACAGATACGCAGCACACCAATGGCGGCGCGGCGAAGGGCGAATGGATCGGCTGCGCCTTTTGGTGCTTGGCCAATACCAAAGATACCCACTAAGGTATCTAGCTTCTCTGCTAATGCTACGCAGATAGAGATAGGTGCGGTTGGCACGGTATCGCCAGAAAACTTAGGCTTGTATTGCTCCGCAAGTGCGACTGCTACCGCATCGGTTTCACCATCTAGACGTGCATAGTGCATGCCCATGGTGCCTTGTAGATCGGTGAACTCCATCACCATGTTGGTCATCAAGTCTGATTTAGACAATAGACCAGCACGGGCGGCATCCTTGCTGTTGGCATCGATACCATTAGCGATGAAGCCTGCTAAAGCTGAAATGCGTTCGACGCGCTGCTTGATGGTGCCCAACTGCTTTTGGAATACCACGGTTTCAAGGCTAGCAAGACGAGACTCGAGCGACTGTTTTTTGTCGGTTTCGAAGAAGAACTCTGCGTCGGCAAGACGCGGACGAACCACTTTTTCGTTACCTGAGATAATCTGCGCCGGATCTTTAGATTCGATGTTAGTGACGAAAATAAAGTTGGGTAGTAGTGCGCCAGATTTATCAAATACTGGGAAGTATTTTTGGTCGCCTTTCATGGTGTAAACCAAGGCTTCGGCTGGTACGTCGAGGAATTTCTCTTCGAAGTTGGCGGTCAATACAACTGGCCATTCAACCAGTGAAGTCACTTCTTCGAGTAGGTCATCTTCAAGATCGGCCACGCCACCGATTTTAGCGGCAGCAGCTTCGGCGCCCGCTTTAATGATCGCTTTACGCTCAGCGTAATCGGCTAACACCTTACCTTGCTCTTTAAGCGCGCTGAGGTAGTTGTCTGCATGGTCTAGCTCTAAGGTGTCTACACCCATAAAGCGATGACCGCGTATGGTGCGAGCAGATTTTATGCCCAGTAATTCGCCTTCAATTAGCTCGCTACCCATTAGCATAGTCACTGTGTGCACTGGGCGGATAAATTGTGTCTTGTTGCTGCCCCAACGCATAGGTTTAGGGATAGGTAGCTTGTCTAGTGCGCGCTGGGCCATATCTGAGATAAGTGACTTTGTTTCTACACCAACTACTTTAGCTTGATGCAATAACCACTCGCCTTTATCCGTTTTAAGACGTTCGGCTTGTTCAACGGTAATGCCGTTACCACGAGCCCAGCCCATTGCGGCTTTAGTTGGGTTGCCATCGGCATCGAATGCTTGCGCAATTGCAGGACCACGTTTTTCTACCACTTTATCGGCTTGCGCCAATACCAGTTGCTTAACATTGATGGCTAAACGACGAGGAGCTGCATACCAAGTTGCTGATTCAAAGCCCAGCTCTGCTTTATTTAGCTCTTCGGTGAAGTTAGCTAAAAATGATTCTGCTAAGTTACGTAGTGCTTTTGGTGGTAACTCTTCGGTGCCTACTTCAATGAGTAAGTTTTCAAATTTCATCTTTATAACCCTCTACTTACACATTGGAAAACCAAGCGCTTCACGGGCTTGGTAATAGGATTCTGCAACCGCTTTTGCCATAGTACGAACGCGTAAAATATAACGCTGACGTTCGGTAACCGAAATAGCATGGCGAGCATCGAGTAAGTTAAAAGCGTGCGAGGCTTTCATTACTTGCTCATAAGCGGGTAGTGGCAGCAGTGTTTCAAGTGATAGCAAATGGTTACAGGCTTTTTCGCAGTCATCGAACTGCTTGAAAAGCACTTCTACGTTGGCGTGTTCAAAGTTGTAGGTAGACTGTTCAACTTCATTTTGGTGGAAAACATCACCATACATAATCTTGCCCATTGGGCCATCAGTCCAAACAAGATCATAAACGCTATCAACCTCTTGAATGTACATGGCTAGACGTTCTAAACCATAGGTGATCTCGCCAGTTACAGGGCTACACTCTAGGCCGCCTACTTGTTGGAAGTAAGTGAACTGAGACACTTCCATACCATTTAGCCAGACTTCCCAACCCAGTCCCCAAGCACCGAGCGTGGGTGATTCCCAGTTGTCTTCAACGAAGCGCACATCGTGGATACCCATATCGACACCTAACGCTTCAAGTGACCCCAAATAAAGCTCTTGAATATTGCTTGGTGAAGGTTTTAAGACTACTTGAAACTGGTAGTAGTGTTGCAGGCGGTTAGGGTTTTCACCATAACGGCCATCGGTTGGACGGCGACATGGCTGGACATAGGCGCTGCTCATTGGTTCTGGGCCTAATGAACGCAAGAAAGTCATAGGGTGGAATGTACCCGCACCTACTTCCATGTCCAGCGGTTGAACGATAGCGCAACCTTGCTGCGCCCAGTATTCTTGCAGGGTTAAGATAAATCCCTGGAATGTTTTTACGTCGTGTTTCGTCGTCATGTCTACTACTGTCAGCTGGTGATAGAAAATGGTTTCGATTATACCTTGTTGAAAACGGCTTATGTAGGTTATTTTTTATCTTAACTTGGGAAAATTGAGAAAAATGTCATGCCTATAACGCGTTGTGGCTGGGTGAGTGATGACCCTTTATATCAGGCTTATCATGATGATGTATGGGGAAAGCCTGTTTACGATAGCCAAGAACTGTTTGCTAAGCTCTGCTTAGATGGCCAACAAGCGGGCTTGTCTTGGCTCACCATTTTGAAGAAACAGCAAAATTATGAGGCGGCCTTTGCTAATTTCGATCCTAAAATCATTGCCACCTTTGATGAGCAAAAAGTGGAGGTCTTGTTGCAAAACCCCGGTATTGTGCGTAATCGTTTAAAGGTGAATTCGATTATAAAAAATGCTAAAGGCTATTTGGCATATGTAGAGCAGGGTAATGATTTTTCGACATTTTTATGGAGTTTTGTCGATGGAAAACCTAGGGTTAATCATTTCACTTCTTTAGCGCAAGTACCTGCACAAACGCCTGAGTCTGAAGCTATGTCAAAGGCGCTTAAAAAGCTCGGTTTCAACTTTGTCGGGCCGACAATTTGCTACGCCTTTATGCAAGCGGTAGGCATGGTAAATGATCATCTAGTCGATTGCTGTTGTTATCAACAGCCAGATAAATGATTTCGAGAAGAGTGGGGTGGATGATTCCATTGTTATATTTGTTATCGCTAAAGTTATGTAAATCGAATATTGATTGCATTTTAATATGGTATTAAAAAGGGTGTTCCACGTGGAACACCCTTTTTAAACGCCTGAATGGGATTTTTACTTCATTTTGAAATTTTCATGAAATTAAAATTTGCGGCTAAACTCCGGCAGATTTTAAAATTGAAAATTGATTAAAGTTCGAAGAAAAATGGTTTGCGTTTGGTTTTATCACCATTGAGCTGGTCCATGGTTTCAGCGTTGTAAAGTTTGCCGTTGACCATAGTATAAGTTACTCGGTCGGTGACCCGGATGTCATCGAGCGGATTGCCATCGATGATGATCAAGTCAGCAAGCTTACCCGCTTTGATGGAACCCAATTGCTGCTCCATGCCAAAGGTGGTGGCAGGATTAATAGTTGCCGTTTTTAACACTTCCATATTGCTCATGCCACCTTGGGCGAACATCCACATCTCCCAATGCGCGGCCAACCCTTCTCGTTGTCCGTGGGCACCAATATTAGGCTTTACACCGAGTTCATTTAGCTCATTGGCGACGCGTGCAACATTGAAATGGTTATAGTGTGCATCGGGTGCGGTAGGTCTGCGCATTGAACGGGCCTGTAAAAGATCACTAGGTACATATTTAGAGAGGCGAGGGTGAGACCACACATCTGTCTTATCATACCAATAGTTTTCGCCTGAGATACCGCCATAGGCAACCACTAGAGTCGGGGTGTAATGAACGTCGGTTTGGCTCCAGAATTGTTTGATATCGTTGTAAATGGCCCCAGCTGGTAGCGAGTGCTCAACGGTTGAGTGGCCATCGGCGATCATGGTGAGATTATGTTGTAGTAAGCTGCCACCTTCTGGAACCACCATCATTTCCAATTCTCGCGCTGCGGCAATCACTTGTTGACGCTGGTTACGACGCGGTTGGTTATAGCTCTTGACGCTAAATGCCCCCACTTTTTTGAGCCGTTCTAAGTGAAACTTGGCATCGTCGAGTGAATCGATATGCGAGGTATATCCCGGAGCATTGGCTCCATACAGGATAGTGCCCGTAGAGAAGATACGTGGTCCGGCGATATTGCCTGCCTTCTGTTGCTCTGAAGCGGCAAAGATCTCGGTAGTGTCGTTAGAGGGATCATGGATGGCAGTGACACCGAGCGACAAGTTGGCATAAAGCTCCCAGTTTTGCTGCGGGATAATTTCACTTTCACCTTGTGATCCGTGAGCGTGTGCATCAAATAGACCTGGCATCAATGTTTTGCCTTTGATGTCGATAACCTCTGCACCAGCAGGGATCTGGGTTGTTGCATCACCTACAGCGACAATCTTGTTGTCTTTGATTATCACTATGCCGTTATCGATAACCTTATCATCTTCCATGGTGATCACTTGGCCACCAATAAAGGCGATAGTTCCACGTGGAACATCCGCTTTCTTGCTAAAGCCGATATCTGTGATCTTAGGTTCGCTGCTCTCTGATTTGGCGCTTTTCTCTGCTGCGGTGTAGCTGCTATCGACGTTAACTTGATACAGTTCTGGGCCCAGAGTCCAGTAAAGCTGATCGCTGTTGCTGTTCCAGCTGATGCTCTCACCTGCACGCACGCTTAATTGGGTAACGGGCAGGTTGCTGGCTTTCGGGCCGATATCTATGGTTTCGCCATGTTTAGCGAATGGGGTGACCCAGACTTTAAAGCGCTCAGCAAACGCGAGTTGTTTGCCGTCCGGTGAGACCCTAAATTCTGTAGCGTGCTTACTAGTGTAATGCACCCGCTTTTGGAATCCATGCAGATTAATTGAAGACAGCTGTGGCGTCTCGCCGTGGTCTAAAAAGAAGACTCGGTCTGACTCTGCGCCAAACTGAGGCTGATAGCCATCTGGGGTTATTTTGCTGTTGGCTTTACCTTTGATGTCGACTACGTATAGGCCGGGTTCCTGAGACCAAGTCCTTGGCGTGATATTGCCACCTTTGGCTTTACGGTAAACCACTAACTCGCCATCTGGCGAAAAGGTGGGCTCAACATATTTGCCCGGTTCCTGGGTGAGTATTTTGGCTTTGCCGCCACGAGCACTGATAACGCGGACACTGCCTTGCTTGTCATCATCCCAAGTGGTGAAGACTATCAGCTGGCCGTCGCGAGACCATTGCGGGAATAGCTCTCGCAGGTCTGCATCAAGCTTAGTGAGTCGAGTGACCTTGCCATCAGGTAAAGTTTTAACCCATAACTTACCTAGGGCTTCATAGACCACTTTCTTTCCATCGGGAGATACCTGTGCCATGCGCAGCATTTTGACATCGAAGATATCCTTGTCGATGTTCTGCTTAAAGCGTACCGAGGGTTGTATCGCAAGTTCTGTTTTAACCGAGAAGGGGATCTGCTTAACTTGCTTATCTGCTACCTTTAGGCGGTTAATTTTGCCACCGGCCCAGAACACAAGTTCTTCATTATCGGCGGTCCAGCTCATTGTTGGATATACGCCGTGAATAGCCCAGGTCTCCTGCATGTCGCGGTCGAGTTTGTCGTATAGTTTGGTTTTTTTACCAGACTTCAAATCGAGCAGATAAAGCGATGACTGAAATCCATCACGTTTAATGAAGGCGAGCTTGCTTCCATCCGGGCTTGGGGTTGGACGTATCGCACCACCAGTGCCTTCGATGAGCACCTCAATGTCACCCGTTTGAGTGTCGTAGCGCTTAATCTTATAGATACCCTTGACTGAGTCTTTTGAGTAGTGGAAGGTTTTTCCTGGTGTCGCATCTTGGCTAAAGTAAACGTAACGGCCATCCGGCGAATAAGCGGGTTCGCCCAGATCTTTTTGTTCGTTAGGGCGCTCTGTGAGTTTTACACCATCGCCACCGGCAACATGATAAAGCCACACTTCGCCAGCACCTAAGCTACGGCTGCCGGTGAAATGCTTACGCGCGATAAGGTACTGTGAATCTGGGCTCCAAGCTGGGCTGTTGAGTAAGCGGAATGTCTCTTTTGTCACGGGGCGAGGGTTGCTGCCATCGGCATCCATAATCCATATATTGTCGCCACCATCTTCATCTGAGGTAAATGCAATGGATTTACCATCAGGGCTATAAACGGGCTGCATCTGCCAGGCGATGCCTTTAGCGAGAGCTTTTGCTTCGCCACCTTCGATTGGTATTTGGTAGATATCGCCCAATAGATCAAACACTATGGTTTTGCCATCAGGGCTGACACTGACGTTCATCCAGGAGCCCTCAGACACGTCGATTTTGACTTGTTGAAGGGGGGCGTTTGCAGGAGCATTAACTTGCCAAGTGGTGGTATCTTGAGTGGTTTCTTGTGCAATTATCTGGGGGCTTAGTGTGAGTGCTATTACTGCACATAAGGGCTTAATTTGTTGTGTTAGCATTATTATATCCGTCTAGTTGTTATTGTTTCCATAGGCATGCGTTGTGCTGAGTATCGCTAGTTTTTACTTATTGATGGTGAAATGTGTATAGCTGCAAAATTATGTGCTGGCGACATTTTATATCACTGTACTGTCAGTTTTATCGATGCAGTTATATTAAATACAGTCTTATAAATAATAGTTATCGCATAAATTGGTTAACAGTAACACCCAATTTATGTGACAGAAAATGAATGGTATTTGAGATGGCGAAATAGAGTCTAGAGTGAATGTAAGCCACTTGCGTCAGTGGCTAGTTCTGAGGTAATAAAGGTGTGGCGTCGATTAAAGTAATTGCAGCTGTTCACTAAAATGCACTTTATTACCAATATCTATGGTAGCGTCATTGAGCACTTTGCAGGTGACGCCACCACGCCAATCTGGAGTTAATGCTTTCTCTAAGCCTGGGAAGGCTGCTTGCATCTTTCTGCAGGGATCGGTTTCACCTGTAACGAGAAGCTGTAGATCTCCAACATGCATAATTTTACCGACATCTTGCGGCCCAAAGCTGACACCTTCGACCAGTAAATTGGTTCTGCGGGTTGTCCATGGTAGTTGAGCGTTAAGTGATTTGCAGGCCTGCTCCCATTGTTCGAATGAGAGCACTGTGACTTGTCTGTTGCCTGGTTTACCAAAAATATCTTGGGCAACGCCGCTGCTCGTAGTGACCAATGCGGTTGAGGTTTCTAACATTGGGCCGCGCTTGACCACTTTATAGCTAATGCCTTGTAAAATTGCCATTTATCCGTCCTTTTGATGACTATCACTCAGTGTAAACTGTGCTCGACTCAGCTGGCAAGTGTTACTAAAGGGCAAACTCTTATGGGCTATAAGCCTTTTTTTATCAGATATTGGTATGGTACGGCTTCGGTGTTACTGGCTATTAAGGTATGGTCCATAAATTCACAAAAGCTGGGGATATCCCGGGTGGTTGCCGGATCATCTGCAATGACCAATAAGGTCTCGCCATCATTCATATTTCGGACTGACTTTCTAACCATCATGACTGGTTCTGGGCAGCGAAGTCCCATGGCATCGAGTTGGTGTTGGGCGTCTGAAAATGGATTACTCATATATTCAACCTTAGAAGATGAAAAAAATCACTTTAAACAGAAGCAGCTAATATTACGCTAGCGGCATGACTAAGCCAAGATGTGGGCACGGTTTTGTGAACTCAAGAGGGGTTGTTTCACGTGAAACAACTTGTTTATATGGTTTACTCGAGTGGGTCACTATCGGTTAACCAAGCATATTTACCGTTCGTCGCGCGAATAAGATCTTGTGGTGTGATGCCAATATCTAAGCCGCGACGCCCACCACTGACATAACAGCGTTCGAGTTTTTCTGCACTTTGATGAATAAAAGTGACGAGACGTTTTTTTTGACCGATAGGGCTGACCCCTCCCAATATATATCCTGTGGCTCGCTGCACTACATCGGCAGGCGCCATGGCTGCTTTTTTGGCTGCAGAGGCTTTAGCCAAACGCTTCATATTGAGCTTTTCATTGACAGGGATGATGGCGACCACCAATTGACCTGAGTCCAGTTGGGCGACTAAGGTTTTAAAGACCTGTTCCACCGGAAGGTTAAGTTTTTCTGCAGCCTCTAAACCAAACGCTTTGGCGTTGCTCTCATGTTGATATTCGTGAAGGCTGTAGCTGATGTTGGCTTTATCTAAGGCTTTGGTTGCTGGTGTCATTGCTCTTTCTTTATAGGCGTCGGTGCATGACCGAAAGTGTCAACGCATGATAAGGAATTTTAGCTATCGTTTGCCAACCTTGACTGTGATAAAGGCCGACATTTTTACTTTCTATCTGTAGGTATAGATGATTAATATTGAGTTGTTTAGCCTGTCCGACAATGCATTGAGAACCTTGGGTTACTCGTCTTTGTTTTCGATATGCAGTATCGACAAAAATACCCTAACCAATGGTTGAATATCGATAATGTTCATCAGCTATTGTTCTCATCACGGTGAACTTTTCTCAAGCCTGTTTCACGTGAAACAGCCAAAAAAAATCGAGTAAGCTATTAGCTACTCGATTTTTTATAACGGTGATGGGTAGTTGGCGTTAAACGCGTTCAAATACCGTTGCGATACCTTGACCCAAACCAATACACATTGTGGCTAAGCCTAAGTTAGCATCCTTACTTTCCATGAGATTGATTAAGGTGGTAGAGATACGTGTACCTGAACAGCCTAATGGGTGACCCAGTGCAATCGCACCACCGTTAAGGTTAATCTTTTCGTCGACCACATCCATCAATCCAAGATCTTTAACACAAGGTAGTGATTGTGCTGCGAAGGCTTCGTTAAGCTCAATCACATCAAGGTCATTAATGGTGAGACCTGCACGGGCAAGTGCTTTTTGTGTGGCAGGAACGGGGCCGTAACCCATGATTGCTGCATCACAGCCGGCAACAGCCATAGAGCGAATGCGGGCGCGGATTGGTAGACCAAGCGCTTTCGCTTTCTCTTCTTCCATCACCAGCATAGCCGAGGCACCGTCAGACAATGCCGAAGAAGTCCCTGCCGTTACTGTGCCGTTAGCTGGGTCAAATACAGGGCGAAGACCTGCAAGTGATTCTAGTGTGGTTTCAGGACGAATGACTTCATCGTGGTATACCTTTACAAGAGCACCGCTGGCATCGTGACCCTCAATTGCATGGATTTCGTTAGCAAAGCGTCCTTCAACGGTGGCCGCATAGGCGCGTTGATGAGAGCGTACGGCAAACTCATCTTGCTGCTGGCGGGTGATGCCGTGCATCTTACCTAGCATCTCGGCGGTTAGCCCCATCATGCCCGAGGCTTTAGCCACGTTGTTGGCAAGGCCTGGGTGGAAATCGACACCGTGATTCATCGGCACGTGACCCATGTGTTCAACGCCACCGACAATAAAGGTATCACCCATGCCCGTCATGATGGCGCGAGCAGCTTGATGCATGGCTTCCATTGATGAACCACAAAGACGGTTGATGGTGACAGCGCCCGCTTGCTTAGGAATACCAGCCAGTAGGGCGGCATTACGCGCGATGTTGAAGCCTTGCTCTAAGGTTTGCTGTACACAGCCCCAAATCACATCTTCAATGGTATTAGGGTCAAGTTGTGGGTTACGAACCAGTAACGCTTTCATTAGTTCGGCCGACAAGGTCTCTGCACGAACGTTTCTAAATACTCCAGCTTTAGAGCGGCCCATAGGAGTACGGATGCAATCTACAATAACTGCTTGTTTCATTATTCTATTCCTTCCGGCTGATTAGGCTTGGTAGTAGCTACCGTTGTTGGCAGCAAGTTCACGCATCTTGTCTGTTACTTGGTACAGACCGCCTAGGTGAGCATATTTGTCGGCTAATGCAACAAAATTAGCTACGCTCATGGTGTCGATGTAACGGAACACACCCCCTCTAAATGGAGGGAAACCAAGACCGTAAACCAGCCCCATATCAGCTTCAGCTGGGGTGGCAATGATGCCTTCTTCGAGGCAGCGTACTGTTTCGATAATCATTGGGATCATAGTGCGAGCAATGATTTCCTCTTTGGTGAACTCTTTGAGTTCACCAAAGGTATTACCTAGGAGTTCATAACTTACAGGATCGATATCTTTCTTTGGCTTACCACGGCGATCGACAGAGTACTGATAGAAACCTTTGGCATTTTTTTGTCCAAAACGCTGCGCTTCAAACATTACATCAATCGCATCTTTACCGGTTTTGCCCATTCTGTCGGGGAAACCTTCAGCCATCACTGCTTGTGCGTGGTGGCCGGTATCTAGACCTACTACGTCGAGCAGATAAGCAGGGCCCATTGGCCAACCAAACTGCTTTTCCATTACCTTGTCGATAGCCGCAAAATCGGCGCCATCGGCAAGTAGGCCACTAAAGCCGGCAAAATAAGGAAATAGCACGCGGTTCACGAAGAAGCCTGGGCAGTCGTTAACAACAATAGGGGTTTTCCCCATTTTGGCAGCATAAGCCACAACGGATGCAATCGTCTCTTCTGAACTATTTTCACCACGGATAACTTCAACCAAAGGCATCTTGTGTACTGGGTTAAAGAAATGCATACCGCAGAAACGCTCAGGTTTCTTAAGGCTCTTAGCCAATAGATTGATTGAGATGGTTGATGTGTTGGAGGCGATAATAGCATCTTCACTGACATGCTCTTCGACTTCAGCCAATACCGTGGCTTTCACTTTTGGATGCTCAACAACGGCTTCAACAACAACATCGGCTTGTTTTACCGCACTGTAATCGAGTGTGGCAGTGATGTTATTCAGTACTGCAGCCATCTTCTCTGGAGTCGAGCGTCCACGTTTGATTTGCGCTGTCAGTAGTTTAGATGCTTCGCCTAAACCAAGTTCAAGTGCTGGCTGAGCGATATCTTTCATGACGATTGGCGTGCCTTTGCTGGCACTTTGATAGGCAATACCACCGCCCATGATGCCTGCGCCCAACACTGCGGCACTGTTTACGGGTTTAGCTTGCTTAGAAGCTTTCTTTGCCTTTCCTTTAACGAGTTGATCATTAAGGAATATACCGATAAGTGCTTGAGCAACTTCGGTTTTAGCCAGTTTAAGAAATGCCTGATGTTCGATTTGTAGCGCTTCAGCTCGCTTAGCGCCTGCGGCTTGCTCTATTATATCAACCGCAGTCATTGGGGCTGGGTAATGTTTGCCTGCAACCTGAAAGACCATGCCTTTAGCTGTGGCAAATGACATCATTGCTTCAAGCTTAGGTAGCGTGAGTGGAGATAATTTACGGTTACGACGTGATTGCCAATCAATCTTCTCGGCAATGGCATGGTTAAGCATTTGAATCGCTGCGGTTTCTAGCGCTTCTGGTGCAACAACAGCATCGATAGCGCCGACTTTTAATGCCGCTTCTGGGCGTTGATCTTTACCTGTGGTGATCCACTCAAGCGCGTTGTCTGCGCCAATGACGCGAGGTAGACGTACCGTGCCGCCAAAACCAGGAATAATACCCAGTTTAGTTTCGGGCAGACCAATGCGAGCCGTGGTATCAGCCACGCGCATATCGGTTGCTAAAATGGTTTCACAGCCACCGCCTAATGCAAAGCCTTTGATTGCTGAGATGGTTGGGAAGGGCAAATCTTCAAGCTTATTAAAGATCTTGTTAGCTTCTTCTAACCAATTGAGCAGTACGGCATCATCTTGTGCGAACAGACCTAAAAATTCGGTGATATCTGCGCCGACAATAAATGCATCCTTTCCAGACGCCAGCATTAAGCCTTTAAGGTTTGGCTGTTGCTTAATGGCATCTAATGCGGCATCGAGAGACGTTAAGGTTTCTCTGTCAAATTTGTTCACTGAGCCTGCGGCGTTAAAACAGAGCCGAGCGATATTGTCTTCAAGTTGTTCAACCTGAATCGTAGGACTTTGGTAGATCATTGCTTGCTTCCTTATTGCTTTAAAGAGCACTACCTACTATTGATTTTGTATGACGTAGGTAAAATCTCTATCTTACAGCAGGCCATCATTTGACCAGTTGCTGCTCAGTGTGCGTCTAAATCGAGAAAATTTCAACACCCAATTTAAACGGTTGTTTAATTTTCTTCGGTTAGGCTGAATTTTGTGCTTTATGTTAGACTGACGTCAATATTGTCGCCGCCACTGACGCCTAGGTGTTAAGCATCTAGACGTGTGCCATAAAATAATAATAGGAACATAGACATGGAAAATTTAGCTACCCTTTACCCTGACCATATCCTTGAGTTAAATCATCGCGTTGCTGAGATTATAGAGAGGGAAAAACTGTCTGGATTGGTGATCCATTCAGGTCAGCCTCATCGTCAGTTTTTAGACGATATGGATTACCCGTTTAAGGTTAATCCACATTTTAAGGCGTGGTTACCCGTTATCGATAATCCCCATTGCTGGTTATTGGTTAATGGTAAGGATAAACCACAGCTGATTTTTTATCGTCCAGTGGATTTTTGGCATAAAGTGGCTGACCTTCCTGATGCATTTTGGACCAGTGAAATTGAAGTTAAGCTACTCACCAAAGCCGACAAAATAGCCGATTTTTTGCCTAATGATATTGGTAACTGGGCCTATATTGGCGAACATTTGGAGGTTGCCGAAGTATTAGGGTTTACATCGCGTAATCCCGATGCCGTAATGAGTTATTTGCACTATCATCGTGCAACGAAAACACAATATGAACTAGCCTGCATGCGCAAAGCCAATGAAATTGCAGTGAAAGGGCATGAGGCTGCTAAGAGTGCGTTTTACGGTGGCGGCAGCGAGTTTCAAATCCAACAAGCTTACCTCAATGCGGTTGATCAGAGTGAAAATGAGATGCCCTATGGCAATATTGTGGCACTTAACCAAAATGCTGCGATATTACATTACACCGCACTAGAGCATCAGGTGCCTGCTCAGCGTTTATCTTTTTTGATTGATGCCGGTGCTAACTTTCATGGTTATGCCGCCGACATTACTCGCACCTACGCCTTTGAAAAAAATCGCTTTGGCGAGCTGATCGTGGCGATGGAACAACTGCAGCTAGCGATTATCGACATGATGCGACCCGGGGTAAAATATGTTGATCTACACATAGAAACTCACCATAAATTGGCGCAAATTCTACTGGATTTCAATTTAGCTACTGGTGATAAGCAGGGCTTGGTAGAGCAGGGGATCACCAGTGTGTTTTTCCCTCACGGCTTAGGCCACATGCTTGGATTGCAGGTACATGATATGGGAGGCTTCTTGCATGATGAGCGTGGTACTCATATTCCTGCGCCAGAGGCACACCCATTTTTACGCTGCACGCGCACATTAGCAGCCAATCAAGTGCTAACCATTGAGCCTGGGTTGTACATCATTGATACCTTACTCGACACCTTAAAGCAGGATACTCGTCAGCAACAGATTAATTGGGATACGGTGGCTATGTTACGTCCATTTGGTGGCATCCGTATTGAAGATAATGTGATTGTTCACCATGATCATACTGAAAATATGACCCGTAATTTAGGTCTTCACGGTTAAGGGTTAATAATAGTTGAGTGAAAGTTATCTTATTCCGGCTCAGCGCCTAGTGATAGAACAGGAGATAAAACACAGTCGTTTTATCTCCGTACTGTTTCATTGCTCATCTGAACAAACTCTGAAGTGTGTGCTTACTAACGTCAAGGCTGAGTATCCTGGAGCTAATCATTATTGTTATGCTTTTATCGCCGCTGACCCCAGTAATACAGTAACGATGGGCTCAAGTGATGATGGTGAGCCTGCAGGGAGTGCTGGACGGCCGATGTTAGCCACGTTACAAGGGGCCAATGTTGGTGAGATTGGTGCCATAGTGGTGCGCTACTTTGGTGGTACTAAGCTCGGCGTCGGTGGATTGGTGAGAGCCTATAGTGCGGGCATTAAGCAAGGGCTCACGCAGCTGGAGACCGAACTTAAATTAATCCGTTATCCCGGTCAGTTAGTGTGTGAGTATCATCAGCTTAAGGATGTGGAGCACTTTTTAGAGCGTGGTGAAGGGCTGATCACCGACAAAATATTTTCAGATAAGGTACAGCTACATTTTGAGATACCCAAAGGGCGTCAGCAAATATTTGCGCAAGAGTTAGCCACCATCAGTCAAGGCCAATTGAAAGTGCAGTTTACCGAGTGACTGTCATTATTCTGGGTAATATAAATATGGTCAAATTAGCTCTGCGCTAAAGCTTTAAAGATAAAAGCGCTTGGTTTTTGATCATTGCCTTGGTTGGGTTACGTATTAGGGTTATAAATTTTATACAACAGCATGTTAAATATGTGCGAAAATGGCCGATTGTGCATGATGCCGCTAAAGGACTAATAGAAAGCCCAGATGCAATATAGAACAATCATAAGAATTACCGGGCTGTTGATGGGCCTGTTTTCTTTATCGCTACTTCCCCCAGCGCTCGTCGCCGTGATCTACAAGGATGGTGGCGGCGCGGCGTTTATTCAGGCTTTTTTTCTGAGTTTATTGCTCGGCTTCGTGCTTTGGTACCCCAATCGTCACCACAAGAAAGACCTGCGAACCCGCGAAGGTTTTTTGTTGGTCGTGTTATTTTGGGGCGTGCTGGGATCGATTGGTGCAGTGCCCTTTATTTTCTCTAGTCAACCAGACTTATCTCTTGCAGACAGCTTCTTTGAGTCTTTTTCAGGTTTAACCACCACTGGGGCTACAGTTTTGGTGGGGTTAGATGATCTGCCCAAGGCGATCTTGTTTTACCGCCATCTATTGCAATGGTTGGGCGGCATGGGGATCATTGTGCTAGCGGTTGCCATCTTACCCGTACTGGGTGTTGGGGGGATGCAGCTCTATCGCGCTGAAATTCCTGGCCCCGTTAAAGACAGTAAGATGACCCCAAGAATCGCCGAATCGGCAAAAGCATTGTGGTATATCTACCTAGCATTGACCATTGCGTGTGCATTTGCTTATTGGCTTGCCGGCATGGATCTATTTGATGCGATATGTCATTCATTCTCGACCATTGCGATTGGCGGTTTTTCTACCCATGATGCCAGTATGGGCTACTTCGATAGTACGGCAATTAACATGGTGTGTGTGGTGTTTTTATTGATTGCTGCACTAAATTTTAGTCTGCATTTTGCGGCATTTACCCGTCGTGGCATTAATCTAAAAGTCTATTTTCGCGACGCCGAATTTAAAGCTTTATTGGTTGTTCAGCTCACCCTCACCCTGATCTGTTTTGCGACTCTCTATCATTCAGGGATCTATGATAGTCCCGAAGAAACCTTCGATTTTGCCCTGTTTCAAGCGGTATCCATTTCCACCACTGCAGGTTTTGGCACCGAAAGCTTTCACATGTGGCCGCTATTTTTGCCAATGCTACTGATTTTTTCTAGCTTTATCGGAGGCTGTGGGGGCTCTACCGCCGGCGGTATCAAAGTGATGCGAGTCATCTTACTCTTGCTGCAAGGATCGCGCGAACTTAAGCGTTTGGTGCACCCTCGTGGCATGTTCTCGATTCGAATTAATGGCAAGGCGTTACCTGATCGGGTGATCGATGCGGTATGGGGGTTCTTTTCTGCCTATGCGCTGGTTTTTGTCGTTTGTATGTTGATACTGATGGCGTTGGGGCTGGATAATATTACCGCCTTTAGTGCTACCGCGGCTTGCTTAAATAACTTAGGTCCAGGACTAGGTGAGGTGGCGAGTAATTATGCCAGTATCGGCGATGGTGCCAAGTGGGTGCTCGTGGTCGCGATGCTATTTGGTCGTTTAGAAGTGTTTACTTTATTGGTGTTATTTACACCTACTTTTTGGAAGAATTGATGAGCCGTACATTAATTATTTATTCGACAGTGGATGGGCAAACCAAGGCGATTTGTGACCAAATCCAAGAGATCTGTCAGGCTGAAACGCAAATGGTAACCGTGGTTTCATTGGAAGAAGCGCAGGCAGTTAATCTGTCTTATTTTGATAAGGTGCTGATTGGTGCCAGCATTCGTTATGGCAAGCATAGACCCGAACTGCTGCAATATGTTAACCGTCATCGCGCCGTGTTAAATAGCAAGAAAAACGCTTTTTTCACCGTTAATGTGGTGGCCAGAAAACCGGAAAAAAACACCCCAGAAACTAACCCTTATATGAAAAAGTTTTTACAGCTGTCGTTATGGCAGCCGCAGCAACTAGGTGTTTTTGCCGGTAAGATTGACTACCCTAAATATCGTTTTTTTGACAAGTTTATGATTCGATTCATCATGTGGATCACCAAAGGACCAACTGATACGACTGGCACCTTCGAATTTACTAATTGGGACAAGGTAAAAGCCTTTGGTAAAGCTTTTAGTGAGCGATAACGCAGCGAGTAGCGCTACTCAGCCTTAGGCACAGTAGCGTTTATAAAGAATCGAAATAACCTCGGTAACCTGCTCGTTTTTCAGGGTGTAATAGACAATCTGTGAACTCTTGCGCGTCGCGACCAGATCTTCGGCGCGCAGCACGGCCAGATGCTGAGATAACGCCGACTGACTCAGTGGCACAGTTTCATTAAGCTGAGTGACGCTGAGTTCATTATCAAGTAACTGACATAAGATCATCAGGCGGTAGGGATTGGCAATCGCCTTGAGCCACTTGGCAGCACTTTGAGCATTGGTGACCATGGTATCTACATCGATATCTTTTTGCATAGGTTAGTCTCTTACACTCTACTTGATTAGATGACTCTAATTGAACGGCCAGCTTAAGGCAATGATACTTAGTCTATAGCTCGAACTCAATTTGTGAGTCTACAAGCTTAATCAGTATTTTAATTGAGATATTGTACCGCGATTTTTTTAATGATTAGGTGGCATATTTCACAAAACCCTTAACTAATTTGTGATCCATTGATATGTTTTCAAAGCATTAAGCTGTAACAATGTAATTTAACTGGTTTTGATTATGGGTGCGATATGGCTTCAGTGTTACTTATTTACTATTCTCGTGGCGGGCATACAGCCAAAATTACCCAAGCAATAGCAACACATATTCGCCAGCAAGGGCATCAATGCGATGTGGTGCAGATAGGCCATGTCGAGACGATTGACTGGGATAAGTATGATTGCGTTGCTTTAGGCGCCTGCGTGCTTTACGGCAGTTATGATAAATCGGTATTTGCCTTTGCGACTCAATATCAGCAGCAGCTAGCCTCAAGACCCAATAGCTTTTTTAGTGTTAACGTTGTCGCGCGTAATCCCGAGAAACGTGTGCCTGAAAACAATAAATACCTGCAAAAATTCATTGAGTTGTCACCTTGGAAACCTAAAGATGTCAAAGTGATTGCAGGCAAGGTTGATTACCCCTCTTGGCGTTGGTATGACAGATTGATGATCCAACTGATCATGAAGATCACTCATGGGCCAACCGACCCTAAAGCCGTTATCGATTACACGGATTGGGACGATGTGAAAGTATATGGTGAGCACCTTATTAACCTTACCAGATAGCGTTAGATTACCGTGAGTTTAAAAGAGCCATCATGGCTCTTTTTTTGTGCTTATTAGACTAAGAAACACTGTACTTGCCCGTGTCATTACGACTGAAGTGCAGGCCGATATCTTGCTTGTTATCAGGTATGACCTCTGCTAGCCTTTCGGCTTCATTTTAAAGGACGCTAATGTAATGAATCTGTATTTTCGCTTGATTTGGTTGATGTTATGGCGTGTTCGCCATTGTCGTAGTATTGATTTTCTCGGTACCAGTACGATTGATTATCGTGCGTTACCTTTGGATTGTGATATCAACTTTCATCTTACCAATTCACGTTACCCCGCCTTTATGGATCTGGCCAGAACCTACATGTTGGCAGAAATGGGGTTGTTGAAACGCTTTCTTAAGCTCAAATGGATGCCCATCGTCAATGCGGCGGAATTTACTTATATTCGCGATATTAAGCCGCTGAGAAAATTTGAAGTGCAAAGTAAGGTGGTCGGCTGGGATGACAAATACTTTTATATTGAGCAGCGATTTGTGAGCGAAAATATCCTGCGTTGTATCGTCCATGTGCGCGGCGTCTTTGTGTGCGATCGCAAGCAGATACCCATTGCTACTATGGTAAAAGAAGCGGGTTTTGAAGGCCCCGCGCCAGAGCTGCCTCCTGAGGTGGTAAAGTGGAAAGCATTCTTGCAGCTGAAAAAAGAACGTAATCTATAACGTATCTCAAATCGATGAGCTGGTAGCATTAGGGAATAGGGCGAAAGCCTCCCTGCGCACTTGTCTTCGCCAGCTCAATCTCTTGTTGAACCTGCATCCATGAGCCGCGATTTTCAGCTTGGTGCAGATAGCGATTAAGTTGATCAAATTGGTACAGCTTAAAGCGCTTTCTGACGTCGATGATGGATGGGATTAGCGCACAATCTGCCATGGTAAACGCATCACCACATAACCAGTGATAATGACCCAATTGTTCATTTAAGCTACTCAGGCTGGCCACAATGTCATTTTCAAGTTGTTTGATTTTCAATGGGGTTTGTTCGGCGCGCATTTGCATTTTTTCAATCATATATAGCTTGTTGCTTATATCGTTATCAATAATACGATCGCACAGCCTGACCTGTAATGCATGTTCAAAGTCTGCAGGAATAAGCTGGGTACCTGTGGCGAATTGATGATCAATATACTCGATAATAATGCTGGATTCGGGCAGTAATTTGCCCGAAGGTGTTTTGAGTAGGGGTAACTTACCTAAAGGGTATTGTTGTTTAAAAGCATTACGTGAGTAAGGATCCTTGACGTCGATAACTCTAGGATAGAAGTTGGCCTGTTTTTCATAAAACGCCACCAGTACTTTTTGTGAGTACCTTGAAAGTGGATGATAAAACAGTTCCATCTTAACTTATTGCCATGCGCCGCCAATTGATACCCTAACTTTAGTCTGCTTTTTGCTTTACGGTCGAGTTTTTCACATTAAACCTGCGCTGTAAAAACGTTAGTATTAACCTTACTCTTGGCGGCAGAGTACGGTGATAGCCATGCACGGCGTAAATGGTATTGTGCTGTAGCTGATAGTCGGGCAGCAGCGGTATTAATGCCCCCTGATGTGTTGTGCTATTGAGCAAATAATCGGGAAGGACAGCCAGTCCCAACCCCGCTTTAGCGAGTGTTAATGTTGCCTGCAAGGTATTACAGCTTATGGTAGGGCTCAGCTGCAATAAAAATACGCAGCCATCGCGGTGATGAAACTGATAGCTACGAGGCCGGCTATGCGTCCCCTGCATTAACCACTGATGGTGGGGTAAACTGTCGGGATGTAATGGCTTGCCATAACGACTGATATAGCTGGGGCTGGCCACTAATGAATACTGTTCTTTAGCCAGCTCGACTGTCATCCAGAGGCGCTTGTCTGGCTGGCCAACTTGAATCGCGACATCAATATGCTGTTCTGGCCAGTCGCGGCTGTTATCTGTAAATAGCAGTGACAGGTTGAGCAAAGGGTAATGCTGATGGAAGTCTGCCAGTATCGGCGCCAATAAGTGCTCACCTAAGGCAACTGGTGCTGCAATAGTAAGCTTACCTTGCAGTTGTTTATCTTCTGGGAGTAGTAACGCATCAGCTTGTTTTGCCAGTAACAGTACTTCGGCACAGTAGGAATAAAACTGCTGTCCTGCCTGAGTGAGCAATTGCGTGCGAGTGGTGCGCTTTAGCAGTGTCTGCTGGCAACGGCTCTCAAGCCGTTTAAGGTGTTGGCTCACCATAGAGCGGCTGATCCCAAGTTGTGTTGCCGCCGCTGTGAGCGAACCCTGCTCAACGACATTGGCAAATACCAACATGCGATAGAGTTGTGAGGCATCCATACAGTCTAATTTCCATTTATTGTTTAATCTTAATAATAAAATTAGCCTATAAAATATTTATTGGTTACTTAGATAGCCTAATTAGTCAGGGTGCTAACCCGATAACAAGGGGGGATTGTCATTGTAAATGATCGCTTTGTGCTTCTGAGGGGTATTGAGTGGTTAATCGACGGGCAATGGCTATTAGTTGTCCTATTGGTAAAACGACCAAGATTAGAGAGACGTTATTTTGGAATCTTTTGAGAAAATTTACGAGCGGGCCTGCCAACGTAAAGGGGGGAAGGCTGCATTAAAACGCTTGATGCCTGTGGTGGAGTCTGACGATTCAATTAAGCGTTACAGCGACGGCCAGCTACTGTCTGAACTCTGTAAAAAGGTGTTCCAGTGTGGTTTTGTGTGGCGCATTGTCGATAATAAATGGCCAGCTTACGAGCAGGCATTTTTTGATTTTGAGCCGCATAAGGTATTAATGCTTTCACCTGAGCAGCTGCAGCAAAGAGCCAGTGATGAGAACCTTATCAGGCACCTAAAGAAAACCATGGCCATTTATGACAACGCATTAATGGTGCACGAGATTAAACTCGAGTATGGCAGTTTTGCCCAGTTTATCGCCGACTGGCCAAGTGATGATATTACAGGTCTATGGAGCGAACTCAAGCGTCGCGGTAATCGTCTTGGCGGCAATACCGGAGCCTACTTTTTACGCGCGATAGGCAAAGATACCTTGCTATTATCTGATGATATTAAAGGTTATTTTCAGGCGCACAAGTTAATCGACTTCGGGTTTAGCACCAAGAGTGGCTTAGCGCAGGTGCAGAGGGTATTTAACACTTGGCAGCAAGAGTCCGGTTTGCCGCTGGCTGAAATTAGTCGCATTGTGGCTTGTAGTGTGGGTGATAACCGAATCTGATGACAAAAAGGGTGGCAAGTGAATCGCTAGCTTCAATGCAAAAAAAGCCAGCCTATTTTTGGCTGGCAAAAAGTGCAGAGATAAAACTATTAGAGATAAACTATGGCGCTAATTTAATGACGGTTAAAAGTGCTTACTGATCCCGACAACAACCCGGTCATCAAATATTTCTGTTTGTGTGCCATAGACTTTATGGTCTTCATCTACTGTGCTGCCGTGATAACGCAAATCGAAGTCTAAGCCGGCAAAGGCCTTAGTGACACCAAGGTTCCAGTGACTCCAACCTTCAGCTCCTTCGCCATCAAGATCTTGATAGCCGAGACTGCCAGAAACCTTAAGGCCATTATCGAATGTATAGCTAGGGTGAAGTGCGTAGTTGACGCCTTGCCAGCCATCTACACCGAACCAATCATCTACCGTAGGAGTGACTTCGAGTTGCACATTGGTGCGGCCGAACTGTTTACCCACTTTCAACCATAACTCGGTGTAGTTCGAGTATGATGCGCCTGGATAGAGGTAGGAAAATAGCATGACATCATAGGTGATACCGCTATCGCCAAATTCGCCAAATTTACCCAGATAGGGGGCGGTGACAATTTCTAAATTAGGATCGGCAAATTTGATATTGGAAGCGAAGACTCCGGCATACCAGCCGCCATCGTTACCCCAGCCTAATGTACCTTGTACCACAGGTACATCACCGTCCATGGTTTCGGATTCACCACGAAATACATAGTCAGATGCGAAAGTAAGCTTAGTCGTGAGTTTGCCACCAAATAATTCATTATCTTCTTGTGCTTGTGCAACGGATACTGCTGATAGTAGTAAGCTGCCAATGAGGGCTGAGTATTTTAGCTTTGTAACGGTATTCATGATCATCATCTCGCTAACGGTAAGTTTTGTTGTGATGACTATAAAGTGAACTTATGAATGACTATTATGCTGAGAATGAACTAACGACCAAAAAATATGAACAATTGTGAACGGTTGTATTCGCTTAATGCTAAATTTACTGTTGTTAGCGTGGTTGATACTGAGTTGTGTCACATTCTCACTACATAGATTGTGTTTTTCTGGGGGTAAACGTCCTTTTTTAACCAGTTGTTAACAACACTCGATGCTTGCCTATAAAAATTTGCATTAACTTACAAAATGAGCAGGTTATTGTTCTTGTTGACATACGCTAGGTGTGAGATAAATGGTCTCAATATAAATAATGCTTCCAAAAGATTGCCCTGTAGCATGTTGTGCTGCCAAAGGGCATTTTTTGTTGTGGCCTTGATTAGGAGTTATCATGCGGCAAATAGTGAAAATTGCCTCTGTTTTAAGTGTGGCGTTATGGATAACGGGTTGTGGAAAGCAAGAGGCACCGAGTCAATCAGCAGCTGCGCCACGAAGTCTTGAAGTTGGCGTGATGCAGGTTGTGGCACAACCTCAAGCGATTCAGGTTGAACTGCCTGGTCGTAGCAAAGCGTTTCTTGAAGCTGAAGTCCGTCCGCAAGTTTCCGGTATTATTACCGAGCGTAGCTTTATCGAAGGGGCTGATGTTGTCAAAGGACAGTCACTTTATCAAATAGACTCTGCTACTTACAAAGCAGCATTAGTGAGTGCTGAAGCTGATTTGGCGCGTGCAAATGCAGGTTTAGCCTCGGCGAAAGCTAAAGCGGCTCGTTATCAAGAGTTAGTTAAAACCAATGCGATTAGCCAGCAAGAATTTGATGAAGCAGAGGCGGCATACAAAGAAGCTTTAGCTAACGTTACCGTCGCGAAAGCGGCGATTAATACCGCAAAAATCAACCTTGAATACACTCAAGTTCAAGCCCCTATCTCGGGTCGTATTGGTAAGTCGAATGTGACTGCGGGGGCGTTAGTGACGGCGAATCAAAGCCAAACATTGGCGACCATTCAGCAACTTGATCCTATCAATGTGGATATTGCTCAATCGAGTGCGCAATTATTGCGTCTTAAAGCTAAATTGAAGCAAGGCTCATTACAGGCTGTCGATAACGCCGATGTCACCTTAGTGCTGGAAGATGGCACGCCATATTCATATACGGGCACGTTGCAGTTTTCAGAAGTCAGTGTTGATGAGAATACCGGCTCAGTAACATTACGCGCCGAGTTCCCAAATCCAGATGGGGTGCTACTGCCAGGTATGTATGTGCGCGCCATGTTAAATACGGGCACAGATCCGCATGCGATTTTAGTTCCGCAAAAAGCGATTACGCGCAATCCCAAAGGCCAAGCCATTGCAATGGTGATAGGTGCTGAAAGTAAAGTGGAAGCGCGCGTAGTGACTACGGCAGAAGTTATCAACCATCAATGGCGTATCATCGATGGTCTTACAGTTGGCGACCAATTGATTGTTGAAGGCTTACAGAAAATTCGTCCCGGTGCGCCAGTGACCGGAAAACCGATTGACGCAGCGCAATCAGATAAGCAATCACAAAAGTAGGGTAAAGTTATGGCTCGTTTCTTTATCGATCGCCCTATCTTTGCTTGGGTGATCGCCATTATCGTTATGATGGCCGGGGTGCTCTCTATTATGAAGCTCCCTGTGTCACAATATCCCAGTATTGCGCCACCAACCGTCGTGATTAGTGCTGTTTATCCAGGTGCTTCGGCAAAGACCATGGAAGATACCGTTACTCAGGTGATTGAGCAGCGAATGACGGGGATTGATAATCTACGTTATATCGCCTCAACCAGTGACAGCTTTGGTAACGCGCAAATTACCTTAACCTTTAACGCCGAGGCCGATCCTGATATTGCTCAGGTGCAGGTGCAAAATAAACTGCAGCTTGCCATGCCATTGTTACCACAAGAGGTGCAGGCGCAAGGAGTTAAAGTTAACAAGTCGAGCTCGGGCTTTTTAATGGTATTGGGTTTCGTTTCATCTGATGGTTCATTGGGTAAAACCGATATTGCCGACTATGTTGGCTCAAATATCCAAGACCCTATTAGCCGTGTAGCGGGTGTGGGTGAGATTCAGTTGTTCGGTGCCCAATATGCGATGCGTATTTGGCTCGATCCGTTAAAACTGACCCAATACAACCTGACCAGCCAAGATATTATGGCGTCGATCCGTGAGCAAAATGCGCAAGTGTCGGCCGGTCAATTAGGTGGGGCGCCTGCGATTGCAGGTCAAGAGTTAAACGCCACCGTTTCGGCTCAGAGTCGTTTACAAACTGCCGATGAGTTTAAGAAAATCATCATCAAGGCAGACAGCTCTGGTGCTAAGGTCTTCTTAGAAGATGTGGCACGTGTTGAGCTTGGCGCAGAAAGCTATGCGGTTGAATCGTTTTATAACGGTAAGCCTGCGTCGGGTCTAGCGATTAAGCTCGCCACTGGTGCTAATGCGTTGGCGACAGCCGAGCGTGTGCGTGCAAAAATTGATGAATTAAAGGTGTTCTTCCCGCAAGGGTTAGAGGTTGTTTATCCTTATGATACAACGCCTTTTGTTGAAAAATCGATTGAGGGCGTGGTGCACACCTTGCTAGAAGCCGTCGTCTTGGTCTTCGTGATCATGTACCTGTTCTTGCAAAACTTCCGCGCGACGTTAATCCCAACTATTGCGGTTCCCGTTGTCTTGTTAGGTACGTTTGCCATTTTGTCGGCGACCGGCTTTTCGATTAACACTCTCACCATGTTCGCCATGGTGTTGGCCATCGGTTTGCTGGTGGACGATGCGATTGTGGTGGTGGAAAACGTCGAACGCGTGATGCAAGAGGAGGGCCTGAGCCCACTTGAGGCGACGCGTAAGTCGATGGATCAGATCACCGGAGCCCTAGTGGGTATCGGTCTTACCTTGTCGGCGGTATTCGTACCCATGGCCTTTATGTCTGGATCGACAGGGGTTATCTATCGTCAGTTCTCGGTCACGATTGTCTCTGCCATGGCCTTGTCTGTGATGGTGGCGATTATCCTGACGCCGGCGCTATGTGCGACCATGTTAAAACCTATCGCCAAAGGCGAAGGGCATGCCAAAACCGGCTTCTTCGGTTGGTTTAACCGTAAGTTCGATGCCATGACATCACGCTATGAGGCCAGTGTCGCTTCTATGATTAAGCGTACCGGACGTGTCATGCTGGTTTACTTGGCATTGACCGTGGCCGTAGGCTGGATTTTCATGCGTATGCCTACCGCTTTCCTACCCGACGAAGACCAAGGTATCTTGTTTACACAGGCTATTTTGCCCGTTAACTCGACCCAAGAAAGCACCAAGAAGGTGATGGAGAAAGTCACAGACTTCTACCTTAACCAAGAGGGTGACAATGTTAACTCAGTATTCAGTGTCTCTGGGTTTAGTTTTGCCGGTAGCGGTCAAAACATGGGTCTGGCGTTTGTCGGTTTAAAAGATTGGTCAGTTCGTGGTGAACCCGGTCAAGATGTTCAGTCAATTGCTGGGCGTTCTATGGCGATGTTCTCGCAACTGAAAGAAGCCTTTGTGTTTGCCTTTGTGCCGCCAGCGGTGATTGAACTGGGTACCGCTAACGGTTTCGATTTCTATCTCCAAGACAGAAATGGTCAAGGCCACGATAAGTTGGTTGAAGCCCGTAATATGTTACTTGGGCTAGCCGCGCAAAACCCCAACTTGGTCGGTGTACGTCCTAATGGTCAGGAAGATGCGCCTATGTATCAAATCCATGTGGATCACGCCAAGCTTCGTGCCTTGAGTGTCGACATCGATGCGGTAAACAGTGTGCTAGGCACGGCCTGGGGCGGCAGTTACGTTAATGACTTTATCGACCGCGGTCGTGTGAAGAAAGTGTACGTACAGGGCGATGCTCAGTACCGTATGCAACCGGAAGATCTTGATACTTGGTATGTACGTAATGCCGAAGGTGAAATGGTGCCTTTCTCGGCCTTTGCTACCGGTTCATGGGAATATGGATCACCGCGTCTAGAGCGTTTTAACGGCTTGCCGTCAATGAACATTCAAGGGGGCACTGCGCCGGGTTATAGTACTGGTGCGGCGATGGATGATATCGAAGCCATGGTTGCCAAATTACCACCAGGATTTGGTGTTGAATGGAATGGCCTGTCTTATGAAGAGCGCCTATCGGGTAATCAGGCGCCGGCATTGTACGCACTCTCTATCATAGTCGTGTTCTTAGTATTGGCTGCGCTGTACGAGAGTTGGTCTGTGCCGTTTGCGGTTATCTTAGTGGTTCCGCTTGGGATCATTGGTGCGCTACTGGCGATGAATGGTCGGGGCCTGCCCAACGACGTATTCTTCCAAGTAGGTCTGTTAACCACAGTGGGTCTAGCGACGAAGAACGCAATCTTGATTGTCGAGTTTGCTAAAGAGTTCTATGAGAAAGGTGCAGGCCTAGTCGAAGCGACCTTACACGCGGTGCGGGTACGTTTACGTCCTATCCTAATGACCTCTCTGGCGTTTGGTCTAGGGGTTGTGCCGTTAGCGATAAGCACTGGTGTTGGTTCTGGTAGTCAGAACGCCATCGGTACCGGCGTACTCGGCGGTATGATGAGTTCAACCTTCTTGGGGATCTTCTTTATTCCGATCTTCTTCGTGATAGTTGAACGGATCTTCAGTAAGCGTGAGCGCAATGGTGGCAGTGATGCCGCTATCGCCAAGGCGGCTGACAAAGAATCATAATTGACTCTATCGTACCAAAAAGCCCAGCACTTGCTGGGCTTTTTATTGGCGCTAGAGTATTGCATTTAAAGGATATTTCGTTAAATATGTTTGTCTAAAAATAAGCCGTAAGGTCAACATCTATGCGCCCTCAGTTATCGACACTTTTCCTGTTACTCCCTTTTACGTTTGGCTTGCCTGTATGGGCAGAGCAACCCACTGCAACCCCACAGGTTGCCACAACCTATGTTAACGATGCCATCCTACCGCCTAGCTTGGTGTGGCATGGGGCAAGTGAATCGTTATTACTCGATGGCGACGCGCCATGGGCGACTCCGTTTGAACAGGGCGGTTTTAAGGTCAGCCCAAGTTACGATGAGACGTTTGTTTGGTTAGATAAGTTGGTGGCCAGTAGCGACATGTTACACAAGGTGTCGCTGGGTAAGAGTCCTCAGGGGCGTGATATTTGGATGGTGATAGCCTCGAATGAGGGGGCAGGTACCCCTGAGGCCTTGGCTGCGACGGGTAAACCCACAGTGTTAGTGCAAGCTGGGATCCACGCCGGAGAAATTGACGGTAAAGATGCCGGAATGATGTTACTGCGAGACATGGTATTGGGTGATAAAGCGGCGCTGCTCGATGGGGCTAATTTGCTATTTGTGCCGATTTTTAGTGTCGATGCCCATGAGCGCAGTGGTCAATATAATCGCGTTAATCAGCGCGGCCCGATAGAGATGGGTTGGCGCACGACCGCCAACAATCTTAATTTGAATCGTGATTATGCCAAGGCCGATACAGTAGAGATGCAGCATATGTTGGGTGCGATAAATCGATGGCAGCCCGATCTGTATATCGATGTACACGCTACCGATGGCATCGATTATCAATATGATGTCACCTTTGGCTATAACTTAGCTCAAGGGCTGAGCCCGTCGAGTTTTCGTTGGTTAGAGACCCAATACCGACCTTATGTGGAGCAGGCATTAACGCGGCAAGGGCATATTGCGGGCCCCTTGGTGTTTGCTATCGACAATAATGATTTGAGCAAGGGAATGTCATTATGGAATGCCAGTCCACGTTACTCTAATGGTTATGGTGATGCTCGGCATCTGCCGACGATTTTAATTGAAAATCATAGTTTAAAGCCGTTTAAGCAACGAGTGCTCGGTACCTATGTCATGTTAGCGGCCACCCTTGAATTGGTGGGCAACCAAGCCACTTCACTGCGCTCGGCGATTAAGCAAGACAGGTATCGCTATAGCGATCGCATTACCCTAACGTGGGGCGACCAGCAACAGCAGCAAGGGTGGGACTTCAAAGGGATTGATTACCACACCGAAATCAGCCCCATCAGTGGTCAGCCGGTGGTGCGTTGGAGTGGCCAGCCTAAGCTCTATAAAAATTTACCCGTGATAGGTAATACTCTGGCTGAAATAAAGGTCAACCGTCCCTCGGCCTATTATATTGCGCCTCAATGGCTTGATGTGATTGAGCGCCTCGCAATTCATGGGATCCGTATGACAACGCTAACCGAACCCAAGGTGCTTAAGTTGACCCAATATCAATTAACTGCGCCGCAGTTTGGCAGTCAAGATTATGAAGGTCGCCAGCGAGTGAGCGCGCAATTGAGCGCACATGGGCTACAGACCACACTGCCGGCAGGCACGGTCAAGATTGATACCCGGCAGCCTTTAGGGGATCTGGCGATATTGCTGTTAGAGCCTCAGTCGCCTGATTCCTTATTACAATGGGGCTTTTTCAATCCCATATTTACCCGCACCGAATATATCGAGCATTACGCGGTAGAGCCGCTGGCGGCGCAAATGCTTGAGGCCGACCCCAGCTTGCAGGCCGAATTTACCCAAGCGTTGCAAGACCCTGCCTTTGCCGCTGATGCCCTGGCAAGATTACGCTGGTTTTATGTTCGAAGCCCTTATTATGATGCGCAATACCAGGTCTATCCGGTTTGGCGAGACGAGTAATGGCCTGCGGCATCATCAGTATTAACGCAGCTTAGGCTGCGTTTTTTATTGCGCATGGTTTAAGGGGGGGGATGGGTAAATGTTCCTCAAAAGGTTCGGGGGGACCTCGTTTGATTATCACCGTCAGGCAACAGTTAACACTTGATGCTACACAGTTACAACACCTCGTAGCCGAAACTGGGGCGGGTTCGCTGACTATTAAAGGGGTTGATGGCCTCAGTAAGGTGCATATCGAGGCGGGTATTTATGGGTATGATGGCGCCGAGCCAGAGCTTAGCTTAGTACAGGAAGGTCAACATGCCAAACTGATCGCCAATTTTGACTCCTTCAGTCGGGTTTCGTTGACGAGTGGTAACTCTCCCTATATGGAGCTGGTGGTTAAAGTGCCTGCCAATATGAAACTAACGCTGGATGATGGCTCAGGTAGTATTGAGATTCGTGGCGTGAACGCCGAAATGATTATTACCGATGGCTCTGGCAGCATCACTATCGATGGCGCTAAGGGATTAACTATCGATGACGGCTCAGGCGGTATTGCATTGCAAAATATTGAAGGGAATATCAGCTTAACGGATGGCTCAGGCAGTATCGAGATCCAGCAGGTGAATGGCGATGTGTCAGTGCTTGATAGTTCTGGCTCGATAGTCATTAATCATGTGGCAGGCTTAGTCACCATCGATGATGGTTCTGGAAGTATTAGTGTCGATAACAGCAAAGGATTACACATTATCGAGTCTGGTTCGGGCGATCTGAATTTTGACAATATTCAAGGGCCCGTCACCATGGATTAATGGCTTTCCCCCTGATTGCCTAGAGCAGATTAGGGGGAGTCCATAAGCGTAGTTGTGAATTGATGATAGCGGTGGTCATCGCCCACTTAGCGTCAAGACCGTTTACGCATGTCTATTACACTTTTGAACCAAAGCGTTGTATCAACAGCTGTTTAATATTGTATTGGCGTAAGAACAGAGCCGCGGCGGTAAACAGCAGTCCCCATCTTAGTAGTAACACTTGCCAAATAATGTCCTTATCAAAGCTTTTTTCCAGCTCGCAGATCATCAACACTAACCATAAAAACATCAGCATTAATGCGTTATTGACCCGCTGTAACTGAGTTGGTGGACAATACGCAGCAGCATAAGCGCAGAGTAATCCGACGATCGCACCCAGCATAATATCTTGTGGCCAGTGAGCGCCAACAATGATCCTCGATATGCCAACGATAGCACCAAGCGCGATGGCTAATGTTTTAATGGTGCGGCTTTGGTAAGCAAACCATAGGGTACCTGCAAACAGGAAAGCACTGGCAGTATGGCCCGAGGGGAAACTATGGCTTAACCGGGTGTCGCCAATAATATTAAGTACGTCTAACACCGCGGCGGGGCGCGGTGCATCAAAATATTGTTTTAAGAGTGGTACTAACAGTAATGACAACACGCTGGCAATGATCACCCGTAATATTAACTCGGGGCGTTTAATCAAGAAGCATAAGGTGATCACCCCAAGAGTGACGCCATTGCCTAAATCTGTAAGTAGCAATATGGGCCAATCGGGTAACACTGCCGCAATTCCATTGAGTAGTCTAAACAGAGTAAGGTTTACATCGGGAAGCAGCGTGATTAAAAAAATAGAGCTTAACACTAACATTAAGCCGAAAAAGCTGCGTTGATGCTGCTTATATTGTTTAGGCAATCCATCAGCCTTTTCGTGTGTGGTGGTGCCCATAATCGTCTCAAATAAGCAATTTTTGCCTACAATAGAGCTTTGCTATGACTAAGTAAAGCCGCGTGCTTATGATCAAGCCGCGGCAGGTATTTAGATTGATTGTCGATGGATATTTCTATGGGGATAATCACTAAACATCATCAATATAAAGCTGAAATTAGCTAACGATATGAATATTGGCCTCATTTTGTATTAATGTCAGCTTTTGTTTTTTGGTGAGCTTCTTAACCGCTATTTCGCGCTTCAGTGCCGTAGAGTGACAACTTAACTGCTCATGATAAACCAATTGCAGCGGCCCCTTACCGCGCAGAAATTTAGCGGCTTTAGGGCCGCCGCTTTGGTGTTCTTTAAAGCGGCGTGCTATGTCGGTTGTCACGCCGGTATAGAGCTGGCCTTTATGGCACTCAACGATATATAAAAACCAAGGTTTGCCTGTCGTCATCGATAGCTCTTGTGTTGCTCGGCGAGGTTAACGACAGTTTTTGCTGTTGGTTAATATTGGCTCTGCGCCTAACAGCCCTAATAAAAAAGCATACTCTTCAGCCGTGTCTTGATAGCGGCGATAGCGACCGCTTTTGCCACCGTGCCCAGCCTCCATATCGATATGGAACAGTAATAAGTTGTCGTCGGTCTTATATTCTCTTAATTTCGCCACCCATTTAGCGGGTTCAAAATATTGCACCTGAGAGTCATGCAGGCCAGTGGTGACCAAAAGGTGAGGATAAGCTTGACGCGTAATTTGGTCATAGGGCGAATAACTTAACATATAGTCGAAGGCATCTTTGTCGTTAGGGTTGCCCCATTCGTCATACTCATTGGTGGTGAGTGGGATCGACTCGTCCAGCATGGTCGTTACTATATCGACAAACGGCACATGGGCGGCCACGGCCAAGTAGAGTTCGGGTGCTTGGTTAATCACGGCGCCCATCAACAGGCCACCTGCGCTGCCTCCCGTCGCAACTACTTTATGAGGATCGGCATATTGTTGCTGGATCAATGCTTGGGTGACATCGATAAAATCGTTAAAGCTATTTTGCTTGTTAAACAGCCTGCCTGCGTCATACCAAGGTCTGCCGAGCATTTCGCCACCGCGCACATGGGCAATGGCATAAACCACGCCTCGGTCGAGTAGGCTTAATATGGCGCTGTCGAAATCCGCATCTATGGTGTAACCGTATGCGCCATAACCATATTGGTACAGTGGGTTGCTGCCATCTCGTTTAAATAGGCTTTTGTTGTACACCAAGGTAACGGGAATGCTCGCGCCATCTCTGGCATCGATAAAGAGGCGTTCAGCCTGATAGTGCTCGCTATTAAAGCCGCCTAATACGTTTTCCCTTTTGAGTAACTGCTTGGGTGAGGCTTGGGTCAAATCGTATTGGTAAATCGATTCTGGGGTGGTGGGGCTAGCATAATAGAGCCTAAGCTGGTGGCTATCTTGGCGAGGATTAACATCAAAACCCACCACATAAGCGGGATCATCGAAGTCGATTTGATAGCTAGGTAGCTGATCCGGATAGACGGTGATCTGGCTGAGTCCCTGACGGCGCTGCTGCACAATAAGGTAATCTTGCAGTACCAAGAACTCCTCTATGCGGCATTGGTCATCGGCAGCAATCACCTCCTGCCAAACATGCTTATTGGCAAAATCCGCTTCGGCCACTTGCATCAGGCGAAAGTTAACCGCCTGCCAGTTGGTAAGAATAAAATAGTTGTCACCCCGTTTAGCCACCGAATACTCATGGCCTGTTTCTCTGGGCAGTAGTGCAGTGAAGTGGTCAAGAGCTTGATCGGCATTGAGCACCGAGACCTCACTGGTGATCGTGCTTTCATGGTATAGTTCGATACGAGTTTCATCTAAACTTTTACCTAAGCTGAGATAGAAGCTGTCATCTTGCTCTTCATACACGAGTGTATCGGCCGATTGTGGTTGTCCTAAACGATGACGGAACACTTGGTAGCCCAGCAGGGTTTGTGGATCTTTAGCGATGTAAAACAGGTGCAGGTTATCGTTAGCCCACACTATGCTACCGTCAGTGCCTTCGAGTGTATCTTCCAGCAGTTCGCCTTGTTCGAGGCGCTTAATGTGTATGGTGTAAATGCGCCGGCTCAGTTTATCTTCACTGAAGGCCAATAACTGTTCGTCAGGGCTAATAGCGAAGCTGCCCAGACCATAAAACTCATGGCCGTGGGCGCGTTGGTTAACATCTAACAGCACCTCTTCGGCATCGCTATTAAGCTGTGGTTTACGCAGTAAGATAGGGTATTCCCCCTCTCTATGGTAACGACTCCAATACCAATGGGAGTGCCAGTAGTAAGGAACACTCGACTCATCTTTATCTAGCCTGCCGACCAACTCATCGAATAAACGTGCCTGTAAAGGCGCGAAGGGCTTAAAGCATTGTTGATGGTAGCTGTTTTCGGCATTGAGATGCGCTATCACCTCGGGTGACTGACGCGTATCGTCTCTTAACCAATAATAGTTATCTATCCTCTCTACACCATGATGTATCAATGAGTGTGGCTTTTTGGCGGCGATCGGTGGAGAAATTGAATGCATTAAAGACGACCTTTATTATCGATAGCGTGGTAAACCAGTGCGAGTTTGCCTGTAAAGCTTGAGCTTAGGTGATTTAGTTTAGGCTTGTCACCTGCTAGCTTGTTATTTGTTTCAAATTGGCGCACCCTATTTGCGCCTAATGTGCTGATCCTAAGTAATTAAGATTAGCCCCTCCAGCAATATTTACGGTTTTACTGCTGTTACGCAGACCCAGTGTGAGCCCGTTAGCGAGTCCGTTTAACAGTGACGCTGCGCCGCTTAAAAATAGGCAGTTGAGCCGATATTCAGTGAGTAGGTGACATTAATAATTCTCAGGGCGGGGTGTAACTCCCCACCGGCGGTGATAGTTGTAGATGCAACTTAAGCCCGCGAGCGCCTAATCTTTTCCAAGGTTAGGGTCAGCAGATCTGGTGCCCTTGTTGCGTGTAGAGATAGCATGTTAAAAGTATTCCAGAGCCGACGGTAATGAGCGCGTAAGCGCACTGAGTCCGGATGAAAGAGAATATAAGAACCACAAACAGCGTATGCTGCGCTCTAAGCTTGGGCTTAGTTCGCTAACGTGACCCTGGCTCTTATTCAACACCACCATAAGCGCAGGCTTATCGGTGTTATTTTCTATATGCCCTGATTCTGGCACAAAACCATTTTATTAGTATTACTAAGGATTTAACCATGAATCAGTCTTTACTCTCAGCCTTTGGCGATGCCAATACCCGTGTTGAAGCCGCGTTGACAGCCTTACGCGCTGGCCAAGGCGTGTTGGTGGTCGACGATGAAGATCGCGAAAATGAAGGTGATCTTATTTATTCAGCCGAGCACTTAACCAATCAACAGATGGCGCTGCTTATTCGGGAATGCAGTGGCATAGTCTGTTTATGCCTGCCTGATGAGCGGGTTAAACAATTGCAGTTACCGCCCATGGTGGCTGATAACTCAAGCCAGTATGGCACCGCGTTTACCGTGAGCATCGAAGCCAAAGTTGGGGTGACAACCGGCGTTTCGGCTGCCGATCGGGTTACCACTATTAAAGCGGCGATCGCCGATGGGGCTAGTGCCTGTGATCTGGCTCGTCCTGGTCATGTGTACCCGCTACGTGCTCAGCCCGGTGGCGTATTGACTCGCAGAGGCCATACCGAAGGCACCATAGATCTGATGCTGCTGGCAGGGCTGAAACCTGCGGGCGTATTATGTGAGGTGACCAATCCTGACGGCACCATGGCGAGATTGCCTGAGATCATCGCGTTTGGCGAGCAGCATCAAATGCCAGTATTGACCATAGAAGATATCGTGATTTACCGTAAGTCGTTACTGGCTCAAGCGAGTTAATAGGCTTAATAAATAAACAAAGAGCCAATATATGGCTCTTTGTTTATCATTTACCACCAATATCGACCACTCATAAGGTCTATTTCAAATAGACACTAGCGATCTGTTAGCGGTTTATTGACCCGAGGTCATCACGCTCGCCGACTCTTCAATGGCCATTTGCGCCAAATCCTTATCGACAAAAAATAACGCCTTACCATCTTCGCCAATCAGGCGAATCTTATCGACGATCGATTTAAACAACTTCTCTTCTTCATGTTGCTCAGAGACATACCACTGCAGGAAGTTAAAAGTAGAATAGTCTTGATTAGTGAATGCAGCATGAGCAAGTGCATTGATTTTACTGGTTATCATCTGCTCATGGGCGTAGGTGTGTTCAAATAGGGCCAGTAATGAATCAAACTCAGCTTGCGGTGCTTCAATGGCGCCAATCAGTGGCATGCCGCCCGTTTCGCTAACGTAGGTAAATAGGCGGTGCATGTGCTGCATCTCTTCGTCAGCATGGGCACGCATAAATTTAGCGGCACCCTCAAAGCCCTTGTCTTCGCACCAAGCGCTCATTTGCAGGTAGAGGTTTGAGGAGAAGAACTCCACATTAATTTGTGCGTTCAACTGATCAATCATCGTTTGTGCCAGCATAGTAGATCCTTGTTATGTTCATTGTATTAAGCTGGACTATTGTGTAAAAGCAGGCGGTTAAATGCAACTAAATTTACTTAACTTAATGTTTCAAATACAAATATTTATCATTGCGTCAGTGTTGAGCCTATCAAATATTTGTCGGATTAACGGCCCCTTGATTAAGTCATTAACAAGCGGTGCATTGTAGGCATAAGCCTTGCGATTGGCGGTAGGTGACAGTCTTGTTTCGCGCTATATTAAGTCGTTAATTGCGCAAGCTGCTCAGTTAGCTTGCTGAGGATTGATTTGTTCGCACTATGGCAAAAACTGCCATGGAGATCATGGCCTTCTCTCATCAGCGTGGCATAATGAGCATCAATCTTTGCTTAAACACTTATCTTTAAGGTAACCGATGCCCATGAAATTTGATCCATGTTCTCAGCCTAGCCTTATGCACCCAGACGAAGCGATTGTTAAACTGCTCGATCAAGTCATGCCTCTTAGTGACTCTGAAATGGTGCAGCTTCCCCATGCCTTAGGCCGAGTATTAGCTGAAGATCTGGCATCGAGTATTGATTTGCCTCCCTTTAATAACTCGGCAATGGATGGCTATGCTTTTCGATTGCAAGATTTAAGCAACAACGACACCCTGACGCTGATCGGTCACTCTTTTGCAGGACATCCGTTTGACGGCGAGGCCAAACCCAATACCTGCGTGCGCATTATGACTGGCGCACCATTGCCAGCCGGTTACGATACCGTGCAGATGCAAGAAAAAGCCCGTGCCAACGGCGATAGCATTACCATTGAAGCGCCTGATGCGGTTGGTGCCAATGTGCGTTATCGCGGCGAAGAGCTTAACACTGGCGATAAAGTCTTACGGGCTGGCACCCAGATTGGCGCCGCCGAAATGGGCGTGCTCGCCACCATAGGAGCGAGCCAAGTACGCGTTGTGCGTCGTGTCAAAGTGGCCTTTTTCTCAACGGGTGACGAACTGCGTCCGGTTGGCAGCGAGTTAGCGCCGGGGCAGATTTATGATTCTAACCGTTACAGCATTCAAGGTTTATTGACTCGATCCAATGTTGAGTGGGTCGATCTGGGGGTGATTGCAGATGATCCTGAGGCGATTCGTGAGGCATTTCGTACCGGAGCTGCCCAAGCGGATATGCTACTCACCTCGGGTGGTGTCTCTGTAGGCGACGCCGATTACACCAAACAAATTTTAGAAGAAGAGGGTGAAATTACCTTCTGGAAGCTAGCCATGAAACCGGGTAAGCCATTTGCTTTTGGGCGACTGGGTAAGGCGATATTTTGTGGTCTACCAGGCAATCCGGTGTCATCTATGGTGACCTACTATAAATTGGTATGGCCGCTTATCAATAAGATGCAAGGCTTGCCACGCGCTAAGCCGTTATTACTGCAGGCGAAACTGAGCAGCGATCTGCGTAAGTTTGCTGGTCGGGTTGAATATCAACGCGGTATTTTGAGCCACAACGAACAAGGCCAAGCTGAGGTGAGCATTACCGGTGGGCAAGGTTCGGGTATGTTGACCTCGATGAGCTTGGCTAACTGCTTTGTTATTTTAGCGCGAGAGCAGGGTGACACGCCTGCGGGTAGCTTAGTGACGGTTGAACCCTTTAATTCTGTGCTCTGTTAAGTAGGTAAGCTGAGATGACATCGACACTCGATAATGACGACATTCTGTCGGACAGAGAGATCTTACGTTACAGTCGCCAAATCTCCATTAAGGCGATGGACTTTGAGGGGCAAGAGAAGCTGAAACAAGCCAAGGTCTTAGTGATAGGGGTTGGCGGCTTAGGTTGCGCCGCAAGCCAATATCTTACCGTGGCGGGTGTAGGGCAATTGACCTTAGTAGACTTTGACACTGTTGAGTTGTCTAATCTGCAGCGCCAAGTGCTGCATCAAGCGGATAATATCGGCCAACCTAAGGTGGCCTCGGCGCAAGAAACCTTGAGTCAGCTTAATCCTCATGTGGCGATTACCACTATCAATGCCGTGCTAGATGACTCAGAGCTTGATGCCTTAGTCATGCAGCACGATATCGTGATGGACTGCACTGACAATATGACGGTGCGTGAGCAGTTAAATAGCAGTTGCTTTACCCATAAGGTACCACTGGTTTCGGCCGCCGCGATCCGTATGGAAGGCACTGTCACTGTGTTTGACTATCAGGGGGATACACCTTGTTATCATTGCTTTAGCCAGCTGTTTGGCGACCAGCAACTGACTTGCGTCGAGTCAGGCATCTTGGCTCCAGTTGTGGGCATGATTGGTTGCCTGCAAGCGGTAGAGGCCATTAAGGTGATTGCTCACATGGGCAAACCTTTAGTGGGCCGCATTTTGATGATAGATGCGATGACGATGGAGTTTCGCGAGATGAAACTGACCAAGCAGCAAAACTGCAGTACCTGCGGTGCATAAGCGCTGTTAGCTGATACGCTAGCCCAGATGGTGGGCTAGCTGTTTTGCGTTGCAATATTAGGTTTTTTCGGCGCCTATTCTTTTAACTCTCCATTATTTCAAATTACTATTACTTCAAATCACAAGCACTTAAAATACCAATGATTTTTATGGCTAATTACTTTAAATGCCTGCCACCATCGAGCGCCAATGAGCGTCCGGTAATGTAGTGGCTTGCCATAAGATATTCAATCGCCTTAAGCACCTCAACTTCACCGGCTTCACGTTGCAGTAGCGATTTAGCTAATGCTTGCTGTTTATATTGCTCGTCATCATGTTCATTAAAACAGATCAGCGCAGGCGCAATACTATTGACCTTAACGTGCGGAGCTAACTTAGTCGCAAACGATAGCGTCATATTTTCTAAAGCTGCCTTACTGGCCGCATAGGCTATATGTTTTTTGCTGCCTTTTTGGGCGACATAATCGGTGAGGTGAATGATGTCGCTTAGGCGGTCACCCTGGATCAGCAGCGGGGCTAACCCTAGATTGATCTGATACGGTGCCGTCACATGTACCTGCATCATGGTGGCCATTATTTGCTCTGGCGCCAGCGGGCTGTCATCGGGTAACCACAGAGAGGCGTTGTGAACAATGGCATCAAGTTGTGGATACTTAGCCATGATGGCATCAATGAAGGTTTGCACCTCTTCAGCTTGGGTAAAGTCACAGCAATACAGATCAGCACCCGCCTCGCTTAAAGCGTCGATGCTGGGGTAGTGGCGCCGAAAAGTCCCGATAACCTGATAGCCTTTGTCGATGAAGGCCTGTGCTAAGTACAAACCAATGCGCTTGCCTACGCCTGTGATTAAAATGGTGGGTTGCATAAGATCCCTGTAGGTAAGTTAGCCAAGAAATTCGGCTCTAGTATGGTGATTCGACTTAAAGCAGCCACCCAATGCGGTGGTTTGCGTCGATGATTGACTGTCCATAATGCCGCGTGATTTGACGCAATAATGGGTCGCTGAAATCGATACCGCCACATCATCGGTATTGAGTAAGGTTTGCAGTGCCACCAATATTTGTTGGGTCAGCCGCTCTTGCACCTGAGGCCGTTGAGCAAAAAAGCGTACGATACGATTGATTTTCGACAAACCTATGATCGATGACTTAGGGATGTAGGCCACTTTTGCCGTGCCATCTATGGTAATAAAGTGATGTTCACAGGTGCTGGTCAGGCTGATGTCACTGACTTTGACCATCTCGTCAACACCCATTTTATTGTCAATTTGAGCAATCGCGGGGAAGTTGTCGTAATCGATACCGGCAAAGATCTCATTGACGTACATTTTGGCAATACGATGTGGGGTTTCACACAGGCTGTCATCATTGAGGTCTAGCCCTAAAGTGTCGACCACTTCGGTCATTAATCCTTTTATCCGCTCATACTTCTGTTGCGAAGACAGGGGATTATCACGCAATGGGGTTTCTAAACCTTGGGCGATTAACGCTTGTCTCACTTGCTGTGCAGCTGGATTCATAACAAATACTCCGCGATAAAACGGTTAATGATGACTATCTGTCATCTAAGTGGCTTTCTAGCGATAATGAGACTGAGTCGGCAAATCGCAGGGCGTGGGGTTTGTCTACTGTCACTTGGCAGTAACGCACCCATGGATGCTCACAGCTAATGGTGAGTATGTCGGACACTAATTTTTCCAGTAATAAAAAGCGACCTTCCTCAACGTGCTGGATCACTTTTTTGGTGATCACTTTATAGTTGAGTGCGTCACTGACATCATCTGTCTGGGCCGAAAGTGCGGCTGGGTAGTGGATCTCAATATTGATCACCACATCTTGCTGTTTCTCACGTTCATCGGGATTAAAACCGATAAAGGTGCGTAACCTCAAATTGGTGATCTTGATTTTGGCATGGCTAATTTTGGCGTTGGTAATGGTCATGACATTTCCTCATCATTTGCAGGCAGTACGTTGGTCGTGAATCGTTAGATCAGTTGTTAAAGTAAAACAGATAGGAATATAGATGTTGGTGTGAAGTCATTTTTTTATCAAGCTTTGCTTAATAAATCTTGTGTTTCTTACTTTCCCTATTTTAATGAGAGCTATTTTTCGTCGTTTAATTGAGCTTCTTGTTAACTTTTTACTAGGTACTCTTTCATTTTTAAGCATCATCAGCATTCAGTTGATTGATCATCATAGGGAGTGATTCGTTTATCCTGTTGCCCGTCCATATCGAATACTCAATGTGAATAAACCATATTTGATGGGTACCGATTATTGAGTTCAGATACAGATGAATAGCAACTTTTTAGTTAGTGCTCTAATCATGGTGGTGGGTTTCAATAACTGTTTATTCTTGGGATAAAGCCTATTTAACCGCCTAAAGGTCGTTAAAGTTAGTAAAAATTGGCATTTTATTGGACGTGGCCATATAGAAGAATACAATAGGAGAAAATAATATTTACTATATTACTATGAGTTGAAATCATTTTTGGCAATCTGGAATGATTTTTCAATAGTTATTCTTTAGGTTTTTTTAGTGGGGATAATCGATGACAAAAGGTATTGATAAGTACAGTATCGATAGTACCGACTATACGGTTGGTCAGGATAATGTGCAGAAGTGGGGGTTTGATGTACATAACCCTGTATTTGGTATTAGCGCGGGGCTTATTGTTGCATTTCTAATCGCAACCTTAGTCACAGATGCCGAAACATCGAAGGCGGCATTGGATGGTATCAAATGGAAAATTATTGGTTTATTTGATTGGTTATTTATTTGGTCAGGCAATGTTTTCGTCTTGTTTTGCTTGGGATTAATTGCTTCACCCTATGGCAAAATACGGTTAGGTGGGCGTGAGGCGACAGCTGATTATTCTTTCTTCTCTTGGCTATCTATGTTGTTTGCTGCGGGTATGGGAATAGGATTAATGTTTTGGAGTGTTGCTGAGCCTGTTGCTTATTTTACTGGTTGGTATGAAACTCCCTTAGGTGTAGAGGCTTATTCGCCTGAAGCTGCCAAAATCGCGCTAGGTGCGACTATGTTCCATTGGGGGTTGCATCCTTGGGCTATTTATGGCGTTGTGGCCTTATCTTTAGCTTTCTTCGCCTACAATAAAGGACTTCCTTTATCAATTCGTTCTATTTTTTACCCAATTTTAGGTGACCGAGCCTGGGGATGGGCGGGGCATATTGTCGACATATTGGCAGTGTTGGCAACCTTATTTGGTCTGGCAACTTCTCTGGGGTTAGGGGCGCAGCAGGCAGCGAGTGGTATTCATCATGTATTTGGCATAGAGGCTGGGTTAGGTCTGCAGATTGGGGTGATTATTGGCGTAACTTTACTGGCGGTCGTTTCTGTTATGCGAGGCATCGATGGTGGTGTAAAGGTTATCAGTAATATCAATATGATAGTGGCTCTTATACTACTTATTTTTGTTGCGGTGATAGGTTATTACGTTAGCTTTGGATCGGTATATACTACGCTGATGTCCTATGTTGAGAACATTATCCCTTTAAGTAACCCTCATGGCCGTACCGATGAAGCCTGGTTCCAAGGTTGGACTGTATTTTACTGGGCTTGGTGGATATCTTGGTCACCATTTGTAGGTATGTTTATTGCGCGAGTGTCTAGAGGACGCACCGTGCGTGAATTTATCACCGCAGTATTGTTGGTTCCAACCTTTGTAACGCTTCTCTGGATGTCGGTATTTGGCGGGATGGCAATCGATCAAGTGGTCAATAAAGTAGGTGAACTTGGTACGCAGGGGCTTACCGAAGTGCCTTTAGCAATGTTCCAGATGTTTGATGTTTTGCCGTTTGGTACATTATTATCAGCTATTGCTGTTCTCTTAGTCTTGGTCTTCTTTATTACTTCTTCAGACTCAGGGTCATTAGTGATCGATAGTATTACAGCCGGAGGTAAGATGGATGCACCGGTACCTCAACGCATATTTTGGGCACTATTAGAGGGCGCTATAGCGATTGCATTATTGTGGATTGGTGGAGCTCAAGCGATTGAGGCTTTACAGGCCGCAGCGATCTCTACTGCCTTGCCATTCACATTTATATTGCTGTTGATGTGTGTCAGCCTGATTAAAGGGATGCGTACTGAACGCTTTTAGTTGATGAGATTATAGTGAGGCTAGGTTACTGGCCTCCTTTTTTATAGGGAGGCCTTAATCTCTTGTGGACTCTATTGCCAGAATTCTTTGATAGGTGATTGTGGATCATAGTGATGTGCAATTTGTGCTTGAAGAAGCTCAGCCGTAGCAATCGCATCGGTTAAGGCATGGTGAGGCGAGTAAGGAGGTAATCCATACCGTTGCCGACAGGATCCAAGCCTTCTTGAAAGAGATTTGCCGCCTTTGAGCCTGTTCCATATTCTAGCGCGAAGTTTATGTTGGATTCTCGATTCCAGTTCCATGGTGTCCACCACGGGAAATTCGATGCCATTGTTGATTCGGGTCATTAAGGCCCGCTCCAAAAATAGTCGTTCTATTTGTTGGCAATGAACCACTATTATTTTACCTGCCATCTCATTTAATACCTGCTCGAATATAACCGATAGGTCCGGTGCATCTAAGATGTCGGTATGGGTAATACCGTGGATGATGACAGAATCTTCGGCTAACTTTTCTCTTGGCCTCACCGTCCAAGATTTTGCGCGATTGAGCAAGATACGATCTAAGTTAAAAGGCACTGTTCCTATGCTGATGATGTCGTCTTTATCTGCATTTAGACCTGTTGTTTCAAAGTCCATGGAGAGGAACTCTATTTTGCCGATGGGGTTATTTCCATCGGGAAGCGATGTGGCATAATAATCGCGTAAGCTACCCTCTTTTAGCGTTTTTAGTTTTTGCTTGAATTTTCCCGGCCAGTCGATAGTTGGATGCGAAAGCCATTTTTTTAGCATAGTGCACTCACTTGAATTGATTATTGGCTTGATAGCGGAACTTGAGAAAATTCTGTCCGTTACTTAAGATTTGAAATGCATCTTTGAGGTTCCGTCGTTCAAAGTCAGATAAGTTTTCGGGCTCTATGTTGTTATCAGGATCTATTCCAAGTTTTACATCAAAGGCTTGGTGACGGATACGCACCATGGATATAAACTCCATGGCATCGCGTAGGTCTTGACCGCGCCCTTTTGGAAGTATAGCGGCGTCAATAATATCATCGAGTCGTTCGAACGAGTTTCGTGCCCTAGAACCTACAGATAGCGCATGTACACGAATGAGATCTACAAGAGGTGCAGTGCCACGACGCTTGAGGTTAATGGAATTATTATGACGACCATCTTTTTCCATGACAAAGTCTTTGAAGAATCCCAATGGAGGTTTACGATTGAGAGCATTCCTTGCTAAACACGCTAAGAAGCGATTGTTTTTTCTAGCTCGGCGGACGATAAAACCATTGAGCTGTTCAGCCCATTTAAGCCTGCCATATACACCATCAAGATCAAAGAAAATAGAGGCGTTAAGTAAAGCTTTGGGGTTGGGGTTATCTATCCAATCAGCAAAGCACTCTTCCCATTTCTTGCGTGTCATACGCCATGTGGGATTGGTTGCCATAATGTCACCCGTGCAATAACTGTAACCACATTTATCGAGTCCATCACAGACAAATTTAGCCAAGTTTGCAAAGTAATCATTGTGTTTTTCCTTATCATAACTCTCATCCAAGATAATAGCGTTATCTTGATCTGTAACGATAAGTTGCTCATCTCTCCCCATTGAGCCCAATGCTAGAAAACAATAAGGGATAGGTGGTGGGCCAAATTTTTCCTCGGCGAGTTCCAGTATGCGTTGTTTGAAGCTACGCCCTATCACTGACATAGCGCTACCAATCATATGAGAATTAGCGTCTTCATTAACCATACGCTCGAAGCTGTCTTTAACTTGCTTTGATAGCATCACTAGCTCGTCAACCGATAGTTGCTGAAAGATACTACTTACTAGCAGTAGTGAGTTTTGTGATTCGTAGCGCACGATATCAGTGGCTTCAATGATGCCTATAGGTTGGCGCCCCTTCAAAATAGGTAGATGGTGAACGTTGTAACGAAGCATAGTTAGCATCACTTCGTGGACATAGGCGTTGTGATCTAGACTGATGACATCTGTGCTTACAACAGAACCGACTTCATGGCTTGGATTTATGCCTTCGGCTAATACACGGGTACATAGGTCTCTATCTGTGATGATGCCCATTAATGGTGATGTATCATCTTCATCATTTTCTAGTACATCAGGATCTATTACTAACAGAGAGGAAACATTGTCTTTAGCCATCAATATAGCTGCATTTTGTATACTTTCTGTCTTGTTTATATAGGGGGGCTCGCGAGTTAATAAGGTCCGTACTTTAGGTGAGGTGAGATCATTTTGATTAGTAGAATTTGATACCGCCTGACGTAAACGTGCGTTATCTTCAACTTCGACAAAATCGGCAAAGACATCATATTGCTCGTAAAGTTCTTGAAAAATGTTTTCAGGAAGACAGTAGACCAATGTGTCTTCAATAGCTTTAACCGGAAAGCGAATTTTATTGTTGGTAAGTAATCCCATTTGGCCAAAAAGATCACCAGTATCGAGCCTGTTATAGAGCTCTCCTTTTCTGCGGTATACTTCGACCTCGCCGCTACGAATTATGTAAAGATCATTGATATGATCACCAAGATGAATGATAGGCGTATCTTTACGATAATAAGATATCTCTACATGCCGGCTAATGCGTTCGATAACTTCTTCAGGTAACAAGTCAAAAGGCGGATATTTTACTAAGAAGTTTTGGATCTCGTTTAACTCAGCTTCCACGATATCTCCTTTGGTCTCGTGCATGGGTTATGCGGCGTGTACCCTATCACATCTAAATTTCGTTAAAGAATATAAAACATGATGTGGCTTAATTATGACGCGGTCCAGAGCATTTGTCCGCACTGGCTCAGGTCATATCCGCCTAATTGTGTGGCCAGTTGTCGGGTCTGGGTACTGCTGAGCATATCGAATAACGCTTGTAGCTGGCGGCGAAAGTAGATGCCTTGCGGCATAACAAAGTCGAATGACTCAGTGATTAGCGGCACAAAGCTTAAGCCGCTTTCCATTGCGACCGATTGGCAGCCAAAGCCGATGTCGGCCTCGTTACGGGCAATAAATCCTGCCAACTCCCGTTCACTATAGGCGGTCACGGCAGTATTTAGCTGTTCGATACTCGCCCCTTGTTTCATCAGCCAGTGCTCTAAATGCTGTTGGCTACCGGCCCCCGATTGGCGGCCCACCCAGCGCCAAGGCAAGCTAACTAGCCTGTCCTCTTCTTGGCATCTATGGTGCATTTCGGCGCGCATCATTAAGCCTTGCTGGCGGGTATAACCGTGAACCATGACCCATTGCTGGTGGTTAGGGTAGCCCTTGAGCAGGGCGGGGTGGCGAATATTACGCTCTTCGATATTGCCCCAGTGTAGGGTGCATACATCGGCATAGCCGCGCGACAGCAGATCCAGCCCCATGCGTGAGCCTGTGGCACTGTAACTGACTAAATCACTCTTACCGATACGCGACATTAGGCGAGCCACCAACATGGATAGCAGCGGATCGTCACTGCCGGTGATGTGCATTCTATCGGACAGCATACCGCTGTGGCACGAGTCCATAACCCAGCGGTCGATGAGTATTTTGGGGAATAGCCACTTCCCAGTGACTTTAGTCGCAGGTAATATTCTATCGTTTGCCATTGCATAGACCTTTTTTTCATTAAGGTCTAAGTATTCAGCCACCTGTTTTGCACTCATGTAGATGAGTTCACTTGGCTCGGTCATCAATATTCCTTTAAATCTCTATTGGTTAGTTGATGTTGCGTTTAGGTGGTGTGGCATCAAATTCAATGTTCTCGGCGCCATTGTAAACCAGAAAATGGCGTCCCTTGGCACGGGCAATCATAGTGATGCCTAACTTTTGTGCTAGTTCAAGCCCCATCTGGGTTGCGCCACTGCGGGACAGCAGTACCGGTATGCCCATCTTAGCGACTTTTATCACCATTTCAGAGGTGAGTCGCCCAGTGGTATAAAACAGTTTATCGCCGCCTAACTCTTGCTTGAGCCACATTTCACCGGCTAAAGTGTCGACTGCATTATGGCGGCCCACATCTTCGATAAAACCGGTTATTTGGTCGCCCTGACAAAGGCCACAACCATGTACGGCACCCGCATTTTTGTAGGTTTCATTGTAGGCACTAATATTGTTTAACAAGCTATAAAGCATGCTTTGTTTAAGCTGGGGAGTGGGCAGTTTTATATCGTCTAGCCCATCCATAAAACCGCCATACACTGTACCTTGACCACAGCCCGTGGTGACGGTCTTTTCTGCCAGCTTTTCATCAAGATGCTCGGTCGTCTCTTGGGTGAGTACGGCGGCAGAATTAACATCCCAATCGACGATGACTGACTCGAGTTGTTTTACATCAGAAATAAAGCCTTGGTTTTTAAGATACCCCAGTGCTAAAGCCTCCGGTCGGGCTCCAAGTGTCATTAGCGTCACAATTGGACGCCAATTCAGGTAAACCGTGAGGGGACGTTCACAGGCAATAAATTTATCGACGATTTCACCTTGCTCGTTGGTTGCCTTTACTGCAATGGTCAACGGCACATCGGCTTGGGTTTTTAAAAAAGTGAGTTGTTTACTCTTAGTCATAAAGATCATCTATTCGCAATTGGCTGCCTGCAGCATAGCAATAATCATTCCGAGACTATGATTTTATGTTGCAATGCGTGATCGAGTTAAATACTCAGACTTAAAACGCCCTTTTATGTCCCGTCTAAAATGTCAGTTAGGACAAATTGTCCTACCCTGGGCATGGAATTGATGATCTAGCTCAAACTTATTTGCTAATTGCACTGGCACACTTATTGCTTCATTCGTAAGTATATCGCAACCCATGGCTTGGCTTTGTAATCGCTTTACAAACAATGGCCAAGCCCTCTAATCAACGGAGTTGGAATGCAACGTACCGAAAGTCAATGGCCCATGTATGTTTCGCTGAAAAAGGTGGAAAAACAAATGGGGCGCTGGACCGCCGAATCTTGGGAATTAGATCAAGTTGTTCCAGCCACGCAACCTGCACCAGAGGGCGCTCGATTGGTGGCTTTAGAGCTGCACAAGGATGAGCGTGGCAGCTACCGTATCAATTTGGATATGGATAACGCCATGTTGTATATCGTCTGTGATGAACTTGAAGATGGCACTTGGATTCCGACCTATATCTCAGCCGATCAAAATGTCGCAGCAGGTTGCCTTGAGGGCGACACCCCCGTATTGAACATGCTAATGCCCAATGCCGTAGCATGCTGGATTGAAGCGTTCATTACCCGCCATGGAGAGGTAGAAATTTGTGCCCATCGACGCAAGCACGTTAATCGTCGTAAAAATGAAGGGCCAAGTACTAACCACAACCGAGGGCAGGTTTCCTAATGAGTGAAAAACCGAGTGGATTGTTAGCACGATGGAACCTTCGTCGTCAGCAGGTGCAGCAAGAAGAGGAAGCCGAGCAACTTGCCCAGCAAGCTCCTGAGCCAACCACACAGCCGACCGAACATGCCGATGCAGTCAATGCAGAACCAAGCGAGGCTAATAAAACCTTGATGGCTGAAGATCTTCCTGATCCTGAGTCTATTGAGGTAGGGGGGAGCTTTGCCAGTTTTATGGCCGATAACGTCGATCCTAATGCCAAGGCTGCCGCGTTACGTGCCTTGTGGAAGCAACCACACTACAGTGAGATAGATGGTTTGCTCGAATACGCGCTCGATTATACCAATCAACCTAAGCTTTCAGCCGAGGTCTCGGCGGAGCTCGCCAAGAAAGTTTTCCGCCACCTCAACAAAGATGAGGAGCAAGAGGTGCCTAACGAGTTAAGTGAAGCTGAGGAGATGACAGCTTCTACCGCCGAGCAGGAGGTTAATTTATCCGGCACAGGCCCAGCGGACATTTTGGACGATGAATCAGCTGATTTGTCCCAAAATGAACCAGAATCACTAGCTGCACCTAAACCGCCCGTTGCTTGAGGTCAGTTTAGAGTGCTTTTAAATCCATAATTTTGGTACGTGAATTGCTGCAATAAGGCACATTTACAACGAGTTAGTTTCTTGTTGATATTGAGGTGAAGCTGGCGCAAGTAAAGCGCATGCCAATAGAGTAGACAGCCACCTCGCTGACGGCAGCAGCCAAAACTGTTCAGGAACGCAATGTGAGTATGCATTTAAACGGTAACGAAAATCTGACCGACCTCAAACAGGTTCGTCAGCAAGTGTTGGGACAGACGCAAATTCTTCAAAATCTGATCCCACCCACAGTAAGCTACACCACCGAGGGCAATGTACTTATCATTGGCCCAGAGGATTTAGCGCGCCTCGCGGCAGACAAATTGTCAAACATGGGCCAGCGGGCCATTCTCGCTAACGAGTCCATTACCAGCCAAGATGAAGACCACCTTGAAAAGGTGATGGCCGCGGCGGAAGGCGTTGAAAGTTACTACAATAAGTTAATTGAAATTAAAGGGTTTTTGGGGCAGTTTCAGGTTAAAGTTGAACATGAAAACGGTGCTGCCGAGCTCAGTTTAGTCGCTATTCGTAAAGCTCATTTCGACCTTATCCTCGACCTCAGTCACTCGCCATGCATTAGTCTAGAGATGCTGCCACCAGGCTATTTCTATGTAGGCCAAGATGAAGCCAAATTGGCCGATGCCATCGCCCAGTTACCCGACTTAATTGGTGAGTTTGATAAGCCGCGGTATGTCAAAGTCAACAGCGAGATCTGTGCCCATAACCGTAATGGTATCGATGGCTGTAATCGCTGCCTTAATTTCTGTCCTGCCGATGCTATTGCTAGTGTGAACAAGAAGATTGAGATCGATCCTTATCTTTGTCATGGCGCCGGCAGTTGCACCAATGCCTGTCCAACAGGTGCAATCAGTTACGATTTACCTACGCCACAAGCACTGCATTCATATCTACATAAGCTTGTGAGTCGTTTTCGTGCGCAGGCGCAAACAGCCCCGGTCATTTTGTTTCATGACGCGGCTAATGGTGCCAGCTTAATTAACGAGGAACTGCCGGGGGCAGTGATTCCTGTTGAGCTAGAAGAGATCACCGTTGCCAGCATGGATCACTGGATGTCCTCGCTGGCTTGGGGCGCACGTCAAATCATAGTGCTGAATACCGACGCTACGGCGCCGACCCTAACACAGATGCTAAATGGCGAACAACAGTTGGCCAATGACATATTCGATGAGATGGGACAACCGCAACGCGTTAGCGTTATCAACCAAAATCAACTTGATGAGCTCGCCGCATTAATTGAAGTGAGTGCAAGTTGGCCTGTGATTGTGCCTGGTGAATTTAGTCCAACCACTAAGCGCGCCACCCTGTATGCGGCAATCGATCATCTCAATAGCCAAGCGGCCTCAATCGAAAGCACCTTGAGTAAGGGCAATATCCCGTTCGGCAAAGTCAGTGTTAACACCGACAGCTGCACCTTGTGTCTATCGTGCGTGTCGACCTGTCCGACCCAAGCGTTAACCGATGGTGGCGATATGCCAGCATTGCATTTTGTTGAGCAAGACTGTGTGCAGTGTGGTTTATGTGAGTCGGCCTGTCCTGAGAATGCGATTAGCCTGACAGCACAGATGAATTTTGATGCGGCTGCACGTCAGCAGCGCCAAACCTTGAAAGAGGAAGCCCCGTTTGATTGCATTCGTTGCGGCACCCCTTTCGCGACCCAATCCATGGTGCAACGGATGATGGATGTAGTCGGAGGCCATAGCGCCTTCAGTGCCAACACAGAACGCTTGAAGATGTGTAGCGACTGCCGGGTAAAAGATATGTTTGAAGATATTCTTCAAGATCCTGAAAAGCAACTGCGATAAGAGTGTAGCTATGACCGAATTAGTAAGAGAAGTATCAGAAAACGATCAATTAAGAGCCGATATCTATCAGCTGTTAGCCGCACTATTACGTTGTCAGCCAAGCGCTGAATTGCTGCAGTTTCTTGCCAGCCTTGAGATAGATGCCAACGAAGATGATAGCGACATGACTAAGGCCTGGTTGGCATTAAAACTTGCCGCAGGTCAGTTTACTACCGACCAACTTGAAGAGGAGTATTTTAATATCTTCTTGGGTGTAGGCAGTGGTGAAATCTTGCCTTATGGCAGTTGGTTTATGACCGGCTCTTTGATGGATAAGCCGTTGGCCTTGCTGCGTCAAGACTTGGCTCAACTCGGGTTTGAGCGTACCGATGAGGTGAAAGAGCCTGAAGATCATGTGGCTGCTCTGTGTGAAGTGATGGGTACCCTAATTTTAGAGGCACCAGGCTATCGTCAATTAGCGTTTTACCAACGTCATATCGGTAGCTGGATCGACCGCTTCTGTGATCACTTGGCTCGCACCCCTAGTGCGGCGTTTTATGCCACAGTGGCTCAGTTGGCTAAATCTTTCTTTGCTATTGAAGCCAATGAATTTGAACAATTGAGTTTAAACATTCCGGTGAACTGCCCTGGCAGCGAAGCGGAAAAGATCCAACCCACCAGCAATGAACTCGTTTCATAGGGTGGCAACTTGTTATGCCTGTGTCATCTGCTGCAGGCATAGTGAAATCTGAGGGCTCGCCCTCAATTACCATCGGGTCGCTGCGCCAGTGAGTTTCACATATCGGCAACGCGACTCACTTTGAGTTAATAAAGGAGACACTATGAAGAAGCAAGCTTCCGATATGGGTCGTCGTCAACTGTTAAAAGCCTTAGCCATAGGGAGTGCTGCCGGTGCTGTTGCTACCGTCAGTGGTCAGGCTGCGGCAGCTACACCAGCACAGGCTAAAGAGTCTGCTCGTGGTGATGGCTATCAGGAGACGGATCATATTCGTAGTTATTACGCGTCGTTACGTACTAAGTAAATCACTACTTAGGTAGTGAATCAAAGCGTAATTACGCAGTAATTCAATAACATTAGGAGAGTGTGTGATGCGATTAACACGCAAAACAGACCAAGCTGACGCTACTAAAAAGCCAGCCCTAGGTCTAAATCGTCGCCAATTCCTCCAGACAGCAGGTCTTGCTACTGGTGGTATTGCAGCGGCTTCAATGCTTGGCGCAGGTATGATGCGTAAAGCTGAAGCAAAAGAAGTGCCTCATGATGCCCCAACGGAAGTCAAACGGACTATCTGTTCTCACTGTTCAGTGGGTTGTGGTATTTACGCCGAAGTACAAAATGGGGTGTGGACTGGGCAAGAGCCTGCATTCGATCATCCATTCAATGCTGGTGGTCACTGTGCTAAAGGTGCAGCGCTGCGTGAACATGGTCATGGTGAGAAACGCTTAAAATACCCAATGAAGCTTGAAGGCGGTAAGTGGAAGCGTATCTCATGGGAGCAAGCCATTGAAGAAGTCGGCCAAAAGGCGCTGGATATCCGTAAAGAATCGGGTCCAGATTCAGTATTCTTCATGGGTAGTGCTAAGTTCTCTAACGAGCAAGCGTATTTATACCGTAAATTCGCCGCGATGTGGGGCACTAACAACGTCGACCATTCAGCACGTATTTGTCACTCTACCACTGTAGCCGGTGTTGCTAACACTTGGGGCTATGGTGCGCAAACCAACTCTTTCAACGATATTCGTAATGCAAAAGCGATGATGTTCATCGGGTCTAACCCATCAGAAGCACATCCTGTTTCAATGCAGCATATCCTGGAAGGTAAAGAGCGCGGCGCGAAAATTATCGTTGTCGACCCACGTTTCACCCGAACGGCAGCAAAAGCTGACGAGTTCGTGCATATCCGCCCTGGTACCGATATTCCCTATATCTATGGTCTGTTGTGGCATATTTTTGAAAACAAGTGGGAAGATCAAACCTTTATCGACCAGCGCGTTTACGGTATGGAGCGTATTCGCGAAGCGGCCGCTAAGTGGACCCCTGCAGAAGTGGAAAACGTTGTCGGCGTACCCGAAGCACAGATGTATCGCGTTGCTAAGTTGTTGGCAACCACTAAGCCTGGCACTATCGTTTGGTGTATGGGTGGTACTCAGCACCATATCGGTAATGCCAATACCCGTGCCTACTGTATCCTGCAGCTAGCCCTAGGTAACATGGGTGTGTCTGGTGGTGGTACTAACATCTTCCGTGGTCACGATAACGTACAGGGTGCAACGGACTTTGGTCTACTGTTTGATACCTTGCCAGGCTACTACGGCTTGAAGACTGGGTCATGGAAACACTGGTGTAACGTATGGGATTTGGATTATGAATGGGTGAAAGCTCGCTTCGACCAAAACCAGTACTTGGGTCAAGACCCAATGACATCAACGGGTATCCCATGTTCGCGTTGGCATGATGGTGTACTTGAAGATAAATCTAAGATTGCGCAGAAAGATAACATTCGTATGTCATTCTTCTGGGGTCAGTCTGTTAACACCGAAACCCGTGGTCGTGAAGTGCGTGAAGCATTGAACAAGATGGATACCGTGGTTGTTGTGGATCCATTCCCAACCATGGCTGGTGTTATGCACACGCGTAAAGATGGTGTGTATCTGCTGCCTGCATCGACTCAGTTTGAAACCTACGGCTCTGTATCAGCATCTAACCGTTCACTCCAGTGGCGTACTCAGGTCATTGAACCACTATTTGAGTCTAAGCCTGATCATGTGATCATGTACAAGCTGGCGAAGAAGTGGGGCATAGAGCAAGAGTTGTGTAAGCATATCCAAGTCAATGGCGATGAGCCGCTGATCGAAGATATCGTCCGTGAATATAACAAAGGTATGTGGACCATCGGTTACACAGGTCAAAGCCCTGAGCGTTTGAAGATGCACCAAGAAAACTGGGGCACCTTCGATATTAAATCGCTTGAAGCGCCAGGTGGCCCTGCTAAGGGTGAAACCTATGGTCTACCTTGGCCATGTTGGGGGACGCCAGAGATGAAACACCCTGGTACGCAAATTCTGTATCGTACCGGCCGTGAAGTAAAAGACGGTGGCGGTAACTTCCGTGCCCGTTACGGGGTTGAGCACGAAGGTAACAATATCTTGGCTGAAGGCTCTTTCTCTAAAGGCTCTGAAATCAAAGATGGTTACCCTGAATTTACCGACAAGATGCTTAAGCAACTTGGCTGGTGGGATGATCTCACCGCTGAAGAGAAAGCCGCTGCTGAAGGTAAAAACTGGAAGACTGATATTTCTGGTGGTATTCAGCGTGTGGCGATTAAGCATGGCTGTATCCCTTACGGTAACGCTAAAGCGCGTTGTATCGTGTGGAACTTCCCTGATGATATCCCAGTACATCGTGAGCCGCTTTACACTCCTCGTCGTGACTTGGTTGCTAAGTATCCTACTTATGATGACCGTATGGTTGCGCGACTACCTACTCTATATAAAACTATTCAGGATCAAGATTTTGCCAAAGATTTCCCACTGGCATTAACCTCGGGCCGCTTGGTTGAGTATGAAGGTGGTGGTGAAGAGACCCGTTCAAATCCATGGCTAGCTGAACTGCAACAAGAGATGTTCATCGAAATCAGCCCGGGTGATGCGGCGGATCGCGGCCTTCGTGATGGTGACGAAGTATGGGTTCACAGTCCAGAAGGCGCCAAAATTAAAGTTCAGGCAATGGTGACACCTCGGGTGATTAATGGTGAATGTTTCATGCCATATCACTTCGCAGGTATCTTCGAAGGTGAAAGCCTAGAGAAGAATTACCCAGAGGGCACAATCCCTTACATTATTGGCGAATCAGCCAATACGGTATTGACCTACGGCTATGACGTTGTGACCCAGATGCAAGAGACTAAGTCTAGCTTGTGTCAGATCACTAAAGCCTAACTGAACTTGATGAGGAGATAGCCATTATGGCAGTCATGAAATTTTTATGTGACACCAAACGCTGCATCGAGTGTAACGGTTGCGTCACAGCATGTAAGAACGAAAACGATTCCGCACTCGAGTGGGGAATTCAACGTCGCCGCGTCGTGACGATTAACGATGGTCAGCCAGGCGAAGCATCGATCTCAGTGGCATGTATGCACTGTACCGACGCCCCTTGTATGGCAGTTTGCCCAGCTGATTGTTTCTATCGTACCGAAGACGGCATTGTATTGCATAACAAAGATACCTGTATTGGTTGTGGTTACTGTTTCTATGCCTGTCCTTTCGGCGCGCCACAGTTCCCTAAGAAGGGGGCTTTTGGTAGCCGCGGTAAAATGGATAAGTGTACTTTCTGTGCCGGTGGCCCAGAAGAGACCTTCTCTGAAGCCGAGCGTCAGAAGTACGGTGCTAACCGTATCGCTGAAGGTAAGTTGCCGATGTGTGCAGAGCTTTGTTCAACTAAAGCACTGCTCGCTGGTGATGCTGAAGTGGTATCGAACATTTACCGCGAGCGCATGGCTGCGCGAGGTAATCCTAATGTGATTTGGGGTTACAACCCTCAAACGGCTGAGTTCAACTAAGCAGAGCAAGGGTTAGTGCGTCAGTACTAACCCTTAAGTAAAGGAGTGACAATGTTAAACAAACTGTTAAACAAATCACTGCGTAGTCTGTTTGCTCTGTTAGTGCTCATCACGGGATTGGGTATGGGGGCGACGATGCTCTCTATGCCTGCTCACGCGAGTGATCAGCAATCGAGCCAGCAACAGGCTAACGCAAAGACCAGTGATGCTGACCTATGGCGAGCGGTAAAAGCCGGTGATTCGGGTTATACCACAGCTAAAGGTGTTGAAACTGGGGTGCTGATTAACGTTGCCGGTAATGAAGGTAAAGAGGTCCGAAATAAATACCTCACGCCAGTTATGGCCATAGCGGTCGTCGGTGTTTTTGGTGCATTTTTACTGTTTTACTTGGTAAATGGTGCATCTAAATTAAGCCATGGTTTTTCCGGCAAAATGCTATTGCGCTGGACAAAAGCCGACTTGTGGCTGCACTGGGCGATGGCGATACCTTGCTTAGCACTGATCTTTACTGGTTTAAATATCATGCTAGGTAAGTATGCCTTGCAACCTTATGTCGGAGCCGATATTTGGGCTGCATTAATCTATGGTAGTAAGACTATCCATGATTATGCCGGTCCTTTGTTCATTATCGCTTGGGCGTTATGTGTCATTAAATGGATGCCAATGCAGACATTTAAGATGTATGACCTTAAATGGTTCCTCGTGGTGGGTGGTTACATCAACTTCGGTCCATTTAAAGGTAAGCACCCTGACAGTGGTTTTGCTAACGCGGGTGAAAAAATGTGGTTCTGGACACTGGCCTTCTTTGGTCTATTTATCAGTGTGTCCGGTATCATGTTGGTTCTACCTGGCTTAGATCTGCCACGTGAAGCGTCAATGGCAGCCCTACTTATTCACGGTATCAGCGCTATTATCTTGATTGCCTTTACCATAGTACATATATGGATGGCGACGGTATTGAGTGAGGGCGGTATGGAATCGATGAAGTCGGGTTACTGTGATGAAAACTGGGCGATTCAACACCATAATCTTTGGTTCGATGAGATCAAAGAAAACGGTACCTTGCAGTATAAAAAGTAAGTTTATTACCTAAACTTCACTTATAAAAAGCACCTCGTTGGTAATCCAATGAGGTGCTTTTTTTTGGCTCGCTTTCAAGTCAAATTGGTCAAAGGTGTTGCCGAATATTGTCTGCGGATGAGTTCGTTAGTGCTATCAAAACGTGGCAACCATGTCGGCCCCCATTTTCTAAAAGACCAGCCATTTATCGGTTAACGGTCAAGTGTGGCGTTGATGGCGTATACCAATATCTATTACGCTCAATTCAGCATGCAACATTTAATTTACATCTGTGTTTGGGTGTATCACGCCTTTATGACGAACCGCTGCTCTGGATATTTGAATATACATGATTGGCTTAACACTTTGGCTATTTACTCTATTTTTGCGTAGTTCTTACCCCGTTTAGATCAATATTTTATGCATCAAATCCACCTATATTGCAGGGGCAATTAATCGGATGTTTTTAATAAATACATAAAATTTACCAAATCAGCACCTAGGCGCAACATTTGTTTAACGTGTGTTTTATCGCTTGATTTGAATGAAGCATCCCAACTATTTGAATCGTCCTAATACTAGGAGCAAAAATGAAAAAGCAACAGCCCGATCTCAATCGTAGATCATTGCTGAAAGCACTCTCCATTGGTGGTACGGCCGGTGTGGCCATTGCCGCAAGTGGTGTCAGTGTTGCCCATGCAGCGGAAACTAAGCCAAGTGTAAAACACACCGACAGCTACCATGAAACTGCGCATATCCGCAGCTACTACAACAGCTTGCGTAGCTAATTAGGAGAACAAAAGCGATGAAGTTAACTCGCAAATCAAATGAGGCGCCTACCGTTGCTAAGTCAACACTAGGGATCAGTCGTCGTCAATTTATGAAGCACGCAGGTATCACCACCGGTGGTATCGCAGCAGCATCTCTTCTTGGTACTGGCATGATGCGTCGCGCCGAAGCCAAAGATATTCCTCATGATGCACCTATCGAAATCAAACGCACCGTATGTAGTGCCTGTGCGGTTGGTTGTGGTCTTTATGCTGAAGTACAAAATGGCGTTTGGACAGGACAAGAGCCTGCATTCGACCATCCATTTAACTCTGGCGGCCATTGTGCTAAAGGTGCTGCACTGCGTGAACATGGTCACGGTGAGAAGCGTCTTAAGTACCCAATGAAATTGGTTGATGGTAAGTGGAAAAAATTGTCGTGGGAGCAGGCTTTTAACGAAGTGGGCGACAAGATGCTGGACATCCGCAAAGAGTCGGGTCCAGATTCACTTTACTTTATGGGTAGCGCTAAGTTTTCTAACGAAGGCTGCTACATGTACCGTAAATTCGCGGCAATGTGGGGCACCAACAACGTCGACCACTCGGCGCGTATTTGTCACTCTACCACGGTAGCCGGTGTTGCAAACACTTGGGGCTATGGTGCGCAAACTAACTCGTTCAACGATATCCAGAACGCCAATGCGATCTTCTTTATTGGGTCTAACCCAGCTGAAGCACATCCGGTCGCGATGCAGCATATCCTTATCGCTAAAGAGAAGAATAACGCGAAAGTGATTGTTGTCGATCCACGTTTCTCTCGCACTGCAGCGCATTCAGATCTGCATTGTGCACTGCGACCAGGTACCGATATTCCATTCATCTACGGTATGCTTTGGCATATCTTCGAAAACGGTTGGGAAGATAAAACCTTTATCGAGCAGCGTGTGTTCGAAATGGAGACTATCCGTGAAGAGGTGAAGAAATTCCCACCTAAAGAAGTGACTAATATCACGGGTGTGAGTGAAGAAGATGTATACCAAGCGGCTAAATTAATGGCCGATAACCGTCCTGGTACCGTAGTTTGGTGTATGGGTGGTACTCAGCATCACGTGGGTAACGCGAACACGCGTGCTTACTGTATCTTGCAGCTCGCCTTAGGCAACATGGGCGTGTCTGGTGGTGGGACTAACATTTTCCGTGGCCACGATAACGTACAGGGTGCGACTGACTTAGGTCTACTGTTCGATACGCTACCTGGTTACTACGGTCTTAAGACTGGTTCTTGGAAGCATTGGTCAAATGTATGGGAACTGGATTACGAGTGGGTTAAAGGTCGTTTCGACCAAAATGAATACCTTGGTCGTATCCCAATGAATACGCCTGGTATTCCATGTTCTCGTTGGCACGATGGTGTATTAGAAACGCCTGAGAAGCTAGCACAGAAAGATCGTGTGCGTATGGCGTTCTTCTGGGGTCAATCGGTTAACACCGAAACTCGTCAAAGCGAAGTGCGTGACGCCCTAGATAAGATGGACACTGTAGTAGTAGTCGACCCATTCCCAACTATGGCGGGTGTGATGCACCGTCGTAAGAATGGTGTTTATCTATTACCAGCAGCGACTCAGTTTGAAACTGAAGGTTCAGTGTCTAACTCCGGTCGTAGCCAGCAGTGGCGCGAAAAGGTCATCGAGCCGTTATTCGAGTCTAAGACTGACCTTGAGATCATGTATCGTCTATCACAAAAGCTTGGTTTCGCAGATGAGTACACTAAGCGCATCGCCAAAGATGCTAATGACGTACTGGTGATTGAAGATGTTACTCGCGAAATTAACCGCGGTATGTGGACTATCGGTATGTCTGGTCAAAGCCCTGAGCGTTTGAAGCTACACACCCAAAACTGGGGTACGTTTAGCAATAAAACTCTTGAAGCGGTAGGTGGCCCAGCAAAAGGCGAAACTTACGGTCTACCTTGGCCATGTTGGGGTACGCCAGAGCAGAAACACCCAGGTACGCAAATCCTATACAACACACACAAACATGTGCTTGAGGGCGGCGGTAACTTCCGTGCGCGCTACGGTGTTGAATACAAAGGTAAGAACCTATTGGCCGAAGGCAGCTTCTCTAAGGGTGCTGAGATCCAAGACGGTTATCCAGAGTTCAGCGCAGATATGCTCAAGCAACTTGGCTGGTGGGACGACCTTACAGCAGAAGAGAAAGTCTCTGCCGAAGGTAAAAACTGGAAGACTGACCTTTCAGGTGGTATCCAGCGCGTGGCTATGAAGCATGGTTGTATTCCATTTGGTAACGCTAAAGCGCGTTGTATCGTATGGACCTTCCCTGATCAAGTACCTGTGCACCGTGAGCCTCTGTACACGCCACGTCGTGATCTTGTGTCTAAGTACCCAACTTATGACGATATGCAAGTGCATCGTCTACCTACGCTGTACAAGTCAATCCAAGAGAAAGACAGTTCAGTCAAGTACCCATTAGGATTGACCTCAGGTCGTCTGGTTGAGTACGAAGGTGGTGGTGAAGAGTCACGCTCTAACCCATGGCTAGCAGAGCTTCAACAAGAGATGTTTGTTGAAATTAACCCTGCCGATGCCGCTGACCGTGGTATCCGTAACGGTGACACTGTATGGCTAGAGGGTGCTGAAGGTGGCCGCATTAAGATTCAGGCGATGGTAACCCCACGGGTTAAACCTGGTGTGACTTGGATGCCTTACCACTTTGCGGGTGTGATGCATGGCGAAAGCCTCGAGAACAACTATCCAGAAGGTACAGTGCCTTATGTGATTGGTGAGTCAGCGAACACGGCATTAACTTACGGTTATGACCCTGTGACGCAGATGCAAGAGACTAAAGCTTCGCTTTGTCAGATCACTAAAGCCTAAGTACCGGGAGAATTGCCAATATGGCTACAATGAAATTTTTATGTGATACCAAGCGCTGCATCGAATGTAACGGCTGTGTCACTGCATGTAAAAACGAAAACGACTCTGCTCTAGAGTGGGGTATTCAGCGTCGTCGCGTTGTCACCATCAATGACGGTGTTCGAGGCGAAGCGTCTATCTCTGTGGCGTGTATGCATTGTACAGATGCACCTTGCCAAGCGGTTTGCCCTGCAAACTGTTTCTACAAGACAGAAGATGGCCTAACGCTACACAACAAAGATACCTGTATCGGTTGTGGCTATTGCCTATTTGCTTGCCCATTTGGCGCGCCTCAGTTCCCTAAACAGGGGGCATTTGGTAGCCGCGGTAAAATGGACAAATGTACTTTCTGTGCCGGTGGTCCTGAAGAGAATCATTCAGATGCAGAACGTCAGAAGTACGGTGCAAACCGTATTGCAGAAGGCAAGCTGCCTATGTGTGCTGAACTGTGTGCGACTAAGTCGCTACTGGCAGGTGATGCTGAGGTTATCTCAAACATCTTCCGCGAGCGTGTTGCATACCGTGGTTCAAAAAATGCAATTTGGGGTTAATCCTCAGCTTGCATAACGCCACTATAATCCACACCGTGCCCTAGGGCCGGTGTGGACGATAAGGATGTAATATGAACAATTGGTTCAAACAAATTAGCCTAGTGTTAGCCCTTGTTGTGGGGACAATGTTTAGTGCATTGTCGTTTGCCCATGATGATGCCGCGGCGCACGCTCAGGCAACAGAAGGGCAGATCTGGTCGCAGCTACAAGCAGGCGTCACCGGTGAAACCACTTCAGATGGTCAATTCCATAATCAACCCATTAACACCTATGATTTACGCGTACTCGAGCTACGCAGTGACTGGCTAGCACCAGCGCTAATGGCTGCGCTGTTTGGCATGATTGTCATCTTTATACTGTTTATTAAAGTGAATGGTATCTCTAAGTTGCATCATGGCTTCTCGGGTAAAATGGTGTATCGCTGGTCGAAGTTTGATGTATCGATCCACTGGCTTGGCGCCATTCCTTGCTTACTGTTGATCCTCACCGGATTAACCCTGTTGGCCGGACGTTTCTTCTTCCAACCTTATTTGGGTGAAGGCTTCTGGGCGGCACTGGTGTATGGTGCAAAGCAAGTGCACGACGTGATGGCCATCCCCTTTATGTTGGGCTGGGCGCTCATGGTCAGCTTATGGGCTAAAAACCAGCTACCTAAGATGTATGACGTTAAATGGTTCATGGTGGTGGGTGGTTACATCAACTTCGGTCCATTCAAAGGCAAACACCCTGATGCGGGCTTTGCTAACGCCGGTGAGAAGATGTGGTTCTGGGCGTTCGCGCTATTTGGCCTAATCATCTCAGCGTCTGGCATGTTGTTGCTGTTCCCGAACTTGTTCGAGCCTAGCCGTACCCTGAGCTTAATTGCTTTGGTATTGCACTCAGTTAGCGCCATCATCATCACCGCGTTCTCAATCGTGCATATCTTCATGGCAACCGTGATGTCTGAAGGTGGCATGGAGTGTATGGTGTCGGGTTACTGTGATGAAAACTGGGCGACTCAGCACCACAACTTGTGGTTCGATGAGATCAAAGCCGACGGTACGCTTAAGTATAAAAAATAGGCTGTAGTCTTAGGTGATAGTGCTTAGGCGCTAGCCACTACAACCGCTTTGATAAACACCTCGTTGGGTAACCAGTGAGGTGTTTTTTTATGCCTGAGTTAAGGGGGCTTATCATACATGGTGTGATGGCGATAAATGTGCTCAACGCTCTGCGCCAACCAAGACTGAGCTTGAATATAACTGGATACCGCAGATATTGTTAAATAATCAATATTCTCAATGAATTGATTGGCTAGTGGGCAGTGAAGTCGTCGGTTTTGATCTAAGCTCAACAGAGGTGGATTGAGAAGGGGGTGGCGATGAAATACAAAACGGTGCGAGACAGTATGGGGGAGATTAAAGTGCCATTTGATGCCTTGTACGGCGCGCAAACGGCGCGCGCCTTGGATAACTTCCCTATTAGTGGCTACCCCATGCCTGAGGCCTTTATACGCGCCTTATTACTGGCCAAGCGCGCGGCAGCAGAGGCCAATGGCCAGCTCGCATTACTTGATAGCGTGACGGTCAATGCCATTGTCAATGCGGTGCAACAACTGCAGAACGATCCACTGCTGATGCAACATTTCCCTATCGATAGGTTTCAAACCGGGTCGGGAACCAGCAGCAATATGAACGCTAACGAGGTTATCGCCTGCTTGGCCAGCCAGCGCCTAGGCCGTGAGGTGAGTGCCAACGATGAGATCAATTTAGGCCAAAGCAGTAACGATATTATTCCTAGCAGTATTCATATCAGTGCCATGTTGGCGCTTGAGCAGCAATTATTGCCCGCACTAAGCCATCTGCAACAGATTATCAGTCAAAAAGCTCTGACCTTAACCGAGCGGGTTAAAACTGGCCGTACCCATTTGATGGACGCTATGCCAGTGCGCTTTAGCCAAGAGCTTGATGGCTGGGCCAGTCAAATTGAGCAATGCCAGCTGATGCTCATCGCGCTGCAGCCGTCATTGTCGGCGCTTGCCCAAGGCGGTACGGCAGTCGGCACTGGGGTCAATACCCACCCCGACTTTGCAAGTTGTTTTTGCGATAAGCTCAGTAGTATCACTGGAGTTAGATTTCGTCCAGCCGATAATCTGTTTAGCCGTATGGGCAGCCATGACACTGCAGTGGCGCTATCGGGGCAACTGAAGACCTGCGCGGTGGCGATGATGAAGATAGCTAACGATTTGCGCTGGATGAACTCGGGGCCACTGGCCGGACTCGGCGAAATAGCGTTACAGCCCTTGCAGCCCGGCTCATCCATTATGCCGGGCAAAGTCAATCCGGTGATCCCCGAAGCGGCCTGTATGGTGGCTGCACAGGTGATAGGTAATGATGCGGCCATCACCCTTGGTGGCCAGTCGGGTAACTTTGAACTCAATGTGATGCAACCGCTAATAGCGGTTAACCTGTTGCATAGCATCGAATTACTCAGCAGCACGAGCCGTTTGCTGGCCGATAAGGCAATTATCAGTTTTAGCGTGAATCAGGCCAATATAGAGGAGCCGCTACGGCGTAACCCCATTCTGGTGACAGCGTTAACACCTGTGGTTGGTTACCTTAAAGCGGCTGAGATTGCGAAACAAGCTTACGAGCAGCAACGTGAAATCGTCGAGGTGGCTGCCGAGCAGACCGACTTAAGCCGTGAAGAGCTGCGGCGCTTACTCGACCCCAAACGGTTAACCTATGGCGGATTGGGTAAATAAAATTAGGTCTTTTTTAATCTTTACATCTTATTTTTTAAGCGTTTATACGATGAGGCTTTCTGGTCAGATGTCTGTAGCCCTTATGTTTGCTGACATGTTGTCGATATCTAATGGTGTAAGCCTAGTACGGATGGTCATGCTGTGTAATAACTAAATCTAATGGATTAAGAGTCTGTCATCGACAGTAAAAACAGCTCCTATACTTACTTCTTGGGTAGTGAATGAGGCAGTAATGAGAGAATGTCGCTCACAGACAGAGTCTACTAAGCGACGGTTTTCTTATTGGTTATCGCCTTCACTGCTCACCTATCACGTTAGAGGTTTATTATGATCCAGCACACCAAAACTAGTATTCTGACTGCGTTACCAACTGTACTCACAAGTATTCTGCTTGTTGTTATCGGCTTTCTTTCTTATAGCACTTTCGTTGGACTGGAAGAGGCTAATCAGCGTTTAGTGCATAATACTCAACTCGCAGAGGGCGTTACTGATGTGCGTGAAGCCTTTTTTCTATTACGTATCGCCACTGCTACGCATAATGCCAGCGAGGTCGTTAACAGCCAAAACAGCGCACGCCAGTTAATTGCTAAGTTGAAGAATTACGATGTGACCTTTTTAGACCAAGCCAGCAGCAAGATTGAAAGGCTCCAGCCTGCGGTCGAGCGGTATGTACGCTTATATAATGAAGAGCTCGCGCTGGCGGAGCGCACAGGTTCTGAGCCGGTTTTTACCAGTGAGCGCAGCGCATTAGGTCCTGAGATCAGTGATATTATTCGCAGTTTGGTATCGGCTATTACCGCGCGTAATCATGATTTGGCTGGGGTGGCGGCTGATGACATTAGGCAGGCAGAAATCACCATTATTAGCCTCATTATATTGACCATTGCCATAGCGTTAATCTTGGCCTTGGTGATGAGTCATAAATTGGTTGCCATTATCAATCAAATTAAATCTGTGGTTGAGCGACTAGCCCAAGGTGACTTAACCCATAAAACCAATATCAATGGTAATAATGAGCTGTGCTCTCTGGCTGGGGATCTCGACAGTGTGATTGATAACCTGCGCCTAATGCTCGCCGATATCTCTCAAGCATCAGATCATATGTCGCAGCAAATTGGGCAACTCAATGAGCAATCGACCAGCAATAGCCAAGCGCTGCAGACTCACACGATTGAAACCGATCAGGTCGTGACGGCGATGACAGAGATGAGCGCCACCGCACAAAATGTGGCAGGTGATGCCGCCTCGGCGGCGCAATTTACTCAGCAAGCCAATGCCCAAGCCGATAAATCGAAACAGGCTGTCGAGGAGGCCACAGGTAGAGTGATTGCCTTGGTCGGTGAGGTAGATAAAGCCGCGACGACCATTGGCGAAATGCATGAAAATACCCGTCAAATCGCCACTGTGCTCAATGTGATTGGAGAAATTGCCGAGCAGACAAACTTGTTGGCATTGAATGCTGCCATCGAGGCGGCGCGCGCTGGTGAGCAGGGGCGCGGTTTTGCTGTGGTGGCTGATGAAGTGCGGGCACTCGCGGCGCGCACTCAGGCCAGCACCTCTGAGATCAATACCATGTTAGATCGTTTGCGCAGTGGGGCAGAGCAGGCGGTGGCGGCGATGGATCAAACTAAACGTAGCTGCCAAGATGCCGCCGATAACACAGGGCTAGTAACCGATAATCTTGATGGGCTGGTGGCTCATGTATTTGATATTAATGGCCTTAGCAATCAGATTGCCACAGCCGCTGAGGAGCAAAGTGCGGTATCGGAAGAGATTAACCGTAACTTAACCACCATTCGTGAAATGGTCGATGAGCTTAATTTGAGCGCCAGTGCCACTCTGTCTAGTGCCACATCGCTGGCAGCGACGAGAGAGCAGTTAAGTGGTGTCGTGGCCAATTTTAAGTTGTAACTGCTAGCCGAGGTCCTTTAGGCTAATGGATAAGTAAAAGAAACCGCCTTTCAAGGCGGTTTTTTATTATCTCACGCGTTGGCAGAAAGATTACCAAGCCATCTGTAAAATTTCACGGCTGATATCTAAATCAAGATCGCCAGATTCTGATAGCGCCGTCATACCATGTGCCTTGAGAGCATCAATGACTAACTCAATTTGATCTTGGCTAATATCATTATCGCGTAAGCGCGTTTTCAGGCCGACCTGTTGGAAGAAGGCTTCTGTCTTAGCGATAGCCTGCTCGATACGGCTATCTTCATCACCTTCGGTGATGTCCCATACGCGCTCTGCGTATTGCAGTAACTTGGCGTGCTTTTGGGTTTTACGCACGCGCCACACTGATGGCAATACCGCGGCCAGTGTTTGCGCATGATCGATATTAAACAGCGCCGTTAATTCATGGCCAATCATGTGTGTGGTCCAGTCAAACGGCACACCGACCCCTATCATGCCATTAAGGGCTGAGGTGGCGCTCCACATCAGGTTGGCGCGTGCCTGATAGTTTTCTGGCTCAGCAACTGTGATTGGGCCAATTTCAATTAGGGTACGCATAATGCCTTCGGCCATGCGATCTTGCACGCGGGCATCTACTGGGTAGGTTGCATATTGCTCAATTACGTGCACAAAGGCATCAACCACACCATTAGCCACTTGAATTTTTGGTAGGCTAAAGGTCAGTGTTGGGTCCAGCATAGAGAAAGTTGGGTAGATGCTCGGGTGGTTAACCGGAAACTTACCACCTTGATAGCTTATCACGCCAAAAGCATTCATCTCTGAGCCTGTTGCTGGCAAGGTAGCGATGGTTGCCAGTGGCAATACATCTTTAGCATCGACAGGAACAGGGCTAAAGCCGTGGAATAGCAAGCTGCTGCTGTCACCTTCAAACTTGGTCGCGAGAGCGATAAACTTAGTGCCATCCATTACCGAGCCGCCACCGACAGCGAGCAGAAAATCGATAGATTCTTTACGCGCCAGCTCAGCGGCTTTAGCCAAGGTTTCATATTTTGGATTGGCTTCAATACCGCCAAATTCAAACACGGTGCGCGACCCTAGAGCGGCGATGACCTTGTCTAAGGTGCCGAAACGTTTCACGCTGCCACCACCGTAAGTGACTAATACACGGGCATCGGCTGGGATCAATTTATCCAGTTCGGCGATTCTATCTTTACCAAACACAATGTGGGTTGGGTTGCGATAATCAAAATTGAGCATGTTAAGTACCTTGTAGTCGAGCTGAAATGATAGCGTTAATGTTAGGCTTATTGGCGTAAACATAAATACCCATTGCTGGTCAATTTGTGCCTATTCCTATCACATCTGGTGGATATTGATCTTAATTGGCACAATTTGATGCTTTTTCCTGTCTTGGTGATAAAGTCGCTGTAAAATGATGATAGAGACTAATGATGACAAATATTGCAAGTTTGATGCTGGCGTTAGCGCCGCAGGAGGGTTTTAACGACACCGCCATTGCGGGGGTTAAGGTATTTCGCAGCTCCGCTTATGGCTCGCGTGGCCCCATGTGTTATTCCCAGGGTATCTTAATTGTAGGCCAAGGTAAGAAGCGGGTGTATTTGGACAATCAGGTCTTCGACTATGATCCACAAAACTCCTTGGTGATGACGGTGCCAGTGCCGTTAGAGTGTGAAACCTTTGCATCGGTTGCTGAGCCGGTATTGGTGTTAATTGTCGATATCGACTTGCCTTTATTGACCCAGTTAGTTCGCTTGATGGACGAGCATAATCAGGTGCCTAGCGATCTCAATGAGACGCGCCAACCCGGTTACTTTGTTGCCGCGAATAGCGACGATATGGCCTGTTGTATCGAGCGACTATTACAGGTGTTGCAGTCACCCTTAGAGGCGCAAGTATTAGGGCGACCTATGGTGCAAGAGTTGCTTTATCGGCTACTGGCGCTCGACAATGCGGCGCCTCTGTATGCCTTGGCGCTGAGCCACACTCGTTTGTCGCGTATCGATAAGGCGCTCACTTTTTTACATCGTCATTACGGTGATAGCGTCGAGGTGGAACAATTAGCCAATTTAGTGAATATGAGCCCTTCGGCGTTTCACCGCTGCTTTAAGGAGGTTACGGCTTCATCACCTATCCAGTATTTAAAAAAAATCCGCCTCAACAAAGCCCGTGAGTTATTGCAACTGCGTCAACTCAAGGTGAAAGAGGTCGCACTGGCCGTCGGGTATGAAAGTCCGGCGCAATTTAGCCGTGAATTTAAGCGTTATTTCAATCAAAGCCCAGGTGAGAGTGCTAAGGCGGCATTATAGACGTGCGGGGTGAGTAGCGGTTACGGATTGTGGAGCGTGTTGGATTACTGATGGTCAGCCACCTAATAAATCATTTGTTGCTAAAGTATGACATGCTTAACAATTATGCAGTTTATCTCGTGCTAGGTGTTGTAACTGGCGGCGAGTTCACGTTTTATATACAGCGAAGCTGATACTTTTATGGTCCACAAAAGGTTAGGTATCTTTTTTAAGTCATTATTTATTCAACGGCTTTGCTATTCAAGGTCTGTTTCAGTTAGGAATGTTTATGTCTTCAATTGTTCAAGCGGTGTCTGGTGATATGATTCAGCCGTATCAAGCGAATATTACTGTGCCCAACTGGATGCTCAGCTCAATGGAACGAGTGATGCAGTATTATGTTGATAAAAATTTGCGACTCGATACCCAATCAGCGTCTATGATGCCTGCGCCCGTCGAAGGCAAAAAATACATGCTGTATGCCCACATTCCTTTTTGCCATACCTTGTGCTCTTTCTGCACCTTCCACCGATTTATATTTAAAGAGGATAAGGCGCGCGCCTATTTTATTTCGCTGCGTAAAGAGATGGATATGGTGAAGTCGCTTGGTTATGACTTTGAATCTATGTATATCGGGGGGGGCACGACCACGGTATTAGAAGATGAGCTCGCGCGCACCATTGAACATGCTAAGACGCTATTTCCTAGCATTAAAGAGGTGTCGTGTGAGTCTGATCCACAGCATTTAGACAGCCCCGGCTTTAAACAGTTAAAAGGCCTAGTCGACCGCATGTCGATTGGGGTGCAAAGCTTTAATGATGATATTTTGGCGATGACAGATCGCTTAGAAAAGTTCGGTTCGGGCCAAGAAACCTTTGACAAGATCATGGCGGCCAAAGAACTCTTCCCTATTATCAACGTCGATTTAATCTTTGGTTTTCGTGGTCAAACCGATGAAGTGATCCAGCATGATTTAGATATGGCCGCGCGTCTCGATCCACGCCAAATTACCACGTATCCTTTGATGATCACCCATCAAACGCGTAAGAGTGTTAAGGGCAAGCTGGCGGCGCCGCATGGCGATATGGCTCGTCAATATCGTCAAATTCTCAATAGTCTCAATGGTCAATACAATCAGCTATCGGCATGGGCATTTGGTAAGGCCAATAATGAAGGGTTTGATGAGTATGTCATCGATTATGATGAGTATTTAGGAGTTGGCTCAGGATCATTTAGCTTTCTCAATGACACCTTATATGTGAACAATTTCTCTTTGCGTAAGTATCAAGAAAATATCGCCGCAGGCCGTATGGGTGTCGAGCAGCAGAAGAACTACAGTAAAAAAGATGTGATGCAGTATCGCTTCTTGCTGGGCATGTTCTCCGGTCGGTTATCGCGTAAGTATTTCCGCGAGACATTTGGGGTCAATTTGGATTGGGCGCTGTTTAAAGAGATGACCTCAATGAAGGCCATTGGTGCCATTAAGGATGATCCGACCGATCCTGACAACTTGATCGTCACCGATAATGGCAAGATGATGGGCTTGTTAATGATGAAAGAGTTCTATTCTGGCATGGATAACGTCCGTGCTCAGCTGCGTAAGCCGCTTAAGGCCTGCGACATGTAATGGGTTAACCCTCTTGAAATGATAACTAAAAAAGGTTGAACTAGGTTCAACCTTTTTTGTATTGAGGAGCCAGCGTTGCGCGAGTTTGAACAGCAATTTTCACAGTTTATGCAATTACAGCGCCCCAGTGATGCGGCGCACGACTTGCAACATGTGTTACGGGTAGTTAAATCGGCTAAGCAACTGTGCCGTGAAGAAGCCGCTTGCGCCGATGTGGTGGTGCCGGCAGCTTGGTTACATGATTGCGTATCGCTGGCGAAAGATGATCCTCTGCGCGCCCAATCCTCACGTTTGGCAGCCGACCAAGCTATCGAGTTTTTAGGCCAGATAAGCTATCCCTCAAGGCATTTTAGTGCGATCCACCATGCCATTGTCGCCCACAGTTTTAGTGCCAAAGTGACGCCACAAACCCGAGAGGCACAAATCGTACAAGATGCCGACAGGCTAGATGCACTAGGTGCGATAGGTATTACGCGATGTATTCAGGTTGGCAGCAGTTTGCAACGCAGCTTATACAGCCTTGACGATCCATTTTGTCAGCAGCGTCTCCCTGATGATACGCAATTTACCCTAGATCATTTCTATCAAAAGCTACTGGACTTAAGCGACACCATGTGCACCACTGCGGGTCGTATTGAAGCGCTAAAACGTAGTGAGTTCATGCGGGCTTTTTTACAGCAGCTTGCCAGCGAAATATAACCGCAGTTGTAGCACTTTTTCATCGTCACACGCTATCTATTACCAAGCCAGACTATGAAAAGTTGAGCTATTATAGCCGGCTTGGTATAAAGAGAGGTTGCCACACGGCGCATGGCTGATTGATTGAGTTTAGTGCGTCACCTGACACTCATTTTATGGCTAATAATAACCACATTATCAGCTCAATTGCCCATTATGCCGGAGTCCCCATGGCTAATATCTTGCTGGTTGCCAACTTAAATTGTGACCGTATCTTAAAGCTCAATAAGCCACTTAAAATGGGGGGACGATTCCACTATCAAGATGGTGGTGAGCGCCTCGGCGGTGGCGGAGCCAACACAGGTATTGGCCTCGTCTGGGCGGGTCATAATGTGGCGCTGGTGAGTCAAGTGGGCCGCGATAAAGTGGGCGATTGGCTATTAGCGCAGGTAAGTACCTTAGGGATCGACTGCCGTTTGATGCAGCGTCATGACGGTAATACCCCTGAAATGCTCCTAGTGATGACACCCGATGGTGAGCGCACCATTATTCGCCCGCAGCGGCCGTTGTTCGAGTTAGCCGCTCCACCTAAGTGGTCTAACTGGGATGCGCTTTATATTAATTCGTCGGCCGAAGGTGCGGTGAGTTGGGCTAAGACCGCATTAAATCATTGCTGGGTGATAGCGCAACTGGCTAAGGATAATCGTCCTCGGCCTTGTCATGTGTTAATTGCCTCTAAGGCCGACATGCAAGGACGAAGTGAGTTATCGCCTTGGCAATACGGTTTAACCATAGCAGGTGCCAGCTTACAAGCCTTTGTGGTGACCGATGGTGAGTCGGGGGCAATGGTATACCAAGCCGATGGTGAGCAGCACGTGGCGGCGCAGCCTGCCGAGGTGGTGGATACGACAGGGGCGGGCGATGCTTATGCTGCTGGATTAATCCATGGCTTAGTGCAGGGGGATCCTGTTGTGGTGGCTATGGAGGAAGCCGCGCGCTGGGCGGCATTTGCGGTGTCGACTCACAGCTCTATTCCGGGGCCGCAGCTACAGCACTACTTAGAGGCATCGATGGGTGATAAGCTTTGAGGTTGGCACACGGTGTTAGCTTGTAGGCCGTCCCTTTTGACTTTGAATCAATCCGCCGATATTTATTTAACACTGTCATCTTAGTGTCATCATTGCCGCTTATAGTGGCTTCATGGTCACAGCGTAGCGCTGACCAAAAGTCTGACTTCTATTGAGTAGCGTGTTTCTGTTCTCTTGCCCTTATCCTGGGGCATTTTTTTTGCCTGTTATTTATCCCTATTGACGAACTTTTTTGTGGCAATAGCATGATTTAAAAGTTGTAACATTTTGATCTTATTACGATGTTAATCAGTTTGTGACGCAAAAAATCTCTGTGGTCGCTGCTAGCAATCAAGCCATTTTGTGTTAACTTATCTTGAGTTTAGGGGGATATTGATAACATAAAACCCATATATGAATCGTACTATGATTGCAGAGCTGGGTGATTCACTTCTTGTGGTGGTAACTGATGATTGAAAAAATATCTGGCTTATATGCTGGCGATCAGGTGTGCCTAGTCGCAGCGGTTAATAGCATGATCGATGCAAAGCAGCCTTGCCAGCAGTTGGTTGTGGGCACCTTGGGAGTCGAGGGTGATAGCCAGGCTGACCCTAAGCATCATGGCGGTTTAGATCGCGTGCTACATCATTTTTCGCGCGAACATTATGGCCAATACCGGCGCTGGGATATGATGACTGGTTTTAAAGATGCGCCGGCGATGGGCGAAAATATCAGTACGGTCGGTCTCGATGAAACTCAGGTCAATATTGGTGATATTTTTGCTATTGGTGAGATACGAGTGCAGGTGACGCAGGGACGTTCACCTTGTTTTAAACTTAATCATCAATTTGGTCATCCTGAATTTGCCTTAGCGATGCAAACCAGCGGTTTGTGCGGTTGGTTTTATCGCATTTTAACCCCAGGAACTTTGTATTTAAGTGATGGGATCCGCTTGATTGAACGTTGCAGCGATATCAGTGTACGCGAGTCTATGGCGATCTATTTTGCGAATCAATTTGATGCCGCAGCTTACGAACGTCTTGCCCATTGCACCGGCTTAGCACTGGCATGGGTGGTCAGTTTGCAACACCGTTTAGCCAGCCAAAAGATTGAGCCTTGGCAGATGCGTCTGCTCGGTCCAGAGGCGATACATTCTGGTTTACGTGCTGAATATAAATAAGATGAATACCCATAATAAATGATGTATTACCAAGGAGAGAGTCGTGACTGAATACGAGGCATTGTCCAGAGATGATAAAAATATGGCGGTAGCAGTACATCTTGCCAGCTTCTCCGGTTATCTCATCCCGCTGGGGTCGATATTAGGCCCCTTGATTGTATGGCTGATGAAGCGCGACGAGATTGCGTTTGTCGACCACTGTGGCCGTAACTGTTTAAATTTTAAGATCAGTATGATTATCTATGCGGTGATCTGCTTTATTCTGATGTTTATCGGCATTGGTTTTATTTTGTTTGGCGTACTGGCGATTTTCGATATTGTGGTCACCATTATTGCGGCGATGAAGGCCAGTGAGGGGATCTGTTATCGTTATCCCTTAGCGATCCCTTTTTTTAAGCCATAGGCGCCTTGTTAGCGGTTAAGCCCTTGTAGACCTCTAAATATAAGTTGCAATAAAAAGCCCGCGAATGCGGGCTTGTTATTTTTTTACTCAGGGTTTTACACTTTAAAGCCCGCGACTAAAGTGTCTAAGCGTAAGGCCAGTTGATTAAGCGATTGGCTGGCTTGCGCGACGGCATTGGACGTTTCCGTCGTGCGCTGGGTGATCTCACTGATCTCGGTGACATTGCGATTAATGTCTTCCACCACGGTCGATTGCTCTTCAGTTGCAGCAGCCACTTGGATATTCATGTCGCTGATGGCACCAATCTGTTGGCTTATCTCGACTAATGAATGGCGCGCCTTATCAACGGCCTGCACCCCTTGTTCGCTGCGACTTTTGCTTTGCTGCATCGCAGCGACAGCTCGGGCTGCTTCGGCTTGCAAGTTATCAATCATTTTTTGTACTTCATCGGTTGATACCGCGGTGCGAGAGGCGAGATTACGTACCTCTTCGGCGACCACGGCAAAGCCTCGGCCAGCTTCACCGGCACGCGCCGCTTCGATAGCAGCGTTTAATGCCAGTAAATTGGTTTGGTCAGACACGGCGCGGATCACATCTAAAATACTGCCGATAGAAGTGGTGTGGTTGGCGAGAGATTCAATAACATTGCCCACTTGTTCAACATCCTGCGACAGGGCGTTGATGGTATCGCGTGCATCACCTGCAACATCTTGGCCCGATTTAGACTCTCGATCGGCCTCTTTTGCACTGTCGGCTGCTTGCGCTGCGTTGCCAGCAATTTCGTGAACCGTAGCGCCCATTTGATTAATCGCGGTCACCACCATCATGGTTTGATCTTTCTGTAGCAGGCTGTCATCTAAAGTTTGCTGGGCTTGTTCGGCCACCTCTTTAGCCGCGTGGCTTAACTGTACACTGGTGTCGGTAACTTCGATAATAGATCGTTGAATTTTTTCGATAAAACTATTAAACCCTTGCGCCAGTTGGGCCAGTTCATCATTGCCATCAACGGGCAGACGTTGGCGTAAATCGCCTTCGCCTTGGCCAATATCTTGGAGCATGTTAGCGACTTTGGCGATAGGTTGGCTGACAGAGCTTGCGACGATCACGGCCAAACCAATAAAGGCGGCGGCGATCAGTACGGTCCACATTAAAATTTGGTAGGCGGACTCTTCTAATAAGGCAAACACTTCACTTTCGGGCACTTGAGCGATTACATACCAATCCATCGAGGTTAAATAACTGCTGGCAACTAATACTGACTCGCCGTCTATTTCGGTTCTGATCAGCTTAAATTCGCTTTTAGATAATAGAGATTGAGTATCACTTTGCGGATAGAGAGAGGCGACATTGGCCTTGCCAATTTGGCTGGTATCTTGGTGCAGCTGTACCTGACCTTTAGCGTCAACAAGGTAGACAAATCCGCTCTGTTCTATGGTGAATGAGCCGAGTAGGCGCACCATATCGTCTAGGGATTTCCCCAGCCCCACTAAACCTCTGTCATTGGGTTGCTGGTAGTTGATAAACAGTTTGACCTCGCCATTGGCCTCGGTAAATACGTTGAGCATGCGCTCTTGACGACTGTCTCTATAGTCGAAGAACCAGCCATCTTGCTCTGGGCTTAGGACGCGTAAAAAACCGTCTTGGGTATAATAGGCGCCGGTTTCGCGGTCAGCATAAGAGGTCTGAGCCAGGTGGTACTGCTGCTGCATACTCTTGAGCTGCTCGATGACAATCGCTTCGCTTTCAGCAGGACGTCCGGCGACCAGCCACTGTTTCAACATTTTGCTACTGGCGAGTTGCTCGGCGGCCTCCAGCAGAATAGCGATATCCATTTCAATTTTATTGCGGATCGCAAACAGGGTGTTGGGCAGTTCAGAGGTCAGCATGCGTTGCTCGACCACATCTTTGGCACTGCGTTGACTGAGCACACCGACGAGGGCGGTTGATAACAACACGGCCAAGGCGACGGTGAGTAAGATTTTTTGTTTAATGGTTAGCATATTAAGCGTCATAGCGGTCACTCACATCTACAATTGTTAAATAGCGGTAGCTAATTTGATGAGTCAATCTAAGGCCGAGCAAGAATGATCAAACATGCTCAAACATTCGATAGTGTATTGGTAGGATGATGTTAAATGTGCGCTTTAGGTAACGCTTGTAGGTATGGTGAGCGATTATGGTTACTTATTATCACAAGCGCAAGCAAAAACACGCTCATGTGAGCGTGTTTTTATTTACAACTAAGTTGGTTACATATTAGGGTAATTGGGGCCTCCGCCGCCTTCTGGCGTTACCCAGGTGATGTTTTGGCTGGGGTCTTTAATGTCGCAGGTTTTACAATGGATGCAGTTTTGAGCATTGATCATAAATTTCTTTTCGCCCGCTTCTTCAACGATTTCATATACCCCGGCGGGGCAGTAACGCTGGGCGGGTTCATCAAATTTTACTAGGTTAACCTGCAGTGGAATACTCTCGTCTGTTAAACGCAGGTGACAGCGTTGATCTTCTTCATGATAGGTGTTTGACAAGTACACCGAAGAGAGCTTGTCGAAGCTGAGCTTACCGTCAGGCTTAGGGTAATCAATTTTATTGTAGGCACCCACTTCGGCCATTTGAGCGTGATCAGGATGCTCGTCGCGCAGCGTGATAGGGAACTTGCCGCCAAACCAGTTTTGGTCAATATAGTTAAATGCGCCACCAAGGTAAGCGCCAAATTTGTGCATTGCAGGGCCAAAGTTACGTGAGGTATAGAGCTCCTCTTGCAGCCAGCTTTGTTCAAATTTTTCTTGGTAACAGTCGAGATCTTTGCCACCGTCTACCCCGGCATGTAATGCATGACAGATGGTCTCAGCAGCAATCATGCCACTCTTCATGGCAGTGTGGGTGCCTTTGATCTTGGCAAAGTTAAGGGTGCCGGCATCACAGCCGATGATCAGTCCGCCAGGAAAGCTCATTTTGGGCAGTGAATTTAGTCCGCCCTTGGTAATGGCGCGTGCGCCATAGCTGATACGTTCACCATTTTGCAAATATTGACTGATCACTGGATGGGTCTTATAACGCTGGAACTCATCAAAAGGACTGAGATGCGGATTTTGATAGTTAAGGTCGATAATTAACCCCACCGCCACTTGATTATCTTCTAAGTGGTATAGGAAACCGCCACCCGATGCACCATCATTGAGCGGCCAACCGCCAGTATGGACCACTTTACCTTGCTGGTGCTGCTCGGCAGGGACTTTCCAGATCTCTTTAAACCCTAGGCCATAGTGCTGTGGCGTCTTGCCATTGTCTAGGTGGTATTTTTCGATCAGTTGTTTACCTAAATGGCCACGGCAACCTTCACTAAAGACGGTGTATTTGGCATGCAGTTCCATACCCGGTTCATAGCTGTCTTTAGGTTGGCCATCAGCGCCAATGCCCATGTCGCCAATGATGATGCCTTTGACGCTGTTGTCGTCATTAAACAGCAGTTCGCTGGCGGGGAAGCCGGGAAAAATCTCAACGCCAAGTGCTTCGGCGCGCTCAGCCAACCACCGGGCAAGGTTGCCGACGCTGATGATGTAGTTCCCCTCATTGTGCATTGTCTTGGGGATTAAGGCATTAGGCATGGCACGCGAAGCGGACTCAGATCCCAACATAAAGAGTTCATCGTGAGTGACTGCAGTATGAAGAGGCGCACCTGTAGTTTTCCAATCACTAAAGAGCTCACCCAGTACCTTAGGTTCAAACACGGCGCCAGATAAAATATGGGCACCGACTTCAGAGCCTTTTTCTACCACGCAGACAGATAACTCTTGGCCACTGTCTTGGGATATCTGCATTAGTCGACACGCTGTGGCTAGGCCTGCAGGCCCAGCCCCAACGATAACAACGTCAAACTCCATCGATTCGCGTTCCATCACTTCACCTCTTTTATTACTTATCCCCCGATTGAAACGGGTGTTTTATTCTTTGCCAACACCTTACCTTAAATTTGCTAGATGGCACAGAGTTTAAGCAGTCAAGATAGACTAATTGATAGCAATTATCTGCGTGAGCGCTGTCACAGAATGTTAACGGTGACAGGGGGGCGGAGTAAAAATGTGGCGTGAAAGGTGTTAACTAGGCAGCAAATCGGCCTATAATTAGCAAACGACGGTTCTCCGAGCTTTCTGTCCTACGTCTATGATATGGACAGTAAGCCGTGGCAATAGTGCCACCGGGGTGAGAAGAGAAATTGACTCACCTCCCCTTACTTGGAAAGGTGATCATGTCTCAACTACAAGACAATTTCGGTCGAAGATTTCACTATTTACGGATGTCAGTCACTGATGTTTGTAATTTCAAATGCACTTACTGCCTCCCCGATGGCTACCGTCCCGATGGTAAGCCTAAGTTTTTAGATCTTAATGAGATTGAAAATCTAGTCGGCGCCTTTGGCGAAGTGGGTACACAAAAAATTCGTATTACGGGTGGCGAGCCCAGCCTGCGTAAAGACTTTAGCGACATTATTCGTATTGTGGCCGATAACGACAATATCTCCACTATTGCCACGACCACCAACGGTTACCGCTTAGAAAAGCACGCAAAGGAATGGTTTGATGCGGGCTTAAGACGCATCAATGTCTCTGTTGATAGCTTAGATCCGCGCATGTTTTATCAGATCACCGGCGAAAACAAGTTCGATGAGGTGATGCGTGGCGTCGATGCGGCATTATCGGCCGGCTTCGAGCGGGTGAAAATTAATGCTGTGCTGCTGAAAGGCCTGAACGACAAAGACTTACCGCGCTTTTTGCACTGGATTAAAAATACGCCTATCGATCTGCGTTTTATCGAATTGATGGAAACTGGCTTAGGGCGTGACTATTTTCAGGCGCATCACCTTGCTGGTGCGGACATTAAAGCTCAGCTAATACAAGACGGCTGGCATTTAGACCGTTCGGCAATTGATGATGGGCCAGCGCAAAACTTCAGCCATAACGACTTTAAAGGCCGTATTGGTTTGATCATGCCTTATGAGAAAAACTTCTGTGCTAACTGTAATCGTCTGCGGGTATCGGCTAAAGGTAAATTGCACTTATGTCTCTTTACCGAACACGGCGTCGATCTTCGAGACTTGCTACAGCAACGTGAGCAGCGCAGCGAGCTTATCGAGCGGTTGCATGGTCAACTGCAGACCAAAAAGCAAACCCATTTTCTTCATGACGGCATCACTGGCGTTACCCAGCATTTAGCATCTATTGGCGGTTAATCGGCTTCTATGACCTAACGCAATACCACGGCGTTAGTGCATAGGTATACTCGGCTGCCAGCCAGATGCTATGGCTGGTTATCGAATCCATTATTGAGTGAAGAGGCGTTATGGGTCATTGTACTACTTCGAAATTTATACCATTAAATATTGCGATCTTAACCCTATCAGATACTCGCGATCTGAGCCGCGATACATCGGGCCAGTTTTTAGCCGATGCGGTTGTCGATGCTGGTCATCGCTTGTTGGATCGTCAGTTGTGTAAAGACGATAAATACCAGATCCGCGCGCAGCTGTCACAATGGATCGCGGCCGGTGACATACAAGTTATCATCACCACAGGTGGGACAGGCTTTACCGAACGTGACAATACTCCTGAAGCCGTGCGCCCACTGTTTGACCGTGATATTGATGGCTTTGGTGAGTTATTTCGCCACATCACTTATAACGAGCTTGGCACCTCGACGGTGCAATCTCGTGCATTAGGCGGTTTTGCCAATAAGACGGCGATTTTTTGTTTGCCAGGCTCAACTGGAGCCTGCCGTACTGGCTGGAACCAGATTATTAAACAACAACTTGACGCCACACATAGGCCTTGTAACTTTGTAATGCATCTCAAAAAGGTAGCGACAGATGAGTAACCAATTCACCCATATTAATGCCGACGGTAATGCCCATATGGTCGATGTGACCGAAAAAGCGGTTACCGAGCGCGAAGCTCGCGCCGAAGCCTTTATCGAAATGGCGCCTGCGACCCTTGAGATGATCATGAGCGGCAGCCACCATAAAGGTGACGTATTTGCTACGGCGCGTATTGCCGGTATTCAAGCGGCGAAGAAAACCTCCGATTTAATTCCACTGTGCCACCCATTGATGCTGACTAAGGTTGAGGTTGAGCTTGAGGCGCAGCCCGAGTTTAATCGAGTGCGTATTACCAGCTTATGTAAGTTATCGGGTAAGACAGGGGTTGAGATGGAAGCCCTTACTGCGGCCTCCGTGGCGGCGTTGACGATTTACGATATGTGTAAAGCGGTGCAAAAAGATATGCTGATTTCGCAGACACGTCTCCTAGAGAAGCGTGGCGGCAAATCGGGTCACTTCAAGGTATAACGGCTACAAGCGTTTAAGGTGTCGATAAATGATAAATGTACTTTTTTTTGCTCAAGTTCGTGAGCTATTGGGTGAAGGTTCGATAAAGGTAGAGGCATCCGATGTGACGCGTACCGCTGAAGGATTGCGGGCGCAGCTGGCGGCCAAAGATGACAAGTGGGCTAAAGTGCTGGCCTCAGATAAGTTGCTGGTAGCCGTTAATCAAACCATTAGCAGCTGGGATTCCCCAGTGGAAGATGGCGATGAAGTGGCCTTCTTTCCTCCAGTGACGGGAGGCTAATATGACAGCGATGTTCGATCGGGTATTGGTGCAGACTGACGATTTTAGCGTGCCACAAGAGTATGCCCGTATTGCCGATGATAATAGCGACGGCGCTGTGGTGACGTTTGTGGGTAAAGTGCGTGATTTTAATGATGGCAGTGCTGTTACCGATCTCACCTTAGAGCATTACCCCGGTATGACAGAGGCCGTGCTGCAACAAATCACTGCACAGGCGCGTGAGCGCTGGCCGCTCAACAAGGTGACCATCATTCACCGCGTGGGGACCATGGCGCTTGGCGAGCAGATAGTGTTTATTGGCGTCACCAGTGCGCACCGTAAGGCCGCGTTCGCCGCCTGTGAGTTTTTAATTGATTTCCTTAAAACTAAGGCGCCATTTTGGAAGCTAGAGGCGGGCGATCAGGGTAAAAATTGGGTCGAAGCCAAAGATGCCGATGAACAAGCGGCGCAGATGTGGCAACAAAAATAGCCGCGATTTAGGCGTATTCTAAGATGGCGTTTTGCTAGCATTGGGGAGAGTAGTGTGAAGAGCTTTATTCGCGCTGTGGCGATATTCATTATGTGTGTCGGCGCATCGCCAAGCTGGGCAAGTGACGTCCCCGCCATCGCTGCGGCGGCCAACATTAAGTTTGCGCTCGATAAAATTGCCGCTAATTTTACCCAAGATACGGGACAGCGAGTGCGTATCTCCTATGGCTCTTCGGGTAATTTAGTGGCGCAGATCCGCCATGGCGCGCCGTTTGAACTGTTTTTATCAGCCGATGATAAATATATTTATCAGTTGCATAAGCTTGGTGTCACCACTAGCGATGGCGTGTTGTATGCCATTGGGCGTCTAGCCTTAGCGGCTCCAAAAACCTCTGCATTAGCGTTAGATCCCCAGCTAGAGGGGTTAAAAAGCATGCTGCAACAAGGCCTGCTACAACGGTTTGCCATCGCCAATCCCGATCATGCGCCCTATGGTGAGCGAGCTCGCGAATACTTTGAGCATCTTGGTATGTGGCAGCAAGTACAATCCCACCTTATATTTGGCGAAAATGTCTCCCAAGCCGCCCAATTTGCCTTGAGTGGCTCCACCGATGGCGGCATTGTGGCGTTATCTTTGGCGATGGCACCCCAATTTCAAGCCGTTGGCCACTATGTGGCGTTGCCCAGTGAATGGCATACGCCGCTCAATCAACGCATGGTATTGACCGAGAAAGCGGGCGATACCGCCAAACTCTTTTATGGTTACTTGCAGCAGGCAAGGTCGCGCTCGGTGTTTACCGACTTTGGTTTTAGTTTGCCTGAACTCACAGCACCGGGAGAGTAACAGATGGATTGGCAGGCGTTAGGCTTATCGATCAAATTGAGCACTGTAACCGTGCTCATACTGATCCCTTTCGCTATCTGGGTAGGGCGCTTGTTGGCCTATCATCAATTTCGCGGCAAATCTTGGGTCGAAGCCTTGATCATGGTGCCTTTGGTGTTACCGCCTACCGTTATCGGCTATTACTTGCTGGTGGGACTTGGCAGTCAGTCTTGGTTAGGCCAGTTGCTACAAAATGTGCTTGGCCAGCAGTTAGTATTCCACTTTTCTGGGTTGGTGGTCGCCTCGGTGTTAGTCAATATTCCGTTTGCTATTCAGCCCATTCAACGTGCCTTTGAGGCAGTACCCGAAGAGGTGCGTGACGCTGCAGCGTGTTGTGGTATGAGTCCGTTTAAAGCGTTAACCAAAATTGAGCTGCCCCTCGTATGGCCTGGTGTGCTGACCGCCTTAGTACTCTGTTTTTCGCATGTATTGGGTGAATTTGGGGTGGTATTGATGATGGGCGGCAACATTGCCGGTGAAACTAAGACCATCGCCATCTCGATTTATGACAGCGTACAAGCCTTCGATTTTGCCAGTGCAGGGCAGATGTCGTTGGTATTACTGCTGTTTGCGGTTACGGCACTAGCGCTGACCACCAGTCTGTCACGCCGCTTAGGAGGCTTAAGTGTCTCAAGACGTCGCTGATCTGTATTGCAGGGTTAATCAAACCCAAGAGATAGTGCTCGATGCCGAGTTTACCTGCCGTGCTGGAGAAGTGTTGGCGGTAGTGGGGCCATCGGGAGGCGGTAAGTCGACGCTACTGCGGATGATCGCCGGATTAGCCAAGCCTCAAGCGGGTGAGATCCGCTACGGTGAGCGTCAGTGGTTTAATAGCCAGCAGGGCGATTACCTTACTCCGCAGCAGCGTCATTTAGGCTATGTGCCGCAACACTTTGGTTTGTTTCCCAATATGACGGCGCTCGAAAATGTGGTGGCGGCGCTCGATCATATCCCCAAGGACGAGCGCGTTACTCGAGCCAAAGATTGGTTAGAGCGAGTCAATTTACATGGCCTGCCTGACCGACTCCCCGCTAATTTGTCGGGTGGCCAGCGTCAACGGGTCGCTTTAGCACGCGCCTTAGCGCGTCAGCCTTCGGTATTGCTGCTTGATGAGCCTTTTTCTGCGGTCGATCGCGAAACCCGCGAGCGCCTGTATCTTGAGTTAGCGAGGCTTAAAGAGCAGTTAGCGATTCCGGTGATTATGGTCACTCATGATCTCAATGAAGCCCTGTTGCTCGCCGATAGCATGATTTTAATCAGCCAAGGCGTGTTGTTACAACAAGGCGCTCCCAGAGACGTACTCACCCGGCCACGTAATGAAGCGGTGGCAAAGCAGATGGGACTGCGCAATGTGTTTGATGCCGAGGTGGTGGCGCAAGAAGAAGCGCGGCAGATCACTTGGTTGAAGTTTGGTGATCACCTCATCGCCAGCAGTTATTTTGACAGCCTAGATATTGGCTCCACGGTGCGTTGGGTGATCCCCAATCAAGGTATTCGGTTTAACTCCATCACCAAAGGACGCCTGTGTCGCAGCTTTAATAAGTTGATTATCACTGTGGAGTCGACCTTGGCGATGGGCGAAACCATGCGCATTGTTGCCAGTATCAAGGGCGTAAAGCATAGCCTTAACGCAGAGGTGCCGTTACATTTGGCGCAAAAGCTTGCCCTAGCCCCTGGGGTTGAGACTGAGGTGGCACTGAAATCAGAGCTTATCCATATCCTAGAAATCTGTGCTGCAGGCTAACTCGCCCTAGTCGATTGTATGATCAATCATTAATCTTTGTTCCATCTCTTTTCCATCATAGGGGCTCTACAATTCGCTTATTGAGATAAGTGCGGTATAGGAGCAAATATGACTAGAAAATTAACGGGTTCATTAATATTAGCTTGTGTATTGACCTTGCCTAGCGTGGTGGCCTATAGCTATGCCAGCCCATCTGCGGTGCAGACGGCAGCAGAAGCGGCTAAGGCTAGACCTGATACTCCCGTTGCGCTCACAGGACACCTGATAAAGAGCCTAGGGGAGGAAAATACCTGTTTAAAGACCAGAGTGGTGAGGTAGAAGTCGAAATCGACAATGCCTTATGGCGTGATATTGAGGTGTTAACCAACACCACTGTTACCCTAAAAGGTGAGGTGGATGATGAATGGCAAGGGGTTGAGATTGCAATTGATGAAATCGATCTCCTAGCAGATTAACGCTAGCCCGCAGCTTGTTGCTGGGGTTAAGATACCGATATTAAACATTTTATGGAGGAGTTATGGCTCGTTGGTTAATCAGCTTAGTGCTGTTATCTAGTGTCAGTGTTGCTGGGTTTGCCAGCGCGAACTCGACAGTTCTGGAGTTACTATCAGATAGCCAGAGTCTGACCCCGCAGCAGATCATTGCGCAAGCGGAGAAAAGCTACCGTGGGATTATCTCAGAATTTGATATCGATGTGGTTAATGGTGAGCTGATCTATGAAGTGAGTATGATCAACACCCAAGCCGATACCGTGACAGAATTTGAATTTTGGGCTAAAGATGGCAAGCTTATTAGGCAGAAAGTGGCAACCTTAGAGGCCGACGATCGTGACGAACTGAAAGCTGTGCGCCTGATGCAGGATATGGATCTGGAGTTTTCACAGTTGCTTAAAACAGCCATGGGCGATAGCACGGCACATATTGTCGAAGCACAACTCGATCATGACTTAGGGATCAGTTACTTAGAGCTTAAATTAATTGATCAATATGGCAAACGTCGCTTGGCGTTTGATATTGAAAATCAGCGGCCTTTGCCCCTACTTAAGTGGGATTAACTTAATGAAAATATTGCTCGTAGAAGATGACGCTACCACCATCGATTATGTGGTGAAAGGCTTTACCGAACAAGGGCACAATATTGAAACCGCAAGCGATGGCCATCAAGGTCTGCTGCTTGCGACGAGTATGCAATACGATCTGATTATTTTAGACCGCATGCTACCCCAGCTTGACGGACTCAAGGTATTAGCCGCGCTACGAGCAACGGGTAATCAAACCCCTGTGCTGATCTTATCGGCCCTTAGCCACGTGGATGAGCGAGTTAAGGGCCTTAGAGCTGGTGGCGACGATTACATGACCAAGCCGTTTGCTTTTTCGGAGCTATTAGTGCGTGCAGAAAAACTGATGCAACGAGGCAACTCGGCGCCTGCGCACACCGAATTAGCCGTCGGCAATTTGGTGATGGAGCTGCTAACGCGTAAAGTGACCTTGGCAGGCCATGAGATCCCGCTGCAACCCAAAGAGTTTCAATTGCTTAAGTACTTGATGGAACATCCTAATCAGGTGATCAGTCGTACCTTGCTGTTTGAAGCGGTATGGGACTATCACTTTGATCCGCGCACTAATGTGATTGATGTGCATATAGCTAAGCTGCGTCGCAAGTTTGAAGAGCTTGGCTTTGGTGAACTAATCGAAACCGTTCGAGGGGCTGGTTATCGCCTACGTCAAGGGCATTAAGCCCTACCAGAGTAGTGCCTGGCGGATCACTATCATCTTTTCGGGCTTAGTGACCCTGATCATTGGCACCTTGCTATTTGGTATGTATCGCCAGCTGATTAACGAGCAAGAGCTGCAAACCAATCAACATTTAGCGGCAGAAAAACAGCGCTATCAACAGATGGCGCTGACGCTCGATAGACGCAGTTTTGCGACTCAAATTCGTACCGCCGACCCCAAAACTGCCCTAGTGGTGTGGCGCAGCTCGCTCGATCTAGTCGGGGCCTTGAGCCTCATGCCCGATGACATGCCTATCTTGCCTGAAACCCGAGAGTTTCCTATTTTGGCGGGAGGGGCAGACAAGCTGCATATTCTAACGGGTGGCTTAGTTATCACCCGTTATGGCCCTGTGTTAATTGCCACGCGAACCGACCAGTTAGCGACCTTAATCGAGCGATTTGTGAACGCGGCGATCACCGCTCTGATGTTGACCATTGTATTAACTTTAGCCTTAGGTTACCTGTTTTCTAAGGCGATCCTACGCCGCTTAGTGCAGTACAATCGTTTAAGCCGCCGTATCGAAAAAGGGGAATACTCGACACGGTTACCCGTGAGTTGGCGTCAAGATGAATTCGACATGCTGGCGGTAAAATTTAATGGCGTATTAGATACTCTAGAGAACAACCTTAACGCGGTGCGAGGGGCTACCGACAATATCGCTCACGATTTGCGCACTCCGCTGTCACATCTGCGCATGGGGATAGAACAGCTGCCCAATAAGTCGGTAGATGAACTCGGTGAAGCCTGCGCAATCTTAACCGAGGAACTCGACGATTGTTTAGCCACCTTCGATGCCATGTTGTCATTAACCCGTATCGAAGAGGGGCAACAAATTCTCGAACTGCAGCCCCTAAGCCTACAAGCCCTGTGTGGCGACTTGTATGAGATGGCAGATGCAATGGCGGAGCTTAACGAGCAAACATTGTCGCTGCAAACCGCTGACGATTATACGGTGATGGGCGATAAATACTTGTTGTTCCAAGCTTTATTTAATCTGGTCGATAACGCGATTAAGTATGCAGGCCAAGGCGCCAGTGTGCAGATAGTGCAGCGTGGAAACCAAGTACAAATTATCGATAATGGCCCGGGTATTCCGCCTGAGGCGACCGAAAAGGTGTTTGATCGCTTAGTACGGCTCGATCCCAGCCGTCACCATAAAGGCACCGGGTTAGGATTATCGCTAGTGAAAGCCATTTTACAGCGTCATAATGCGCGCATTACTCTCAGTGACAATCAACCTGGGTTGATTGTCACCATTGAATTTTCCTAACCTACATAGGTCCACATGTATCAGATCATCGCCGATGAAGCCGATTTTTTAGTGATCGATAAGTCACCCAAGGTGCATTTTCACAGCCAAGATGGTAGCGCGGGCGTGATGGCGCAGATTGAGCAAGATTTAGCAATTAAGCTCTACTCTGTACATCGGCTCGATACCATGACCTCTGGGCTATTGTTGTTTGCTAAAAGCAGCCAAGCCGCGGCCCGTTTTACGGCGATGTTTACCACGCACCAAGTTCAGAAATATTACCTCGCGCTGGCGAAGGGAAAACCCAAGAAGAAGCAGGGCAGCATCATAGGTGATATGGCAAAGTCGCGCCGTAGCATGTATAAATTACTACGTAGCATTGAAAATCCAGCGGTGACGCAGTTTTTTTCGCAGTCAGTTGCCGAAGGGCTGCGGCTCTATTTGCTTAAGCCTTTAAGTGGTAAGACCCACCAATTACGCGTGGCGTTAGCCAGTCTCGGTGTGCCTATTTTAGGGGACGAACTTTATGGTGGTGCGCCCGCGGATAGGGGGTATTTACACGCCTATGGATTACATTTCGAGTGGTCAGGACAAATGTACTCTTACTTAGTGACGCCGACATCGGGTGAGTGGTTTGGTCATGAGGCCATTGAGCGTCAATTACACACATGGGCTGAGCCTGAGTTGTTGGCTTGGCCAAAGCAAAAGTGATGACATAAGGAAGCGGCTAAAATGGATACAAATAAATTATTACTGGTGATTATTGCCATCTTATTGCCCCCGGTTGCGGTATTTTTAAAAAGCGGTGTCGGTAAAGATCTGCTGATCAATATCATTTTATGTTTGCTGTTTTTTGTCCCCGGATTGCTGCATGCACTCTGGGTTGTGACTAAATGATAAGCAGATGATTAAAACAAAAGCATAGTTAAGGCTGTGCTTTTTTGTGGGCGAATTTTAGTAATGCCTTTTCTTTACTGTATGATTTAAAATGATTTAATATTTGAGTTTACTTAATAGTTTGAGATATATCACACAACTACGCTAGTAGATGCTTGCTTTAAAAATGTACTGACGTGGCGCTGCAGGCTCACAAATAGCCATTTTTGGGGTATACTCGCCGCCATGAATAGAAAGAAAAAAATCAATCAAACCCTAAAAGCTAAGGCGAAGAAAGCGAACGCTAAGCTTCATCACACAGGTAAGCCTAAATATATTTCGAAGGCTGAACGTGAGCGTTTAGCGGTTGAGATTGAACATTCATCCGAAAATGCGTCTTAGCACTAAGCGCATAAATTTACCCAATTTCATTTTCCAGTCACTGAGATAATTACCCATTGTTAACTTGTTCGGATGCGTTGCAGAATGACTCTGTTGGCGTCTCTGGATAGCGCGTGGCGTTTAAACGATTATGCTTAATCAATCGTTACCGCACTAAATGGGATTGTTTTAACCGCCAGACTCATTTTGTTATGAGCCCGGCGCATAGGGTGAGGCCGCGATAGACGCTGTAGTATCGGTCGTTGCGGACGGTTTTGCCGAAATAGGAGTGTTATGAATACTGTTTATTCTGTTGGAGAGTTAGAGTCGTTTCTGGTGGCCATTTTAGTGCTGTTTATCGGTCACTCGGTCAATCGTCATGTGCCTGTATTTAAAAAATATAATATCCCAGAGCCCATAGTTGGCGGTTTAATTATCGCTGCGATTATCGCCATACTGCATTTTAATCAGATCTCGTTAGAGTTTACGCTGTCGATGCAAAACACCTTGATGATGATGTTTTTTGCCACAGTGGGTTTAGCGGCAAGTTACAAATTATTGATGAAAGGCGGTACTAAGGTCTTTCTCTTTTTAGGTATCGCCTCTCTTTATATTGTGATTCAAAATGCGGTGGGAGTTGGCATGGCTTCCGCATTAGGGCTAGAACCTCTAATGGGCTTAATTGCAGGGTCAATTACCCTGTCGGGGGGCCATGGTACAGGCGCCGCTTGGGCGCAAACCTTCTCTAACAATTATGGTATCAATACCCTTGAGTTTGCGATGGCTGCAGCCACGTTTGGGCTCGTGATGGGCGGTATTATTGGTGGCCCCGTTGCGCAGCGACTCATCAATAAACATGGCCTAGTTTCCTCTTATGGCGTGGGGGGCAACCATCATAAAGATCACCCAGATTTGGTGACTTATGATCAATTAGAAGAAGACCGAGTTACCGCTAAGAGCATTCTTGAGGTGTTGTTTATTTTGCTGCTCTGTGTGGGCGGTGCTAAGTGGTTTAGCTCGTTGGTGAGTATGTTCGAACTCAGCTGGTTACGGATGCCAGACTTTGTTTATGCGCTGTTTTTTGGCGTGATGATCACCAATATCACCGAGCTATCGCGTGGCTATAAAATTAATAGCGAAAGCGTGGATGTAATTGGTACCGTGTCTTTATCGCTGTTTTTGTCTATGGCATTGATGAACTTAAAGCTGTGGGAAATTTTTGACCTCGCGGTGCCGCTATTGATTATTTTACTCATTCAAACGGTAGTGTTGGCGCTATTTGCCTACTTTGTTACCTTTAAACTGATGGGCAGTAATTATGATGCCGCAGTGATGGCAGGTGGCCACTGTGGTTTTGGTATGGGGGCGACGCCAACCGCAGTGATGAATATGGGGGCATTAGTCTCGAGAACCGGGCCTTCGCCACAAGCCTTTATGGTGGTGCCCATTGTGGGTGCTTTCTTTATCGATATCGTCAATGTGGTTATTTTAAAAGGCTACTTGAGCTTTATCATGTAAGCACTTAGTGGTGTAAGCATTAGCATGGCGCGCCATGTTGCTCGCTTTGCTTAAACGACCTAACGACACACGGCACTTACTTAAGTAAGTGCCGTGTGTCGTTAAGCAAGCAGTAAGTGGGTGGCTTCAGTGCAGCGCCGGAATGAAATAGAGGCTGTTACTGTAGACCTTTTGCGCGTCGAGCCAGCTATTTCTAAACAGTAGGTTATCGGTTAGCGCCACTATCGCTCCCTTACCATGGCGTTCAACTCGAATGGCTGGTGTTTGGCTCAAGCTGCGTTGATATTCCTTTGCCAGATAGCCATCCAGTAGCGGTTCATCAGCGTAATTCGCGGCGGTGGTAAAGGCGCTTGAACCGGCGAGTAATCCCAGTGGCTTATTCTTGAGTATCGGCAGAGTGCTGCCTTGTAGGCCGAAATTAATCGGGTGAGAGGTATCAAGAGCCAGTGCCAGTATGGCTCCGCCAATCGCTTGGCGTGCCTGTAGTGTCGCTTGCTCTTCAAAGCGCATGCCATCAGTGGCAAATAGCTGTTCAAATGCGCGTGGATTTCTCACATCACTCTTTAATAAGTTGCCTTTGCTTAGCCAGCTTAAGGCCCCCTTTTGCGCCACGATCACCCCGCCATTATTAACAAACTGCCCCAGTTTACGGGCGAGCTTTTCATCGACATTTTGATAGCTGCCATCGGCAAGAAACAGATGGGTGTATCGGTTAAGGGGCAGACTCGGCAAGCGAGACACATCCACTTGAGTGAGCGGCGCCGCCAAATGTTGATCCATAAAATACCCTAGCTCACCCACTTCTGACGCCGAGGTACCATAACCTGTGATCACCACAGCTTTGATTGGCGCAATAGGGTGAAAATCAGGACTGCCTAAATCGATACCTGATAACGCGCGGCTACTGGTAACCGTGGCCATGGTGAGCCGATGGTGAGTGGCGAGCGAAATAAGCAGTTCTTTTAATGGTGCGCTCGCCATGGTTTGACGACCTAGGGCGATTTGCAATGTGCCGGCGGTAAAATCGCTCTCACCAGTTGCGGTCATGATACTGAATGGTTTGGCGGCAAATTTTACTTTAACCCCATGACTAAGGAGCTGCTGTAGTACGGTCGCCGCATGATGTTGTCGCCAATCAATGAGCACGGCTACGCTGTCAGCAGCAATGCTTAGTGGCGCGTCAAGCGGGCGCTGGCTGCTGAGTGTATCCACATCTAGGCTGACATCGCGGGCCAGTTGTAAATGATAGGCGTAGGTGAAGTTCCAACTGGAGACATCATAAAAGGTGGCATCGTCGAATTCGGTGCGTTGATCAAATAGTGCCAGTAGTAGACTTTTTTGCGGCTGATTAATCGGGATAAATAGGCTATCGCGCGGCGCGTAATCATGGCGTCCTTGGCGCAGACCTTCTCGCAGGTAAAAAAATAGGATCTGATGCTGCTGTAACACCTGGGCTAAGTCATCGCGCCGGCCCGGATCGTGACTCGTGCTGATCAATAAGCCGCTTTCGCGCCCCGAAGGCTGATGCTTATCCTTACGTTGATAAAAGCGTGTTTGAAACTGTTGTAACTCTTGTTTAAGCGCTAACGCGCCTTTAAGGCTGGAAAACGACGTCGCCACTTGGTTTGCAATCGCCTGTTCAAAAACCAGCATGCCATTGTCAGATTCCTGTTGCTGTCCACGTACACTGGCCTGCTCAAACAGCATCCCGACAGAGCCGTTGATATCAGGGTAGGTTGAGCCTTTACCATAGTAAAAGTCATCAAACATTTGTTGGCTAAAATAGGGTTGCTGCCGTGTATCGAGCGCCTTGGCATGGTAAGCGGCTAGTTTAAGGGTCAGTTGTTGATTTTCTTCTGGGGTCAGCGGATGAGTGCGTTTAGGCACTCCAGGTTGAAAGAAGTAACTTTGGTTGTGGCCCATTTCATGAAAGTCGCCAACATAGTGGGGTTGCCAGCGATGAAACAGGGCGATGCGTGCGCGCGTCTCCGGATGGCGCAAGAACAGCCAGTCACGATTAAGGTCGGCAAAATAATGATTTGAACGCCCAGCGGGCCAATTTTGTTGATGTTCATTATGGTTGCCATCACTGTTTTTTACTTTGCCAGTGTAGTTATTGGCCCAAGTAGAAAAGCGGTCTAAACCATCAGGGTTTTGGGTTGGGGTAATGAGTACCACAGCGTTATCGAGCAAGTCGATAACCCAAGGCTCTTGGCTACTACTGAGCTGATGGCTCACAGTTAATGCGGCATGCGCACCACTGGCTTCGTCACCATGAATGCTATAGGCCAACCAGATGATCAAGGGCCCCGTTTGTGGCTGGCCGCTTTTAACTTGTGCGCGCTGAGCCATGATCTGTTTAAGATTGGCTTGGTTTGCTGCCGAGGTGATCACCGCCGTGAGTTGTGAGCGGGCTTCATGGCTGTTGCCAGTCGACTCGAGGCTAACCCGAGGGCTTTGGCGTGCTAACTGCTTGAGGTAGAAGTTTATTTGGTCGTGCCGTAGATGCCAGCTGCCTAGTGGATAACCTAAAAACTGGCTCGGTGATTCGATGGCCGAGGTTGTTGCTGTAGCAGATGTGGCGGTAGTCACATTTTGATTAATCGATACTGCTTGAGCAATCAGTGGCGTAAAAAACAGCAGCAGTAGGCAGAGTCGCAGCATCATTAGAGTCTTTATTATTGTATATAAAGGTTAAATTAACAGCTCGCTGAAATCGTTACCATAGCCAGTAGTCACTTTATACGACACTTTTTAGACAAAAAATTACTGACTAATCGCCATAGGGGCTACAAAGCTGATAGGAGTCGGAGTATCATAGCGGTAATTCTTACTAAAACACTCGGGTTTAACCTGACGGAGCATGTCTTAATGATCACCATTTCCGATGCAGCTCAGGCACATTTTGTAAAGCTACTCGCTGATCAGCCTGAAGGAACTCATATTCGCGTATTTGTTATCAGCCCTGGTACTCCATCGGCAGAGTGCGGCGTGTCTTATTGCCCACCCGATGCCGTTGAAGCCGATGATATCGAGCTAGAGTTTAATGGTTTTCATGCCATGGTTGATGAAAAGAGCGCTCCTTTTCTGGAAGATGCTTCAATTGATTTCGTCACCGATCAACTCGGTTCGCAACTGACGCTCAAAGCGCCTAATGCTAAGATGCGTAAAGTCGATAATGATGCGCCATTGAAAGAGCGTATCGAGTACGTGATTCAATCTGAAATCAATCCACAGCTGGCTAGCCATGGTGGTAACATCATGCTGGTTGAAATCGATGCCGCAGGCGTTGCTGTACTCCAATTTGGTGGTGGATGTAACGGTTGTTCTATGGTTGATGTGACTCTGAAGGATGGTATCGAGAAGCAACTACTTGATATGTTCCCAGGCGAATTGACTGGCGTACGTGATGTGACAGAGCATGAGCATGGCGACCATTCATACCAGTAATCTTATTGGATGAATTCTGCTTGTTGCAGGATGACGTTTATTACGGGATGACTTAGGTCATCCCGTTTTATTTTGTCGCCAATGGTGCATCACCATCCTATGGGGGCGCTAGGCCTGCATTAATCTGGTTTTTAAACGATAGTGATAATGCCATGCAAGGGTGACACTTCTGGCAAGCATAAACACACTCATCGCGGCCCATAAGGCATGATTACCACTGTCTTGCAGTAGCCACCATGTGGGAAAAAACACGCCAAAGGTCGACAATATCATGCTATTACGCATGGTGGCACCTTCGGCTGCGCCAATATAAACACCATCAAACAGGTAAGATCCAAACGCCAAAAACGGCATAAATATCACCCAAATTAGGTACTCTTGTGCCACTTGCTGCACCGCATCAATACTGGTGAGCAGGGTAATGAATTGTCCGCCTAATGTGGCAAAGCATAATACAAATATCAGGGCAGCGATGGCTGACCATAGGGTGGCTAATGTCACCGCCCCTGACATTCGCTGTGGATTGTGTTCGCCAAAGGCCCGCCCCACTTCAGCCTCGGCGTAGTAGGCTATACCATCTAAGGCATAGGAAATTAACAATAATAGGTTGAGTAATACCGCATTGGCCGCGACGGTATTGTCGCCTAAGCTGGCGCCTTCGAAGGTCATAAAGGCAAAAGTGAGTTGTAAGCAGAGGCTACGAATAAAGATATCGCGATTGAGTCCCAAGAGTTTGTGGTAGCTGCGAAGTGATAATTGGCGACATAAAGTGAGTAGGTGAAAGCCACCCTGTCTGGCTATCACTCGGGACACCATGGTCGCCGCTACCGCAAAGCCCGTGATATCGGCAAATACCGATGCCCATGCCGCACCCTGTACGCCCCAATCGAATGCGATAACAAATAACAGATCCAATAAAATATTGGTACAATTGGCTGCGATCAGTTGCCACATGGCGGCTTTGGGTTGTTGCCTTCCGAGGAGCCACCCCAGCATGGCTAAGTTCATCAGCGCAAAGGGAGTCGACCAGATCCGTATATGAAAGTAAGCCTGGCTGTAATAGCGTACCTCGGCGCTCGCATCAGATAGTGATAGTGCCAAGGTCATAATAGGCGACTGAAATAAGATAGCCGCAGCCCCCAGTAACAGGGCTAAACTGGCCGATTGCAACAACAGTCGATATTGCGCTTGCGTGTCGCCAGCCCCAAAGGCCTGTGCCACCAAACCTGTGGTAGACATGCGCAGAAACCCCAGTACCCATAAGAGCAAAGTAATAAGGGTTGAGCCGACAGCAACACCCCCTAAATAATAAGCGTTACTCAGATGTCCCACCACGGCCGTATCGACTAAGCCTAATAAGGGCACGGTAATGTTTGACAGAATCATGGGCAAAGCAAGTGCAAGCAAATGCCTGTTTTTCTGTTTATCTAACAGTAAATTAACTAGGGACATAGATTCTCAGAGGTTACTTAGTATGTTAAAACGCGTTTTCGTTACGCTGATATGCTGCTTGAGCTTTTCGGCTCAGGCGGTGGTGATTTTACAGTATCATCATGTGTCAGAAGATACACCTAGGGTCACCAGTGTGACGCCATTAGAGTTTCGTCAACAGATGGCCTACCTGAGTGATAATGGCTTTACCGTAATTCCTCTGTCAGAGGTGGTCGATGGACTCAAAGCCGATAAAGCCTTTGCCGATAAAACGGTGGCGATCACTTTCGATGATGGCTATCAAAACATTGCCGATAATGCCCATCCAATTTTAAAAGAATATGGTTTTCCTTACACCATCTTTATCGCTGTCGAGCCAATAGAGCAGCAATATCGTGATGTGATGAATTGGACGACCTTGAAGCGGTTAGTCGCTGATGGCGTCGAGTTGGCGAACCACAGTTGGGGGCATGAGCATTTGATCCGTCGTCTCGACGGTGAAACCGAATCCGATTGGTTAACGCGTATTGAAACTAATCTGTTGGCAACCGAAGCGCAAATAGTGGCGAAAACGGGTCAGAGTTGGAAGATGTTGGCTTACCCTTATGGCGAATATAACGCGGCGATAGAAGCATTGCTGAGCAAGCTAGGCTTTGTCGGGTTTGGGCAACAGTCGGGGGCTGCAGGCCATTATTCCAGCTTAACGGCGTTACCTCGCTTTCCGGTGGCGGGCACCTATGCGGATCTGTCTAGCTTAAAAGTGAAGTTGCACAGTTTAAACATGCCGATATTGGCATTGTCTCCGTCGAATACCGAGCTAGCGCTAGGTGATTGGCGTCCAGAGATGAAGGTTAAGCTAGACATGAGTGATATCTACCCTCATCAGTTGATGTGCTTTATACAAGGACAGGGAGCCGCTAAGCCATTGTGGGTGAGTGAAGATGAGTTTGTTGTGCGCGCAGGACTCGACCTGCCGCCAGGTCGGTCACGCTACAACTGCACTGCACCCAGTAAGCAAAGTGGGCGTTACTATTGGTTTTCCCAAGCTTGGGTGCGACCTAAAAGCGACGGTACTTGGCTCAAAGAGTAGCGGGTGTTAGCTTAGCCAATGATACGGCGTTTGCTGTTTACAGCGCGTCATTGGCGGTGAGTTGCTGCAGGTCGGCGACCAAGTTTTGGGTCGAGATCTGCGGCAGGCTGCTGAGTTGTGTCAGCTTAGGTTTAACCGTCGCGTAGCGTTCACCTTGCGGTGAGATGAGAGTCATCGAGGCGCTATGATCTACCAGATAATTCTCCCCCTCACCAACCATGGCGTACACAAATCCAAGCTCGCGGGTCAGCGGCAGTAGCTGCGCGTGTGGCGCGGTGACCGCTATAAAGTCAGAATTAAAAAAATTCACATAATCTAATAACTTATCTGGCGTATCACGGCTCGGATCTACAGATAAAAAGATCACTTGTAAATCCAGCTCCGGCGGTAAACTCTGCACTGCAGCGGCCAGCTTTGCCATCGTAGTAGGGCAGACATCGGGGCATGAGGTATAGCCGACAAACACCAGACTCCATTTATGTAATAATTGTTGGTTGGTAAATGCTTGCCCATGTTGGTCAACTAAGTTGAACGGTGATAAAGGCCGTTTAGTGGGATATACATAGCTGGTGGTTAAGCTTAATGGCGGCGTCGCTGTTTGGTTAAGTGTATAAGCGGTTATCGCCCCTAATGTTGCACACACCAGTAGTATGCCCAGCAGCACAATTTTTTTCACAGGCGTTAACTCCATAAATAGTGGTCGACTAACAAAATTAAAAATAAGGCCATAAGATGGTAAATGGAAAATCGAAACACTTGCATTGCTAATTCCGGCTTATCGCGATATTTGAGCTGCCACGCCTTGTAGATAAAGCCACAGCTAAGCAGTGTCGAACCGATTAAGTAGAGCGGACCGCACATACCAACCAGCACAGGATAAAGGCAGGCAAGGGCCAATAATACGGTATAGAGCAAGATGCAGGTTTTAGTAAACTCAACGCCGTGAGTCACCGGCAGCATAGGCACATCCACCTTGGCATATTCGGTTTTACGGTGAATCGCTAATGCCCAAAAGTGGGGCGGGGTCCAGGCAAAAATGATGATCACCAATAACAGGGCATTAGCATGAAACTCGCCAGTGATGGCGGTCCAACCTAATAGTGGCGGCATGGCTCCTGCGAGTCCGCCTACGACAATATTTTGTGGTGTCGCGCGCTTTAGGTAGGCGGTGTAGATCACCGCATAGCCAACGAGACTGGCAAATGTTAACCAAGCGGTGAGTGGATTGACTAAGGCATACAAAAGGATAAAGCCCAGCAATGCCATAGTGGTAGCAAATATCATCGCTTTAACGATGGAGATACGGCCTTTAGGCAGTGGGCGATTGTAGGTGCGCGCCATGAGACCATCTATACGGCGATCAATAAGATGATTATAGGCCGCAGCCGCCCCAGCCATCATGCCGATACCCACAAGGCCAGCAACCAAAGGTTGCAGAGGGACAGCCCCTGGCACGGCTAAGCACATACCCACCAATACCGTAAGTAACATTAACGCCACCACTTTAGGCTTGGTCATCTCTAAATAGGCGCGCCATTGAATATGGCTGGCTGCTGGATTGCTGAGCGTTATCGGTTTTGTCATCGCTGCCTCGCTTATGCTTTACGCCACAGGGTGTAATTAATAAAGATCATGGTCAGCAGCAATAAAGCTGCCCCCGCGTTATGAGCCACGGCAATGCCAAGCGGCAGATGCAGCACGACATTGGCGATCCCCAGCCCCACTTGTATTACTAGTAAGGTGGTAAGCACCCAAGCGCTGCGCTTAATCATGGCCGATCTTGCCTGTATCAATAGCCGATAGGCGAGCCAGAGAAGCAGTGTGGCGGTGATAATCGCGCCCATCCGGTGCGTGACATGTATGGTCATGCGTGATGCGTAATCGAGCACCCCAAATTCGTAGCTGCCTTCTGTTTGGTAGAACAAGTTGAACGCTTGCAGGGGTTGCAGATTATTGAGCCAGTCGCCCTCGCAGATGGGTAACGCAGTACAGGCGAGGGCGGCGTAATTAGATGAGGTCCAGCCGCCAAGCATAATTTGCAGCACTAACACGACAAGGCAGAGTAGTGCGAAGGGCGCGAGTTTTCTCACTTGAGGATCTCCCCCTACAATGCGCAACGGTGTGGTGCGTAAATACAAGAGCCATAACAGCGACAGTAAGCTAAAGCCGCCAATGAGGTGTGACATCACCACTATAGGCATCAGCTGCATGGTGACCGTCCACATGCCCAGTGCCGCCTGAAATAGGAGTAGGAGTGCGATAACGCTAGGCAGTTTTTTAGGGGCATCTTGAATTTTAAAACTGATATATAAAATATACAGTACCAGTAGCCCAAGGGTACCGGCAATATAGCGGTGTATCATCTCTAGCCAGGCTTTTTGGGTATCGACTGTATGCTCGGGGAAGGCTTGCTGCACTTGGCTTAATTCATGGCTTTGTGTAGGCACTTTTAGCATGCCGTAGCAGCCGGGCCAGTCTGGGCAACCAAGCCCAGCATCAGACAAGCGGGTATAGGCGCCCATTAAGATGACACATAAGGTAAATACTAATGTGAGTTTTAGCAGTGGCGTCATCTGCATTAGCCTATCCTCGATAATTTAAGCATCTTGCGTAAATCTGCCACCATGGCCTTACCCAGTAATACTTGCTGATCTTTAGTGTCCACCTGCTGATAACGCATCACCATAGCCCCAAGGGGGTCGACAATGATCAGCTGTTGCTGCGCCAGTAGTGCGCTAACGTCATGACTGGCCTTGGCGGTAGCAAAGTCAAACCCCTCAAGAGCGGGGCGATCGCTATTTTCTTGCAGCAAAATAATGGGGGTGACTCTTAATTGGTCACGTCCTAGGGCAATATGACTTTGGTGTAAAATATACAGGCGGTTGAGGCAAGGGCTATCACAGTGTGCGGGTAACAAGTAGATCATCTGCCATGATTTGGGATGAGGGTTACTCATGTCGAGCTGGCTATATGTGGTATCAGGCATCAGCAGTTCGCCCTTGTTGGTCGCTCCACCGTGATACAGGTTCATGCTGAGCACCAACTTAGCCGCCACCACAGGTAGCACAAATACCAGTAGCAGTATCAATAATGGTTTAGTGCTTTTATGCTTGGGGGAGTTCATCTTAGCTCCTCTTGTTGATCACTTTGTGGCTGACATGGACTCAGCGCAGAAAAAGGCCAACTTCCCGAGACGGCTAGGAAGTGATTACAGGGTGCGGTATCGATAATCGCTGTATTTATGTTCTAACCTACAAGGTCTTGTGATGTTAAGCAACTGCTGAATATTGCCTTGTTTCGTTATTTATTTTGACGCTAAACTACTGTTTTTTAAATTCATTCTCCATACGTATCCCATGAGTAAGGCGAAGGCGGCCGCCATTGCAAACCACTGTAATGCATAGCCGTGATGCTTGTGAGCACTCAAGGGGATGGGCTGCCAAGGGTGTGCTAACTCTATCGGTAGCCTAGAGGTGGGTTGCAAGACCGCTGGGGCCAAGTGATGCTGTAACTGCTGTTGCAGTGCCGTAATATAGAGGTTTTGAATACGCATAGGATCACCGGGCTCAGCAAATAGCTGCTCGCTCAGTGGGTTGAGAGATTTTTGATATAGCCTGCCACTTAAGGAGAGTGAGCTCGTTATTGGCTGCACTTGAGGTAAGATGCGCCGATCGACTCCACCAGGAACAAAGCCTAATTCAACCAGTAATGCCGTTTGATACGAGGCAACCTGCATCACTTGCAGCACCAAATAACCGACTTTGCCGTTATAGACTTGGTTGTCGAGCAGAATAATGGGGGTATCGGTTGGGCTGACGTCGACCTTTAAACGGTAACCCGTTAGGGTCGTATCTGGTGCCATAGCCAGCAGTTGGGCATATGACAGTGGCGCAGAGGCTTGGCGAGCGGTTAATTGCTGCTGCCATGCGACTTTTTCATCGGCACGACTGAGCTGCCAAAACCCGAGCTTGACCAAGATGCTAAACACCAGCACAGTAACACAAACAACCAAGGCGGTTGTCCATGACAACCCACGTTTAGGAGCCTGCATGAGTGCAATATTGCTATTTAAAGTCGTGCTAGTGTTACTGCTTTTTTTCATCATTTTTAATCTTGGGCGTGCGTTGTTTATCTTAGTGAAAGGGGATAGTAAGGTACCCATGAGCCAATATTTAGGCCGCCGGGTATTGTTTTCGCTATTGGTGATCCTACTGCTGTTACTGGCACTAGGCTTGGGGCTAATTGCTCCCAACCCTAGGCCTTATTAGCTACAGCACATACACAAAAATAAATAAGCATAGCCAGACCACATCGACAAAATGCCAATACCAACTGCCCGCCTGAAAAGCAAAGTGCTTATCTGGGGTGAAGTGACCTTTTAACACTCTAAAAAACAACACCAATAAGAAGATGGTTCCTAAGCTCACGTGCATGCCGTGGAAACCGGTGAGCAAGAAAAAGGTGTTGCCATAAACGCCAGAGGAGAGGGTCAGCCCCATCTCCTGATAAGCATGAGCATATTCTTCAACCTGTAACAGTAAGAATGCCAATCCGAGTAAGATGGTCAGCCCCAGCCACAGGGTAAGGGCGGTGCGTTTACCTTTTTCGAGATTGACATGGGCAAAGTGTAAGGTGACCGATGATGTGAGTAATATGATGGTGTTGTACAGTGGCAGCCCCGTCCACCCCATTGCTTCGGTTTTAGTGCCATCTGGCGTGGTGACCAAGGGCCACATCGCTTCAAAGGTAGGCCATAACACTTCGTGAGTCATGGCGTTATTGGAGGCCCCACCTAGCCATGGCACGGCTATCATACGGGCATAGAGTAGCGCGCCAAAAAAAGCGGCAAAAAACATCACCTCTGAAAAAATAAACCAGCTCATCCCTTGGCGAAATGATCTGTCCATCTGTTTCGAATAGAGTCCAGCCATCGATTCGCCAATCACGGTTCTGAACCAGCCAAAAATCATATACACAATCACTGCAATCCCGGCAGTCAGAATATAACCGCCGCTCGATTGCTCGCTATTGAGCTGCTGTATATAAGTGCCAGCCCCAAAGGCGATTAAAAATAGCCCGATGGCGCCTATTATGGGCCAGGCACTTTGCGCTGGCACATAATAGTGTTCGTGTTTAGTGGTCATTTTGCCGCTCCTTGCTCAACAGCGCCGACATAACCCTTGTCGGTGATGTTGTAGAGAGTATAGGAAAGTGTCAGTGTCGATATCGTGTCTGGTAGATCGGGATCGACATAGAAAATTAGCGGTAATGCAGCACTACCTTGCGCCGCTAACCGCTGCTGATTAAAGCAGAAACACTCGGTTTTATTAAAGTAGGCTGCCCCCTGCCCAGGAGATACCGAGGGAATGGCTTGGCCTACGGTGGTCGCGAGCGCTAGGCTCTTAGCGTTAAAGTTAGTGCGTACAAGCTCGCCAGGGTGAACCTGCATACGTTTGACCTCTGGCGTAAATTCCCATGGCATATCCTGTTGTATATGAGCCATAAATTCGACGGTCACCATTCGCGACGTATCTATGGTCATCGGCTTGTAGGTCGACGCTGTCGATTGTGTCTTGCCGTTAATGCCCAGTTGCTCACATAGCACGTCGTATAACGGCACTAAGGCAAACCCAAAGCCAAACATGCCTATCGCGCCAGCGATTAGCCAGATGATCAGCTTGCGGTTTGATGCTGCCAGGGGCTGGGACATGTTATTTCACCTCGGGAGGAGTCGAGAATGAGTGATAAGGAGCCGGGCTTGGCAGAGTCCACTCTAATCCCTCTGCACCATCCCAAGGTTTAGCTGGTGCTTTTTCACCGCCCTTGATGCACTTAATCACTAAGGCGAGAAAGATAAACTGCGATAGCCCGAAAGCGAAGCCGCCAATAGAGACAATTTGGTTAACATCAGCAAATTGAATTGCATAATCAGGAATTCGACGCGGCATTCCCGCGAGTCCTAAAAAGTGCATGGGGAAAAACAACACGTTAACTGAGATAACCGAACACCAAAAATGCAGTTTACCCAGCTTCTCGTCATACATATGTCCAGTCCATTTAGGTAGCCAATAATAGGCGGCGGCCATAATGGAGAAGATAGCCCCTGTGACCAATACATAATGGAAGTGAGCCACCACGAAATAGGTATCGTGATACTGGAAATCCACCGGAGTAATGGCCAGCATCAACCCCGAAAATCCGCCTATGGTGAACAGTATGATAAAGGCGATGGCAAACAACATAGGCGTTTCAAAACTGAGTGATCCGCGCCACATGGTGGCGACCCAATTAAAGACCTTAACCCCAGTTGGCACCGCGATGAGCATAGTACAATACATAAAAAACAGCTCAGCAAATACTGGCATGCCGGTGGTAAACATATGGTGTGCCCAAACCAAGAAGGACAAAATCGCAATACTGGCAGTGGCATAAACCATAGAGGAGTAACCAAAGAGACGTTTGCGACTAAAGGCGGGCACAATAGCCGATATGATACCAAATGAAGGTAAGATCATAATGTAGACTTCAGGGTGGCCGAAGAACCAGAAAATATGTTGGAACATCACAGGATCGCCGCCACCTGCTGCATCAAAGAAGCTGGTGCCAAAATATTTATCCGTCAGCACCATAGTGACCACCCCTGCAAGCACAGGCATGACGGCGATCAACAAGAAAGCGGTGATTAACCAGGTCCACACAAATAGCGGTAATTTCATCCAGCTCATGCCGGGGGCGCGCATATTCACAATCGTCACCACCACGTTGATGGCTCCCATGATTGAGCTGATCCCCATAATATGGATAGAAAATACAAACAGTGCCGTGCTATCAGGGCTATAAGTGGTGGATAGCGGAGCATAGAATGTCCAACCAAAGTTGGGGCCTCCACCTTCCATAAAGAGTGAGCTTAATAATATGGTAAAGGCGAAGGGTAAAATCCAAAAGCTCCAGTTATTCATCCGTGGTAGCGCCATATCGGGCGCGCCAATCATCATGGGTATTAGCCAGTTTGCAAGCCCTGTAAAGGCGGGCATGACGGCACCAAACACCATGATCAAGCCGTGCACTGTGGTCATTTGATTAAAAAAGTTGGGCTCGACTAATTGTAATCCAGGCTGAAACAGTTCGGCTCGGATCACCATGGCCATGGCACCGCCAGTAAGAAACATAATAAAGCTGAACCATAGGTATAAGGTGCCGATATCTTTATGATTAGTGGTAAATAGCCAACGTTTTATGCCGGTTGGGTGAGCTTCGTGGTGTTCGTTAGACTCTTCAATATGAGCGGCATCCATATTGGCTTCGCGCGTTGTTGTATTCATCATGCCTCCCTATTGACCATGTTGACTAACGTCAGCGGCTTGGATGATATCACCGACATCATTGCCCCAAGCGTTACGCTCATATGTCACCACAGCCGCTATCTCCTGTGGTGTTAGCTGTCCAGCGAAGGCTTGCATTGCGGTGCCCGCCTTACCATTAACCACAATATCGATATGTGCTGTGACTGGGCCGGTGGCAATGGCGCTGGCTTTTAATCCGGGGAACACTCCTGGAAGTCCCATGCCATTTGGCTGGTGGCAGGCGGCGCAGCGTGCCATGTATATCTGCTCACCTTGGGTCATAAGTTCATCCATAGATAAGGTTTGCGATAACGAGGCTTCGGTTGCGGCGGCGGCGATTGTGGCTTGGTTTTTTTGCTCATCGATCCAGAGAGCAAAATCGGCCTCAGACAACACTTCAACCACTATGGGCATAAAGCCATGGTCCTTACCGCATAGTTCAGCACATTGGCCGCGGTACGTGCCGGGTTTATCCACGCGGGTCCAAGCTTCATTGATGAAACCGGGGTTAGCATCTTTTTTTACCGCAAAGGCTGGCACCCACCAAGAATGGATCACATCATCTGACGTCATCAAGAAACGCACTTTTTTATTAACGGGAAGCACTAGAGGTTTGTCGACTTCTAATAGATAGTTTTCGCCCTTCGTTTCACTGCCTTCAATTTGTGCTCTTGGGGTAGCGAGTAAACTGTAGTATTCGATATCGTGATCAAAATAACTGTAATGCCATTTCCACTGAGAACCTGTAACCTTGATGGTGATATCCGCATCGCTAGGGTCTTCCATGGCGATAAGAGTTTTAGTGGCAGGGATCGCCATCAGGATCAAGATGACAAAAGGGACGATAGTCCAAGCGATTTCGACTTTAGTGCTTTCATGAAAATTGGCAGCCACCGCACCTTTGGAGCGACGATGGTTAATGATGGAATAGATCATCACCCCAAACACTATGATGCCGATAGCGCAACAGATATAAAGAATGGTCATGTGAAGGCTAAAAACCTTGCCACTGATCTCAGTTACCCCTAGTGTCATATTAAGGGGCATATCGGCTGCGAATATGGGTGGGGCTAGTAATAACCCGAGCAAGCTATACCACAGATGCTTCACTAGACTTCTCCTCTGTCAATTGCGAAGGCAACTACAAAGAAAAGTTACACAGTATGTCTCGGCTCTATGCAAACTTTTCAGTTCCCAAAAAAGCAACGATGACTTCACAGTGCGCTGGTGGTATTGCTGTTGTTATTGCTGGTGGTTACCACGCTTGCACTTACGGCTGACTATATCAGGCTAATTTCCGCTTTATTGGACGCAGTGAGAGATCTACACTCGTTGGCCAATGAAACAGACCACTAAATTGTTCGGATATAACAAATAATCGTTGATATCTATTACTAACTTAATCGCTGTTTAAATATTGATCAAGATCACTTTTTTTTAATTTTTTTAAAACAGCAACAAAAAAGCCCCTCGCGGGGCTTAAGTATGGAAAGTTTGAACTGTAATGCTAGTGCAGTGAACTAAATAATGATGCTTGTTGATAGCCCAGATCTTGCTCTGTCAGGGCTGTTACAGGTAAGTGACTATTATCATCTTCAATCACAACACCTAGAGCCTGGGTACTTTTGGCGACCAATTGTAAGCGGCGGCAATCGCGAGCATCGAGTGCTTGGGTCCAACTGATCACCGCACTGGATGTACCACTAGTAAGCGCTTTTTCCATCGCCCACAGTGCTTCAACTTCATCTTTGGTGTGCACTAATAAGATTCTATCCATGCGTACCCCCGCATCGGCGAGCATCTGCTTATAGCCAATATTCGGTGGGCTAATCAGTACGACCCACTGGCCTTGTTGGCTTAATCTTGCTAATTGCGGTGTTAGCGCTTGCAACTCATGCTTACCTTGGGTACGACTCGATAATGTCGCAATGGTACTGTGCTGAGTTGGTTTGTGTTGCTTATTCATATCGACCCAAAGGCCGGGATGTCGCGGGGCATTACCCATTAGATTATTCATTGCCAATCTCCGTTGCGGATAACACCTACGGCCAGCCCTTCGATGCTAAGGCTTTGGGTAGATAGGTCGACGACTATCGGTGAATATTCTTCATTTTCGGCGTGAAGATATACAGTATTACCTTTCTTTTCAAAGCGCTTTACTGTGACATCATCTTCGACGCGAGCTACGACAACCTGCCCATTACTGGCTTGCTCCACCTTATGCACCGCAAGTAGATCGCCTTCGAGAATACCAATATTTTTCATGCTATCGCCGCGGACTCTTAAGAGAAAATCAGCGCTTGGGCGAAACATCGCTGGGTCAACTTTGTAGTGTTGCTCAACATGTTCTTGGGCCAAAATGGGTTCACCGGCAGCGACTTGTCCAATCAGTGGTAAACCAAGATCTTCGCTATCATCTTCTTGAGTTAGCTTAATACCTCGCGAGGTCCCAGGCATTATTTCGATGCAGCCTTTTTTGGCTAAGGCTTTTAAGTGCTCTTCGGCCGCATTGGCGCTTTTAAAGCCTAGGCGACGAGCAATTTCAGCTCGGGTAGGCGGCATGCCTGTATCGGCAATATTGCGTTTAATTAATTCTAATATTTCAGCTTGTCTAGGGGTTAATGGTCTCATTACAGATCCTGTCTTTCCATACAGTAACTGTTAGTATATACAGTATTTAAAGTAGCGCAAGGATTAAGCATATTTTTGTCGGCAATGTGGTGGGATTTGCTTAAAACTGAAAATAAGGTCGCAGATTTATTTTTATTGCAATCTGACTTTTTTAATTTAAATCAATGTTATGAATTTAATTTTACGGAAAGGATTCATTGAGTGTCGCTGAGTGGCGCGATTGCTCTCTTATCTGTTGAGACGATTTCAGTGCCAAGTTCGGGCGGTGAAACAAATAAGCAGGCTATAGGGTTTGGTTGCACCATGCACCTGCATTTATCCTTATCTTATGTCATTGAGCGAGGAGCTATTATGGCTTACTGGCGATAAGATCATCTAACTGGTGGTGGTAATCATGGATTGCGGGAAAGTCGGTAAATATTTTATGGGGCTTTTTACTATCAGGATTGCTTATGCCAAGCAAATACCCAACTCCAGCTTGTTTGGCGGCATGTAAGATAGCTTCGCTGTCATCGATAAATAAACACCGACTGGGTTGCAATTGATATTGGTTAAATAAGCTAGACCAAAATTGAGGGTGCTCTTTAGCAAAACCTGTTTCATGGCTGGAGATCATATGGTCTAACCCTTGCGCGAGCTCTGTGTGTTCTAGTTTGAGAGCTAGGCTTTGAGGATGGGCATTGGTCACTAATATTCTGGTTTTATGCTTTTGAGTCAATGCGCGTAGAAATGGCATGCTGTCTTGGCGTAACTGTATCCTGTCGGCCAATGTGCGTTGCAGCTGCACAATATCCAGTTGCAGTTGTTGCTGCCAGTAGTCGAGGCAATACCAATCCAAGGTGCCAACCACTTGGTCGTAGGCTTGTTCTACCAAGACATTAGCTTCATTTAGAGAGATGTTTCTGCTGTGACTTAAGGTTTGCGGCACTAGCTTGAGCCAAAAATGGCTATCAAAGTGTAAATCTAGCAGTGTGCCATCCATATCAAGCAGTACAGTATCGATTTTATCCCAAGGAAACATAAGGTCAGTAAAAAAATTCTATCGTGAGAGTTGTGGATTAGGCCCATCATAGTAAGATTGAACTGTGATGCAAACGTCATTTTATCAGGGACATTCATGTCGGACCAAAAGCCACAGATATTACATACACAAGTTGTTGCCCAGAGTCGGTTATTTCAAATTGAACAAGTGCACCTGAAATTTTCTAATCAGGTCGAGCGCCAGTATGAACGTATGAAAGGTAATAATCGTGGTGCCGTAATGGTGGTCCCTGTGTTGGGTGAGCAACTGCTGCTGGGCAGAGAGTACGCCGCAGGAACCCACAGCTATGAACTGGGCTTTCCCAAAGGGCTGGTTGATCCGGGAGAGACGCCTGAGCAAGCCGCTAATCGGGAGCTGCAGGAGGAGATAGGCTTTGGGGCTAAAAAATTAACCCATTTGATGGAGTTAAGTCTGGCGCCCAGCTATTTTGTCAGCAAGATGCAGATCTATATTGCAGAAGATCTGTATGAGAGTCGCCTTGAAGGCGATGAGCCCGAGCCAATAGAGGTTGTTTCTTGGCCGCTTGCACAGTGGTCAGGGCTATTGGCATTGGAAGACTTCTCAGAGTCTAGAAGTGTGAGTGCCTTGTTTTTAGCCCAGAAGCATTTAAAACTAAAATAGTTATTTCAATTCGGATATATGCATTACCTGTCTAGGTTGTTGGAGTTGTGATGAAGCCAGAAGAGTGTGTGGAACAGGTGATCGCCATCGCCGTTGAAGCGGGAATGGCCATCAAAGATATTTACCTTGAAGGTAGCTTTGATAAAGAAATTAAGGCGGATAATACCCCTGTGACGTCTGCCGATCTCGCTGCGCACCAAATTATCACCGCTGCGCTGACTCAGCTGACTCCTGATATTCCTGTGTTATCTGAAGAAGATGCCGACATCCCGTTATCCGATCGCGTCGATTGGCCCAGGTATTGGCTGGTCGATCCGTTAGATGGCACCGGAGAGTTTATTGCTGGCAGCGGCGACTTTTCGGTGATCATCGCGTTAGTTGAGCATAATCGCCCCATTATGGGGATTGTTTATGTGCCCATGACCGAGGTGATTTATTATGCCATCGCGGGACTGGGGGCTTATAAGCGCTCAAGTAAAGGCGAGCAGCGTATTGCCAGTCGTCAATTGACACTCGATGATTCGCGCTCATTGCGCTTGGCGGTCAGTCGTCGCCAAGATCCGCAGTCGGTATTAAAGCTACTGAACCAGCCTAAACATTGTGAGCTCGTGGTGCTCGGCGGGGCAGCGCTTAAAAGTTGCTTGGTCGCCGAAGGGCGCGCCGATTGTTATGTACGCATTGGCCCTACTGGCGAGTGGGATACCGGCGCGGCACAAATTATTGTCGAAGAGGCGGGCGGGCAGATCATGGATCTTGAACTGCAGCCGCTCAGTTATAACGAACGTGAATCGCTCGAAAACCCTAATTTTATCGTGGTCGGTTCGACCCATTTACCTTGGGATGAGTTGTTAGTCAGTGAATAAGCCCGTTGATATTACCCTGCGTGCGGCGCAAAAGGGCGAACTGGCCGGCGTTTATCGGCTTGAACAGCGTGTGTTTGGCGAACATTGTTATCCGGATTTCTTTTTTCGTCAGAGTTTCGATTGTTGGCCAAGTGGTTTGCGTGTTGCAATAGATCACAATAATCGTCTTCTTGGCTATCTCCTAATGGTGCCAAGTGAGCTGCGGCATATAGGTTGGATATTATCTGTCGCCGTGGAGACACACGCCCAAGGCCGAGGTATCGGCAAACGTTTTATAATCGATGCACTTAATCACTTGGCGCCGTCGGTCACTCAGGTAATGCTCACTGTGGACCCAGCTAATCCAGCGCGTCATTTATACCTAGCATTGGGGTTTGTCGAGTTGCAAACAGAAGCTGACTATTTTGGCCCAGATGCATCACGGGTGGTGATGTGTCTGATGCGCTAAGCCTTGTCTATTGTGCACGGCCACAGCTTGGCAATGGCTTATATAACCCTCTACTGCCGTCTAAATGGTTAGGCTAACCTAAGGTCGCGGCAAGCTGGAGCAAATATGCTGTTAACAAAACGATTTTTGCCCTATTTTGTCACCCAATGTTTAGGCGCATTAAACGATAATATTTATAAAAATGTTTTACTCTTGATGGTGGCTTATAGCCAGATCAATGAGTTGCCAATCAGTATTAATTTATTTGTTAATTTGGCCGCAGGCCTGTTTATTTTACCCTTCTTTCTTTTTTCCGCTCATGCCGGGATGCTCGCTGACAATATGGACAAGGCGAAGCTTATCCGCAGACTCAAACAACTCGAAGTGGTTATCATGTCGTGCGCTGCGATGGCGATGTTGTCTCAAAGCTACATGGTGATGTTACTGCTGTTATTTTTAACCGGCTGTCAGTCGGCCTATTTCGGGCCGGTAAAATATTCACTCTTACCGCAAGTATTGGCCGAAGAAGAGTTAGTTACGGGGAATGCTTGGGTCGAAATGGGCACATTTTTAGCTATTTTAAGTGGCACATTGAGCGCCGGGCTGTTGATGACGAGTGCGCATGGGATTGTCGCCAGTGCCTTGATTGTCTTTGTACTTTCCCTGTGTGGTTATTTGGCCAGTCGTGCCATTCCGGCTTTGCCTTTACAGCATGACGCAACCCCAATTCGTTTTGCTCCTTTATCTGGCACGTGGCACGCCATTACCAAGGTGAGAAAGACGTCAAGCATCTGGGTGGCGATCATCGCCATTAGCTGGTTTTGGTTTCTCGGTGCCACTTACCTAACGCAATTTGCTTATTTTGCTAAGTTACATCTGTCGTCTGATGCTAGCGTAGTGTCGCTATTATTAGCGCTATTTTCGGTGGGTATCACGGTGGGCTCCTTTTTGTGTGAACGCTTATCCTATGGTCATGTTGAGTTAGGTGTCGTGGCTTTAGGCATGGCGGGGTTGACCCTGTTTGGCCTCGATTTAGTCTGGGCTATTCCACCAGCGCCGTTAGATCCCTCGTGGGTTTATAGTGTGGGAGACTTTATCGCCACAACAGCGCATTATCGACTGATGTTTGACTTGTTGATGGTGGGGGTCAGTGGGGGCTTGTTTATCGTCCCGTTGTACGCTTTTATCCAGTCGCGTGCTGCGCCGGGGGAATGCGCACAGGCGATTGCTGCTAATAATATTGTTAATGCGCTATTTATGGTGTGCTCGGCGTTATTGGCCATGTTACTGCTGGCGGGATTTGGGTGGAGTATCCCTGAGTTATTTACCTTACTGGCGGTTCTTAATCTGGTGGTCGCTGCCTATGTTTATGGACAAGCGCCAGAGTTTCGCTGGCGCTTTATCAGTTATCTCTTTCGTCATGTGCGTTACCGCTTCTGTGTTGAAGGGCGTGAAAAACTGCCCAAACAGGGGGCAGTGCTGCTGGTATGTCCTCATATCAACCAGTTCGATGCTTTGTGCGTGATGGGCGTATCGAGTCGTCCGGTGCGCTTTGTTATGCCATCCTCTATCATAGCGAGCTCTGTTAAGCCGACTGGAGCGATCCCTGTGGCTATGGGTGAGATAAGCGGCGCAAGCAATAATGAAGCATTAACCATGATTGAGCAGGCGTTAGCCAATGGCGAGTTACTGTGCCTGTTAAGCGATAATTTAACCGCGAGTGATGCCATGACGGCGAGTTATCAGGCTCAATTTAACGCCTTGATGGCAAGTTTCGCAGTGCACCATCCCGTAAAGGTGATACCGCTTGCAATGAGAGGATTAGCAGATCCGAGTGAGAGTCAAGCAAACACACTTCAACCGCGGCGGGTTTGGCCAAAGGTGTCGCTGATTGTCGGTGATGCCATGGCGGTATCTCAGGTGAGCGCCGCGTCACTGCAACAGCAAATCACCCGCTTGATGACTGCCGCATCATAAAATCAAGACCCCGGCTTAAAACCGAAAACTCATTATCTACATTTTGGAGCTTAGCTTTGGGGGTGAAATAATCCTAAATAGCTAAGCTATCTCGGATTATTCCATCGTTTTACTCGAATTCAGGTGAGTGATTCAGTCACGTTTAATGGCGATCATGTCATTAAGTGATGTTATTGGGTGTGTATTGATCGAGCCACTGATGCACAGCTTGATGATCACCTTTAAAAATAATCCGATCGGCTTTTTTATCAATCTGATATTGGTACATAGGATCGTAGTATTTACTCAGCAGCACGTTTATCCACTCGAGATGAGCAGCTGTCGTGCCCTGGCTTTGTTGTGCATGTAAGGCATGATTCACCATCGCCTGCAGTTCATCATGTTGTTTGCCGCCAAGGCGTTTTTTTATGCCGCTGATGCTTTGCGACAAATAATCGGCAAAAGCGATAAAGCCGGCCTCTTCGCCGAGGCGATCAAGATAACCTTGATGCATCTTATGGACATATTCGTCGAGCAATCGGTTTAATCTGGCTGTTTGGCTCTCATCTAATACCACCACTTTTGCCACTTGCATGCCTTTATAAAAGGCTTGTGGTAGCGCCGAGCGACCAATGAGGTAGCTCTCATCTTCGAGCAGTAACGATTTGGCTGCGCTAGCTTGGTGTTTTAGCAGTGCCACAGCGAGGCTATTTTCGAAGTTGATCTGCGAAGGTTGCGGCTCGTGGTAGCGGCCAAAGCTTGAGCCGCGATGATGGGCAAGGCCTTCTAAATCCACGCCTTCTGGGCGCTGTAATAAAAAGTCCGTTTTACCACTGCCGGTGATGCCGCTGAGGATCAACATGGGTTTTACCCTAGGGGCTTGATCTATGGTGTCTATCAAAAACTGACGCATCGCCTTATATCCGCCTTCGATATAGGGGACGGATAGCCCAGCCTCCTTAAGCCATTGCTGTGTCAGTTGTGAACGCAGTCCACCGCGGAAACAATATAGGTAAGCATTAGGGTGACGAGCAAAATACTCGCGCCATGCATCGACCCTTTGTTGTTTGATATCACCATGAACGAGCGTATGACCTAAGGCAATCGCGGCGGCTTGGCCGCGTTGCTTATAACATGTGCCCACCTGTTCGCGCTCATCATCTTGCATTAAGGGTAAGTTAGTACTGGCCGGAAACGCCCCTTTATCGAACTCGATGGGCGCGCGCACATCCATTATGGGGTGGTCGTTGATGAACAGCTGGGTGTATTGGTTTTTAGAAACCATAAGTGGTGACATTAGCGCAGTTCCACGAGTTGCTTCGTTGCGGGTTTGGTGACCAAATGACCAATACTGATTGGGGCAATATCATTAGCCTCGAGCAGGCTAATTAAAGCCGCTTCATGGCTTGCTGAAACGGCAATCAATAATCCGCCACTTGTTTGTGGATCGCACAATAGTGCTTTTTGTTCCTCATTGACCAGGGGTAAATGTTCGCCATAGCTGTCGTAGTTTCTATGGGTACCACCGGGAATGCAGCCCATCTGCAGGTAGTCTTTCGCTTTGGGTAACAAGGGCAGGGCGTCGATATCAATCTTAGCTGCTACATCAGCACCTAAGCACATCTCAATGAGATGGCCCGCTAAGCCGAAACCTGTCACATCTGTCATGGCACTGACGCCGGCAATTTTTGCGATAGCTGGGCCGATTTTATTGAGCTGGCACATGGCCTCTGGAGCGATATTACTATCTTCATCGGCTAGCTTTTTTTGCTTCTGAGCCGTGGTCAAAATACCGATCCCCAGTGGTTTAGTGAGATACAGTTTATCGCCGACTTTAGCGGTATTGTTTTGTTTGAGCTCGGTTAACGGAATTTGCCCTGTAACGGCCAGCCCAAAAATGGGTTCAGGTGCATCGATACTGTGGCCACCCGCCAGCATGATGCCAGCATCGGCGCACGCTTGGCGACCGCCATCGACAACTTGCTGAGCGATCTCTGCTGGTAACGTATTCACTGGCCAGCCCAATATGGCGATAGCCATCATTGGTGTCCCGCCCATGGCATAAATATCGCTAATCGCGTTGGTGGCGGCAATGCGGCCGAAGGTAAAAGGATCATCCACTATCGGCATAAAAAAGTCAGTGGTGCTGATAATGCCCGTGTCATCATTAAGCTTATAGACGGCAGCATCATCGCGGGTACTGTTGCCAACGAGAATATTCGGGTCGTCGAAGTGAGGTAGTTGTGATGCCAGAATCGTTCCCAATACTTTGGGAGAAATTTTGCAGCCACAACCTGCGCCATGACTGTATTCGGTAAGTTTGATCTTGGTATCTGACATGAGCTCGAACTATCTCTAAATGAACGGGTTAGCCGCCCATGATAGACCCATCTATTTAGCACTTCAATCTGTGGTAAGGCAGATGTGCGTTACGCACGTCAAAGGGGCGGTTAAATTTATGTGGGGGGAGGAAAAACCGGGTCACTGATAAGTGGCCCGGTGTGATAAAACCCTAACTTAGATATAATTGGCGGTGAGTAATTTCCAGTTGCGCTTACGCATGAGTAGATCTTGTTTGAGTTCTTCGACCCTGAGCATTAACTGTTTGTGGGTCAGTTTTTGCCGCTTGGCGTCTAATAACTCTTTGTGCGCTTGGTAATATTCGCTAATGTGGGTTTTGAGTAACTCATATTCGTCATGCAGTTTCTCGAGTATCTCTTCACCATTGGCTAACTGTTCGACTTTGTTGCGAGTGCGTTTTAGCTGCATCTGTAATTTAGCGCTCTCGATTCGTTCCTGTGGCGTGACGCGCAACTGGGTGGCCAATCCTGTCCATGCCATCATATTGATAAGCCACTTGGTGGGGTCGTATTGCCACCAATGGATGCCATTGCGATAGTCGTTTTCAAAAATATGGTGGAAGTTATGGTATCCCTCACCGTAGGTAAAGACCGCTAAGATACCATTATCTCGTGCGGTGTTTTTATCTGTGTATGGCTGTTTACCCCAGATATGTGCTAGCGAGTTAATGAAGAAGGTGCAGTGATGAACGACGACTAATCGAAGTAGGCCTGCCATGAGTAACATGGCCCATATATCGCCATTGAGCCAACCCAGTAACGCAGGTAAGCCAATGTTCATGATCAGCATGAGTGATAGATAATGTTTGTGCTGCCACATCACAATTTTATCATTTTGCAGGTCACGTACGTTTTTATAATCGTGGTAACGCTGGGCTTGATATTCTCGCAACATCCACCCTATATGGCTATACCAGAAACCCATGTTCGCCGAATAAGGGTCTTTATCGTTGTCATCAACATGCTTATGGTGAATGCGATGATCTGATGACCAGTGTAAGGCACTATTTTGTAAAGCCAGCGCGCCACCTAATGCAAATAATAGACGCATTGACCAATGTGATTTATAGGTGCGATGAGACCAAAGTCTATGATACCCAGCGGTAATTGATAATCCGCTCGCAAAGGCCAAGCCGATAAAGGCCACCCATTCGGCAATACCATAACCGTAGGTGATGCCGTACCAAGGTACGAGTATGACAGCACCTAAAAAGGTGATGGCAAACAGCAGTATATTAGTCCATATGAGGGGAGGTTTTTTCATTATAATATCCAACAGCCAAATTGAGCGTACATCTGTAAGCCAATTTAACGTGCTTAATAGGCTAGGTCAAGATAGGCTGCGTTTTTATGTTAAAGAATGTATTATTGCTAGATTCTCTTTATCTAGTGGATTCATCATGATGGGCGTCAGGGCACAGCAGAAAGAAAAAACGCGTCGCGCGTTAGTTGATGCTGCATTTAATCAGTTAAGCGCAGAGCGCAGTTTTTCTAGCCTAAGCTTGCGAGAAGTGGCTCGTGAAGCCAATATCGCGCCAACTTCATTTTATCGTCACTTTAAAGATATGAATGAACTGGGTTTGACCATGGTCGATGAGGGCGGTTTAACATTACGCCAGATGATGCGTAAGGGACGTCAACGCGCCGAGGCGGGTGGTAGCGTGATCCGTATCTCGGTCGAGACCTTTATGGAGGTGCTTGAATCTAACCCTAACGTATTCCGTATTCTGTTACATGAACGTTCGGGCACATCGGCGCCGTTTCGTGCTGCGGTCGCGCGTGAGATTGAGCACTTTATATCAGAGTTAGCGCATTACACCGAAGCCACGGCGAGGCGCTCACCAGAATTAGCCCGTGCCCAAGCTGAGGCATTGGTCACATTGGTGTTTAACGCAGGAGCTGCAGCGTTAGATATGAAACGAGTGGATCGTAAGATATTAGCCGACAGGTTGGTTATCCAGTTGCGTATGGTGGCGAAAGGGGCTGAGTCGTTACAACAAAAAATGGAAAACCGCTGAGCCAGTATGAGGTTTTAGCGAGACTCGATACGCAAAAGGGCCTAATGGCCCTTTTTGGATCTTAATACTTAGATCTTAAGGTTTTAGTGTGAGCTGAACAATTTGGTGTTTAGCGTTTTTCTAATAACACACCAGACTCCATGTGATCGGTATATGGGAACTGATCAAATAGCGCAAAGCGGGTGATTTTGTGGGTCTTATCCAACACTTTGAGGTTATCTATTAGCGTATTTGGGTTACATGAAATATAGATGATCCGCTGATAACCTTGCACCATGGCTAAAGTATTGTCATCAAGACCGGCCCGTGGCGGGTCAACAAATATGGTGTTGCAGTTATAGCTGTCTAAATCTATCCCTTCGAGACGTCTATAGCTGCGTTTCTTGGCTAAGGCGTCGGTGAAGTCTTCGGCCGACATACGAATGATCTGCACATTCTCTATATTATTGGCTTCAATATTATATTGCGCAGAGTCGACCGAAGGTTTAGCTAATTCAGTGGCGAGCACGCGGTTGAAGTTTTGTGCCAAGGCAATAGAGAAGTTGCCATTACCACAATAGAGCTCTAACAGATCGCCACTGCTCTCTTTGGTGCTATCGATCGCCCACTCTAGCATCTTGATAGACACTTGTCCGTTAGGTTGAGTAAAGCTATTTTCTACCTGTTTATAAATCAAAGTCTGCCCATTAACGGGCAATGACTCAATCACATAATCGCGATCTAGCGTCAGCTTTTGTTTGCGCGCACGGCCAATTATATTGACGTTAAATTGTGTACCCAGACGTTGCTTGAGGGCTTGTGCTTCATCTTGCCATTGTTGGTCAAGCTGTTTGTGGTACAGCAATGAGACTAAGATCTCACCGCTTAGGGTAGACAAAAAGTCGACCTGAAATAGCTTATGGCGTAATACAGTGTTAGGACGAAGCTCGGCCATTAACGCTGGCATCATTTGATTGATTAGCGCACTGGCAGGTAAGAACTGCTCACAGCGCACTTTTTGATTGAGCGCCTTGTCGAACATATAGTAATAAAGATCTTCGCCCTCATGCCATACGCGAAATTCGGCGCGCATACGATAGTGTTCGGGTGTCGACGCGAATACTTGCAATGATGGGGTGTCAAAGTCAGCAAAAAGTTGCGCTAATTGTTCACGTTTAGCATCGAGTTGCTTATCGTATTGGTTAGGATCCATTGCTTCTAAATTCATTTTTAAACACCGTTACTATCATTGGGGCGCAAATAGTATACTACCCTGCCTTGATGTCCAATATCTGGCTTTTGATTTATCCCTCGCTATGGGAAAATATCATGTTTATCTTATTTTGAGTTTACCCACGGGGAATTGAGTTTGTCGGCAAATATTTTAGTATTCGATTCAGGTGTGGGTGGGCTTTCCATACTCTCTGAAATTAAACAAACACTGCCCAATGAAAACTATTATTATTTATTTGATAACGCCAGATTGCCTTATGGTGAGCTTGAAGAACAAGTATTGATTAGTGGCGCCGTGCAGCTAATTACTCAAACGGTAGATAAAGTTGCCGCCGATATTGTTGTCGTGGCTTGTAACACTGCCAGTACCCTGGTATTACCAGCACTGCGTGCTCAACTGGTTATTCCGGTAGTTGGGGTGGTACCTGCGATTAAACCCGCGGCCGCCATGAGTATGAATAAACGTATCGGATTACTCGCCACTCCAGGAACCGTTAACCGCAGCTATACACATACGCTAATCCAAAAGTTTGCCGCTGATTGCGAAGTGACATGTTTTGGGTCATCAGAGTTGGTGCTGTTGGCTGAAGCTAAAATGGCGCAAGAACGCATTGATTATGAGTTACTTGCCCAAATCTTGTTACCCATAAAACAATCAGGCATAGATACATTAGTCTTAGGCTGCACGCACTTTCCTATTTTAAAAGTGGAGTTACAAGATTATCTTGGTGAAGGGGTCAGGTTATTAGACTCTGCAAAAGCGATAGCTGCCAGAGTTAAAACCTTGCTCAATAGTGATATTGCAGAAGGAGGTAGGGGAGCAAGCCATGCTTTCTTTACGACACAAGAGATATCTAAAGGATTAAAAACAACACTAGTGGAATATGGCTTCTCATCTATTGGTCAGTTAAGGCCATAGAGTCTGACATAAGACCACTAATGTTATTTGCTCATACTATATAAGTATGCTTTTACTGCTAAAGGTAAAAGAGGATCGCTAACTAGTTAGCTTCCTGAGTAGATTCTGGCTTGTCAGCATCTTGTGACTTTGCTTCACGCACTTTAAGTGTACGCTCCTGAAAATCAAACTCGTTTAACTTAACCATGGCTTTCTTAGCACCCGCTTCTGACATCTCGATAAATCCGAAACCTTTACGGCGTCCCGTTTTACGATCGCGAACTAAACGTACTGAGTTTACTGGGCCGTACTTACCAAATAACACCTTTACTTCGCCTTCATGGACACGATATGGCAAGTTGCCAACATACAGTGTCATCGTAGGGCCTTTATACTGTTCATCAGTATCGGTATCTGACTTAGGTGATTGAAGGGTAAAAATAACGCTTGCGATAATAGCACCAGTGAAAAACGCGATTGCAGAATAGAAGTCTGGCGCGAACTGAGATATTGCCAATGCGCCAACAAGGGCGACGATCAAAACAATAAGAAATGGCTTTTGCATATATTTGTTCTCTGAAGAATTGATAATTAACTGTTAACAGCTCGTATATGGTAATGAATTATTGGCAATTACACTAGTATATTGACGAAAAAACGAACTTAATTAACGATTAATATAACTGAGTCGTTAGCCCCATCGGTGTAAAACCACACAAAGTGATATAAAAAGCGCCATAACGGCGAAAAGATCATCGAGCGATCGCCGAACGTTTAAAAAGCCCTTGCGCCCCCCAGATATCTCCCTATAATGCGCAACCACTGACACGGCGAAGCTCGCAGAGATAAGTCGTAAAGCACTAAGTAACTTGGTTAAGCACCTAGCTTACAGCGTGGTCAGGCACTGAAAAGTGCCGCATCAAAAAGTTTTCAAAAACTGCTTGACGCGAACCACGGATTGCGTAGAATACGCAGCCCTAGCCACTTGGAACTACCGAGATGTGCTAACGCTCTTTAACAATTTATCAAGTAATCTGTGTGGACACTCACAGGTGTTGAGTTAATCGAAATTGCCTAACCTTCGGGTTGGCAATCAAAGAATTAAATCAATGTAACGATGAGTGTTCATAGCAATATGTACAAACGTTTTTAAGATTCTTCCGAGTCTTTTAAACGGAATCAGAATTCATTGAGCCGAATCGCAAGATTCAACAAAACTTTAATTGAAGAGTTTGATCATGGCTCAGATTGAACGCTGGCGGCAGGCCTAACACATGCAAGTCGAGCGGTAACAGGAAGAAAGCTTGCTTTCTTTGCTGACGAGCGGCGGACGGGTGAGTAATGCCTAGGGAACTGCCCAGTCGAGGGGGATAACAGTTGGAAACGACTGCTAATACCGCATACGCCCTACGGGGGAAAAGAGGGGACCTTCGGGCCTTCTGCGATTGGATGTACCTAGGTGGGATTAGCTAGTTGGTGAGGTAATGGCTCACCAAGGCGACGATCCCTAGCTGTTCTGAGAGGATGATCAGCCACACTGGGACTGAGACACGGCCCAGACTCCTACGGGAGGCAGCAGTGGGGAATATTGCACAATGGGCGCAAGCCTGATGCAGCCATGCCGCGTGTGTGAAGAAGGCCTTCGGGTTGTAAAGCACTTTCAGCGAGGAGGAAAGCTTAAGCGTTAATAGCGTTTAGGTGTGACGTTACTCGCAGAAGAAGGACCGGCTAACTTCGTGCCAGCAGCCGCGGTAATACGAGGGGTCCAAGCGTTAATCGGAATTACTGGGCGTAAAGCGTACGCAGGCGGTTTGTTAAGCGAGATGTGAAAGCCCCGGGCTCAACCTGGGAATTGCATTTCGAACTGGCAGACTAGAGTCTTGTAGAGGGGGGTAGAATTTCAGGTGTAGCGGTGAAATGCGTAGAGATCTGAAGGAATACCGGTGGCGAAGGCGGCCCCCTGGACAAAGACTGACGCTCAGGTACGAAAGCGTGGGGAGCAAACAGGATTAGATACCCTGGTAGTCCACGCCGTAAACGATGTCTACTCGGAGTTTGGTGCCTTGAGCACTGGGCTCCCAAGCTAACGCATTAAGTAGACCGCCTGGGGAGTACGGCCGCAAGGTTAAAACTCAAATGAATTGACGGGGGCCCGCACAAGCGGTGGAGCATGTGGTTTAATTCGATGCAACGCGAAGAACCTTACCTACTCTTGACATCCAGAGAATTCGCTAGAGATAGCTTAGTGCCTTCGGGAACTCTGAGACAGGTGCTGCATGGCTGTCGTCAGCTCGTGTTGTGAAATGTTGGGTTAAGTCCCGCAACGAGCGCAACCCTTATCCTTATTTGCCAGCACGTAATGGTGGGAACTTTAGGGAGACTGCCGGTGATAAACCGGAGGAAGGTGGGGACGACGTCAAGTCATCATGGCCCTTACGAGTAGGGCTACACACGTGCTACAATGGCAAGTACAGAGGGTTGCAAAGCCGCGAGGTGGAGCTAATCTCACAAAGCTTGTCGTAGTCCGGATTGGAGTCTGCAACTCGACTCCATGAAGTCGGAATCGCTAGTAATCGTGGATCAGAATGCCACGGTGAATACGTTCCCGGGCCTTGTACACACCGCCCGTCACACCATGGGAGTGGGCTGCACCAGAAGTAGATAGCTTAACCTTTCGGGGAGGGCGTTTACCACGGTGTGGTTCATGACTGGGGTGAAGTCGTAACAAGGTAGCCCTAGGGGAACCTGGGGCTGGATCACCTCCTTACCTATACGACTAACTTAATGTTTGCTGAGTGTTCACACAGATTACTTGATAGAAAGAAAGAGCAAAATATCGAAAGATAATTTTTGAGGGATTTGATTCAGTTAGAATTAAATAACCAAAAAGAATGGGTCTGTAGCTCAGCTGGTTAGAGCGCACCCCTGATAAGGGTGAGGTCGGTGGTTCAAGTCCACTCTGACCCACCAAATCTTCGTTTATTCTACGTTAACTTGTTACTCGTTTAGTGAACTAAACGTCGCAACAAGTTGCCTTGACTAAACTCGATTTGGCTTCGCCAAAATTATTTGGCATTCGATATATTTGTTTGACTGCATGTAAATGGGGCTATAGCTCAGCTGGGAGAGCGCCTGCCTTGCACGCAGGAGGTCTGCGGTTCGATCCCGCATAGCTCCACCATTTACTTGCACATGGATAGAGATGCCAAAGATAAATGCAAAATTTATCTTTGGCTTTTTTAAGCCCGCTCTTTAAAAATTTGGAAAGCTGATAGTGTTAATGTGAAAGGGATAGTGACGTACTTGTACGTGATTATTTGTAGCATTGACGCGAAAATTAAAATTGAGTTCTCAAACACTTAAATCAAGTGCCGAGTCATTGTAATGATGATTCATGAGTATTCTTTTGGCGAAAGTAAACACCATTAGTTGCGATACAACATCAAGCTTACCCGCTTGATAAAGTTTGTTTCCTTGTGAAACTCATTTGGGTTGTATGGTTAAGTGACTAAGCGTATACGGTGGATGCCTTGGCAGTCAGAGGCGATGAAGGACGTAGTAACTTGCGAAAAGCGTTGGCGAGCTAGTAACAAGCATTTGAGCTAACGATGTCCGAATGGGGAAACCCACATGCATAAGCATGTATCACAACATGAATACATAGTGTTGTGAGGCGAACCCGGGGAACTGAAACATCTAAGTACCCGGAGGAAAAGAAATCAACCGAGATTCCCCTAGTAGCGGCGAGCGAACGGGGATTAGCCCTTAAGCGTAGAGGGTGTTAGTGGAATGTGTTGGAAAGCACAGCGGCACAGGGTGATAGCCCCGTACATGAAAACTAACTTTACGTGAAAACGAGTAGGACGGGACACGTGACATCTTGTCTGAACATGGGGGGACCATCCTCCAAGGCTAAATACTCCTGACTGACCGATAGTGAACCAGTACCGTGAGGGAAAGGCGAAAAGAACCCCTGTGAGGGGAGTGAAATAGAACCTGAAACCGTATACGTACAAGCAGTGGGAGCGGTTCTTGAGACCGTGACTGCGTACCTTTTGTATAATGGGTCAGCGACTTACATTTTGTAGCGAGGTTAAGCGAATAGCGGAGCCGTAGGGAAACCGAGTGTTAACTGCGCGTTTAGTTGCAAGGTGTAGACCCGAAACCCGGTGATCTAGCCATGGGCAGGTTGAAGGTTGAGTAACATCAACTGGAGGACCGAACACACGTATGTTGAAAAATGCGGTGATGACTTGTGGCTGGGGGTGAAAGGCCAATCAAACCGGGAGATATCTGGTTCTCCTCGAAAGCTATTTAGGTAGCGCCTCGAGCGAATACCATTGGGGGTAGAGCACTGTTAAGGCTAGGGGGTCATCCCGACTTACCAACCCTTTGCAAACTCCGAATACCAATGAGTACTACTCGGGAGACACACGGCGGGTGCTAACGTCCGTCGTGAAAAGGGAAACAACCCAGACCATCAGCTAAGGTCCCAAAGTTATTGCTAAGTGGGAAACGATGTGGGAAGGCTTAGACAGCTAGGATGTTGGCTTAGAAGCAGCCATCATTTAAAGAAAGCGTAATAGCTCACTAGTCGAGTCGGCCTGCGCGGAAGATTTAACGGGGCTAAGCAATACACCGAAGCTATGGGTACTAGCGCTTGCGCTAGTGCGGTAGAGGAGCGTTCTGTAAGCCGTTGAAGGTGAAGGGGTAACCCACGCTGGAGGTATCAGAAGTGCGAATGCTGACATGAGTAACGATAAAGGGGGTGAAAAACCCCCTCGCCGAAAGACCAAGGGTTCCTGTCCAATGTTAATCAGGGCAGGGTGAGTCGACCCCTAAGGCGAGGCCGAAAGGCGTAGTCGATGGGAAACAGGTTAATATTCCTGTACTTCTGCTAACTGCGATGGAGAGACGGAGAAGGCTAGGCTAGCGCGGCGTTGGTTGTCCGCGTTTAAGGCTGTAGGTGGTGCACTTAGGCAAATCCGGGTGCACATACACTGAGAGTTGATGACGAGGTTCTACGGAACTGAAGTAGTTGATGCCATGCTTCCAGGAAAATCTTCTAAGCTTCAGGTTAGCAGGAATCGTACCCCAAACCGACACAGGTGGTTGGGTAGAGAATACCAAGGCGCTTGAGAGAACTCGGCTGAAGGAACTAGGCAAAATGGTACCGTAACTTCGGGAGAAGGTACGCTCCTGTTGGTGATGAGACTTGCTCTCTAAGCTGACGGGAGTCGCAGATACCAGGTGGCTGCAACTGTTTATCAAAAACACAGCACTGTGCAAACTCGCAAGAGGAAGTATACGGTGTGACGCCTGCCCGGTGCCGGAAGGTTAATTGATTGGGTTATCTTCGGAGAAGCTCATGATCGAAGCCCCGGTAAACGGCGGCCGTAACTATAACGGTCCTAAGGTAGCGAAATTCCTTGTCGGGTAAGTTCCGACCTGCACGAATGGCGTAATGATGGCCACGCTGTCTCCAGCCGAGACTCAGTGAAGTTGAAATTGCGGTGAAGATGCCGTATACCCGCGGCTAGACGGAAAGACCCCGTGAACCTTTACTATAGCTTGGCACTGAACATTGACCCTACATGTGTAGGATAGGTGGGAGACTTTGAAGCAGGAACGCCAGTTCTTGTGGAGTCAACCTTGAAATACCACCCTTGTAGTGTTGATGTTCTAACTCTGGCCCCTGAATCGGGGTTGAGGACAGTGCCTGGTGGGTAGTTTGACTGGGGCGGTCTCCTCCCAAAGAGTAACGGAGGAGCACGAAGGTTGGCTAAGTACGGTCGGACATCGTACGGTTAGTGCAATGGCATAAGCCAGCTTAACTGCGAGACATACACGTCGAGCAGGTGCGAAAGCAGGTCATAGTGATCCGGTGGTTCTGAATGGAAGGGCCATCGCTCAACGGATAAAAGGTACTCCGGGGATAACAGGCTGATACCGCCCAAGAGTTCATATCGACGGCGGTGTTTGGCACCTCGATGTCGGCTCATCACATCCTGGGGCTGAAGTCGGTCCCAAGGGTATGGCTGTTCGCCATTTAAAGTGGTACGCGAGCTGGGTTCAGAACGTCGTGAGACAGTTCGGTCCCTATCTGCCGTGGGCGTTGGATGATTGAAGGGAGCTGCTCCTAGTACGAGAGGACCGGAGTGGACGAACCGCTGGTGTTCGGGTTGTCATGCCAATGGCATTGCCCGGTAGCTACGTTCGGAATCGATAACCGCTGAAAGCATCTAAGCGGGAAGCGAGCCCTAAGATGAGTCATCCCTAGGACTTTAAGTCCTCTAAAGGGCCGTAGGAGACTACTACGTTGATAGGCAAGGTGTGTAAGCGTTGTGAGGCGTTGAGCTAACTTGTACTAATGACCCGTGAGGCTTAACCATACAACCCAAAAGGGTTTCCAGTTAATGGTTAACTTTAGCGAAAGAATACCGACACTTGATTTAGTGTACTCAAATTTAAAACAGCTTTCTAAATTTCCAAATTTGTCTGGAAACCATAGCATTGTGGTACCACCTGATCCCATCCCGAACTCAGAAGTGAAACGCAATCGCGCCGATGGTAGTGTGGGGTCTCCCCATGTGAGAGTAGGTCATTTCCAGGCGCCTAATACGAAAAAGCCCGTTGCTAATGCAACGGGCTTTTTTCGTTATTGTTTTCATAAAATAGATCTAGATAGCTCTCTATATTAGCTAAATTGAGAACCGACAGTCTTATTGGATCATTGCAAGGATAACCTCTCTTGAGATCTGATCGATAAAAGTGAGACTAACGGTTACAATAGCTTTTTTTCATGCTACTTAGAATTATGGACTCCATTATTACTCATTCATTAGTCACGCATAATACCTTAGGTATAGATGTCAGTTGTGAACGCTTAATAAAAGCGACTGATGAGCAACAACTCATCGATACCTGTCTTGAGACGGCAAATACTAACAGGCCGTTATTGGCCATTGGTGGCGGTAGCAATATCGTGTTAACGGATAGTTTCATGGGTACCGTGGTGCTTATTGCAACTAAGGGGATTAATGTCGTTGAAGATGAAGACCGTTTTTATTTATCGGTGGCTGCAGGTGAGAATTGGCACGAGTTAGTACAATTTTGTTTAACGCATAATATGCCAGGTCTTGAGAATTTAGCGTTAATCCCAGGTTCTGTAGGCGCTGCACCTATCCAAAATATAGGTGCATATGGCGCTGATTTTTCGCAGTTTTGTGAATGGGTAGAATATCTAGATCTTACCACTGGAGAGCGTGTAAGGCTTAGTTCGGAGCAATGTTTATTTGGTTATCGGGATTCGATTTTTAAATCGACATTAAAAGATAAAGCAGTGATTTTGAATGTGGGCCTTCGGTTAGAAAAACAGTGGCGCCCAAATTTAAGTTATGGCCCATTGCAGCAATTAATATCAGATAGGTTAACACCAACAATGATTTTTGATTGTATCTGCGAGACGCGTAGCAGTAAATTGCCTGATCCCGCAGTATTAGGTAATGTGGGTAGCTTTTTTAAAAACCCTATCGTTTCTAGTGAACACTTTACTCAACTACAACAAGAGTACCCAGCTATTGTTGGCTACCCGGTGAACGTTGATAGCGTAAAGTTAGCAGCGGGTTGGCTTATCGAAAATGCGGGATTAAAAGGCCATGCTATTGGTGGTGCGGCCATACATTTAAAACAAGCCTTGGTTATCGTAAATGTCGGCAAAGCCACAGGGGCTGATGTCTGTACATTAGCGCGTGAGGTGATACAGCGGGTTAACCAAATATATTCGGTCTGTTTAGAGGTTGAGCCACGTATCATCGGTGCAGTAGGAGAAAGGGAATTAAATCATGCATGAACAATGGCTGCGTAAACGCGCAATTATTAAATCACTCGCAGGTGGAGAGTTTGTTTCGGGAGAAGCGCTAGCTCATGAGCTTGGGATCTCAAGGGCTGCCATCAGTAAGCATGTGGCAAGTCTAGAGGAGTTTGGGGTTAATATTTATAGTGTTAAAGGTAAAGGCTATAAATTATCGACTCCATTGTCTCTTATCGATGAGCAACGTTTGAAGGCACAAATTAAAGGTCGTTGTTTTTACTTTAATGATATCAATAGCACTAATGCGTTTTTATTAAATCATGTCAATGAACTCAGCAGTGGTGATATTTGTGTTGCCGAGCATCAATCGGCTGGGCGAGGCCGAAGAGGGCGCACTTGGGTTTCGCCCTATGGTTGCCACCTATATACTTCCTTTTTTTGGCAGTTCTCACAAGGTATGTCGCAAGCTATGGGGTTGAGCCTTGTGGTTGCGTGTTCATTAGCCACAGTATTGCGTGTGTTAGGCGTCGATGGAATAGGGGTTAAGTGGCCAAATGATATCTATCTTAATCATAAAAAATTAGCCGGTATTCTTATTGAGATGAGTGGTCAGGCTGACTACGAATGCAATTTGGTTATTGGAATAGGGATTAACCTTTCGATGTCGGCAGAGCAGGCGGATAAGATTGATCAGCCTTGGAGTGATCTGTCTGAGTTAAGTCAACAACCTGATAAGACTGAGCTAATGATAGCGCTGCAGCAGCAACTGGTGAGCGATCTTAGTTTGTTTGAATCGCAAGGACTGAAGGCGTTCAAGCAACGTTGGCGAGAAGCCGATTTGTTTGACGGTAAAGTCGTTAAATTGCTGATGGGCGACAATAGTGTTGAAGGTATTTGTTGTGGCATAGATGAGCAGGGAGCCATTTTACTTGATAACGGCGATGGTATAAAGGCGTATGTCGGCGGTGAAATATCGATGCGGCCAGTATGAGGCGCTAAACTAGCGTACATGATAAACGCACGCTAGTTTACTGCCTATTTACGTAACAGCACCTGATTCATCATATGGTCGGTGCCTTTACTTAAAATCAGATGCGCTCGATCGCGGGTCGGTAAGATATTTAAATTAAGATTGGGGCCATTGATACTGTCCCAGATGTTGGCCGCAATACGAGTCGCTTCAGTGTCGTTGAGATCCGAATAGTGATGAAAATAAGAGTTCACATCACTAAATGCTCCTTGTCTAAATTTTAAGAAACGCGATATATACCAATGCTTTAGTAGTGATTCGTCTGCATCTACATAGATAGAAAAATCTACAAAGTCAGATACAAATGGTTGTGAGATTGCTACATGACTGTCTTGGCTGGTTTGTAATACATTTAACCCTTCGATAATCAGAATATCGGGTTGTTCAATAACCTGCTGAGTATCAGCGACTCTGTCATAGGTTATGTGAGAATAGATGGGGGCATGGACTGTACTTTCGCCGGCTTTTATCTTCGATATAAATTCGACCAACATCTTCATATCATAGCTTTCGGGAAAGCCCTTACGCTGCAATAAACCACGACGCTTCAATTCTGCCAGTGGGTACAAAAAGCCATCAGTGGTGACCAGATCAACCTTTGGATGTTCTGGCCACTGTCTTAATAAGGCTTGCATGATACGCGCTGTGGTGCTTTTACCCACAGCAACACTGCCTGCGATACTAATAATGTAAGGGCGCTTTGGCGGTTCTCGGCCTATAAATTGGCTTAATACTAGGCCGCGTTGTTGTTTGGCACCGATGATAAGGTTTAATAGTCGACTAAGGGGTAAGTAAATATCGGTGACTTCATCGAGTGAGATAGATTCATTGATACCGCGTAAGTCTTCGAGATCTGTTTCACTGAGGGTAAGTGGTACCGATTTTCGTAGTTCAGCCCATTGTTGGCGCTCGAAAGCAAGATAAAGCGCATTGTGAATTTGATTAGTGGCTAACATGGATAAATCTCCCCTTAGGCAACGCACAGTACACCATCGTGTTTATGTGAACAACTGCAAAAATGCTATTCCTATAGTAGGAAATAAGTAATTGCTCAATTCTGATTGAATCGTGCACAGTGAGTAGTGTTTTTGGTTGAAAAAGCGCCGTTCGAATGGTTTTTTTACATATTTTTGAAATTAGCTATTGCACTTGTGCTCATGATTCCCTAATATCCGCTACCGAAATGACACGCCGGCATAGCTCAGTTGGTAGAGCAACTGACTTGTAATCAGTAGGTCCCGAGTTCGACTCTTGGTGCCGGCACCATTTCTCTGGAGGGGTTCCCGAGTGGCCAAAGGGATCAGACTGTAAATCTGACGGCTCAGCCTTCGAAGGTTCGAATCCTTCTCCCTCCACCATTTTTTTAGGTAGTTAGGTAACCTTAGTTAGGTTGCGCGGATGTCGTATAATGGTATTACTCCAGCCTTCCAAGCTGATAACGCGGGTTCGATTCCCGCCATCCGCTCCAATTTTCGCTGATTGTGCCCATATCTAAGAGCAATCCCATCTATAAAGGGTCAGTTCTCGATAACTGCCTTCAGCTCCTACTAAAGTCCCCTAATTATCTTAATGAATCGATTCGATGTCATAAATGCATCGGATTTTTTGTTGTATGTAGATTTCATCACCAAGTATCTCTAATTGGGGCAATACCATGGCTAAAGAAAAATTTGAACGTAGCAAACCTCACGTAAACGTGGGCACCATCGGTCACGTTGACCATGGTAAAACCACTCTTACTGCAGCAATCTCTGCTGTATTAACTAAGACATACGGCGGTGAAGCTCGTAACTTCGCACAAATCGATAACGCTCCAGAAGAGCGTGAGCGCGGTATTACAATTAATACTTCTCACATCGAATATGACACTCCATCACGTCACTACGCACACGTAGACTGCCCAGGTCACGCGGATTATGTTAAAAACATGATCACTGGTGCTGCCCAAATGGACGGCGCGATCCTAGTAGTAGCTTCTACAGATGGTCCAATGCCACAGACTCGTGAGCACATCCTGCTTTCACGTCAGGTTGGCGTACCTTTCATCATCGTATTCATGAACAAGTGTGACATGGTTGATGACGAAGAGCTTCTAGAGCTAGTAGAAATGGAAGTTCGTGAACTTCTATCTGAATATGACTTCCCAGGTGATGACCTACCAGTTATCCAAGGTTCTGCGCTTAAAGCCCTAGAAGGCGAGCCAGAGTGGGAAGCTAAGATCATTGAGCTTGCAGAAGCACTAGATACTTATATTCCAGAGCCAGAGCGTGCAATTGACGGTGCATTCATTCTTCCAATCGAAGACGTATTCTCAATCGCTGGCCGTGGTACTGTTGTAACTGGTCGTGTAGAGCGCGGTGTCATCAAAGTAGGTGAAGAAGTAGAAATCGTTGGTATTCGCGATACTACTAAGACCACTTGTACTGGTGTTGAAATGTTCCGTAAACTGCTTGACGAAGGTCGTGCAGGCGAGAACTGTGGTGTACTACTACGTGGTACTAAGCGTGACGAAGTTGAGCGTGGTCAAGTATTGGCTAAGCCTGGTTCAATCACTCCACACACAACATTCCAGTCAGAAATCTATGTTCTGTCAAAAGAAGAAGGCGGACGTCACACTCCATTCTTCAAAGGTTACCGTCCACAGTTCTACTTCCGTACAACAGACGTAACCGGTACTATCGAGTTGCCAGAAGGCGTAGAGATGGTAATGCCTGGTGATAACGTACAGATGACAGTAACACTAATCTGCCCAATCGCGATGGACGAAGGTTTACGCTTCGCAATCCGTGAAGGTGGCCGCACAGTTGGTGCTGGTGTTGTAGCTAAGATCATTGCTTAATCGCAAAGTGTCTTAACACAATACTGAAAAAGGCAGCTTAGGCTGCCTTTTTCATTTTTAGTCACTAATATTTGTTGGTAACAAGTCCTGAGTCGCCTTGCCAATTGTAGTGAATAAGAATACAATCTATGGCCGATTTTTGACCCTCAGGGCTTACTTTTTGCTCTAGTAGTGGGTAAGCTCGGGCATACAGTGGTATGGTCAACAAAATCTTACTTGATAAAGAATTTTGCGACTGACCAAACTTAAGCTCAGGTCGTAGTGAGTAACGGAAGTAACCGATGACAACAAATACTGAAAATCAGGGTAACTCTCTTGATATCGTTAAATGGGGCGTAGTAGTTATTCTGCTGGCCGCTGCCATTATTGCTAATCAAATGTATAGCGAAGCAAGCGTATTAGTCCGTGCTATCGGTGTCGTAGTGACATTCGCAATAGCTGGCTTTATTGCTTTTCAAACCGAGAAAGGTAAGCAAGCGTTGACCTTTGCTCGTGAGTCGCACATTGAAGTTCGTAAAGTGGTTTGGCCTACGCGTCAAGAAGCGCTAAATACGACTTTTATCGTTTTAGCGGCAACCGGTATTCTGGCACTTATCCTTTGGGGTATGGATGCCGTATTGCTGAGAATTGTTAATTTTATTACAGGCGTATAGGCATTTCGTATGACTGAAGCTAAAAAAAGATGGTATGTGGTTCAGGCCTTTTCGGGTTATGAAGGTCGCGTATGTAAATCATTGCTTGAACACATCAAAATGCATGAAATGGAGCACTATTTCGGTGAGGTCTTAGTACCGACTGAAGAAGTGGTTGAAATGCGTGCAGGCCAGCGTCGTAAGAGTGAGCGTAAATTTTTTCCTGGCTATGTATTAGTCCAGATGGAAATGAATGACGAAAGCTGGCACTTGGTGAAAAGCATCCCTCGTGTAATGGGCTTCATTGGTGGTACGTCAGATCGTCCAGCGCCGATTTCAGATAAAGAAGCCGATGCGATTTTACAGCGTCTACAAGAAACTACTGAGTCGCCAACGCATCGCGTGATGTTTGAACCTGGTGAAGTCGTGCGCGTGACCGACGGTCCATTCGCTGACTTTAACGGCACGGTAGAAGAAGTCGATTACGAGAAGAACCGCGTCAAAGTATCGGTAATGATCTTTGGTCGTTCAACGCCAGTAGAGCTTGATTTTAGCCAGATCGAAAAGAGCTGATTAAATAAAGCGCAAAACGTATTGGAAATGGCTGCGGATTTTTGTATAATCCGCAGCCATTATTTTCGGGGAGCTAATAGGCATGTCGCCTTTAGCGTTTGTACCCATACTTGAGGAAAATGTCTCATGGCAAAGAAAGTTGATGGTTACATCAAACTACAAGTAGCAGCCGGTGCTGCAAACCCGTCGCCACCAGTTGGCCCTGCATTGGGTCAGAAAGGTGTTAACATCATGGAATTCTGTAAAGCATTCAACGCTCGTACTGAGAAGTTCGAGAAAGGTATGCCAATTCCTGTTGTTATCACTGTTTACACTGATCGCTCTTTCACTTTTGAAACTAAGACTCCTCCAGCTTCGTTCCTACTGCTTAAAGCAGCGGGTCTTAAGTCTGGTTCAGGCCGTCCTAACACTGAAAAAGTGGGAACTATCAAGCGTAGCGCTGTCCAGGAAATCGCTGAGACTAAAGCCGCTGATATGACTGGTGCTGATATTGAAGCGATGATTCGCTCAATTGAAGGTACTGCGCGTTCAATGGGTTTGGTAGTAGAGGATTAATATCATGGCAAAGCTAACTAAACGCGCGCGTTTGATCCGCGAAAAAGTAGAAGTAACTAAGAGCTACGACATCAACGAAGCTGTTGCACTTCTTAAAGAACTAGCAACTGCTAAGTTCGTTGAGAGTGTAGACGTAGCGGTTAACCTAGGTGTTGACCCACGTAAATCTGACCAAAACGTGCGTGGTGCAACTGTACTTCCACACGGTACTGGTCGTGATGTACGTGTTGCTGTGTTCACTCAAGGCGCTAACGCTGACGCTGCTAAAGAAGCCGGTGCTGAACTTGTTGGTATGGATGACCTTGCTGCACAAGTTAAAGCTGGCGAAATGAACTTCGACGTAGTTATCGCATCTCCAGATGCAATGCGCGTTGTTGGTCAGTTAGGTCAAATCTTAGGCCCACGTGGTCTAATGCCTAACCCTAAAACTGGTACTGTGACTCCAAACGTTGCAGAAGCAGTTAAGAACGCTAAAGCAGGTCAAGTGCGTTATCGCAATGACAAGAACGGTATTATCCACACTACTATCGGTAAAGTGGATTTCGATACTGTTCAACTAAAAGAAAACCTAGAAGCTCTACTTGGCGCGCTTATCAAAGCTAAGCCAGCTGCTGCTAAAGGCGTTTTCGTTAAGAAAGTAAGCATCTCTACCACTATGGGTGCAGGTGTGGCAGTTGATCAGAGCACTCTGACTCCAGCAGCTTAATTTCTTGGCATGATTTTACAAAGTGGGCAAGTTAGCATATAATGCGCGCACTTTGTGGGTTGAGGTCTATTTTCGTACTACTTTTAGTATTACAGAATAGACCCTCGTCCAAGACCGTAGGTGTTAACGCAGTGCGCTAACTTAATTTCCTACGTAGACGGTGTCGGACCCCAGTTAGATTTTATTCTGCCTGGATATTCGCGCCGTAAGTAACTAAGTTAATTGACTTAGTTTGGTAATTGCTAGGGAATTCCCTAGATAGAATCCAGGAGTAAAGCCAATGGCATTAAGACTCGAAGACAAAAAAGCGATTGTTGCTGAAGTCAACGAAGCTGCCAAAGGTGCTTTATCTGCAGTTGTTGCCGATTCACGCGGTGTAACTGTAGGTGATATGACCGGTCTTCGTAAAGCCGCTCGTGAAGCTGGTGTGTACGTTAAAGTTGTACGTAACACTCTAGTTAAACGCGCTGTTGAAGGTACTGCTTTTGAGTGCCTTAGCGATACGTTTACAGGTCCTACTTTGATCGCATTCTCTAATGAGCATCCAGGTGCAGCAGCGCGTCTTCTTAAAGACTTCGCTAAAGTACAAGGTAACTTTGAGATCAAAGCAGCAGCCTTTGAAGGGGAACTAATCCCTGCAGATAACATTGATCGTTTAGCAAAACTACCAACATACGAAGAAGCACTAGCTCAGTTCATGATGACTCTAAAAGAAGCATCTGCAGGCAAGTTCGTTCGTACATTGGCCGCTCTACGCGATCAGAAAGAAGCTGCTTAATTTTACAAGCCGCTTAATTAAATTGAATTCAGTACAATTAGGAATTTTTTGTTATGTCTATCACTAAAGACCAAATCTTAGAAGCCCTTGCAGCAATGTCTGTAATGGAAGTTGTTGAACTAATCGAAGCAATGGAAGAGAAGTTCGGCGTTTCTGCCGCTGCTGCTGTTGTTTCTGGTGGTGGCGAAGCTGCTGCTGCTGAAGAGAAAACAGAATTCGACGTAATTCTTACTTCTCACGGTGACAACAAAGTTGCTGTTATTAAAGCACTTCGTGGCGCTACAGGTCTAGGCCTGAAAGAAGCTAAAGGTATGGCTGAATCTGCTCCAGTAGCAGTTAAAGAAGCTATCTCTAAAGAAGAAGCTGAAGCTCTTAAAACTGAACTTGAAGCAGCTGGTGCTGCAGTAGAGATCAAGTAAGTTATAATATAACTTACATCCCACCCGAGTCATCGGGCGGAGGCTGGCGGTTTTTTAACCGTCGGCCTTTTTTGCGCTGTAAGCGTTGGCGATTTTTTTTTCACCGTTTGTCGCCAGATTTTGCAGTCCCTAGCAGAGATTACTGGTTAGGTTCTTGCTTTCAACGGTGATGGGCAAACGTGCTGATTCAACCCCTTAGCGTTGATTCAGTCTTGGTCACATCTCGCAATCAGAGGAAACCCATGGTTTACTCCTATTCTGAAAAGAAGCGTATTCGCAAAGACTTTGGTAAGCGTCCACAAGTTTTGGATATCCCTTACCTATTGTCAATCCAGTTGGACTCCTTTAAGAAGTTCACCGATCAAGATCCTACAGGCGAGCGTGGTTTAGAAGCCGCTTTCCGTAGCGTTTTTCCCATCAAGAGCTTTTCTGGTAATTCTGAGCTGCAATATGTCAGCTATAAACTAGGTGAGCCTGTTTTTGATGTGAAAGAGTGTCAAATTCGCGGTGTTACATACTCAGCACCACTACGTGTTAAGTTACGTATGGTACTGTATGACCGTGAAGCGGCACCTGGCACAGTAAAAGATATTAAAGAACAAGAAGTCTATATGGGGGATATCCCTCTGATGACTGATAACGGTACTTTTGTTATCAATGGTACTGAGCGTGTTATCGTATCTCAGTTACACCGTAGTCCCGGTGTATTCTTCGATCACGACCGTGGTAAGACCCACTCTTCTGGTAAGGTGCTGTATAACGCACGTATTATTCCTTACCGTGGTTCATGGTTGGATTTTGAGTTCGATCCAAAAGATGCGCTATTTGTTCGTATTGACCGTCGTCGTAAACTTGCGGCGTCTATCATCCTACGTGCATTAGATTATTCTACCCAAGATATCTTAGATCTGTTCTTTGAACGTGTTCAATACAAGATCAAGAAAGATACCTTGGTGATGACGCTAGTTGCTGATCGCTTACGCGGTGAAACAGCCAGCTATGACATTAAAGACGCTGAAGGCACTATCTTAGTTGAGAAAGGTCGTCGCATTACTGCACGTCATATTCGTCAACTTGAGAAGACCAATACCACTGAGCTTGAAGTTCCAGTTGAGTACATCTCTGGTAAGATTGCGGCACAAGATTATATCGACCCAGATACGGGCGAAGTGTTGGTTTCTGCAAACGCAGAGATCAGCCTAGAAGATCTTGCTAAGCTTTCAATGGCTGGTATCAAAGAGATCGATACACTGTTCATCAACGAGCTTGATCACGGTGCATATATCTCTGACACGTTGCGTATCGATTCTACAACTAACCGCTTAGAAGCGTTAGTTGAGATCTACCGTATGATGCGTCCTGGCGAGCCACCAACCAAAGATGCTGCAGAAGCCCTATTCCAGAACTTGTTCTTTAGCGAAGAGCGCTATGATCTATCTAAAGTAGGTCGTATGAAGTTCAACCGTCGTCTCGGTATCGACGATGACGAAGGTACTGGCATTCTGACCAAAGAAGATATCGTTGCAGTAATGCAAAACATCATCAAGATCCGTAACGGTAATGATGAAGTCGATGATATCGATCACTTGGGCAACCGTCGTATCCGTAGTGTTGGCGAAATGGCTGAAAACCAGTTCCGTGTAGGTCTCGTTCGTGTAGAGCGTGCCGTACGTGAGCGTTTAAGCCTTGGCGATCTGAATGAGCTAATGCCTCAAGATCTGATCAACGCTAAGCCTATTTCTGCTGCAGTGAAAGAGTTCTTCGGTTCTTCTCAGCTGTCTCAGTTCATGGACCAAAACAACCCACTATCAGAAGTGACTCACAAGCGCCGTATTTCGGCTCTTGGTCCTGGTGGTTTGACACGTGAGCGTGCAGGTTTCGAAGTTCGAGACGTTCACCCAACTCACTATGGACGTCTATGTCCAATTGAGACCCCTGAAGGTCCAAACATTGGTCTAATCAACTCGTTAGCAAGCTTTGCTCGCACTAACTCTTATGGTTTCCTTGAAACACCTTACCGCAAGGTAATTGATGGTGTGATCACTGATCAAGTTGATTACTTGTCAGCAATCGAAGAGGGCCGTTACGTTATTGCACAGGCTAACATTGAGCTTGATGCCGATGGCCGTATGGTTGAAGAGCAAATTGCTTGTCGTCATAAGGGTGAATCTACCTTTATGCGCGCTGCCGACGTTCAATATATGGACGTATCGCCACAACAGATCATCTCAGTTGCTGCGTCACTGATCCCGTTCCTAGAACACGATGATGCTAACCGTGCATTGATGGGTGCGAACATGCAACGTCAAGCGGTTCCAACATTGCGCGCCGATAAGCCGCTGGTTGGTACGGGTATCGAACGTACGCTAGCGGTTGACTCAGGTGTTGTTGTTGCAGCTAAGCGTGGTGGTTATGTTGATTACGTTGACGCTAGCCGTATCGTAGTTAAGGTAAACGAAGCAGAATTGACTCCAGGTGAAGCTGGTATCGATATCTACAACTTGACCAAATACACTCGTTCTAACCAGAACACCTGTATTAATCAGCGTCCATGTTGCAGCGTTGGTGACCCAGTTGTTCGTGGTGACGTACTTGCCGATGGCCCATCTACCGATTTAGGTGATTTGGCACTTGGTCAGAACATGCGTATCGCGTTCATGCCCTGGAATGGTTACAACTTCGAGGATTCGATCTTAATCTCTGAGCGCGTTGCGCAAGAGGATCGTTTCACCACTATCCACATTCAAGAGCTTTCATGTATCGCTCGTGATACTAAGTTGGGTAGCGAAGAGATCACTGCTGATATTCCAAACGTAGGTGAGTCTGCGCTTTCTAAGCTAGATGAATCAGGTATCGTTTACATTGGTGCTGAAGTTAAGGGTGGCGACATCCTAGTGGGCAAAGTGACACCTAAAGGTGAAACTCAGCTAACGCCAGAAGAGAAGCTATTGCGTGCGATCTTCGGTGAAAAAGCATCTGATGTTAAAGATAGCTCACTACGTGTACCTAACTCAGTTAAAGGTACCATCATCGACGTTCAGGTATTTACCCGTGACGGCGTTGAGAAAGATAAGCGTGCGGTAGAAATCGAAGAGATGCATATCGCCCAGGCTAAGAAAGACCTCACTGAAGAATTTAAGATTCTTGAAGATGGTGTGATTGGCCGTGCTCGCAACCTATTAATAGGTGCTGGCTACACTGAAGCCCAGCTTGATGCCATTCCTCGTTCACAGTTGTTAGTGCAAACTATCGACGATGAAACTAAGCAAACTGAACTAGAACAGTTAGCTGAGCAAGCGGAAGAGCTAAAAGCTGACTTCGATAAGAAGTTCGAAGTTAAGCGTCGTAAGATCACTCAAGGTGATGACCTAGCGCCTGGCGTACTTAAGATTGTTAAGGTTTACCTAGCAGTTAAACGTACTATTCAGCCTGGTGATAAAATGGCGGGTCGTCACGGTAACAAGGGTGTTATCTCTAAGATTAACCCTGTAGAAGATATGCCGTACGACGAAAATGGTAACCCAGTGGACATCGTATTGAACCCACTAGGTGTACCATCGCGTATGAACATCGGTCAGGTTCTTGAAGTGCATTTAGGCGCAGCGGCGAAAGGTATCGGTGACAAGATCACTGCTATGCTAGAAGAGCAGCGCGAGCTTGCAGAGCTTCGTAACTACATCAAGCAAGTTTATGAACTTGGTGAAGACGTGCAACAGCGCGTTGATATCGATTCATTTACTGATGAAGAAGTTATTCGTCTTGCTAAGAACCTAAGAGGCGGTGTTCCGACTGCGACGCCAGCATTCGATGGTGCAAAAGAGAAAGAAATTAAGGAGATGCTTGAATTAGCTGGTCTTCCTACTTCTGGACAGCGCACCTTGTTTGATGGTCGTACCGGTAACCAATTTGAACGTCCAGTAACCGTAGGTTACATGTACATGCTTAAACTTAACCACTTGGTTGACGATAAGATGCACGCGCGTTCAACTGGTTCTTACAGTCTTGTTACTCAGCAACCACTGGGCGGTAAAGCTCAGTTTGGTGGTCAGCGTTTCGGTGAGATGGAAGTATGGGCACTTGAAGCATACGGTGCCGCTTACACTCTACAAGAGATGCTTACTGTTAAGTCTGATGATGTTAACGGTCGTACTCAGATGTATAAGAACATCGTCGACGGTAACCACCAGATGCAACCAGGTATGCCTGAGTCCTTCAACGTATTGCTGAAGGAGATCCGTTCACTCGGTATTAATATCGAGTTGGATCAAAAGTAAGACTTGGCCATCGCCGAAGTTTGGCAATAAACGGTGCTCCGCGCAAGCGGAGCACCCGGTTTAACTCCTTCAGGAGAGAAACGTGAAAGACTTATTAAAGTTTCTGAAACAGCAAAGCAAGACTGAAGAATTTGAAGGGATCAAGATTGGCCTAGCGTCGCCAGATCTCATCCGCTCTTGGTCATTTGGTGAAGTTAAGAAGCCAGAAACCATCAACTACCGTACTTTCAAGCCTGAGCGTGAAGGTTTGTTCTGTGCGCGTATTTTTGGTCCAGTAAAAGATTATGAATGTTTATGCGGTAAGTATAAGCGTCTTAAGCACCGTGGTGTGATCTGTGAAAAGTGTGGCGTAGAAGTTACCCAGACTAAAGTACGTCGTGAGCGTATGGGTCACATTGATCTAGCAAGCCCAGTGGCACACATTTGGTTCTTGAAATCACTGCCGTCCCGTATCGGTTTGATGCTAGATATGACACTGCGTGATATCGAACGTGTACTTTACTTCGAATCATTTGTTGTGATCGAGCCTGGCATGACCAGCCTTGAACGCGGCCAAATGCTGACTGAAGAAAATTACCTTGACGCACTCGAAGAGTACGGTGATGAGTTCGAAGCTAAGATGGGTGCAGAAGCAGTTCTTGAATTGCTACGTGCTATCGATCTTGAAAAAGAGATTGAGATGATGCGCGAAGAGTTGCCATCAATCAACTCTGAGACTCGTCGTAAGAAGATCACTAAGCGTCTTAAGCTCATTGAAGCGTTCTTCACTTCAGGCAACAAGCCTGAGTGGATGATCCTCAAAGTGCTACCGGTTCTGCCACCTGACTTGCGTCCTCTAGTTCCACTAGATGGCGGTCGTTTTGCTACGTCTGATTTGAACGACCTTTACCGTCGTGTGATCAACCGTAACAACCGTCTAAAGCGTCTATTAGACCTAGCTGCTCCAGACATCATCGTGCGCAACGAAAAGCGTATGTTGCAAGAGTCTGTTGATGCGCTACTAGATAATGGTCGTCGTGGTCGTGCTATTACTGGTTCTAACAAGCGTCCGCTTAAATCTTTGGCCGATATGATCAAAGGTAAGCAAGGTCGTTTCCGTCAGAACTTGCTAGGTAAACGTGTTGACTATTCTGGTCGTTCGGTAATTACCGTAGGTCCTACTTTACGTCTACACCAGTGTGGTCTTCCTAAGAAGATGGCACTTGAGCTATTTAAGCCATTCATCTATGGCAAGTTAGAAGGTCGTGGCCTAGCTACTACCATCAAAGCTGCTAAGAAGATGGTTGAACGTGAAGTACCTGAAGTATGGGACGTGCTAGATGACGTGATCCGCGAACATCCAGTGATGCTTAACCGTGCACCAACACTGCACAGATTGGGTATCCAGGCGTTCGAGCCTGTCCTTATTGAAGGTAAAGCGATTCAGCTACACCCACTCGTTTGTGCGGCATACAACGCCGACTTCGATGGTGACCAAATGGCTGTTCACGTGCCGCTAACGCTCGAAGCGCAGCTAGAAGCACGTTCACTAATGATGTCGACCAACAACATCCTTTCACCTGCAAACGGTGAGCCAGTGATCACACCGTCACAGGACGTTGTATTGGGTCTTTACTACACCAGTCGCGAGCGCGTGAATGGTTTAGGTGAAGGCATGGCGTTTGAATCTGTTGATGAAGTAGAAAAAGCTTACCGTACAGGTGTGGCTGAGCTACATGCGCGCGTTAAAGTACGTATCACAGAGACAACGATTGCTGACAATGGTGAGCGTACAGAAGCACGTCGTATCGTAGATACTACTGTGGGTCGTGCACTGTTGTCTCAGATTCTGCCAAAAGGCTTATCGTATGATTTGGTTAACCAAAACATGGGTAAGAAGCAGATCTCTAAGCTATTGAACACTTGTTACCGTCAACTAGGTCTTAAAGATACCGTTATCTTTGCTGACCAATTGATGTATACCGGTTTCCACTTTGCGACAGTATCGGGTGCCTCTGTTGGTATTAACGATATGGTTATTCCTGATGAGAAGTACACGCTTGTAGCAGATGCTGAAGCTGAAGTACTTGAGATTCAAGAACAGTTCCAGTCGGGTCTGGTTACCGCAGGTGAGCGTTATAACAAAGTCATCGATATCTGGGCAAGTGCGAACGAAAAAGTTTCTAAAGCGATGATGGATAACCTGTCTACTGAGACAGTGATTAACCGTGATGGTGAAGAAGAGACTCAAGCATCGTTCAACAGCATCTACATGATGGCCGACTCAGGCGCTCGTGGTAGTGCTGCACAGATTCGTCAGCTAGCGGGTATGCGTGGTCTGATGGCTAAGCCAGATGGCTCAATCATCGAAACCCCAATTACGGCTAACTTCCGTGAAGGTCTAAACGTACTCCAGTACTTTATCTCTACTCACGGTGCACGTAAGGGTCTAGCGGATACGGCACTTAAGACAGCGAACTCGGGTTACCTGACTCGCCGTCTAGTTGACGTTGCGCAAGACTTAGTTGTTATCGAAGACGATTGTGGTACCCACGAAGGTCTAACAATGAAGCCGCTGATTGAAGGTGGTGATGTTGTTGAGCCGTTACGTGAACGTGTGCTTGGTCGCGTAGTAGCAGAAGATGTTTACTACCCAGGTACAGAGAATGTACTTGTACCTCGTAACACCCTGCTTGATGAAGCATGGTGTGACACGTTAGAAGAGCATTCAATCGATGAGATGATCGTTCGTTCTGTTATTAGCTGTGATACTGACTTCGGTGTTTGTGCTGCTTGTTATGGTCGTGATTTGGCTCGTGGCCATATCATTAACCAAGGTGAAGCTATCGGTGTTGTTGCTGCTCAGTCAATTGGTGAGCCAGGTACACAGCTGACGATGCGTACCTTCCACATTGGTGGTGCGGCATCTCGAGCGTCTGCAGAAAACAACGTCCAAGTTAAGAATGCTGGTTCGCTAAAACTGCATAACGCTAAGCACGTTAAGAACAGTGTAGGCAAGCTGGTTATCGTATCGCGTTCATCAGAACTGGCTATCATTGATGAGCTAGGTCGTGAGAAAGAGCGTTACAAAGTCCCTTACGGTACCATCTTAGAAAAGTTAGAAGATGCATCAGTTAATCCTGGTGAAATCATCGCTAACTGGGATCCGCATACTCACCCAATCATCTCTGAAGTGGCGGGTAGTATCAAGTTCGTTGATATGATTGACGGTGTCACTATGACACGTCAAACCGATGAGCTAACGGGTCTGTCTTCGATTGTTGTGTTAGACGTTGGTCAACGTCCTGCAGCCGGTAAAGAGATGCGCCCTGCGATCCGTCTAGTGGGTGCCGATGGCAACGACTTGATGATCCCAGGTACTGAAGTACCAGCGCAATACTTCTTACCAGGTAAGGCGATTGTAAACCAAGACGATAATGCACCAATTAACGTTGGTGATGCGTTGGCACGTATTCCACAAGAATCGTCTAAGACGCGCGATATTACCGGTGGTCTACCACGCGTTGCCGACTTGTTTGAAGCGCGTAAACCAAAAGAGCCTGCAATTCTTGCTGAGTACTCAGGTACTATCTCGTTTGGTAAAGAGACCAAAGGCAAGCGTCGTCTAGTGATCACTCCTGCAGATGGTGGTAAGCCATATGAAGAGATGATTCCTAAGTGGCGTAACCTAAACGTGTTCGAAGGTGAAAAAGTCGAACGTGGTGAGGTTATTGCTGACGGTCCAGAAGCGGCGCACGATATCTTGCGTCTGCGTGGTATTCACAAAGTGGCTAACTATATCGTTAATGAAGTCCAAGACGTATACCGTCTACAGGGCGTAAAAATTAACGATAAGCACATTGAAGTGATTATCCGTCAGATGCTTCGTAAGTGCGAAATCACCGAAGCGGGTGATAGTGATTTCCTACCTGGTGAGCAAGTTGAAGTCTCGCGCGTTAAGATCGCTAACCGCGAACTTGAAGCGCAAGGTAAGGCACCAGCTAAGTTCGAACGTGAACTACTAGGTATCACTAAGGCTTCTCTGGCGACTGAGTCGTTTATCTCGGCTGCATCGTTCCAGGAAACGACACGCGTATTGACTGAAGCTGCCGTTGGCGGTAAGAGCGATAAGCTACGTGGCCTGAAAGAGAACGTGATTGTTGGTCGCTTGATTCCTGCCGGTACGGGTTATGCGTATCATCAGAAACGCAACCAAGTGAGTGCTAATAAAGGTCAAGCTGAAGAAGCTCCCGTTATTAGTGCAAGCGAAGCTGAGCAAAACTTGGCAGATCTGCTTAATCTAGCAGGTAGTGCTGAGTAATTAGCGCTTAAACGTAAACAGGTTGTAAAAAAGGCACCTAGGGTGCCTTTTTTTTACTTAAATTGGGTAAAAAGTTGGCTATTTCTTGACAGGAACTGATTACCTTTCTAAAATTTCGCGTCCCACACCTGTGGGATATAGATTTTTCACACCTTACTGTTGAGTTTATCAACTGATTCGGAGCTATACATGGCAACTGTAAACCAGTTGGTACGTAAGCCTCGCTCGCCAAAAGTCATCAAGACTGCTGTGCCAGCGTTGAATGCGTGTCCACAAAAACGTGGTGTTTGTACTCGCGTATACACAACCACACCAAAAAAACCTAACTCTGCACTACGTAAAGTAGCTCGTGTGCGTCTAACTAACGGGTTCGAAGTCACTTCGTACATCGGCGGTGAAGGCCACAACCTGCAGGAACACAGCGTGATTCTGATCCGTGGCGGTCGTGTAAAAGACTTACCAGGTGTTCGTTATCACACTGTACGTGGCGCATTAGACTGTGCTGGTGTTAGTGAGCGTCGTCAAGGACGTTCTAAGTACGGAGCTAAGCGTCCTAAGTCTTAACGTTTTCCGTTAAGTAAGGCCAAGCTAGAGACATATTGAGATTCCAGTTTTGGGGTCCCTGAAGCATACGGAGAAATTGTTATGCCAAGACGTCGCGTTGTAGGACAACGTAAAATCCTACCAGATCCAAAATTTCATAGTGAGTTGTTGGCTAAGTTCATCAACGTCATTATGCAGGACGGCAAAAAGTCGACTGCAGAAAAAATTATTTACAAGGCATTAGATGTTGTTGCTGAAAAGAAAGGCGAAGAGCATCTAACTATCCTTGAAGCAGCCCTGGATAACGTCCGTCCAACAGTCGAGGTTAAATCTCGTCGCGTTGGTGGTTCTACTTACCAGGTACCATGTGAAGTTCGTCCAGTGCGTCGTAACGCACTAGCGATGCGCTGGTTGGTTGAAGCTGCACGTAAGCGTGGTGAAAAATCTATGGCTCTACGTCTAGCTGGTGAAATGCTAGATGCTTCTGAAAATAAAGGAACTGCTGTTAAGAAGCGCGAAGACGTGCATCGTATGGCAGAAGCGAACAAAGCGTTTGCTCATTACCGCTGGTAATCTTTTGGTGCAGGCTATTGTCTGCACCACGTTTTACATGACCCAGGTATTTGCCTGGGTAAAGAGGGTTTAATCGTGGCTCGTACAACTCCTATTGAGCGCTACCGTAATATTGGTATTTGTGCTCACGTTGACGCAGGAAAGACCACAACTACAGAACGAGTACTGTTCTTCACTGGTATGTCTCATAAACTCGGTGAAGTCCATGATGGCGCAGCCACTATGGACTGGATGGAACAGGAGCAAGAGCGTGGTATCACTATCACCTCAGCTGCAACTACGACGTTCTGGCGCGGTATGGAAGCACAGTTCGCTGAGCACCGTATCAACATTATTGACACTCCTGGCCACGTTGACTTCACTATTGAAGTTGAGCGCTCGCTGCGTGTTCTAGATGGCGCTGTTGTCGTATTCTGTGGCGCATCGGGTGTTGAACCTCAGTCAGAAACTGTTTGGCGCCAAGCGGACAAGTATCACGTTCCTAGAATTGTATTCGTCAATAAGATGGATCGCTCTGGTGCGGATTTTGAACGTGTAGTTAAACAGATACGTACCCGTCTGGGAGCGACTTGTGTACCAATCCAAATGAGTATTGGTGCAGAAGAAGAGTTTAAAGGGGTCGTCGACCTGATCAAGATGAAAGCCATTAACTGGAATGAAGCTGATCAAGGTATGACCTTCACTTATGAAGATATTCCTGCAGAGCTCGCTGATAAAGCGGCTGAAATGCGTGAATATCTCGTTGAGAGTGCTGCTGAGGCCTCTGACGAACTGATGGACAAGTACCTAGAAGGTGGCGAGTTATCAGAAGCAGAGATTAAAGCCGCATTACGTAAACGAACTCTCGCTAATGAGATCGTACTTGCTACTTGTGGTTCTGCATTTAAGAACAAAGGTGTGCAAGCGGTACTCGATGCTGTTGTGGATTATTTACCGTCGCCTGTCGAAGTTCCGCCTATTAAGGGAATTGACGACAAAGAGCAAGAGGTTGAGCGTCCTGCGGACGACAATGCGCCTTTCTCTGCGCTAGCATTTAAAATTGCAACAGACCCATTCGTCGGAACCTTAACCTTTATACGTGTTTATTCTGGTGTATTGGAAACCGGTTCTGGTGTGTATAACTCGGTTAAGCAAAAACGTGAGCGTATCGGTCGTATGGTGCAGATGCATGCAAACGATCGTAACGAGATCAAAGAAGTGCGCGCTGGTGACATCGCCGCAGCTATAGGTCTTAAAGATGTCACCACTGGTGACACGCTCTGTGATGCTGACCATAAAGTTATACTCGAACGTATGGAGTTTCCTGAGCCCGTAATCACGATTGCTGTGGAGCCAAGATCCCAAGCCGACCAAGAAAAGATGGCTATTGCATTGCAAAAACTTGCTGCAGAAGACCCATCATTTCGCGTTGAGACTAACGAAGAGTCTGGTCAAATACTGATCTCCGGTATGGGTGAGTTACACTTGGACATTATTGTTGACCGTATGCGTCGCGAATTTAATGTTCAATGCAATGTGGGTAAACCACAAGTAGCGTATCGTGAAACTATTCGCTCGAGTGTAGAAGTTGAAGGCAAGTTCGTGCGCCAATCAGGTGGTCGAGGACAATTTGGTCACGTTTGGTTAAAGTTAGAACCGCAAGAAGAAGGTTTTGGCTATGAATTTGTCAACGAGATTGTTGGTGGTGTTATTCCAAAAGAATACATCCCTGCAGTAGATAAAGGTATCCAAGAGCAGATGAAGAACGGCGTTGTCGCTGGCTTCCCTGTGTTGGATGTCAAAGTCACTTTGTTTGACGGCTCATACCATGATGTCGATTCAAACGAGATGGCGTTCAAAGTCGCTGGTTCAATGGCTTTCAAGAAGGGCGCTCTAGAAGCTGACCCAGTGTTACTCGAACCTTGTATGAAGGTCGAAGTAACCACTCCTGAAGACTATATGGGCGATGTAGTAGGTGACTTGAATAGACGACGTGGCATGATTGAAGGAATGGACGACGGCATTGGCGGCGTTAAACTTATTCATGCTGTAGTACCTCTATCTGAAATGTTTGGTTACGCAACAGATTTGCGTAGTGCAACCCAGGGGCGCGCTTCATACTCTATGGAGTTTTTGAAGTACTCTGATGCACCGCAAAATGTCGCAAAATCTGTTGTAGACTCGCGCGGATAACCGCAAACTAGTCTATAACTCATATTGAATGCTATTGCTCAGCAACGCTGGGCATTTTCTGAAAAGAAAGGAATATATCGTGGCTAAAGAAAAATTTGAACGTAGTAAACCCCATGTTAACGTTGGCACCATCGGTCACGTTGACCATGGTAAAACTACTCTTACTGCAGCAATCTCTGCTGTATTAACTAAGACATACGGCGGTGAAGCTCGTAACTTCGCACAAATCGATAACGCTCCAGAAGAGCGTGAGCGCGGTATTACAATTAATACTTCTCACATCGAATATGACACTCCATCACGTCACTACGCACACGTAGACTGCCCAGGTCACGCGGATTATGTTAAAAACATGATCACTGGTGCTGCCCAAATGGACGGCGCGATCCTAGTAGTAGCTTCTACAGATGGTCCAATGCCACAGACTCGTGAGCACATCCTGCTTTCACGTCAGGTTGGCGTACCTTTCATCATCGTATTCATGAACAAGTGTGACATGGTTGATGACGAAGAGCTTCTAGAGCTAGTAGAAATGGAAGTTCGTGAACTTCTATCTGAATATGACTTCCCAGGTGATGACCTACCAGTTATCCAAGGTTCTGCGCTTAAAGCCCTAGAAGGCGAGCCAGAGTGGGAAGCTAAGATCATTGAGCTTGCAGAAGCACTAGATACTTATATTCCAGAGCCAGAGCGTGCAATTGACGGTGCATTCATTCTTCCAATCGAAGACGTATTCTCAATCGCTGGCCGTGGTACTGTTGTAACTGGTCGTGTAGAGCGCGGTGTCATCAAAGTAGGTGAAGAAGTAGAAATCGTTGGTATTCGCGATACTACTAAGACCACTTGTACTGGTGTTGAAATGTTCCGTAAACTGCTTGACGAAGGTCGTGCAGGCGAGAACTGTGGTGTACTACTACGTGGTACTAAGCGTGACGAAGTTGAGCGTGGTCAAGTATTGGCTAAGCCTGGTTCAATCACTCCACACACAACATTCCAGTCAGAAATCTATGTTCTGTCAAAAGAAGAAGGCGGACGTCACACTCCATTCTTCAAAGGTTACCGTCCACAGTTCTACTTCCGTACAACAGACGTAACCGGTACTATCGAGTTGCCAGAAGGCGTAGAGATGGTAATGCCTGGTGATAACGTACAGATGACAGTAACACTAATCTGCCCAATCGCGATGGACGAAGGTTTACGCTTCGCAATCCGTGAAGGTGGCCGTACAGTTGGTGCTGGTGTTGTAGCTAAGATCATTGCTTAATCGCAAAGTGTCTTAACACAATACTGAAAAAGGCAGCTTAGGCTGCCTTTTTTATTGGTAATTTTGTATAGATACAAAGACTAGCTTTCTGGATGTGGATGGGTATAATAACGGCCACGTTTGAGAGTTACTGCCAATGTGGTGTTAATTCATTCAACGGGGTTGATCTCTATGTGCAGATCAGTATAATACCCCCTCTCGCCTTAACCATTAGGCGGGTAAATTGTCGGTTCTAGAAGCCGACGTAAAATAATACAGCGACTCCGATTTGGAGTCGAACGGTTAAATCATCTCGCTCTGCTTTTCCAGTAAGGAAGAAGCTAGAGGGTGATTTTTTATGTGTCCATTTTAGGAGCTCTGGTCAATGCAGAACCAAAGAATCCGTATCCGCTTAAAAGGATTTGATCATCGTCTGATCGATCAGTCTACTGCGGAAATCGTTGAAACTGCTAAGCGCACAGGCGCCCAGGTACGTGGTCCAATTCCACTACCAACGCGCAAAGAGCGTTATACCGTTTTGATCTCTCCACACGTTAATAAAGATGCGCGTGATCAGTACGAACTTCGTACTCATAAGCGTCTTGTTGACATCGTAGAGCCGACTGAGAAGACTGTAGATGCATTGATGCGTCTAGATCTTGCGGCAGGTGTTGACGTTCAAATTAGCTTAGGTTAATTGAGATCCTTAGAAGAGGTTTGAGAGATGGCTATCGGTCTTATCGGTCGTAAAGTAGGTATGACTCGCATCTTCACTGAAGATGGTGCGTCAATACCTGTAACAGTAATTGAAATTGCAGCTAACCGCGTTGCTCAAGTGAAAACTTTAGAAACAGACGGCTACCGTGCACTTCAAGTTACTACTGGTACCAAAAAAGCTAATCGCATCACTAAACCAGAAGCAGGTCACTTTGCTAAGGCAGGCGTTGAAGCCGGTCGTGGTTTGTGGGAAGTGCGTTTGGCAGATGGTGAAGGCGAAGGCATTGAAGTTGGTGCCGAGCTTAATGTTGATATCTTCGCTGACGTAGCGAAAGTTGATGTTACTGGTCAATCAAAAGGTAAAGGTTTCCAAGGCGGTATTAAGCGTTGGAATTTCCGTACCCAAGATGCAACACATGGTAACTCATTGGCACATAGAGCTAACGGTTCTATCGGTCAAAACCAAACACCTGGTCGCGTTTTCAAAGGTAAGAAAATGTCAGGCCACATGGGTGCCGAGCGTGTTACTACTCAAAATCTAGACGTTGTACGTGTAGATGTTGAACGTAACTTGCTATTGGTTAAGGGTGCAGTTCCAGGCGCTACTAATGGCGACCTGATCATCAAGCCTGCCGTTAAAGCTTAGGTCTGAGGAGATAGTAATGGAATTGGTATTGAAAGACGCACAGAGTGCTCTTGAAGTTTCCGAAACTACCTTCGGCCGTGACTTTAATGAAGCACTGGTTCATCAGGTAGTTGTAGCATACGCTGCAAACGCGCGTCAGGGCACTCGTGCTCAAAAGACTCGCGCAGAAGTAACTGGCTCTGGCAAAAAGCCATGGCGCCAAAAAGGTACAGGCCGTGCACGTGCCGGTACCGTTAAAGGTCCAATCTGGCGTGGCGGTGGCGTAACATTCGCTGCTAAAGCACAAGATCACAGCCAAAAAGTTAACAAGAAGATGTACCGCGGAGCGCTTAAGAGCATTCTGTCTGAATTAGTACGTCAAGATCGCCTTGTTGTCGTTGAGTCATTTGGTGTTGAAGCTCCTAAAACTAAAGAGCTGAAAGCTAAATTGGCAGAAATGAACCTGGAAGACGTTTTAATTGTTACTCCAGAAATTGACGAGAACTTGTTCTTAGCTGCACGCAACCTATACAAAGTTGACGTTCGTGACGTTGCTGGTATCGACCCAGTTAGCCTAATCGCGTTCAACAAAGTACTAGTTACTGCCGATGCTATTAAGCAAATCGAGGAGATGCTGGGATGATAAGCGAAGAACGTTTGCTAAAAGTTATTCTAGCGCCACACATCTCTGAAAAGAGTACTGTATGCGCTGAAAATAACAACACGGTTGTTTTCCGTGTGGCTATCGATGCGACTAAAGCTGAAGTTAAAGCTGCAGTAGCTAAGTTGTTCGAAGTTGAAGTAGATTCAGTTCGCACTTTGGTTAACAAAGGTAAAACTAAGCGTCACGGTGCCCGTACTGGCCGTCGTAGCGATTGGAAAAAAGCCTATGTGACTTTAGCTGCTGGTGCTGATATCGATTTCGTCGGCGCTGAGTAAGCAAAGGAGAATTATCATGGCAGTTATTAAGTGTAAGCCAACCTCTGCTGGTCGTCGCCACGTAGTTAAAGTGGTAAACAGCGATCTGCACAAGGGTAAACCTTTTGCTGGCTTGTTGGCGAAAAAGTCTAAAAGTGGTGGCCGTAACAATACTGGTCGCATCACTGTTCGTCACGTAGGTGGTGGACATAAGCAGCATTACCGTATTGTTGACTTCAAGCGCAACAAAGACGGTATCCCTGCAAAAGTTGAACGTTTGGAATATGATCCAAACCGTACAGCTAACATCGCACTTGTTTTGTATGCTGATGGTGAGCGTCGTTATATCCTTGCTGCTAAAGGCATGCAAGCTGGAGATAAGATCCAGTCAGGTATCGATGCAGAAATCAAAGCGGGTAACGCTTTGCCATTACGCAACATCCCAGTAGGTAGTGTTGTTCACGCAGTCGAAATGAAGCCTGGTAAAGGTGCTCAAATCGCTCGTTCAGCCGGTACTTATGTGCAAGTTGTTGCTCGTGATGGCGCTTACGCTACTCTACGTCTTCGCTCTGGCGAAATGCGTAAAGTACCTGTAGATTGCCGCGCGACATTAGGTGAAGTTGGTAATGCCGAACACATGCTACGCCAGTTAGGTAAAGCAGGTGCTAAGCGCTGGAGAGGCGTACGCCCAACAGTGCGTGGTGTTGCAATGAACCCTGTAGACCATCCACATGGTGGTGGTGAAGGCCGTACTTCTGGTGGCCGTCATCCGGTTTCTCCATGGGGTGTCCCAACTAAGGGTTATAAGACCCGTAGTAATAAACGCACCGACAAGTACATTGTACGTCGTCGTAACAAAAAGTAAGAGGATTCGCCATGCCACGTTCTCTCAAGAAAGGTCCATTCATTGACCTACACTTGCTGAAGAAGGTAGAGAAAGCGATGGAAGCGGGTGACAAAAAGCCTATTAAGACTTGGTCTCGCCGCTCTATGATCATCCCTAACATGATTGGGTTGACCATCGCTGTCCATAATGGTCGTCAGCACGTACCTGTGTTCGTAACTGACGAAATGATCGGCCACAAGCTTGGTGAATTTTCACCAACTCGCACTTATCGCGGCCATGCTGCTGATAAGAAAGCGAAGAAGCGTTAATACGGGAGACTCAAGATGGAAGTTTTAGCTAAACATCGTTTTGCCCGTACGTCGCCTCAAAAGTGTCGTTTGGTTGCAGATCAAATCCGTGGACTGCCTGTTGCTAAGGCTCTCGAAATTTTAACTTTCAGCCCTAAGAAAGCAGCTGTACTTGTCAAAAAAGTACTTGATTCTGCTATCGCTAATGCTGAGCACAATGAAGGTGCTGACATTGACGAGCTGAAAGTTGGAAAAGTCTTTGTAGACGAAGGTCCAACAATGAAGCGTATCATGCCACGTGCTAAAGGCCGTGCTGATCGTATAATCAAGCGTACCAGCCACATCACTGTGGTTGTATCAGATCGCTAGGAGTTAGCAATGGGACAGAAAGTACATCCTAATGGTATCCGTCTGGGTATCACTAAGCCTTGGATCTCGACTTGGTACGCTGATAAATCAGATTATGCCAATAACTTGAGCAGCGACTGGGAAGTGCGTAAGTTTCTAGAAAAGAAACTTAAGCAAGCCTCAGTTTCTAAGATTGTTATCGAGCGTCCAGCTAAGAGTGTTCGTGTTACTATTCACACTGCCCGTCCAGGTGTTGTGATTGGTAAGAAAGGCGAAGACGTTGAAAAATTGCGCAACGAAGTTGCCAAGTTGACTGGTATTCCAGCTCAAATCAACATCGCTGAGATCCGTAAGCCTGAGCTAGATGCGAAGCTTGTTGCCGAAGGCATCGCTTCACAGCTAGAGCGTCGTGTTATGTTCCGTCGTGCGATGAAGCGCGCAGTACAAAATGCAATGCGTCTTGGTGCCAAAGGTATCAAAGTTGAAGTGAGCGGCCGTCTAGGCGGTGCTGAGATTGCGCGTTCGGAGTGGTATCGTGAAGGTCGTGTGCCTCTACATACACTGCGTGCTGATATCGACTACTCTACTGCAGAAAGTCACACTCAATACGGTGTGATCGGCGTTAAAGTTTGGGTCTTCAAAGGTGAAGTCCTAGATGGCGTTGTTCCTGCGCATGAAGAGCCGAAACAGCAGCCGAAGCGTAAGCCTCGCGGTAAATAGGAGAGCTGGCAATGCTGCAACCAAAACGAATGAAGTTTCGTAAAATGTTCAAAGGCCGTAACCGCGGTCTAGCGAACGGCACTGAAGTTAGCTTCGGTGAATTCGGTCTGAAAGCTGTTGGACGTGGTCGTCTTACTGCTCGTCAAATCGAATCTGCGCGTCGTGCGATGACACGTCACATTAAACGTCAAGGTCAAATTTGGATTCGCGTTTTCCCTGACAAGCCAATTACCTCTAAGCCTCTTGAAGTGCGTATGGGTAAAGGTAAGGGTAACGTTGAATACTGGGTTTGCCAGATTCAACCTGGTAAGGTTCTTTACGAGATGAATGGTGTATCTGAAGTTCTAGCGCGTGAAGCGTTTGCTTTAGCTGCGGCCAAGCTTCCGATTAAGACTACCTTCGTAACTAAGACGGTGATGTAATGAAAGCGAGCGAACTAACACAGAAGAGCGTTGAAGAATTGAACGCTGAACTGCTTGGTCTGCTGCGTGAGCAGTTTAATCTGCGTATGCAACACGCCACTGGTCAGTTGACTCAAACTCATCAGCTTAAAATCGTGCGTCGTAACATTGCGCGCGTTAAGACCATTATTACTTCTAAGGCGGGTGCATAATGACTGATAAAATCCGTACTATGCAGGGTCGAGTAATTAGCAACAAGATGGACAAGTCTATCACTGTCGCTATTGAGCGTATGGTTAAACATCCTTTATATGGGAAGTTTATCAAGCGTACTACTAAGATTCATGCACATGACGAAACAAATCAGTGTAATGCTGGCGATATCGTGACTATTCGCGAATGCCGTCCGCTGTCTAAGACTAAGTCTTGGACTCTGGTTGAAGTAGTAACGAAAGCCTAATTTATTTAGGTATTAGTGAAACGGCTCCTTCAACTGGGGCCGTTTTTATTTTTAGTACTATCTATTCCTATTTTTGGGTGTTATACTTGCGCGCCTTTTTAGACAATAATGTCGTCTAAATTGGTTAAAATATGCCCCAAATGTGGGATTTGTGAAGTAACGATAGCGGAGCACTTAAAATGATCCAAATGCAATCGACTCTAGAAGTCGCCTGTAATAGCGGCGCTCGTAGAGTTCAGTGTATTAAGGTCTTGGGTGGCTCTCATCGTCGTTATGCCGGTATCGGCGACGTCATCAAGGTTTCTGTAAAAGAAGCAATTCCTCGCGGTAAAGCGAAGAAAGGTGATGTGTATAACGCGGTGGTAGTCCGTACTAAGAAAGGCGTTCGTCGTCCAGATGGTTCTGTCATTCGCTTCGATCGGAATGCAGCGGTATTGCTTAACGCAAACCTAGCACCGATTGGTACTCGTATCTTTGGACCAGTGACGCGTGAATTGCGTACCGAACAATTTATGAAAATTGTTTCTCTGGCACCAGAAGTACTGTAAGGAGCTTCAAAATGGCAGCTAAAATCCGTCGTGAAGACGAAGTAATTGTACTAGCAGGTAAAGACAAGGGTAAACGCGGTAAGGTTTCTCGAGTTTTGCCAACTGGTAAATTAATTGTAGAAGGCATCAATCTTGTCAAGAAGCACCAGAAGCCTAACCCACAAATGGGTGTGACTGGTGGTATTGTTGAGAAAGAAGCACCAATACAAGCATCAAATGTAGCGATTTTCAACTCTGCCACTGGCAAAGCTGATCGCGTTGGTTTCCGATTTGAAGACGGTCAAAAAGTCCGTTTCTTTAAGTCGAACAGTGAACTCGTTAAGTAATTGGAGTAAACGATGGCGAAACTGCATGATAAATATAAAGAGACTGTTGTCGCTGAACTTGCAAAGAAGTTCGGTTATACCAGTGTCATGCAAGTCCCTCGGATTGAGAAAATCACCCTTAATATGGGTGTTGGCGAAGCTGTAGCAGATAAGAAAGTTATGGAGCATGCGCTTCGTGACATGACTGCTATTGCTGGTCAAAAGCCAGTAGTAACTGTTGCTCGTAAATCAGTTGCTGGTTTTAAAATCCGTGATGGCTACCCGATCGGCTGTAAGGTAACTCTGCGTGGCGAACGCATGTGGGAGTTCCTTGAGCGTTTAGTTGATATCGCAATCCCGCGTATCCGTGACTTCCGTGGTTTGAGCGCTAAGTCGTTCGACGGACGCGGTAACTACGCAATGGGTGTACGTGAGCAAATTATCTTCCCGGAAATCGAGTACGATAAAATCGATAAAATCCGTGGTATGGATATTGTTATCACTACTACTGCGAAGAATGACGAAGAAGGCCGTGCTTTACTAGACGCCTTTAACTTCCCATTCAAGAAATAAGGGTAGCGAAATGGCAAAAAGTTCAATGAAAGCACGTGAAGCAAAACGTGCCAAGCTCGTGGCTAAGTATGCTGAACAGCGTCTAGCTCTTAAGGCTATCATTAGCAGTCCAACTACTTCTGATGAAGATCGTTGGGATGCAGTTCTTAAGCTGCAAGGCCTACCACGTGACTCAAGTTCTGCGCGTCAGCGCAATCGTTGTAGTCAAACTGGTCGCCCACATGGTTTCCTACGCAAGTTCGGCTTAAGCCGTATTAAATTGCGTGAAGCTACCATGCGTGGTGAAGTTCCTGGCCTGCGTAAGGCCAGCTGGTAATACTTGTCACGGAGTAAGCTAATATGAGCATGCAAGATCCAATTGCGGATATGTTAACTCGCATTCGTAACGGCCAAGCTGCTAACAAAGTATCAGTATCTATGCCTTCTAATAAGCTAAAAGTTGCTATTGCACAGACGCTTAAAGAAGAAGGTTATATTGCTGACTACGCCGTAGCAGGCGAAGCTAAGCCGGTTTTAGAAATCACTTTAAAGTATTTCCAAGGCCAACCAGTCGTTGAGACTATCCAGCGCGTAAGTCGTCCTGGTCTTCGTATTTACAAAGGTAAAAACGAACTTCCAAAGGTGATGGGCGGACTGGGTGTCGCAATCGTGTCCACTTCTAAAGGTTTGATGACTGATCGTACTGCCCGCCAAAATGGCATGGGTGGGGAAGTTATCTGCTACGTAGCATAAGGAGCTAGCAATGTCTCGTGTCGCAAAAGCACCAGTCGCTATTCCTGCAGGCGTAGAAGTGACTTTAAACGAACAAACTATCACCGTAAAAGGTTCTAAAGGTAGTTTGACTCGAGTAATTAACGCTGATGTTTCTGTTGTTGTAGAAAACAATGAAGTTAAGTGTTCACCAGTTGAAGGCGCTAAAACCGCTGCACAAGCTGGTACTGCTCGAGCTCTAATCAACAACATGGTTGTTGGTGTTCACGAAGGATTCGAAAGAAAACTGACTCTAGTAGGTGTTGGTTACCGTGCAAAAATTGCTGGTAACGGTATCGACTTGACTCTAGGTTTCTCTCACCCTCTAGTACACCAGCTTCCTGACGGCGTAACTGCAGAGTGCCCAAGTCAAACTGAAATCGTACTGAAAGGTACTGATAAGCAGTTGATTGGCCAAGTTGCTGCAGAGATTCGTGGCTACCGTCCACCAGAACCTTATAAAGGTAAAGGTGTTCGTTATGCTGATGAACAAGTACGCCGTAAAGAGGCTAAGAAGAAGTAGGTAACGCGATATGGATAAGAAAACATCTCGCTTACGCCGCGCTACTCGCGCCCGTAAGAAGATCCAAGAGCTGGGCGTTAACCGTCTGGTTGTACATCGTACACCACGTCACACGTACGCACAGGTTATTGATGCCAACGCGCAAGTTGTGGCGGCAGCTTCTACTGCTGAGAAAGCGGTATCAGAGCAGCTTAAATACACAGGTAACGTTGATGCAGCAAAAGTAGTGGGTAAAACCGTTGCAGAGCGTGCTATCGAAAAAGGCGTAACTGTAGTTGCATTCGATCGTTCCGGCTTTAAGTATCACGGACGCGTTGCTGCATTAGCAGACGCAGCTCGTGAAGCTGGCCTACAGTTCTAAGGAATGATTAAAAATGGCTAAATTTGAAGCTCAACAACAAAAAGATGATCTGCAAGAGAAATTGGTTGCAGTAAATCGTGTTTCTAAAGTAGTTAAAGGCGGACGTATCTTTAGCTTCACTGCACTAACTGTAGTGGGTGATGGTAACGGTAAAGTCGGCTATGGCTATGGTAAAGCGCGTGAAGTACCTGCAGCAATTCAGAAAGCAATGGAAAAGGCTCGCCGTAACATTGTTTCTGTTGAACTTGTAAATGGTACTTTGCACCACCCTGTTAAGGGCCGTCACACTGGTTCGCGTGTTTACATGCAACCAGCTTCTGAAGGTACTGGTATTATTGCCGGTGGTGCTATGCGCGCCGTATTGGAAGTAGCAGGCGTTCATAACGTTCTGTCAAAAGCATACGGTTCTACTAACCCGATCAACATCGTTCGCGCAACTGTAGATGCGTTGGTGCACATGAAGTCACCAGCTCAAATCGCAGCCAAGCGTGGCCTGAATGTTGATGAAATTCGAGGTTAAGCACCATGGCTACTAAAACTTTAAAAGTGACTCAGACTAAAAGTTCAATTGGACGTTTGCCAAAGCATCGTGCCACTTTGACTGGTCTAGGTCTACGCCGTATTAATCACACTGTTGAAGTTGAAGATACTCCTTCAATTCGCGGTATGATTAACAAGGTTTACTACATGGTTTCGGTGGAGGAAGTATAAGATGCGTCTAAATACTCTATCACCTGCTGCAGGTGCTAAATCAGCAGCTAAGCGTGTAGGTCGCGGTATCGGTTCTGGCTTAGGTAAGACTGCTGGTCGCGGTCACAAAGGTCAGAAGTCTCGTTCAGGCGGCGGCGTTCGCGTCGGTTTCGAAGGTGGTCAAATGCCACTTAAGATTCGTTTGCCGAAGTTTGGTTTCACCTCGCGTAAAGCGTTGGTTTCTGCCGAAATTCGTATCAGCGAACTAGCTAAAGTTAACGGTGATGTTGTCGACTTGAATGCACTGAAAGATGCGAATCTCGTTACTCGCAACATACAGTTTGCTAAAGTCGTTCTTTCAGGTACCATTGAACGCCCTGTGACCGTTAAAGGTCTTAAGGTAACTAAAGGTGCTCGTGCAGCTATTGAAGCTGCCGGCGGAAAGATCGAGGAATAATACGTCGATGGCAAAACCAGGACTTGATTTAAAAAGCGCGAAAGGTGGATTTTCTGAATTGAAGACTCGCCTCCTGTTCGTGATTGGTGCGATTATCGTCTTTAGAGCCGGTTCGTTCGTACCAATTCCTGGTATTGACGCAGCTGTATTAGCAGAGCTGTTTAATCAGCAGAAGGGGACCATCCTAGGCATGTTTAACATGTTCTCTGGTGGTGCCCTTGAACGTGCTTCTATCTTTGCATTAGGTATCATGCCGTACATTTCGGCATCGATTATCATGCAACTATTGACTGTTGTACATCCAGCACTTGCCGAACTCAAAAAGGAAGGCGAATCTGGGCGTAAAAAGATCAGTCAATATACACGATATGGCACCTTGGTCTTGGGTACATTCCAAGCAATCGGTATCGCAACAGGGTTACCAAACTTAGTCCCAGGTTTAGTTGTAAATCTTGGCTTTGGTTTCTACTTTGTTGCAGTTGTAAGCTTAGTGACAGGAACAATGTTCCTAATGTGGCTAGGTGAACAAATTACTGAAAGAGGCATAGGTAACGGTATCTCGATTCTTATTTTCGCAGGTATTGTTGCTGGTCTACCATCTGCTATCGGCCAAACGGCTGAGCAGGCGCGTCAAGGCGACTTGAACGTACTAGTATTATTGTTGATTGCGGTAATTGTATTTGCTGTAACCTATTTTGTTGTGTTTGTTGAGCGTGGACAACGTCGTATCGTTGTTAACTATGCTAAGCGTCAGCAGGGCCGTAAGGTGTTTGCCGCGCAGAGTACTCACTTACCGCTTAAGGTTAATATGGCGGGTGTGATTCCACCAATTTTTGCGTCAAGCATCATATTGTTCCCAGGCACACTGGCTCAGTGGTTTGGACAAAATGAAGGTTTGTCTTGGTTAAGTGATTTTTCACTTGCTGTATCACCAGGTCAGCCGCTTTACTCATTATTATACGCAACAGCAATTATCTTCTTCTGTTTCTTCTATACTGCGTTGGTGTTTAACCCACGAGAAACTGCGGATAACTTGAAGAAGAGTGGTGCGTTTATTCCCGGGATCCGTCCTGGAGAACAGACTTCGCGTTATATAGATAAAGTAATGACTCGCCTAACATTAGCTGGCGCATTATATATTACCTTTATCTGTTTAATTCCGGAGTTCATGTTAATTGCGTGGAAGGTACAGTTCTATTTTGGCGGTACCTCACTACTAATTATGGTAGTCGTGATCATGGACTTCATGGCTCAGGTTCAGACCCATATGATGTCTCATCAGTATGAGTCTGTGATGAAGAAAGCTAACCTAGTTAACAAAGCGAACTTAGATCGCTTTGGACGCTAAGTAGCTTTACGGAGTGATGAAATGAAAGTTCGAGCTTCCGTGAAGAAGATCTGCCGTAACTGCAAGATCGTCAAGCGTAGCGGCGTTGTACGCGTTATCTGTGTTGAACCAAAACACAAACAGCGTCAAGGCTAAAAACTTTTGACCAGCTCAAATATTGAGCTGGTCAAAATATTATTTGCAAAATCGTCATCTGTCGAGTATCCTACCGGGCTTTTCACAGATGGCCTTTAACTTATGAGGAGTGCATAGTGGCCCGTATCGCTGGCATTAACATTCCTGATCAAAAGCATACAGTCATTGCATTGACTGCTATCTATGGTATTGGACTTACTCGCGCACAACAAATCTGCGCGGCGACTTCAATTGCTGAAGATGCTAAGATCAAGGAATTGAGCGAAGCTCAAATAGACACACTACGCGAAGAAGTTGCTAAATACATTGTAGAAGGTGACTTACGTCGTGAAGTATCCATGAACATCAAGCGTCTAATGGACCTTGGTTGTTATCGTGGTCTTCGCCACCGTCGTAGCCTGCCCCTTCGTGGGCAACGTACTAAGACCAATGCGCGTACGCGCAAGGGTCCACGTAAGCCAATTAGAAAGTAACGGGAAGGTAAACCAATATGGCTAAAGTTCCGTCACGTTCAACGCGCAAGCGCGTACGTAAACAGGTTGCTGATGGCATGGCTCATATCCATGCATCTTTCAACAACACAATTATTACCATTACAGATCGTCAAGGTAATGCACTATCTTGGGCAACATCTGGTGGTTCAGGTTTCCGTGGTTCACGTAAATCTACCCCGTTTGCTGCACAGGTTGCTGCTGAGCGTGCAGGTGTCGCTGCTCAGGACTACGGTGTTAAAAACCTTGAAGTTTTTGTGAAGGGTCCAGGTCCAGGTCGTGAATCAGCTATTCGAGCGCTGAACGCGGTTGGTTATAAAATAACCAACATTACCGATGTGACGCCGATCCCTCATAATGGTTGTCGTCCTCCTAAGAAGCGTCGCGTTTAATCGCACGTTTTTAATAGGATAGTTGGAGAAAGAACATGGCAAGATACTTGGGTCCAAAGCTCAAGCTCAGCCGCCGAGAAGGTACAGACCTTTTCTTAAAAAGCGGTGTGAGAGCAATTGATTCGAAGTGTAAGCTTGAAGCTGCACCTGGACAACACGGCGCTCGTAAGGCTCGTTTGTCTGAGTATGGCGTTCAGTTACGCGAAAAACAAAAAGTTCGTCGTACTTATGGTGTGCTTGAAAAGCAATTCCGTAACTACTACAAAGATGCTGCACGTATAAAAGGCAACACAGGTGAAAACCTACTGACCCTTTTGGAAACTCGTTTAGATAACGTTGTTTATCGTATGGGTTTCGGTGCTACACGTGCTGAATCACGTCAGCTAGTTAGCCATAAGTCAATTATGGTCAACGGCCGCGTTGTTAACATTCCATCATTTAAAGTGTCTGCGAATGATGTAATTAGCGTTCGTGAGAAGTCTCAGAAGCAAGCTCGTATTAAAGCTGCTTTAGAAGTTGCTGCTCAGCGCGAAAAGCCAACATGGGTTGAAGTAGATACTACTAAGATGGAAGGTGCTTTTAAGCGTCTACCGGAGCGTAGCGATTTATCTGCTGAAATTAACGAACAGCTGATCGTCGAGCTTTACTCTAAGTAAAGCTAATAAACAAGAGAGGACACAATGCAGGGTTCTGTTACAGAATTTCTTAAACCGCGTCTCGTTGATATCGAGCAGGTTAACCCAACACGTGCCAAGGTTACACTCGAACCGCTTGAGCGTGGTTTTGGTCATACTTTAGGTAACGCGTTGCGTCGTATCCTATTGTCGTCTATGCCCGGCTGCGCGGTTACCGAAGTCGAGATTGATGGTGTACTGCACGAATACAGCAGCAAGGAAGGCGTACAAGAGGATATCCTAGAGATCCTATTAAACCTTAAAGGTTTAGCAGTGGTTATCGAGGGTAAAGACGAGGCTATGCTTACTTTAAGCAAGTCAGGCGCAGGCCCTGTTACCGCAGCAGATATCACGCACGATGGTGATGTTACTATTATGAATCCTGATCATGTTATCTGTCATTTGACTGGTAACAACGATATCAGCATGCGTATCCGTGTTGAGCGTGGTCGCGGTTATGTTCCAGCTTCGGCTAGAGCACAAACCGAAGACGACGATCGCCCAATCGGTCGCTTGTTAGTGGATTCATCTTTCTCACCTGTCGCGCGTATTGCTTACAATGTTGAAGCAGCACGTGTTGAACAGCGTACTGACTTAGACAAACTCGTTATTGATATGACCACTAATGGTACTATCGATCCTGAGGAAGCAATTCGTCGTTCTGCGACCATCTTAGCCGAACAGCTAGATGCGTTTGTTGAACTACGTGATGTCACTGAGCCAGAGCAGAAAGAAGAGAAACCAGAGTTCGACCCAATTCTGTTGCGTCCTGTCGACGATCTAGAGCTAACTGTACGTTCGGCTAACTGTTTGAAAGCCGAAGCGATTCATTACATCGGAGATCTGGTACAGCGTACTGAGGTTGAGCTACTTAAAACTCCTAACTTGGGTAAGAAATCTCTTACTGAAATTAAGGATGTGTTGGCTTCTCGCGGACTATCATTAGGTATGCGTCTAGAAAACTGGCCTCCAGCTAGTTTAGCAGACGACCTATAAGTCTACGTTTGTACAGATTTAGGTAATAAGGATTAGGTCATGCGCCATCGTAAGAGTGGTCGTCAACTAAACCGTAACAGCAGTCATCGCCAAGCTATGTTTCGCAACATGGCAAGCTCATTAGTCCGTCACGAAGTGATTAAGACTACTGTAGCTAAAGCGAAAGAACTGCGTCGCGTAGTTGAACCTCTAATAACACTTGCTAAGAGTGATAGCGTTGCAAATCGTCGTTTGGCGTTTGCTCGTACTCGCGACGCTGAAGTCGTTGGTAAGTTATTCAATGAGTTGGGTCCACGCTACCAGGAACGTCCTGGTGGATATACCCGTATCCTAAAGTGCGGTCTACGTACTGGTGATAAAGCGCCTATGGCGTATATTGAACTAGTAGGTCGTCCAGAAGCTGCTGAAGCTGTTGAAGACGCTGCTGAGTAACACTTGGATTAATTGTTAAAAAGCCGGGCATTAGCCCGGCTTTTTTTATGTCAAAAATTTATACGATCCTAGATATCCGCTTTCGTTTTCCAGTCATTAGGCGGGTTAGCCTTGTTATTTATCAATATTGGTTTTATTTTTACTAGTCAATGACTTCACAGTTATATGATTTCAATCCCGTGATAATACCAACCTGAAGATAGTGTTGAATAACTATTAGGCTAGGGAGGGGGGACTGTGATGACTTGGTTGCAGTAATACTAATGCCAGATAAATAAGAGTTAAGTGGTGCAAGCTTCAAGTCGATATTCATGCGTGGCAGTATCGGTATGAATTCAAGCTATATCCGTATTAGCCGGTTAATCAACCCAGCGAGCTTCCTTTTTAAGGTTTTCTGGCAAAGATAAATGCCATTTCTTCATTCCCGAACGACTAAATATAAATTGACCTTGGCGATCGCTGACATAAGGAAGATCACTTGGGCTGGTTCCTAAGAGTATTTGTGTAATGAGTCTCCTTGCAAGTTTTTCATGTTCATTTCCATTAAGTATGTAACCACCGATATTGGCATATTTATTGACACTAAATTCCCAAAACCCAAAATGTGGAATAGGCGAATGAGCAGCTGTCCAAGCTAGTATTTTGTCTGCGTTGCTATTTTGGCCAAATTATTGGTCAAGGTGTGATAGAGGGCGATGAACAGTGCATCATAGCCATCATTCTTGGCGTTACTGACAGTCTGTTTTCAATGAATCTCGTTGGTAACGAAGGCTGAATCTAACTGAATATTGCCAATCATAATCGTTTGTTTATTGTGGTTGATGGGATCCAAGGCTGCTATTGAGGTTGGGCTGGTATCCGATAAGATGAGTAATTTTTTCTCTTTTTTATCGGGGAGTAGCAAATCAACAAACAATAAGGAACGCTTGAATAATGGATGCTCTAATACTCCAGTAAAGTTTTTATAACCGTGGAGTTGGTATTCTCTTGGGTTAGCATTTAACCCAAGAAATACCAAAGGTGTTCTGGTTTCACTCAGTCGCTTGCTAAGCAATGAAATTGCAATATCGTCGGCAAGCACTACCAAGTCAGGCTTGGTCGATAGATAGAGCTTCCAGGCTTTGTCTGATTGTGCTGAATAGGTTGCGGGGGGAGTACGTTTAGCATCTAGATAGAAGTCAGTTATATGGTCATTTTTGTTTAGTCGCTCTTAATACCCATGCTGTAATTGCTTGTCCAAAGGTTACTCCTATGATAACGGTGGATGAGCATGATGTTAGCAGCGTTGAGTGGCCGGCTTACTATGAGTAGTAGAGCCAACACCATACGCATGTATTATATCCTTATGGAAATAGCCTTTATAGTTACTGCTTTGATGTTAAAAAATAGGCAATAAAAAAGGCCTCAAATGAGGCCTTTAAATATCATTAATTAGTAACTGGATTTTTGCTCGCTACCATATTCAAGTTTTTCGTGTGTCTGCCCCATTGCTTCGGCGACTTCGGGCGGCATGTAGTTCTCATCATGCTTAGCTAACACTTCGGTTGCTTCGAGTTTACCGCTGTCAACTAATACACCTTGAGCAACGATACCTTGGCCTTCACGAAACAGATCGGGTAGAAGATCGTCGTAGGTTACGATAACCTCACCACCGAGCGAATCATGTACTGCAAATTCTACGTGTAGGCTATCAGGATCACGTATCATCGAGCCGACGGTAACCATGCCACCAACGCGAATACGTTGACCTACTTCTGGTTTCACTCCGGTATCTTTTTTACCCTGTACAATTTCAGTAGGGGTATAAAATAGGTTTAGGTTCGAATTCAACGCATATAGTAACAGCGATGCTATGGCGGCAACTCCACCGATTAAAGCAGTTGCAAGTGCAAGTCTCTTCTTACGTCTGGCGTTCACTATTGAGTACTCCGGTTTGCTTTGAGGCGTTCCTCACGCTGCATCTTCTTTGATATTTCAATGAGGATCTTACGTTTTTGACGTACACTGAAAAAAATCAAGGTTGCTAACGAGAAGACCGTTATTCCATAAGATAGCCACACATAAAAAGCATAGCCACCCATATTAAAAAAATCTGTTAATGAATCGAATTGCATTATTTGACTCCTTCAGCCTTAGCGAGTTCCCGTACCCATGGACGCATCCCATTTCTGGCTAAGATTTCAGCCCTAAAACGAACTAAAGTGATTGCACCAATCATTAAACCAAATCCTAAGATATTTATCAGTAATGGATAAAGCATCTCAGGCGCCATTGAAGACTTCTCGGTAATCTTAATTGTTGCTGGTTGATGTAGTGAGTTCCACCATTCAACCGAGTACTTGATGATTGGGATATTAATCACGCCAACGATTGCTAAGATACCCGCAGCCCTTGCTGCAAGTACTTTATCTTCGAAAGAGGCATATAAAGAGATCACACCTAAATAGAGGAACAGAAGCACTAGCTCTGATGTCAATCTTGCATCCCATACCCACCACGTTCCCCACATAGGCTTGCCCCAAGCTGCTCCCGTGATCAATGCGATAAAGGTAACGACGGCACCAATAGGAGCAATGGCCGCGGCGGCCCAATCAGCTGATTTGATTTGCCATACCAAACCGATAAAGGCTGATGTTGCCATGGCCATATAGGCAGACATCGACATCGATGCTGCAGGTACATGGATAAAGATAATGCGATAACTGTCACCTTGCTGGTAATCAACTGGTGCAAAAAGAAGTCCCCAAATCGAACCTACACCAATAAAGGCTATTGCCAACGTGGCAAACCAAGGCAGCAGTGTACCCGAGAGATTATATGCACGTTGAGGATCTGCGTATGAATGTAGCCATTTCCACATATTAGTTAGTACTCACTCTTAGTGAAGCGCCTATTGCAAAAGGTGCTAAAATTAACGAACCGACCAACATCGCGCCGATAATCGCGAGATGGCCACTATAGGGTAGGTTTAATCCTGCGGCATCGATAGCGCTGGTCGCGAAAATCAATACCGGAATGTATAACGGTAGAATCAATAAGCTGAGTAATACACCGCCTTTACGTAATCCTACAGTTAATGCTACCCCGATAGCGCCCAGTAAGCTCAGTACGGGGGTGCCGAGAGCTAGGGTTGCCATCAGGGCGCCATAGCTATTCTCTTCAAGATGTAATAACACGGCTAGTAATGGCGCAACTAAAATTAAGGGGACGCCGGTTAATATCCAATGGGCTAATACTTTGGCTAATACCATTAGTGACAGTGGCTGTGGACTTAATAACATCTGCTCAAGACTACCGTCGACAAAGTCAGCTTTAAAAAGGCGCTCCAACGACAGCATTGATGCGAGCAATGCTGCAACCCAGATGATACCAGGTGCTACACGCGACAATACTTGTGGTTCAGGCCCTATGCCGAGAGGAAATAGCGTTACCACTAGGATAAAAAATAACAGTGGATTAAAAATATCTCCCTTGTGTCTGATGGCTATCTGCAGATCACGCTTAAGCAGGGTATAAAATGCTTGAGTAAAACTAATGCCTTTGTTCATTTACTGGACCTTATACAAAGCGATAATCGAGGCGAATTTTTCGCAGAATATCATCACCTATAATACTCATATCTTGATGGGTCGTCATAATGACGCACCCCCCGTTTTGGGCATGACGTAAAAATAGGTGTTCCAACTCTTCAACGCCTTTCTTATCAATGGCAGTAAATGGTTCATCAAGCAGCCATACCTTACAATTGGTATGCCACAGTCTGGCTAATGCTGTTCTTCTATGTTGCCCAGCTGAAAGATGTCCAGCCAGTGCTTCTTCAAACCCAGACAAATTGACTTGAGCTAAGATGTCATTGGTACTGAAATCATCATACCCACTGATTCTTAAATTAAAGTTAAGGTTTTCTTCTGCGGTTAATTCACTTTTTACGCCTGCTAAATGACCAAGGTATAATAGGTCATCATTGTATTCGTCACGACAGCGGTTAATGTCTTCGCCTTTATAACGGGTTTCTCCGGCGTAGGGGCGGGACAAGCCAGCGAGTATTCGTAATAGGCTCGTTTTGCCGGCACCATTAGGCCCTTCAATCTGAACTATTTCGCCAGCTTGGATGTGAAAACTTAGTTCATCAAATAAGATCCGCTCTTCTCTAATGCACGTTAAGTTATCGGCTGATACCAGTGTTGTTGCTATTTTTTCTTTTACCACTGAACCCTCTATCTCAAGCCATATGTCATCTAAAGCGATATTAACATACTCCCCTAATAGGGTTTAGTAATGGTTACTTTTTAGTGTCAGCAATTTGATATGCTTCCAAAAAGTGAAACCTTTTAACACCTAGCATTGAACTTTTTCAACTTTTTCTAATGTAGCAGTTATGTTTGCTTAATAGGGTGGGGTGACACTTGAATTTCTGACGTTAGTCACAAAAAGATGAGATTTATTGAAGTTTGATGTATCCTAGAGGCGCTAAAAATTAAGTCTACCCAACGTACTGTCAGGGTGGCATTGAGCTTTGTTAATATTTGCATTAGGAACACTGAACATGAAAAAACTGTTAGCATTGTCAGCAGTGGCTGCATTGACCTTGTCAGCAAACGTATTTGCACAAGAAGGTGAAGCTATTTATAACAAGGCATGCCAAGTATGCCACAGCATGGGTGTAGCTGGAGCACCAAAAGCTCACGATGCAGCTGCATGGGAACCTCGCTTAGCTAAAGGTATTGACGCCTTAGTGGGTAGCGTGAAAACCGGTCTAAACGCAATGCCACCAGGTGGTATGTGTACAGATTGTACTGACGAAGATTACAAGAACGCTATTGAGTTCATGTCTAAGTAATTTGTTCGTTAATGAAAAAACCGGCGCAGAGCCGGTTTTTTTGTGCCAAAAATTAATCATCTGTCTAAGTTTGATGAGTTTTAGTCACAAAAAAGCCGACCTAATGGGGTCGGCTTTCTATGTGTTAACTGTGGTCAGTATCTTTGCAGGGCTATTGCACCTGAGTATCCAGGACCAGAGTCGCTGTCGATCCCACGGCAACGGTTTGTAAGTGGCCTTGTATATCACCTGGTTGCGCTTTAACCGAACCATGTTTTGACAGTACTGCAATGATTTCAACATTGCTCACGTCACTTAACTTTAAGTCTCCGCCCATACCAGTACTGTCATCTAAGGTGATTGTCATCGGTAATGACTTTGCTGATATTTTTGTTGCCGCTAGCGGAACTTTAGGGCCTTCAATATTACGAGCGAAGATGAACAACATATCGCTACTGCCGACTTGTGCTTGAAGCTCTGGAGAAATTGATACATTGACGTTAATGGTTTTGCCAATGCCTGCCTGCTGATGCGTTGCATCGTTTGGCATTTCGCCTGTCTCAGCTTGCATTCTCATCTTGGCGCTTTCGATGGCGTTAATAATGGCACCGCGGTCAACATCACTGCGATCACTGTCGAGAATGGTTTGCCATGCTTCAATCGACTTATTGTAATTAGCACTAAAGAAGGCATCCATTGCCACGAGTAATAGGGTGGAAGGATCTTGAGGATCTAATGTTAATGCTTGATCGATAAGTACTTGAACTTCCGGTGTCATGCGTTGATCAGCCTGATAGTACATGGCGGTTGCTTTTGGCCCCAGCAATTCAGCGTGGGTACCGACAAGCTCCATTGCCTTATCAAATGCCTTAACAGCATCATTATAACGGTTGGCACTAATATAAGTATGCCCTAAACTAAAGAGTAACTGGCTATTGTCTGGCTCTGCTTTTAATTGGGCTTCCATCATGTTGATACGTTGAGCCATAATTTGGCTTGCATCCATTCCTGCATGAGGGTTTGCAGGTTCGGCGCGATCTAGATTAGCGTATGCCCCTAAGTTGCTATACATATAACCAGAGATGCCTAATACTGCGACCGACATCAGGACTGGCCATAATAGACCTTTAGGTTTGGCTTGATTGACTAAAGATTCATCTTCACCTTGCTTCATATCTTGCAGCAAGCTGATTTCAAGTTCTTTCTTCAGGGCATTAAATTCATCTTGATCGAGTAGCTCATCTTGGAGTTCTTTTTCTAGAGTAGCGAGTCGATTATTAAAGAGATCGAGGTTCGTTTCGTTACGAACGCCAGTCTCTGCCGCCTGCAGCATTTTTCGCTGACGGAAGTGAGGAAACCAAATCAGCGCGAGGCTGACTAATACAAAAAGCGCAATAAAAATCCAGAGAGTGGTCATTATTTCATTTTCACATTAGTTGCAGGAGAGCGGGTACACCGCAGGATTAAGGGTCAGATTATACGGAAAGATTATTCATTGAACAGTAATATAAGCCATTAAATGACTTTAAAAAGCGATACTTTTGCACTGGTTCACAGTTCGATTCTATTTTAAAAAATTGTTTGAAACTTAAGTTTCAAACAAGGGTCAGAGATTAAAATCTGTCAGTTTTTAACATAGTTAGCTGTGACTATTGATAGAGTAAGAATGAGACAGGTCACCCATTATTGGCCGAAAGAAGCAGACAGATACAATAGCAAATACTAAAATGACTCAAAATTTGTACCTTGAGTAGTGTGAATCGCAAACTCTCGTGAATCAGTAAAGCGCTGGCTTAACTGATGACTATATAGGACTGAGGAAACCCCATGATCCCTGAATTAGGACACTTTTCGTTGATAATAGGTTTGGCTTTTGCCTTTCTATTAGCCAGCGTGCCTTTAATCGGTGTTGCCCGTAAAGATCAATACCTTGTACGATATGCTTGGCCATTAAGCTATGGCATGTTCTTCTTTATTTTTCTCTCTGTTATCGTGTTGGGCTATAGTTTTGCCGTCGATGACTTCTCAGTTGCTTATGTAGCGCATCACTCCAATTCTCAATTACCGATTTTCTTCAAAATTGCCGCCGTATGGGGCGGACATGAAGGCTCGTTGCTGTTCTGGGTATTTGCTTTATCCGTATGGACCGCCGCGGTAGCGCTTTTCAGTAAAGGGCTAGAAGAGGTGTTCACTGCTAGAGTGTTAGCGATCTTAGCTATGATCGTGATTGGCTTTAGTTTGTTCATGTTATTGACATCGAGTCCTTTTGAGCGTTTGTTTCCTATCCCAATGGAAGGACGCGACCTTAACCCTATGTTGCAAGATGTTGGATTAATCTTCCATCCACCTATGCTGTATCTCGGTTATGTCGGTTTTTCTGTAAGCTTTGCATTTGCGATTGCGGCATTAATGGGTGGACGCCTTGATTCGGCATGGGCACGCTGGAGTCGTCCTTGGACATTGGCCGCATGGATTTTTCTTACCGGCGGCATCTCATTAGGTTCATGGTGGGCATATTATGAACTTGGCTGGGGCGGTTGGTGGTTCTGGGACCCGGTCGAGAACGCCTCATTCATGCCTTGGTTGATTGGTACTGCATTGTTGCATTCGGTTATTGTGACCGAGAAGCGTGCCACATTCCGTAACTGGACTGTATTGCTTTCAATCTTCGCATTTTCATTAAGCCTGTTAGGTACCTTTATTGTACGTTCAGGTGTATTGACATCCGTTCACTCATTTGCAGCCGATCCTGGTCGCGGTATGTTTATTCTGCTGCTACTTGGTTTAGCTATCGGTGGTTCGTTAACCCTATTCGCTTTCCGTGCTAGCGATATGAAGAGCCCTGCACGTTTTGAGTTAATGTCAAAAGAAACCATGCTACTGGTGTGTAATATTCTGCTAACAGTGGCTTGTGGTACTGTATTGCTTGGTACCTTATACCCGCTGCTTATTGATGCACTAAACATGGGTAAGATCTCTGTAGGCCCACCATATTTCAACGCGGTGTTTGTACCCATAGTACTTGTGCTGTTTGTGTTTATGGGGATTGGTCCCAGTATTCGTTGGAAACGCGCTAAAGCCGGCGAGCTTAGACGTAAATTAGTTGTACCGGCAATCGTTGCGGCCATTGTTGGTATTGCGGCGCCTTTCTTAGTCGATGGTAAATTTAATATCTGGGTCACTCTAGGTATAGGTATTGCGACTTGGGTGGTACTGGCAACACTACGAGCTGCCTACGACATTGTTAATGGTAAAGATGGCGTTAGCCTTGCGCGTATGGGACGCAGCCAGCTAGGTATGGTGATTGCTCACCTAGGTATTGCCGTTTCTGTTATCGGCGCGACTATGGTCTCGAACTACTCTATTGAAAAGAGCGTGCGTATGGGACCTGGCATCACCCAAGAGTTGGCTGGTTACAGTTTCCACTATATTGAAACCAAAAATGTCGTGGGGCCTAACTATACCGCACAGCAGGGCCAGGTTGAGGTGAGTAAGGATGGCGAGTTTATCACCCTGCTTAAGCCTGATCGTCGCCAATATAATGTCCGTACTATGGATATGACTGAGGCGGGTATTGATTGGGGGCTGTTCCGTGATTTATATATCACTATGGGAGATCCAATTAGCCGTACTGAATTTGCAGTACGTCTGAACTATAAGCCATTTGTACGTTGGTTATGGTTTGGTAGTATTTTCATGATGGTGGGTGGTGTCTTTGCGGCTTCAGATAAGCGTTATCGTAAAGTCAAAGTAAGCGAAACAACCAAAGAAAAAGCTAAAGAAGATTTAGCAACGGCATAACTTGAATTGGGGCAAGTATGAAAAACAGGTTAGTACTATTTATTCCGTTGGTATTATTTTTGGTGATGGGGGTATTTCTTTACAAAGGGCTATTCCTTAATCCCCAGCAGCTCGATTCCGCTCTTGAAGGAAAGCCAATTCCGGCTTTCCAACTAGAACGTCTAGAGAATGCGAACGAAATAATTACCAATGAGAGCTTAAAAGGTCAGGTGTCATTACTCAATGTGTGGGCAACATGGTGCCCATCTTGTAAGTATGAGCATCCGCATCTAATGCGGTTAGCAAGACAAAACATCTTGCCTATCTATGGTATTAACTATCGTGATGAACGCCCTTTAGCGATCCGCGAACTTAGCCGTGAAGGAGACCCCTACACCAAGAACATTTTCGACCATGATGGTCGTTTAGGTTTAGATCTGGGGGTCTACGGTGCGCCAGAAAGTTATCTAGTCGATCACAACGGTATCATTCGCTACCGCTATGCCGGCCCGATCGACATGCGAGTGTGGAATGAAACATTGTATCCAATGATCCAAGAGCTACAAGCTCAAGCTAGAGCAGAGGGGGCTTCTTAATGAAAACCTTTATCGCTTTAATTACTGCGTTATTGCTATCAATAAGTGTATTAAGCTCTGCGCTGGCGACACCAGTCGACACCTATGAGTTTAAATCGGTTGATAATCAAAAGCGTGCACTTGAGTTGGCGCATTCACTGCGCTGCCCACAGTGTCAAAACCAAAACCTAATTGACTCTAATTCGCCAGTTGCACAAGACTTACGCCTAGAAGTGTATCAAATGGTCGATGCCGGTAAGGCAGATGAAGAGATCATTAACTTCATGACCAGTCGCTACGGTGAGTTTGTGTTATATAAGCCCAAAATGGAGGCCAAGACCTATGTTTTATGGCTTGGCCCTATAGGCTTATTACTGATTGGTTTGTTAATTGGTTTTATCTTTGTTCGTAAACAACGTATTTCAGGAGCTGTAGAGCAAGAGATCAGTGCCGAAGAGCAAGCGGAATTAGATAAACTACTTAAGCGAGCATCAAAATGACTAAGTCCTTTGCTGCTGTGCTTGTAGCCTTGTTATCAATGGCATCATTGTTTACCGCAAATGTACAAGCTTACCCAGGGATGCAGCAACAAACACAAGGACAAATCGAATCGAGTGTCGATCGTATCAACGTGTTGCCTAAGTCCTACCCTATCGATGTGGTCGCTTTTTCAGATCGAAATGGTAAGGCTATCGATTTTAGCCAATATCGTGGGCAAGTGATCATGGTAAACATGTGGGCAACATGGTGCCCGCCATGTGTACGTGAGCTACCAGCACTCGATCGTTTTAAGGCTAAGTTCGATCAAAGTAAATTTAAGGTACTGCCGATCTCTATCGATATAGATGGTACGGCTAAGGTTGAGCCTTTTTTAAAGTCACTGGATATGGAAGGATTCAAAACCTACTATGATCCTCAGCAGGCATTAAGTGAAGTGTTCCCCTTAGATACAATACCCGCCACCTTTATACTCAATGGTGAAGGTGAGCTGATTGCGTTTGTCAGAACCTTTGTCGACTGGGATGATGCTAAAGCGGTTGAATTGATTAATGGCTTTATCGAACAAGAGAGCATTAAATAGTCTTAAAACAGCTAATTTGATGCAAATCTAAACAGGGAAGATCGCATTTGTCGAAAAGATCGGCAAGCGATCTTTTTTATTATAAAAATCCCTTGCGCCCATCCGAGAACTGCCTATAATGCGCATCCACTGACACGGCACAGCAGGCCAACTACCTAGGTAGTACGGGACTTGCAGCGGTGTTAGCGAGTTGAACTCTTCGGAGATTAACTCAGGTGATAAGCACTTTTAAGGGCTTCGACTGATGGCTTCTGTTTAAGAAATCATCGCTTGGAAAGCTTCTTAAAATAAGCACTTGACGCCAACAACGGGACGTGTAAAATACGCATCCCTAAGCCAACGACCTAGCGTCAACGGCGGCTAAATGAAAGATTGATTCTCTCATGCTAGCAACGCTCTTTAACAAGATGAAACAAGAAATCTGTGTGGACACTCACAGGTGTTGAGTTAATCGAAATTGCCTAACCTTCGGGTTGGCAATCAAAGAATTAAATCAATGTAACGATGAGTGTTCATAGCAATATGTACAAACGTTTTTAAGATTCTTCCGAGTCTTTTAAACGGAATCAGAATTCATTGAGCCGAATCGCAAGATTCAACAAAACTTTAATTGAAGAGTTTGATCATGGCTCAGATTGAACGCTGGCGGCAGGCCTAACACATGCAAGTCGAGCGGTAACAGGAAGAAAGCTTGCTTTCTTTGCTGACGAGCGGCGGACGGGTGAGTAATGCCTAGGGAACTGCCCAGTCGAGGGGGATAACAGTTGGAAACGACTGCTAATACCGCATACGCCCTACGGGGGAAAAGAGGGGACCTTCGGGCCTTCTGCGATTGGATGTACCTAGGTGGGATTAGCTAGTTGGTGAGGTAATGGCTCACCAAGGCGACGATCCCTAGCTGTTCTGAGAGGATGATCAGCCACACTGGGACTGAGACACGGCCCAGACTCCTACGGGAGGCAGCAGTGGGGAATATTGCACAATGGGCGCAAGCCTGATGCAGCCATGCCGCGTGTGTGAAGAAGGCCTTCGGGTTGTAAAGCACTTTCAGCGAGGAGGAAAGCTTAAGCGTTAATAGCGTTTAGGTGTGACGTTACTCGCAGAAGAAGGACCGGCTAACTTCGTGCCAGCAGCCGCGGTAATACGAGGGGTCCAAGCGTTAATCGGAATTACTGGGCGTAAAGCGTACGCAGGCGGTTTGTTAAGCGAGATGTGAAAGCCCCGGGCTCAACCTGGGAATTGCATTTCGAACTGGCAGACTAGAGTCTTGTAGAGGGGGGTAGAATTTCAGGTGTAGCGGTGAAATGCGTAGAGATCTGAAGGAATACCGGTGGCGAAGGCGGCCCCCTGGACAAAGACTGACGCTCAGGTACGAAAGCGTGGGGAGCAAACAGGATTAGATACCCTGGTAGTCCACGCCGTAAACGATGTCTACTCGGAATTTGGTGTCTTGAACACTGGGTTCCCAAGCTAACGCATTAAGTAGACCGCCTGGGGAGTACGGCCGCAAGGTTAAAACTCAAATGAATTGACGGGGGCCCGCACAAGCGGTGGAGCATGTGGTTTAATTCGATGCAACGCGAAGAACCTTACCTACTCTTGACATCCAGAGAATTCGCTAGAGATAGCTTAGTGCCTTCGGGAACTCTGAGACAGGTGCTGCATGGCTGTCGTCAGCTCGTGTTGTGAAATGTTGGGTTAAGTCCCGCAACGAGCGCAACCCTTATCCTTATTTGCCAGCACGTAATGGTGGGAACTTTAGGGAGACTGCCGGTGATAAACCGGAGGAAGGTGGGGACGACGTCAAGTCATCATGGCCCTTACGAGTAGGGCTACACACGTGCTACAATGGCAAGTACAGAGGGTTGCAAAGCCGCGAGGTGGAGCTAATCTCACAAAGCTTGTCGTAGTCCGGATTGGAGTCTGCAACTCGACTCCATGAAGTCGGAATCGCTAGTAATCGTGGATCAGAATGCCACGGTGAATACGTTCCCGGGCCTTGTACACACCGCCCGTCACACCATGGGAGTGGGCTGCACCAGAAGTAGATAGCTTAACCTTTCGGGGAGGGCGTTTACCACGGTGTGGTTCATGACTGGGGTGAAGTCGTAACAAGGTAGCCCTAGGGGAACCTGGGGCTGGATCACCTCCTTACCTATACGACTAACTCAATATTTGCTGAGTGTTCACACAGATAACTTGTTCTTGTTAGAGCAGGTGGCACGTCTTAACGGCGATGCTTGTTCTTTAAAAATTTGGAAAGCTGATAGTGTTAATGTGAAAGGGATAGTGACGTACTTGTACGTGATTATTTGTAGCATTGACGCGAAAATTAAAATTGAGTTCTCAAACACTTAAATCAAGTGCCGAGTCATTGTAATGATGATTCATGAGTATTCTTTTGGCGAAAGTAAACACCATTAGTTGCGATACAACATCAAGCTTACCCGCTTGATAAAGTTTGTTTCCTTGTGAAACTCATTTGGGTTGTATGGTTAAGTGACTAAGCGTATACGGTGGATGCCTTGGCAGTCAGAGGCGATGAAGGACGTAGTAACTTGCGAAAAGCGTTGGCGAGCTAGTAACAAGCATTTGAGCTAACGATGTCCGAATGGGGAAACCCACATGCATAAGCATGTATCACAACATGAATACATAGTGTTGTGAGGCGAACCCGGGGAACTGAAACATCTAAGTACCCGGAGGAAAAGAAATCAACCGAGATTCCCCTAGTAGCGGCGAGCGAACGGGGATTAGCCCTTAAGCGTAGAGGGTGTTAGTGGAATGTGTTGGAAAGCACAGCGGCACAGGGTGATAGCCCCGTACATGAAAACTAACTTTACGTGAAAACGAGTAGGACGGGACACGTGACATCTTGTCTGAACATGGGGGGACCATCCTCCAAGGCTAAATACTCCTGACTGACCGATAGTGAACCAGTACCGTGAGGGAAAGGCGAAAAGAACCCCTGTGAGGGGAGTGAAATAGAACCTGAAACCGTATACGTACAAGCAGTGGGAGCGGTTCTTGAGACCGTGACTGCGTACCTTTTGTATAATGGGTCAGCGACTTACATTTTGTAGCGAGGTTAAGCGAATAGCGGAGCCGTAGGGAAACCGAGTGTTAACTGCGCGTTTAGTTGCAAGGTGTAGACCCGAAACCCGGTGATCTAGCCATGGGCAGGTTGAAGGTTGAGTAACATCAACTGGAGGACCGAACACACGTATGTTGAAAAATGCGGTGATGACTTGTGGCTGGGGGTGAAAGGCCAATCAAACCGGGAGATATCTGGTTCTCCTCGAAAGCTATTTAGGTAGCGCCTCGAGCGAATACCATTGGGGGTAGAGCACTGTTAAGGCTAGGGGGTCATCCCGACTTACCAACCCTTTGCAAACTCCGAATACCAATGAGTACTACTCGGGAGACACACGGCGGGTGCTAACGTCCGTCGTGAAAAGGGAAACAACCCAGACCATCAGCTAAGGTCCCAAAGTTATTGCTAAGTGGGAAACGATGTGGGAAGGCTTAGACAGCTAGGATGTTGGCTTAGAAGCAGCCATCATTTAAAGAAAGCGTAATAGCTCACTAGTCGAGTCGGCCTGCGCGGAAGATTTAACGGGGCTAAGCAATACACCGAAGCTATGGGTACTAGCGCTTGCGCTAGTGCGGTAGAGGAGCGTTCTGTAAGCCATTGAAGGTGAAGGGGTAACCCACGCTGGAGGTATCAGAAGTGCGAATGCTGACATGAGTAACGATAAAGGGGGTGAAAAACCCCCTCGCCGAAAGACCAAGGGTTCCTGTCCAATGTTAATCAGGGCAGGGTGAGTCGACCCCTAAGGCGAGGCCGAAAGGCGTAGTCGATGGGAAACAGGTTAATATTCCTGTACTTCTGCTAACTGCGATGGAGAGACGGAGAAGGCTAGGCTAGCGCGGCGTTGGTTGTCCGCGTTTAAGGCTGTAGGTGGTGCACTTAGGCAAATCCGGGTGCACATACACTGAGAGTTGATGACGAGGTTCTACGGAACTGAAGTAGTTGATGCCATGCTTCCAGGAAAATCTTCTAAGCTTCAGGTTAGCAGGAATCGTACCCCAAACCGACACAGGTGGTTGGGTAGAGAATACCAAGGCGCTTGAGAGAACTCGGCTGAAGGAACTAGGCAAAATGGTACCGTAACTTCGGGAGAAGGTACGCTCCTGTTGGTGATGAGACTTGCTCTCTAAGCTGACGGGAGTCGCAGATACCAGGTGGCTGCAACTGTTTATCAAAAACACAGCACTGTGCAAACTCGCAAGAGGAAGTATACGGTGTGACGCCTGCCCGGTGCCGGAAGGTTAATTGATTGGGTTATCTTCGGAGAAGCTCATGATCGAAGCCCCGGTAAACGGCGGCCGTAACTATAACGGTCCTAAGGTAGCGAAATTCCTTGTCGGGTAAGTTCCGACCTGCACGAATGGCGTAATGATGGCCACGCTGTCTCCAGCCGAGACTCAGTGAAGTTGAAATTGCGGTGAAGATGCCGTATACCCGCGGCTAGACGGAAAGACCCCGTGAACCTTTACTATAGCTTGGCACTGAACATTGACCCTACATGTGTAGGATAGGTGGGAGACTTTGAAGCAGGAACGCCAGTTCTTGTGGAGTCAACCTTGAAATACCACCCTTGTAGTGTTGATGTTCTAACTCTGGCCCCTGAATCGGGGTTGAGGACAGTGCCTGGTGGGTAGTTTGACTGGGGCGGTCTCCTCCCAAAGAGTAACGGAGGAGCACGAAGGTTGGCTAAGTACGGTCGGACATCGTACGGTTAGTGCAATGGCATAAGCCAGCTTAACTGCGAGACATACACGTCGAGCAGGTGCGAAAGCAGGTCATAGTGATCCGGTGGTTCTGAATGGAAGGGCCATCGCTCAACGGATAAAAGGTACTCCGGGGATAACAGGCTGATACCGCCCAAGAGTTCATATCGACGGCGGTGTTTGGCACCTCGATGTCGGCTCATCACATCCTGGGGCTGAAGTCGGTCCCAAGGGTATGGCTGTTCGCCATTTAAAGTGGTACGCGAGCTGGGTTCAGAACGTCGTGAGACAGTTCGGTCCCTATCTGCCGTGGGCGTTGGATGATTGAAGGGAGCTGCTCCTAGTACGAGAGGACCGGAGTGGACGAACCGCTGGTGTTCGGGTTGTCATGCCAATGGCATTGCCCGGTAGCTACGTTCGGAATCGATAACCGCTGAAAGCATCTAAGCGGGAAGCGAGCCCTAAGATGAGTCATCCCTAGGACTTTAAGTCCTCTAAAGGGCCGTAGGAGACTACTACGTTGATAGGCAAGGTGTGTAAGCGTTGTGAGGCGTTGAGCTAACTTGTACTAATGACCCGTGAGGCTTAACCATACAACCCAAAAGGGTTTCCAGTTAATGGTTAACTTTAGCGAAAGAATACCGACACTTGATTTAGTGTACTCAAATTTAATATCTCTTGCTTCTTGAAATACAGAATTGAGAGCAGCTTTTCAAATTTCCGAATTTGTCTGGAAACCATAGCATTGTGGTACCACCTGATCCCATCCCGAACTCAGAAGTGAAACGCAATCGCGCCGATGGTAGTGTGGGGTCTCCCCATGTGAGAGTAGGTCATTTCCAGGCGCCTAATAAGCTCAATAGAGCACGTCTCCTAGCCATGACACGTTAGCGACGATAAAAGAATTTAGACTTCGGTCTAAAGGAGCGGTAGTTCAGTTGGTTAGAATACCGGCCTGTCACGCCGGGGGTCGCGGGTTCGAGTCCCGTCCGCTCCGCCAACTTAAGACGAAAGCCTCAGCAGAAATGCTGAGGCTTTTTTCGTTTCTGCATCACGGCTTCTGATATGTGAATCGCCACTGATTTCCTATACAGCTTTTAGTTATACTTGGACTGCCCCGGGTCTTATACCAATCTAAGTAAAAATATGATCTAATTGTATTTATCATATTCTCTTCATTTGTTGTTATGGATAACTTTAAGAATACCGACTTTAATTCACTAGCTCGTAAGCAAACATCTATTCAAATGAAGATGCGGCTACTTGCACTTGCTCATTTTCAAGATGGAAAGTCCCGAACACAAATTGCACGTTTTTTGAAAGTGAGTAGAACGAGTGTTAATAAGTGGGTACATGTCTTTTTAGAGGAAGGCTTAGCTGGGTTGCAAGAGAAGCCACGTACAGGTAGGCCACCATTTCTTAGCAAGAAACAACAAGCCCAACTCGCTGACTATATAGAAAAAAGAGCAAATAGCGATCAAGGTGGTAGATTGACGGGGGCACATATTCATAGCTACATTTTATCTGAGTTTGGTAAAAGCTATCATCCTGACTCAATCTATTATTTGTTGAATCATATGGGGTTTTCGTGGATAACCTCACGCTCTAAGCACCCAAAACAATCAATTGAAGCCCAGGAGGAGTTTAAAAAAATTCCAAATTAAAACGATCCTTAAGATCCCCGGGCACCTTTCTTTAGATCGCATTGATATTTGGTTTCAAGATGAAGCAAGATTTGGCCAACAAAATACGACAACGAAGATTTGGGCCAGAACGGGTACCAGACCACGGGTTGTACGGCAGCAGCAATTCGAATATGCATACCTATTTGGTTCTGTATGTCCTAATAGGGGCATAGGTCAGGCAATAGTCGTTCCATGGACGAGCAAGGAAGCGATGCACCTCCACTTAAAACAGATCTCGGACGTCACTGATATAGATCGACATGCTGTCGTGATAATGGATGGAGCCGGTTGGCATACCGAAGGTATCGCAGATGAATTCAAAAATGTCAGCATCATCAAATTACCGCCTTATTCACCAGAGCTAAATTCAATCGAACAAGTATGGAGCTGGATGCGCCAGCATTGTCTCGCCAATAGAGTTTTTAGAAATTATGAAGACATTGTCGATAGCGTTTGTGATGCCTGGAATACCTTTACCGATAGTTCAGAACGAGTGACACAAATGTGTTCTAGGGACTGGGCAAATATGACCAGTTAGTTTTCCAGTTTGGTATTATGGACAAATTTCACCTAAGCTTGGACTGACCAGATTAATCCAATCTCTATCACATATTCTTTTGTGCGGCTTCTCTCGCTCCTAAAACGATTCCATGCGTTAGTACATTGATTCACTATATCGTCCTATTCATCAAACAACGGTTGGCTAGCTCATTTTGTCTCATCCATTGCCATACTTGCTCGACAAGATTAAGTTCTGGGGAAGTAGAAGTACTTATTCCCTTTACAAGACCAGCGACCATTTCTAGTTGTTGTGGCGTTAATCTAGATGGCCGAACAGGATTAGGCTTATCGTTTAAACTATCAATTCCGTTCTTCAAGTAGAGGCTGACCTACTTATTAACACTTCCCCTAGCTACCCTGAGGTACCTTACGATCCCTGCTCTGGATTTGTTTTCGAGAAAATGGCTGATGGCAAGGTAGTGAACTTTAATCCGATAATACTTCGCTAAAAAGACATATTTAGCTCAATATTCTCAGAACCGATACGATGAGGTAGCAGAACAACTAAATAGCCGTCCTAGAAAAATATTAAACTTTAAAACCCTACTACAGATAATTGAAAAGAGTGTTGCATTGACAGGTTGAATCTACAGCGGCGTACTTTGCAAGTCACCCAGAGTAAGGTACGCCTTTATTCAAGAGCGTCACCACTACCACTCTCTACGGCAACGGTGTCAGTTGTTTGAGCTTCATTATTCTGGCGGGTATTGCGTTGACCTAAGTCAGGCTAAAGTGAAGCGACAACGTGATGCAGCGAGCATAACTGCGAGTACAGTTGGATATCGTAAGTCTAGAGTTCGTGGTGGTGAGAAACACGTGGTGATACCAAATCGTTTAGAGCTGCGATTTAATCCGTTACCCAACAAAGCTTGGGTAACGGATATCACCTATATCAAAACACATGAAGCTTGGCTCTATCTTGGAGCGGTGATGGATTTGTTTTCTCGCCGCATTATTGGTTGGCCAATGGGCAGCCGAATAACTAAAGAGCTTGCATTAGATGCGCTATTAATGGCGTGTGGCGATGTAAATCTGAAGGTAAAGTGTTAGTGCACTCAGATCAAGGAAGTCATTACACCTGCCATGCTTGGAACGCGTTTTTGAGTGCTCATGGTTTGCAAGGAAGCATGAGCCGTCGAGGCAAATTGCCATGATAACGCGGTGGTGGAGAGTTTCCTTCAATTGCTAAAACAAGATCGGATCAAGCGGAAACTCTATGCGACAAGAGAAGCCGCGAAGATGAATGTTTTTAATTATATTAAGATGTTTTATAACTCCAAAGGATACTATCTATCTAGTAATTGGCTATCATCGTTAGAGTATGAGCGTAAGTATTTTAATGAAGCTAAATTATTGCCAGATACAATATGCAATGATGTAGGAGGATGTTGTCAGGCTATGGCTATCCTACTAGCACTTTGTTACCTCGTGAAGCAGTGATAAGTTTGATTGGTTTATGCGTTAGGTTGTTGTTTTGTGGGTAAGTCTGTGCATAACCAGTGTGGTCTATGTGCTTAAGTGAGGTATAAAAACTAATTGCTTTTTTAGTGAAAAAATCCCTTGCGCCCATCCGAGAACTGCCTATAATGCGCATCCACTGACACGGCACAGCAGGCCAACTACCTAGGTAGTACGGGACTTGCAGCGGTGTTAGCGAGTTGAACTCTTCGGAGATTAACTCAGGTGATAAGCACTTTTAAGGGCTTCGACTGATGGCTTCTGTTTAAGAAATCATCGCTTGGAAAGCTTCTTAAAATAAGCACTTGACGCCAACAACGGGACGTGTAAAATACGCATCCCTAAGCCAACGACCTAGCGTCAACGGCGGCTAAATGAAAGATTGATTCTCTCATGCTAGCAACGCTCTTTAACAAGATGAAACAAGAAATCTGTGTGGACACTCACAGGTGTTGAGTTAATCGAAATTGCCTAACCTTCGGGTTGGCAATCAAAGAATTAAATCAATGTAACGATGAGTGTTCATAGCAATATGTACAAACGTTTTTAAGATTCTTCCGAGTCTTTTAAACGGAATCAGAATTCATTGAGCCGAATCGCAAGATTCAACAAAACTTTAATTGAAGAGTTTGATCATGGCTCAGATTGAACGCTGGCGGCAGGCCTAACACATGCAAGTCGAGCGGTAACAGGAAGAAAGCTTGCTTTCTTTGCTGACGAGCGGCGGACGGGTGAGTAATGCCTAGGGAACTGCCCAGTCGAGGGGGATAACAGTTGGAAACGACTGCTAATACCGCATACGCCCTACGGGGGAAAAGAGGGGACCTTCGGGCCTTCTGCGATTGGATGTACCTAGGTGGGATTAGCTAGTTGGTGAGGTAATGGCTCACCAAGGCGACGATCCCTAGCTGTTCTGAGAGGATGATCAGCCACACTGGGACTGAGACACGGCCCAGACTCCTACGGGAGGCAGCAGTGGGGAATATTGCACAATGGGCGCAAGCCTGATGCAGCCATGCCGCGTGTGTGAAGAAGGCCTTCGGGTTGTAAAGCACTTTCAGCGAGGAGGAAAGCTTAAGCGTTAATAGCGTTTAGGTGTGACGTTACTCGCAGAAGAAGGACCGGCTAACTTCGTGCCAGCAGCCGCGGTAATACGAGGGGTCCAAGCGTTAATCGGAATTACTGGGCGTAAAGCGTACGCAGGCGGTTTGTTAAGCGAGATGTGAAAGCCCCGGGCTCAACCTGGGAATTGCATTTCGAACTGGCAGACTAGAGTCTTGTAGAGGGGGGTAGAATTTCAGGTGTAGCGGTGAAATGCGTAGAGATCTGAAGGAATACCGGTGGCGAAGGCGGCCCCCTGGACAAAGACTGACGCTCAGGTACGAAAGCGTGGGGAGCAAACAGGATTAGATACCCTGGTAGTCCACGCCGTAAACGATGTCTACTCGGAATTTGGTGTCTTGAACACTGGGTTCCCAAGCTAACGCATTAAGTAGACCGCCTGGGGAGTACGGCCGCAAGGTTAAAACTCAAATGAATTGACGGGGGCCCGCACAAGCGGTGGAGCATGTGGTTTAATTCGATGCAACGCGAAGAACCTTACCTACTCTTGACATCCAGAGAATTCGCTAGAGATAGCTTAGTGCCTTCGGGAACTCTGAGACAGGTGCTGCATGGCTGTCGTCAGCTCGTGTTGTGAAATGTTGGGTTAAGTCCCGCAACGAGCGCAACCCTTATCCTTATTTGCCAGCACGTAATGGTGGGAACTTTAGGGAGACTGCCGGTGATAAACCGGAGGAAGGTGGGGACGACGTCAAGTCATCATGGCCCTTACGAGTAGGGCTACACACGTGCTACAATGGCAAGTACAGAGGGTTGCAAAGCCGCGAGGTGGAGCTAATCTCACAAAGCTTGTCGTAGTCCGGATTGGAGTCTGCAACTCGACTCCATGAAGTCGGAATCGCTAGTAATCGTGGATCAGAATGCCACGGTGAATACGTTCCCGGGCCTTGTACACACCGCCCGTCACACCATGGGAGTGGGCTGCACCAGAAGTAGATAGCTTAACCTTTCGGGGAGGGCGTTTACCACGGTGTGGTTCATGACTGGGGTGAAGTCGTAACAAGGTAGCCCTAGGGGAACCTGGGGCTGGATCACCTCCTTACCTATACGACTAACTCAATATTTGCTGAGTGTTCACACAGATAACTTGTTCTTGTTAGAGCAGGTGGCACGTCTTAACGGCGATGCTTGTTCTTTAAAAATTTGGAAAGCTGATAGTGTTAATGTGAAAGGGATAGTGACGTACTTGTACGTGATTATTTGTAGCATTGACGCGAAAATTAAAATTGAGTTCTCAAACACTTAAATCAAGTGCCGAGTCATTGTAATGATGATTCATGAGTATTCTTTTGGCGAAAGTAAACACCATTAGTTGCGATACAACATCAAGCTTACCCGCTTGATAAAGTTTGTTTCCTTGTGAAACTCATTTGGGTTGTATGGTTAAGTGACTAAGCGTATACGGTGGATGCCTTGGCAGTCAGAGGCGATGAAGGACGTAGTAACTTGCGAAAAGCGTTGGCGAGCTAGTAACAAGCATTTGAGCTAACGATGTCCGAATGGGGAAACCCACATGCATAAGCATGTATCACAACATGAATACATAGTGTTGTGAGGCGAACCCGGGGAACTGAAACATCTAAGTACCCGGAGGAAAAGAAATCAACCGAGATTCCCCTAGTAGCGGCGAGCGAACGGGGATTAGCCCTTAAGCGTAGAGGGTGTTAGTGGAATGTGTTGGAAAGCACAGCGGCACAGGGTGATAGCCCCGTACATGAAAACTAACTTTACGTGAAAACGAGTAGGACGGGACACGTGACATCTTGTCTGAACATGGGGGGACCATCCTCCAAGGCTAAATACTCCTGACTGACCGATAGTGAACCAGTACCGTGAGGGAAAGGCGAAAAGAACCCCTGTGAGGGGAGTGAAATAGAACCTGAAACCGTATACGTACAAGCAGTGGGAGCGGTTCTTGAGACCGTGACTGCGTACCTTTTGTATAATGGGTCAGCGACTTACATTTTGTAGCGAGGTTAAGCGAATAGCGGAGCCGTAGGGAAACCGAGTGTTAACTGCGCGTTTAGTTGCAAGGTGTAGACCCGAAACCCGGTGATCTAGCCATGGGCAGGTTGAAGGTTGAGTAACATCAACTGGAGGACCGAACACACGTATGTTGAAAAATGCGGTGATGACTTGTGGCTGGGGGTGAAAGGCCAATCAAACCGGGAGATATCTGGTTCTCCTCGAAAGCTATTTAGGTAGCGCCTCGAGCGAATACCATTGGGGGTAGAGCACTGTTAAGGCTAGGGGGTCATCCCGACTTACCAACCCTTTGCAAACTCCGAATACCAATGAGTACTACTCGGGAGACACACGGCGGGTGCTAACGTCCGTCGTGAAAAGGGAAACAACCCAGACCATCAGCTAAGGTCCCAAAGTTATTGCTAAGTGGGAAACGATGTGGGAAGGCTTAGACAGCTAGGATGTTGGCTTAGAAGCAGCCATCATTTAAAGAAAGCGTAATAGCTCACTAGTCGAGTCGGCCTGCGCGGAAGATTTAACGGGGCTAAGCAATACACCGAAGCTATGGGTACTAGCGCTTGCGCTAGTGCGGTAGAGGAGCGTTCTGTAAGCCGTTGAAGGTGAAGGGGTAACCCACGCTGGAGGTATCAGAAGTGCGAATGCTGACATGAGTAACGATAAAGGGGGTGAAAAACCCCCTCGCCGAAAGACCAAGGGTTCCTGTCCAATGTTAATCAGGGCAGGGTGAGTCGACCCCTAAGGCGAGGCCGAAAGGCGTAGTCGATGGGAAACAGGTTAATATTCCTGTACTTCTGCTAACTGCGATGGAGAGACGGAGAAGGCTAGGCTAGCGCGGCGTTGGTTGTCCGCGTTTAAGGCTGTAGGTGGTGCACTTAGGCAAATCCGGGTGCACATACACTGAGAGTTGATGACGAGGTTCTACGGAACTGAAGTAGTTGATGCCATGCTTCCAGGAAAATCTTCTAAGCTTCAGGTTAGCAGGAATCGTACCCCAAACCGACACAGGTGGTTGGGTAGAGAATACCAAGGCGCTTGAGAGAACTCGGCTGAAGGAACTAGGCAAAATGGTACCGTAACTTCGGGAGAAGGTACGCTCCTGTTGGTGATGAGACTTGCTCTCTAAGCTGACGGGAGTCGCAGATACCAGGTGGCTGCAACTGTTTATCAAAAACACAGCACTGTGCAAACTCGCAAGAGGAAGTATACGGTGTGACGCCTGCCCGGTGCCGGAAGGTTAATTGATTGGGTTATCTTCGGAGAAGCTCATGATCGAAGCCCCGGTAAACGGCGGCCGTAACTATAACGGTCCTAAGGTAGCGAAATTCCTTGTCGGGTAAGTTCCGACCTGCACGAATGGCGTAATGATGGCCACGCTGTCTCCAGCCGAGACTCAGTGAAGTTGAAATTGCGGTGAAGATGCCGTATACCCGCGGCTAGACGGAAAGACCCCGTGAACCTTTACTATAGCTTGGCACTGAACATTGACCCTACATGTGTAGGATAGGTGGGAGACTTTGAAGCAGGAACGCCAGTTCTTGTGGAGTCAACCTTGAAATACCACCCTTGTAGTGTTGATGTTCTAACTCTGGCCCCTGAATCGGGGTTGAGGACAGTGCCTGGTGGGTAGTTTGACTGGGGCGGTCTCCTCCCAAAGAGTAACGGAGGAGCACGAAGGTTGGCTAAGTACGGTCGGACATCGTACGGTTAGTGCAATGGCATAAGCCAGCTTAACTGCGAGACATACACGTCGAGCAGGTGCGAAAGCAGGTCATAGTGATCCGGTGGTTCTGAATGGAAGGGCCATCGCTCAACGGATAAAAGGTACTCCGGGGATAACAGGCTGATACCGCCCAAGAGTTCATATCGACGGCGGTGTTTGGCACCTCGATGTCGGCTCATCACATCCTGGGGCTGAAGTCGGTCCCAAGGGTATGGCTGTTCGCCATTTAAAGTGGTACGCGAGCTGGGTTCAGAACGTCGTGAGACAGTTCGGTCCCTATCTGCCGTGGGCGTTGGATGATTGAAGGGAGCTGCTCCTAGTACGAGAGGACCGGAGTGGACGAACCGCTGGTGTTCGGGTTGTCATGCCAATGGCATTGCCCGGTAGCTACGTTCGGAATCGATAACCGCTGAAAGCATCTAAGCGGGAAGCGAGCCCTAAGATGAGTCATCCCTAGGACTTTAAGTCCTCTAAAGGGCCGTAGGAGACTACTACGTTGATAGGCAAGGTGTGTAAGCGTTGTGAGGCGTTGAGCTAACTTGTACTAATGACCCGTGAGGCTTAACCATACAACCCAAAAGGGTTTCCAGTTAATGGTTAACTTTAGCGAAAGAATACCGACACTTGATTTAGTGTACTCAAATTTAAAACAGCTTTCTAAATTTCCAAATTTGTCTGGAAACCATAGCATTGTGGTACCACCTGATCCCATCCCGAACTCAGAAGTGAAACGCAATCGCGCCGATGGTAGTGTGGGGTCTCCCCATGTGAGAGTAGGTCATTTCCAGGCGCCTAATACGATAAAGCCCGTTGCTAATGCAACGGGCTTTTTTCGTTTTAGCCTGGAGATAACCACTCGAACATGGGGAAGTAAATAGTCCGAACGTAGTGAGGCTCAACCCCATGTAGAGTAGGGTGAAGCGGCTGCGCTTATCAAGCGTAGCTTGATGCTGGAGCTGAACGCGGAGAGCTAGCTCGAAGCTGACCATAACAGACGCCTAATACCAAACTGGAAAACTAACTGGTCATATTTGCCCAGTCCCTAGAACACATTTGTGTCACTCGTTCTGAACTATCGGTAAAGGTATTCCAGGCATCACAAACGCTATCGACAATGTCTTCATAATTTCTAAAAACTCTATTGGCGAGACAATGCTGGCGCATCCAGCTCCATACTTGTTCGATTGAATTTAGCTCTGGTGAATAAGGCGGTAATTTGATGATGCTGACATTTTTGAATTCATCTGCGATACCTTCGGTATGCCAACCGGCTCCATCCATTATCACGACAGCATGTCGATCTATATCAGTGACGTCCGAGATCTGTTTTAAGTGGAGGTGCATCGCTTCCTTGCTCGTCCATGGAACGACTATTGCCTGACCTATGCCCCTATTAGGACATACAGAACCAAATAGGTATGCATATTCGAATTGCTGCTGCCGTACAACCCGTGGTCTGGTACCCGTTCTGGCCCAAATCTTCGTTGTCGTATTTTGTTGGCCAAATCTTGCTTCATCTTGAAACCAAATATCAATGCGATCTAAAGAAAGGTGCCCGGGGATCTTAAGGATCGTTTTAATTTGGAATTTTTTTAAACTCCTCCTGGGCTTCAATTGATTGTTTTGGGTGCTTAGAGCGTGAGGTTATCCACGAAAACCCCATATGATTCAACAAATAATAGATTGAGTCAGGATGATAGCTTTTACCAAACTCAGATAAAATGTAGCTATGAATATGTGCCCCCGTCAATCTACCACCTTGATCGCTATTTGCTCTTTTTTCTATATAGTCAGCGAGTTGGGCTTGTTGTTTCTTGCTAAGAAATGGTGGCCTACCTGTACGTGGCTTCTCTTGCAACCCAGCTAAGCCTTCCTCTAAAAAGACATGTACCCACTTATTAACACTCGTTCTACTCACTTTCAAAAAACGTGCAATTTGTGTTCGGGACTTTCCATCTTGAAAATGAGCAAGTGCAAGTAGCCGCATCTTCATTTGAATAGATGTTTGCTTACGAGCTAGTGAATTAAAGTCGGTATTCTTAAAGTTATCCATAACAACAAATGAAGAGAATATGATAAATACAATTAGATCATATTTTTACTTAGATTGGTATAATACTTCTCGAAAGAGAGTCGATAAATCCCCAGCATTTTGTGTTGGGGATTTTTTCGTTTAACCGCTGTTGAAATGACCACTCGAACATGGGGAATAGAGCGAGACACCTGCATTTATCAAGTGAAGCTTAATACTGGCTGGGTAGTAAAATTCCACATCTATGTAGGTCAGCGCCGAGATCTAGCTCGAAGCAGATCATCATAGACCCATTTTTGATGCCACTTTAAAAAAGTGAAGACAAAAAGAGTTCTCGAAAGCTCGAAAGGAAAGATAGTCTATAAAGCCCGTTGCTAACGCAGCGGGCTTTTTTGTATTTGGGCTTACCTTGTCTGTTTCTAGTAACTATGTTGCTTGTTATATTCATATAGAAGCGTGAAAAGCACAATACAGCCCAAGGCTGCCAACACCGTGTGTGAAGTGGGATAACTGCGCCCTGGGATTTTTGACGCCGAAGAGTCAACGCATTAATGTCGATACTACCTAGAGGAACTGTCTATTGGTCGAAAATACTATTGCTATTGAATCTTGTGTTGCCTACCTTATGGCAAGATAAGTACGTGGTCTCAAGGGATAGATATGAAAATAGAGATGATTTGCACTGGTGAAGAGGTGCTTTCAGGACAGATTGTAGATACCAATGCCGCGTGGGCAGCCAATGCATTGATGGATCACGGCATAGAGATGCAACAACGTGTCACCGTTGGCGATAGATTGGATGATTTGGTACAGGTCTTTCAAGAAAGAAGCCAACACGCTGATATTATTTTGGTTAATGGTGGCTTAGGGCCGACCAGTGACGATCTATCTTCGTTAGCGATGGCCAATGCTAAAGGTGAACCATTGGTTGAGTGTGCAGAGTGGCGTGCTCGCCTTGAAGAGTGGTTCACTCGAAATGGTCGTCAAATGCCGCCAAGTAACCTTAAGCAGGCGCTGCTACCTGAGTCGGCAATCATGGTTGATAACCCAGTGGGCACGGCTTGTGGTTTTAGGGTAAAGCTCAATCGAGCTTGGTTATTCTTTACTCCGGGCGTGCCATTTGAATTTAAACGTATGGTTGAAGAGCAATTTATTCCATTTGTTAAGCAACAGAGCGACGTCCATGCCGAAGTTGAAGTTTATAAATTATTAACTATTGGTAGTGGTGAATCCGTGTTGGCCAATCAGCTTGAGGAGTTAAGCTTACCTGAAGGGCTGACTTTAGGTTATCGCTCGTTTATGCCGTATATCGAAATTAAATTATTTGCTCGTGGGGCCGAGGCGATTGCACAATTACCTGAGGTGGTTGCTGTTATAAAGCAGCAACTCGGTGAGTGTGTGGTGGCGGATAATAGTGATTCATTAGCTAAGGTCGTGCATCAGTTGCTCCTTGAGCAAGCAAGCAGTTTGAGCGTAGCTGAGTCTTGTACTGGGGGCATGATGGCCAGTAATCTTGTGGCTTTTGCTGGGAGTTCTGGTTATTTACATCAAGGATTAGTCACTTACAGTAACGAGTCTAAGATAAAGGTGCTCGGGGTCAAATCGACCACACTCGATGAGCATGGGGCCGTCTCAATCGCAACAGTCACTGAGATGGCGCAAGGTGTGCGAGGTCTTTTAAACAGTGATTATGCTTTGGCAACTAGCGGCATTGCTGGCCCTGATGGGGGGACAGAGCAAAAGCCAGTTGGTACTGTCGCTATCGCACTGGCCACGGAAAGTGGCACCTATAGTCAAATGCTCAAGTTTCCGGGACGATCTAGGGAGCTAGTACGCGCCCTAAGTACTGCGGTAGCTTTCGATATGTTACGACGCGCACTGTTACAGCAAGCGGTGATCGTGGATTATGGTTATTACCACAGAGTCGAATAGTGATTAAGGTATATTTTTAATCTTTAAAAATCAGTTTTAATTTACCCGGAGTGACCTCAATTCGTTTGGTCATTTCGGCAATTAATGCCTGATTGCTTTGTTGGGTATCGAGTACATAAACGGGTTGAGTCTCAAGAAAGTGGGTTAAAAACCCCATCAGTTGCGGCGCTATTGGTGCGATAGCTGTTTCGATATCTTTAGGCGTTGAGGCGACTTCAACCAAACGCAGTTGGCGTAGATACACACTGTGGGTGTTGGCGTCATACCAAGGCTTGGCTTCAAATTGTGTAGTTAACTTTGCCATGAGTGGCATCAAGGGGTTACGTACCTTAACTGTACTACTGGCAGTAATGGCCATGATGTCAGGTTTATGCCCTAACTTCACAGCCACATCATTAACGCGCATTTCAATGCCAAACAGGGTATTACCCTGCTTGGTGTCGAAATGTATAGCATCATTAAGATAGTTGCTGAGTTGTTTTTCGCTGATGCTGTATTGACTGGCGCACCCAGTCAATAGCAGCAAAATACTCAGCATCGCTATGCGTAAAAGGTTCATCAACCGGTATTTCTCATGCCTGCTGCAACGCCTGCAATGGTGAGCATTAGGGCTAATTCGACATTGCTTGATGCGGCCTCATCTTTGCGAGTTCGGGCCAGTAGCTCTGCCTGTAAAAAGTTTAGGGGATCGATATAAGGGTTACGAAGCTCAACCGATTCTCGATTCCATGGGGTATGTGACATCAAGGTTTCTGCTTGAGTCAGCGCTAACACCGCCTTTATACCCGTGGCCATTCTGCTGCGTAACTCCTCACCAAGATGGTGCAACTCTTTGGGTACTAAGCAGGTTTCGTAATATTTAGCTAGATTAGGTTCGGCCTTGGCATACACCATCTCTAACATAGAAATACGAGTTTCAAAAAATGGCCATTGCTGCTCCATCTCTTGCAGTAGTGCTAGCTCGCCGCGATCGGCTGCCGCTTGTAAGGCTTCACCTGCGCCTAACCACGCTGGCAGCATAAGGCGGTTCTGTGACCAAGCAAAGATCCATGGGATCGCCCTAAGGCTCTCAATTCCACCATCGACCCGGCGTTTGGCCGGACGACTTCCTAAGGGTAGCTTACCCAGTTCTACCTCGGGGGTTGCTGCACGGAAGTAGGCGACAAAGTCAGGTTCGTCTCTGACTATCCTACGATAGGCTTTAACCGAATCGGCTGCTAGCCGCTCCATAGCATCACGCCACTCAGGCTTAGGCTCTGGCGGTGGTAAGAGCGTCGCTTCCATAACGGCCGAGGTGTAGAGTGCCAAGCTTTGTACCGCTAATTTTGGGAGGCCAAATTTAAAGCGGATCATCTCACCTTGTTCTGTTACGCGGATGCGTCCATCTACTGAGCCAGGCGGTTGGGATAAGATCGCTTTGTGTGCCGGTCCGCCCCCACGGCCAATGGTGCCGCCACGACCATGGAACAAAGTGAGTTTAATATCGGCTCGTTTACATATTTGTACTAGCTGCTCTTGAGCGCGGTATTGTGCCCAAGCTGCTGCCATAACCCCGGCATCTTTGGCTGAATCTGAGTAACCTATCATCACCTCTTGGCTACCTTTACAGTAGCCACGATACCAGTCGATATTAAATAGCGCTGACATGCAGCTTGAGGCATTGTTGAGATCATCTAAGGTTTCAAACAATGGCACCACACGCATGGGATGCGGACAGCCGGCTTCTTTTAGCAATAACAGTACGGCTAGCACGTCCGAGGGTTGACTGGCCATGGAGATCACATAGGAACCAAGCGCTTTAGCTGACTGATTGGCGACCAATCTAACGGTGCTTAAGACCTCTGCCACATCATCACTGGGTTGCCAATTATGCGGGATGAGTGGGCGCTTACCCGTAAGTTCTCTAAGCAAGAAGGCTTGTTTTTCGTGTTCATCCCAGTGGTGGTAATCCCCTAAGCCTAAGTAGCGGGTAAGTTCGGCAATGGCATCGCTATGGCGCTGGGCATCTTGGCGAATATCGAGTCTTAGCATGTGGATGCCAAAACAAGCGATACGGCGCAGCATGTCGAGCAATAAGCCGTTAGCAATCAGGCTCATGCCTGACTCTGTGAGGCTGTTGTACAGCAAAGTAAGCGGCTGCTTTAGATCATCTTCATGCCAAATGAGGGTGCTTAAGTCCACTTCGGGAGAGTGACCCTCGAGTCGCAAGTTTAGGTAATCTATGGTATCGCGTAATTTTTGTCTTAAGTCTCGCAGCACATCACGGTAAGGCTCATGACTATGGTTAGTGAGTGCTGACAGCTCTGCGTTCGCCTCTTCCATTGACAGTTCATTGACCAGAAGCACCACATCTTTAAGGTAGAGTCTTGCCGCCGTATGACGGTTACGATCTAAGACTTCTTGGGTAATTTTGGCGGTAACAAAGGGGTTGCCATCACGGTCACCTCCCATCCAACTAGAGAAGCGCACTGGGGCGATATTGGTGGGCAGCTGTTTGCCGGTGCGCTCTTCAACTTGTTCATTGAGTTGACGTAAAAAGTCTGGAATGGCCTGCCACAATGACGCTTCAATAGTGCTCAATCCCCAGCGCGCCTCATCGACGGGTGTTGGGCGTTCATGGCGGATCTCATTGGTATGCCAGATTTGCGCGATCAGTTGGCGTAATCTAAGGTGGTTCTGCTTTTTTTCGCGGTCGGTGAGCTGTGGGTTTTCTAAGGCTGCGAGAATATCGACGACTGCCGAGTATTTTTGGATCAGCGTGCGTCGAGAAATTTCAGTTGGATGGGCTGTCAGTACCAAATCGATATCGAGTGTTTGTAAGCACTCGAGCATTTTGTCTTGATCAACTCGTCCATTAAGCATCCGCCCCAGCAACTGCTCTACAGGATCGGGCACGCAGACTAATTCGTCGCAATTTCTACTGATGGTGTGAAACTGCTCGGCAATATTGGCAAGGTTTAAAAATTGATTAAAGGCTTTGGCAAATGGCACTAACTCATCATCGGGAAGGGCGGCTAATAGCGTCAGCATCTGCTCTCTTGCCGCATCATCTCCTTGGCGTGAACTTTTAGCCAAGTGCCTAATCTGTTCAATTTTATCTAAAAATGGCTCATCCAAGTGGGTGCGAATGGTATCGCCTAAGATCTGACCTAAAGTCCCTACATTGGATCGTAATGATGCGTACATATCAGCCATAAATGCTCCATACCTCTAAGTTAATCATTCACAATACCCAGCCAATTAGGCTGCGGTCAAGATAGCACATCTGGATATTACAAACTTATGTGCTGCACATCACTGCTTAACGACTCTTAAATTGCATTGTTATTGCATTATCACTTCTGTTTTGGGATTGCTGCGGGCTTTATGGCGGCAGCCTAGTTATCGGCTACTATCCTAGGGCTGGGCTGAGTATCAAGTAGCCAAAAAAGCATCAGTTATGACGTTTTTTCGCAAAAACCATCACAAATATATATTCACAAGTATTGCATAAATAATTTCTCGTGATAATCTATCCAACAGCTAAGGCAAGAGCCTTTATTTACAGCGTATTATTGAGACGATAAATGAAGATTTCATACATAAAAACAGATTATAAGGTTAGCTACACAAACTTCCTGCGACGATAAACTTGTCATGTTGGTATCTCTACCAGGGCTTAAGTTGTGCCCCTCTTTTTCCTTTATGGTTAATTAATAAGAAGTCTATAAGTATGAAAAACATCGCTATAATTGGCGCCAGTGGATACACAGGTGCACAAATAACTGCATTAATTCAGGCCGATAAAGAGTTACAGATACAAGGTCTGTATGTGTCTGAAAACAGTCTCGATAAGGGCAAAGCCCTGGCCGATTTGTATCCTGTATATTGCCATATCACCTTACCGCTATTGCCGCTTTCTGAAGCTGCTAAGCAGACAATAATTACTGAGGCCGATGCCGTTGTGTTGGCGACTGATCATGGTGTCAGTTTGCATCTTGCTGCTTACTTTTATGCTCAAGGATTAACGGTGTTTGACTTAAGTGGTGCTTATCGGTTTGCCGATATGCAGCAATACCCTAAATGGTATGGCTTTGAACATGAATATCCAGAGGTGCTTGCTAACGCGGTTTATGGGTTGGCTGAATGGAATCATGCAGCAATTGCAAACAGTAAAATGATTGCTGTACCAGGCTGTTACCCTACCGCATCGTTGACAGCCCTAAAGCCATTAGCCTCATTACTAGGTGAAAGCCTGCCGGTGATCAATGCGGTTAGCGGAGTAACCGGCGCCGGGAGAAAGGCGCAGCTGCACACCAGCTTTTGCGAAGTAAGCCTCACCCCTTATGGTGTGTTAGGGCATAGACATCAACCAGAAATTGCCATTCAGTTAGGCAAAGAGGTTATCTTCACGCCGCATCTTGGTAACTTTAAGCGTGGGATTTTAGCCACGATTACTGTGCAGCTTAAAGCCGGGGTGACTGAAGCCGATATAGCTAACGCGTATAGCGTCTACAATGAATGCCCACTGGTTCATGTATATCAACATCAATTTCCTAAGGTCGATGATGTCGTGCTGACGCCCAACTGTTTATTAGGCTGGAAATTCGATGCCCAAACGGGGTACCTCGTAGTGGCGAGTGCAATCGATAATTTGATGAAAGGGGCAGCTAGCCAAGCTCATCAATGCATAAAGATTCACTTTAATTATTCATAATCAAATTCACGAGAGAATAGCCATGATATCTTCACAGCAACCTTTAGTACTTAAAGTCGGTGGCGCGCTATTACAGTGCGAAATGGGAATGGCTCGCTTAATGACCACAGCAGCCAATATTATCAAGACAGGACAAGCTGTCATTATGGTGCACGGTGGTGGTTGTTTGGTGGATGAGCAATTGGCCGCCAATGGCATGCAAACCGTTAAGCTTGACGGTTTACGGGTTACGCCAGCTGAGCAGGTACCGATAGTCGTGGGGGCGTTAGCAGGGACATCTAACAAGATATTACAGGCGGCGGCAGTTAAAGCCGGTGTGACCTGCGTAGGCATGAGCCTAGCCGATGGCGGTATTGTCTCGGCGCAGATAAAGGATGAGCAGCTGGGATTTGTCGGCGAAGTTAGCCCAAAAGATGCGACCTATCTGAATTTTATTTTGGCACAAGGCTGGATGCCCATCGTCAGCTCCATCGCTGTGGATGACTTAGGTCAGCTATTAAATGTCAATGCCGATCAGGCAGCAACTGTCTTAGCTAAATTGGTTAATGGCAAATTAGTTTTACTGTCTGATGTGAGCGGCGTACTTGATGGTAAAGGGCAGCTTATTACCTCTTTGAATAAGGCCGAAGCTGCTGAGTTGACTCGTCAAGGTGTTATCGACAAAGGCATGAAAGTTAAAGTGGAAGCGGCTTTAGAAGTGGCGCAGTGGTTGGGGCAACCCGTGCAGGTTGCTTCATGGCGCGATAGTGCTCAGTTAGCGGCATTGGTGCAAGGTGAAGCCATCGGTACTCAAGTACTGCCGCAATAACCTTAATTGAATATTCGCCAAGGATTTTTATTTTCAGGAGTAGAGTTATGAACCACCTATTATCGATTAAAGAGCTGAGCCAACAAGAGTTGGTGGAATTACTGTCATTGGCTAAAACGATCAAAGCGAATCCTGGTGACTACCGCACCGCATTAGACGGTAAGAGTGTGGTGATGTTATTTGAAAAGCCTTCACTACGCACTCGTGTTAGCTTCGATATCGGTATCAATAAACTCGGTGGTCATAGTGTCTACTTAGATCAACAAAATGGTGCCTTAGGCCAGCGCGAACCCGTGTCAGATTTTGCCGCTAACATCTCTTGCTGGGCCGATGCGATTGTTGCGAGAACCTTTTTACATTCAACCGTTGAGGCGCTTGCCGAGCACGGTACAGTACCTGTAATTAATGCCTTATCGGATATGTATCACCCTTGTCAGGGCTTAGCCGATTTCCTCACCTTGGCAGAACAATTTGACGATTTGAGTCAGCTTAAATTGGCTTATGTTGGCGATGGTAACAATGTGACTCACTCCTTGATGTACGGCGCGGCATTATTGGGTGCCACCATGACGGTTATCTGTCCTCAGGGACATTTTCCCGATGGTAAGGTTGTACTCGAAGCGCAAAAAATTGCAGCCGCTCACGGTGGTGAGTTAATGTTAACCACCGATGTTGACAAGATTGCCGGTCACGATGCGATTTATACCGATACTTGGATCTCCATGGGCGACAACACCAGCCTCGATGACATTAACGATAAATTTGGCCCTTATCAGGTTAATAGCACCATGATGCAAAAGGCAGGAGCAAAATATTTTATGCATTGCCTGCCAGCTTACCGCGGCGTAGAGGTAACTGCCGATGTGGTCGATGGCGAAGGATCATTGATTTTACAGCAGGCCGAAAATCGTATGCATGCACAAAATGCCGTATTAGTGACACTATTAAGTTAATTAATTTCCCCTACAACACCGTTGAATGCCTTAGCGTTCATGAATACATCATTAGGAAAGAGTCATGGGTAACGAAACAACAGCAGTAAAAAAAGTGGTATTGGCCTACTCAGGTGGCCTGGATACCTCGGCAATTATCCCTTGGTTAAAAGAGACCTACGATAACTGCGAAATCATCGCTTTCTGTGCCGATGTCGGCCAGGGTGAAGCAGAACTTGAGGGATTGCATGAGAAGGCTATCGCTTCGGGTGCATCAGAGTGCCATATTGTCGATTTAAAAGAAGAGCTGGTGGCCGATTATATCTATCCTACTATCGCCACGGGTGCCATTTATGAAGGGACGTATCTACTGGGTACTTCTATGGCTAGACCGATTATTGCCAAGGCTCAAGTGGAAGTGGCACGTAAAGTTGGCGCCGATGCTTTATGCCATGGCTGTACGGGCAAGGGCAATGATCAAGTGCGTTTCGAAGGCTGTTTCGCGGCACTGGCTCCCGATCTGAAAGTGATTGCACCATGGCGTGAGTGGGAGATGGTGAGCCGGGAAGATCTGCTCGACTACCTTGCCGAGCGAAATATTAAAACCACAGCGTCGGCGACTAAGATTTATAGCCGCGACGCTAATGCTTGGCATATTTCTCACGAAGGTGGTGAACTAGAGGACCCATGGAACGAGCCAAGTAAAGGTGTTTGGACCATGACAGTGGCGCCAGAAGATGCCCCAAATGAAGCCGAATATGTGTCAATTGAAGTGGAAGCTGGCCGAGTCACCAAGGTTAACGGTGAAGCATTATCACCGTATGCGGCGCTCATGACACTTAACACCATTGCCGCGGCACACGGTGTAGGCCGTATCGATATTACCGAAAACCGTTTGGTAGGAATGAAGTCACGTGGTTGTTATGAAACTCCTGGTGGCACTGTGATGTTTGCCGCGCTGCGGGCGATTGAAGAGTTAGTGCTAGATAAGAGTAGCCGTGAATGGCGTGAGCAAGTGGGCGCGCAAATGGCTCATTTGGTTTATGACGGTCGTTGGTTTACGCCGCTGTGTGAATCACTGCTGGGGGCATCGCAGCCGCTGGCAAATCTGGTTAACGGTGAAGTGGTGATTAAGCTCTATAAAGGGCAAGCACAGGCAGTGAAGAAGCGTTCTCCCAATAGCCTATATTCAGAAGCCTTTGCCACCTTTGGTGAAGATGACGTTTATAACCAGAAAGATGCTGAAGGTTTCATTCGTTTATATTCATTAGCTAGCCGCATTAGAGCATTAAACGCTAAGTAATTTAATGAGTTTACCGCTTGCAAGGGGCGAGTTATCGCCCCTGTATTTTTACCGTATTAAGAGGATATCGAGATGGCGTTATGGGGTGGAAGATTTAGCCAAGAGAGCAGTGCACTGTTTAAACTTTTTAACGATTCGTTGCCCGTTGACTATCGCTTGATCGAAGAAGACATTGTTGGCTCAATAGCATGGGCCGATGCTATCGCCTCGGTTGGTATTCTAACTGATGTTGAATGTATTGAACTAAAAAGTGCGCTTAATCAGCTTCTCGATGAAGTTAGCGACAAGCCTGAATTAATTTTGGCCTCAGGAGCGGAAGATATTCACAGTTTCGTCGAGCAATCACTGATTGCCAAGGTCGGCGACTTAGGTAAAAAATTGCATACGGGTCGTTCTCGGAATGATCAGGTGGCCACCGATCTTAAGTTATGGTGTAAAAAAGAGGGGCAAAGCCTATTAGTTTTGCTGGGTAAACTTAGAAGCGCCTTACTGGATTTAGCCGAACGTGAGCTCGATGCTGTTATGCCGGGCTACACCCATCTTCAACGTGCTCAGCCCGTGGCATTTGGTCATTGGTGTTTAGCCTATGTTGAGATGTTCGAGCGTGATATTAGCCGCTTAGAGGATGCGTTAACACGCGCCGATACTTGCCCACTGGGCACTGGTGCACTTGCGGGTACGGCTTATCCTATGGATCGTTACGCGCTGGCGAAATCATTAGGGTTCGCATCACCGACCCTGAACAGTTTAGACACCGTCTCTGATAGAGACCATGTAATTGAATTATGTAGCGATGCGTCGATCAGCATGATGCACTTAAGCCGTATGGCCGAAGACTTAATCTTCTTCAATAGCGGAGAAGCGGGTTTTATCGAGTTAGATGATCAAGTCACTTCTGGCTCATCATTAATGCCGCAAAAGAAAAACCCCGACGCGTTAGAGTTAATACGGGGCAAAACTGGCCGAGTTTACGGTAGCTTAATGGGGATTCTAACCACCATGAAGGCTCTTCCTCTGGCTTACAATAAAGATATGCAAGAGGACAAAGAAGGGCTATTTGATGTGATGGATAGCTGGTCTATTTGTCTGGAGATGGCGGCGTTGGTGTTGTCTGGTTTAAAGGTGAATCGTGAAAATACCCTAAGAGCAGCGCAGCAAGGGTATGCGAACTCGACTGAACTAGCGGACTATCTTGTTGCTAAAGGGATGCCTTTTAGAGAGGCGCACCATGTCGTCGGTGAAGTGGTTGTGGCCGCTATTGCTGAGCAAAAACCGATTGAAGATTTTGCATTATCTAGCTTACAGACCTTTGCCAGCGTGATAGAGCAAGATGTTTATCAATGCCTGACTATCGATTCATGCTTGGCTAAGCGTGAAGCCTTAGGGGGCACTGCATTACCGCAAGTCAAAGCGGCGCTGAGTGCCAAGCAGGCATAAGTGTTATCGTTATCACATTTATGTGAAAAAAAACCTGCCGCGGCAGGTTTTTTTATGGTCAATATTCTGACTTCAATGAGGTGTAGTCGCTCACTCATGTCGCTTATTGGAACAGTTCTTCTACGGCATCATCGATAAAGATGTCATCTTGCTGCTGGGGCTCTGTAGCCGTTTCAGTCGGCTCGGTGCCGCTGATAAAGTATTCAAATGCACTGGTATAGTCAGTTTTACGGCTGAGTTTACCTGTGGCTAAATCAATGCGCGCCGAAACAATCCCCTTGGGTGGTTGCGATGGCTCTTCTGGGGTATTGGCGAGGGCATTTTTCATAAACTCGTTCCAGGCCGGCCCTGCGGTTTTTGCGCCGGCTTCGGCGCCCGATATCTGATCTTTCGCGCCATTAGCATTCCAAGCGGTGCGCCCCAGTTCTTTGCTGTGGTCATCGAAACCAACCCACACCGTGGTGACAAGTTTTGGATTAAATCCACTAAACCAGGTGTCGCGAGATTCGTTGGTGGTACCAGTTTTACCGGCAATATCACGTCGATTAACCACGCGAGCGGCGCGCCAGGCGGTGCCGTTCCAACCCGTGCCTTTGCTCCAATCGCCCCCACCCCAAATAACACTTTTGAGTGCATCGGTAATTAAGAAAGCGGTTTGCTCTGAAATAATGCGCTCGGCATGACGCGCTTCAATAGGGCAACCATTTACGCTTACCGCTTGTGATAATTCATTAGCCGTCTCTGCATTGGTGGCCAGATCTATACCTGTGATCAATGCTGGCTGCGTTTCATTAGGCGCCTCCTCAATTTCGGGAGTACAGGCAAGAGTCGGATTCGACTGCTCAATAGTTTGTTCGTACGCGTTATCAATATGGTCGATATAATAGGGCTCGACGCGATACCCCCCATTAGCGAAGGCCGAAAATGCGGTGACCACCTGCAATGGCGTTACCGAGGGCGAGCCCAATGCTAACGATTCATTTTTGGGCATATCTTCTCTATCGAAACCAAAACGGACTAAGGTATCAATAGTCTCCTCTAAGCCGGCATAACGCATGGCTCTGACAGACATGACGTTAATGGATTGCGCTAGACCTACCCGTAAACGGGTTGGGCCTGTGTATCTGTCGGGGGAATTCTTAGGTCGCCATGCGGTGCCTTGACGGATGTCGGCGTTATTAATGGGCGCGTTATTAATCAAAGTTGCGAGGGTATAGCCTTTTTCTAGCGCGGCAGTATAAATAAACGGCTTAATGTTAGACCCCAGTTGACGTTTAGCTTGGGTCACGCGATTGTATTGGCTGGTGTGGAAACTGTAGCCACCGACTAATGTTTTGATGGCACCATTATGGGGATCAAGAGAGACAATGGCGCTTGCCACCTCGGGGATTTGAGACAACTGCCAGATATCGGCATGGCGGATCCAAATTTGCTCACCGACATTTAATATCTCGCTGGCCACTTTAGGAGCGCGACTTTGACGAGTGTTGCTAATGAACTTACGCGCCCATTTTAATCCCTGCCACTCGAGGGTGATAGTCTGTCCCTCTGCGGTAAGTACTTGGGCATGTTGTTCGGCCACTTCGAGCACGGCAGCGGGTTCTAATCCTTGGAAGCCCTGTGTCTGTTTGAGCTGCTCGATAATGCTTTCGTTTGCTGGTGTAGCAGCGCTCGGCTGCCACAGTACCTTGGTCGCACCGCGGTAACCGTGGCGTTCATCGTAGGCGTAAACATTATTTCTTAAGGCTTGCTGCGCCAGCTGTTGTAGCCTTGAGTCGATCGTGGTGTAAACGTTATAGCCACCAGTATATGCTTCTTCTTCACCATATTTATCAGCTAGATAATCGCGTGCCATTTCAGAAATATAGGGTGCGTATAACTCAACTTCTGCGCCGTGATATTCAGCAGTAATAGGAGCCGCTATCGCCGCTAAGTATTCCTGTTCGGTAATATTATTTTTTTCGAGCATACGGCTAAGTACCCAGTTACGACGATTGATGGCGCGAACGGGATTGCGAATGGGGTTAGCTGCGGATGGCGCCTGTGGCAGACCTGCAATCATGGCAATTTCTGGTAAGGTGAGTTGCGTGAGATCTTTGCCGTAATAGACTTGAGCCGCTGCACCTACGCCATAGGCGCGATTACCTAAAAATGAGCGATTCAGATAGAGGGTGAGGATCTCTTCTTTGTTGAGTGCTTTCTCAATTTTAAGGGCTAAAAAAATCTCTTTAATTTTACGAATATAGGTTTTTTCTCTGGATAAGAAAAACCCCCGGGCAACCTGCTGAGTAATAGTACTTGCCCCTTGACTCTTTTTACCAGTAGTGGCCAAAATAAAGGCAGCGCGAATGATACCGATAGGATCGATCCCTTTGTGTTCAAAGAAACGAGCATCTTCGGTATCGAGCACCGCGTTGATCAGTTGCTGGGGGACCTGTGAGTATTCCACCGGAATGCGGCGCTTTTCACCGAACTGTGAAATTAGCTTGCCATCGGCACTGTAAATGCGCAGCGGAGTTTGTAATTTTACCGTCTTAAGGGTGGTGACATCGGGAAGATCGGGAAGTACATAAAAGTAGGCGGCGGCAATAGCACCTACTCCTAAAAGAGTGAGGCTAAATAGCGCGATAATAATTCGTTTAAACCACTTCACCAGATTATTCCAATAAATAGAGCAGGCACAACAGTATATAAGGCGAGCGGCTATTGGTGAAGCAAAAATGGTTGTCAAAAAAATGGCAATTGTAAAAGTGACAAACATTTTGTACAAATAGCTATAACGAGTTGATTTTGTGCTAATCTAATTGCTGAAATTATAACAAAAAAGTGATGATGGATATGCTTTCAAATTTATGGAAGCGTCAGGCTCCGCAGATGGTGGGTATCGATATTGGTTCTCACGAAATAAAAGCAATCCTGCTGAGTAAGACTGCTGATGGTTATAAAATTTTGAGTCATGTGGCGGTACCTGTCAAAAAGGGAGCGGTAACCGATCATGAAGTACGTGATACCGACGCCGTTTTAGAGTCGCTTAAATTAATCAAGCGCGCATTGCCTAAATCGGTTAAATATGCGGCAGTTGCCGTGTCGGGTTCGGCTGTTATGACCAAAGTTATTTACATGGACGCTTCGCTGAGCGAAGAGGAGATGGAAACTCAAATTGAAATTGAAGCCGATAACTTAATTCCTTATTCACTCGATGAGGTCAGCATCGATTTTGAAACACTCAATGTGAATAGCACCGATCCTTCAAAAGTCGATGTGCTACTCAGCGCATGTCGCACTGAAAATATTGATGCTAGAGTCGATAGTTTGGATGACATTAATCTCGAAGCTAAAGTCGTCGATATTGAAGGTTATGCATTGGGGCGCGCTTTTGAATTAGTTGCGGCACAACTTCCTGACGGTGGTAAAGATAAAGTCGTTGCACTCGTCGATATTGGTGCCAACATGACGACTTTTTCAGTGGTTGAAGGTGGAGAAACTACCTTTATTCGCGAACAAGCATTTGGTGGCGAGCACTTTACCCAATCGATTCTATCTTTTTATGGCATGTCTCATGAGCAGGCTGAAACCGCGAAAGTAGCTGGTTCCCTGCCGCGCAATTATATGTTTGAAGTGTTATCGCCCTTTCAGAACCAGTTGCTGCAACAGATTAAACGTACGCTGCAAATATATTGTACCTCCAGTGGTAAAGATAAAGTCGATTATATTGTTTTATGTGGTGGCACTTCGAAACTTGAAGGAATGGCAAGCTTGCTGACCAATGAATTGGGTGTGCAAAGCATTATTGCCGATCCCTTTTCTGGATGTTTACATGCCGATGAAGAAATAAAAGCTCGCCTGCAGCCAACAATTAATAAATATATGGTTGCGTGTGGTTTAGCGCTTAGGAGTTATTCTGAATGGCGAACATAAACTTACTTCCATGGCGAGAAGAAGCGCGAGAAAAACAAAAGCGTGATTATTTGGGCATATTAGTAGCGGTGTTTATTGCAGCCTCGCTATTGGTTTATGCCGCATTAATGGTCGTGGATATGATGACCGAAGAGCAGCGTGGCAGGAATGCCTATTTGCAATCTGAAATTCAGTTATTAGAAAAGCAGATTGCTGAAATCAAGAAAATTCGCGAGCGCAAAAAAGATATCGAACGTCGCACCGAGATTATTCTTAATTTGCAACAGGCTCGAAATCTACCCACTCACGTGTTAGATGAACTCGTGCGCATTGTTCCCCCCGGAATATACCTATCAAGTATCGAAAAGAAAGGCAGCTTGCTATGGATAGAGGGGCGGAGTGAATCTAATAACAATGTGGCTAATATGATGCGTAAAGTTAAAACATCACTGTGGCTACATGATCCCAATATGCAGTCTATTGTTGCTCAAAATGAAGCGATGCGTCAGTTACAACGATTCAGTTTACGTGTTTCTATTAGTGACGAGAGTGCAGAAAATAGTACTGCCCAAGGAGCCAGCAAATGAAACTCGATCTGAGTGAATTTAACGATCTCGACTTTGAAAATATTGGGGGTTGGCCAACTCAGGTTAAGGTGGTTTTTGCAACGTTATTGGCGATTCTGATTTTTATTGCCAGTTACTTCTTATTTATTTCAGATGCCATTGATACGTTAAACCGGGAACAAGATAAAGAGATCACACTGCGTGATGATTTCAAAGCGAAATATCAACTAGCGGCTAACCTCAAGTTATATCGTGATCAACTTACCGAAATGGAAATTCAGTTTGCAGAATTACTTAAAATGTTACCCTCGCAAAATGAAATGCCAGGACTGTTAGACGATCTGACGTTTGTTGCTACCGATTCAGGTCTGGGGATAGAAAGCCTCGAATGGCAAGAAGAGATCCAGCGTGATTTCTATATTGAATTTCCTATCAGCATGTCGGTCACTGGTGATTATCATGAGATGGGACAGCTAGTGAGTGATGTCGCCAAACTACCTCGCATCGTGAGCTTGCATGACTTTGTGATTAAGCGGAGTGATCAGGGTCTGCTAGCTATGGAGATATTAGCCAAGACCTATCGCTTTAAAGAAGGCGCTCAGTTACCCAAAGATAAAAATGCCAAGGGGGCTAAGTAATGAAACTGCTACCCTGGTTAGTATTAATTATTGCTTTAACAGGTTGTATGGGAGATCGCAGCGATTTAGAGGAGTTTGTTACTACCACTAAGGCGCAGCATGTTGCTTATGTTCCACCATTAAAACAACCGCCGACATTTGAACATTTCGTATATCAAGCTCATTTGATGCGCAGTCCTTTTGTGCCACCATCACGTGAATTAACTGAAGAGGTGATCGATACGACAAAAGATTGCCTTCAACCCGATTTAAAGCGTCGTAAAGGGCGATTAGAAACTTATGCGTTAGATAATTTAAAAATGCGTGGTACGTTAAGTGAAAAGGAAACGATTTGGGCATTAATAGAAACAAACGATGGTAGTGTTTATCGATTAGGTCTCGGTGAGTATTTAGGGTTGTATCACGGACGAATTGCTAAAGTAACACCGCAAACAGTCGAAATAATAGAACTAATTCCAGATGGTTCAGGTTGCTGGGCTGAAAGATTAAGCAACATGGAGCTGACTGGTGAATAACAAGCGAAGGATGAGGGGAATGATGGAGTCTTCTGCCGCGAAACATGCATTACTAACAATGTCACCTTTAATTAAGGCGGCCTTAGGGCTAGCGTTAATATTAGGTGTGGCACCGTATTCTTCAGCTGCAAACCGCTTAGTGGATGTTAAATACCACTCGGTCGTTGATCACCAGCTAGAGCTACAGTTGATATTTGAAGAGAATGTCGCAGAGCCAGAGATTAATCTCAATGCGTCACCCGCCCAAATTATTTTGGGATTTGATGACAGTTTATCTGGTTTAGAAAAATCGCGATTACCCGTCGATAATGTCGGCGTCAAAGCAGTGTCAACATCTCAAAATAGCGACAGGCTGAATGTGCTGGTGGACTTAACTAAGGTAAAGGCGTACCAAGGTAAAGTGCTTGGCAATATCTATAGATTAACGATTAATGATGAAGTTGTCGATCGCAGTGAAAGCTCGGTTAATCCATTTGTTAATGGTGTAAAAAACATTGATTTTCGTCGCACGACTGAAGGCGGTGGCGAGTTATTGATCAAACTGAATAACGCCTCAGTTGCCGCCAATGTTGAACAGATTGGAGCCAAATTAGAACTCAAATTATATAACACGGATATTGGCTCAGACCTGTTATATGTCATGGATGTACAAGACTTTGCCACTCCAGTTAGAAGTTTTGAAACTTTTAAAGAAGAACTTACCACCCGCTTACTCATCAATATTGAAGGTCAATATGATTTTGATTATAAGCAGGAGGGCGAGCTATTTCGCTTAAGTGTAAATAAGGCAGTAAGGGCGAATGTCGTAAAAGAAGAAAAGAAGTATGAGGGACGCTCGCTGTCACTTAACTTTCAGAGTATTTCGGTACGTACCGTGCTGCAAATCATTGCCGACTATAACAACTTTAACCTAGTCACTAGCGATACCGTTGAGGGGGACATTACCCTTAGACTCGATGATGTGCCATGGGACCAAGCTTTAGATTTAATTCTACAAACTAAAGGGCTAGATAAGCGCATCGAAGGCAATATTTTGATGGTTGCACCAGCCGAGGAGATGGCAATACGCGAAAGCCAAGAGCTTAAGAATATGCAGGAAGTGAAGGAGCTTGCTCCGCTTTACTCTGAATATTTACAGGTTAATTATGCTAAAGCGCTCGACATTGCCGCCTTGTTGAAAGGAGAAACGTCGAGCTTATTGTCTGCACGCGGTACGGTTGCAGTCGATGAACGAACCAATACCTTATTGGTTAAAGACACCGAAGAAAGTTTAGAAAATATTCACCGTTTAATTGAGGTATTAGACATTCCCATTCGTCAGGTTTTGATTGAATCGCGTATGGTTACGGTGAAAGATGATGTATCGGAAGACTTAGGAATTCGTTGGGGTATTACCGATCAACAGGGCAGCAAAGGCACTTCAGGTAGTTTAGGTGGCGCCAATGATATCGCTAACGGTATTGTGCCTGATATTGGTGATCGTCTTAATGTTAACCTACCTGCTGCCGCATCCAACCCCGCTAGTATTGCATTTCATGTGGCTAAGTTAGCCGATGGAACCTTACTGGATCTGGAGTTAAGCGCACTTGAGCAGGAAAGCAAAGGTGAGATCATCGCCAGTCCGCGCATTATGACCTCTAATCAAAAGGCGGCTTATATTGAGCAAGGTGTTGAGATCCCTTATGTGGAGTCGGCTTCTAGCGGTGCAGCAACGGTGCAGTTTAAGAAGGCAGTGTTATCGCTACGAGTAACACCGCAAATTACCCCGGACAACCGAGTTATTTTGGATCTTGAAATTACACAGGATTCACAGGGTAAAGTGGTGGATACTCCGCTTGGGCAGGCTGTTTCTATTGATACTCAACGTATTGGTACTCAAGTGCTAGTGGATCATGGCGAGACGATTGTGCTCGGCGGCATTTACCAGCAACAACTGATCAATCGCGTCAGTAAGGTACCAGTATTGGGTGATATTCCTTTCGTGGGCTATCTGTTTAGGAATACTTCTGATAAAAATGAACGTCAAGAGTTGCTCATTTTCGTAACGCCAAAAATCATTTCAGAAGAACTTTAAGCTTTGATGCTTATGGCAAAAAAGCCAGCGTGTAGACGCTGGTTTTTTTATAGGTGGGTATAATTTCATAGAATTTACTCGCATCACTTGCCTTTGAGGTGGGATAACTGAGATAATCCATGGTCAAGTCTCATTAGAGCAAGGTAACATTTAAGGTCGACCTGATTTTCTGGTTGGCGTAGGCAAACTTCATATAAGATTCAGACGTAAAGCAATGGCTGAAAAACGTAATATTTTCCTAGTAGGTCCTATGGGGGCTGGTAAAAGCACTATAGGTCGTCATCTGGCGCAGATGCTCCATTTAGAATTCCACGATTCAGATCAAGAAATTGAAAACCGCACTGGTGCGGATATTGCGTGGGTATTTGACGTTGAGGGCGAAGAGGGTTTTCGTCGTCGCGAAACACAAGTTGTCGCTGACTTAACTGAAAAACAAGGTATTGTTTTAGCAACTGGCGGCGGATCAATCGAGAGTAAAGATATTCGCAACAATCTTTCTGCTCGTGGCATAGTGGTCTATTTAGAGACCACTATCGACAAGCAAGTTGCGCGTACGCAACGAGATAAGCGTCGTCCGTTACTACAAGTAGATGACCCTCGTGAAGTGTTAGAAAAACTTGCTGAAACGCGCAACCCTCTTTACGAAGAGATTGCTGATATCATCGTCAAAACCGATGAACAAAGTGCAAAAGTGGTTGCCAATCAAATTATTGAACAGTTAGGTTTTTAATCATTAGGCGGTAGCATGGAACGGATTCAGGTTGAACTTGGTGTACGTAGTTACCCGATTTATATTGGCCCGAATCTGCTGGAGAAGCTCGAATTATTTGAGCCGCACCTCCAGAACAAAAAAGTGCTTATCGTCAGCAATGATACAGTAGCGCCCCTGTACCTTGAAAGGGTACAGGCGCTATTGACTCCTTTTCAATGTGCTACGCCGGTCATCTTACCTGACGGTGAACAGTACAAAACATTAACAAGAATGGATGATATCTTGACCTCACTGCTGTCGCAGAACATGGGGCGAGATACTGTGCTTATCGCGCTGGGTGGCGGCGTTATCGGTGATATGACCGGTTTTGCAGCGGCTTGTTATCAACGCGGAGTCGACTTCATTCAAATACCGACGACATTATTATCTCAAGTTGACTCTTCTGTTGGCGGCAAAACGGCAGTTAATCATCCCTTAGGGAAAAATATGATTGGCGCGTTTTATCAACCGCAATTAGTGGTCATAGATACACAATGTTTACACACGCTACCGGCGAGAGAATTTGCTGCAGGTATGGCGGAGGTGATTAAGTACGGTATCATTTGGGATCAGGCTTTTTTCTGTTGGCTTGAAGATAATGTCGCGGCGCTGCAGCGGTTAGATGAATCGGCCTTACAATATGCGATTGCCCGTTGCTGCCAGATAAAAGCAGATGTTGTCGCACAAGATGAAACCGAACAAGGGGTGCGAGCCTTGCTCAATCTCGGCCACACCTTCGGCCATGCCATTGAGGCTGAAATGGGTTACGGTGTTTGGCTGCATGGTGAAGCGGTTGCTGCCGGTACTGTGCTTGCTGCTCAAACGGCTTGTAAAATGGATCTGATCGAACAAAGTGTTGTTGAGAGAATTACAACACTCTTTACTGCTTTCGATCTACCGACTCAGGCGCCTAATTGCATGGGTTTTGAACAGTTTATTAAGCATATGCGTCGTGATAAAAAAGTGCTTCAAGGCAAGCTTAGGTTAGTGTTACCCGAAGGCCTAGGCCAAGCGGGGATTTATGCTAACGTTCCTGAGCCTCTGTTAGAAGAGATCCTTTGCCGCGCTTAACTTGTGTGGTGATCTTGTGACATTTCAAGCTTCGATATTATTACCTAGCCAAGAATCCTTGCTGCATCGTTTGCAGCACGTGATCTTATATGGTCAGCAGTTGACCGTATTAACAGGTGATGATGGTGCAGGTAAAACCACCATAGTCACAGCGCTTGTCGATGCACTCGATGGGGTTAGTTCCGCCTTGGTTACGTGCCCGCAGCACGCCGATTGCGCTGAAATTCGTCGTAAAATCTTGGTGCAGTTATTGTCAGAACCTGTTTTCGATGATGAGTTGCCACTGCCAGAAACCCTGCTAGATTTAGCACAAGCTTTACCGACTCAGAGCCATATAGTGCTCGATGATGCTCACCATCTCCCGCTGGATATTTGGGCCGAATGCATAGTGTTAAGCCAAATGCAGTTGGTGGGTAAAAGCCTTTCGGTAACACTTACCGCCCCCAATGTATTTTTAGGCCAATTATTAGCACAACTGCCAGAGAGTCAACATCAACTGTTACTTCCCATGGTGATCGAGCCGTTAACCTATGCCGAGCGCGAGGCACTCTATTACACCTTGTTGCAGCGCAGTGAGCAAACCACGTTTACCCCCAGAGATATTGTTAAAGACCAACTGCAACAGCAGCGAGGTTTACCGAGTGAGGTGGTGACGTTACTGTCACTTGCGCTTGATGGCGAGCCTGACCCCCAAGTTAAAAGAGGCTGGCTTAAGCCGGCGCTACTGATACTGTTGGCTGGTATCATTGTCGTTGCTGGGTATGTTTACATGCTACCGGATGTTGAGCCACCAGTCTTACCTCAACAAGATACTGTCGCCTCCGTTCGTGCAAGAAGCGCTAATATCGCTTATGGTGAGGCGTTGTTAGCCCGCTATTTTTCAGGCTCGCAAGTGCCTCATGCTGAGGTGATTGTTGAAGGGTCGATAGTGGTCGTGCCCTTGCGGCATGATGCCGTGATAGCTGCTGAGCAGAGCGTGGAAAATCCGTTAAGTGATGTCGTAGAGGCCGAATATAGTGAAGTGGGGCAGTTTGAAACCATCAGTAGCGATAGGGCGGAGATGCAGCTGCATAATGATAAGGTGGAGGTTTTTGCTGTCAAAAATGATGCTGCTGCAGTGGCAACACCAGCGCTACAGCCACAGCCAGAGGTTGAGTCGAGCCAGAATAATAGCGGTGCATTAAACAACCAAATGCCACAGGTGGGCTACACATTACAACTAGCCAGTGTTAAAAAGCTCAAGTCACTCAATGAAGTGATTGCACAGCTTGATGGCTCAGATAATATCAAAGTAGCACGCTATAAGCAGCGCTGGGTCGTGCTATACGGGCGTTATAACTCTCGTGAACAGGCAATGGCAGCAGCCCTGCGTTTACAAAATGAATTAGGAGTTGCACCACCTTGGTTGCGAGTGTGGAGTGATTTATCTCAATATGAGTTACAACAACGGCTCCCGACTCGTGAAATTCAATAATAAACAGAGTACAATCGGCACCTTGTTTTCATGGCGCATTCAATCGATTTAGATGATTAAAAAGCAAAGGGCCTTTCTTAAGTGGGCTGGTGGAAAATTTAAGCTGGTTGATGCTCTCACGCAACACCTTCCCCAAGGCGACCGATTAGTCGAACCTTTTGTCGGTGCTGGTTCAGTATTTCTCAATACTGATTACCAGCAGTACCTGCTATGCGATATTAATCATGACTTGATTAACCTGTACAAAATCGTGCAAGCCACCCCTGAAAAGTACATTCGGGCGGCTAAGGCAATGTTTGTCGATGCTAAGAATGACAAACAAGTCTATTACCAAGTTCGCAGCGAATTTAATCAGGTAAGCGATCCATTTTTACGTTCGGTCTATTTTCTCTATATGAATCGTCACGGCTTTAATGGTTTGTGCCGCTACAATAAGAAAGGCGGCTTTAATGTGCCTTTTGGCTCATATAAAAGACCCTACTTCCCTCACGATGAGATCATGGCGTTTGCCGAAAAAGCTCAGCAGGCGGAGTTTCGCTGTATCGGATACGAAGAGGCGTTCAGCTTTACCCAAAGTGGTGACGTTGTTTATTGCGATCCGCCGTATGCGCCATTATCGACGACAGCCAGTTTTACCACCTATGTGGGCTCAGGTTTTAGCTTAGATGATCAGGCATTACTGGCCCGAAAGGCGCGGCACACCGCGATTGATCGTGGTATTCCCGTGTTAATTAGTAATCATGACATTCCATTAACCCGCGAGCTCTATCACGGTGCCCGTTTCGATACCATTCAGGTGCAACGTAACATTAGCCAAAATGGCAGTGGGCGTAAAAAAGTGGATGAGTTGATGGCGCTATATGATGATAGATATCATAGCGAAAACGATTAAGTCAGTACCAGATTAACAATAACGATTAAGCCTATCACCAAGCCAATGGCTAAAATTATCCCCATGATAAGATAGGGGATAGCAGAGTGAGATTGAAAGTCTCGCTGGCGGTTATGCTCGGTTTGCACGCCAAAAAAAGCAGCTAAAGTGCTAAATAGTAGTTGGATGAGGGAGCGCCTTTTAGTAGCGATTTTTTGGGCTCGTGGGATTAATGTCATCCATCGGGCTGCTTTTATGGCCATGGAGTAATTCTAGTAGGTCGACAAAATGGAACTGACTCGAGCGGCTGTTACCTGTTAACCAATTTATCCAGCTAACATTATCCGATGGTTGCGGACAGCGATTAGCCGGGTGACTTGCAGGTAATGCCGAGTTATAAGCGGTATTGCTATCATGTTCACAGGTCGATGAGTTAGTGCTCTGGATATTCCCCTTAACGTTTACGGTTACAACCCCGACAGCAAATGCTGTAAACGCCAGCAGTCCTGCTGACTTAAGGTTGCCCGACAGTTTTAGCTTATTATTCATGTCTACATCCTGTATCGCACGTAAATATAACAATTGGCAACATTATAGCAAAGCCGTTTATATTTTGAACATCTATTTCCACAGGCGTTCAAGCGGCCTGAATAAAAGCACTCATTTCTGAGTTTGAGCACATTTAATGCCACTAAAGCCCTAGAGAGGCAGTAAGGCATTGAGGTAGAATAGCGTATTTATTATCCACACTAGTGAGTTAACCATGCGTCCATTTTTAATTGCTCCCTCGATTCTTTCTGCCGATTTTGCCCGCCTTGGGGAAGATGTTGATGCCGTGCTCAGTGCGGGTGCCGATGTCGTTCACTTTGATGTGATGGACAATCATTACGTACCTAACCTAACCATAGGTCCTATGGTGTGTAAGGCGCTGCGTGACTATGGTGTCACGGCCGATATAGATGTGCACCTAATGGTTAAGCCTGTGGATCGTATTATTCCGGACTTTGCTGACGCTGGTGCGTCGATCATCACCTTTCACCCAGAAGCCTCAGAGCATATCGATAGAAGCTTACAGTTAATTAAAGAGGCGGGCTGTAAGGCTGGGCTGGTGTTTAATCCTGGTACGCCACTGCATTATCTTGATCATGTGATGGATAAGCTGGATGTGATTTTATTGATGTCAGTTAACCCTGGATTTGGCGGTCAGTCGTTTATTCCATCAACACTGGACAAATTACGTCAAGTGCGTCAGCGCATCGACGCCAGTGGCTTTGATATTCGTCTCGAAGTCGATGGCGGCGTTAAGGTCGACAACATTGCCGAAATTGCTGCCGCTGGCGCCGATATGTTTGTGGCGGGCTCGGCGATTTTTAGCCAACCAGATTATAAAGCGGTCATTGATGAGATGCGCGTAGAACTGGCGAAAACAGAGGTTAAGTCATGATCCATGCAAAGCAAATTAAGGCAATAGCCTTTGATCTAGACGGTACGCTCATCGACAGTGTGCCTGATCTTGCAGCCGCCACCAATGCCATGCTGGCAGAGCTAAATCTGCCTAGCTGTAGTGAGCCACAGGTACGTTCGTGGGTGGGCAATGGTGCCGAAAAGTTAGCCGAGCGAGCACTCAGCTTTGCCCATGATAGGGTGATAGATGCGGCCGAATTAGCCGATGCTATGCCGCTGTTTATGCGCCATTATCAAGCCAATTTACAGCAACACAGTAAATTGTATGACGGTGTTAAGCCGGTATTACAGCAGCTGCATGCCGCCGGATATCGCTTGGCTGTGGTCACGAATAAGCCTTATCGTTTTACCATGCCCTTACTCGAGGCCTTCGACATTGCCGAGTTCTTTAGCCTAGTGCTGGGCGGTGACTCGTTAGCCAAAATGAAACCCGATCCTATGCCGTTAACTCACCTATTAACCCAGTGGCAGTTAACACCAGAGCAGCTTTTAATGGTGGGCGACTCTAAAAACGACATTTTAGCGGCCAAAGCGGCGGGTATTGCCTCAATCGGCTTGACCTATGGGTATAACTACGGTGAAGATATCGGGCTCAGCGGTCCAAGCGCCGTATGTGAACAATTTAGTGAAATAACAGCATTAATTAACTTAACTGCTGAATCAACGGAGCAATAAACGAATGACTGCAAAACCTATCGTGTTTAGTGGTGCTCAACCATCTGGTGAGCTGAGTATTGGTAACTACATGGGTGCTCTGCGTCAGTGGGTGGGTATGCAAGACAGTCATGACTGTATTTATTGCGTTGTCGATCTCCATGCGATCACCGTTAGACAAGATCCGATTAAATTACGTGAAGCCTGTCTAGACACGCTAGCCATCTATTTGGCCTGCGGTATCGATCCTAAAAAGAGCACCGTCTTTTTACAGTCTCAGGTTCCTCAGCATACGCAATTAAGCTGGGCGTTAAACTGCTACACCCAAATGGGTGAGCTAAATCGAATGACCCAGTTCAAAGATAAGTCACAAAAACATGCCAATAATATCAACGTAGGTTTGTTCGATTATCCCGTATTGATGGCGGCCGACATTTTGCTGTATCAAGCCAACGAAGTGCCTGTTGGCCAAGATCAGAAACAGCACTTAGAGTTAACGCGTGATATTGCGACTCGCTTTAATAATGCCTATGGCGATACTTTTGTGGTACCAGAGCCCTTTATTCCGGCAACGGGGGCTAAGGTGATGTCGCTGCAAGATCCGTTGAAGAAGATGTCTAAGTCTGACGATAATCGTAATAATGTTATCGGCTTACTTGAAGATCCTAAAGCGATCATGAAGAAAGTCAAAAAAGCGATGACCGATAGTGAAGAGCCACCAGTGGTGCGTTTTGATGTCGATGCTAAGCCAGGCGTGTCTAACTTGCTGAGTTTAATGTCGGGCTGTACTGGCCAGTCGATTGCCAGTCTGGAAGCCGAGTTTGAAGGTAAGATGTATGGTCATTTAAAAGTGGCCACAGGTGAAGCTGTAGTGAATATGTTGGAGCCACTACAAGCGCGTTTTCACGAATTTAGAGCCGATCAAACCTTCCTTAATCAAGTGATGCAAGAAGGGGCTGAAAAAGCACGAGCGCGTGCCGAGGTTACGCTGAAGCAGGTATACGAAAAGATTGGCCTTATCGTCTAATCGATAGCCAATATTTTGTGTTAAAAAGCCAGCTAAGCTGGCTTTTTGCATTGCCACCAATGAAAACGTTCTATTGCTGCAGCAGGAGCCAATTAATAAAACTGGCGATGGCAGGTTCTTTGACGCGGCGTTGTTTGCATAAAAAGTTGAACTCAAATCCAGTATCTATGCTGGGAAAGGGCAGCGCGATGAGACGGTGGCGAGCAATATCGTCGGCCACCATAAAATCCGATGCTAAGGCCACGCCTTGGCCTGCAATCGCCGCTTCAATGGCGAGTAACACATGGCTAAAAAGGTGCTGCTTAGTATGGCGAGTAACGGCAAGCTGATGATGGGCTAACCAACGCTGCCAATCGAGCCCCAGCGGTCCCTCATCAACGGTCAGTAAAGGTTGCTGGGCCAACCAAGGTAGATCCAGCGTCTGCCCTTGATTGACAAAGTCGGGGCTGCAAACCGGGATAAGGCGCTCTCGATGAAGCAGTTGTTGCCAGTAGCCTTTTTGCTGTTTTTGCCCGGTAATAAACATATCGGCTTCACTATGGGACAGCACAGGATCGTCGGTGACCATGTCGAGGCGGATCTGAATTTCGGGTTGATGACGCCTAAATTCACTTAGGCGTGGGATCAACCATTTCACCGCAAATGAGCTGTATACCGCTAACCGTAATGCCTGTTGCTGCTCACCAATCATCTGTTGATTAAGCACACTCAATTCATTAAAAATTCGCGCCGCTTCTTGGTAGAGCCGTTGCCCTTTGTCGGTGAGTTTTAATGCGCGCCCTTCGCGCTTAAACAAGGGTTGCGCAAAATGTTCTTCAAGTAGCCGAATTTGATGTGACACCGCGCTTTGGGTAATGCACAGCTCATCGGCCGCACGGGAGAAATGTTGCTGACGCGCGGCGGCTTCAAAAACCTGCAATGCCCTTAGCGGCGGAATTTTCCTCATTGAAGTGCCTCTTGCGATCTCATTGGGTCAATGTATGAATTTAATTCATCTATTAAAAGAAATCATCACTTCTGCTTTAGTTTTTTGCTGCTTATGATGCAGCGATTATTAGATGACGTTGAGATGGCGCCAATGCAGCGAAACATTTTGATTGGGCTTGGACTGCTGGTTTTAGGCAATGTATTTAGTGCGTTATACGATGTTTCGGTTAAGTGGTTGCCCGAAGAGAGTAATGCGGTGATGTTTTTGCTGCTGCGACAAATGACGGCTATTGTGATGATGTTGCCGTTATGGTGCTATGCCGGCCGGCCAAAATCACGGTTTATTAAGTTACATATTTTACGTGCTAACAGTGGTGCACTTGGTGGTTTGTGTCTAATTGTTGGATTATTGTCGTTGCCATTAGCCACAGTAGGCTCGCTGTTTTACTCGGCGCCGTTAATGATCATTGTCATGGGGATGCTGTTTCTTAATGAGCAATTAACGCGCACGCAAGTGATGGTGGCTGTGCTGGGCTTTATTGGCATAGTGATCATATTACGTCCGAGTGAGCTCAACATGGCAGGATTAGCTGTGCTGTTTTCTGCCATGATGTTTGCAGGTAATCAATTAGCGCTGCGTAAACTGCCTAGCACCGAAGCGGCAAGCCTTACCGTGATGCTATATAACTTACTCAGCCTACCGCTGGTGGCCTTAATTGCCGCGTTAACAGGGTTTATTGGTTTTAGCTGGCAAATGTTAGGGGTGGCAATATTAAGTAACGGCTTTTTGCTGGCGTATCAGCTGTTTTGTGTATTGGCGTATCGCCGAGCACAGGCGGGCGATATTGCGGTGGCCGAATACAGTGGCTTGTTATTTGCTATCTTTTTTGGCTGGCTGTGGTTTGATGAATGGCTCGATGGGCTCAGCTGGTTTGGCGCGGCATTAATTGTATTGCCATCGCTGATTTTTCCACAAATTAAGTTGGCACTGGCTAAGCGAAAGCTGGCGTTGTCTTCACTGTAGCCATTATGCCTGGCGCCAATTAGGTACTAGGCGTCTCGAGCACTTTGATCACTTTACGCACGCCAGCAGTATTGCGGGCTATGTCTACCGCGAGATCGGCTTGCTCGCGACTGACGACGCCAAGCAAAAACACCTCGCCGTTTTCGGTGATCACCTTAATACGGGTAATATCGAGTGCGTTGTCATTGAGCATACGCGTTTTGACTTTGGTGGTGATCCAAGTGTCATTACTGCGCGTGGTAAAAGAGGTGGGGTTACCTATGCGGATCTGATTATGGATCTTACCCCCTAGGTTGAGCCCTTGGATGATATTAATCGCCTTGTCACGCAACATAGAGTTAGGTGCTTGGCCGATAACCAGCACATTACCATTCATGGCGATACCGGTAATATTAGTTTGGTTTTTAATATCATCGTGGGCGCCTAGGGCGCTCGATATTTGGAAGTCCGCATTGGTGTCATCGATTTGCGTCGAAAAACTCCGCTCATCGTTGACCATCATGGCACCACCAACCGCACCGACCATTACAGCACCGGCGCAGCCTTGAAGCAGTAAAGCAATAGCAATTAATGGGAGCCAAGCTCTCATGCTTGCTCGTCCTGCGGGAATAGCGTGCGATCGATATTGTCGCAGAGGCAATGGATCACCAATAAATGCACCTCTTGGATACGCGCGGTCACATTCGAGGGCACACGTACTTCAACATCGTTAGTGCCCATCAGGCCTGCCATCGCGCCGCCATCTTTACCTGTTAGGGCCACGATAGTCATATCACGGCTCAGCGCCGCTTCCATCGCCTTGATGACGTTACCCGAATTACCACTGGTTGAAATCGCCAGTAGAATATCGCCAGGTTGACCTAGGGCTAAGATTTGCTTAGAAAAGATCTCGTCATAGCTGTAATCGTTACCGATAGCCGTAATGGTTGAGGTGTCAGTGGTTAACGCGATAGCCGGTAACGGTGGACGCTCAATCTCATAACGGTTAAGCAGCTCGGCCGAGAAATGCTGTGCATCACCAGCGCTACCACCATTACCACAAGCTAGAATTTTGTTGCCACCTAATAGGCATTGCACCATCATTTCAGCTGCTTTCTCAATCGACTCAGGCAATGCTTCAGCAGCATCGATTTTGGTTTGGATTGAGTGAGTAAAACTATCTTTAATACGTTCTAACATGGGTAGGTCCTTAAAAAACAATAACTCTGTCAACAAGCCTTTACTTGTGTGCATGAGGCTTAGTGATCACTAAAATGCATTGGTGATCCAATTTATATCATTGGCATCTATGGCGACGACATCAAAGCGGCATTGTGCATCAATATGATTGCGCTGCATATAATGATTTGCTGCTCGACGTAGTCGCTCGATTTGGCCTCGGCTAATCGCGTGTATTGCACCACCAAACTGTTTAGATTGGCGGTATTTTACCTCAATAAAAATCCATTTTTGGCCCTCATTCATGATGAGGTCAATTTCACCAAACGGGTACCGCACATTGCGTTCGACGAATGTCAGCCCTTGAGCCTGCAAATAAGCTAACGCCGCATCTTCTGCTGAGCGGCCTCGGCTTAAATGGGCTGGCAGCGTCATAGTGGTCGCAGATTTCCGCGTTGATAACGTCCCCAGCTTAGCTGGCGGTTAATAGTACCATCCGGCGCGGCCGAAAGCAGTCCACTGCCACCAGAATATTGATAACCCGGTAAGGCTCGCATCTGGGCTAATTTACTCACCAATTGCAGCGCATCATAACCCATAATATAGAGGCGTTTTTGACTGTTGCTCCAGTTGGGCCACAGCTTAGCCACCTCTGCCGTTTCGGCATTGGCTTTTAATAGCCAAGGGATATCACTAATGGTGAGGTTATTGAGCTCCTGTGCGACGCTACGAGAGTTTCCTTCGATGCGGCTTCGACTAGTGCTGTAAAGTGGTACTGGCTGAGCAAACACACTGAAATTAACGTCGATAAAGGGTTTAAGTAAGGGCAGGTCTTGGCTGCTGGAGATCATGTAAATAGCATCAATATCGCGACGAGAGCGAAAGTCTGCCTCAATTTGATTACCCAGTAAGGCTTTAATGCGCGCAATGCGCTCTTTACTGTCAATCACGCCCAGTGACTTTTGCACTGTCACCTTCATTTCATCGCCACTATTATAAAAGTGTACCTCAGCAGTTTCCTCAGTCAGGGCTTGCCACTTTTCGTTAAAGGCATCGGCCATGCGGCGGCCGATATTATCATTGCTGGCTAATAGGAGCGGCCTTTCAACCCCGTCTTTAAACAGCTTTTGCGCGGCATCGATAGCCTCGTCGGTTGGCGACAAGGCGAAGAAAAACTGATCGGCATTAGGGGTTATGTTGTCGGCTTTATTCAGAAACAGTTGCGGCAATGGTGTGTTCTGTGGCGCCGCATTTTGCGCCTCAAGAATGGTGGCAACTTCCGATTGTAGTAGTGGGCCTATAATAAATTCGGCGCCAGCATTCACCGCCTGCTGGTAGGCGATATCGGCCCCCTTAGCTGAGTCGAAAAAGTTCACCGAAACCGAATCGTCAGGATTTGCCAGATAACTCGAGACAATACCTTGCTTAATTGGGTTAGCGATAGCGGCTCTTGAGCCGCTAAGCGGTAATAACACCGCGATATTTTTGGGTCTGTATGGCTTAGCGTTAACCGCACGCTCAAGATCCGTTGGCAGCTTCATGGCTGCTGGGTGGCGCGGATTATCATGTTGCCAAGCCGATAATTGCTGCACGAGCACTTGCGGATCTATGGCATAATGCTTAGCAATATACGCCAGCTGTAACCAACCGGTAAAAACCGGGGTGCTGGTATCTTGGCTAAATGACAACAAGGTTTGTTCATGCAGCGGCTGTAAAATCCGCCAAATCTCGTCATTAACCCGATATGAGTCTGGCTTAGGAAGATAAAGGCTCAGCAGGCTCAATTGTCTTGCTTGTTCGATAGGCTGTTTAATCAATTGGTAGAGGCGCGCCTTAAGCTGGTAATAGTTAGCCATTTGCCATTCGGCTAAGCGCCACTGGCTTGGATAATTGAGCTGGGCGAGTGCATCATCATAAGTCGAGGTAAGCTCTAGCACGCGTGCGGTTAAATATTTATGTTGCGCTAACAGTTCTGGCTTTTGCACTAAGTTAGCTTTGATTGACGCCAATGTTTGCGCCGCATTAGTGGTATCGCCCTGATTAATAAAGGCGTGGGCCGCTTGCAACATGAGTCTATCGCGTTGCTCTGCAGATGATGCCTTTGCAGCATCGGCTAAATACTGTGAGGCATTGAGTGGCGCGCTGCTCAAAGAGACCTGGCTTTGGGTCTCCTTAACTGGCGGTGTCGAAGTGGCACAACCAAATAACACCGTTGATAAAACCGCGATAAAGATAAATTTAGTTGTATTCAGTCTTTTTAACACAGGACTTCACTCTGGTAAGATGCTGGCTGTAGTTTAACCTGCTCTTCAGCTTGACGAAAGTCTTGTGACAATCATTACAGAGGTAGATATGGACCTGTCGGTCGCGCTTTACATAGTTCCAACCCCCATAGGCAACCTTGGAGACATCAGTACTCGTGCAATCGAGGTGCTGAATCAGGTGTCACTTATCGCCTGCGAAGACACGCGTCACAGTGGTAAATTACTTAGCCATTTTGGTATCGAAACCCGTAAAACGGCGCTACATGATCATAATGAAAGGGATCGTGCCCAGTGGATCATTCAAAAACTGTCCAATGGCGAAGCGGTCGCGTTAATCTCTGATGCGGGCACGCCTTTGATTTCAGACCCCGGATATCACTTGGTTTCTCAGGTGCGAGAGGCAGGTTACAACGTTATTCCGCTACCTGGGCCTTGTGCTGCCATTACCGCACTGAGTGCGTCAGGGTTACCATCGGATCGCTTTTCTTTTGAAGGCTTCTTGCCGGCCAAAGAGAAGGGCCGCCTCGATAAGTTAACCGAACTGGCTGAAGATCCACGTACGCTGATTTTTTATGAATCGCCTCACCGCATCGTCCACAGTCTCGAATCTATCGTGGCCGCGCTAGGCGAAGATCGCCATGTGGTGATGGCGCGAGAAGTGACTAAGACCTTCGAAACCTTCCTCTCAGGCTCGGCCGCTGAAATCTTGCAGACGGTAAAGCAAGATCCTAATCAGCAAAAAGGTGAAATTGTGCTGATGTGCCATGGTCATCGAATTAATGATGATGAAGGCATCCCAACGGTGGCTATCAACACGCTTAAACTGTTAATTGAAGAGTTACCGTTAAAAAAGGCTGCTGCCATCGCTGCACAGATCCACGGATTGAAGAAAAATGCCCTATATAAATATGGCTTAGAGATCGGATTGTAATCGATTATCCAGTGTAGCTTGTCTGTGACGAAGATTAGGTGGAATGCCAAGAGTCATTAAGCTATAATCCGCGCCGAGTTGGCCAGACAGTTGCTGCGTTCGCAAGAACGGGGAGGAAAGTCCGGGCTTCAAAGAGCAGGGTACCAGGGAACGCCTGGGCGGTGTGAACCGACGACAAGTGCAGCAGAGAGGAGACCGCCAGCTTGATTTATCAAGTTGGTAAGGGTGAAAGGGTGCGGTAAGAGCGCACCGTGCGGCTAGCAATAGTCCGTAGCAAGGTAAACTCTACCCGAAGCAAGACCAAATAGGGTTCCGTATGGCGTGGCTCGCGTTGGAACCGGGTAGGTCGCTTGAGCCTGTGAGCGATTGCAGGCCTAGATGAATAACTGTCCACGACAGGACCCGGCTTATCGGCCAACTCACCCTCTTTATACGAAAGGCCTCACAGCAATGTGAGGCCTTTTGTGCTTATACAGTCTCATTAGGATAAAACACCAGTACTCATTGTTTTTTCACCGGCTATTATCTCAACTCCCCCTTATTCAAGCCCAAACATCCGAAGCGAATTTTTCTCATCCATAGGCGGCGATTAATACTGCATTCTTTCAACGCAGCAGAATAAAGCCGAATATGTTTTATATCACAGTTCAAATGACCTTTTTGTGTTAACATCTCACCGCTAAATCTTACTAAATATAAACATTGTAAAAATACAAATAAGGTCACCGTTCATTTTGCCATTAATGCGACGCTCGAAAGGGTTGAAATGGAGTTCACCGATGCAAATGGTCTTACGCGGTTTATATGCAAATATTAGATAATCGTACTTTACTCGTCGTCACTGCACTTATTTCATTTGGCTCTGCCGTGGCGTTAATTTCGTTGTGGCGAGCGCAACATCAGCGTAATGGTTCAGGCTTTTGGGCATCGGGCATGTCTTGTATTGCTTTAGGTTGTGTGCTGCTTTTTGGGCGGGGTAACCTGCCAGATTTTCTCTCCATTGTTATCGCTAACACTTTTTATGTGATTGGTTTTTTGCTTATTTATCGTGGTGTGCGTATTTTTACGGGTCGTGCTTCCATAGAGTTATTGGATGTTGGTTTTCCACTGCTGACATTGCTGCTGTTTAGTTACTTCTACTATATCGATAACAATCTCAATATGAGAATCGTAGTGCTTAGCGCGGCCTTTTTTATGATATGCGCCATGATAGTAAAGACATTATTGGCTGAGAAGGACGCACCGTGGCGCACCGCAGGTTATGCAGTTGCGTTTATGTTTGGCTTATTTGGGTTATCCCATGGTATTCGTGGTGTCATTGCGCTTTTTTCTACCTCCTATAGTGAATTTTTAGATCCGAGTTTGACTTCCTCCAGTGTGTTATTAAGTGGTGTGTTTATTATTGGTGGTATTGCTATTTCGCTGGTTTTACTGAGTTATTCGGTATTAGAGTCTAAATTACGCATTTTGTCCTTGGCGATTGAGCAGTCGGCATCATCCATTATTATTACTGATAATGCGGGGGCGATTAACTATGTTAATCCGGCCTTTATTGAGAAAACTGGGTATTGCCCAGATGAGCTGATAGGGCAAAATCCGCGTGTCTTACAATCGGGTGAAATGAATCCCAATGAATATTCAAGATTGTGGCGGGCGATCTCTTCTGGACATACGTGGCGTGGTGAATTTCATAATCGTAAGAAAAACGGTGAGCTTTTTTGGGAGATAGCGTCTATCGCGCCAGTGAAGCAGCGTAACGGTAACATTAGTCATTTTGTCGCGGTTAAGGAAGATATCACCGATTTAAAAGAGGCTAAAAAACGTATCCACCACTTAGCCAATCATGATGCCTTAACTGGCTTGCCCACCAGAGCGTTTTTTATGCAGAGCCTGAATGATGCCTTGCTCACGGCGCACAGCAAGAATGGAGCGGTGCTTTTTGTTGATTTAGATGGGTTTAAGGCGATCAATGATTCGCTTGGCCATGATGCGGGTGATCAGTTATTAATCGAAGCGACTCAGCGTCTTAGCTGCAGCGTTCGCGATATCGATACCGTTGCGCGTATTGGCGGCGATGAGTTTTTGATTTTATGTACAGAAGTTGAGAGTCAGGTTTCGGTTAAGTTGGTCGCCGAGCGCATTGTCAATGTATTAGCCCAGTCTTTTACTTATGATGATGTCGAGGTCAAGATCACGGCCAGTATTGGCATCGCCTTATATCCTCAACATAGCGATAATGCCGATGCCTTGGTGAAAATGGCCGATAAGGCGATGTATCAGGTTAAAAGGCAAGGTAAAAATAATTACGCGTTCGCGACATTACCTTCGTAGTCGTCAGCGGTGGCGCGTGATCATGGGGTACAACCCTGAATCTTTAACCTTACCCTGTAACTTAAACCTTAGTCGCTAGGCGATAGGTAAGCTGACGGTAACCGTGAGCCCCGCTTGGGGGCGTGATGTTAGGGTGAGTTTACCGCGATGCAGCTCAACAATATGATGGCAAATCGATAATCCTAAGCCCGCCCCCGAACCTTCATTTTCATTGACTCGATAGAAGCGCTCTACGGCATTAGCAATTTGCTCTGGCGTCATCCCTTGGCCGTTATCTGTAATATCAATATCGATGTAGTTGGCGTTTCTTGTCGCGCTAATGCGGATAAGTGATTCTTTTGGGCTGTATTTACAGGCGTTTTCTAGTAGGTTTTTAAGCACTAATTCGATATAAAAATGGTCGGCGGCCACATACAGATCACTGGGGATCGCCATCTCCCATTCGAAATCGGTGATCCCTGGCATAAGCTGATTTAATGCCTCCTCCACCATAGTTTGTACATGGCTAGGGCCTAACGTTAGTTCCTCTATCGAATCGACCCGTGCGAGTAATAACAGTTGTTCTACAGTATGACTGAGACGGGTGACGCCGCTGTTAATGGCGGCTAAATGTAATTTAGCTTGTTGTGACGGGGGGATAAGCTCTGCTAGTCCATCTTGATGCAGCTTAATGACCGACAGTGGCGTTTTTAATTCATGCGCCGCATCAGCGCTGAAGCGTCGTTCTCGCGCTAAGGCGTTGGCAAAGCGGTTGATGTATAAGTTGAGCGCTTTCTGCACCGGAAGAAGTTCGCTCGGCAGGGGCATAGAGATAGGCGTGACATCATGAGGGCTACGTTGGTTGAGCCGTTGCTCGAACGCCTTGAGCGGTTTAAATAGCCAATAAGAGAGCAGTAACATAGCCAGCAGCACAATGGGTGCGATCATTAAGGGGGCGCTGACGGCATTATGCATAATTTGTGATACCAGCTCTTGGCGCACGTCATCTTGCTGGGCGGTGACAATCCAGATGTGGTTATCTTTTGAATAATAGCTAAACACATGCCACAGTTCATCGGTTAAGATTTTTTGATGATAACCGGCGACAAACTCAGTTATCGGCTGGGCGGTAATGTTGTCAGACAGAATTAATGGCTCACCGTTATCTGACCATATTTGAAACGCTAATTTGTGTTCATAGGAGAGTTGTAGGGCGTCAGCCTGTTCAGCAAAAGTATCTACATCACTATTTTCAATGTGAAATAGCTGCGCCTGCTCGGTTAGTGCTTGGGCATCACTTGCTGTGATGCCATGTTGATAAAACAGCTCCAACATTTTAGCCGTTTGCATCATTTGCGCATCGAAAAGTTCTTCAATCTGCTCTGAAGCATCACGGGTGCTCATCCAGCTCGATAAGCCAACCGACAGGGCGATGCCTGTCAGCATCAGCGTGGTTAGCATCAAACGTAGTGAATACATTATTCGGTCTCAACCAAGGTATAGCCTATGCCGCGTACGGTTTTGATCAATTCATTGGTGGTTTTTTTGCGTAAGTGATGAATGTGCACTTCGATAGAGTTACTACCGACCTCATCCCAGCCATAGGTGAGCTGCTCAAGCTGGTGGCGAGTTAGCACTCTGCCAGCCGATTGCGCCAACTCATGTAACAGCTGGTACTCGCGCCGAGAGAGTGAGATTAAGCGCTCACGAAACTGCACCTCGCGGGTATCTAAGTTCATGTGCAAGGCGCCAACGCTTAAGCTGTTGTTATTTTGCCCATGATGACGGCGTACAATGGCGCGGATCCGCGCGGCGAGCTCGCGCACATCGAAGGGTTTGCTAAGGTAATCGTCGGCGCCCATGTCTAAACAGGCCAATTTGGTGTCGAAATCGGTATTGGCGGTTAGCACTATGGTGGGGGTGGACAACCCTTGCTTACGCCAATGTTTTAATAGGTCTTTGCCGCTGCCATCGGGCAAGCCAAGGTCGAGCACTATGGCGCTGAAGGTCTCGTTGTGTACCGAGTTGAGCGCCTGTTGATAGCTACTAAGGTGATCGATCTGCATGCCAACTTTGCCGAGGCTAAGGCAGATCCCTTGGGCGAGTAACTCATTATCTTCCACAAGCAGTATACGCATATTGATCCTATTGCGATGACCCAACATGGATGCGGTCGGTTTATTTATATCAAGTTGTGGGTCAATTATCGATATACTTGAAAATAGACGCCTTGCGCCGTCAAAAAGGCCTCGGCGTTAGCGCCTTCTAACATGGCCATGGTCGACAGCATGCCAGCCATCACACAATTTTGTGCTAATACGGTGACCGATAGCGGTGCGTTTTCTACGGGAAAACCACTACTCGGGTCGACAATGTGGCCGTAACGCTTATGGTCCTTTTCAAGGTAACGCCTTGTTGTGCCGCTGGTGGCGAGAGCGCCTTGGCGGATCTGTAATAACGCGCTCGCGCTATCTAACGCATTGGGGTTTTCGATGCCCACTTGCCAAGCACTTTCGGGGGATGTGCGTGCCACAGGGCAGGCGATATCACCGCCAAAGTTCACCAGTACCGAAAGCGCTGGCCAGCGCTCGGCTATTAACCTGGCGGTATTATCGACCGCATACTCTTTGGCGATGCCGCCAAAATCTAAACTCATGGCCTTGGGCATCTGTAGGCTGGTCGGGGTGATGTGCAGCGCCGAAAAGTCGACCAAGGATTTAGCGTGGTTGATCTCTTGGGCTGAGGGGATGCGCCCATGTTGGAGGTCTTCAAAGCGCCATAGCTGCATTAATGGGCCCGCGCTGATGTCGAAACGGCCATCACTGAGGCTATAGCACTGCTGCGCAAAGCTGAGCAAACGATGGGTTTCAGCGTCGATGGGCATGGGGTTGCCATCGCCATGATTAAGCTGCCAAAGAGGATTATGGCTGATAAATCGGCTGTATTTGGTTTCTATTCGCTTAGCTTCATGGGCAGCGAGGTTAAGGATGTGGCTGGCCGTGGTCACATCTGACGTGGCGATAAGTAATTCGCAAGGACTGGCCATGGCGCGAAATTGTCCCAAAAATCCCCACGGGCGGGGATGCAGCTCTGCACCTTGGGCTAAAGGGGGCAGCGTCATTTCGGTGTGCGTCATTGGGGCATGTGAGTTACTGAGCGCCATAGCTGTCCTTAAAGGCCCGCATCTGCGGGCACGAGATTGGCTAAAATGAGTAGCTAAATTGCGCCATGATCGCCTTTACCTGAGGGAATTGATCATAGTTTTTCAATTGGCCTATCAACTCGGTGCCATTATTTTCAGGGTTTTGTTGATAATACTCCAATCGATAGCTTATTTCATGGCCGCCCGCTAAGCGTTGACCAAATTTAATGCCAACGGTATAAGCCGTCATGTCACCAATACGGTAATCGGCGCTGGCATATTCAGGCAGTGGGTCTGAGGTGAGCAGAAACGGTTGATAAAAGTTAGCCGCCTGTTGTTGATAGTAGCGCAAATGAATTTGACCATAGAAATTACCACTGAAATAGTAGCGATAGTGGGTTTCTAAGGTGTGTGATTGAATGTCCCAATCGTCAGTGCTGTAACGATAAGAGAAATCCACCACGCCTGAGTCCAGTGCGCCTTTCGTCATCATGTAAAAGCTATGCTTTAGGCGTGAATCGGGTCTGTTTTCATACAGGTAGTCTTGGGTGGTACCTGTGCTATCGACTTGGCTTAATATTTTGTACGGATCATTCATGTAGCCAGAGACGCTTGATAAGCCGTAGTTGGCTTGGAGCAACCAGCGACGGTTAAGCACTTGAGTCACCCCTAGCAATACATCGGCGGTACTCTTGTCTTCGGTGCCCTCGATACGGGTGCGATTGAACGCCGCGCGATAATCATCTTCATTTTGAAAGTCGCCACGATGCACCATTGCCGAAAATGCCACCGGTTTGCCGCCAACGGGATCGATAACATCATAGGTATAGGAGCCAGATAACGCTAAGGTAGTGTTATCTTTATTGAAGCTGCGCTCTACGCCGCCATTGAGACCCATCGACATATAATCGAACTCTTTGGAGCCATAAATACCGCCGTTAACCTTCCATTGGGGGGTTAAGGTTTCACTCCAGTTGACGCTAGCCTGTACGCGAGTGTCATGAAAGGTGTCATCAAGGGGCGTTTCGCCAGGGGCAACCACATATTCACCATTGCCCGAGGGGCGAGTGAATGTTTGGCTGGTGTCTTGCGCCACTGCCCCCGAGGCCGATGCGCCAGTTAGGCTGTCGACGACTAATTTCATGTCGAGTAGCGAGGTGTCGCCAAAGGCTTTTTGTACGTTACCTATCGCCTCGACCGCTTGCACTCTGTCTTGTTCGCCGTAATACATTACGGCGGCATCGACCTTCCAATCATCAAGGCTCGTTTCAGTTGCTTGCGCTTGCTGGCCAACTAAGGAGCAGCTCGCCATCGCCAGTGCACTGGCAATATTGCGATGTTTAGTTAATTGCATCCGCAACCTCCACCCGCAAATGCGCGGCCACCACTGGTACCTTCTTTACTGAAATAGATATGATCATCAAGGGCATAATCGAGCTTTTCAGCATCTAACGCCATGTCGGCGCGGGCCAGTTGATCTTTTTCCCACGGCTCTACACCTAGGTTCGAACAGGCCGATAGACTGGTGATAATGGTTAAGGTCAGAATTGTTTTTTTCATTGCTTACTCCTTTAATAGCGTCACGAGCTCTTGCTCATACTGCGATGCATATTCTTCGAAAAAGCCCATGTGGCTCTGAACGAGCTCGCCTTGTTTGTTAAAGATAAAGCTGCTTGGCATACCTTGAAGATTAAATGCTTGCGCTGTGGTGCCTTCGGGGTCGAAACGCACATGAAATTGCGCCGGTAACTTACTGAGAAATTTATCCGCTAACGCTTTTTCGGTATCCAAATTAATGGCGACGATGGCGAGTCCTTGTTGCTGATATTTAGCTTGCATGGCGTTCATCCAAGGAAAAGATTTGCGGCACGGACCGCACCAAGAAGCCCAAAAGTCGACATAAACGACTTGGCCTTTAAATTGGTTAAGTGTGGTTTGCTCGCCTTGTGAGGTTAATACCGGGTGCGACAACGAAGGCGCAGCATAGGTTGGCAGCGAGAATAAACTTGAACAGGCCAAGCTAAGCAGTAGCAGCAATTGCTTCATAAAGTCGATTCCAGATGAGGTGATGCTTATCAATCTAGTGTGCAAATCTTAAGGTTTTCTTAACACTTGCCAGTAAAGATTGAGTTGATTTTCATGTGTAGAACATCATCTGGCTGGCCGACCCCGCGAGTAGGAAGTGGGTGTGAGCCATGGTACCCAAAAATGCGTAGGCTAACCGATATCCAAAGGGGGGGATGCTGAGTTCACACAGTTAAGCGTGGATTAAGCGATTAAAAATCTTGCTAAAAGCTGGATTATCAACTGTTATTGAGCTACCTCAAGAATTATCCAGGCCCTGTATATGACCCAGGCTCAGATGCTGATTTTTATTGTGCTTGCCGCCACAGTGACCCTATTTATTTGGGGGCGTTGGCGGCATGATCTGGTGGCGATGGCGGCATTACTCGGATCTGTTTTACTGGGGTTGCTCCCGGCCGACGAGGCATTTTTAGGTTTTGGTCATCCGGCGGTGATCACTGTGGCTTGTGTGCTGGTATTAAGTAAAGGGCTGCAACTTTCTGGTGCGGTGGATGCCATGATGCAAAAAATGTTGCCCTCCAGCGACAGCCCCACTGTGATGATCACCGTATTAATGAGTATCGGGGGGTTATTCAGTGCCTTTATGAATAATGTCGGCGCCATGGCGCTACTGATGCCGGTGGCCATACAGGTGGCAAATAAGTTATCGCTACCACCGGGACGGGTGTTAATGCCGCTGGCATTTGGCACCATTTTGGGGGGAATGACGACCCTTGTCGGTACGCCACCTAACATCATAGTGTCTGGGTTTCGCGCCGAAACGGGATCCCAAGGTTTTGCCATGTTTGACTTTACGCCAGTCGGCTTGACTGTGGCTTTGGTGGGGGTAGTGTTTGTGGCACTGCTCGGTTGGCGTTTAGTGCCATCACGCAAACAGGCGGCCGGCAGCAGTTTCGATACCGGGACGTATCTGGTCGAGGTGCGGGTCGATGAGGGCAGTCGGTCACTGGGCAAGTCTTTACGTCAAATTGATCAAGAGATGGATGAGACCGATGCGCAGGTGGTGGGCTTAGTTCGCAACGCGTTTAGGGTCTCGGCCCCGAGCCAGTCGAGAATCTTACGTGCTGGCGATATTCTTATTATCGAGGCTGAGCCCGAGTCACTATCACAGGTGTTGTCTAAGTTTGAATTTAAATTAGTCGAAGATCGCATACCAGCTAAGGTCGATAAGGAGCAGCAGTCTGATCCGGCCGATGTTGACAGCAATGACGACGCGCCAAGTGAGAAAAAAAAAGAATCTGAATCTGATGATATTGTGTTGCAGGAGTTGGTCGTGATGCCGCGTTCTGCCATCAATGGTCGCACCGCAAAGGGACTACAGATCAGGGGGCGATATGGCGTGAATTTATTGGCTATCTCGCGGCGGGGGCGGCGTTCGATTAAACGGTTACGCTTAACGCGCATCGAAGCGGGAGACGTGTTGCTGATGCAGGGCGATCTCGAGGCCATAAGTGATTTTGCCGCCAACTTAGGCTGTATGCCCTTAGCACAGCGTGAGATTGGGATCCCAGTAACCAAGCGGGTGATGCTGGCGTTGATCATCATGGGGTTGGCTGTCACTGGCGCCGCAACCGGGCTTGTCCCTACTGCGATCTCATTTGCCATGGGGATGCTTGCGTATATGGCACTAAGCATAGTGCCACTGCAAAGTGCCTATGATGCTGTCGATTGGTCGGTTATTGTCTTGCTTGGGGCGCTGATCCCTGTTGCCAGCATTACCGCCTCGACAGGTGCGGCCGATCTGCTGGCTAAGGCGTTGCTCGATAACGTGGCGCAGGGAAATCCCATCGTCGCCTTGGGGTTGATCCTTGTGGTGACCATGAGTCTGTCAGATTTTATGAACAACGCCGCCACCGCTGCAGTGATGTGCCCCATTGCCATCAGTACCGCCACTCAGCTCGGGGTGAATCCAGACACCTTTTTAATGTCGGTGGCCATCGGCGCCTCGTGCGCGTTTTTGACTCCGATAGGGCATCAAAATAATACCTTAATCTTAGGTCCTGGCGGATTTCGCTTCGGTGATTATTGGAAGATGGGGTTGCCGCTTGAGCTATTGGTCGTGGCGGTAAGCTTACCGTTACTGCTTATCGTATGGCCACTGTAGGACGTTACTAAGTCTATCGCCTCGGGCTGCATAGCCGTTAAAAATGCTGTTTTACTTGAAAGCGCCATTCCCAACTGTTGACTTCGGCGCCACTGGTAAAGGGCACTGATAAATCGATATGGGCCACACTGCCATAACTGGACCGCGACGAGTAAATGCGTGCCCCAATGCCAAAGCTACCTATGGGGCCGGACTCTTCATTATCTTGGTCGGTTCCGCCTGTGGCATGGCCATAATCACTAAATACCGCCCAACCAAGTTCGGCCAGTTGATACAGATTAATATTAGGGTAGTTACGAATTTCGGCAGTGACTAACCACTGGTTATCACCGTGTTGGTAATCATTGGGGTAACCCCGTACGCCTGTGTTGTCACCCAGAGCAAAAGTTTGGTCGAGGTAGTTGTTTTGTGAGGCGCTCAAGCGCATCTTGGCATAAGCGGTCCACTTAGGTGACAGCTTATAAAAGTATTCCGCTGTCGTATTCACCTTAAAGTAGTCGGGTTGGCTGGTGGCAAACACGCCTTCGCCATCGATACTCATCAGTAGCAATTGTGCTTGGCTTTGATATCCCCTCGATGATCGCCAGTTGATGTGATAACCCACAGGGGAGCTGTCATTAGTGTCTTGGGTTTCGATACCCAGGCTGACATAGTGTTGCCAACCAAGGTTAATGTCTTCGTTATAGTTAATCAGGTAGACATTGTTGAGCACTTTAAAATCATCTTGCAGATAGTGATAGCCTATCCAAGGGTAGTGATAATCTCGGTCTTGTGGCAGCGGGCCGTCAACAAAGGTATCGATATGCTTAAAGGTGTGTTGATCTTGAGTGATCCCCACTAATACACGTGAACGCCAGTCATTGACCTTGTTGAGGCGCCAACCGTATTGCGCATTATAGAAATTGATTTGATGCTCAAACTGATCCACATCAACCCCATTTTGGCGCAGAGTATCGGTTCGTAAATCATTGATATAACGCCCTGAGTACATATCGGTATCGTCAAGAGTATAAAACGGCTTGGTGAAGTCAACCATGGCCGCTTCACCGTCACTGTTATCGTAAAAGTTTGCCGAGAGAGTGGCGCGTCTTATCCAGTCATCCATGGGGGCTTGAAAGGCCAGCTGGTAGCCGCTGCGATCGGCGCTGGATTTGTATTTCAAACGAGTGCGGATGCCGTAACCGAGTAAGTTATCTTCTTTAATACCGATAGAAAATTTACTTTCACCACCACTTCTACTGGCGCTAAATGTGGGCAGCAGTGACCAGTTATCCCAGGTTTCCACTAATACGGTTTTTCCTGGGTCACTTGGCGCCGCATCAGGGTCGGGCTGCGCAAACGTTATCTTGGCGTCGCGAATGTAAGGCTCGTACCTTAAAATTCGCTGTGCTTCTTCAATATCTTGTTGTGACACCTCGTCATTCACATTGAAGCTGAGTTTACTCAGTAGGGTCGACTCGCGGGTATTGATGTGCAGATAATTGGCCCAACGGTGAATAAAAAAAGCATCTGGATCGGACTCATCGAATATGGCGTGGCTAACCACGACAATATTGTTGATGGGGGTTTTTACCGTTTGGGGACCGGTTTGTGCTGTGTTGGCTAACCCTGCTTGAGTATTCGATGGCGCAGATGTCGGCTCAGGGGAGATAGCTGCATGCAGCGGGGCTAGCAGCAGGTAACTTAATAGCGCAATACAGCGAGCGACATATGGCATGGAGCGACCCACCTTATTGTTATGTGATGATTAAAGCATCTCGTGACCACAAAAAAGATACATTTTAATAACACACCCAGTGTCAGTATTAGTCAAGCTGGGAATTGAAATAAGGTAATGATTTTATTTACGCAAATGCTGATACATGCGGCGCAATGTATCAGCATAGTGCATAGGCTATAGGGTTCCGCGCGGTGGTACGGCCACGTTGGCAAATATCAGCCCGGCGATTAGCGACATAAAAATTAAGAAAATTTGTGAGCCAATATGGGATTGGTTGAGCATGGTTTCACCCAATATGAGGGTATTGAGACCAATATAGGTTTTACTGCCGGGAACCAAGATAACGATCCCCTGCAGTAGTGCAATGGAAGCGGGAGCCTTCATCCAGCGGGCATATAAGTTGGAATAGATCCCGACCGCCAAGGCGCCAAAAAAGATGCCGATAGACTCGCCCAAGTAGATGCCCGCGAGCATGGCGGAAAAGAAGGCGATAATACCGGCAAACACCCCCCAAGCGGCATCCTTTAAACGCGCCTTAAAGATGATAACCAGCGCCATCGACAAGATGGGTACCGCTGACCAAATGGCCCAGCGAGGCAAGGGATCGGGTTCAAAATAGATGGTTTCACCAAAGATTGCCGAGCCAATCACCATGCCAAATATGGCGCCAAAATAGAGCTTAAACAGCAGCATGCACGCGTCCATGATACGCGCGGTGCCGGAGATTAAATCTCGCGCGGCCAATTCGGCCAAGCCCAGGGTTAACGCCAGCCCGGGGACAAAGATAATGATGCCCGACAGAATCACCACCGGGATATTAATAAAAGGGTCAAAATAGGCGATGCCACAGGCGACGATGGCACATAAAATGGCTGCCAGAGGTTCTAGGGCTTCGGCAATACGTGTCGAGCGTTCGGCGCGGTAAACGAGGCCATACACCATGAGCCCCAGGGCCGCCGACCAAAATACGTCATGCCAACTGGTGCCCATTAACATAGCAAAGGCGCCCGCCGAACAGCCAAACGCCAATAAGGTTAATAGGGTGCCGTAAGGGCTAGGTTTGTTAGCAATCTCTTCCAGTCGGTCGGTGGCCTCTTGTAAGGTGCGTTTGCCAGATACCAGCTCACCCACCAACTCGTCGGTTCGTGCCAGTGAGCCTAAATCGAGATCGCCGGGCCTGACACGAGCCACATGGTTATATTCTTGGTCGGCATCATGTTGTAATACAAAGGTCATCGAGGTGGGCGAGATGAGAAAATAGCCTTCAATACCCAATAACTTTGAGATGCTCTGAAGGTGAGATTCTAAGCGATAAGCTGGGGTGCCAAATTTATGCAGGTACTTACCTAACTTGATGATAAATTTGCGCTTTTCTATAAATTCTTCGCTATCCACTTGTTTGTTCCATGATGATAAAACCGATGGGTGACCCTAGATCGAGCGCATCTTACCCCATCTTAGGTTAAAAAGGTTAACGGCTTGGTAAGTTTTTACTGCCTATCGCTGTCGATGCCGCCGCGGGAATTAACCTTAAAGTTACAATTAAGCGGCCTGCTGACGTAAGCTAACTACTCTGCGCTGTACGATTGGCGTGAAGATTCACCACGAGGAGAGACAATGTCGGTCATAGTATCCAGTTTATATATCGGGTTAACCGCCATAATGGCGGTTTATTTTGCATTGCGAGTCGTAAAACTAAGGCGTCGTTTAAAGGTTGGCTTAGGCACAGGCGGTCAGCCCACATTGCGCCTTGCCAACCGAGTGCACGGTAACCTGATTGAGCATGCACCTATGGCGCTGATGTTGCTGCTGGTGGCCGAGCTTAACGGTTTACCGCAAGCATATGTGCATCTTTTGGGGCTGATTTGGCTGCTAGCCAGAGTGTTGCACGCGCTGGGATTAACCTTGGGGCAAGGGGGTTATCATTGGGGGCGATTTTGGGGGGTATTATTAACCTGGATCCTTATCCTTACGCTGTCTGTGGTTAATATTGGCTATTTTATTATTGGCGCGTAATATTACCGGATTGCTGCTTTTTTGGTCGCAATAATGAGGGGGTAGCTGTTATACTCCGCGTCTTTTTTAAGGTTGCGCCGCGAGTGTTACCTCGCTGCGGTAATTGGCGCACATGGCTTGGTCTATTGGGGCATCTCCCTGAGTGACTACACTTATTTATTGGTTTGATAGTTAGGCAGTATTATTCATGCAGGTTGAATCCACGTTATTTACTCATCCCAAGTATCTGGGCCGTACTGAACCAGCGGCGCCTTTTTTGCCTATGTCGCGCAAAGAGATGGCTAAACTGGGCTGGGATTCATGTGACATTATTATTGTCACAGGCGATGCCTATGTGGATCACCCCAGTTTTGGTATGGCGGTGATTGGCCGTATGCTTGAGGCGCAAGGGTTTCGCGTTGGCATTATCTCGCAGCCAGATTGGTCGAATAAAAATGACTTCATGAAGTTAGGCAAGCCTAACCTCTATTTTGGTGTGACCGCTGGCAACATGGACTCGATGATCAACCGTTACACTGCCGAGCGTCGCCTGCGTCACGATGATGCCTATACCGCGGGTAATATTGGCGGTAAGCGCCCCGATCGCGCCGTCACTGTTTATACCCAGCGCTGCAAAGAAGCCTTTAAGCAAGTGCCTGTGGTGATTGGTGGCATCGAAGCGAGTTTACGCCGTATCGCCCATTATGACTATTGGTCAGATAAAGTGCGTCGCTCTGTGATCCTCGATGCCAAGGCCGATATCTTAGTCTACGGTAACGCCGAACGTCCGCTGGTTGAACTGTCGCACCGCCTCGCAGCGGGTGAGTCTATCAGTGAGATCCATGATGTGCGCGGCACCACGGTGATTCGTAAGGAGCCGCTGCCGGGCTGGAAAGGCATGGACTCGCGTAAGCTGGATCAACTGCATAAAATCGACCCGATCCCCAATCCTTACGGCGCCGACGATGTGGGCTGTCAAAACCTCTCTGGCCCGAGCGATGTTAAGGTGTTCGACAACGATGCGCCTAAGCCTATTACGGTACAACCGCCGCGCCCTAAGCCATGGGAAAATACCTATGTGTTGCTGCCCAGCTATGAAAAAGTCGCCGAAGATAAGTTTCTCTATGCCCATGCATCGCGCATCTTGCATCAAGAGCAAAACCCCGGTTGTGCCCGTGCGCTATTTCAGACTCACGCCGAACGGGCTGTTTGGGTCAATCCGCCAGCATGGCCATTAAACACCGACGAGATGGATGGCGTATTTGATCTGCCCTACCAACGGGTGCCGCATCCTGTCTATGGCGATGCCAAGATCCCCGCCTATGACATGATCAAGACCTCGATTAACATTATGCGTGGTTGCTTTGGTGGCTGCTCGTTCTGCTCGATTACCGAGCATGAAGGGCGGATTATTCAGAGCCGCTCGCAAGATTCTATTATTAAAGAGATCAAAGATATCCAGCAGAAAGTGCCCGGTTTTACTGGAGTGATCTCTGACTTGGGTGGCCCGACGGCGAACATGTATCGCTTAGGCTGTAAGAGCGAAAAAGCCGAAAAGACCTGTCGTCGTTTGTCCTGTGTGTTCCCGGCCATCTGTGGTCATCTGGACACCGACCATCAGGCGACGATCGATCTGTATCGCGCGGCACGTGACGTGCCGGGCATTAAAAAAGTGCTTATTGCTTCGGGTGTGCGTTACGACTTAGCCACCGAAGATCCACGCTACGTTAAAGAGTTGGCCAGTCATCATGTGGGCGGTTATCTCAAAATTGCCCCCGAGCACACCGAAGAGGGACCGCTCAATAAGATGATGAAACCCGGCATGGGCACTTACGACAAGTTTAAAGAGTTGTTTGATAAGTATTCGGCCGAGGCGGGCAAGAAGCAGTATTTGATCCCCTATTTTATTTCGGCGCATCCAGGCACCACAGATGAAGATATGGTGAACTTGGCGTTGTGGCTTAAAGGGCAAAAATTTAAGCTCGATCAAGTGCAAAACTTCTATCCGTCGCCGATGGCGAACGCCACCACCATTTATCATACTGAGCTCAATTCGCTTAAAAATGTGAAACATACCAGCGAAACAGTGCAAGTACCCAAGGGCGGTCGTCAGCGTAAGCTGCATAAAGCCTTGCTGCGTTACCATGATCCTGCTGGCTGGCCGATGATCCGGGAAGCCTTAATTGCCATGGGCAAAGAGAAGTTGATCGGTAGCGGCGCCCATTGCTTAGTGCCGGCAGAAACCCGCCAAGAGCGTCAAGGCTTTAGGGCTAAGCCTGCTAAGGGCAAGACGCCAGCAGGTAAAAAAGCCGTGACTCGCTTCTCGGCCGATCAGTTTGATGAGCGTAAGAGTATGGATAAAGCGGGCAAGCCTAACGCAGGTAAACCTAAAGCCAAGGGGAAACCCTCGGCCCATAAAAGCGGTTCAGGCCAATCGGCCCCTGCAGGGCAAGGCGCAGGCAAAGGGGCTAAGCGGCCGGTTAAAAATGGTTGGGGTACTACGCCAAAGCATCAACGTTAGTTAGGTCACAGACCTAGTCAAATGCATCAAAATAGGGGAATATCATCGATATTGCCCTATTTTTTTAAGGAGCTTTCCATGAGTCAACACGGGTCCAATGATGGCAGCGACACCTATAGTGATGCAGGCTTTTGGCATAAGGTGAAGCTGTTTGCCAAGCAAGCGGGTCGAGACGTGATAGAAAAAGCCCTATGGCTTTACTACGCCGCGCAGCGTCCCGATACCCCTAAATGGGCCAAGACCATTATTTTTGGTGCGCTAGCCTATTTTATCGCCCCCATAGATGCGATACCCGACCTAACACCTCTGGTCGGTTTTACCGATGATTTAGGTGCGCTTGCCGCCGCGCTGACCATGGTGAGTCTGTATGTCGATGACCATGTCAAAAGCCAAGCGGCAGAAAAAACCGCCGCTTGGTTTGATTAACCTACAAGGATTAATATAGCGAGGCTTCACCCTCTGGACGAGTCTTGAAGCGGCGGTGAAGCCACATATATTGCCCTGGGGCTTCCATGATCGAAGCTTCGACAATTTTATTAATAAAATGAGCGCCGGCCTCGGGATCATTTTTGGGAAACTGATTAATCAGTGGCGCTTTTACCGTTAGGGTGTAATCCCCTTTGTCGTTATTGCGCACCATTACTAGCGGCACAATGGCGCAGTCGGAGCCATCGACTAATATACTGGTGCCGGTTGTGGTGCAGGCCTTTTCAACGGCAAACAGCGGGGCAAAGGTTGAGCGGCGGCGGCCATAATCATGATCCGGTGCATACCAGAGACGCTCGCCATTTTTTAATGACTCCAGCATACACTTGATATTTTTTCTATGGATTAACGCATGCCCGCCACGAGAGCGGCCTTTATATTGAAAATAGTCAAAACAGGGATTGTTATTCGGTCGATATACGCCCATGCCCGGTATGTGTAGACCGAATGCGCGGCCACCGAGCTCAAGATTAAGTGAGTGCACCGCGACTAACAGCACACCGCGACCTTCGGCGGCCAGTTTATCTATGTGCTCCATTCCCTTAATAGTCACATGCTTTGCCACTCTGGCATCAGACCAAAACCACGCCATCCCCGTTTCAAACAGGGCTAACCCCGTGTTGTCGATATTCTCTTTAACCAGCTGTTCACGCTTATCCGGACTCATGTCTGGAAAACAAAGGGCTAAGTTGCGCTCCATCGTTTTGCGGCGACTTTTCATAAAACGAATAGCCAGACGTCCGAGCATTTTGCCCATACGGATTTGGATGAAATAGGGCAGCAGACTGCAAAGGTAACTAGTGCCCACGAGTGTCAGTACTCCCCAATATTTTGGGTGCAGCAGTGAAATCGAAAATGTCGGCGCGGTGTATTTACTCATAATAGGATGGGGTTTATTGATTAAGAAATGATGTTGGACCCAAGATTATACGTGATTGCCGAATAAGGATCTCAGATATATCGGGGCAGTTTTTATTCAGTTTTAATTTATATGAATGTGGTACTGTTTTTTGTTACTTTAATGGAGAGCAGAAATACAATGAAAAAACAGTTACCTCTATTTATTATGACGGCCATGTTCGCGATCCCCGCTATCGCTGTAAGCACTGAGCAAGCTGCGTTTTTTGACCGTATCGCCGCACATTGTGGCAAGGCCTTTGAGGGCGTTGTCACTGCAGGTAATAGCGCCGATTCGGCGTTTAGCGGCAAAACCTTAGTCATGCATGTGCGTGAGTGTAGTGATAATGAGTTAAAAGTGCCGTTTCATGTCGGCGAGGATCATTCACGCACTTGGGTCATCACCAAAACCGACACCGGGCTTAGATTAAAGCACGATCACCGCCATCAAGACGGCAGTGAAGATAAGGTCACTATGTATGGTGGCGACACCATCGACAGTGGCAGTGCCCAGCTGCAATCATTTCCGGTTGATCAATTTTCTATCGATAATTTCAAGCAAAATGGCCTTAGCCAGTCGGTCACCAATGTGTGGCACATGGGGATCACCGATACCCGTTTTATGTATCGCTTAACTCGAGCAAATCGCGATTTTAAGGTGGAGTTTGATTTGAGCAAGCCGGTAGCGTTGCCGCCAGCGCCTTGGGGGCATGAATAGCCGTGGCCTTGGAATGAAGGTTTGGCATTTTTTATTTAGCTGAGTAGCGTTGGGCTGAATCTTATTTGTTGGGTGTGTTTGAAGGTGTACCTTCACTGTTATTAATCGCCTGTCCGGCGGGGAATGTGCAAGCGCTCTTTTGGCTCGGTGAGTGAAGCGTCGCTTCATGCTAACGAATGAGAGACAGGGATTGTCGAACTGGCTTTTAGATAGGGATATCGTTGTGAACACGTCCGTGTGGGCTCTGCGAAATCATCTGACCTCCAAGGACGGAGGGAATGCCGAAAAATGTCTGGAACATTTTCGGCCATGATTTCGAAGGCCAAAACCGCGCTTACACCGATCTCTAACGCCTCTTCGATTTGGCTTCAATTGGAGCGAATAGCAAATCAAAAACTAACGTGTTTTTGCCCCAAAGTTTGTTGGCCTTGGCATGAAGAACAATGACATTTGCTTGAGTAGCGGCTGGCTGCATTTTTATTTATTGGAAGTGGTGAAGGTTGAACCTTCAATGTGAGTTAATTGCTTGCAGCAGGCTAATGTGCAGATACTGCTTCGGGGCGCTTTTCGCCGTCCTTGGCCGCTTAACGAAAACGTCCCTGTTTTCGATACCCTCAGCCGTATCTACACCGGGTTATTCTGTCTCTTCGATTTAGCTTCACTTGGTGTGAGCCGCTAGTTCAAAAGCTAACAAACGTTCGCCACGTTCGATGCGCGCTAGAAAACAGAGCAAAAAACCTGTTTTTTATGCTCGATAAACTGCCTGCAATTTTATAATTAGTTGAATTGTTGTGATTTAATAATTTGTTGTAGAGACCTCTACATCAACTTGTTAAGTTATGCGTGCGACTCATTCAAATTTATTGAAACTGATGTTAACTTTGTCGCTTTATTTCAATGTATTAGCGTGGCATAGTTGCTGTAAGTTAAATTTTAGGCAGTTTATTGAGCTGCTATTCAATAAGCTGTTATACATATTCTAATTTCTACCGAGAGAATCTATATGGGAATACATTCGACTACATCAAGTCTTGAATTAATTGATTTCATTAAAAAGCTTGGAGTCTGCTTAGGTTACTATGTGATTGATGAACATCCAATGAGCCATAAATTTGGTAGCCAAGATATTGATATAGCATGGTTTAATGAAGAGTCTTCTACTTTTCCATTGTTTATTTTTGAGATAGAGAGCACCTCAAATAATGCAATAGCAAATAACCCAACAAAAGTCTTTGGAAAAGATAGTTCTATATTTGAAAAACCTCTTTTCTTTTTCCATATTATTATTGAAGGTGCGCGAAATTCAGAAAAATATAACGATTTAATGGGAATGTTTGGCAAGCATAATTACGCTATCTTTCGAACTAACAATAATGAGTTAGAAGATCTGATTATCAAAATAATTTCACAGCATAGGCGAATTAGAGAAAGTTTTGACTTGGAGAGTATGATTAAATTATTACTCACCAGCACAGAAATTAAAAAAAAGGTTGATTTTGATAAATTGTTCCCAAAGATAGAAAGTATTTTGCATGACAATCAAAAAGCTACTTTAGGTCAAATATATTCTAATGTTGCATGCAGAACTGCTGAATTTCTGGGAAGCTATTTAAAATTTATTGATAGAGCATTCGTTCAGAATTATTTGGAGAATTTAAATTATGATGGGTATAGGACAAGCATACTTTCAGGGTTAATTAATCTAGGCATGCTATACCACGAATCTAATGAAAAACACTCTGACAAGTGTTTTGTCTCGTTATTGGATAAGTATCAAAACCAATTTGATACTTTTAAGGCCATTGATTATTTGCCAGGCTTAGACCAAGATTATGAAACATTTATCGATGATCATTTGCCTTATTATTTAGCTCTCGCATTCATGCTTTTTAATGGTAATCAAAATGCTCAGAAATATATATTGGAGCTAGAAATCGAAATTCTTGGGAAAATACCTAAAGATAAAGAATATTCATTCGCTCACCATATGTCATGGGCCTTACTTATGTCTGCTTCAAATAGTAACTTCCACCATTACTTTGAACAAATAAGATGTATAAGCGATAAATTCGGAGAGATTCTAGATAGCATTGTTTATGACCCAGTATTTGAAAATAAGTATATTGAGCGCGCTGACTCCAAGTTCACATCGATACCTAATATTGAAGATTATAAAGTTATTATAAGTAAGAACGCACAAGGTTATGAAGGCAATGATTTACTTTGTAACATCGCTATAAAAAGCCTGTCGCCTGATTGGCGAATTGATGAGGGTGATTACTATGAGAACCTAGGCGTAACTCTATCATTAATTATGATTCAATCTTGGTAGTTAAACATATGTATAACAAGTCGTTTAAACGGAATAAAAACAGTTGGCCATCGCTTCGCGATTTTAGCCAACCATTTTTATCCGCTTAACGAGGCGTTAAATGGCACATGGAATCGCGCAATGAGTAGATACGATAAAGTTGATTTAGCTTACGATTTTTTAGTAACAAAAGAAAAAGAAACAGAAGCATTTACCATTGCACAGTTAGCTGAAGCTACAGGTTGGAGTACAGGTACATGTAGTACATATCCTTCTAAACGCTGGCATCAATATGTGGTAAAAGATGGAACTCAATATTCTAGCTCCGGTATTTCATATCTTAGTAAAGAAGAGTTCCGGAGTGTACATAGCCAAAAACTTCAAAAAACAACCGACCTATCAACAAAAGGAATCTTGGTTCATAAAGCGAAAGAATTCGCTTTACTTGCTGTTTCCACTTACAACAACCCGTATACAGAATTTAAGACTTATGGTTTTATTGTAAATATAGTTATTGCTTATACATCACTATTTCACGCAATCTTTGAAAAGCGAGGTTCTGATTATTTCTACCTAGACAACGATGGCAGTCCAATACTGATCGATGGTGAAGAGAAAGCTTGGGAACTTGGTGAGTGTAGTGATGCTTACTGGCAAGGTGAGTCAAATGCCGAAAAAGCCAATATTAAATTTCTTATTGGCTTAAGGAACAAGATTGAGCATAGAAGTTTACCAGCTATTGATTTAGCTGTTTGTGGAGAATGCCAATCGGCATTAAGCAATTTTGAAACTTTGCTTGTCGAAGAATTTGGCGATGACCATGCTTTGACTGCAAGTTTAGCTATTGCGATGCAATTAACCAGAATCAGTGAGCAAGCTCAACTTGATTCACTAAAACAACTGCAAAAAGAGAATTATAAAGTTGTCCGTGAATACATGGAAACTTATAGAAATGACCTAAACGATGATGTTGTTCAAAGCCAAAAATATAGAATTAGGGCTTTCTTGGTTCCGAAATTAGGTAATCATGCTACGTCAGCTGACATTGCTGTAGAGTTTTTAAATGTAAATAACTTGAGTGATGAAGAAGTCGCAAACTATGAGCAAGGTGTTGCTTTTATTAAAGGGATTGAAAATCCTTTTAAATTAAAACCGTCAAAAGTTGTTGAATTAGTCGCTAAGAAAAGTAAAGGGTTTAATATGACTCTGCATACGAAGTTCTGGAAGTTTTATGAAGCAAGACCTAGAGAAGTTGATACTACTTTTAAAGGTGAATATTCGAGTTATATCGAAGGTTTTGACCACTACTTATATTCAATGAAGTGGGTGAGTTTTTTGATCAAAGAATTAAAAAACAAACAAAAAAAGGCAGAAGTAAAAGCACAAGCCATTTAACAAGCGCTTTAAACGGAACTAAAAAGTTGGCTAAGTTTCGCTCCGCTACACATTATAGCCAACAATTTTAGTCCGCTTAAGCGGGCGTTAATCTATACAAATATTAATCTGAAACATACCAATTAGAACATTAGTCCTAACAAGCTTTGGTTCAAAAATAAGTTAGCTTTTGATTGTCCGAGTGACACTAGTAAGGTCAAATCGAAGAGATTAAGAACTCGGTGTAGGTGCGGCTGTGACCTTCCGTGACAAGGATGTCACGGCAGAGCCTACAGGGATTGTACTTGCGGCGTGTCACAGAAGCACCTGCACGAAAGGCCTGCGGCAAGCAATTCAAAATGATGAAGGTTAACGCTACCATCGTTAACTAAAAACCAATCACGCAAAATGCCTCAACCTTCATTCGAAGGCCAACACACTTTTGTCCAAAAATAATTTAGCTTTTAATGCCCTGAATGACACCTGTAACGCAAAATCGAAGAGATAGATAAGTCGGTGTAGGTGCGGCTGTGACCTTCCGTGACATGGATGTCACGGCAGAGCCTACAGGGATTGTACTTGCGGCGTGTCACAGAAGTACCTGCACGAATAGCCTGCGGCAAGCAATTTAAAACGATGAAGGTTAACGCTACCATCAATCAATAAAAACCAATTCAACTAAAAACTAATTCAGCTGAAAACCATAAGCCAGATGGGAAGAAGTTTAAATAGATGGGGGAGCCATCTGGCTCCCCTGTTAGATGATGACTATTTGGGCTCAAAAGTGAAGGATTGTCCAGCAAGCGCCGCTTCATACATTAAGCCACCTTTAGCGGCGGTAAATACCGCCATGCCATTGATGTATGAGGCACTTGCAGCTTTGTTGCTGCCCGATTGCCCCGCACCAGCCGAGTTACCTGTGGTGCCCACTTGGGCATTGGCGCCGACGTTAATCGCGACCGCCGATGCATTCGCACTAAACTCGAAACTACCGCTGGTAAATTCTTCATACGCTTTGGCGTCTTTAAAGAAAATAATTTCGCTGTAAGCCTGACCGCCGAGTTGGAAACCAATCGACAGTTGCGACAAACTGGTATCGCCGGTATGCACGCCGCCACGATAGACGCGCCCTTTGCCGTAGGCTGCGCCAATGCCTATGCCGCCTTTACCTACGGTGGGGAAAATAGCGTAGCCATAGGCGCTATTAAAAAATTGTTGGGTGTCTGGGGCTTTTTTAAAGTTGTTTAGTGCTTCGCTGTAGCTATCGGCGGCAAATGAGGCTTGGGCAAACAGTAAGCCAACAATGACACAACAGCTAGCGGTTAAACGTGATATCCACTTCTTCATGATGCACTCCTTTATTTAGATACGGTTATACCCACTGTTATCAATATTCGTTTCGTACAGCGGCGATGCTAAAAGCCAGCGCACAACCTGTTTTAAGGTTGTCATTTCTGCATGGGATGAATCGCGCTAGGCTAAATATTTGGCCTATTATCTGTGTTATCAACCCTTGGCTAACTCTCATCTATTGATGTGGATGCTTATTAGCATACGCACAGATAGCTAAAAACTGAATGCTATTTGATGAAAAAAGCGCCTATAAAAGCGCTTTTATTGAGTTTTGTCAGCTAAGGTTCAGCCCATTCATTCTGGTAGCCAGTTGCTGTGTCATGGTTTTACTTAGCCGTTTTAGGTTGCTCTTTACCCAGCACATAGTGTTCGAACCATTTCTGGTCCCAATCCATTTTGGCTTGGCGATGTTGATAGTGGCTCAGTCCATGGCCTTCACCGGGATACACCAACAGCTCCACAGGCACATTAAGGTAATGTTTTAGGGTGCGATATAGCCCTTGGGCATGGCCCAGCGGTACGCGTTGATCGTTTTCGCCAATGTGAATTAGGGTCGGCGTGTTGATGTTATTGGCATGGGTGAGCGAGGATCCATGAGTGTAAGCGTCGGGTTTTTCCCAAGGCAAACCCTGCATAAAGTTAATCACATGGCCTGGGGTGTCTTCGAGCATCCATTGCAGGCGTTGATCGAACACCCCTGCACCAGAACTTGCCGCTTTGAAGCGCTGGGTGGTACTGATAAGCGCATTGGTGAGATAACCACCGTTACTCCAGCCCATCACCGCCATTTTGTCACCGTCGGCAACGCCTAACGCGATAAGGTGATCGACTCCCGACAGGATATCGGCAACTTCGATGTCATGTTCTTTGCCTACAAGGTCGGTTAAGAATTTATCGCCATAGCCTGTCGAGCCGCGGTAGTTAGGCGACAACAGTGCCCAGCCATTGGCGGTAAAGGTTGAGCGGCCGTAGGAGCGATGTTGTAAGGCGTACGGTGTCGCAGACGTTGGGCCGCCATGCAGTTGGACTATTAGCGGCAGTGGTCCGTCACTCTGTTTGTAGTTGGCGGGTAAGTCGAGGATGCCTTCGACTTGTGTTCCATCTGGCGCGGTCCATTTGACCACAGATATTTGTGGCAAAATCCAGCTGTCGACTTGCGGATTAATGTTAGTGATGCGCTTATATTTGGCTTTCTTGCTGGCGGCATCGGCAATAAACAGATCGCTAAAATGCTCGAGTCCGTTGTGGTTAAAGGCGAGTTTTTTACCGTCATGGCTAAAGCTGTAGCTGCCCATCACCAGATCGCCGGCGATCACCGTGCGCGTATCACCCTGCAGTTGTTGGTTGATATCGGTGCAAAATAGCTTAACGCGGCCATGGTCGGCACCGCGATAACAGATCTCATCACTATTGGGGCGCCACTGAATGTCGCTGCCATTGAGGGTGATATCGCCGCTACGTTTAATTTCTAGCGGTTTGACCTGTTTTTGCTGTGGTGTAACGACAAAGAGTTTACCCGGATGGCCATCGAAATCGATTCGAAAGGCCAGCTGTTGGTTGTTGGCGTGCCAGTCGAGGCCGAGTAACCAACCATAAGGCGATGGTGCATCTTGGCGCCAAGCGCTGTCGGGGAGTAGGGTATTGCTGTTCGTGCGGGTGTTGTATACCTCGAGGTTTGACCAACCTTCTAAGTGTACTAGTTCGTTATCGGCAGTGGTGATGCGGGCAATTTGGCTGGCATCTTGGTTCACCTTAAACTCCCATACCACTTTATCGTCGTCGAGTAGCAATGATTGCTGATAATGCTCGAGATCCAGCTTATACAATGGGTTGGTGGTGATCTTACCATGGCCATATTTAGGGGCGCTGTGGCTGGCACGCATATCGGCCCAATCATCGGCTTCGGTAGTGGTTTTATTGGCTAAGAAATAGAGGTTATGACCATCATGGCCGACTTGAAACGCCTTAACGCCTTCGGTTTCTTTGGTCACCGGGACGGTGTCGCCGCCTTGTATCGACAGTCTAAAGACTTGGGCTTTACCGTTGTATGGCGCTATTTTGTCTTCGTGGGTTTGCTGGCCTAAGTAGTAAATATATTGGCCATCTGGACTCCACTGTGAGCTAGATTCACTTTCATTGGTGAAGGTGAGGCGGCTGGTTTTGCGTGATTTAATGTCGACTAGCCACAGATCTTTTTGGGCTTTGTCTAATGCTTTATCCCAGCGAGATTCTAACCACACAGCCTGTTTACCGTCTGGGCTTAATTGCACATGACCCATGTTAGCTATGTCAAAAAAATCGTTGTTAGTAATGTGGTGAGTACGTTCGGTAGCAACAGTTTGGCCTGTTAATCCCATTAGTCCGGCGGAGATCACCGCAAGTACGGTGAGTTTATTGACTCTTCCCATCTTGATCCCTTCAGTTGTGCATTTGTCATTATTGTTTTAAGTGGCTGAGTTGCCGTGGGATACATTAACTCAAAATGGTTTTTGTGCAACAGAGTTAGGGTTCTTTTGCGTCGGTGTCCTGGGTATCGTCCGCTTTTAAAATATGTTGCAGATAATTGAGCTCTTCGGCATCGAGCAGTTGTTGACTGGTTTGTGGTCGGCTGGGATGCGCCATTTTAGATGATAGGCTGCCCCTGAGGTAGGCGGCTAGGGTGATCTGTTTAAGTCCATATAAGGCCAAAACATAGACGGTTAATAATAAACATAAGCGGGTGATGGCTTGGGCGGTGATAGAGACATGGTCACCAAAATAAAAGGGTAATATGACCAGTGCCGTTCGAACGAGCCAGTTAATTAACATGGCAAAGGTTAAGGCCAGTAGCCACCTAAATTTAATATCTTTAAGGCTATTTTGATGGGCGCGGCGCGAACGTCCTTTAAATTGATTGAGCAGCTTGATGATCAAATAGAAATAGATAAGGGCTTGCAAGCTTAGTAGTGCTGGCAGCAGAGCACCTAAAAAGGTGACGAGGCTAATATTGTTAACGTGCTGAACATTGAGGGAAAAGTCGCTATCTAAAATAAAAGACAGGCTTATCAATATGCTCAGAATTATTGCCGGATAGAAGTGACCCGATAAACGAACGTCGCGATTAATATTATGCAGGCTGCGGTAGCAATACAGATACAACAGCGGCATCAACAGAAAATACACCGGAATAATCAGAATAAATAACATGGGTAAGGGCAGTGGAGTGTTGGTTTTGCTGATAAGCCCGGTTAAAAAGTACAGAGCTAGCAGGCTAAATATCGCCCCCAATAGCTTATGGTTGTTGTGGTTATCGCGATATATATGACGAACATAGATGGCCAGTCCAATACAGTGCAGTCCACCGATTAGAGAGAGCCACCAATAGCTTTCGTATAAAAAGTCGTTGTAGGTCATTTGCCTATCATCAACGCATTCAGGGAGCTTCGCAAGTAAATTGTGCTTTTTTTGAGCGTTAATATTGAGGCGTTAAAGCTACGGTTTCTTGTTGTTGGCGAAGTTAGTCTTGACGTTTCTGTTGCGCCATTCTCAGGTGGCGATTCGAGCTTGCTACAGGAGGCTGACTTGGCACCGCCGCGCGTTCGGACCACAAGTGGCGTATTGCCATAATGGGGTGGGGCAGCAGCATGCGCGGTCCGGCAAAAAGCATGATTTGGCGGGCCTTGGCTTTTAGTTCTGGTTTATAGCAATGTATCGGACATTTATTACACGTCGGCTTGGCTTGCCCATAAGGGCAGCGGTCGAGTTTAGTGTGTGCATAGGCCAAGAACGCCTGACATTGCTGACAGGCTTCCAGCTTACCTTTTGCTTGGCAGTGAGCTTTGCAATAAATATGAACCATCGCCTTTATGGTCTCAAACTCACGTTGCAATCTACCATTGAGCAGCATGTCGTCCATCGATATACCCGAGTTATTTGCTAGGTTATATTGAGAGTAGCGCGAGCAAATGCCGAACACAAAAATCATCATCGATTTTATGAAGGTGCGCACAAAATAGTGCTTTAAAGATAAGGGCGATTAGTGTCGCTTTACATCAATATTGCGATGTAAAGCGACAAACTTAAGCCGAATATGGCATTTTTGGCGCCACTTTTTGATACCCGAGCGAAAAAGAGGTATAAATAATTGATTTATAGCAAGAGAATCGATGCGTTATATCGGTTACTATCTGTACATATTTTGTAAACTAAAATCAGCCCGTACATGAGGCGCGATCAACCAACGGTGGATGATAATGAAATATATAGCCATTATTTTGCTAGTAGCTGTCGGCATATTCTTATATAGACGAGCACAGCGATTAGCCCAAGAGGAGCAGCAGGAAGCACAGCAGCCTGTTGAAAAGATCGTGTCGGGCGAAGATAAGGACCTTGTGGTGCCAACCACTACGCCAGCCGATAACGCCGATGCGGCAGCCTCTGATGAATCCGCGTCGATAGAGACCGTTCCTCCTGTTGTAACAGAGCGCGAAGCGGTTCCCCTCGCTGCAGAGCCAGAGCCAGAGCCAGAGCCAGAGCCAGAGCCAGAGCCAGAGCCAGATGATAAAAAATTACCTCTCGCCGATGAATCTTGGGCTAACGAAAAGTTGACCAAGGCGCTAGATGACTACCGTGGTGCTAGTGCAACTACCGATAAACATAACGCTTTATTGCAGGTGATAGGTGAGTGTTATAAGCAACGCAAGCAGCAGCAATACCGTGAATATGGGGCGCAGTTGTCATCTGACTATCAGTCACTTTTTGCCACTTTAGCCGCTCCAGATAAAGAAAAAGGCACAGGCTTTATGCAGTTGTCTACCCTGCTCAATGATAGTGGTCAGTACGATGGCGCATTAAAGTTGTGTCAAGCGGCTATCGATTATGGCTTAAGCGATGGCACTATTACCGGTTTTGAAGGGCGTATGGAGCGTATCGAAAAAGCCAAGGCTAAAGCATCGTAGTAATCTACTGCAACACGCGCATAAGCCGTGTAAACTGGCATTTATATTGACGTTAAAGGCGAACAGGTGTCGCCTTTTTTATGTCTGGAACATTTATGTCAATTTGCCATTATTTGGAGCATTTATGCAAATTCGTTATCTCGTATTATCCAGCTGCGCGCTCTTACTCGGATTGACTGCATGTACTCAAGTGCCGCAATGGACATTATTTTATTATCCCGAGCAAGATAAGGTGAGCGAAGGGGAGTTAGCCCCCTATATTGCCGGTTATTATGATCAGCTAGAGCAGTGCCTCGCCAAAGGGGCGGGAATGGCAAGGTTGAGTCAATCGGGTCAGGGTGCCTATCAATGTGGCTATCAATGTAAAGAGGACGAGGCGGGAAGCATTCAATGTGACCGTTTCGAGCAACCGACACCATGAACTATTCACTCGATAAAAATGCAAAGAGCTTAATGATTAATGGCGACATTGATTTTGATCAGTTTGAGGCTTTTGCGACTCCGCTAGTACAAAGGTTGGATTGTCGAGTCATTGAGCGCCACTGGGGGGCCGATAGGCATCAGTGGCAGTTAGAGTTTGAAGGCACACTTATTGGGCTACACTATGAGTTTTACGGCGATATCTGCTGGCTTTCGGTTGAGTTAGATGAAGAGTTTGAAGTGCTAGAGTACTTAGTGACATTATTGGAGTCTTCTCGATGAGCGATGCGTCAACCCCTGCTGGTTTTCACTACCAAGCATTAACCCCTGATTTAATTCTCGATGCGATTGAGTCTTTGGGTATTTATCCAGAAACTGGGTTGCTAGCGCTCAATAGCTACGAAAACCGAGTCTATCAATTTCGCTGCGATCGCCAAATTCGTTACGTGGTTAAGTTTTACCGCCCCGAGCGCTGGAGCGATGCACAGATCTTAGAAGAGCATGAGTTTTCCGCCGAGCTGGCCCAGCAAGAGATCCCCATCGCCACGCCAGTGCTTATCGAGGGGCAATCATTACATCATTATCAAGGTTTCCGGTTTGCGCTTTTTCCGTCGATGGGGGGGCGCGCCTTTGAAGTGGATAACCTGGAGCAACTCGAAGAGGTGGGACGCTTTGTCGGGCGCATGCATCAATACGCTAAAGCCAACACCTTCACTTACCGCGAAACCTTAAGCCCTGCATTATTAGGCGATGAGTCACTCGCTTGGCTTAAGGCCTCGGGTCATGTGCCACCGAGTTTAGAGGTGGCCTACTTCACCATAGTGGAGCAAGTGCTTGCCAAGGCTAAACGCTTATGGGCCGAAGTGGATGCAACATCGATGCGCCTGCACGGCGATCTGCATCCGAGTAATATTATGTGGACCCCTGACGGGCCGGGGTTTGTCGATCTCGATGACGCCAAAATGGGCCCTGCGGTGCAAGATCTGTGGATGATGCTAGCCGGTGATCGGCAGCAACAAACCTTACAACTCGACATTTTGCTTGAAGCCTATGAAGAGTTTTGCGAATTTGATAAACGCCAACTTAAGCTCATTGAGCCGCTTCGCGCCATGAGAATGCTGCACTATAACGCTTGGCTCAGTCGCCGCTGGGAAGATCCCGCCTTTCCGATGAATTTCCCTTGGTACGCCGAGGAGCGGTATTGGGAGCAGCAAATTTTGGCCTTTAAAGAGCAGTTGGCCCTGCTAGATGAGCCTCCTCTGAGTTTAATTCCACAATATTAATTAGGGATAAGTGAGTATCTTGTAACAGAAAAAATGAACTAATGCGCTTGAGGTACACTCCAAAGCACATTATGTTATGTGCAAAATTATTGTTATTGTCGATGGTGCGTTAGCACCCAAAAGGAATCATCATGAAAAAAGCGTTACTGGTAGCATTGGCATTATTAATGGCCCCTATGGCGGCACTGGCTGCCGATTATAAAGAGGGTGTGCATTACACTGTGGTAAATAAAGGTCCTGCGACAGCTAAGCCTGAAATTGCCGAGTTTTTCTCATTTTATTGCCCTCACTGTTATAGCTTTGCCAAAGTGCAGGTACCGCAGATTAAAGCTAACCTCCCCGAGGGTGTCGTGTTTAAGCAAAATCACGTGGAATTTATTGGCCGTGAAATGGGCACAGAAATGTCGCGTGCATTCGCTATTGCGCATCAGTTGAAAGTGGAAGATAAGATTGAACAAGCGCTATTTGCTGCCATTCATGACAAGAAGCAACGCTTTGTTACTCGCGATGATATTCGCCAAGTGTTTATTGCCAATGGCATATCAGGCAAAGAGTTTGATGCAGCGGCTAACTCGTTTATGGTGAGTGCGCAGATGGCGCAGATGAAACGTGCAACTGAAAACGCTCAGTTATCTGGCGTGCCTGCGTTAGTGGTTAATGGTAAGTATCGTGTCGAAACTGGGGCAATTAAATCTTACGATGAACTGTTAGACATTGCTTTTTACCTAACCACGCTTAAATAAGTGTAACGGTAAATCATCAAAAGGAGCTTTTAAGCTCCTTTTTTTGTGTCTATTCAATAATGGATTATACCTATGGTATTAAAAGACGGATCTAAATAGTGAGCTGATAGCAAAGAACATTTTTTGTATTTATGTGATGTGTTGCCGCAATGAGCAAAAAAGATGAATTGAGAGGAAACTTACTGCGGTTTTATGAGGTCAAACTTAGCAATAATTACAATAACGCAGAGCCGTTTGCTTGGAGGTCTTATGAGATTTTTTCCGGTTTACGCCCCAAAACTCATTGTAAAACATGCGCGTATTTTTGTGTCAGGTGTTATCTGGGTAAAAGATTTGGGTCGTCTGGAGTTCGACAAAGGACGATTTTTACTGCCAAGGCAAAGTTTACCTCGAGTGAAGCAAGCCATTGTCGAGTTGAATCAGTTAATCGAGCGTCAACATAACGAAGCGAAGACGGTTTAGGTCTTCGCTGTTAGTGAGTGAATTTACTCGCTCACTTCGTCATTTAATAAACCCACAAGGCCAGTGACTTTTTCATTCCATGAATGAAGATCTTGGCTTAATTGTTGGTTCTTTTCACTTAGGCTGCTGTTCTTTTGTTTCTCTTCTTCGAGCTCCATTTTTAGTAGCTCAATCGTTTCGAGTGCAGCTTGGATTTTTGTCTCCAGCTTGGACAGTAGTTCAAGGCTCATCGGGAGTCCTAATAGTTTCTGGATGGGTCTATGATTCTATCAGCGCCGCCATGACAGTGAATAGCTAATTTATACTAATTGTCCAAAAAGTAACCAAGAATTCAATTAAACATCGTTTATTTTCCCCCTGAGTGCCATGAGTTACATTTTTGCAGGGATTTTAACGAGATAAGCTTCGCCATTGCGATGCTGCTCGGTTTGACCTGTTGAAAGCGCGGGAAGCGATATCTCTGCCATTGGCACACAATTTAAGGGGGAATTTATCTGAATGACGTATAACACAACGCCGTTATCCATAGATAACGGCGTTGTGTGGAAACCCCTTCTAGATTAGAAGCGGTAATCAACAGACAAGTAAACTTGCTGGCTATCATCAAGTGAGAAGGAGGCCGAACCTGCATCTGTGCTGATCCCGATATCGTAGTCTTGCTTGAGATAGCGGTACCCAATTTCTGAGCTCAGGTTATCGTTAATTTTATACATTAACCCCGTTTGACCACCCCAAACAAAACGGTCTTTTGACGATAGATATGAGGTGTCTGGACTGATGTGATTAACGCCCGCCGTGGCTCCAATAAACCAGTTCAGCTTGTTGCTGGCATCAAGCCCAAGTAGGTAGTCATATGAGAGCAACAAACTTTGCTGCTTGGCTAAGTCGTCAGAGTTATATGAATAAGTTGCATAGAGGCGATTATTATCATTTAAGTAAGCGCCCGCTCTGACTTCGTATACGGCGTCGTTTTCACGCTCTTTAGTAGAAAAATAATCATTATTAAATTCAGGATCGACCCCCAGCGCGGTCCCTTTGTAGGTATTTTGCTGGGCACCGACACTGCCACCGATGAACCAATCTGCGGCCATGGTTGGTGCTGATAATACAGCGGTGATAACGGCTGCTAAGGCTAATTTCTTGCTATTCATAATATGCTCCTTGATGAAATAAAGTGTTACCGTCTTTCGTTGAGGTAATAGTATTTCAAGTGAACTGAACGAAAACTGAATAATATCTAGATGAATTATTAAGCTATTTTGATAAAAAAATAGCCATCACTAGCCTGCTAGGGTAAAAGCTACATGGTTATGGCTGGCAAATATTGAAGTCGAAGATAGGGCGTTGAGGCACCTACTGAGTGTTTACGTTGCGGCAAGAGCTCAAGATTAAGTAGATTAAAACCGATAGTTTGTGATATTGAGCTAAGTTTAGGGGCCGATTGACAATCGGCCCCTAGAGAGCATGGTGTAATGCTATTGCGGCTGGTTACTTTTTAAAGAAAGCTTCGTTAGTGCCGTATGGCCCTAAGTTGAGATCGCGCTTACGGATGGCATCTACGCGGTCAAAGGCTTCTTCGGCAACGCGAAGGTTTTTAACGTCTTTACGCCAGTAATATTTAAAGCCATCGAAATGGGCATTGTTTGGATACCAATACATCACACCTAAGCCTTTATCAGACATGATAGGGGTGTTGTGAATGGTAGCGCCTGGAATGTAAAAGTATTGGCCAGTGCCTAGCTTATTAAACTTATTATCGGCCAGTGTTTGACCTTCACCATTAACGACGTAATAACACTCAGGTTGACCATGAAAATGTGGTGCGTGATCTGACTTGCCACCATCGGTGATACCAATAACCACAGGGCTGTCTGACAGCTCTTTCCAGATATAGCCAACTGGTGACTTAGTACGATCACAGTCTTTAACTTCTAGAATATTGCCGTCGTCATCCAAGGTCTTACAGAAGCGCTGATCCATGGGGATGCTGTCGTTGGCTTGAATGGTGTTGAAATCAATCTTACCTGCTTCCCAAGCGGCAATATAGGCTTCAACTTCAGGGTTGCTGCACTGCTCAGGCATAGTGTCTTGCGGAACATATGGTGTGCTGTCGTATGGTACTGGCGTCATCTGTTGGTAAGGGAGTTGGGCGTGGTTACATTGTGGCCCTTGGGCAACTGCAGCAGTTGATGCTAGTGCTGCAATACCAAACATCATTTTAAGTTTCATCATTCCTATCCTATTTTTAGTGCCGCAACGCTGCGGTATTTTGCTTGTAAATTGGTGCTTGAGCTAACAATAAAGTGATTGGTTTGTCGTAAAGGTGAATTGGATCACGCCGCATTTTTAACAGCAAAATTATTCGTGACTCAGCTCGCGAATAATCTTACCTATCCACGCGATCACAGATGAAACTGCATGCTGAGTTGGACGTAATTAGAGGCACCTTGTGCCGGAGCCGTTTCATGATATGAGCTGATGGTGTCATCGATTTGATAGCGGCCAACTTCAAAGCCCAGTACTAACGCTGGGGTTAAATTGGTAAAAACATTGAGGCCAATATGGGCGCGGTCAGTGGCTTCGACATCGGTTTTTGTGCGGCCGTAAAATAAGCTTGAACGCGTGCGTTCGGTCCAGAAATGACGATAAGCCAGCATTGCTGCTGTGGTTGTTTCTAATTCACCCTTTATTATGTCACGCGCCGCATCGGTACCGACATAACGGCCAAGGTTGCCGTAATGCAGTTGCAGCCTAATATCATCACGGCCGAAGGTGTTTAGCTTGGCGGCGAGCGACACTCCAGCACCAAATTGGGCTGTGTCTTCGGGATCTAAATACCGAAACAAGCTCGACAGTGAGACGTTGCCCCAATCCCCGCCTTGGTTATAGCGAATAATCGCATCGGGCACATAGTCGTTGTCAGTCTCTATCCATTGCTTATCTGTGGTTTTTGTCTCTGTTTGAGTGCCATAGGTATAGGGGTTTTCTAATGCCAGTTGCCAATGTCCGCTGGTTAATTTGACCAGCGCTTGACGCACCATCGCTTGGCCAACTAGCGGGCCACCTAAATCGGCTGTTTCAGCAAACGTACTGCTGTTGACCAGCGTTGACCAGGTTTGCCCTACGGTAACACCTTGGTATTCGACATAGGCATGCCTAAGGCGCGGGCTATAGGAGTTAGAAAACACCGCATTGCCTTGCGATGACCCTGCAAAGTCGACTTCCACAAACCCTATGACATCGCCATGCTCGATCCCCATATTAAAGCGACTCTCTGCGGCACTGAACTGGGTTCTCTTAGTGGCATCAGTGACGCTGCCACCGCCTGTCCAGCTGTCTTGAAAAGCGATGTTGCCATCGACAAAGCGCGCATTTGTTTTAAGAAAACCGCCAAATTGGTATTCACTTGCCGTTAATGGAGTGGAGAAACAGCTAATCAAACAGATACAGATGCATGTTTTAGTCATTAATTTCATAGTTATTTAAAGTGGGCTGTCAGAGAAAGTCGAAAAAGAGTGAGAACCATCTAGGGGGTGGTAGCCGGGGGAAGTGCCGTAACCAATCTAAATGTTGGCAGACTCTAAAAGAGTCGCCAGAGTTTGGCAGAAGCGAAGTGAGAGCGGCCTCGCTTCTGCCGGTAACGTCATATAGCTTTAGAAGTAGTAACCAAAGTTAATGTTAACGCGTTTGTCCCAGCTATCGCCCATCTCTGGTAGGCCAACATGGTCGTTGTTGGCGGTAGAGAAGGTCATGTTCTTACCCATTACAAAATCGACCATGGTGTAAGTTGGGCCTGCTGAAATCGCGCAGCCAGTGACGTTTTGCATGCTGTTGTCATAGCTGTCGTCATCGACATCGGGCGTCATTAAGCCAAAGTCGTTGTAACATTTAACGCTGCCCCAATCGGTATCGAACGTTTTTGCAATATTAACGTTATAAGCTTGGCCTTTAGCGGCAATTTCGTACTGCCAACTCACCACAGAGACACCGATTTTATTTGGGTCTTCAGCATCGGCGGCATCATACTCATACTGCATCGCCTGCATCTGTAAGTTCCAGCCCTTAAAGCTGCTGTCTAAGTGCAGTGCCACGGCGTAACGGTCGCCGTTATTACCCGTTTTGCTGTTATAGATTTGGCCATACTGCACCGAGCCACCAAGGGTGGTTTGGCCGCCTTGGTGTTCAGCGGTGTAGGTTTGGCGAATGTTGAGCTGGTTGGTCTCTTCGTTGTTATACTCGGTACCATTGATGGTGCCTGTGTATAGGTCGGTCGAGTAACGTTTGTTTTCTGTTGGGCCGTATTCTGCATTTTTGTAGAAAGCTAAGTCAGTGTGCCAGCCATTTTTTTCATAAATAGCTTTGATACCCACATCATGGTCATCTTCAAAGCCTAGGTAGTAGGGTAGGCCAAACCACCAGCTGTTGGAGATGAAATCACGGTTACCAAACGGCACTTTATTAATACCAAACTGTAGCTGCCAGTCTGGATCGATGTCGTAAAAGCCGTAGCCATATTTGATATAGTTCGTGCTTGAGGTAAAACGGTATTCTGCCGCAAGCCCCCAGTCACCTTGTTTACCGTCAAATTTGATCGCAGTCATATCAAAAGAAAAGTCTCCGCCCTTATCTTTTGAGGCTTCATCGTAGTCTTTGTAACCGTAATTAACACGTACGGCGCCGCCAACCTTGATGCCATCTTCTTGCTCAGCCGCGAAAGCGGTTGAGCCTGAAAGTGCTATCGCCGTTGCCACTATCGACAGCATAAACTTAGTGGTATTTCTCATCATCATTTCCTATTAGTCTTTTTAGTATTTACAGCAGAAACTATTACATTTCACCAAACCAAGTTCGGTGGCATTCGGCGCAGACGGGCGCTTTTTTCTCGTGCTCGCCATGACAGGCTAAGCAGCTTGCCCCTTGGTTGTAATGCAGTGATTTGTGCGGATGCGCTTCGGGGATCGCTAACTTGCTTTCATCGACAGCAATACTGTTGATATCGCCATGGCATTCAACACAGGCAGCGTCGGTCGCATTCTTTTTACCTGAGCCTTGGTGGCAAGTCTGACAACCATCTTGGTAGATAAACTCGTGGTTCACGCGCCCTTGGGTGCTGCCTTTCATTTTGACGAGGTCGCCCGCCATAGCGCTGCCTGAAACCGCAAGGCCTAGCAGTAAACTCAGTAATAATTTGTTCATTAGACAGCTCCTTGAAGGTCGGCTTGGATGGTTTCTGCAACCACTATGCCCATCACTAGGCACTCTAGGCAGGAGGTAGAACTCAAACGGGCTTCACCATGGATGCCGCCAGTGACTTCGCCTATCGCGTAGAGGTTTTTGATGGATGCCATCGAGCGGCCATCGATCACGCGAGCGCCTAAATCGGTTTTTAGTCCACCCATGCAGTAATGCACTTTTGGCCAGATGCGAGATACCACAAAGGGGCCGGTTAACACTTCAGCCGTGTCCATTTTACGGTTAAAGAGCGGATCTTTGCGGGCTTCAACATGGGTGTTGTATTCAGCGATGCTACGTTTCAATGGCGCCGCAGGAATATCGAACTTAGCCGCTATCTCATCTAATGAGTCGAGCTTCCACGCCATCTTGTCGCGTAAGGCGCGGATCACTCGATCGTCTTTGGCGTAGTTGCTGTAGTTAAACAGTACAATTGGATACGCGGGGCTGCCGTCAGCATTACGGTTTTTCATAATGGCTTCAGAGCAGGTCTTGCGGTCTGCACGCTCATCCATAAAGCGTTTGCCGTTGAGCACGCTGATTGCCGCGCCTTGATGCCAACCGATAGAAAGCAAGGCGTTAGACCAACCAAATCCGCCCTCATCAGGCGATCCCCAGTGACCTGTTTGAATAAGGTTCATGTGCACTGGCAGGGCACCATGGGCCATAGCAGTCAGGGTTACCTCACCGGTTGCGCCGAGCGCGTTAGTGCAATCAAGGGTTGGGTCAAGTGAAGGGTCAACCGCTTCACGCAGCGCCATGTTTCGAGCAAAGCCACCATTAGCTAGCACAACCGCCTTGTTGGCTTTGATGAATATTGTGGTACCAGTCTTTAGATCTGGGAAACGGTAATTTTTACGTACCTTAACGCCGATGATCTTTTGCCCATCCATAATGAAGTCTTCGATGTAGTGCTGCAGACGATAATCTACGCCCTCTTTTACACCCGCTTCATAAAGCTTGGTGGTGATATCGCCGCCAGTGCCATGTTGAGTACGGATGGCGCGTGCTTTATTGTGGCCACCCACCTGAATGTTAAAGCCTTCACGGAATTTAACGCCAGTATCTACGCATAAGTTATACGCATCGAGCGAGCGGTTAGCGATTTGACGCAGTGCATCTTCATTTTGCATGCCACGACCCGAGATGATCTGATCTTTTACTAGCTCTTCGGGTGAATCATCCTTGATGCCTTGGGCTAACTGAGTAGGGTTTTTAGGTATGGCTAACCAGCCGCCGTTGATGGCAGAGTTGCCACCAATCACTTGCATTTTCTCTAACACCAATACCGAACCGATGCTCTGGCGCTTGGCGTTTAATGCGGCCGATAGACCAGCAAAACCTGAGCCGACCACAATAACGTCGTGGGATTCATCCCATTCGATGGTGTTGCATTCGCTGGCCGATACGGTTCCGGGCATAGAGGCGGCTATCCCGCCAAGCGCGGCACCCGCACTGAGTTTTAAAAAGTTTCTTCTGTTGTGCATTTGATTGTCCTCTGCATCTGCGTGAGAGAAAGATAGAGGTTCTGCACTTGGTTAAAGGTGAAGTAAGTCACGGCTTTTTTTCAGTGGCAAACTTATTCGTGAGCCATGTCCCGAATAACTTTTTTTGGATGTTTTTATTCGCTGCCCATTGTTGCTGGGAGTTTATATGGAGCCGATATTTTTTATGCCAATCTTTGTTTGATGTAATTCACAAACCCCGCCAATAAAGCCCATTTAGCGTGAGGTTTATCCCGATACATTAAGCATCAACTGTCATTACGGTAAGTTGCTGGAGCATACTTAAGCTAAATTGATATTAAGGCGAAGAGCATGAAGTGCCCCTCTGAAACATTACCTATGATGCGTTGCAACCAAATTCTTGATGCGGCGGAGCGGCTCATTGAGACTCAGGGCATAGTGTCATTTAAGTTCTCTCAACTTGCTAAAGAGGTAGGGTGTTCTACTGGGACCTTGTATAAATTCTTTGAGCGCAAAGAGGATGTATTGGTGTGCTTATTTTTAAGAAGTGCGACATCGAATTATCTGCCCATCTTTATTGCTCAATACCCAGACCTTAGTGAGCAAGAGAAGGTCCTGCTGCCTATTATGTTTACCTTTGAAACCATTAAACGCTCAAAAAGCTTCTTTACGCTACGCTCTGTCTCTGTCAATACCATGGTGTGGCAGCTAGCCAGTGATGAAAAGGTTGAGCGTTTTAAAAAGCGTATCAATGCTTTTTGGGGATGGTTTACCGACTCACTCAATGCTGCTGTGGCTAAGGGCGAACTTGAGGCGACACCGCTACAAGTTAAAGAGCTAGTCCAGGGGATCACCTTCTATTTAACCGGATCTTTGACCCAATTTGAAAGCCAGCTCATTGCACCTGAGTACTTGTCTAATCGCCGCGAGACCTGTTATCGCCACTTGGCGAAATTGATGGGGCAATATAAATGGCTGCAGCCGCTTACCCATGAGTTATTTGATTGTTTAGAGGCACGCACGGTGAAATTTTTTGATCAGCACTATCGTGACCATATGAGCTGCGCAGCGTGCAGTGCTCTGTCACAGGTCGATCTTAATGCTAAGTCAACTTGTACTCGTCAACGCGAATAGCAGAATTAAATTTGTTACTTTAACGTTCACAAACTTGTACTAAAGCATATGCCTACGGGCTTACTGAACGCTGTCGTTTGGCTTGACTTTATTGCGATGCATCCATAGTCTGCTTATTCAGTAATCAAGGTGGTATGCAATGCACATAAACTATAATTTAAAACCTGCATGTGAACGTCGTACTGAGCAGTTTGAGCCTGAAACCAATGTGGGTTTTGGTAACCTAAGAACTGATCATATGTTTTTAATGGATTATCGCGACGGTGAGTGGCGAGATCCTAGAATTGTCCCCTATGGCCCGTTTGAGGTCGCTCCTGGTGCCATTGCACTGCATTATGGCCAATCCGTGTTTGAAGGCGCCAAAGCCTTTATGCATCAAGATGGTGAGATCTATACCTTTCGTTTAGATAAAAATGCTGAGCGTCTTAATACCAGTGCCGATATTCTCTGTATTCCTGCGCTGCCCGAAGCGATGCAGTTGGCAGGTATTAACGCCTTAATTGACGTCGACCGCTTGTGGTTCCCAATGCAAGAGGGGGCTTGTTTGTATATTCGGCCGTTCATCTTCGCCACTGAAGATAGGCTGTCGGTGAGTCCGAGTCAGCAATACACCTTTTGTGTGATGCTTAGCCCGAGTGGTGCTTATTATGCTGATGGTTTCGATAAGGCGATTCGTTTGCTGATTAGCGAACGTTTTCACCGTGCCGTGGCTGGTGGAACCGGGGCATCGAAAGCGGCAGGTAACTATGCCGCATCGTTGAAAGCGGGTAAGGCTGCTGCCGAATATGGCGCCGCGCAGGTGCTTTATCTTGATGCCAATAATAAGCAGATTGAAGAAGTTGGGGCGATGAACCACTTCCATGTGCTCAAAGATGGCACCATTATTATTCCTAAGTTTACCGATACCATCTTAAAGTCTATTACCTCGCAATCAATATTAGATTTAGGTGAGCAGCTAGGCTGTGAAGTGCGCCAAGAGACGGTGATGCTGGATAAGTTTATTAGCGACATTGAGTCAGGTGAGATTATTGAAGCGGGTGGGTTTGGCACCGCAGCGGTGGTCTCTCCTGTGGGGTCCTATATTTTTGAAGATAACCGTGTGGTGACTGTCGGTAATGGCGAAGTGGGTGAGCATACTCGGCGTATTTACCAAGTGTTAACCGATATTCAAAAAGGGCTGCGCCCAGCGCCAAATGGCTGGCTTGGACGGGTTGAGCGAGTGGAACCGGTAATTGCAATAGCGCGTTAGTCGTTATCGTGATACCAATAAAAAAGCGCCGATGAAAGGCGCTTTTTTATTGGCTTGTACTGTCATACTTGAGCCATGGTGTGTCTTTATTCATTGAATAATATGGTCGCATTCACCCGTACCGGTATTGCATTGGCATTTTCAGCGGTTGCTTTAAATTTATAGGATTCAAGATCTGCAATTACCGCGTATTGGTCTTTATAAAGCTCATCAATGGCAAGATTGACAATGTTACCTTGGCTGTTAATCTCAAATTGGACATGAATACGCTGTAAGTTGGGGTATTGGTTAGCGACTAACTGCCAATCGATGGCTCTGTCTTGGATAACCCAGTAGCGGCTCAATTGTGAGGGCGTGACATTAACCGCCGCCGAGTAGTTATGCATTAAGCTGCTTTGACAGCCAGTTAATAATCCCGTTATGAGTAACAGCGCCGCCATGAGCAGTGATGATTGATGTGGTCTGTTAAACATAATATGCCTGTCAAAAAAGGGTTGCATGACCCATCCTATTATTTATATCGCTTTAGTACTGTGACCAAGCAGGCGTGTTAATCATTTTGTATTTATAAACTAACATGTAGCCATAATGTTGGCAAAAGATATACCTTATTATCAATTGTATCGCCGCAGTGGGTTTTCATGATGAGGGGGGGGGCAGTGCTATTTATGTGGTTATGTGGCGCGGTGGGTCATTAATTCTGGCTTGGGGCTCAGGTAGGTATAGAGAGGTCTATTTGCATCAATGGGATATATTCAATGGAAAATGGCTTGATTAGGGTGGGTCGCTATTAGCGATTAATGAGCGCGCTATTACGCTGCGCGCTTATCGTTAGTAACGAAGCGGGTTACTGCTGAGTTGGACTAGATGCTAGCTTGTTGCTCACTCGTTGGTGAGAGTGATAACGCTGCAAAATTTGATGGATCTGCTCATCTTTTTGCTGCCAAACTCCATTGAGCCAGCGTTGAAATTGAGCGCGGCAATCGGCATCACTGAAATAGCGAATATCATCGACCTCGGGTACGGGGAGAGTTTCTATGCGGATCACTATCCGTTTGATTTTGCCGTGCATCACCTCTGAGAGTGTGTTGCCTTCAGAGTCTGGATAGACCAAGGTTACATTTAATAGGCTGGTAAATTGCTCGCCCATGGCCGAAATAGTAAAGGCGATGCCGCCCGCTTTAGGGCGTAACAGATAGCGATAGGGCGACCGTTGGCGTGCGTGTTTTTCTTTGGTAAAGCGGCTGCCCTCGACATAATTGATAATAGCGGTAGGGATGGTTTTAAACTTCTCGCAAGCGCGCCGCGTAGTCTGTAGATCTTTGCCTTTTAACTTGGGGTTTTTTCTCAACTGTTTAGCGCTGGTTCGGTTCATAAATGGCATATCTAAGGCCCAGCAACCCAACCCCAAAAACGGCACATAAAGTAGCTCTTTTTTGAGAAAAAACTTTAACATCGGAATATTGTTACGCAATACGTAGGTGAGTGCTGCAATATCGAAGCCACTAAGGTGATTGCTAATCAGTAGATACCAGCCATCTTTACGAAGCCCTTCTAGCCCCTCAACATCCCACTCTATCTTGGCAATGAGGTATAAAATACCACCATTACAGCAGGCCCATCCCCACATGCAGCGGTTCATCATGTGGGTCAGCATATTTCTAAAAGTGGTTATCGGCAGCAGTAATTTTACAAAGCCACCGATAACAATGAGGCTGCTCCACCATACAGTGTTGATGATCAACAAGAACATACTGAGTGCGAATAAAACTGAGCCGGGCAAAAAATTTAACATCTTTTAGAAGTCTCTTTTATAACAGGTTATTGCTTAGCGAGCTGATCCAATACGCTATCTTTCTCTTTCCAAATACGATTTAACTCGTCCTGAAAACCGATTTTAAATGCCCTATCATTTAAGTAATCACCGCGCATTTCACTAGCGATATCAGACACCTTTATATGGACTCTTACCTGCTTTACTTTGCCCGATATATAATCCCAATAGCTTGGGATATCACCAGGATAATAAATGGCCACATCGACCAGCTTATGAATATGCCCACCCATGGCTGATAGAGCAAATGCCATTCCGCCCGCCTTAGGTTTAAGTAAATGTTTAAACTCAGAGTTTTGTTTTTGATGTTTGGCAGGCGTAAAGCGGGTGCCTTCAACAAAATTCATCACGCTCACAGGCTTAGATTTAAATTTTTCACAGGCTTTACGAGTGATCTCTATGTCTTTACCTTTAAGCTTAGGGTTTTTACGCAGTTGCGCACTGGTGTAGCGACGCATAAAAGGAAAGTCGAGTGCCCACCAAGCCAATCCTAAGACAGGTACATAAATGAGTTGTTGTTTGAGGAAAAACTTTAAAAATGGAATTTTGTAGTTAAATATGCGTTGTAGCACCGGAATATCGACCCAAGATTGGTGGTTGGCGATCACCATATACCACTCTTTCGGCGACAGCTCGGCCTCGCCTTCAATTAGAATCTCGACCGGATGAAAGATGCGCTCGATAATGGTGTTAACACTTATCCATGCGGTAGCACAATGATCGAGTATATAGCTACAGCCAGTGCGTAAAGGCCCGATAGGTATTATTTTTACTATACTTACCAATAAGATAGGTGTTACCCAGAAGATGGTGTTAATAACATAACAGCTAAATGCTAGGCTGCCTCTGATCAGCGATATAACAGAGCCCATTAAATTCCCCATAAAAAATTTGAGACCTATGTTACTCGGCCTAGGGCTTTAGCTCAATGCTCTTAATATCAGAGGTTTTTTTCATTTTTTATGCTGCTGTTATTATGCGAGGTTATTTTGCAGCTTAGTCTGTTCAGTTTGCATCTTAGCCTGGTACGCGATTGCAAAATTATCTTTAACTTATCGAGCGGTTAATAACTATTTTTCAAGCTGTTAAGTAGCCTGTCCATGGCGCGATAACCTAAGGCTTGGGCGATATGACTGCGATCTACCGTTTGAGATTGCGCTAAGTCGGCGATGGTGCGGGCTACGCGCTGCAGTCGGTGATAACTTCTTACCGAGAGCCCAAGTTTATTGACACTTTGCTCTAAAAATTCCAGATCCGTTTGCGCAAATCCCCCGGTTTGCGTCAGCTGTTTACCACTCAACTCGGCATTTAAGACGCCAGCACGACTCAGTTGACACTCACGAGCCGCCTTCACTCTGCTCGCGATTGTCGCGCTGGTTTCGGCGGCATGTTGTTGCTGCGTCAAGGTGCCTTCGGGCAGTCGTGGGACATCTATGGTCAGGTCAAATCTATCGATAAACGGGCCCGATAAGCGTGACAGATAGCGCTGTATTTGATCTTGTGTTGCCCGTGCGTTTGCGGTGTCGCCGCAGGGGCTGGGGTTCATGGCTGCGATAAGCTGAAAGCGACTGGCAAAGGTGAGTTTAGCCGCCGCCCGTGAGATGACTACCTCACCAGTTTCCATCGGCTCACGTAAACAGTCGAGCACTTTTCTAGGAAATTCAGCCACTTCATCTAAAAAAAGTACTCCTCGGTGAGCCAAAGAAATCTCTCCCGGTTTGGGATGACTGCCACCGCCGACCAGTGAGATAGATGAGCTAGTATGGTGGGGGCTGCGAAAGGGGCGTTGATAAAATTGGGCTTTAGGTACGGTCTGCCCCGCGACAGAATGGATAGCGGCTACCTCTAATGCTTCGTCATAACTCAAAGGCGGCAGTAGCTGAATGATCCGGCTGGCTAACATGGTTTTTCCTGTGCCAGGTGGCCCTAAAAACAATAAGTTGTGGTTGCCTGCGGCGGCAATTTCTAAGGCGCGCTTAGCTTGATATTGACCGATCACATCGCTTAAACAGGTTGTTTGCGACGGCGCATTGTTAGCAATCCACTCTAAGCCAGTGGTGATCCTCGGTAGGGATTGCTGCCCGTGGAGGTAGGCACTGAGTCCCTGTAAGTGAGTGGCAAAAAAGCAGTTGTGGTATCCGACCAATTCGGCGTCGCTGCGGTTGTCGAGGGGCAGAATTAAATACTTGTGGTGCTTGCGGGCAAAAACAATCACCGGCAAGAGCGCCTGACATTGGCGAATGTGTCCAGATAATGCCAGTTCACCGACAAACTCGTGATCTTTTAACATGGCCGCTGGGATCTGTTTTGATGCCGCCAAGATACCGATAGCGATCGGCAGATCGTAACGGCCACCCTGTTTAGGCAGATCCGCAGGCGCGAGGTTGACCGTTATTCGCCGCTGTGGAAATTCAAATCCAGCATTGATTATCGCGCTGCGTACCCGCTCTTTAGCCTCTTTGACCGAGGTTTCCGGCAGGCCGACCAAATTGAAGGCGGGCAGGCCGTTACTGAGATGCACTTCAACGATAACTTCTGGGGCTTCGACCCCTAAACTGGCTCTGGTGGTGACGCAGGCAATTGCCATAAACAAATCCTTTTGTTTTTAGTCTTTTGTAGGAGTCTAGCATTAGCGCGAATGCGCAGTCCTAAGTGTAGCAGCTAAAAATGGGCCCGTTATTTAAGCAAAATATGCCGATTTATGTTGCCTATTGGCTATTTTCTGATATATAGACGCCAGATTGTGACATTGTCGTCTTGTCGAGCGACATATTGGCATCGAGATTGGGTTTTCGGTGGACTTGAGCTGACAGTCCTTGTTGCATCGTGTTGGCACTAGAGCCGATACCATTGGCAGCTCACACCTCATTACGATTAGGCGTACATATGATTTAAACGCAAATGTACCGCCAAGAGGTGGCTGCTCGGTCGCTATTGACCACTGCCTTAAAGAGTTAGGTGTAAAATGAGTTTTGTTGATAATGCATTGATTATTTTGTTGTTAATTGGCATCAGTTGCTTCTTTTCCATGTCTGAAATAGCTTTGGCTGCGGCGCGTAAAATCCGTTTGCGTCAAATGGTCGATGAAGGTGATTTACGCGCGGAAAGAGTGCTTAAACTGCAGGCTCATCCAGGAAGTTTTTTTACTGTCGTACAGATAGGGCTTAATGCTGTGGCGATTATGGGTGGTATTGTCGGTGAGTCGGCATTTACCCCCTATGTTAAAGCGGCTTTAACTGGCTGGGTCACTGAACCTTGGCTGGGGCAGTTAAGCTTTATCTTGTCATTTGCCATCGTTACTAGCCTGTTTATTTTGATCGCCGATTTAATGCCCAAGCGGATCGCGATGGCGATCCCCGAGCGTGTGGCTGTGGCTTTGGTTGGCCCTATGATGTTATGCATAGTGCTACTGCGTCCATTAGTGTGGTTTTTTAATGGCTTAGCCACTTTTGTGTTTAGAATATTGCAAATTCAAACCGTACGTAATGATCAGGTTACCTCGGATGATATTTACGCGGTTATGGCCGCAGGGACCGAGGCGGGCGTACTCGATAAGGGTGAGCAGCAGATGATGGAGAATGTGTTTGAAATGCAAACCGTTCCCGTCACTTCGGCGATGACGGCACGTGAGAGCCTAGTCTATTTTCTGCTGCAGGACAGCGAAGAAGATATTAAGCGTAAAATCACGAACGATCCACATACCAAGTTTTTAGTGTGTGATGGACAGCTTGATTGCATTAAAGGGGTGGTTGACGCTAAGGAGTTGTTGATCCAAGTGATTAATGGCCAAAGCATCACCCTTAAGGGCAGCCCATTGGTGCGTAATTGCTTAATTATCCCTGATAGTTTGAGCCTGTCTGAAACCATGGAATATTTTAAAAATACCCGCTCAGATTTTGCCGTGGTGATGAATGAATATGCCTTGGTTGTGGGGATTGTTACCACTAATGACCTGCAAAGCGCGGTGATGGGCGCGTGGTCGCTGCACGAGAGTGAAGAGCAGATCATTGCCCGTGATAAAGACTCATGGCTGGTGGATGGGGTAACGCCCATCACAGATGTGATGCGTGCCTTTAACATTGAGCAATTTCCACAAAGCCAAAATTACGAAACCATTGCCGGCTTTATGATGCATATGCTGCGTAAAATACCTAAGCGTACCGAGTTTGTTAATTACGCTGGTTACAAGTTTGAAGTGGTCGATATTGATGCCTACAAAGTTGACCAGTTGATGGTGACACGCATCGATAAGCAGGATGAACTTTTGCTCCCCATCGACTAGTTGCACAAGTTGACCGCCAGTGCTGGTTAACTCTTTGGCGTGATTGATGACATTCTCATGCGTTGTAACTCTTGCAGAAATGCCGCGATGACGGGCTCGTCTTCGCGGCTTTTTTTACTGCAACACCCCAACTCAAAAGGCGCAATCGCTACTGGCGACGCTAACTGCTGGATCCTATCTTTTACCGGGCTGTTATTGATCACCACCTCTGGAGTAATACTGACGCCACAGCCTAGCGCGACCATAGAGGCGATGGCTTCTTGGCCAGAGACTTGGGCATAGACATTGGCATTAAGCCCTAACTGCTTAAACCAGTTATCAATACGTTGCCGCCCTGGACCATGTTCGGGGATGATAAACGGTAGCCTATCCCAGGGAATATACGACTCACACAGTAACTCCTGCACCGCACATTTAAACGTAGGCGCGATGATAACAAGGGGGACATCGTCGATTTTAATAAAGCTGAGTGATTCTGGCAGGGTGTCTGGTTTGGCGGCGATACCAATATCGGCACGGTTTTGTTTCACCATATCCACAGCATTAGCCGCATCGCCAGTGATGAGGGCGATTTCCACCAATGGATGCTCGCTTCTAAAGCGGTCCAATAACCCGGGCAGATGGCTATATGCTGCCGTTACCGAGCAGTAAAGATTAAGTCGGCCGCGTAATCTATCTTGCTTAGGATCGAGCCGATATTTAAGTTTGTTCCAATTATCTAAAGTTTGTTCGGCAAAGTGGCGATATTCCACCCCAGCACTTGTGAGGGTCACGCTGCGGTTATCCCGTTCAAACAGTTTAGCGCCTGCCTCCTCCTCTAGGCGCTTCATAGCGCGGCTTAATGTTGAAGGACTCACATGCATCTGCTGCGCGGTCTTCGCAAAGTGCAGGCAGTTAGACAGGTGCAAATACAATTTAATGGTGCGAATATCCACAAAATTCCCCCGATGCCTTGTAGTGTAAACTTAATGGTATTGTTGCATAAAATGCAATGTGATGTTTCGAATATATCATTTTAAGCAATAAGCGCCATAGGCTATAGTGATTTTAATCACAGCTTAGCCATCGTCGGTTGAGCCCGTTTTTAAGTCCTCACTCAAAGGTGGAATATCTGATGGCTAACTATTTTAATTCTCTGAATTTGCGTCAACAATTAGCACAGCTAGGTCAATGTCGTTTTATGGACCGCAGCGAATTTAGCCAAGGCTGTGATTACATTAAAGAGTGGAATATTGTGATCCTAGGTTGTGGCGCTCAAGGCCTTAACCAAGGTTTGAACATGCGTGATTCGGGCCTCAATATCTCATTTGCACTTCGCCCACAGGCGATTGCAGAAAAGCGCGCTTCATATCAAAAGGCGACCGGTAACGGTTTCCGCGTAGGTACGTTCGAAGAGCTCATTCCTGATGCGGATTTAGTGCTTAACCTGACTCCCGATAAACAGCACACCGACGCCGTTAACAGTGTGATGCCATTGATGAAACAGGGCGCAGTGCTGTCTTACTCTCATGGCTTCAATATTGTCGAAGAGGGAATGCAAGTGCGCCCAGATATCACGGTGATCATGGTAGCGCCTAAGTGCCCGGGCACTGAGGTTCGTGAAGAGTATAAGCGTGGTTTTGGTGTACCAACCCTGATTGCTGTCCACCCAGAAAACGATCCTAAGGGTGACGGTTTTGAAGTGGCTAAAGCGTATGCGAGCGCCACGGGCGGTGACCGCGCTGGCGTGCTGCACTCATCATTTATCGCCGAAGTGAAATCTGATCTGATGGGTGAGCAGACTATTTTATGTGGCATGCTGCAAACGGGTGCCATTTTAGGTTATGACAAGCTCGTTGCCGACGGTGTAGAGCCTGGTTACGCGGCGAAATTGATCCAACAAGGCTGGGAAACCACCACCGAAGCACTTAAGCACGGTGGTATCACTCACATGATGGATCGCCTATCTAACCCTGCAAAAATTAAAGCCTTTGAGATGGCAGAAGAGCTAAAAGGCATTCTGGCGCCGTTATTTGAAAAGCACATGGATGACATCATCAGTGGTGAGTTTTCGAAAACCATGATGGCAGACTGGGCTAATGATGACGCTAACTTGCTTAAGTGGCGCAGCGAGACCAATGAAACTGGTTTTGAAAATGCGCCACAGTGCGACGAAGCGATTGATGAGCAAGCCTATTTTGACAAAGGTATCTTCCTTGTGGCCATGATTAAAGCGGGCGTTGAGCTTGCGTTCGATACTATGGTGTCAGCCGGTATTGTTGAAGAGTCAGCTTACTACGAGTCACTGCATGAAACCCCGCTTATCGCCAACACCATTGCACGTAAGCGCCTGTATGAGATGAACGTGGTTATTTCTGATACCGCCGAATATGGCTGTTACCTATTTAACCACGCAGCAGTGCCATTACTGCGTGATTATGTCAACCAGATGTCGCCAGAGTACTTAGGCGGTGGGCTTAAAGATGAGGGGAATGGTGTCGATAACCTGCGCTTAATCGAGGTTAACGATGCGATTCGTCATACCGCCGTTGAATATATCGGTGCTGAACTTCGCGGTTATATGACCGAAATGAAGCGCATCGTTGAAGAAGCATAATCAGTTTTAATGTTATCGCGAGCAGAGCCCAGCTTAGCCAGTGGGCTTTGGCGGCGCAATGACCCGATTTATAGGCTCAATGATAAAAACAGAGCCAATGGTTTACTTAAAGTGAGCAGGCCATTGCCGCGAAGTTAGCGAATGAGGGTCAGTGTTTGACCCAAAGGATTCACTGTTTCGTTTGATGGCCATCAGTTTTGGTTGTGTTATTCACAGGCTTTGTGATATTGATTAAAAGGTCTACTAAAACTAGACGCCAATTTAAGCAAACACACTGATTAGGAATACCCATACACCATGTTTAACCAAGCTGCCCTGCTCATTATCGAGATTATTACCGTGGTGATTATTAAATCACAGCGGGGGCATCGTATGGCGCATCAAACCACCTAATTAGGTCAAGATTGCAACAAGAACCCCCGCTCCGAAAGGACCGGGGGTTTTTTGTTTTTAGCGGTTTACGCCGTTTGCTTAACCCCGACAACACTTACAATGCAGGATGTAGCACATGGAACCAGGGCAGCAGATCAGAGGCGCAGACGCCGTTATCAAAGTACTTGCCGCGCATGGCGTAACCACAGTATTTGGTTATCCAGGCGGCGCAATTATGCCCATCTATGACGCCCTGTATGGCGCGCCAGTTGAACATCTGCTCAGTCGTCATGAGCAAGGCGCCGCATTTGCTGCTGTAGGCTACGCTAGAGCGAGCGGTAAAACAGGGGTCTGTTTTGCAACATCGGGGCCGGGTGCCACCAATCTTGTGACCGCGCTGGCTGATGCTCTGCTTGATTCAGTTCCCTTAGTCGCCATCACAGGCCAAGTTTCTACCGCCGTGATTGGCACCGATGCCTTTCAGGAGATCGATGTACTGGGTATGTCGCTGTCGTGTACCAAACATAGCTTTATGGTGACTGATATCGACGAGCTTGTACCGACGCTATATCGCGCCTTTGACATTGCCGCATCTGGCCGCCCAGGTCCTGTTCTGGTTGATATTCCTAAAGATATTCAAATAGCCATGCTCGATTATAAAGCCCCGCTATTAGGCTTAACAGCTGAGCCTCAGGCAGATGCGAGTCAGCTTGAAGCAGCCAGGGGGCTGCTCGTACAATCGAGCAAACCCATGCTTTACGTGGGTGGCGGCGTTGGCATGGCGGGCGCGGTTGAGCAGCTTAGAGATTTTATTGATGTGACTGGCATCCCCTCGGTAGCGACGCTCAAAGGGCTTGGCTGTATTGCCCATGATAGTGAAGGTTACTTAGGTATGCTGGGGATGCATGGCGGCAAAGCGGCGAATATTGCCGTGCAGGAGTGCGATTTACTTATCGTGGTTGGTGCGCGTTTCGATGACCGCGTGACGGGGCGGTTAGCCTCCTTTGCCGAACATGCCAAAGTATTGCATCTGGATATCGATGTCGCCGAGCTTGGCAAGCTGCGTCGCCCTGATGTGGCCATTGCTGGCGATCTACGCCAAATCTTGCCTGCTATTGCCCAGCCTATGGCTATTGCCCCTTGGCAAGCTGAAGTTGCAGGTTTGAAGGCACAATATCAATGGAATTATGACCGACCAGGCGAGCTGATTTTTGCACCTAAAATGCTCAATAGTCTGGCAAATAAATTACCCGAAGACAGTGTGATTGCCTGTGATGTGGGTCAGCACCAGATGTGGGTTGCGCAGCACATGTGGTTTCGACGCCCAGAAGATCATCTGTCCAGCGCTGGCCTTGGCACTATGGGCTTTGGTTTGCCGGCGGCGATTGGCGCAAAAGTCGCACGCCCCGATGCTTGTGTGGTCGCGGTGTCAGGTGATGGTTCCTTTATGATGAATGTGCAGGAGCTCACCACAGTTAAGCGTCGTCAAATTCCCCTCAAAATTTTGCTTATCGACAATCAGAAGTTGGGCATGGTTAAACAGTGGCAACAGCTGTTTTTTGAAGAGCGCTTTAGTGAAACCGACCTGTCCGATAACCCTGATTTTGTCACTATGGCGTCGGCGTTTGATATTCCAGGGCGCACCATTACCCACAGCGCGGAGGTTGACGCTGCGCTTGATGAAATGCTTAACACCCAAGGGCCGTTTCTGCTGCATGTGAGAATCGATGAAGCCCATAACGTATGGCCACTGGTACCTCCTGGGGCATGTAACCGCGACATGATGGATGAGATGGAGAAACAGACATGATCTATAACCTAGCCTTAACCTTAGCTCAGCAGCCCGAAGTGTTAGAGCGCGTATTACGTGTCGTGCGCCATCGCGGTTTTAAAATCACTACCCTAGATATGCAACTGGCTGCTAACGGCACCACACAGGTCGACATGGTGGTGGAGAGTGAGCGAGCCCTAGAGCTGCTCAGCCATCAGCTCAATAAACTGATTGATGTCACCGAGTGCAAAGTGTTATCAGCTGAACAGCTATCAACAAAACTCACGACAAGACTATCTACAACACAAATACAACCCGCTAGCGCCCTAAACGCCTAAGCCCTATAGATGAGAAAATATTATGGCCGCAAAAACTGCAGAATTGATTTGGTTTAATGGTGAGATCATGCCGTGGGGCGATGCTAAGGTGCATGTTATGTCGCATGCGCTGCATTATGGAACGTCGGTATTTGAGGGGATTCGAGTTTATGCGACTCATCTTGGCCCAGCGGGTTTTCGTCTAACTGAACATGTGCAGCGACTGTATGATTCGGCAAAAATATACCGTATGCCAATTCCTTATCGCTTTGAGCAAACGATGCAAGCCTGCCGAGATATTGTGCTTGCCAACAAGTTAGATGGTGCCTATATCCGCCCATTGGCGTTTTATGGTGATGTGGGCATGGGGATCACTCCGCCTAAAGATGCCAAATGTGAATTAATGGTGGCTGCGTTTCCTTGGGGCGCCTACTTAGGCGAAGAAAGCATGGAGCGTGGCGTCGATGTGGCGGTAACTTCTTGGAATCGTCTTGCGCCAAATACCATTCCGACTGGAGCAAAAGCCGGTGGTAACTATCTGTCATCTTTGCAAATTTCCACAGAAGCAAAACGTAATGGCTTTGACGAAGGTATCGCTCTCGATGTTAATGGCCTCGTCAGCGAAGCCGCGGGCGCTAATCTGTTCGTCATTAAAAAGCATAAGCTGTATACCCCGCCAGCCACGGCAGCGATCTTAATGGGCATCACCCGTGACACCATTATTACCTTGGCGCGAGATAAAGGTTATGAAGTGGTGGAAGAGCCGATGTCGCGCGAGTTTTTATATTTAGCCGATGAGATTTTTATGACAGGTACCGCGGCCGAAATTGTGCCGGTGCGAAGTGTAGACCGTATTGAGGTAGGCGTGGGTAAGCGCGGGCCTATTACTAAAGAAATTCAAGCGAGCTTCTTTGGCTTGTTTAACGGTGAAACAGAAGACAAATGGGGCTGGCTAGAGCCGCTCTAAATGGCTTGCCATTTTTTCATCCGTTAGCCTCGATTTACGATAAGATGAGTGAAAGTCCGATAACGCGAACGCATTATCAAAGGGCAACATTAAATACTAGGCATGACAATGACCTAGCGACAAAAAAGGAAGTAGTCTCATGGCAAAATTACGTTCAGCTACCAGTACCGAAGGTCGCAATATGGCCGGTGCTCGTGCACTTTGGCGAGCGACAGGGGTAAAAGATAACGATTTCGGTAAGCCGATTATTGCCATTGCCAACTCCTTTACTCAGTTTGTGCCGGGGCATGTGCACCTTAAAGATATGGGCTCGTTAGTGGCGGGCGCGATTGAAGAAGCCGGCGGTATCGCCAAAGAGTTTAATACCATCGCGGTTGATGATGGTATTGCCATGGGGCACGGCGGCATGCTCTATAGCCTACCGTCACGAGAGCTTATCGCCGATAGCGTTGAGTATATGGTCAATGCCCACTGCGCCGATGCCTTAGTGTGTATCTCAAACTGCGACAAGATCACCCCTGGTATGTTAATGGCGGCGCTACGTCTTAATATTCCTGTGGTGTTTGTTTCGGGCGGGCCGATGGAAGCGGGCAAGACTAAGCTATCGGATAAGATCATTAAGCTGGATCTGGTCGATGCCATGGTGGCCGCGGCTGATGACCGTATCTCAGATGAAGACAGTGAAAAAATTGAGCGTAGCGCCTGCCCAACATGCGGCTCATGTTCAGGCATGTTTACCGCCAACTCAATGAACTGTTTGACCGAAGCGCTCGGTTTATCTTTGCCGGGTAATGGTTCTATGCTCGCTACACATGCCGATCGCCGTGAACTCTTTTTAGAGGCGGGTCGCCGCGTAATGGCGCTGGCGACTCGCTACTATAAGCATGACGATGAATCAGCCTTGCCACGTAATATTGCCAACTTTAAAGCGTTTGAGAACGCCATGGCACTGGATATCGCCATGGGCGGCTCGTCCAATACCGTATTGCATCTGTTAGCAGCGGCTCAAGAGGGTGGCGTCGATTTTACCATGGCCGATATCGATAGAATGTCGCGTCAGGTGCCGCACCTTTGTAAAGTGGCGCCATCGACACCCAAGTATCATATGGAAGATGTCCATCGTGCTGGTGGCGTAATGGGCATTTTAGGTGAGCTAGACAGAGCCGGCTTACTGCATACCGATGTGAGCCATGTTGCCGGTGAAAACCTTAAAGCGGTATTGGCTAAATATGATATCGCCCAAAGTAGTGATGCAGCGGTGCACAAGTTTTTCTCAGCAGGGCCAGCCGGTATTCCAACAACCAAAGCCTTTAGCCAAGATTGCCGCTGGCCAAGTGTCGATGTCGACCGTAAAGCGGGCTGCATTCGTACCCGTGAATTTGCGTTTAGCCAAGAGGGTGGCCTAGCTGTCTTGTCGGGCAATATTGCGCTGGATGGTTGTATCGTCAAAACCGCTGGCGTCGATGAAGCTAACCATACCTTTGTGGGCAGTGCTCGAGTCTATGAGAGTCAAGATGACGCCGTCGCGGGTATCTTAGGTGGTGAAGTGGTTGCGGGTGATGTGGTGGTCATTCGCTATGAAGGCCCTAAAGGTGGCCCTGGCATGCAAGAGATGCTTTACCCAACCAGTTACTTGAAATCTAAAGGCTTAGGTGCGGCTTGTGCGCTTATCACCGATGGCCGATTCTCTGGCGGCACATCGGGTTTATCCATAGGTCACGTCTCTCCAGAAGCGGCTGCGGGTGGCACTATCGGGCTAGTTGAAACCGGCGATCGAATCGAAATCGATATTCCTGCACGTACCATTAAGCTGGCGGTTAGCGAGATAGAGCTGGCGAGTCGCCGCGCAGCGATGCAGGCGCGTGGCAAACTGGCGTGGAAACCCAAAGATCGACAACGCGCGGTATCGCTTGCGCTTAAAGCCTACGCCATGCTTGCCACCAGTGCCGATAAAGGCGCTGTGCGAGATGTTAGTAAGCTGGAGGATTAATATGTTGGCATTAGCCTCACAATCTCAGTTAGATTTAGCGCACTATTATCTACAGAAGATACTGTTATCTTCTGTCTATGATGTGGCTAAAATCACCCCACTTTCTAGCCTGAATAAACTCTCTGCGCGTTTAGGCTGCCAAGTGTTTTTGAAGCGCGAAGATATGCAGCCTGTGCACTCGTTTAAGCTGCGCGGCGCTTATAATCGTATCGCTCAGCTTGATGCAAAAGAGTGTGAGCGCGGCGTCGTGTGCGCCTCTGCCGGCAATCACGCCCAAGGTGTGGCGATGTCTGCTTCGGCGCGCGGGATCAGTGCTGTGATCGTGATGCCAGAAACCACACCCGAAATTAAAGTCGATGCGGTGCGCCGCCTGGGTGGCAATGTGGTGCTGCATGGCCAGTCTTTCGATATGGCCAATGAGTATGCCCAGCAACTCGCTCAAGATGAGGGGCGCGTGTATGTCGCCCCGTTTGATGATGAAGCGGTTATTGCAGGTCAAGGTACGATTGCACAAGAGATGTTGCAGCAACAGCGCGATCTCGAGGTGATCTTTGTGCCCGTTGGCGGTGGCGGCTTAATCGCAGGCATCGCCGCGTATTACAAGGCGGTGATGCCGCAGGTGAAGATTATCGGGGTTGAGCCGGAAGACTCTGCCTGCCTAAAAGCGGCGCTTGCAGCCGATGAACGTGTAGTGTTATCGCAAGTAGGGTTATTTGCCGATGGCGTGGCGGTAAAACAGATTGGTGCAGAGCCTTTTCGTTTGGCGCGAGAATATGTCGACCACGTGGTGACCGTTACCTCAGATGAGATTTGCGCCGCGGTTAAAGATATTTTTGAAGACACCCGTGCCATCGCAGAGCCCGCAGGTGCCTTATCACTGGCTGGACTGAAAAAATATATCGGTGATGAAGGCAAAGGTCAGAAGGTGGCTGCCATCTTGAGCGGTGCCAACGTTAACTTTCACAGCCTGCGTTATGTGTCGGAGCGCTGTGAGCTGGGTGAGCAAAAAGAGGCTATTTTGGCGGTTAAAGTGCCAGAACGTCCCGGCATCTTTTTACGCTTTTGTGAGCTGTTAGATAAGCGTGCTATGACCGAGTTTAACTATCGTTTCTCTAGCCGTGATAAGGCGGTGGTGTTTGCGGGTATTCGCCTGTCACATGGTCAGAGCGAGCTCGATGAGATCATCGCGAGATTAGAGGGCGATGGTTTTGAAGTGCAAGATCTCTCCCATGACGAGACGGCTAAACTGCATGTACGTTATATGGTGGGGGGGCATCCGCCAGAAGAACTCGATGAGCGCCTGTTTAGCTTTGAGTTTCCAGAGCACCCAGGCGCCTTGTTTAAGTTTTTGACGACCTTGCAGAGCAAATGGAATATCAGTCTGTTTCATTATCGCAATCATGGCGCTGCCTATGGGCGCGTACTTGCTGGCTTTGAAGTGCCAGAAAGCGATGCTATCGCGTTTCAGCAGTTTCTAACCGATGTAGGTTTTGTCTATCAAGAGGAAACCCATAGTCCAGCTTATAAGCTGTTTTTAGATAATCGACAGTAGTCGATATGCTTGCGGCTAAATGAGACGATTTTAGGACGCTGTTGCGTCCTTTTATATGTTATCTTGCTATGCAGTAACACATTGAATTCGAATACTAAGCACGAATAATTAATGACTCTAATAAGATGCCACTCATGGCACAGACATAACTGTGAATACGTAGGGATGTGGTAGGCAGGCTTAAATCTCGTCATCACATAAACCAACAGTTAGCCCGAACCCTAATGGATAAAGCGAAGGCTTTATAGAGGATATAAGATGTTAGCAGCACTGAAAGTAAACGCATTTAACCCCCCACGTAGGATCCTTATGGGACCAGGCCCGTCCGATGTACATCCTGAGGTATTAGCGGCACAGGCGAGACCCACTATAGGTCATCTCGATCCGCTATTTGTGGGTATGATGGATGAACTCAAATCACTGATCCAATATGCCTTTCAAACTGAAAATGCCATGACCCTCGCGGTATCGGCGCCAGGCAGCGCGGGGATGGAAACCTGTTTTGTTAACCTAGTCGAACCTGGCGAAAAAGTGATAGTGTGCCGTAATGGGGTATTCGGTGAGCGGATGCGTCAAAACGTTGAGCGCGTTGGTGCAACTGCGGTGGTCGTCGATAACGAGTGGGGCACGCCCGTTTCAGTTAGCGATGTTGAGGCTGCACTAAAAGCTAACCCTGATGCGAAGTTTTTAGCCTTTGTCCACGCAGAAACCTCAACTGGCGCATTGTCAGATGCCAAGAGCTTGTGTGCCTTAGCTAAACAGCATGATTGTCTCTCTATCGTCGATGCAGTGACCTCTTTAGGCGGCGTGGAGCTTAAAGTGGATGAATGGGGCATAGATGCGATTTACTCGGGCAGCCAAAAATGTCTCTCCTGCGTACCAGGGTTATCGCCAGTGTCATTTTCGCCTGCGGCGGTAGAGAAGCTTAAAGCACGTAAAACCCCGGTACAGAGCTGGTTTTTAGATCAAAGCCTAGTGATGGGCTATTGGAGCGGCGATCAAGCTGCGGGTGGCAAGCGCAGCTATCATCATACCGCTCCGGTGAATGCGCTGTATGGATTGCATGAATCACTTCGTTTGCTTGCCGAAGAAGGGCTCGAAAATGCATGGGCACGTCATCAAAACATGCATCAAGTGCTGCGCGAAGGGCTGGAGTCATTAGGGCTTAAGTTTGTAGTCGATGAGCAATCTCGTTTGCCGCAACTCAATGCTGTCTATATTCCTGAAGGGGTAGATGATACCTTAGTGCGTAAGCAGTTATTGGAAAACTATAACTTAGAGATAGGCGCTGGCCTTGGCGCATTAGCCGGTAAAGCATGGCGTATCGGTTTGATGGGCTTTAGCGCAAGACGTGAGAACGTGGCGTTATGTTTACGAGCGCTTGAAGAGGTACTGCGTTAGTCACGGCTGATGGCTGGCACACAAAAAAGGGGAAATTAAATTCCCCTTTTTTGTGGCTGATAATTAACGTTATAGCAAACAGGATCACCATTGCTGTTAAGCGAATTTGATGGTGAAGACTTTAAAAGATCGGTCAATGGCTCATTTTAACTCTGAATTGAGCAGCATTAATCAAGCGGTGCCTTTGAGCTATTAATGGTTAACCAGAAACCAACTGCACTATGATAAGGGTGATTAATAACGGACAAACAAATTTGACGTACACAGGCCAAGTCTTCCAAAAAAGACCATCGGCATTGGCGCCTTCTTGGGCTCGGATTGTTGTAATGAGGCTGTGTCGGTTCCATACCCAGCCAAGGTAGATAGCGATACCCAAAGCAATCAGGGGCTGGGCGCGCTCGGTAGTTATGGTGATCATCAAGCCAAACAACTGCTCAAAGTTAAACACCATGATCGTCGACAGAAGGGTGATAACGCTCGCTACCAAATAGGTGGCGCGGTGGCGCTCTATGTTGGTTTTCTCAACAATATAGCTGGTCGGTACTTCGACTATTGAGATAGCGGAAGTTAAGCCTGCAATGGTCATCAGTATGAAAAAGATGATGGCAATCAGCGGCCCTAGCACACCACCTAAGGTGTCAAACAGGGCGGGCAATACCGTAAATACCAGAGTATCGGCATTTAACAGGCTGCCGTCGGCGCTGAAGATCTGCACGCCATTATGCTGCGCCGCATACATGGCCGGGATGATCATTAACGCCGCAAGAAAGGCCACACAGGTGTCGGTTAAGGTGACATAAGCGGAGAGCGTAGCAATGTTTTCCTGCTTATTGAGGTAGGCGCCGTATACCATCATAGCGCCAGTTCCAATGGTCAGAGAAAAGAAGGTCTGCCCTAGCGCACCGACTAAGACCTCGGTTTCCCAAATCCGGCTAAAATCAGGCACCAGTAGTGCAGTTAACCCGTCAGCAGCACCGGGCTGAGTAAGAATATAACCAACGCCCATCACCAATATTACCAACAGCAGTGGCATTAGCCGTTTAGACCAACACTCTATACCTTGTTGCACGCCCTGGCGGATCACCATGATCACTAGCAGGGTGAAGATGATGGTGAAAACCAGATTACGCTCTACAGAGAAGGCCATTAGCCAGTTGGCCGCCTGTTCAAAACCTGATAGTTGGGCGATAGGCGCGATGGCAAAACTGACAAACCAGCCAGATAAGATCATATAAAAAGTGCAGATCAAGGTGGCGGTGATGATAGAAGCAAAACCGATCACTTTACCGACATAACGACGGTAAGAGGATTGAGCGATATTAGCCATAGCGTCGGCAGGGTTGGTTTGCCCATGGCGGCCAATCATCAGCTCGGCAACTAACATGGGATAGCCAAGGATAAGGATGAGAACCAGATAAACCAGTAAAAATGCACCACCACCATGAGTGGCGGCTTGGGTTGGAAAGCCCCAGATGTTACCAACACCGACAGCGCTGCCCGCTGCGGCCATAATGAAGCCAACTCTTGAACTAAAATGGCTTGAATCGTTTGAACTCATTGCGTTGTGCGCTCCTTTAGCAAAGAGGCCGCATCATAGCGCTTGTAACGATTAGGTCAATAGGTTGAAATTGCGAGATTATTATTTATGGGGGTGATTGTTTTTGTTGTTTGGCATTTTTACGATTTATTCTTGCTGTTAGATTCATTTTGGTGCGATTTTATTGTTCTGAGTTGCAGGTGTGGTTATGTGACGCAATTAGATTGCGTGAGTAAATAATCGCTAATGGGTGCTGATTATCGCAATGTTTGGCTGATGTTTAGCTTACGATGAGTTTAGTCATGTGACTTGGGGAGTGGTATGGCGGTGTGGTTTTTTGCTTGTTTGAGCACAAAGCTTGAGCGAATACCGGCGATATCTTGGTTGGTAGTGAGCTTCTCTAGCAAGAAGTGTTTAAAAGCCGCCATATCAGCGACTAACACCTTGAGCTGGTAGTCGGCGTCACTGCCGGTGAGTAGGCAACATTCGAGCACCTCGTCGTAGCGGTTCATCGCTTGTTCAAAGGCATTGAGAACCCCTTGGCTGTGTTTTTCCAGTCTGACCTGTACATAGGCTGTTAAATGCAGATTAAAGAAGTCTGGACTCACCAAGGTGGCGTAGCCAGTAATAATGCCACTATCTTCAAGGGCTTTGACGCGGCGCGAGCAGGGGGAGGGAGATAGGCCAACTAACGCGGCCAGTTCTTGATTCGATAAGCGCCCATGTTGTTGAAGTAGCGATAGGATTTTAATATCAATTTTATCGAGTTGCATTGTCGTCATCGGGTGCTCGTTAATAAGGTGCCGCTAAGGGGCGTCGTGGGGTGATACCGTTGCCATAGCGGGTAATAGTTTTTGCTGGAACTGAATGATAATCGCGATACACAATAAGGCCATTACCCCGCCGATAACCGTTGCTGCCAGTACATCTTGCGACCAATGCATTCCCAGTAACATGCGGCTTAACCCCATGGTTAAACTCCATAATCCTAATAATGATGGCAACAGGTATTGACCGCTCAGTAAGAGAAAATAACTTAACACCATCGATAAGGTGACGGCAAATAAGGTGTGGCCCGAAGGGAAAGAGAAGCCGACTTCGTGTTGCCAGTGATCGGCAATTTTATTCGACAACCTGATCTCGGGTTCAGTGGTCACTAATGGGGTGTTTGTAAGTTGGCTAAGGGCGTGGCCCAACATTGGGCGGCGCTGTGTGGCCGGAAGTTGATAAAACGCTTCTAATTGCAGTAGGCTTTGCTGCGCCATCAAAGCCGCGTTGGGTCTGGGCTCGCCAAAAAAAGGTTTCAGAAAATGGTTGAGCCCCAAGGTGGTAAACATGCTCAGGCCTACGGCAAATACCAGCGCGATAAACTGTCGTTGAGGCACCATGGTATAGCAAATAGCGAGTAACACTAGAGTGGTTAAAGCACCATAGGGCGCAGTGCCAGAGGTTGTTACCCAATAGAGTAATTCAGCCAAGGGAGAATCAAGCGCGATTAACGGAAATAGCGACGTACCATTTAGCAATAGCACTGTAGGTACTAGCAGTATGAGTAACCACCCGATAGTCAGTGCCAATAATAAGCGCCTCGAGAGCGTCACAATGTTACCTTGCCCAAAAGTTACCTCGCACAAAAGCCGTTAAATCAAAGAGGTTGCAGCAACCTCGCAGGTTAGCCCTGTGCTGCTCAAGCTTGATTCGTTGAGTCAGCATCAATTTTGATATCACATCGCAGTGACACCGCCTTGATTCAGTTTATTCGCCTGCGGTTTGGTTGAGCTTGGCTTCTAAGGCATCAACTTGGGCTTGCAGGGCTTCGAGTTTTTCACGGGTTTTAAGCAGAACGTGTTGTTGTACGTCAAACTCTTCGCGTGACACCACATCGAGTTTCATCAGTTGGTTTTGTAAAATTTGCTTACTTTTATCTTCGAATTCGCCAGCGAATTGTTTTAGACCGCTAGGAAGGTTATCGCTAAGCTGCTTAGCCATCTCTTCGATTTTCTTTGGATTAATCATGGTTTTTCGCCTCTGGGCAATCAAGTCAATATGCTGAGAATTGTACCTGAGCTACTGCGGATAACAAATTAAAAAGCCGCTGGTTATTTTATCTCAATAGATGGGCGTAGATTCTGGTATGATCTGCCTCTGATTTAGACCCTTTTATCTGCTTGGTAGTTGTAAATTCATGAAGCTCAATCCCGGTCAAAATGATGCTGTCCATTATGTTTCAGGTCCTTGCCTCGTCTTAGCTGGCGCAGGCAGTGGTAAGACGCGCGTGATCATTAATAAAATTGCTTATCTGGTGCAAAAGTGCGGATATCAAGCCAAAACGATTGCCGCAGTGACCTTTACCAACAAAGCGGCTCGCGAGATGAAAGAGCGTGTTGCCCAATCTATGGGACGTAAAGAAGCGCGCGGTTTATGGATTTCAACGTTCCACACCTTAGGACTGGAGATCATTAAACGTGAATATAAAGTATTGGGGTTAAAGCCCGGCTTTTCACTGTTCGATGATCAAGATTCCCTTGCGCTACTTAAAGAGTTAACTGAAAACGAACTCGATGGTGATAAAGATCTGCTGCGTCTGTTAATGACCGCTATTTCTAACTGGAAGGGCGATTTGGTGATCCCCGCTCAGGCGCGCAAACTTGCCAAAGATGAACAGTCGCAGTTATTTGCCTTGTTATATCAGCGCTATGCTCAGCATATGAAGGCCTATAACGCATTAGATTTTGATGACCTCATTTTATTGCCTACGTTGCTGCTAAGGCATAATCAAGAGGTGAGAGAGCGTTGGCAAAAGCGTATTCAATATTTATTGGTCGATGAGTACCAAGATACTAACACCAGCCAATATGAGCTGGTTAAATTGCTGGTGGGTGAGCGTGCCCGCTTTACTGTGGTGGGTGATGACGATCAGTCTATTTACTCATGGCGTGGCGCTAAACCACAAAACCTAGTGTTGTTGGGTAAAGATTTCCCCTCATTAAGGCTGATTAAGCTCGAGCAAAACTATCGTTCTAGCCAGCGTATTTTGCGCGCCGCTAATATATTGATTGCCAATAATCCCCATGTGTATGACAAGTCGCTGTTCAGTGAGCTGGCCTATGGCGAGCCGCTGCGGGTATTGATGGCAGCCAATGAAGAGCAAGAAGCTGAGCGGGTGATTGCCGAGATGATTAGGCATAAATTTGTTGGTAGAACCCAATTTGGTGATTACGCAATTCTGTATCGTGGTAACCATCAATCGCGTTTACTTGAGCGGGCGTTAATGACTAACCGCATTCCCTATAAGCTCAGTGGCGGCACCTCATTTTTTGGCCGCGCCGAGATTAAAGATATCATGGCGTATTTGCGTTTAGTGGTGAATCCTGACGACGATAATGCCTTCTTACGGGTCGTTAATCTGCCTAAACGTGGTATTGGCCCTGCGACACTGGAACGCTTAGGCAATTACGCCAATGAAAAACAAATTTCGATGTTTGAGGCGATATTTCAAGGCGAGCTTAATCATCATCTACCACCTGCGGCAATGGCGTCGTTATATAAGTTTGGCAAGTTTATCGTCGATATGGGCGAAGAGGCCAACCGTGGTGAACCCGTAGAAGCGGTTAAGCGCCTTATTCGTAATATCAATTACGAAGATTATCTATACGAAACCAGCACCAGCGCCAAGGCTGCAGAGATGCGCATGAAAAACATCTCGGAGCTGTATCGCTGGGTGACCGAAATGCTGCAAGGGGATGATCTTGATGAGGCCATGACCTTACCAGAGGTGGTGACGCGCTTAACATTGCGCGACATGATGGAGCGTAACAGCGAGGATGAAGCGGGCGATCAAGTACAGCTAATGACCTTGCATGCCTCAAAAGGGCTGGAGTTTCCTTACGTGTTTATGGTGGGGGTTGAGGAGCGCATCTTGCCCCATCAAAGCAGTATCGATGAAGACAACGTCGAGGAGGAAAGGCGTCTGGCTTACGTGGGCATTACTCGTGCACAAAAAGAGCTGTGGTTTATGATCTGTCGTGAGCGGCGTCAGTTTGGCGAGGTGATGCGTTGTGAACCGAGCCGTTTTTTACTCGAATTGCCTCAAGACGATCTGATTTGGGAAAATCGCAAGCCGGCACAAACTGAGCAGCAGCGGGTGCAATCAGGTAAAGCCAATATTGCCAACATTCGTGATATGTTCAAAAAATAATGAGACGTTAGCCTCATTATTTTGTGCGTTTAGGCTGTCAAACTATCTGGCGCTTGTTTGGGCGTGGTTAAGTTTTTTGCATCAATCGATTCACCAAGTGCCAGTCCTTGTCCCTGAGTAAAGCCGAGATTAAGCAGTTGTTGATGCTGCCGCTCGGTTTTAACCCCCTGAACAAATATGTTTAACCCTAATGCCTTAGCGACTAACTGGTGGGCTTTGAGGAGCTTTTTATGTTGGGGATGACTTAAATGACCAATGTAACTCGGGTCAAGTTTGAGGCCGCTCAATGGTAAAAAGCTAAGGCTACTCAAGGCGCTGTGGGCACTGCCATAGGCATGTAGCCCTAAATTTATCCCGAGTTTATGCAACATCTCAAACGCATTTATATGGCTGTCGGTATCTTGCACAAACGCTTTTTCATCGAAGAACATCCAGATCATTTCTGGCTTACTGCAGCTCTGTTTTAGACGGTTTTTCAGTTTACGTACCGCATGTTTATGTTTCAAATGACGGCTGGAAACATGTAAATGCAGTTGTATCGGGCCGCTGACGGCGAGCAGTTTAGGGTAATCGAGATTAAGTTGCTCAAAGAGGTAAAGATCGAGCTCTTTGGTGAGATTACAATGCTCGGCAATATTATTAAGTTGTGCTTGTTTAAGTTTACCCAATTGCTCATGTTGCCAATAGAGTCTTGGCTCGTACGCCAATACCTCTTGGCTGTCTAAAGTCATAATAGGGAAGTATTGCAGGGCTAGGCTTTTGCTGGCTAAGGCTTCACGCAATTCTATCTCTAAAGTGATGTCGTGGGCCAGTTTTCCTCTTGTGCGGTTGTCGCTGACAACATAACAGCCTTTGCCATTGGATTTTGCCTGATACATGGCGGCATCTGCATCTTTAAGCAAGGATTCGCTGGTATCATTGTTATTTTGACCGCTAAAGGCAATACCAATGCTAGCCCCGGAGGTAAAGCTCTGCTGTTCTAATTGGTAAGGCGCCGATAACTCACCGAGAATGCGTTCGGCCACTTCGATGGCATCATTACTGTCGTGAATGCTATCGAGCAGGATGACAAATTCATCGCCACCAATGCGTGCTAGTGTGTCGTTATCACGGATACACAGGTTAAGTCGTCGAGCCGTTTCAATCAAAAAGCGATCGCCTTGTAAATGCCCCAAGGTATCATTGATCAGCTTAAAACGATCTAAGTCGATAAACAGCAAAGCAAAACGATCTAAACTATGGCGTCTGACATGCTTAACCGCTTGGCCTAAACGCTCCATAAACCGTGCCCGATTGGGTAAGCCGGTCAGAATATCGTGGCAGGCATCATGCACTAACTGTTGCTCAATTTTACGTCGTTGGCTGATCTCATTTTCTAAATCTTGATTGAGCATGGCTAATGCGCGGGTCCGCTGGGCGACTTTCTCTTCTAACTGTTCATAACTTTGCTTTAATGACTCGGCCGATAATTTACGCTCGATGGCAGTGGCAATATGTTGCGACACAAAGGTTAATAAGCCGAGATCTTTTTCTTGATAGGTTTGAGAGGCACTGAAGCTGTAAATGGTTAGCGCCCCTTTGACCACCCCCTGAATAAATAGTGGCACGCCGATCCATTGATTAATCGTCTCGGTATGATTGAGTTGGGGCGCGATAGCATACAGTTGTTGGGTGTCGATCAGCGCTTTGATATCGGACTTTTCGAGTAACATGGGTTTCTTGTGCTTCAGTATAAACTCAACTAAACCGTCAGCCAGCGGCCGTTTAGAGGGGAGATCCATGTTTAACTGTGATACATAGAAGGGGAAATTCAAATAGTGACTGCTGTCGTCCAGTAGACCGATATAACAATTATTGGCGGGTAACAGATGGCTGATCACTCGATGTAACTCGGTGTAAAAAATATTGTCATCGATATTAGAGTTAGACAGTTCGGCAATTTCAAACAGTGACTTTTGTAGATGCTCCGCTCGGCGCCTCTCATTGACCTCTTGCTTGAGCTTGTCGTAAGCCAGGCTCAGTTCTTTGGTACGATGCTCGATAGCGGTTTCGAGGTTGTGTTGATACTGTACCCGTTCAATGACGCCAGAGACATGCTGGCTAATAAAGGTAAGTAGCTCAAGTTCAATATCGCCATAACTGATCGCGGGGTTATAACTTTGAATGGCCAGCACGCCAATGGTTAGTTCACCACTAAAAATAGGGACACCAAGCCATTGGTGGCAGCTGGAACCACGACTGACAATTTGGTTATCAGCGATCAGCTGGTTAAATTTATCCTCATCGCACAGCAAGGCTTGCTGTTGACGTAACACATAGCCGGTTAAGCCACTGTGTAATGTGTTGGAAATTTTCTCTGCTGGATAAAGCTCGCTCGGGTGAGGATCTTTTTCATCGACGAAGAAGGGAACATTGAGTTCGTTTGTGTCGTGATTAAGTAGAGCGATGAAAAAATTATCAGCAGGCAAAAGCTTATTGAGGTTTCGCTGTATCCCAGAATAAAAATCATCAGCACGTTTTGCACTTGCAGCGACGTTCGAAATATCTAATAAAGCATTCTGAATCACTTCAGATCGTTTATATTTACGCGCTAGACTTCTTAAGCGGGAAATCCTTTTGCTTAATTTGTCAATTTCACGAGTCGCAAGTTGGTCTGTTTTTTCCCTAAACATGACTCCGCCAATTTCAATATAATTATCATATCTGTTAGTGCATTAGATGAAGATTATAAATAGCATAAAAAAGAAACAGCACCAAGTCATTATTTTGACTTTAGCACGGTATATTGACCGTAATTGACCATAAGAGGCGCAGATCTGTTAAAAGTTGAGCAAACGCATAAAAAAAACGATGTTTGCTATAGACGAGCCGTTAAATAATCCATATTATATGCGGCGCTAACAAGGCAGGCACCCATAGCTCAGCTGGATAGAGCGCACCCCTCCGGAGGGTGAGGCCGAGGGTTCGAATCCTTCTGGGTGCACCAGTTGGAGTTGATGCTAAAGTTAGCAGTTAAGTAGTAATATCAGTGGTGATTGTAGCTCAGTTGGTAGAGCCCCGGATTGTGATTCCGGTTGTCGTGGGTTCAAGTCCCATCAGTCACCCCATTACTTCTTATTCAAACTTGAGGGCGACCTCATAAAACATCTACTACTTTTTAAAGTAGAGACTCGGTGATTAGCGCAGCCCGGTAGCGCATCTGGTTTGGGACCAGAGGGTCAGAGGTTCGAATCCTCTATCACCGACCACATTATAAAATAGTGAGTCCAACTCGGTATTTTAACAAATTAAAGATTTTCGGTGATTAGCGCAGCCCGGTAGCGCATCTGGTTTGGGACCAGAGGGTCAGAGGTTCGAATCCTCTATCACCGACCACTTTCGAAAAGCCCGCTGAGCAATCAGTGGGCTTTTTTCGTTTAACGCGGACATTCTCTTAAAAGAGTTATCATTTATGCAATAGGGCAGTGGTCGTATGGTAATCCGCCTCACTATTTTTCGGCATAAAAAAGCTGCCATTGGCAGCTTTTTTATTATTAACTAGGTACTTTCTCGGGTGGGGAGATATAACCCATGTAAGCCTCGGTTTTGAGTGGTTCAAACCTGGCCAGTTGCGCCTGCTCTTCAATCCCTGTGGCAATCACCTGAATATCCAGCCCTTTAGCAACGTTAACGAGCGCGCGGCAGAGTTCACTGCTATGCTCATTTTCATCATAGTAGGCGAAGGACTGATCTAATTTGACATAACTTGGACGCAGCGTCTGTAGGTAAGCCATTGAGCCAAATTGACGACCAAAGTGGTCGATGCCAAAGTGTGCGCCATTGTCTCTAATGATGGTACATAGAGCTTGGCAGGCATCAGGGTCGCTATAGACACCCGCTTCTGGGATATCAAACACAATTCTTTGGCTAAATCGACTGTTGCGTAGAAACTGATTTAACCATTTATGAAACTCGACATCTCTTAGGCTGTGGAATGTCAGGTTGATTGCAATCGGCTCATCATGCTTTTCGATAATGCCATTATCGATAATTGACTCAATAAGGCAGCGGTCCAGTAAAGAACCTAATGACAATAGCTCAACATAAGGCATAAATTGTCCTGCGTGGATCTCTTTATCGCCAATAGTTAATTGGCAATACAGCTCGCGCTGTACCACAGTGGTCTGATTGTTGAGAGAAACGGGCTGCCATTTAAATTGAAAGTGTTTGTTTGTAATCGCTGCGCTAAGATGTTCACGCCACTGCTCTTTGCTGTAGAGTTGCTTCTCATTGCTCTCAAACCAGTGAAACACATTATTTTCGGCGATGGCTTGCTGCAATGCATTGTCTGTTTGTGACAAGAGCTCAGAGACTGTCATCGTCTCTGAACGCTGGGCGATACCGATGGTAAATTGTTCATTAGGTTTGCAGCCTGCCTTAGAGATCTCCTGATTCACGGTTCTAATCAAGGTGTGTAAGTATTTGCTGCTTTGCTCGTGTTCGGCGCTGGTGATCAGAAAAGCAAATTCATAAGCCGCAATACGCGCAATAACAGAAGGTGCTATTTCATCGAGTTGTTGCTGCAACCTTTGAGCAAGTAAACGTATGGTTTCGTCACGAACTTGGTAGCCATATTTGCTGTGCACCTCTTCTAGCCAATCAAACTTCGCCATCATTAACGAGCCATTATTAGGCTCGTTCAGCCAGCTGTGGATACGTGCCATCATGTATTGGCGGTTAGGTAATCCAGAGACTTGATCGACGAGATTTTTCTTCCTTAATTCAGTTACCTCTTCATCGAGAGAGTTGAAGATTTTCTTCAGCTGATGCGACATACTATTAAAAGCTTCGACGACTGACCTGAGTTCAGAGGTCTTGGGAAGAGGCATGTCTGGACCAAATTTGCGTTTAGCCACTTCTGTGGCGTGCTCAGCGATATCATGCAAAGGTCGCAGAATCCACGTGAGTCCGAAGCGAGCTAACATAATGGCGATTAAAAATAGAATTGAAATCGCGATTATGGCATTGGTCATGGTGCGCCATAGTTCGTTATAACCAAAACCGGGATGCGCAGTAATTTCTAATTTGGCTAATTGTAACCAGCCTGAGGTGATGGTGCTTTCACGGCTGATGGTGTCAAAAAAGCCCAGATCGATAAACCATTGTGGCACTCCTTCAATTTTTAGTTCGTTTTCCCATACTTGTTGTTTACCATCAATTAACCAAGTTAGTTTGACCTGTTGATAGTAACCGCCCTCAAAGATCACATTGATCAAGGTTTCGGCGCCAACAATGTCACCCGCTTCTAAATCAGGGACTAGCATGATTCCTAGGCTGTGGCTGGTGTTATTGAGGTCAGACTCCATTTGCTTGGTTAAAAAGCTTTGGGTCTCGGTAAACTGTACGTAAGCTAAGCTAACGACAACAACCAGAAACAGGCCCAAAAGTAGTGAGTATATCTGTCGAAACAGTGTCATTGTTATAGCTACTCCAATCTTAATTTGGGCATTCTAAGTCGTTCGACACCCAATCTGTGTTTGAGATCATTCCATTTTTCAAGACGTTCAGATGAGCCTGCAAGCACACCTCGTCCTTTCTCTTTATTTAACCATAGCTGTCGACCATTGAAACTATACACAGGAATAAGGTCGTTTCTTTGAGTAGCGGGTTTTATCGTTCTATCGAGATTATCGAGGACTAAGGGGATTGAACCGGGGGTCTCGTAGTAGGCCAGTACCATATGATATTGATTCACCGAAGTGGCTTTGACCATAGTGATGCGCAGTTTGTCATCGGCAATACCAAGTTGCAATAGAGTGAAATATTTTGCGATAGAAAAGTCTTCACAATCACCCCCATTGACACCGATAAATTCCATAGGACTTGCCCAGTAGTTGCTCTCGCCCCAAAGCTTAATATCATCGACAAACCGAAAAAGATTGAAAAAGTTATTCACCTTGGTGATTTTTTCTTGTTCACTTAACCCTTGTGCTTCATTGAGCACCTTAAACCAGGCTTTAGCGCGTTTACCGGCGCGCTCACCGTATCGGCTCTCTAGAGTAGAGGTGATACGGTTTGCGTCCAGTTTTTGCGTCGGAGAAGCATAAAGACATGAAAACCCAAGAGCCAGTGCCATCACGCTAAGTTGGCAGACTTTTAAGTATTGTCGATGTCCGCCAAGTTTCGCTTTCATGTTCTCCGACTATCTTGGTTATTTAACTTCTTCGTCTACGGTATAGATATGCCACTTCATATCGGCAGTGGTATCTTCTCCGGTCAATTCAGCGATCACACGGCGATTGCGCTTATGCGCCTCAGCCGTATGAGTTGGATCAACTGGGCGGTCGTAGCTGTAGCCAATGGCTGTGACTCGACTGTTATCAATACCAAAACGTTCTGACAGTAATGAGCTTACCGCATTAGCTCTGTTTTGTGACAAAGTTAAGTTGTGATCGTAAGAGCCTGTTTTACTACAGTGGCCTTCGATTGTAACTTGAGAATTAGGAAACTGCCGCATAAATGTCGCGACGGTTTCCACTTGATCATAGTATTGTGGATCAATATAGAAGGAATCGTTAGCAAATAAAATCCTTAACTCTTGTCGCTCGTTAATGGGTTTTATTTTACCACAACCGTAGTTATCGATAGTGGCGCCTGTGACGGTATCATTACAGCGCTCTCTGGCAACAATGACGCCATCTCTATCATTATCATTGAGGTCAAATGCCTGCTCTGTAGGTGTGTCCATGTTGACAGTGTCACGCATCGAACAGCCACCAATTAAGGCGATACTGACGAGTATTAATAGAGCTTTCATTATTTCACTCCCCCTTCATATTCGCGTTCACCCTTCCACACATCGGGACGAGTAACTCGAAGTGATTCTAATAATCTTCCTGTGGCATTAAGAATTCGGTATTCAGAAATGATCTCATCATACTCGGCTTCTAAATAATCTTTACGTGCTTCAAATAGCTCGTTTTCTGTATCGAGCAGATCGAGCAGGGTACGCTGACCTAAATTAAACTGCTGGCTATAGGCCACTTGTGTATCCTTGGCGGCCACAACGTGGTCGCGAATATACATCTTTTGAGGCTCGAGCAGTTCATAGGCGTTCCAGGCTAAGTTAACCCCTTCGACGACTTGACGATAAGCGCGTTGGCGAATCTCTTTGGCTTCGCCCAGTTTGTAGGCCGCCTCTTTTTCACGGGCTACATCTTTACCACCGGCAAACAAGTTGTATTTGACGCGAACCATGGCCACTAAGTCATTACTATGGCCGCCCACATTCTGCGAGGCAATCGGTGAATAACCATCTTCACCGTCGATGTCGTTATTCCAATTACCACCCAACTCTAACGTTAGCTTGGGATAGTAGTTAGATTGTGCCGATGAGCGTTCATATTCGGCAGCAGTGATATCACTAGCCGCCGATTTTAATACCGGATGGTTGTCTTGAGCAATTTGAATGCTGCTGTTTAAGTCAGCCGGTAGCATGTCATCATCGGGTACTGGGACAATGAGATCTTCAGGTTGTTTCTCAACAATTCTGACGAACTGCGCTTTGGCATCGTAAAAATTGTTTTTCGCTGAAATCACATTGGCATTGGCGCGTGCAAGACGCCCGGTGATCTGTGATAAATCGGCAATTGAACCTAAGCCAGAATCAGTACGCTGCTTAATTTGGTCGTAAATGTCTTTATGACTTTGCAGGTTTTTCTCCGCTAAGGTTAATACTTGCTCAGCACGGATATAGTTGACGTAGACATTGGCTACATCGAGTGCAATATCTTCGGCTGCGGCAAACAGTGCCCACTGATCGGCACTGGCTTCAAAGCTATAACGATCGACTTCGCTAGAGGTATAGAAACCATCGAATAACATCTGTTTGATGCTAAAGCCAGCTTCACCGCGGGTGAGCTCGATAACCCCATCGCTATCAACGTCACCTTGGCCTGCTTTTCTGCGGGTTGATGGGCTGTTGGTTTGCTCCCAGCCGTAGCCAGCGCTAATATCAACGGTTGGCATGTAGCCCGCGTATGCTTGGCTCACTTGCTCTTCGCGTGCTTTAAAGCGATTAAACGCGATACGAATATCTGGATTGGTATCCAGTGTGTGAGCGACAGCTTGTTCTAGTGTTTGGCTAGAACCGACACCTGGTAGTAACATCGCGCCAATAGCTAGCGCCATGGCGCTGCGCTTTAGCTGACGTACAGTTTGCTTACTCATGTTGTAACCCCCCTGGTTAATTTCGGTGAACTTAACGTTCACGTAGAGCAGTATCTCTTGCTCTTAAAATTGGATTAAGTATGTACTCCAGCACGGATCTTTGCCCAATTATTACATCTACCGAGGTCAACATCCCCGGAATAATCGGCATTAAGGTTCCATCGTCTTTCGTCAAACTTGATAGTTCAGTTCTAACCCTTACAAGATAGAAACTGTTTCCCTCTTCGTCCTGTGTTGTATCGGCACTGATGTGCTCCACAACGCCATTTAAACCACCATAACGGGTAAAGTCATAAGCGGTCACTTTAACTACGGCGGGTAAGCCAGGATGTAAAAATGCGATATCTTTTGGCAGAATTTTGGTTTCAATCAGTAGTTGGTCTTCTGACGGCACAATTTCGATAATATCAATACCAGGCTGAACAACACCGCCTAAGGTGTTGATATGCACTGTTTTAATGGTGCCGTTTACGGGTGAGACGATTTCGGCTTTACTGACCTTATCTTGCGCACCCACTTGCGCTTCGTTAATGCGAGACAAGCGAGTTTGCATCTCATTAAGCTGAGTCCGAGTGTCGGCGGCAAACACAAATAGTGCTTCACGTCGCTTTAAAATGGCTTCGTCTTGTGATGCTTTCACTTTGGGGCGCAATAACCTAACCGACGCTAACTCACCGCGAATATCATTAACGATACGCTCGAGTTTGAGTAGCTCAACTTCAGGCACTATGCCTTTTTTAGCCAGTGGACGAGTCAGCTCTAATTCTCGTGTGACCAGCTGAAAACTGGTGGTTAACGTCGATATTTTTGATGCCAGCTCTTGGGTTTCTTGTTGCTTTTGCTGGATCTGACGCGCCAAAATTTCAAGTTGATTACTGAGGTTATCGAGACGCCCCTCATACTCTTCTTGTTGACGGCGAACTAAGTCGGGTTCGTTATCTATGAGTGTTTGCGAAAATTGTAGTGGCTGTTTAACAATTTTGACCTGCTCGCGCCAATCCGATGCGACATCGGAAATGGTAATGCTGTTAAGTTCGGTGCGCAGGCGCAACACATTAGCTTGCAGGCTGTAAACCTCTTGTTCTTGCTGGGCAAAGTCAGATTTAAAGCGGGTATCATCGATACGCACTAACGGCTGCCCCTTAGTGACCATCATCCCTTCTTGAACGTACAGCTCTTGCATAATGCCGCCATCTAAACTCTGGATGACTTGAATTTGCGACGAGGGAATGACTTTACCCATGCCTGTGGTGACGCGATCTAATTCGGCAAAATAGGCCCACAATAAAAAGCACACAACTAGTGCCGATAAAGCCCAAATAATCAGCCTATGACTAGTCGGAGCGTCGGTCATCATGGCACCATAAACATCATCCACCATCTCTAAATCATGGGTCGTTAAGTGTTTACTCACTCTTTGGACCTCCAGATAAAAGCCCTTTGGCGAGTTTATTCAGCACAGCTTCTTTGGGGCCGTCGGCCACGATATGGCCGCGATCTAACACTATGATGCGATCGACTAAGTTAAGCAGATGCATTTTATGGGTGATCAGTAACAAGGTTCTCTCTTTGGTGACGTTTTTCATGGCGCGAATAAACTGCTTTTCGGCGCGCGCATCTAAGCTGGCCGTAGGCTCATCCATTAGCAGGACTGGTGGATCGTTAAGGGTTGCTCTAGCAAGTGCAATGGTTTGGCGCTGACCACGTGACAAAGATTGACCACCTTCACCCACTTGTTGATCTAAGCCTTCAGTCTCAATATCAGTAAATTGATTGACGCCAGAGAGTTGCACTGCCCGAATCAATTGGTGTTCGGTCACTTGACGAGTACCAAAGAGAATATTGTCACGAATGGTGCCATGAAATAGGGTAATGTCTTGTGGCAAATAACCAAAGTTACGTCGCAGATCGGTAGGGTGTATCTGGGCGGCATCGAGACCGTCGTAACGCAGGCTGCCTTTAGTGGGTTGATATAAGCCCACAAGCAGTTTAGCCAAAGTACTTTTACCCGAGCCATTGCGACCGATAATTGCCACGCGCTCACCAGGTGAGATAGACAAGGACATAGGGTGTAGTACTGGGCGTTCAGAGCCCGGATAATTAAAGCTGACATGGTCGGCGTTAATTTGCCCTTGTAAGCGCTGCTTGCTGACCAAGTGCCCTTTGTGTTGAAACTCATCTTCTTGCGTCATTATCTGATCAAGTTGACGCAGAGCGCTGGCGGTATGATTCCCCCGAGTCATTAAGCCGGCTAGCTGCGCCATTGGTGAGATGGCACGGCTCGATAAAATCACCGCGGCAATAATGCCACCCATGGATATTGCGTTATCGGCTACTCGATAAACCCCTAAAATCACCACACAGACCACCGAGAGTTGTACGGTGAAATTGGCAATATTGGTGACTGATGTGGATATTTTTTTGGCTTTTAATTGCCAATTAGCAGTATGGCCTATCATCTGTTGCCAGCTTTTTTGTACTAGCCCTTCAGCGCCACTGGACTTTATTGACTCTAAAGACGCAAGCGATTCAATAAGATGACCATGCTTTAAGCTGGCAAATTTATTACTTTCTTCGATAGCGACCTTAAGCCGAGGCTGCATGAATAAGGTGTAAATGATGATGATAGCTCCGCCAATTAAGGGGATAAGAGCCAAGTCGCCAGCCACAATGTAGATGATGATGACAAAAAATATCGCAAACGGAAGATCGACTAAGGTGGTGATGGTGGCCGAAGTTAAGATTTCACGTATGCTGTCAAATTCACCTAATTGTCTGGCCATTCCACCGACACTAGGAGAGCGTTTCTCTAATGGGATGCCAATGGCTTTGGCAAAGAGCTGTGATGACACAATAATATCGACTTTTTTGCCAGCGACATCAATTAGGTAGGCGCGCAGTTGCCGCATAATCAAATCAAAGATATAGGCGATACCGGCACCAATCGCTAATACCCACAGCGACTCAAATGCAAGATTGGGTACCACTTTATCGTAAACGTTCATAATGAACAGTGGTGATACCAGCGCAAACAGGTTCACCAACACTGAAGCTATTAATGCATCACGATAAATCGGTGCCGAATCTTTTAGGGTCTGCCACAGCCAGTGAGTCTTATTATCGTGCAGGCGCAGATCAAAGCCCATGTCGCCACGGTATTGCTGTTTAACCAAAAAGAGATAACCCACATACAGGGCTTCGAGTGCCTCTATGGTCAGTTGCTCTTCACCACCGGTTTCGGGCAATTGAATGACAGCGCGATCGTTTTCTAAATCTATTTCTCGAAGTAAACAGGCTTTTTGGTCTTTAAGCAGCAAGATACAGGGAAGAAAAATAGGCGAGATTTGATCTAAGCCTTTGCGGGTTAATTTGGCGGTAAGGCCAGCTCTGCCCGCAGCTTGTGGTACTAGTTCTGGGGTTAAAATGCTGCCAGACAGCGGTAAACCTGCGGCTAGTGATTCGCTAGAGCAGGGGCTACCGAAAAATTCGGTTAATAGGACTAAACTGTCTAACAATGGGTCAACCGTCACTCGTTGCGAGGCTGAAATGCTCCATTGCTCAGTTTTTGCAGACGCTGTTGATTGCACCTTAAAAACATATCCTTAAGATTTTATTAAACATTATTTGATTTTAATTATAGAAGTATTAACGGGACATAACAAAAGGATTGATAGCACCAATTAGTATGACTAACTAGTGCTATCATCTATCATCTATCATCTATCATCTATCATCTTATGCATTAACTACATAATTTTGCTATCAAGCTCTTGTGGAGTATAGAAAGTTAATGGTTCGGTACTGCTACTAGAATAAGCAGAACTTGCATCGTCTATGATTAGCGCTCCATCCCCATTCGTGCCTAGGAGTGAGTTGATCACTTCGGCATCACTGTTAACACCAAGTTCGGCAAATAAATCGACCCCATCAAGTACAATCATCTGATCGACATGATCATCACCATTGGCATCAATTTCGATAGTCGTGTTGCCATCTTCAACCGTAAAATGTAGATAGTTTTCTAAGTTATCTTTAGTTTCACCTTGAAGCAGATCGCTTAGATCGAGTTTGTCCTGCTTGATGTTAAAATCGCTAATATGGTCAGTGCCCGTATCGCCTTGCTGCCAGACGAAGGTATCATTGCCTAGACCGCCGATCAGAGTGTCGTCGCCCAAGCCACCTATGAGATAATCGTCGCCAGACTGACCATCAAGCAGATCATTACCGTCTCCGCCGATAAGTTCCGAGCTTTCTGAGCCTCCACGAATAGAAATAGAGGTATCTGTACCATCGACAATGACAATTTCTATACGGGGTTCGAAATCAGACGGTAATGGTACTTCGGTTTGCACTATCCAATCTTCAAGGTTGAATACGCCACCATTGAGGGTGAACGCGTTCGAATCTATGCTCCAGGTACCATCACCATTCGAGGTCATCTCTATAGCACCATCGCCATCACCATCATAAATAATCGCATTAGCGTCGTCGGGGAAACCCGATAAGGTGATGCTTTGTACACTCTCGCTGCCATCTAGATCGCTGAACGAATAGGAGGCTGTCAGCGGATAGGCATAGGCTGTTTGGGTTACGCCAATTGTGGTCATGCCTTCAAGTGTCGATCCGTTTCCGCCGTTAGAAGTACCCGAAACGACGAAGCTGAACGAATTAAAGGCAATGTCACTGTGCAGTATCATGCTGGTACTGCTATTGGCATCCTCCGGGAAAGTGTATGTCTGTTCTGTGGTGCTACCATCGATATTTTGCATGGTAAAGGTGAGGGTTTGCCCCGAAGCATTTTTGAAAGACAATTTAATATCAGTTACGTAGCCTGGCATATCTATGTTGAGATAGTCATCGTCATTAATCCTAAAATCACCTCCGACACCGACACCTATACCCTGGCCGTTACTAACTTGTAAATATTCGCCATCGCTAGTGGTGACAGTAGTGCCGTCTGCATATTCAATTTTTGTTATTTTATTTTGACTTGGGTTACCTTCTGCGTCATAGGTCGTTTCACCCTCATTAAATGTAATGTCGACCAGAGATACCTCACCGACAGCAACGGTGAGGTCATCGCCTACAGTATCGGCTACGGGAATCACTGTGCCCGTAACGGTAGCAGTTTCTTCACCACCGTCGACATCTTCGATAACATAATCAAAGGTCACAGTACCACTGTAGTTATCGTTAGGGGTAAAAGTGATCTCTTCATCGGCATTGATGAAAATCGAGCCGTTATCGATCTCAATGGATTGTTCACCACCAGTTAGCTGCACGCCGTTGATAGACTTAATCGTTAAACCTTCGCCAATATCATTCCCTAACAGATCTAACGCGTCAGAGGTGTGATCTTCAAGTACAGAAAAAGTATCATCATTGGCAATAGCGGTGTCATCGACGGCGTTGACATCAACGTTGACGGTGATCGGCTCAGAGACGTTGCCCTGCGCATCTTCAATGGTGTAGGTAAAGATGTCTTGCGTGGTGTCACTGCCATCATGGCGGTAAGTGACGGTGCCATCGGCATTGACGGTGAGCGTGCCGTTGGCAGGCTGGCCGACAATCACGATGCTGCCTAAGTTCAGCTCACTTTCGCTGTCCGCGTCATTACTGGCGACATCAATCACCACTTGCGCGCCTTCGTCGACGTTATCGGCATCATCTGCACCAATCGGCGCGGTGTCATCGACGGCGTTGACATCAACGTTGACGGTGATCGGCTCAGAGACGTTGCCCTGCGCATCTTCAATGGTGTAGGTAAAGATGTCTTGCGTGGTGTCACTGCCATCATGGCGGTAAGTGACGGTGCCATCGGCATTGACGGTGAGCGTGCCGTTGGCAGGCTGGCCGACAATCACGATGCTGCCTAAGTTCAGCTCACTTTCGCTGTCCGCGTCATTACTGGCGACATCAATCACCACTTGCGCGCCTTCGTCGACGTTATCGGCATCATCTGCACCAATCGGCGCGGTGTCATCGACGGCGTTGACATCAACGTTGACGGTGATCGGCTCAGAGACGTTGCCCTGCGCATCTTCAATGGTGTAGGTAAAGATGTCTTGCGTGGTGTCACTGCCATCATGGCGGTAAGTGACGGTGCCATCGGCATTGACGGTGAGCGTGCCGTTGGCAGGCTGGCCGACAATCACGATGCTGCCTAAGTTCAGCTCACTTTCGCTGTCCGCGTCATTACTGGCGACATCAATCACCACTTGCGCGCCTTCGTCGACGTTATCGGCATCATCTGCACCAATCGGCGCGGTGTCATCGACGGCGTTGACATCAACGTTGACGGTGATCGGCTCAGAGACGTTGCCCTGCGCATCTTCAATGGTGTAGGTAAAGATGTCTTGCGTGGTGTCACTGCCATCATGGCGGTAAGTGACGGTGCCATCGGCATTGACGGTGAGCGTGCCGTTGGCAGGCTGGCCGACAATCACGATGCTGCCTAAGTTCAGCTCACTTTCGCTGTCCGCGTCATTACTGGCGACATCAATCACCACTTGCGCGCCTTCGTCGACGTTATCGGCATCATCTGCACCAATCGGCGCGGTGTCATCGACGGCGTTGACATCAACGTTGACGGTGATCGGCTCAGAGACGTTGCCCTGCGCATCTTCAATGGTGTAGGTAAAGATGTCTTGCGTGGTGTCACTGCCATCATGGCGGTAAGTGACGGTGCCATCGGCATTGACGGTGAGCGTGCCGTTGGCAGGCTGGCCGACAATCACGATGCTGCCTAAGTTCAGCTCACTTTCGCTGTCCGCGTCATTACTGGCGACATCAATCACCACTTGCGCGCCTTCGTCGACGTTATCGGCATCATCTGCACCAATCGGCGCGGTGTCATCGACGGCGTTGACATCAACGTTGACGGTGATCGGCTCAGAGACGTTGCCCTGCGCATCTTCAATGGTGTAGGTAAAGATGTCTTGCGTGGTGTCACTGCCATCATGGCGGTAAGTGACGGTGCCATCGGCATTGACGGTGAGCGTGCCGTTGGCAGGCTGGCCGACAATCACGATGCTGCCTAAGTTCAGCTCACTTTCGCTGTCCGCGTCATTACTGGCGACATCAATCACCACTTGCGCGCCTTCGTCGACGTTATCGGCATC